>CAVULD010000004.1:0-599446 GCA_963742225.1 uncultured Chitinophagaceae bacterium | reverse complement strand
CGGAGGGGAAGGGATTCGAACCCTTGATACCCTTTCAGGTATACACACTTTCCAGGCGTGCCAGTTCAACCACTCCTGCACCCCTCCTGGGGGCAGCAAAAATACTATTTCAATGCTTAGCAGCCGAATATTTTTGCCGCGTTCTTCGAAGTAAAATCTGCGACCTCTTCCACACCGGTCTGCTTGATTTCAGCAAGTTTTCGGGCCACGTATATTAAGTAGGCGCTTTCATTTCTTTTTCCTCGAAACGGAACAGGGGCCAGATATGGGGCATCCGTTTCCAAAACAAGGTGTTCCAGTCCAATTTCCTGCAAGGCAGCAGGCAGTTTTGAGTTCTTGTACGTAATTACACCACCGATGCCTAAGTGAAATCCGAGATCGATAATTTCTTTGGCTGATTCACTGCTGTCATTAAAACAATGAAAGATGCCTTTGAGGCTTCCATCCTGGTTTCGACGGATCAGCTGGATGGCCTCTTTCATGGAATCACGAGAATGAATAACGATTGGAATCTGGTAGCTTTTGGCCCATTGGACCTGCAGTTCAAATGCCTCATATTGCTCGGATTCAAAAGTCCGGTCCCAATAAAAATCCAACCCAATTTCCCCCAAAGCGACAAAGGTTCTTTGTTCCAGGGATTCCTTTACCTGCTGCAACTCCTCTTGGTAATTAGCTTTCACCGAGCAGGGATGCAAGCCCGTCATGGAGAAGCATTTATCCGGAAATTGGCTTTCTACGGCGCGTAAGGCGGGGGTGAAAGTGCTGTCAATGGCTGGCATAAAAAACTTACTAACTCCTTCATTTTCTGATCTTTGTATTACGTCAGTTAGGTCCGCTGCAAATTCTGGCAGGTATAAATGGCAATGGCTGTCTACTAATTTCATGGCCGGTGGAATTGGGGTAAAATTTAGGACTTATTTTGGTTTTGCCATCATGGATTCGGCTATTTCGATCGTTTTAGTCCGGCAAGACGTCGAATCTTTTCGATCCTTCCAGTCCTGCGTGGTTGCGTCAACTTTGCAATCAATTCAGCTGCGTTTCGAATGGCAAAAGAACTTTGCAGATTCGTCCGCAACGCGAGTAATCCTACGGCCTTGGACCACGCTGGCTTTGACGCCGGGGGGGGTTCGTAAATTACTTTGGATAAATCAAAAATTGTCCTACCTTTAAAGCAGTTTTCATAGGGTACGGATTAAAAACGGGCCAGGGTGTCTACCCCGGCCCAATTCATTTTAATACCTTAATGACTGCACATAGCTTTCCTCCCGGATTGCAACATCACCCGATCGCTTTAAAAAGATACCCCTCGCGAGTAAAATGATCAAGCACCTTGGGCAGAGCACCTTGCAGCCGGTCTAAAGCCTTTGCGCTGTCGTGAAAGATAACGATTGACCCCGCAGTAGCCTGGGTCGTAACACGCAATGCGCAATTTTGCGGCGAAACGTCCGGATCGAAATCCCCGCTAAGCACATCCCACATTATGATTCTCATGTGGAATGCAGATTTTACGTTCCCCATCTGAAACCGACTCATCCTGCCATAAGGAGGGCGGTATAAATCGGAATCTATATACTTGGCAGCCAGACGTATGTTCTCCAAGTATTGCTTATCCGGAGTCTTCCATCCGTTCAAATGGTTGTGGGAATGATTACCCACGCGATGGCCTTCCTCCAGTATTTGTCGGTACAGGTCTGGTTGCTCGACCACGTTCTTGCCGATACAAAAGAAAGTCGCCTGGGCTTGAAATTTCCTGAGCTCCCCCAGGACAAATGGAGTAGCCACAGGGTGGGGACCGTCATCAAAGGTCAGATACAGGAGTTTTTGATCCGTGGGAATCGTCCAGACGCAGCCTGGATAGATCTTCTTTAAAAACCAAGGCGTTTTGACAAAATAGAACATAGGTGCAAATTACATCCCGATCGCCAAATACCTCCGTGGAAACTGCATTGCTGCGCAGCCATCATTGCTCCTCAAAACGTATTGATGTGGATGACTTGGCCATTTTGCTTAAATATTT
Source organism: uncultured Chitinophagaceae bacterium (assembly GCA_963742225.1). Taxonomy (GTDB): domain Bacteria; phylum Bacteroidota; class Bacteroidia; order Chitinophagales; family Chitinophagaceae; genus Puia. The sequence continues at coordinate 597,429 of CAVULD010000004.1, read as the reverse complement.
TGCCTTTATCCTTGACAAATTTTTCCTGGCTCAGTTCACTGGAAAGTAAGCTATCCATATACAGTTGCAGGTCCCTGTCCGGAAGCGTTATGGGAGATCCAAAAAAAACGGCTTCATCAGAGTACCCTTTCAGTAGGGGCTCCAGTTGACTGAAAAATAGCTCTTTGTCGGCAAAGAGGTCACAACCCACCACGCGATTGCCCGACACGGCGACAAAGCCCAAAATGGAGCTGTCCGAATTTTTAAACTTTTGCAAAAAGAACCTAAAATATTCGTCGATCAGCGGCATCTGCTTCTTGTCGGCGTACCGCGACATATAGGCCAGCGTCTTATTCTTGACGTTGGCGTCCCCCAATTGGCTGCCGATTTCTCTCCACAACAAGACCTGGTTGTTATTAACATCGAGCAGTTTACGAAGATGGGGGTTGGCATAGTTACCATACATGAACTTCTTTTCTTTGTCGCTCCAGCGTCCCTCCTCCACACACATGACGGGTACATATTGATCCTTGTTGGACGGGGGTAAAACAGTATCCCGGGCGATTATCCGGTCCTGCCGCCCACCGGAAAGCATTTCTCCGGAGGAGATATACAGGGACTTGTTGGAAAGGTTGTTGATCCGCAGAAAATGGACATTCTCGGTTGACGCGGTACCCCGCTCGGTGACGACGGCCAGGCCCTTTTCCATTGCCTGACTCAGAGACATGATGGCTGGCTGCTGCTGCCCAGGGCGGCTTCTGGGTCGAACTGGAATGATCTTCAGATTTTTGTATTGCCAACCGGTATCGTATTGAACCCAAACAGTTTCATACGTCAGCTGCGAAAAGGATAGTAAGCTGGCCAACAGGAGCCCGATTGATAAAACTGATGTACGTACCAAAGAAGTAGATATGGTCAAATGTAATCAATTAAGCTGCAAAAAAATATCCGCTGGCCCCAAAGTTCCACTCGCCCAGATAAGTCTTCTCGGTTCCGTCCGCAGTCCGGAGGCTGCGCACAAACTCTGTATCTTTGCGGCCTATGAATAAGCGAGTGCGCGTGCGCTTTGCTCCCAGCCCTACGGGAGGATTACACCTGGGCGGTGTACGGACTGCCCTGTTCAATTATTTGTTTGCCCGTCAACATGGAGGGGATTTCGTCCTGCGCATTGAAGACACCGATCAGTCCAGGTTTGTTCCGGGTGCGGAAGATTACATCGTTAACACCCTTAACTGGTGTGGCCTGGAGCCAGATGAAAGTCCGGCCTTGGGTGGACCCTACGGGCCATACCGCCAAAGCGAGAGAAAGCCTTTGTACCGCGAATATGCGGAGCAGTTGGTCCGGGCCGATAAAGCGTACTATGCCTTTGATATGCCCGAAGAATTGGAAACCATGCGCACCCAATTTGCCACTACCGAAAACCCATCCCCGCAGTACGACCACCGCATGCGCATGAAAATGAACAATTCGCTCAACCAGACCCTGGAGGAAACCACGCGACTGCTGGAAGACGGTGTTCCCCACGTCATTCGGATCAAGGTGCCGGAGGACGAGACTATAACCTTCACGGATTTGATCCGAGGTCAGGTGAGCTTCCACACTTCCACCCTGGATGACAAAGTGCTATTGAAGGCCGACGGCATGCCCACCTACCATCTGGCAGTTGTGGTGGATGATTATCTAATGAAAATTACCCACGCATTTCGGGGTGAAGAATGGCTGCCGAGTGCCCCGGTCCATGTTCTGCTCTGGCGCGCTTTGTTCGGCGAAGAAAATATGCCACATTGGGCTCATCTTCCGTTGATTTTGAAGCCCGACGGCAACGGCAAGCTGAGTAAGCGCGACGCAGACTTGCTCGGATTTCCGGTCTTCGCCATGGACTGGACCGACCCCAAAACCGGAGACCTTACCAGCGGATTTAAAGAGAAGGGGTTTCTGCCCGAAGCCTTCATAAACTTGTTGGCGCTGCTGGGCTGGAATGACGGAAGCGAACAAGAAATATTTTCCATGCAAGAGCTGACGAAGCGGTTTTCCATAGACCGTGTGCATAAAGCAGGTGCCAAATTTGATTATGAAAAAGCCAAATGGGTCAACCATGAATGGATTAAAGGATCTTCCGTGGAGCATTTGCTGCCCTATGCGAAAAAAATTCTGGAGTCCACCGGAATCGATCTGGCAGACGAAAAGAAACTGAAGCGGGTGGTGGAACTGGTCAAAGACCGCTGCACCCTGCTGCCCGACTTGATTCAGCAGGCCTCTTTCTTCTACCTCCCTCCCTCAGCCATCGACTTGGATAGCGTACGTCCCAAGTGGAATGAACATAAGCGGCAATTTTTCGCCGAACTCATTCGCGCCTACCAACTGGCTTCCTTTTGGCAGCGCGATGACCTGGAAAAGACCTTTAAAGAAATTGCCGCTGCCAGTCAACTCAAGACCGGCGATCTGCTGCTACCTTTACGCATCATGCTGGTGGGGGGAAAATATGGTCCCGGAGTATTTGACATTGCTGAACTCATCGGCCAAGTAGAAACGATCGAACGAATTGAAAGATCCTTAACCTGGATTCAGGGGGGTTGACCTTGTTCAAGTTCCTCGCTTGTCTTATCTTTCTACCAAACTTCCTGGCATGAAAAAGAGCCATGCAATCATTTTGGTCTTTGCGCTGATCAAATTCGCAATTCCTTTCGTATTCATCAATTCCCAGTTTGAACTCCATCGGGATGAATACCTCTACCTGGCGGACGGTCGGCACCTCGCCTGGGGCTTTATAGAAATGCCCCCCTTGTTGGCTCTACTGGGTCGCATCTCCCTTATCCTTTTTGATCACACGGCTTTTGGAGTCCATATCTGGGGTTCCCTTTTCGGAGCCCTCACGGTCCTGGTCATTGGGAAACTGGTATTGCAACTCAAGGGTAACAACTACGCCTTGTTCCTGGCCTGTCTTGGTTTCTTGCTCGCCGGCTTTTTGCGCATGCATATCCTGTTTCAACCCAACTTTCTGGATGTATTCTTTTGGACGCTGAGCAGTTATCTGGTGGTCTGCTGGATTGATTCCGATGACAAGAAATACCTCTATTACCTGGGTCTGTGTTTCGGCCTGGGGATGTTGAGCAAATACACGATGGCTTTTTATATCCTTGGATTTTGGATAGCCGTCCTGTGCACGAGCAAGAGAACATGGCTTACCAATAAACATTTCTACCTGGCCATGCTGCTGGCCCTGGGCATTGCACTCCCTAATTTTATCTGGCAGGTTAGTCATCACTTTCCCGTCATGCACCACATGAAGCTGTTGGAATCTCAGCAATTGCAATATCTTAGCCGCCTGGATTTTTTGCTCTTCCAAATCCTCGATGCGCTGCCTTGTTTTTTCATCTGGATAATCGGTCTAGCGTGGCTGATTTTTTGGCGCCAAGGGCAGCGCTATGTTGCGCTCGCTATTATATATTTTGTTATTCTAGCCATATTGCTCCTCTTTAATGGAAAACACTATTATGCCATGAGCATATATCCTACGCTGATTGCCGTAGGCGCAGTCGTCTTGGAAAACCTCACCCGGCAGCGCAATCGGCAGGTCTGGCGATGGATCATGCCGGTGCTCATGCTGGTCTTGTCCATTCCATTTTTCCCTCTTGCCCTGCCCCTGGCCGGACCGACCGAACTGGAAAAAATATATAAGACTCTGCATGTGGCCGAATCCGGCGCCCTGCGATGGGAGGATGGTAAGGACCACCCGCTTCCCCAGGATTTTTCCGATATGCTGGGCTGGAAGGAAATGGCCCTCAAAGTGAATAAAGCCTGGCAAATGCTGGACAGCAGCGAAAAAGCCCACACACTACTTTTTTGTGACAATTACGGCCAGGCCGGTGCGGTAAGTTTTTACGGCCAGGCTTACCACCTGCCCGAAGCGTACTCGGACAATGCCTCCTTTTTGTATTGGTTACCGGAAGAACAGCACATCGAAAACCTGATCCTGGTAACGGACGACCAACAGGAAATGCAACATGCATTTATCCACGACTTCCGCCAAGCAATATTGGTCGATAGTGTAGCCAACCCGTACGCGAGGGAAAAGGGAAGCCTGATTATCTTGCTCAAAGGAGCCAATGATTCGTTCAACAGTATGTTCAGAAATAAGATTCGAAAAGACCGGGAAGAACTAAAGTAGTTCCTATCCGGCTTCCGGGGCGTGGTGATTGACGTCCTTTACCTAATTTTGAGCAATAGGTTCCACGGGAGCGTGGGCCCGTTAATATCTGTCACATGAATGAGGATCGCACACACGCCTTGTCAACAGGAAAGCAACTCCATCGGCCCATCCGCGTGCTGGTCGCCAAGGTAGGCTTAGATGGCCACGACCGTGGTGCTAAAATAATCGCCACCTCCTTGCGCGACGCCGGGATGGAGGTAATCTATACAGGGCTCCGGCAGACCCCCGAAATGGTGGTCAATGCGGCCTTGCAGGAAGACGTGGACGCTATCGGCATCAGCATCCTGAGTGGTGCGCATATGACCGTTTTCTCCAAGATCATAGAATTGATGAAGGAAAAGCAGATGGATGACGTGCTGCTAACCGGAGGTGGAATTATCCCGGAAGATGATATGAAGCAGTTAAATCAAATGGGCGTGGGTAAATTGTTTGCTCCTGGTACCACGACTACTGACATAGCCAGCTACATAACCAACTGGGTGATCGAAAACAGGCGCTTTTAATTCTCCTTGCGGGGGGACCCTAATAGCCGAATATTTCCTTTAAGGTCAGCGTTTTTACCTGTCCATAGGCCGCTAAGTCCGTCGGATCAACTTTTTTTGCCGACGCCACCACACAATAGGTATAGGGCTTGTTGGAAATATTCTCCCGAGCGAATTGCTGGAGGTCTTCGAAGCTGACTTTCTCAAAATTCTCATACACCTCTTTTCGGATATCCCGGTCGAGCCCTTTTCGCTTGTCTGCCAGATATTGATCGATCACCGCATCTTCCGTGTAGCGCTCGGTCTCCAGATCATTGCGGATACTTTTTTTGGAGGTCTCCAGCAATTTTGGCGATTGGGGCATCGTGTCGAGTAACTCGTTCATCCCATCGACGGCTTCCCGGAACTTGTCAGCCTGGCAGCCAATGTACCCGATCATGGAATATTTGTCCAGCTGTTTGGAAGGCTCCTGGTAAAAGGCAAAGGTGGAATACGCCAAAGCCTTGGACTCCCGGAGGGTTTGAAAAACAATGCTACCCATCCCTCCACCGTAATAGGTATTAAAGACTTCGATCAGGGATTCATCCTTGGGATTGTAATAGCTGGTATTGCGCACCCAGGAAATCTCCGCCTGGACCATGTCGTAGTCGGCAAAAAGAACCCGGTTTCGTGTCTGGGGAATTTTGACAAAATCAAGCGAAGGCGGATAGGGTTTCCAGCTGGCCGGCTGGGGGTGTATCGCACGGATGGTATCGGCGGCCTGATTCAGCGTCATCGGACCATAATAAATGACCAGGTGCTGGAACTGTAGCAGGCCATGCAGCAGGTCAATCAAGCTTTGAGCCTTCAGGCCATTGAGCTCCTCTTGGGAGAGTTGGTAATTGAACGGGTTTTTCGGCCCATACATGGCATAGAAGCGCAGGCCTGAGAGTATTGCACGCTTGTTCAACTTGTTGTTGGCTCTCACCTTGGCAATCCTTGCCTTGAGCTCGTCCAGGGCCTTGTCATCGGCGACGCAATCGGCCAAGACATTCTCAAATAGCACGACGGCCTTTTGCATATTTTTCTGCAAGCCAGTTAATGTGACGGTGGTAAACTCCGTGCCCACAGCGATATTGTAATTGCATGCCAGGTCATAAAATTGTTTACTGATTTGTTCGGCGCTCATCTTCGCCGTGCCGACGAATTGCAGATAACTGGCGGCCAGAGCGAGTAATTTCGCGTTGTAGCTACCCATGTCCAGCCGGTAGCGCAACCGAAAGATTTCGTTATCGGTATTCTGCACATACAGCAAGGTCGTATTGCCCAGCTTGGTTTGTTGAAAGTCTTTGGTATAATCCAGCCACTGCGGTTGCACGGGGGTGGCCGGCATGGCGTTAACCAGCTTCAAAAATTCCGATTGCTCCTCTCGGTTCACTTCCACCGGCGTGATGGGCGGCTTAGAGACCTTGACCACCGATTTGTCCTCCCCCTTTCTTTTGTAGATACACACATAATTATCCCCTAACCACTGGTTGGCAAAATCCACGATATCTTTTTTGGTCAATCTGCTCATCTCATCCAGCTCGCTCACGTCGGCTGGCCAGGTCTCCCCCTTGGAAATAACAAAGGGGTCGAGCAACTGACCCACCCGGTCCTCGTTATCTTCGAGCTGCTGTAGGAGCGTGAACTTTGCGTTGTCGACGGTTGCCTGGATCAGCGACTGATCAAAATTGCCCTGCTTAATCAATTTTATTTGCTCCAGCACGAGGTTCTTGACCTGCTCCAGGCTCTGGTTGGATTTATTTTTCCCGTTGAAAACCAAGACCGAATAGTCTTTCATCCCCTCCAGTCCGCAGGATGCACTCAACACAGCCTGTTTCTTGTTCAGGTTCAGATCGATTAGCCCCGCTTTGCCATTGGACAACAGGGAGCGCAAGGTTTCTTCGATCAAGACCGACCGCGTGTCTATTTCTCCGGGCAACCGAAAGCCGATATTGACACTTTCGGCATCCGGACCGAGGACTTCACTTTCGATAGAAGCCGCGATGGGCTTTTCCGGCGCGGGGTTATATTCGCTCACGGGCTTGGCCTGCATGTAGGCAAACTTGGTGTCGATTTGTTTAATCACGTAATCGGGATCAAAATCTCCAGCAAGTATGATAGCCATGTTGTTGGGCACGTAATTCGCATTGTAGTATTTTCTGATCTCGGTAAGGGAAGGATTCTTGAGGTGTTCAATCGTTCCGATGGTGGTTTGCTGCCCGTAGTTATGTGTCGGAAACAGTAAGGCCATCATCTTCTCCGATACTTTTTCTGCGTCGTTGTCCAGTCCTCGGTTTTTTTCTTCGTACACCGCTTCCAGTTCGGTATGGAATATGCGAAAAACCGGATAGCGGAACCGCTCCGCCTGCAAAGTCAGGTATTTGTCTATAGCCGTAGACGGGATATTGTCGGTATACACCGTCTCTTCGACGTCCGTAAAGGCATTGGTACCCTGGCCGCCCATGGCCGCCATGATTTTATCGTACTCATTGGCGATGGCAAATTTGGCAGCCCGCCCGCTCACCTGGTCGATCTGGCGGTAAATGGCTGCCCGCAAAGATGTATCCCGGGTGTGGTTATACTGTTCATATAACCCTTCGATGGAATCCAGCAGTGGCTTTTCCTTGGCCCAATCCAGGGTGCCATATTTATCGGTTCCTTTAAACATCATATGTTCCAGATAATGGGCTAGTCCCGTGTGGTTGGACGGATCGGTCTTACTGCCCGCCCGCACCGGAATCATGGCGGCAATGCGTGGCTCCTTCTTGTTCACGGAAAGAATCACCGTAAGCCCGTTACTGAGGGTGTAGAACCGGGCCTTCATCGGATCTGAGGGTACGGTCTTGTAAGTATAGCCGCCGCTAGTGAGGGTTTGCCACTCGAACTTGCTTTGGGCCCGCGTTCTAGCAGTCGAGAAGACCAATAGAATGGACAGGGCCGAGAACTTGAAGAATAACGATTTCATGATATAAATATAATCGTACAATTTAAACAATTTATGCTTGGGTCCAGTGGGTCGGTCAATTGCTGGCATTTGTATATTTTTGGCAAAACATTCCCATGTATCAGACCCTGCTCACCGAACTAGACGGCCATACCTTCGTAATTACCATCAACCGCCCGGACAAACTAAACGCGTTGAATCAAACCGTGATGGCGGAATTGGAAAGCGCCATCGACGAGGTGTATAGCAACCCGGCTATCCAGACCGCCATCATAACGGGGGCTGGTCCTAAGTCTTTTGTTGCGGGCGCCGACATCAGCGGTTTTCAGGGCTTGACCAAGGCCCAGGGAGTCGCGCTGGCAAAAAAGGGGCAGGATATTTTTCTTAAAATAGAAAACAGCCCCAAGCCTATCGTAGCCGCCGTCAACGGTTTTGCCCTGGGAGGTGGCTGCGAATTGGCGCTGGCCTGTCATTTCCGCTTATGCAGCGGAAACGCCAAATTCGGCCAACCGGAAGTGAACCTGGGTATGATCCCCGGCTATGGAGGTACTCAACGGCTGACGCAATTGATCGGCAAGGGATATGCGATGGAACTGATGATGAGTGCGACCCTGATTGGGGCGGAGGAAGCCTTGCGCATCGGACTAGTCAATCACGTGACCAGTCCGGAGTCCCTGTTGGACAAAACCAAAGATATTCTGCATGCCATTGAAACCAAGGCGCCCATCGCGGTGGCCAAAGTCATCGAATGCGTGAATGTGGCCGTGGTGAGTGACAGCTCGTTTAACAACGGCAAGAACGGCTTTGAAAAAGAGCAGCTGGCTTTTGGAGAATGTTTCGCAACCCGGGACATGATCGAAGGGGTTTCGGCCTTTCTGGAAAAACGTAAGGCCGTCTTTACAGGTAGCTGACGGTCACTTCGGCCGGGATACTCGATCCCCGATCAAGGCGTCTTGGGGGCACGAACGATCATGGTATCGCTAGGCAGAAAAGTCAAGGAGTATCCGCCTGAATCCAGCTCAGTCTGAGGAAATTCCTTGACCAGTTGATTCCAGTCTTTTTTATCTACTTGCGTCCCGAACAGATACAGGGACTTAAGTTTCTTTAGGCCTTTGAGCTGGCGTACACCCGTGGCCGTTACACTGTCCCCCACTAAATTTAGAGATTGCAGTTCCGTCAAAGCCGCCAGATAATGCAGGCCGCTGTCGCTTAGGCGGCTGTGGTCCAAGGCGAGTCTGGTGAGCTGGTCGAGCTGGCCCACCACTTTCAAATCCTGGTCGGTAATGGGAGTCCGGCTCAGTTTTAACCAAACCAATTGTCGTTTTAGTGGCAACAACAAATGCAGGGTCGAATCTCGGACATTTGCTGCCGTGATAAAATTGGCCTGCAGATAATTGCTCTGCTGGGCTACCGGCAAGATGACCACGCCTATTTTCCTCAATTGATCGATCGGCTGGTCATCGGCTCGGTCCACCTGCGCCGAGGGAATACTGCTCATTCCCGTGGCCTGGTCCGCACTCGGATTCTCCAAAGAAACCAGGATTGTAGCAAGCTCTGCTGGCTGGGGCAACTCTTTGACAAGTTTGTTGAAATCGGCTCCGTTATCGACCCACCACTTCAGCAACGTCCGCTGCTCTTTGGAAAACTGCGGCCGGTCCTTGGGGGCCATATGGTGTTCGTCGTCCAGGGGGAGAAAAACCCGTTTGACCAGCAGGCTGCTGTCCGCGTGACCCGGCACCAAAACGATTCCGTCCTTTCCTCCTTTTTTGATCCAGGCCGGGGAATCCAGCCTCAATTTTCCTTTCTGCCGATTGGGCCCGTGACAATGGGAGCACCTCGCCTGGAGCAACGGTTCAATGATATCTTGATACACTTGCGCCTGCTGCACATCGGGGATTGGCTTGGCAAAAACCGCGAGCTCAGCTTCCCCGGTCCCCATGAGGTTTTGCAGCGGTGCAGTCAGGTAATCGGAACCGTGGGTCAGCGACCCGCCCAAATGTCCTGTCACAAAAATCAGCCCAAGCAGCACGGTAGCAAGTAACCATTGCCATTTTTGCAAATAAGGTTTTCGCCGGAAAAAAAAAGCCAGGGTGGATACCAGGGCCACGCTAATGCCCATCCATTGATGCCATTGGATCATGGTCTCGTCGTAATCCCCGATTTGGGATAAGATGAAGCCCGTTATGCAAGATGCGATGGCACTGGCCATACCCAGGCCAAGGCTGATGTTGATGGGTAGTTGCAGATTTTGAAATCTATCTTTTCTGTTCTGCCAAAGAAAAAGACAGGCCAACAGCAAAAATCCGATTGGCAGATGCACTAACAGGGGGTGTAAATGCCCGATGAATTCCGGTATCGATAAAATCACCTGGTGAATGTTTTTTAAGGAAGGTAACGCTTACGCAGCATCTGCATCATATGCACGTTAATGGCCCACTGGTCGGCTAAAGGTTCTCGGGTATATGGCAGCGTGGGCATATAATCTGGGGGACCAAATTCTGTGAGGATCGTAAGCCGTTGGCCGGCTTTCTTTTTCATGTCCACAATCTGGTCCCACCAGCCGACATGGGCCTTGAGCGCGTCGGCCCATTCCGGTGCCCTGGGGTCATTGACCTGGGGCCCTTCAGGATGACCTACGCGTGCGTGAATGTGATCGACCCGCGGTAGGGTAATGGAAAGCGTTTCCTGCTGATCCTGCAGCAAGGTCTCACTCACGTTACACCAATGCGAGACGTCGAAGGTAACACGCAGGTCCGCTACCGTGTCCAGGTAATGGCGGGCTACCGGCGCCGCAAAAAGCATACGCGAGCGGTGGGTCTCGTGGCAGATCACCAAACCGGTTTTTGCCGAAAGCTCCCGGGTGTGGTCAATCAGCTTCTTGTTCTGCTCATAGCTGAAATAATCCCGCCCCGAATGGCAGTTGATATACAAAGGTCGCTGCACGGTCTGGGTTGCGGCCGCGTCCACCATCTGGGTAAATTGCTGGAAGTGCTTAGGGTAATCAGGGTCGAAGCCGGCGCACAGAAATCCCACGTCCAGGCTGTAGGTGCGAAGCGCTGCGAACAAGTCGTCCTGGGCTTGCTTTTCCATTGGCCACCAAATCTCGATGCCGTTGTATCCCTCCTTTTTTACACGGGCACAATACTCCTCCACACTTCCGGCAAAGCCCCAGTTGGTCGCCATGATCCGCAGATCGAAACCCGCATGCATACGCCCGGTTCCGGTGGGTTTAGGTAAGGCTGCCCACGCGTCAAGTGAAGGAAACAACAAGGCCGATGAAGAAGCGGCGGTAAGTTCCAAAAAATCCCTGCGGTTTAATGCCATGCCTGAAATTTGAGTAGTGGGTAAAGCTTGATTACGTCTTGTATTATCTATAGCGCAACATCCGACCTAGGCAACAATTTCCCGGATTACCTCGCCTTGTACGTCCGTTAGCCGGTAGGGTCGGCCCTGGAACTGGTAGGTAAATTTCTCGTGATCGAAACCCAGCTGGTTCAAGATGGTTGCCTGAATATCGAATGGCGTCACCTTCCCACTGATGGCACTATAGCCGATTTGATCTGTCTCCCCATGGGTGTATCCCTTCTTGATGCCGCCTCCGGCCATCCAGATCGTGAAGGCTTCGGTGTGGTGGTCGCGCCCCTTGAAGGGGTTTTGTTTCCCTTCCCGGTTCTCCTGCATCGGGGTGCGGCCAAATTCACCGCCCCAAATGACCAAGGTCTCCTCCAGCAGGCCTCGCTGCTTGAGATCGAGCAACAGCGCGGTGATGGGTTTGTCGGCCTGTCGGCATTTGTTGATGAAGCCAATATCAATGGCCAGGCTTGCATCACTACCATGACTATCCCATCCCCAATCGAACAATTGGACAAACCGCACGCCTTTTTCCACCAGTTTTCTGGCCAGCAGAATGTTGTTGGCCAGGCAGGCCTTCCCGGGTTCGGTTCCATACAGTTCATGGATATAGGCCGGCTCATCGCTGATGTCCATTACCCCGGGCACGGATATCTGCATCCGGTAGGCCATTTCGTATTGGGAGATGCGCGACAGAATCTCCGGATCCTTGAACTGTTCGTATTCCTGCCGATTCACTTCGTTTATCGCATCGATGGAAGCTTTTCGTAAATCGCGGTCCATGCCATCGGGATCTTTAATAAACAGTACCGGGTCGCCTTCCGAGCGGCACTGCACACCCTGGTATACGCTGGGCAAAAACCCGCTGCCCCAAACACTCTTGCCCGCATCGGGAAACTTACCCCCACTGGTCAATACCACAAAACCCGGTAGGTTCTGATTTTCTGTTCCCAAGCCGTAGGTCACCCAGGATCCTAGACTGGGCCTGCCCAGCCTGGGAGAACCAGTATGGACAAGCAACTGTGCCGGAGCATGGTTGAACTGATCGGTAGTTATCGCTTTTAAAAAACTTACCTCATCAACCACGGTGGAAAAATGGGGCAGATGGTCGGACACCCAGGCGCCAGACTGGCCGCGCTGCTTGAAGGAAGCCTGAGGACCCAGCATTTTAGGCACTCCCCGTATGAAGGCAAACCGCTTGCCTTCCAATAAAGACGGTGGGCAATCCTGTCCTTCTAGTTTCATCAGCTCGGGTTTGTAATCGAAGAGTTCTAACTGCGAGGGGGCACCCGCCATGTGTAAATAGATCACCGATTTTGCCTTTCCTGGAAACATCGGCAATTTAGGTGCCAGGGGATGGGCCGGATCGAATGGCACATTGGCCGAATCACCTGAGCCACCCCATCCGCATCCGCTGAGCAAGGAACCCATGGCCAGGGCGCCGAAACCCATGGCGCTCTGTTTTAGGAAATGGCGACGCGTCACAAAATGCAGCGCACGCCGATTGGCTTCTTCCACCAGCCTTTGGTTATGTAGTTCCTGTTGCGTCACACAATATTTTTTTTGTATCGGCTCCGGGATAGTAAATCATTCCGTGCGCAGGGCGCAGGGTGGGCCTCCCCAGGCTAATTCTTAGTTATCAATTCATCCAGGTTCAACATCGCATTGGCGACTACCACCAAGGCCGCCGTTTGCGGATTGTCGTGCTCATCCATCACCCCGATCATCTGGCAGGTCTTGTCCGGATCGGACTGGAATTTTTGCAAGGCCTCTGCATAGAGCCGCTCCAACACGTCCAGTTTAGCCTGGGCAATGGGTGCATGCAGCGCCATCTCGTAGCCCCGGGTAATCTGGCGGGCGACGTCGCTCCCCGGAGCTTCCCGTTGCATTCTATAGGCAAAATGCCGGGCCGCATCCACATACACTTCGTCGTTTAGCGTAACCAAAGCCTGCAGGGGTGTATTGGTCCGGATCCGACGGGCGGTACAGACTTCGCGCGAGGCGCCATCAAAGGTAATCATCGAAGGATACGGCGCCGTTCTTTTCCAATAGGTATACAAGGCCCGGCGGTATTGATCTTCCCCCTGGCTCGCTACCCAGTCCTGGCCATTCCAGGGCGAGAGCCAAATCCCCTTGGGCTGGTAGGGCATGACGCTGGGTCCAAACATTTTCTGGCTGAGCAGGCCACTGATGGACAGGGCCTGATCACGCACTTGCTCTGCGGATAGCCGTACCCGTGAGCCTCGCGCATACCATCTGTTGAACGGGTCCTTTTGTAACGCATCGTGAGCAACGCGGGAGTCCTGCCGGTAGGTGGCCGACATGACCATTTCTTTTAAGATTTTTTTTATGCTCCACTGGTCTTCATGCATGAAAGTCCAGGCCAGGTAATCCAGCAGTTCCTGATGGGAAGGCGCCGCGCCCTGCGTGCCCAGGTCTTCCAGGGTTTCCACCAGGCCCGTGCCAAAGAGTTGTTCCCACAGGCGGTTGACTAAGGCCCGGCTGACTAGCGGGTTCTGATCGTTGACCAGCCACATTGCCAGCCCCATCCGGTTGCGCGGTGCTCCCGGCGGAAGAGGATTTAAGGCATGCGGCACGGAAGGCTCCACGACTTTTCCTTTCACAAGCCAATTGCCCCGCTCAAAAACCTGCGTGACCCGATGCATGTCGGCGGGATTATCCATCATTACCGGCGTCGTGGGTACGGAGGCCGTCAGCAAAGTCCAGAAGAGTCGCTGGTATTGATCGTGACCGGGCCGGCCGGCGCCCGGAAATCCGTCGCCATAATGAAACCAATCGAACTGCATGCCGCTTTCAGTTGGCTTTTTTAGCGCAGGATTTTCGTACGTCAGATAGATATCGTGGACTCCGGATTGGACAGGAAAATCTAGGCTGGCGATGGTCCAGTCTTCGGCTTTCTTCTCTCTGACCGAGGCCAGGGCGACTCCGTCTGGCCTGTCCAGGTGCATGGTCCACACCCCCGAGCCACTCCAGCTGATATAGCGATAGATGAGGTTTCGCGCACCTTGTAAATCCACGGCCCTGAGCCTGGCCACGCCGTGGTTGCGAAAGATGAGCCACTTGCTGTCGGCCAGTTCGCTGTTGGTAAACTTATCTGCCGTCAGGGAATTTATCGATGGTTGCCAGGTGCGCAAAAAACGATTCGTGGCCTGAGCCTGACCCGCGGAAACTTCCCTGGCTAGCCAAGTGGTCAGCGAATCCAACCGCCGGCGTTGCTCAGCGCTAAAGCTGCGCAGCAGCGGATAATCGCCATAGGTATCTTCATCGCGAGTATCATTAAAGAATGCCATGAACTGGTAGTACTCATCGTGGGTGAAGGGATCGTAAGGGTGGCTATGGCATTGCACACAACCAAACGTTGTCCCCATCAGGGCTTCCCAGGTCGTATTGACCCGGTCCAGGACCGCCGCCGTCCGGAACTCCTCGTTATCGGTTCCCCCCTCGTCGTTGGTCATGGTATTGCGGTGAAAAGCTGTCGCAATGTACTGGTCGTCGGAGGGATTGGGCAGCAAATCCCCCGCAATCTGTTCGGTGAGGAACTGGTCGTACGGCATGTCGCTGTTGAAGGCGCGAATGAGCCAGTCGCGGTAACGCCAAATGCTGCGGCTGTCGTCCCGCTCGTAGCCCTTGGTGTCCGCATACCTGGCCAAGTCCAGCCAGAGTGCGGCCCAGCGTTCACCGAAATGGGCGGAGCCAAGCAACCGGTCAACGAGCTGCTCATAGGATGAGGAAGACGTATCGGAAAAAAACTGACGAGCCAGGCTGTCCGTTGGGGGCAGTCCGGTCAAATCCAGGCTGACTCGCCTGAGTAGGGTGGCCTTCTCCGCCTGGGCAGAAGGGGTGAGTTTTTCCTGCTGCAGTTTATCGTAAATAAAATAGTCGATGTTGTTGACGACCCAATCGGGTTTGCGGGCGGGTACCAACCCAAACCAGCTGGCTTTGGGTTGGGGAATCTGCACGGAGCGCACAGGGACAAAGGCCCAGTGGTCACCCCAGGGGGCACCTTCTTTTATCCACTGCCTTAAGATGCTGATTTCATCCGCCGTGAGCGGCTCGTGCCGGTAGGGCATGCGCTCCTCCGGGTCCCGGTTGGTAACCCGCTTAATGAGTTCGCTATGGTCTGGATCTCCGGGAATAATGGCCCGCTTGCCGGATTCTGTCTTAGCGAGGGCTTCGGATCGAAACAGAACGCTAAAGCCTCCCTTGCGTCTGACTCCGCCATGGCAGGTGATGCATTTTTTATTCAAAATGGGCTTGACCTGGTCACTGAAATCAATGGGTTTTCGCTGTCTCCCCAGCGTGAGGGCCAGCAGCACGGCGCCCAGAATCCCGAGCGCCAACCAGGTTTTATATGAGGAAAAGACATTCATGTGGCAAGCAATAGAAAACCCTTGAAATTACAATTTTTCTGCTAGACTTGGTAGGAAAACCCGGTTGGCGAGCGAGGGGTCCGGCTTTCCGGTTGCCTGTTGCCGGACCCAGTGGTTGGTCGCGCCAAGAATTTTGCAACCCTGCAACAAATCTGCCAGTGAATTGGAGGATCCAGGTCAGTAATCGCTAATTTTGCGGCTCTAACATGTTTATATGGAATACCGGATCGAAAAGGATACTATGGGGGAAGTCCAAGTACCCGCCGATGTCTATTATGGCGCCCAAACCCAGCGCAGCGTGGATAATTTCAAGATTGCCCAAGACATCGACAAAATGCCCAAGGAGATCATCCGGGCCTTTGCCTACCTAAAGAGAGCGGCGGCCCTGACCAATTTTGAAGCGGGGGTACTGTCCAAAGAAAAAGCGGACCTGATAGCGCAGGTCGCCCAAGAAATTCTGGAGGGCAAATTGGATCCTTACTTTCCCTTGGTCGTCTGGCAAACCGGCAGCGGCACGCAAAGCAACATGAATGTGAATGAAGTGATCGCTAACCGGGGGCATGTGCTCAAGGGGGGAAAGCTCACCGATAAGGAAAAATTCCTACACCCCAATGACGATGTTAATAAATCGCAGTCGTCCAACGATACGTTTCCGACGGCGATGCATATCGCCGCCTACAAGATGCTGGTAGAGACCACCATTCCCGGTCTGGAAAAACTCCGCAATACGCTGGCTGCGAAAAGCAAAGCCTTCATGCATGTGGTCAAAATCGGGCGCACACATTTCATGGACGCTACGCCCCTTACCGTAGGCCAGGAATTCAGCGGCTATGTCTCGCAGCTCGATCACGGCCTGCGGGCTATTGGCCACACCCTTGCCCATCTCGCAGAGCTGGCCTTGGGCGGGACCGCCGTCGGAACAGGTATCAACACCCCTGACGGCTATGCGGAAAAAGTCGCCCTGAACATCGCCCGACTGACGAGCCTACCATTTATCACGGCGGAAAACAAGTTTGAAGCGCTGGCTGCCCACGACGCTATCGTCGAAGCCCACGGGGCGCTCAAGACGGTGGCCGTTAGCCTGATGAAAATAGCCAACGATATTCGCATGCTGTCCTCCGGTCCTCGCAGTGGGATCGGCGAAATCTTTATTCCCGATAACGAGCCCGGCTCCTCTATAATGCCCGGCAAGGTAAACCCTACCCAGTGCGAGGCACTGACCATGATCGCAGCCCAAGTGATGGGTAATGATGTGGCTATCAACATCGGCGGTGCAACCGGTCATTTCGAACTCAATGTCTTCAAGCCCATGATGATTTATAACTTCCTGCACAGCGCCAGGCTCATAGGAGACGGCTGCGTGAGTTTTAACGACAAATGCGCGGTCGGTCTAGAACCCATTGTAGCAAACATCAAAAAACATGTAGACAATTCGCTGATGCTGGTCACTGCCCTCAATCCGAAGATTGGCTATTACAAGGCGGCCGAGATTGCCCAGAAAGCGCATAAGCAGGGAACTACGCTCAAAGAAATGGCCGTCAACCTGGGTTACGTGACGCCCGAACAGTTTGACCAGTGGGTTGATCCCAGTCAAATGGTTGGCCAGCTGGATTGACCCTCCTCGCGACGAAGCACACGTGCCGCAGGTAGGCCTGGCGGCCACCCTTACGATAAGATGGCAGCAACCAGTCCTGCGACGGTGTATTCCACCAGGGAACTCAGGCATTTGCCCAAGACGAACATCCGTGCATACTGCACGTAAATAGCGCTGCCCAATTCTGCCGTAACCGAGAAGGCGAACCAGAGTACCAGGCCGAACTCCATGCCGCCCACTGCATCCACTGGCCCATGGGCATGACTCCAGCTCCAAAATATAGCCGTAAACATGACGGCAAAGACCAGCGACAGGATCATGCTTGCCGCGTAGGAGCGTTTACTTTCCGCCCGCCAGGTGGATGGCGTCAGGGCTTGGTAGGAATGAAACAAAAATCCAATGAACAACCATTGAATAAACGTGACCGCCACGGCGATGGCCGCAGCCGTGAGTAGGAATTTACCGGAGATCATGCTGAGTAGGTTTATGGTTAAGCAATTCTTTTGCCCCTAAACGCCATAGGCTGTTAAGTTGCGAGCCATGGCAGCGATCTGGACCCGGCAATCAGGAAATTTGCACATGGTCGTTGAGGGTCGAATTGGTCTCCACGGTGGTAGGTTGGTCGGCTGGATGCTTTTTGAAAAATTTTTTTTGGAAAATGATAATCGCGATCACACCGACAGATATGGAAGCATCGGCAATATTGAATACGGGACTGAAGAACTCAAATTCGTCCCGGCCTACAAATGGAACCCAAGCAGGGTAATGGGTTCTGATCAAGGGGAAATAAAGCATGTCCACGACTCGACCATGCAGAAAGCTCGTATACCCCTTGGAGGGAAATAACTTCGCCACATGGTCAAAGGTACTTTCTTCGAAGATCAGCCCATAAAACATGCTGTCGATCAAATTGCCCAACGCGCCGGCAAAGATTAGGGCCGCACATACGATGAATCCCTTATGGTATTTTTTTTCAATGATGGAACGCAGGTAAAATACACCGAATATGACCGCCGCCAGCCGAAACAACGTGAGCGCCGTCTTGCCCCAATATCCCCCAAAAGTCTTACCCCAGGCCATGCCCTCATTTTCCACAAAATAGATCTGGAATTTGTTTCCTAAGACCTTGATACCGTTGTCGTATTTAGATACGGCCGTGCGGTAATAGGCGTCCCATGGATGACTAAGGGGCATATGGGTCTTCACCCAAAACTTCAGCGTCTGGTCGGCCAGGATAATGAGCAAAATCAGCAGGACAATATGTCTGGCTTTCACGATGGCGTTTTTATTTGGAGGCGTAAATATACTTAAATTGTTTGCACTTTAGTCTGTGCCACTGAGGGGGCAATGGCCCCACGATTTGGCCGCAGTCCCGCATCTACTCTTCAAAGTATACACGTTTGACGCGTTGCGATAAGCCCGTGATGATTTCATACGGAATAGTTCCTGCCCAATGGGCGACTTGCTCCACGGGAAGTTCCCCGCCGAACACCAGGATTTCGTCGCCTTCCTGCACATTCGGTACACCCGAAATATCCACCATCGTCATATCCATACAGATGCTGCCCAAGGTGGGGACCAGCCTGCCTTTAAGCCACATCTTGCCAGTGCCATTGCCCAAAGTCCTGGGGTAACCATCCGCATACCCGATCCGGACCGTAGCCATGGTGAGTCCCTCGGTAGCCAACCCCTGACGGTTATAGCCAATCGTGTCCTGGTCGTGCAAGGTCTTGATCTGGGCAATGGTGGTCTTTAGCGTGGATACTTCCCGCAAATCCAGGCCCGGATTATGTGCTAGGTCGATGCCATACAGTCCGATGCCCAGACGGACCATATCTAGTTGCAGTTCGGGATGACGAATAATGGCGGCCGAATTGGCCAGGTGCTTCATGATGGGGTAGTTGAAGGCGGCCTGAATCTGATCTGCTGCACGGCTAAATCGCTCCGCTTGCTCCCGGGTAAAATGATCCTGACCCGCTTGTTCACTGGCAGCCAGATGACTAAATATGCTCATGATCCGGAGCGAGGAGCTCTTAAGTCGCTCGACCAGGCCTTCGGTATCCTCAAGCGCAAAACCCAGCCTGTTCATTCCGGTTTCGAGCTCCAGATGAACGGGCAACTGGGTCATACCCTCCTTTTTCATAAATTGATCCACCTGATCGAGTAGGCGAAACGAATAGATCACCGGTTCCACCGGATATTGCAGCAAGGCAGGAAAACTGGAGGGCTCAACATTCATTACCATGATGGGAACGCCAATTCCAGCCCGTCGCAACTCTACGGCTTCATCCCCGTATGCCACGGCCAAATAATCCACCTTTTGAAACTGCAGGAAATTGGCTATCTCATAGCTACCCATGCCGTAGGCGAAAGCCTTTACCATCACCATGGTCTTGGTAGAGGGACGCAGCAGCTGCTGGTACTGGCGTAGGTTATGCGCCATGAGGCCCAGGTTGATTTCCAGTAGAGTCTGGTGTGCCTGGCGGACCAGCAGGCGTTCGATGCGTTCAAATTGGAAGACACGTGCCCCTTTGACTAAAATGGTTTCATCGCGAAAACCCGTATTGTGAAATTGCTGGATAAAATCCCCTGTCGAGGCAAAAAAGGAGGTCTCCGTAGCGGACGCAAGATTTCGTTTAAATAGCTCCTGCTGGCGGCACATGGCCGGACCGATGCCGATCAGTCGGCTTATTTGCTTAAGCTGCAAAAGCCGAGCAATCTCTTGATACAGGCTAGTTTCGTCCATTCCGCTCTGCAGAAAATCGCTCAAAATGACCGTGCGTTTGCGCTGTTGCTGCTGCTGAACCAAAAAGTCCAGGGCAATGCGCAAAGAACTGAGGTCGGCGCTGTAGCTGTCGTTGATGATGGTGCAGTGGTTAATGCCCGTCTTCACTTCCATGCGCATGGCGATGGCCGCAAGCCGTAGGAATTTTTCCTGGATAAGGCGGCTGGGAAGACCCAAATGCAGCAGCACACAGACGCAATGGATGGAATTTTCCACCGAGGCTTGATCGGCAAATGGAATCTCGAGGGAGAAAACTTCCTCGCCAAATCCCAGCTGAATGGTGGACCGGTGGACCGTGCTGTCCACTCCTCGCACGTGCACCGTCGCCCGGGGATCCACGCCCCAGCTCATCAGCCGCAGTGGAGGCTCGGCACCTCGGGCGGGGGACAAAAAAGGTTCGGCGCTGGCACGCAAGACCCGGACGATCTGGGCGTCGTCTTCCCGGAAAATGACGACTTCGCAGCGTGTAAACAAGAGGGCCTTTTCCTGAACCTTACGTTCCAAGCTTTCAAAGCCTTCGGCGTGGGCCTCGCCGATATTGGTAAAAATTCCAATAGTCGGCCGGATGATGGCTTCGAGTTTTTCCATTTCGCCCGCCTGCGATATGCCCGCCTCGAAAATACCCAGGTCATTTTTTTCATTAATCTGCCACACGCTCAGCGGGACGCCCACCTGCGAATTATAACTCCTGGGGCTACGCACAATGGTATACTGGTCTTCCAACAGTTGGTTTAACCACTCCTTGACGACGGTCTTCCCGTTGCTTCCGGTAATACCGATCACCGGGAAATCAAACTGGCTGCGGTGAAAACTGACTAGCTTTTGCAGCGCCTCCAACGTATTGGCGACCAAGATAAAATTGGCTTGACCATAGAGACTAAGGTCCACGGGTTCGCTCACCACAAAATTGCGCAGTCCTCGATCGTATAATTCCTGGATAAACTGGCTGCCGTTTCGACGCGGGCCGCTCAGGGCAAAGAATAAGGAGGACTCGGCAAACAGCAGCCTGCGGCTGTCGGTAAGCAGATGTTCAATCGAGTAGCTGCCTGCGAACTGCAAAAAGGAACCTGTCGTTACTTCTCGGATATGTTCGATCGTGTATTTCACGTGGTTACATATTATATTACGCCGTGCGGTCTTTGGCCGACCGGGTCGTAGAATACCCCATGGCTACAGCTAAGCACCCAACGATAACCAGTAGGCAGGTGGTGATAGGCAGCTTGACGCCCAAGGGTTCGGCTAGCATCTTCAAGCCAATAAAAACTAACACCGCCGCGATGCCTTGGGGCAGATGACTAAATCTGGCCGAGGCACCCTTGACCAGAAAAAAAAGCGAACGCAGGCCAAGCACAGCAAAAATGTTGGAGGTATAAATGACCAGCATATTTTGCGAGACCCCAAAGACCGCGGGGATGGAATCCACTGCGAAGACGATATCCGTCGTTGCCAGCAGAATGACCACGACAAAAATGGTGGTATAATACGTCTTGGCGCCGACTACGACCCTGAATTTACCACCTCCATCCTCGGAGCTGAGCGGTACCATGCGTTGCAACCACCTGTATACCCTGTTGTCCTGCAAGTTCCTTTCCTGGTCCCGCTTAGCAAAAAACATCCTGATTCCGGTATATACCAAAATCAAACCAAACAGATACAGTACCCAGTGAAATCTCGTGACTAGCAGGATGCCAGCGGAAATGAACACGATCCTAAAGACAATGGCAAGCAAAATACCAAATAGTAACGCGTTACCATAATACTGCTCTTTGATGCCAAAGAAGGTAAAGATGAGAATGAAAACAAAAATGTTGTCGATGCTCAGGCTCCATTCCATCATGTAGGCACTCAAATATTCCAAGGCCACTTTTTGGCCATGCAGCAGCCACAGGAAGGCAAAAAATCCCAGCGCCATGATGACCCAAAAGCACGTCAGGTACAGTGCTCTTTTAATGGTCATAACCGAACCTGTCATGGAAAATAACCCCAGGTCAAAGGCCACGGCGGCCAAAACAACGATGCCAAACGTGAGGTAACTAATGGCCAGTGGATTCATGCACAAGTTTAAGGGGCAAATATAGGTGGAATTGCAGGTCTTGGCGACCCAGCGAGGTCCAAGCTGCCAGCGCAGGAGCGCCCTTATCGCTGGTATCGCAGCTTGCGAACAAACTGGTAGGCGAATCCCAGGCAAAGCACCAGAACCAGGGGCAAGAGTATATTGATCAATTGCCAGCGAACGGTATCTACTTCCAATTTCTTCTTATCCAGCAACCGTAGTGTGTAATCCTTCGCACGGGTTTGCAGGATGCCGCTTCGGTCGACCAGGTATTCGATCGCATTGAGGATAAAATCGCTATTCGCGTACTTGTATTTCGTATAAGGATTCATCCCCATGGGGAGTGCTTCTTCTTTGTTCACTGCATTGAGTGCGATATCACCGTTGGAGACAACAATCATTTTGCTCTCCTGTGGGCTTCGCGAGACGAAGGGCTGATGAATGGCCTCCAAGGAGTCGCGCATAGCCTGGCCGAGACGGTTGGTAAACAAGGAAGAGAAACTCCCTTCCAGCAAGACAGCTACGGGAATGTAGGCGCTGGTAAAAGTCTTGGTGTCCTGCTCGCTGCTGACGCTATTCCAGGCGACGATTGCGGGTGAATTCAGGACCCGGGAAGCATCGGAGGAGGTAAGCAGAAAAGTCTTTTTGATTCCGGGAGCCTTGACCGTATCCAGGCTATTGGGAAACTGGGTCAGGACATAGTCCAAGTTCTTGGATATCGGATTATCCCCAGTGTAATTGCTCACCAAGGGGTCATAATACCAGGGTAGGAGCTCCACCTGAGGTTTGCCGCCCTCGCTGCCTACAATGGACGGCAACCGGTCGCAATTTAGATCCTGTACCAGATCAAGATTAATTCGCACCCCGTATTTGAACAGCTGGTCCTGAATGTTCAACCCCCGGTCGAAGGCGACAAAACTATTTTCTACCCGCTTGAGGCTATCCATTTCCGCATAGAGGTTATCGATCATCCACAGGACTTTGCCTCCGCGCATGATGTATTGGTCCAATTTGAGTTTTTCTAGATCCGTAAATTTTTGCGTAGGCTTCACGATCAGCATGGCGCTGAACTGGGGGGGAATGGCGGTCACGCTATCGATGTTCAGAAAGTTGAATGCATAATTTTTGCGCAAGTTTCGCTCCACCAGGTCGTAGACATTGGAGGAAAAGGGCTCCCCGTTACCGATCAAATACCCTACCAAAGGCACCGTGTCTTCGGTAATGTTACGGATGCTGCTGCCCAGTTGGTATTCTAGCAAGGCCTCCGCATTGTTGAGGGAATTAATCCCATTGACCGAACTCTGTCCCTTTAAAAAATCGACCGCCAAAACTCGATCCTGGTAAGAAACCACCGCCCCCGGATAAAGATACCGTTCCTCCTGCCCTTGGCCTTCCTTGACTTGGGCTTTGACATTCATCGGGCTCAGCCCCAGCTTCTGTAAGGAGTCCATCAGATAGGCCCGCGACGAATCGTCGAGACCCGCCATCGGTTGGTTGAAGGCGAACCGCACCCGCCCCTTGGAAACTTCTTTGAACTCCTCAAGCATATCCTGGGTGCTTGCGGCCAGCTTGCGGAATCCTGCCGGCATATCGCCTGCGAGTAGCACATCGATATCTACTTCGCCTGGCAGATGACTAAGCAAATCCAGGGTGGGTTTACTGAGCGTAAAGCGCCTCTCCTCCGTAAGATCCAGGCGGTAATGAAATTGCCGGGCCAGGTAATTTAGCGCCACCAGCAAGACGAGCCAGCCCAGCCACCGATAGCGAAAAGACGATTTTTTATTCATTAGGTATCGACTTCATGAACGAATGGAAAGTTTGCGCTTGGTCAGCATCAAAAAGAAAAATATCACACTCAGAAAATACACGATATCCCGGCTATCAATCACACCGCGGCTAATGCTATGGTAATGAAAATCGATTCCCAGCATTTCCACATAATAGTCGGCGCCTGAGGCCAGGGCTGGTATCAAGCTCACGGCACTAAATGCACTATAGAGCAAAAAACACAGAAAAGCCGCGGCCATGAAGGCGACTACCGGGTTGTGGGAATAACTGCTGCAACATATTCCGATCGAGGCGAATACGGCGGCCAGGAAAAAAAGACCTACGTAGGATCCCGCCGTAGCTCCCAGATCCAGGCCGTTCTGGCCCGAGAGTTGCTCGATAGAGACGACGTATATGGCCGTGGGGATAAGAGCTACGACAATGACCAGCAGCGCGGCCAGGTATTTTCCACCAACAATCTGGTCGTTGCTAACGGGCTTGGTTTGCAGGATTTCAAACGTCCCGGTGCGAAATTCATCCGAGAAACTGCGCATGGTGATGGCCGGGACAAGAAGAAGCAATATCCAAGGAGCTAGTTCAAAAAACTTCTCCAGGCTCGCATAACCGAAGTTGAAAATACTGGTCTCGGGAAACACAAAAAGAAGTAGTCCATTCACTAACAGGAATACAATCATTGCAATGTAACCTGTCAGGCTGCTAAAAAACTGCCTGATTTCTTTTTTGTACACGGCCCACATAAACGCGAAAATAAGCGATATAAGCTTATGGGCTGTGGCAGCAGGATAATTCGGCTGTTTTTATAGACTGTTTAGTTGTAAAAAAATAAGGTGAAAAAATTTTTTGGGCGGCCTTTTTCTCCTATATTCGCCTTTCCAAAAAGTAAAACCCTCCTTGAAAAAAAATATTTTGGTAAGGTGTATAACACGGAACCGAAACCAACTGCATAAGGAACCCCACCTCAACGTGGGGTTCTTGCTTTGTAGCCATTAAGATAGCAACGATGATCCGAAGCCGCTTTTGGAGTGCATAGATTAATTGGATAGTTTGACCATCTTCTTAGCAACACTATTGGGGCCACACTGCACCCGCAATACATAGACCCCATCTTGAAGGCTATCAAAGCCATACAGCTTAACAGCGTTTAGCCCCTCATATACAGGTTGCGAATCCTTTCGCACGAGTCGTCCATACATATCATATACCGTGATTGAGGCCGATTGGTCAGCTGGGACCACCAACTCGAAGGCGATGGTGCTGACAAAGGGATTGCCCAGAGTTTTTAGATCAAAATCCAAGTTGGTATTACTCAGCAGTACCACCTTGCTGAAGTTGGAATAGTTGTCTTTAGTTATTTCTATGCGGTAATAGGTGGGTCCTGCGATCAGTTGGGGATCCTGGAACAGGTAGGTGGCTCCCGCTCCCGACCCAGCCGCGCCCTGCTCGGACCCAATGACCTGAAAATGCTGTTGATCTCCCGTGCTGCGTTCGACGAGATAGGTGATATTATCCGATTCATTGGTACTGGTCCACTGTAGCTCACCCGTCTGGCTGACTAGCCAGCCCTTGAGAGCTACTGCAGTAGCCAGAACAATATTGCAGTTTACCGCGCGCACGATCTTGGGGCTGGAGGTAATGTAGTTGCAATTGCTGTTGCTCAGATTAGCCACCGTGGAGGCTATCGTTAAGCGGTAAATGACTAACGTATCGGTGATGGATAGCCGGTAGTAGCGCGTAACCAGGTATTGGTACATGCTCGTCAGCGGATTATACACTGGGCTACCCGTTCCATTGGGAAGTTGTCCGAGGGTGTCGGGACCAGGGTTTACCCAGGTAGCCCCCCCATCGGTACTCTTTTGCAATATCCACTGCGTATAGTTGTTGAAAAAGGCACTGACATTAAACCGCACAGTATCATCCGCGCCTTGACAAAGCGTGTCGGCTTTGTTGGGCGTAAGAGTGATACTAGGTACACAGGTCGCCACAGCGATATCGTCTACCGCCCAATCGTTCCCTCCGCCGCCCGGCGCGTTGTTGCGTATGTAGATGATCATGCTGGTCTGTGTCGGCCCCGTGAGGTACGTAAACCCTTTTTGGATCCACTGTCCGGTATGCAGGATATTACCCGTGGAATAATAGTCGTATCCATTAACATTGAAAGTCAGATTAGGATGCACCCCGGAGGAGTCGGCCGCAGCGGTGGGGATGTAGCCGGCTCCTGTCGCCCCAACACCATTGGAATCGCAACCGCACTTGGGGCACATGTTATATATCCAGGCCGTGTATTGATAATAGGTATTAGGGCATAAGTTGGATACCGTGTCCAAGAACGCAATGTCCGTCCGGTAGCTGGAATTGATGACGGCCATATACCCTCCGGAATGCCCCGACGCGTCGTCGGTGGGTGGATTTCCCAACAGGGGGTTGGCTGCCCCGGTATGGTCACCAATGATGTCCCAGACCGAGAAGATCCGGTGTGATGGGGCTTGTGAATTATCCGGGTACGCCCAGGTGTTTACGGTGGAGTACCCAGCGGCTGCTGTGGTTCCCCCACTGGTATTGTTCGAAATGCCATAGTAATAGTCGTTGGGCATTGCCAGAGCGGAGGAAAAAGTGGTATACGTGTAGTTGCCAGGGACATTGGATGAGGCTGCCCGGTCCTTGGTGTTTCCGGAACCAAAGGTTCCTCCGAATTCCGACGAAATCGCGTTGGTGCCGATGGAATTGGAACAGATACCGTAGTTATTGAACACCATGATGCTGTCTTGCGGGAAATTCTGGAACAGTACCGTAGGAGTAGCCGTGGAATAACTTACCGAACCCCCGCCCACATTGACGGCCGTCATGTAGGCGGCAGTGACCACCACCTCATAGGACGCCACCATGATACAAGTGCCACCATAAAACGAAGGTTTGGAGGTGTTTTTTATCTCTCCGCGCCGGGCCTGGGTGGCCGGCTTGACCGCGCCATAACCCAAATTGATCTGGAGGTCATTGCCGATGATCCAGCCGGCATCGGGAGTGGGTCCTCCGTAGGCGTCGGTAAATGATTTATATATCTTGCCTTCGTTGGTGAGCACCGCCAAGGTGCCTGGGATATAGCTGGTTCCAGCGGGGATGGTATCGTAAAAGGCGCAACTGTCGACGGTGCCCGTCTTCACCACGAAGGTGGCCCGAATCTGAAGCGTGTCACCAGGAGAAATCGTACCTCCGTTGGTACCCTTGCTGATGTTGACAAAGCTCTTCCCGTAGTCTATCGTCTGTGCGTGGGAAAATAGAGCGCAGTTAAAGAAGGCGACTGAAAAGAATATTACGCACTTTCCAGTCAAACACAAATTTGACATCTGCGTTTTCATCGGGTCGGGGGTTATTTTCAGTGGTATGGATCTCGGTTGAGTTGCTAATTCAACTAAAACCTAGAGTAAAAGTAAGCAGAAGCAAACCCCTTTCCTATCGTATTTGTAACCGTATTTGTACCTTGTTCAGGCGTCCAAGTTACGAGGGAATTAAACCATAGCCTCATGGCTTACTAATTAAAAATCATATAGTTACATATGCTCCGGAAGATATATTGGGTGCTTTTCCGGGCGATCATGACCATGGGGAGAAAAGCAAAAAAATAGATGCCGCAAACCCCAAGACGGGAAGCGACCCCGGGGCTTCAAACGGCAAAACTTTCCCCGCAGCCGCAGGTACGGCTCGCATTGGGGTTACTGAAATAAAAGCCCTTTCCGTTCAGGCCATCGGAAAAATCCAAGGTGGTATTCACCAGGTAGAGGAAACTCTTCAGGTCCGTTACCACCTTCAGGCCATTATCCTCGAAAACCTGGTCCATCGGCTTAGGCTCGTTGTCAAAATCCATCTTATAGCTGAGCCCAGAGCAACCGCCTCCTACTACCGACACCCGTAAAAAATAGTCCCCCTGGCCTTCGATTGCTGCGTCTTTCATCAAAGACTTGACCTTTTCCTTTGCCTTATCACTTACGTAAATCATAGTTCAATTTTAATGCGAACGCCAGGACTTTACCAACACCCTGGCCGCCCGCTGGTATATAGTATAACAATATTGCCCTCCAAATAGTTGCCCCCAAAGGATCACTCCCGTTATAGCGGCCCTGGCGTTCCAGACCTCGGATCTGATTCAGTTCTCACGGCCCACCCTATCTAATGGATCCGGCGGCCTCTGCTGCTTTTTGCTGCTGCCAAAGGGGGTTATTGTCCCGCAGCCGCTGGACCGTATCGCGAATGCGGCCGACAGCGAAATCAATTTCCTCCTCCGTCGTGAACCTCCCCAGTCCGAAGCGCAGGGAACTGTGTGCCAGATCATCGCTCCTGCCCAAGGCTTTTAACACATAACTGGGCTCCACCTGAGCCGAAGTACAGGCTGACCCGGAGGAGACAGCGATATCTTTATTGATTCCAGACATCAACTGGTCGCCATCCACAAACGGAAAGGACAGGTTGCTCAGGTGAGGCAAGCGTTGCTCCCGGCTTCCATTCAAAAAAGTGCCTTCCACTTGCAGCAGGCCTTCCTCCAGTCTTTGGCGCAGGGCTCGCGTGCGTATACCAAAGGCCGTCATTTCGTTTGCACAGAGTTCGCAGGCCTTACCTAAGCCCACGATGGCCGGTACATTCAACGTGCCGCTGCGCATGCCTCGCTCATGGCCTCCGCCGTCCATTTGTGCGACGAGCCTGACCCGAGGGTCTTTGCGACGAACATATAGGGCCCCAATCCCCTTAGGGCCATAGAGCTTGTGCCCGCTCAGGGCCAGCAGGTCAATGCCATCGTAACCCACATTCAGGGGTATCTTTCCCACTGCCTGCGCACCGTCACTAAACAACGGGATGCCGTGCTTTTTAGCTAACCGGCCAATTTCCTGGATGGGTTGCAGCACGCCTATCTCATTATTGGCATACATGACGGCCACTAAAATCGTGTCGGAACAAATCGCCGCTTCCAGATCTTCGAGCCGGATCAAACCCTGGCCATCCACGGGCAGATAGGTCACACGTCCCCCCAATTTTTCCAGGTGTGCACAGCTGTCCAAAACGGCTTTATGCTCTGTTTGGACCGTGATGAGGTGCTTGCCCTTGACCTGGTAGGCCTCAAAGACCCCCTTCAAGGCCAGATTGTCCGATTCAGTTGCCCCGGAAGTGAACACGATTTCTTTGGTTTCGGCTCCAATCAGGTTAGCCACCTGTTCCCGGGCCAATTCTACGGCTTCAGCGGCCTGCCAGCCAAAGGGATGGACGCGGGAAGCCGCATTACCAAAACGCTTGCTAAAATAGGGGATCATGGCGTCCAAGACCCGTGGGTCGCAAGCCGTTGTGGCATTATTATCCAAGTATATTGGAAGCTCCAGCATGTTGCGGCAAATGGTGTTCTGCAAATTTAGACCAAATGACCGAGTATTTTCATCCCCCGCCAGCCGAGGTGAGGCTCCGCGCTACGCTTGACTGGAGCGCCAATCGGTAATACTGATTATTTTTACACTAAACGCCCCAGATGCAAAAGGTTGAACACATCGGTATTGCAGTCAAGAATCTACAAGCTTCCATGGCCCTTTTTGAGAACTTGCTAGGCAGCTCTTGCTACAAGACCGAGACGGTGCAGACGGAAAACCTGAGCACCGCTTTTTTTCAGACCGGTGAAACGAAAATTGAATTGCTCCAGGGCCATGACGAAACAAGCGTCATATCCAAATTCGTACAAAATAAAGGAGAAGGCATTCATCATATTGCTTTTTCGGTAAAAGATATTGAAGCGGAAATAAAGCGGCTCCAGGCCAGCGGTTTCGTGGTACTGCAGGACAAACCCATCCCTGGCGCAGACAACAAGCTGGTTTGTTTTCTGCATCCAAAGAGTACCAACGGAGTCTTGATAGAGTTGTGCATGGATAAACCCTAATCCTCAGCTTGTCCGCTGGCCGCTGGAAAAGTGCGCCACATGCACGGGGGGAAGGGAATGTGCGCAATTTTGGAGAAAAAAAATGACCGAAAACTGGCCATCAACAAACCTGCTGATCCAGTGGGCGATTCTGAACCTACCCAGGTAGAGAAAGTTAGGTAGCTAGGAAATTCCCGATCACGCAACAAGAAAAAAGGTATTTTCACAGCATTCGGCAAACGCAAGACCATGAATAGTTTCAGTGTAAAAACAGCGGCGATCCTATTGACCTTGGTGATAGGGGTTACCACCGTCTACCTGGCACAAACGATCCTGATCCCCGTGTTGCTGGCCTCCCTTATTGCCATATTGCTGAATCCCGTGGTGGACTTTTTGCATTTTAGGTGGAGGCTTCCTTTGTTTCTCGCGGTGCTGCTTACCCTGGTGGCGACCCTGCTTCTGGCGGCAGGTGTCTTGTTACTACTCAGCCACCAAGTGACTTCCTTATCCGATGACTGGCCCCAGATCAAGGAACACTTTTCGCAGATGTACCAGCAAGTGCAAGACTGGGTGCACAATACCTTCCACATCAGTTACCATAAACAACAGAGCTATATCCAGCAAGCCACGGAAAAATTTTTGCAAAACGGAGGGAGCATACTAGAGGGTACTCTCGGCACATTTTCCTCTGTGCTGATTAAGGGGGTACTCGCTCTTATTTACACGCTACTCATCCTGGTGTATCGCAATTTATTTCTCACCTTCCTGTGCAAGCTGATACCCGCGCAACATCACAACCTGCTGCGCGGGATCGTGCACCAGGTTAAAACCGTCGTGAGCGGATATATCGTCGGACTGATTTTTGAGATGGCAATTGTGACCTTGCTGCTTTGGATAGGCCTCGTTATCCTGGGGGTAAAATATGCGTTTTTCCTGGCCCTTTTTTCGGCCATCCTGAACATCATACCCTATATCGGAATTTGGATCGGGGCCCTGGTATCTATGGCCTTCACCCTGGGCACGTCCGCTGACCTGGCCAAATTACTGGAAGTGCTGGCGGTATTTGCCGTGACGCACTTGATCGATGCCAATTTTTTGATCACCAAGGTGGTTAGCTCAAAAGTGAAAATAAATGCCTTTGCCTCGATCGTAGGAGTTCTGACGGGGGCAGCCTTGTTGGGAATTTGGGGAACTTTTCTGGCTCTGCCGGTGCTTGCGGTGCTCAAAGTAATTTTGGACCGGATACCGGGACTGGAGCCTTGGGGATATATCATCGGAGATGAGGTGCCCAAAAAATTCGACTGGCAAGATTTTCAACCCTCCGGATCCGGGACGATCCCGGATGAGCCCGGTCCACCTCCGAGGGTCTAGTCAAGGACGCGTCATTCTTCCTCTGCACCCTCGATCTTTTGCAGACCCAGCTTTTCCATGGCCAGCTGGGCAGCAATCTGGCTGGCGTCTTTTTTGTTGTATGCTCTACCTTGGGTAATCAGCTCTCCGTCGACCACGGCTCCCACGGTAAAGAGCCTTCTGCCACCTTCCATGCGCTCATCCAAGGTTTCGAATTCCAGGTTCTTTCCATTTTTGTTTGCCCAGCCATACAGCTTGTTCTTGTGGTTGATCTCCAGATTCTCCAGATCGTCCATAAACAGGTAGGGCTGGATGATCCGCTCCATGACCCATTGTCGGGCTTTTTCATAGCCTCTGTCCAAATAGATGGCCCCAACCACCGCTTCCAGGGTATTGCCAAATATCTGGCTCATCTTGAGTGATCCGTCGAATTTATTGAAATAGCTGATTTTCTTCAGGCCCATCTTGAGGGCAATGTCGTTGAGCTGGTTGCGGTTGACCATTTTGGAGCGCATTTCGGTCAAAAACCCCTCTTCCCGGTAGGGGTATTTCTTAAATAGAAAGTCGGCAATGATGGCGCTTAGGATAGCATCGCCCAGGTATTCCAGTCTTTCGTTGTTTTGATCGGAGCCTTCCTTGACCGAGCGGTGCGTGAGGGCTGTCTTGTACAGGACGGCTTTGCCCGGAACAAATCCCAGGACATTGCGCAATTGCTTTCGGAAAGAAATAGCGGAAGCGTCAGATTTTAATAATCGATCTAAAATTCCCACAACGTCAAGCTACAATTTTTTTGCTCAGAGAAAAAATAAAAGGAGTGAAATGATTGTGTATTCGGCGCGCTATTGGCCGTATTTCTTAACAATCACACAGGCATTGTGTCCGCCAAAGCCGAACGTATTGCTTAGCGCAGCCCGCACCTTTTTGGGCTGGGCTTTCCAGAATGTAAAATTCAAGCGACTGTCCAGTTCCGGGTCATCGGTGAAGTGGTTGATGGTAGGTGGCACGATATCATGTACTACGCTCATGATGCAGGCGATGGCTTCCACCACCCCCGCCGCGCCCAGGCAATGTCCCGTCATGGACTTTGTCGAGCTGATGTTGAGGTTGAAGGCGTGATCGCCGAAAACATCCATGATGGCTTTTACTTCCGCCACATCGCCCAAGGGGGTGGATGTTCCGTGCGTGTTGATGTAATCAATATCGGAAGCCAGCATATGGGCGTCCTTCAATGCGGCATTCATGACGTTTTTGGCCCCCAACCCCTCCGGGTGCGGTGCGGTGATGTGGTGGGCGTCTGCGGTAGCGCCGCAGCCGGCGATTTCGCAGTAAATGTGAGCGCCCCGTCCCAGGGCATGCTCCAGGTCTTCGAGAATCACTACCCCGGCCCCTTCCCCCATGACAAACCCGTCCCGGTCTTTATCGTAGGGGCGGCTGGCCGTCTTTGGATTCTCATTCAGTTCGCTTAACGCTTTCATGGCATTAAACCCGCCTACTCCCGCCTGGCTGATGACACTTTCTGATCCGCCGGCAAGCACAATATCGGCCATGCCTAGACGAATCAGGTTAAAGGCTTCCATGATAGCGTTGGACGAAGAAGCGCAGGCGCTCACGACCGCGAAATTGGGCCCGCGGAATCCGTGCCGCATGGAGATCTGGCCGGCGGCAATATCCAGGATCATCTTGGGAATGAAAAAAGGGTTATACCGGGGGGTGCCGTCTCCCTTAGCAAAATTGGTCACCTCTTCCTGAAATGTGATGAGCCCGCCTATGCCGGAGGCAAAGACGACGCCGATGCGGTCCCCGTTGAAATTATCCTTGGTGATGCCAGAATCGGCAACCGCTTCGTCGCTGGCGATGATGGCCGTTTGGGTGAACCGGTCCATTTTGCGCGCCTCTTTGCGGTCCAGAAACTGGAGGGGATCGAAATTCTTCAATTCACATGCAAACCTGGTCTTGAATTTGGTGGCGTCAAATAGGGTGATGAAATCTGCTCCCGAGACGCCCTGAATGAGGCCATTCCAATAATCGGTCAAATTATTGCCTACCGGCGTTAGCGCACCGACCCCAGTAACGACAACCCTTTTCAATTCCATATTTCAGACCAGGAAAATTGGTTAAGTGATAAATCCGCCCCTAAGCCAGAATGCGCTTTCGGAAGGCGGATTGAACGAAAGTATTGCCCCAAAACAGAGATTCACTTATTTGGCGTGCTCTTCCAGATACGAAATAGCCTGACCTACGGTGGTAATTGTTTCGGCCTGCTCGTCGGGGATGGAAATATTAAACTCTTTCTCAAATTCCATGATCAGTTCAACAGTATCTAGGGAATCTGCTCCCAGATCATTGGTAAAAGAAGCCTCGTTGGTAACTTCTGCTTCCTCCACTCCTAATTTATCTACTATGATCTTCTTGACTCTTGTAGCGATGTCTGACATTTTTGTAAAGTTTAGTTACGGCTGCAAAAATATAATTTTTGAATTAAACCCAGCAAACAAGCCATTTTTAATTTAAAATATAGATTTTGGCCGTTTTGGCCCTTTACGCTATATAGTCGCTACATCGCGTTAAGACCATAGGAGTCAACAGGAACCCGATGGCCCAAGCGGTGATTTATTTCAATATCTTCGAACTCCACCAGAGTAAGTGACTGACCAGTATGGCACTTAGGATTATAACCCATGGATCTGCAGAATATCTCCAAATGCTTCGTTTGCGCATGGATATGTTGCGCGCACCCCTGGGGCTGAGTTTCGACGAAAACGACCTGGAGCAAGAAAAAAATGATTGGCTGCTGGCTAGCGTGGAGGACCAGCAGATGACCGGGTGCTGCGTGCTTACCCCCCTGGATGATCAGACACTACGCTTGCGGCAAATGGCCGTGCCAAAAAACCTGCAAGCAAAAGGCATCGGCCGATCGCTTATTCGTTTTGCGGAGACCCTGGCCCTTGACCTGGGATACCGCCGGATGATCTTGCACGCTCGAAAGACGGCGATGGGCTTTTACGAAAAAATGGGATATGTCGCTACGGGATCGGAATTTACGGAAGTCGGCATTCCACACTATGTCATGGAAAAGATGCTCGAGCCCTTGGCCACGGCTCCCTAGTCCGTGCCGCCTGGCTCCGCCACCACTTCTGAACAAGGGGCCATCCGTGATCCGGAAGCCCCTTATTTGATCAGGCGCAAATTGAAGGGATACCGGTACAATTTGTTTTCACTGGCCCGCACTGCCGCTACCACCACCCAAATCACATCCAACACGCCCAGTACCCAGATGAACAACAGACCAATCAACAGGATGATCAGCAAACTGCTTATAATCATGGCGATGATCATCGTAATTTGAAAATTGAGTGATTCACGGGCATGATCGGCAACAAAGGATGATTCTTTGTTCTTGAGTACATAGATAATAAGTGGAGGGATAAAGCTACCAACCATCGTCAGCACGTGCGCGAGAATGGCCAAGAGCCGATCGTCGCTGCTGGGTTCGCTAAGCGGTGTCTGCGCCGTTCCCAGAAAGGAACGATTGGATGAATTTTCCATATTAAAATTTATTGAATATACTAAAAAATCAGCTGGCTACAGCAAGGCCAGCGGAGATTTCGGCCTGCACCCAGCGATTCAATCGCTCCAGGAATTCCAGCAGTTCCTGCATGGTCCTGATGTCGTTAATCACCAGCAGAAACATTCTGCCAGTTTGTTTGAGTCTGGCTTTATTGGTCTGTGCCTGAATAAATCCTAAGATTTTTTTAAATACCAAAGACTCAAAATAGGGCGAGTCGGGTCTGTTGATGAAGACGCATTTGACACTCTGGGCTTTGAGCGAAATTTTCTCAAAGCCAAGGGCCACAGCCAGCTTGCGGACACGGACGGTGTCAAAGAGGTCTTCCACCTGCTTGGGTACGGGACCAAAACGGTCACCCAACTCCCGGTGAAATTCCAGCAGCTCGGCCTCCGAGTCGGAGCCATCCAAACGGGTATACAGGGATAACCGTTCGGTTATGTTTTCCACATAGGAGTCGGGTATAAGTATTTCCAAATCGGTATCGATGCTGCAATCCTGGACAAAATCTTCCTGCCTGGAGATTTCTTCGTTAAACAATTCTTTGAATTCGGTGCGCTTTAATTCGCGAATGGCTTCGTCTAGGATTTTTTGGTACATCTCAAAGCCAATCTCGGCCATAAATCCACTTTGTTCACCTCCTAGGATATTCCCTGCCCCCCGGATATCCAGATCGCGCATAGCAATTTGAAATCCGCTGCCCAGATCGGTATGCTGCTCCAACGTCTGCAGACGTTTGCGCGAATCGGAAGGCAAGGTGGCCAGGGAGGGGGCCAACAGATAACAAAACGCCTTGCGGTTACTGCGGCCGACGCGACCACGGAGCTGATGCAGATCGCTCAAGCCAAATTGATGCGCATTGTTGATGATGATCGTATTGACGTTGGGGATATCGATTCCGCTTTCTACGATGTTGGTACAGACCAACACGTCATATTTGCGGTCGATGAAATCCAGAATATGTTGCTCCAGCTCATGGCCCTCCATCTGCCCATGGGCATGCCCGATACTCAAGTCCGGACACAGGCCCCGAATAATGGCGGTCATTTCAGCCAATCCCTGGACGCGGTTGTAAATGAAGAACACCTGGCCCGCTCTTTCGGTCTCGTAATAAATGGCGTCTCGGATAAAGTCCTCCTGGTAGCTATGTACTTCGGTTTGAATCGGCTGGCGGTTGGGGGGAGGCGTGTTGATGATACTCAGATCGCGCGCACCCATCAGGGAGAACTGCAGCGTGCGGGGAATGGGGGTAGCCGTTAGGGTCAGGCAGTCCACATCCGTCCTTAGGGTCTTGATTTTTTCTTTGTGCGCAACGCCGAACTTCTGCTCCTCATCGATGACCAGCAAACCTAGATTGTGGAATTTGACTTCTTTGCCCAGTAGCGTATGGGTGGCGATGATGATGTCGATTTTCCCTTCCTGCAATCCTTTGAGGGTTGCTTTACGGTCCTTAGACGATTTGAACCGGTTTAGGTAATCCACCGTAACTGGAAAATCCTTGAGCCGATCGCTGAAGGTCTTATAGTGCTGAAAGGCCAACACCGTAGTGGGAACCAGTACCGCGGCCTGCCTGCCATCGCAGCAGGCTTTAAATGCCGCCCGGATGGCAATCTCCGTCTTACCAAAACCCACATCCCCGCACACCAGCCGGTCCATGGGGGAGGTAGACTCCATATCTTTTTTTACATCCGCTGTGGCGCGACTTTGGTCTGGTGTATCCTCATATATAAAGGAGGCTTCCAATTCCGTTTGTAAGTAATTGTCCGCCGCAAAAGCGAAACCCTTTTGCGCTTTTCTTTGCGCGTACAGGCTGATCAGGTCAAAGGCAATTTCGCGGACTTTTGTTTTGGTCCTTTCTTTGAGCCGCTGCCAGGCGTCGCTGCCGAGCTTGCTGATTTTGGGAATGGCGCCCTCTTTTCCCGTGTACTTGGAGATCTTGTGCAGGGAATTGATGTTCACGTACAGGATATCGCTGTCTTTATAAATAATCCGAACGGCTTCCTGCAATTTGCCATTGGCTTCGATTTTTTGAAGCCCGCTGTACACCCCCACACCATGGTCGATATGGGTGACGTAGTCCCCTGGCTGTAACTCCCTGAGCATGCGCAAGGTGAGTGCCTTACTCTTGTTGTAGGCCTGTTTGACCTTGTATTTATGGTAGCGCTGAAAAATCTGATGATCGGTATAGCAAACGATTTTCAGGTCGTGGTCTATGAATCCTTCGTGAATCGATAGCGCCACGGGCGTAAAGGCAATTTCGGATTGTAGGTCACGGAAAATGGTATCGAGCCGTTCGAGCTGTTTGGGGTTCTCGGCAAACAGGTATATCCCATATTTCTTGGATTCCCAACCCTTCAGATCCTTGATCAACAGCTCAAACTGGCGATTGAAAGCAGGCTGAAATTTGGTGTGAAAGTCCAGTTCCCAACTCCCGCCGGAGCCCAGTAGGGACGAAGGCTGGGCCTGCAGGCCGAATTCCACCACATGGCGGCCCTGAAGCTGCTCTTCCAATAGTGCCGCCGACACAAAATCTTCGGCTTGTACCAAGGCTTTAAGCAGTTTGTCTTCCCCGTCCTCTAATTTGGCGGCCGGGCTCGCCGCTCCTGCTTCCTGCTGTTGACCAGCCAGAAACAGTCGCAGGTCCTCCTGCTGCAACTGCAAACGACCCTTGCTCCATTCCCAGTCCTGAACCCATACCACCGTGTTGGTCGAAACAAAGTCCATCAGGCTAATTTTCTGGGACGCGTCGAACTGGGTTTCCACATTGGGAATGATGTGGACGTAAAGCAATTTGCGCTCACTGAGTTGGGTCTCCGGATCGAATATCCGGATCGAATCAATATCGTTGCCGAACAGTTCGACTCGGTAGGGTTTCTCGTTACCAAAGGAATAGATATCCAAAATCCCGCCGCGCATGGCGAACTGGCCAGGTTCGTATACGAAATCGGTTCGTTCAAATCCATAGTCCACCAAAGCGTTCATCAACTCCTCGGGTCGGATCGAATCCCCCGATTTAAGGTAAATCATGTTGCGCGATAGCGCAGAGGGCAAAACCACTTTCTCGAACAGGGCCTCGGGATAGGTAATCAGCATCTTCTTGTATCCTCCGGCGCTCCACTTAGTCAAGGCCTCAGTCCGGAGCATCAGGTGGCTGCTGTTAAGCAGCCGGTAGTTGCGGTTATTCTTGAACGAGGAAGGGAAATAAAAAACATCCAGTCCACGAGTTAGATTCTCGATGGTGTTGTGTAGGTAGGCCGCCGACTCCGCATCTTCGGACACAACCACGTGGTTGAGCTGACTGGTTAGCGGGTTGTTAAATATGGCGCTGATGACAAAGGCGGCCGAACTTCCTTGTAAATTTCTAAGTAAGATTTTTTGGGGTTGGGACAAAGTAAGCCTGTCCGCTAATTGAAAAAGGCGGGGAGAATTGACAAATAAGCCCGATAACGCCTCAATATTCATTCAGTCCGCAAATATACGCAATCGGTTGCAGACCAAAAGGCCGGAGCAAAGGGTCCTGCCAGCGCGGATCGCAAAGCAACCTTGGGTGCCGATTCCGAGTATAATATCTGTATACTCAAGGCCGGGTAGGACAGCTGCTAATACGAGGCGTCGTAATCGATTTTGAACTCCACCTTGGTCATTTGCTGCGCGTATACTTGGACGGGGGCAATATTTCCCTTGTCGTCGAATAAATTGGCATAAAAGAGTTCGTCCTGTTTGACAAACAGGGAATACCGGCCTGCTGGCAGGTAGGCTTGGAAATGCCCATTGGAGTCAGATTGTATGGTATGGAGTAGCTTGGTTCGGATCAGGCGGTAAAAGGTGGATTGGCCCAGCCGGCTGACCTGATTCAAATTGGTCAACTCATAAATATATAAGGTAGTAGCGATCCCCCTGCCCAGACTGGGTTTGCGACCGGGGGAAGGCATTTGGTTGCCACTCAGGCGGTAAACCCGGCCTTCGATTCCCTGGGTCAACTGACCACCAAGGGTGGGGTCGATGGACAACGAGGAGGCGGCGAGCGTAATGAGTAAACGTGCCGATATTTGCCGGGTCATGGCTTGCGCATAAAGGCCCAGAAGTTACAACAAATCAGGCTACAGATCGGAAAAAAATGTAATTTTAAAAGCTATAATTTCATTTAATGAATTGTATGACCAAGACCAAGTTTGTACCCCTGGCCACATTTATGTTGTTGATCCTTACCGTCTCTCAAGTTCACGCCCAGCTGACGACCAACACAGTGGTCCTGCAACGAGCCAGCGCGGCTTCCAAAATCCAGGAACAACAGGACTACGCCAAACTCTTGGTCATGGCCCGCCAAAAAGGATGGCCCCTTTCGATCGCTCGAAAGAACGGTAGCCGGGCGTACTTGACCCGGATCGATTCCAAAGGTTACCCCATTTACATAGCTACCAACGACAACATCATATCGGCCGCTACCATTAGGACCAACCTACTTTGGCCGGGAGGAAGCAGCGGCTTGAATTTAAGTGCCTCAAATGCGCTGTTGGCAGGCAGGATCGCGCTTTGGGATGAAGGTCAGCCCCTGCATACCCATGTAGAATTCAACGGACGCATCGTGGATGGAGATAACGGTACTACTGTGGCCTTTCACTCGACGCATGTGGCCGGCAC
The DNA here is from genome assembly GCA_963742225.1 of uncultured Chitinophagaceae bacterium. Classification (GTDB taxonomy): domain Bacteria; phylum Bacteroidota; class Bacteroidia; order Chitinophagales; family Chitinophagaceae; genus Puia. The sequence goes on along the minus strand of CAVULD010000004.1, from coordinate 558,388 downwards.
TATGATCGCGGCTGGAGTGAACCCACTGGCCAAGGGCATGTCCTTTGGAGCACCCAATCTGCAGGCCTACGACTTCAACAACGACGTATCGGAAATGATGGCGGCCGCGCCTAACCTACTGATATCCAATCACTCTTATGGAGATATTGCAGGCTGGTATTACAATACGGATGTTACCCCAAACCGTTGGGAATGGTGGGGCAATTGGGGTGATACGGTGGATTATAAATTCGGGTATTACGATACCGAATCCCAGCAGTGGGATTCAATCGCTTACAATGCCCCTGAGTACCTGATCTTTGAATCGTCAGGTAACTGGCGAAGCGGCGACGGTTACGGCAATGGGCCCGCCGTCGGCCAACCCTATTGGCGCTATAGTGCTGGCGGAATCATGGTAAGCGCTGGCAACAGGCCGGCAGGGATCAGCAATAACGCGCTTTATCAAACCATCCCGCCCTACGGCAACGCAAAAAATATTTTAACTATCGGTGCCGTCAATCCCATCCCTGGCGGCTATACCCAACCCTCCGATGTGGTTATGACCAATTTTTCCGACTGGGGACCGACAACCGATGGGCGCCTTAAACCTGACCTTGTTGCCGATGGCGTCAATGTGCTTTCCTGCAGTAATGCGGCAGATAATGCGTATGCGGTGGCCAGCGGTACGTCCATGTCTTCGCCCGCGTCCGCGGGATCGGGTTTGCTCCTACAGGATTATTACTCCAAACTCCACGGCGGTGCATTCATGCGATCAGCTACGCTCAAGGGGATCCTTATCCACACCGCCGATGAAGCTGGGCCTACGCCCGGCCCGGACTATATGTTTGGCTGGGGCCTGATTAACATGCAAAAAGCGGCATCTGTGATCACGTCGGACACTATGGCCTTGAATCCGGATCAAAAAATTTATGAAAATACCCTATCCAACGGGGGGAGTTTCACTCTGCCGGTGGTCGCATCCGGCAAAGGCCCCGTGGTGGCAACTATTTGTTGGACCGACCCTCCGGGAACGGTGGACGCTGTTAATCTGTTCAGTACCGCCAAGCAGCTCGTCAACGACCTGGACCTTCGCATCACCAACGGGGCTACAACCTATATGCCTTGGATACTGAGTCCCCAGGATCCGAACTTTGCCGCAACCACGGGCGATGATACTCTCAATAACGTAGAAAAAGTCGTTGTGAATAATGCCATTCCAGGCCAGGCGTACACGCTTAACGTCACCCATAAGGGGACTCTGGCCCGAGGTCAACAGGCGTATTCCTTGTTGGTCAGTGGCGTAGGAGGCCAACCGTATTGTGCCTCCCTTCCTACGAGCGCCAGTGGCACGCGCATCGACAGCGTCAGCATGACCAACGTGGACAATATAAATCCGCCAGGCTGCACCACGTACACTAATTATACGCATGTAATGGTTAACCTTCAGTCGTTGCAAACCGTACCATTTACGATCTCATTGAGCAGCTGTGATGCAACGGCGAACCCTCGGGTTGTCAAAATATTCATTGATTACAACAACAATGGAAGCTTTACCGATCCCGGAGAGACTGTCGCCACCAGCGCCGTACTTCCAGGAGGAGTAACCACCTTTAGCGGCAGCTTTACGACTCCTGCGGGCCTGGTTGTTGGCAACAATACACTTATGCGCATCGTGGCTGAAGAAACTATTGATACGGCTGCGGTGACCCCATGCGGCACCTATGGCAATGGAGAAACGGAAGATTATGGTGTAGTGATCGTTGCGCCAGCCAATGATGTGGGCGTGACGCAAATCAACGATCCATTCCAATCGGCTTGTGCAAATGACTCGGCCCGCCTTACGGTGACGATATTTAACTTTGGCACTGCGCCGCAGATAAATGTACCTCTGTCGGCTACCATTAGCAACGGAGCCCTGGTTATCGCAAATTTGATTACAATATGTCCGGACACGATTCCAGCGGGTGGAACGGTGGTGTACACATTCCAACCGACGTTTCCAACCGTAGCTGGCAACACCTACAATATTTCTGCCACAACCAACTTGGTCGGCGATCAAAACATGAGCAATAATCTGACCACTTCTGCCTTGGTGGTGGCTACAGGAACTACACCGGCAACAGGAACTGCCGAAATATGCAGCGATACACCCGAGCCACCGGTTGCCTCGCTTAAGGCTAACCTGGCCGACACCACCAATGTCGCCGTTTGGTACGATAGCTTTAGTTCAACGGTTCCTTTAGGTACAGGGAACAATCTGACAACCTCCACCGTGCCAAGCAACCTGACCTATTACCTCGCTTTGAACAACCTCAATTCCAGTCATGTGGGACCGGTAAATAAGATGGCCTTCGTAAATGGAGGATATAATGCCTTCGTGGGTAATTTTGTCAATATAACGACTAGCGTCCCCCTGACCATACAAAGTGCCAGGCTATACATTGGCGGCGCAGGACAAATCACCTTTACCTTGGCCCAAATTGTAAATTATGACTCCACGACGGGGTCCTACGATTATTACCCCTTTGCTACGACCACCCTCAATGTATATCCAACTACGCCGGAAATTCCCATTCTCGGGGCTCAGGACAATAATCCCCTGGATACCGGCGCCGTATTTTACCTTAACTTACCCGTCGTCACCCCCGGGAACTATTCCATCATCATTCAGTGCCAGAACGGGGCGTCGATTTTCCGTAACAACATGATCACGTCAGATCCCTATCCGCTGGCGATTCCGGGCGTCATTTCGATAACAGGAAGTAGTGCGCCAAATACCCAATACTATTACTTTTTCTATGATATGCAGATCCAATTACCGAATTGCGCCGGTCCAAAAGTTCCTGTAGTGGCTACCATTGCCGTCAAGCCAACGATTACTTTATCGGGCACTACCTTGACGAGCAACGTGGCTTCTGGGAATCAATGGTACCGCAATGACTCAGCCATTCAGGGCGCTACGGCACCGGTATATACTCTGCTGGGACCAGGGGCCTACTATACGCAGGTTTCCGATACGCTGGGTTGTACGCTGCAATCCAACTTGATTGTCTATTCGCCTGGAAACGACATTGGCCTTTCGGTGGGACCGAATCCGAATAATGGGCAATTCACGGTGCAGTTCTATTTGGATACCCCTCCCCAGATGGTCACCCTTGAGCTGTACAACACGTTGGGCCAGCGGGTGTATCTGAATAACTACCCATCTTTTACGGGCCTGTTCAATCAGACCATCAACCAGTCCAATCTGGGTGCGGGCGTGTATTACCTCAAAATAATAACATCGAGCAAGGACTATGTAACCAAAGTCGTCATCAATTGATTGTCCGCATAAGGATCGGCGGGGCAGTACCGTATTTTCCGAAGCTGCAAAGGGGGAGCTCAGCGGTGTAAAAAAAATTTGATCCGATTTGAAATAAAAAATTATATATTAGCTGGTTCGATTGCTTGCCATCAGCGGCACACCTCAGGAGCGGATTTGATTAATCCGCTCTTTTTTTAATCCCATCCCGAACAAAAAAACAATATCTCATGCTGCAACCCTGGCAAACAGGCACAGTTATTCGGATTGAAGAAGAAACACCTGCTACACGGCGTTTCTGGATCCAGTTGACGCAAGTGCAGTCCTTCGATTTTAAGCCAGGCCAGTTCGTCACCTTTGACCTGCCGATACACGAAAAACCCAGTAAGAGATTGAGAAGCTATTCGATCGCGTCCTGGCCGGACTCCACGAACGTATTTGAATTGGTCATCGTGCTGCTAGAAGGAGGTGCCGGTACCGAATACTTGTTCAGCCAGGTGCGGGTTGGCAGTACCCTAACACTTCGTGGGCCGTTGGGGGTATTTGTGCTACCCGAACCTATTGACCGCGATTTGTTTTTTATCTGCACGGGCACCGGTGTGGCACCCTTTCGAGCCATGAGTCACCATATCTTGAATCACGATATTTCGCATCAGCATATTTACCTGATCTTCGGATGCAGAAAATTTATTGATTGTTTATACCGCGATGAACTCACCAAACTGGAGCAAAGGCTAAAGGGATTTCATTACCTGCCTACTTTTTCCCGGGAGGCACCCGATCCAGCAGACTCCTTTCATACCGGGTACGTGCACCAACTCTACGAAGAAATATGCCGAAAAAATGCATTGGAAATCCCATCCGCGCCTATAAGGTCCGTGAAGCCCGCCTATTTTTACTTGTGTGGATGGAAGAATATGATCGATGAAGCGAAGCAACGCATTGTGGCGCTGGGATACGACCGCAAGTCAATACATCAGGAACTCTATGGATGAGGCTTATTTGCTGGCTACATTCTGCTGCAATAAATTTTCTCGGGAGAGAAGCTTTTTCCTGAGCGACATATCGGAGACATGCTGCGCATCTTCCTGCTCATCTTTAATCGCCGTTTTGATAGGTATCACCGGAATTTGCAGGTCTTGCAACATGGATTCCATACTCGAGTTTTCTTTTTCCAGCGCCAGGATCTCAGCGTAGTTATTTAAGATTTCTCTTTCCAGCTCCTCAATTTTTGTCCTGCATTTTAGGATCTGCCCGTACCGGATAACAAACCCCACCAACGCTGCCCCCAAAATGATCAAGCCTAAAACAAGGATGTTAATAACCAAGTCAGTCGAAAACATTGTAGTTCAATTAAGGTTAATATATGAAACGGTCTTACGGCATTTCAAGAGGTACAACAGCGGTCGGATTTTCTAGGAAGCCAGGTCAGTAATACAGGAGGGGCGTATAAGTCCACTCCCCCAAATGTAAGGTAGAACTTTCAATTAAGCTCCATTAAGTGCTATAAAATTTGTTTTTCGACAATTTCCCTGACCAGGTTAATGGGTATGCGCTCTTGGAGCATGGTATCCCGGTAGCGAATCGTCACGGTATGGTCTTCTTTGGTCTGTTGGTCAATGGTAACACAAAAGGGGGTGCCGATGGCATCCATCCTGCGGTACCGTTTGCCGATGGTATCCTTTTCCTCATAAAAGCACCGAAAATGCGATTTGCAGGCATCCATGACCGAGCGGGCCAGCTCGGGGAGACCGTCCTTTTTAACCAGGGGTAAAACGGCCAGTTTGACAGGCGCCAGACGGGGCGGAAATTTAAGCACCACGCGGCTGTCTTGTTTATCTGCGTTGCCCAGTTCTTCCTCGCAGTAAGCCTCACTCAATACCATCAGTACCGTGCGGTCCAGGCCAATGGAGGTTTCGACGACGTATGGAATGTAGTTTTGATTGATCTCGGAATCGAAATACTGCATCTTCTTTTTGCTAAATTCCTGGTGGTTACGCAAATCAAAATCCGTGCGAGAATGGATGCCTTCTACTTCCTTGAATCCGATGGGAAAATCATATTCGATATCGCAGGCTGCGTCCGCATAATGAGCCAGTTTGACGTGGTCGTGGAAGCGGTATTTCTCCCTCCCGATACCCAGACCCAAGTGCCAGGCCATCCGTTGTTGTTTCCAATATTCATACCACTCCATTTGGGTCCCCGGGCGAATAAAGAATTGCATTTCCATTTGTTCGAACTCCCGCATCCTGAAAATAAATTGCCGCGCCACGATCTCGTTGCGGAACGCCTTTCCAATTTGGGCAATGCCAAAAGGGATTTTCATCCTTCCTGACTTTTGCACGTTGAGGAAATTCACGAAAATACCTTGCGCTGTTTCTGGGCGAAGGTAAATCTCGGAAGACTCTTCGCTTACACTTCCCAGTTGGGTAGAAAACATCAAGTTAAACTGCCGGACATCCGTCCAGTTCGCGGTTCCACTTACCGGGCATTTTATTTTATACTCCTCAATTAATTTCCTCAACCCATCAAAATCGTTGGTCGCCAGCAAACGCTCCATCGTCTGAATCAGGATAGCTGCTGCAGCGGCCTCTCCGCGGGCTTCGAGACCTTCTGCAAAATTTTCAATCAGGTGGTCCACCCGGTATCTTTTTTTGCTGTCCCGGTTGTCGATCATCGGGTCGGTAAAATTGTCGACATGTCCGGAGGCTTTCCAGGTAGTAGGATGCATAAAAATGGCAGCATCGATACCGACAATATTTTCATGCAGCTGCGTCATGCTCTTCCACCAATAATCACGAATGTTTTTTTTCAACTCGCTCCCCCATTGACCATAATCGTATACGGCGCTTAGCCCGTCGTAAATTTCACTCGACGGGAAAACAAATCCATATTCTTTGCAGTGCGAAATGATAGCCTGAAACCGGGCGTTGTCGTTTGCCATAGTGTGCGCAAAGATAGCGCTTGGCCCCGATCTGAGCAAAGCAGGCGAAGGAGCGAGCTCTATTGTGCGCACTGGTTTTTGCCTCTAGTATGATAATTCTTTATCCCTTCAGGTAAAGGCAGATTTGGCATGGCCAGAGAGCAGGTCAGCAGCGAATAAAGTTTCTAGGATATAGGCTGCAAGTTGAGTGTAGACAAGGCAAGACAGACTCCCCGATGGGGTACTTAGACAGAACTACGAACCCCTTAGCGAAGAGGTCTAAGCTCCCTAATCCCATCAATAAGATAATTGATTTCCTCCAAGGTATTAAAATAGTGAGGGGATGCCCGAATCGTCCAATCGACGCCCTTTTCATCATAATCAATGAGCGCCCCAGCGCGATTGCTTATCGACACATTGATGCGTCGATTCGCCAATGCTCGGTGGATAGTCTGGGCATCAGATCCCGCAACACGAAACGTGACAATTCCCCCGGTTGATTGGCCCTTGTCAAAGGTGGTAACACCCGGAACTTTCTGCAGTTCATCTCGGGTATACTGGGCTAAGTATTTGACTTGCTGCTCGATCTTACCCATATCCTTGGCCAGCAAGTAATCAATCGCCGCTTTTGTTCCTAGCACTAAGGCATAGGCAAACTCCCAGTCTTCGAATCGTTTTGCGTCATTTTTCTGGACATAGCTATCCGGCTCCATCCAATCGGCGCCACGCATATCGATAAAAAGCGGCTCCAGGCCCAGGTCCAAGGCTCTCCGGGAAACATACAGGAATCCTGCCCCACGTGGGCCGCGCAAAAACTTCCTTGCCGTAACACTCAAAAAATCGCACTTTAACTCCTCCACCTGAAGCCGCATCTGCCCAATGGATTGGCAGGCGTCAATTAAATATAGCGTTCCCACCTGTTGGCATAGATTTCCAATCTCCGTGACGGGTTGCACCAAGCCCGAGTTAGTGGGAATATGGGTAATTGCTACGAGCTTTGGACGGTACTTGCTTAAACACGTTTCTAAGTCGTGCAAATCGATACCTCCTGTTGGTAGGCTTTTTGCCCGTACCAACCGGATGCCAAATCTTTTTCGCAGAGACAAGTACGTGATCTGGTTAGAAGCGTAGTCTTCATTGGAAGTGACAATGATATCCCCTTGCATAAAATCTATGGAAGATATTGCCCTGGAGAATGAATCGGTCGCATTGGCCGTGAAGGCCACTAGATCGGAGCTGCAACCCAGCAGGGAACCGGCCGAGGTGTAAAATGATTCAATCTCCTGAGCTTTTAGGCTGGCCGCCTCATAGCCACCTTCCATTTTTTCCAATTCGATATGCTCTTGGATGGCCGCGACTACGCAATCAGGCATGAGGCTTGCCCCGGCGTTATTCAAATGTATCTTGGAACTGCAGCCCGGTGTCTGGTTTCTGAACTCGCGGACTTCTTCGGGGGTAAAGTACATAGTCTGAATATTCGCAAAAAGTTATGAAATAAGGCAAAAATAACTATATCCCGATGGACCATCCTGGTCACCAAAGAGGGAGGGTTGCGGGCTGGTGCCGCTAAGCCAGGGGAAAAGAACAATACAACATGCGCTATATTTGCTCGAGACCAGACTCCCTATCATGTTGCATGGCATTCAAATCAAAGAACAGAAACCCTCTCTGCTGGAACGCTTCGGGGTATACTACCTAAAGGTATTTGGCCAGCGCAACCTTTCCCACCACGCGTTTGATTTTACCGATCGGCAGCTTGCACGCAAGGTGGATTGGATCGAAGCCAAAGGGATTTTCCTTTCCGCCTTGACGGGACTGGTATTGGTCTGGCCCACGGTATGGATTAATCTGGTCAAACAAAACGAATCCTGGTATATCCATTATGGCTGGGTTGCGGGGGTAACTGGCGTGTCCGTAGTTATCGAACTGTACCTGCTGTACGTTATCGCCATACGCGCGGTGCACGAGGTCAGCGAACTAATCAATATCCGCCGTCACTCCAAGGACTTCCTGGAGAGCGGACCCTTCAGCATCACCAATATCCTGGCCCGGGCGGCTCTGGAAATTCATGACCCGGAGATGAGCATATTGGGCATCGACCCCTTCGAACGGGTTTCTAAAAAGAACCTGCTTATCCTAAGTATCCTGTATAAGGCAAAGATTTTCTTGACCAACTTGGTATCCAAATTTGTGCTCGGCAAACTTTTCGGCCAAGCCATTGCGGGTATCTCCATCACCTATGTGGCCCTGCCTGTGGAGTGCTTTTGGAACGGCGTAGTGCTGCGCCGCGTAGTGCAGGAAGCGAGGTTACGTCTGTTCGGTTTTGCGCTGAGCAACCATATTGCTGAACATGTGTTGCATGATCATGCGCTGGCACAACTCTCGCCCGAGGCCAAGATTGGCTGCTTGCGCGCACTCGGAAACGCCGTGGTCATGGCCCAGAACTACCATCCCAATATGATCATGCTGCTGCTGCGATTCCAACATTTGCTCCATATCCATAAGGAACATCAATACGATAGCTGGGAACTCTTTTTGGAGACCTTAAGCAAGGTCAATGAGCGGGAACGGGATTTCCTGCTAAATCTGTTCACCATCGCCGTGGCATTTGATGGCAAATTATCCAAACTGGAAGCCAATAATCTGAAATCCGCCTATGGCGCGTATTACGAACTCTATCTGCCGAGGCTTCTGGAACTTACGAGCCATCTGCGGGCAGGCAGGCTCAATGCGGCAGCTGCGTTGTGCAAAGTGGACTTCACTGCAGGATAATCCTACTGCAGCTTCTTATTTTCCAGGTGTCTGGTCTGGTCCCTCAAGTCTTTTTTTTCCATATTCCGCCTAAGGGCATCCGTTAGGTCGACGCCAGTCTGGTTGGCTATGCAAAGCAAGACCCAAAGTACATCGGCCAGCTCGTCCGACAGGCTCCCCGCCTGGTCTGAGGGTTTAAAAGACTGGTCCCCGTACTGGCGACTCATCAAACGGGCGACTTCACCTACTTCTTCGGTCAATACCGCCAGGTTGGTCAGTTCGCTGAAGTACCGCACGCCCTTGGTCTTGATCCACTGGTCCACCTGTTGTTGGGCATCGCGCAGGGTTAGGTCTGCAGATATCATATGCGTCAATTTTTTTTCCTTTTCCGACTGCTGCGGATCAAGCCAGGATTTCTCCCACGAGATAGGTGAGTGCATATCCCCCGATCAGCGTCCTGTCACCTTGGTAGGAGCATTCCAGCCTGCCCTTCCTGGGTGATAGCTGGATGGCCGTCAAGTCCTGTTTGCCTAGTCTGTGGGCCCAGAATGGAGCCAGGGCGGCATGCGCCGATCCGGTCACCGGGTCCTCATTTATCCCTGCCTGAGGATAAAAGCAGCGGGAAACAAAATCTGTTTCCTCGCCAGGGGCCGTCACGATGACGCCTCGGGCAGCTACCCTTTGCAGGACGTCGAAATCCGGAGCGAGTCGCTCCACGTCGACTTGTGTGGCCAGCAACGCCAAATAATCAAATCGGGATCGGTAGGCGCCCAAGATCTCGGCTCTCAATCCCATCAACAGGGGTTCGGTTACCTCGATGGGTTCACTAGATAGGGAGGGAAAATCAAGTGTTATTCGACCACCCGGCTCCCGGGCAACTCCCAAAGGTCCGCTGCGGGAATCAAAGGTGATTTGGACCCCGCTATAGCTCAGGTGATGGAACAGGACATGCGCAGCGGCTAGCGTCGCGTGACCACAAAGATCCACTTCGAGGGTGGGAGTAAACCAGCGAATAGCGTAGTCCCCGTTTTGAGGGACGATAAATGCCGTTTCCGATAGATTGTGCTGGGCTGCCATTTGCTGCATGAGCCCGTCCTCCAGCGGGCTTTCCAGGGGAACCACGGCAGCCGGGTTGCCACCAAACCGGTCTTTGGTAAAGGCATTGACGATATATACTTTCATCATTTTTTCTCCCTGGGTTTTGCGCTGGCCAGTCTTGGTCGGGGCCTTCATTCTTTGGCCTTGGTATCGAACAGGATCGTGACCGGACCGTCGTTTAGCAATTCCACCTTCATGTCGGCTCCAAACTGTCCCGTAAAAATCGGCTTCCCAAGCCCCGATGCCAGCTGGCTAATCAGGGCTTCGTACAGGGGGATGGCCCGATCGGGTTTACTGGCACGAATGTACGAAGGGCGGTTCCCCTTTTTGGTAGAAGCATGAAGCGTAAACTGGCTGATGAGCAGCAGGTCCCCGCCCGTTTCCTTGACCGAAAGGTTCATGACCTGTTGGGCATCGTTAAAAATGCGCAGGTTGACGATTTTTGCGCTTAGCCATACCACATCCTCCAAGGCATCCGCGTCTTCGATGCCAACCAGGACCAGCAGCCCGCCGTTAATTGTCGATTTCATCTCACCCTTGATTGTCACTCGGGCCCATTCCACCCGTTGAATCACCGCGCGCATGTCCCGTTGGTTTTTTTAGCGAATTTTACCTTTTACTTTTGCCTCATGAAGATAGATGTTTCAGCAGAACTTTTTTTCAAAACGGCCCGCAGCGGGGGAGCGGGTGGCCAAAACGTAAATAAGGTCGAGACAATGGTGGAAGGGTACTTCTCCGTCGCAGACTCGAGGCTGCTGACAGAGGCTCAAAAAGCCCTCGTTCGCCAAAAACTGGCGCGCAAAATCAACGCGCAGGGACTGCTGCAGGTCCGAAGTCAAGTGCATCGATCCCAACTGGATAATAAACAGGAAGTGATTCGTAAGATAAATGCCCTCATATCTGACGCACTTAAGCGAGAGAAAAAACGCATTTCTACCAAGCCCACGGCCAGTTCGAAACAAAAGCGGATCAATTCCAAAAAAAGAATCGCCCAAATCAAGGAAGCCAGGCGAAAACCCCGGCCCGAGGACTGACCCCAGCAAAGACAGGCTCTCGCAAAACGCAAAAAGCGGGCTTCTGGTGAAACCCGCCTTTGCGTTCCTGATTACCTGATTGATCATCTCAAAGGGTTCGTCCCGCTTGGCCGTTTGGTAGGGTCGGTCGAGTACCAGCAGGTGGTACTATTTCTTTTTCGTTGCGCTGACCCAGGGGTTAGGGGTTATTTTGGAGTCAGCTGCCCAGTTCATGGGGGTAAGGTTTAAGGTTAAGGGTTCGGTTGGCGTTGCGGGGGCTCGGACACATAGGGTGTAATTCGTTCGGGGGTTCGGATCTTGATTAGAAACGGCGGCCAGCTAATGCCACACAAACATCCTATTTTCTCCAGCCCAAGACAAGCGCATTGGTACGGAAAATGGCTAGGTATTAGTACGTATTTATTTTCCGCACTACTACCGGCAACAAATTGACCATTTCGAACTTATTTTGTTCAACCTTTTATTTATCAATCCTAAAACCAGTGGTTATGAAAAAAAAGCACCTTCCGTTGGTCTGTATACTGACCTTGGCTGTGGTAACAACTCTTGTCAGTTGCAATCCGCAACATCCTGTGGACAATATCCCCTTCAATGAAGATAGCGTGCGCAGCCATATTCTTCCGATCCAGGCAGCCCTGGGATACACGAAGAACTTCCGAATGGTGCGAGACAGCATGTACAGGCAATTGCCTGCGTACCAATCGGCCCTGAACTTGGGTCAGGCTGAAGCCTTCAACCGGGACGCCCTTGCCGTGTTGTTGAATCAAAAGGACGCTCAAGGCAATACAGCCTCCGGCGTGCGCATTTATTACGGGTTGGACCGGGAAGGCCAGGTGCGCATGGTACTGGTTCCGTATGACAAGAACGGAAACGATATCATCAACCAGCTCATCGCGGAAAAATCTGCTGCCATACCAGGCATACCTTCGGCTTTAGCCTTTGCGGGAAGTGGCCAGACCATCGAAGATGGCCAGCGTTGTCCCACCATTTGCGACAATGGTTCCAGCGGCCTGGGTGGCGGAAACTAAACTCCTTTTATTCAGCGATACCCCATGACCCGATTTTTTCTATTCTTGTTTAGCCAATCCATTTGGTTCCCGATCCTGGTGGGAGTTGTTCGGATCAAAACCACCAAGGCCGGTTTTATGCCATTTTATTTGACCTTATGGATTGGCCTGGCGGCCGAAATTGCGAGCTGGATACTCATCCGAGGATATCACCACAGTAATGCTATACCCAGCAATATTTTTGAGCTCACCGAATGGCTGCTACTCGCCTGGCAGTTTCGGATCTGGGGACTGCTGGAACGAAAACCCCGGTTATTTTATCTCTTGCTGGGGCTGCCGGTCCTGCTCTGGATCACGGAGAATCTGCTATTGGGCAAAATTGTGGTGTTCAGCCCGTATTTCCGGGTCATCCATGCTTTTTTACTGACCCTCATGAGCATTTCGGTAATCAACTATAAGATTACCCATGAAAATAAGAGCCTCTTTCGCAATCCCGTATTCATCATATGCCTGGGGTTCATCATTTACTTTGTGTACGAGATGCTCTATGAATGGTCGTACCAGGTAAGTATTCTGGGCAAGTCATCAGGCGTCAGCCAAACCATTAGTAGCATTTTTGCCTATATCAACCTGTTAACCAATATCATTTTTGGGTTAGCGCTGTTGGTAAGCCCGCGGCATAAAGAATACAAATTTGAGTAGCCCAGCGTGGGACGCTGCCCAGGATAGGCTCAACAAAACATGCAAGACAACTTACTATACATAACCCTGACGTTTTCGGTGCTCATCACCGTCATCATCGTTTATTTCTTTGTGTCGATCATCCGCTACCACCGCCGCTATATGAAACTGCAGCGCGATAAAATCCTGACCGAAATTACCATGCAGGAAAATGAGCGCAAGCGAATTGCCAATGATCTGCACGACAGCCTGGGCCCCTTGCTAGCCGCCGTGAAACTCAACATCAGCAGCATCGACGTCGGGCCCGAGGACCAGCCTGTGATGGAACGGGCCAGCAGGTCGCTGGATGAAATCATCTCCAGCATGCGCCAAATCTCCTACGATCTGCTGCCCAACACCCTGCAACTTAAGGGCCTCACGGAAGCCGTACGGGATTTTATCGGCCATGTGAGCTATCGAAGCGCACTAAACATACAGCTGTATGTGGTTAAGGATATACGCGTGCCCAAAGAAAAAGAAATCCACGTGTTCCGCATGATCCAGGAGATTATCCACAACACGATAAAGCACGCCGGCGCCAAGAACCTCCAGCTCGGCCTGAGTGTCGAAGACAACTGCCTGCTGCTGCTGGCTAAAGACGATGGGAAGGGTTTTGACGTGGAGGAGACGCGAAAAAAAGCAGCCGGCCTGGGACTCAACAGTCTGGAGAGCCGTTGCGAAATTCTGAGCGGCTTCTTATCGCTGGAATCCAAGCCCGGTTTCGGTACCAATTATTTTCTAAAAATCCCACTGGATTAATATACATTTGATTGCCCCCCGGCGGCAGGAGCCTGCCGACCCACATGCGGCGCCGAATGCCTGTGCATACAGCTGTGTGGCAGCAGAATGGTAGCCCTATTGGACCGACTACTTTCGTTCAACATACACACAGTTACGGGTGAAAAATACGATCAAACTGGTAATTGCCGATGACCATGAAATCTTTCGCGACGGCCTGGCCCTGATGCTCTCTCGCCAGGAGGATATAGCCTTGATTGGACAGGCCGAAAACGGCCGCGAACTCCTGGACCTGGTCCGTTCGCTCTCCCCAGACCTGGTGATCACCGATATCAAAATGCCGCATATGGGAGGGATAGAAGCGACCAGGCAATTGGTCAAAATGTATCCGGACATCAAGATCATTGCCTTGTCGATGTATGATGAGGATAACCTAATCGTGGACATGCTGGAAGCTGGCGCCAAGGGCTACCTGCTCAAGAACGCAGATAAAAAAGAAATCCTCGAAGCGATACTAACGGTATACGAGGACAATAACTTTTATTGTCGACATACCTCGGCCCGTTTGGCTGCCATGATCGTCAAAAGCCGCTTTAATCCCCACAAAAGCGCCCAACCGGTAGAGTTTAGCGATCGGGAAAAGGAGATCATTTCTTTGATTTGCAAGCAGCAAACAGCGCAGCAGATCGGAGACCTGCTGTTTTTGAGCAAACGCACGGTGGAAGGCTACCGCACGAAGATCATGGAAAAAATGAATGTCAAAAACACGGCCGGCATAGTCATCTTTGCCCTGCGTAACAACCTGATCAAGGAGGAAGAAATACTGTGAATGTCACCTTCCGACCCCAGGTCCCTTCAGCTTCACGGTGAAAATAAAACAGATGGTCCGACGTTTGTTGTTTTGAACCTTTGACTCTTCCAGACTATTTTTGTCCCTTAAACGTAATTATTTGAGCAGCATAAAAAAATTGGCGGGACAAACCATTTGGTACGGAGGGAGTTCCATTTTCACCCGTTTCCTCAATTATCTGCTCACCCCCTACTTGACCTATAAATTAAGTGGTTCGGGATATGGTGAAATGGTGCTGGTGTATTCGGCCATACCATTCTTGAATACGGTTTTCCTGTACGGCATTGAAACCGCCTATTTCCGCTATATCCAGCGCGATGAACACAAAAACCAAATCTACGACACAGCGTCGATTTCGATTTTTGTTACGACCTGTTTGCTCACTGGGCTGATGTTGCTGTTTAGCATCCAACTGGCGGGTTTTATTCGGATCAAGGAACACCCCGAATACATTTCCCTGGCCGCCTTTATCATTGCCTTTGATGCCTTGTCGGCGTTGCCTTTTGCCAAATTGCGGCAGGAAAATCGCCCCCACAAATTTGCGTCGATCCGCGTGACGAGCATTATTTTGAACATCGCCACGGTCTATTTCTTTTTATCGCTTTGTCCACGCATTCTGCAAAAAGACCCCAACAGCTTTATTCAGCTTTTCTACAACAAGGACTTTGGTGTCGGATATATTCTGGTAGCCAATCTGGTGGGCTCCGCCTTTCAGGCCCTGGCACTATACAAGGAACTTTTTGCCTTTCGTTGGCGATTCAATTTTCAACTTTGGAAAGAGGTGATGGTCTACTCCCTGCCCCTAACGGTAGCCGGCTTTGCGGGCATGATCAATGAAACCTTTGACCGGATCATGTTGGGTTGGTGGGCCCCGGTAAGCAGCGTCAAGGCAGCACTGACCGAAGTGGGTACCTACGGGGCCTGCTACAAATTATCCATTCTGATTACCCTGTTTATCCAGGGATTTAGGATGGGCGCTGAGCCCTTTTTTTTCCGCCAGTCGATCGAAAAAGATGCTCCCCGTACGTACGCTCGCGTGATGAAGTTCTTTGTCATCACCATAACCTTGATGTTCTTGGTTGTGGCCTTATATTTGGATATCTGGAAGGAATTTATACGCAATAAAAAATTCTGGTCGGGACTGGGCGTGGTGCCCATCCTGCTTTTCGCCAATATGTTTCTGGGTATCTACTATAACCTGTCGATTTGGTATA
Source organism: uncultured Chitinophagaceae bacterium (assembly GCA_963742225.1). GTDB lineage: Bacteria > Bacteroidota > Bacteroidia > Chitinophagales > Chitinophagaceae > Puia. The sequence goes on along the minus strand of CAVULD010000004.1, from coordinate 542,773 downwards.
AGTTATCCCACAAGACTTCCCCGGGCGCCTACATCACCTTGATCGGCGCTGCCATCACGCTGGTGATCAACTACCTGTTCATTCCGTATTTCAGCTATTTGGCCTGTGCCTGGGCCACTTTTTTATGTTACGGCAGCATGATGACGATTTCCTACCTCTGGGGGCAACGAAGCTATCCCATACCCTACGCGACCAAAAAATTGGTGGCCTATATGGTGATCGTGGCCCTGATCTATTTTTTGCACCATGGGCTCACGCGGCTTTGGTCCCAGACCTGGTTCAGCCTGTCGCTGGCTACCGCACTGACCTGCAGTTACGTGCTGTTTTTGCTTCGCATTGAAAGAAAGGAATTCCAACGCCTCCCCTATATCGGCAAGTGGGTCTAGCCTGGTAAGGGCAAGACCATCCAGGCAATGGAGTCCGGCCGTCTTCCTGCTGGCTTGGACCCTGAGCCAGTTAATCCTTTAAAAAGGGATTGAATTTTTTTTCATAGCCAATCGTCGTCGGCTCTCCATGTCCCGGGTAGACGAGGGTGTCATCGGGCAGGCTGAATAATTCGCGGTGTATGCTGTCCAGGAGGGTTTGATGGTCGGCACCGGGCAGGTCCGTCCTGCCGATGCTCAGGCGAAACAGCACGTCACCACTGATGATAAATTTACCTGCCTGGTGATAAAAACAAATGCTGCCCGGCGAATGGCCTGGGGTGAAGAGTATCTTCAATTCATCCGAGTCGAGCCAAATGCTGTCGCCTGGTTTCAGATAGATCAAATTTCCCCGGTAATTTTCAAAGGGCATGTTCCATTGCAACCCGGCGGCAGGAGCCAGGTCCAGAACGAGCTTCTCCAACTCGTGGAGGCGCAGACTCAGGCTGTATTTTTCGAATATGAATTTATTTCCGAAAACGTGGTCCAAATGGCAATGGGTATTTAACAAATATTTAGGGACGAGATGCTGCTGGTCGATAAACTGTTCGAGCGTTTTTCGTTCGTTGGCAAAATAGCAACCCGGATCAATGATGCAACAAGCATCTTTTTCATTGAATAGCACGTATGTATTTTCTTGGACGGGATTGAATACAAAAGACTTTACCTGCAGCATACGATAACATTTTCATTTCAAAATGAATTTCACCGGTAATAGGGATTGTTTTAACTTTAAAAATTCAAAGCATTGGTATGCAAGTTTATCCGAATAATTCCAGATCAAAAGAATTTTTTTTGATCGGTTTGGCCCTATGTTTTTGCTTCTATCAGGTTACAGCTCAGGTTAATACGGTGGAATTCGGACAGAACCGCTTGCAGTTCAAGAATTTCAAATGGAAGTATTACCAAACGCCCAATTTCAATACCTACTTCAGTCAAAACGGACAGCCCCTGGCCAAATTCGTGCTGCAAATCGCCGAGAAGGAATTGCCCAGCATTGAGCAGTTCGTGGAATATGGCATGCAGCGACGCTGTAACATCGTTATGTACAATAGCTACAACGAAATGCGGCAGTCCAATATAGGTCTGTCCCTCAATTGGCAGACCACCGGAGGGATCACCAAGCTCGTCAACAACAAAATGATCGTCTACTACACCGACGACCACAACGACCTGCGCCGGCAGATCCGCCAGGGTATTGCCAAGGTGTTGGTGGAAAATATCCTCTTTGGCGACGATTTGGGGGAATTTGCCGCCAACCAGACCTTACTGGACCTCCCACAATGGTTGACCGACGGATATATCGAATATGTGGCCGAGAACTGGAATACGCAACTAGATGACCAATTGAAGTCGGCGATGCTCAGCGGTAAGTATTCGAATTTTTACAATATGGCCTACGATTTGCCCAACCTGGCCGGCCATGCCTTCTGGTATTACTTCGCACACAAATACAAGAAAGAAAATGTCACCTATTTTCTGTACCTCTCGCGCGTTTACCGCAACTTGAACAGCGCCTCGCTTAGAATTTGTAAAAAGAAATTCAAAGAAGTGCTCAAGGATTTCATGAGCGAGGAACAGGATGTGTACGAAAAAGATATCCGGGGTCGGCGCAACCAGCCTAAGGGAACGGTGAGCGTGGTGGAAGATATCAACGAGAACAAGGACTTCTTTCAGTTTTCTCCCAACCCGGCTCCCCGCAGCCAGACATATGCCGTGGTGGAATGGAAACGAGGCCTGTACAAGGTCGTCCTGCACGAGAACTACATCAATTCGAAAGTGTTGCTGAAAAGTGGCGTCCGGACCAATGAAAAACAAACCGACCCACACTACCCGATGCTCGCCTGGGACGGCAAAGGCAATCGACTGGCGGTGGTCTATTGGAAGGAAGGCAAAGTGCGCTTATTTGTTTATGACCTGGTCCAAAAGTACAAGCGTACAGTGCAAGACCTGGCGATGTTTGACCAGGTCCAGGATTTTAAATACATGCTCAATTCCAACACCTTACTTTTCAGTGCGGTAAAAAACGGCCAGTCGGATATTTTTGTCTACGATATCGAGCAACAAAGCCTCATCCAGGTCACCAACGACGTCTACGACGACCTGGATGCCTCGTATGTGTCCTTTCCTAACAAATCCGGCATCATCTATTCCTCCAACCGTCCCTCGGCCGGTGCACCCAGCGGAGACACGGTACTGCCTAGCCGCAACCGCTACAACATTTTCATAGTGGACAACTGGAACCGGAGTGAGTTCAAGCAAATCAGTCAGCTCACCCATTTACACTATGGCGATGCCCGCTATCCCATGCAATACAATATTTATCACTTCACCTACGTCAACGACGAAAGTGGAATAGCCAACCGCTACGCAGGCTTTTTTACCACCCGCAACGCGGGTATCGACACCATCTACCGGATCGGAGACGAAGTCCTGCGTAACCCTAGTTTGCAGGAGCTGGACTCAACCCTCAAAGCGTATGATAAGCAAGAGCCGGATACGGTATTTGCTTTTTCGGTCACCAACGATTCTGCCTACTCATTTGCTCTGACCAATTACCAAAGTGCGTTGCAGGAAACCAAAATCGCCGGCGACAATGGATTGGTAAGCGAAGTTCGCCAGGAAGGTGACCTCAAATTCCTCTATAAACTCAAAGTCGATGAGTCGGCCTTGAAGAAGAGAAACATTAATCCCCGCTTGACTGACTTTCGTAAGCAAACTCTGACCACCACCCAGTTGACCAGGGGCCAAGCCGTCAAGACACGAGGGGCCACCCCCGTAGCGGCCGACACCGCCAAGAAGCAGGATTTCTTCGAAAGTGAATTTGACAAAGAGAAAAAAGACTCCGCTGTCGCCAAACCCAAACCCGTTCGTCAGGCGACGTCCGATCAGGACGAGACGACGCTCGGAAAGGCCAAATTGTTTGATTACAAACTAAAATTTTCCGCCGATAATTTCACTGCAGGATTCAACAACGATGTGCTGGTAACCCGCTATCAGCCCTACACCGGTTCGCTGCCCATCCAATTGGGAGGTGGCGAGGCGTTCAACGCCATGTTTAAGGCCTCCGTTTTTGATTTGTTTGAAGACGTCAGGTTCACGGGAGCCATTCAATTGCCTTTGTTCGGGGGTACAAGTGCATCCCCGGTAGCCACCAATCCCAACGGCGCGTATTTCATCCCCGGAAACTCCTCCTTTTTAGACGGCGGAGGAATGTGGTATGCCCGGGTAGATTACCTGAAGAAATACTTGGATTATTCGCTGCTGTATTACCGGTCCACGGACGTGGGTGTCGGCTACGCCACAGTGGAAGGCAATCCGAATTACTATGACGCGAAATCCTTTACTAATATTTACCAGGCCATTATCAAATACCCCTTTGACCAAGTTCGCAGTCTTCGATTGACCCTTGGCGCGAGAAACGATAAATTCATCCTCAGACCCAGTGGGGTGATCTTTACGCAGGACACCCTGGCGCTACTGGCTCCCCCCCAAAACAACATTACGTTTGCCACCTCGCATCTTGAATATGTGTACGACAATACCATCACCAAGGCCGTCAACATACTCAATGGCCTGCGCTACAAAGCGTATATGGATTTTAACGTGCAGGTCAACCAGACCGCCGCAGGCATCGGGCGCGATATGTTCAATGTGGGATTTGATATTCGAAATTATTACCCGATCTACCGCAATTTTATCTGGGCCGTGCGCGCAGCAGGGGATTTTTCCTGGGGCAACCAAAAGATCGTCTACTACCTGGGAGGCGCCGATGGATGGCTGTTCCCCAAGGCCAACCAAACGCCCACCCCTTCTTCGGAACAGAATTATGCCTACCAATCCTTGGAGCTGAATCTGCGGGGATTTGATCAAAATGTGGCCAACGGAAACAATGCGATGGTGATCAATTCGGAATTCAGGCTGCCGATATTTACTACGTTTTGGAACAAACCCATCAACAACGCCTTCCTGCGCAATTTTGAATTAACCCAGTTTATCGATTTGGGGACGGCCTGGACCGGAGCGATTACCAATATCAGCAGACCCGAGGAATCTTATACCAGCCAAGACAATCCGTACCTAACCGTATTGATTAAGGCAGGCGGGGTTGGTCCCTTCGTGGGAGGCTACGGATTCGGTGCCAGAAGTACGCTGCTGGGGTATTTCCTGCGCCTGGACACAGGGTGGCCCATGGACGGATTTTTCCGGGGAACGCCTATTTGGTACGTATCGATGGGCGTGGACTTTTAAGAATGCCAGGACCGCTTCGCCAAGAGACACCTGCCACACAGGGCACAAAAAAGGGCGGAGCAAGGGTGTCACTCCGCCCGGGTAAACAAGGCCACTCCAAAGGGCCTCAGAGGAAGCCTCACGCTACTATCGGACTGCCGTTGCAATCCTTTTCAGAGTCAAATAGATCAGCGAAAGCAAAACGGAAAAGCATCCTATCATGGCCCAAGCATAGCGATACGCTACCGGGTGACGCAGCACCGTACCCAGATCAGCAACCAGGGCAAAGGGACTGGTCAGCACATCCCAACTGTTGAACCGCAGGTACCGCCCGGCGTATACCCCCAGCGCATTGACCCACATAACAGGATACAGGAAGACCAGATCATGGCTATTGCGCAGATATGGACCAAGGATTTTTTCCATTTGCCTTACCGACAGGATTCCCAGCATCAGGCCATTCCAGACAAAGGATAAGATCAGGACCAGGTCGTACCAGGGTGGTACCTCGAAATCGTTGTACCAATCACTGAGATGAAACAGATCAGTCATAATGTAAAAACTATTGGGAATACAGAGGAGCCACAGCAGGACGAACAACAGCAAGAACTTCTTTGTTTTCCGCAATCTGGGTTGAGCCATCAAAAGCCGGGTTATCCCCAGGGGCACGCAGGCCAAAAACAGATTCCAGAATAAAAAGACAAAGGTCAGCCGCCCGGTATGGGCCATTCTGGCCAGCACCAGCAGGCAACTGAACAAAATCGACGCCGCTAGGGTTTGACCCAGTTGGCTGACCTGTACCGGATACCCTTCGGTCGCCAGAGGTATGTGACTTTTTCTGTTGATCATAGCTTGGGTAGGAAAATTAGCAGTCCAATCACCAGGGCGATAAGGGAGGCCACCAGGACCGAACCTGCAGCCACATCTTTAATGAAGCCCAATTGCGGATCGAGGCCAGGGTGAATAAAATCGATCAGTTTCTCCAGCGCGCAGTTGAACATCTCGGCGCTCCACACCAAACCGACCGCGATGGTCAATTCCACGGCTTCCGTCACCGTCACCCGAACGACGAGGGCGAGCAGAAGGACCCCGGCGGTTGCGGTCAGGTGCAGCCACCCATTGTGTTCGGCCAGCAAGAATTTACGGATGCCGGAAAAAGCATGGCCAACGCTCTTGGCTCGTTTTACTAAGGAGAACGGTCGTCTTGGTTTCGGGTCCATCGCTTGCGTTTGTGCTGTTTACCTAGGTGTTTTTGGTCGGCTCAGTCCGGCCAGTGTGGCGATGACGATCAGCATGCCCATCACTAGAACCCAGCACAATAGTGCCATCGTCCGTAGGTTAGCTTCTCGTTGTTCGATTTCCATCAGTGATCGTCCAACCACGACAAAGGCGACGTTGGGCGACTGGGATCTAAGAACCACTAAGGCCATCCTCACTTGATGTTCGGGTTGCCAACTCACGCGCTCCTGTCCATGGGTCTTGACGTAGTCCAGCACCCCAGAAGGAATGCGCGGTAGCTGGCCATGCAACAGCCCCGAGGATCGTAAGGGCAATAGATCAGGGCCGTAGAAGGCAGCAAATACGCCTAGGCTTTCCGACAGCTCAATGGAATCGGGCATCAACCGGTCGATTGATTGGCCTCTTTGCAAACGATTGTTTAGCTCGTAAGCCAGCTGCACTTGAGGATCGTCGGCCCCCTGGCGATAGCTCTGCTGGACGGATGCATAGACCAGCAAGATCAAGACCGTCGCGACGGCCCCAATCGAGGCATAAGGAAGAAATAAATACCATTTCATAATTAATATTTAAAAGTACTTTGCAATTCAAAGCATAAGGGTAAAAAAAAATTATTTAACCCCCCGGATCATGTGCTCCAACGCGGCAATGTGTTCCGTAAAGGCTCTTTCTCCCGCCTTGGTAATCGAATAGGTCGTATTGGTTTTTCGTCCAATAAAGCCCTTATGCACCTTGATGTACCCATTTTCTTCTAGGTTGATGAGGTGGGAGGCCAGATTGCCGTCGGTCAATTCCAACAGTTGTTTCAAATCATTGAAATTTACCTCTTCGTTAACCGACAGCACGCTCATGACCCCCATGCGGATGCGGCTGTCAAACACTTTATTCAAATTTTCAATCGGGTTCTTCATGTGCTAATACGGTGTTGAAAGAAAATGCCCGCTGCATTTAGATTCGGATTGATCCCGCAAAATTCTAAAGTACCTGGTCGTATTTTGACCACATTATCCAGCCGTACACGATATGCAGAACCCCAAATCCGAGTGCCCAAAAATAGATGCCCAGATCGGCAAAATACATGTTTATTATCCCCAACCCGATTTCCAAAAGACCCAGGAAGCGTATGTCCCGGAGCGTGTATTTACTAGCGTTTACCAGGGCCAAACCATAAAACACCAGACAGGCTGGCGCCACAAACCGCCAATCGGTGTGGTAAAACAGGCCACTGACGAAACAGGCTCCTGCACCAAGCGGAATCGCTAGATTAATCAGCAGTTTTTTGGAAGTATGGTCCCAGACCGGAAGGTTATTTTTTTTGGCTTTCCTCCAGGTGAAATAAAACGAAGAAAGCAGAGCAGCCACCAGCACACCCAGGGCCAGCAGGACCAACCGCTCTCGCAAAAAATCCGCATCAGCCTGCACATACCCCACGGCCTGGCGCTGGTCATGATACTGGCCAATCCATTGGTGGGCAAGATAGGCTCCCCCTAGCGCGCATACACCAGCGCTGACCCCACTGAGCCCGCTCAAGGAGATGAAACGCGAGGAACGCTCCATGATTTTTTTTATGTCCTGGAGGGCTTCGAGAGAGGAATTAGGAGCATCCATAAAAGCACTTTGTATTACAAAGTAAATATGATTTTTTTGGATTTCCAAACTTTTTTTTTGGAGCTACTGGGTAGATTGCCAGGTAGACCATCATTTTTTTTGGTGCCGTTATTTTGCCTAATTTACTGGACGGTTTTTTTTTCATCAATCTAAGCTTGCATGCCCGATACCTATATTCTTGCCCTCGATCAAGGCACCACCAGTTCACGAGCCATCCTCTTTGACCATGCCGGAACAATCCGGGCGGTCGCGCAAAAAGAATTTACCCAGTTTTACCCCCAGCCTGGTTGGGTGGAGCATGACGCCGAAGAAATCTGGTCTTCCCAGGTTGGGGTGATGGCTGAAGTGATGGCCAAACTCAACCTACACTCCCGCCAAATCGCCGCCATCGGGATAACCAACCAGCGGGAAACGACCATTGTTTGGGAGAAAAGCACAGGCAGGCCACTAGGTCCAGCCATCGTGTGGCAGGATAGACGAACAGCGGGCTATTGCGACCAGTTAAAGGCCCAAGGTCTTGGCAGGAGTATCCAGGAAAAGACTGGATTAATTGTGGACGCCTATTTTTCCGCCACCAAGCTGAAATGGATACTGGACCAGGTACCGGGGGCAAGACAAAAAGCCCAAGATGGTCTGCTGGCCTTCGGCACCATAGATACCTGGCTGCTATGGAAACTCTCCTCTGGCGCTGCTCACCAGACGGATGTGTCCAATGCATCGCGCACCATGCTGATGAATATCCATAGTTGCCAGTGGGACGATGAGCTGCTGCGAATTTTTGATATCCCCCTTGCGATCCTGCCCGCGATCAAGTCTACCAGTGAAGTCTATGCGCACACAGGCCCTCTGGTCGCTCATGCCCCCAATATCCCGATCGCTTCCATGGTCGGCGACCAGCAGGCTGCCCTGTTTGGGCAATTGTGCACCCGCCCGGGCATGGTAAAAAATACCTATGGAACCGGCTGCTTCATGCTGATGAATACCGGAACCAAGGCCGTTGTATCCCAGGCTAATTTGCTGACTACCGTAGCCTGGAAACTTAATAACCAGGTGGAGTATGCGCTGGAGGGGAGTATCTTCATCGCTGGCGCCGTCGTACAATGGCTCCGAGACAGCCTGCATTTGATTCGAAGTGCTGCAGAAGTAGAGGCCCTGGCCACCCGGGTGGCTTCGACGGACGGCGTGTATCTGGTCCCGGCTTTTGCGGGACTCGGAGCGCCGCACTGGAACCCCTATGCCCGAGGCTGCGTATTCGGGCTTACCCGGGGCACTACGGATGCCCACCTCGCCCGGGCGGCCTTGGAAAGCATCGCCTATCAGACCTTTGATGTTCTCAAAGCCATGCAGACCGATTCGGGTATTCAGATCCGGGAACTGCGCGTAGACGGCGGGGCAACGGCAAATAACCTGATGATGCAATTCCAATCAGATATACTGGCAGTACCGGTCCTGCGGCCCCAAGTCTATGAAACGACGGCTTTGGGCGCAGCCTATTTCGCCGGCTTGGCCGTCGGCTACTGGAAATCGGTGGATGACTTGCAGCAGCAATGGCAAGAGCAAAGCAAATTTACTCCCAGTCTAGGCCAGGAGCATGTAGCCGAGCTGTTGAAAGGCTGGCAACGCGCCGTCAGTGCAGCAATCGCCTGGGCGAGGGAGGGCAGCCTAAGCCTATGAACCGGACGACCATGATAGCCGCACTGGAATCCCACGCTGAGCCTTGGGATATCTGCATCATTGGCGGAGGAGCCACCGGCTTGGGAGCCGCCTTGGACGCCGCGTCAAGGGGTTTCAAAACCATTCTGTTCGAACGCTTTGATTTCGCCAAGGGCACATCCTCCAGGTCCACCAAGCTGGTGCATGGCGGCGTTCGGTACCTGCAGCAGGGAAATATCAAGCTCGTCATGGAAGCCCTGAGAGAACGCGGCACACTCAAAAAGAATGCGCCGCATTTAGTCAAGAATCAATCCTTTATCGTTCCCAATTACAAATGGTGGGAGGGCCCCTATTATGGCATCGGTCTAAAAGTCTATGATTGGATGGCTGGACGCCTGGGCTTAGGAGCCTCCCAAATCTTGTCTAAAGAAGAAACGCTCAAGATGGCCCCCACCCTGGACGCGGAGGGTCTGCGTGGCGGAGTGCTGTACTTTGACGGGCAGTTTGACGATGCGCGGCTGGCGGTCAACATCGCCCAGACAGCCTGGGAGCAGGGTGCTACCCTGATGAACTATTGCCTGGTGGAACAACTGCAGAAGACGGCCGGTCAGATCACCTCAGTCCAGGTCTACGACTCCCTGCGGGACAAGCGCTATCGGGTTCGAGCTAGAGCCTTTATTAATGCAACGGGCGTTTTTACCGATGCTATCCTGCGTATGGATGATCCGGCAAGCGAACCGCTACTGGCCCCCAGCCAGGGGGTGCACATTGTGCTGGATAAGGAATTCCTGCCAGGGGACGCGGCCATATTGGTGCCCCATACCGACGACGGTCGGGTTTTGTTTGCCGTACCCTGGCATAATAAGGTCGTCGTAGGCACCACCGATACACCGGTAGAGGTACCTTCAGTCGAACCTCAGGCCTTGGAGCAGGAGATCGAATTCATTTTGCGCCAGATCCGTCGCTATCTGTCCAGGGATCCCACGGTAAAGGATATCCGAAGTGTATTTGCGGGTCTGCGCCCTTTGGTAAAGAGCACGCATAAGAAAACGGCGGAAATGTCCAGAGACCATTTGATCATGACCTCCGAATCGGGGCTGATAACCATCACAGGCGGCAAATGGACCACCTATCGCCAAATGGCGGAGGACGTGCTGAACGTCGCCATCCGTGTGGCAGGACTTCCCGAGCGCCTTTGCCGAACGGGAAGCCTATCCATCCACGGCGCAAGGGAAACCAGCGATTTTGGCCGACCCCTATATTATTATGGTACCGATGAACCCGGCGTACTGGCTTTGATCGAGCAAGACGGGTCCTTGCGGGGGCCCCTGCACCCCGACCTGCCTTATGTGCGGGCCGAGATCAGCTGGGCGGTTCGCCAGGAAATGTGCATGACCCTGGAAGATGCCTTAAGCAGAAGGACCAGGTCCCTGCTCTTAAACGCACAGGCCTCCATTCAGGCGGCTCCCCAGGTAGCTGCACTCATGGCCCTTGAACTAAATAAGGACAACCAATGGATCAGCCAGCAGGTCCAAGCGTACACCGAGCTGGCTAGCCATTACCTGCCACATTTATCCTAAGCCCAACCCCAAGTAAATCCAACAGATAAGAATAGGGGGCGGGCAGTTCAATAACTCATAAAACAAAATATCAATGAGCCCCTTTTTTGCTGAATTTCTGGGAACCATGATGCTGATCCTGCTTGGTAATGGCGTAGTCGCCAATGTTGTCCTGAACAAAACCAAGGGCCATGAGGGAGGGTGGATCGTCATCTCCTTTGGTTGGGGTATCGCGGTATTCGTGGGCGTTTATATTGCATCTCCGGCAAGTGGTGGGCATTTGAATCCGGCTGTCACCTTGGCTTTCGCGGCCTTGGGTAAAGTGAGTTGGTCGGTCGTGCCTTCCTACATCCTAGCCCAAGTCTTGGGTGCGATGACTGGAGCGACCCTGGTATGGATTGTCTACCGGCAGCATTTTGAATTGACTGCGGACCCGCAGGCGAAACTTGCCGTATTCTCGACCATCCCTGCCATTCGTAGTTCCGTAAATAACTTTATTTCGGAAACCGTGGCCACTTTTGCTCTGGTATTCGGCGCACTACACATCGCTGGCCCAGCCAATAGCCTCGGCGCACTGGATGCCTTGCCAGTCGGTTTGCTGGTTCTGGGTATTGGGTTGTCGCTGGGAGGGTCTACGGGATATGCCATTAATCCGGCCCGGGATTTGGGTCCGAGGATCATGCACCATTTTTTGCCGATTTCCCATAAAGGCAGCAGCGATTGGGGCTATGGGTGGATCCCGGTGGTAGCGCCCCTGGTGGGTGGATTGCTTGCCGCCCTGATTTTCCACTGGGAATAACGGGATCAAGAAAACTTGCTATACCGTCTCCTCCATGGCTTCGATAAGCACGTCGCAGGCGGCCTTAATCTGGGCCTCGGAGATAATTAATGGAGGGGCCAAGCGCAGGCATTGGGGTGCAAACAAGAACCAATCGGTCAGTACGCCGCGGCCAATACAGTAATCGATGATTTTTTTATTGGTTTGAAAACTATCAAATTCCAGGGCCATCAACAGGCCCTGGGAACGGAAGGCCTTGATGGAGGGATGTATTAGTAATTGCCGAAATAGCCCTTCTTTGGGACGAACCTGGTCAATCCACCCTTCCTGGATCAGCGCCAGTAGGCCGGCCATTCCCGCCGCACAGCAAAGCGGATGACCTCCGAAGGTAGTGATATGCCCCAGCACCGGATTATGCGTCAGGGCGCGCATTAGGCCTTGGTCGGCTACAAAAGCGCCCAGCGGCATGCCGCCGCCCAAGGCTTTACCCAGCAGCAAGATATCCGGAACCAGTCCATACTCTTCAAAGGCCCAGAGACTGCCGGTCCGGCCGAAGCCCACCTGTATTTCATCTACCACCAGCAGGCATCCTTTTTGCTGGCAGCTCCGTTGCAATGCCGCAATCCAGTCGCGGCTCGGCGCCCGCACACCACGCTCGGCCTGAATAGTTTCCACCACCACGCAGGCGGTGTCCTCGCCGATCTGGCCGAGGTCCTGCCACGAGTCGTATTCCAGGTGGGCAATGCCCGGCAACAGAGGCCGGTAGGCGTTTCGCCAGTATTCATTGCCCAGAATACTCAACGCACCCTGGGTAGATCCGTGGTAGGCGTCTTTGAAAGCTAAGATCTGAGTCCGCCCGGTCACGCGCTTGGCCAGCTTCATCGCACCTTCGGTTGCCTCGGCGCCCGAATTGGTAAAATACACGGTATTTAAGGAGGGGGGCAGGTGCTGGGCTAGCAGTCCCGCGTACAGCACTTGGGGCGATTGAATAGATTCGCCATACACGAACACATGCAGGTAGCGGTCGGCCTGGTCCCTAATAGCCTCTACAATTTTCGGATGCCGGTGACCGAGGTTGCACACGCTGATGCCACCGATCAGGTCCAGGTAGGTTTTTCCATCCGCATCGACAAGATGCATCCCTTCGGCCTTGACAATATGCAGGCCCAATGGAGCATCCGAAGTTTGCGCCAGATGCCGGAAAAATAATTCTCGATGATTCATTTCAGGTTACTTCTCGGCTGGCTGGTTATCAGTAAATTTGTCTCACCACGAAGGTAGCCAACCACGATTTGATTAATGCTAAATTTCTTTTATGCCTATCATTCTTCCCGTTAACGATGTGTATCCGAAAATGGGTGAGAATTGCTTCATAGCACCCAACGCCACGCTGGTGGGTGATGTGGAAATGGGCAGCGATTGCAGCGTCTGGTTTAATACCGTCGTCCGCGGTGATGTGAACAGCATTCGCATTGGCAACAAAGTGAACATTCAGGATGGCGCGGTTATTCATTGTACCTATCAGAAAACAAAAACCATCATCGGTAACAGTGTTTCCATCGGCCATCACGCAATCGTCCATGGATGTACCTTGCACGACCATGTCTTGATTGGCATGGGTGCCATCATCATGGACAATGCGGTGATCGGCAGCAACTCGATCGTGGCCGCCGGGGCCGTAGTACTCGAAGGCACCATCGTGGAGCCAGGCGTTATTTATGGAGGCGTCCCGGCCAAAAAAATTAAGGATATTCCACAGGATTTAATCAGCGGCCAGATCGACCGCATCGCCAACAACTACACCCAGTACGCAAGCTGGTTCCAGCCAAAGAAGCCAGGCTAAGGGGAGGGCATTCCAAAAAACCCGCTTTTCGAGCCATTCGTCGATAATTTGACAAGCTCTATTGCAAATCCTGAAAAATATTTGTAGGTTTAATTCGTTTATCCAATATCCGATGAAAAAGGGAAAAAAAATACTAGGCTTCCTAATGTTTGCAGTGATCTGTTCCAGCATCACGTCCTGCAGTTTCTTCAATAATATTTTTGGTCCCAAGTACGGATGTCCCAGCAACGGAAAAAATGTGGGTGCGGAAAGGATATTGGCAGGGGAGAAAACCCCCAAAGCCCCCAAGTTTAACCAGGGGTTCTGAGTCGGGGTGGCAGAAATGGTGTCGTGTGGCTTTAGTAATAATACGAGTTCAACCTAGAGAAAACTGATCCTATTATAAAAAACCTAAATCCGTACACTATGAGCCTTACCTTACGCACTGACTTCGGTTGCACAGAAGCGGTAATCGATGACGATTGTGGTCTGAAACGATTTTACGAAGTAGCCAACATTCTTTCGGACGATCTGGAGATCAATTTTACCCAAAAAACAGATGATTTTGATTCGCTGATGTGGGATTTTATTTTCAAGGGACATATCCTCACCTTGCATTATAATATCTATACCGGCATATCCATCTATCCGCGCAAATTCCGGGAAGCCCCACGCAAAGACAACGACGCTGTGGTGGAAGTGGCCAAGTTCCTGGAAAGCAAATTGATGATCAACGCGGCAAGAAAATACATGTCCTAGGTCAGTAGCGATTCTCCTGCATAGTCTCCAGTATATGGCAGTAACTGTCGTATCGGTCAGCATAAATTTCGCCCTCTTCGAGGGCTTTTTTTATGGCACAACCCGGCTCGCTCAGGTGCAGGCAATTGTTGAACTGGCAGCCGGCCAGGCGACTGCGCATTTCGGGAAAATAATGCGACAACTCGGCTCGCGAAATATCTACCAGCCCGAATTCGCGCATGCCCGGCGTATCAATGATCCGCCCTCCGGCAGGCTCCGGCAAATCGAACATTTCCGCAAAGGTGGTGGTATGGATCCCCTTGCCACTCCATCCACTTACTTCGTGCGTCTTGAGGTGCAGGGAAGGAAACACTGTGTTGATGAAGGAGGATTTGCCCACTCCGGAGTGTCCGCTCAGTAACGTGATCTTGCCCTGGAGTAGCGCTTGGGCCTCTTCAACGCCCAACCGGTCTTTGACGCTGGTCAACAAGACCCGATAGCCTACGGATCGATATATCTGTTCCCACTGAGCATACTTGTCTTTTTCCTTTTTACCATATAAATCGGCCTTATTTACCAGCAGGATAGCCGGCACCTGATAGGCCTCGCAGGCGACCAGGAATCGGTCGATGAACCCCTGGGAAGTCCTGGGATCCTTGAGCGTCGCAACGAGCAGGGATTGGTCCACGTTGGCCGCCACTATATGGTGCTGCATCTTGTGCGAAGGTGACTGGCGGTTGATGTAATTGCGGCGCGGAAATATGGCGGTGACAATCGCCGTGTGATCTGACGGCTGCTCCACATCAATGTCTACATCGTCTCCAACAGCCAGGGGATTGGTGGAGGTGATATCGTCGATTTTAAAGACTCCTTTCATGCGGGCATTCCAGACTTCCCCCGTGGCCGTCTTGACGACGTACCAGCTTCCGGTAGACTTGTAGACTTTTGCTTTCAAAAACGCTGGTTTGTGCCGCTCCCCTGACCTGAGAAGGGCGATCGGGCTAAAATACTAAGGAAACTTGCGGAAAACGGTAAAACCCAAAATATATTCAAGCATCAGTAAAGCGGCCGCAGCCAGCGCAAAGGGAAAAAATTGCTCACTGAAACGGGCAAAGCTGGTGATTTGCACTTGGGATTTTTCCATGCCGTCTATGGCCTTGTAGATAGCCGTAAGGCTTTCGTTATCGGTGGCTCGGAAATATTTTCCGCCCGTTTCATCGGCGATCTGTTTGAGCAGTTTCTCATCAATACTCACTTTTTCCTTTTGCATCACGATTCCGCTGGGTGTCTGAATCGGAATCTGCGCGTATCCCTCACTTCCCACCCCAATGGTATAGACGCGCACCCCCATAGCCTTGGCTATCTCTTTGCTGGCATTGGGGTCAATGAAGCCCCCGTTATTCTCCCCGTCGGTAAGCAGGATAATGACCTTGCTTTTGGCCTTGGACGCTCGTAGTCTTTCCACTCCGGTTGCCAGCCCGTCCCCGATCGCCGTCCCGTCTTCCAAAAGCCCGCTCTGCACATTGTATAATTGACTTTTCAGCACGGACCGATCCGTGGTCAGGGGACACATGGTAAAACTTTCCCCGGAAAATATGACCAATCCAATCCTATCCGTCGGCCGGCCATCAATGAACTCGCTAGCCACATTCTTGGCGGCCTCCATGCGGCTGGGCGTAAAATCCTGGGCCAGCATGCTGCCGCTGATATCCAGGCAGAGTATGATATCGATTCCCTCCCCGGTAGTTATTTGCTCGTCGTCGCGTTGCTGGGGCCGGGCCAGCGCAATGATCAAGCAACCTATGGCCGAAACCCGCAACCAAAACAGAGCGTGGCGGAATACATTTTTCCATCCCCTTGCCTGACTAAAGCTTTTGACGGAAGAGACCAGTAATGTTCCCTGGCTTCGATTGGACTTACGCCAATACCAGTAGGCCATCAGTGGCAATACGGCGAATAAGGCCAAAAAAAACGGGTTCGCAAATCCAATATGTTTAAACCAGTCGTACAACACTTAGGTGTTTATTTGATTCAGTATGCCTACCGATGAGGCGATGACGGAAAAATTGGCTTCATTGCTGCTTTCATCAGGCATATATTTGGCGAACTTGACAAAATCACTCATACGCAGCGTTTCGGCAAGTGGCTGGAATTGTTCAGCCGGAAGGTTCAGTTGCCTGAGCATTATAATCAATTCATTGTTTGTTTTTTCCAGGCTGGCCATATGAAATTTTCGCAGCACAAACAGCCGAAGCACATCATTGAGCCTGGTGTAGAATAATTTGGTCTGCCCAGACCGGGTAAGGGCCTGCTTTTTTAAATCTTCCAGCGACCGCATGGCTTCCTGGTAGGCGGACAGAACCTCCGTAGGCGCAGCTTCTCCCAGGGTGACAGGCAGCTTCTTTCGCAGCAAATAAATCGCCCCTCCCACAGACAGCAAAGTCAACGCAGCCAAGACCCAGACCACGTATTTCACGTAAGGGTTGTCCACGTTAATGATGTCTTTGATATCGTGGTAGTCCTGCGTGGGATCGATCTTGGAGTAATCCACCAGGATGCGGATCGAATCTGTAAAGTAGGTCTTGTTGTCCACCACCAGGGGCAGCGGCGCAATCACCCGAGTGCCCGAATCAAAACTGGTGATCACCAAGTCCATCCGTATCGACTTAAGTCCGTTGGATTCCGCCGAATCTACCTGGCCCTTGGTCAGCCACTCAAAATGCGCCAGCGAATCCGGCAAAGACCACCGGGCAGTAGAACCTGACGAAAAAGTGGCTTCCAGCTTCAAGTCGATGGGCTGTCCGATCAAGATCTCGTTGCGATCAACCACTGCTTTGAGCGTCGGGCTGTCCTGGCTAAAACCGCTGAAAGCCAGGGCCAACAAAAGCGCCGTCGCCACTTGATGAAGGAGGTATTTTGTCATGACTTAAGCCGGCCTGTTACGTCCCATAAAAAATTTCTGCAGTATTTTGACATAATCCTCGTTGGTGCGCATATGCAGCAGGTCGCATCCGGCCTTTAGGAACGTGCTTTTGCATTGTTCGGTCTGGGCAAAGAAGTTTTCTTGATAATTCGCCCGCACCTGGTAATCGGCCGTATCCACCCAACGCAGGGCTCCTGATTCCGCATCTTCCACTTCGATCAGGCCGGCTTTTGGCAATTGCATGTCCATTTGATCGTAGACTTTGACGCCGATGACATCGTGTTTCTTGCCGGCTACCTTCAGGGCTTCGTCGTATTTTTCGTCCAAAAAATCACTCAGCATAAAGGCAATGCACCGCTGTCTGGTGGAATTGTTCAAGAACCTAAAGGCTTCCTTGATCGAAGTCTTCTTATCGGTGGGCTCCGAGCTTAGCAGCTCTCGAACAATAAACAAGGCGTGGTCCCTGCCTTTCTTGGGGGGGATGTATCGCTCTATTTTATCACTGAAAAAGATAACGCCTACTTTATCGTTGTTGTTAACCGCCGAAAAAGCCAGGACGGCACAAATCTCCGTGATCAGGTCCTTCTTCCTAGCCTGGACGGTGCCGAACAGTGAACTGGCGCTCACGTCCACCAGCAGGATCACCGTAAGTTCCCGCTCTTCTTCGAACAACTTGCTGAAGGGGTGGTTGAAGCGTGCCGAAACGTTCCAATCGATAAACCGGATGTCATCGCCAGGATAATATTCCCGGACCTCTCGAAAACTCATGCCCCGGCCCTTAAAGGCGCTGTGGTACTCCCCGGTAAAAATATGATGGGTGAGTTTTTTGCTTTTGATTTCAAGCTCACGGACTTTTTTCAATATTTCGGAGGTCGTCAGCATATCATGGAAAATCCAACGAGATTTATGGTTTTGCTTTCTGTTATTTGCCCAGACGCGGGTGTCTTCGGGGGCCCGGCTTTAGATCCTAGCCTAAGACAACCCGCCCCGCAACCTGGGCGGGGGCCCACCTTGCGCCAAACTCCACATATCAGGGCACGGCAATGGCCTTCAGCACCTCGTCGATCACCTGTTCTACCGTTACGTTTTCCGCCTCGGCTTCATAGGTGAGGCCGATGCGGTGGCGCAGAACGTCCTGGGCAATGGTGCGCACATCTTCGGGGATCACATATCCTCGACGGTTTAAAAAAGCGGTCGCTTTGGCGGCCAAGGCCAGGTTGATGCTGGCCCGGGGCGAACCGCCGTAGGCGATCAGGGGTTTTAATTTCTCCAGCCGGAATCGCTCCGGAGTTCGCGTGGAAAAAACGATATCCAGAATATAATGCTCCAGCTTCTCGTCCATATAGATTTGCCTGGTCAGATCTCGGGCTTGGGTGATCTCCTGGGTGGAGACAACCTGCTCGATCTGGGTGGTCGTCATCGATTGCACGTTTTGTCGGATGATGATTTGTTCCTCCTGCTTGGTCGGATAGCCCACCACGACTTTCATCATAAAGCGGTCCTGCTGGGCTTCAGGCAGCGGATAGGTTCCTTCGTGTTCCAGCGGGTTTTGCGTTGCCAGCACCAAGAAAGGTTCCTCCAGCTTGTAGCTCGTATCTCCGATGGTCACCTGCCTTTCCTGCATGGCTTCCAGCAGGGCACTCTGCACCTTGGCCGGAGCCCGGTTGATTTCGTCGGCCAGTAAGAAGTTAGTAAAAATGGGACCCTTTCGCACCTGAAATTCACTTCGCTGCTGGTTGTAGATCATCGTACCTATGACGTCGGCTGGCAGCAGATCCGGAGTGAATTGAATCCGGCTGAACTTGGCCCGGATAGCCTGCGACAAGGACTTCACGGTGAGTGTTTTGGCCAGCCCCGGAACGCCTTCCAGCAGGATATGCCCGTTGCTGAGCAGCCCGATAAGCAAGCGGTCCAGCATGTATTGCTGACCTACGATGACTCGGCCCACTTCATCGCGCAGGCGGTCGATAAAGGCACAGTGGTATTGAATTTTTTCATTCAGTTGTTGAATATCCTCAGCCGTATAGACCATAAGGGCAAATTAAGGTTGCAAAATACGAATTCGGGCTGCAAGTTACTTGCCAAGTTGGAAAACCGGGTCAATTCTCTTTGTTAAACCCGGGGGGAAGCACAATAAAGTTTTTTTATTCCAGTTTTAAACTTGACCCTTGGACACCGGATCAAACCTGTATATGGGTAACTTAGGCAAAAGTCGGCGCTGGTTGATTTTTGGGGGCTTTTTATTGGCTGCATGCGGCGGCGACAGAACCGAGACAGTCGAGACAGCCCTGCTTACCCGTGCTGCCTGGAGGTATCAGAAAATCGGGTTTGAAACATCCAAAGATGGCTATATCGATGTGCTGGGCTCCCACTATTCGGATTACGAAAAGGATGATGTTACCATCTTTAATCCCGACGGCAGTGGATGCCTAAAATGGACCAACCTGAGATACGATCCGGCTGATCCGCCAGCCTTGCCCTTCAACTGGTCCTTTGAGAATGACGCCAGGGGCATGTATTTCGAGCATCAACATTTTAAGGTGAAAGTCCTCTCCGATAACCACCTGGAAATCTATCACGATGAGCATATCGGGGACGAAGATATCCGCTACATTATTGCCTTTGGGCATTGACCGTGGCAGTTAGTAGGCAGCTTGTGGAACGGGCCTCGGACCGTCGCAGCAACGAAGTAATAAGAATCAGACTGATTGTACTAAAACTCAAATGCACCATGAAAAAACCTTTGTTTCGGCTCAGCTTAGGCCTGTTAGCCTGGATGGGGATTATGACCGGATGTGGAAAGAGCAACTCCACCAGCAATTCATCCAACGACACCACCAACACCACCTATCTTACCCAACAGGCATGGATTTATGACACTGCAGGTCTTGGAACTCCTAATTCGGACGTTATCGCTGCGGCCTTGCCTGCTAACCAGATAAGCCCCTGCCAAACAGACGACACAGTGTATTTCAATTCCAACGGCACCGGTAGTGAAAACCAGGGGCCCATCGCCTGCACGCCTCCTGTTGCGCAGTCAACGGCTTTCCAATGGAGCTTTAATGCGCAGCAGAATATGATTACCTCTACCGATTCCCTGTTTACCGGATTCGGCGGAGCCATCACGATCACAGCCCTGAACTCTACCCAGCTTCATTTGCAAAAGACCTTGTCGGTCGGCGGATTTCCGGTCACTATCGAAATCTATTTGAAGCACCCCTAACTTGTCACCGGTTGAGTCCGGCGTTTTACTAGGAAAGATATTTGGCTACGATCGGTACCCGCCTGCCCACACCGAAGGCTTTACAGCTAACTCGGATGATCGGGCAAAACTGATTGCGCTTGTATTCGTTGCTGTTGACGAGTTTGAGCACTCGATTGACCAGGCTCGGATCCATCCCCATGGCAATGATTTCTTTAGGGCCGCGGCGACGCTCAATATATTGATATAGTACCCGGTCCAGGACAGCATATTCCGGCAGGCTGTCGATGTCCTTCTGGCCCGGTCGAAGTTCGGCCGAAGGGGCTTTGACGATGATATTTCTCGGAATAATCTCCCGGTCGCGGTTAATGTATTCCGCTAGTGCGTAGACCTGCATCTTGTACACATCTCCCAGCACGCTCAGGCCTCCTGCCATATCCCCATACAGAGTTCCGTAACCTGTCGCCAGTTCGCTCTTATTGGACGTATTTAGCAGAATATAGCCGAATTTATTGGCTACCGCCATCAGCAGGTTGCCTCGGGTCCGGCTTTGGATGTTCTCCTCCGCCACCCCAAAAGGCAAATCCTGAAAAAGGGGCTGCAAAGCCCTCAGAAAGGATTCATATATGTGGTTGATAGGTACCACCGTGTAGTCGCTTTGCAAGTGCTGCGACAGAAGTTCTGCATCGGTGACCGAGTGGGTAGTGGAAAATCCAGAAGGCATCAGCAGGGCCCGCACCTGGTCTTGTCCAAGCGCTTCGCTGGCCAAGGCCAGGGTGACGGCACTGTCAATCCCTCCGCTGCTTCCGACAATCGCTTGGGTAAAGCCCATCTTGCCAAAGTAATCCCGTATACCCAAGATGAGTGCATCATGGATTTGTTCAATATTGTGTCGCGAGGTTAGGTAGTCGATGATCTTGGCCGGATCAGTAAGTTTAGATACCCGCATGTCTTTATCAAATGCCTTGATGGGATCCGGGTCCAAAGGCTGCTGCTGCCCCGGAATATGGGGCTTCGGATCCAAATCCACGCAGCGGCCGTCGCAGGTTTCGATGACGGCTATATCCTCTTGAAAATAGTTTAATTCTTTAATCAAATGTCCCTGGGCATCATAGACCAGGCTGCCCCCGTCGAATACAATTTCCGTCTGCGATCCTACCGCGTTGCAATAAAACATCGGCAGTTTATATTTAAGCACGTTGGCCCGGACAACTTCCTTACGGTCGTCGTCGTGGTCGTAATCAAAGGGTGAGGCAGAAATATTGATCATGATATCGGGTGCTTGGCCGATGAGTTTATCCATTGGGCAAATACGGTACAGCGGATTATCCCCCAGGTTCCAGATATCCTCACAAATGGTCAGGGCAATTTTTTTGCCCTTGCATTCGATGACCTTCCAATCGTAGGCGGGTTCAAAATACCGGTACTCATCAAAAACGTCGTATGTCGGCAGGCAGGTCTTGCAGGCCATGCCTTTGACCTCGTTCTCATAAATCAGCCAAGCGGCATTAAACAGGTCCTTGCCTTCCCGGACGGGGTTGATGGCCGGGCTGCCCACGATGACGGCGATCGTGTCAGCCGCATGGCGAATGCGGTCAATCGCGTGATGGCACTGGGCAATAAAATCATCAAATTCCACAAAGTCACGGGGAGGATAGCCACAAACTGCCAACTCGGAGAAAACGATCAGGTCTGCTTCCAGCACCTTTGCCCGCGCAATGGCTGAGAGGATCTTCTCCGTATTGAAGGCAAAATTGCCGATATGGTAATTTTGCTGGGCCAGGACGATTTTCATCCTGCAAATTTACATCAATACACCGGAAACCGGAGGGGGCCTGGTCCCCTCGTAAAGAAATGTGGTGAGCGTCTGTATTCGCACTAATTTGCGGCAATGCACGTTGATATGCACATGAAATTTATTGCACTCATTCTGCTTGCTACCGGCCTTTTTTCCTGCGGTAACCAAAGCCATGTTCCTGATGTGTCTGCTATTGCCGTCACCGTTAAAGTGGAGCGGTTTGAGCAGGCTTTTTTTTCGATGGATTCCAACCACGTGGCCGCCGGCCTTGTGGCACTAAACCGGCAATATCCCTATTTTCTAAACGACTTTGTCGCCAATGTGCTGGGCGCAGGTACTCTTTCCGACACCAACCCCACGGCCGTCGCCGCATCCCGCCAGTTTCTGTGCACCTACTTGCAGGTGGAAGATTCCATTGCCAGACGCTTGCGAAGTGTGGGATGGTTAGAAAAGGAATTGCAGCGCGGGTTTCAATTGGTGAAATACTATTTTCCCAATTATCCGTTGCCGGCCAAGGTGGTCACCTTTATTGGCCCCTTCGACGCGCCCGGGGTGGTGATGACACGCTATACCCTCGGCATCGGCTTGCAACAATTCGCGGGGCAACGATTTAGTTTTTACAAGAGTTTGCAGGGTCAGGAACTGTATCCGGATTATATATCCCGAAGGTTTGAATTCCCCTATATCACCCCCAATTGCATGATGGCCATTGCGCAGGATTTGTTCCCCGACAACAGTGCAGACAAGCCCCTGCTTACCCAAATGGTAGAAAAGGGAAAATACTGGTGGCTGGTGGATAAATTTCTGCCCGAAACACCCGACAGTCTAAAAACGGGCTTTTCGCAAAAGCAGCTGGACTGGTGCCAAGCCAACGAAGGGGAGATTTGGAATTTCTTTCTCCAGCGCGATATGTATACGCTGGATCCAGACCTCATTAAGGACTACATCGGGGAGGGGCCCAATACCCAAGGCATGCCAGCGTCTTCCCCTGGAAATATTGGCCAATGGGTAGGCTGGCGGATTGTGCAAAAATATGCCAGCGATCACCCGACCATCTCCCCGGAGGAGCTCATGAAAACGGATGCTAAGAAAATCGTAGAAGAGGCCAAATATAAACCCAAATAATCGGGGCAATGCATCTTGAACCGGGTGCATCGCACGCAAGGTGATTGCGTGAAGACGTGTAATCCGGGGGGACCGATCAACCTTCCCTTTGCGATAAACGTGTCTCTTCAGGTTCGTCGGTATAGCTGGTAAAAAAAATTTGGTAGCCATCGGGGTCAGTAAGTTCCATCACCCACATCTGGTTGCCCACAAATGGTTCAGAAGCCTGCACGCCGCGCGCAGATAAGTCGCTGTAAATCGCCAACGCATCCTCGCACATAAAGTACAGGGAAACGCCTTTCCCTAATATCGGATTGGCAGTAGGTACTAAGGGCTCCGCAGAGGCTGCATATTCCTGGAGCATTAAAGAAGCACCTCCATGCTGAAGCATGCACCACCTGATCTTGCCCTCCACAACCCAGGAATGTGCCATCACAAAATCCAGGCCCTCCACGTAATAGCGCAAAGATCGCCGCATATCCGTTACCCAGAAAAAAGGGATAACCCGATCCACTTTGGGTTTGTTATCCATTGCGAGATCTTAAGTTAGAAGATAGAACACAGCCCGGAAACGCCCTTTGCTCCCATTATTTCTATGCTAGCGGGCAGCACAAAAATAGCGCGAATAAGCGGAACCCTATTCGGTACGAAAAATTGGCCTTACATTGGTAATCCATACATGAAATATTTGATCCTTTCCTTCGCTGTGTTTGCACAAGTCAGGACCGGGAATGCCCAGGGCACAAACCAGTCTCCCGAACAAAATTGGTGGAGCGTTATTTACTACAACCTGCAGGTCAAGCCGGATTTCAATGAGCAGTTTATCTCCGGGTCCAACGACATGAGGTTTAAAGCGGTCCAAAGTGGCGAGATCATGCAAATCGATCTGGAAGCGCCCATGATCCTGACTAAGATTAGCTGGCACGGCGATTCGGCCCTGATATTCAAGCCCGCAAGCCACGGGTATCTAGTGCGTTTCCCCAGGGCCATCACCCAAGGTCAAACGGAAACTATTCACCTAGCATTCGAAGGCCATCCGCAAGTGGCCGTTCACCCTCCTTGGGGCAATGGCTGGATTTGGTCTAAAGACCAGAAAGGAAGACCGTGGATGAGTGTAACCTGCGAAGGTTCGGGCTCGAGTATCTGGTTTCCCTGCAAGAATCTGCTACGTGATGAACCCGATAGCGGCATATCGATGGCAATCACGGTGCCCGATACTTTGGTGGGCATCGCCAATGGCCGTCTGAGAGAAAAAATACAAAATCAGGACGGTACCACTACCTACCGGTGGGCCGTAGTGAACACCATAAATAATTATGACATCATACCCTATATTGGTAAGTACGTGGGCTGGCACCATGATTACGCCGGGCTGAAGGGTCATCTGGACTGCGATTACTGGGTGCTGGATTACCACCTGGACAGGGCCAAAAAGCAATTCCAGCAAGTCGATACCATGCTCCATTGTTTTGAATACTGGTTGGGTCCGTATCCATTTTATGAAGACAGCTATAAGCTCGTGGAGGCGCCACATCCAGGCATGGAACACCAAAGTGCCATCGCCTATGGAAACGATTTTGCCAACGGGTTTGGCGGCCGGGATCTCTCGGGCACGGGTTGGGGGCTGCGTTGGGATTTTATCCTGGTGCACGAGAGTGGCCATGAGTGGTTTGGCAATAGCCTGACTGCAGCAAACGACGGGGAATCTTGGATCCATGAAGGGTTCACCAAATATTTGGAAACTCTTTATACGACCTGTATCCTGGGAACGGAGGCGGGCAACGACTATTCCATCGGGATTTGGAAACGCATCCGTAACGACCAACCTGTAATCGGGACGGCATCCTCAGACAGCTACAATAAGGCAAGCGCCATGCTCCATATGATCAGACAAATTCTGGGAGATGACCAGTTCAGGGAGCTATTGCGGGGATTAAATAGTGCCTTTTACCATCAAGACGTAAGCTCCGAGCAGATTATCGATTTTGTTGATCAATTCACCCACCAGGACTTTTCCAAGGTCTTTGACCAATATCTCCGCACCACTCAGGTTCCTGTCTTGGCCTATAGTATAGAACATAACCGGCTGCGCTATCGCTGGACCCACTGTATCCGCGGTTTCCATATGGCAATAAAAGTGTCAGTAGACCAGAGAACCTATTTCTTCCTAAAACCAACTACGAGCTGGCAAGCGCTCCCGGTTGCGTATTCTAAGACAGGCACACTAACGGTAGACCGAAATTTTTATGTGCATGTCCGGAAGTTGCCCTAGTCTGATGACGCCAAAAGGCTTTTAGTTGATGGATAGATGCTTGGTGGCTAACCCATTTGAAAAATCCCCTCCCTTCTGGATATCGCTTAACTCAGGCCAGATGCACCCGGGGCAATACAAGGAGAGGACAAAAGGAGCTGGATAACACCTGATGGGATCAGGTTTTATTTTTATCTTCAGTTTGCGAAACGTGCACCATACTTCGTGGCGGAGTACAATGAGTGTATTTTACGAATTATAACCTAACGCACATGTCGTTTCAAGCTTATCTGGACAATATTCAGGCCAAGACGGGGAAGACGCCCGCCGACTTTAAAAAACTGGGCACGCAAAAAGGGTTCCTGGCCAAGGGAAAACTCTTGCCTACAACCAAGGCTGGTGATGTCATAAAATGGCTTAAAGAAGATTTTGATTTAGGCCATGGTCACGCTATGGCCATATATGCCACCTTCAAAGGGATGAAAAAATAATTCCATAAAAAAAACCACAACAACATGAAACAAATAAGCACTTGGTTCTGGATCATAACAGTTCTTTTTTCCGCATTCATGTTATTTTCTGCGGTCCCGGATATTTTGTCTGTTCCCGAGGCCAAATCGTTCATGACTCATTTGGGCTACCCCAATTATTTTACC
The DNA here is from genome assembly GCA_963742225.1 of uncultured Chitinophagaceae bacterium. Classification (GTDB taxonomy): domain Bacteria; phylum Bacteroidota; class Bacteroidia; order Chitinophagales; family Chitinophagaceae; genus Puia. Next base: position 516,793 of record CAVULD010000004.1, on the reverse strand, counting down.
CCCTTCATCGGCGTGGCCAAGCTTTTAGGGGTTATCGCTATTCTTATCCCCGGGTATCCCCGAATTAAGGAATGGGCTTATGCAGGTTTGTGTTATGATTTGATTGGGGCCACCTATTCGGTTGGTTCCACCGATGGCTTTAAAGCTTCCCTTTTATTTATGCTGCTCCCCTTAGGCTTTCTGGCGGCATCCTATATGCTATATCACAAGAAAAGCCGGACGGCAGGATAGAAAAGTGCGAGCTCGCTTTACGGCGTGCGATTGCTGCTTAAGAATTGCCTATCCTTTTCATGAGGATCTAGACCGGAAAGTATTGCGCAACTTGCTCGCCAAGTCTTTGCTATGCGTTTTCTACCGTATTCTTTCGTTTAGTACACGTAAAACAATAAACCGGCGGTGGAAACTACCGGTTTTGTTCAAATGATTGCCTGCTTATGTTGATTGGTTAGTATATAGTATAACCGTATGCTTGATGTTCAATTATTCAATTCGGGAACGATTGGCCAAGGCTCCGTATGTTCAGGCTCTTTCAAGACCACAACAATATGTGCTGTAAAACCTTCCTTTTTGAGATCTAAACTCTCGTCATAAAGTTCCGCATCAAATTTATCCACCAATCGAAGAGCTGCGCCGGAATCCTTCGCAGACGATGACAAAATATCCAACGACGGGCGAGCTTGCCTAGAACACCAATTGATATCATCACTTTTCCAAATGCAGGATTCTACGCATTGCCGGTAGTTATCTAAGGATTGGTATGTGGCTTTCTTTGATGCCAGCACCTCTGCAATGCAGCCCGTGATATGCTCATTCGCTATGGAAGAGCTAATAGCAAGAATAATCAGGGCAGCTTTTGCAAGACTCTCGCTAGGGTTATCTCTTTTTTGCAGAAGCGCCTCTTTCAACGCCTTACTATCAATTCTAATGATCCTAAAAGGTTCCAGTCCATAGGATCGAGCAAAGACTCTTGCAGGTTCCAATAGAGAATCAATAAAATCAATGTTTTGGATAACCTTGTTTCTAAAGGATCTAATATGGTGAGTGCTCATAAATCAATTTTTGAGGCAAATGGGACATTCCGCTAGAATAATTTGCAATCAGAAAAGTCAACCTATAATCCACAGTGGGAAAGCTGTCAGGGCGTTCACATCGGACAACATCGACTTGGTATCAGGAAGGTAATTTTATCCATGGCAATACAAACGTAGGCAAGTATATTACTCTACCAACTTTATAGACTAATAAATTAACATTTTTTTCAACATGGTCCTACTCAAGCCAAGCCAATTCTCGAAGTACCCGGTAAATAAGAGGTATTGCAAAATCCATTTTTCAAGGCCGCCGGCACGATATCCCTATGCCACATCGAAAGTGAGCTGATTAAGCGGGCCAATCAAAGCTACTGTTCGCATCCCTAACTCGTAAAACAATAGGTACATCCATGCTCCTGGGCTCGCCCAACCGCCCATACGCCTGCCGGCATGAGCTCAACACCTGGTAGTAGACCGTCCAACCATTCCTTCTTCACTTGATTAGGATCCAAATGCATGCTTTGAGCCATTACCGCGACGTGCTTCTTAATGGCCATATTGCAAACACAAAACATGACCCCACTTTCCTGCAATTGATTAATCCCGAGCGCCCATACCCCATTGCCGGGAACAATGAATTGCCCTTGAGCCGGTTGCCAAAATGGGTTTCGAACCGCAGGTTGCTTGGTAGTCGGATCGTCATATTTAAAAGTTTCACCAAACTTATACTTGGCCCAAATGTCAGAATTAAACGCGAAGGGAATACCTTCATGACGAAATACAATTACCACATTGCATTCACTTGCTGGGCTACCCGTTTCTTCGTTACTTATAAGGAACGCCCTGGCCCAACTGAATGGAGCCAGCCCGACCGTGGGACGAGTGAGATCAAATACGATACGATGTTTACCCGTTATTTTCTTGAACCAGTCCTCGGCATCATGCGAGCTCTTGGGATTTGAACTCTCCGATCGCAATTCTTGAAATGGCAACACTAATCCACTCATCCCCAGCGTCGCTGCGCCGGCGGTAAGGTTCCCCAAAAATTGACGTCTACCGGTTTTATTGGTGAGATTGCGCTTTTTCATAAGTGGCCCTCGTAGAAATTTTGAAGTTCTTGTAAAGTTGGACGAAAATATCCGTGCATATGGGAATACCTGCCTAATGAAGTTCTATAACCAAGGTATTAAATTTCTATCTTTTTTGTTCGATTACAAAAAAAAAATGAACCTTTCCTGTAGACCTTGTTCAAAATTCACAGTAACACCATCAACCAAGTCTATTCCTAATAAGGTGGCAGTAAATTTACTAGCGCATCAAAAACCTTATCACATAAAATCACTCTTTGCCACGCCGAGAGTCATTCGCCCAAGCATCCGCCACCTCCCGCCAGCTTTGAGAATTCTTCATCGTTCACTTTGACCCCGACAGGCTACTAATCTAAGTTCATCCTTTTCAACAAGGCTCTAAATCTGGGCTCATTTCGGATGGGATCTATCGTGGGGTCGGCATTGACGCCATACATCCAAACTTCTCGCAACGCGTATGCTTTCTCCAGACTAGTTATTGCCTCGTCAGGTTCGTTTAGCAAAATATAAACCCTGGCCAATTGATAGGGAGACTGATCTGGAAATTCTTGCAGCGACTTAGTCAATTCGGTTCTGGCACGTGCGGTATCCCCCGAAACCGCATACGCATAGCTAAGCACCGCACCTTGGTAATAGAATATTTTGGAAACGCCGGATCTCTCGATTTGCTTAATCACCTCGAATGCTTGTGTATATTGCTTTAGCGCCAAAAGAACAAGAGCGAGATTTGCTTTGGCCAACTTAATGCCTGGACTGAGCGTGAGCGTATTCTTAAGTTGTTCCAATGCCGAGTCGTATTTATGCGCGTAATAAAAATTTCGGCCCAACACATAATTGAGATTCCAGGAAAGTGGATCTAGAATCAATGCCTTGCGGATCTCATTGATGCCTTGTTCTGTATTTTCGCCAGTATATTGCAAGAGGTTCCCGTAGAACAAATGCGCCGTAGGGTAATTGGGATTGAGCGCAATGGCCCGCAGCAAGGTGATTTTGGCCTTTGCCCAGTCATAATCGTAAGCCGATTGGATAAACCCCAGGGTGGTAAGTGCTTCGCTCAGCGTACTGTCGAGGAGCAAAGCCTGAGTGGCATATTTCCTGGCTATCGGCATCGCCTCCAACTGAGAAAGGCCATTGTTCGGAATTATATAGAGGTCCGCAATGCCGGCATAGGCTAAGGCGTAATCGGGATCCAGTTCAATGGCCTTACGGTAGTACATTTCTGCGCTGTCAAAACTGAGCTGCGTGCGCTGGTCCCAAAAAAAGCGGCCTTTCCGATACAATTTGTAGGCCTCCACATTATCGGTATACTGCTTGGTAAGGTTCTTTTTTTCCTCGGGCGTCACGTTGCCTTTGAGTCCTGCCACAATTTCATAGGCTATCCTAGATTGAATAGACAAGATGTCCTTATTCTGGTATTCAAAATCGTCGCCCCAGAGTCGTTTATTGGTATTCACCTCAATAAGCTCGGCGATGATGTGAATCTTATCATCACGCTTTTGAATCGAGCCGGAAAGAATGGCATTGACTCCCAGTTCGTCGGCTATTTGCTTGAGCGTTTTAGTAGTTTTCTTAAAACTTCGAACGGAAAACCATCCAATCACCTTCTGCAGAGAGGATATCTTGGAAAGATTATTGATAATATCCTGGGTGATGCCGTCGGATACATACTCCTCACTATCGGGCCCGGAGTTATTTTCAAACGGGAGCACAGCAATGGATTTTTCCCCCTCTGAAAATACTGAACCTTGTGCTATCTTCTGGTAAACAAAATAGCCAACCACCAAACCCAGGGTGGCCACCACCGCAAGAATCCATTTTCTGTTAGCCTGTTTTTTCTCCTGCAATTTCCCTTCCATTTTTCTTTTGTCAGGAACTACCAGCCCTTCATTTTCCAAAGCAAATACCTCCATAGGTGCATTCACATTCTTGAAGGAAAATTTGCCTATGGACCTGATTTTGAATTCAGTTTGGTTGATCAATTTGCTGTTTATCTCAGCAGAAAAAAGAATGGAATCGGCCACACCCAGCGACTGTATCCGAGAGGCGATATTTACCCCATCTCCAAATACTTTACCATTTTCGAATATCATTTCTCCCACGTGCAGCCCGATACGCAACGGTACCTTAGGCTCCAGTTGAAACTGTCTTTGCATCGCCAAGGCACACCGGACCGCTTGTGTTGCGCTGCCAAAGGAGCATAGGCTCCCATCGCCAAAATCATTAAGAATTTCGCCATTGTGTAAAGCCACCAATTGTTGTAGGACAGCGGTATATCGCTTGTTTATGGATAAAGCTGCTTGTTCGTCCTTCTGCATGATGGCCGTGGAACCAACGATGTCAGTAAAAAGAATGGCTGCGAGCCGGCGCTGTTGTTCCATATTGAATATTCAAATATACCTAGGATACAAATAGTTAGTCAAGGAAATTTATCCTCCAAAAGGAGCCTCACGTAGGGGATTCATTAAATTAATCTTGTGTCAAAGGGAGGGCACTTAGCAGATCGGACTCTTCCTTGATACGGGGAGCAAAAGGGTATTTGTTCTTATACCTGTAGAATCCACCGATTAGCTGACAAAGGAACTACCTAGGCCTTGTATGGATCTTATCGCGCAGCAGCTGCCGGGCTAACTGCAAATCAGGAATCCCACTAAAGGCATCTTTGGGCACCAAAAAAAAGGAACGGCTATTAAAATAAAGATGAAAGAAATACGGGCTTTCCAGAAAGGTGCTAAATTCATTCCATTGCCATGCATGGGCACCTCGGCTGGTTTGCAACACGACTTCGCCCTCTTGCAAGTTCATGGTGAAGTGGTCCTGAAATGTGTGAGATTTCTTGTATATGCTCGAAGGCAAGATCCTCCAGATGGTTATCAGCAGAGCAAACCAAAGCAGCGAAAATACCAGAAAAGACAGCGGCTGTATCTTATGCATATACACCAAGATGGCGGATATAATCGTAAATACGTTGACCAGGATCAGCAACACCTTAATTTCCGGCCTCGTAATGAAGTGATATCTCAGAGCCTGCAAAACCTGCTTCTTTTCGTATCCGAAGTGGATGATCATCCGAGCTGATTTAGGCCGCAAAATAAGGGAAAATAAAAATGGCCATCAAATGCTTTGATGGCCCGCTGGCGGAACTGCCCGGTATTGTTTTGGTGGCTAATCCAAACGGCTGGGTGTTAACCATTACCTCATATCACGACAATGGCTGTAGTGGTTATTGGCCGCCTGGTACGGTGTGACAGCCCGGTTGCAGGCAAACAAGATAGAAATCAACAGGAATAGAGCTAGGATTTTTTTCATGGTTTTCAATTTGGTGTACGAATACATTTAACGAAAATAGGGGGCTAAAATTGCCATCTAGTAAAGCAAAATCCTTGCCAATAGCAGATTTACGAACAGCCCGTTGGGAGAACTACGCATGTCCCCGGCTGACCACATAAAAGCCTATTAACCAGTCTTTTGTCATGCCCCCACAGGGCCCAAAGAAGAAGCCCTTCATGGACATGAAGGGCTTTGAAGTTATAAGTAAAACCGTCCAAAGTTTTGATGTTGAGGCGATCGCCGTCAACTTACTCCTCGATTGGTTAGCTACAGCCCATGCTATTGCCACAATTCAGGCATTTGTAACAGGTACCGCTGCGAATGGTTATGTGTCCGCAGGTGTTGCAGGCAGGCGCATCACTTTGCATGCTTTTGGCAGCCATATTCATGGCATCCATTCCGCTCTCCGTTTTGGACCCCGAGGCGCTCTTCGGGCCTTTCGCTGGCTGGTTGGCCCCGCTGGCCGTGGCCTTAGTAGCCACTACCCTTACGTTGCTTAGCTCCGGCGTTTTTTTTTCGTATTCCAGCGAAGTCGGGATATCGTCCCAATCGTCGGTGCCGGTATTGGTTATTTCCGGTTTATCCAGCACATGCACCAGGTCATTTCTACCCAGATATTCGTAGGCCAGCGCACGGAAAATGAAGTCCACGATAGAGGTCGTGCTTTTTATGTTCGGATGATCCACCATACCGGAAGGTTCAAAGCGTGTGAAAACGAATTTCTCCACGAATTCCTCTAGCGGTACGCCATATTGCAAGCCTATCGAGATGGCAATGGCAAAGCAATTGAGCATGCTGCGCATGGTAGCGCCTTCCTTGGCCATGTCGATGAAAATCTCCCCGACCGTACCATCGGTGTATTCTCCGGTGCGAAGGAAAATTGCTTGCCCGTTAATTTTCGCTTTCTGGGTGAATCCCCGCCGCTTGGCCGGCAAAGTTCTGCGCTCAACGATCGTTGCCAGGGCCCGCTTGAGTTTGGTATCGGGTGAAGACTGTACGCGTTTTTGTACTTCTTCCAACAAATCCTGAACCGTCAGCTTGCTCATATCGACGATATTGGAATCGGGCCCCGCGTGCTCGGGCTTCAGGGGAGCGGAATCCACCTCCTCTGTTTTTTTCTTTTTGTCACTCTTGTTGCTCAACGGTTGGGAAAGTTTGGAACCATCCCGGTAGAGGGCACAGGCCTTAAGCGCCAGTTGCCAGCTTAACATATAGGCATCGGCGATCTCTTCGATGCTAGCTTCATTGGGTAGGTTAATGGTCTTGGAAATAGCCCCACTGATGAAGGGCTGGGTAGCGCCCATCATGCGAATGTGTCCATGCGCATGGATGAAGCGCTGTCCCTTCTTTCCACATTTGTTGGCACAATCAAAAACGGGCAGGTGTTCCTCCTTTAAGTAAGGGGCCCCTTCAACTGTCATGGTCCCGCAGACGAAATCGTTGGCGGCTTCGATTTCTGATTCCGAAAAGCCCAACGCTTCCAGCAGGTTCCACTCGAGGTTGAAATATTGTTCGGGTTTGAAGCCCAGGCGTTGCAGGCATTCTTCCCCAAGAGCGTAAACATTGAATACGAATCCTATTTCAAAGGCCGACGATACGGCCAAATCCAGTTTTTTGATTTCTTCTGCAATAAATCCTTTTTCACTCAGGGTTTGGTGATTGATGGCTGGCGCGCCGGCGAAGCTTCCCGTGCCCACCGCGTACTTGATGATCGAATCAATTTCTTTTTCAGTGTACTGCAAGTTCCGCAAGGCAGCGGGTACCGACTGATTGATGATCTTAAAATAGCCCCCACCTGATAATTTCTTGAATTTTACCAGGGCAAAATCGGGTTCCACGCCGGTCGTGTCGCAATCCATCACCAAGCCAATCGTACCCGTCGGGGCAATGACTGTGGCCTGGGCGTTGCGGTAGCCGTATTTCTCGCCCAGCTGTACGGCCTCATCCCAAGCCTTGGTGGCCGCTTTGAGCAGATAATCCGGGCAATATTGGGCTTTGATGCCCTGGGGCCGGATCTGCAATCCTTCGTATTCGTCGGCATCGTATGCTGCCAGGCGGTGATTGCGCATCACGCGCAACATATCGGCTCGATTTTCTTCGAATTTGGGAAAGGGTCCCATCGCTTCGGCCAGCTCGGCGGAGGTCTTGTACGCCACCCCGGTCATGATAGCGGTGATCGCTCCGCCAATCGCGCGGGCTTCTTCGCTATCGTAGGGAATTCCCATGACCATGAGCATGGATCCCAGGTTCGCATAACCCAAACCGAGAGTCCTGTAATCGTAAGATAATTGCGCTACCTCTTTGCTGGGGAATTGCGCCATGAGAACCGAAATTTCCAATACGGCCGTCCACAGCCTGCAAGTGTATTCGAATCCCTCTACATCGAAGATGTTCGTGGACTCCTCAAAGAACCGGCGCAGGTTAACCGAGGCCAGGTTGCAGGCAGTATTATCCAAGAACATGTACTCGGAGCATGGGTTGGAAGCCCGGATACGGCCACCATGAGGGCAGGTATGCCATTCATTTATGGTAGTATCGTATTGGGTACCCGGGTCCGCGCAACGCCATGCTGCGTACGCAATCTGGTTCCAAACTTCCTTGGCGGGTATCTTTTTCATGATCCTGCCGTCGCTTCTGGCCCGCAGTTCCCAGTCCTCCTCCAAGGCCAGTTTGTCAAAAAATTCGTTGGGTATGCGAATGGAATTATTGGAATTCTGTCCGGACACGGTCTTGTAGGCTTCCCCCTCGTAATCACTGGGATAACCGGCTGCAATCAAGGCCCCCACTTTTTTCTCTTCTTCAACCTTCCAGTTGATAAAGCCCATGACCTCCGGGTGATCCAGGTCCAGGCAAACCATTTTGGCTGCCCGCCGGGTGGTACCCCCCGATTTGATGGCTCCGGCGGCGCGGTCCCCAATTTTCAAAAAGCTCATCAGGCCACTGGACGTACCTCCACCGCTCAGCTTTTCACCTTCGCCCCGAATGTTGGAAAAATTGGTTCCCACACCCGAACCATATTTGAAGATCCGAGCTTCGCGGACCCAAAGGTCCATGATGCCCCCGTCGTTCACCAGATCGTCTTCGACGCTCAGAATGAAACAGGCATGCGGCTGCGGACGCTCATAGGCCGATGTAGACCGCTTGAGCAGGCCATCTTCCTGGTCGACAAAGTAATGACCCTGGGGCTTGCCCTTGATGCCATAGCTTTCATACAGGCCCGTATTGAACCATTGCGGACTGTTGGGTACGCAGGCCTGATTAAGGATGCTGTATACCAGTTCCTCGTAAAAAACCTGGGCATCCTTGGGGCTTGCAAAATAGCCGTAGCGTTCACCCCACGACCGCCAGCAGTTGGCCATGCGATGCGCCACTTGTTTGACCGAGGATTCCCGGCCCAGTGATCCGTCGGCCTGGGGTACGCCTGCCTTGCGAAAATATTTTTGGGCAAGTATGTCGGTAGCAATCTGGCTCCACTGTTTGGGAACTTCCACATTGTTCATTTCAAACACCACTTCCCCAGACGGATTGCGGATCACAGACGTACGAAAGTCGTACTCAAACTGGCTGAACACGTCCACCCCTTCGCTGGTGAAGCGCCGGTTGAAATGCAGCCTTTCGGCGGATTGCCCTTTATTTGTCATATGGTAAATATTCTTTTATCGTTTTTTTAGAATCGGTCCCGGGGTGAAAGACGAAAGTATTTTTTGCTTTCGATATTTCCCATCCTGAAATATCAACACTTGTGGAAAAAAACAGTTGATAATTTTTGAAGCGCAGTCGGGTATTGTATTAGCTGGTTTATGCACATAATTATACCCCATCGACGAGCAATTAGATTTGGGATTGACCTAAAAAAAGTCTACCTGCCTTCCAGTTTGGTGATTGGTCTGGCCCAAAGCAAGCTCCCCCGGGAGTTACCCGGAGGCGTCCAAGTCACCCCAGGCCAGCTCAAATTGTTTTCCCCGAAAAGATTTCGCATTTTTGTGCATATATCAACAGCCAACACTCATGAAGGGAACCATTTACCAGTCTTTACTGGCTAGGAAGAAAAAGGGTCAAAAGTCCTTCGCGCTGTTGATTGATCCCGACAAAGTAAATGCGCAAAAGATTGAGGAAATCACCACTCGGGCTACCGATGCAAAGGTAGACTATTTGCTGGTGGGAGGCAGCCTGGTAATCTCCAACCACCTGGACCAGGTAGTCGACCAAATCAAGGCCCATTGTGCCATACCGGTGGTTCTGTTTCCCGGTACCCCGTCGCAGGTATCGCTACGGGCCGACGGGCTGCTCTATCTGTGTCTGATCTCTGGCAGAAATCCCGAGTTGCTAATCGGCCAGCACGTCATTTCGGCCCCCTTCGTCAAGCACAGCGGCCTGGAGGTGATTTCTACCGGTTATATGGTGATTGACGGTGGCGCTCCGACTACCGTCTCCTACATCAGCAACGCCACGCCGATACCCCGAGACAAGAATGAAATCGCCATGTGTACCGCCATGGCTGGCGAAATGCTGGGCATGAAGCTCATTTACCTGGACGCCGGCAGTGGCGCGCGCTACCCGGTAACCGAAGAAATGGTAGCCCAGGTGGCTGCTTCCATTGACATCCCCCTGGTGGTGGGTGGAGGCATCCGGGATCCAGAAAAGGCCTACCTGGATTGCAAAGCTGGCGCGGATTTGGTCGTAGTGGGCAACGCCGTGGAAAAAAACAGCTCCCTGATCAACGAGATGGCAGCAGCCATACATGCCCTCACCATCCAGGCATAACCTGGAATTCACCGAATTTGACTAAATTTAATAGAAAAAAATGCCCTCGCAAGTGAAAAATTGTTTTTCTTTGTGTGGTCATTTTTTTAGCTCAATGTCATCTTTTTGATCAATGAAAAAAAACTCGTCCATATCACCCGAATATTCCCCGGTGGTATTGCATGCTTTCAACAGGCATGGGTTTTTTGTAGCGCCGTCCAGCGTTATTTTTTCCGTTCGACCTATTCCCTTTTGGGTACGACGTTGATACTACCTCACCATAGCCAGGCTTTTGGCCGGATCTATGCTTCCTGGAACTTATCATTACCATAACCTTTCAATGATGCCCTCATTGACCCCCATAATTACCTTATTCATATTAAAACAATGGAAAACGAGCAAAAAGACTTTCAGATTCTCATAGCCGACGATTCGCACCAGGATTTTGCCCAAATTATCTGCAATGAAATGGAATCCTCCGCCAAGGCCCGAGGAACGGGTATCGCTAAGAGAAGCCCCGAATACATTCAGGATAAGATGCGCGAAGGAAAGGCGGTGATCGCCTTCACGTCCGATGGCATTTGGGCAGGGTTCTGCTACATCGAGACCTGGAGTCATGCCCAATACGTCGCCAACTCCGGATTGATTGTGGCCCCGGAATTCAGAAAAAGCGGGCTGGCCAGGCAAATCAAGAAAAAAATATTCACCCTTAGCCGGAAGCTATATCCCGACGCCAAAGTATTTGGACTGACTACCGGCCTGGCCGTGATGAAAATAAATTCCGAGTTAGGCTACGAGCCAGTCACGTATTCGGAGCTGACCCAGGATGAAGCCTTTTGGGCGGGCTGTAAGAGCTGCGTCAATTTCGATATCCTGATGAGTAAGGAAAGGCAGAACTGCATGTGTACGGCCATGCTCTATGATCCGAAAGACCATTTTGAACCGGAAGAGACGACGCAGGATTTCAAGCAGCGGTCCAAATTGTACGAGCGCTTTATGCGCATCAAGCAATGGAAACTCCTCAAGCCATTTTTGAAAAAGGAACCCAGCGGAGCCAGCAGGCCCAAATCGTTGTTCCATGATTTTTTTCATCTATGACGACCTATTAACTAGGCGTAATAACTATACCGGCATTATTGTATGACTACATCTTCTGCTTCTCAACCCAATACCCCGTCACCCGGTGGCGCAACCGCTCCCCGGGCCAAGGTGGTGCTTGCCTATAGCGGTGGACTAGACACTACCTACTGCGCCCTGTACCTGAGTCAGGTGCTGCACCTGGAGGTCCATGCCCTGACTGTAAATACTGGCGGATTCAGCCCATCGGAGATCGAGCAAATCGGTGTGCGGGCCAGAAAACTCGGCGTCGCATCCTTCACGAGCGTGGATGTCACGGAAGACTATTACCGCAATTGCGTGCGCTACCTCATCTTCGGCAATGTGCTGAAAAATGGCACCTATCCCCTTAGCGTGAGTGCAGAGAGGATGTTTCAAGCCATCGCGGTCGCCAACCATGTGATCCAACTCGGCGCGACCTATGTTGCGCATGGCAGTACCGGAGCCGGAAACGACCAGGTCCGCTTCGATATGGTTTTTCAGAGTATGCTTCCCGCAGTTACCATCCTGACCCCTATCCGGGATCTCAAACTGAGCCGGGAGGAGGAAATAGATTTCCTTCGGTCCCACGGAGTGGAGATGAATTTTGAAAAGGCCAAATACAGCATCAATAAAGGACTCTGGGGCACTTCGGTAGGTGGAAAGGAAACCTTGAGTTCCAGCGATTATTTGCCCGAAGATGCCTGGCCTACTCCTCTGAGCGCATCCGCACCCAGGGAGTTGCAATTGGATTTTGCCGAAGGCGAACTGGTGGCCGTAGACCAAAAATCCTTTGCGGGACCGGTTCAAGCCATTCAATTCCTCCAATCGGTGGCACAGCCCTATGGTATTGGACGGGATATCCACGTGGGCGATACGATCATCGGCATAAAAGGACGAGTGGGTTTTGAAGCTGCGGCTCCGTTGATCATCATCAAAGCGCACCATCTTCTGGAAAAACACTGTCTGACCAAATGGCAACTGTACTGGAAGGATCAACTCAGTACCTGGTACGGCAATTGGCTGCATGAGGGTCACCTGTTGGATCCCGTCATGCGCAACATAGAAAAATTTTTGATCGATACGCAAGGGACAGTGAGTGGCCAAGTATTTGTCCGCCTGGAGCCTTATCGGTTCACCTTAAAGGGTATCTCCAGCAAGCATGATTTGATGAGCAGCAAATTCGGATCCTATGGAGAAATGAACAAGGGGTGGACCGGGGACGATGTGAAGGGCTTCGCGAAAATCTTCGGCAATCAAACGGCCATCTACAAGAGCATAAACGAGAAGGCCAAATGAGCGCAGTTTCTATACATCAACCGTTGAACCATTACCAATGGGGAGAACGTTGCGATGGCTGGAACTTGGTGGACAATCCGGATTTATCGGTGAAGCAGGAGCGGATGCCGGCACACACCAGCGAACAGATGCATTATCACCAACGCGCCCAACAATTTTTTTTCATCCTGCAGGGCGAAGCTGTTTTTGAAATCGAAGGAGAACAGGTCCCCCTGGGGCCGAGCCAAGGCTTGCAGATCAAGCCGGGCAAGCGCCACCGGATCATCAACGCAACCGACCAGGATCTGGAATTCTTGCTCGCCTCGCAGCCGTCGACCGCGGGCGACCGGGTCAATTGCCCGTAAATACTATTAGATTATGAGCAGGATTAAAGTTGCCATTGTGGGTGGAGCCGGGTATACCGGAGGCGAATTGATCAGGATTCTCCTGAATCATCCGGCCGTGGACCTGCGCCTAATACACAGCACCAGCAATGCAGGTAAACTGATTGGCGAAATTCACAGCGACTTGCTTGACGAAACCGATCTTCGGTTCATGGCCTTGGAGCCAGGCATTGGCCCCGATGGATGGATGGGCGCCGAACTGCTGTTTTTATGCGTCGGCCATTCGGAGTCCAGGTCCTTTCTAGAGCAGCATAGCGCCCAATTGCCAGACCAAATCAGAATCATTGACCTGTCGCAAGATTTTCGCCTGAGCCACCAACACCAGGTCGGGCCCCAATTTCAAGGCCACCCCTTTATTTACGGGTTGCCGGAACTGAACAAACCGCAAATCAGCCAGGCCATCCATATCGCTAATCCGGGCTGCTTCGCCACGGCCATCCAACTGGGTCTGCTTCCGCTGGCCAAGGCTGGATTGCTGAGCGAGGTCTATAGCACAGGTATCACCGGATCAACCGGTGCGGGGCAGAGTCTGTCGCGCACCTCTCATTTTTCTTGGCGGGCCAACAATATCCAAGCCTATAAAACCCTAACCCACCAGCACCTGTATGAAATCCACCAATCCTTGCACCAGCTGCAGGCGAGCTTTCCGGTTTCGCCTACCTCCAATCTGCACTTTGTTCCCTGGCGAGGCGATTTCACGCGGGGCATTTTCATCAGCTCCCAGATTACCTGTAGCTTGGACACTCAGGCGTTGGAGAATCTATACTTAGAATATTACCGGGATCATCCCTTTACGGTCCTTAGCCCTCATCCCATTTCGCTCAAGCAGGTAATCAACACCAATAAATGCGTCCTGCAGATCGAAAAAGTAGGGGAAGACAGGCTCGTGGTACACTCGGCACTCGACAACCTGCTCAAAGGAGCATCGGGCCAAGCCGTACAAAATATGAATCTGATGTACGGCCTGGAGGAAACCCTAGGACTAAAATTAAAAGCCAGCTATTTTTAACTCAGGCCCCCTGGGTACAGGGGAGTCAGAGCGTCGATACCAGTTTTTTTCAACCAATAAATTCCGCGCGGGCGGACCAAACCATGAGACTATTTGACGTTTATCCGCTAAACAACATCACCATCGCCAAAGCCAAGGGTTCCTATGTATGGGACGATAACGGGCAGCAATATCTGGATCTGTACGGTGGGCATGCCGTCATTTCTATCGGCCATACGCATCCGCACTATGTCCAACGAATCACCGACCAGCTTAATAAAGTTGGGTTTTATTCCAATTCGATACGCATCCCCCTGCAAGAAGAATTGGCCCAAAAACTGGGCGAGGTTTCAGGCAAAGCGGACTACCAGCTTTTTTTGGTCAATTCCGGTGCGGAAGCCAATGAAAATGCACTGAAACTGGCTTCCTTCCACAATGGCCGAAAGAAGATCGTGGCATTTAAAAAGTCCTTTCATGGAAGAACTTCCCTGGCGGTCGCCGCAACCGACAATCCGGCGATAGTGGCTCCCGTCAACCAGACCGACCGGGTCATCTTTCTGCCCCTCAACGACCTAGACGCCCTGGAAGCCTGCTTTAAGGCCCAAGGGGATCAGATTTCTTCAGTCCTGGTGGAGGGCATCCAGGGTGTGGGCGGTATCCACCCAGCCACGGAATCTTTTCTTCAGCAAATCCGCAGGCAGTGCGATCAATACGGCGCGGTGTTTATCGCCGATGCCGTGCAATGCGGCTACGGACGCAGCGGCAAGTTTTTCTCCCACGACTACGCAGGCGTGCATGCGGATATCTATTCCATGGCTAAGGGGATGGGCAACGGATTTCCTGTTGGGGGCATCATCATCGCCCCGCATATCAAGCCCAAGCACGGACAACTGGGAACTACCTTCGGTGGAAACCACCTGGCTTGCGCGGCGGCCCTGGCGGTCCTGGAAGTCATCGAATCGGAACACCTGATCCAGAATGCGCAGACCATCGGAACTTATCTGCAGGAGGAATTGAGCAAGATTCCGGAATTGCAAAACGTGCGAGGTCGGGGCTTAATGATTGGCTTTGACCTACCCGCTGGCTTACGGGACTTGCGCCAAAACCTCCTGTTCAATCAACATATTTTTACGGGGGAGGCGAAGCCTAACGTGATCCGTCTGCTCCCCTCCTTGGCCCTGCGAAAAAAAGACGCCGACCAATTTCTGGAAGCCATGGCCGAGGAAATTCAGGCGCCTGCACTCAAGCAGGATTAATTCAAGCACACATGTTTTTGGTGACCTAAATACCTACGTCATGAACACGAATGGGAACAAAAAGAACTCTTTGCCGACGGCTGCGGCTAGCACTCCGCCCCCAAGGACGGGGGAGATCAACCAGTTCATTTCGGTGAACGACGTCTCAGACATCAACCAGTTAATCAGGCAGGCTCTGGCCTACAAGAATTCCCCGCTGCAAGATAATCACCTGGGACGTGGTAAGCGCGTGGGTTTGGTTTTTCTAAACCCGAGCATGCGCACGCGCCTCAGTACGCAGGTCGCTGCGTTCAACTTGGGTTTGGAACCCATAGTCTTCAATGTAGACAAGGAAGGATGGGCACTAGAGTTCGAAGAAGAAGCGATCATGAGTGGTCATACCGTCGAACACGTCAAAGACGCAGCCCCGGTGCTGGGCAAGTATTTTGATATCTTATGCATCAGGACTTTTCCGGGATTGAAGAACAGGCAGGATGATTACAGCGAATTATTCATCAACCAATTCATCAAATATTCGGGCATCCCGGTAGTCAGCCTGGAGAGTGCCACGCTGCATCCTCTCCAAAGCTTAACCGATGTGCTCACGATTACCGAATGCCGTCAACGAATGCCCTTGACCCAGAAGCCCAAGATCGTCCTGAGCTGGGCACCCCATGTCAAACCATTGCCCCAGTGCGTGGCCAACAGTTTTTCCCAATGGATAAATGCCTGGGGAGAAGCCGATTTTGTAATCACCCACCCTGAGGACTATGAACTGGACGAGGCCTTTACCAAAGGGGCAACCATCACGCACGACCAAGACCTTGCCCTGGCCGGCGCAGACTTTGTATACGTAAAAAACTGGAGCACCTACCGGGACTACGGCAAAATTTTTTGCAACGATCCGGAATGGATGCTAACCAAAGAAAAATTGCAACGCACCAACCAGGCCAAAGTGATGCATTGCCTGCCCGTCCGCCGAAACGTGGAACTTTCCGACGAAGTCCTGGACAGTCCCCACAGCATCGTCACCCAGCAGGCGGGCAACCGGGTTTGGGCGGCTCAAGCCGTATTGAGCGCTATTTTAAAATCCAAATCCTGACTGTGGGCAAACTCTTTGTCATAAAGATCGGTGGCAACATCATAGATGACGAAGTCAAACTGGCGGCTTTTTTGTCCAGTTTTGCCTCCATACCCGACAAAAAGATCTTGGTCCACGGTGGAGGTAAATTGGCCACCTCGCTGGCTACTCGGCTCCAGGTGCCCCAACAGCTGATTGATGGCCGCCGGATTACCGACGGGGAAACCTTGAACATTGTTACCATGGTCTATGGGGGCTTGGTGAATAAGACGATCGTCGCGAAACTGCAGGCCAGGCGGTGCGACGCTATCGGGCTGTGTGGGGCAGACGCCAATATTGTCCTGGCCCACCAGCGCGAACATCCGAGCCTAGATTATGGCTTTGCGGGCGATATCGATCGGGTCAGCCGTTCGCGCTTGCTGGAATTTTTGGATGCTGGCCTGACGCCGGTGGTTGCGCCCCTGACCCATAACGGGGAGGGACAACTGCTCAATACCAATGCCGATACCATGGCCCAGGAAATCGCCAAGGCCCTGGGTACCTCGGCGCAGGTCGAGCTGATCTATTGCTTTGAACGAAGCGGCGTGCTGATGGATGTAACCGACGAACAATCGGTGATCCCTTCGATACACGCCGCATACTATGAGCAACTCAAAAGAGAACAAAAGATTTTTGCCGGGATGATTCCCAAGATTGACAATGCCTTTGCGGCCTTGCGCAGCGGGGTTAACCGGGTGATCATCGGAAAGGCCGAACAACTGCAGGAGCTGTTAACCCATTCTGCGGGAACAATAATTAGCCATGAAAATACCTGACCTGGATCGCCTGCACGCCGAAGCGGTTGGGCTGCTTAAGCAGCTCATCGCAACGCCTTCTTTTTCGAAGGAAGAAAATGACACCGCGGAGCTCATTAAGCAATTTTTCGACCAGCACCAGGTACCATGCGCCCGGGTTGGAAATAATATTTATGCCAAGAACCAGTATTACGACCCGAGCAAACCCAGCATTTTACTCAATTCCCATCACGATACCGTCCGACCGAACAAGAGCTATACGCTGGATCCCTTCACGCCCGTGGAGAAAGAAGGTAAACTCTACGGTCTGGGCAGCAATGATGCCGGCGGATGCCTGGTGAGCCTGCTGGCCGTCTTTTTGCATTTCTACCCCAAGGAGCATTTGAACCACAACGTGGTTTTTGCCGCCAGCGCGGAGGAAGAGATCAGCGGCGTTAACGGCATCGAGCTGGTGCTTCCCTATTTAGGGCAAATCGATTTCGGCATTGTAGGCGAGCCCACACGCATGGAAATGGCTGTCGCGGAGCGGGGCCTGATGGTAATCGATTGCACGGCCCTGGGACGACCAGGCCATGCCGCGCGCAACGAGGGCGAGAACGCCCTATATAAAGCCCTGGATGATATCAACTGGATACGCGTCTACCAGTTCGACAGGAAAAGCAGCCTGCTGGGTGAATCGCGGATGACCGTGACGTCGATAGAAACGGAAAATAAGCAACACAATGTGGTGCCTGCACAGTGCAAATATGTTATCGACGTACGGGTGAATGAACTCTACAGCTTCGAAGAGATCCTGGAGGCCTTGCGAAGCAACCTGAAGAGTCAGTTTAAGCCACGCACGACCCGCATGAAGTCCACCTCCATTGCTCTGGATCATCCCCTGGTCAAAGCCGGTATGGCCCTGGGTAAGGGGTATTACGGATCGCCTACAACATCCGACAAAGCCTTGATGCCATTTCCGGCCCTGAAAATGGGCCCGGGCGATTCTGCCAGGAGCCATACGGCGGATGAATACATCTACCTCGGTGAAATCAAAGAGGGAATCGAACTATATATCAATTTGTTGAATGAATTTATTTAAATATCAGGCCTTCGTTGGCTTCATCCATTCGAGAGCAGACACAGTGGGTCAATCAAACTGATACACATTTTAAAGCATCAATCATGAAACTCTGGGAAAAAGATTCGGCTTCCGTTGATCGGCGCATCGAACAATTCACCGTGGGCCGCGACCGGGAATTTGATCTGCAGATGGCCGAATACGACGTACTCGGATCCTTGGCGCATACCAGTATGCTGGCCGGCGTTGGTTTGCTTACCACCGGTGAACTCGAGCTGATCCACCAGGAGCTTCAGCGGATCCTTTCCGATATACAACGCAAGGAGTTTCGTATTGACCCCGAGGCCGAAGACATCCACTCCCAGATAGAGATGATGCTTACCCAGCGCATCGGTGAAGCAGGAAAAAAAATACACAGCGGCCGAAGCCGCAACGACCAGGTGGCCGTGGATATTAAATTGTTTTTGCGGGCCGAAATCCTGCAAATCCGGGATTTGGTCAAGGACTTGTTTGACTTGCTGATGGCCCAAAGCGAAAAATACCGCGAGTACCTGTTGCCTGGCTATACCCATTTGCAGGTTGCCATGCCCTCGTCTTTTGGCCTTTGGTTTGGCGCGTATGCGGAAAGCCTGGTGGATGACCTGGAACTGCTGGCAGCGGCCTACCACATCAGCAATAAAAATCCTTTGGGTAGCGGCGCCGGCTACGGCTCCACCTTCCCTTTGGACCGGTCCGCTACCACCAAATCGCTCCAGTTTGAGACCTTGAACTACAACTCAGTCTACGCACAGATGAGCCGTGGCAAGACCGAAAAAATAGTGGCTGTAGCCCTGGCTTCGATTGGCGCCTCCCTGGGCAAGCTATCCATGGATTGTTGCTTATACATGAGCCAAAATTTCGGTTTTATTTCCTTTCCAGATCATTTGACCACCGGCAGTAGTATCATGCCGCACAAAAAGAACCCGGATGTATTTGAATTGATTCGGGGAAAGTGTAACCGCATGCAGGCTGTTCCCAACGAGCTCACCCTGCTGATGGGTAACCTTCCCTCGGGCTACCATCGCGACCTGCAGCTCACCAAGGAAATCCTGTTTCCTGCCTTGGGTGAGCTGAAGGAATGCCTGGATATGACCGGCCTTATGGTATCCAACATGCGGGTTCAACCCGCCATCCTCGAAGACGACAAATACCGCTACATTTTCAGCGTGGAAGCTGTTAATGACCTAGTGAAAAAAGGTGTCCCCTTCCGGGACGCCTACCGCCAGGTGGCGCGGGATATAGCGCAGGGAACATTTACGCCGCCAGCGCCCCACGTGGCTACGCAGTCCGTCCATGAGGGCAGCATCGGCAGGTTGAGCAACCAGGAAATAGTTCGCGAAATGCATAAAGTGTTAAGCCGCTTTTAAGTCTCGCCTGCCGGCTAGGCACTTGAACAAAAGAAAGATAATCCCTAAGTTTGTGCCTACTTTTTTAACCCTCAAAAGCCATACTATGATTCAGCGTATGACCCTACTGGTATGCACCCTTGCAACCTTGTGCATTATGCCCAGCCGAAATGCCCTTTGGGCCCAGGACAGCACCAAACAGCAAAAGGAAAATGTGCAAGAAGCGGCGATAAAAAAACTGATTGATTCCAAGCGCTATGCCTTCGTGGCCCAATCGGCCAAACCGTCTCGAGGTCCTACCAAGCAACTCACGTCGTACTATGAGATGCAACTCAAGACCGACACGCTCCAAGCCTACCTACCCTATTTCGGGCGCTCTTACTCCGCGACCTTGGGTACGGATGCCGGGGGAATTGATTTTACTACGGTCGATTTTACCTACCTAGTAAGCCCTACCAAGAAAGGGGGTTGGGACATTACCCTGACGCCGAAGAATGTCGCCAATGTCAGTAAGATGACCCTAAGCCTGACCGAATCCGGCTATGGGAACCTGGTAGTCACGAGCAATACCAGGGATCTGATTTCGTATTATGGGTCCATACAAGCGGTCAAGTAAATGGCGCCCAAAACCTCGGATAAGCTTGGCGCGAACCTGCTCTAAGCATGCGGGACTCAGCGCAATTGGGTGGCGTCTACCCGAGATGGCGTATCGGTACCAGCTACGATGGTGCCTGAGCTCAAGGCAATCGCCTTGATAATGCGGGTCATATTAGCCAGGTCCAGCGTGCCGATTTCATCGCCCAGCGTGTGGTAGTATTTCTCCGAATCCATCTTGGAGGTGGAGATGGTATGGGCCGCAACTCCCTGTCGGGCCAGACTGGCATTATCGGATCGGTAAAAGAGCTGTTGCTCGGGATAGGGGTCGGGGTAGAACCGGAAGGCAGTGCCTTGCAGATTCCTTTCCAGGATCTTCCCCATATCGGTTTTTTCGTAGCCCGTAATGTAGGCTGAATTGGTTCCCCATTTGCTTTGCGTTCCGATCATTTCCACGTTGAACATAGCCACCACTTGTTTGGGATCGAATTGGCTGGAAAAATACTGTGACCCAAATTCTCCGATTTCCTCCGCTGTGAACGTAGCAAATACCAGCGTGCGCTCGTTGTTTTTTAATTGGCTGAAATATCTACTCAGCAGGATCACCGCCGTCGTCCCCGATGCGTCATCGTTGGCCCCGTTGTAGATGGAGTCGTGTTGTTCGTTGGGCTTGCCGATGCCCAGGTGATCATAATGGGCGGAAAAAATGACGAATTCATTTTTTTTGGAGGTACCGGGGATAATCCCCACCAGGTTAGCGAGTTTATCTTCGGTCACGTCCTGGCGGATCTCGCACCGATAGGTCGACGGGTCCAAGGTGCTCAGGACGAATACAACGGAGCGCTCATTGCTAAACTGCTGGCGATTCATTCGCCCCAGTCGCTGGAAATTCTTGGAAAACGAGGTGTCCACCAAAATCAAGGCGTCCTTGTGGCCTTGAATATACTTAAAGGCGATCGAACGGAAATCATCGCCCGGTTTGACGGTCACCTTTTCAAAGCCACTTTTCTCACTGATGCTGAGCATTGGACGGGAACTGAACACCACAACTCCCTTGGGGTCCTGGCTCTTTCCATCCAGTATTACACTTGCATCGAGCAGGCTGGTCCGGAACATGGAAAAAGGTTGCCGGTAGCTCCCCTGGCTGCCTAGAGGCTGCAGTCCGCTAGCCTTGAATTGTTCGGAGATGAAGGTGGCGGCCTTTTCGATTCCGGGGGTGAATACTGCGCGCCCTTGCATATCGTCGGCCGAAAGCGTGCGCTCTACTCGCTCCACTTCCCGGTCGTTGATCACCGAATCGATGGATTGGGATTTCCCGGCCACGCAGCAGGCGAGGCCCAAAAATAAAAACCAGGTATTCTTCATATGCAGGTAGCTTTAAAAGAGACTACGGGTTTGCCCCGTCAATACCGAAGGAGCGGAGGAGAGCAATCACAAACTCATCATCTCCTTAAACTTGACGGTCTGCCTTCTGCTGACTTCAATTTTTTCACCTCCCTTCAACTCGAGCAGCAGCCCGCCATTGAAATAGGGTTCAATTTTTTCGATCAACCTCAGGTTGACGATGTGTTTGCGGTTGGCACGGAAAAAAACTTTCTCATCCAGTCGCTCTTCCAAAGCATTGAGCGATTTTAATATCAAGGGTTTGTTAGTGCCAAAAAACACCTTCGCGTAGTTGCCGACGCTCTCGAATAGCCGTATCTCGGAGAGGCGCACGAACCAGCAGCGTTCTCCGTCCTTCACGAAAACCTGGTCATGCTCGTGTAGCATGCTGCGGTTTATAGGAATTTCATCATCGGCCAAACCCTCGTGGTCCTTGTCTTCATCCAGGTGCAGTTTTTGGATGGCATCGGCCAAGCGTTTTGGCTCAACCGGCTTGAGCAAGTAGTCCAAGGCGTTTACCTCAAAGGCTTTGAGTGCATAGTCATCATAGGCCGTCGTGAAAATCACGTCGGGGGCCTTATTGAGTTCCGCCAGCATCTCAAAACCCGTCTTACCCGGCATTTGGATATCCAAGAAGATCAAATCCGGGTTAAGGCTATCGATCTTTTCAATTCCTTCGCTGGCATTGGCCGCCTCGGCGATCACTTCGATCTCTGGAAAGTCGAGTAACAATTTTTTCAATTCGTTTCTGGCCAAGCGTTCGTCGTCAATAATAACAGCTTTAATCATATCGTATTTATTTACTTAAAACAACAGGTATGCGCACCACCGCTTCCACCAGGTTACCGTTCAGTTGCCTGATCTCAAAATTAGCTCTCGGACCAAACAGCAGATGCAGGCGGTTACGGGTACTCACCAAGCCGAAGCCTTCACCATTCAAAGACCCGTGCAGATGCCCGGTGTTGCGAATGACAAGCTCGTGGTAGTCGTCGCGAAAATCGGATCCGATATAGACCACCCCACCATGGACCTGCTTGCTGATGCCGTGCTTAATGGCGTTTTCCACCAGGGTCTGCAGCATCATGGGTGGCACGGGTTGGGTCAGGGTAGCTGCATCAATCTGGTATTCCACCATCAGGCGGTCTTCGAAGCGGATATGCTCCAGCGCCAGGTAGTCCTGCACAATGTCGAGCTCTTTTTCCAGGGCGACGGTCTCTTGTTTTTCCGTTTGCATGCTGCTGCGCAAAATATTGCTAAGCTCCGTGATAGCCGTGCGTGCTCGATGGGGGTTTTCATCCACCAAGGCCCGGATGCTGTTGAGGGAGTTAAAAATGAAATGGGGATTGATATGCGATTTGATCGTCTTTAACTCCAACTCCTTGACCAGCGATTCCAGCTTGAGCGTATCGAGTTGTTGAAGCCGGCTCTTTTCCACATAATGATAGAAATAGTACAGCAAGGTCCAAGGAACGATCACGATGCCGATAGCCAGCGTGTCAAAGAGGATGACCGCTAAAAAGTCCACCTTATGTTTGGCGTTGTATAACCCAAACGCATGATCCAGGCCGATGCGAATCAGGTTGGTTGCCAGGCAAACGACGATGACGCCCAAAAAGAATTTCGGTATGGCTTTCTCCAAAGGAAGCCTTAGCCAGTTAGATCGGCGAATGAATTCTCGGAACAAATGCGTCGACAAAAGGCCGGATCCGGCAAAAATCACCGCCCCAATTTGCTCCTGAAACTTGGCGTTCACTTGCTGTTCGAAAATGGCATTGTAGAGAATGGACGTAAGGGCAAGCGTACTCCAACCGCCAATCTGGCACCACCAATAGTAACTGCTCGAATTTTTGGGCATGCGGGGTAAAAATAAACTGAAATAAACAGCTAAAGCTACGAGTTTAGCCCCGGTGCCCTGGTCCATTTTGTACTAATGGCCAAATACCTAGTCCATCGGTTAAGTGGGGACTCTAGGGCAAATAGGGTTCCCGGGGGCCTTGTCCGGGCTCCTTATGTGCAAATACCAGCTTTCCACAAGAGCCGGTCGGGAGGCTGCAAATCGGGGTCTAGATTTGTGATTTAGCGTTGCGGAAATTACCTTAGTCGTTATTTTATATTGTATTTTTGAGTGCAGAAAACTGGCTTTTGATGGACATCTACCCCGGACCTTTACTAAAAACCATTGATTCACCGGCCGACCTGAAGAAATTGAGCAGGGAACAGCTCCAGCAGGTTTGTGATGAATTGCGCCAATACATCATTGACGTAGTCAGTTTGCATGGGGGGCACTTTGGCGCCAGCCTGGGGGTAGTGGAGCTGACCGTGGCGCTGCACCATGTCTTCAATACCCCCTATGACCAACTCGTTTGGGATGTGGGACACCAGGCTTACGGGCATAAGATCCTCACCGGACGGCGAGACAATTTCGACAGCAACCGAAAATACAATGGCCTGAGTGGGTTTCCAAAACGCACTGAAAGCCAGTATGATACCTTTGGTGTGGGGCATTCTTCCACCTCCATCAGCGCCGCCTTGGGGATGGCCATGGCGGCCAAGATCAAGGGGGAAACCGATCGTAAGGTCGTGGCTGTCATTGGTGACGGTGCCCTGACTGCGGGATTGGCCTTTGAAGGCATGAACCACGCAGGGGTAGCCGACACCGACATGCTCATCATTCTGAATGACAATTGCATGAGCATCGATCCCAACGTGGGCGCCCTCAAGGAGTACCTAACGGACATCACTACTTCGCAGACCTACAACAAACTCAAAGACGATATCTGGAAGGCCCTGGGCAAACTACCGGTAGGTGGTCATTTCAGTCGGGAGATTGCTTCCAAATTGGAACATAGCATCAAGAGCTTTGTCAGCAAAAGCAGCAACCTGTTCGAGGCCCTGAAGCTTCGTTATTTCGGTCCGATCGACGGCCATAATATCACCAAACTGGTGGACACCCTAAATGACCTCAAAAATATTCCCGGCCCCAAACTACTGCACATCATTACGGTCAAAGGGAAGGGATATGCCCAAGCGGAAACCGATCAAACCAAGTGGCATGCCCCCGGATTATTTGATAAAATAACGGGTGAAATCTATAAGCGAAAGTACGACACGCCGCAACCACCCAAATACCAGGACGTATTTGGCCATTCGATCATCGAACTGGCCGAACAAAATCCAAAAATCTTCGGCGTCACACCCGCTATGCCCAGTGGGTCCTCCCTCAAGTTCATGATGGAGCAGATGCCCGATAGGGCTGTGGACGTGGGTATTTGCGAGCAACATGCCGTCACCTTGAGTGCGGGCATGGCGACCCAGGGCATGAAGGTATTTTGCAACATCTACTCGAGCTTTATGCAGCGAGCCTATGACCAAGTCATCCACGACGTGGCCATCCAGGATTTGCCGGTGATTTTTTGTCTAGACCGGGCGGGCCTGGTAGGCGAGGATGGTCCGACACACCACGGGGCGTACGATATCCCCTACATGCGTTGCGTTCCCAATTTAATTGTCAGCGCGCCGATGAATGAATCCGAACTGCGCAACCTGATGTTTACTGCGCAACTGGAAACCAACACGCATCCTTTTGTCATCCGGTATCCGAGAGGTGAAGGCGTTATGGCCGATTGGAAGACGCCGTTTCAGCCCATTGAGGTGGGGAAGGGAAGAAAACTCAAAGACGGCAGGGACCTAGCCATTCTATCCTTTGGACATCCTGGAAATTTTGTCCAAACCGCTATACGGGATTTGCGCACCGAGGGGCTGGATCCCGCGCATTACGATTTGCGCTTCGTCAAGCCACTCGACCGTGAGCTGCTGCACGATGTATTTAGTCGATTTGATAAAATCATCACCGTCGAGGATGGCAGTGTTCTGGGCGGCTTTGGAAGCGCAGTGCTAGAGTTTATGGCCCAGCACAACTACCATTCCAAGCTCCATATGTTGGGTATCCCGGATGTAGTAGTCGAACACGGTACGCTGAAGGAGTTGCAAAAAGAATGCGGCTTTGATGCCGCCGCTATCGCCCAGGCGGTTCGCCTGATGTTAAAAGACCAAGTGGTCGTGCAGTCGACCATGGGTTAAGTCCGGGCGCTGCGTGGAGCAATGCACGAAAACGAAAAAACCAAACACACCGACAGTTAATATGTCAACCGGCCCATCTTGCCGGATTCGTAATCCGACATGGCTTGCTCAATGCCTTCCACACTATTCATCACAAAGGGGCCGTAGCTGACTACTTTTTCCGCAATGGGAAGGCCGCCGAAGACCAGGAGTTCGGCATCCTGCAGAGCCGAAAAGACCAACTGGTCCCCGTCCAACATCGATTCGGCCAGTTGACCAGATTGGAGCTCCTCGTGGAGAATCCGAATCTTTCCTTGCATGACATATAGGGCGGCGTTATGGTCGACCGCGACCGGAATTTGCATCCGTTGACCGGCCTGGAGCTTGAGATGATAACAGAATATGGGTGTCGTGGTAACTACTGGAGAGGAAGCTCCCCCAAACTGGCCGATCAATACTTTGATCCAGGCGCCAGAAGATTCGATTACGGGCAATACCTGGGAGGCGTAGTGGCTAAAAGAGGGCAACACGGCCTTATCCCTTGCTGGTAGGTTGATCCACAGCTGCAGTAATTGGATGGAGCCACCGGTCTGTAGAAAGTTATCCGTTGGTCCTTCTGAATGGATGATGCCACGGCCCGATGTCATCCAGTTAATATCCCCAGCCCGGGCTACCTGATTATGTCCTTGGCTGTCGCGATGAAAAAATTCCCCTTCCAACAGGTAGGTGACGACCTCAAACCCCGCATGGGGGTGCGGCGGAATGCGGATGGCCGCTCCCGGCTCTACCTCGGTGGGGGTCAGGTGGTCGATAAACAAAAAAGGATCGACCTGCTTTAGGTTGCGGGTTGGAAGGGCCCGTTTAACTCTATTGGCGCCCACAAACTCCGTGGACGCTGTTTCTATTCGAGATATCGTTCTAGTTGTCATGATCGAGTGGAAGTTTAGGCGAGCATCGGCACTTCAATTGCCAAGAGCTCTGATTTTTTTACTGCCTGCAGGGAAAAAGAATCCGACTGCCATAGGCCCATTGCGTCCCGCTTGCCCAGCGTTTGGTTATCCACCCTCACCTCGCCATCGAGTACAAAAAAGTAGACGCCGTTGCCTTTGAACTTGGGCGTATAGGTGAGGCTGGCTCCTGCGTCCAAGGTGGCGCGGGCAAGCCTGGCGTCCTGGTTGATCCACAATCCCCCATCCTGGGGATCTGGGCTGACCACAATCTGCCAGCGATTGATCCGCTCCCCGGAGTTGAAGGACTTTTGGTCGTAACGGGGCGTAATATTTTTTTTCTTGGGGATTATCCAGATTTGGAGAAAATTGGTCGGCTCCGTTTTGGACAGATTAAACTCCGAATGGGCTATACCCGTACCTGCACTCATGATTTGGACGTCGCCGGTATTGATGACGCCATCCGTACCCATACTGTCCCTGTGGGCCAGGGAACCGGCAAGGGGAATGGAGATGATTTCCATGTTGTCGTGGGGGTGGGTACCAAAACCACCTCCGCCACTCACGATGTCGTCGTTCAGAACGCGCAAGGCGCCAAAATGTACTTTGGTGGGATCGTACCACTGCCCAAAGCTGAATGAATGATGGCTGTCCAACCAGCCAAAATTCGCTTGGCCTCGCGCAGAGGCCGGATGAAGGATGGTCTGCATATAGGGATAATTTAAACAATGTTTAAACATCAATTTGGGTACCAAACTCCAATTCGGCCAAATTGGACAGCCCTTTGACGTTTAGTCAGTCCCTGGCCATTTCCGCGGTCTACTGGGCAGCCTGCAGCAAGTCTTCTTCTTCTTGGCGGTTTTCGTTGAACTCGAGAATGAAATTGTTCTTTCCCTCACCGACCAGAATCGTCATGTATTTTTGTTGAACCAGCTCGAGGATAGACAAGAATAAAAAAATGGCGTGTATCCTGTCTTCGCACAGGTCGATGATTCGTTCAAAAGGCAGGATCTTCTGTTGTGTGACCAGCGATAGGACCTGGTCCCTGCATCCTTCGGAGGTGTATTTATATTGAACGACGGTATGGGAGGGCTTATGCTGACGTTCGTGTACCCTCATGACCACACGCTCAAACGTCTTCATGAGCTTAAATAGGCTGATGGTCTGGATTTCCGTGCCTTCTCCGGCCTGCTCTCCAATGGCAGCCAATTCCTTCTGCAGATTGCCTCGGCGGATCATCAGCATGCGGGTGGCTTCCATTTCGGCCATTTTCGCCGACGCTTCTTTATAGCGCTTGTATTCCAGCACTTTGTTGATCAATTCCTGGCGCGGATCAATTTCGTTGCCCTGCTCATCCAATTCCTTGCGAGGAAGCAGCATCCTGGCCTTAATGCGCATTAATGTGGAAATGAACAAGATGAATTCGCTGGACAGCTCAATGTTGAGGCTCTCCTGGCCGTGGACATAATCCAAAAAATCACGGATGATCTTATTGATCGGTATGTTGTAGATATCTAACTCGTCTCGCTCGATAAAAAATAATAGCAAGTCGAAAGGACCCTCAAACTGGGATAACTTAATCTGGTAGGTAGCAGCGTTCACGTCGTTCCTGGTTTTAATTCGCCCCCTCGGGGGGCGGCCACAAATGTAGGTAATAGGGCGGTAAAGAAAATCCCCTACTTTTTCCACCCCATGTTAATCGCCAAGCCGATGCCGAACATTTCCTGCAGCTGCAATTTCGGTGGCCCCTGCACCCCCTGGCTGTTGATTGACGGGGTATCATGATCATAAATGAGGTTTACCGCCAAGTTCACACTAATCAGCTTGGCCACTTTTACCACCAGCATATTGTACCAGTTCATGTATATATATTGCGGATTTTTTAAGTAATTGGAAAACAGATCCAAGCGTCCCGTATAGGTGGCGTTGTCGCTGAATTTATGGGTATAGGTAATGGACGCCAAGGCGCCAAACTGGAAGGTTGTGTGTTTACCGGAATCGACCCCAAAAGCACCTACGCTGGCCAGTGAATCATTGGCGACGATGACCAGACGGGCCGAGACGGGGGAAAAAAATACCGAGAATTGGTTATTGGGCATATAATTTATCCCCGGCGAGAGGCCAAGGTAAGCGGGCGAAAGAAAGGAAGAGGTAAGAATCTTGGCCGTATCTCCCAGGAAAGTGTAGCCGGGCGCAAACTGCGTGTGCGCGTTGAACAGCAAGCTGGCGTACCAGCTCTTGTCAAATTCATACCCATATTTGGACGTCAGGTCAATCCGGTCATTGGATTTGCGTGCGCCCTGGCTGGTGGTGATTACATCGCCGTAAGCCAGATCCAGGGTATTATCCCAGGCAATCCTATCTTTTTTATAAAAGGCAAAGCCATGCAAATATGCATTGATCGCGACGGTAGACGGGTCTCCCCCGGCTGACCAGTTGCTCAGAGCCGTCTGATTAAAATTGAGGGCAAAGAGTCCGCCCACCTTCCATACTTTGGGTATCGTATCCTTGGGATCTTTGGCAACGGGTTTGGTGCGGTCGTTGATTAACTCCTCGGGCGATTGATTTTGGGCGTATCCCACGCCTGCCACAAGCACAATAAGTGCCCCTAAGACAATTCTTTTCATGGTTTCATTTTTTAGCTAAGTAAATGTTGAAAGGGTTGCGCCACGCTGCTGCTTGAGCTACCTTTTTTTCAATTCGGCCAGTATCTCCGCCAGCAACTTTTCGGTCGCCGTAGGTTCGTTGGCAGGTGGCACCTTTTTCTTCTCGATACTCTTGAAGAATTTAACGATGAGAAAAAGCACAAAGGCAATGATGATGAATTTTATGACCGAGGAAAGAAAAATACCATATTTGATCGCGCCCCAGCTGAGCTTGTCCAAATCTTCAGCCTTGGCAGCCCTTAGTGCCGGAGTAAGCAACAGCGGAGTAATTACCGAATCGACTAAGGCGGCGACAATGGCTCCAAAAGCCGCACCAATGATGACGGCAACGGCAAGATCTACGACGTTGCCCTTCATGGCAAAATCTCTGAATTCCTTAAAAATGCTCATAAGTGTTAGGTTTAAATATGAATAGTAGTCGAACGCTGTTCTTAAAAATAAAGGTATTAAAAATATATACACAGTAGTCTTACAAGGCTCTACCGTCAAGATCAAAGAGCGATACGGTAATTGGGGTTAGGGCAACAAGGGGTGCCCTTTTTTTGGCCTGGCGGCGGGCATGCCTACGCGACCGAGGGTACTTAGACGGCCATGATTTCTTTTTCTTTGGTGGCAAGGTGCTTATCCACCAGCGCAATATGTTTGTCGGTCATCTCCTGTATTTTCTTTTCGGCATCCTTGGTGAGGTCTTCGCTCAGCCCTTCTTTCTGAAGCTTCTTGATGTGCTCGATTGCGTCGCGACGAATATTGCGTATCGCCACCTTGGAATGCTCGCCTTCCCCGTTGGCCTTCTTCACATATTCCTTGCGTCTTTCCTCGGTCAGCGGGGGCATGAATATGCGAATCAGGTTCCCATCGTTTTGGGGAGTCACGCCCAGGTTGGCCGCAATAATCGCGCGCTCGATCGGTTGAAGCATATTTTTTTCCCAGGGTTGTATGCTCAAGGTCCGGGCGTCCATGATGCTCACGTTGGCGACCTGGCTGATGATCGTTGCCGTGCCATAATAATCCACAGTAAGCCCGTCGAGCATCTGGGGATTGGCCTTACCGGCCCGGATCCGGATCAATTCGGCTTCCAGATGTCCGATTACTTTTTGCATGGAATCCTGGGCGAGATCGTGGATCAGCGCTAAATCGTCTGACATAAAATGGGGATTAAGAGGGATGCAAACCTACACCAAAAGGAAAATTACTCAAAAAAAGCGGACCTATATTTTTAGCCGGGTGGCCGGGGAGAATATCAATTTTTCTGTTCCAGAATCGTATCCTTGGCGAGCGTAACTAAGCTGGTCGTCTTCAATTTCCCATTTTCTTGCTGTTCTGTCTTGGTCACCACGTATTTTGGCCTGCTGCGACCGTAAAAGATCAGGGCAATGAAGGCAAAAAAAATGCCAATGACCGAGCTAATCAGTATCGTGTTGCCTAGGGAGCGTTCTAAATACACAAAAGCGACAAGGCTAATGTTGATACCTACCAGCAAAATCGTTATGGCAGTATGCGACAGGCCTCTATCCAGCAGCAAATGATGGATATGGTTTCTGTCCGGACTGAATGGGGAGCGCCTCTTGGCGATGCGTATGGCAAATACCCTCAAGGTGTCCAGCAGGGGCATCATCAGGATGGCAAAACCCAGCGCCGGAGCTGCTTCCAGCGGGGTAGGCGCATCAGAAGAACTGGCCACATTGATGAATTTAATCACCAGGATCGCATTGACCGTGCCAATGAGCAGCGATCCGGTATCGCCCATGAAGATTTTAGCAGGCTGAAAGTTAAAGATGAGAAAGCCCAAGAGGCTTCCGCTCAGTGCAAAAGCCAGCACGGCGTAGGAGAGCATATTCACGCTGAGGAAATAGGCCCCAAACATGGCCGACGACATCAGCCCAAGACTACCCGCCAGGCCATCTACCCCATCGATCAAATTAAAGGAGTTGATGATGACAATGACGGCAAAGTAGGTAAGCAGGAGGCTAAACATTTCTGGCAATTCGTGCACACCCAAAAAGCCATTCATTCCATGGATCTGAACCCGACCATAATAAATGATCATGAAGGCGGCCAACACCTGGCCGATAAATTTCTTGACTGGCGTTATGATCAGGATATCATCCTTAATACCCAGAAAAAAGATGACCATAACGGCGGCAATAAAGTATTGGAATTCGGAGCCGGATTGAAAATTAATTGTCAGCAGGCAGGCAAAAATAAAGCCAGCAAAGATGCCTACTCCGCCCAAGGGGGCGATGGGTGTCTGGTGTACTTTTCGCTCGTCGGGATGGTCGAAAAGTTTCTTCATTTCGGCTACGTTCATGATCACCGGAATAGCCAAAAAGGTAATGGCAAAAGAGATTGCTAAAGCGAGTACGACATCGAACATGGCCGCGTTTTGTTGTTTCAGTAATTGCAAATCCAACCTTGCTGCTAAACCGCCTTAACCAGAGATAATTTGCCCGATCTGGGCCCTAGTGCGCCCCAATCCAGCGAATGGTCGCGGGGCAGAATTAAAAAATACGAGCTACCGGAGCCATATTGAAGGCAAATTAGTGCAAAAGTTTAATATATATAGCTGATATTGGATTAATAAATTGATATAGCTTTGCCCGAATTCATCTACTAAACCGTTTTATATGGCTGATTTGAAAGCAATTGCATCACAATTGCGCAGAGACCTGCTCCGCATGATTCACGGAGCTGCAAGTGGTCATCCCGGAGGCTCCCTGGGCTGCACCGACTTCTTTACGGCCCTCTATTTTAACGTGATGCAGCACAACCCACATTTCAGCATGGACGGCCGGGATGAGGATATTTTCTTTCTTTCTAACGGCCATATCTCGGCGATATTTTATGCCTCGCTAGCCAGGTCCGGATATTTTGAAACCAGCGAATTGTCGACCTTCCGCAAGATCAATTCTCGCCTGCAGGGCCACCCGGCAACCCATGAGCACCTGCCGGGTATCCGGGTCGCCAGTGGTTCGCTTGGCCAAGGCATGAGCGTGGCCCTGGGCGCTGCCCTCGCCAAGAAACTCAATGGCGACCAGCACTTGGTTTATTCCCTGCATGGAGACGGCGAACTCGACGAAGGCCAGATTTGGGAAGCCCTCCTGTTTGCGGCGCACCATAAAGTAGATAACCTGATTTCCACTGTCGATTGGAATCACCAACAAATTGACGGTCCCACCGATATCGTGATGAACCTGGGAAATATTCGTAGCAAATTCGACGCCTTTGGCTGGTCGACACTGGAGATGAACGGAAACGATATGGATGAGGTGCTAGCTACCCTGGCCAAGGCAAAAAGCCTGACGGGCAAAGGAAAGCCTGTTGCCATTCTCATGCATACGGTCATGGGTAAGGGCGTTGATTTCATGGAGGGCGACTTCCATTGGCATGGGACGGCGCCCAATGACGAGCAGCTCCAGCGTGCCCTTGCCCAACTGCCCGAGACGCTCGGGGATTATTGACGCACGCTCTGCGTCTGCCAGGCCGACACCCAAAAAGAGGGGATGCAATCAGCTTTTGAGTTCGATAGGTTGCATCGAGGCCTTACGAGAAGGAAACCAAGAAGCAAACAAGGCAACGATCAGGATATTGCCCAGGACCAACAGGAAGTCGCCAGGGGCCAGCTTCACGGGGTAATAATCAATCAAGAAAGATCCTCCCTGGCCTTGGAGGGGTACCAGCTTGAAATGCACTTGCAACCAGCACAGAACGACCGCCAGCAAGATGCCCGTTCCTCCTCCCAAAAAAGCCAGCAGCACTCCTTCGCTCAAAAAAATCTTCTGGATATAGCCGTTGTCTGCTCCCATGGCCTTGAGGACCTGAATATCTTTTTGTTTTTCCAGAACGAGCATCGTCAAAGAGCCCACCATGTTGAAAGCAGCCACTACCAGAATCATACTGAGGACCACATAAATGACCCATTTTTCCATGCGCATTACGGCGTACAGACTTTGATTCTGCTGGTACCGCGTGAGCACCTGATATGGAGCGCCAAACTGGGCCTGCAGGGTTGCCTGCACTGCTGCCGTTCGGTTCGGGTCAGTCAGGGCAATTTCCAGTGCGCTGTATTCATCGGCTTGTAAACCCAACATCTTTTTGACGAATGCGATGTTGGTGATTACATACTTATTGTCAAAGTCCTCCTGAATGGCAAAGGTTCCGGTAGCCAACAGATTTTCATTGCTCACCGATTCCATCAAGTCCGTCTCCTGGGCATGGTTGCCCTTTTTAAACAAGTACACCGAAAGAGGCATAATACTCCGGTCAGATTCAATGCCAAGAGCATTTTCAATCCCCTGGCCCAGTACCGCGCCTGGACGGTCTTCCGTGCCCAGGTCAAATTTGCCCTTGATGACCCGGCCGGCAACTCCTGCTACCGCGCGGTAATGGCTATCGACCCCTTTGAGCGAAATGATGGAAGACTGCGATGAGCCACTTTGTATAAACGCCTTATCCTCGGCTATGAGCGAATATCCTTTGACGTCAGGCATGGCCGAGAGTTTGGATAACTGTCCCTGCGAGAAAGTGATGAATTTCCCGCTGCGCGGCGAGATGGTGATATCGGTGTAGAACGAGGAATACAGCGACTTAACGAGGTCTTCCAGGCCATTGAAGACACTGAGCACAATGATCAAGGAGGCCGTGCCTACCACGATGGCGGTCACGCTTACCCAGGCAATGACATTGATGGCGTTGGTAGATTTTTTAGCTTTAAAATATCGCCAGGCAAATTTAAAGTACATCCGTCGGTGCATTTGTGGGTGGAGGCCGTTTACGGCCTATTTGAATCACTCGTCTTTTTTCTCTTCCTGTATTTTTTTAAACAGCTCCTCCATCTTGTCCACGTAGGACAGGGATTCATCGGCATGATAGCTCAGTTGGGGCATGCTGCGCAGTTGATGCTTGACGGCACTAACCAATTCTCGTTTAATCTCCCAGGCTTTTTCCTGAATTTTCTCCATCGGCGCTCCCCCGGCGGTACCCTGGACCGGGTAAAAGCTGAGGTAAACCCGGGCCTCAAACAAATCCGGCGACATTTTCACGGAGGTGATAGACACCATGACCCCATTGATCATAGCCAGTCCAAGACGCTGGAATATGGTACTCAACTGCTCGTGGATCAAGGCAGCAACTTGTTTTTGGCGTTTTCCTTCTTGCATAATCGTTAACATTTTTCCGTGTAAATTTACCGCTTATTCATCAGGCTACAAGATACTGCGGTTTGGGACTCAGAAATAATTACCGATTGACATGAAAAGATTTGCGACGATTCTTAAGTACCTCAAGGACCAAAAACAAAATATCGTTCTTTATTTTGTCTTCAATTTGCTCTCCATTTTGTTTTCACTCATTTCGCTGGCCATGCTGGCACCTTTTTTACAGCTCCTCTTTGGCAAGGAACAGTTGCTAAAGCAACCTCCCGCCCTGCGTTTTTCCGCCGCCAGTGTCACCAGCTATTTGAAATATGTGTTAGGGGTACTGATCCAGCACCACAATAAAGTATATGCGCTGGCCGCCATTTGCGTTATTGTCATGTTGTCGATATTTTTTAAGAATATATTTCTGTATTTCTCCTACCGGGTCTTGGCCCCGCTGCGAAATCAAGTCATGACCAGGCTCCGGGGGGACTTATATGCCAAATTGCTGGAACTTCCTATCGGATTTTTTACCGAGCAGCGAAAAGGGGACATCATTAGTCGCATGAGTAATGATGCCAATGAAATCGAATGGAGTGTGATGAGCACCCTGGAGGGCTTGATCAAAGACCCCCTCAACATCCTGATTATCCTGTTCACCTTGTTTTTCCTAAGCGTGCCCCTCTCGTTGTTTCTGTTTATTTTGCTTCCGCTTACCGGTTTTATTATTGGCCGAGTCAGCCGCTCCCTAAAAAAGCAATCCACCGTGGCCCAGGAGCAGCTGGGCGTGCTGATGTCGATTCTGGACGAAACCTTGACGGGCCTGCGCGTTATCAAGGCCTTCAACGCCGAAAGCATCCTGAAGAGTAGGTTCTTTCGGACCAATGAATACCTCAATCAGGTGCGCAACAGGATCATGTTTCGCCGCGATATGGCCTCGCCTATGTCAGAATTTCTGGGCGTTCTGGTCCTCTGTTGCATCCTCTGGTTTGGTGGTAGATTGGTCCTGGCCAATGAAGCGGGCCTGCAGCCGGAAGGTTTCATCACCTACATCGCCATCTTTGCGCAAATCATCAATCCCGCCAAATCCCTGTCGACCGCCTTTTACAACATGCAGCGCGGGCGGGCCGCGATCCAGCGGATCGAAGAAATCCTGCAGGCGCCGATCGCCGTGCGGGAACCGGCACAACCCAAAACCCTGACGGCCTTTAGTGGCAGCATAGAATTCAAAAATGCGTCATTTGCCTACGACGAAGCAACCATCCTGGACAATATCAATCTCAAAATAGAAAAAGGAAAAACCATTGCCCTGGTGGGAGCTTCCGGAGCCGGTAAATCCACGGTGGCCGATCTCAT
Source organism: uncultured Chitinophagaceae bacterium (assembly GCA_963742225.1). Classification (GTDB taxonomy): domain Bacteria; phylum Bacteroidota; class Bacteroidia; order Chitinophagales; family Chitinophagaceae; genus Puia. The sequence goes on along the minus strand of CAVULD010000004.1, from coordinate 481,147 downwards.
ACCCAGGTTTCACGACTTATCCTCCGGGGAGCTGCTCATCGATGGCACCGATATCCGGGAATACTCCCTGCATTCGCTGCGCAACCAAATGAGCATCGTGACGCAGGAGCCTATTTTATTCAACGATACGATCGCGGCCAACATCGCTTTGGGCAGCTCCACCCAAGACCTGGCCGCCATTGAAGATGCAGCCCGCGTAGCCAATGCCCATGATTTCATCATGCAAAAAGAAGATGGGTACCAGACCAATATCGGGGATCGTGGCAGCAAACTCAGCGGCGGTGAACGCCAGCGGGTCACGATTGCCAGGGCCCTGCTGAAAAACCCACCCATTCTTATTTTGGACGAAGCTACCTCTTCGCTGGACACGGAAAGTGAGCGACTCGTACAAGACGCCATCAACAAAATGATGCAGCACCGCACCAGTATCGTCATTGCCCATCGGCTCAGTACCATCCGTCACGCCGATGAGATCATCGTGTTGCAGCAAGGAAAGATTGTGGAGCGTGGTACCCACGAACAATTAATGGAAAAAATGGGGTATTACAAGAAGCTGATCGATATGCAGGAAGTTAAGTAGCCTCCCCAACAAAAGCATAGACCGGGGCCAAGAGGCGGGTCATCAGATCTCGCAGCTTACGCCCACAAGGCCTCGCAGAGTTTGGGCACCTTTCCTTACCTTCAAGTCAAGTAAAGTCTTTCTTAGCCAAACACATACCTTCGCGACCCATGCACAGATCCATCCTGACTTGGCTGATGCTATCCGCTGTATTTGGCAGCCAAAGTCAACCCACCTTTACGCGAATCTACCAGGCGGTAGCAACCTGGTACCGAAATTATCCTCAGGAGTCCGTATACCTGCAAACCGACCAGGGTGACTATACCCCGGGCAGTCAGATTTGGTTTACGGCCTATCTGCGCCATCTGAGCGATACCTCCGTAATCAGCCGAGTCATTTATGTCGAATTCGCAGATCCCAGCGGGCTTATTCTGCGGCGGCAAACCTTACCCGTCCAACAGGGGACTGCGGCAGGCCAGATCGCCATTCCCGCTCGGGCCAGCCCCGGCAAATATCGCCTTCGTGCCTATACATCTTGGATGATGAATTTTGGCGAAGATTCCTACTATGACCAAGACCTGTATGTGGGGGGTAGCCCCCCCTGACCCCGCCCCCTGTGGCTGCCGCCGGTACCTCGGAGGTGCAGCTTCAATTTTTTCCCGAAGGAGGAAATTTGGTTCAGGGATTAACCAGTACGGTGGGCTTTCGGGCTTTCCGCGCCGACCAGGGGACCGGGGTATCGGTTTCGGGTCGAATCGTAGACAGTGCAGGCAATACCCTAGGCCAGATCCATAGTCTACATGACGGCCTGGGTAGTTTTGTTCTTCATCCCATGGCCAACAATCACTACCGAGCGATCCTCGATTTTTCTGGAGGCATCCACAAATCATTTGCGTTGCCCGACGCACTGGAAAGTGGGGTAGTTCTGTTCACCCGGCACGTGCTGGCGCAAACGGGCCAGGACAGTGTATATTACCGGATATCTAGAAGCGTCATAAGCAAAAATGCGTATCAACACTTGCTGTTGTGTGCCCAAATGGATGGGATCTGTTCCTTCACCTACATCAATTTTGATACCGTCACGGCCGGAAATTACAACAATACCATTCAGTCGGCTACCACTCCGCTCGCCTTAGGTGATTTTCCGTCGGCGGGGGTGCTGCAGCTCACGGTATTTAATGAAGCAGGGCAACCCCTAGCCGAACGGATGATCTTCTTGCAACGCCTAACCGGACAAACCAAGGCCCAGTTGTCGCCTGTGCAAATCGATTTTTCCAAACGCGCCAAGAACACTTTTATCTTGGAGGTTCCAGGAGATGATCATGGCCGTTATACAGTCAGCGTTACCCAGGCCAATCCCGCTCAAGCAACTGGCACAGGCTTGGACCTACGAGCCTATTTTTTGCTTCATGCCAGCATCAACACGCCGGTAACCGACCTAACCTGGTACTTGAAGGATAGCAGCGAACAGACTCTTGCCGCCTTGGATTTGCTACTGCTCACCGCCACCTGGTCAAAATTTGCATGGGCTAAAATCCTGCGCGATCAGTTTCCCTCGGTGCGCTACTACGCGCAACAATCGCTGGTCTTGCGAGGCCGGGCCTTTTGGGTGACAAAAAAAAATAAAGTACCGATGGGCGGCGGTGAATTTTCACTAATCCTAAAATCACCAAAGACCGGATTTTTTGAATTGATCAAGGTACCGGTAGATTCGAGCGGTCGATTTAGCGTTACGGACCTGAATTTCCAAGACACGGTATCCTGCTACGTCGAGCACAGCAATGAGCGAAGTGCTAAGATGGGCACAGTGGAATTGGAAAAAGACCCCTTGGATTCCGTCCGGTTTATTTTCCCGCGTTCGCCAGACCACAGGCCAGCAGAGGGGCATCCAGCGCATGTGCCAGCACCCAATCCTCCCAGCGTCTCCGCAGACAGTATGGCGCAGGAATCCTACCCCCTAAAACAAGGAGATACCGCCATTTTGAAAACGATTAATGTGAAGGCCTATCGAAAAGCCCGGACCGACAGCCTGCTGGCGATCTATGCCACGGGCATTTTCGCACGCCCCGATGCTTCCATGCAGATCCTGGATCTTACCGATGAGCGCTCCAACCAGAACCTGAAAGCGGTAAGCGTGTTGCAATATCTGGAAAGTAATGTTTCCGGTCCGGTATATAAGGACGATGGCTCAGGGGAGGCCTTAATTTACTGGCGCATGACAGCCGATCTGTTCATCCAAGTATCCGAAGCCGAGAGAATTAAAGCCAACGCGCCTGCTTTTTTCCTAGACGAGCAAAAGCTCAATGAAGGCAAGGATGGATACGATGAAGCCATACAAACCTTGCACGATGTGGCAATGGAACAGGTGGCCCTAATCCGGGTCTTCCCGCCGGGCACGATGCCGCTGGTGGCGGGAGACGCCCCGCATGGCGCCATCGCGATATATAGGAAAAATGGTAAGGAGGGTACCATGGCCAGCCTTTCCTCAAGGACGGACCAGATCACTAAAATTGGCTATTCTACCGTGCCCTCCTTTACGATTCCCAATTACGAGCATACCGGGTCCGGTATGGATCCCGACCACCGCAGCACCTTGTATTGGAATTCGAACTTGACGACAGATTCTTTGACCCATCGGGCGAGCTTTTCCTACTTTACCCCGGATCTGCCACCCGAGTCCGTTCGTATTCGCGTCGAAGGTACCGATAGACTGGGCCGGCTGATTACCCTTGACCAACAGTTCGCTAGGTAAAGATGGCCACAGACGGGCGAAGCTCCATTCCATCCTGGTAGCCCAGGGGAAGGACGAGTTCAGGACTTGGGCCAGGCCGTCAGAATTTGCGGATCAGCACCACCCCCACCACCAGCAGCAGGGCTCCGGCCAATTTCCCCCAGGACATCTCCCGCACTGCCACCCCCAGCAGACCAAAGTGGTCAAACAGCAGCGCTGCTGCCATTTGTCCGGCTACTACCAGGCTAAACGAAAGCGCCGCACCCAGCTTGGGAAGCAAGACCACAATGCCTGCCACAAAAAAAGTGCCCAGCAACCCACCTATCCATATCCACCATGGTGATTGCGAGATGGCTCCGGCAGGTATAAGCAGCTGCTTGGTGACTAGTAAAAAAATACATAGGGCAATCGTGCCCACGGCAAAAGATACAAAGGCGGCCATCACCGAGCCCCCCACCTCTTTGGCCAGACGGGCGTTGATGGCCGCTTGAACAATCAGAATCGCCCCCAGCCCAAGGGCCATAGACACGAACAGGAATCTTGTCGCCATATTGATCGGTTTAACAGGACTGAAAATAAGAAAGGGATTGTGGTTAAACAATCCCTTTTCTTTATTTAAGTTTTCTCTGAGGCCCAGGCCACTTATTTATTCATGGTCTGTTTGGCTTCAATGCTCAGCGTGGCGTGCGGCACTGCTTTAAGCCGGGCTTTATCGATCAATTTGCCCGTAACCCGGCAAATGCCGTAGGTTTTATTTTCAATCCGCATCAAGGCTTTTTCTAAGTGGTCGATAAAGGTAATCTGGCGGCTGGCCATTTGGCTAAGTTGCTCGCGCTCCATACTCATGCTTCCATCCTCCATAGTCATATACCGATTGTCCGTATCATCGCCACCCATTTCATCCTTGCGCGTAATCAAGCCTTGCAAATACGCCAATTCCTTTTTTGCCGCCTCTAATTTTTTCATAATCAGATCTCTGAATTCAGCCAATTCGGCATCGCTGTATCGCATAGTCGGTCCACTTGATTCTTGTTGTAATGTATCCAAAACGGACTTGGTAAATTCTGGTTCGTATTTGCGAACCGTTTTGGTTTTTATTTCAGGTATAACCACCTTCACGGGTTTGGCCGGAACAGCCGGTTTCTTAATTTCTGGCTTTTGCACCAAGACGGGAGCCGTTTTGAGGACCTGCTTTTGCTCGGGTTTTTTCACAACTTGTTTTGTTACGGCGGGTTTAACGGATGTGGTCTTCAGGTGTACCAGGGGAAGGGGTTTCTTTATCGTGGGCTTCGCAGCGACGGCTCCTTTCTTGGCTGGCAGCACTTTTTTGACCAAGGCAACCTTAGCCGGTTTTTTGCTGATCGCCTTTTTCGCCGGCTTAGCTATTGGCTTTTTGGCAGCAACGATCTTCTTAGCTGTGTGTTTTACAGCTTTCTTGGCCGGCGCTTTCTTAGCGGGCTTTGCCGCTTTCTTCTTGATTGCCATACTGTTAGGCTTTTTTTGTAACGAAGACTTTTAAGGGAACATCATTGACTTCAATTTCGGTGCCATTTGCCATTTCAGAGACTATTTCCAATTTGTCTGCCAAAATTTCGGCGCAAATATACTGATTAAATTGGGTAAAGGATTCATTGAGAGCCGCAGCCTGCGTGATTTTAACATGAATCCGGTCCGTTAGGTCGTACCCATTGTCTTTGCGGATTTTCTGAATTCGGTTCACCAGCTCCCGGGCATTGCCTTCGCTTTCCAGATCAGGAGTTACCGTTATGTCCAGCGCCACGGTCAGGGATCCCTTTGTCGCTACAATCCAACCTGGAATGTCTTCGCTGGTGATTTCCACTTCATTAACCTGTAATATTAAGGGTTCATTATCAATTGACAAAGTATAATGACCTTCTTTTTCCAATTTCGCAATATCCTGTTGGCTGAATTGCATCAACGCCGCCGACAAGGGCTTCATTTTCGGTCCCAGCTTTTTGCCCAAAGCAATAAAATTGGGCTTTATTTTCTTGTGGATAAAGCCGTCCTGTTCTCCCAGATACTGAATTTCTTTGACGTTGACCTCGGCTTTAATGAGCTCCTCGACTTGACCAAGCTGCTGCTTCATCCGGGTATTGAGCACGGGGATCAACACTCGGTGCAGGGGTTGGCGAACTTTGAGGTTGGCCTTCTTGCGCAAGGATAAGACCAGGGAGGAAGCGTCCTGAGCCATCTGCATCCTTTCCTCCAGCTGGGGGTCTACTAGGAGGCGGTTACTCTGGGGAAAATCCAGGTGGTGTACGGAAGCGGCCGGTTTTCGGGCAGTGACTGCGTTCAGATTGCAAAAAAGCCAATCGGCGAAAAAGGGCGATACCGGCGCTATCAAGGCCGAGATGGTTTCCAAACATTCATAGAGGGTCTGGTAGGCCGAGCTTTTATCAGGTCCATATTCACCCTTCCAAAATCGGCGTCGACTTAGCCGGACATACCAATTGCTAAGATGCTCATCCACAAAATCTTCTACCAGCCGCCCGGCAATAGTCGGCTCGTAGTCATCCAGGCTTTCGACCACTTTATGGGTTAGCGTGTGCAGGGAGGACAGGATCCAGCGATCGATTTCAGGACGATTTTCGATCGGTATATAGGATTGTTCGAATGCGAAGCCATCCACGTTTGCGTACAGCGCGAAGAACTGGTAGGTGTTATAGAGTGTTCCAAAGAATTTGCGCTGGACTTCCCGAATACCCTCGAGGTCAAATTTCATATTCTCCCACGGCGATGCGTTGGTGATAAGGTACCACCTGGTCGCATCGGCACCGAATTGGTCCAGGGTCTGGAAAGGATCCACCACATTGCCCAGGCGCTTGCTCATTTTATTGCCATTCTTGTCCAGGACCAACCCATTAGATACGCAAGTCTTGAAGGCCAGTCCGGGGTATTGGCTGTCGGTGGCCTGAAATCCCTCGGCGGCCAGTTCCTGTTGGACCTCTTCCTTGACTAAGGCGCTGATCGCGTGGAGGGTATAAAACCACCCCCGGGTCTGATCTACGCCCTCGGCAATGAAATCAGCCGGGTAACTGGCGGCAAAGGTCTGTTTGTTTTCAAAGGGGAAATGCCATTGCGCAAAAGGCATGGCTCCGGAGTCAAACCACACGTCAATCAAATCCGCTATACGCCTCATCGGCTGCCCACGCTGACTAACCAGGATGATTTCGTCGATGTACGGCTTATGCAGGTCCGTAGTTAATCGGTCCACATATTCCTGGATTCCCGAGGCATCTTTAGGGCAATCCTTACCCATGAATCCTGCCTGGATGGCTGCTTTTATCTCGTCTTGTAATTCGCTAATCGATCCGATACATTTTTCTTCTGTTTGATCAGCCGTTCTCCACACCGGCAGGGGTGTCCCCCAAAACCTGCTGCGGCTCAGGTTCCAGTCCACCATGTTTTCCAACCAGTTGCCGAATCGGCCCTCCCCTGTTGACTTGGGCTTCCAGTTGATGGTCTTATTGAGTCCCACCATACGGTCCCGGAATGCCGTAGTCCTAATGAACCAGGCATCCAGGGGATAATACAAAATGGGTTTATCTGTGCGCCAGCAATGCGGATAGCTGTGCTCATATTTTTCAATTTTAAACGCTCGATTTTCCTTCTTCAGTTTGACGCAAATATCGACGTTGACATCGACCCAATTGGGGTCGTCAGTATAGTTCTTGACGTAGCGGTTGCTGAATTCCCCCAGTCCGTTGACAAATTTTCCTTGCCTGTCCACCAGCACGAGCATGCCGAGTTGGTATTTTTTGCCGACCCGGAAGTCGTCCGCCCCAAAAGCTGGCGCAGTATGCACGATGCCCGTTCCCTCTTCGGTAGTCACAAAATCCCCCAGGACGACTCGGAAGGGATTACCTCCGCTGCGCTCGGGCGCATTGGCCTCAAAAGGCATCAACTGTTCATACTGGTATCCCTCGAGCGCTCGGCCTTTAAAGGTCTTTTCGACCCGCCAAGGAAGGCTCTTGTCTCCTGGACGATAAGCCTGCAAGTCGCCATTCTCCGATTCCGCCTTGAAATAATTATTTAACAGGGCGCTTGCCAGGACCACCCGGATGGGTAGATGGGTATACGGGTTAAAGGTCCTGACCAGGGCGTAGTCAATGTCTGCCCCGACGGTCAATCCCAGGTTGGAAGGTAGTGTCCAGGGCGTCGTCGTCCAGGCCAAGAAAAAAACCTCTCCCTCCGGCTCCGCGCCAGAACCAGCTTGAGACTCCTGGGGTCCAAACAGCAGGTTGCCAGGCTCCTTGCTAACTGCCTTAAACATGGCCACACAGCTGGTGTCCTTGACATCCTTATAGGTGCCGGGTTGATTTAGTTCATGGGAACTAAGTCCTGTTCCGGCAGCGGGCGAATACGGCTGGATGCTTACGCTTTCGTATAGCAATCCCTTATTATACAATATCTTGAGTAGCCACCAGAGGGTTTCAATGTAAGTGTTTTCAAACGTCACATAGGGATGCTGGAGGTCTACCCAATAGCCCATTTTTATGGTGAGCTCATCCCATTTGTCTTTGTACCTGAGCACGGCTTCCCGACACTTGTTGTTGTACTCCTGCACCGAGATCTTCTTACCGATATCTTCCTTGGTAATCCCTAGCTCTTTCTCCACCCCGAGTTCAACAGGTAGGCCATGGGTATCCCAACCCCCTTTGCGCCTGACCTGGAAGCCCTGCATGGTCTTATATCGGCAAACAAGGTCTTTGAGTGTGCGGCTAATGACGTGGTGGATACCCGGCATTCCGTTGGCGCTGGGTGGCCCCTCGTAAAAGACAAAGGGCTGGGCTCCCTCCCGCAGGCTTACGCTGCGCTCAAATGCTTGGCCGGCCTGCCATTGCTCCAGCATTTCAGCGGCAATAGCGGGTAAATTCAATTGTTGGAATTCCTTGTACCTCTGTGACATAAGGCGACCAGTAGTCAAATAATGGGTAAAAAAATGGGGGCAAAGATACGATCAATCGCAAGACAATGGTGCACTCCGGTGAAAGCCATCCGCTAGGCTTCTGCCAGAGGCTGCAGGCGGACTACTCGCTCCAAGAATGGGCATTTGTTAAATCAGTTCAAAAGGGCCTGCATAATTCCCCAAATCCGGCACATTTATCCACATTTGACCGCTTTGGCATAATTTGTGTTTTTTAGTATTCACTCGAAGTCCGCAACTGGACAAAAAGTAGATCATTGATTTTCAAAGCAATATAAATTAGACATCCAAATAGCATTGAATCGCTCTGGATCTTTATATTCGATGCCTGGATCTTCATATTATGGTTAGTTCGACAACTTTTTCTACGGTTTAGGGTTTAGGGGTTAAAAAGGGGGGTATTCCTACTCCCCTTCCTTTTATTTCCCTATCCCGGCCTTATCCCATCCGTTCCCTGTACTACTCACCCTTTTTCGACCTTATCTTGATTTGCTGGTAAATCCGAATCATCCCGTTTTTAATGTCTGAATTGCCTTTGGAAAACCCTGCTACTGCAAATAGCCATTACCTTATTACTGATGTCCTGAATCACCGACAGAGAACCAGGTTCTTGGAAGACCACCTTTTTGCCCCTCGTAAGTAAGAGCCTTCCTATTGCAGGAGGCTCTTTTATTTAGTGCCAGATCGGATGCGCTTGTAGATCCGTATGGCCAGCATCAGCACACCCATTAGGCAGACTACACTGACCAAGCCCCATATCCAACTCCAGCTATCTTTGAGGGTAGCGATAAAAACGATAGCAAATAAAAAGACGGTGGCAACCTCATTCCACAGTCGCAATTGGGAAGAAGAGTAGCGAAACAGCCCCCGAACCTGCTCGCGATAGATCCTGTGCAAAGAAAGGTGGTAGATGTACAGACCCAGCACAAAAATCAATTTTATCTCCAGCCACCTGGGCAAGGCACCCAGCAGGAACCACATCCAGGGTCCAAATACCAGGGTAGCGATGGCCGAAGGCCAGGTGATCCCATACCAAAGACGGGTCATCATGATTTGGAATTGTTCGCGCAAGACTTTTTTTTCCGCTTCTGGCCGCTCCGCCGCTTCGGTGTTGTAAATAAATAATCGCGGCATATAAAACATACCCGCAAACCAGGTGACAACAAAAATGATGTGGATGGCTTTGATGTAGCTGTACATGGTGGATGATTTATGAATAGCTAGGGGGTACCGGCCGTGCAAAGCACCTACCTGACCGGGGGATGTCGCGACAATCCCGAAAGCGGCTCTTGCTAGGTCGTGCTCGCCAACAACATCCCCCGGTCCCCCGACTGATAGGCGTTGACCCAACCGGTGATAGCCTGCACCCATAAGGGCTGCACGTTTAAGCAAGGTATCATATCAAAGGATTCGCCTCCGGCCTGCAAAAAACTTGCCCGGCCCCGGATGGCTATTTCCTCCAGAGTCTCCAGGCAATCGCTGACAAAGGACGGGCAAACAATCAATAATTTTTTTACGCCCTCCTTGGGAAGGGATTCCAGGCGCCGATCGGTAAAAGGTTCCAACCACCCCTTTCCAATACGGGATTGAAAGGACACACTAAAGCGCTGTGGTCCGATCCCCAGCCGACGGGTTACTTGCGTGGTGGTGGCCAGGACTTGATGGCGATAGCAATAAGGGCTGGCCTGTGAAAGCACACTGCAGCAATCGCTGCTCCGTAGACAATGATTTCCGGTAACATCACTTTTTCGGATATGCCGCTCCGGTATACCGTGATAGCTAAATAGCAATTGATCGAAGGGCCTATCCAAATACGGCCTGATGGTCTCGCTCAAAGCCTCAACATAGGGATCCTCCTGGTAGTAGGGTCTCAAGAAATCCAGCTCGAAAGGATACGTATGTCTGTGATAGACGGCCCTGGCGTGCTCCACAGCCGTTTCAAAGGAAGACATCGCATAGTGTGGGTACAGGGGGATGGCCAGCACCTGCTTCAGGCCGGGATCGTGTTGCAGCACGGCGTCAAAGGCCTCTTGGATGCCAGGCTTGCCGTAGCGCATGGCCAGGGCTACGGGCTGCTCTACCTGCGCGGACAGGGCCGAGCGCAGTTCCTTGCTGATCACAATGAGTGGAGATCCTTCCTTAGTCCAGATGCTTCGGTAGGCTTCGGCAGATTTTTTGGCCCGCAAGGGCACGATGATTCCTTCTACCAACAATTTTCGAACCAACCATGGATAGTCGATTACCCGTTCATCCATGAGAAATTCTATCAGGTAGCGGTGTACGTCCTTGACCGAGGTCGAATCGGGGGAGCCCAGATTCATCAAAATAACGCCACTATGTTGTGTAGCCATGATCATGCGATGTTCGGCAAAAATACTGACTGCGCCTGCGAAAATCCGACCATTCGAGTTTTTTATTGTGGACTCCCCCAAGCTCGCAAGCATAGACGCTCCCCATATTTCTTTCTCTCTATCTGTGCGTGTGTATCTCTGTCTCTCCGTACATGCGGGTGGGCCTTTGCAGGCACCTGATTTTGGTCAAGTTGCAGCGTGATCAGAGTCACTGAGACAAATGACAGTTCGGTGACACAAAAATTCGCTAAGTAGATCCGCGCACAACTACTTTTGTGTTCGGCAAAATAAGTTACTTCCATGCACAGGCATTTAACCAATCACGTCTCTAGTTTCTTTGTAGCAGGCATCAATTACAAGAAGACCGATGCCTTGGCCAGGGGAACATTCGCCATTGGTAGTGACCAGTATGAAAAAATCCTCTCCGCAGCCGCGGGTTATGGGGTGGAGGAATTGATGGTTCTGTCCACCTGCAACAGGACAGAAATCTATGGATTCGCCGAGGATCCTGATCAGCTTATCGCGTTGCTCTGTACGCAGACGGCTGGCTCGGCCGGTGATTTTAGGAAGCTGGCCTATATCAAGCAGGGGATATCGGCCATCCAGCATATTTTTTCCGTGGGCGCCGGACTGGACTCGCAGATTTTGGGTGATTACGAGATTGTCGGCCAGATCAAGCAGTCGATGAAGTTTGCCAAAGACCGGGGATTTGTGGGACCGTTGCTGGACCGTATCTTGAGTTTTGTCTTGCAATGCTCGCGCACCATCAAAAAGCAGACCCGCTTGAGTGATGGAACGGTTTCGGTTTCCTTTGCCGCCGTCCAGTACATTCGAGAGCATGTGGCAAATTCCTCGTCTATACCCATAGCCCTTATAGGCACCGGCAAAATTGGTCGCAACACCTGCAAGAACCTGGTGGATTACTTGGGCTCCAACCAGATCACGTTAATAAACCGCACCGAAGACAAGGCCGAAGAACTGGCTGTGGAATTGGGCCTCCAACACGCCCCCATGGAGCAGATGGACCAGGTCATTCGGGACTCAGATATCATTGTAGTGGCAACCAATGCCGAGGAACCTATCATCCGACGCGAGCATTTGGACCATCGCCATCCAAAACTCATCATCGATTTGTCGATTCCCTACAACGTGGAAAAAGAAGCCCGCGAACTCGACGGCATCACCCTAGTGGACGTCGATCAACTCTCCAGGATGAAAGACGAAACGCTGCTTCGAAGGGAAGCCGAAGTACCCAAGGCCCTGGACATTATCGAACAGCATGCGGCTGAACTATTGGAATGGTTCGCCATGCGAAAAAATGTCCCCCTACTCAAATCAGTAAAAACCAAGCTCAGAGAAATTCATTCCTGCCCTCTGTTTGTGGAGTTGTCCCCCAACCGGTTGTCGCCCGACAATCGCAGCGACGAAAGAATCCAGCGTGTGCTTAACGGCATGGCCGTGAAGATGCGCCGCGAGAATCAACTGGGCTGTCACTATATCGAAGCCATCAATGAATTCATTGCCGGTTGACCAACAAATGTTCACCTCATGCAAAAGCGCCTGCGCATTGGAACCAGGGAAAGTCAGCTGGCCGTTTGGCAGGCTACACAGGTCAAGCAGCTGCTGCAGCTGCAGGGCGTAGAGTCCGAATTGGTTCTCATCACCAGCCAAGGGGATGTGGATCTGCAGACGCCCTTGTATGAAATCGGAGTGCAGGGAATATTTACCCGCAACCTGGATCAAGCCCTGCTGAGTGGATTGATCGATGTAGCCGTACATTCCATGAAAGACGTGCCCACGACCTTGGCGCGAAACTTGCAGCAGGCAGCCGTTTTACCAAGAGGCAATCCAAAAGATATGCTGGTATACAAGCAAGGACTTCCTTCGGGCAGCGAAGAGCTGGGTTCTTACATCGTGGCCACCAGCAGTCTTCGGCGCAAGGCCCAATGGCTGAACCGCTACCCGGGGCACCGGATAGAAAATTTGCGTGGAAATGTGAATACCCGACTGCGAAAACTGCAGGAGAATCCCTGGAACGGTGCCATCTTTGCGGCGGCCGGGTTGGAACGGCTCCAACTGGTCCCTCCCAAGTCCATGGAGTTGGATTGGATGTTACCGGCGCCGGCGCAAGGGGCCGTGTTGGTTATTTGCCGTGAACAAGACAGCGAAACCTATGCCGTTTGCCAGATGCTGGATGATCCGCATACCCGCATGTGCGCGCAGATCGAGCGCGATTTTTTGCGCACCCTGATGGGCGGTTGTTCTACACCGATAGGAGCTCTAGCGGAGATGGAGTCCGGTGAACTTTTTTTCCGCGCCAACTTGCTTTCGGCCGACGGCAGCCGCAAAGCGGAAATTGAAAAAATTCTACCCGCAGACCAAGCCCTTGATCTGGGCAGGTCCTGCGCCCTGGAATTGTTGCGTGGCCCTGGTAAAGAAATCGTGGACAGCTTTTCATCATGAGCGAACCTAAGATACACATATTGAGTACGGCTACCTTGAGTGAATCGATCCGGGATCAAGCCTTGGACCAGGGTGTCGCAGTGGACCAGCTTCCCTTTATTGAAACCCATTCGGTGGTGGACAGCCAGCTCTCCAGCAGGATCCTGGTTTTATCTTCCCAGTCCCGGGCAGTTGCCTTCACCAGCGCGCATGCGCTGGACGCTGTCGGCACATGCCTGCAGGGCACTTGCCCGCCTTGGCGCATCTACGCCCTGGACGGCGAGACGCGGAAAAAGGCCGTCGAGTTGTTTGGCCCCGAAGCAATCGCCCAAACCGCATCCAACAGTCTGTCCTTAGCAAATAAAATGCTGCAAGATCACCTTGTGGAGGTGGTATTTTTTTGTGGGACAATTCGGCGCGATGAGCTTCCAGACCTGCTGGCCCAACACCAGGTTCATGTTGTGGAACTGGCAGTTTACCAGACCACGCTGCTGCACCATGACGTTACCCAGCTTTATGATGGGATTTTGTTTTTCAGTCCGAGCGGAGTGGAGAGTTTTTTCTCTACTAACCAACTTAACCCCGATACAGTACTATTTGCCCTGGGACCCACTACGGCGGAGGCGGTAAAAAAGTATAGTGGCAACCAACTGGTCACTTCCAGTAAGCCAGACAAAGGCCTATTGGTCAGCCAATCCATCAACCATTTACTACACAACCGACTACCCAGCGGTTCGTCAAACACCCGAACTACATGATGCCAATATTACGTAATGACCTTTTGCTGCGCACCCTCCGGGGCGAGCAGGTGGAGCGGCCGCCGGTTTGGATGATGCGCCAGGCTGGCCGCTACCTGCCTGAGTACAGGAGGCTCAAAGAAAAATATACTTTCTTCGAGCGCGTCCAAACTCCTGAACTAGCGACCGAAATAACCCTACAACCCGTTGATCAGATTGACGTCGATGCCGCGATTCTTTTTTCCGACATCCTGGTCATCCCCCAAGCCATGGGTCTGGAGGTGCAACTCATCGAAAGCAAGGGACCCTTCCTTCCCCATCCCATTCGCCGTGCGGCCGACCTGCAACGCATCAAGGTGGCAGACCCAGAGCAAAAACTGGGGTATGTGCTGGAGGCGCTCAGGTTAACTCGCCAGGGTCTTGGGGGCCGCGTGCCGTTGATCGGTTTTGCCGGTGCGCCCTGGACCATTTTATGCTATATGGTGGAGGGGGTGGGCTCTAAGACCTTTGATCAGGCTAAGGGATTTTGCTACGCTCAGCCCGCACTGGCCCACCAGCTGCTGCAGATGATTACCGATACTTCCATCGCCTACCTGCAGGCCCAGGTGGTGGCGGGAGCCCAGGTGATCCAACTTTTTGACAGCTGGGCCGGACTGCTGGGTCCGCGCGATTTTGAAGAATTATCGCTTCCCTATATCACGCAGATCACGCAAGCCATCAAGGACCGGGTTCCCACTATTGTCTTTGCCAAAGGCGCATGGTATGGCTTATCGAGCATGGCCGCTACAGGCGCCAGTGCGCTGGGCATTGATTGGTGTATCAGCGCTGCGATGGCAAGGAAGTTGGCAGGCGATAAAGTGGCACTCCAGGGAAATTTTGATCCCGCCAAATTACTTGCCCCCATCCCTCAAATTCGCCGCGAAGTAGCCGAGATGCTCGATCAATTCGGCGCACAGCATTACATTGCCAATTTGGGTCATGGCATACTACCCAATGTCGCGGTGGACCATGCACGGGCTTTTGTGGAGACGGTAAAAAATCACGATTTTTCCAGGCTGGAACGCAACACCACAAGTTCGCCTTCTAGCTAAACCATAAACTTTGGACCCCGCACAGGGGGGAGATCATGTTGCACAAGCAAGAAACGGAGAATTTCCGGCAACGCTGGATTGGCCTGGTAGCTGCCTATCAGGAGCGGATCTGCGGCGCCCTGGAGACCCTGGATGGCCAGGCCCAGTTTTCGGAAGACCTGTGGGAGCGCACCGAGCCGGGGGGAGGGGGGGGCAGGACCCGGGTGATTGTGCATGGAAAGGTCCTTGAGAAGGGCGGCGTAAACAGCTCGGTCGTCGGGGGGCCCGTGACCGAGGGGATGCGCAGACAATTGCAGCTGGAGGGCAGCAGTTGGTTTGCCTCGGGCCTGTCGATTGTACTGCACCCATCAAATCCCTATGCGCCCACCGTGCATGCCAACTGGCGCTATTTTGAACTCTGGGATGAGGCGGGCTTCCTGCAGGACCGGTGGTTTGGGGGCGGATCGGACCTAACCCCGTACTACCTATTTGAAGAGGACGCTCAGCATTTTCATCAAACGCTAAAAAATTGCGTGTCGAGTTTTTCCGAGCAATGGTATGATCGATTCAAAAAGCAATGCGATCAGTATTTCGTCAACACACACCGTGGCAATGAGGCCCGGGGAATTGGCGGCATTTTCTATGACCACCTGCGGCCTGTGGACGAGCGGGACGCCGACAGGCTGCTGGCTTTTCAAGAGGCCAACGCCAATGCCTTCTTGGCCAGTTACCTGCCCCTGGTGGAGCGACGAAAAAATATGCCCTTTGGTCCGCAGCAAAAAAAATGGCAGGAAATCAGACGTGGCCGCTACGTGGAATTTAATTTGATCCACGACCGAGGAACGCTTTTCGGACTGAGAACCCACGGCAGAACAGAAAGCATTTTGATGAGTTTGCCACCTACCCTTCGATTTGAATACAATTACGCCCCCGAGCCGGGAAGCGAGGAAGATAAGTTGCTGCAGGTTTGTTTGCATCCCCGAGACTGGGTTTGATCAGCCTTTGAAGTAGCGTACACCAACAACCTAAAACAAGGAATATGATTCTGCCAAGAAGAAATAGAATACTCAGAAAGTCCTCCGCGCTGCGGAGCTTGGTTGCAGAAACCACCTTATCGCCGTTAGATTTTATTGTGCCCTTATTTATCGATGAAGGCAAGGGCCTGAAAACCGAAATCCAATCCATGCCTGGATATTACCGCTCCAGCCTGGATGTCACCCTAAAGGAAGTAAAAGAATTATGGTCAATGGGTCTACGCTGCGTGCTGCTGTTCATCAAATGTCCCGACGAGCTCAAAGACAATACCGGTCGGGAGGCTTGGAACCAGGATGGGCTGATGCAACGCAGCGTGCGGGCGATAAAGGAAGCAGTCCCCGATATGGTGGTGATGACCGACGTGGCGTTGGATCCCTATTCGTCCTACGGGCACGATGGGATCGTCCAAGATGGAGAGATCGTCAATGACCCCACGGTGGAAGCCCTAGTCAAGATGAGTCTGAGTCATGCCCAAGCTGGAGCCGATCTGGTAGCCCCCAGCGACATGATGGACGGGCGTATAGGCGCCATCCGGGAAGGCTTTGAGCAGCATGGCTATTCTCGAACGGGCATTATGGCCTACAGCGCCAAATACGCATCCTGCTTTTATGGACCGTTTCGGGACGCCCTGGATTCGGCCCCAGGATTTGGCGATAAAAAGACCTATCAGATGAACTACGCCAACCGGTTGGAAGCAATCACCGAAACCCTCTTGGACGTGGAGCAGGGAGCTGACATCGTGATGGTGAAACCTGCCCTGGCCTACCTGGACATCATCCGGGAAGTCAAAAATGCGGTCACCATCCCGGTTAGCGCATACAACATCAGCGGGGAATACGCGATGATTAAGGCGGCGGCCAAAATGGGTTGGCTGGACGAAAACAAAGCGATACTGGAGACCCTGACCGCGATTAAGCGTGCAGGCGCGGATTTGATCGCCACCTATTTTGCAAAAGACGCGGTGCGGCTGATCGGTTAAAGGAGATCCTGGACTGCGGCGAAATGATATTCACCTTCCCAAATCGGCTATTTAGTCATCACTCATGAATACAGAAAAAAGTCAAGCCCTGTTCCTGCGGGCACAACGTTCTATACCCGGTGGAGTAAACTCACCGGTGCGGGCATTCAAGAGCGTTGGAGGCACGCCCCTGTTCATCCAACGGGCCAAAGGTGCCTACCTCTTTGACGCCGACGGGAATTCCTACCTGGATTATATTGCCAGCTGGGGCCCCATGATTCTGGGGCATGCCTATGAACCCGTGGTCCGCGCCATCGCGCAATACGCCGAGTATTCCACCTCCTACGGAGCACCCACCGAATTAGAAATCCAAATGGCTGAACTGATACGCGCTATGGTGCCCCAGGTCGACCTGGTCCGCATGGTGTCTAGCGGCACGGAAGCTTGCATGAGTGCCCTGCGGCTTGCCCGGGGTTTCACTAAAAAAAACAAGATCATCAAATTTGAAGGCAATTACCACGGCCATGCAGATCCTTTTTTGGTCAAGGCCGGCAGCGGCCTAGCCACGCTGGACATCCAAACCGTGCCTGGTGTCACGGCCGGTGTAGCCGCCGACACGCTAACGGCGCCCTATAATGATGTAGAAGCAGTCTACCGTTTGGTCGAAAACCATCCGAGCCAGATCGCTGCCATCATCGTGGAACCAGTAGCCGGGAATATGGGCTGTATATCGCCACTACCCGGATTCTTGCAAGGACTGCGCGCGGTCTGCGATGCCCACAACATGGTGCTGATCTTTGATGAAGTCATGACGGGATTTCGACTGGCGCCCGGTGGCGCGCAGCAACGACTTGGTGTCGATGCCGACCTGGTGACTTTTGGCAAAGTGATTGGAGGAGGTTTGCCCGTCGGGGCCTTTGGAGGAAAAAACCAGATCATGCAGCATATTGCTCCTCTGGGCAAAGTGTATCAGGCGGGTACACTCAGCGGCAATCCCATCGCGATGATAGCTGGCTATACCGTCCTTCGGCAATTGCATGACCATCCCGAGATTTATCAGGAACTGGAAGATAAAACACATTATTTGCGCCAAGGCTTGGCCGAGGCCTTCGGGGCCTCCTCGGTGCCGGTCACCATCAACCAGATAGGCTCCATGATTAGCGTCCATTTCGGCCATCATCCGGTAGTCGATTTTGCTTCCGCCGCAAGCTGCGATATCCAGCGATATGGTCGGTTTTTTCATGCCATGTTGGACCGTGGTGTCTATTTGCCTCCCAGTGGATTTGAAAGCTGGTTTCTCAATAACGCAATCAGCCGCGCGGACCTGGACCGGACCATCCAAGCCGCCGCCGAAAGCGCAAGCGATCTGCCTTAGTCCACCCCCGCAAACTTACTTGCATCAGGCGGCCCGCCCCGCGTATACAGCCGCCCAAAGAGTGGTATTTTTCCAGGCTCTGCACCCCCAAAAAAGACCAAGTTTAAAGCCTGGAAGCGCCTTATTTTTTGTAAATTTGCCGACTTTACTTTTATATTGTTCACGCAGAAGGATTTTACTCACTATGGGCGACACGATTGACCAGGTTTCCAGCCTCTCCAGCAATGGTTATGGCGCCGACAGCATACAAGTTTTGGAAGGTTTAGAAGCGGTTAGAAAAAGGCCTGCCATGTATATTGGTGACGTGGGAGTGAAAGGTCTGCACCACCTGGTCTATGAGGTCGTGGATAATTCCATTGACGAAGCACTGGCTGGATATTGCAAGAACATTACGGTAACGATCTTTGAGGACAATTCGGTATGTGTGGAAGATGATGGCCGCGGCATCCCCACAGGAATACTGACCAAAGAAAAACGCAGTGCGCTGGAGGTGGTGATGACGGTCCTGCACGCCGGCGGAAAATTTGATAAGAACTCCTACAAGGTTTCCGGTGGGCTCCATGGCGTTGGGGTCAGTTGCGTCAACGCGCTGAGCTCCTACCTGCTGGTGACCGTGCAGCGAGATGGAAAAATATTTGAACAGGAATACAGAATCGGCGTACCCCAATATTCGGTGCGTGAGATCGGCCCTAGCGAGAAGACCGGCACCAAGGTGCATTTCCTGCCTGACTCCAGCATTTTCATTACCTCGGTGTACAACAAGGACATTTTGGAAGGACGGCTGCGGGAACTGGCCTTCTTGAACAAAGGTGTCCAGATCCGGCTGGAGGATCTGCGGGAAAAAGACGATGAAGGCAAAACCTATTCCAAGACTTTTTACAGCCAGGGAGGCATCATCGAGTTTATTGAAATGTTGGATTCCAATGCCGGACGAAATGCGCTTATCCCCAAGGTGATCTACGTGGACGGCCTCGACGAATCTTCCAACGTGGCGGTGGAAATCGCCCTGGTCTATAACGACAGCTACAGCGAGCACATCTATTCCTACGTCAATAACATCAACACCATCGAGGGCGGCACCCACGTCGCGGGATTTAGGCGAGCACTTACCCGGGTGTTTAAGAGTTATGGCGACAAACAGAATATGTTTGAAAAGGCCAAAGTGGAGATCGAAGGTGATGATTTCCGCGAAGGGTTAAGCGCCATCATTTCCGTGAAAGTGCCGGAACCACAGTTTGAAGGGCAGACGAAGACCAAGCTCGGTAATAATGAGGTCATGGGCGTGGTCGATTCCACCGTATCCAAGGTTCTGGAAGCCTATTTGGAAGAAAACCCCCGGGATGCTAAGAACATCATCCAAAAGGTGATCTTGGCTGCGCAAGCCAGGGCCGCAGCCCGCAAAGCCAGGGAACTGGTGCAGCGCAAAAGCGTGCTCAGCGGAGGGGGATTACCTGGCAAGCTGGCCGATTGCTCCGAACGCAATCCCGAGCGCTGCGAGCTCTATCTGGTCGAAGGTGATTCGGCCGGAGGGACGGCCAAGCAGGGGCGGGAGAGAAGCTTCCAGGCCATTTTGCCGCTGCGCGGTAAGATCCTGAACGTGGAAAAGGCAATGGAGCACCGCATTTATGAAAATGAGGAAATCCGCAACATGTATACGGCCCTGGGCGTAACCGTGGGTACGCCGGATGATCCTAAAGCATTGAATCTCATTAAGCTAAGATACCATAAAGTCATCATCATGACCGATGCTGACGTAGACGGTAGCCATATTGCTACCCTAATTCTCACCTTTATCTACCGTTACATGAAAGAACTGGTAGAGCAAGGGTATATCTACATCGCCCAACCGCCGCTTTACCTGGTCAAGAGAGGCAAGGAGCAGGCCTATGCTTGGAACGAAGAACAGCGCAAATCCTGGGTGGACAAATTGGGAGGAGGAAAGGAAGATGCAGTCAACATTCAACGCTATAAAGGCTTAGGAGAAATGAATTCCAATCAGTTATGGGAAACCACCATGAACCCTGCGACCCGGACTCTAAAGCAGGTTACGATCGAAAGTGCGGCCGAAGCCGACCGCGTCTTTAGCATGCTCATGGGCGATGAAGTTGCTCCCAGGCGGGAATTTATTGAGTCTCATGCCAAATACGCCAAACTGGATATTTAGACCAGCCACCCCAATTTAAACGGCCACCGTAGCCGGTATTTCGCTATTTTTGCGCTGAAAAGGCCCCAGGTTTTTCTCGGAGGATCGGACCCTCGGTACTGACTCGGATTGTTGCTGGGTTTTTTCACCAACCTTTTAAAACTATTTCATTATGTCTACAGAAGTTTCACTGACCGCATATAATGTCAAAACAAAAGAGAAAAATGTGCCTATGCACGATGCGGTGATTACGAAGACCGCCAAAGGGGCTTACATGGCTCAGGGTAACGACGGTAAGGGCAATAAGCTCACTACGCTGCTGGGTGCGGAAAAGGCATTGGCAGCCATCAAGGCCGGCATCGCAAAGCAGGGCTGGTAATACCAATCCCTTATTTTTCCCTTTCTACCTTCTTCCCAGCCAGGGCTATGCGAAACGTGTGCAAGGCACCACCGCCGGTAGCCTTGAGCAACAGCATTCTGTCTAGTCCACCTGGATCAAACAAAGGACAGATAGGACGACTGCCTGGCCAAAATCTGGCGGTCGTCGGTTTGGAGCCAGTTTTTCAAGACCGTGGCATACACATCCTTGAAATCGACCTGATAGGTCAGGTCCCCCTCGTCTAGTCGCTCTAGGTTAGCCATGGGGTTGATCAGGCCTTTTTGCTTCAAGCCGCCGCCTACCAGGAACATGTTGTTGGCGGTCCCATGGTCCGTGCCACCGCTGGCATTCTGTGCCACCCTCCTGCCAAATTCCGAGAACGTCACCAGCAGCACATCTTCGAACCGGTGGTTGTTCTTCAGATCCGCCACGAAGGCGCCAATCGCGTCGTTGAGTTCGGTAAACAGACGCTGTTGCTGAGCTTGCTGATTCACGTGGGTGTCGAAACTTCCCAGCGAAAGATAATAGACTTGCGTGTTGATGTCGGAGCAAACGAGTGAGGCTACGGTGTGCAGATTCTTGCCCAGATCGGTGTCCGGATAAGCGGCCACCGAAGGCTTCAGCTGGCTTTGTTCGAATATATAGTCTGCGGAAGAGAGCGTCTCGGCCATCATTTTATAGAGATAATCCACAGGCTGCTCCTCAGCGACCGCCGAGGGTCGGTGGTCCGAAAGCAAGTCTTTAAAATATTGCCCATGGCTACTCTCATATAGTTGACGGGGATCCTTGAGGGCAATGCCCTTGATGCGGGCACCCTTCAGCGCGAGGCTCAGCAAATCGTCGATCTCCAGCGCCTGGGTAGGTTTATCGCAACCCGCGCATTGCGCATCCAGGTAGCGGCCGAGCCAACCCGTGTTGACGTATTCATTGCTGTTGCTGGCCGTCTGCCAGATATCCATGCTGCGGAAATGCGACCTGTCCGGGTTGGGATATCCCACTTGATTAAGAATGCCCAGGCTGCCGTCGTCATATAAATTCTTCAAGGCGCCTAGTGAGGGATGCAGCCCTACCTCATCGGTGAGCAAAAGAGCCTTGTCCTTTTCAATACCCAGATGCGGGCGGCTGCTGTAATAGATGTCGTTGCGTACCGGGATGACGGTGTTCAGCCCGTCGTTTCCCCCGCTGAGTTGCAAGATGACAAGTACCCGACGGCTAGATGGAATCCGGCCAGCAGGGCGTTCAAATGCCTTGAGAAATTTGGGCATCATCAACGATGCCGTAGCCAGCGAACCCACTTGAAAAAAATCGCGTCGTTTAATCAGCATATCCTATCGCTTAAGGTCGAAATGCCGCATGGGGCACTTCAGTTTGGAAATTAGCACATTTGATATTCCGGGGTACTCATCAGATCGATCGTGGTCGATTTGATTTGTGTTTCCCGGCTTGATCGGTCCACATATTTATTCAGCCAAGTAGGATCAATCCCCTTAGGCGTTTGCCATAGCAAGGCGGCGATCGAACTCGTAAGCTGATCCGCCTGCACCCGCTCAAAGAGCTGGAAGTAAGGATCCCAGTTTATACTCACCGAAACCACCCGGCCCGCTTTGTTTTTACCCCGTCCAGTAATACGGGCTGTCGAGTCTTCCGGGGAATCCTTCATGCCCATCATCTGATCGTCGTCGTCCTTGGGCCTGGTCTCCAGGTCGCCCGAATCTCGAAAAACCTGGGGCAACCGCAAACGAAACATGAGCGTGGAGCTGTCAATCCAACTGGTGCCACCGGGCCATCCCGCCACATTGGGAGGATAGAAAAGTACCTGGCCCAATACCCGCTCAATAAGGATCTGTACCTCTTCGTTGTCAATCTGCATCGGCAAAATGCGGCGGATACCCGCCAAAAGCTCAATGGGTGATTTTATCCGGCAACCAATGTTCTGCTCCGCGTAAAACCAATCGCTCGTGAAGATCGCCTCCATCAGGTCCTGGATATCGTAATGACTTTGGTAAAACCTCGTCGCCAGCGCTTCCACCCGTTGGTCATCGAGCCGGTCGTTGACGAAATAGCGGTAAATCTTTGCGCAGATGAATCGCGCGGTTTGTTTTTGTTCCAGCAAGATGTCCAGCACCTGGTCTCCATCGAAATTTCCAGACTTACCCAATACCGTTTTGGTTCGGTCATCGTGCTGAAATTGCCGAAACACAAACTCCCCTTGCGGGTTGGCACCCCAACCGGTAAAGGCCCGGGCGGCTTCCTTCACATCCTGCTCGCTGTAATGTCCGCGACCCATGGTGAAGAGTTCCATGACTTCGCGGGCAAAATTTTCGTTGGGATGGTCTTTTTTATTTTGGTTGTTGTTCAAAAAATTAAGCATCGCTGCGCTCTTGCTCACCTGGTGTAACAAGTCTGCAAAATTGCCGAGTGCATGTTGACGAATGGTATCCAGCAACAACTGCTGGTAATAAATATTCTGGTTTCGGGAAGCAAAATGCCCATGCCAAAACAAGGACATCTTCTCGCGCAACTGGGCATCGGAATTGACCATTTCCCCAAGCCAGGTCAGGTTCAAATTTTTCAGATCCTGACGCGATTGCTTTTGCAACTGCTTTTTTTCCTCGGCGCTCATCTCCGAGCGTTTCATCCGGCGGTCCGCTCCGCCAGCCATCATCTCCTGGGCCAGATTGGTGGCTACGTTGATATACTGTGGCGTCGCAGCCGAGGCCTTCAGCAGCGCCTTAAATACCGCTGCCTGGCTTGCCTGGCGTAGCTGATCCACGTCCTCAGTCATGGGGCCAAAGCCCGCCCGCCAAATGAGATGCTGATTTCTTAACTGATTGGTAATTACCATGTCCGGATTTGGGTGGTTGGACCGGATCTAGAACGTAAAGTTTAAGCAGAAATTATAAGACTTTCTCGGCCGCATCACCCAGAGCATCTGACTCAAATCTATCCCAGCCATGAATAATCCAAAATTGCAACCCCAAGGTGATTGGGAATAAATTAGAGAGGCTGGTAGAGAGAGAACCAATCGATTTTGTAGTTGCACGGCAAACAAAACAGGTGCCGCTATCCTAGGCCAACTGGTCTTGCCTGAGCAACCCCTTAGGCAATCATCCCATGGCCGAAATACCGGTGCAAGACCTCGGGCAGGCGTATACCCTGTGCAGTTTGATTATTCTCCAGAAGACAAGCTACGATCCGGGGCAGGGCGAGGGAACTGCCGTTCAGACTATGAGCCAGCTGAGGTTTGCCGCCGTCCCCCTTGAAGCGGATCTTCATCCGGTTGGTTTGGAAACTCTCAAAATTGGAAACCGAACTCACTTCTAACCATTTTTGCTGTGCCGCGCTGTATACCTCGAAGTCATAGGTCAGGGCGGAGGTAAAACTCATGTCACCCCCACAGAGTTTTAAGATCCGGTAAGGCAACTGCAGGGACTGCAAGAGGTTTTCCACGTGCAGGACCATTTGCTCCAAGGCCTGGTAGCTGAGGTTGGGATGGGTGATCTGGACGAGCTCCACTTTATCAAACTGGTGCAGCCGGTTGAGCCCGCGCACATCTTTGCCATAGCTGCCAGCCTCCCTTCTAAAGCAAGGAGTATAAGCCGTCATCTTGATAGGCAGCTCCGTTTCTTTGAGTATCGCGTCGCGAAAGATATTGGTCAGCGGTACTTCAGCTGTCGGTATCAGGTAAAATTTATCCTCGGTGACGAAATACATCTGGCCTTCCTTGTCGGGCAACTGGCCGGTCCCATAGGCGGACTCTTCGTTTACGAGTACCGGTGGCTGATATTCGGTGTACCCGGCCTGGGTATTGTAATCCAAAAAATAGCTGATCAGCGCTCGCTGAAATTTGGCTCCTCGATCCACATAGACCGGGAACCCATTGCCTGTAATTTTGTTGCCGAGTTCAAAATCGATCAACCGGTACCGGGCTGCAAGCTCCCAATGCGCCACTGCATCGGCGTGCAGCTTTGGCATGGTCCCTGCTTGGCGCACCAGCACGTTGTCGGCCGGCGTATTTCCACGGGGGACCTGGTCACTGGGGATATTGGGCAGGGTCACCAAGGCCTCATGCAATTGCAAGGCAGTCCGGGCCAGCTCCTCGGAAACTGGCTGCAGGGCTACTTTATAGGCGGACACTTCCAGTTTTTTTTCCTCCGCCTCCTGGCTTTTTGCCTGGGCCATCAGCAGGCCAATTTGTTTGGCGGCCGCATTTAATACCGATTGCATCGTATCGGATTCCAGTTGGAGCTTCTTACGCTTTTCATCCAATTGCAAGACCTCGTCAACCAGGCCCGTGTGCGTAAAATTTTTCACCGCCAGCCGTTGTTTTACGAGCTCCGGGTACTGACGGATAAAGGCCAACTGTAACATGTTTTGAAATTTTGGCAAAGGTAGCAGATGGCACCCATAACCCCAACGCGAGGCGTAGCCCGGGTGCATGATTTATGTTGTAATTTTATCCAAAACCGAGTATATGATTGATCCCGCGATGATCACCACCAGTATTGAATTAAACGGCTACCGGATAACCAAAAGTTTGGGCGTAGTCCGAGGCATAACCGTCCGGTCACGAAGCCTGCTGGGCAATCTGGCCGGGGGCCTGCAGAGTCTGATGGGAGGCAAACTCTCGATTTACGTGGACCTCTGCGAAAAAGCGCGAGAAGAAGCTTTTGAACACATGATGCAGCACGCCTCGGAGCGTGGTGCCAATGGCGTTATCAATATGCGCTACGATGCCAATGAAGTGATGGATGGGATTACCGAAGTGCTCGCCTATGGGACGGCCGTCGTAGCGGAAAAATTGTCTTGATGCTGCGCCTGGAGAGCGGACCCCAAGGTCAGGAGCCATTGAGGTCCTTGTTCTTTTTATAGACGTCGGGGTCCAAACGGTGCATGACGCGCAAGGGATCCGCCAGGGCGGTGAACCCCGATTTTTCGTAAAGGCCATGGGCATCCCGCGTGCCCAGCATCCAGCGGCGTAGTCCCTGAAGCCGGGAGTCTGCCATGATGGTTTGTATAAGCCACTTGCCCAGACCATCTCCCCGGTACTCCTTGTCAATAAACACATCACACAGGTAGGCAAAGGTGGCCTTGTCGGTAACTACTCGCCCAAAACCGACTTGCTGGTCTTGGTAGTATACCCCAAAGCATTCAGAGCCTTCGATGGATTTTTGTACGGTCGCTTTAGGAATATGAGCGGCCCAATAAGAATGATTAGCTAGGTAATCGTGAATGTAATCCAGATCGAGTTTCGATTTATCGGTGGAAATGGTGAATCCTTGCTTTGGCATATGGTTAAACAAGTATGTGTGGGGCACAAAATTACGGCACTCGGGTCAATCTCAACTTCAGCCAATCCGGGTTATCTTTGCCCCCATGCAAGCACATCTTGACCTGCAAAGTCGGTGGTGGAACCTGGAAGCCAAGCTCGTAGAGCGATTTGGCAAGAAACCGGACATGGAGGCGATCTTATTTTTGGTGGGCGTGCAGGAATTCGGGGACATCCGCAAAAAATTCAGCAAAGAGCAAAAGCAGGATTTGATGCATGTAGCCGTTTGTGCGCTGTTTGCACAAAGCGGGTACTACGAGTTGGAACGGGTGGATGAAGACGGATGGCCGCATTTCAAGCAACTTCGCCCCTTGCCTGTCATGGAGCTGAGGGACCAGGAAAACTTTATGAAAGACCATGTCCTGCTGTATTTTGAAAAATCGGGATTTTGATGATTTTCGTAGATATAGTCTTGGGCCCGGACCAAATACTCAGCTTATGAATCGTTATGTATGCATCCTCCTGGCTGCGGCCACAGCCTTGGGATGCAATCCCAAGCTCTCGAATGGCCTTCGAGCAAAGGACCTCCAAAAAGACGTCCAAATAATTACCTCCATGGGTACCGTGGTAGTGCGCCTGAGTGATTCGACCCCGCTGCACCGGGACAATTTTCTGCGGCTGGCAAAACAAGGATATTACGACAGTGTGCTGTTTCATCGGGTGATCAAGCATTTCATGATCCAGGCCGGCGATCCTACCAGTAAGCATGCCGATTCCGCCCGAGTCTTAGGAGATGGCGACACGAACTATACGATCCCGGCGGAATTTCGCGTGAGCCTTTTTCACCACAAGGGCGTCCTTGCGGCGGCCCGCGAAGGCGACGATGTCAACCCCCAGAAAGCCAGTAGCGGCAGCCAGTTTTACATCGTCGAAGGGAAGATTTATACCGATGCGGGTCTGGACTCGGTCCAAACCAACCGGCTCAAGGGAAGGAAGATCCCAGCCGATCAGCGGCAGGTATACAAAACCATCGGAGGGTCGCCATTTCTGGACCAGAATTATACCATTTTTGGCGAAGTAGTTCAAGGGCTCAGTGTGGTCGATTCTATTGCCGCCGTGCAAACCAGCGGGCCACCCCAAGACCGGCCAATCAAGGATGTGCGGATACTGCAGATGAAACTGGTCAAGCGGAAGAATTAATTTGAACGCAGATGTTCTAATGTACGGGCTTTTCCTAATCTTTGCAGCATCAAAATTACCTAGCATGGCTTTCCCGGACAATCTGCGCTATACCAAAGAACATGAATGGATACGTCTTGAAAATGATTCGGTTGCAGTGATTGGAATCACGGATTTCGCACAAAAAGAACTGGGGGACATTGTCTACGTGGAAGTCGAAACGCTAGGACAAAGCCTCAAGGCAGACGCCGTTTTTGGAACGGTGGAAGCCGTCAAAACGGTCTCTGACCTCTACCTACCGGTATCGGGGGTGATCACGGAAGTCAATCCAGCATTGAGCAGTTCGCCAGAACTGGTAAATACCGACCCTTATGGCCAAGGATGGATGATCAAGATGAAAGTGGAAGATCCCGCAGAGGTAGGCCGATTGTTGGACGCTGCGGCTTACAGCGCCGTGGTTGGTTAAGACGTGGATTTTTTTCGCCTGTGCGCGACACAGACCCGTTTTGGCCCGCTGGCCACCTGGGTTTTTTGAAGTTAAGTTTTCCGCAACTTGAATACTGCCCGACTATATACCGAACCTGAACTGGTCAGCGCTCTGAAGGCGCGGGACGCCCAAGCTTTCAATTATTTGTACGACCATTACGCCGGGTCTCTGTACAGCATCGTCTTGCAGATCGTTCAGCACACGGAGCTGGCCAGCGATGTGTTGCAGGAAGTGTTCATAAACATCTGGCGCAAGGTAGATAGCTATGATCCTTCCAAAGGCAGGCTATTTACCTGGATGCTCAATATCGCCCGCAATGCGTCGATCGACACCCTCAGGTCCAAGGGCTATCAGAATAGCCGCAAAAACCAAGAGTTTCCTATTCACGTAAATTATGAGGCCGGGCAGGTGTCCCAGGCCAATATCGATGCTATCGGCCTTAAGAAAATCTTGACTAAATTGAAGCCGGAACACCGGGTGTTAATCGAACTGGCGTATTTCAAGGGGTATACACATGAAGAAATCGCCGAGTTGGAAGAAATTCCGCTGGGTACGGTGAAGACCCGTATTCGAAATGCCTTGTTGCAATTAAAAGAATACATGCAATAAATTGAATCTGAAAGAATACATATCGAGTGGTATCGTGGAAAGCTACGTGCTGGGTCTTGCCGGGGCGCAGGAGCGCGCAGAATTTGAAAGCCTCTGTCAGGAGCATCCCGAAGTGCGCCAGGCCCGGGACGCATTCGAACAATTGTTGGAAAAGCAGGCCCTGGATCAATCCATCGAACCCCCGGCCAACCTGAAAAGCAAAATTGTAGCCGAAATTGAGATCGAAAAGGACCGGGGACCCAAGTACGCTAGGCAGAAAAACACCCAAAAGCCTGTTATCAAAGCAGGTTGGGTCCGGTATTTCGCAGCGGCATCCGTGCTGCTTTTAATCGGAAGCACGGGGCTTAACTTCTATTTCCTAAGCCAGTATAAGAAATACATTTCCAAATATGACGAATTGCTGACGCTGCAGGGACAAACGGCTTCGGCCAATCAAACCTTGCAAACCAAATTGCAAGATTACGAGCAGGCCATGAATCACCTCAAGGACCCCAGGATGGCGATCGTCAAGCTGAGCGGTGTGGCGGGGAGCCCAAGTCCCACCAGCATGGCCACCGTATACTGGGACACCCTAAGCCGGGACGTTTACCTGCTGGTCAATCAGCTCCCGCAGGCCACCCTGAATAAACAGTACCAACTTTGGGCCATGGTGGATGGTAAGCCGGTAGATGCGGGTATATTCGATATCCAGGAAGGATTTGCCCTGGTCAAAATGAAAAATATTCCGCAGGCCCAAGCTTTTGCCATTACCTTGGAAAAACGAGGCGGCAGTCCTTCTCCTTCCATGGACGCCCTATACGTCATGGGTAAGGTAGCCGGCTGAGCGGGCCATATCTGAACCTGAATGGTGCGGCCTGACAAGTCCGCATGGGCGGGTCTCTGGTCGGGGGGCGCACACCGGCAGATCATAAACTCAAATACCCGCTTCATCAACATGCATAAAATAAGATCTTACTTGGCCCACGTTTTTTTTGCCGTGGCTTGGACCCTGGTCGTCTTTATCTTGCTTGCCCTGCCCGGATCCATGATTCCCAAGGAACAGGCTTTTGCGCTGCCCGGCTTCGACAAGGTGGTTCACCTAATCCTGTTTGGTGGGTTTGTTTGGCTTTGGTGCCTGCACGTGGCGTCCAAAAAATTCTCCACAGCGAAGCGCCTGCGTTTTTTTTTCTACATCTTTATCCTGGCCGCCATCTATGGAATTGGTATGGAATACGTGCAAAAATATTTTATTCCGGGTAGGGATTATGACCTGGCAGATATGATCGCAGACTTGATTGGAGCGGGGCTGGCTTATGGGATTTGCAATACGACCCTGGCGGAGTCTAGCTGAGTCGTTCGTGGTGGTGGTCTGCCAAAGGCAAGGGGCTATAAAAAAATTAAGCCCCTGTGGAAACAGGGGCCGTAACCAAAACTAACTGCTTATGAGAAAATTGACTGCTTGTGTAGTCAATAGAAAAGACATTTGATAATATAACGCAAAAGGAATGCCATTATTATTAATCCGATCGTCCCATTTGCCAAATAACTGCCAATTCAATTTGCCGATATAAATATACGCAGGTATTCGATCTTCCGATTTGCTTTTGGCTGACAATAACATTTTTTTAGCTATTGCTCTGCCATCCACCTTCGCCCGGATTAGGGACTCCCTTCTTGCAAAGAACTCTTCCTGTATAAGACGCACCAAAAGGCAAAAAGTTTACTCCAGAAAAGTTAAGAAAAAGAAAATGTCCTAACGGGACGCTAGCAATCGCTCAAGTCCGGTTGGGGATATCTCGCATCGATGGGGTGGGCGATTGGATTGCAGAAGATTATACTCCAAGTCCTGGGTCGGTCCGAGTTTCGGCCCGGACGGCATGGCCTTTTCCCAGGCGCGGATTCCAATAAAAGATCCTGGTGCACAAGGGCTCAATTCTGTTTGGCCAATTTCTCGGCGTTCTCGGCAAATTGAAGCGCGTCGATAAACTCCTGAATATTGCCATTTAACACGTCATCTAAGTTATACACCGTAAGTCCAATGCGATGATCGGTAACCCGGCCTTGGGGAAAATTATAGGTTCTGATTTTAGCGCTGCGGTCACCCGTACTCACCAGGCTTTTGCGATGTCGGGCAATTTCCTCTTCCTGCTTGCGGACCTGTTCCTCGTAGAGTTTGGTGCGCATCATCTGCATAGCTTTTTCTCGGTTTCCCAACTGAGTCCGCTCCGTCTGGCATACGACGACCGTGCCCGTTGGCAAATGCGTAAGCAGGACTTTGGTCTCTACCTTGTTGACGTTCTGGCCACCGGCGCCACCGCTGCGGGCAGTTTCCATTTTAACATCGCTATCCTTCAGCTCAAAGTCCACCTCCTCAGCTTCGGGCATCACCGCTACCGTGGCGGCGCTGGTATGCACACGACCACTTTGTTCGGTATCGGGGACCCGCTGGACTCTATGGACGCCGCTTTCAAATTTCAGGGTACCATATACATCTTCTCCCGTCACTTCTACCTGTACTTCCTTATATCCTCCCACCGTTCCTTCACTTTCGCTGAGAATGGAGGTTTTCCAGCCCTTCTTCTCGCAGTATTTTAGGTACATCCGGAGCAAATCCCCCGCAAACAGGCTCGCTTCATCTCCTCCAGTCCCAGCCCGGATTTCCAAAATGGCGTTTTTCTCATCCTGAGGATCTTTGGGTATCAATAACTTGCGAATATGCGCTTCCAGACTTTCTTTTTTTTCTTCTAGACCTTGGGTTTCCACTTTGGCCAAATCCCGTAGCTCCGTGTCGTCTGCATTAAGTGCTTCCCGGTTGAAGTCCAATTCACCCTGCAATTTCTTATAGGCTTCATAGGCCAAGACAATCTTTTCGAGACTGCGGTATTCCTTGCTCATGGCACTAAACTTTCGGTTATCCTTGACAACATCCGGATTACTGAGGGCAACCCCCAAATCTTCGAATCTAGCCTTTATGGCTTCCAACTTATCAACCATGGTTTTGAATTACTTTTATGGGACTACGGGGGTCCATGAAGGACTGGTCTGAACCCACCGGCATACTTGTGGATCGACCCATGCAGGGCGATCCGCTCGCTGGGCCGGCCGCCGAAGCCGATGATGAAACAAAAATGTTTGCAAAGTTAATCGTTTCGCCAGTTAATGACTTACAGAAAATTCCGAGCAGACCGCCTCTTTACCGGGCTTGAGCTTCTAAGCGATCAGTCCGTGCTGGTGACCAGCGCAGACGGGAAGGTCGAAGAGATCATTGATCTGGCCAGCGCCGGTGACGATATACAGGTGCTTCCTGGGATACTCTGCCCCGGGCTAATCAACTGCCATTGCCATCTGGAGTTGAGCCATCTACAAGGGTTGATTCCCCAAAGGACGGGTTTGGTTGAATTCGTGCTTGCTGTCGTCAACCAACGCCGGCGCTCCGCAGCGGAGACCCTGCAGGCTATCTCGCAGGCCGAGGACGATATGCTCCAGCGCGGCATCGTGGCTGTAGGAGATATCTGTAACGGCAACGATTCGCTCCCTCAAAAGCTGAGAGCAAGAATGCGGTACTATAATTTTATTGAAGTAACCGGTTGGCTTCCCCAGGTAGCAACCGCCCGGTTCGCTACCAGCAGGACTTGTCTGGACCAGTTCACCCAGGCTCTTTTCCCCGCGAGTCAATCCTCCCTGTGTGCGCACGCGCCCTATTCCGTCTCGCACGAGTTGTGGCAACTATTGCTGCCTTATTTTACTTCGCTTACCACGACCAGCATCCACAACCAGGAAACACCGGCCGAGGATGAACTATTCCGCCATGGAACGGGAGATCTGCTGGGGATGTATGAGCGCATGCACTTAATCAACGGGCAATTCAAGGCTACCGGGATCAGTAGCCTGCAATCGGTCCTGCCCTATATGCAGAGGACTAAAAATCTGCTGTTGGTCCACAACACCTTTACTCGGGAGCAGGATCTGCGTTGGTTGGCAACTGTCCCGCTGCCTGGTCCTGCCTTTTTTTTGTGTTTGTGCGTGAATGCCAATCTGTATATCGAGGGCTGCCTGCCAGACATCGATTTGCTTAGACAACACCAGACCACCTTGGTGCTGGGAACAGACAGCTTAGCCAGCAACGCATCCCTCGACCTCATGGAAGAAATAAAGACGATTATGCGTCACTACCCACTCATTCCCCACACCGAATTGCTCCAGTGGGCAACCATCAATGGAGCTCGGGCTCTGCAATTGGACCACGAGATGGGCAGTTTCGAAAAGGCCAAGCGGCCGGGGGTGGTGATACTGGAAAATATCCAAGGGGGGTCGCTTTGCCAGCAATCCACGGCTCGCCGGGTTTTGTGATCGGCGCGTAAGGACGGTTTAGGCCGACAGCACTGCCTGGAGTACTGCAAGGGTCTGCATGCGGCCGAAATCGGCAATATGCAGCGCATAGAAATCTTGATAGGCTTCGATCAGCACGCGACGACTTTCCTGATTAAGTTGAATATGTTCCAGTTCGCTGGGATGCCTGGATTTGAGCAACTGGGAAGTAATATAACTATAGGAGCCGGACAGAAAATGAGGATGGCGGGGCTGCTCGGAGGCGAAGGACCCTTCGCTCAAATCTAGAAAACTGCGCTGGGGGGAATAATCTTCTTGCATGCGTAGGCCCAGGAAACTGGCCAGGTGGAGGGCAAAAAATAAGGGGAAATTGGCCATCACTACCCTACTGCTTTGGTCCAAGTGCACGAAAGCATCTTCCAAAAACAAGAACAAGTCGCTGTGGCTTTCAGGTTGCTTAACACTTTTTACTATCAATTCAACCATAAACAGCGCCACCGAATTCTTCAGCACATCGTTAAACAAGTGTTGGTACAAGTATCCCCATTTAAATTCTTTGATGCGCTGCAGATTTTTGAGCTCGTTATGATAGACCACCAAATCCAATATGGCTGCCGGCTGAAATACGTTGGCTTTCGAACCGCCTTTTTTGGAACTGGTCCGGATACCATTGACTAAATAGGATTGCAGACCGAACAGTTCGGTGTAGATCGTGACAATTAAGCTGGTTTCCCCAAACTTCACTGCACGCAATACAATGCCCTTAGTTGACTGTATCATATCCTAGATTTCCCCTGCCTGGACAGGCTTGAAAGAAAGCCCCGCCTCTGACCAGCGATAACCGCTGCATTCTGTGTGCAATATTCGGCTAAAATACATTTCTTTGCAAGGTTAAGTCCGCTCATACGTCAATCAAACAGCGACCTCACCATGTGGGAAAGAATTGCCCGTTTTGTGCTCCAATTTCGTTTGCCCCTGCTGCTTGCCTTGCTGGCTGCCACGTGCCTGATGGGTTATTTTGCTTCCCAGGTGGAGATGAGCTACGAATTTTCCAAGGCCATTCCAACGGACAACCCAAAATACCTGGTCTACCAAGCCTTTCAGAAGAAATTTGGGGACGACGGGGACCTGATGGTCCTGGGCGTGGAAGGCAACCAGCTCTTTGACAAAGAGGTATTTAATGACTATATCCAGCTCAGCAACCAACTCAAAAAAATTACGGGGGTCCAAGAAGTACTTAGTATACCCTCGGCCGTTAACCTTAAAAAAAGCGACAGCGTAGAAAAACTCTTGGCCGTTCCTTTGTTTGCATCCAGCTACGACGCGCAATCCAAACTCGACAGCGACAAACGAACTTTCCTGAGCCTACCATTTTACCGGAACCTGTTGTATAATCCGGCAACGGGTGCTTACCTGATGGCTATCAACATCGACAAAGATATCCTAAGCACAAGGAAAAGAGATGTGACGGTGGATGCCATCACCCAGGCAGGCTACCGCTTTGGTCAAGCCCATGGACTGCAGATTCATTTCAGCGGACTGCCCCTCATCCGCACTTACCTGGCCACCAAAGTCGCCTATGAAATGAAATGGTTCCTGTTTGGTTCTGTCATCCTATCGGCCTTCATCCTGATGATCTTTTTTCGCAGCATCAGCGCCATGTTGCTCTCCCTGGTGGTGGTGGTCATCGGGGTCATATTCAGCATGGGAACGATGCATTTGTTCGGCTATAAGATTACCCTGCTTAATGCAGTCATCCCACCCTTGGTTGTCGTGATCGGTATACCCAACTGTATTTATTTTCTCAACAAATACCACAGCAGCTTCAACGAGACCGGCGAAAAAAGGACGGCCCTGTTGGAGATGATCCGCCGTATGGGCATCGTCACCCTCTTTTGCAACATCAGCGCAGCCATTGGCTTCGGTGTATTCGCCTTGACGGCCAGCACGCTGCTCAAAGAATTTGGGGTCGTGGCCGGTTTGAACATCATGGGTCTGTTTTTCATTTCGATGCTGCTTATCCCCGCCTCGCTCAGTTACCTTCCTCCGCCGAAGTCGCGCCATACGCGCTACCTGAGCAACAAATGGCTGGCCGCGGTGCTGACCAAATTGGAATTTTGGACCTTAAATCATAAACTGGTGATTTATGGAGCCACTGGGGTAG
Organism: uncultured Chitinophagaceae bacterium; assembly: GCA_963742225.1. Taxonomy (GTDB): domain Bacteria; phylum Bacteroidota; class Bacteroidia; order Chitinophagales; family Chitinophagaceae; genus Puia. The sequence goes on along the minus strand of CAVULD010000004.1, from coordinate 446,403 downwards.
TATTGGTAATGTCTATCCTGGGTATGACCCGGTTGCGCTCGGAGACTTTTATCGTGGATGACCTGCCGAAAACCGATCAGGTGTACACTGACCTGCGTTTTTTCGAATCAAATTTTAAGGGCATCATGCCTTTGGAGATTATTCTGGATACCAAACGCAAAAACGGACTGCGATCCAATATGCTGCGGACCTTTGAAAAGATTGACTCCTTAAGTCAATATATTGCCGCCATGCCGGATATGGCTCGACCTCTGTCGGTGGTAGATATCCTGAAATTCGCGCGCCAGGGGTATTACAATGGCGACAGCCTGAATTACGGGCTTCCTAACCAGATTGACATCGCCTTTCTTGCTCCCTACTTAAATATGCGGCCCGAGAGTGGCGGCAAGAAAAGCCCCATGGGCAAACTTGCCAGCAGCTTCATCGACAGCAATAAGCAGCAAACCCGGATCAGCGTGAATATGGCGGACATTGGCAGTCAGCGCCTGCCCGCAGTTCTAGATGCCATCGAAAAAAAATCGGCTGAACTCTTTGACTCGGCGCACTATAAAGTGCAACTCACGGGAAGTACCGTGACTTTCTTAGAAGGGAGTGTCTTTATCATCGACGGACTGAAACAAAGCATTGTGTGGGCCTTTGTACTAATTGCCAGCTGCATGCTGTATTTGTTCCGGTCCTTCCGGATACTGCTTTGTTCCCTGATACCCAATCTCATTCCTTTGGTGATCACCGCCGGGGTCATGGGTTGGCTTGGTGTCTCCCTGAAGCCCTCCACGGTCATCGTATTCAGCATCGCCCTGGGTATATCCATCGATATCACCATACGGTTTCTGGTGAATTACAAACAGGTGGTTGATCTGGGGCAATGCAGTGCGCGACAGGCAGTCATCAATACGATCTATACGACTGGAATCAGCATTATCTATACGTCCATGGTACTGATCGCCGGGTTCGTCATTTTTTGCTTTTCCAGCTTCGGCGGTATATTCGCACTGGGTTGGCTGACTTCCTTGACCCTGGTGATGGCCACGCTGACCAACCTGATCTTTCTTCCTGCCCTATTGCTGTCGCTACATAAAACCAAGGCCAGCGGGTCCTAAGTGGCCCAGCCTTACTTCAGGACCTGTGCCAATGCATTTTCCAGGTCGGGCCCCCGCAACTCCTGGGCGATAATCTTCCCCTGCGGATCCACCAGGACGTTGAAGGGTATTCCTTGAAATTGGAATACATCCACAGCCTTGCTGTTCCAGAATTTCAAATCACTCACGTGCGTCCAGGTAAGTTTATCCTGGGCAATAGCCTGTTGCCAGGCCTCCTTTTCCTTGTCCAGGGAGACCCCGAGAACAGCAAAATTCTTGTCCTTAAATTCGTTATACGCTTTGACCACGTTGGGATTTTCTTGTCTGCAAGGACCGCACCAGCTGGCCCAGAAGTCTACCAGCACATATTTTCCCCGAAAAGACGATAGCGCGATCTCATTGCCCGAGGGGTCCGGCAGCACCAGGTCCGGCGCCTGCTTTCCTACCCAGGAACTGCCTTGCTCTTTTTTGGTCGCATCGGCCAGTTGCTCATCGTAGCTTTTTTTCATCCCGAGAAGTATGGTGTTGGTGGGATATTTTTTGACCAGCCCGTTGAGTGCCACTTCAAACTCCTCTTTGCTGAAGGTGCGCGATGACCAACTCAGGGCCAGCACAGCCAGCGTGGGGTTGGCGGACTTGGTGATGAATTGCTTTAGGTATTGGTTCAGATCCTGTCCTGCCTGCTGGACCGACATTTTAGTGGCCTCCACTAAGCTGGTGTCGGAAGCCTTGACCTGCGCGAGGCTGTCCAGTTCGGCCCTGGCCTTCTCGAAGGCAAAATTCTTGGCGCCAAAATTGGCGATCAGGTCCTGGAGTTGTTTACTGGCTACAGACCCACTCAAGGTATAGTAGTCATCTCTTTTCGCCAGATCCACCGTTACCTGGATATCGTCGGCATCATTGATCAGCGGTACGGCCAGGAGATTATCGCCAAATACCAGCTCGTAAATCCCTTCGGTTTTGGCGGTGCAGTGCAAGTCCAACTGACCCGAACTTCCTTTCAAGCCAGCCGAATCGAGCAAGGCCGCTGGCTGATCTTTGCCATAAGGAACTTCTTGAAGGTACACTTGTATTGGGGCTTTGGTTGTCCCGGAGCCTTTTGAACTGTCTGCCCAAGGAGCGGAAGAGGGCAATTTATCGGCGTTGGTATAAGAAACGCTGATGTGTAGGGTATTTTTCTTGCCCGGCTTACAGGCCAATAAGCAAAGACCCAACAACGGGGCCACCATCCATGCTAATTTTTTGTTCATACAAGATTATAATTAGTGTTCAATGACATACTCTTTTGACAAAGATCCACCCCCGATCGCCTCGGCCTATAGTAGCTGACGCTTAGGTATGGCGGGGGTAATCAGCCTCCAGTTTTTCGAGCAGCAGGCGGTTCGTTAACTTCGGATCAGCCTTACCCTGGGACAGTTTTTTCACTTCGCCGACAAAGAGCCCAATCAATCCTTTCTTCCCCTTGCGGTATTCGGCCACCTTCTCGGGCATATTCTGCAAGACTTCTTGCACCCAACCCGCTACCTGGGTTTCGTCTGCATTTTGCAGCAGATTAAGTTTGCTGGCCAGTTCCCCGGGATCTTGGATTGGACCCGATAGGAGGGCCGGCAGGATTTTGGACGAGGCCATCGAAAAACTCAACTGACCCGCTTCCACCAACTCGATGAGCTTGGCCAGATTGGCCGGGCTTAGACCCAACTGGCGGATTGACTGGCCTGTTTCATTCTGCCAGGATTTTATCGGACCGAGCAGCCAGTTGGCCGCTGCTTTAACGTGGGTAGTGGCACTAACCAGCTGCGCAAAATATTCGGCCGTTTCCCGCTCTTCGCTGAGCAAATTGGCGTCGTATTCACTCAATCCCAACTGGGTCCGGTAGGTACTGCGTAGCTCATCGGGCAGGGCAACCATCGTTTGGCGGATCTGCTCCACCATCGCATGGGTGACCTGAAATGGGGGCAGGTCAGGATCGGGAAAATATCGGTAGTCATTGGCATCCTCCTTGGTTCGCAGCGCAAAGGTAGTTTCGCTTGCCGCGTCGTAACTCCGGGTCTGTTGGATGACCGGCTGGCCTTGCTCGAGCAACTCGATCATCCGCCGTCCTTCGTAATCGATGGCCTTCTTCACATGACGCATCGAATTGAGGTTCTTCACTTCTATTTTAGTACCCAGCCTGGTCTCTCCTTTCTTGCGCACCGAAACGTTGGCGTCGCATCGCAGGCTACCTTCTTCCATATTGCCATCGCAGATGTCCAAAAAGCGCAGCATTTTGCGAAGCTCGGTCAAATACGCATGCGCCTCCTCCGAACTGGCGATCTCGGGTTCTGTCACTATCTCGATTAGGGGTACTCCCGCCCGGTTAAAGTCAATGCAGGTGTTTTGGGGGTCCACGTCATGGAGGCTCTTTCCGGCGTCCTCTTCCAAGTGGATGCGGTTGAGTTGCACGTTTTTCTCCTGGCCCGACGCAGTCTTGATTTTTACATAGCCCCCTTTGCAAATGGGCGTCGTATGTTGGGAAATCTGATATCCCTTGGGAAGGTCAGGATAGAAGTAATTTTTTCGCGCAAAATAATTGGTGCCTTCAATTGCACAGTGGCAGGCCAGGCCCATTTTGACAGCAAGCGCGACGGCTTGGCGATTGAGTTTAGGCAGACTACCCGGGTAACCCAGCGTAATGGGGCTAACCTGTCGATTGGGATCGCCACCAAATGCCGCGCTGTCACCGCAGAACAATTTACTCTGGGTGAGTAATTGGGCATGCACCTCAAGTCCAACCACCAGTTCGTACGCTTCGTAATTTATCGCCATTATAGGGTATCGGCCAGACCCAGGATTGATCTAACTAAGTCGGGCCAATGAGCAGCAAAAGTACCTCATTCAAGGCTTATTTCCTGTCGCCTTTGGGACAAATGGTAGTAGTTCGGAGAATCAGCGGCAATTCTGTGGGGTAACGAAGTGGGCCGCCCAGGAAGCAAATTATGGAATAAAAAGGCGTGCAGAGAGAGACGCTGCACGCCCTTGAATACGGTGGAGCTAATCAGACCGACCAACCCCAGATGCTGCTAACCAGACTTGAATCCCAGAATGCACTAAGGCCCGATTATAAATCAGCGGTCTTTAATTCATGAGGAATTTTCACCTCGATATCCATGGGTTTTCCGCCGCGGGTTATTTTCAGCTGCACCGAGGATTTGGCCTTGGCGTCGTGCGCCAAGTCAGCCAGACTGGAGGCATTGCTTACCTGCTTTCCGTCAAACTGCGTTATCACATCACCTGCTTTAATACCTGCTTTTTGCGCATTCGACTGATCATCCACGTCCAGAACCTTGGCACCCTTGCCATCCTCGGTGTCCTGAGCACGGATACCTATCTTGGGGCCCTGATCCATATATTTGAATCGGTAGAAATAGGGTTCATTGAAATCGCGGCGCACGACAGGGGGACGCATATCATAGGAAAAGCTTTCCTTCCCTCCAGCATTACTGAGCACCGCCGTGGCCTTCAATTCCTTGCCCGCACGCAGATAGGTTACCACTACTTTGTCCTCGGGCTTGTGATTCTGAATGGCCTCGGCCAGATCTTTTGGGTTTTCGATTTTGGTGTCGTCGATTCGGATGATGATATCGTCTTTTTGCAGGCCAATTTTTTCGGCAGGGCTGCCCTTGGTCACTTCCTGAACCTGGGCACCCGTCGGACTTGCGTTGCGCGACCCCACGCCGAGCATGGCCCGGTCGAAGCGAAAGGAGCGTTCCATCTTCTGCGCTAACATAAGTTGGTCCTTGAGTGCATTGGCCTGCGCTTGGTCCTGCCATGCTTTGATGCGGATATCATCTGGGCCAACCAGAAAGGGCGAGGGTCCGTCGATGGTGGGCATATCCAGGTCGTCTTGGTCTTTGCGACGGATAATAGTGAGATTGCCATCGTGGTATTGATCGGCAGGTTTTCCGTTTATCGTCACCTGGCCATCTTTGGCGATTTCCAGGGTAACCTTGTTGGGAAGATCCCCCGATCTCTTGATGATAATCTCGTCAAAATCCCGCTGGTTGTCCGGCCGAATGACCGCTGTGTCCTTGTCCTGAGCCCAGGCGCTGGCCTGCATAAGAAAGGCTACGGCCGCTACGAACCCCATGCGAATTAAACATTGTTTCATGGCTAATAATTTTTGGTTGATGATGTGCTACTACGTCAAGTTTCGTATTTCAAATGTAGGGGTTTTTTTGATATACGAAGCTTTTCGCAATTGGGCAGTGAATTTTAACGCTTTATTAGCATTCGCCCAGTCCGGGGGGGGGTGGGTACTGGGGACCGTTGCCTTACTGAAGAAGCTTGGATCGCAGGGCCTTGACCAGCTCGGGCCATCGGCCTAGGCCCGGACCGCTTGCCAGGGCCTGGTTTGTTTGACCGCCTCCTTTACCGCTGATCAGGGGAGCCAGGTCCGTTTTAATGAGTTGGTTGGCATCCCATTTTTTTTGATCGGCCAGCAGGTCGCCAAAACACAGACAGACATGGGCACGGTCCGCGATTTCGGCGTACAATAAGATTGCCCCTGCGCTTAGCTGCTGCCTTAGATCCAGGGCGAGTTTTTTGAGATGATCGCTGGAGTCCACCTCCACCTGGCTGGCGATCAATCGGATATTGCCCAACTCTTCGCTGCGGCCCAATAAAGAAGCGGCCTGAACCCTAAGTTGCAGGGAGGTGAGTTTCTCCAATTTCTTTTTTAACTCCTGGTTTTCCAGGATCAAACTCTCCACCGCTGCGGGCGTTTCTGCAGGTCGCTTTTTGGTGAGGTTCTTAATTTTATTTAAGGGGCCCAGCAGATCCTGATTCAGGTAATCGACGGCGGCCTGGGCGGCTTTGGCTTCCACACGCCTGACGCCTGCGGCGACCGATGATTCCATGGTCAGGATAAAAAATCCCAGCTCGCCGGTCCGGCCCACATGGGTTCCCCCGCAAAGTTCGACCGAGTAGGCCGGATCCATGATCACAACCCGTACCGTGTCGCCGTATTTTTCCCCAAACAAGGCCATGGCACCCAACTGAAGGGCTTCGTCCTTGGGCATTTCGCGGATGACGACGGGGATGTCATCCCGGATTTTTTCATTGACCAGTTGCTCGACTGCCTGGAGTTGCTCGGCAGAAACCGCTTCGAAATGCGAAAAATCAAATCGGAGATGATCGGCATTGACTAGGGATCCCTTTTGAGCCACATGTTTGCCCAAAATCTGGCGTAAGGCCGCGTGTAGCAGATGGGTAGCTGAATGGTGGGCCGCGATGGCCTTTCTCTTTTTCCAGTCCACGCTAGCTAGCAGTTCTTGCCCTAGGTCCACTGGCAGCCGATCGGTAAACAGGATGATGAGTTCATTTTCTTTCTTCGTATCTACTACTTCGATCGTTTCCTGCTCGCGGCGCAGCGTGCCGCGGTCTCCTACCTGACCCCCGCTCTCGGCGTAAAAAGGGGAAGCCTCCAGGACCAACTGGAAGGCCTTCTTGCCTTTGATGGTCACCTCGCGGTAGCGTGCTATTTTGCTTTTAATTTCTAGTGTGTCATAGCCCACAAATTCCAAAAGTGGGTTGTCGATGAGCGTGACCCAGTCTTCGGCTTCGACCGTTGATGCGGCGCGGGACCGGTCTTTTTGCTTTTTCATTTCGCGGTCAAAGCCCGCTTCGTCGACCGTAAGTTGATGTTCGCCACCGATCAGCTTGGTGAGGTCTAGTGGGAACCCGTAGGTATCAAAAAGTTCAAAGGCGAAAGCCCCGCTAATAGTGCGCTCACCCGAGGAGGAGGCCGAGAGGATGACCTCATCCATTTTACGCAGTCCTTTGTCCAGGGTTCGCAGGAAAGCCTCTTCCTCCTCCCTGATCACGCGGGTGAGGAATTCCAGCTGCTGGGTGAGTTCGGGAAAAACCGGCTCAAACTGGCGGGCTAGAAAAGGTGCCAGTTGAAATAGCAAAGGCTCTTTATAATCCAGGTAGGTGTAGTAATACCGTACAGCCCTGCGCAGAATGCGCCGGATGACATATCCGGCACCGGTATTAGAGGGTAGCTGCCCGTCGGCCAGGGTAAACGAAATCGCCCGGATATGATCTGCCACAACCCGAAGCGCAATACTGGGTTTGCTATCGGGGGAGCTGTAGCGCATATCCCCCTGAGTGCCGGTAAGGCGCTTGATCTCTGCGATCAGGGGAGTAAACAAATCCGTATCGTAATTACTTTGCTTACCCTGCAGCACGCGCACCAAACGCTCCAACCCCATACCCGTATCGACATGCCGGGCGGGCAGCGGTTCCAGGCGACCATCTTTTAGACGGTTGAATTGGATGAATACGTTGTTCCAGATTTCGATGACCTGCGGATGATCCTGGTTGACCAACTGGCGCGCGTCGGTCTGGGCCCTCTGGTCGGCGTCTCGGCAATCGACATGAATTTCTGTGCATGGCCCGCAAGGTCCCGTGTCTCCCATCTCCCAAAAATTGTCTTTCTTGCTTCCCAGCAGGATCCGTTGCGGGTCGATCCATTTTTTCCACTCCTCGAACGATTCCTGGTCCTTGGGAAGGCCTTCGGTGCTATCGCCGGCAAAAATGGAAACGTATATCCGGTCTTGGGGGATCTGGTAGATTTTGGTGAGCAGCTCCCAACTCCACGCGATGGCCTCGGCCTTGAAATAATCACCAAAACTCCAGTTGCCCAACATTTCAAACATCGTGTGGTGGTAGGTGTCCACCCCTACTTCTTCCAGGTCATTGTGCTTACCGGAGACGCGCAGGCATTTTTGGGTATCGGCTACCCGTGGATGTGGTGAAATTTTATTACCCAGGAAAAAATCCTTGAATTGATTCATGCCCGCGTTGGTGAACAGCAGGGTCGGATCATTCTTAATAACGATGGGCGCACTGGGCACGATGACATGCCCTTTAGAGGTAAAAAAATCCAAAAACGCACGGCGAATCTCGTTACTGGTCATCATGGCCATTCGGGATAAACTTTAATTTTTTGATGGGTTAAGGGTTATATTTGCAGACTTACCGCCTAGGTGAGCAGCGCTGCAAAGGTACGGATAAGGAAAAACGCATCTGGGATAAATTGGTAATTAAAATGATCAATATCTTTATCGATTAACACGTCCAACCTGCCGATCCGGGGTATGAAAAAGATCAAGTATTACTATAATACCAATTCGCTCCGATATGAAAAACTGGAGACCCCTCTTCGCGTAACCCTTTTGCGTATCCTGGGGTTTTTGTCCGCCGCCATCGTCACCGCACTGATACTGGTTTCCTTAGCCTATAAATATTTTCCATCGGCCAACGAGAAAAGGCTGATGCAAAAAAATGAAGGGCTCAAGGACAACTATTATGTTCTGAATGAAAAGGTAAAAAAATTGCAGGACCAGCTATCCGAGCTGGAAAAAAGAGATAACGGCGTCTACCGAGCCATCTTTGAGGCCAATCCCGTTCCTGACAGCGCCCGGGCCAAGGACGTTGCCCATCAGCAGGAAATCCTGCTGGTCCAAGCCATGGATCAGGATAACCTGGCCACCTCTATAGCCAAGACACTCAACAACCTTTCGGCCAGAATGGATTTCCAGGCCAAGTCCTACCACCAGATCGATAGTTTCATCAAGAACAAAGAACAGATGCTCTCCTGCACGCCAGCCATCCAGCCGGTCAGCAATAAAGATCTTAAACGCATCGCCTCGGGATTCGGTTACCGGATCGACCCTGTATATAAGACTACCAAATTCCACGCGGGGCTTGATTTTGCAGCACCCATCGGAACGCCTATTTACGCCACCGCGAATGGTACGGTGGAAGTGGCTGGCAACACCGGCAACGGATATGGAAATCACGTGGTCATCAATAACGGCTATGGCTATTCCACGTTGTTTGGGCATATGTTCCGCGTCAAAGTCCACCCCGGCCAGCGGGTTCAACGCGGCGAAGTCATCGGCTGGGTGGGCAATACCGGCAAGAGCACGGGGCCCCATTGTCATTATGAGGTGCACTTCCACGGGGAACCTGTCGATCCGGTATACTATTTCTATAATGACATAACCCCGGAGCAATACGACCGCTTGCTGAAGTTGGCCTCCTCCAGCAATCAAAGCTTCGACTAGAACTCAAAAAAAAGTGGGGGGTGAGCTGTCCATCGCCGCACGAGGGTCAGGTGGGCCGCATGGTGGAGTTGGGGAGGAGCCCAGCTTACCTGGGGACTCGGGTGGGGGCAGCTAGCCAGCCCGTGGCGCGGGGACCGGGGCTTAATAAGGCCACAATAGATTTTGGATATTGGAGTTTGCATATTATATTTATTAATCGGAATGGTTTTTGCGCACATTCTATAACTATGGCGGCACTTCCCCAAATGACACTCAATTTTACGAACGTGATTAATCCGCCTGCGGAAGTGGCCTCCACGGAGCCTGAAAGCCCTGGCGTTAATGTGGGCGTTCGCATTAAAAAGCTCAAAGGCGAGGAGCCAACCGTTTCCCAGCAGGCCATAGTCGTCCAGCCTGCCCAAAAGCCTAAATCTTCCAGAGGCCGAAAGTCCATCAGCCAGGTCGCAGCCGAAGCGGACTTAATCAACATTCCCGAAGATGAGGAGTTATTTCGCAAGCAATACTATACGATGGGTGAAGTGGCGGGAATGTTCCGGGTCAATCAATCGCTGCTTCGATTCTGGGAGACCGAGTTTTCGGTGATTCAACCCAAGAAAAACAAGAAAGGAGACCGCTATTTCCGGCCCGAGGACGTGAAGAATCTGCACCTGATTTATCACCTGCTGCGCCAGCGCAAGTATACCATCGAAGGGGCCAAGGATTTTTTAAAGAACAACCGAAAAGCGGAACAACGCTTCGAACTGATTAAGAACCTGGAGCATATCCGGGCCTTCCTACTTGAACTCAAGACACAACTCTAAGCACCCCTCCCCCAGAATCATTTCTGCTCCTGCTGCACCCGCAGATCCGTTATGGTTCCCGCCATCTGCACCTGCAATTTGTCCACCAGTTCCAGCACCTGAAAATTTACTTCCTGCTTGATTTGATTGAACTCCAATAAGGAGATGTTAGCCGTAAAGTAATCGGCGTTGATCTGCAACCCGCTGGCGGAAATGGCATTCAAAAAAACAGATTGGTTTTCAATTTTGTCCTGTCCCAGAATGGCGGAAATACCCAGCAGCAAATCCTGCACGGTAGAGGGCGGGGTCCCAAGGCTCAGGGGCAGGCGGATCTCGGCCTTACGCTGCGTACGCAGGGTCTGGTTGTCCACGACGGAATCCACCATCTGTTTATTGGGAACCGTGACATAGGTTTTCTGGTCCGTGCGTATGCGCGTACTGCGCAGGCCTATCTTTTCCACGTTTCCCGTGATGTCGTTGACCTTCACGAGGTCACCTGCGGTAAAGGGGTTGTCAAAAAAAATGATAAAGGAGGCAATCAAATTCTCGATGCTTTCCTTAGCCGCCAGGGCAATGGCCGCTCCGACAAGCCCCAGGCCCGCCAGCAATCGGCCCACATCCAAACCGAATCCCAAACCCAGGACCATCACCAGGCCAAGCAGGGAGACGATCGCCTTGAGGAAGTCCCGGAAAAACGCGATGTGCTGATTGTCTTTGACTGCGTGCATCCGGTTGGCATTCCAACCGATCAGAACGGCAATAAAATCTATATTGCGCAACAGCAGCCAAAAAAACGATATAATTAGTAAGATCTTGGCCAGGGCGTGGACAATGGATTTCATCGTGACTTCATAGATGTCCACATTGAGCTCATCGGGGAAATGGAGCTTATCCAGGGCGACGACCGTTACGAAGATCACCAGGAAGGTTTCTAGCGGCGCGATGACCAACCTAACAAAGGCTTCCTTATCCGAGCCCGGGGCCAACTTCTTGGCTACCCGGTACAACAAGCCGGCAATCAATTTGGAGATCAGTCGCTTGAATAAGATACCCAGCAGGATGGCTCCGGCCACGATAACGTATCGGTACACCGGATTGCCGAAGATGATCTGGTTCCAGAAATTGTGCATACAAGACGTGCATTTTGGCTCGATCTAGCGGCTCAAAAGTATTACAAATAGCCAAAGGCCCCCCTTAGGTGCGTGAATAAATTTCCAGCCCCGTTTTCTTGAGTACGTAGATCGACCCGGAGGTGATGATGATCTTTAGGGCGGGCAAATAGGTCGCCGGTATTGGTTGCTGCTCCACCTCGGGATCGCTTAGCTGGTAGCGAAAGAAATAGTGGTTGTTCCTACCCAGCACGATTTTATCGATGACGTTAAAGTCCTGCCAGGAAGAAATCGAGATGCGCTTTTTGAAAGCTCCGTAATGATCGAAGACAAAGGCCCCGTCGGTGGAGTCATACAGATAGACCAAGCCGCTCTGATCGGCAATGATTGAGGGATCCGGGACCATATCCACCAGTTGACGCACATCTCCCGTCTGGTCGACAAGCGAGCCGTCGTCGCTGATTTGCTTGAGCCTGGCCTCCAGGTCATCATACACCCAGATGTTGTTGTTGTAGGCCAACCCCACGGCCTTGGCTTGAAAGATATTCAGGCTGCGCAGATCGATGGTATTAATCAGGTTCAAAAAACGGTCCAGTTCGATGATGGTGGATGACTCGCGGTAGTATACTAAAATCTTTAAGGGGTTGGTGACATCGATGGAGTAGATGATTCCATAACTGGTCACGTCGTTGTACACGGCCAGCGAATCGCCCTGGGGTCCTAATTTCTTGAGTTGGTTGGTCGAATTGATCAGGTATAGGTTACCGAGATTATCCACCCGAAAATCCACGATATCTCCTTTGATGGTCCGGCTCCAGACAAAAGGGTTAGTGTTCTGCGCCCGGGCAACACTGGCCGCCAGAGAGATCAGGATCAATAGGTGATACACGCGAAACGGCTGCATGCGTAAACGAGTTAAGTTTGAGGCGCTGGCTCTAACCAGCGCTTGAGTTCCAAGTTTCCTTGGCTGAATACCGCGTAGCTGTTGTAGCGAATCCAGTCCCCTAGATTTATATACCGGCTGCCGTTATCAAAGAGAAAATCAATCGGCAAATGCCGGTGTCCAAAAATAAAGTAATCGTAGTACTGCTGTGTCAGGACTTGCTTGCAGTACTGGATCAGCCATTCGTTCTGTTCGCCTAAGAATTGCTCTTCGTTCTGGCCCGTGACGGCGCGGCTCCTTCGGCTCAGGAAATTGGCCAGGCCAACGCCTACGGCGGGAGGCAGGATGCCGAAAAGTCCCTGGCAGAGCTTATTGCGGAATATTTTTTTGAGCCATTTATAGCCCTGGTCTCCCGGACCCAGGCCGTCGCCATGGCCCACGAGGAATTTCTTGTCGTTCCATTCAAATGCCCTGGGCTCGTGATAGACGGGAATATTCAATTCCGTTTCGAAATACCCGCTCATCCACATGTCGTGATTACCGACAAAAAAGTGCACGGGGATGCCCGAATCCGTTAGTTCGGCCAGCTTGCCGAGCATACGCACGTACCCTTTGGGTACGACAGTGCGGTACTCGTACCAGAAATCAAACAAATCTCCCACGATGAAGATGGCCGCCGCGTCCTGGCGGGCCTGTTGCAAAAACGTGATGATCCGCTTTTCCCTGACTAGGCTGCTCGTACGGTCGGGAGCGCCTAGATGAAAATCAGATAAGAAATAGATTCTTTTATCGGCAGCAATTTGCATCACCAAATATAGGCATATGGATATTGAGTTGCTCGGTAGGAGGAAGGCAGCTCGTCGAGAAGCTCCAATCGGAGGCGTCCGGGGTCAGGCACCCGACAATTTGTCCTCGGGTTGATCCACGAGGAAAACATAGACTTCCTTGGGTCCATGGACTCCGACCACCAAGGTTTTTTCGATGTCGGCGGTCCGGCTGGGGCCGGTGGCCAGGGTTAGCAGGGAGGGCAACTGGCCAGCATATTTGTCTTTGAGCAAAAGCAGGCCTTCGCGGATGTCGTACACCAACTGGCTTGTATAGGCGACGCACAGGTGGATAGGCGCATAGACACTCACCGTCCGGCCGCTTGGACTTGCCGCGCTCAGCACGATCGATCCCGTGCGGGCGACCAGCAGTTCGCAGCTCGTTAAGGCGGCTTCGCAATCGGCCAGCGAACTTTGGCTGAAACGGGTAAATTGATGGGAAGTCAACTGGCTGCGTAGTCCGGGCTCTTGGCAATACACGCCAGTCCAACCCTGGTGCGCCTGCAGACTGGAGAGTTGGGCGACAAGCTCCCCAAAATCCTGACAATACATAAACTTGCCCTGCAGGCGCGTAAACTGCTCGGCAAATTCTACCTCCAACTCCTGGGTTGGTGGCTGATACACCGAGGAGTTGTTTTCCGCGGCCGGAAAAGGAAGAGGCGTTGAGTGACTCAACGCCTGTCTTATTTTCTTGAGAATATTTTCTTTGGCCGGGGATATGTTCATAACTCAGGCAATGGGTCAGGGACGATTCAATTCCTCTGCGGCAGCCGGACTCGGTGAGGCGGCGGCTGGGCTGCCGTTTTCGGCTGCCTTGTGGTAATCGGTGTGGTCCGATACGTCGAGTGCGCGTTTCTCCTCGTAGGGTCGCTTACCGATCAGCGTCTCAACATCGCTCTGAAACAACACTTCCTTGCCCAGCAGGGCTTCGGCCAGTTTTTCCACCTCACCCGCCTTTTGGGTGAGCAGTTCCTTGGTCCGCACATAGGCCGAGTCGATCAGCTTACGCACTTCTTCATCTATCATCTTGGAGGTTTCTTCCGAATAGGGCTTGGTGAAGGAATTTTCCTGAGCCGGATCGAAGAAACTCACGTTGCCAACCTTGTCGTTCATCCCATAGACGGTCACCATGGAATAAGCGATCCGGGTCACCTGTTGCAAATCATTCTGCGCGCCGGTAGATATTTTTTTGAAATTCAATTCCTCACTCGCCCTCCCTCCCAGGGTCATGCAGATCTGATCAAACAACTGATCGGTATTGTACAGGTACTGTTCTTTGGGCGTGTATTGGGCATATCCCAGGGCGGCTACGCCCCGAGGTACGATCGTAACCTTGAGCAAGGGGTAGGCATGCTCCAGGAACCAACCGCAGATCGCGTGACCGGCCTCGTGGTAGGCGATGATGCGCTTTTCCTCCGGAGAGATGATCTTGTTTTTCTTTTCCAATCCTCCGATGACCCGATCGACGGCGTCCTGAAAGTCATCCATTTCCACCGTTTCCTTGCCCTTTCTGGCGGCAATCAGGGCGGCTTCGTTACACACATTGGCGATATCAGCGCCCGCAAATCCGGGCGTCTGCTCAGCCAGTTTATGGATATCCAGTTTACTGGAAATCTTGATCGGTTTTAAATGCACTTTGAAGATCGCTTCCCGTCCTTTCAGATCAGGCTTATCGATGGAGATCTGGCGGTCGAAGCGACCCGGACGAAGCAGGGCGGTGTCTAGCACGTCGGGGCGGTTGGTAGCTGCCAGGATGATGATCCCGCTGTCGCCGCCAAAGCCATCCATTTCGACCAGCAACTGGTTCAGGGTGCTTTCCCGTTCGTCGTTGCTCATGATCGCGTTTTTACCTCGGGCTCGGCCGATGGCATCTATTTCATCGATAAAGATGATGCAAGGCGCTTTTTCACGTGCTTGCTTGAATAAATCTCGGACACGGCTGGCACCCACGCCAACAAACAACTCCACAAAGTCCGATCCGCTCATGCTAAAAAAGGGAACCTGGGCCTCGCCGGCCATGGCCTTAGCCAAAAGGGTCTTTCCTGTTCCGGGCGGTCCGACCAGCAGGGCACCCTTGGGTATCTTTCCGCCCAGGGCGGTATATTTTTTGGGATTCTTTAGAAAGTCGACGATCTCCATCACTTCGACTTTGGCTTCATCGAGTCCCGCCACGTCGTTGAATGTGATGTTGACCTTAGTCCCTTTGTCGAAGAGTGTGGCTTTGGATTTACCAATGTTGAAAATTCCACCGGGTCCGCCACTGCCTCCCTGACCGCCCATCTTACGCATGAGCATGATCCAGATGAGCAGTATGATCAAAATCGGCAGGATGATTTGCAGGAACGGAGCAAACCATTCACCCTCCTGGATAGGCGAGTAGGGAACCTCGAGCGCGGGATTCTTTTGAAAGAAATCCTTGAGGGTCTTTTCGTATTCATCGATCTTAACGACCTGGAATTCAAATTGGGGAACATCACTGCTCTTAGCCGCAGCCCAACCCTTACCCAATTTATCGCGGTAATAGGCCTTATCTAAACTGTCTTTTTTAATATATACCCGAACCAGGTTCTTGTTCGTCACCAGCACCAACTTGGATACATCCCCTTTTTCGAGCATGTTGTTGCGGAAATCCAATTCCGAATCCAAATGATGCGCGTCGGGTGAAAAACCCAGAAACTGGAAGCCCAGCAGCACGGCAGCGATGATGCCCCATACCCAATAGATGCTAAATTTTGGCCCCTTACGCGGGCCGCCATTGCCTTCTTCTTCTCCTCTGGGCCTAAACCGGGGAAAGTTACCTTTATCGTTTTGTTTGTTGTTTTCCTGTGGCATGATGAATGGTGTCTCCTAGACGACTACTTATTATTAAGGTTTATGTGCTTGAAAAGTTCAAATAAAACGTTAAAGCCCGCTCTTACCCGTCGTGTTCCTCCGAGCCGCCATCGCTCCACATGTCTTCCAACTTGTAAAATCGGCGGCTTTCCGGCAGCATGACATGGACCACGACATTCACGTAATCAATGAGTACCCATTGCAACGCTTGGATGCCTTCGTGTTTGTATGGAAGTTCCCCGCAGGCCTGCTTAACTTCTACTTCGACAAAATCGGCGATTGCTTTGACCTGGGTGTGACTGCTGGCTTCACAGATGATGAAGTAATCGGCAACCGCTTCGTGAATTTTGCGAAGGTCAAGTGATACTATTCGTTCCCCTTTTTTTTCCTGGATGGCTTGTATTATGGTTTTAAAAAATTTCGAATTCTTCGTCAACCGCGCTGCTCTTTTGGGCTTCCGGGTAGCCAGCATAGACAATTGTTCCAATAATCAAAATGTTTTGATGAAAAATTAAGTTTTTTGCGAGAAGCAAGCTTGGATTCGCCCCCTCCGCGTGACTAACAGGATCTGGACGAGCCAACCGCTCAGCCGCCTAGTCCACGGGAGTCTTTATGGTCGTCGGCCAAAATGTTGCACGACAAATCCTAAATTCGCACTGCCCAAAAATAGGAATCTTTTGCCACTTCCCACGATCAACATTTCCAGCGAAGAACCCCTCGGTCCCATTGGGTTTCCCCTGATCCAACTCGGGTCAGTGGACAGCACCAACAACTATGCCATCGCCCAAGTTCATGCTGGATTGGCTTCACATGGCATAGTGTTTATGGCGCAACATCAGACCGCGGGAAAGGGTCAGCGTGGCAAATCCTGGACCGCCGAAGCCGGGCAGAACCTTACCGTGAGCGCCGTGCTGGAACCGGGCTTTCTCGAGCCAAGACACCAGTTTATGCTCAGCGCCGCAACAGCGCTGGCGTGCCTGGATTGGCTGGGAAAATCCGTCCGTTCGGGTTTGCACATCAAGTGGCCAAATGATCTGTATTGGAATGACAGAAAGGCAGGAGGCATTTTGATCGAAAGCATCTCCCAGGGCAACCGCATGCGCTATGCCGTCGCGGGCGTGGGATTAAATATCAACCAAGTTCGATTTCCAGATGAGCTGCAGGGCCGTGCGGTTTCCGTGCGCCAAATTACGGGGAAGACCTGGCCATTGGCCGCAGCAGCCTCGGAGTGGTGCCAAGCCATGGACTCCAGATTTCGGGAATTGCAACATGCGGGCCTGGCACAGATCCTGGATCAATACAACCAGCATTTGTACCGGCGTGGCCAACGGGTGAGGCTAAAGCAAGGCGATCGTCTGTTGGATGTAGTGGTGGGAGAGGTAACGGCCACGGGCCAACTGCGCACCGCAGATCCCGAGGCGGTCAGCTTCGAACTGGGAGAGGTGGAGTGGATCATCTGAACAAACGGTTCTCTAGGGCAGGGCCTTCCAAGCCGCCAGCAATTCCTGCGCATGATTTTTTGAGTGCGGCTTGTCCAAGATCAGGCGGATGACGCCTTTTTCATCGATGATAAACGTCGTTCGCCGTACGCCCATATAGCGGCGGCCAAAGAGTAGCTTTTCGCCCCACACCCCGTAGGCTTCGATGATCCGGCGCTCGGGATCTGCTAGCAGGGTGAAGGGCAGGTCAAATTTTTTTTCAAATTTAAGATGGCTCTTTTCACTGTCCGGGCTTATCCCCAGGACAACAAAACCCTGCTTGGTAAGGAGTCCATGATGGTCACGCAGGTTGCAGGCCTGCACCGTACAGGTGGGTGTATCGTCTTCGGGATAGAAATACAAAACCAATTTCTTTCCTCGAAATTCAGCGAGCGAGCGTTTAGTGCCATGTTGATCGATGGCCGAGAAATTGGGTGCCTTGTCCCCGGGCTTAAGTGCAATCATGTCTGAAAGCCGCAGGTCTTTTGATATAACCTGCACCGCGTCAAATGTAGGACTATTCCGCAAGGAGCTAAAACGCACCCAGGTGGGTCCCGTCGGTGGCTATTTATCTCGTAAAGGAGTATTGTTGGCGGGTAAGGTTTCCTGCTTCGTCCTGTACGCTCACCTCCAGGGTATGCGGACCTGAAGGACAGTGTTCATCGAAGCGGTAGATGAAGACCCGTCCCTTGTCATTGGTAAACAGGAGCCACTTTCCATCGAGCATCGCCCGGAAATGCGAAAAGGATCCCAGGTTGTCGGAAACCAAAAAGGATATTTTGGTAGCCCCCGACAGGTTGGCCCCATCGCGAATACCCAGGGGCGTGATATGCGGTGGTTCGTTGTCTTCGATCAGTTGAAACTGGCCAAATTCCCGGAATTTGGCGGAAGCCCAACCGCCTTGCCACACGACGGAGCTGACCTCGGATTTAGCGCGGTCCACGCGCTGCATCACCACCCGGGCCTTGGCCTGTTCACCTAGCTCCCTAGTAGGTCGTATGCGCACCAGCAAAGAATCCGCCAGGGGGACATACGTGGCTCCAATACGGTGCGTCCGGGAAACGGCCGCCGGATCGGTGGAGGTCGAACTCTCGGTGGAGATATGCACCGAATCATACAGCGCGCGCTCTCCCAAGTAAAAGGCCAGGTCTTCTGTTTCCAGGCCATCGAGCATCCCAGGATAGAACATTTTGCCTGGCCAGGCCTGCCGGTTGGCCGGGTGATCGGGTGGTCGAAACTGGATTTTAAATCGCAGATCCGAATGGTTGCCGTAGGCGTCCTTGACCTGGATAAGGACCTGGTGCACCTTTTCGTCCCTTAGGTCAAGGACCCCGTTTCCGCCGACGGGGTGGTATATGGACTGGAGGTTGCCTGGCAATACAAAGAGTTGCTGAATCACAGGTCCCCCCACGGCCTGGGTTTTATAATCGATGTGGCCGTTGATGTCGCGGGTGTTGGTGTAGCTTATCCGGTCCATCTGAAAACCTACCACCGGCTGGCCGTCCAGCCAGAGCCCCGCTTCGAAAATGCCGTTGGGATTGGCCGATCCCGATTGGGTATCAAACGCAGAGATCCCAAACGAAACGCGCCCCGACTGCATAACGAGCAGCTCGCCCGCCAAACCATATCCCTGGGAGTTTGCGCGCAGGGGATGCAGCTTGGGCGTCTGCTCATAGATACTTTGATCAGCTGAATACAGGGCCAGGAGCTTCACCACCGGCCGGGTCTGGTCCTGAATGGGTAAACCGAACAACATGGGATTGAGGTTCAGTTCCTGATCGGTGGAGCGGATTTCAAAATGCAGATGGGGCCCTTCGGAGCCACCTGTGCTTCCGCTCAGCGCGATCAGGTCGCCTTTGGCGACCGGGAACATGCCCACGGGAATATCCAGGGAGACGGCCCAGGTTTGCAAAAGGTATTGCTGTTGTTTCACGTAGGCCGCCAGGGCCGGAAAAAACTTATTGAGGTGGGCGTACAGCGTGGTGTACCCATTGGGATGGGTAATATATATGGCCTGACCAAATCCTTCGGGCTCTACCTTGACCCGAGAGACGTAGCCCCCGGCAGCTGCATACACAGGAAGATCTACCCGTTTATCGGTCCTGATGTCAAGGCCCATATGGAAGTGGTTAGTCCGCAGCTCGCCGTAGTTGGCAGCTAGTCGAATAGGGATCGCCAGTGGATTGCGAAAATACCCCTGGGGGTATTTTGGCGACGGGAACATCTGCGCCAGGACCGCAGCATGCAACACCAACAGCACCCCCGTAATCAAGACCAACTTCTGCATAGGCCAAATTCCTTAATTGAGACGCAAATTTCCCAAAAAAATACGGATCCCAATGGCTTATTCTGTTTGGGGACCCTCCGGAAAATTAACATATCCACAACGACGGGAGAACCTTGCCGCTGGACCACGCAAAACCTGCGTCCGCGTAGGTTTTGGGCCGCTGGCGAAAGAAAAAAATAAAAAAAAATAAAAATACCCCCTTAATGGTACAATATTTTTAAAAATTGGTACAGCTTTTGGCATACGAATCTTGTCTATAAACAAAACGCACGGCCCACGATTAAACCTGGTTTTATGAAAAGCAGTAAAAATAAGATGTTGTTGTTCTTGGTAATCACCTTTGGATCGGTCGTCGGGCTGTTGCAAGGCGAGGAAGCAAAACAAAAATGGGTGTTCAAGATCAGAAGCAAATACGACAACAAGCGCCTGATGGCGGAGCGCAAGACTATTGCCCGTAAGGGGGGCGTGTTGCTGGACGAAATTGAAATGTCCTCCTTTCATAACAATTAATGTCTAGATATACCCTTTCTCTCCATATAGGCCCGGGCTCATCGCCTGGGCCTTTTTCGTTGGTCCCTCTGCCGGTCAGCCCTCCCCCCAGGCCCTAAAAATTAATCGTGAAAATTAGATGGGCTGCCTTACTTTTGCGCAATTTGTTTTGACATGCCTAAAGACTCCTCCATCCATTCGGTGCTCATCGTCGGTTCAGGTCCTATCATCATCGGTCAGGCTTGTGAATTTGATTATTCCGGCTCGCAGGCTGCGCGCAGTCTACGGGAAGAGGGAATCGAGGTGATCCTGATCAACTCCAATCCAGCCACCATCATGACCGACCCGATGATGGCCGATAAGGTCTACCTGCTTCCCCTGACCACCGAGAGCCTGGAACAGATCCTGGAAGAAAACCAGGTGGACGCCGTCCTACCGACCATGGGTGGGCAAACGGCCCTGAACTTATGCAAGGAAGCAGCGGAACTGGGCATTTGGGAAAAATACCATGTCCGGCTCATTGGGGTGGACGTAGCGGCGATCGAGACCGCCGAGGACCGGGAGAAATTCCGGCAGCTGATGGTCCGCATCGGCATAGCCGTAGCCCCATCCCGGGTCGCCAATTCGATGCTCGAAGGCAAGGAGTTTGCCCAGGACATTGGCTTCCCCCTGGTGATCCGGCCCTCCTTTACCCTGGGGGGCACAGGCGGCGGATTTGTGCACAGCAAAGAGGAACTGGACGCGGCCCTGGACAAAGGCTTGAAAGCCTCACCCATTCACGAGGTGTTGGTGGAGCAAGCCGTGCTGGGGTGGAAGGAATTTGAACTGGAGCTTTTGCGCGATCAAAACGACAACGTAGCCATCATCTGTACGGTGGAGAATATGGACCCGATGGGCGTGCATACGGGCGACTCCATCACCGTGGCCCCGGCCATGACGCTGAGCGATACGGCCTTCCAGGATATGCGCAACAAAGCCATCCTGATGATGCGCTCCCTGGGCAATTTCGCAGGCGGTTGCAATGTGCAGTTCGCCCTTAACCCCGATACCGAAGAACTCATCGCCGTGGAAATCAATCCGCGGGTGAGCCGTTCTTCCGCCCTGGCTTCCAAAGCGACCGGATACCCCATCGCCAAAGTGGCCGCCAAACTGGCCATCGGGTATTTTTTGGATGAACTCAAAAACCAAATCACCCAAACCACCTCGGCCTTCTTTGAGCCCGTCCAGGACTATGTCATCGTTAAAATGCCCCGCTGGAATTTTGACAAATTCAAGGGCGCCAACGACACGCTGGGATTGCAGATGAAGAGTGTAGGGGAAGTGATGGCCATTGGCAGAAGCTTCACCGAAGCGGTTCAGAAAGCCTGTCAAAGCCTGGAAAATAATGCCGTCGGTCTGGGCTATTACGGCAAGAGCCAGATGCACGCCGAGGAACTTATTGAATATATTAAGGTACCCAAGTGGGATCGGATTTTTCGGATCAAAGATGCGCTCATGCTGGGTGTAAGCGTCAAGACGATTGCCCAGGTGACGGGAATCGACCGGTGGTTTGTCTACGAAATCCAAAAGATCTGTGCGCTGGAAAAGGAAATTGCCAGATACAAACTGGAGAGCCTACCCTTGGATCTGCTTCGCCGCGCCAAGACCGCAGGATTCAGCGACGAGCAGATTACGCGCATCATGCAAGATGGGAATGAAGAAGCCGTATACGCGAAACGCAAAGCGGCGGGGATCACCAGGCTATTTAAAATGGTAGATACCTGCAGTGCCGAATTTGAAGCGAAGACACCCTATTTCTATTCTACGTTTGAACACTCAGGCGTCAACGAGAGTGTGGTGAGCGACCGCAAAAAGATCGTGGTGCTGGGTTCGGGACCCAACCGGATTGGCCAGGGTATTGAATTTGATTATTGCTGTGTCCATGGTCTGCTGGCCATTAAAGAATGTGGTTACGAAGCCATCATGGTCAACTGCAATCCCGAAACCGTTTCCACGGACTTTGATATGGCCGATAAGCTGTATTTCGAACCGGTGTACTGGGAGCATTTATGGGAAATCATAGAACACGAGAAGCCCGATGGGGTCATCGTCCAACTGGGAGGGCAGACGGCCCTGAAACTGGCCGAGCGTCTGCACCAAAAAGGCATCCGTATCGTGGGTACTTCGTTTGATAACATGGATATCGCCGAAGACCGGGGCCGCTTTTCCGACTTACTCAAGGAGCTGGATATTCCCTATCCCTCCTATGGGACGGCCTTCACCGTAGACGAAGCCATTGCTGTTGCCAACAAGGTAGGTTATCCGGTGCTGGTGCGACCCAGCTACGTGCTGGGAGGACAGCGGATGCGTATCGTGATCAACGACGACGAGGTGGAAAAGGCCGTCATCAGCCTACTCAAACATATTCCGGGAAACAAGATATTGATTGACCATTTCCTAGATCGATGCCAGGAGGCTGAGATCGATGCCATCTGCGATGGCGAGCGGGTCCATATCATGGGCGTCATGGAGCATATCGAACCGGCTGGTATCCATTCGGGGGACAGCAACGCAGTCTTGCCACAATTCAACCTCAGTCCGCTTGTGGTCGTGACCATGGAGGAATATGCGCGCAAAATCGCCTTCCATCTGAATATCAGAGGCCTGATCAACATCCAATTTGCTATCAAAGATGGCCGGGTACATGTGATCGAAGCCAATCCGCGGGCCTCCAGGACCACGCCCTTTATTGCCAAGGCCTACCAGATCCCCTATTTAAATATCGCGACCAAAATCATGCTGGGGGTCAACACCCTGAATGACTTCAAATTTGAGAAAAAACTCAAAGGCTATGCCATCAAAGAGCCCGTGTTCAGCTTCGATAAATTCCCCGGCGTGAGCAAGGAGCTCGGTCCGGAGATGAAGTCCACGGGTGAAGCCATCCGGTTCATTAAGGACTTGCGTGACCCCTATTTCCGCCAATTGTATAAGGACAGGAGCATGTACCTCAGCAAGTAGTGCAGGAGGATTGAAAATTCGCGGTTTTCAGGGTATATTCGCTGCAGCATGATCAATACCAACACGCTTATCTGGATCATCATCGCCTGGGTGCTGATCGTTTTTTTTGCCGGCATCGAGATCGCCTTTGTCAGCGCCAATAAGCTCACGATCGAACTGAAAAAAAAGCAAGGCGTTAACAGCTCCATCATTCTGGGTCGGTTCTTGGAATTTCCTTCCCGTTTTATCGGAGTGACCCTGGTCGGGTTTACGATATCCCTGGTCATTTTCGGCCTGCTGGTGGGGGAAACCTTGGACCCTTTGTGGGAATTCATCATCAAAAAGACCGTCATTCCGCAAGCCTGGGTAGACATCTTTCGGTTGTTGTTTGAGACCTTTGTTTCTGCCCTATTCATTCTTTTTTTCGGCGAACTTTTACCCAAGGCCCTGTTTCGTGCCCGCAGCGACTCGCTGCTCAGCTTCTTTGCCGAAGTGACCAACTTTTTTTATTCAGCCCTGCACCCCATCGTCGTATTTTTTACCTTCCTTTCGGAATGGATCCTTAAATACGTCTTCAATGTGCGCATCGAGGAAAGAAAGGACTTGTTTTCCAGTGCGCACCTGGAGCACTTCTTCCAGGATAAGGACGACCGAGACGATACCAACCAGGAACTGAACACCGATTTGTTTGAAGCGGCCCTGGCTTTGCCCAAGGTCAAAATCCGAGAATGCCTGGTGCCGCGCAAAGAGATTGAAGGCATCGACCAGGCGCTAACGATCGAGGATGCCCGCAAAAAATTCGTAGAAAGCAAGCTAAGTAAGCTCGTGGTCTACGAAGGCAATATCGACCACGTCCTGGGCTATATCCACCAACTGGATCTGTTTGACGAACCCCCTACCATCAAGGCCATCCTGCTACCCATACCAGCCGTCCCCGAGAGCATGAGTGCGACGGACCTGATCTCCAAATTCAGCAAAGAAAGAAAGAGCATCGCTTGGGTAGTGGACGAATTCGGTGGCACGGCCGGCATCGTCACCATGGAAGATCTGTTGGAGGAAATCTTTGGCGAGATTAAGGATGAATACGATACCGAAGAGTTTGAGGAGAAAAGACTCTCCACGGAGGAATTCATCTTCTCCGGCCGGTTGGAATTGGACTACCTGAACGAAAAATACGGCCTGGAATTCCCAGAAGAGGAATCCGAGACCCTGAGCGGCTTTATCATCAACCGCCACGAGACGATTCCGCGCATGAAGGAGCACATCATTATCAATGATTACGAATTTGAAATCCTGGCCGTGAGCGAGACCCGGATCGAAATGGTCCGTATGAAGGTCCTCAAATAGGCGCAAACAGTACTTCGCAGATCTAAAGAAGTGCATTGCTTGGTGCTGAGTGGGTTGGGCGCAGGTTATTTATTCTCCCGCTTGCTACCGGCCGCCCCATAACTCCCTGATTCATTACTGAGGGCAGCCCGCCCGCCAGTGACACAAAGCAGCAGACTTTCCCAACAACAGTATGGTATTTGAGGATAACACTAGCAATGCCAGCAAGATTAACCAAGAAATTCATGAGCACAATGGATATTGCTAACTTAGTTGCAATTGAACAACCCAAACACACAGGCTCGCATAAACAAAGAGATGACATTGAAAATTAACACGTCAAAATAAAATTATCATGGTAAATAATAAAGTTTGGTTTATAACAGGTGCAAGTAGCGGAATCGGTTTGGAGATTGCTAAATCAGCTCTTAAAGCAGGAAATAAAGTAATTGCTACAGGTCGCGATACCGAAAAGCTTTCAAAATCTATTGGAACAGCATCCACCAATTTATTGGTTGCAAAAATGGATGTTACCAATTCAAAGGAAATTGATGCTGCGATAAAATTAGCAATTGATAAATTTGGAACTATTGACGTATTGGTGAACAATGCTGGGAATTTCTATGCAGGTTTTTTTGAGGAGTTAAGCCAAAAACAAATCGAACTTCAATTGGCAACAAGTTTATATGGACCTATGAATGTAACCAGAGCTGTCCTTCCTGTCATGAGAAAAAATCGTTCCGGACATATCATAAGCATATCATCCACTGCTGGATTGGTTGGCTATGAATACTGTTCAGCATATTCTGCTTCCAAGTTTGGATTGGAAGGTTGGATGGATTGTTTAGCCCCTGAAGTTGCCCCGTTTGGCATCTATACTACCATTGTGGAACCTGGATTTTTCAGGACAGGATTATTGAAATCCGGTTCAACCATTTGGGCTGAGAATTCATTTGAGGATTATACTGCAAAGAATACGGAGCTGCGGCCGTTTTGGATAAGCATGAATGGAAAGCAAGGAGGTGACCCCGCAAAGTTAGCTACAGCATTAATAAAGATTGCAAAGGAAAATGAACCTCCAAAACGCTGGTTAGCGGGTGCAGATGCCATTGAAACGGCAGAACAAAAAGTGAAAGAGTTTCAACAACAAATCAACGCGTATAGAGATTTATCTTCCTCTTTGGCAATCGAGTAAAAATAATTATAAAAATCAAAATCAAACAATACCGTTATTTGGCATAGTAGGGGCTGATCATTAGGTAAACCACGACGCCCGAAACCGCCACATAAAACCAAATGGGCCAGGTGATCCGCGCCAATTTTCGATGCCGGTCGAATCGCTCTTGAAATGCCCGCTGCAGGGTAAACAGGACCAGGGGTACAATGACTCCCGATAATATAATGTGTGAGGTGAGTATGCCGTAGTAGACATAGCGCAAGGAACCCGCTTTAACCTTTTCATCTTCGCTCAGGATGCCGTCGTGATTGAGGTCCCCAAATTTGGTGGAGGGATTGGAGGCATGGTAGATCACGTAGGAGACCAGGAAAATGGCGCTCAGGGTGACGGCCACCAGGTTGACCCTCTTATGCGCTTGGATCTGTTTATGCTTGATAAAATACAGACTCGCCAAGAGCAAAATGGCCGTGGTGGAATTCAGCAGCGCGTGGAACACAGGCAAGGCCTGGGTATGCAAGCCCCATTGGATTTTCGCCTGGGGCACGAGCAAAATAAACGCTACAGCCAGCGGAATGGCTATCGACACGATAACGATCGGAATGGTCAGGTTCTTTTGTTTCATGGTGTGGTTGGACGATTTAGGATCGGCCGGATCCAGGGTGCGATTGACGGCTGAAGTAATAAACCCCCAGCGTCGTCAGGACCAGGACAAGGGCAAACATCGGCAGCAAGGGTTTGAGTGCAGCCAGTTCCGAGGGGCTGTTCTTATCCTTTTCCAGCATGATGAACACGATATCGGAGGCCAATTTGGACATCTCTGCGCTGTCCAGTCCGTCGTAGTACCCCCGGATCACGCGTTGCTTGTCCAGGAGCACCAGCTTTTGGGTATGGATAAAATTGGAGTCCACTCCCTCCCCATCGGAGAGGCCCATTTTCAGTTCGTTCAGGGCAAAATCATAGATCGCTTTTTTGGGACCCGTCAGCATCCACCAGAGATCGGGATTGACCCCATATCGGTCGGCGTAGGCCTTTAGCACCTTGGCTGAGTCGCGCTCGGGGTCGACGCTAAAGGACAAAAACTGCACAAAGGAGCTGTCGTTCTTTTTGGACTCCTCACTCGGCCTCATCGCGTCCTGCAGCTTTTTCATATTGCGCGTGAGGGAGGGACAGATGTTGGGGCAGTGCGTGAAAAAAAAATCCATAACCAGCACCTTATGACCCAGCTGGTCCAGCGAGACGTCTTGACCCAATTGATTAACCAGTTCGATATTAGATACCCGATGCCAGAGGGTGTCGCTGATTTGCTTTCCGTCCTGGATTTTAGTCAGGACCGAGTCATAATAATAGCGCCTGGGTGTGGCTACCGCGGTTTTGCTCTTATAATCGGTGATGGTGAAGAATACCAGAGGCGTCAGTACCGCAACGCACAAGGCCAACAATGCTTTCTTACTCACGTCTTAGGATTTAGGATCGAAAAAAAACCACCGCCTGGCGACGATGGTCCAATTCCTTGGCATTTACATACAACCAAAACCTATTCTTTGGAACCAGGTTTCTGTCCTTCGGATTTGTTTTCTTCGGCTTTCTTAACCTGGGTATGGCTTCTGTCCACCTGTTCCCTGTCGTAGCGGTTGCGCAGGTTCTTATACGAATTCCCATCCCACAAAAAAGCGGTGAGAAACCAAATGAACAACATAGCCGGAATAGCGATGGTCAGGATCAGGTTCTTGAGTTCATATTTCAAATGCATGAACTCGGCAATGATGAAAAATGCCTTGGCCAGGGTTCCTATGACAAAGATGCCGTTGAGAAAATGCTTGGGCAAAAAATCGGTCTCATAGTACAAGATAGCCAGGATCAATTCCACCACCGTAATGACCAGCAGGATCCAAAACGTTCTCCAGATGGCCTTGGTCGAAAAACTATGCTCTTCTCCATGCGTCAGTTCTGCCGGTGCTGTATGCGTATTTTCCATGATAATGTATTTCGAATGTCAGGATTACAATAGGTAAAAACAAGTGAATACAAATACCCAGACCAAATCCACAAAATGCCAATACAGGCCAGCCTTTTCAATCATAAGGTAATGGCCCTTTTGATCAAAAACCCCTCGCCAGGTCATGATAAGCATGATGATGTTGATGATTACGCCCGAGAATACATGAAAGCCGTGAAAGCCGGTTATCGTAAAAAAGAAATTCGTAAAATTGGTCGAAGACTGGGTGCCGTCAATATTCATAAATGGGTTTCTGCCCCACCAGGCGCCCTCGCTGTGCAGATGCGTCCATTCCCAGGCCTGGCAACTCAGGAAGGCGATGCCGCCGAGAATGGTGAAAAACATCCACTTCATCACGCCCTTGCGGTCGTTGTTGTGGCCGGCCCCTACGGCCAGCACCATGGTCACCGAGCTCATGATCAGGATAAACGTCATCAGGCTCACAAAGGCCAGCGGGATTTTCATTTCCCCAATAAAAGGAAATGATTTGAACACCTCGTTGGGATTGGGCCAGGAATTGCTGGAAAAGCGAATGGTACCGTAGGAAATCAGAAAGGCTCCAAACGTGAAGGCGTCACTCATCAAAAAATACCACATCATCAGCTTGCCATATTCCACGTTGAAGGGGCTTTTACCACCACTCCACCATTTTTGTCCCGCAGGAACTGCTTGTGCCATGTTGTTGATTTAAGCTGGTTCGCAAATTTATTTAACTAATCTGAAAAATTACCGTATCCACAAAAAGAAAATGAACAAATACAGCCACAAAATATCGACAAAATGCCAATATGTGCGCGCGATTTCAATGGGTACGCTGTTGTAGCTGCGCAGCTTCTTGTTGTAGGCCTTGATCCAGAGCACCAGCATGACAATGATTCCGCCTAACACATGCAGGGCGTGCAGTCCCGCAATCACGAATAAGAACTGTCCCGCACCCGAACCGCGGAAGGTCACCCCGCTGATCCAGATCTGCCGGAAACTGATCCACTGCAGAGCAACAAACAGCAGGCCCAAGGCCAAAGTCCCCGCGAGCAGTGACCGGTAGCGCTGCATTTCCCTTCGTCTGAATGCTTGCACTGCCATTTGGATCGTCAAACTGCTGGCCAGCATGACCAGGGTGGAATACCAGAACGTCCGGGGCAGATCAAATCTGGTCCAACCCGGCTGATCCCTTTTTACGATATAGGCGCTGGTCAACCCAGCAAACATCATCACGATACTGCCAATGCCCAACCACAGCGTAAACTTGTGCGGGTGTATTTTATTGCTTTGCTCAGTCACAGTTTTATCAGTCCCAATGGATTTTATCATCTTGTTCGGCTACATCTTAATCTTATCGATCAACAACGCCAGCAACACGACCGGCAAATAAATATAACTGCTGAACATGACCCTCCTGGCTGCCTGGACAGTCATCTCCCGCAATAGGCTGATGCACTGCCAAATCATAAACAGGTTGGCAACGGCAAGTATTACCAGGCTCACCAAGCCGCTCATGCCAAAGATATAGGGCAATACCCCGACGGGCAACAACAGCAGCGAATAGATCACGGCCTGGATAGCCGAATAGCGGGTAGGCCCCTCGACAGAAGGCAGTAACTTGAATCCTGCCTTTCGGTAGTCCGAGTTGGCAATCCAGGCAATGGCCCAAAAATGGGGAAACTGCCAGAAAAATTGCAACGCGAACAAGATCCACCCTCCGGCGCTCAGCGCGTCATTGCCCGCGGCCCAACCGATCAAACAGGGCAGCGATCCGGGAATGGCGCCCACGAGCACGGAGACCGCGCTCACTTTTTTCAGTGGCGTGTAGATAAAGGCATACACAAACAAGCTGAAGGCCGCCAAGGCCGCCGTAAGGAAATTAAAATGCCAAAGGATCAAGACCCCCAGCAAGGCGGCGGCCACCGCAAATCCATAGCCTTCCTTTTCCGTCATGCGCCCCGCCGCAACCGGCCGGTTGGCCGTTCTCTTCATGAGGCCATCGGTATCTTTTTCCATCACCTGGTTGATCGCGTTGGCGCTGGCAGTCACCAGCATGCCGCCAGTGAACAGCAGCCCGATAGCCTTCCAGTCGTACGCCACCACTCTGGGCGCCAGCAAATAGCTGATCACGGCCGAAAAGACGACCATAAAGCTGAGGTTGAATTTGATCAGCAATTTATAGTCCTGCAGTTTGCTGGCGAATTTGAAAGAACTAGACTGCTTCACCGAATCCTGCTGCATCAACATAAAAATTATTTTTTCCATTCACCTAGATCCATCTGTCCGGTTGGTATTCATGCGAAGCTTGGATCTGGATCTACGCTATGTCGTTTCAAACAAATGCCCCGATTTGGATCAGGGCATAATCTGTACGCGAATTCCTTTCCTGAATCGGGTGCAGTCTGTACCATGCTAGCCTATCCGACCTAGGTTAATGCCTACTCTCGGATGATCCCACGGGCTCGGTCTGCGGAATGAAATCCCGGCCATCTTTGCTGTAGTCATAGGCCCAGCGATGAACCTCTGGGATTTCACCAGGCCAGTTTCCGTGTCCTGGGTGGATGGGTGTGGACCATTCCAGGGTATTAGCCCCCCAGGGGTTTTGTGTCGTCACTTTCCTGCCTTTGAATATGGAATAAAAGAAATTGAATACAAACATCAGTTGCACCGCGAAGACGATCATAGCCACGGTGGAAATAAAGCGGTTGAGGTCTCCAAATTGGTTGAATGCCAGCCAGCCGCTGTAGTCCAGATACCGCCGCGGCATCCCAGCCAACCCCTCGTAATGCATGGGCCAGAAAATGAGGTAGGCTCCGGCAAAAGTCACCCAAAAATGGATATAGGACATCGTGTTATTCATGTAGCGGCCATACATTTTCGGAAACCAATGGTAGATGCCGCAGAACATGCCGAAAAAAGCGGACACGCCCATTACTATATGAAAATGGGCAATGACAAAATAGGTATCATGTAAATGGATATCCAAAGTCGAGTTACCCAGGAATATCCCCGTCAAACCGCCCGAGATGAAGAGGCTGACAAATCCAATGGCAAAGAGCATTCCTGGCGTAAAGCGCAGGTTGCCGCGCCATAGCGTGGTCAGCCAGTTAAATACTTTGATGGCGGAGGGAACGGCGATCAGCAAGGTCAACAGGACGAATACCGATCCCAGGAAAGGATTCAGTCCGGTAACAAACATATGATGCGCCCACACCAGGAACGAGAGGATGGCAATGGCAAACAGGGATCCCACCATCGCCATATATCCGAAAATGGGCTTGCGCGAATTGACTGCCATGACTTCCGAGACCAGGCCCATGGCGGGTAGAATAATAATATATACTTCGGGATGGCCCAAAAACCAAAACAGGTGCTGGAATAAGATCGCGCTGCCGCCTTCGTTGGCCAGTGCCTTTTGGGTAGAGGCTATAAAAATATCCGACAGATAAAAACTCGTCCCTGCATGGCGGTCGAACAACAGCAGGATCAGGCCCGAGAGCAGTACCGGGAAGGACAGGACGCCCAATATGGCGGTGAAAAACAGCGCCCAAATCGTCAGGGGCAGCCGGGTCATGCTCATCCCCTTGGTGCGCAGGTTCAGTATCGTAGAAATGTAATTGAGACCACCCAGCAGGGCCGAGACCACGAACATGGCCATGCCCATGATCCAAAAGTCCATGCCCGCTTTAGAGCCTTCGTTGGCGTCACCCAGGGCGCTCAGAGGGGGATATACGGTCCATCCGCCGCTGGCGGGCCCCGTCGAAAGGAACAAGGAACATAAGATGATCACACTGGCCAGCCAGAAAAACCAATACGACAGCATATTCAGAAAGGGGGAGGCCATATCCCGAGCACCCACCTGTAGTGGAATTAAGAAATTGGCGAAGGTCCCGCTCAAGCCTCCGGTAAGAACGAAAAACACCAGCACAGTGCCGTGCATCGTGACCAGGGAATAATAAAACTCGGGCGAAATGCGGCCCCCTTTGGCCCATTTGCCAAAGATATCTTCCAAGATAGGAAAGCTGGTATCGGGATAGCCCAGCTGCAAACGAAACAAAACGGACATCAAACCGCCCAGGATGGCCCAGATCATACCCGTGATCAAAAACTGCTTGCAAATCATTTTGTGATCCTGGCTAAAGACATAGGTGGTAATGAAATTACCCTTGTGGGGATGGATAGCATGTTCATCATGGTGCACGTCGTGGCTAGTAGCTACCTCACTGGATCCATGTACGGTTGCATCGTTGCTCATGAAAAGAATTTTAGTCGTTGTATGGTTCTTAGCTCAAATATTATTTCTTAGCCACCAGTCCGGACGCTGCCGGGCCGTTTTCCACCGCAGTGGCAGTTTTAGTCGAGTCCGCTGGTTGGCTGGCGGGAACTGGTTCGGGAAACAACTGCGCATAATTGGTTTTTTGTTTCGCCCGCCAAAGAATAAATTCATCTTCACTCACCACCTTGACAATGCCCCGCATCGTGAAATGCCCCCGGCCGCACATCTGGTCACAGGATATCTCGTATTCGAAATCGGGGTTACCCGACTTTTTCTTCATTTCGTCGGTCGTGAATTTGGGCACGAACCACATGGTCGTTGGCGTGCCGGGTACGGCGTCCATTTTCATGCGGAATTGCGGCAGGCCCACATCGTGCAGGACATCGCGCGAATTGATAATCAGTTTCACCGGCTTGCCTACGACAATGTACAGGGCTTCTGTCTCAACGATATCGTCGTGGCTATAAGGATCATCCCAAAGCAGACCCAGTTGATTGTTTCCTTTGTCACTAATATTCTGGTAATATTTTTTGCCAAATACGCCATCCTTACCCGGATAGCGGTAAATCCATTGAAACTGCTTTCCAGTGACTTCTATTGTCATCGCATCTTTTGGCGCATCGCCGGTGATCCGAAACCAATAGAATAAACCAAATCCGACCAAGACGGTCAGGGCGATGGCGGGCACCACGGTCCAGATTACTTCCAGCCTGTTGTCGTGCGGAAAATAATAGGCCTTTCTTTTTTCGGAGAACTGGAATTTATAGGCAAACCAAAACAGCAGAATCTGCGTGATGAAAAAAACGATACCCGTGATGGAGAAGGTAATATAGAGCATCCGGTCGATGTCGTCCCCATGCTTGGAGGCAGATTCGCCGAGAATTTTTCCCTTGAACAACTCATTGCACCAGTACACTCCGATCAGGCCCAGGACCAGAAAAACGATCATCAAAAATCCATTGATCCGGTTGTTCTGCTCAAAATTCTTCTTTTCTCCCTTCAAAATGCCTACATATTCACTGGCCTTGGCAATCTGGAAGGTAATCAGGAAACCAAACAACAAGATTAATAAGAGGAATATCGTTGACATAATACTTTTAATAATTTAGTCGTATGTAAATGCCTATGGATGAACAGCTTTTTCTATGTCTACGTATGATGGATGATGCTCTCTTTGAAAAACGGATGATTCTTGGATAACAGCGGATACTTGCTCAACACCTTTCCGGTCTGCCACATAATCAGCCCGACGAATCCGGCTGCAATACCAAAATCAAAGAAATTCAGGGGCACGTGATCGGGGAAAGGACCGGCAAACACCATTTGGTAAAAATCAAGCCAGTGCCCAAAAAGCAAAGCTACTGACATAAATGTTACGGTCGCGTAATTTCGTTTGGAACTGCGGCTCATGAAGATGAGCAGCGGCGCTAAGAAATTGATAATGAGGTTGAGGTAAAAAATACCCTGATACGCGCCTTCAAAACGGGTCCTAAAATAGATGGTCTCTTCCGAAATGTTGGCGTACCAGATGAGCATGAACTGCGAGAACCACAGGTAGGTCCAGAAGATGGAAAAGGCAAATTGAAATTTTCCCAAATCGTGCAGATGCTCCACATTAGTGTATTCCAGGTAGCCTTGGTTCTTGACATAGATCACAAACAGCGTGATTAGGGCTAATCCTGGAACAAAGGTGCTTCCGAAAGTATACCAGCTGTACATAGTCGAAAACCAGCGGTCATCGATACTCATGAGCCAGAGCCAGGGCACAGTGGAAGCCACCGTCAAGGCAAACCAAACGATGAACAAGGAAGCCCAAACCGTATTTTTGAAAATGTATTTGCGTCCCTCCTCCACACTTAAAGGATGCTCATCAATTTGGCGCGAAAGGGCCCGCATCTTATAGCCCAGAAAAACCCACAAGCCAATCGACAGCACGGTCCAAACCGTAAAAAAGGTGGAATTCAGAAAAGCTTGTTTCCCTTTGAGCACGGCCACTTTGTTGACCACATCTTTATCCAGCCATTCGTAAATGAGGTGCTTGTTGCCAAACACGATGACCATAAGGATAACAAAGGTGATGCCACCGATAAGCGGGACGCAGGCGGATATGGCTTCCGTCACCCGGCGAAAAGAAAGCTGCCAGCTACCCATAGCCAGCGTGCTGGCGCAAAAGAAAAACATAGCCGCATTGACCACCAGCAGAAAATATACGCTGTTTTGCAAGAGGGCCGCCCAGAACCGGGTTTGATGCAGTTCGTCGCCTGATCCATAGAGGATATATCCGACCACGAGCGCCAGCACCCCGACCCCGGTCAAGGCCATGGACCATTTTTTGTATCCCGCCGTTACTTCAAAATGCTCTTTCAATGACATGCCAAGTGATTTTGCCTTGTTCAAAAATCAGATTATTTCTTCATGCTGGCCGAATCCGCCGGTGCGGCTGCCATCGCCGCACCCGCCTGCTTCGCTTTGATGTAACTGATCACCATCCAGCGCTGCCGTGTATCGAGTTGGGAAGCATAGCTGCCCATTTTATTTTTCCCATAGGTTGCCGAGTAATACATTTGTCCGGCTGGCATCGCTGCATATTTAGCATCCCCCACCAGAGTGGCCGGTTTAGCCGGGAAGGGGCCATCACCGCCTTTGTACAAGGGTCCGTTACCGTCCAGCTTGGATCCGTGGCAAATGGCGCAGTTCACCAAATACAAGCGTTCCGCCTCCAGCGACTGCTGGGAATCCAGCGCCGGCAGCGGATTGGCGATTAACTTGGACGCCACATAATTAGTTGAATCGCCATCGGCATCTTTGGTCAGCAAAAAAGGCAACATCGCGCCCCGCTTGATGGTTCCTGGTACGGGATCGTTGCTGAAGTGGATGCCTTGTTTTTCCAAGTCCTCGCGTTGCGCTTCGGTAACCGAATACGTTTCATACGCCCGGCTATAGGCCATGTCCGGCATATACACGCGTCCGGGTTTGCGTTTGATGTCACTGCAGCTCATCAGCACACTGATGCACAGCACCGCAAGGGCCACCACCACCGTCATTTTTTTCGTCAGCATGTACATGGTCGTTTCGTTTTATCCTAAAGCGGTTTGCTTGTTCTCCAATTGTTTATATTCTTTGTCGTATCTGCCCAGCAGCCATCCGGTCTCCGCTTCCTGCACATTAATCAGGCTAGCTCCGGCCTGCCCCAGGAACGATTTAAGTTCCGTCTCGTTGGTACGGTGGGTGCATTCGATAACCATGACAAAAAGATCGTCGGTGGCCCGCAGACTAAAATGGTGCTTGCGGACAAAGGGCGCCATTTGACAGAGGTAACAAAAGGTAAGTACCATGCCCACGGCCGAAAACAGTACAGTCAGCTCGAAGACGATGGGTATCCAGGCCGGCAAGGAAAAATGCGGCTTACCTCCAAAATTGACAGGCCAGTCGTAGAGAAACACATAACCAATCCCTGTCAGCGCTGTCAAGGTACCCGTCAGGCCATAGATAAATCCCGCGGTGTGCAGGCTGGTATCGCGCAGACCCATAACTGTATCCAGCCCATGAATAGGCATCGGCGTGTAGACGTCATGGAGCTTGTAGCCCGCCTTGCGCACTTTCTTGACGGCGTTGAAAAGCACCGCCTCATCATCAAAGGATCCGACGACAAATTTTTTTATGGCCATATTGCTTAAGCTTTGGGCCGGCGGCAGCCGCCGCTAGCCTTATCCAAATAATATTCATCAATCCCCCTTTCCCATGCGTTCCTTTCTCCTCTAGTCAATGCCCGTGGGCAAATTCATGGGCGAATTCTTCCGGCGTTTCGGCCTCGGCCTCGCCCATTTGCTCCTTGTAATTATCCCCGGACTTTTTCAAGATGTGTTTTATTTCCGCCACGGCAATAACCGGGAAGAATTTGACAAATAGGAAATAGCAGGTAAAGAACAAACCGAAGGTCCCCAGATAAAAGCCGATCTCATAGATAGTGGGCGTATAATACGTGCTCCAGCTGCTGGGCAAATAATCCCGGTATACCGAAGTAACGATGATCACAAAGCGCTCGAACCACATGCCGATGTTGACAATCACGGACATGAAAAAGGTGACAGTGATATTGCGCCGCAGTTTGCGGAACCAAAAGATCTGGGGCGAAATCACATTGCAGCCCATCATGATATAATAGCTCCAACCCAACGGGCTGAACAGATTCACTCTGTTTTGCATAAATGCCCAGCCTTCGAATTTGTTATGTCCGTACCAGGAAACAAACAGTTCAGTGAGGTAGGCGCAACCGACGATAGAACCCGTCAGCACAATAATTTTGTTCATCACGTCGATGTGTTCGATGGTGATGTATTCTTCCAGCCTGAGCACTTTGCGGGTGATGATGAGCAGCGACTGCACCATGGCAAATCCCGAGAATACGGCTCCGGCGACGAAATACGGGGGGAATATGGTGGTATGCCATCCGGGCACTACCGATGTGGCGAAGTCAAAGGATACAATCGTGTGTACCGATAGCACCAGGGGCGTACTCAAACCCGCCAGGACCAGCGACAACGCTTCGTGGCGTTGCCAATGCTTGGTAGAACCGCTCCAACCAAAGGAAGCGACTCCGTAAAAGAATTTTCTCCATTTGAGTTTGGCGCGGTCACGGATGGTGCCTAAATCAGGCAGCAGACCGCAGTACCAGAATAGCAGCGATACGGTAAAGTAGGTCGATATCGCAAAGACGTCCCACAGTAAAGCGGAGTTGAAATTGGGCCACAGCGGGCCTCGCGTATTGGGGTAGGGGAAAATGAAAAAAGCCATCCAAACCCGGCCCATGTGCCAAACGGGAAACTGGCCTGCACACATAACGGCGAATATCGTCATGGCCTCGGCGGCGCGGTTGACCCCTGTTCTCCAACGTTGGCGGAAAAGCAACAAGATGGCCGAAATCAAGGTCCCCGCGTGGCCAATACCGATCCACCACACGAAATTGGTGATGTCCCAAGCCCAGCCTACTGTTTTATTCAAGTTCCATTGGCCCACGCCGTAAATTACTTGGCGAGTAACAGAAAAAATCCCAAAGCCAAGCACCGCCACCGAAATCAAAAAGCCCAGCCACCAAAGTTTCGTGGGGTTTGTCTCGATGGGACGGACAATGTCCTCGGTTATTTGGTGATAACTTTTATCGCCTTCCACCAGAGGAGGCCTGACCTGCGATTCATACATTAATAATGCCATAATTTTTTCTTTTGACCGCTACGCACCCCTTTTCGGTGGCTAGATATATTCCTGATCTCGTTGTTCAGCTTGCGGGTCCTTCGCACGCGCGGTTACTCCCGCACCCTCAGACACTTGCCCCTATGCATTCGGTTCCTCATTGATCTTGTCCGTGTTGCGGACTTTGGCCAGGTAACTGACATTGGGCAACACGTGCAATTCCTCCAGCGCATAAAACAAGCGCTGCGTATTGGATCCCCTGGTCTGGCTGATCTTGCTGGCTTTATCGTTGGCGTCGCCAAAGACGATGGCCTCTGTGGGGCAAGACTGCTGGCAAGCAGTCCGCACATCAGACATGTCTCGAAGCGGACGATCTTCTTTTTTGGCCTTTAGTTTACCTTCCTGCAGGCGTTGCACGCAGAAGGAACATTTTTCCATGACTCCTCTGGAGCGCACCGTCACATCCGGATTCAGGACCATGCGGCTCAAGTCATCACTCATCATCAGTACCACATCGTCCAGCTGACCGACACCTGTTTGATCCTGGTTATTGGGGAAGCTATCTGCTCCGTTGTAGTCAGCCCAATTGAAGCGGCGTACCTTGAAGGGGCAGTTATTGGCACAATACCGGGTGCCGATGCACCGGTTATAGATCATTTGGTTCAATCCCTCAGAACTGTGGTTGGTCGCATCCACTGGACATACATTCTCGCAGGGCGCGTTGTCGCAATGCTGACATAGCATGGGCTGGAAAACGGTTTGGATGCCATCGGGATCGTCCAGGTTGTTTTGGTCGCCGCTGAAATAGCGGTCGATACGAAGCCAATGCATATCGTGGTAGCGGAGCACTTCCAATTTACCCACAACCGACACATTGTTCTCTGCATGGCAGGCCACGACGCAGGCGCCGCAACCGATGCAGGAGTTCAGGTCGATGGACATGCCCCAGTGAATCCCGGGGTGGTCGTAGGTGGGGTACAGGGTGCCCTGTTGGGTGAATGATTCCACTCCACCGTAGGGAGCGAGTTCTTTTTTGCGCTCTTCCAGCAATTCCTCTGGTGATTTGCGGTAATCCTCCAGCGTAATTTCCTTGACGACTTCGGTGCGTCCCTCGTAGCTGTTATGGGTCTGAGACTGGGCGACTTTATAGGTGTCGGCGGTTTTTTCTACCGTCACGTCGTATGCCGCCCACTGGACGGTGCCATCACTGAGGGAGGTAAAGGGAAAAGCATTTTTGCCCGCGCCCACGGCGGCCCGGCCGATGTAACTGCCGGTATTTTCGGTCTTTGCACTCTGGCGCCCAAATCCAAGGGCCACGGCGATCACGCCGTCGGGTGTGCCTGGAACCGGCAGGATGGGAAGAAGAATTTCTTTGCCCCCCGCCTTGATCTTCACCAGGGGTCGGTCCGGATGCACTTCAAATTTATCTGCCTGGCGGCGGTTGTTCAGATCAATCCCCCAGTTATCCTTAAAATATTTAGGCGAAATGACGGCGTAATTGTCCCAGCTGGCCTTGGTGATGGGATCGGGTAGTTCCAAAAGCC
The DNA here is from genome assembly GCA_963742225.1 of uncultured Chitinophagaceae bacterium. Lineage (GTDB taxonomy): Bacteria > Bacteroidota > Bacteroidia > Chitinophagales > Chitinophagaceae > Puia. Next base: position 408,065 of record CAVULD010000004.1, on the reverse strand, counting down.
AGGGGTTGTTGGATTGTTGGCCGACGCCCATGCCTATCTTCTGGTAGAGCACCAGTTCCAGGTCGCCCCCTTTTTTGGCCGAATTTATGGCGGTAGCCGCTTCCGCCACCTTGCCACCTGCAATTGAAGGACTTAACCGAGGATAGACAGTCCAACCAGGCCCAGGTTCAAGCACACCGTCCTGGAGCGCTTTTTCAAAGGCCTCGGTTGATCCGAGTTTAGTGGTCCAGTATTGCCTGAAATAGGTTTCGTATGTAACTGTGCTGCCACTCCATTTGAGCAGCGAGTCTTCAAATGGCCGGGTCTTGAAAAGCGGTGCAATGGTGGGTTGCATGAAAGCCAAAAAACCCGCCATGGGTTCTGCGTCGCCCCAGCTTTCCAGAAAATGCGGGCTCGGTAGCACAAAGCGGCAGAGTTCCGAGGTCTCATCCAGGCGGTCGTTGAAAGACACCGAGAGCTTCACCTTGGCCAGGGCAGCCTTGACCTTGTCAGAATCTGGATAGGTATATACGGGGTTGGTATTATATATGAATAGGGCGCCGACTTTGCCTGCTGCTGCATCGGCCAGGAGACCCTCCAAGTCGCCGTCAATACCCTGGCGGGTCAAGATGGGCGAGTTCCAGTTGATTATTGGTCCGTTGGCTCCGAGTAATTCGTTGATCGCGCCCACAATAACCTGTACGCTGGGGTTATTGCTGCCGCAGACGACTAAGGCCTTGCCTTTGTTGGCCCCCAGGTCTTTGGCTGCCCGGCTGACGGCTGCCTTTAACCTTGGGCTAAGTGAAGGCGCTGCTACTGGTCCACCGAGTTCAGCCAACAGGGCCAAGGCCAAGGCACCACTCTCGGAAGGCCGGTGGGTATAGCGGAAATCGGCATTGCCGCCCGTTACGGTCAACACCGATTCAAACTGGTAATGCTTACTCATCTCCGGGTTGGATTCATTGATCTTGCGGCCCTGGGCATATTGGCGGGCAAATTCAATGGGAGAGAGCCAGGTCCCCAGAAAATCCGCACCCAGGCTGACAATGACTTTGGCCTGATGGAACAAATACGATGGGATCAGGCGCTTGCCATACATGGCTTCACTGGCCTGCAGCATGCCGCTGAAGGAGTCGGCGTCGTTTTGCACGTGCCTGCTGCCCGGATTTTTGGCCAGGAATTCCGCAATGATCTGCCTGGTGGTGGGCGACGTTATGGTGGAGGTTAGTAGTACTACAGGAGCGCCACCCAGGCCTGCCATGGCGTCGGAGACCAATTTGTCAAAAGCATCAAAGGTGCTGACTTCTTCGGCCACGCCGTTGACCATTTGCACGGGGTAGCGCAGCCTGGCGGTATCGTATAGATCCAAAACCGAAGCTTGTACCCGGGCCGAGGTCCCACCATGGGTTATCGAGGAGAGTTCGTTGCCTTCAATCTTGATCGGCCTACCGTCGCGTGATTTAGCGACCACGGGCACCGCGTCGCCACCGGAAATATAGGTCGTAGCGTAGTAATCAGCCACGCCAGGGATCATATTGGCCGGTTTATTGACATAGGGTACCACTTTGTTTACGGGCATTTCGCAAGAGGCCGCCAAGGTGGCTGCGGCCGTGCTGAAACCCAGGTATTTCAAGAAATCCCGGCGCGGGGTCTTGGCGTCCAGTCCTTCCAACGACAGGGGTTCCGCAAATTCATCTTTCTTTGAATCCTGAAAGCCTTCACTGTCCGTGCGCTCGCCAAAACTTTGCCAGTACTTTTTTTTCATACCCAACCCTTGCAGGGGCTTTTTGAAATTTCCCAAAGTGCAAATCCGAAAGCGGGAAATCCTTGGTTAACTTAATATAATTTGCGTCTACCCTATTGCTCAGGCTTCGATCAGTTCACCCAAGATCACCACTGTGGTGTCCTCTGCGAAGTGATCAATAGTGACATTTCTGGCATTCGGTGCCGCCAATTTTTTCCACCGTCACGCTGTCGATGCTTCCGGATTTCAACTCTTCGTGGAATTTCTTGTAAATACTATAGAATTTATTTCCAGTACCCGTTGAATCCGGGAAATCGACTTTGCTGTTGCGATGGCAATTGACACACCAACCCATGCTGAGTTCGGCAAACTGCTTTACCTCATTCATTTCCTGGATCGGACCATGACAGGTCTGACACTGGACCTTGCCAGCCCGGATGTGTTGGGCGTGACTAAAGAATACGTGGTCGGGGAGATTGTGGATTTTGATCCATTCAACGGGCTTTCCTGCTTGGGTATATTTACCCGCCTTGGGGTCGTAGCCTGTGTAGCTGTATAGTTTGTTTATTTCGGAGGTGCCATCCACTTCCTGTCCATCCTCCCGGTAGAGTTTTTCTCCGTGGTATTCGTTGATGGCACTGTGGCAGTTCATGCATACATTCAGAGATGGCACGGTGGCATGCTTGCTTTCCCAGGCATTCCCGTGACAATACAAGCAACTGATTTGATTGGTGCCGGCATGCACTTTATGGGAGTAAAAAATGGGTTGTTCCGGTTGGTAGTTCTGGGTGCGACCCAAGCCGATGGCCGCCTGCACCAAAAAGTAGCCCCCTATCACAAACAAGATCAGGGTAACCAGCGTGATGTAGGCCTTGTTGCGGTAAAATGGAATGGGTTCCAGAGCGGGGATACCTTCCTTGTCATCGGACAGTTTCTTGAGGTTCGAGTTGACCTGCAAAAGGACCAGCATGATTACTGCCAGGATCATCGTGAGGATCCCGTACAGCAAAGTATTGTCGGACTCAGGCGCTGGAGCGCCCGCCGGGCCTGGTGTCTTGCTCGGTTCCGCATAGTTATTGACGTAGGTCAGGATAGCATCAATTTCCCCATCGCTCAGGTTGGGGAAAATATTCATCGGCGTTTTGTTATACTGAACAAAAAGGTCGTTGAAATATTTGTTGCCGGTGGCCAGAACAGCGCCGTTGTTCTTGATCCAAGCGTGCAGTAAATTCTTGTCGGGTACCCGGTCGGAGATTCCTTTCAGTGCGGGTCCGGTCACTACTTTAATCGGATTGTGACAGGACGCACAATTGGATTGAAACAACGCTTTGCCGTCTTGTGCGTATGCCCCATTGCCAAGTAAAAACACCGTAAAGAAAAGGAAACTTAGGAATATTGCTTTGGCAGTTAGTCTTTGGTGAAGCATATACACAAGCTGTTGTATAATTGAGAATAATTCTCCTAGGTCGGTTGCAAAAATAAGTCATGATTTCAACAAAATATCAACATGCTGAAAATTTTTTTTCCCTTGTCTGTCCTATGTTTCAGAGGATTTTGTACAATTTGGAATTGCGACTCTGCGGTGAACCTTCGCTAGATCGTTTGATCAAGGCTGAAGGTGGATGCACTAAAGGTTACTCAGAATTTTACCTCAACTTTACAATTCGGCGGCGTGCATACTAATGCGTCCGCGGTGAAGCGCCAACAAACAAATCGCCACAGCATGGAAGATTTTCAATCTACGGTTCGAATTGCCATTTTTGCATCGGGTAAGGGCAGCAATGCGCAAAACATCATAGATTACTTTCGACACAACCGGTTCATCAAAGTGAGCTTGGTGGTCTCCAACAAACCCGAAGCCGGCGTGCTGGATATCGCAAAGAAAGAAAAAATTCCCAGGTTGGTAATCGAAAAGGAGAAATTTTTCCGGGGTGACGCCTATGTCAAGGAATTACAAGAAAAAAAAATTGATGTCATCGTCCTGGCTGGCTTTCTATGGAAATTCCCAGTCCAGCTGATCCGTGCATTTCCCGAACGGATCATCAACATCCATCCAGCCCTGCTGCCCAAATATGGAGGCAAGGGCATGTACGGTGCTCACGTACATCAAGCTGTTATCGATGCCCGGGAAACGCAGTCGGGTATCACGATCCATTACGTCGACGAACTCTACGACCATGGCCAAATCATCTTTCAGGCCACCTGTCCGGTCGAGCCAACCGATTCCGCGTCTACGCTTGCCTCAAAAATTCAATCGCTCGAACACGTTCATTTTCCCCGAGTAATCGAACAGTGGATCGGGATGCAAAATATCGTTAAAAGATAAATTAATCGTCATAACATTGCCTTTTTGATAGTAATATCACCATTCAAATTGCCGCCTTTGCCTCGTTTGGTATCTGCTTATGTGGGACTGTTGCTTCTGGGGTGCATGCTGATATGCGCACAGCAGGCTCGCGGGCAGGTCACCATCAAAGGAACCGTGTTCAATATGTACCGCACGGCGCCCTTGGAGGCGGTGAGTGTCGTCAGTACATCGGGAAAATTTACGCTTACCGATTCCAATGGTCACTATTCCATGGTGGTCAATCCCGAGGATTCCATTTCCTTTTCCTATCTGGGCAAGTCCACGATTAAATTTCCGGCATCCTCCTTCAACCCCATTAGTGGCATGGATATCGAGCTCCACGTAAACACTGAACTCAGTTCGGTCAAAGTAGCTCCCCGCAACTACCATATGGATTCGCTGCGCAACCGCGAAGAATATGAAAAGGTATTTGATTTTCGCAAGCCCGGACTGAGCATCACCGAGCCCGGCCAGGGTCTGGGAGTGGGTCTGGACCTGGACGCCATCATCAATATGTTTAGGTTTACCCGGACTAGGCGCATGCTGGCCTTCCAAAAAAGATTAATTGAAGAAGAGCAAGATAAGTTCATCGACCACCGGTTTAACACCGGGATTGTAAAGAAGATCACGCACCTGGAGGGGGATCCATTGGACACCTTCATGGTCAGGTACCGGCCTTCCTATGAATTCACTCGGGACTCCAACGACTACGAGTTTTACCAGTACATTAAGCTGGCATACGGCCAGTACAAGGAAATGCGAAAACGAAATGGCGAATTGAAACGACAACGCCAATAAGGCCGCTGCACCTTTCTACTACCCTTCTCAAATTAGCTGCCTTCGAGCTGCGCGTTGTGCTGCGGCATGAACCCCTGGCGCAGATCCCGAGAATGGCAGATTTTCATTATCTTCCCTCCACCAAAACGCCCCCACCCCCACGTCACATGAGAAAATCTTTCGTATTGCTATTTCTTACATTGCTGGGCATCTGCCGGTTGTCGGCCCAATCTGCGACCTACCCGAACTTAACCATGGCTAAACCGGAAGAGGCGGGATTTTCGGCTGAACGTCTGGCGCGAATCGACCGGGTGGTACAGCAATACCTAGATAGCAATTGGCTCTATGGCGCAACGGCAATCATCGTGCACCATGGCAAAATCGCCTACTATAAAGGCTTTGGCTACGACGACATCACCAGGAAGACTCCGATGCCCAAAGAGGAAATTTTCCGGATCGCTTCTCAGACCAAGGCAATCACCAGCGTGGCCGTCATGATGCTTTATGAAGAAGGCAAATTTCTGCTTGACGATCCCATTTCAAAATACATTCCCGAATTCAAGAATCCCAGGGTACTGGATCAATTTAATGCCAAGGACACCACCTATACAACGGTACCGGCTAAACGCGAAATCACCATTCGGGAGTTGCTGACGCATACCTCGGGGATCAGTTATGCCGATATCGGTAACGACACCATGCGCGCCATCTATGCCACCAAAGCCATACCTGTCGGATTTGTCGCAGCACCTAAGGATTTAGCCACCGAGATGCGCAAGTTGGCCTCGATGCCGCTGGCCTGCCAGCCGGGCGAAAGGTTCATCTATAGCCTGAGTTCGGATGTACTGGGTTACCTGGTGGAAATCGAATCTGGCTTATCACTCGCCCAGTTTTTCCAGACCAAGCTCTTTGAGCCCCTGGGGATGAAGGACAGCTATTTTTATATCCCGCGTGAAAAGCAGGACCGTTTGGCCACGATTTACACAGAAGACTCCCTGCATAGACTGGTGCCCGCGCCCGCAAAAATTAATGGTTTTCAGGCCAACTACCCCAAAGCGAATGGCACTTATTATTCAGGAGGCGCCGGATTGTCTTCTACCGCCTATGACTATGCGATATTCCTGCAAATGTTGCTCAACGACGGGGTCTACAATGGTCATCGGTTCTTAGGCCGCAACACGATACGGTTGATGACCATGAACCAGATTGGAGATATTTCCATGGGCTCGTCTTCCGTAGGCAATACCTTTGGCTTGGGCTTTGAAATCACCACCGAGCAAGGCAGCGCTAAATTCCCCGAGCGCCAAGGGACCTTTTCCTGGGGTGGCTATTTCGGCACAAGCTTTTGGGCAGATCCGGTGGAGCAGGTTGCAGCGCTGTTTATGATGCAGGTTAATCCCTTTGCCTATTCGCACAAGGATTTGTCAAACAAATTCCGGGTGCTGGTCTATCAGGCCCTAAATGAATGAGTAGAAAAACCGGTTCTTTTCTAGGCAGATCCATCGGGCAAGGCTTTGACCCGGCCTGTTTTTGGATACACCTAATGGCTGAGACTGTGGCGGCCCCGGGGCGTAAATTCCAGCTAGGCAAGGCAGCTACCGCAGACACCTGATTCAATAATCGATAAATTCTTTCACCATGGCCGCTCGACCGATGAAGCTTTTTTTGCTGCTGGCTTGCTGCACCAGGTTCGGCGCTTTTGCCCAGGACCTTGCACTGCCCGGATTTGTCCGCGATAGCCTGGACAGTTATGTTCAACAAGCCTTAAAAGACTGGCAGGTCCCCGGCCTGGCGGTGGGCATCGTCAAAGACGGACAAGTGGTCTTGCTCAAAGGCTATGGAGTGAAAGAACTTGGTGTCAACGACCCTGTGGACCCCAATACCCTGTTCATGATCGGAAGCAATACCAAGCTTTTTACGGCCACGTCGCTTGCTATGTTGGACGCGGAGAAAAAATTATCCCTCGATGATCGGGTGACCAAATGGCTGCCCGATTTCAAACTGAGCAACGCCGCGGCCGGTCAGCAGGCGATCATCACTGATTTGCTTTGTCACCGCATTGGATTTCAGACATTCCAGGGCGACTTTACCTATTGGACCAGCAACCTAAGCCGTCAGGAGGTGACGGAAAAAATGAGCCATATCCAAGCGATATATCCCTTTCGCACTACCTGGGGCTATACCAACGCTGCCTTTCTCACGGCAGGGCAAATCATTCCACGGGCTACCGGCATTACCTGGGAAGACTTTGTTAGAACACGGATTTTTACCCCGCTGGGCATGAGCCGAACGCTGGCTCTGAGCCGGGATATGCCGACCGCAACCAACAAGGCGTTCCCCTATACCATGAGCGATTATACAAAACTGGTGAAGATCCCCTTTTGTCAAATCGATAACCTTGCTCCTGCGGGCAGTATCAGCTCTTCGGTCAATGATCTAAGCAAGTGGGTAATCATGCAACTGGCCAATGGCCAATTCCAGGGCACCCAGGTGGTACCCGCGGGAGCGATCACCAAGACCCGCAGGCCCCAGTCCATCATAGGCAACTGGACACCTCCTTTTAACGAAGGGCACTTTCTGCTCTATGGTCTGGGCGTGGAATTGCAGGAATACGACGGCAAAGAGATTGTCTCCCATACCGGAGGGGTAAATGGATTTGTCAGCAGTGTGACCATGCTCCCGGAGCAAAAGCTGGGCATCATAGTCCTAACCAACACGGACCAGAACGAATTATACGAGGCACTCAAGTGGGAGATCCTGGACGCCTTCCTGGGTTTGCCCTATCGCAACTACAGCAAATATTACCTTGCTCGGTACAACCGCGAAACCGATTCCGTGGTAGCCCGGGACCAGCAGCTAAAAGATTCCGCAGCGCTGCATCTAAAGACCAGCCTGCCGGTTGATGCCTATACGGGCAACTACGTCAACGGGGTGTACGGTACCATGAAAGTGGTCCAGGAAAATGGCGAACTACGCATGAGGTTCGAGCACCATCCGGCCATGTATGCCAAGCTGGAATCACTCGGCGGCAACCGGTTCTATGCGACGTTTAGCGATCCGGAATTCAGCAAAGCCATCTTCCCCTTTACTACCTCCGGCCAGCAGGTGAAGAGCGTGACGGTAAAGGTGGCCGACTTTGTAGAGTACAATGCCTATGAATTCACCAAGACTAGATAGGGTATAAAAAAAGGATCTGGCGCTGGGCCTACAGCCAGGCTATTTCGATAGGTCGGAATAATTCACCACCAGGTGGCAAAAGGCTTTAACCCCGAGTTTGAACCCGCTTTCGTCAATATAAAAATCCGGCGTATGATGTGGGGGCGCTTTACGGGGGTCTGCTCCTTTAGGCATTCCGCCTAGAAAAAAAAAGAAGCCCGGTACTTTCTGCGCATAAAATGAAAAGTCTTCGGCCCCTGTTTTAGGGGATATTAACTCCACATTTGACTTACCCGCCACGGCTTGGAGCGTGGGGAGCATTTTGGCCACCAGATCCGGATCATTGTAGGTGACCGGATAATGGGTGGAGTAGGGAATTTTGACTTGGGCAAGGGCTCCGGCTGCTTCAGCTGTTTTGGTAGCGATCTGCGTGACCCGGTCAACCAAGAGCTTTTCATCTGCTGCGCTGAAGGACCGCAGGGTCCCCAGCATCTCTACCTGTTCGGGAATGATGTTGGTGCGGTTACCTCCCCGAATCGCACCGATAGTGACCACGCCGGGATTAACTGTAAGGTTCAGGTTGCGGCTGATGATCGTTTGCAGGGCATTGACGATCTGGGCCGACGTGACAATAGGATCAATGGATTCCCAGGGTTCGGCCCCATGCGAGGACTTTCCCTTTACCGTGATTTGCATATCCACAATGCCGGCCATGGTAGGACCTGGCCGGTACGTAATCTTGCCCACTTCGCTGGCTGACCAGATATGCAGTCCGAAAATAGCCTCTACCTTAGGATTGTCCAGTACCCCTTCCTTGACCATCAGCTCAGCTCCACCCTCTTCGCCCGATGGAGCACCCTCTTCGGCCGGCTGAAAAATAAACACGACCTTACCCGGCAACTCCTTTTTATAGGAACTGAGGATTTGCGCCACACTCATTAGTATTGCAATATGTGAATCGTGGCCGCAGGCATGCATGACGCCCACTTGCTGGCCGTTGTAGGTAGCCGTTACCTTGGATGCAAAGGGAACCGAGGTCCGTTCGGTTACCGGGAGGGCATCCATATCTGCCCGAAGGGCGACCACGGGTCCCGGCTTGCCTCCAACCAAAATGCCGACGACCCCGGTCTTCGCTACGCCTTCTCTGACCTGCAAGCCCAGAGAGCGAAGAAAATCAGCGACGATCTTTGATGTGCGGAATTCCCGGTTACTCAGTTCCGGATGTTCGTGAAAATCTCTTCGCCAGGCAATAGTTTGCGGTTCGAGTTTATCGGCTGCAGCGTCCATCCTGCCCAGCAGATCCTGCTGTTGTGCCAAACAGGCCACGGACACAAGCAGCAGGCTACAGGCAGCCATAAACGATTTTTCCATGTTGCGAGGTTTGGGGGCCAATTTACAGCAAATGGCCGGCTAAATTTCTAAGTTGAGCGATTGGTTTTGTTCATATTTTCAACAATTGATAAATTGTAGTTTTTAACATACGTTTCGCGTTGCCTTAGATCTTTTTCCATGGTCCTTTTACGGCACACCCGTTTTCTAAAGACTGTGTTTCTTTACAGCCTGACTGCCTTTGGCGGTCCCCAGGGACATTTCGGTATGATGATGAAAACCTTTGTCAAGCAACGCAAAGACATTACCGAAGAAGAACTGTTGGATTACAGTGCCTTCTGTCAAATGCTTCCCGGCGCTTCGTCCACCCAAACCTTGACGCTGATCGGCTACAAGCGCGGGGGCGTGCCGCTTGCCGTCCTCACGCTGCTGATCTGGATATTTCCAGCCTGCCTGCTGATGGGAAGTTTTTCGTTTTTGCTGGAATATGTTAACGAAAGGACTTTGCGGGGCAACGTCTTCAAGTTCACACAGCCCATGACCGTAGGTTTCTTGGCGTACGCTGCGGTGCAGGCCTTTCGCATATCGGTCCACAACACCATCACCCATGTCATCGTCCTGGTAAGTGCGCTGGCGAGTTTTCTTTTTTTCAAGACCCCCTGGGTATTTCCCGTGTTGATCGTACTGGGCGGTTTTGTGACCAACCTGAGCAGCAAGCGTATACCCCAAAGAGAAAATGTGCGAAAAAAAATCAAGTGGGCCAATATTTGGCTGTTTGCTATTATTTTCCTGCTGGCCGGGGCAACCAGCGAACTGGCTCGAAAGAACAATTGGCCAAACCGCCGGCCGATCAACTTGTTCGAAAATACCTACCGTTTCGGTAGTCTGGTATTCGGTGGGGGGTATGTGCTGATTCCTATGATGTATGAACAGTTTGTCGCCAGGCCAGAATCCCAAAAGCTGATCCAAAGAAATCCGCACGTTATTCGCATCGACAAGGAAGATTTTTATACCGGCACAGGTATCGTAACCGCCATTCCGGGACCCGTCTTCTCGGTGGCCTCCTTCATGGGCGGCATTGCCATGAAGGACCGAGGTTCCTTCATGCAGATCCTGGGCTGCGTGATTGGATCGGTCGCCATTTTTTTACCCAGCGCGCTGCTCGTGCTATTTTTTTTTCCGATCTGGCACAACATGAAAAAATATGCCTCCGTGTATCGGGCAGCTGAAGGCATCAATGCCGTGGTGGTGGGCTTTATAATTGCTGCCACGTTTTATATGATGAAAGATATTTCCCTAATCAATTGGCAGATCGGCGCGGCCAGCATTGGGGTCGTGGTGGGGGTTTGGCTGCTGCTCAGTTTTACCAAATTCCCAGCTCCCCTCATCGTGTTGCTTTGCCTGGTCCTGGGTTGGCTGGTCTAAGCCAATCTTGCGAAATGGACCTCGGCCCCCGGGATCAGCTTCGGTTATTGTGCCCAGCTACTCAGCTCCCTCCGCTTCCTCACTTAGGTCAAGCCCCATTAGGTCTTAAAATCCCGATGATTGCCCATGGATCACACAAACCTGCCTTCCGGTCCGTCCGAGCGGTAACGGGGCCTTATTAGCAATTCGTTAATAAACCCGCAAAGCCTGCCATGGTCTATAGAATATGAACATGCTTTTTAACTCTAAAACGCTGGTACAATGAAAACTTTTTTTACGATTCCGGTACTGCTGACGATCGCCATAACAGGCATAGTTAGCTGCCGTCTATTTGAGCAAGAGAATTACGATTTATCGGCCTTGCTTACCCTGGCCAGTTTTGCATCCATCACGCTGTGGATCACCTTGCTGAAAGAAAAGAAAACGATTTTTCAGTAACGTTGGCTTTGGATAGTCGGTTCAGGTTCCAGGTGCACTGGAACCTTTTTTTTGGCTTTGGCCTGCGGCCATAGGGTTAAACCACCCCAAGAGGCTGGGCTGGAAACTCGGTCAAGAAGAAAAATACGGAGACATTAGTTGGACTTGCCCGCAATCAGCAGTGCGCCCGCAGCTAGGCCAGTGTCCTTAATCAACATGGACAGAGGAACCCCCGCTGCCTTAATATCCGGGGCATGTATGATTGCCGGCAGGTGAACGGTAAGAACGATGATGAGCAACAGGACGGCCAGCAAAATGCCTGCCAAGCGTGCCTGCTTGCCAATAAGAAAGGAAATGGCAGCAAGTATGAGCGCAACGCCGGTAAGATATACCCAAAAGGCCCCTACCGGAAAAAAGGATGGCACCATGCCAGCCATGACCCCTGCGTTCAGGAAATGGTTGACTCCGAAGAAGGCAATTACTAGGGCATAGATGACAGTACCGATTTTGGTAAGAGTAGCGTTGTTCATACAGCAAGCGTTTTAAGTAAGCTCTAATTTAACAATTTTTTTCGACTTTTTTCTCATAATACGTGGGCCGCGATGCAGCGTTTTGGAAAAACTGGATACAAGATGGACCCTGGATTGCCGGAGCAATTTCGCAACATATTTATATTCAATCGCTTAGATAAATACTGGTGATTCCTTCGCGCCCATGCAGGAATTGATCCCGGGACTGGAAGAAAAAAATCGGGCCACCTGACTCGGATTCCGGGGATTAGCTAGCAGGCTGGGCTGGGTTGGAGGGCTCTTCAAGACGCTCGGGACGCATCTGCGGGAACAAGAGCACGTCCTGGATGGATGGCTGATTGGTCAGTAACATACAGAGCCGGTCGATGCCGATGCCGATGCCCGCTGTCGGGGGCATACCATATTCCAGCGCCCGCAGAAAATCGTGGTCAATCAGCATGGCTTCATCGTCCCCTCGTTCAATCAGCCTGGCCTGTTCTTCAAAGCGTTCGCGTTGATCGATAGGGTCGTTCAGTTCGCTGTAGGCATTGGCGATCTCCTTGCCGTTGATCATCAGCTCAAATCGTTCTACCAGACCAGGCCGCGAGCGATGCTTTTTAGTAAGGGGGCTCATTTCAATCGGGTAGTCCAGAATAAAGGTAGGCTGGATAAAATCCTGCTCACAGGTACTACCGAACAGCTCATCCACCAATTTGCCTTTGCCCATCGACTGATCGACATGGATATGTAAATTCCGGCAAGCCTCTCGTAACTCCGATTCGTCCAGTTTGTCGACATCGATTCCGGTGCGCCCAAGGATGGCATCGTAAATGCTGATCCGGGCAAAGGGGGCTTTGAAATCAATAAGCCTATCGCCAACCTGGACTTGCGTAGACCCATGGACTGCCAAGGCGGCTCTTTCTAGAAGTTGTTCGGTGGTTTCCATCATCCAGAAATAATCCTTGTAGGCTACATAGAATTCCAGGATAGTGAACTCCGGGTTATGGGTGCGGTCCATCCCCTCGTTGCGGAAATTGCGGCTGAATTCATAGACCCAGTCAAATCCACCCACGATCAGGCGCTTGAGGTAAAGCTCGTTGGCGATGCGCAGGTAGAAGGGTACATCCAGCGCATTGTGGTGGGTAATGAATGGTCTGGCTGCTGCCCCTCCGGCGATATTTTGCAGGACCGGGGTATCTACCTCCAAAGCGCCACGTTGGTTCAGAAACTCCCGCATCGCATTTATCATTCGGGTGCGCTTCAAGAAAGTTTCTTTGACTTGCGGATTGACTACCAAATCCGCATAGCGTTGCCGGTATCGAAACTCCGGATCGGTAACCGCATCAAAAGTTTCCCCCTCTTTTTCCTTGACTACCGGTAGGGGCCGCAGCGCTTTGGCTAGAAAAGTCAGCGCGCGCACATGCACCGACACCTCGCCTGTCCTTGTGGTGAAGACATATCCTTCCACGCCGATGATATCCCCTATATCGGTCAGGTGTTTCCACACACGATCGTATAGAGTCTTGTCGTCTGGCGGGCAAATATCGTCTCGCTTGATATAGAGTTGGATCTTGCCGCTGGAATCCTGCAAGACGGCAAAAGAGGCCTTGCCCATATCCCGAATACCCATGACACGTCCGGCCAGCGTGACTTGCGCGAAATCCTCTTTGTTCTCCTCTCCACGGTAATTGGCCTTGATATACGCAGCCGTCGTATTGACCGGAAATAGCGCCGCGGGATAGGCATCGATTCCCAGGCTTTGTAATTCGGCCAGTTTGTCGCGACGAATAATTTCCTGCTCGGATAAATGTGGGGTGCTCATGCGGGGATTTCCTTTTCCAAAAAATTCTGGCAAAGGTAATTGAATTCTGCTTGGCGTGGGGGACTTCAAAACGGCATGTAGAGTGGGCTTTTGTTAGCAGGCCAGCAGGATTTGCCAGGCTTGCTGGACTTTGCCTTGGGAGAGCAGGTCTTTGGCATAGCGATGCAACTCTTTTTCCATGTCGTCCGGGCTGAGTCCGAAGTATTGTATAATATGTGTAAGCCGATCATCGTGAAAGGCCGCATCAATCGAGGGCTGCTCCGCTACCCCGGCCAGCCGGCCCAAGTCGTTTCCACTCAAAATCTCGCTTGTCCGGATAGGCCCGGGCAAAGCATCCACACCCATCCCCGGAGCCCCCTTAGGCATGGGCAGCTCAAACAAATTGGCCTGGTCGACCAGACAATACCAGTCGCCACCTAGTCTGGCCACATGATGGAGCCGGGTTTGGTCAATCTGGCCCCGACTATCGAGTATGTGATCGTCAATATGCATGAGCAACACCTCACAAATCACCAAATTGCCCGAACCTGCTTGGTCACCCAGGCTCTTGACTTCGATCACCTTGCATTCCAATTTTACTTTGCTTTCCAGGACCATCGGTGGCCGAACCAGGGTGGCTGCCACGGCCGTAAAACCAGCTTTACCAAACTCGTTCACTTGCCTGGGGTATTCACCGCTCGCCAGATTGGTCTGGTGCACCATGGCATAATCCACCATGTGGATGACCACTTCCGGGACCTCGAGGACATTTTCGAGGCTGTGCTTGGTAGAGCAGTCTCGGATCCTCCTGCAGGGGGAAAAGATAACCAAGGGCGGTGTAGAGGAAACCATATTGAAAAAACTAAACGGGCTGAGGTTCGCGTTACCCTGGCTATCTACGGAACTCACCAAGCCGATGGGTCGCGGGGCAACGGCATGCTGGAGGTAGTTTTGCCGCTCCGGAGCGGAGAGCTCTTTTAAATCGACCGTCATAATATTTTCTTGCGTGCTAGAAGGGAAAAATCGTCCGGATCCTGCGCTATGGAATTGCTCAGTTTGCCCAATCTTTCGATTTCCAATTCCACCAGGTCGTCTAGTTTTAGCCACCATTCGCTGTAGCCGGGATCTTGCAGTTTAGCCGTTCCGTTTATCTCCAGCAGGCAGCCTGTGCCCACCGTGCCACTGCCAATGACGTCCCCTGGGTACAGGTCGACTCCATAGGAAGCCCGCTCGATCAACTCGGCGAAAGTCCAATCCATATCCGCCAGATTCCCGTCGCTGATTTGGGTACCATTCACCCAGGCCTGCATCCGTAAATTCCAGCTGAGACCGATGTGGCCGGGCTTGCAGGGGACCACAAAATCTTCCAACTCATCGAGGGTCACAAGCCAAGGACCCAAAACGGTTGCAAAATCTTTCCCCTTGGCTGGACCCAGATTGAGCAGCATCTCCTCCATTTGCAAAGTCCTGGCGCTCAAATCATTCATGACCATAAGACCCCCGATATGCCCATCGGCCTGCTCGGCGCGAATGTTTCGACCGTGCTTGCAGATCACAATAGCAGCTTCCAGCTCGAAATCCAGTTTGATTAGGTGGTCGGGCATGCAACGGACTTCGCCCGGTCCCCGGATACCATGGTGGTTTGTGAAATAAAAAACCGGGTATTGATCAAATTCGGCCAGCATAGGAAGCTGACGGTTTCGTCTAGCCGAGGCCACGTGCTGGCGGAAACTGTAGCCGTCGCGGCAGGATACGGGAAAGGGGACGGGAGCCAGAATCTCCACATCAGCCAGATCGACACCTTTTTCGGAGGAAATGCGGCCTTCCTCGATGGATATCTCCCCGCCTTGGAGCATGGGCAGGCAGTCTTCCCAGTAGTTCAGCAGCACGGCCATGGAATTGGGTAGATCCGGGTGAATTTTTTCGGTGTCGAACAACAATCCGTCCACCAGGATGGCCACCTGGTCCTGGCCTTCTTTCAAATAGGAAACTAATTTCATGATTACAAAGATTTTATATCGAGATCACTCGCCCGCTGGCGCCCACATCCATAGTAAGATCAACCCGCTAGGATCTCGAAACCTGCCCCTTGCCAGGGTCCTGTAGGCGAGGCGTAAAGATAACGCAATATTTTAGGCGCCCAGAACCCTGGGGCGGAGCGCAGAATTCCCGCCCGATGGCCCAAGTCCCAAAAATCTTTCTTTGCCGGATTCCAGGCGTCCAAACCCATCATTTACCGCTTATTCGTACTTTTGCCCCATAAGGCAGATTGTATGAAATTCGAGAAAATACACAACAAAGGGCAGGCACAGTTATTCCGGAGTCAATATTTAGAAATGCTCACCAAGACGCATCCCCTGGTAATCTGGGGTATTTACTTGCCGGTCATTATCTATTGTTTGTATTACAGCGCCAGCAACCTGAATGTCGGTTTCGCCAGGCTGGGTATCACGTTTGTGGCGGGCATGTTCTTTTGGACACTTTTTGAATACATCATGCACCGCTTCGTCTTCCATTGGGTCGCTGAAAGTGATCGGGCCAAGAAGATAGTCTATGTCCTGCATGGTAATCATCATCATTTCCCACGTGATAAGGAGCGGCTGTTCATGCCGCCCGTGCCGAGCCTGATCCTAGCCTCGGTCATTTTTCTCATCATGAACCTGGTCATGGGCCGAAACGTCTTTATGTTTTTTCCTGGATTTATCCTGGGCTACCTGCTCTACGGGACCACCCATTATGCCATCCACGCCTGGAACCCGCCGTTTAAATGGATGAAGCCGCTTTGGCGCAACCACCACTTGCATCACTACAAAGACGAACACCAGGGTTTTGGGGTGAGCACCACCATTTGGGACCGGGTTTTTGGCACCATGTTCGATTTGAAAAAAGAAAAAGAAGACAAAGAGAAAGTCAAGGAGTTGATGTATTAGCAGCACTCTAAGGGGCTACCATTTTTCTTCATCCGACGACCGGTCATCACCGGCTTTAAAGCGTTTCCTCGTTTCTATCTTCTGCCACTGGCGCTCGATAATGAGTCGGGCCATGGTGACACCTGCGTCTTGTGCAGTTTGGTTTGCCAATATCGAGCGCAACCGTGCCTCATCTATATCGACCCGGTATAATAGTCGCACCAAATCCGAAAACCGGTGGTTGATTAAGCCATTCAAATAGTCCGCTAACGCCTGCTCCAATTGGTCCTTCGTTAGCCCTCGGGTCAGCGTAATGGAGCATGCAAGCTCCACCCCGTTCTGTACTTCTTGCTGTTCATCCATGGTCCATGGGGTTAATAGCGGTTCGTGACGCCCAAGCCAAATAACGCAAAATCATATTTAACGGGATCCTGCGGGTCCAGGCGCCGGAGCTGGGCGGTCAGTTCCTGGGCACAGCGCCAGTCGGTTTGCTTTCTCGTAATCAGCCCAAGGCGCCTGGCGACTCTGGCCACATGCAGATCTACCGGGCAGATGAGTTGCGCCGGCGAAATTTTTTTCCATATCCCGAAATCCACACCCCGGCGATCCTGGCGCACCATCCAGCGAAGAAACATATTGAGCCGCTTGCACGTGGAATTTTTTGCTGGACACGCGATGTGTTTGCGGGTGCGTATGGGCGCGTCGGCCAGGGAAAAAAAATAGTGGTAAAACCCATTTAATCCCTTTTCCATGTCCAGGTCTCCGGCTCCCATGCCCTGTGTGAAGGCGGATTCCAGGCTGGTCTGGCGAGCGTAATGATGGCCCAGAAATGCCAGAAAATAGCGCAAGTCGGTGCAATTAAAGGTACGGTGACGAAAGCTGGATAGGGATGGCCCTTGATGCTGGCCATAGTGCAGGCAAAATTCCAGTGGCGCATGATCCATCAGGTGCATAAGTTCCTCTGATTTGCGAATGATTGTCCTGCGGTTGCCCCAGGAAAAGATTGCCGCAAAAAAAGCAGCAATCTCGATATCCTGCGGTCGGCTAAAATGGTGAGGCACCGATACCGGATCCAGGGTGATGAAATCCTCTTGGTTGAACTCGTCGACCTTTTGGTCCAGGAATGTCTTTATATTCCGAAGACCACTTGCCGCTGCTAGGTTAGAATCGTTGCTGATGTTTCGTTTGATTTGGTTATCGTCCAATAGCCTGATCTAAATCATCAATCAAATCGCCCGCGTCCTCGATACCCACGCTGAGCCGTATGAGCGAATCGCTAAGGCCATTTTTGATGCGTTCGGCCCTCGGGATGGACGCGTGGGTCATGGAAGCGGGGTGATTGATCAGGGATTCCACGCCACCCAAACTTTCGGCCAAAGAGAACAAGCGAGTGGAACTGAGCACGCGCCTGGCTTCATTTTCGTCGTCGTTGGTCAGCTCAAAACTCATCATTCCCCCAAATCCCCGCATCTGCTGGCATGCCAAGGCATACCCGGGATGATCTTCGAACCCACACCAGTATACGCGCGCTACCCGGGGATGTTGGCGTAGATACTGGGCTACTTTGATGCCGTTTTCACAATGGCGTTCCATGCGAATTTGCAGGGTCTTTATCCCCCGCAACACCAAAAAACAATCCTGGGGGCCAGGTACCGCACCGCAAGATTTTTGGATGAAATATAATTTTTCCCGCAGTACCAAATCGTTTACGACTAGACAGCCATGGATCAAATCGCTATGGCCGCCAAGGTATTTGGTAGCTGAATGCAGCGTGATATCGGCACCCAGGTCCAAGGGATTTTGCAGGCAGGGGGAGGCAAACGTATTATCCACGCACACTAAAATACCACGCCCCTTCGCCAGGGAGGCGGCTGCAGCGATGTCCACGATATTCATCAGCGGATTGGTGGGCGTTTCTATCCAAATAAGTTTGGTCTTCGAGTTGATATGCGCGGCCATTTCAGCCCCGTTCTGCAAATTCACGAAACGAAACCTGATGCCAAATTTTTCAAATATCCGGGTAAACAAACGATAGGTGCCGCCATACAAGTCGTTGCCGGCGATGACTTCATCACCTGGTTCCAGTAACTTCAAGACCGCGTCGGTAGCTGCCACCCCACTGCTAAAACACAGACCGTGTTGGCCATTTTCAAGTGCCGCCATCACCCCTTCCAGCACTTTACGCGTGGGATTTTGGGAACGTGCGTATTCATATCCTTTATGCTGCCCAGGCGCCGCCTGCACATAGGTTGAAGTCTGGTATATAGGCGTCATAATCGCCCCCGTGGATGGATCCGGTTCGATGGCTGCGTGAATCACCTTAGTCGCAAATTTCATTGGAGCTTTTTTTATGCATTGCAAAGATGAGAAAAGGAATCAAAATCATCGGATATTTAAAATACTGCCTGTCACCGATGGTTGTCGACTCCTGTGTTTTCCGCATTTCCAGTTTAACACAAACTTAACCGCGGGCAAGTAACCTCATGCAACATCACCAAGGACCGCTAGGCCAGCGGATTTGCGGCGATTGCTTGCAAGGACGCATGCGAAAAAAAGGCTCGCAAAGATGGGTAACAATAAAATAATTACCGCGGGTATAGATTAGCTAGGTGCTGGTAGAAACCCGAAATACATTTACCCCAATAATCAAATCAATCGTTAAAAAACATTTTATGAAAAAGAACATCATTGCATTTTGCCTCTTGGCCCTGGGTTTCACTACCTCGACCTACGCCAGCGTAAATGAAAAAGTATTGGCCTCCTTCAAATCGACTTTCCCCAACGCCCAAGGGGTTAATTGGGAAGAATACAAAGACCGGTGCGTAGTCAATTTCACGGAACACGGCATTCGTAGTCGCATCAATTATGACATGGACGGAAATCTGCTGCGGGCCATCAGGTATTATTCTGCGGAAAATTTACCCCTGAACGTCCTGACGCGCCTGCGCAAGAATTTTCCAAATCAACAGATCTTTGGGGTCACCGAAGTAGCCACCGACTACAGTACCCAATTTTACATCAAGCTAAAAGACGCCAATACCTGGACAACCGTTGTGTCCGACGAGAGTGGCAACATGGAAGTAACCGAATCCTATAAAGACGCCGCAAAATAACGCGGTTGGTTGTCGCCGAGCTGGTCCATTTAGCGAGGCCCCATGCAGGTTGCAGCAATCAAATACCGCCAGTCGGCGTTATCAGCCTCGTAGGCACTACGGGGCTGAATTTTTTTATCCAGCACCTCGCGACGAAGTATGCCCTCGGCCACCAACTTCTTTTTGGCCTCGATGATTCGCTCCTCGACTAGGGGCGATTGCATCCAGGATTTTTGGGGTGGTTCAAATCCCACCTTGTCGGTGCGCCACACTATTGGGGCTGGCAAGTCCTGCTGCATGGCGGAACGCAAAAGCCACTTGGTCCAACCATCGCGAATTTTAAAAGAACTGGGAAGGGAAAAAACAAACTGCACGAGGTCATGGTTCAAAAACGGCAGGCGGACTTCCCGTCCAAAGGCCATGGAATTGCGGTCGGCGTAGCGCAACAAATCGTCCAAGCCCGACTGGATGCTGTCAAAATACAGCACGTCATTGAGTTTTAGCACCAGGGGTTTGATCAAGGAGGGCCGGTCGTAGTAGCGACGCTTAAATTCCTGGATGAGTTGCGAGCTGTGGCGCAGTCGGCGGGCTTCCCTTTTTTCTAACTGATTAGCTGCTTGCGCAGGAAACCAGGCCGCCGCGAAATTTTTCCAGCCCCACTCGAAAGCCAGACCCCGCCGCTTCAAAGCCTGGTAAGCTGGAACAAGCCCTAGTGGCCGGCTCCGGATCAACTCCTGCAAATACCAAGGGAGATACCGTGCGTATCCGGCCAGGATTTCATCCGCTCCCTGACCGTCGAGCAGCACGGTGGTCTGGTGCTGACGGGCTAGTTCAAATACCCTGAATTGGGCATAGACACTTGCCGAACCGAAGGGCTCTTCCTGGTGGTAGCACAACCGGTCGAGATTTTCGATCAAATCCGCAGGTCCGGGAGCAACCTGATAATTGTCGATGCCGAACTGCTGCTCGACCAGATGGATCTGCCGGGATTCGTCTTTTTCGAAACCCGGGAAAACAGCACTAAAGCTCTGCAGGCGATGCGGTCCGGATCCGGCGTGGCGAATGGCAGCTACAATGGAGGAACTATCCAAGCCTCCGCTAAGGCTTGATCCGACCGAAACATTACTGCGCAGCCGGCGTTTCACGGACAGAAAAAACAGTTCTCGGAATTGTTCCGTCGCTTGGAGATCGGAGCGGGAAATCCGGCTCTCCTTATCCAAATCCCAGTATGCGTGCAGGCTAAACCTAAAGCTTGGTCCATGCAGCAGCAGATAGTGCGCGGCTGGCAAAGAAAACACATCCTGAAAATAGCCGATGGTCCGGTCGGCGGCCGTCTGCGTATAGCCCAGGACAAGGTAATTGTAGAGCAGGGGTTGGTTGACTTTTTTTTCGACCCCACCTGCCCACAGGGCCTTGCGCTCGGAAGCAAAGGCAAATTCATGCTCATCCAAAGCGTAGTAAAATGGCTTTTCGCCAAAGCGATCACGGGCTGCAAACAGCGTCTGTTCACGCTCGTCCCAAAGGCCAAAGGCAAACATGCCATCAAAATGGTCCAAGCACCCCTCCCGGTAACAATCGTAGCATGCCAGCAATACTTCGGCGTCAGATTGGGTGCGAAAACGGTAACCCTTTTGCTGCAACTCCGCTTTCAGCTCCAGATAATTGTATAGCTCCCCATTATATACCAGCGTATAGCGATCCAGGTAATGCATCGGTTGGGCCGCTTCCGGGCTCAGGTCAATGATCGAAAGCCTGCGATGACCAAATCCCAGCCGCCCCCCGTCCTGTAGCCAAAATCCTTCCCCGTCCGGACCCCGGTGACGCAGGGTATCGGTCATTTTCTGCAGCCTCCTGCCCAGACCAACTTGGTGCGCTTCGCTATAATCGGTGAGCCCCGAAAAGATGACGCCCGTAATTCCACACATGATGGTGTAAAGATGCACAATCCCCGGCCATTCCCAAATAAGGGCTTGTCCACCCGGGCTGTCGACACTGGAGATGGACATCGCGACCCATTTTTCAGGGCAACAACAATTGCTGCAAGACTTCAAAGGCATAGCGCTTGACGTCGGGGAAAAACATGCGGTAGCAGCTCTGCAGCGCCTCGTAGTGTTGTTCGAATGTTTGGAAAGCCGGGTGATGGTCATCCATATACTTCGCTCTGCGGACAAGTCCGGCAAAGCTGGTATCGATCATCTCGCGATACCGGTAATGGCTGAGCCAGTCTTGTCTCTGCATATAGTAAAATAGCCCTTTGAACTTGTCAGGCAAAATTGCTTGGTGCAGGTTCAGTTGACGGTACGTTTGCTGGGCAAAGGATGCTAGGGAAGCCGTTTCAGCAAATTCGTTCTGGTCCCTAGCTAGAAAATGATCATATACAATGTCGACAAAAGGACCGGCGTAAAGCCGGTAGGTGGGTCTAAAAAATACTTTGGCGGCGCTGGTAGCCGGATGGCTGTCCGTGAAGCTGTCGATCAAGCGGTGCAGGTGGATACCTTTTTGAATCCTCGAATCGTACTGCGATTTTTTCTTTCCCTTGACAAAATCGCTGATCAAATTGCCCACGACTATCCCGGGATCTCCAAAGGACAAATATGCGTGGGCCAGATAGTTCATAATTGGGGAAAATTGTCTTCAGGCCAAGATAAATGTGGTGATGTCGTGGACGAGCTGCGGACTTATGGGTAGGCTGCCGTCCCGGTACGTTTTCATTTCCGGGTCCTGCCCCTGATCAGGCGCATTTTTCAAGGTATGCGTCATCTCGGGTATCATGTCCATGGTACTGCCTTTTGCTGCCTGGTGCAGGAGTAGAGCGTCCTGCGCAGTTACTTGCACATCGCTCGTGCCCTGCAGGATCAACACCGGACAGCTCACCTGACCAATCTGTTGGGCTGGGTCATATTTGAGCCAGGATATCATATACGGTTGTACACTGGGCCTAAAAAGGGCCATCAGATACGGTGGTACGGAATCCACGCGCTGGCCTTTTTTCAGGGACGCGAGAATCGAATCCACTTGTTTTTGTATTTGTTCCGGCTGCTTTTTAAGTTGTTCTTCAATGACCTTGTCGATAGGACGGCCAGCCCCGCTGATGGAAATGAAGCCGCGCACGCCTACCCTTGTCGAAGCCACCATACCAATTAGCGAGCCCTCACTGTGACCAAGGACGTACAGATCAGTAAAGCCGAGGCTATCGCGCAGGTACCGCAGGACCTGGACCGCGTCATCTATGTAGTCTTCAAAGACCAGGCTGCTTTCATCCAGGTGGGCGGGTTTACTCTTGGCAACACCCCGTTTATCGTAGCGAAAACTGGCGATATGCTGCCTGGCCAGCTGTTGCGCCAGCAACTTGTAGGTGTTTGCAAATACGCCCATGGGGTTGTTGCCGTCGCGGTCGGTTGGGCCGGAACCCGCCAGGATAAGGGCTAGCCTTTCTTTTGGATGGTGCTTGGGCGAGGCGAGCAGACTGCCTTCTATCACACAGCCTGGCAGGTGGATCTGGATCGTCGTTTCGACCAGGGAGTCCCGGGGGGCTGCCGGCGTGGCAAAGAGCATGGGAGACGAAAGGGCAACTACGCCAGTCAGGCAGGCAGGCAGCATGATGGAATGCACAAACATAAAGAACAGGGTTTTACGTCTTGGGATATTTTTTAAAATACATGAACGAAAATCCAATCGGTACCAGCACCAGGATCGATGTGCAAAGAATAAAAATAACCTGCGCCACAGCGACGGGAAGCAGCAGACTGCTGATGGTGATCACCAGACCTCCTGCAAACCACAGCTTGCTGCCCATCTGGTGTGTAGCCCGCCAGTTGTCGGGATCTTCTAGGGTCCAGGGCACACGAATACCGACAAAATAGTTAGGTTTGATCGAGTGCATAAGGTTACCCAAGTACATAAAAAACAACCCGGTCACCGGGAAAATCAGCTTGGGTAAGGCAAGCCCTCCATATCTAGTGGCATAGATGATCCCCAGGTTCAGGGCGGAAAAAAAGAAGACCAGGGCGACCGCGATTTGGTGGAAAGCGGCGGCCGATTGGCGGGCTGTTTTCTTGGGGTCGATGCGTGCCAAATTCTTAATCACCAAGTAGACCACGGCCGCGACGGCGACCAGCAACAGGGAGGTGATCCAGGCCTGGCTCTTCGGTCCAAATCCGTTCGGCTTACCAGATAATCCCCAATGCACCGGGATGCGCTCAGGCAGCGAGGTATAGACTCCATTCAAATACAGCAGGGGACCCAACAGGACGATCCACACGAAGAGATCTGGAATAGTATGTTTGTTCATACCCTGTTTTTTTTGTTTTTACTGAATTTCAAGACCCATTTGAGCATCTCCTCCATGACTGTCGTATTGATGGAGTAGTAAATGAATTGTCCCTCCTTTACCCAAGACACCAGGCGGGCCTGCTTGAGCAGGTCCAGGTGATGCGAAATGCTGGGCTTGGACATAGCAAAGCGTTCGGCAATTTCTCCGGCCGAAAGATCCCTCTCCCGCAACAACTCCAAGATCTCCCGCCGGGTGGGGTCGTTCAATGCCTTAAACACGCTGTTCATAGTGGGGAGGTATTTTCATATTTAGACAAATATCTAAATCCGATGCCAGTCCACCAATTTTTTTCTGCCTGGATTACCCTGGGCCGCCAACCCGCGTGTGGATCCAGGTCCAGCTTCATTTAACCTTGAAATGGTAAAAAAAAAATTACTTTTGCTGCCTCGATTCCGGATTATTTTAAAATGGCTTCATCATGAACAAGGGACCTATCTCCACGTTTATTCAACATCACTACCGACATTTCAACGCCGCCGCCCTGGTCGACGCTGCCAAAGGGTATCAATCGCATTTGCTGGAAGGGGGTAAGATGATGGTCACCCTGGCCGGTGCAATGAGCACCGCGGAATTGGGAGTTTCGCTGGCGGAAATGATTCGCCAGGACAAGGTGCATATCATCTCCTGCACCGGCGCGAACTTGGAAGAAGACATCATGAATCTGGTTGCGCATTCCCATTACAAACGCGTCCCTAACTACCGGGACCTCTCCCCGGAGCAGGAGTGGGAATTGCTCGAACAAGGCCTAAACCGGGTCACCGACACCTGCATACCCGAGGAGGAAGCGTTTAGGAGAATTCAGCACAATATTGTCAAACTCTGGAAAGCAGCCGACGCGTCCGGCCAGCGGTATTTTCCCCATGAGTTCATGTACCAATTGCTGCTGAGCCGAGTGATGGAAAAAGATTACGAGATTGATACGCGCGACAGCTGGATGATTGCCGCGGCCGAGAAAAACTTGCCTCTGGTCGTGGGAGGTTGGGAAGACAGCACCATGGGCAATATTTTTGCCTCCTATGTGGTGAAGGAAGAAATTAAAGCCACGACGATGAAAAGCGGAATCGAATACATGGTCTGGCTCAGCCAATGGTACCGAGGCAACTCCGGTGGCAAGGGCGTGGGTTTTTTCCAAATCGGAGGTGGCATCGCGGGCGATTTCCCTATCTGCGTGGTGCCCATGATGTATCAGGATTTAGAATGGCACGACGTCCCCTTCTGGAGCTATTTTTGTCAGATCTCGGATTCCACGACGTCCTATGGTTCCTATTCCGGAGCCGTTCCCAACGAAAAAATAACCTGGGGCAAGCTGGACATAAAAACCCCCAAATACATTGTAGAAAGTGATGCTACCATTGTGGCGCCGCTTATTTTCGCCTGGGTGCTGGACTGGTAAAACGCAATACGTATGAACACCAACATGGAGGAGCTCTATCTGGAGGCAGAAGCGGACATCAAGAACAACCATTATGCGGAGGCCTTCAAGAAATACGAGAGTATTTTGTATGATGAACCCGACAGCGCCCCCGCTCACAATTCGCTGGGTTGGCTCTACAAGACCCAGTTTGATAATTTCGCTAAGGCCGAGAACCATTTTTTGACCGCAATGAAAGGTGACCCGCTATACCCCCATCCCTACTTTCATCTGGCTTCTTTGCTCCTGGATATGGACCGCCTGGAGGAACTAAGCCGCCACCTAGCCAAATGCTTGACCGTGCGCACCATCGATAAATCCTGGGTTTACAGCCGCTATGGCTTGCTGCAGGAGCACCAGCTGCATTTTGATAAAGCCATCCATTATTTTGAACAGGCTATTCTAAGCTGCCCGCAGGATGAAAAAATCAAAGAATTCAAAAACGATATTGACCGCTGTGAGATGAAAATGGAGTTGCAAAAAAGGCACGAAGATTAAAGCAATTCTTTGGCTGGGTCCCAGAACAGCCGTTGAAAATCGAATACCTGATCCTCCTGCACGCTAATACCTTCTTGCTCCAGCAAAGCCTGCATCTGATCGGGTGGTGAAAAATGCTGTTTGCCCGAGAGCCTGCCCAACCGGTTGACCACCCGGTGCGCGGGGACCTTGGGTCGGGCCAGAGAGGACCGGTTCATCGCCCAACCAACCATTCGGGCCGAAAGTCGGGTACCGAGGCAGGCGGCAATAGCTCCATACGAGGTGACACGCCCGCGGGGTATCTGACGGGCTACTTCATACACCAGCTCAAAAAAAGACTCCTCCCGCTGGCCGGAGGGCCGCACGGAGGTCAGCTGAGGTTTGGACGCTTTCTTTTTTTTGGGACGGGCCATAGAGCGCAGTTGTTGCAGAAAGGTAGAAGGTTTAGGGGAAAAACAAAAATTCCCCATATAGCGGAGCACAGTGTGCCAGCAGTGCCACTCCGGGGCGGTGTCGATCCTAAGGGGTGGGTTCCCGCGGCTCGTCTTGGTGGCCCGGGCCTTTTTCCCTGCGGGCGAGCAAATAGGACCT
Organism: uncultured Chitinophagaceae bacterium; assembly: GCA_963742225.1. Taxonomy (GTDB): domain Bacteria; phylum Bacteroidota; class Bacteroidia; order Chitinophagales; family Chitinophagaceae; genus Puia. The sequence goes on along the minus strand of CAVULD010000004.1, from coordinate 381,768 downwards.
TGCCGGCTCTGGCACTTGCTCGTAGTGGTATGGACAATGCAGGCAGCCTTGGGCGCAGCAAAATCCCCGGCTGAGATGATAGGTCTGGGTCAGCACCATCAGGCCTTGGAGGTCATAATAATAGTCCATCCCTTCAACAAGTGGGTTGTTCATCGCGCAGGATTCGTTCGTGTAATATATGGTCTAGGGCGGGCAACGCCGTCGGTGGCAACCTAAAGGAAAGGTAGAAAACCTGGTGGCTTTGCGCGATATCCAGCTGCTCATAATGCGTCCTGATCAGCAATTCCTCAGGCAATCGCGCTGCCGCATAAATATTTTCCAGGTAATCCACTTGCTGCAGTTGGTAGAGCTGAATCACCAAACGGGTGAAAGCGGCTAGTACCGGCGAATCCGTCTTGAGGTGTATCAAGCCGCCCGGTGCCAGCAATTGCTGGTAAAGACGCAGGAATTTTGGATGCGTCAGCCTTTTTTTTGCTTTGGAGCGCCGTAGCTGAGGATCGGGAAAGGTGATCCAAATCTCCTGCACTTCCCCCGGTTGGAAATAGGTCGCGATTTGGTCAATCTGGGTGCGCAAAAAAGCGGCATTGGCCCTGCCTTCTGCAAGGCATCGGCTGGCGCCCACATAGATCCGGTTACCCTTGAGGTCCACTCCGACAAAATTGCGCTGCGGATACATCCTGGCTAAGCCGACCGTATATTCCCCTTTACCGCAGGCTAGTTCCAGCGTGAGCGGGTGGTCATTTTGGAAGAATTCATGCCATTGGCCCGCCATACCTTGCGGGTATTGCAATACATTTGGAAAAGATTTGATCGCTTCAAATCGCTGTAATTTTTTCTGCGCCATGGGGCACAAAAATAAAGTTTGTTGCCAAACTCGGGGCAATTAAGCCTTCGTGGCCGTTCGTTTTCCCCTACCCGCCTAGCGGCAGGGAGCGTTTTAATGTATGAACCATGCACTTGTCAAGGCAACGCATCGCTGAGGTAGACGGATCACGCGTTCAGGTTCCTGCGGTCTCCAATTTTGACCTGCCGGAACGGGTCCTGCAATTCGGCACCGGCGTGTTACTGCGTGGGCTCTGCGATTATTTCATTGATCAGGCCAACAGGCAGGGTCTGTTCCACGGACGGATCGTAGTCGTAAAATCCACCTCAGGCCCGGGGGATAGCGAGCAGTTTAGCCGTCAGGATAATCTCTATACCCACCTCATACGTGGGGTCCAAGCAGGCGAGAAGAAGGAGCAGAATATTATCAACGGATCCATTAGCCGGGTACTCTCGGCCTCCACGGATTGGCAACAGATCCTGGCCTGTGCCTCCAACCCTGAATTGGCCGTCGTCATTTCCAATACGACGGAGGTGGGCATCACCCTGGTGCAGGATGATATACAGGCCAACCCGCCCCATTCTTTTCCGGGCAAGCTGTTGGCTTTTCTGTACCGCCGCTATGCAGCATTTAAAGGGACTAGCGCGGGTAGGCTAGTAATCATTCCAACCGAACTGATCCCCAACAACGGCCCGCTGCTGCTATCTATTTTGGTGGATCTGGCGCGTCTCAATCACCTGCCCGAGGACTTTACCGGTTGGCTACAGCAAGGCCATGCCTTTTGCAGTTCGCTGGTGGACCGTATTGTGCCCGGCAAGTTGGCTGAACCCCAGCAGCGCGCCCTGGAGCAGGCGCTGGGCTACCAGGATGATCTGATGATCGTCTCCGAATACTACCGGCTATGGGCAATCGAAACATCATCCCAGAGCGTCCGAGACACCCTATCGTTCAGCCAAGCGGACTCGGGTGTCGTCCTGGCGGCGGATATTCAACTGTACCGCGAACTCAAGCTTCGCCTACTCAACGGTCCGCACACTTTCTGCTGTGGCTTGGCCTTTCTGGCCGGATTCACTACCGTAAAGCAAGCCATGGAGGACCCGGAATTTAGTGCCTTTATCGAAACCCTGATGCTCCGGGAGATCGTGCCTTCGATCAGCGGCGGTCAGCTTAGCCGGGAGATGGCCCTGGAATTTGGCCGCCAGGTGCTGGACCGTTTTCGAAATCCCTATATCGAGCACCCCTGGCTAAATATAACCCTACAGTATAGTTCCAAGATGCGCATGCGCAACGTGCCCTTGATTTGCCAATTTTCCCAGAGCCAGGGCCATGCTCCCGAGTTTATGGCCTGGGGCTTTGCGGCCTATTTGTTGTTCATGCGGTCGGAAGGTGGCGCCGATGGCCTCTACTACGGCGAGTCACGAGGAGCCCGCTACCGGGTAAACGACGATCAGGCGTCCTGGTTCTGTGAGCAATGGCAGCGCCTGGGAAGGGCCGGTCTGGTGGAGCGGGTGCTCGCCCGAACCGAATTGTGGGGAACCGATTTATCCGCCATACCCGGGATGGTCAGATCCATCGACGAAAAATTGACGGTCCTGCTGGAACGGGGCCCGATCCAAGCCATCAGACAAGCCAACGGGCACCCGGAGCCCGAAATCGATAACCGGACCGAAAGGAGCAAGTACGTATGAAACCATTTTTAGACGAAGACTTTTTATTGCACAAGAAGACGGCCCAGACTTTGTATCGGGAATTCGCCGAGCCGATGCCGATCATCGACTACCATTGCCACCTGCCGGTGCAGCAAATCGCCGAGAACCTGCGGTTTGACAACCTGACCCAGGCCTGGCTTTCGGGAGATCATTACAAATGGAGGGCAATGCGTACCAATGGGGTGGAGGAGAGTTTTTGTACAGGCAGCCGCACGGATTGGGAAAAATTCGAAGCCTGGGCCTCCAGCGTGCCCTACACGATCCGAAATCCGCTCTATCACTGGACGCACTTGGAGCTTCGACGCTATTTTGGCATCGATAAGATCCTGGGGCCGGATACAGCCAAAGAGATTTATGAGCAGTGCAATGCCGCACTACAAACCGAGGCGTTCCGGGTGCGCGGTTTACTAGCGCATATGCATGTCCGTATGATCTGCACCACCGACGACCCGGTGGACTCCCTGGAGTTTCACCGCCAGTTGCGTCAAGAGGCTGTGGATATAGCGGTCCTGCCTGCCTTCCGACCCGATCGGGCGATGGAGGTGGACGATCCGGCGCGCTTCATCGGGTACGTGGCCCGGCTGGAACAAGCGGCCAATCAACCGATCACTGGCCTGGCCGATTTTTTAGATGCCCTCAAACAACGCCATGATTATTTTTCCGACCAGGGCTGCTCTGTGTCCGACCACGGGCTGGACCAAATCTATGCGGAAGAGTACACGCAGGGGGAGATCACTTCGATTTTTTCCAAGCTGTGTTCCGGGCGCCTGCTGGAGCAGATAGAGAGACGAAAATTCAAATCGGCGATGCTGGTCCAATTCGCCGAATGGGATTGGGAGAAATCCTGGGTGCAGCAATTTCATCTGGGGGCTTTGCGCAACAATAACTCGCGTATGGGGCAGCTGCTGGGCAGAGATACGGGTTGGGATTCCATTGGTGACCTGCCGCAGGCTAGATCACTGGTCAAATTCCTGGACCGTATGGACCGGGACAACAAACTCAGCCGGACCATCCTGTATAACCTCAATCCGGCAGACAATGCCCTGATGGCCACGATGGCCGGTAATTTCAATGACGGTTCCGTCCCAGGGAAGGTGCAGTGGGGCTCGGCCTGGTGGTTTCTGGACCAAAAAGACGGGATCACCAGCCAGCTGAATGTCCTATCCAACATGGGTCTGCTCAGCCGATTCGTTGGCATGCTGACCGATTCGCGTAGCTTCTTATCCTTTCCGCGGCACGAATATTTTCGCCGCGTGCTGTGTAATCTTCTGGGAGAAGAAATCGAACGGGGGGAGTTACCGGACGACAAACCATGGATCGGAAAAATCATCTCCGATATCTGTTACCACAATGCCAAGAATTATTTTCAATGGACGCAACTGGATAAAGAAACCGGCGCAGCCACCACGCTTGCCTAACTGATCGGATGAAAAAAATATGCTGCTTTGGAGAACTGTTGCTGCGCCTGTCCCCCGATATGGGGCAGTGGCCGCTGCAGAGTTCGATGCCGGTATACCTGGGAGGTTCGGAGCTCAACGTAGCGGCAGCGCTGGCCGGTTGGGGCCTAGCCGTAAGCTATTTTACTGCCCTGCCCGACAACTACCTTTCCCGGGAGATCTTGACGGCACTTGGCGTGCGCAAAATCGATACGACGCCCGTTTATTTTTCCGGCAGTCGGATTGGACTATACATATTACCGCAGGGTGCGGATTTAAAGCATAGTTCGGTTATTTATGACCGGGAGCATTCTTCTTTTTCCGATTTGCCCACAGGCACTATCGACTGGGAGAAAGTTTTTCAGGGAGTCGAGTGGTTTCATTTCAGTGCCATATCGCCGGCCCTGAGCGAGCCAGCTGCGGCCCTTTGCCTCGAAGCGGTCCTGGCCGCCGAGCGGATGGGCATGACGATCTCCGTGGATCTGAATTACCGTTCCAGGCTTTGGCAATATGGAGTGCGACCCGAGCCGGTAATGGCCAATCTAGTCAGCCGCTGCGATATGGTGATGGGCAATATCTGGTCCGCCCATGCCCTGCTTGGCACGGCGATGGATGAACAGATCCATCAAAAGGGGAATCGACGCGATTACCTGGCCCATGCCCGCACAACTGCCCTGGAGATTCAGCGCCGGTTTCCCCGCTGCGCGACGGTAGCCAACACCTTCCGGTTTGATCATCCACCGGGCGGTTTACGTTACTACGCCTCCCTATGGCATCAATCCAAGCAATACGATTCGCCGGAATTTACGGCTGCCAGCATACAGGACAAAGTGGGCACGGGCGATTGTTTCATGGCCGGATTGATCTATGGGCAAGTCCAGGGGCTGGAACCCTCCTCCTGGATCAACTTTGCCGCCGCCGCCGCCTATGGTAAATTTTTTGAGCCGGGAGACCTGACTAATCAGGAGCTGGCATCGATACTCAACCGAATAAGCATCTATGGATAAGCGAATGCTCATACCCCAACTCCTCGAACGTCAAGGTGTCCTGCCGCTCTACTACCACGACGATCCGCAGATCAGCGGCGAATTGGCCAAAGCTCTATACGCAGCGGGCATTCGGGCGCTCGAATACACCAACCGGGGCCAAGAAGCACTCAGCAATTTTGGTTTTCTTCGATCCCTGTGCGACCGGGAGCTACCCGGCATGGTGCTTGGGGCGGGAACGATTAAGGACGGTACATCGGCCATGGCGTTCCTGGATGCAGGCGCCGATTTTATCGTCAGCCCGGGCTTGGCAGAAGATGTATACGACGTTACGTATTCCCATAAGAGCCTTTGGATTCCGGGATGCATGACCGTAACCGAAATCATGCGGGCCGAACAATATGGTCTATCGCTTATCAAACTGTTCCCGGCAAGCTTGCTGGGCCCCGGCTTCGTCCAAGCAGTGCGGGAAATCTTTCCCACTCTGCAGTGGCTGCCTACGGGAGGAGTTAGCCCTGAGGCCCAGTCCCTGGATGGCTGGTTCAGGGCAGGCGCCCTGGCAGTAGGCTTGGGAAGTAAACTGCTGCAAAAAGACCTTGTGGGCCGCAAGGACTATCCCCAAGTAACTGCGGCCACCCGGGAACTGATCGGGCTAATCAACCGGTTGCGGGTTGCCAAGCCTTAATTCCTGGCGGATCGCTTCCTGCGTCCTGCCAAAGGCATGCTCTGCGGATTCCCTGCCGGCATCCGCAGGATTGGATATGACGAAACTCATCTTTTCGAAAATCTCAGCGCCCTAATTTCGACTCCGTAATACCAAAGCCATTCATACGGCGCAGACCCGCAACTATATGTCTACCTCCCTTTCCTCTCTCGAGGCTGGTGCCGCCCAGTCCATCCCATACCTGTGGCTATGGAGAATCGCACAGGCCGCAGTTTGGTTGATCGGGGCCACACTCGTGGTCTCGCTTTTTCTTTGGCCCAGTCTTGGATTGCTGTTGTTTTGGAATCTTTTGATTCCCATCGCCCCCCTGTTATTTGTGCTATCACCGGGCGTTTGGAGAAATGTTTGCCCACTGGCCACCACCCTGTTATTGCCCCGTCATCTCGGATGGTCGAAAAGAAAGAAATTATCGTTTCGCCAACTCGGGCAGTTCAATTTAATTGGCGTACTGGCCTTGTTTGGCCTGGTTCCCTTGCGCCACGCCCTGTTCAATTCCAGCGGGCAAGCCACGGGCTTGTTCCTGATCGGCGTCGCGGTCGTGGGTATATGCTTGGGATTTTTCTACGAATGGAAGAGTGCTTGGTGCTCGGGATTATGTCCTGTCCATCCGGTGGAGAAATTGTACGGCGGAAATGTCTGGCTAACCACGCCCAATGCCCATTGCGACCGATGCATGAACTGCGTCATTCCTTGCCCGGACTCGACCCCCAATATCCATCCCGCGTCCAGCAAAAAAACCATCTACCACCAATGGAGCGCAACGCTGCTGATCGGTGGCCTCCCGGGCTTTATTTGGGGATGGTTTCAGGTGCCGGATCAGGTGCAATTAACCCCAAGCGGATGGATCCAGGTGTACGAACTGCCCTTGCTGGGCCTGGCGGTGACGCTGGCACTCTATGTAGTCGGCCTGCGGTTGATAAGCGAGGAGCAGAAGCGTCCCTGGATCAATATTTTTGCTGCCAGTAGCGTATCCTGCTATTATTGGTTCAGGATACCGGCCTTGCTTGGCTTTGGAAAATTCGGGGCCAATGGCCGACTGGTCGACCTCAGCCAAGTAGTACCCTGGTGGTGCGTTTTGGCGATTACCCTAATTAGCTGTCTTTTCTTTTTTTATTGGCTAGTCTTTCGGCCCAGCAACCATCTCAGTTGGATTGACCGGCCGGCCTTCGCGTCTAGGGGCGGAGGCAGCGACTAGCTCCCGGCCAGGAGACGCTGTAAATTTAGTCTATGAAATACGCAGATTCGTGGATTAAAACAGCCCATCAATACATTTTAACGATTTTAGTTAGCCGGATCCAGATAGTTTAGCGCCAAACTGCGAACAGATGAATCGAATTCATGTCTCCCTGCTTGTGTTGGCCTTCCTGGGATCCATACTCTATTCCTGCTCTAAGGCGAGTTTGCCTTATACGCAGAACGGGAATTGGATTTACCGGGGAGACTTTGTCGGAGCAGCCAGAAGCGAGGCCGTGGTGTTTGTGATCGGCAATTACGCGTACCTGGGCACGGGGATTGATGACAACTTTAACCGCTACAACGACCTGTGGCAGCTTCAGCTCCAAGGAGACAGCTGCGTTTGGTTTCAACTAGCATCGGCCGTCAACATGACGCCCAGAAATTCCGCCGTCTCCTTCACGATCAATGGGCAGGGCTATGTCGGCAGCGGGACCAATGGCGCTATCACCTACAGCGATTTTTGGCAGTACAATCCCACTACCAACCAATGGAATCAAATCGCTAGCCTTGGGGACTCCTTGACCGGTTTTGCCCCGCGCTGCGATGCGGTTGCCTTTGGCATTCAAACGGCCGGAACCGAAGGCATGGGCTATGTAGGCACGGGTAACAATATAGTGACCTACCTCAAAGATTTTTGGGGCTATGATCCCTCGACCAACAGCTGGACCGAGCAGGTGAGCTTTGGCGGGTACAAGCGCACCGCTGCGGTGGGCTTCGTGTACAAGAATTGTGGCTACATCACTACCGGCTTGGGCACGGCCGGTACCTCAGTCAGTGACTTTTGGAAGTTTGATCCGAGCCAACCCGACTCCTCCAAGTGGACCCAACTGCGCCATATCCAGAAATACAGCACCGAAACCTACGACAACTCCTATACGACGATTGTGCGCTACAATGCAGTAAGCTTTGTGCTTACCGGGGTCAAATCCGACGGCGGAGGGGATAAGGCCTATGTGACGACAGGGATCAACGGATCATTAAATAGCAATACCTGGGAATACGATTTTGCTTCCGACTTATGGACAGAGAAGACGCCATTTGCTCAAGCGGCCAGACAGGGGGCCATTGGATTTTCGCTGCAGAACCGGGCTTTCGTGGCCCTGGGAATCGGCGGGGCAACCAACTATCAGGACGTGAATGAGTTTCTTCCCGACGAAGTGTACAATGCGAACCAGAATTAGGTTGCGTTACACGGGGGAGTGCGTTGAGGCCGAAACGCACGAGCGAATCGTTGAACGGGGGAAATAAGGGGATAAGAACAGTAAAAAATTCGGTCTAGACATTTTAACTATTTTGCATCACACACAACTTACAGATTAGTGCAAATTCATCGCGGCATGAACCGCCTTCACCTCGGCCTGCTTTTGTTCACGTTGATGGCCAGCGTACTATATTCCTGCAGTAAAAGCGTTCCCTTTACCCAAAACGGCAACTGGTCCTATCAGGGGGATTTTCTTGGCTCGGCCCGCAGCGAAGCCGAGTCCTTTGTCATCGGCAATTCGGCCTATGTGGGCGAAGGAATCGATAACAGCTTCACCCTGTACAACGACCTTTGGCAATTGCAGCTCACGGGAAGCACCTTCACGTGGACGCAGGTGGCGACGGCCACCAGTATGACGCCCCGCAGCTCGGCCGTTGCCTTCGTGGTTAACGGGCAGGGTTATGTAGGCTCGGGGACCAATGGGACGGTCGCTCTGAGCGACTTCTGGCAGTATAATCCCACGACCAACCAATGGAACCAAATCGCCAGCATGGGGGACTCCGCAAGCGGATTTTCCCCGCGCTTCGACGCCGTTGCCTTTGGTATTGCTACAGCCGGAACGCAGGGACTCGGATACGTGGGTACGGGCAATAATTACGCGCAGTTCCTGAATGATTTTTGGGTCTATGATCCTTCCACTAATGGATGGAGCCAGGGACTGAGCTATGCCGGGCCCAAGCGCACAGCGGCCATTGCCTTTGAGTACCACAATTGTGGGTATCTGGTTACCGGTCAGGGTACGGGCGGTGCGGTCTGCAACGATTTTTGGAAGTTTGACCCGAGCCAGCCGGATTCTGCCCAATGGACCGAACTGCGCCATATCCAGAAATACAGCAACGAGACGTACGACGACAATTACACGACCATCGCGCGGTATAATGCCGTGGGATTTGTCATGCTGGGAGTCAAGTCCGACGGGGGCGGAGACAAGGGCTATCTGGCCACGGGAATCAACGGCAATTTGTACCAGTGGACCTGGGAATACGATTTTGCCAGCGACACCTGGACGGAGAAGACTCCCTTTGTGGCCGCCGCCAGGCAAGGCGCCGTGGGATTTACGCTCCAAAACCAAGGCTTCGTTGCCCTGGGCATTAGCGGGGCCACGAATTTTGGCGACTTAAATGAATTTTTTCCCGACCAAGTCTTTAACCCAAATCAATAGGTTGCGGCCGCTGGTGGTAGGTAGCAAGAAAAACAGCAATCAACCCACCTAGGCCTCAGTATATCTTAATAGAAAAAGCGCGCACACGGATGAATCGGATTCAACTTTCCCTGCTTTCTTTAGCCCTCGTCGGATCGATGCTCTATTCCTGCAGTAAGAGCACCCCGTGGAACCAGAGTGGGAACTGGGTGTATTCAGGGGATTTTACGGGCATTGCCCGCAGTGAGGCTTCGGTTTTTGTGATCGGAGACTACGCCTATGTGGGCACGGGGATTGACAAGGCGTCAAACCGCTACAACGACCTTTGGCGACTGCAGGTCATTGGCAATAATTTCACCTGGTTCCAGATGGCCACAGCGGTAGATATGGCGCCCCGCAATTCGGCCGTTGCGTTTTCGGTTAATGGGCAGGGTTATGTGGGTACAGGAACGGCCAATGGAACCGTTGCGCTGAGCGATTTTTGGAAGTACGATCCCCTGGCCAATCAATGGGTTCAGGTCGCCAGCATCGGGGATTCCTTGACCATAGGGCTTGCGCCTCGCGTAGATGGAGTCGCCTTCGGCATTTCGTCGGCTGGGACCCATGGCATTGGGTACGTGGGTACCGGTAACAATTTCACCCAACTGCTCAAGGATTTCTGGGCCTACGATCCCTCGACCAACACCTGGAACCAGGAGGTAAGCTACAACGGCTTGACCCGAACAGAGGCGGTCGGCTTCGTGTACAACAACTGCGGGTACCTGGTCACGGGCTTAGGCGCCAATGGTACGCCAACCAACGATTTCTGGAAATTTGACCCGAGCCAGCCCGACTCCACCAAGTGGACGGAACTGCGCCACATTCAAAAATACAGTACCGAGACCTACGATAACGCCTACACCACCATTGCCCGGTACAACGCCGTGGGATTTGTCATCCTTGGCGTGCATTCCGATGGAGGCGGCGATAAAGCCTACGTTTCCACGGGGATCAATGGCAGCCTCTACCAATGGACCTGGGAATACGATTTTGCGACCGATTTATGGACCGAGAAGACACCCTATGAACGCCCGCCCAGGCAAGGGGCCGTGGGATTTTCGGTGCAGAACCGAGGTTTTGTAGCCCAGGGTGTTGGCGGGGCCATTTATGAGAACTTGGAAGAGTTTTTTCCCGATGAATTGTATAACCCGCAAGATTAGCCAGGATGCTGCTGTGCTACGGGGGTCGGTCCCCTTGGTGGGAAACTGGATCAATTGCTTCCCGACACTTGTTTGAGCGCGTATTTTGCGGGGTCAGCGGGGGCCCGATCGGATCCCGAGGCTACCCAAAGCAAAAGGCACCCATGCTGTGGATGCCTTTTGATCAAATCTGGGAACCAGTCTTTTTTTGGCTGTCGGCCCTTCGGATGGCCACAAACTCAACTGGCTGTAGAGGGAGGATTCGAACCTCCACGGGGCAGTTAGCTGTAGTACAATGTTGCGGTGGTCAACCCCAGTCGGAACCGATTTTGTCGGCCCCGGCATTATGCTACGTTTATCCTGTATCCCCACCCCCGAGACAAGAGGGCATGTCTGCCAAGTTTCATCACTCCACAGTATAGTCGCTATACGCTTGACGACGCAATACTAAGCATTTCTCCCTATTTATTGCAATTTATTTAAATAAAATTTGGAAAAATTCGATAAACGTTAAATATTTGCATTTAACGGTAGAAATAATCTAAAAACTAACTGCTAAGATGCACGGAAAATTAAATCTCGACAAACTCGATTTGCAGATCATCCATGAGATGATGGAGAACGCCGAAATTTCCTACGCAGACCTGGGGAAAAAACTTTTTGTCTCGGGCGGCACCATTCATGTGCGGATCAAAAAATTGCAGGAATTCGGTATTGTCAAAGGTACTAAATTAAGTGTAGACATTAAACAATTGGGCTACGATGTAATCGCCTTTATCGGTATCTATCTGGAAAAAAGTTCCCTTTACGATTCTGTTGCCAAGGAACTGCGCAAGATTCCGGAGATCACCCGACTGAATTACACGACGGGTAATTACAGCATGTTTGCCGAAATCGTCTGCAAAGACATCAGCCAGCTGCGCTTCGCGCTGCACGATGAACTACAAAAAATCAAAGGCATTGAGCGTACCGAGACCTTTATCTCCCTGGAGGAAAGTTTTTCCCGCAACGTCCAGGTATTTAAAGAGTAGAGGGATGGCCTGCTGATCCACTCTGGCGGCTGCGCCCCACCGGCCGCGGATCAAGGCTTCACGTCCAGGGCATCCCGAAGCCCGTTACCCACCAGATTAAAGGCCAACACCAGGGCCATGATGGCCAACCCGGGAGCCAAGGCCAGCATGGGGTTGTGGGTGATAATGAAATTGTAATTCTCCTTGATCATCAGTCCCCAGCTGGGTTGGGGGGGCTGCACCCCGATACCCAGAAAACTCAAGCCCGCTTCGATCACGATGGCCGACGCAAAATTACTCGCCGCCACCACCAGCACCGGGCCCAGTACATTGGGTAGAATATGACGAAACAGGATCCTTCCATGCCCATAGCCCAGCGCACGGGCCGCTTCCACGTAATCCAATTCCCGCACCCCCAGGATCTGCCCACGAACGATCCGGGCTACATTGACCCACATGGTCAGTCCGATGGCCACAAATACCTGCCAGAATCCCTTACCCAGCAGCAGGGTGAGGGCAAAGACCAGCAGCAGGGTGGGAATGCTCCAGATGACGTTGATCAGCCACATGACTATTTCGTCTACTGTTCCCCGGTAGTATCCGGCCAGGCCACCCAGCAGCACACCCAAACTCAAGGAGATGGCCACAGTTACCAGGCCAACGCCCAAGCTCACCCGAACACCAACCAGCAAGCGGCTGAGTATATCCCGCCCGTATTTATCGGTCCCCAAATAAAAGGTTTGGGTCCCTAGCCGGTAGCCCGGATCCTGGGCATTGGCCGGCCCCCGGGCCAAGGCCATGCGCTCCGTAACGCCTTCATCCACGTATTTCCATACGATGAGGCTGTCGGCTGCAAGTTGATACCCCTGGATCGGAATTCTCAGGTACTGATCCGGCTGACCGAATAGCAGCCGATTGATCCAGCTGCGCTCGGCCACGGCTGGGTTCCCTTCTTTTTTAACCAGCAGGAACTGCTGGGTAAATCCCGGTTTCCTGCCTCCGATTTCCAGGATCATGCGGTTGGCATCGGGCGAATTGTCGGGCGCCACCTCGTAGGCTCCCAGGGCCGTGGCAATGGCTAGTCCGATCACGACCAGGCCGATCGCCGCACCTCGGTTTCGGATGAGCCGGCGCCAGACGTTTCGAGCTATAAAGGAGGAGCTGCTGTGCTGCGCCATACGGAAATTTACCCACCGGGCGGTTCTTGTACAAATTAGTTTAGCCTTCTACCTTTCCACTCATAACCGGAAAACTTGCCAAGCAGTCCCACCACCACAATATAGATTAGGTGCAGGGGTTGCAAAAAAAGAAAATAGCGCATCAGGCGCTGCTGGCCAAAAAATCTCGCTACCTGGTACATGAAGGGAAATTCGAAGGCGGTTTTAGCCAAAATCAATACCGCGAAGCCGGCGAGCCAACCGGGGCTGAAGCAACTGGCGACGGCGAAAACAACGAGCATCAAATTGAGCAGGTACACCCCGAGCAAGGCCCAGAAGATCCTTCGGTCGCCGTACCACTCCGCCTTACTGGACCAGCGAATGCGCTGGTTCAAAAAGCTGGCCCAGTCGCTCATGGGCTGGGTGCTTACCTGGGCCTCGACACTCTTCAAGAAGAATACCCGGCCTGTGAATCGCTGGGCTATTTTATGCATCAGCAGCATGTCGTCTCCCGACGGGATCTGGTCAATTCCTGCAAAGCCATCCACCGTCTGGAAAGCCTGCTTTGAATAGGCCAGGTTGGCTCCGTTGCACATGGTGAGTGTACCGGCATGGACCGTGGCCCCCGTTATCCCCTGCAGGGCGATAAAATCCAGGGTCTGAAAGATGGACAGCAGGCCCGCTCCGGGGGTCAGCTTTACGGGAGCAGCTATAAATGCCGCACTCCACTGCTGGTAAGCCTCGACCAAGGCAGCAATCCAGCCAGCAGGGGCTTGGCAATCGGCGTCTGTGGTCACAATGAGTTCGCCTGTGGCGTGCCGGACGCCGACTTCAATGGCTTTTTTCTTGTGGGCACGCACCCCCTGCTCGGGCGGGAGCAGATCTTGCAGATTGAGCAAAACCAAGTGGGGCTTCCGGTGGGCTTCCACCAGCGCCTGGGTCTGATCGGTGGAATGGTCGTTAATGACGATAATCTGTAGGTACTGGGCCGGGTAGGTTTGGTTGAATAGCGACCTAAGGCACCCTTCCAGGTGAAGCTCCTCGTTACGCGCGGGCACCAGGACCGTGACGCGGATGGCCGGGGGGCCCGGGCGCAGTTGAGTGGTAGCCCTGGGCAAAGGAATCGAGTTCCAGGACCTCCTGGACCATTCGATCAGCAGGCCATAGACCAGCACAGACAGCGCGGTGAGGCAAAACAGTATATACATCCGGATCGCTATAAAAAGTATTCGGTAAACGAGTGATTTATCTGCGCAGGGCGCGAAGGATCAGGTCCCGGTTTTTTTCCTGCAGCACCTGATGGCCTGCGTCCAGCACCACCAGATCGCACCAGGGTTCGATCCCCCGGCGAAAGCCTTCGCTGCGCCCATGGCGGATGATTCGGTCGTGGCGTCCATACAGCAGGCTCAGGGGTATGGACTGGGTCCGCACGATCGATTTTACTTGCGCCAGGTCAGGCCGGAATTTTCGCATGACCGTCCAGCACCGGTACAATTGCTCCCGGGCCTGCTGGTCGTCCACGTAGGCCGAGACGAATTTATACACACTTGGATTAACCAAGCCCATCCTATTGGCTGAACCAAGCAGGGCAAAGAACCAACCGGGATGGTCCATGGTGAGCCGGAACAGCCGGTGGCCTGCCCCAGGTTTGGGTGGTCAGCCAATACCAGAAATTGAGCCTTAGTCCATCGGGAGCCAACAACACGACGCACCCCAGCCGCAGGCCGAATTGGTTCATGATGCTTAGGGCTATTCGCCCTCCCATGCTGTAGCCAAGAAGAGAAACCATCCGCTGCTGGCAGCCATGCTCCGCCAAGATCTGCTCGAGGATATCCATCAGTTGGAGCGGGGTGAAATCCAAACCCTCGCACCACTCGGTCGCACCATGAAAGGGTAAATCCACCGCAAAGAGGGTGAAGTCTTGGTCCAAGGGAAGCGGACAGAAATCCAAACGACCGGGCGCTCTCGCCGTAGCCATGAAAACAAATCAGGCAACGCGCACCTGACCCCGACTTGAGGTAATGAATCCGGGATGATTTATACGGTAAAAAAAAAGAGTGCATGCGTTGATCGGTAAAACTACTGAATTGAAGGCTTATGCCGGGCAATAGCCCGGCTTGGACTTGGAGGACGATCGGGGAGGCTACAGCAGGGGTGGTAGAGGCCAAAAAACTCGCCCAGGGTCTTGCAGAAATTCGAAAAAACTGCTACATTTGTTTTAGTTGCTTAACTAACTATATGCCAAACAACCAATTCAAAAAGGGGGAATTATACAGCTTCATCACGGGCAAAGCATCGACGGCGATTGCCCGAAGGCTGCAAAAAAAATTCAACTCGGCCGGATTAAACTTAACCATTGAGCAGTGGAGTGTGTTGTATCACTTGTGGAAGCAGGACGGACGCAGTCAGCAGCAATTATGCAGTGCTACCTACCGCGACAAACCCAGCATTACCCGACTGGTCGACAACCTGGAAAAGTTGCAGCTGGTCAAGCGGGTTCCTTCCGAGAGCGACCGACGCATCAACCTGATCTTTTTGACCAAAACCTCCCAGAAGCTTCAGGAACAAACCATGGAGCTAGCAGAAGAAACCTTGAATGAGGCCTTGGGGGGTGTGCCGTCCGACCAAATTGATGTCTGCAAGGATGTCTTGCAAGTTGTGTACGATAACCTGAAATAATTTCATCACGTCAATACTTTTTTATGAGCACGGTAACCGAAAAAAAAGCAACCCTCAAGGGTGGAGAATGGCTGATCAAGGAAAGCTCCGCCTTTGACACTTTCATTCCCGAGGATTTTAATGAAGAGCAACGCATGGTCAAAGAGATGTGCGCTTCCTTTTTGGACCAGGAGATCCTGCCCATTATCGACCGGATCGACAAATTGGAGCCGGGCCTGATGCCTTCGCTGATCCTCAAAGCCGGTCAGCAGGGCCTGCTGGGTATATCGATTCCCGAAGAATTGGGCGGCTCGGGAAAGGACTTTATTACCTCCACCTTAGTCAATGAAGCCCTCGGTGGCGGATTCTCGTTCTCGGTAGCCGTTGCTGCCCATACGGGCATCGGCACGTTGCCGATTTTGTATTTCGGCACGGACGCGCAAAAGAAAAAATATATTCCTAAACTAGCCAGCGGGGAGTGGAAAGGTTCCTATGGGCTGACCGAACCCAATAGCGGAAGCGATGCCCTGGGTGCCAAGACATCGGCCAAGCTGAGCCACGACGGGAAATATTACCTGATGAATGGGCAAAAATGCTGGATCACGAATGGCGGGTTTCGCGGACGTATATACGGTATTTGCCAAAGTGGACGGAGATAAATTCACGGCCTTCATTGTAGAGCGGGGATTCGAAGGGTTTACGCAAGGTCCGGAGGAGCATAAAATGGGAATCAAGGGTTCATCGACCGTACAATTGTATTTTCAGGATTGTAAAGTACCCGTCGAGAATGTCCTAGGTGAAATCGGCAAGGGTCATGTGATCGCCTTTAATATTTTGAATATTGGCAGGTTGAAACTCTGCGCAGCGGCCCTCGGCGGTGCCAAGCGGGCGGCCACCAGTTCCATCCAATATGCGACTACCCGCGAACAATTTAAGACAGCGATCGCCAATTTCGGCGCGATCAAAAATAAGCTGGCCGAAATGGCCATCGGCCTGTGGGTAGCCGAAACTGCATTATACCGTACCGCCAAATGGATTGATGACAAAGAGTCTGAACTAGCTGCCGCAGGCAAGCCTTTCAACGAAGCCTTCCTGGGCGCAGCCGAGGAATTCGCGATCGAATGCTCCATGCTGAAAATATTTGGTAGCGAAGTCCTGGACTTCGTGGTCGATGAAGGAGTGCAGATCCACGGAGGCAACGGCTTCAGCGATGAATATATCATCTCTAAAGCCTACCGGGACAGCCGGATCAACCGGATCTTCGAAGGCACGAACGAAATCAATCGTTTGCTGATCGTGGACATGATGCTGAAAAGAGCCATGAAGGGTCGCCTGGACCTGATGGGACCAGCCATGGCGGTATCCAAAGAACTGATGAGCATACCGGATTTCAATAGTGCAGATGACGCCCCCTTTGCCACAGAAAAACGGGTGATCGTCAATTTCAAAAAGTCGATACTGATGACTGCGGGGGCGGCCGTGCAAAAGCTCATGCAAAAGCTGGAACAGGAACAGGAGATCCTCATGCATATTGCCGATATGGCCATTCAAACCTTCAATGCGGAGAGCGCACTGCTCAGAACAATGAAATTGGTGGACCAGCGCGGGGTTGCGGCATGCCAGTTTGAACTGGATATCATGCAGACCTACCTCTACGATGCGGCCGATCACATCAACAAATCAGGTAAGGATGCCATCAACGCATTTGCCGATGGCGACGAGCAACGCATGATGCTCCTGGGTCTTAAGCGCTTTACCAAAGTAAACCCGTTCAACGCAAAGGATGCCAAGCGAAGGATTGCCGACAAGTTGATAGCAGACAACAAGTATCCTTTATAGATTCGGGGTGTCTTCGTCCACCATGTTGCCCGCCGTTGGTATTGCAAATCCATGGATATCTTATTATCTTTACCAGCAAGAAAGACTAATACAGCCAAAATTTGTGCAACATGAAGAAGGCCTTTGCCCAATTCGTTATTCCGACCCTCCTTTTACTGGCTGGCTTTGAAGCTGCAAATGCCCAAAAGCGCAGTGGCGTGATCAAGGGTCAATTACTAACCGTGGATGGAATACCCGCGACCAATGTAACAGTCGAGTTAAAAAGCGCCAGCCGAATAGCCGTCACCGACAATACGGGATTTTTTGTGATTCGCCATCTTCCCGCGCTTCACGACACCCTGCTAATATCTTCCGTCGATTCCAAATTGTTGTCGCTCGAAGTACAGGTCGATGCTAACGCAACGACCAATGTTGGCACCATTAGACTGCAAAACAAAATATCGCAGTTGCAAAAGGTGGAAATCATTGGGCGCACTTTGCAGTCCTACAAAAGTGATTACTCATATTTCGGCGCTAAGACCCAAACACCCATTATGGACATTCCCCAATCCATATCCACGGTGACCAAGGAACTGATCAAGGATAAAATGGAGCTTACCCTTAAAGATGCGATGAATGATGTATCCGGCGTAAATCAATATTCTGGCTTTGACGAATACACTATCCGCGGCTTTCGGGCGGAAAATTCCCGGGACATCAACGGACTAAGGGGGTATAACATGATTTACACCAGTCCCATGTTGGTCAACATCGAGCGGATTGAGGTCATCAAAGGACCAACGGCTACCCTCTACGGCAATTGTGACCCCGGAGGCACCATTAACTTGGTCACTAAAAAACCTTTGCCCACCAACCAAGCCGAAATCGACTTTTATGGAGGAACCTGGGACCATGGCCGGGCTCAGGGTGACATTACAGGGCCACTCAATACAAGCAAGACTCTGCTGTACCGCTTTAATGCGGGTGTCGACAATACCAACTCGTTTCGCCACGGCCAGTATTCTGGGTCCTATGAAATTGCACCTTCATTGACCTACATGCCCAACGACAAATTGCAAATCAATTTGGATTTTTCCCTGTCCCAAATGGCGACCGTACTGGATTGGGGGCAGCCCGGTTTTGAAGGGAATAACAATCTGAAACTTACTCCGATTTCGCTGTCGCCGAGCCAACCCGGGGACTACCTACGCGAGAGTGACGCTGCCACTATTGCCACCCTTTCGTATAAATTTAATAAACATTGGAGTTTCAACACCGGGGGGCTACATTACAGCACCCGCGAATACGTGGGCACCCACGGCGTTCAGGGTTATATCACACCTGATTCGGTTAATCTGTTGTACACTACCTGGACATATCCAACCAGTACCAATACTATCAGCAACTACTTTACATATCAATTTAATACCGCTAAGGCCAGCAACCAGTTAGTGTTCGGATACGACTACATCGTGAGTCGGGTGAATCTTAACCAACTATATTATGAACTCCCGGCCCAGTTTGGCGTGGGTAGTGGCGTCGTGGGCACCTTTAGCTTGAAAAATCCCCAATGGGCTCAACCGCCGATAAGCTCCTATCAAGTTTCTAGTTATGATGCGGACGCCAGCGATGTAAATGACAACATCTACCATACCCAAGGGGTTTACGCGCAAGATGAGTTTAGTTTGGACCGCTGGAAAGTACTCTTCAGTCTAAGGGAAGAATTTTATAAAGGAGATGACGTAGGCGATAGCTCCCAAGACCTCTCCGAACAGGTATTTCTTCCCCGGATTGGCGTGGTGTACGAACTTAGGCCAAACATCAGTTTGTACGCAACCTACAACAAAGGGTTCGATGCCTTTGAGGCTTCATCCAGTGCGCAGGTCTTCAACGCACCTTTCAAACCCCAGATCAGCTATCTATATGAAGTTGGAGCAAAGAGTCTTTGGTTAAATAGCAAACTTTCGGCCAATATATCCATCTATCAGCTAACGCTACTGAATGTAGCGGTGAGCGCGAATATCGTGTCCAACCCAAATCTATATATACAGCAGGGACAGAACCGGTCCCGAGGTATGGAACTGGAAGCAGCTGGAAACATATTGCCGAACCTTAGTCTGACCATGTCCTACGCCTATTGCAACGCCACCGTAACGCAGAGTAAAGTGCCTTCCCAGGTGGGCACCCGGGTGGAAAATGCTCCACTCAATTCTGGAAGCAGCTGGATAAAATATACATTTAATCGGGGTGCGATCAAAGGCTTTGGCCTTTCTGTCGGATGTGCCGGAGTCGGTGAGCGCACGACGCTTGACCCGGCCATCACACTACCTGGATATTTTATATTGAGCGGAGGCCTGCACTACAGCCATAACCATTTACTCTTTGCCCTTAACGCCAATAATCTGACCAACCAAACCTACTGGATGGGGGCCTATAACAACGTGAACAAATGGCCAGGAGCTCCCCGAAATGTCATGCTCAATCTGGGTTACCGCTTTTAATGCCTCTCCTGCCTTAGTCCTCGCAGTAACCTCCTTGCTCTTTAGAAGTGTATCCGTTTAAAAATTTCCCCGTCGTTCTTCCGCTGACCCCACTTGATGCAAGACCCATGATGGCGCTAGGTGTTTGTCCGTCGATTATTTTGTTGTTTTACTGCCAAGTTGTTCCCCCAATTTTTCGTACTCGATGTCGTTAGGCTCCCATAATTCAACTTTGTTTCCTTCGATGTCAATAATATGGACAAACTTTCCATAGTCAAATGTTTCTACTGTGTCCGTTATAGTTACGCCTTCTTTTTTTAGTTCTTCAACAAGTACTTTCATATTTTCTACTCGGTAATTAATCATAAAGTCCTTTGTTGAAGGTTCAAAATACTTTGTTGTCTCTTTAAAAGGACTCCATTGTGTAAAACCCTTTTTTGTCGTGTCGGCCCCCTGTCTCCATTCAAAAACTGCCCCGTATTGGTTGGTATTTAGTCCAAGGTGTGTTTGGTACCATTCTTTCATTTTGTTGGGGTCTTTACACTTGAAAAAGATGCCTCCGATGCCTGTTACTTTTTTCATCTTTGTTTGTTCGTTGAAATATTTTGTCATAACTGTTTTAAATGCGAAACCAAAACAGAATGAGGTCGCAATTGCTAAAAATATTAATGTTGTCCTTTTCATTTTGTCTGCATGTTTATTGTCTGTTATGACGTCTGCTATGCTTATCGGTAACGTTCAGGGCTTGAAGCAGGTGGGGAATTGCATTCCGCTCGCCCGACCACTGCACTAAATTTAAATTGATCCTTCTAAATTAAGCACAATTTCCCCTTTCGAATTTGAATTAGATTGCTTAACTTCCCTTACCCATAGATTCTCCCTCGCTTCATCTCTGGACCTCGATATTTTGAGCAGGATTATTGCCATTCACCCAAAAACTTCTTTCTATGGCCATCTTAAACATTCTTCAGCTCCCAGACGGTTCCCTTGCTTGGGACAATATCGCCATTTTACTGCTGGCCTTGGTGGCCGGCTATTTGATTCACCGGTGGGGCGCTAAAAGCGCATTGAACAACAAATATGCGAGGATTGTGGCTGGTTGGGAGGCTAAATATAAGGTGCTGGAAAACGAATTTAAAGGATATAAATCCAGCCTGGCCGCCTCGGATAAAGCCGCTCAGAAATCGCTGTTGGAGATGACTGCTCGGGTGAAAGCGTTGGAAGGCGATATCCGAGCCTTGTCGGAGGAAAAAAATAAATTCCATCAGCAGTTGCTAACTAAGGAGGAGGACCTAGAAGAAATATCTGGCCCAGTTGTCTGGCCTGGAAGACCGGATCAAGGAATGCGGGCGAAATGGAAAGGGCCGAAGGCATTCTGGTCCACCAGCGGTGCAGAACCTAAGGCTGAGCTGACCAAAGCGTCGGCTTGGGAACAGCGCGTAAAAGCCGCCGAACAAGAAGTGCACCGTGGCCCGCGGCGGCGCAAGCCACGCCGAACGAAGACTGCTGGAAACGGAGTTCAGGCTGAAGGCGACGGCCGATTTCGCAGGTAAAGTGGGCCCTCTGGAAAACGATCTCGCGCTTGCCAAACAGAAAATGCCTGGACCTGATAACGGAACTAAAAATAAAGCCGCACTCATGAGCGAACTAGAGTCCAAACTTGCCCGGGAGACGCAGCCCGCTTTGCGCAGCGTGAACGACAAGCCTGAGCTAACAGTCACCGGGTATGCGCCTTCTATATGGCGGATCTTCTTGCGATTCCTTGGCAAGCCTCTTCGCCTTCGCACATCCGAAATGCGCGCGACGGTCGGGCTCTATCCCTCGGCGAGGCATCACTCCTCGTGAATGCAAAGCTGGCTATCTTTGACAAAAATGCTGATGCAAAGAGCCTGGCTATTGTTCTGGATTACCATCCTTGCTGCCGCGCCTCGCACAGGCCAGGACAGTGTCTGGCTAGGGCCACACGACGGGAAGATTCCCTGTTCTAAAATACGGGATAGGAGAAGACCGGCTTGGTGGAGCCAAAATGGGCTACCTTGACTCGGGTATTGAAGTCACGGTGTCGACAGCTTTGGCTCCGATTATAAACTCCGGCTTTCGACGCTGCACAACGCCTATATTCCCAAAGAAAATGTTACGCTGGTCAAAAAGCACCCTATCTGGGAAACACTGCATAGCACAGACCTGAGCGGAGGCTGCCGGGTGTATGGCGATTCCGCGTATGACTACCTCACCCTCAGTCTTACCCGGCCATTGCCTTACCGGAGCATGCAGTTGCTCGAGCCATCGCGGATTGCCGTGGATGTCTTCGGGGCCACTTCCAATACCAATTGGATAAACCAACTCCAGTCGGCTATAGAAATCCAGCGTGTCTGGTATGAGCAACGGGAGGATGACGTATTACGACTGTATATCGAACTGCAAACACACCCAACACTGGGGATATAGCCTGTACTTATGATAGCACGGGCAAAAAGCTGGTCCTGCGTGTAGTAGGCAGCCAACGGTGATGGATATTCGAAATTTTCGAATTGCCATCGACGCCGGCCATGGTGGGGATAACAACGGCACCAGCAATCCGACCCGCACCATGCTGGAAAAAAAGTATACACTGGAAATCGCCAAAGAGCTCCAGGACAGACTGCGCAGCGCAGGGGTATACCAGATCTTTATGACCCGGACCAAAGATACTTCGCTCAGCATGATCGAACGCCTGGATATGCTAAAAGCTTTAATCCGGATTTGCTGGTGAGTATTCACCTGAATGCGGCTGATGCCGACAGTATTCAGGGCGTGAGCACCTATTACCGCTATATTGGGTTTAAATCCCTTAGCGAGTCCATACTGGGCGAGCTATTGAAGCTTGGGCTTCAGGAATATGGCAACATTGGGAGTTTCAATTTTGCCCTCAATGGGCCCACCGACTATCCGAACACGCTGGTGGAGCTCGCTTTTTTGAGCAACGCCGCGGATGAAAAAAAAATCGCCAGTAAGCCATTCCAGCACGCTGCTGCAGAAAGAATCTATCAGGGCATCGTCGACTGGATCCAAGATCTTAAACCATGAAAGGGTATTTGATGCAGCAGAAAACCTGGCTGGCCGGCCAAGACACGTTTATTGAAAGCTTGTCGCCGGAGAACAACTATGGGGTGGTATTTGAAGACGACGGGGAAACGGCGTATTTCTATGCCCTGGAGCGCGATCCAGACAACCCGGAGCCTCGGATTTTGGACGCTTTGCATATCCATCAGAGCGAGGCTCCAGAGATGTAGAGGCGACCCCACAAAACCTGATGATCATCTGGTCCAGGGACTGGATGAAAGCCGCGCTGGTTATTGACGGACGCTGCCATGGCCTATTCGATTTTACCGTGCAAGGTGGCTACAACATCCATGAATTTCCGCCGCCGGCGGGTCCATGGACCAAGCAGGGTCGAAGGCTGACCAACGAGTTGCTGAGCGATTTGTTTTAGCGGAGTCTGCACCCCCTAAAAAAAATGCGCAAAACATTTCACACCACCGATAGAAAATACGCACTATGGCTTTACAAAACAAGTTCATTCATCATGTCTTTTTCTGGTTGCATAACCCGTCCAGCGCTGCCGACCGCGCGAGTTTGATAGAGGGCTTAACCAAGCTGGCCAATGTCAAAACCATCCGGGACTTTCACATCGGTCAACCCGCCAGCACCAACAGGGATGTTATTGATCGCTCCTATGCGGTGTCCTGGCTCGCCACCTTTGACAATGCTGCAGACCAGGACAGTTACCAGGACGACCCCATCCACCTGAACTTTGTGAAGGTATGTAGTCCGCTCTGGGCGCGGGTGTTGGTATACGACAGTGTCAGTCCATAGACCATGGGCTAGCCCAAATCGGCCGCGGCGGCCTGGTCTACAAACCAATCCAGTTGGCCATGTTCGGGTTTGATTACCTGGGCAGGGTAGAGGTCGGCCTGTGCAGGTCCTTTGAGAACTGCCTGCAGGGCATGGGCCTTGGTGGCCCCAGTTGTTATAAAGACGACATGGGTGGCGCGGTTTACGACTTTTTTGGTCAGGGTGATCCGATCCATATCCTGGGATTTAAGATAATAGGCACTGACCCACTTGGTCTCTTCATGTACCACCTCCGTACCAGGAAACAGCGACAGGGTGTGGCCATCCTCGCCCATACCCAGCAGGACCAAATCGAAAGTGCTGGACGGAGGCCCCGATGCCGGGGTGGGGAAATAATGTCGCAGGGTTTGCTCATACTGCGTGGCAGAGGCCTGGGCCTCAATATCCGTGCGCATGACATGGATCTGGGCAGCCGGAACCGGTACGTGGTTCAGTAAACTGTCGTAGGCCATCCGGGCGTTGTTGCGGCTGTCCGTAAAAGGAACGTCCCGCTCGTCCCCCCAAAATATATGGAGCTTGGACCAGGGCACCCGTCCCAGATAAGCCGGGCTGGCCAGCAGTTGGTAGAGCGCTTTGGGGGTATTGCCTCCGGAGAGTACCCAGGTAAACCGCTCCTTGGTGGCCAGGGTTTCGCCCATCAGATGGACGATCCACTCAGCCAGGGCCTGGGTAAGTTCATCTGGATTCTTATAGATATGTACTGGCATGTCGATAAAATTGATGTGTATCCACTTAAATCAAGGTCCTTTTCCCAATCCGCATACACAGAATCAACTGCTGCTGTTTATCCCTCTTGATGGGGAGGAGGCAGGGAAATCCAATTGTGTCCGTCTCGGGCAATCAGGGCTTCGGCGTCTTCAGGTCCCCAAGAATCCGGCGCATAATTGGGGAAATCCACCGGTGGCCGCTCCTGCCAGGCCTCCAGGATCGGCATAATGATTTGCCAGGCGGCCTCCACCTGGTCGCTACGCATGAACAAGGTGGCGTTGCCTTCCATGATATCTAGCAACAGGGTTTCGTAGGCCTCGGGCTCGTTACCGTCATAGGCATCTTTATAACTGAAAATCATATCCACCGGGTTGAGCGTCATGGATTGACCTGGCCGCTTGGCCTGAAAGCGCAGGCGTATGTCCATCTCCGGTTGTATGGAGATCGTCAGCCGGTTTGGCCTCCAGGTTTCGGCCGATTCCGGGGGGAAGGCATAATTGGGGGCCGGTCGGAACTGGATGGTAATAATCGAAGTTTTCTCGTGCAATCGCTTTCCGGTACGTACGTAAAAAGGAATGTTCTGCCAGCGCCAGTTGTCGATATAAAATTTCACGGCGGCAAAGGTCTCAACGGCTGAGGTGGGACTGACGCTTTTTTCCTGCTGGTAGCCAGGGACCTTTTCTCCCATCATCCAACCCTCCGAATATTGCCCGCGGGCGGAGAATTGATGGACATCATCTGCTCCGATGCGGCGAATGGCTTTGAGGACATCGACCTTCTTGTTGCGAATTTCGTTGGCCTCAAAAGACACCGGCGCCTCCATGGCGATCATGCAAATTAACTGGAGGATATGATTTTGCACCATATCGCGAAGCGCTCCGGATTGCTCATAGTAGCCACCTCGCCCTTCTACCCCGACGGTTTCTGCCGCAGTAATCTGGACGTGGTCGATGTAATTGCGATTCCAAATCGGTTCGAATAACGCGTTGGCAAAACGCAAGGCCAGCAGGTTCTGCACCGTTTCCTTACCCAGATAATGATCAATGCGGTAGATCTGCTCCTCGTCGAACATCCCCAGCAGCAGTTGATTGAGTTCGTGGGCGCTCTTTAGGTCGTGGCCAAAGGGTTTCTCCACCACGATTCGCGTGCACTTGGTATCGGAGCAAATATTCAGCGGCCCTAGTTTTCTGGCGATGTCAGGAACCAGCTGGGGCGCAACAGCCATGTAAAAAATGACGTTGGGATGTTCCCCATATGCTCGCTCCCGATCACTCACCAGGGCTGCTATCTTGGGGTATTCGGCTTCATTCTCGGCGTCCATTTGCAAATAGCTGACCTGGCTGGCAAATCGCTCCCATTTTCCCGAATCATCTTGCTTGCGGCGGCTGAATTGTTGGATTCCTTCCAGCAGATGGGCCCGGTATTTATCGTCGGAATATTCGCTTCGACCGATGCCGACGATGCCAAATTTTTCTGGCATCCAATCGTCGATAAACAGGTTGAACAAAGCCGGGGTCAGTTTGCGGAAATTCAAATCCCCGCTGCCTCCGAAAATAAAAATTAGGGATGCAGATGGGCGTTTGTGATTTTGCATATGTTCCTGATTGATTATTCGTTTTGGCGGAGTCACCGCGCTGCGCACTCCGGTGCTAGGCCGGGGGCCCGCAAGCGGCCTGTCCTTGCGTACTTATTCCAAGCTAGTCATTTTCCCATTCGGTGTGAAAAACTCCCGGCTTGTCCACCCGCTGGTAGGTGTGTGCTCCGAAATAGTCTCGTTGAGCTTGTATCAAATTGGTAGGCAGCTTGTCGCTACGGTAGGCGTCAAAATAGGCCAGGGCCGACATCAGACCGGCCACTGGATAGCCCGTCTGCGTGGCGTGCATGATCACGGTCCGCAGATGGTGCTTTTTTGCCTGCAGTATTTTGGCCACCGATATATCGAGCAAAAGATTGGGTAAGGCCGGATTTTGCTTATATACCGGATAAAAAATGTCCAGCAAAGCCGAACGGATGATGCAACCACCCCGCCATACCCGCACGACTTCGGGCAGAGGAATTTGCATCTCGAGTTCCTGGGACGCCTTACCGAGCATGGCCAACCCTTGGGCATAGCAGATGATCGAGGAAAAATACAGGGCTTCTCCCAGCTGTTGGATAAACACCTCCGTCGGCACTTCGATCGGCACGACCGAACTCTTATACAAGGATGCTGCCTGGACGCGCTCTTCCTTAAAGGAGGAAAGGTCCCGCAAAGAAACGGCCATGTCGATAACCGGAACAGGAACCCCCAAGTCCATAGCATCCTGCGAGGTCCATTTGCCTGTTCCCTTGGAACCGGCCTTGTCCAGGATCATATCCACCAGGCGGTTGGGGGTTTGGTCGTCAGGCTGTAAAAAAATATCCCTGGTGATTTCGATCAAGTAAGATTGCAATTCGCCTTCGTTCCAACCCTTATATACTTTGTGGAGTTCGTCGTTGCTTAGGCCTTTGCCCCGGTGCAGCAGGTCATAGGATTCGCTGATGAGTTGCATGATCGCGTATTCGATACCGTTATGCACCATCTTGACGTAATGCCCCGCCGCATCGCGGCCCAGGTGAGCCACACAGGCGCTGTCGCCCACCTTGGCGGCCACGGCCTCCAGGATGGGACGCACGGCCTCGTAGGCCTCAGGGTCACCTCCGGGCATGATGCTGGGTCCGGTCCTAGCCCCGTGCTCCCCGCCTGAGATACCCATGCCCATAAAATGAATCCCCATGCCTTCCAGGGACCTGATCCGCCGCAGGGTATCGGTGTAATGGGAATTTCCCCCGTCGATGATCACATCCCCCTTATCCAGTAGGGGGACAAGGTCCGAGATCACATCGTCTACCGGGCTGCCTGCCGGAACGAGCATCATCAATTTGCGTGGCGTGGACAGGCTTCGGGTCAGCTCGGCCAGGGTGGTAACCCCCTTCACGCTGGTGCCCGGGGTAGCCGAGGATTCCAGGGTCGTTCCCTTGGTGGGGTCCTTATCGAAACCGATCACCCGAAAGCCGTGATCAGCCATATTGAGTAATAGATTGCGCCCCATCACGCCCAGGCCAATCATGCCGAAGTCAAATAAATGTTCCGCCATAAGGTTTACATAAGAGAGGGGTAAAATTAGGCAATTTACTAGAGAGTACCGGCCTGGCTAAGTTCAAAAGGGCTGGGAGGATTGAATCTTAGGGGGTTCGGGTCGTAAGGATACCCCCCAATCCACTCCAAATAGGACCGTCCATAACCGGCACCTATGCGTGCACGGGAAAAGCAGGCGGGTGCGCTTCTTTAATAAACGAATATTTTCCTGCCCCTTGCAGGAGTAAATAAAAACCCCTATTTTTAGGCCCCTAGATTCCTTCTACTTTATACCTATCAAAAACTGTCAACATCTCCATCTATCCTTGACAGATCAATCCTGACAAAGATTACCGTCGTCGCTTGCCTATTGATCACGGCTTCATCGATATCATTCGAGTGACGTTAATTTATAGCTATGAGACTATTTGTACTATTAAACCTTATCGGCTTATTGGCGTTGACCTCCATCGATGCCTTATCCCAGACTACCGATGTGCTGACCCAGCACAATGATCTAGCCCGCAGCGGCTGGAACAATACCGAAACTATTTTGGATACTTCCAACGTTAACCACAACACCTTCGGGCTGGTCGCTTCTCGCTTCGTCGATGATCAAATCTATGCCCAACCGCTGGTGGCGACCGGACTCAATATGGGAAGCGGGGCCAAGAACGTGGTTTTTGTATGCACGGTAAACAACACCGTGTACGCCTTCGACGCGGACGATACCTCGTCTTCGGCTACTTATTATTGGACGCATAATTTTACCCCACCCAATAGCCGGCCACCCAATAAGGTAGACATTCATCCCGGTCTCTGCGGAGGCTCCTACAGCGACTATCAGCCTTCCTACACTGGAAATGTACTCGATACCAACCAATATTTCGGCAATTTTGGCCTTGTCGGCACGCCGGTAATCGATAAATCCCGAAAGCTTATGTATTTGGTCACCCGCTATGTCGATAGAAGCGTAAATGTCGACCAGGGTCCGCATATGGGTATCGACTGCCGTAATGGGGCGCACGTGGATTTTGATACAGCCTATTCCTCGGCAGGGTTCTACATGCAATTTCGCTGCATCTCCATTTTGACCGGCAAGGACACCCTGGGAAGTCCCAAAATGATTGTGGCTTCTGCCCCCGGCATAGGGGGCGCCAGTCAAGGAGGGGTGATCAATTTTGACCCCCGCAGGAATCAACAGCGGGGAGGATTAGCCCTTTCCAACGGGATTGTTTATGTCCCCTTTGCCGCACATTGCGATTGGGATAATTCGCACGGGTGGTTGTTGGGTTTCGACGCCACCACTCTGCAGCTTCGCCTGACCTTCATCACCACGCCCAATGATGCCCGTGGCGGAATCTGGATGAGCGGGGGAGGGCCCGCCGTGGACGGCGCAGGAAATATTTATTTTACCACAGGAAATGCCCGCGTGGGCGAACACACTTCTGCTTGCAGTCCAGCCCTAGATGAAGACTACGATTATACCAATCCAGGCTATAGCCCGGGGGTAGCGCAAAACCGGGGGGAAAGCGTAGTCAAGCTGCAGCCCAATTTATCGAGTAATACCTTTACCATAGCCGATTATTTTGGCCCAACCAATTTTCAATACCTCAACGATGCTGACCTGGATTTTCCGATCCAAGTCATGCTCATCCCCAGTACCAGCCTGCTGGTCACGGGCTGCAAAGACAATAACCTATACCTGTTCCCCACAAACAATCTGGGAAAATACAGTTCAAGCGGCAACAACCCCGCCGTACAACTCTATGATGTAGGATCGGGCGCATCCATGCATTCTTCGCTCGCCTATTTCGGAGGCGCCTCCACTCAATACCTTTACCAATGGTCTGAAAACACGAATCTGCAGGCTTTTCCCGTTTTCTCTAGCGCACTCGGAACCCCGGTTGTCAGTGGAATCAGCACCGGGCCCACCGGAACCGCGGGCGCCTTTATGTCCGTCTCTTCCAATGGGTCAAATCCTGCCACGGGTATCCTTTGGGTTACCCAGGCCGTTAATGGCTGTAATGGGAATAACAGCCAATGCCAGGGGGAGCTACGCGCTATAAACGCCTCGAATATTAACCAGGAATTGTGGAACTCCAACACGGACTACCAGGATAATTATTCCTTATTTGCCAAAATGTCCTGCCCGACTGTGGCTAACGGCAAGGTATATGTGCCTACGCACGGCAACCAGCTAGCCATATATGGCCTCAAGCCTTCCAATCCATGTGCCAACAATGTAGCCCTTGGCAAGACGGCCACAGCGTCTACTACCAACAGTCCCAACACAGCGAACTTAGCCCTGGACGGTGTCGCCTCGACCTTTTGGGGCAGCCTCTTTACCGATAATCAATGGCTGGTCGTGGATCTTGGATCGTTGTATAACATTTGCGGGGTAACTATTGATTGGCAGCCTGGCTCTGGAGCCTCCACTTTCGGTATCGATGTCAGCGCCGACGGAGTGCACTGGTCCAATATCGATTCCCTCACCAACAATGCATTAAGCATCAATTCCGTGAATGGCGTCTATACGGGCCGCTATGTGCGGATGAGTGCCAGTCTCAGACAAGATCAGGGTGGAGGCTATGCCGTGCTGGAGATGGATGTTTTTGGGACGACTTTAGGCAGTTGCACGGCGCCCACGCTTCTGACCCCCAACCCGGTAGATCCCAACGACGAAACCATATCCTGGAATCCGGTATCCGGGGCAACGGGATACAATATCGAATATAAAGTGCCGATCGTAGCCAACTGGTTGGATACTTCGAGCACCAATACCTCGTTTACGATGCGCGCTTTAAGTTGCAATTCTACGACCTATGATTACCAAGTGCAAACGGTTTGTGGGGCCAATACCAGCCCCTTTGCATCGGGCAATTTCCTGACCCAGGCCTGTAGCGGCTCCTGCGGCCAGTTGCCCACCCGCTATTACCATGTGGATCTGGGTGATATTGGCGTGGCTGGTAATTCTTGCTTGAACGTGAATACAGGCGTATATACTATTTCAGGCTCAGGCGTTGGTTTGCAAAGTGGAATCGATGGGTTCCAATACGCGTTCACCAATTACACAGGCGATGAACAGACCGGCGCCGAAGTGCTTACCCAGGACGCGGTCGAGACCTACAATAAAGCAGGTGTCATGATGCGTGACAGCCTCAGCACGACGTCCAGATTTATATTCCTAGGTCTGGAAAGCGGAAACGGGGATGGGGTAGTCGTGGTCTACCGGTCCGTTCCCGGGGGTCCCACGGACTCCATCAGCTTGGCCGGCTATCCAGCGCCTTACTATGTCAGGCTGGGTAAAACGGGAACGATGTATAGCGCATATATATCTCCGGATGGCAATACCTGGACTCAGGTGGGTACAGCGCTAAATCTCAATTTTGGCACCAATTCCATTTATACTGGCATGGCCGTGACCAGTTCCTATAATACGGTTTTGTCGACGGCCACATTTACCTTTTTTCCGCCCAGTTTACCCCTACCGATTAAACTTGTCAGCTTTACGGCGTCTAATATCAACAATGAATTCGTGTATCTGCAGTGGGCTACCTCGATGGAACTCAATAGCAGCTATTTCGACGTAGAAAGAAGTACCGATGGGGTGACCTTCCAGAAAATAACGCAAGTCAAGGCAGTGGGCACTAGCGATGTCACGCAAAATTATTCGGCTCAAGATCCCAATCCCAGTGAAGGCATCAATTATTACCAGCTAAAGGAAGTGGACCTAGATAACAACGCCACGTATTCGCAGATAAGACCGGTCAAATTCGGTAAACAGCCTGATCCGATCATCTATCCGAATCCAGCCGCTTCGTATTTTGACGTCATTGCCGGATCGGAAACTGTATCGGAAATCACGCTATACAATGTGTCGGGTAAAACCCTTCGTTTGGTCCAAAATCAGTCGGGTTCCTCTACGATCTCCATCTCGACTGCCGATTTAGCGGCGGGAGTGTATATCGTTCAGATAAAAACTGCCTCTCGGGTGTATGAGCAAAAGCTGCTCAAAGAATGACGGTAGAGAAACGGTACCACCCCATGGGGCAGGACAATATGGCCTGCGCAGTCGGGGGTCGGCGTTCGAGTTGCCCGGCAGGTGGGCCAAATTGCAGCTTGGGGATGAAGCGGGGCTTGCGCCTGGAAATCGGAGTGGGGTATTTTTTCCAAAACGGCGCTGCTCTTAGGTATTGTTGAGAATATCGTCTATTTTTATAGTCTATTATACCGGACATCCAATTCCTAGGTAAAACGGTCTAAATCTCCGCCCATCCTTGACGAATCATACCTGAAAAAGACCGCAGTCGCTGGCCAGACTAATCTAACCGAAGCGCATCAATTCACATTCTTTGATTCAAATTTCTGGTTGAAATGGGAAAGATCACTCTATGGAATGTATTTTGCTTGCAGGTGCTACTGCACTTACAGAGTTTTTCGCAAACTGACGTGCTGACCCAGCACAATGACCTGGGCCGGACCGGTTGGAACAGCCAAGAAACCATTCTGAATACCTCCAACGTCAACAACAATTCCTTTGGGCTGGTGGCCTCTCGCCCGGTGGATGACCAAATCTATGCCCAGCCCCTGGTGGTAAGTGGAGTAAGTATCGGCGGGGGAACCAAAAATGTAGTCTATGTGGCCACGGTAAACAACAGTATTTACGCATACGATGCCGATGACACCTCCTCCGGTGCAACCTACTACTGGATGGTCAATCTGACCCCGGCAGGCTGCCGGCCGCCGCAGAAGCAAGACGTGCATCCCGGCCTATGCGGGGGCGGATACAGCGACTTCTCTCCGACTTTTGTCGGGCCCAACGGCTACTTTGGCAATTTTGGTATCGTCGGAACTCCCGTCATTGATAAAGCCAACAATATCCTGTATGTGGTATCCCGGTACGTCGATATCGTTCATTACACCATTGACCAGGGGCCTCATCAGGGCCAAGATTGCAGAAACGGAGCCACGGTGGATTTCGACACGGCTTACTCGTCGGCGGGTTTTTTCCAAATACTGCACGCCATCGATCTGCGCACGGGTGCAGACGTGGTTAGCCCAGTCACGATCACGGCGAGCGCACCCGGTACCGGATCGGCCAATGTGGGCGGAGTCATCAGCTTTGATCCGCGCCGCAACAACCAGCGGGGGGGCCTGGTGCTTTCTAACGGGATCGTCTACGTGCCCTACGCTGCCCATTGCGATTGGGATAATTCGCATGGCTGGCTGCTGGGTTTTGACGCGGGCACCTTGCAGCAGCGCATGGCTTTTCTGACTACGCCTAACGACAGCCGGGGTGGCATCTGGATGAGCGGAGCCGCACCCGCCGTCGATGCTGCGGGTAATATTTATTTATCCACTGGCAACGCACGTGTGGGCGATAATACAGCCTCCTGCAGCCCCGCCCTTGATCCCGATTACGACTATACCAATCCGGCCTATAGCCCTTCGGTTCTAGCGAACCGAGGCGAAAGTGTGGTGGAGCTTACCCCTACGGTGTCTACCAACACACTGAATGTCTCCAGCTTTTTTTCCCCCTTCAATTATCAGTATTTGAACGACGCCGATCTGGATTTTTCCATCCAGGTGATGCTGATCCCCAATACCAATTTGATTGTCGCCGGTTGCAAAGACGCCAACCTTTACCTCATGCAGCAAAATAGCTTGGGCGGCTTTAATGCCAATTCCGATAATGTTGTGCAAATAGTCAACGTAGGATCGGGTGCTCAAATGCATGCTTCGCTGGCTTATTTTGGAGGGGCTTCGACGCAGTATATCTATCAATGGGCGGAGAACACTAACCTGCAAGCCTATCCCATCGTCTCCGGACTGCTCGGCACGCCTATCGTGGCGTCCGTCAATAATGGTCCGACGG
The DNA here is from genome assembly GCA_963742225.1 of uncultured Chitinophagaceae bacterium. Classification (GTDB taxonomy): domain Bacteria; phylum Bacteroidota; class Bacteroidia; order Chitinophagales; family Chitinophagaceae; genus Puia. The sequence goes on along the minus strand of CAVULD010000004.1, from coordinate 348,574 downwards.
GGGCCTCGGGCGCGTATATGTCGGTCTCCTCCAACGGAGGTGACACGACGACAGGCATCCTGTGGGCTACGCAGGCGGTCAGTGGTTGCAACGCAAACCAAGGCCCTTGCGTGGGCGAGCTGCGGGCCTTCGATGCGCAGAATGTGACTAAGGAGTTGTGGAACTCGAGCACCAATTTCCAGGACAATTACCCGTTTTTTTCCAAAATGTCCTGCCCGACGATTGCTAACGGCAAAGTATATGTGCCTACGCAGGGCAACGCCCTTGTTTATTATGGACTTAAACCCTACAACGCATGCGCTACCAACGTGGCCGTTAATCAAAACGCATATGCCTCATCCACCAACGGGTCCTTCGTTGCAGCCAACGCCGTCGACGGCAACTCCAACTCCCAGTGGGGGAGCCTGTTCACCGATCACCAATGGCTGGTCGTGGACCTCGGATCGACCTACAACCTCTGCGGGGTAACCATCGATTGGACCGCAGGATCCGGAGCCACCATATTCGGCATCGACGTCAGCACCGATGGGGTGAACTGGACCAATATTGATACGCTCAGCAACAATACCCTAAGCATCAATTCGGTCAATGGATCCTGGACGGGACGCTTCGTACGGATGAGTGCAAGCCTCCGCCAAGATCAGGCGGGCGGCTACGGCATACTGGAAATGGAAGTGTTTGGCACCCCTTCTGGGAGTTGCGGGACCCCTGTGCTGCTTCCACCCACCGCGGTCGATCCCAATCACGAAATCATCTCTTGGAACGCCGTACCCGGTGCGACGGGCTACAATATTGCCTATAAAGTCCCCATCGTCATCAACTGGCTAGATACTTCGGCTATCGACACGGTCCTCACGCTTGGGGCCCTCAGCTGCAACCAAGCTACCTATGATTACCAGGTGCAGGCCGTGTGCTCGACCGGGACCAGTCCCTTTAATTCAAGCTCTTTTCTTACGCTCCCCTGCAGCAGCTGGTGCGGATCTCTTCCCACCCGGTATTACCATGCCGACCTGGGAGATATTGGCCTAGCCGGTAATTCTTGTCTGGACGATACAACTAATATTTACACCATCACGGGTTCTGGGTCGGGGATCGGGGGTTTATCAGACCAATTCCAATACGCCTTCACCAATTACCTCGGCGACCAGCAAACCAGCGCTGAAATCCTGACCCAGGACGCCGTCAACCCGAACAACCAAGCTGGAGTCATGATGCGGGATAGCTTGAGCATCACTTCCCGGTTTATGTTTGTCGGGCTGCAAAGCTCCGGACAGATCCTATTGGTCTACAGGTCGACCCCAGGGGGCTCGACCAATTCCGTGACTGTAAGTGGATTTACGGCTCCCTACTTCGTGAAAATCAACAAAACGGGAACGCAGTACGCGGCTTATGTATCGCCAGACGGCAATACCTGGACTCCGGTGGGCGCGTCGGTCGATCTGGGTTTTGGTTCCAGTTCAATTTATACCGGATTGGCAGTCAGCAGCTCAATCAACGCCCTGATTTCCACGGCCACGTTCAAATTTTTTCCACCTAGCCAAAACGCTGCAGTAGACTTGCAAACCTTTACGGCCACCAACGTAAACAATCAGTATGTAGCCCTGAACTGGTCCACCTCGGAGGAAACAAATCTGGATTATTTTGCGGTGCAGCGCAGCACCGATAGTTTGAATTTTCAAACCATCACCATCGTGGGCGCCGTGGGCACGAGTGAGGTCACACAAAATTATGCCGTCCAGGACCCTACCCCGGCTAAGGGTCCAGATTATTATCGCCTAAAAATGGTTGCCAGCGACAGCAGCTTCTCCTATTCACCGACGCGTCTTGTCTATTTCGATACCTTGACCACGGCCCCGTCCGGTCCGCCCAGCATGAATCCTAATCCAGCCGGTTCATTTATTACTATCGTTGCTGGTGCCGAAGCCATCAAGGACATTACGATCTATGATGTGACAGGTAAGACCGTCGTTGCTTTGACCAATACTTCGGGGTTGTCCTTATTTACCATTCCCACGGCCAGCTTGGCTTCAGGAATCTATATTGTCCGAATCGAAACCTCCGGCAAGCTCTATGAGAAAAAACTGCTGAAACTCTAGTGGCAGCTCACGCCTGGTTGGGTGGGAAATTACAGGGCCAGATCCGGCCTTGGGAATCCGCGGTGACACATGCGGCAAGTCAGCTTGGGTTTGAGCACCGCTTGTTCCTTGTCGCTTATACCAAAATATTTACGGTTGAGCTTGATGCACATCAAAATCATGCGGCGCGCGATTAATTTTTCGGGCCTCTCGTCGCTTACAAAATCGACGCGTTGTGGCTTGACCTCCGGTTTGGTGGAGACATGACAGTACAAGCAGCCCACTCCCAGCTGGCGGGAATACCTTTCCATCAGCATATCCATTTGCTGGTCATTCAGGTTTTTGGGAAGTACCTTGAGGTTTGACTTTTCCGGATCGGTTCCATCGGGCCGGGTTGCTGCAACCGCCAGAGCCGTGGATACGATGAGCAGCAACATGACAACTGTTTTCTTGGTGGAGCGCATGGTGGCCTTATTTTGGCTTACCGGTTAGCCTCGTCAATTATCTCCTGGATGTGGTTTGCCCCGGTGGCAAGTATAGCATTGTATCGGTTTTACCAGATCGCCTTTATCATCCTTTTCGAAGCTAAAGTATTTCTTGTTGATCTTCTCGGTCATGCGCATCATATGTCTGGCGACATTCTTTTCCGGTTTGTCGTCACTGGGAAAATCCAGGTGATGATTGCTGGTGTCCTTGTTGGCGGCATGACAGAAATTACACTTAACGCCCAGGGAGGCCTTAAACCCGTCCATGATTTTATCCAGTTCTTCGTGGCTGATGTTTTTGGGTAATACTTTCAGATTCTTTGCCTTTTGATCGCCCGGGTCAGCCGGCCGGGTGGCTGCGATACCCAGGATCAGGAATAGGCCCAACGCGCCGGCCACGATAAATTTGTTTCCCATATTGATTTGCATGGAGTTGGTTTTGAAAGCTGAAACTAGTAAAATATTTGCTTCGGTGAGCAAAAAATTCCATCAGCGGTTAAAAACAACGGTGCATAAATCTATCCCAAGACCAAAAGCACGTCGGGTAAATCGACCAAAGGCTTACCTTGCAAAAAAGAATTTTGTATGGCAGCCATAACCCGATGGGGCATTTTAGGCTGTGGCCGCATTGCCCGCAAGTTTGCCTCTGACCTGGCGCATGTGCAGGACGCCCGCCTAGTGGCAGTAGCTTCCCGGGGCCGAGAGCGAGCGGAAGCCTTCGGCCGGGAATTTCCCTGCCGCTACCAGCACGACAGCTATGAGGCCCTGGCCTCCAATCCGGAAGTCGACGTGATCTACGTCGCCTCTCCCCATGGGCTGCATCACGAGCATACCCTGCTGTGCCTACACCATCATAAGGCCGTGCTCTGTGAAAAGGCGTTTGCGATCAACACTAGGCAGGCCCGAGAAATGATCGATTTGGCCCGCAGCCAAGGGGTATTTTTGATGGAGGCCCTGTGGACCAAGTTCTCACCCCATTACACGCTACTGCAACAGCTCCTGCAGGAAAAACTGCTGGGGGAAATTCACAGTGTATTGGTCAACTTCGGGTTCATCCCCCAGGCGCCCGTACCCGAGCGGCTCTACGATCCTTCGCTGGGTGGGGGAACGCTGCTGGATATTGGTATTTACAATGTTTTTCTGGCCCTATCGGTCCTGGGTACCCCCGCGGGGATCGAGGCGTCCATGACGCCTTCGCAGTCCGGTGTGGACCAGCAATGTGCCGTCCTGTTTACCTACCCCAGTGGGGCCATGGCGCAGCTGTTTTCGACATTTTCATCCAACCTGGCTACCGAGGCCGATATTAGCGGCGATAAGGGGCGCATCAGATTGCATCACCGGTTTTATGAACCCGGTGCAGCGATTGCGTTTTATCCAGGTCGCGTGGAATCCGTGCGTATGTTGGATTACCCCAAGGAGCCGGGATTTGGATACCAATTTGAAGCCCGCCATGTGGGCGAATGCCTTCGGTTAGGGCTTACCGAGAGTCCGGTCATGAGCCATGCCGATACCCTCGAACTGATGGAAACCCTGGACCGAATCCGGCTGGCGGCTGGCATTCATTATGCGGCGGATTGAACGAACTCATGGGGTTAATCCACAATTAACGCGGAACAATTCTCGATTTAGCTTTACTTTGGAGCAGCCATTTGTATGACCATGAAACGAACGCCAGCCTTGGGATTTATCTTCATTACCGTACTGGTGGATGTCATCGGTTGGGGACTCATCATTCCGGTCATGCCCCAGCTGATTGCGGGGCTCAAGCATATACCCGTCAACCTGGCCAGCCGAGACGGCGGCCTGCTGCTGTTCGTGTACGCCCTGATGCAATTCGTATGCGCACCCATTCTGGGTAACCTCAGCGACCAGTACGGGCGCCGACCGGTGCTGCTGTTTTCCCTCTTTGGCTTTGGCGTTGACTACCTGTTCCTGGCTTTCGCCCCGAGCTTTGCGTGGCTCTTTGTCGGACGGGTCATCTCGGGCATTACCGGCGCCAGCTTCACCACCGCATCGGCGTATATTGCCGACATAAGCACGCCGGAAAACAGAGCGAAGAATTTTGGCATGCTGGGTGCAGCATTCGGTATCGGGTTCATCATTGGCCCCGGGATTGGCGGGCTGCTCAGCAGTCTTGGCCTTCGCGCTCCTTTTGTGGCCGCAGCCATCCTCACCCTGCTGAATTGGCTCTACGGCTATTTTATCCTGCCCGAATCGCTGGGCAAAGAACATCGTCGCCCCTTTGAATGGAAAAGGGCTAACCCGCTGGGATCTTTGCTCCAACTAAGAAAATATCCAGCGATTGCGGGATTGATTTTTTCCCTTGTCCTGGTGTATCTGGCCGCCCATTCGGTGCAAAGCACCTGGAACTATTTTACGATTTACCGCTTTAATTGGTCCAGGCAAATGGTGGGCCTGTCGCTGAGCGTGATTGGCGTGTTGATCGCCGGGGTGCAAGCCGGATTGATTCGGATTATCACCCCCAGGCTGGGGGACGCGCGCAGTATCTACGTGGGCCTGGGCCTCTATGCCCTGGGGCTATTGCTTTTTGCCTTTGCCTCCTCGTCCTGGATGATGTTTGTGTTCCTGATCCCCTATTGCCTTGGTGGTATCGCCGGACCCAGCCTGCAGAGCATCATGACCGGACAGGTGCCTTCCAACGAGCAGGGGGAATTGCAGGGTGCCTTGACCAGCCTGATCAGCGTTACCTCCATCGTGGGTCCCCTGATGATGACCAGTTTGTTTGCCTATTTCACTAAGCCGGATGGGCCTTATCACTTTCCGGGAGCTGCCTTTTTAGCCGGAGCCATCCTGATGCTCTTTTCCACGGCCTTGGCCTTCCGCAGTCTGCGCAAACGATGACCGTGCTGTTCTGCAGGCAGCCGAGCCGGGCAAGCCCTATGCGCGAATAGTTGGTTTTGTGCCGAAATTAGCGTAGCTTTGCCTCTGAAAATAAGTTGATTCGGCATTAAAGTAAGTGAACGATCATTTCTGCTACAGCTCCTTCGGTAACGTAATAGTTAGTCTTCTTTACTCCTCTGCTTTTCGGTCAGCTTTTTATTTAGTCATTATTTAACCAGTTATTTTACGTATGAACATTTTTGTTTCCAATTTAAGTTTTAACGTCACAGACGAAGACTTACAAGAGTACTTTGCAGAATATGGAGAAGTATCTTCTGCACGAGTTATTTTAGACAAATTCACCAACAAGTCGCGTGGATTTGCCTTCGTAGAAATGTCCGATGAGGAAGCGGCCAAGAAGGCCATTCAAGAACTCGACGGCGCTACCGTTGATGGCAGGACCATCGGCGTATCGGTTGCCAGGCCAAAAGAAGAACGCTCCGACAAGGGTGGATCTTTCCAACGCCGCAGCAACTTCAGCAACAGCAGGTATTAAATTATTTTGCTTGTTCGATAGAAGAGGGTCCTGGTGACCCTCTTTTTTTTGCCCATCTGTCGCCTGCAGGTGCTGGAAAACAACCATAAATTCCTATTTTCAGGGCATGAACAGTCTGGGAAATATCATTTGGTTGATTTGTGGCGGATTACTGGCTGCCCTGGGATACGTTTTTGGCGGTTTCATTCTGTGTGTAACCGTGGTGGGCATTCCCTGGGGCCTGCAGTGTTTTAAGCTTGCTGGTCTGGTGCTCTGGCCCTTCGGCAAGAAAGTAGTGCCCAGCCAACACGCCGGAGGTTGCCTGTCGATCCTGTTTAACGTGATTTGGTTAGTTTTCGGTGGATTCTACACCGCCCTGATCCACCTGGTATTTGCCTGTTTACTCTTCATTACGATTATCGGCATTCCCTTTGCCCGTCAGCATCTCAAGCTGATGGAGCTTTCCCTGATGCCTTTTTCCCGCCAAGTCATCGACTGACCAGGGCACTGATGGCTGCCTGGCCCGCAGGATTTGTTAATTTGCGTCGGGTTCCCCGTACGGGGGCCAGAAGCAACCCCCGAAATATTGCCGTAAAGCATTAAATTTGTAGGTAATACTTCTACCATGAGCGATACCACTACGATTGCTGCCCAGCTGCCCCTGACGGCCAAGGATTTTGTCACCGACCAGGAAGTCCGCTGGTGCCCAGGCTGCGGAGACTATTCCATCCTGGCCCAGGTTCAAAAAATCATGCCCACGTTGGGCATCCCCCGCGAAAATATTGTGATCATTTCGGGCATTGGCTGCAGCAGCCGGTTTCCCTATTACATGAACACCTACGGCATGCATTCCATCCATGGCCGGGCCACAGCTGTCGCCTCCGGACTGAAAGCCACCCGACCGGAGCTCAGCGTGTGGATTGTGACGGGAGATGGCGATTGTTTGAGCATTGGGGGAAATCACACGATTCATTTACTGCGCAGAAATTTTAACGTGAACCTGCTGCTGTTCAATAACCAGATTTATGGGCTCACCAAAGGCCAGTATTCGCCCACGTCGGAGGAACATAAGGTGACTAAGTCTACGCCCTTTGGCAGTCTGGATCATCCCTTTAATCCGCTGGCGCTGGCCATGGGAGCAGACGCCACTTTTGTTGCCCGTAGCCTGGACCGTGATCCCAAGCATCTCCAACAGCTGCTGTTACGCTCGCACGCACACCAGGGAGCCTCCTTTCTGGAAATTTATCAGAACTGTAATATTTTCAATGACGGCGCTTTTGAGGCGTTCACCGAAAAAGCCACGAAGCCATCGCAGACCCTGTTTGTGGAGCAAGGTAAGCCCCTGGTCTTCGGGGCCCAGCAGAACCTGGGTATTAAACTCGATGGATTTCGGCCCGTAGCGGTGGAACTGGGCCAGGACGGCGTTTCGGCCGATGACCTGTGGATTCACGATGAAAAGGACTTTTATAAAGCACAGATCCTGGTGCGCATGTTTGATGATCCCTCCCGGGAGCATCACCTGCCCCGGCCATTCGGGGTATTCTACCAGACCGAGAGGCCCTGTTACGAAGAGATGCTCAAACAACAGGTGGAAGACGTCATCAAGGCCCGGGGTCCCGGCGATCTGAATAAATTACTCAAAGGAAATGAAACCTGGACGATCGTCTAAGCGGCCCTGAGCAGAAGGAGCGGCTGTACCCAGCCGCCGCGATCAAGGTTCCTTTTTTTCGCTCAGGGTTGATGATTTACTGAGCAGCGACTCCATCTCGCTAATGCGGCGCAATTGACTTTCCAGTTTTTTATTATGCTCCGAAACTTCCTGCAGGTCCCGGTTTAATTCCTCCAAAAAGACGGTTTTTTTCTGCAACTGCTGACGCTGGAAATTGGCCTCCCGCAGCTTATCCTCCGTATCGGAGAGGATGCGGCTTATGCGTTGGTTTTCTTCCCACAGACCATTTTGTCTGGTCTTGACTTCGTCAAAATCCTTGCTCAAGCGAAAATACGATTGGTGGAGTTCGTCGTATTCGATGCTGCGGCCATGGGGCTGCGCCAGATAGCCTTCGAGCTTCTGCAATTTCTCCTGCAGTACATTGAACTCTTCGTAGGCCTTGTCCATGCGCTGGGTAATTTCATCGGTTAGGCGTTGCTGTTGGCGGATGTAATTGATTTCGGTTTCCTTGGCTGCCATGGTCTTGCGCAGTTCGGCCAGCTGCTGGTTCAACTGCTCGTTGGTCTTTTGCAGGTCCAGGTATTTTTTCTCGGATTCCTTGAGCAGCTGAATCTGCTCCAGCAGACGGTTGATGTGCTGGTTATGCTGAAATAAATTATCCTGAGCCGATTTGAGTTGAAATAAATAATCGTCCGCCGTGGTCGGGCTTTTGGGAGGGGAAGCTTCCTGGGATGGACGGCCCTGCGCCCCTTTGAGTTGTTTTTGCAATTCCTCCAGTTCAATCGACAGGATCTGCTCATTCTCCTGGGCTTCGGCCATGCGGCCACGCAGTTGGTCCAGCGACTTTTCCTGCATGTCCATGTCGTTGTAATACTTAAGTTTCCAGTTGTCGTTTTCGCTTATCCCTTCCGGTGAGGAGGACTGGTCCAGGCGCATGGATTTTCGGGCCTGCCAGAAATAATGAATGGTGAAGCCAAGAATAAGCGCCCCCAATTGAAAGATGAGAATTTCCGGCAGCCTCAACGTGAGTTGAAATCCAGGTATAAAAAATAATGTTTTCATAATGGTATGGTTCGGGGGTAAGCGGCCACGAAAAGGGGTTTTCCGGATTACTCAGCGCTGGGGTTTTTAAACGGATGCGGATTGGCGGCAGGCAAAATAAAAAAACCACTCTTGCTCAAGTGGTTTTCCATCTCTACAAAATACTACGCTTTGGGCAAATATGCAAATAGCCGCCCCTTATTTATTTGAACAATTTGATAATCAATCTTTTACAAGCGTACCGACCTTTTCTCCGCTCACCACTTTGAGCAGGTTACCGGGTTTGTTCATGTCAAAGACGATGATGGGCAGTTTGTTTTCCATGCACAGCGTGAAGGCCGTCATGTCCATCACGCGCAGGTTTTGGGATATGCATTGCTGGAAGGTGATGGTTCCGTAGCGGGTAGCGGTCGGATCTTTTTCCGGGTCGGCCGAATAGATGCCATTGACTCGGGTACCTTTTAAAATCACATCTGCATTGATTTCTATAGCCCGCAGGGAGCCAGCCGTATCGGTGGTGAAGTAAGGGTTTCCGGTACCTGCTCCGAAGATGACAACGCGGCCCTTTTCCACATGGCGGATAGCCCGGCGCCGGATATAGGGTTCGGCTATTTGCTCCATTTTGATGGCGCTCTGCAGGCGTGTATAAACGCCAATTTTTTCCAAGCCCGCTTGCATCGCCATACCATTGATCACCGTCGCCAGCATGCCCATATAATCGCCGTGTGCCCGTTCGATGCCGGTTTCGCTCTCGTTGGTTCCTCGGTAGATATTGCCCCCGCCAATCACGATAGCTACCTGCACGCCCAGCTCCACGATGCTCTTGATATCCTGAGCATACTGGGCAATGACTGAATTGTCAAAGCCAAAACTTTTATCCCCCATCAGAGCCTCGCCCGATAATTTCAGCAAAATCCGTTTGTACTTTGGAAGCATATTGACGCTATTGAAAAGTTGTCGAAATGAACCCTTGTCCGGCGGACTCGGCAGCGCTCTGGGGAGAGTCGCTTCCCGGCTGCGCAGCTGCACGGATGTGCAAAGAAAAGATTTTTTGGCAGAAAACCCGCGCACATAAAAAAGGAGAGCTGCTGCTCTCCTAAAAAAACGAGTTGGTTAGCCGAGTTGCACGCGCTTGAATTGCTTCACCTTAATGGTAGGATCTACTTCTTTTAAATAGTCCGCTACGGTTTTAGAAGCATCCTTCACGAAGGGTTGGGCCAGCAGGGTATTCTCTTTAAAAAAGGCGTTGAGTTTGCCCACAGCGATCTTATCCACCATCTCATCACTCTTACCCGCCATCTTCGGGTCATTACGAATTTGGTCGGTAACTATGGATTTTTCCCGAGCAACCACTTCCGGCGACACCGAATCAGCATCCACGGCTACCGGGTTCATGGCAGCGATTTGCATGGCCAGGTCTTTGCCTGCCTGCAGCGCGGCCTGGGTGTCCTTGTTAAGTCCAACCAGTACGCCCATCCGGTAGGCTCCATGAATATACGCCGCCACGCCTTCGGCGTCGATGCGCTCAAAGCGGGCCAGTTGAATTTTCTCCCCAATCCGGGCGACTTGGTCGTTGATCTTGTCGGCTACGGTTGCGCCGCCCAGGTCACAGGCCAACAGCTGATCCAGCGACTGCACCTGGTGGGTAAGGGCTTCGTGAGCGATAGTTTGCGCAAAGGCCACAAAGTCCGCATTCTTAGCTACAAAATCGGTTTCACAGGCCAGGGTGATGATCAGGCCAATCTTATGGTCGGCCGTTGTCTTGGCAATAACTACGCCTTCTTTAGCTTCCCGGTCGCTGCGCAGAGCAGCCACTTTTTGTCCTTTCTTGCGCAGGTAGTCAATGGCCTTTTCAAAATCACCATCGCTTTCCACCAGGGCCTTGCGGCAATCCATCATGCCGGCGCCGGTAGTCTGGCGGAGTTTATTGATGTCTGCTGCAGTAATTGTTGTTGCGGTTGACATATAAAGCTATTTTATTCTGTTTTACAATGGTTAGGAGCCTATCTATACCACGATACGCAGAATCGGTCCCATGTGTATTGGGGTCTATCGTGATGCTCGCTCCTGGACGGCGTCGCGCGGCCAGGGTCTAGGAACCTATCTAGCTCCCGTGCGCTTGCCTGAATTCGGTATCCGGCGTTTGGGTTGACTACTACCCCTGACTTTTTCTCCCCGGGCACGAGCGGCTTCCGCTTCGGCCTCAGCCTGCAATCGGGCTGCTTTCTTTTCGTTCTCATCGGCCGATACATCCTCTACATCATCTTCCTTGGCGGCTTGACGCTCGGCCAATCCTTCGGCCACAGCGGCCGTGATGTAGTTAGCGATGATGGCAATGGACTTGGTCGCATCGTCGTTGGCGGGTATAGCGAAATCTACTTTATTGGGGTCGCAATTGGTGTCTACCATGCCGAAGGTGGTAATGCCCAGGCGTTTGGCTTCCGACAGAGCGATGTGTTCGTGACCAATGTCTACGATGAACAAGGCTGCCGGCACGCGTCCCAACTGGGCGATACCTCCCAGGACTTTTTCCATTTTTTCCTTATCACGGGCCAGCGTCAGGCGTTCCTTTTTGGTGATTGAGTCAAAGGTCCCGTCGGTGAGCATCTTATCGATCGACTGCATTTTCTTTACGCTCTTGCGGACGGTATTGAAATTGGTCAGCATACCTCCCAGCCAACGCTCGGTAACAAAAGGCATGTTGATCTTCTTGGCGCATTCCGTAACAATTTCCTTGGCCTGCTTCTTGGTGCCCACGAACATGATCTTCTTTCCACTCTTGGCGATTTGCTTGAGCACGGCGGCAGCCTCCTGCAGACTTTCGGTCGTCTTATTCAGATCAATGATGTGAATGCCTTTTTTCTCGGCAAAGATATAGGGCAACATTTTGGGATTCCACTTCTTACGCAAATGACCAAAGTGTACACCTGCTTCCAACAATTGTTGCTGTAATGAAGTATTCTGTTCCATGTTATTTTACCTTTTGGCCATCGGCAAATCGCCGCAGCCTTGTTTATAATGATAGTGCGTATTAGCGTTTCGAGAACTGGAAGCTTCGGCGTGCCTTCTTGCGTCCCGGTTTCTTGCGCTCCACCGAGCGCGGATCGCGGCGCAACAGTCCAGCGGCCTTCAGCGAAGGGCGGTACTCGGGGTGCACTTGCAGCAGCGCACGGGCGATGCCGAGCTTGGTCGCTTCTGCCTGGCCCTTGATCCCGCCTCCCGTGGCGTTGATCTTAATATCAAATTTATCCAGGGACTCCACCGTCTTAAGCGGGAGCTCCACTTGGTTTTGCAGGTAGGCAAGCGAGAAATACTGCTTATAGTCTTTATCGTTGATGACGATCTTGCCCGTACCCTTACTCAGGAATACGCGCGTGACTGCTTCCTTTCTGCGACCGGTGGCGTTTTTTTGTTTTTCCATGTATCGTAAAATTAGAACGTTAAGGTTTGAGGTTGTTGCGCCTGATGGGGATGCTCGGCACCGGCGTAGACGAATAGTTTTTTAAACATCTTGCGACCCAGGCGGTTCTTCGGGAGCATGCCCTTAATGGCCCTTTCGATAACGGCTTCGGGCCTGCGTTTCAACAAACTTTTAGCTGCTTCCTTTTTCTGTCCACCCGGATATCCGGAAAAATTGAGGTAGATTTTTTCATCCATCTTGTTGCCCGTGAAAACCACTTTGTCGGCGTTGATTACGACAATAAAGTCGCCACAGTCCACGTGTGGGGTGTAGTAGGGTTTATTTTTTCCGCGCAGCACGGCCGCAATGCGCGAACAGATGCGACCAACGGTTTGATTAGTACCGTCCACAACATACCAGTTGCGTTGAACGGTAGCCTCGTTCGCATGTTTGGTGGTAAAATGTAATTTGCTCATGAGTATGTGTTTAGAATGAAGCGGCCGCTATCCCGGACGCAGTAATTTTTTAATGGATCGCAAAGGTAGGCCCAAAGGCCACTACCAACCAAAGAAAAGTCGAGGTTTTTTTTGAGTACCCTTGGCAATTAATTGATTTTCAATAAAAATATTGACTCGTTTTATTCATGGCCTGGACGCTGGCAAGGACTCGGCAGCGCCGCACCCAGGACGTCGGGCTGCGCCACTTGTCCCAGAGACCAAAGGATGGATTTGCGTAGATTTGCTGCTTTAATTGATCGATTTACTATGGCTGCCATCCAACCTCTAGGAAGAATTCGCTTCGGTGACCCGGCCAACGTGGGTCGACTCATGCCCATTGACGAGGCCCAACAACTGCTCGAATCCTGGGTCGCCAACCCCCGTCTTCGCTTGCATATGCGCCAGGTTGCGGCCCTGATGAAGGCGTGGGCGATCCAAAAGGAAGGGGCCGATGGCGAGTTGGCCCTGAAATGGGAACTCGCGGGTTTGCTACACGACGCAGACTGGGAAAAATACCCGGACGATCATTGCCGCGTCATTATAGAAGAACTCGAAAGCCGCGGGCTGGATCCCGAACTCATTCACTGCATCGCCTCCCACGGTCCTCGGCATTTCGGCGTCGAACCTGAGACCCAGATGGATAAAATGATTTATGTTTTTGACGAATTGTCGGGATTCATCCACGCGGCTGCGCTTATCCGGCCTACCCGCTACGAGGGCCTGGACGCCGTGAGCGTACAAAAAAAATTAAGAACCCCCGCCTTTGCAGCCCAGGTTAGCCGGGAGGATATCTCGGACGCCCTGTCTCGGACTGGTTATCCGCTGGATCAGATCATTGAATTTATCATCCAACACCAACGTTGGGTAGAATGATCACTGTAGCAGCGCTAGAATTTTTTACTCCTATCCGTAAATTTAATAGCAGAAAAACGAAGCTCACCCACACAAGATGAAAAAGAAATGGCCTGTTGCACTGGGTTGCCTGGTGCTGTTGATGATAGCATTTTTGCTCCTGCCCTACAGATTCTTGCAAGCCGACCAAGAAATTACGATTGCGGCGCCGATATTCGATATCAGTCCTCAGTTTACCTATCTGCCAAACTGGAAGCACTGGCATCCTGATATGAAAGATAAAGACAGCTCGGTCTTCACCTATTTGCCCCAAACCAGCGCCTCGGGCGCTTCCTTGGTTCGTGGCACAGACCAATGGACCATCCTGCGCTCGAACCCCGCCTCCGTCACCGTCAAAGAACTCCAGGACGGTCGTGTGTCTTACGATATGATCGAATCGTTGCCCGACACCATTTCCTCGATCACGCACGTGCGGTGGGTGACCTGGCTCAGTCCCCTAGGGTGGCTAAAAGAAAAACTTGGCTTGGACAACCGCCAGCGAACTGGGCTGCATAACCTGCAAGAGTTTCAGCAGGATCCCAAACAATTCTATGGATTTGCGATTGGCTTGGAGCCGGTGGTGGATACTCTGGTGTTGACCAAAAGGGCCATGGTGAAAAAGACGCAGATGGTCGCTTCGCTAGCGATCTTGTACGGGCAGCTTCTTCGCTACGCCCAGGCCCGGGGGATTGTCCTAGACACGATGGGCCCCAGAATGGCCACTTTTTATGGCGAAGTGAAAGACAGTGTTCAGCTGGCCGCTGGCATCCCGGTAAACAGCCGCGGAAAAGGAACAGTGAGCACCGATATCAGTTTTTTGGAAATGCCTCCCAAGGGCAAGATGCTCGTCGGACATTACGAAGGGCCTTATAGTGGACTTTCTAAGCTCTACAGCGCGATGCGCAGGTATGCCTTTGACAAAAAATTGATGCTGATCGCCGGTCCTTATGAAAAATATTGGACGCAGCCCCGCAGCGCAGCAGACAGCCTGCACATGAAAATAGAAATTCATTTTCCGGTGATCTAATACCCGATAAAGGTCAGCGAGTCGTTGCTGCGCGCAAGTATCAAGCGGGTTTGGTTGCTGCCTCGCACATGCAGGGGCTTGATATCCCTGACTTCCCCGGAAATAAGCAATGCCTGAGCATAAGGCAGGGTAGTTCGAAAACCGCCCTTCCCGTCTCCCCAGGCCACGGTGGGCGGCATTGCGTCGTAGCGGCCCTCAAAGGGGATGACTCCATAGAAATTCCCACCCGCCAGTAAGTCGGGCTTGCCATCCTGGTCGAAGTCCCCCGAATAAAAGGAAAATACAGGCGCCCACTGCATCTCGATGGGCAGGGGTCTTGGACTAAAACCTCCAGCCTGGTCATTGACCAGCAGCATCGACTCCATCGTCGTTGCCTCAAAGAGAGTCGCCAAATTTAACTTGTCGCCGAATATGGCTTCGACGGTCTGGCCTGCCATGGATCCATATTCCAAAAAGCGTTTTTTTAGCGAGGGCATTACCGATTCCAGATCTTCCTTTCCGCGGAAGGGGTAATACTTACCCTCCTTAGCCACGCAGAGGAGCTGCTCCTGGCGTCCATTTTTTTCAAAATCTCCCACCCACATCTTGAGTGGATACTCCGTCGAAGCCGTGATTTTTGAATTGGTACCCCAGTTGCCCAAGACGAGGTCGGGATACCCGTCCTGGTTTACATCCACCGCCTCCACGCAGTTCCACCAACCGGTGAGTTTGTCCAGCGGGCTCGCTTGCCTGCGCAGTCGCCCCCCGCCTTGGTTGACATAGATTACTGGCGCCATCCATTCTCCCACCACCACCAAATCGGGCCTACCATCTTTATTGATGTCGGTCCAGCAGGCCCCGGTGACCATCCCAACCCGGCCAAGGCCCGGCGCTGCCTGGTCATCCAGGATCGAGAAATGCCCATTGCCGTCGTTATGGAGCAGATAGGACTGGGGGATGTCTCCATAATAAGGACTCGTGGTATGACCACCCACAAACAGGTCCAGATAGCCATCCTGATCCAGATCGGCGGCCCGCACCACGGACCGGTGGCCTGTCATGGCGGGTAGGCCGCTGGAGCGGGTAAACCGGCCATGCCCATCGTTTAGGTAGAGAAAGTCATTTTGTTCACTCGAACCATTCACCACATACAGGTCCAAGTCCCCATCGTGATCAGCATCAAAAAAAATGGCGTCGACTTTGTCGGCGCCGATGTCGGCGCCGAATAAGGAGTCGTTGCTGGATCGGAAACTACCATCCGCCTGTTGGATAAATAGCCGGGACGGTTGTGATGCGCCCCCGCAAACAAAGAAATCCTCCAGGCCATCTCCGTTCACATCGCCCACGGCGAGTTTGGGGCCCTTGGTCGAAAGCTGATGGGGCAGCAGTGGCTGCGCGTTAAAATCGTTGAACCTTGGGTCTTGCTCGTGCTTAAAATCCACCCCTCGCGGGCTGGGCAGCTGGGCAAATGCAGAAGACTCCCCCTGATGGAGGAGCGCACGAACTAGCCGGCCGTGGTCAAGGACCGTATCCACATTGTGGCGGTCGTATGCTAAAACCAGCTTTTGGTTTGCTGCGAGCCTGCCAAGGCGCTGGTAGGTATTATTCGGCCAGATAACTACCGCGCTGTCCGCCCCCTGGCTCGCACCTAGGCCGAAATGCAGCACCGGCTCCGAAGAGCTCATGAAGCCTCGGGTTGGTTGCAGTTCCTGGTAGGCCACCCGGGCGCCGACGTACAGGAACACCTTGGCCCCAATGGCAAACCGGTTGGGTGAGGGACCCCGGAGCTGCAGGCTGAGGTAATGCGGGGCGGGCTTGGTTTCCATGACCCGATTGCGGTAAATGCCGGCAGGTTCATTCATGTTGTTGGTGACCAGGTCTACCGAACCATCGCCGTCCAAATCCCCGTAGGCGGCGCCCTGCGCCAGGCCGGGCAAGCCAAATCCCCAATCCAGGGATCGGTCCTGAAATTTTAGATCGGATGCCCCTTCGAAGATATAGCTATGCCAGGATCCTGGAGGCTGGTGAGCCAGCACTTGCTGATCGAATTGCCTTGCAGTAGCTGATTGCAGCAAACGCTGGTTGGCGCTGATGAATTTTTCGTAATCCAGGTCATTTTGCCTTTTTTTGATGCCATTGGAAATAAACAAGTCGTTGATCCCGTCGAGGTTGAAATCGGCCACCAGCGGGCTCCAACTCCAGTCGGTGGCTGCCACGCCGCTATAGAGCGCAATGTCTGCGAATTTTTCGCCCCGGCCGATGTTTAGCTGCAGGCAATTGCGGGAATACTGGTAACTGTACCCGGCTTTGATGCGTTGGCGGTAGGCGTCGAAATTTTCATCGCCCACCGAGGACTTGAGTATTTTTTCGTCCTCAGGCAGCATGTCCAGGGTAACCACATCCGGCCATCCGTCGCCATTGATGTCGGCAATGTCATTGCCCATGGAAAATTTAGACTGGTGACCAAAGGCCGATCGATTCATTTCCTTAAACGTACCGTCACGCTGGTTGACGTAGTAGTAGTCGTCTTCCTGGAAATCGTTGCTGACGTAAATATCGTCGTACCCGTCGCCGTTGAGGTCGGCTACGCCGACGCCGAGACCATAGCCCAGGGGAGAGGCCAAGATACCCGCCTGGCGGGTCACGTCGGTAAAATGATCCCCGTCGTTACGAAAGAGTTTCCCGCCACTAACGGCGCTATATAGTCGACGTGCAGACGTATCACCGTAGTTCCCCGTCTGGTGGATGGAATGCTGCAGCAGGAACATATCCAGGTCTCCGTCGTGGTCGTAATCAAAAAATACGGCCTGCGTCGAGTATCCCTGCACATCCAATCCCCATTTCGCGGCGCACTCGGTAAAGGTGTTGTCGCCGTTATTGATGAACAGTTGATTGCGCGATCCGCTAAAATAGGCATGCGATTGGGGATCTTCGGCGCTACCCGGGCGGTGGTTGGCCACTGTGCAGACATATATATCAAGCAGCCCATCTCCATTGACATCGGCCATGGTGACACCGGTGGTCCACCCGCTGATACCCCCTACGCCGGCCTGCTTAGTGATGTCTTCAAATTGCCATCCGCCTTTATTGAGGTATAATTTGTTCCCAGTGGTGTTGGAAGCAAAATAGATATCCGGCAACCCGTCGCCGTTGATGTCTCCGATAGCTACCCCCGCTCCATTGTAGTAATAGAGGTAATCCAAAATATTCAACGTATCGCTGTCCAGGTTAGGGTTGACAAAATCAATCCCCGTCTCCTTGGGGCCTAGGCGGGTGAAAAGCGTTTTTTTTTTCTGGCTGCAGGAAAGGGGAACCGTGACCAGGGCAGCCAGGCAAACCAAGGTCAAAAGACGAAAGAACAAAGAGATCAGTTGAGGCAACAAGGGGGTACTGGCAGGCCTGGCGAAGGCGATGCGTGGTGGCAAATCATATCGAGAGGGAGTATACACCGATTACCTTGTTTTTCGAAAAATTTGCAGCGAATCGTTGTTTCGGGCTACCAGGATAAGCGGGCCCATGGCAGTGGGGATGGACTTAATGTCCCTGACTTCTCCTTTGACGAATAAACCGCTGGCCAGGGGCGAGGCGTACGTGAACTCGTGGTTTCGGTTACCCAGCATCGTGGTTCCATAACTAGCGTCGAAGCGACCCACTTCTGGCTTGAGTCCGAAAAAATTTCCCCCCATAAACAAATCCGGGATACCGTCTCCGTTCAGATCGGTGACAAGAATACCAAACACAGGCGATAGCTGCGCCATGACACCCAAAGGCTGGCAGGTAAAATGGCCCTTGCCGTCGTTGACAAATACGCAGGTTTGAGATTGGTCTGCCCGAAGCCGCGTTGCGTGTTGCAATTGCTCGCGACTAAACACCTCGTCGATCGTCTTTCCGGCATAGGCATCATAGGTCAGGAAGCGTTTCTTAAGCCCGGGGATCTGCGACACCAAATCGGCCCGCAAGTAGTAGGGATAGGCCTTGCCATCGCTTTTGTAGTAGACGGGTATGCACTCGCTTTGCCCGTTCTGGTTGAAGTCCCCCACGTATAGGTCGGCCGGATGCGCCGAATCGGCCTTATAGCGCGAGTTTAAGCCGAGGTTTCCCGCGATAAGGTCCGGGTATCCATCTGCGTTGACGTCAGCAATGGTAAGGCAGTTCCACCATCCCGAAGAATTGGGGATTTCGGACGACTTTTTGAGTTGCCCGTCGGCGAATTTTAAGATAGTCACACCCATCCAGTCGCCTACCACGACGAGTTCTTTTTTTCCGTCCCCGTCGATATCCGCCCACTGGGCGTCCGTTACCATCCCCAGGTGGAGCAGGTCGGGAGCCAAGGTAGTGGTCACATCGACGAAATGCCCGTGTCCGTCGCCCTTCAGCAGCACACTTGCCGGTATGGCTCCATACGCGCCGGGCACGTGGCGTGCCCCTATGAAAATATCCTGGTTGCCATCTGCGTCAAAATCCAGGGCCCTAACACAAGAGGCGCTCACGGTGATCGTAGGCCAGCCTGCGAAACTACGGGTGAAATTGCCTTTGCCGTCGTTCAGGTAAAGGCGAACGGCCAGGTTGAGGGATCCGGCTTTGTCTTCGTTGCCGCCGGAAGCCACGACGAGGTCCAGGTCACCGTCATTATCGGCGTCCAGGAACGTAGCACCCACGTCTTCGGAGCTCTTGTCCTGTTCAAAGATGAATTCCGGTTTTTGCACAAAGCTGCCATCGGGTTGCTGCAAAAAAAGCTTCGCTGTATCGCCTTTGGCGCTGCCCATAAAAAAGTCCACCAGGCCGTCCCCGTTGACGTCGCCCACGGCGAGCTTGGGTCCCTCGGTAGAGAGCATTTTGGGTAGCATCGGTTCGGCGTCAAAATCATCGTAGAAGTCTTCCTTGTGCCGAATATCGCCCTTGATGGTGGAAGCGGTCACGTTGGTGTATAGGCCAGGGGCAATCTTTGCTGGCAGAACGAGTTTGGTTGTGGCATCGGTTTGCTTGAGTACCAGGGTCGTATCCGTGCGAATATTTTTTAGCGCCTGCATTTTCATGTTTGGCCACCAGACCACCAGGCTATCCACCCGGCTGTGGTCCCCCAAGCCAAAATTTAACACCGGATCCATGCAGCTTTCGAATCCCCGCGTGGGCTGCTCTTCCAGGACCTGCATTAAGCCTCCCGAATACACAGTAACCCGGCTTCCTGTACCAAAGGTATTGGGTGGGTTGCCGGCCAGTTTTACTTTCAGATAATGGCGATGGAGCCTCTCCGAAGTCATATTGCGGTACACGAAAGCCCCCATGTTTTCATTATTGACCACCAAGTCCAGATCACCATCTCCGTCCAGGTCTCCGTAGGCGGCTCCGTTGCTGAAGCTTGGCGTCGCCAGGCCCAGTTCGGCGGATTGGTTTTTAAAGCGGAGGTTATGCTGGTTGATGAATCCGTAATTGGAAATAGGGGTGGCCGGCATTTTTTTGAGAAACTCCTCGTAGTTGAAGCCCCGACCTTTGACCTGGTTGAGGACTTCTTCGCTAGCGAAATAATCCAGAAAATCCTGGTTGGTCAGATCCTTACTGATCCCGTTGCTGACGAAAAGATCCTTCCACCCGTCGTTATCAAAATCAAAGCCCAGGGCACCCCAGCTCCAGTCTGTGGCGTCTACGCCCGCCAGTTGCGCGATTTCGCTAAACGTCCCATCCTGGTTGTTGAGCTGTAGGCAATTGCTGGTAAACTGGTGATGAAAATCGTTTTGGAGTTTGGCATTGTGCACATCGAAGTCGTCAAATTTGGTGGTGGTCTTGAGCCGGTAATCGCCCTCGGGGAGCATGTCGGTTGTGAAAATATCCATCCACCCATCGTTATTGATGTCCATGACGTCGGAACCCATGGAGGACAGGCTGATATGCCCAGTGGCGTCGGTGATGACCTCCTTGAACGTGCCGTCGTGCTGGTTGATGTAGAGATAATCCCGCTCAAAAAAATCATTAGATACGTAAATATCATCCCAGCCGTCGTTGTTCACATCACTGACCGTAACCCCGAGTCCGAATCCAATTACGCTGCCGAAAATCCCCGCCTGTTCGCTGACGTCCACAAAATGGCCGTTATCGTTTCGGTACAAGCGGTCACCCCCTTTGGGATCCCGCTGATTGCGCAGGTTGCGGTCGTATCCGAAACTTTCAATAGGTCGGTAGGAGTTGTTGAGCACAAAGCAATCCAGATCCCCGTCGTGATCGTAGTCGAAAAACACGACCTGCGTAGAATACCCTTTGTCGTCCAAACCGTATTGATGGGCTTCTTCCTTGAAGGTCCCGTCCTTTTGGTTTATATACAGTTCATTGGCCCGGTCGTCCCCAGCTATTTCCCCGCTGTTGGACACATAGATGTCTAGCCAACCGTCTCCATTTATATCCACCAGGGTGACTCCCGTATGCCACTTATGGGTGCTGGTCAGACCGGCTTTTTCGGTCACGTCTTCGAACTTCCAATTACCCCGGTTCAGGTATAGGCGGTTCTTACCTTCGTTAGAGACAAAAAAAATATCGGGCTTACCGTCGTTGTTGAGGTCCCCGATGGCCACACCGCCTCCGTTATAGAAGTTGCGATATTTGAAAACGTTGAAGTCCTTGGTATCGACGACCTGATTGGAAAAATCAATGCCCGTCTCGGATGCGGGCAAGAGTTGAAACAGGGGATCGACGGGTTGAGTTTGTTTGGCGTGCTGGCAACCGGAGTCGGAAAAAAGCAAAGTGAGGACCAGCAGCATCGAGACCCACGGACCAAAGCGCCTCCTGATCATCATACAAAATTTCGGATAATCTAATTAAAGAAAAGGAGCAGTGACTCAAATCACTGCTCCTGTAAAAGTAATTTATAAAAAAAACGTCAAGCCAAATTTTTCTAATACCCGAGGTTCTGTACCAGATTGGGGTTAGACGTGATTTGGGGTGCCGGAACAGGGAAAATCATTGTGTGAGAATCCGGATCCTGCGTTTTTTGCGGATTCCTGGCAGCAGACCAGTATGGCGTGCCAGCGGCTACTTCGTAGCGGATCAGGTCCGTTCTGCGCACGCATTCCCAAGCCAGTTCACGGCCTCTTTCAGCCAATATGTTGGCTAGGGTTGCAGTACCAACGGTCCAGTTGTTCGCAGTGCTACCACTGTAAGCACGAGTGTTGATAGCATTCATATAGCCAAGTGATTTGGCACTAATAGTACCATTTAAACGGACGTCGGCTTCGGCTCTCATTAGGTATACATCGGCCAAACGGAAGAGCACATAATTGTTATCCGAGCTGCCCGAGGTACCAGCTTCTGGGAAGTACTTGATGTTGCGCACCCCTGCTCCACGGAACGGTCCGGAAGCATCTGACAAGGTAGCCACAGTTGGGCTAAAAATCAGGGGAATCGAGAACTGTTGATCCTGAATAGCGGAGATATTGGGATCCGTACTTGAAATGATCACATTCTTATCGGGCGGATAGTTATACTGCGCACTGTATTGCTGTCCAACCAGATATTGCCCAGTACGTTGGTCATTGAAGGTCCGGTAGATGGTACCGCCGGAGGCCGTATAGGTGGAAGTGGTATCAAATGTGTAATAGAAATCGGCCGTGCTGCAAAATCCGTTCCAAGGCTGACCAGACAGGCCAAAATTGATTTGATTTTGGTAATGCAGGGTAGCCATCTCCCAATTCTGCCCCCCAATACTCACCTTGTTAAAGGGGATGCTAAATATATTCTCACCGCCTGTAAGTAGGGTGCCATTAGTCGGGCTGAAATTGTCGAAATAACCGGCCGACAAAGTATACAGCCCGGAGTTTATGATAGAATCACAAATGCTGATGCATCCTTGCCAATTCGGCGTTCCGGCTGCCCCGGCGTTCACGTCGGGGTTGTTGGTGTATACGATGGCGTTCAAATAGAGTCTGGCAAGCAGGGTATAATCAAACCACTTGGTGCATATACCATAGGTGCTAGCGTCCACATTGGTGGGCAAAAGTGGGGCGTTAGCCAGTAAATCCGCTACAATGGAGTCGTATATCTGTGCCCTGGGGGTCTGCTTCACCGTGTTGGGATTGGTATTGTAATTGGTGATATAGGGATAGTCACCGAACAAATCAATCGCAACCCAGTAAAAGAAGTCCCGTAAGGTTTTCAGCTCGGCGTTGATTTGGCCCAAGTTACTGGGCGGTGTAGACAGAGAGTTGACGACACTGAGTACAAAATTGCATTGTCCCACTCCACTGCTCACGACACCCCATGCGCTATTGACATTCTGATGCGTCTTGTCCCAGGTATGAAGCCATTCGGTAGTATGCTCGTTGGCGTCCAGCCAGTCAGCCCCGCGGATCGGGATGATCATTTCGTCGGTGCTGGCTTCTACCAGTTCCTGATAACCACCGCCACCGCCGCCGTTTACACCCGTCAGGGTGTTGTAAGCGGCTGCAACGCCGGCTTGAATTTGTGCAGGTGTCTGCCAAAATTGACTATTAGGCACAACACTGTACACTTTTTGATCCAGGTTGGTGCAGGAAGTTACTGCGCCAAAAGTCAGCAGCAGTGTTCCAAGGCCTGCAAGTAGGATAATTTTCTTTGTTAACATAACAACTTGTTTTTAAATATGGGCACTAAGCAGAAATATTGTTTTCAAATATATAAATGTCAAACAACCTAGTTAAACGTAAGGTTCACACCAAAGGCAAATGAACGCGCTCTGGGATAATAATTCGTTCCTCCGTAATTGGCGTCAATATAGGCTTCTGTATTGACACTGTAGTTAGCAGGGTTGTTATTGCTCCCAGGGTTATTGTATGCTGCGGTCCGTTGCTCGGGATCAATGCCCTTGTATTGTGTAATGACGAACAGGTTGTTTCCAGAAGCGTAAACCCGGAGGTTTTGGATCCCCTTGATGTTCTTAAACGTGTAAGCTAAGGTTAAGTTGTCCAGGCGAAGATACCCCGCATTTTCCAGCCACAAGCTGGAGGCCGTCTGCTGGTTTTTAATGCCATTGGACAAGGCGTCGGTGTACACGTTGTTTCCTGGTACCCGGGTGATGTTAGAAACCACCATGTCAGTATTGTTAAATATTTTCTGCCCGTCTACCCCACGCAAGAAAAAGTTCAAGCTCCAATTGTCGTAAGACAACGTATTGTTTATACCGTAGGTGAATTTGGGGCTTGGGTCGGTGTAATACAGGTTCGCGTTACCGCTCACAGCTGTCTTAGAACCTGCGGAGTCGAACAGTTGGTTACCGCTGGCGTCAACGCCCTCATACTTGGGTAGATAGAACACATATGGTGCATACCCAACTTTAAGGTAAGTGATTGGGTTAGAACTCAAACCACGGCCTTCGGCATAGCCTCCAGGAATGTTGTCGGTCGAGAGTTTGTACCCAGCGTAGTTGCCAGTCAAACTTGTAATCTTAGTATTGATGGTCGTGATTTGTCCGCTCAGTGTCCAGCTGAAATGACGGCCCTTTACGATATCAGCATTCACGCTGAATTCCACACCCTTATTAGTCATCGTTCCGACGTTGGCCAGGATGGTGTTCAGGAAAAAGGGCGGAGTCGGCACAGTATATTGGTACAACAGATTGGTTGTCTTATCGTTGAACCAGTTAAACGAACCACTTACCCGGTTATTGATGATGGTGAAGTCAAGACCTATGTTGGTACCCTGCCTTTGTTCCCATTTCAAGTTGGGGTTGGCATTTTGGGTAATCGTATACACGGGCGGATAAGGGAAAGCCGTATTAGATGGATTGTAATAAGCAACCGGGGTAGAAGGTAATCCAATGAGGAACAAATTGCTGTACGGGTAAATGTTATCGGAGTTCCCGGTAACACCATAACCAGCTCTAATTTTCAATTCATTAAGCCAAGAGATACCTTTCATGAAATCTTCCTGCGTAAGCCTCCAGGCCACGTCGCCGGAAGGAAAGTTACCCCAGCGGTTGTCGGCACCGAATTTGGAAGATCCATCCCGGCGCATGGACACCGTTGCATAGTATTTATTGGCGTAGTTGTAATTAACCCTTCCCAAGAAAGAGATCAACAAATATTGGTCTGCGTAGGAAGAAATCGTATTGTAGGATGGGTTACCTGCAGCTAAGTTATTGTAGGTAAGGCTCGGTACGATGTACTGTTGACCACCTGCGTTAAATCCGCCTTCCGTAAAGTTGTTATATTCGTACACACCGGTCACGCCGAGGTTGCTCTGTCCCCATTGGTGATTGTAGTACACGTGCATATCGCCTTTGGAGGAGTTATTGTAATAGCTACCCTGGCTGGCCGAAGTAACGTTGCCTTCTGCAGGGAAAGTTGGGGTAAAGTTCTGTTTTGTCAGCGTATAGTAGGATAGAGACCCAGTGGCTCCCAGCTTCAAGCCCTTAATCAACTCATAGTTGGCCGTTCCAAACATCTGGGTAAAATGTTCCTGTCCATTAAGGATTTCTTCGTTCATATGCTCCACGGGGTTGGCGAGGTCAAAATCGACGAAGGTATGGTAGCTGCCATCCGCGTTATATACCGGGTAGGTTGGAGGCGCGCCAAAAATATAGTCAAAAGCACCGTAGTCCGTATATTTTCTAGTCGTCTGGGTATTTACGATGCCTGCTTGAATGTCCAATTTGTCGCCAATAGCTTTTTGCTCGGCATTAAACCGAAGACCAACTTGCTTTTTTTCGGAATTGATGACAATACCCTGGTTGTCTGCATAGTTGACCGAACCACGGTAATTAAATCCTCCCGTTCCTCCTGAAATACCCAGAGTTTGCGTGGTGGTAAAAGCGTTTTGGGTAATGGCTTTATTCCAGTTGGTATTGCCACCCTGGTTGTAGGTAGCAATGACGGAATCCGGAATGCCAGCTTGCTGGCTAAAGTAGGTCCATTGCGGAACATTGGAAAGTGGATAATATTTTGCCTGATGGTCTTGTCCTACCTGGCCATTATAATCTACTTGCATTCTGCCAGAATGACCCCGCTTGGTAGTAATTTGAATTACCCCGTTGGCACCTCGAGAACCATAGATAGCGGCAGCGGAAGCGTCCTTCAATATAGAGTAAGTCTCAATGTCTCCCGGAGGGATTGTGCTCAAAATGGTAGGATCGTCCAGGGTGACGCCATCCACCACAATAAGCGGAGTTTGTGATCCGGAAAGCGAGGTTTGACCTCTAAGATGTATAATCGGATTTTGATTGGGGTCGCCACCTTGTTGGGTGATCACCAGACCGGATACCTTACCGTTGATCTGCTGAATGGCCGTGCTAACCACGCCACCGTTGAAATCCTTGGCAGTAATTTGCTCCACTGCTCCGGTCAAATCCTTCTTTCTGGCTGTCCCGTAGCCTGTTACCACCACATCACCGAGGGAAGTACTTTGGGGAACCATGGAAGCCGTAACGCTATTGGTCGCCGTTACGTCAAATTCCTGATCCGAAAACCCGACCGAGCTTAATACCAGGACCTTGGCAGTGGATTTTACAGGAAGGGAAAAAAGGCCATTGGCATCGGTGGTGGTTCCGGTCTTGGAACCTTTGACCGAGACACTGACACCCGCCAAGGCATTACCCTTGTCGTCGGTGACTTTACCGGTAATTGTTCTGTTCTGGGAAAATGCGAATTGCGTAATCAGTACACATAGAGCTACGCAAGTAACTCTCGCAAGCAATCGTTTGATGGTCATAATCAGTGTTTTAAGCAATCAAGAAATAAACGAGGTTCAGTTGATTTGGAACAAAAATAAAGAAAAGTTTGACTTAACAAATAAATAATTAAGGTTTAGTTAAATTTATTCAATCTACTAAGGACATCACCCGAACCACTTTAGCTGCACCCCCTTTTGAGAAAGTAGTGAATATTAAGTTCAAGCCACCCACGGGCAATATGGGGCATCCTGAGGCCAAATCCTGTCCCAGTTGAGCCTTTAGCGGGCCAAATCTGAGATCCCCGGCGAATTTTGCAGGTTAACTTCAGTAGCCAGCAACCTCGTTTACCCCCATAAAGCTCTAAGAATCACCAAGCAACGTATTATAAATCAATTATTAAAGGGAGAAGCGGGGACGTGAGCGAACCTGATATGGCTTCCCGGTGACTGCCAAATGAAAAACACCCGGGTTACCCGGTCCAATCCAGCCCCTACGCATCCGTGGATATATCTTAGAAGAGCTGCAAAAACTTGCTAGAAAAGTTAGGCGACTATTTGGTGTCTCGATGCCGGATTCTGGCCCGAGGCATTTGCGCAAGCTGCAGGGCCGAGGTGTTTAACCACTACCATAAGTAGAGAAGGTGCCATACCCTTGTCCAAAGAGGTTAAGTAGCGTAATAACGTACCTGGTTATGCGCCATCTCCGAGTTGCAAGAACCCCACCACCATATGGCCTCGCGGCAGGGTCCAAACCCGAGGATTTGGCCAATGCAGTCCTTTTTTGTGGACAGCCTTACCAGGCGGCGGTACCTAAAACCCAATACCTTGAGGCGAGCAAACTAGGTGGACCGAGACGACTTGGTCCGGCGGCAAGCAATAAACACCCCGTTCTTAATCCTGGCCAGGACATTATACGCGGAGGTTTTAGAATTATTTACGGTTCTGCGCCGATTTGTTTAACTTAACCTGGCAGTTCACCTGCATCCACCTGGGCGGCTTATGAGTAACGTGAAGAATATAACCAGTGCAGTATTGATTTTGGGATTGCTATGTTGGGCATCCTGCAAAAAGACCGTTACCCAGGTTATTGATGTTCCTGCAGCGGCTGATTCCGCTTTCCTTTCCATTACTAATGCATCTCCGGCGATATCGAGCCTGCTGCTCTATATTGGTAACACGCGGATTTCCTTGCCTGATTCCCCTCTGGACTATGGTTCGACAACCTATAGTTCCTACATCACGGGCACCAATACCCTCGTACCTGTAACGCATACCATCCCCTATATACGTATTCCTAGCGGCTTCCAGCAAATCAATTTTACGACGCCTTCGTCGAGCCATTTTTTGGTCTCCGTCTCCAATTATTTTGCAGCCGGAAACTATTATTCCGTGTTTGTAACCGATAGCTCTTCCCACGGCCAGCTACCCTATGTGCTGATACAGGATTTTATTCGAGCGACCGATACCAGCCAGGCCCAGATTCGGTTTTTGAATCTTTCACCCGACGCGCCACCGATGGACATCTGGGCATTCCCCAACGCAGGCGTCAACGGATACAAGCTTTTTTCCAATTGCGCCTATCTTCCAACCAATGATGGCCAGATTCAGGCGGCTGATACCTTTGCCCTGATAAAGCCCGATCCCTACTATTTTGTGGGCGCACAGGCAGGGACCTACAATGCCTTGATAAGTGGAGGGCTGATCGTCAGAGGCCAGAGTATTTCCACGATCTATTCCCTGGGCTATCTAAGCTCCAATGGCCCATTCCAAATAACGGCCTTTACCATCCAGTTCAATCCTTAAGATCCAGGGTAATTTATTAGCCACCAACCGGCATGGCACTATCGTGCGGGTAGCAGCATATTCGGTTAATTCATGCACGCACCTGGCGAGTGATGTCTGGTCAAAAATCGATACCGAACCATTTTCTTCGTTCTTTCTTTTGATATTTCTCGTAATTGAACCGGTAGAGTTTTCCGGGTCGATGCGGTACATCGGTTTCCAGTTCGTTAGTATCTTCGAGCAGATCCATGGAGAAAAATTTCTTTCGGAAATTGCGCCGGTCCAGCTTGACCCGCAGGATGGCTTCGTAGAGGTTTTGGAGTTCGCGCAACGAAAATTTTTGGGGCAGCAGACTGAAGCCGAGGGGATGTTCTTGGATCCTCTTTTGTAGCCACTCGTAGCACGCGTCCAGAATCCGCTTGTGGTCGAAAGCCATTTCACAAAGGGATGTGACTTTATGCCAGTGCAACTCATTATCCAAAATCTCCAGCTTGTGGTGCTGGATATTGATCAGCGAGCAATAGGCAATCGTCACGACCCGGCCGGCCGGATGGCGATTGACCTCGCCAAAAGCCTTGACCTGTTCCAGATACAAGTCATCCATGCCCGTGCGCTCCTTTAAGATCCGGTAAGCGGCCTGATGCAGGTCTTCGTGATTATTTACCAAATCCCCGAGCAAAGACCACCTGCTCTCGAATTTGCGCAAGTCGGATTTGATCAGTAGTACCTTGAGCTCGTTTTCGTCAAATCCAAAAATCACGCAATCCACCGAAATCCCGATTATGCCATCGGTCTTTAATTGCTTTAGAATGGTGCGGACGTCTTTTTTCGAAGATAAGGTTGCCGGTTCATTTCCCATGTCTGCTTCATTCATGTACAAGAGGAGTTAAGTACCGCGAATTTAATATTCAATATTTCTTTATGGGCAACTAATTTCCCCAAATCGCGCTGGCTTACGTTGAATACGATGAAAACCATGTGCTTACCTCGATTGCCACAGGACCATGACCAGGCTAGAGTCAAGCCGTCCTGGCTGGACCAGGCCCATTTGACGATGCACGCTGAGGGCTAGGCCCAGGTGACCGTCAACATGGGCTCAGCCTCACTTTCTATCACGCCAGGGCCTTAATTTTACAAAAACTAAGCTTTAGTCTATGTATTCAGCCGAACAAACCCAAAACCTGCAGGAGCTTACGCACAGGCTGCAGGAAAAAAAGGCTGGCAAGGGCCTCATTGCTTCGGACCTTTCTCACTTACGCTCGGTCCTTCGGTTTCATGAATACCGCTACCAGATCCTCAACGATCCGCTGGTCTCGGATTTTGAATACGACCAGCTGTATAAGGAACTGGAAAAGCTGGAAACGGCAAACCCGGGATTGGTTACCCCGGATTCCCCTACCCAGCGCGTGGCCAAGGGCCTGACCAAGAACTTTGCCACCGTGCAGCACCTGGTACCCATGCTTTCGCTGGAGAATTCCTACGACGAAGCGGACATCGTGGATTGGGACCGCAAGGCCAAAGAATTGACCGGCCTCCAGGAAATCGTCTATTGCGTAGAGCCCAAATTCGACGGGGCAAGTATTTCCCTCATATACGACGGCGATTTGCTGGTTCGCGGTGCAACCCGGGGGGATGGCGTGCAGGGTGATGATATCACAACCAATATCCGCCAGATCCGCTCCGTTCCCCTATCGGCCGAGTTTTCGAGCTACGGGATCCAGCAAATTGAGATCCGTGGCGAAGTGCTCTTAACCAAAGCCAATTTTAAAAAATACAACCAACAGCTCGAGGACCAGGGACTGGCTCCCCTGGCCAACCCGCGCAACGCCGCGGCGGGGTCTTTGCGCATCAAAGATTCCCGGGAAGTGGGTCGTCGCAATCTGGAGGCATTCCTGTATCACGTAAGTTATTTCACGACCATCGATGGGGCTGCCAAGAAAGGAGCGGCCAAAGTTCCCCAGACCCATAGCGCCATGCTGGAGATGCTTTGGAACCTGGGCTTTCGCAGTCCGCAAAAGGAAAAGCAGGTGTTCAAATCGATCCAAGAGGTGGTCAACTATTGCCTTGCTTTTGAGAAAAAGCGTGACGAGCTGCCCTACGAAATTGACGGGATGGTGATTAAGGTCAATGACTTGTCGTTGCAGGATACCCTGGGTATGACGACCCATCATCCCCGGTGGGCTCTGGCCTTCAAATTCAAGGCCCGGCAGGCCACCAGCAAGCTGCTGAAGGTCGAGTTCCAAGTCGGACGCACCGGTTCGGTCACTCCGGTGGCGAAAATCGAACCGGTGCCGATTGGTGGGGTAATGGTGAGCTCCGTATCGTTGTTCAACGAAGACGTGGTCCGAGAAAAAGACCTCCGGATCGGCGACTCGGTGCTGGTGGAGCGGGCGGGAGACGTGATCCCGTACATCGTGAAGCCACTGGCTGAACTTAGAAAAGGGCATGAAAAAAAAATTGTCTTCCCGACCGATTGCCCCGCGTGCGGGGACAAATTGATCAAGCCCGAAGGAGAAGCGGTGTGGAGATGCGTGAATATCAATTGTCCTGCCCAGGTAATCGAGCGCATCATCCATTTTGCCAGTAAAGATGCCTTGGACATCCGGGGCTTTGGCGAAGCCAATACCCGAAAATTTATGGACCTGGGGTACTTGCGGGATGTGCCTGGTATTTATGAGCTACCCTATGAAAAGATAAAAGGGCTGGAAGGATTTGGAGAAAAGAGTATGGCCAATCTCCAAGCCGCGATCGAGGCGTCCAAACACCAGCCGCTGCACCGCCTGATCTTCGCACTGGGTATACGCTATGTGGGGGAGACCACAGCCAAGACCCTGGCTAACAGCGTAGATCAGTTGAACCAACTGGAAGATTTCACGTTTGATCAACTCCAAAACCTGGAAGATGTGGGTCCCAAGGTAGCCAGTAGCGTGGTGCAATTCTTTGGGGTACGCGAAAACAGGGCGCTGCTGCGCAAGCTGGAAAAATTGGGCCTGAATATGAAAAACGACCGCACCGGGCACGCACCGTCCGGCAACCTAAATGGCCAAACCTTTCTGTTTACCGGCACGCTAAACAAGTTAAAGCGAAGTGAAGCAGAAGAGCAGGTGGAGCAGCATGGGGGAAAAATACTCGGTGGCGTGAGCAGCAAATTAAACTACCTGGTGGTGGGTGAGGACGCAGGTTCCAAATTGGAAAAAGCCAAAAAGATCTCTTCGATAAAGATCCTCAGTGAGGATGAATTTCTGGAGTTCATTAACAATTGAACTCGCTGGTTCGCCGGTCATTTAGGGTCACTCACCCGCTGGTATAACGCACAGCCACCAGACCTCTGCGCATACCCGGTATCGACCCCTCAAATCAAGGGATTTGTGAGCAAGATAATTTCTTTTACCCTGCACGAAATGGATGTTCTTTTTTGTAACTTTAAGGAAATTGCGTCACAATGATTAAAAAAATTCCCGGCGAAACATGGAAGCTGCTAGAGTTTCCAGGTTGGAAACAACTGCGCAAAAAATATGCGCTTTCATCCCATGGCCGAGTGGCCAGCTTTTCGGATGAAATTTCCGAAGACGGCAAATTGCTGAGCGGTTCGCTGACGACCGGATATAAGACCTTGAACCTGCACCGTCCCGGAAATAACGGGACCCTGTATATTCACCGCGAAATCGCCCGCCTTTTTTTAAAGAAGTCTTCTCCCAAACATAGGTACGTGATCCACCTGAACCACAATAAGGTGGATAATTCGTCTAAGAACCTGCGTTGGGCTACGCTGGAAGAAATGATCAATCACCAGCAAAAGAGCCCGGCCAAAATTGCCTATAAAAAAATTCAGGCCAAACGCACCGTCGGACTCAAACTAACGGCCACTCAGGTGAAGTCCATTAAAAAAACGCTGTCCAGCAAAAACCGGCAGCTCACCATCAAGAAGCTCGCCGACAAATACGGCGTTAGCGAAATGACCATGTACCGGATCAAAAGCGGTGAGAACTGGAGCCGGGTCTGATACCAAGGCCGGCCAGGATAACCCAGCCCTGGTGCACCCAAACGCACGCTATGGATGCTCGTGGTGCATGCACCACCCACGGAATGACCTAAATATTTTATCATCATAAGGAACCGTTAGCCGGGTTCCTTTTTTATTGCGGGCCCAAGCCCTTTCACCACACCAAATAATGTACGTATGCTTCAAACTTCCACGCTCAAGTTTTTAAAAGATCTCAAGAAGAACAACAATAAGCCTTGGTTTGACGCTCACCGAGGCCAATATGACCAAGCGAAGGGCGACTTTGAGCAGTTCATCGGCACGGTTATATCTGCCCATGCCAAAAAAGATCCCTTCATTGCGGCGCTCAAGCCCAAGGACTGCATGTTCCGCATCAATCGCGATGTCCGGTTCTCTAAAGACAAATCACCGTATAAAACCAATTTCGGAGCCAGCATTAACCGAGGGGGTAAAAAATCAGTCTACGGCGGCTACTATATCCACGTGGAGCCGGCCGAAAGTTTTGTGGGCGGCGGAATTTGGATGCCCCAACCCCCGGAACTGAAAAAATTAAGGCAGGAAGTGGATTATTGTTTTGAGGAATTTTACAAGATCATTTCCGCCAAGAAGTTCAAGGCCGTCTATGGCGCACTCTATGCGGGCCAGGACGCTAGTCTCTCCCGGGTGCCCCAGGGATTTGACTGCGACAGCCCGGCCGCCGCTTACCTCAAACTCAAAAGCTATTTGGCTATGAAAAAAGTGACCGAAAAAGAGCTCTTGAGTAAAGGCTTGGTCAAAGAGACTCTAGAGGCTTTTGATGCGCTGCAGCCGCTGCTGCAATTCATCAACCGGGGCATTGAAAATTAGGCCCCTGCTGGCGCTCGGGCCCCTGGGTATGGACTATAACATCTTATGCTGCAGCAGGTATTCTGCAATCTGCACGGCGTTGGTGGCAGCCCCTTTGCGCAAGTTGTCACTAACGATCCACATATTGAGCGTGTTGGCTTGGGTCTCATCACGCCTGAGCCGGCCGACAAACACTTCATCCTTTTCGTGCGCGTCCCTGGGCATTGGATAGGCCTGGATCGCGGGATCATCCACCACCACGACACCGGGAGCCTCCGCCAGCAGGCGCTTCACGTCGCTCAAATCAAAATCGCGGGCAAACTCCACGTTGACGGCTTCACTGTGGCCCCCAACTACCGGAATGCGCACAGTCGTAGCCGTTACCCGGATGGAATCATCCCGCATGATTTTCTTGGTCTCGTGCACCATTTTCATTTCCTCCTTGGTGTAGCCATTGTCGACAAAGACGTCGATCTGTGGAATCACATTCAGGTCAATGGGATATTTGTAAGCCATATCCCCCTGGACACCCTTGCGCTCGTTCATCAATTGCGATACCGCCTTGACGCCGGTTCCAGTAACGGATTGATAGGTGGACACGACAACCCGTTTGATGGTATAGCGTTGGTGTAGGGGATTGAGGGCTACAACCATCTGGATGGTGGAACAATTGGGGTTGGCGATGATCTTATCCTGGATGGTCAGTTGATCGGCATTGACTTCGGGCACGATCAGCTTCTTAGTTGGATCCATGCGCCAGGCCGAAGAATTGTCAATCACCGTAATGCCTGCCGCCGCAAACTCGGGCGCCAGTTTCAGGGACGTACTTCCCCCGGCAGAAAACAGCGCTAGAGATGGTCGCTGGGCGATGGCATCGGCGGCGCTCACTACCGGATATTTTTTTCCCCGGAATTCCACCTGCTTGCCAATGGATTTTTCCGAAGCCACCGCAATGAGCTCGGTGACGGGAAAATTTCTTTCGGCCAAGACTTGTAACATTTTGGTACCTACCAACCCGGTGGCGCCTACAACAGCAACTTTCATGAGTTCTTGTTCTTTAAAGTTTACAATGAAAAAAGCCTCCCCAGCGTTTGGGAAGGCTTTATTATCTTGAATACAAAACAATCAGGCAACTTCCCTTATCAGGCTTCCCTTCTTAATTTGCTTTGTATCGTTGTTCATGATCTTCATCCGTGGAGCAAAAATAGTCACGAAAAATCGTCTTCCCAAATTTTTATTCATCCACCCGGCCCCCGTTACCAGATCTTGATCCTGGCCGAATCGGGCAGGTACATTTTGTCGCCCGGCACCACGGCAAAGGCCTTGTAGAACGCATCGCAATTCATCAGCGGGGCATTGACGCGGTACATGGCCGGGGAATGCCCGTCGGTATTGATATAGCGCAGGACTAGCTGATCTTTGGCTTTGTCGCGCCAGATCTGGGCCAGGGAAATAAAGAAGCGTTGATCCGGCGTAAAGCCATCGATCCGGGTCGTGTCCTGACCCTGCTTGGTCAGTTTAAACGCATCGTAGGCTATCTGAATACCCCCAATATCCGCGATATTCTCACCCGTCGTCAGCGCCCCATTAACGTGCACCGTGTCCAGTACCATAAAGGTGTTATACAGCGCAATCACGCGTTTGGATTTGGCCACAAACAACACGCTATCTTGTTTTGCCCACCAGTTCCGCAGGTTGCCGTCCTTATCGTACTGGGCGCCCTGGTCGTCAAAACCGTGAGTCATCTCGTGACCAATGACCATGCCGATGGCTCCATAGTTCATCGCGTCATCTGCTCCTGGATCAAAAAATGGAAATTGTAAGATGCCTGCGGGAAATACAATTTCATTGAATGTGGGATTATAATATGCATTAATGGTCGGAGGAGTCATCCCCCACTCCGTGCGGTCTACCGGCTTGCCCGCTTTGGAGGCCCCGTACTGGAATTCATTTTTTTCGCAGGATACCAGGTTAGCAAAATAATTGTTGCGGTCGATCGTCACCCGGCTATAATCCCGCCATTTATCCGGATAGCCAATTTTCTTCAGGAAGGCTCCCAGCTTCTCCTTGGCTTTTTGTTTGGTGGAGTCGCTCATCCAATCGAGTTTATCTATGCGACTGGCAAACGCCCTTTGTAGGTTGTTCACCATCTCGAGCATCCTGTCCTTAGCATCCTGGGTGAAATACTTCTTTACGTAAAGCTGACCCAGGGCTTCTCCCAGGTTTTGATCCACGACGGCATAGATGCGCTGCCAGCGCGGCTTGATTTGTTGCTGTCCATTGAGCGCCTTGCCTGCAAAATCAAAGCGCGCGTTGACAAAGGGGCTGCTGAGCGAAGCTGCCGCATCATCCAGGACATGGAACGTATAGTACGCCTTCCAGGTGCTTAAGGGGACGGACTGTAGCAAGGTGTTGAGTTTTGTGTAGTAGGCGGGTTGACTCAGATTTACCGAATCGACATCGAGGCCCAAATTCTTAAAAAAGAGGGACCAACCTACGATCGGCATTTTCTTGTCCATATCAGCTACCGACCGCTTGTTGTAATTACTTTGCGGGTCCCGCAGTTCCACTTCGGTCCGGTGGCTGCCGGCCATGTCTTTTTCTAGGGCATACACCGCAGTTGTTTTCTTGGCTGCCGTGGAGGAATCATCACCGATAAGCATAAACAGTTTGCGCATATACGCCTGATAGGCCTGCTGAACGGCGACAGAGGCAGAATCTTTCCGGAAATAGTAATCGCGGTCCGGTAAGCCCAGTCCCGCTTGGCCGATATTGATGATGTTGATGACACTATTTTTTTGATCGGCAAGCACGGCCAGGGAAACCACCGTAGACTGATTCTCCTTTTGCCTCAGAGCTTCAAAAGCCATGATGGATTTGGCGTCGCTGAGGCCGCTGATCTGATTTAGATACGGTTTCAGCGGCTCATACCCCAGGCTATCGATCCGGGCGGAATCCATCCCCGATGCATACAAATCGCCCACTTTCTGGTCGATCGTGCCGGCCGCAAATCCGCCTTTGGCCGCATCCTCCAAAATTTCTTTCAGATGATCCTTGGTGAGGTTATATAAATCCAGAAAGGTCCCAACGGAGCTTTCGGTAGGGGGAATCTGCGCGTTTTTGATCCATTTGCCATTGACAAACAGATAAAAATTATCTCCAGGCTTTACCGCAGAATCCATGTTCTGCGTAATAACGTAGGCCTTAGCTTCCCCGGGCCCAGAGGCCGGTTGGTTGCAACTATAGGAACTGGCTAGACCAAGCAAGCCCAAAATGAGGATGATGCAATTTTTCATGTCAAAAGGTATTTTTGAAAACAATGAATACGATATGGTAGATGATCCGGTGTGTTTACTGGGAAAAAATTGACCTGCCACTGCCCGCAGCTTTTGGGACAAGGGTCCTCCGAGTTCAAATCAGGGTGATATCAAAATTTACCAGCTGCACAAATTGCTGAATCCGCTCATCGATGTCGGATTTGGTGATTTCCTTGAGTCTTTCGGGGCCGAATTTTTCCACGCAAAAAGAAGCCATGGCCGAACCCACGATGATAGCTGTTTTCATATTGGCAAAGGAGATGTCCTTGGTCTTTGCCAGGTGGCCGATAAAGCCGCCGGCGAAGGTATCCCCCGCTCCGGTCGGGTCAAATACTTCTTCCAGGGGGAGGGCGGGCGCAAAAAAGACTTCCCGGTCATGGAACAGCAAGGCGCCATGTTCGCCTTTTTTAATGATGAGATAACGAGGTCCCATCTGCATGATGATTTTGGCCGATTTGACCAAGGAATATTCCCCACTGAGCTCTCGGGCCTCGCTGTCGTTGACCATGAGTACATCCACCATGCCCATGACCTTTTTCAGATCGGCCAGGGCCGATTGCATCCAGAAATTCATGGTGTCCATGACGATCAGCTTGGGGCGCTCGTGCATTTGGTTGATCACGTCAATTTGGATCTGGGGCACCAGGTTGCCCAGCATCAAAAACTCGCTGTCCTGGTAGCTATCCGGCACTACTGGGTTAAAATCCGCCAGCACATTCAGATCCGTTACCAGGGTATCGCGCGTATTCATATCCAGGTGGTAGCGGCCACTCCAGAAAAACGATTTTTTGCCCGCCACCACTTCCACCCCTTCCATCCGGACCCCACGCTTGGTGAGTGCGTTGATTTCAGACTCTTCAAAATCTTGGCCAATGATAGATATCTGGTTGATGGGCTTCACGAAATTGGACGCGGCATAGGCCACGTATACGGCAGATCCACCGACAATTCGATCCGTCTTTCCGAACGGCGTTTCAATGGCGTCATACGCCATACTGCCTACAACTATTAGCGACATAAATCAAGGGAGTCTTACCCGCCTTTCGCGCTCTGGCTGGGTTCCGTGCAGAATCCATGCCGTCTTGGCGAGGCGGGGCGTGCAAACCTACATGAAATTTTGCTTGTAGAAAAAAGGCAAACCAGGCCTGCACATACCTTCCTCTGTGGTAGCGAAATCGGCCAGGGTAGCGAGTTGAACGGGATCCGGCATGCAAAACCGCTTAGCAATCTGGATTGGGCCAGTTTCGCATGAATCGTCCGCGTTAGCGCGCAAATAGTTAACATTGCCAATAATTTGAACTAACGATCGTTAGTTTTTATCTTTGTGTACGCATGTCAAAAATCAGCAGTAAGAAAAACAGCACTAAGAAGGAGTTCATCATCGAAAAGGCGGCCAAATTATTCCGGGAAAAGGGATTTGGCGCGGCTTCGATGCGCGACCTGGCGGAACATGTGGGTGTGGAAGCGGCCAGCCTGTACAACCACATCCAATCCAAGGCCGAAATCCTGCAGACGATTTGTTTTAAGGTAGCTAATGAATTCATCGCCCATTTGGATGCGGTAGAAGCCAGTCGGGAACCGACCTTAAAAAAAATGGAGCTGATCATTCGTTTTCATATTCGTATGATGCTGGACCAATATGAATACGTGTACATTTCCGATCACGAATGGCGGCATCTGCCTGAACCCTACTTGTCCAATTTTTTGAACCAGCGTAGAAATTACCGCAAGAGTCTGGCGGATATCCTGGAGCAGGGTACTGAGCGGGGGGAGATCAAACCGCTCGATCCGTACGTGGCTATTCTGACGATCTTATCCGCAGTAAGCGGCATCGAGTCCTGGCACCGTTCTAGAAAAACTATTAGCGCCGAGGTGCTGGAAACCAATATGCTCAAGTATTTAATCGAAGGCCTTAAAAAATAGTCTGGGATAACGGCCCACGCAAGAACCGGACAATATTCCAATTACCGTGGCAACACACTTCAGAGCCTTGAAAGTAAATGATATTCAACAGGAAACCCCCGATTGCGTATCGGTGAGCTTTGCCATACCCGAAGAGTACCAGCGGGAGTTCCAGTTCACGCAAGGACAGAACGTAACGCTTCGCGCCACAGTCGATGGCCAAACCTTGCGCAGGTCCTATTCGATATGCAGCAGCCCGCTGGACCAAGAACTGCGTATCGCGGTAAAAAAATTAGAAGGCGGCGTATTATCCACCTACATTAACGAGCGGCTTGCTCCGGGCGAGGAGGTCGACGTGTTGCCCCCTACAGGACAATTTTTTACTCCCCTTGATCCGACGAAGCGGAAGCTATACCTGGCTTTTGCCGCTGGCAGCGGGATCACGCCCATACTTTCAATTATTAAGACGACCCTGGCCTTCGAGCCCCTGAGTCAGTTTTGTCTGGTGTACGGTAACCGAAGCAAACAGTCGATCATTTTTAAGGAACAGCTGCAGTCGCTCAAAGACCGGTACTTGTCCCGGCTGATTATTCATTATGTGCTGAGCCGGGAGCAAACCGATGCACAGATCAACCAAGGCCGGATTGATCCTGTCAAATGTGCGGAATTGTTTATGCACTTCCCCCGCTTAAAGGAGGCCGATGAATTTTTTCTCTGCGGACCGGAGAAGATGATCTTGAGTGTAAAAGAATGGTTGGAAAGCCAACATATAGAGCCGCGTAGGATCCATTTTGAACTCTTCACCGTACCCGGCGAGCAGTCGGGATTTACCGTTCACCGCAAGAGCAGCAGCCAGCCCGCAGGCCTCCAGAGCTCCGTTGTCTCCATCAGGCAGGATGGAATCGCCTTTGAGTTCACGCTGCCCTTCAACGGGGAACCCATCCTGGATGCGGCGCTGCGAGAGGGCGCCGATCTTCCCTATTCGTGCAAAGGTGGGGTATGCGCCAGCTGCCGCGCCAAATTGATTGCGGGTAAGGTGCACATGGATGCCAACTATGCCCTGGAGCCGGATGAACTAAAAGCCGGTTTTATATTGACTTGCCAATCGCACCCCCGTTCTGCGGCCTTGGTGATAGATTTTGATTTGAGAAGCTGAGTGTCCTCTTTTGGCGTTAAAATGCCTGGTTGATTAATATCATTTCCGATTTTGAACTTCCTCATGCCAGTTGGCAGTCTGCACCTGTAGTTTTGAACCGAAGTTCACGAGCGGTTGTGAACGCCCCTTTTACATCAATTCGACCATATTTGGCTATATGAAACAGAAAAAAGCAAAGCCAGGAACGGGGGATTTCAAATTAACCCTGCCTGCCTATTTGGGTTATCCTGCCTCAGAGGATATATACTACCAAGCCCAGGAAATTAAGGAACTCGATCTGGATGACCTTTCCCCTATCGAGCCCAAACAGATGACTGTGGTTTCGGGTGCCGTGGAGTTACTTACCGGCGAGGACCTGGATGTTCCAGGTTCTGAGTTGGACGATCCAGACGAAGAGATTGGAGAAGAAGATGAAGAGAATAACTATTACAGCCTGGGTAGCGACCGGCATGAGGACCTGGATGAAAATTAGTCCACTGCACTGGGCCCGGCGTACACCGGATCTTGCTGTTTAGTGCTGCCGCAACCAAGGCTCTGGAGCCTTTCTACTGCGGTCAGGTTGGCTAACCCCGATCCGTATGTTCGGTTGGTGCTGGGGGAACAAAAAGTATTTGCAAATCGGAAAATTTCCTACCTTCCTTTTTAAGATGGATGGCCAGAAGCAAAGTAGGTTGGCGATCCATCAACCCGAGCTTCGCCAGGGATGGGTACCGCCAGATCCCTGAGCAGGCGGACCAATCGATTCCCTAATGCGCGTAAATCTCCCAAAAACATACACGAAAATTTGAGTTCATTATGAAATGCACCAATCAGATTGCCGTAGTCAGCTGCGCGATTTTGGCCGCCTTATGCGCTTGCCAGGAGCCCGCGCCCAAACAAGTGGTTGAAAAACCCAAACCCAATATCCTGCTCATAGTGGCCGACGATCTGGGCTATAGCGATATCGGGCCCTTTGGCGGTAATATACACACACCGACTCTGGACCAATTGGCCAAAGAAGGCTTGCTGTTTTCCAATTTTCATGTTTTACCTACCTGCTCTCCGACCCGCTCGGCCTTGCTCACGGGAAATGATAATCATGTCGCTGGTCTGGGCATCATGAGTGAGGTGGACTATCCAGCCCTCCACGCCCAAAATCTACCCGGATATTCTGGTCATTTAAGCGATCAGGTGGTCACGATACCTGAATTGTTGCGCCAAAGCGGCTACCACACCTACATGACCGGAAAATGGCATTTGGGAGAAGAAGCGGGGGAAAATCCTTTCGACCGGGGTTTCGAACAGACCTTTATTTTGGGCACAGGTGGCGGCAGCCATTGGAACGATATGAAACCGCTGGCCCCCCCGCAACATATGGCCTATACGCGGAACGGGAAAGAGGTGCAGCTGCCGGCAGATTTCTATTCGTCCAAAGATTATACCGATTCTTTGATCGCGTTTATCGACCGGGACAAGGGCGACCAAAAGCCCTTCTTCGCGTACCTAGCCTACACCGCCGTCCATGATCCCTTGCATGTTCCCAAAGCGTATATCGATAAATACAAGGGGAAATTCGATATGGGCTGGGATTCCCTTTGGGCCCTGCGATTGAATAACCTGAGAGCCTTGGGAGTAGTACCAAAAGACGCCCAGGGTTTCCAGAATCCCAGTCTACCGAAGTGGTCGGCACTTAGCAAAGAACAGCGAGCAGATTTTGCCCGGGATATGGAAGTATACGCCGGCATGCTGGACTATATGGACATGAGTATCAGCCGGGTTTTCGATTACCTCAAGAAGCAGGGTCTTTACGATAACACGATGATCATTTTCATGAGTGATAATGGTGCGAACGGGGCCGTCGCCACCACCTATCCAGGCAATGGAGATCACAAATATTTAAACACCTTTGATAATCGTATGGACAATCGAGGCCTAAAAAATTCCTACGTTGAGATGGGTCCTGGTTGGGCCCAGGCCTCCTCCTCGCCGTACCGTTTCTTCAAGGGTTTCGCATCTGAGGGAGGGATCAAGGCGCCGCTCATCATTAAGATGCCTGGCAAAACGGCCGATTCCTCGCGGTGGAATAGCGGCTTCATTCACGTGACGGATATCATGCCCACGATTCTCGAGCTGGCGAATGCCTCCTATCCGCAGCAATTTCATGGAAAAAATATTCATCCCCTGATCGGCAAATCTTTAGTACCGGTGCTTTCAGGTGATTCCACCACCGTGCATTCTAATGATGGCATGGGTTGGGAGTTATTTGAAATGAAAGCCTATATTCAAGGTAATTGGAAAATCCTGCGGCAACCGCAACCTTTTGGGACTGGCCGGTGGCAATTATTTGATCTGTCAAAAGACCCTGCGGAGACGACCGACCTGTCGGCCAAGTATCCGGATATTACGGCGCAACTGATTAGCGCGTGGAACCAGTACGCCAAACAAAACGAGGTATATGACCACAAAGGCCATTTCGATTCTTTATACCGGGCAAGCTATAGACCCCAAAACGACGACGATTAACCCGCAAGGGGGCCTTAGCACGCCAGAATACATTTTCCGCGCGGGGGATGGCCCATCCAGCCCATCCCGCGCTAGTGCTCATATGGGGCGGCACTGGTCTAGGATATTGATTTTAAATTGGCGGTCGTTACTTAGAATAGTAAAAAATTCCTGGAGGTAATCCTTTATACGGGCGATCTCTTTGGGGGATAATTCACTCGACAGTTGGTCCGGCGTGGCCAGTAGGCGAACTTTTTTGGCCAGAAATTCCTGCCGCACCCACTCGATCAACTCGGGGGAATGACAATAGCCTCGAAAGATTCGCTCGGTAACCCTTTCGGCATTCAACTTCTCCCCGTTGATATGGGATACCACGGCATAGGGCGCGTCAACTAGTCCCGACATATCAAAATCATAGGCGATCGAGATGTATTTGTGGTTATGCTCAACGAGGAGTTTGGCGTTGTGCTGCATCACTACCGACCAATCGGTATTGGAAATCATGAATTGAAACAGTTCAAAACGCGCGGCGTTCGTGTCGTTTAAGGCCGAGGGAACGATTTTCACACCGGGCAAAGCTTTGCAGTCTAGCCGCTTGGCCGCTTTGTCGACATCCTCAATGAGTATAGCCTTCAGCTTTGAGGTGGTTTTCCTGTTTTTGCTTTTTCTAACCGTCAAGTTCAAATCCACAAGCCTCGTCTGTAGTGCATAAGAAGTGACCTGCTCATACAATTTGTAACATAGATACTCCTTTACGATTAGCGTATTGGAGCTTCCCTTGTCGTAACAAGGCATGACGAGTTTTATTTTCTTGTTCCCTTCAAATATGGTCCCCTTCGCGTGGCTCTTGGTGATCTTAATCCACAAAGGGGGGAAATAGCATTGGCTCAACCGGAAATTTCCGCGACTCTTCAAGCCCACCTGGACGCTGTCTGGCAGGCCAAAGGGCCGTTGGTAGTAGAGTTTTTCCATCTTGAGGATGGAATCATTTTTGGAATGGCGAATTTCATTAATCGTAATGGCAAAACTAATCCGCAGGGGAGAGGTGGTACCAAACAAGGAATCCACGGCCGGTTGCGCAAAGAGGCAGACGACGACAAGGAGCGAGAGCAGCGTGAGGGTAATTCTTTTGCCTATTCTCATGGAGCAAGGTTTCATTGCGCTATCTGTGCCAACCCGGTTAACCCTCTTTTTAGCTCCTCCTGCACCTACACTCCTGGCTCTTTCGCTATACAGTAATCCCTGCAGCAAGGGTTGTCCCGAGACCTCAGGGTAAACTCGGGCTCGTTGGGTTTACCACCGTGAGTCCGTTGAACGCAAAATCTTCCAGTTTGACACCGTCGGCGCCTTGTTGGTTAAAGGGCTCTACCAGGAAATTCTGAATATTATATAGACTGATAAATATCAACCCCTTAAAGAAAGTCATCGAAAAGACATACCACCAGGAAACCTGAAAACCTGTGTAACTCAGCAGGGAGGCGGGATAAAAGATCACAAATAGATAGACGCCGGCAAGAATAATAAACCGAATGGCCCAAGGTGTGTGGTGCCGTTTGGCTGCCGATAAAAAGGCAATCGATTCATTGGTACGCGCCAGAAAAAGCAGGACTTTCACCGTAAAGCTCTTCTTTAAGTCCTTATCGTTGTCTCGGATGAAACTGAAAATACGACTCGAGAGCTGCTGGGAGGACAGAAAATCTCCATCCCGGCTGGCGAGGTACTGCATCATCTCGGAGGACGTGTTGACCAGAATATGCTTAATTTCTATTTTTTTGTCCTGTTCCAGATCACTACACTCAAAGCAATAATGAATCGATTGCAAGGAGGCTTTAAACAGGCTCATGTATTCCAGCGCCTTCTCTCTTCTTCTAAATGCTTCGCGCAAGGTAAAGGATATCGGAAAAGCGATGAT
This sequence comes from uncultured Chitinophagaceae bacterium, assembly GCA_963742225.1. Classification (GTDB taxonomy): domain Bacteria; phylum Bacteroidota; class Bacteroidia; order Chitinophagales; family Chitinophagaceae; genus Puia. The sequence goes on along the minus strand of CAVULD010000004.1, from coordinate 305,128 downwards.
GAAGCCCACAATAAGAAAATCCACGTACATCGAAAGCTGGTAGTGCAGCGCTACGAAGGAACTCAACAGGGCGATCAAACCAACGACGAGCGTTTGTGGGCTAAAAATGAAATTGAATTTCTTCATGAGTAGTGCTATTATTGGTAGCAAATTACCGTAGCGGCCAAAATCACGTAGCCGCCGTTTCACCAAACAAATATAGGGGCAATCTCGATTTCCGAAGCCTGGATTTGCTACCAGAATCTGCCGGAAATGAGGACGTAAAATATGGCTGCCTCCGACACTGTCGACAGGAGGGCAACGGCAAATCCTTTAAGCATGCCCTGGGCTGTCAAGCGCTTTTCCAACCATCCTGCATAACCCCACCCCAGGTAAACCAGTGCGGCCACCACAAAAAATAGTTGAATCACAACGGCTTTCGACTTGGCATGCACTAGGAATTGAAGGGGCCCGATGATAATCATAAAGACATGGAATTCCGCGCGCAGGTACGTATTGGCGATGAGGTGCTCGGCGAATGTGTAATGGCTTCTGTAATACAAAAGATAGGTCATTAGCGAATACAAGGGGATCGCAACTAGGAGCCTGACGGTGAAGTGCTCCAGGGAGGAATTCCAGATTTCCTGATTAAATCCGCTTTTACTGAGCATGCCCATATTGAGCATAAATCCCTGCCAGTGAAATGTCTGCAGCAAGTATCCATTTAGCCCGCCGACGATCACGATGAACGTGAATGGGTTAAAGTGCCGAATACGCTGGCCAGCCAGGTAATTTTTCAAGGTTGGGCCCGGTCTGATCATCAGCTCCTTGGCCGTATAGAAGAAACCACGATCCACATGAAAGAAGCCGTGAAAGAAATCATGTGCCAGCTGGCTCATGGTGAACCTAGAGGTAGAAGTTTTTTGTCCGCAAGCGGAGCAAAACGTACCCGAAATCGGTTGGCCGCAATTTAAGCACAGCTGTTCCATGGTATCTATGCGTAGAAGTTTGCCGTTTTTCAATAGCCGCCTTATCTGAAGGCGCGCATTAGGGTCATCTCCCGGTTTGCCCATTGTACCAGCGTCGTCCTGCCGCGGGATCTTCGAAAATACCAAAAATTTAAGTGGCCAATAGCTCGATTTCCAATGGTCAGTGGAGCTTTTGTCCTGATACTAACAGTTGTTAGTTTGGGAGAAGAAATATATTATCTTTGACTGCAAAACCCTGCCATGGCGGAACAATACCCGGAAAAGCGATTCCAGGATACACTGGACCAGGAGCTGATGATCGAGCCCCGGGACTGGATGCCGGATGCCTACCGCAAAACCCTAATCCGGCAGATTTCCCAACACGCGCATAGCGAAGTGGTGGGGATGTTGCCGGAAGGAAACTGGATTACCCGCGCTCCGACCCTTAGAAGAAAAGCTACCCTAATCGCCAAAGTCCAGGATGAAGCTGGCCATGGTCTCTACCTGTATTCGGCAGCCGAAACTCTGGGCATCACCCGGGAGACGATGATCGAGCAGCTCCACCAGGGAAAGGCCAAATACTCGTCTATTTTTAATTATCCGACCCTGACCTGGGCCGATATCGGGGCTATTGGATGGCTGGTAGATGGGGCGGCCATTATGAACCAGGTGCCCCTGTGTCGCTGTTCCTACGGTCCTTATTCCAGGGCCATGATCCGCATTTGCAAGGAAGAGAGTTTCCATCAGCGCCAGGGTTTTGACATTTTGCTCACCTTGAGCCGGGGGACTGACCAACAAAAACGGATGTGCCAGGATGCGATCAACCGGTGGTGGTGGCCCTCCATTATGATGTTCGGGCCCAGTGATGAAGCCTCCCCCCACAGTGCACAAAGCATACGGTGGAAAATAAAACGGATGAGTAACGACGAATTGCGCCAAAAGTTTGTCGATGTGTGCGCCGAACAAGTACTGGTATTGGGTATGCAACTCCCGGACGATCAGCTCCGGTGGAATAGCGAGCGCAATCATTACGATTTTGGCCCCATCGACTGGGAGGAATTCCGACGTGTGGTGGGTGGAGATGGGCCATGCAATAAGCAACGGTTGGCGGCCCGTGTTCTTGCGCATGAGCAAGGAGCCTGGGTCCGGGAAGCTGCAACGGCCTATGCGGCCAAGCAAAAAGCCGCCTCGAGTCAACATCAACGAGTAGCCTAATCGATTGATTTGCGCCAGCAATGCCCGAGCCACGCTATACATTAACGAAACGCTAAAATCGCAATCTGATGAATCAGCAGGATTGGCCATTATGGGAAGTTTTCATCCGCAGCCGACAAGGGCTCGACCACAAACACGTAGGCAGCCTCCATGCCGCGGATGCCGCCATGGCCATAGAAAATGCGCGTGATGTGTACACCCGAAGGATGGAGGGGGTTAGTATTTGGGTCGTGGAAAGCGCATTCATCCACGCATCCAACCCCGAAGAAGCAGCTTCCCTGTATGATCCCGCAAACGATAAGGTATACCGTCATCCTACCTTTTATCCCTTGCCCGAGGAATTGACCAACATGTAACGCAGGTTCAATAAAAATCGACCTATGCCAACCGATTCATTCCGTCTGGACCGCATACAATACGTTTTGCATCTAGCCGACGACGCACTTATCCAAGGTCACCGCAACAGCGAGTGGACAGGATTTGGCCCCGTGCTGGAACAGGATATTGCCATTTCCAATATTGCCCTGGACCTCGTTGGCCAGGCTCGGCATTTTTACCAATATGCGGCGGTCCTACTCAATGAATCTGCATCCCTGATCCCGCAGGTAGTGCCGAACGTTGCCTCCGAAGAGGTGACAGAAGATACGCTGGCTTACTTGCGTGATGGATGGGATTTTTCCAATTGCCTACTGTGCGAACAGCCCAATGGTGACTGGGCCCAAACCACGCTTAAGCAATTCTTTTTTAGCGCGTACCAATTCTATCTGTACCAGCAGTTGCAACATAGCGCCGATCCCATGATTTCCGCCATCAGCGAAAAAGCACTCAAAGAGGTAACTTACCATCTGCGCTGGAGCAGTGAATGGGTGATCAGGCTGGGGGACGGTATAGTGGAAAGCCACCAGCGCATGGAACGGGCTTTGGCCGAGTTGTGGACCTTTACGGGTGAATTGTTTCAGGCTGCGCCTTATGAGCACCAAGCGCTCCGCGAGGGAATTGGCGCGGACCTGGGTGCTTTGCAACCCCAATGGGAGCGCCAGGTGCAGGACGTTTTGGATCTTGCGACGCTCGCCGTTCCCCGAGGCCGCTGGATGCAGTCGGGCGGAAAATCAGGAACACATACCGAATCCCTGGGTCATCTGCTCGCTGAAATGCAGTTTTTGCAAAGAGCCTACCCTAATTGTACTTGGTAGCAGGCCTAAGCATAGCCAAAAGGCATTTTCCTTTGGACAAGCTCTCCAACCATATTGCCTCCATTCTCGAGCAGGTCAAGGACCCTGAAATTCCTGTGCTGTCAATTATCGATTTAGGTATCCTGCGAGGCGTTGCCTTTCGGGACCGTGTAGTGGAAGTCACCATCACACCCACCTACAGTGGCTGCCCGGCGATGGAGGTGATCCAAGAGCAAATCCTGATGAAATTACAGGAATATGGATACAGCGAGGTGCGCATCACGCAGGCGCTTTCTCCAGCCTGGACGACGGACTGGATGACGGAGCAAGGCAAGCTCAAATTAAAAGCCTATGGTATCGCCCCTCCCTCACCCCGGCAGATGGTATGTGAAGCGACCCGTTTTCACCAGCAGGAAGCTATCGGTTGTCCCCGGTGCAACAGTTTCGACACGCGCCTGATCAGCCAGTTTGGCTCTACGCCGTGCAAGGCCCTGTACCGGTGTAATCAGTGCCAAGAACCATTCGACTATTTTAAATGCCATTGATGAGGAGTTTAGGTTGATTTTGTCCGATCACTCCTCGATTTTTCCAACAGTTAGACTCATTAAACGCAAATCCCGCTATGGCCGCTGTCCTGTTACACATCGAAAATGGTATCGGAACCATCACGCTCAACCGACCCGAAAAATTAAACGCCATCAATCAAGATTTGGCCCTTTCATTGCAGGCCAAACTGGACCAGTGTGCTTCTCTGAGGGAAATCCGTTGTGTCTTGATCCTGGGTGCTGGCAAGGGTTTTTGTGCGGGTCAGGACCTGGGCGAAGTTTCCGCCGCGGACCCTGGACCCCGGCTGGACAAAATACTACACGAAAATTATCATCCCTTAGTTAGAAAGATCCGCAGTCTGCCCAAGCCGGTTGTCGCGGCGGTGCATGGCGTGGCGGCCGGCGCGGGAGCAAACCTGGCCTTGTGCTGCGACCTCGTGGTAGCGGCCCAGTCGGCGAGCTTTATCCAAGCCTTTTCCAAAATTGGCCTTATCCCGGATAGCGCCGGAACCTATACCCTTCCCAGACTCATAGGATGGCAGCGCGCATCGGCCCTGATGCTACTTGGAGAGCGGGTGGGTGCCCTAGAGGCCGAACAAATGGGGATGATTTATAAAGTGTATTCGGATGAGCAGTTCTTGGCCAGATCCATGCAGCTGTCGCAAGACTTGGCCGCCTTGCCCACCAAGGGCCTCGCTCTTACCAAGCACGCACTCAACCTGGCGTTTTCGAATTCCTTGGAGCAGCAACTTGTACTGGAAGAAGAATTGCAGCATCAGGCAGCGATGACGAAGGATCACCAGGAAGCCGTCCGTGCCTTTTTGCAAAAGCGCCCACCGCATTTTACCGGGGATTGATGTGACTCTGGGGCTCCACAGGAAGTTGCCTTCGGCTAGGGCGGGAAATAGGTTCTACAAAGAATGGCAAGAGCAGACTCGGATCCCTCAAGGCAGAATCGGCCAACCGGATTAGAAAGTACGGTCAGCCACCTTCTTGTCTTCCTCTTTAAAATCGATGAGGACCGATTTTATGGGCAAAACAGGCGTTTTGCCAACCTGCATTTGGTGTTCCAGGGCTACGTATTCTTTCTGAAGTTCTAGGATTTGAGCATGGTTCTTTACCATTTCGCGCCTTAACTCCACGATCTTCATTTGTTTTTTCCTAATCTGACGGCTTCTGGACAAAAAACCAATCAGGGCCGCCACCAGGATTATCAGCGAGAGGGGTAAAATATTGAGGGTAAGGTCAATGTTGAACATGGTTTGAGGTATTTAGGGTTTAACGACGAATTCGAAAAGAAATTATCGGTAAGTGTTTATATGTATGTTTTTTTTGTTCACCACCTTATTTGATTAACTCATCTACCCGGATCAGCCTGCCCTCCCGATTAAAACCTTCTATGACGATGCGGAACTTGTTACTCATGTCGTTGTTGTAAAAAGACAGGGACATCTTTCGGTGTGCCTTATCAAAAACCAGCTTGGGATTCCAATATAGCGTCGACCGATAGTCCCCTGCTTGATCGTCGTGACTAGTTAATGCGTATTGTGGGGCATAGAATTCGCGGTCTGTGGCGTATCCGGTCACTACCGCAAAGCCGGTTTTGTTGTTGGCGATATTGTCCTGGTCGATCGATTGTTTGCTGGTAATGGCCAGGGCAGGCACGTCTTTGGGGCTATTTTTTTGTAGGAATTTGATGAACAGCACATCCTTCATGTTAAGCTGTTTCAGCTCATCGATGGTCACCAGGTTTCCGTCCAGCAGTAGATTGACATTGCTTTTCTGTGCCCCTGCACCAGCCGGTGCCGTGGCGAGCGAATAGGACGCAAAACGGTTGTCCGTTCCCGAAGCCGTAGATCCGGCTGGCTCGGTGGCGGCGCTGGCAAAATGCAATTCAGGAAAATTATCCTGCAGGTAATGGGAGGCCGTCTCATAACCTGGCTTAGGGCCGTCGGCTTTAGGGCCTGGTGTTAGGGTGTAATCTAAACCTGGGGCTTGTCTGGAGTTGGAATTGGTTTCCTGGATTGCACCATCAAGTTCTTTTTCTATAACCACATCAGGGACCCGGTTCCATTCGAAATCGGGACTGGACGCTGCAGCCACAGGTCTGTTCGCATGGAAGTCCAAATTGGTCTGGATACTAACCTGCGAGGCGGCGTTGATCTTGGCTGGATGGTTAAGGCGGTACACAATTTGAATGGAGTCATAGAAGAAAACGCCTTTCTGCATAAAGGTACCCTCTGGGCTAATGGGCAAGCTGACAATATGTTTTTTTCGATCCTTGGTCAGGATGAGCATGGCAATGGAATCGCCGGCCTCAAAGGGGGCAGCCGGCTGGTCAATCTTTCCCGAGATCGTCATGAAGTCGCCGTCGGCTGGAAATTGGATAGTCGGCAATTTGGCTGCCATGGCCTCTTCCCATTTAAAACGGCGCCAGCCGTGGGTGCGCATCACCAAGTCCAGGTATATCGCTGTGCTGTCTGAATTGTTGGAAAAATACCATGCAGGATTGGTGATATGCCCACGCAGGTCGCTACTCAACAACAGGTCAGAAATAATGTTGGTGCTGGTATCGAACCCAAGTCCCCCGTCGGTAACCGACACAGAAAGGTCGGTACCCAGGCTGTCGGGGACTTCAATGGACAGGGCATTCTGTCCTCTTTTGGTAAAGCTCGTGTGCTCCCGGATCAGGCTGAGATTTGCGTAGGCCTGATTTTTGTTGACAAAAACTACCCGTTCAGCCAGGGGATTCATTGCGGAGTCGAACAGTGTGAGCTGCATCACGCCGCTGGGTAAATTCCGGGTGTCAATTTGCTGGTCACAGGAGGTCTTGTCACTTAGATCTTGGCTCGATTTGTATACTACTTCTTGGTGGAGGGTAGCCACCACCGTTAATTTTTTTGCGCTGGCAGGGCAATCCGCCGCTCTCTGGAGCCGGTAGCCGACGAACCCGTCGGCACTGATCGAGTGGACCTGGAGGTTAGCTCCGAGTGTCTTCACCGCCGGAAGCTCGCTCGTATGGGATTGTCCATATTCATCCTTCCAAAAGGCCGTATATTTCTCCGCCGCCAATGGCGAGATCCGCAGGATCCCCATACCGTCATGGACACTGACAAAGGAATCGATCACCTGGCCCACAGTGTTTTTGATTACCCCTTTGGCCTCCACGGGATGGCCCTGCTGGTCCAGGATTTCAAACGCCAGGTCGTTGGCGAGCCCGCTTACCAGTTCACCCCCTTCCGGAAAAAACCGAATGGATGCATAGTAACGTTCGGGACTGGATGAAGAACCATCCCATTGAGTGAGCACAGCAATGTCTTTATTGAATAGGAATGCGCTGTCAAAATTGAGCATCCATTTGGTATAGGCTCTAATATGGATAGCACCGTCTTTTAAGCCAGCGGGTATGGAAAATGACGCACTGGCTGTTCCATTCCTAACCGGTGAGACTGTGTGGGCCAATAATTGACCTTGGGTATCACTTAAATCAAAATAGATGTTGTGGCTGATGGCCGACGGCCTGGATCCGGCCATGATATAGGCCTTCATCCATACGGTTTCTCCAGGTAGGTAGGCATCTTTGTCGAAATGGATATGCACCCTTTCCTGCTCGTATTGGGTTGCATATGTTTTGAGCACCTCATCGGTGGCTTGACCCGATGCCCTGGAAACCAGTAAAATGGCTGCCACCAGGAGGATTAGATTGCGGTTTTTCATATTCCAAAGGGTTTAGGACAACGCCGATCCAACTGCTCAATAGAAGTTGCGATGCACCGCCAGGTCTAATAGGCAAAAGGGACAGTACGTGTACTGGCCCTTCGCACCCTCAGACTACTCGAAAAAAATATGTTATCCATTGATTACAGCTGAATCATTCAAATATTTCTTGGCCGGATAATAGATAAACCAAGCACTACCGTTCTTGATTGTGCGAATTACCTTGTTGTTGATGGGTTTAGGTACGGCCGTGCAACCCAAGCTCCTGCCCATCTCTCCGTTGGCTTTCAAGTAATCGGTACCAATATAATCTGCACCGTGTATGACTATATTCCTCTTGGACGCTAAATCATTATAGCCCTTTTCCAGACCAGCGATACGCAGTGACAAACCATTTCGACCCAGGTAGGCTTTCTTCGTTACATAAAAGCCCAGACTTGTCTTGAACGATTCGGCCTGATTGGAAAAAGAGGTCGCGTATTCTACGCCGGAATTCATACCATGGGATACGTAGGTGTTGATCAGTAGTTTCTTATGCAACACGTCGATGATATATAAACGTTTGCGTTTGGAAGACTGGGTGAAATCGCAGATCGATAACACGTTGGTCTTGTTCAAGGTACCTTTTTTGACCAGATTATGGTAACCTCTCCAGGCGTATTCAAAAGCCTTTTGGTTCAACCCTGACTTTTTCAGGTTCATATCGTAATACATCATCGATGCCTCGCGAATGACCATCTTTACCTCGAAGGCTTTGGCGGCGGCCAGGTTAGTTGCGTAATCGATCTTCTTATCGGTAACGGCATCATTACCTCCTACATAAGTGACGGGCTTGAAATTGGCAGCCTTATTGCTCAAGGTAGAAGTAAAGGTGTTGGAGGCGGAAATTGCGGTTGTGTTGATGGTGCTTGCCGGGTCGATTTTTTTGTGGCTTCCGGATATAAGCACTGGAGACGTGATAACCAGTAGGGACACACTACTGGTGGAAACGAGTTTGGATAACGTTTTCATAACAAAGGGTTTGACTAAGTTTTCAAAAAGGTCGGTTCAAATCTATAGTTAATACCGAAGTATTAATTCTCTTGGACACAAAAACGGCCCCTGGGACAGTTCTTGTTTATTGCTCTTTTATCGCCTCCGAATGCAAGCCTCTTGTCGCTGCTTGGCCGGAGGAATTTTCTTTCTTGATTACGCTATAACGAGGACATTCAAGTTGATATTGCACAGCCTCCATCTACTTACTTTCCCTCCAGGTTCAGCCCGCAAAAAGATTGTTTTCTTGTTTGGGTACCACCGGCCTGTTTCCTGCTGTTTCACCCCAAAAAAAATGGGTTGCCGTCCTACGCGTGTTATCAAAGAGCAACAACTATGTCCCAATCCCTATACCAAACTGCAGGAGTTAGAGACTTTGGAACGGACAGAGGTTTAATTATTTGAAAATTAACTTGTTACAGTTAAAGAAGGGAGACGTCTGCGCGCTCCAACCGGCGGCGAAAGAAAAATGGGTCCGGCAGCGGGAAAAAAAATCCCAAATTGGGAATTGGGCCCCTGAATCTGAAAACCTAACTGAAGTCAACGGGGCTAAATGCCTGATGGTTAGGCAAGCCTGGACAAGAAAAGCAGAGCAATTTCGGGTCTATTGAGCCCATCGCACGACCCGATTATTACCTGGGTCCGATACATAAATATATCCAAAAGAATCCACCCACACAGCGACGGGGTTGGAGAGTTGGTTGAGTGCCGATCCAAGCGTGCCAGTTCCGGCAACCAAGGTACCCTGCGAAGCTCCTGAAAGCCATTTCATTACTCGGTTATTACCAGCATCGCAAACATAGACTGCTCCGCTCAGATCCACATACACAGAACTGGGATTTTGCAGCTGATTGAGTCCGGAGCCTGCCGTGCCGTTTCCTGCCACGACGGTGCCCGAGCCCCCACCGGGGGCCCATTTCACAACCCGGTCGTTGGCCTGATCGGCTACATATATATTGCCCGAAGCGTCCAGGCAAAGGCCTGCAGGTGATGCCAATTGGTTTAGGCCGGCCCCGGAAGCGCCAGTTCCAGCTACCAGATTACCTTGACCCGATCCAGTTGGCCATTCCATGACGCGATTGTTGCCTTGGTCTGAGATAAAAATGTTTTTGTTTCCGTCGACCCAGACGCCGGCTGGTGAGCTAAGCTGGGAAACGCCAGAACCCGCTGATCCACCGGCCACGACGGACCCCGTACTTGCCCCAGAAGCCCATTTTACAATTCGGTTATTGCCGGCGTCACAGACATAGATATTAGAAGTGAGGTCGACAAATAGTCCATTGGGTGCAGTGAGTTGGGTTAGAGCCGGCCCAGCGGTACCGGTCCCTGCCACTAGGGTTCCTGAGATGTCACCATAACTCCAGGCTACTACCCGGTTGTTGTTCTGATCAGCCACATAGATATTCAGGTTCGAGTCCACCACAATGCCCGTAGGGTTATTTAGCTGGGAAATACTCGCGCCTTGCGTGCCGTTACCGGCAACGACCAAAATACCTGCGTCCTGAGCTAATCCAATGATTTGTTGGCTTAGTCCGGGCACCTGGATTTGAATGCTTGCATAACGCCTTTGCTGACTCCCAATATTTGGGCTTGCAGTCACCACCAGGTAAGCGCTTCCCGTTCCGCTCGTGGCGCTCAAGGTAATCCAAGGGGCAGTGCAAGCCGCCGTCCATGAGCCGCTGGTGGTAATGGTAGCCGTATCGTTTGGGGAGCCTGTGGCCGAGAGATATAAACTATCCGGGCCGGTCTGCAGGAGAAGGTTAGGATTGGCAGACTTCAGACATCCGCCCGCCAAAGCTAAAAACGCAAGAAATCCCAGCAGCTTCACAGAATCCAAAAAAAAAGTCTTTTGCATGTAGTTGGTAGTTAATATCTTACTAATTGTTGGTCTCTTCTTAGGCAGACCCTCGAAGGAGGCTTGCCACCCTATCCTCAGCTACCCGGATCGCCGCAACCCGCATCTGCCAAGGGCCTGCTCATCACAACGGGGCGGAAAAATAGTATTTTGTGGCTGATTAAAAAAACAATCAGGTTATTTTGGGAACCTGTTCACAACTGGAAAGAAAGGAGAAAAATAAACTGCTCCCACATGGAAAACGCCAACAAGATGCCCACCGAAGTGCTGGAACGTATGCTCAGCCAGGACAGATTCAGCAGATGGCTCGGCATTCAAGTCGATGAATTCCGCTCCGGATACTGCAGGTTACAGTTCCGGATAACGGACCAAATGCTCAATGGCTTCGACATCGTGCATGGTGGCGTGCTCTTTTCGGCTTCCGATTCTGCTTTTGCTTTTGCCTGCAATTCCCATGGCCGAATAGCGGTGGCGCTGGAAGCCACCATAAATTTTACTGCTCCCGCCAAATCCGGGGACTTGTTGACAGTTGAAGCCAGCGAAGTGCACCTGGGAAACAAAATAAGCCTCTACCATATTCGTACGACCAACCAAAATCAGGACTTGATCTGCATGTTCAAGGGAACGGCCTATCGCACCTCCAAGCACCATGGCTGATTGTCTCTGATCCTTTGGCCAGCGATGCCTGGGGGCTAGTTCAATCTTAGCTTGTTGGTCTGGGCCCGGTAGGTTCCAAAAATCCTGCGACCAGCGGGTTACTGATGGGATAAAACCAACCCTGCCTGGTCCAGTTCTAAAAAGGGGTTGAAAGCAATTTCCCAGAGGTTGTCCTCCGGATCGCATACATATCCGCTAAATCCTCCCCAAAACACGTGCTGCGGAGGCTTTTGAATTTTTACGCCCTTGCCCCGTAACTCCTCGAAGGCCTCCTTGACCGAATCCACCGACCTCAGGTTAATGGACAGGGCAAATTTTTTAAATCCCGTCCCTTGCGGGGATCGGTCTGCATCTGCCGCCAGTTCACTTGCTCGGTACAAGGCCAAGACCAGTCCTTGGAGTTTAAAAAAGACAATGGACTGGTCGTCTTTGATGGGTTTCCAGTTGAATTTCTCCACATAGAATTGCCGCATGGCGTCGAAATCGTTTACGCCAAGGGTGATAAAGCTTATTCGCTGTTCCATGATGCGTTGGATTTTTTAGGTTTGCTTATCACACGCCAATACAGCTGGCATGGTAGGTGCCATCCCATGGACAGCCCGCAGGGCAATGATCCGCAATTTAATTATTCTTAGTACCTTAATTCAGCAAAGGCCAAGACCTGCCCTAGCGACTAAAGTGCGCGCACCACCCATCACCTAATGCGTGGGCGCAACTGGCTAAAAACGATTCTTTATAGACTGCAACGCAGCATATTTTTTCTGATTAAATAACCCAACAACCATGAAACTCCTGTTTTCCCTGAGCTTAGTTGCCCTGGCGATGATCCAACAGACTTCAGGCCAACAAAAAGGATACTACCGCAGCCCTGCGATTCATCAGAACCTGGTGGTCTTTACTGCCGAGGGTGACCTGTGGAAATTCGACCGGTCCAGTGGCATCACTCAGCGACTGACCTCGCATGCCGGGGTAGAAACCAGACCCCTAATTTCTGCCGACGGCAAGCAAATTGTTTTTACCGGTCAGTATGAGGGCGCTACGGAGTTGTATCTGATGAGTGTGAATGGCAGTATACCCAAACGGCTTACCTACAATTTTGATTATGACACCAAGCCCGCTGCGTGGACACAGGACGGGAAAATTTTGTATGCCACATCCAGGTACAGCCGCTTGTACAGTCAACAGCTGGTAATACTTGATCCGACTACGCTCCAGGCTGACCTGGTCCCACTGGCGGAAGGTGCCGATGGAAGTTACGACCAAGCTGGTGTGCTGTATTTTACCCGACTACCCAAACAATGGAGTAACAACAAGCGCTATCAAGGAGGCTGGGTGCAGCAAATCTGGAAATTCGACGGCCAACAGGAGGCCACTTGCCTCACCTGCGACTTTGCAGGAACCAGTTATGATCCCATGTTATATAAAGAGCGCGTGTATTTTGTTTCCGACCGGGACGGAACCATGAACCTATGGTCCATGGATAAAACCGGCAAATCTCTTCAGCAGCATACGTTTTCCAAAGGATGGGACGTCCTGTCCGCCTCCATTTACGGCTCCGAAATAGCCTATCAAAAAGGCGCCGACATTTGGGTGTACAATATAGAAACCGACAAAGAAACGATGCTCGATATCTCCCTACAGTCGGATTTTGACCAGCGCAAACCCCGGTGGATTAAGAACCCAGCCAGCGCGATGTCCCAGGCGAGCGTTTCCCCCAATGGCAATTTTGTTTCCCTCGTCAGTAGAGGGAGGATTTTCGATGCTCCGGCAAAAGCAGACCGCTGGGTCGAGGTCAACAGAAAAAGCGGCATCCGTGTGTTGGAATCTCATTTTTTGACCGATAAGACGCTGGCCTACACCTCGGATGAAAGTGGAGAATTTGAAATCTGGAAAGCCAACGCCGACGCCAGCGGCAAGCCCAAACAGTTGACCCGAGACAGTAAGGTATTGATTAGTTCCATTTTACCCTCACCGGATGGAAAACTCATCGCCTACCGCACGAAGGCAGAAGTCCTGCGCATCATTGATACGACGACGGGCTCGGTCAAATTTGAATACCACGATCCAGCAGCGGGCATTGCCGATTTATCCTGGTCGCCAGATGGCCGATACTTGGCCTTCAGCCACGGAATGGAAAACCTGGCCTTGCAGATCAACGTCGTGGAAGTTTCCACGGGAAAGAATATCCCCGTCACGACCGACCGCTTGGATAGCTACTCACCCAACTGGTCAGCCGATGGGCACTGGATCTATTTTCTCTCGGACCGCAACCTCAAAACCCGGGTTCGCTCCCCTTGGGGGCCGAGGCAGCCCGAGCCTTACTATACGGAGACAACCAATATGTACGCACTGCGACTGGACACCGCATTTAAATTTCCATTCTACTCTGACGATCCTTGGTTAACCGATACCAGCGCTGCGGTTTCATCCAAGGCTTCGGAGAAAAATACCAAAAAAGACGTGACTCTAACGGTTGCGGAACAAAAACTTATCGATTGGCGCCAGGCTGCATCGGCCTTATTCCAAGTGCCGATTAAAAGCGGAAATTATGCTACCCTGTCGGTTGCTGAGGAATGGATCTATTGGCTAGACCGGCCAGAAGGCAACCAAACGGGAAGCAGGCTTCTTGCATTGAAAATTAACTCCGATAAGAAAAATGATCCGGTGGAAATCGCGTCGGGTATAAATGGCTATGAGTTATCGTCCAACCGGAAAAAATTATTGGTACTCAAGGCTAATGCCCTGTATGGCCTGGACGCCAACGGGACAAAACTGGATCTGGAAAAAAATAAGATTGAACTGGAAAATTGGACCTTCTTAATCAATCCGGTCGAAGATTGGAAACAAATGTTTACCGATGCCTGGCGCATGATGCGTGATTACTATTATGATTCCAATATGCAACACGTGGACTGGGTCGGGGTGCGAAAGAAATACCAACCCTTGGTGGCCCGGATAACCGACCGGGATGAACTCGACGACTTGCTGGCTCAGATGGTGTCCGAGCTCTCGACCCTGCACACCTTTGTGTATGGGGGCGATAAACGCAGGACCTCAGACAACATCCAGATTGGTTACCTAGGTGCACTGCTGCACAAAGAATCCCAAGGACTGAAAATCGTGCACATTTATAAAAGTGACCCCGACTTCCCTCCATCGTTGTCTCCCTTGAGTCGGGCTGGCCTGTCGATCCAGGAGGGGGATGTGGTGACGGCCGTTAACGACGTGTCGATAAATGAGGTCCAAGACATCTCCGAGCTTTTGGAAAACAAAGTAAATATGCCGGTTAAGCTCTCGCTGCTCAGGGCCCAGCAGAAAGCCTTCACCCAAATCGTCCGCCCGATTGACGCCGGGGAAGAAGACCAGCTACAGTATGCCGATTGGGAGTTGACCAGACGAGAGCAAGTGGACCAAAAAAGCAAGGATCAAATCGGCTACATTCATCTGCAAGCCATGGGCGCCGGGGACATGGATGAATTTGTGAAGCAGTATTACCCGGTATTTACCAGGAAGGGCTTGATTATCGACATGCGACATAATGAAGGAGGAAACATCGACAGTTGGGTGTTGGAAAAATTGATCCGAAAGGCCTGGTTTTATTGGCAAGGGCGCACGGGAAAACCGACCTGGAATATGCAATATGCTTTTCGTGGGCATATCGTCGTGCTATGTGATCAGCATACTGCTTCCGATGGGGAGGCATTCACCGAAGGTTTTAGGAGGTTAGGCCTCGGCAAGGTGATAGGCATGAGAACCTGGGGCGGGGAAATTTGGCTGAGCTCCGACAACCGGCTGGTGGATAATGGGATTGCTTCAGCGGCGGAATATGGCGTCTTTGGCCCCGAAGGCAAATGGCTGATCGAAGGCCATGGGGTAGACCCGGATTTTGAGGTGGATAATCTCCCCCACGAAACCTTTAAGGGCAAAGACCGACAATTGGATTTTGCGATTGACTTTTTGCAGAAACTCATCGACAAGGAGCCTGTCGAAGATCCCAAAGTCCCGACGTATCCGGACAAATCATTCAAGTATAACGCGAATTAAACCAGGCGCTGCTAAAATGTCCCCCCTGCTGCAGAACCTGAAAGGGCTGGTGGATGCTACGTGCTGCTGTTTCGAAATCTGTGGGGTCGGCGGTGTTGAATGCAAACAAGTCGTAATGGCACGGAATGACCACCTTAGCTTCGATCGCCTTGGCGAGTTCGGCGGCCTCTGTGGGGTTTAGGTTGCCGGCAACGCCCCGGGCTGGATCATTGCCGTTTATAGGCAATAAGGCTACATCAATCCGAAAGGGTTTTAGCACCTCTTCCAGTTCTTTATACCATAGGGTGTCCCCGCTATGGTAAATTGTCCATGGTCCAAACTGGATGACGAAACCTAAATATTTGCAATGCCCTGCCTGGTCTCGTTCAATTTCGTTGTGCTTGGCCGCAATGCCAAAAAAAGTGAATGCGCCAACCGAGAGGCTAGTGCCACTGCTCAGGCCCAGGGGACGCTCCCTGGGTGTCTGCAGACGTTGGGCGACAAAGTCCCGGTTCGCTTCGCCGATAAGTAGGGTAAGTTCTGGATTGTTTTGTAAGATAATCCCCAGTGTTTCTCCATCCAAATGGTCGGTGTGGTTGTGGCTGGACGTGACGATAGAAATTCCTCGAAATAATCCTGGGTCGATCACGCGCTCGCTTATGCGAACATGGGGTTTATCCGTACCCGCATATTTTTTAGTCAACGAATCAGAGAGGTATGGGTCGATGAGTATTTGAGTTCCCTTCCACAAGAGCAAAAAGCCACTTTGGCCCAACCACCACAAATGAAAATCTTTTTCGTCGTAGATATATTGCTGCACTTCGCTGAGGAGTGCTTCATCTTTGATTTTTGGAGTCTTGAGCGTCATGGTTCACAATTGTTGCCTAACGGTGCGGGCTCCTTGGACCAGGCTAGAGAGCTTTAGTCGAGCTGCCCATCGGGCAGTTTGGCTCAATCCGCAATCGGGTGCTACCGACAGCTTATGCGCGGGGACAAACTTCAGGCACCGCTGGATCCGGTCCACGACGTCCTTGGGTGTTTCGATATAATAATTTTTCACATCGATAATCCCGACGGCCACGTCCATTTTTTCGGCGAAGACCTCCAAGAGTTCAATTTCCGCAAACTCGCGGTTGGCCATTTCGATGTGAATTTCATCTACAGTCAGATCTAAGAAATCCGGCAACATGGGTCGGATGCTTCGGTATCCCACCGGACGGCCTTTGAAATTTCCAAAGCACATATGGGTGGAGAGTCGGCATTTGCCCACCACAGGTGCCACTGTCCTGTTGAAAATATCCACTAGCCGTTTGGTATCTTCTTTGTACGCGTAACAGCTCATCGACGGTTCATCCACGGTGATCTCCTGGCAGCCAGCCTGCACCAGATCTTCCAACTCCTGCCGCACTATGGGGAGCAGGGCCTCGGTGAGCGCGTACCGGTCCTTGTACTGCTGGTTAGCCAACAGGCGCCCGCTCAAGGTATAGGGCCCCGGCACACTGGCCTTCAAGACGGGCCCGGCCGGAGCAAGTCGTTGCAAACGTCTAAATTCGGCTACCACACCCAGTCCCCGCGGAGCCGTGAGGGTTTCGGTGACGTCGTGTTTGCCTCGCTGGTCATGGGCAGCGGGGCCGAATTTTCTGGTTTCGGTTTCATTGCGCCGGATGCCCTGAATATATCCATAAAAGGAGAGATTGAAGTCTAGGCGAGTCTGCTCACCATCGGTAATCGTGTCCAGCCCGGCGGTCACCTGATCATGAATAGCCGCCACGACGGCGTCTTCGATCATTTCCTCCACGTCAGCCGCACCAAACTGATCGAGATGCTCAGAGCCGAATTCCAGCCAGCCTGGAAAAGGATAGCTGCCGACTACGGTGGTTCGAATGGGTTGTTGTTTCATGCCGCTAATATATAGTTTACAAAAGAGTTCCTGCGTGGCGAAGCACTTCCGCGATTCGCTCGGCGTGCTCGTCGTAGGCCGATTCAAACAGGGTGCGTGCGCGCTCGCCGCCCACTAGCGCAGCCGCCGTGAGTACCTTGGGTGGTTGGCCCGCCTGGGTAAGCAGGCTGGCCAGTTCGGCCTTTATCGAATTGACGATCATCACACCTCCCACCGTGGAGCCTGGAGACACCGGCGTATCCAGGTTCGGGACGTAGACCATAGAATCCCCCACGGGCGCACCGCTATCCAGCACCAGGTCGGCAAAATCGGAAAGTTTCTTGCCGTCCCGCCGGTTGCTCATGGATTTTTCCAAGTGCTCCCGCGTAACCAGGGCCACTACGCGGATATGCTGTTGCTGAAACAGCTCGGCCATTTCAATGGGCACAATATTGCATCCGCTGGACGAAATCACCAGGGCCGTGTCCCGCGTGTCCAGTCCAAAGTTGCGCAAAATACGTTCGGCCAAGCCTGGCACATTCTCCAAAAACATCGCTTGTCGTTGGCCGTTAGCACCGACTACGTTGTTGTGGTAGGTAAGGGATAATTCCACGATGGGATTAAATCCGGGAAAGGACCCATATCGCGGCCACATTTCTTCCACCATGATCCGACTATGGCCCGAACCAAAGACATGGACGACGCGGCCGGCCAGGATGCTTTGACTAAACCATTGGGCAGCCAGAGCGATCTGCTCTGCCTGGGCTTCTACTTTATCCGTTAGTATGCGGCACTGCGCTATATATGCTTGGATGGGATTCATGTTGTTTAGGATTTTGACAGTAGGGGTCTGGTTTGAGCGAAACAAGCGGCTCCGATGGCGCCGGCCATATCCCCGAATTTAGATTGCAAGATATGCGTTTGATGGCCTCCGGCCCGCCATTCATATAGCGACAAGTATTCCCCCAGGGGCGTAAACAAATCCTCCCCTGCCAGGGTAATGCCGCCGGCCAGTATGACACACTCAGGCGATAGAATATTGGTTAGGCCAGCAATGCCAATAGCCAGTTTCTTGACCGACTGCAGCCATACCTGGCGGGCAAAGAGATCACCTCCCCGGATGGCCTCCAGCAATGATCCCGTATCGCTAAACTTGCCCTGGGACCTTTTGTGCATCGTGGCGTTGCCAATGGCATCTTCCAAACTCCCGGGCATACCGGTTACATCCATTTCCCCTTCCGTGTCCAGGCTGAAATGCCCAAGATGTCCCGCTTTTTGGAAACTGCCTTGGTAGGGCTTCCCATCAATCAGAATAGCGCCGCCAACTCCGGTGCCCAGGGTAATTAAGATCGCATGGCTTTTCCCTCGTGCAACGCCCAGTGTGGCTTCAGCCAGCAAGGCAGCCATGGCGTCATTAACTACCCAGCTGCGGTGACCAACGAAGGAAGACCAGTCAAAACCTTCCAGTCCTTGCAATCGCCCGGGCATGTGCGCAATAGCGGAATTCTCGGCGTTAGGAAGACCCGGAGCGGCAATGCCCACGACAAAATCACCAATGCCCAGTCGGGCCACTAACTCTTGGATGCTAGCGGCAACAGCCTGTTTCCAAAATCCATCCTCCCCATCGCGGGTGCGGGCGACGGATTGTTCCAGGATATTGCCTGCCGGGTCCAGGACGACAGATTTGATTCTGGTACCTCCCAAATCAATTCCAATGGACGATATCGACATGTGGGTAGTTTAATGCGTTCCTTCGCTGACGCTCCAACCTCCGTCAACCGAAAGGACTTGTCCGGTGATAAATTTCGCATTATCCGACAACAGAAAAACGACCGCTCCGTCTACATCCTGGGGCACGCCAATGCGACCACCATCCAGGGGCTGCTTCGACTCGATGAAATGCATAATATGTGGGTCTGTCCCGGCGCGTGCCGACATAGGTGTTTTCACCAGTCCTGGCGCCACCACATTGATTCGGATGTTGTGCGGTGCATAATAAGAGGCAAGCGAGGTACTGAGCCCGACAATGGCCGACTTGCAAGCCGCATAGGCATGGGTAGAAAAATAGGTTGGTGAAGGAGAATACCCCAGCACGGAGCCCATATTGAGTATCACTCCCCCGCGGCCTTGGGCCATGAAAAATTTTAGGGCGGCCCGGTTGGAATGCATCAGGCTAGTCAAATTGAGGTCCAGCGTCCTGCGCCAGCCTTCGGAGGTCATTTCATGCAAGGGGCCGTCGCCAAATTTTCGGCCACTGCCACCAGCGACGTGGTACAGGCCGTCAAAGCCACCAAACTGGTCCACGCAGGCCGCAATAGCTTCTTCACATACCAGGTCCTCCGTGGCATCTCCTGTTAGCACGGCTCCCTTGCCACGAAAAAGCCCTCGAACCTGGTCCGCGCGCTCCCCATTATTTCCCACCGCAACTACGACCGCTCCTTCTTCGATACAAGCCAGGGCCGCTGATAGGCCCAGCCCATCGGTGCCTCCGACTACTACAATGCGTTTATGTGCAAGCCATTGATTTGCCATCTGCGGGAGTGAACAGATTTTTTGGTTATGACTGGATAGACTCCGGGAGTAATTTGTCCGACCAAAAATAAGGGAATAAGTTTACCCTTGATGCGTTTGTATGGGCTTGGGGCGGGTGATCCAACCCCGACGGGGGATTGGATTATTGATTATCCGGTATTTGCATTTCGCGCGACGCTGCCCCGAGTATTCCGTCACTCTGCACGCAGGCTACGGGTTGGATTGTCGCTAGCTGCTCTGATCGCCAGCAAACTCACCGTCATCAGTACCATGAAGAAGGCCAAGACTCCCGCTAAGACAAATACAATCCAGCTTATCTGGACCCGATAGGCAAAATTGTTTAGCCAGTTATGCATAGCCCACCAGGCAATGGGAACGGCCAAGGCAATGGCAATTGAAACCAACCCTAAAAACTCTTTGGACAGAAGCAGTAGCACTTCGTTGATGCTAGCCCCCAGTACGCGGCGTATCCCGATCTCTTTTTTCCGTTGCTCGGTACTGAAAGCCACCAAACCGAACAATCCGAGGCCCGCGATGGTAATAGCGATGAGGGAAAAAGTGCCAAATATCTCCCCGGTCTTTTCTTCCGCCTTGTAGAGGGAATTGAATTTCTCATCCAGGAAATAATAGGAAAGAGGCAGCCTCGCATTAAAGGCAGACCAATCTTTCTTGACTTCCGATAAAAAGCCACCAACGTCCCGGGTTTTGATCTTCACCATAATCGTGCCCCTGTTGTGACCCAGCATCATCATCACGGGAATGATGCGCTGCTTGGCCGATGCGTAATGGAAATCCTGCACCACGCCAACCACAGTATATTGGTGGCGGCCGGAGGAAATGATAACCTTTCCAATTGCTGCCTGATTGTTTTTCCAACCAAGATCACGAACCGCGGCTTCATTGACTAGGACAGCGCTCGAATCTCCGGCAAAGGAAGGAGAAAAATTTCTGCCAGCCGCCAGGGCAATCCCCAGCGTGGATAGATAGTCGTAATCGACATGAAAAAAATTGGCGTGGATCTCCGATTCCGATTCGTGCTGCTGATTTTCCTGGGCATAGACCTGCGATCCGTCCATTTCTCCTTCGGAACGGCCAACCGGAACATCATTAGAGAGCGTAGCGCTGAGTACCCGGTTGTCCTGTAGCAGCTTTTGCTTGAATGCGTATTGGTTGCTATCCAGACCGTAGGTATCCTGCAGCACCAACACCTGGTCCTTATCGTAGCCTAATTTTTTGTGTTGCATAAAGTGCATCTGCTCCATCACGATGAGCGTGGCTATCACCAAGGCCGTTGATATCGTGAATTGAAACACGACCAGCCCGCTGCGCAAGCCACCACGCTTCGCCGGAGCCTGCGACACAGCCCCCTTCAGTACGCTTATGGTTTGAAAAGAGGAGAGAAAAAATGCAGGATAAATGCCCGCCAAAAAGCCGACCACCACAATCAAGCCCAGGGCAGCCAGAATGGTCTTGGCATGGACAAAATGCCCAAAACTAAACTGTTTTCCGGCCAGATGGTTGAAAGAAGGCAACAACAAATACACAAGTAAGTAGGCAAAAAACATGGCAACGGCTGTGAGCAGCACCGATTCGATCAAAAATTGCCAAATCAATTGCTGTTGCATTGAGCCCAACACCTTGCGAATACCCACTTCGCGCGAGCGACTGGCCGAGCTTGCGGTGGATAAATTGGTGAAATTGACACAGGCCAGCAGTAAAATAAAAACCGCGAGGGCTCCAAAAATATATACGTATTGTATATCTCCATTGGGCTCCAGTTCATATTTGGTATTGGAATATAGATGGATATCCCGCAACGGCATAAGGTAAAAATGCCAGGTGTTGACTCCTTTTTGCGCCTCCGCTAGGCTAATCCCCATGTCGTGCTGGGCTTCCGGCGCTATGAATTTAGTGATCAGTGCCGGAAATTTTGCTTCCAGTTTTTTGGGGTCTGCGCCTTCTTGTAGCAGCAAATAGGTATAAAATCCAAGATTGCTCCAGGTGTGCCCATGGGTCCCGTAATAATTGCTGGTCATGCTGATAAAACCGTCGAAATGAAAATGGGCATTATCAGGAACTTTGTCCAAGATCCCCGTTATCTTATAAGCCGTTCGGCCAATGTTCAGGCTTTTACCCAAAGCCGGGATGGGTCCAAAATATTTACCGGCCATGGCCTTGGTGATCACCAGGGAGTTGGGCGCCACCAGGGCCGTTTGATCATCACCCTCCGCGAGGTGCAGGGAAAACATCTGCAGAAAATTGGAATCACAAAACGTGAAGTGTTGTTCTTTGAATTTCCTATCCCCCAGACTGACGAACATCTCGTTTTGACCCGTACAGCGCGTAGTGGCAATTACCTCAGGGTAGATATTCTTAATCCCCGCACCCACGGCAACATCGACATTGGGATAATCAGCCGACCCCCCGTTTTGGGTTATTTGCAACCCCAGTCGATAGATCCGGTCCGCCTGCTTAGCAAAGTCATCGTAATGGAGTTCAGCATATAGAAAGGAACCAATCAGGATCGCGCTGGCAAGGCCAACGGCAAGGCCAAATACATTGATGAAGGTGAAAATTCGGTTCTTCACCAAGCTTCGTACAGCAATGCGAAAATAATTTTTGAGCATACGTATCGTATTTTCGACTTTACCCAAGTATTGTCTCGGGCCCTGCGGATTTAGGCTTTCCCCGCTTAACTTATTCGGTGCGCAAGCTGGTGGCCGGATTACTTAAGCCAGCCTTTATCGCCTGATAACCTACGCTTACGAGTGCAATTACGATGGCCATTAAGCCTGAGGCCCCAAATATCCACCAAGATATGGAAACGTGATAACTGTACCCTCCGAGCCAATCGTGCATCGACCACCAGGCAATGGGCGAAGCAATAAGCAGGGAAATGATGACTAAGGAGATGAAATCCTTAGATAGCAAAGCCATAATGCTGGCTACTGAGGCACCCAAAATTTTTCTGACGCCGATTTCTTTGATTCGGTTTTCCGCCGTATAGGTGGCCAAGCCGAATAAGCCAAGGCAGGAAATGAATATGGTAAGTCCGGCAAAGAGCAAGACCAGTTTTCCAGTCAGCTGCTCGTCGGTGAATTTGGCAGCGTATTCCTGATCGATAAAATGAAACTCGAAGGGGTAGGAGGCGTTGTATTGCTTAAATACCTTTTCCGTCTTCGCCAGGCTTTGAGCCAGTGGCGCTTGAGGGTTCAAGCGGATATGAATTACATTTCCTCCATACCTCGGTCCTTTTATCATAAATGGCTTGATGGTTTCAAAGGGCGATTCTAAGATAAAGTCCTTGATCACACCCACTACATGCCAGCTTATGGGATCGTCGAATATCAGTTGTCCAATAGGATGCTTAAATCCCATGGCTTTCGCGGCCGATTCACTGATCAAACACGCGGTCGAATCCGTCGGATAATTTTTTGCGTCAATGTCCCTCCCCTCCACCAAATGCAAGCCAGCCGTTTTCACCAAATTGCCGTCTTCGGTGTACCGGTTGATCTGAATATGGGTGTTGGGATCTTTGCCTTCCCAGTTCATACCCATCCCCGAGCTCCAATTTTGCGTTAGCGGTGCCTGAGTCAAGCTCACCGCCGTAGCAGCACCCGAATCCAGCAGCGCATTTTTGATTAGACGATAGTTCTTAAAAATATCGCCCTGAATAAATACATAGCCCAGATTCTTTTTTTGATATCCCGATTCACGGGTTTGTGCATAGTTGATTTGTTGGCCAATGATAATGGTACAGATGATGAGCGCAATGGCAAAGGTGAATTGCACAATCACCAGGATTTTTCTGGGTGTAACCAGGGCATGCACCTTATTAAAAGCTCCCTTGAGCACAAATATGGGTTTGAAGGACGATAGGAAGAAGGCTGGATAGCTGCCTGCCAAAAGGCCGGTCAGCAAAATGAAGCCGAGCCCAGCAACCCAGAATTGCCCATTAGAATAATCGATCGAGAGCGGGCTTTCCAGTAATTGATTAAATGCGGGCAGGGCGAGTTGCACAATAAGTACGGCTAAGGCTCCCGAAATAAAGGCCATAAAAACAGCTTCGGCCAGAAACTGTCCTACCAGCGACGCTTTCTGTGCCCCTACAACTTTGCGGATCCCCACTTCTCGGGCCCGCTTTTCACTTCTCGCCGTAGACAGGTTCATGAAGTTGATGCAAGCAATCAGCAGGATTAGCGCGGCGATTATCGTAAAGGTTCTCACCCGCTGAATCCGGCCTCCCACGGCTACTCCATTTTCAAATTTTGAATACAGCCGGAGCTTGCGCAAGGGGTACAGAAATAATTCCGTTTTCGCCCTGCCGCCAGAATGATTGATCACCACCTTTTTTAATCTCCCGTCCGCCCCTTCTAAAGTCGTATGCGGTTTTAGTAACACAAAGGTTCGAATGGACACGTCAGTCCAGTCGCTGTCGATATAGCCCTTCATCGTTTTAAAGTCATAGGACATCAAATAATCAAAATTGAATTGCGAATTATGCGGAAGGTCCTTGAGTATACCGGTGACCTTAAAATTATCCTGATTTTCTACCTTGATGATTTGACCCATCGGGTCCTGCGCTCCGAAAATGGACTTGGCCAGGTGTTCGGTGAGCAGGACAGAATGCGGGTCGCTCAGAGCTGCTTGGACGTCTCCCTTGACGAGTGGAAAGCTAAAAATTTTCAAAAAGGAGGGGTCAACCATATTACCAAAAGCCTTCAAACTCTTGTCCCCCACGGAAAAAAGATCGGTCTCACCCCAGCTGATCCGGGCAGCCTGCTCAATTTGGGGAACATCGGCTTGTAAAATAGGTTGCATAATCTCCGGGGTGTTTATGCCTGACTGAATTTTACCATCGTACACATCATTTCCCCATACCTGGTAAATCCGGTCACGGTTGGCATGGAACAGATCATAGCTGGTTTCATTTTGCACCCACAGCAAAATGAGCATCGCGCTGGCCATGCCGATAGCCAGGCCGCTGATATTGAGCAGGGAAAATCCTTTGTTTCGCGCTAGGTTTCGGAGGGCGATCTTGACATAATTCTTGAGCATAGGGAAATAATTTGTAGATAGACCACCGAGCATTGGACGGAGGCAAAGACATATGGCTTTATACACCTATACCCAACCAAATGCCAAATTGGTAAATTTTTAATAATCAATTCTTTGACTAATTCTCGCTCCTCTTGGATGTGCGATATCAGACAGTCGCTGTTCCGTTTTGTGTCAAGAGTCCTAGGCCCTGGCCAAATTCATAGGCCCTTTCATGGAACAGTTCAAAATATAATAACGACCAGGCTGCTCTGCTTCCTCTTTGGAAGATCCTCCTATACATGCATAGGAGTTAAATCCGGCTTTTGCCCAATCCTCCGCACTGATTTCGGCCAAATGCGCGCTAGCAAACAATACAACAATTGTTTTTATTTTTGGATGCAAAAACTTAGTCAAAAAATGAGTAGTGAAACAAACCTTGCCGTCCTAGTAAACGGACTGAAACCCCGGTTAAACGCGGGTGAATGGGTGTTTTGTTCGGTCTTCTCCACGAAAGATCTCGATGAAAAGGAGATCATTGGCTATTTCAAAGAATCAGAAGGCTTAACCACGATACTATCCAAAATGTATGCTGATTCCCTTGGTCTTAATTATTCTTTTGTTGCTTCATGGATCACCTTACAGGTGCATTCGGCACTGGAAGCAGTGGGGTTGACAGCAGCCTTTTCCCATGCCCTCGCCCAGGCGGGCGTTGGTTGTAATGTAATCGCAGGATATTACCATGACCACATTTTTGTTAACAGGCAGGACCAATCTAGAGCCATGGAGGCTCTGGACAAGCTATCCAGTCAATAAGAACATGGGTATCCACCTGCGGGCTCTTATCCATCTATTCGGTTCGCAGACTCTGGATCGGGTTTGCCATGGCTGCCTTGATAGCCTGGTAACTTACCGTCAAAAGCGTAATGATCATAGCCCCGGCGCCCGCTGCAGCAAAAATCCACCACGACAAGGGAGTCTGTAACTGGTAATTCTGCAGCCAGTTATGCATATAATAATACGCTATTGGCGAGGAGATGAGTAGCGCGATGATCACGAGCAAGACAAAATCTCTCGATAATAGACGCCACAGATTAAATACCGATGCGCCCAGGACTTTGCGGACACCAATTTCTTTGGTACGCTGTTCCGCGACAAAAGAGGCCATACCAAACAAGCCTAGACAACTGATAAAAATGGCCAGGATCGCAAATACGCCCGCCAGTTTGCTTACGCGTTCTTCGTCGCCAAATTTTCGGGCAAATTCCGTATCAATAAATTTATATTCAAAAGGGCTAGCAGGGGCAAACTGCTTAAAAACATTCTCGATTTGGCCAACGGCCGCCCCGACGCTCATGTGCGGATTTAACCTGATGGTCACATAGTAGGTTTTCTCCTTGTCTGCTATATAAACCGTCTCCTTTACCTTCCGGTAAGGCGACTGTTGTAACATATCTTTTACTACCCCGACTACGGTATAGGAAGTTGTTTTTCCAAATAATGTTTCCGTAATGATGGTGCCTACCGGCTTTTTCAATCCCATATATTTTACCATACTCTCGTTCAAGATTACCGCCGAAGTATCTGTTGCGAATGCCCGCGACAAATCCCTTCCATCTGTAATTTGCCAGCCGATCGTCCTGCCGTATTCCGGGGTTATATAAGCTTTCCCGATCCAGAAATTCTGGTCCAAGGGTCGGTTGTTCCATTGAAAGCCGTTTGAAGCAAACCCAAGCATCGTAACAGGATTGAGTGTTTCGGCCATTTCCTGCACCGCTCCGGATCGTTTAAGCGCTTCGCGAACCACTTCGATATGATCATGGATTTCATCCGTGGGTGTGGTTACCATCATCAATCCCTCCTGCTTGTACCCCACGGGTCGATTTTTGCCGAGTTGAATCTGTTGATACACGACCGTGACACCAATGATTAACGCAATGGAAACCGTAAACTGCAGTACAACCAACACTTTTCGGGGAATAGATGCCAAGCGTCCTGCCCGAAAAGTGCCTTTTAACACCTTAACGGGTCGGAAAGAAGACAAATAAAATGCCGGGTAGCTGCCCGCAACAAGTCCCGTCGCCACGGTAAACACTAGGCCCATTAGCCAGAAAAAAGGGTTTGCCCAAGGCATCTGCAGCCTCTTGTCGGCTATTTGATTGAACCAGGGCAACAGCATCAGAGAGCAGATCAAAGACAGGATAAAGGAAAACGAAACAACCAATAAAGACTCACTTAAAAACTGTTTGACTAGCTGGTTTCTCAGTGAGCCAATGGCTTTGCGAATACCTACTTCTTTGGC
Organism: uncultured Chitinophagaceae bacterium; assembly: GCA_963742225.1. GTDB lineage: Bacteria > Bacteroidota > Bacteroidia > Chitinophagales > Chitinophagaceae > Puia. The sequence goes on along the minus strand of CAVULD010000004.1, from coordinate 278,215 downwards.
ACGCTTTTCAGACCTAGCCGTGGCCAGGTTCATAAAATTTATACAAGCTAAAAGCAACACAAACACTCCAATAATACCGTACATCCAAACAAGCTGCGCACTTCTTCCTACGATGACGCCATTTTCAAAATCCGAGTACAAATGGAACTTGCTCATGGGTAAAAGGAAAACCTGGGGATGCGATTTTGCGCCATTTTGATCCACCCGGTTCAATTTCAGATTGCGGATTTCATAGGACACTTTGTTCATATCAGCGTGGTCAGCGAGTTGAACATAGGTTTGAAAGCCGTCCTGATCCCAATTGTCTTTCTTAAGCCATGGAGCGCTACGTACGTAAAGTTGCCAAGGAGCGATAAATTCCATGTCCGAAAAATCGGTATTGTAGGGAAGATCTTCGTATACTCCGGTTACCAAAACACTCTCCTTATTGTCTATTTTCATGGTCTTACCCATAGGATCCTGGTTACCGAAGAACGCTTTGGCGAGGGATGCAGAGAGTAAAATGGAAGACGGATCTTGCAAACCGTTGCGCGATCCCTTCAGCATCTTCAGGCTGAGCATGTCGGCAATGCCGGGTTCAAAATAGTACCCCGATTTAAGCAGGTTCTTATCCCCAGATGATAGCACCAGTTTCTGCGTGTTAGAGGTCATCAGCACCTGCGCAAAATCACCCCCGTATAATTTTCTCAATTCCTCGCCATAGGGGGGAGCGGTATTGTAGTCGGTCTCGGTTCCTCCATTGTAGGCCACGTTGGTCATGACCTGCGCAATACGATCATAATGAGGGAAACTTTTATTGAAGGAAAGCTCATCCCAAATCCAAAAGCCAATGAGCATCGCCACAGACATGCCTACTGCCAGTCCGCCGATGTTTATGAAGGAAGAAATTTTATTGTTGAGAAGATTTCTCCACGCGATTTTTATATAATTTTTGAGCATTGTAAGGACCTTTGACCGGGTGTGGAGCCAAGACGGTGCCATTTATTCAACCGCTTGTGAATAAATAACTTAACTCAGTACGTGGGAGCGAAGGGTGTTCGTATCCGCACAATGGATGTCCGAATTGGCCTGGCGCATCTAGGTCCTTAAAGATAATTGGCTGACTTGCCCCTTAGATTTATGGGGGTACTCTTGCTTATGAGATGGAGCAATTCAAAATTCGTACATTCATTCCCAAACTGATATGGGGCAGTGTAGCAAGCTTATTTTAGCCCGGGTGCTTCAAAAATGTTACAACAAATGAAAACCGTTTTTAACAAAACAACCAGAGATGAATTGATTGCGAGAATCAAGCTGCTGGATGAAAATAGCGCAGCCAAATGGGGCAAAATGAATATTTACCAGATGTTGAAACATTGTACCCTGTGGGATGAATGGGTAGCCGGTAAACAAAAGAATGCGCAGATACTACTAGGTCGACTGTTTGGTAGAATGGCTTTGAAAAATGTTTTGAAAGATGAAAAACCCTTAAGTCGAAATTCCCCTACCATTCCCGAGTTAAGAATAAATAAACTTGGTGAGAATGGGGATGTGGCGTCCGAAAAAGCGAAATGGATTAGCTTGATCGAGGCGTATGACCATTATCCAAATGCGGAATTCGTGCATACTTTTTTTGGAAAAATGACAAAAGAGCAAATTGGGTATTTAGCGTATAAACATGCCGATCACCATCTTCGCCAATTTAATTCCTAGTTGATTCTACTATTCCAAGCTGGGTCTTTTGGTCAACTAAACAGCCAAAGGTTTTTTGCCATTCCGAGTAAATGGTGGCAATGTGGGGGTGGACGGGGTGATTTTATGTGGTGTGCCCATTTGCCTCCTAAAAAGCGCGCTAAAACTATCCCTTTGGGGAGGCGATTTTTACCCATTTAAGGGCCCTATTCCAGCTGCATTCGCCTCAGAAGGTCTCTTCCACCACTAGGTCTTGGGATTTTCGGCGGACCCGCCATGTAGTGCGTATGGAGTGCAAATCAATTGGCATACCTTCACAAGGCCGTTTAAAATACATGATTCATGATGACAAAAAGGGGCTGGAAACGCGGCGCATGGTGGGTTCTGGTAACAGCATCCGCGACATGGCTGATTTTTTCCCTTGGGTGCAAAGGTTCTAACCGCAACCATACTCATCCCGAGATAACCGATGATGACATTGCCAAAGGCCGGATCTTGGCTGGCCAATATTGCCAGAGCTGTCATGTCCTACCTGATCCATCGCTCCTTGATTCGAAACACTGGGAACAAGGCGTTTTGCCGCTGATGGGTCCTCGATTGGGGATTTTTCACGATAAAACCCATTATTATCCTTCCAGCCGGAGCGATAAATTACTGCCCCCCAATTTTTATCCTTCCAGCGCACTGCTCATTCCCGACGAGTGGAAGCAGCTGATGGCTTATTATCTTGCTACTTCGCCCGATTCCCTCCCTGGTCAGGACAGGTCGGTACCCATAGAGAACGGATTGTCACTTTTTCAAGCTCAGCGGCCGGCCGGCAACTACCCAATACCCGGCACTTGCTATATTCAGATAGATACAACAACTCACTCGCCTTCCATCTTGGTTGGGGATGCCCTGCGAAAAAAGCTGTATAGATTCAATGGTAGTCTCGAGGTGATGGATTCTATAACAGTCCCTGGTCCTGTAGTTGGCATCGACTTTACTCATGGATCAATGACCGCTTGCGACATTGGGTTTTTAAGTCCCAATAATGCAAGACTGGGAAAAGGCCTGACAATTTCTACGGCTGCAAACGGGACCATGATCCTGGATTCCTCTGCCCTTTTTGATTCCCTTGCCAGACCCGTTCAAATTACAGCCGCAGATCTTAATCAGGACGGCCTTACCGATTACTTGGTTTGTGAATTCGGAAATCTGGTAGGGGCTTTGACGTGGATGGAAAACAAAGGAGGCGGAAAATTTGAACGTCACGTCATTCGGGCCGTACCAGGCGCAATTAAGGCCTATGTGCAGGACTACAACCACGATGGCTTGCCGGACCTTTGGGTACTCTTCGCCCAAGGGGATGAAGGTATTTTTTTATTTACCAACTTGGGCCATGGTAAATTTAAGGAACGAGCTGTGCTGCGGTTCCCTCCAATATATGGGTCATCATACTTTGAGCTAGACGATTTTAACCACGATGGGTATCCTGATATCCTGTATACTTGTGGGGATAATGCTGACTACTCAACTGTGTTAAAGCCATACCATGGCGTATATATTTTCCTAAACGACGGTCAGTATAATTTCAGTCAGAAGTATTTTTACCCTATCAACGGCTGCTACAAGGCCATTGCACGTGATTTTGATGGTGATGGTGATCTAGATATTGCAACCATATCGTATTACGCAGACTATGCCAGGCAACCTGAGGAAGGTTTTGTTTACCTGGAAAACAAAGGCAATTTCAAATTCGAAGCCCAAAGTCTCCCCGAAACGCAGGTAGGCAGATGGATCACTATGGATGTAGGCGATTTGGACGGAGACGGGAAGATCGATATCGTACTTGGAAATTTCTCCGTTGGCCCAAATTTTATTAGATCGTCGATTGACTGGAAAAAAGGTCCTCCGTTCTTGGTATTGAAAAATATGGCCAAGTAGCTAGACTACCTGTCCGTTAGGTCCTCAGGATCCTTTTCGGATGTCCAACTGCAGCTTTTATGGCCTGGAACCAGCTTTTGCGAGCGCGATGAAAAATGCACCAAAGGCCACTAAGGCAAAAACCCATTATGATTCGTTTGTCTTGTTCGGTCACAGCTCGCACATTTTCCTTACAAAGGTTTGCAAAAACAAAAGAATAGGGTTTCACCATTTCTGCTGAAACCCTTGATTCTTGGAGCTCCTCCTGTTAGATTTGAACTAACGACCCTCTGATTAACAGTCAGATGCTCTAACCAACTGAGCTAAGGAGGAATGTGCTGTGGTGGCTTAGGCTACGTTATTAACTCCACGGTCCCAAAACCTCCGACCCCAAAAGGGGCTGCAAAAATAAGGGTTTTCCGCTTGTTTTATAATGCAAAATTGGCAATTTATCCGTGCAGGTGGTCAAAAACGGCCCTCTAGGATCCCAATATAAAGGCCATCTGAACGAGACTCAACCGGCCAATGCTTGAGAAAATATTCCTCCCCGCTACTTTCCCTTCCCGTATGAAGGTTAAATCTGTAGCCATGCAGAGGGCAAACCACATTTCCGTGGCGGTCAATCTGTCCGGCGTCAAGTGGCGCTCCGGCGTGCGGGCACATCCGGGCAAATGCGAACACTTGGCCTCCCACGGTCGCCATACAAAATGTGATCCCCCCGGCTTCAACAATTCGGATGCCGCCCGGGGCGCCGACAAAACGCTCCGATACCTTGTGCCAGGTGTATTTTTTTTCGTCCATTAATACAAATGTTCTGACCGGTATGGATAGCGCCGCGCATACAGGGTCTTGACCGTCGTCAAGAGGTTGGAGCGCAAATCGTCCAGGTAGGTTTTTTCGGTAGCCGAAACAAACACGCAATGGCCTTCCGTTTCCCTTTCCCATCGCTGTTTCAAATCGTTCATCAGTTCCTGCTTGACCTGCTCGTCCAGCCACGGATCAAAGGTGTTTTTTTCATACTGATCTATTTTATTAAAGACGATCAGGATCGGTTTGTCGAAGGCTTCAATCTGCTGGAGTGTCTTGTTTACCACTGCGATCTGCTCCTCATACTGTGGGTGGGCAAGATCCACTACGTGAAGCAGGATGTCGGCTTCGCGTACCTCATCGAGCGTACTCTTAAAACTTTCTACCAGATGGTGGGGCAGCTTACGAATAAATCCAACCGTGTCGCTGAGTAGAAAAGGTGTGGTGTCAAAGACGACTTTGCGGGTCGTCGTGTCCAGGGTGGCAAAGAGTTTGTTTTCTGCAAATACTTCATTTTTACTCAGGACCGTCATCAGCGTAGACTTGCCCACATTGGTATAGCCAACCAGGGCCACGCGGATGAATTCCCCGCGCTCTTTGCGCTGGGTAAAGGCTTGCTTGTCGATAGCTGCCAGCCTCTTGCGCAGCAGCACAATCTTATCGTTTACGATTCTTCGGTCGGTTTCTATTTCCGTTTCCCCTGGTCCGCGGGTGCCGATCCCGCCGCCCAGCCGTTCCAGGTGTTTCCACATCCCGCGCAGTCTGGGCAACAGGTATTGATACTGGGCGAGCTCCACCTGCAGGCGCGCCTGGGCGGTCTTTGCCCGGCGGGCAAAAATGTCCAGGATCAAGTCGGATCGATCGATGGTCTTAACATCGAGTACTTTTTCTATGTTGGTGATTTGCGAGCCCGACAATTCATCATCAAAAATGGCGACCCGAATATCGCGTCCTTCAATAAAAGACTTGATTTCCTGGAGTTTGCCCTTTCCGATGAAGGTCTTTGAATCGGGGTGGGGCAGTTTTTGAATGAAGATCTTTCGGGTTACCGCCCCGGCCGTTTCCGCCAGAAAGGCCAGTTCACGGAGGTACTCAAGGACTTGCTGTTCGGTCTGGTCCTTTTGCACAAGTCCCACGAGCACAGCATTTTCTTCATCCGATATGATGGGTTTCTTATCTAGCAAGTTGATGACTTGATTTAGGGATTAAAGATAGCGCTCAGGTAGTATACCTACACGGGACTTGCGACAACGAGCTGACCGGTCAGCCAATCATAAGCCGCTGAGCACAATGCCCACTTCAAAGGGATAAATGGCAGAAGCCGTTGCTGTTTTGGTGAATGAAGTCACCTGGTATTGGGCATAGATGCCCACGGGGCCCTTGCTCACCCGTATCGTAGGCACCAGCCGGGTTCCGTTGAAGTAAGTTTTTGAACTTTGCTTTTCTATGTAGTTATTGATCGACTGATTGGCATTGTTCAGTAAGTTCTTTCCTTTGGTGTAGGTACTGAGCAGAAAGCCCACTTTGGTGCCAACCGCAAATTTCCAGCTCTTGTTGGTGTTTTCTGGGTCCAAAGCAAAGCGCAATTCAATGGGAATATCCAGGTAGGTGGCCACCAATTTGAATTTCTTGAAATGGTTTTGACCCGCGGTATTTTGGAATTGGAGGGTAGGGGTTTGAGCAGCCACCAGCACTTGTTGCTGGTTAAAGTACACATTGCTGCTGCCGATGCCCAGACCCGCTGCTACACTTAACCTTGGGTCGGTTTTGAACGGCATATCGTACATGGCGTAAAAATTAAAACTGCGCCCAAATCCGACAATGGAAACGCTATCCGGCGCCCCGGCCCAGTTGACATAGCCAACTTGGACCATAAAATGGTCATTGGCCCGGTTCTTTAAAGACACCTTGCTCCAATCCTTCTTAGCCGGCGGGACCGCAGCGGGGGGCACCGAGGCCTTGGCAGCCGAGGTATCTTTTTGGGCAAAAGCAGCCTGGGTTAGCAAAAGAACCAGTCCAACAACAAAGAATTTCTTCATATATTCAATTGATTGGCAAATGTATTTGGCTTAGGGTTAATAAAAGGTTAAAGAACACCTAAAGAAAAAGCCCACAGCTCATTACGCGCTATACCACCCAGCCTAGCCAAGCCGGTACCGCTTGGCTTGATATGCTCTGCGGGTATTTTTCCAGAACGGCCATGTAGGGCCAAAAGCATACTTTATGGCAAGCGTTGGAAACGCCGCGGCAAGATATTGCTTTTTACCTGATTGGATGCCAATTACCTGGGCGGTGAGTCCTTGATCAGCATGAAAAAAGCACCTATGATGCAAAATCACTATAGGTGCTTAGTCTTGGAGGTGGACCCTGCTGGGGTTGAACCAGCGACCCTCTGATTATGAGTCAGATGCTCTAACCAGCTGAGCTAAGGGTCCTGCCAATTTTTGGCGCTCCAAAAATAGAAAATTCGTCCAACCCATAGAAATCTAATCATCCGCACATTTTAAAGCCTATTTTTGAGCAGCATTCGATGGGCAGCAATTGTCCTGTTATTATTGGGTTCTTTGTTTTCTACATTGCTTGGTTTTGGAATAGCCCGCACGGCTAAAAAAGAGAAGGGTAGCATTGCCAATGATTTCTGTTATACGGTTACAATATTTGCAAAACAGAATCGCCCACCATGATGATCAGTGGGCTTACCAAGAACTATTCAGCCAATTTTATTGCAGCCTCACTAAATTCGCGTTCAGTTTAATTAAATCGAAACAGTCGGCCGAGGAGGTAGTTTCGGATGTGTTCATGAAGATTTGGGAAAAACGTGCCACGCTGGAACAGATCGAAAACCTCCGGGTATATTTATTTGTAGCCACGCGCAATACGGCCCTCAATTACCTAGATAAGCAAAAAAAGTCCTGCACCATCAACTTGGACGAACTCCAGGCCGAACCCAGGTGCACCTACGTGGACGGCGAACAAATGCTGGTGACCGCCGAATTGATGCTGCGGATTCACCGGGAAATCGACCGGCTGCCACCCAAATGCAGAACAATCTTTAAACTCGTCAAAGAAGACCAACTGCGCTACAAAGAAGTGGCCGAAATCCTCCACGTCTCGGTAAAGACAGTTGAAAATCAATTGGCTATCGCTCTTCGAAAAATTGGTGCGGCCGTCAGCTTCGACATTAAGCGAACCATTTTGGTCTCCGTCGCAAGTCATCCGTAATTTATTTTGTTCCCAGCCGCATTTTTTTGGGGGTTTACTTTCTTTTCCCTGTCTTAGGCACAATAGCCCTAGCTGCGATGGAAGAACAACGCATTTGGAATTTGATGGCCAAAAGACTTGCGGGCGAAGCCTCAGCGGAGGATTTGCTCGAACTGGAAAACCTGATGCGCAGGTATCCTGACCTGCATTACCCCATGCAGACGGTGGCTGATTTGTGGAATCTGGAGCTCCAGCAGGATCCAGATGAAATTAGCCAAGCATTCGCCCGACACCGCGAACGCATGCACGCCCAAGGAATTGACCTGGAAGCGGAAACGCCACCACGCCCGGCCTTTGGTCGCAGCTCCCAAGCAAACCAACTACTCGCGCGTAGAAAAAATACCCACCGCCTTTTGTTCCTCTTCTCCACGGGTATCTTGCTGGTCCTGCTCTGGGTTTTCGGATCCGAAAAAATCGTTCATACCGTCCAACCTCTACCCCCTGCAGCGGACAAAAGCCGTAGTGAAATTTCTACGCGCAACGGCTCCAAAACAAACCTCGTATTGCCCGACGGCTCCCAGGTTTGGCTCAACGCGGGCAGCACCTTAAGCTATGACCGCAATTTCGGAGCGGTCTTGCGCGAAGTAACCCTGAGTGGGGAAGCCTTTTTTGACGTAGCACATAACGCAGAAAAACCCTTCATCATCCACACGACCAAGATGGATATCAAAGTCTTGGGCACGAAGTTCAATGTGAAAACCTATCCAAGCGACCGGACCAGCGAAGCCAGCCTGATCCGAGGCAGTATCGAGGTCATGTTGCACGACCGGCCCAATCAAAAGATTGTGCTAAAGCCCAATGAGAAAATCGTCGTGGCGAACGACCCCGCGGGCTTGTCTGCAACTAGAACCATGCGTGGTGGCGCTGCCTTGTCCAGCCAACCTTTGGTAACGATTCGCAATTTGACCCGCGAACCCGTGAGCGGAGTCATCGCAGAAACGTCCTGGGTCGAAAACAAATTGATTTTTCAGGACCAGTCCTTTCGGGACCTGGCCCAAGACATGCAGCGCTGGTACGCCGTGAGTATTCGGTTTGATGATCCGCAGCTGGATACGCTGCATTTTACCGGTATCTTTGAAAACGAAACGGTCCAGCAAGCCCTGGACGCGCTCAAATTGACCAAAGCGGCTTCGGACTTTAATTACACCATGCAAGGCAGCACCATAACTATTACGAAATGATCACACGTACGAACCATAATTCATACAACGATGTATAAAAAAGAGAAATGCGCAAGCGCATTTCCCCTTAGGCCGACGTCGAAACTTACGCAGCCTGGAAGCAGTATAAGTTTCATCATTAACCGCCAACAATAAAAGTATGAAAAAAACTCTAACGACTGGGAACCTGGGTTCCCGTGCGCTTAAAAAAGCTCTCTTGCTTATGAAACTTAGTTTTATGTTGGTTCTGGCGGCGAGTCTGCAAGTGTCCGCCCATGCGATCGGCCAATCGTCCGTTTCGCTCAAAGTGGAGAATACCGAAATCTCCAAAGCCCTAACCAGTATCGAAAAACAAGGCGTGTACCGCTTCTTGTACAACAGCCGTCTGCCCGATCTGAATCAGCAGATCAGCGTGGATATTGCTAATGCCCCCATCGCCGAGGCCTTGACCAAACTCTTTGGCGGCACGGACCTCACCTACAAAATGCTCGAAAATAACCTGATCGTCGTGCTGTCCAAAACGGCTGCCCTTCAAGATATTCAGGTCGCAGGCCGCATTACGGGGGAAAATGGCGAACCCCTCTCTGGGGTATCGATAAGCCTCAAGGGCGGTGGCAAAGGCACCTCCTCGGACCTGGACGGCATGTTTAAAATTACGGTACCCGAGAACGGGACCTTGGTCATTTCCTATGTGGGTTACCAGAGTCAAGAGGTGGCTGTTAACAACCAATCGGTGATTAACATTAAATTGACTCAGTCAACCAAAACCTTAGACCAGGTGATTGTGGTGGGATACGGCACGCAACGCCGCATCGATGTGACGGGGGCTGTAGCCCATGTTAATGGCACCGAACTGGCTAAACAACCAGTACTGACGGCGACACAGGCCCTGCAGGGTAAAGTAGCGGGGGTGCAAGTGATCAGCAGCGGCGACCCTGGCAGTGCGCCCCAAGTAATCATTCGAGGTACCGGTTCCATATTGGCCGGCGCAAACCCACTATATATCGTGGACGGAATCTGGACCGATGACATAACCAACATCAATACCGCCGACATACAAAGCGTGGATATACTGAAAGATGCATCGGCCTGCTCCATTTATGGGGTAAGAGGTGCCAACGGTGTTATTCTGATTACCACCAAACAAGGTTCGGGCAAAATGAAACTTACTTATTCGGGCAACCTGGGTATCACGCAAGCGGCCCACGTGGTGCCGATGGCTAATGCTGCCGAATACATCAATTACCGACAATTAATCTACGGCCTTCCGGTACCATCTACAGGATATTCGACCGATTGGTACAATCAGGTCTTGCGCAATGCCTTTTATCAAAATCATAACCTGTCGATATCGGGCAGCAGCAGTCAGGATAAATACGCCATCAGTGCGGGCTACCAGAGCACAGAAGGCATTATCATCAATAACGACTACACACGCTATACCTTCCGGCTGAACAATGAATACACTCCCACATCATTTCTCAAGGTGGGTACCACAGTGTCCTTTGCCAATCAAGCCGAACAAAATGTACCGACTGGCGAGATTACCGAAGATGCCTATCGTGCCGCCCCCCTGGTCCCAGCCGAGGTCAACGGTAAATACGGCAATACGTCCGCATACCAGAATGTGGGCAATCCCGTGCTGGATGCGCAAAGCACCAACGACCTCAGCCACAACAACCGGATTCAAGGCAATGTCTGGGTAGATATCAAGCCGAGCAAGTCCATCTCCTTAAGGTCAACGTTTAACGATGAGTTGAATTTATACGACGATAGGCAGTATACCTACCAGATTCCCAACGATACCACATTCTTCACCACCGCCGGTGGGTCGCAAGGTGCTAGCCGCAGCGTTTTAAACGTTAGCAATACCAAGTATTACCACTGGGTGTGGAGCAATACGGCTACTTACGTCAAGGAATTCGGCCAAAGTAAGATTAGCGTCCTGGTGGGTACCGAAGCCCAAAAATATTACAATACAGGGATATCGGCCTCCAGGTACGATGTACCACCCGTGCCCAGCGAATGGTATTTGCAGAATGGGGATGCGAATTATCAATTTAACGGGAGCTCCGTCACGGAATACACCACCAATTCCTATTTCGGGCGCGTTTTTTATAGTTACAACGACAAATACCAGTTTACTGGCAATTTTCGGGCAGACGGCAGCTCGGTATTTGCCCCCCAAAACCGTTGGGGCTATTTCCCCGGTGTAAGCGTAGGCTGGGTGATCAGCAAGGAAGATTTTATGGACAATCAGAAAGTGTTCCAATATTTGAAACTAAAAGCCAGCTGGGGTGAACTTGGTAATTCCAATATCCCTTCCGACGCTTCGGTCCAAACCGTTTTATCCAACCTCCCCTATTTTTATAATAGTGGCACGACGGCCTCGGGATCAACGACGGGTTCCATCGTCCCGCAGATAAAGGATCTCAACCTGAAATGGGAAGTGACCCAGGAATCCGATATAGGCTTGGAATACAGTGTGCTTAACTCCAAGCTGACGGGTGAACTAGACGTGTACAACAAGATGGTCACCAACGCGCTGATTTACGTTCAAGTGCCCGGCACTTTCGGCAGCCAGGCAAACCCCAACAGTTCCATTACGCCGGGTGATGTTTTGACTAACGCTGCCAGCATTGATAATCGCGGACTGGAATTTTCAGCCCGCTGGCATGACAACGCAAGCAAGAGTCTGTCTTATTTCGTGGGGGCCAATATAACGTTCAATAGAAACCGGGTAGTCAGCCTAAACGGCGGATTGCCTTATTTTGACGGGAACATCAACGGGTATTTTACCACGCAAACCACGTCGGGGTATCCGATAGGTTCTTTTTTCATGCGCAAGGTGCTGGGTGTGTTTCAAAATCAAGCCCAGATTAATAATTACAAGGACAAAAATGGAAATGAGCTACAGCCTGGCGCCCAACCGGGCGACTTTATTTACCAATTCAATTCCGACGGATCACTGGATACCGCTTACGCGGGTTCCTATCAACCGAAATTGTACTTTGGCATATCGGGCGGGGTCACCTATAAAGACTTTGATTTTTCGCTGGATATCTTCTCCAACGTAGGTAACCAGGTTTACAATGGAAAGTTACAAGCTCGGGTGGTTTCTTCCGACAACGTAGAAAAATCGGTGGCCACCAATTACTGGACGCCCTCCAATGGGTCCAACACCCAACCTGCACCCAATGCCGGAAACCTGCCTGCTTCCACCTATTTTATTGCTTCCGGCTCGTTTGTCCGCATTAACAACATCACACTTGGCTATAGTATTGATGCTAAAACCATAAGCAAGCAGCATGTGATCAGCAGTTGTCGGATATTCTTAACAGCGCAAAATCCGGTAACCTGGAAAAAGTACGATGGTTTTTCCTCTGAATTACCTGGCTCTTCAGTGACCAATGCGGGTATTGAACTGGGTACCTACCCAACGACCAGAACCTTTGCCGTTGGCCTTAATTTAGGTTTATAATGAATTGGAATAAGAATTGCTAAAACTAACTTAAGACAGATGAAAAATAATTTGCTTATCATTTTTTGGCTCGCCCTGGGTTTTGCCGGATGCAAGAAGTCTTTCCTGGATGTACCTATCCAGGGCCAGGGCACTCCTTCTACCGATCCACAAGTAGCCCTGGATGAAGTAACGGGAGCCTACAATGCGCTGATCACACCTGACCCTACGCAGTCTGAGTTTGGGTCATACGATATCCACGGTATTTATTTTATCACAGTAACCAACATCATAAGCGATGATGCAGATAAAGGAAGTTACGCAGGGGATCAGCCGGCTGCAGCCGATATCGATAATTTCACCGTTACCTCCGACAACGTGTTTATTGCCGGGCTCTGGCGTGGCTACTATGCAGGGATTTCGCGAACCAACATTGCCATCAGTGCGCTGAAGCAAGCGGCACTTAGTCCGGCCCTGGTTACTACGCGCACAGCAGAAATGCGCTTTTTGCGAGCCTATCTGTATTTTAACCTCGTACGGATGTTCGGTGGAGTACCTCTTGTGCTCACCGTCCCTACCGGACCACAAAACCAAGACAGTTCGTTTTATTACCGCGCCACGGCAGCCCAAATTTATAATAGCGCCATTCTTCCGGATTTGCTCTTTGCCATTCAGAATCTGCCGATCAAGTCCGCCACCGATGTGGGTCGGGCAACCAAAGGGGCAGCGGAGACCCTGCTAGCCAAAGTGGATATGTATTTGAAGAACTGGCAAGAGTCAGACAGCCTGGTTACTGACGTAATCAATTCGGGGCAGTATCAGCTCATGCCCGATTATTCCATCCTCTGGAGGCAGGCCGGGGACAATTGTGCGGAATCGGTTTTTGAAGTGGAGACAGGAATATACGGCAATGCCGACTACGGCATTCCGGGATACGTAGAGTACCAGGGGGCGCGCCAAGATAATGGCATGGGGACCCCATTCACGCCGTGGAATAATCCGGGGTTTTACCAACCTTCGGGCGATGATGGATATGGCTTTGACTGCCCGACGACCAACCTGCAAGCCGCCTATGAGCCAGGGGACCTTCGGCAGGCGTCCACCATCATGAACCTGCCAGCCTCCAGCCCTCCGGATACCTTGTTTGATGGCTTTGTAGTGCCTACCATGGTGGGTATCAATGCCCGCTACAACTATAAGGCATATCACTCGAAGATCATGCCGGGAGGGACCATGGCCCAAATAGAGGCATTTGAGGGCAATCGTGGTTTATGTCAAAAAAATCTGCATATCTTGCGCTATGCTGAAGTGCTACTAATTAAAGCCGAGGCCGATGATGAACTTGGAAACACCAGTTCGGCCATTCAGTATTTGAACCAAGTCAGAAGCCGGGCGGGCTTGCCACCAACAACCGCCAGTTCCCAATCTGATGTACTAACTGCTATATGGAATGAACGCCGGGTTGAGCTAGCCATGGAACATGACCGATTTTGGGACATTGTTCGCCAGGGCCGGGCGGATCAGGTGATGATTGCCTCAGGTAAGACCAATTTTGTGGCCGGGGTGAATGAGATTTTACCGATACCGAGCTCTGAAATTGCCATAAGCGGGGGGAGGCTGGCCCAAAATCCTGGTTATTAACAGAAATTAAATTGAAGGAGGGCAAGAAAATTCATAAAAACCACGTTAAGCTATATGCATTTACTCAATCGAGCTAGAGGCTCACCAGGGATTTTTATCCAACTGATCGTAAAATTTTAAACTTTAAAATTAAAACAATGAAAAAAATAACAAGCAAATTGGTCTCCCTGACTAGTGCAGTGGTATTGATCGGGTCCGTTCTTTTAATTCAATCATGCAGCACGTCCTCTAGCGGCACCACTACGCCGCCCCCCACCCCCTTGGGTGGCTATGTCTCGTCTGATTCCGTATCCCCAGCAACGCTTCTGCTGTATTTCAATTTTGACGGTTCTCCAAACGAATCGAAACTTGGACTTACCGGTGTTGCCAATGGGGTAACCTATGTTACCGGAGTAAGAGGCCAGGCTTACCAGGGTGATTCTGGAGCGTATATTACGGTAGCAATACCTACAACAGATACAGCCAAGCTCTCTCATTTGGGCAGCTACTCCGTCTCGTTCTGGTATAATATGGCTGACCAGCCGTATGACACCTTGGGTACTAATGACCCCAACGGCGTTTTTTTCTTGTCTGGTTCAAATACCGGAGCTAATGGAGATGAACTTATCGCTGAATTCGAACATTATACAACGGGTAACGACTCCGTCAATTTTCATAATGGGTTTAACAACCTAGCTTCCCCTGGATGGCAACAAGTAGTGGCCTCCACCTGGGATACTACTGGTCTGGGCAGTTGGTCTCATTTGGTATGCACCTATAATGATACCACGGGTGTGTATGTAGTGTATGAAGATGGCGTTCCCGTTGGAACCAACACGGCTTGGTCTCCCACACCATATTCATTATCTAACACATTATTGCAAGGACCCGGTGGCGCTACTCCGCCTAACCCGCTGATGGGCCCCATCGCCTTTCCTACCGATGAACCTAACACGATCTTCATTGGCACATGGCCTCCCGGACTGTTCGGTGTTTCCGCCTCCTTGGGGCTACACGGATCGTATTTGGGCAAATTGGATGAGTTAAGGATATTCAATTCCGCTTTGACGCAACAGGAAGTAGTTGGCTTGTTCCTCAATGGACAAGCTGGTCGTTAATTCGATAAACAGATTTTTTCTTCAAGAGGCTGCCTTTGACTAGGCAGCCTTTTTGTTTGTTACAGGTAATTAGGGCAAACGTGCGCATACTTTGGCAAAGAGGATTGTCTTACAGAATTAATGGTTAAATCTGAACCATCGTAATCCCGTTAGTCGCGCCAAATCCTATCATAGATCGTAAGGAAAGATACCCGATAAAAGACCTCAGATTTTAGCTTCACGTATAGTCAGGTAAAAAATGAATGAATCGGATCGGTGAAGGAAATGGTAGATTTGCTGATCGGTTGCCAATTTGCGATCCTATCGATATGTTCTTTCCCAAAAAATATACCCCCACAACACCGCAGATTAGCCTTTGGGTGACCAGCGCTATTGCTCTTTTGCTGGTGGCCTGCGGCCGCAACAAGAATTTGTTTACCAAACTCGATCCCCAGGTGACAGGGATTCATTTTGTGAACCCGAATACGGATACCGATTCGCTGAATATCCTGGACTACATTTATTTTTATAACGGAGCGGGAGTGGCGATTGGCGATATCAATAACGACGGGTTACCTGACATATTTTTTACGTCCAATACGGCAGGCAACAAGCTTTACCTCAACAAAGGCAATATGCAATTTGAGGATATTACCGAAAAAGCCGGTGTTTCGGGTTTGAACGACTGGACCACGGGCGTTACGATGGCGGACGTCAACGGCGACGGGTACCTGGATATATTTGTATGCGCCGTGTCTAACCATACTCCGGACAGAGAAGTTAACCCCAACGCCAAAACCTTTTTTACCCATTCTAAGAACCGGTTATTTATAAACAATGGCAACAATACCTTTACGGAGGCCTCGGCAAAATGGGGCTTAGACATCCAAGGGTATAATACACAGGCTGTTTTTTTCGATTACGATAACGACGGCGATTTAGATATGTTTCTACTGCAACATTCCACGCACGGATCGGCAAATTATGGTGACACCTCCGGCAGAAGAAAGTATAGCGAAGTCAGTGGTGGCAAGTTATTTCGCAATGATGGAGACCATTTTACGGATGTTACCCAGAATGCTGGCATTATCGCCAGTTCATTAGGTTATGGTCTAGGCGTAGGTGTGGCAGACTTTAATCACGATGGATACGAAGATATCTACGTGAGCAACGATTTTAACGAAGATGATTACTATTATATCAACCAGGGAAACGGCACATTCCAGGAAATGAATCGCCAGGCATTCGGCCACGAGTCGAAATTCTCTATGGGAAATGACATTGCCGACGTTAACAACGACGGCTGGCCAGATATCATGACCCTGGATATGCTTTCCCCGGATGAAAAAGTCTTGAAATCCTCCCAAGGCGAGTATAATTTCAACATCTATAACCACCTGAGTAAGGTTGGATACAATTATCAGTATTCCAAGAACTGTCTACAACTCAATACGGGCCGAGGGTCCAAGTTCTCCGAAATTGCGCTGTACAGCGGCGTGGCAGCAACGGATTGGAGCTGGAGCCCACTGATTGCCGACTATAATTTGGATGGGATTAACGATTTGTTTATTACCAATGGAATCAAGACACGGCAAAATGACATGGACTTCCTGCATTTTTATTCAGATAAAAATGCTGGCCAGGAACGCTTGAAAGGCAACAGGCAACTGGACAAGGAATTGATGCAACACGCCCCTGGGGGAGCCTGGCACAGCTACATGTTTGAAGGCACGGAAGCGATAAAATTCGAGGACCGATCCACCGCTTGGGGATTCGGTGACCCTTCCCTGTCTCAGGGCGCAGCCTACGGCGACCTGGATGGCGACGGGGACCTTGATTTGGTGATAAACAAAATGAACGAGCCCGCCGGTATCTATCAAAACAATGCCCGCCAACTGACCCCCGCCCCAAACTACCTAAGCATTCGGGTCAAAGGTCCGGGCAAGAACACGTTTGGTATTGGGACCAAGATCTTCTTGTATTGCCAAGGCAGGTTACAATACCGCGAATTGCAGTCGGTACATGGATTTATGAGCAGCAGCGAACCGGTCTTTAATTTTGGTCTAAGCACCCATGCCCAGGTAGACAGCCTGGTCATCATCTGGCCCAACCGTACCCACCAAAGTCTCTTCCAGGTAGCGGCCAATCAGCGATTGACCATTGCGTACGAAAGAAAAAACACCGACACGATTGTCCATTATGAGGATTTCGTCAATCATTTGTTGCGCAACCCATCAGATTCCTTTTTTACCGATATCACAGGCAAACTGGGCCTCGATTACCGACACCAAGAGGACCTTGCGTATGTGGATTTCAACTACCAACCCTTTATTCCGCACGAACTTTCCACCCAGGGACCTAAGATAGCCATTGGCGACGTAAACGGGGATGGTCTGGACGATTTGTATATCTGCGGCGCTGTGGGACATCCAGGCGCAATATACCTGCAGCAGCCAGACGGGCGGTTTATGCCGTCTGCAGATTCCGCTGCATTTCTTGCAGACAAGTATTGCGAGGACGTAGATGCGATATTCTTTGATGCCGATGGGGACGGGGACCTCGATTTGTATGTGGCCAGTGGTGGTAATGAATTTCCCAATAATGCTCCCCAACTCCAAGACCGGCTCTACCTCAATGACGGTAAGGGGAACTTCCATAAATCGTCGGGCTTGCCTCGCCTTCCAGGGAATAAATCCGTGGTCCGGGTGGCGGATTTCGACCACGACGGAGACCTGGACGTTTTCGTTGGCGGCCGAGCCGATGCCAAGTATGGTAATAACGCGGTTTCCTATTTATTGCAAAATGATGGCAAGGGAAACTTTAGCGTGGTTAGCGATAAGCTTATTCCGGAACTTGCGCACCTGGGCATGGTTACGTCTGCAGCCTGGGCCGATGTAGACAAGGATGGTTGGCCCGATTTAATCTTGGCCGGTGAATGGATGCCGCCCGTGCTGTATAAAAATGACCACGGCAAATTTACCCGAACTCCCTTGACGGACGACGATGAGTCATTGAAGGGCTGGTGGTTTAGCCTGGACACCACCGACGTTAATGGCGACGGGTATGTTGACCTGTTACTAGGCAACTACGGGCTGAATAGCAAACTGACCGCTAGTGCGGCCTACCCCTTAAAAATGTTTGTCTCCCCGGAGCTGGGTGCGATCCGTGCGTCCAACCAGATACTAGCGGTTGCCAAACAGGGGAAATATTATCCTTTTTTATCCAAGGAGGATCTGGAACGACAATTGCCCTACCTAAAAAAGCAATATTTATACTACGAGCAAATGGCAGGTAAAACGGTAGAAGAAATTTTTGGTGACCGGATCAAAAATGCCACGGAATTTGAAGCCAAAACACTGGCGTCCAAGGTCTTTATAAATGACGGCAAAGGCCATTTCACGCCCAAAGATTTGCCATATTCCTTGCAATGGACCCCGATATTCGCCTTTATGCCCTTTGATTTCAATAGGGATGGCAAGATGGATATTCTAACGGGCGGGAATTTTTATGGGGTAAACCCCTACGAAGGCCGATATGATGCCATGGCTCTAGGGCTTTCCTTGGGTGATGGAAAAGGAAATTTTAACAACATGATTCAGCATTCGGGTCCGCTGATCACCAGTGGGGAAGTACGGGACATCCGGCTGTTGTATATTAATAAGAAGCCTTGCTTGGTTATCGCAAAAAATAATGAACGTCCCGTTTTTTTA
Organism: uncultured Chitinophagaceae bacterium; assembly: GCA_963742225.1. Taxonomy (GTDB): domain Bacteria; phylum Bacteroidota; class Bacteroidia; order Chitinophagales; family Chitinophagaceae; genus Puia. The sequence goes on along the minus strand of CAVULD010000004.1, from coordinate 259,524 downwards.
GCAATCTCGACCCCATACACAAACAGAATTAATTAGTAATCGTGAAAATTGCATCAATAACCATCCGTCGTTTATCCGCAGTCGCATTGTGCTTTGCGCTGTTTTCCTGTAAAAAGCAGGACGCTAAACCGCCGACCGTCGGCGCATTTAATCTGGTTAATGTGACCATCGATGACAGCTCGAAAAAAGGTCAGCAGTTTTCTAATGTCAGCTTTAGCCCTGCCATAAAATTCTATTTCTCGGCTCCTATCGATACTGCAACTTTGCACTCCAACCTATCTTTTAGCAGCGCCACTACCTTTGTCCCCAATATGGTCAGCTTTACAAACCACGACAGCGCGCTGGTTGTTACGCCCCTCAGTGCGCTAAGTCCATGGTCGGAGTATACGGTGAGTATTTCCACCGGAGTGAAATCCGTCGACGGTATCGCGCTGTCCAATAATGCCGACCTAAATTTTGTTACGCAAATTGATACCAGCGACAAATTCCCGCGCATTACGGATTCGGCGCTGCTCACCTTGGTCGAGCAGCAAACCTTCAACTACTTCTGGGCCTTCGGCCATCCGGTATGCGGCATGGCTCGCGAGCGCACCTCATCAGGCGATGTAGTTACCACGGGCGGTAGTGGCTTTGGGATCATGGCCATGCTTGTGGGAGTCCAGCGAAACTTTATTTCCCGGGCCCAGGCCTTGGGTCGCATCGATACGATCGTCAATTTCCTAACTAATACGGTTACCCGGTACCACGGTGCCTTCTCCCATTGGATTAACGGTACGACCGGGGCCACGGTACCATTTAGCACGCAAGACGACGGCGCGGATATCGTGGAGACTTCCTATATGATGCAGGGTCTGTTATGCGCCCGCCAGTTTTTTAACAGCTCGACCGATCCTAGTGAAATCAATTTACGGACCAGCATCAACAATATTTACGATAGCATTCAGTGGAACTGGTTTCGCCAGAACGGCCAGAATGTGCTGACCTGGAATTGGAGTCCGGATTTTGGATGGGCCATCAACGTCCATGTCCAGGGATGGTGCGAAGCCATGATTACCTATGTGATGGCAGCCTCTTCGCCCGTGGATACCAACGCGATTCCCACCGTAGTGTACACTAATGGTTGGGCGCAAAACGGAGGGGAGAAAAACGGCAGATCCTTTTACGGCATAACGCTTCCTCTGGGCCCCGATTACGGCGGACCACTTTTCTTCGCCCACTATTCCTTTTTAGGAATCAATCCCAATGGTCTATCGGACGGTTATGCCAATTACTGGACCCAGGACACTGCACATGCGCGGATTAATTATTTATATTGTGTACAAAACCCCAACAAATATTACTTGTACGACAGCGCCTGCTGGGGTCTTACGGCCAGCGATATCCAGGGAGGCTATACCGCCAGCTCCCCCACCAACGATGTGGGCGTGATTGCTCCAACGGCCGCCATCTCCTCGCTACCTTATACTCCAACCGAATCCATGAATGCCCTGCGGTTTTTCTATTATAAATTGGGCAATAAGATCTGGGGGCAGTACGGTTTTATCGATGCATTTAACCCGACCAGTATCTGGTTTGACACCGACTGCCTGGCCATTGATCAAGGACCGCAGATCGTGATGATTGAAAACTACCGAAGCGGGCTGCTTTGGAATTTATTTATGAGCTGTCCCGAAGTGCAGACCGGCATGACCAACCTCGGATTTTTGAGCCCGAATTTATAGAAGCCGCCGATAGCAGTCGACCGACGCGCAGGCCAGCGGATTTTGCTGGCTTCGATGATGATTGGCATCCCGATAATGAATACTTTTGGTCGAAATATTTCTTTCCCATGAGTAGGTTCAACAGATCTATTTTTCTTGCCATAGCGATCCTAACGCCGTTTTTCCACCTTTGCGGACAACAGTCTGCAGCCCCCGCGCCTGCTAAGGCTCCAGGTTCGGCAAATCTCTCGGATAGTGCCTTGGTCGAACTTGTGCAGAAGCAAACCTTTGCTTATTTCTGGGATTTCGCCCATCCCGTGAGCGGGCTTGCCAGGGAGCGCAGCAACGTCACGCGTACATACGGAAACGAAGTGGTAACGACCGGGGGCAGCGGTTTTGGCATCATGGCCATCATCGTGGCTTCGGAGCGTCGCTGGGTCCCTAGGGACAGTGCCGTCGCCAGGCTGCTCAAAATACTTGCTTTCCTGCAAAAAGCGGAAAGCTACCACGGTATCTTCCCCCATTGGATGAACGGCGCCTCCGGGGCGACGATCCCCTTCAGCCCCAAAGACGACGGGGCGGATCTGGTGGAGACTTCCTACCTCTTCCAGGGCCTGTTGTGTGCTCGCCAATATTTTTCCAAACAAAACCCGCGGGAGACCCAGCTGCGCGGGCAGATCAACGCGCTGTGGAAGGCCGCCCAATGGAACTGGCATACCCGAGGAACAAACGATGTCCTGTACTGGCACTGGAGTCCCAAATACGCCTGGAGCATGAATTTTGCCATCCATGGCTGGAATGAATGCCTGATCACCTACCTTATGTCGGCTTCGAGTCCCACCTATCCCATATCCCCCGAAGTCTATCATCGTTGCTGGGCCACGGGGGACCATTTTAAAAACGGGAAAACCTACTATGGTGTCCTGATGCCCCTGGGTTTTGCATACGGCGGACCCCTGTTCTTTGCGCAGTACAGCTTTCTGGGTCTCGATCCCCGAGGCCTCCAGGATCAATACGCCGACTACTGGCAGCAGAATTACAACCAAACCCAGATCAACTATAAACATTGCGTGGCCGATCCCGGCGGTTTTAAGGGATACGGTGCAGATTGCTGGGGCCTGACTGCCAGCGACACCTACAACGGCTATGATGCCAGTTCACCGGCCAACGACCACGGCACCATCGCCCCAACGGCGGCTCTGTCTTCCTTTCCGTATACCCCCACCTATTCCATGCGTGCGCTCAAGCATTTCTACAACGACCTGGGTGGGAAACTTTGGGGCGTGTACGGCTTTCACGACGCTTTTAATCAATCCAAAGACTGGTGGGCGGATTCCTATCTGGCCATCGACGAGGGCCCGATAGTGGTGATGATGGAGAACTACCGCTCCGGACTAATGTGGAAATTATTCATGAGTTGCCCCGAAATTCAAGAGGGATTGCGGAAATTGGGCTTCCGGAGCCCCTGGCTAAAATAACTAGCTTGGTTCGGGAAAGACAACCCCATTTTTCGGTTAGCGCGAGCGGACGCAGCAAAAAAACCACCATATTGCAGGTTAATTAAGTAGACTATGCCCCATTCATCCTCCAGGAACAGCCCTTGGTTGCTGGTCCTGGTGTTAGTAACCACTGCCGCCCCCATAACAGGCCGGACACAACCTTTTATCGATGAAATAAAGGCCTTTAAAAAGCTTGACAGCGCGCAGTTTCCGGCGAAGGGAGCCATCCTGTTTGTAGGCAGTTCCTCCTTTCATTTCTGGTCCGATGTGCAGGCCTATTTTCCGGGATACCGCATCCTAAACCGCGGGTTTGGCGGCTCCTCGCTGCCCGATGTAATCCGCTACGCTCCGGATATTATCTTTCCCTACCAGCCAAAGCAGGTGGTCGTCTATTGCGGCGAAAATGACTTAGCCTCATCCGATACCGTGACGGCCCAGAGTGTCTTTGGCCGCTGGGTGGAATTGTTCTGGCTCATTCGCTCCCGGATGCCTGGTGAAAATATTGTGTTCGTATCCCTTAAACCGAGTCCGAGCCGGATGAAGCTGGATCCCCAGATGCAGCAAGCCAACCGACTGATCGAGCGGTTTATGTCCCAACAGACTAACGCCTCGTTTGTCGATGTCTACCACCTGATGCTTACCCCCGGGGGAAGGCCGATGCCGGGAATTTTTAGGCCCGATAGCCTGCACATGAATCCATCGGGATACCAGATTTGGAAAAAGGCCATTGAGCCGTATCTGTTGCGCTAGATCCAGGCCCACACTGCGCTTGGGCACAGAGTACGGTAATTCGGCTACCCAAGACCGTGACCCTAAGTGACCGATAAAACTCTTGATGTTAATTAATCGAATAAAAGAAAGCCAAATGAAAAAAATGATTGTCCTTGCTTTGGTATTTGCCCTGATCCACGGGCAATCCAGGGCCCAAGACGCGAAGATGAACGGGTACGTCAGCCAACTGCTTGGTAAAATGACCCTGGAGGAAAAAATAGGCCAACTGAATCTGGTTACCCCCGGCGGCGCGGTTACCGGTTCGGTCGTCAGCACCGACGTAGACGCAAAGATTCGCAAGGGTCAGGTGGGCGGGCTTTTTGGCATCACCGGCCCAGATAAGGTGCGTAAAGCCCAGGAAATTGCGGTCAACAATTCGCGGCTCCATATTCCCTTGCTCTTCGGCCTGGATGTGATCCATGGACACAAGACGATTTTTCCCATTCCCCTGGCCCTGTCCTGCTCCTGGGATACCGCGCTGATAAGGGAAAGTGCCCGCATCGCAGCCACCGAAGCCAGCGCCGATGGTCTGGACTGGGTTTTTTCTCCGATGGTCGATATCGCCCGCGATCCCCGCTGGGGCAGGATTGCCGAGGGTGCCGGTGAGGATCCATTTTTGGGTTCGGCTGTAGCGCGAGCGATGGTGAGAGGCTACCAGGGTTCCGACCTCACCCGCAGCGATGCCGTTATGGCCTGTGTTAAGCATTTTGCGCTGTACGGGGCCGCTGAAGCCGGTCGCGATTACAACACGGTGGACATGAGTCGGATCAAAATGTACCAATATTACCTGCCTCCCTACAAGGCCGCGGTAGATGCAGGCGTGGGAAGTGTCATGACGTCCTTTAACGAAATAAACGGCCAGCCGGCAACGGCCAACCGGTGGCTCCTAACGGATTTGCTGCGCCACGAATGGGGATTCAAGGGTCTGGTCGTATCGGACTATACCTCCGTCAACGAACTCTCCGCCCATGGCTTGGGAGACCTGCAGGAAGTTTCGGCCCAGGCCCTGATGGCGGGCCTGGACATGGATATGGTGGGGGAGGGCTTTTTGACCACCTTAAAGAAATCTTTGGAGCAGGAAAAAGTAACCGAAAAACAAATTACCGAAGCATGCCGCTACGTGCTGGAGGCCAAATATAAGCTGGGCCTGTTCTCCGATCCTTACCGGCGCATGAATAGCGAACGCGCTGCCAAGGAAATTTTATCCGACGAGCACCGCCAGGCCGCGCGGCGCTTCGCAGCCCATTCCTTCGTCCTGCTGAAAAATACCGGTCAGGTTCTGCCGTTGAAGAAATCGGGCACCATTGCCCTGGTCGGACCACTGGCCGATAACCATCGCAATATGCTGGGGACCTGGAGTGTATCGGGAGACTTCCAAAAGTCAGTGAGCGTGCGGGAGGGGTTGAATCATCTTTTGGCCGGGAGTGTAAATATCCTCTATGCCAAAGGCGCCAATATTTCTGATGACCCGCAGCTGGTCAAAAGATCCAACGTCTTTGGACCGGAGATTGAAACCGATCCCCGCTCGCCCGACGAGCTGATTAACGAGGCGGTTCAGGCCGCCCAGAAGGCCGATGTGGTGGTTGCCGTGGTAGGCGAGGCAGCCGACATGACGGGAGAATCCTCCAGCCGGTCGGATATAAGTTTACCGGAAAGTCAGGAAAACCTGCTCAAGGCCCTGGCCAAAACAGGCAAGCCCCTTGTCGTGGTGCTCTTTAACGGCAGGCCGCTCACCCTGGGCTGGGAGGCCGAACACGCGAGCGCCATCCTGGACGTGTGGTTTGGCGGCACCGAAGCCGGCAGCGCTATCGCCGACGTGCTGTATGGGGGCTATAATCCGTCCGGTAAACTGTCGATCAGTTTTCCCCGCTCGGTGGGTCAAATTCCCATTTACTACAACCACAAAAATACCGGCCGGCCTTATGACGGTGGCGCCAATACGAAGTTCCGTTCGGACTACCTGGACGTATCCAATGAACCACTGTATCCTTTCGGGTATGGCCTGAGCTATACGACCTTTGGGTACAGCTCCCTGTCGCTGAGCAGCAAGAGTATCCATCCAGCAGACCGGTTGGAGGTATCACTAACGGTGACCAATACCGGAAACTATGACGGCGAAGAAACCGTACAGGTATATATTCAGGACCTGGTGGCCAGTGTGACCCGCCCGGTGAAGGAGCTGATCGGTTTTTCCAAGGTATTTCTAAAAAAAGGAGAGAGCCGGGACCTGGTCTTTGATTTGGGCGTCAACGACCTGAAATTCTACAATGCGGATCTCAAATATGTGTATGAACCTGGCGAGTTCAAGGTCTTCGTGGGCACGAGCTCACAGGATGTCCAAGAAGCTGATTTCACCCTGCTTAAATGATCCCAATCCCTTCAGCCCCCAACCAATGAAAAACATCCAAAACATTATCTTCGACCTGGGCGGAGTCATCCTGAACCTGGACAACCAAAAAACGGAGGATGCCTTCGTGGCCATGGGCGCAAAGAATTTTCACGAGTATTTCCGAACAGGGTTTGCGTCCTCGTTCTTCAAAGACTACGAACTGGGCAAAATTACCGATCGCCAATTTATCGGCGGACTGCGTAAATTGATCACCACTGAGGTATCTGACCAGGCGATCGTCCAGGCCTGGAATGCCATGTTGGGGGATTTCCCGGCCGAACGCATCCGACTGTTGGACCAGTTGAAAGCCAAATACCGGCTCTTCTTGCTAAGCAATACCAACGCACTGCACCTGGAGGCGCTAAACCAAATCTATCGGTCCAGTTTTGGTCGGGGCCTGCTGAATGATCATTTTGAGCAGGCCTATTATTCGCATCTCTTGGGCATGCGTAAGCCCGAGAGAAAGTCCTATGAGTGGATCATAAACAAACATGGATTGGATAAAGGGCAAACGCTATTTGTCGACGACGCCGTGGTCAACGTCGAAGGAGCCAACGCCGCCGGACTTCGGGGATTACACCTCAAAGAGGGGATGGATATCCTAGACTTGGACTGGTAAATACTGCGGAATTGCCGGGACTAGTATTAGACCCTTGAGGTCAGGTTATTTTACTTCTTCAAAATCAATATACTCTCCCACCCGGCCGCCCTTGGCCTGTTCGCTGCGGCTCTTGGGCGCCGCAGAAGACGATTCCCGGGTCTGCTGCCCCTGGTAGGGTCCGTGCATATTGCCAAAATGCTGGCGCATTTTCAGCGTGCCCTTGACTACCGGTACGATGAGGTCGAAGACGAGTCGATAGACTAGGTAAAAGATGATCCCATAAAAAAGTATCTCTGGCATAGGAGGTTCAAAGTTAGGGCAAAGTGCAACAAGAATCTGTTAAAATGGACCAGCCCCCGATTCAGCCCTTTTTTTCCAATTTGTCGCTTAAAAAATCCAAGCCGTCGGATACCCGCGACAGCAGCTGTTCGGTCAACTTGGTAAAAGAATCCCGGATGCGTTTGTTTTGCAAGACCACCCCCAAGAGGGTGCCCGAAATGCCTCCCCCGGGTTGCAGGACGGGAAAGACCGACTTCATCACCAGGGAGGAATAGTTGTCCTGGAGATAACCCAGGCGTTCGTCCAGTTGCTTTTCCATATGCTTGGCCTGCAGACTGAGTCGAGCAATCTCCAGGTCCAGAGAGGAAAGGTCGGTAATCGTAGATGGGGAGTTGGACATAACAATAGTGTTTTTATGCGCCGGGATCTTGGATCGTAGTTTGGAATTCCTCGCGGGTTCTGCGAATGATGGCCTGAACGACTGGGTCGACAAATAGGGCTTTGCGGAAAACAGCCAGCAAAATGAATAGGGCTACCATTATCAGGGTGGTCAAGCCAAAGCCCAAAACGTAGCTGTGCACCAGGCCCGAGAGCCAGCAACCCAGCACCACTCCGGAAAATATGGCGATCAGCAGGATCAAAAAAAGTGAGACCAGCAGCCAGGCCAAGAAACCCGCCGCTTGGGAGATAAGCCGCACCACACGCAACCTGGCCAGCTCCAGGCGGATTTCTAGGTACTCCTTGACCAAGGGCTTGCTGTCGTTAAAAAAACTGCTGAGGTTGTCTGGTTGGCTCATACGGCGCGCTTTGGTTAAAATTACTTCCTTTCTACGGCATTTGCGTCAACCTAATGGGTTGCGGAGTTGGTAACGATTTCTTAGCCTGGATTTTTTCCGGTCAGTTTTGGAAGTCATATCCTATTTGCCTACATTTGCGGGGAGTAAAAGAAACAACAGAAGGGAACGAAGCCGTTCCCTTCTTTATTTCCTATGGGTAATGAAGCAATTTTGGAAGTTATCGGCGCGATGATTGCATCGGTATTGGAGAGTGAGACGAGCTATTTTGTCGCGGACCTGCGTATCAAACCCACGCACAATATTAAGTTGTTTCTCGATGGAGATCAAGGTATTACGATCGAAAAATGCGTGCAGATCAACCGGTTGCTCTACAAAAAACTCGAGGAGTCAGGCCTGTTTGTGGACGGTGATTTTTCACTCGAAGTGTCCTCGCCTGGACTAGATGAACCCTTGAAATTGTTTCGCCAGTACCAAAAAAATGTGGGCCGACTGGTTGAAATTCAACTGCTCGACGGCACCACCCGGATCGGGCGCATGGTCCAGGTACACGAGGAGGGTTTGGTCCTGGAGGAGAACAAGGGTAAGAAAGGTCCCGGACACCAGGGGATCAGAAAACCCGAACTGGTGAATCAAGCAATACCATTCAACAACATAAAAACAACTAAAATTCAAGTAGTATTTTAACTGGTCCGAAGCCCCCTGGTGGTTTCGCATCTTTAAATTTAAGTGTTATGGCAAGTATCAACTTGATTGAGGCCTTCCAGGATTTTAAGGAAGCCGAAAATATCGACCGGCCTACCATGATGAAAGTGGTGGAAGACGTATTCAAGACGCTGTTGCGAAAAAAATACGGCAGCGATGAAAATTTTGACGTGATCGTCAACGCAGAAAAAGGAGACTTGGAAATCGTGCGGCGTCGCACCATCGTCGAAAATGGCCAGGTCAATGACCCCCTGGCCGAAATCGCCTACAGCGATGCGGTAAAAATTGAACCGGACTATGAGGTGGGTGAAGAACTCTACGAGGAGATCGAGATCCTGGATTTTGGCCGCCGGGCGATACTGGCTGCCAAGCAAACCCTGGCCAGTCGAATCGGAGACCTAAAGAAGAATGTGCTGGTAAAAAAATACAACGAGCGAATCGGCGAAATCATCTCAGCGGAAGTGTACCAGGTATGGAAAAAGGAAATCCTGCTGCTGGATGAAGAAGGAAACGAGCTGATTTTACCCAAATCCGAGCAGATTCCGCAGGATTATTTCAAAAAAGGCGAGAGCATCCGGGCGGTAGTGAAGAAAGTGGACATGAAGAACAATTCGCCCGTCATCATCCTGAGCAGGACCAGCCCCTTGTTCCTGGCCAAGCTGTTGGAGATTGAAGTGCCGGAAATATTCGACGGCCTGATCGTGATTAAGAAAATCGTCCGCGAGCCGGGTGAACGCGCCAAAGTAGCCGTGGAATCCTACGACGACCGCATCGACCCGGTGGGGGCTTGCGTAGGGATGAAGGGCAGCCGTATTCATGGCATCGTGCGAGAACTCAAGAATGAAAATATCGATGTCATCAACTGGACCAGCAATATCCAGCTGTTGATTCAGCGTTCCCTGACCCCGTCCAAAATTACCAGTATGGACATAGACAGCGAAAAGCTGCATGCAAATGTCTATCTTAAGCCGGACCAGGTGTCCCTGGCGATTGGCCGCAAAGGGGTGAACATCAAATTGGCGCAGGAACTCACCGGACATACCATCGACGTGTTCCGTGATAATGAAGGCGAGGCGGAGGAATACGATATCGACCTGGATGAATTCAGTGACGAAATAGAAACCTGGGTTATTGACGAACTCAAACGCATTGGCTGCGATACGGCCCATAGCGTCCTGGATCTGACGGCAGAGGAATTGGAACGGCGGACCGATCTGGAACGCGAAACGATCGATGAGGTCCGGCGCGTGCTCAAAGAAGAATTTCAGAAAGAATAAACCTGCTATTCATGACCGTTATGAATACAGGATATGAATTAACGATTCAATTCAAAATCTAGATGACCATGGTCCATAGGCCATGGTCTATGGACAAGTTTATATGGCAGAAACAGCAACTCCAAGATTAATGGCTGCGGCCAAAGAATTCAACATCGGTAAGGATACCCTGGTGGATTTTTTGGTGGGCAAAGGATTTAGCAAGGATGAACTCAAACCTACGTCTAAGTTAAGTGAAGACATGTACCGGTCTTTGCAGCAAGAATTTCAGGGCGACAAAGTAGCCAAGATCAAAAGCGACCAGATCGACTTGCCCAAGGGAAGCGTAGAGGCTAAAAAGAAAAAAGAAGACGAGACAATCGTCTTTAAGAAGGATACCAAGAAGGCGTTCCGGGATGAACCCGAATTCGTGAAGCTGGAAATTCCCGCCGTGAGCGAGGAAAAGAAAAAGGAGCCCGAACTGGTCAAAATCGAAGCGCCGGATATCGAAGGACCGAAGGTGTTAGATAAGATTGACCTGTCGGCCATTGATTCGTCCACCAGACCCAAAAAATCCGCCAAGAAAAAAGGAGCTAAAGACGGCGACGAGGAGCCGGCCGCTGATGCCCAGGGCGAACTCGCTGCGGGCGAAGCTGCTGCAGAAACTCTCGACATCGAGCAGGGCGCTGCTGCCCCGCTGGAGGGACCCGAAGAGGCCGGGACCATCGAAAATATTCGGGCCGATAAGATTGAAGGGCCAAAAATAGTAGGTAAGATCGATCTTCCCGCGAATGGCGAACCGCGGCTCAAGCCCGGAGAGGAAAAGAGGAAGCGAAAAAGAATTCCCATCGAGAAGCGGGATACGGGCAGAGGCCCCAAAGAAGGCGGGGCCCTCAAAGACAAACGGGAAGTCAGTCCCGCCGGGGGCGCCCCAGCAGGCGGAGGAGAACACCGTTTTCCCATTCGGCGAGCCACCGAAAACAAGGGTCGCCGGCCGGACACCCGCAGTCCCCGAGAAGTCAAAGAAATCGACAAAAAAGAAATTCAGGAGAAGATCCGCGAAACGCAGGCCAAGCTTGCCGGCACCGGAGGTCGTGGCAAAAGCCTCAAGGCCAAATACCGTCGAGCCAAGCGCGAAGAAATGGCCGAGCTCTCGGGTGCCGAGGAACTCACCGATAACAAACTGCAGGTTACCGAATTCATCAGTGTCAGCGAGCTGGCCAATCTGCTGGACGTCAGCTATGCGGACGTGATCAGCAAATGTATGAGCCTGGGGATGATGGTCTCCATCAACCAGCGGCTGGAAGCGGATGTAATTGAACTGGTGGCCGGAGAATTTGGGTACACCGTGGAATTCATCGGCGTGGACGATGCGGCCGAGATGGAAGAGGAAGAAGAAGAAGACAACCCCGAAGACTTGGAACCCCGCTCACCGGTGGTGACGATCATGGGCCATGTGGATCACGGTAAGACGTCGCTTTTGGACTATATACGCAGTGCCAATGTGGTGGCTGGAGAAGCCGGCGGCATCACCCAACATATCGGGGCCTATCAGGTGACTACTGCAACGGGAAAAAAGATCACCTTCCTGGATACGCCGGGTCACGAAGCCTTCACGGCCATGCGGGCCCGCGGCGCCAAGGCGGCCGATGTGGCCGTCATTGTCATCGCGGCCGATGATGCCATAATGCCCCAAACCAAGGAAGCAATTTCCCATGCCCAGGCGGCAGGCCTGCCCATGGTCTTTGCCATCAATAAAATCGATAAGGAAGGGGCTAACCCCGAAAAAATAAAAGAGCAGCTCGCTTCGATGAACCTGCTGGTGGAAGACTGGGGAGGAAAATACCAATCCCAGGAGATCTCCGCCAAAAAGGGAACGAACGTGGACCTGCTGCTGGAGAAGATTTTGCTAGAGGCCGAAATCCTGGATCTGAAGGCCAATCCCCACCGCGAAGGTTCGGGCACCGTCATTGAAGCCTCCCTGGATAAAGGCCGTGGTTATGTAGCTACGGTACTGGTGCAAAATGGCACCCTGGCCGCCGGCGACCTGGTAGTTTCGGGCCAGCATTTTGGGCGCGTCAAGGCGATGTTCAACGAGCGTCAAAAGCGGGTGGAAGATGCTCCTGCCTCCACGCCCGTGCTGCTGCTGGGACTGAACGGTGCGCCCCAGGCCGGTGAAAAATTCCGGGTTTACCACGACGAAAGTGAAGCCAAGGAAGTAGCGACCAAACGGGCGCAGATTCTGCGCGAGCAGGGCATACGGACCAAAAAACATATCACACTCGATGAAATTGGACGACGCCTGGCCTTGGGCAACTTCAAAGAACTCAATATGATCATCAAGGGCGATGTCGATGGATCCGTGGAGGCGCTAAGTGATTCCTTGCAAAAATTATCCACCGAAGAAATCGCCGTACGGGTGGTGCACAAGGGTGTTGGGGCGATTACGGAAAGCGATGTGCTGCTGGCCACGGCCTCCGACGCTGTCATCGTGGGATTCAACGTCCGACCATCGCTGCAAGCTTCCCGGCTGGCCGAGGGAGAAGGAGTGGAAATCAAGACCTATTCCATCATCTACAATGCCATCGAAGAGGTGAAGAGCGCTATGGAAGGGATGTTGGAACCCAAGATCCAGGAGAAGGTTGTAGCCAACGTCGAAGTGCGCAACGTATTCAAATTCGACAAGGCAACGGTGGCCGGTTGCTATGTGCTGGAAGGCAAAATATACCGAAACGCTAAAATCCGCCTGGTCCGCGATGGGATCGTGATATACCCGACGGGTGAAGGTGCTACGGCCGAACTCGCCAGCTTGAAGCGGTTTAAGGACGACGTCAAGGAAGTGGCTTCGGGGACGGAATGCGGCCTGATCATCAAAAATTACAATGACGTCAAGGTTGGCGATATTGTGGAAGCCTACGAAGAAGAGGAAATCAAGCGCACGCTCTAGACGATGAGGTGGGTGAGCGTGCCGGGGATAAAGGGTTAAATTTTTTGTTAAATCGCCTTGGGGCCCCATGAATGGATTTATTTTTGGATTTGATATCTTTCGCATGATGAAAAGGATAGTTCTGGCCTTGGTTTTTGCTGGTGCTGCTGCGGTTACCCACGGCCAACAGCCTACGAGTGCGCCGCATCCTTCGGTCCAACCCCGGATAGTGGCAGACAAGATTGTAGGGATCGTCGGCGATAAGATCATCCTGAAGTCGGAGATTTCCCTTGCCAACCAGGACATCGTCCGCCAGGGCGGCCAGGCGCAGGATGAATGCAACATTTTGGATGGCATGCTCACCACCAAGGCCCTGGTCCTGCAAGCCGAAAAAGATTCCATACCCGTAACCGATGAACAGGTCGAAGCCGAAATCGACCAGAAGATCCGCTATTTTATTGCCCAATATGGTAGTAAAGAGGCCCTGGAGCAGATCTCGGGCCAATCGATCTATCAGCTGAAGGAATACTTCCGTGAGCCGATACGGGAACAGCGTCTGGCTCAAGGGATGCGTGATAAGATCGTAAGCGATATCAAGATCACACCTACCGAAGTCAAGGAATACTACGACAAGATCCCGAAAGAAAATTTGCTGTATTATGAAACCGAGTTGCAGCTGGGGCAGATCGTGATATACCCCAAACCAAGCCGGGATATTGAGCTGTTGGCGATCGATGAACTCAACGACTACAAGAAGCAGGTGGAGTCGGGTAACCGCAAATTTGAAACCTTGGCCGAGCTATATTCCAATGATCCGGGAAGCAAGAACAACGGGGGGCTGTACGAAATCAACCGTAACGACAACAACAAAAGCAATACCCAATGGGACCCCGCATTTTTTGCGGCCGTGTTCCGGTTGAAGGACGGACAGATTTCGCCCATTGTTAAATCCAAGATGGGCTACCACATCATTCAGATGGTCAAAAGGGAAGGCGACGATGCCACGATTCGCCATATCTTGATCATCCCCCAAATTACGGACGCCGAAGCCCAGCTGGCCACCCTGCAACTAGACACCATACGCGACCAACTGGTGTCTGGTAAGATTGGCTTTGGTGAGGCCGTCGCCCACTACAGCGATGACGAATCGGCTAAATTTACGGCCGGCCGCCTGATGAACCCCAAGACGGGATCGACCTACCTGACCTATTCCGACCTGGATAAAGACCTGACCTTACTGCTGAAGAATTCGAATCTCAAGGCAGGAGAGTTTTCCAAACCCACCGTCTTTACCGATGAAAAGGGTAAAAAAGGCGTGCGCATCGTATACCTGATTTCCAAATCCGAGCCGCACAAGGAAAATCTCAAAGACGACTACAACTCGATTGCCGAGCGGGCCCTGTTGGAAAAGAAAAACGAGGTGCTGCAAAAATGGTTTATGGCGCGCATACCCACTTACTATATCTTTATCGATAGCGACTATAAGGGCTGCGCCAACCTGAGCAAATGGGAACGAAATGCCGCCACGGCCAAGAACTAGTCCCAACCAAGGGGTGAGTCATGACTCGCCCACGCAATACCCACCCACCCGTCTTATCCAGTTGACTCATGATCAAGAATTTATCCGCGGGGGCGAGGAGCTTTCAGGTAAATCACGTTTTTCTTCCCAAATAGGCGTAACTTTGCGCTTCATTTCTATCCATGAGTGATGAAATTAAACATGAATGCGGCTTAGCGTTCATTCGTCTGCGAAAACCTTTCTCTTATTATTTGCAGCAATACGGTACAGTACTCTATGGCTTAAATAAGCTGTATCTGCTCATGGAAAAGCAGCACAACCGAGGCCAGGACGGCGCCGGCGTTGCGGCTGTCAAGCTCCATATCGAGCCCGGACATCCCTTTTTGCACCGCATCCGCAGCAATGCCAATCAACCCATCGTCGATATCTTTTCCAAGATCCTGGGCGAAGTGACGGAGTTGGAAAAATACCAACCCGACGTGTCCAAGCATCCGGGACTTATCAAAGGCCATATCTCCTTTGCCGGTGAATTGCTGATGGGCCATCTGCGCTACGGGACCCATGGAAAAAATAACGTAGAATTTTGCCATCCCTTCATCAAACGCGATACCATTCCGGCCCGCAACCTCGCCTTGGCGGGAAATTTTAACCTGGTCAATACCGACGAGCTATTTGCCTTAGTGAATATCGAACCCGGCGAATTCCAAAAGCAGAGCGACCTGGCGGCCATGATGGAGGTAATCCATCATTTCATCGTCCAGGCAGATGAGGCTTCTCCAGGCAATCTGGACTTGACCAGCATCTTACGAAAAGCCGTGTCGCTGTTCGACGGTGGATTTACCGTAGGTGGTCTGGTGGGCAGCGGCGACAGCTTCGTGTTTCGGGACGCCAACGGCATCCGACCTGCCTACTACTATATATCCGACGATGTCATCGTGGCCGCTTCCGAACGCTCGGCGATCCGCACGGTGTTTAATGTGGGGGAAAATGAAGTCCTCGAACTGATGCCTGGCATGGGACTGATTGCGAAGGCCAACGGGGAAGTCAGCGTGGAGAGGATCCTGGAGCCCAAAGAGCGGAGGGCTTGCAGTTTTGAGCGGATCTATTTTTCCCGGGGCAGCGACGAAAAAATCTATCGGGAGCGCATTGCCCTGGGGTATAATCTGACCGAGCAGATCCTCACGGCTATTGACCACGATTTGAAAAATACCATCTTTTCATTTATTCCTAATACGGCCGAAGTAGCTTTTTACGGGCTGTGGAAGGGCATGGATGACTACCTGAAAAAGGTCGTCATTCAACGCATTCTCTCCTGGGGTACCGATATTACCGAGGAGAAATTGTCGGCCATGATCAACCGGAAAATCCGGGTGGAGAAGGTCGCGATCAAAGACGTTAAGATGCGGACCTTCATTACCGAAGACGTCAGCCGTAACGAAATGGTACAGCACGTCTATGACGTTACCTATGGCACGGTGAACAAGGGTGTGGATACCCTGGTCGTGATTGACGATTCCATCGTCCGGGGCACCACCTTGCGAGAAAGCATCGTGCGCATGCTGGCCCGCCTGGAGCCCAAGAAGATCATAGTGGTGTCTTCGGCTCCGCAGATCCGCTATCCGGACTGTTATGGCATTGATATGAGTAAGCTCTGGGACTTCATTGCCTTTCGCGCAGCGATCGAGCTGATGAAAGAGCGAGGAAAAGAACCCTGCCTGCAGGAACTCTATAATAACTGCAAGGAACTTCAGCGGATTGGTCAACTCCATTCAGAGAACGTCGTTCGGCAAATCTATAAGCCCTTTACTACCCAGGAAATTTCCGATAAGATCGCCCAGCTCATCACGCCTCCCGAAGTGACGACGCCCATTCAAGTCATTTACCAAACCATTGAATCCCTTCACCTGGCCTGCCCAACCAACACTGGCGACTGGTATTTCACCGGCAACTACCCGACGCCCGGTGGCAATAAGGTCGTCAATAAAGCCTTTATGAATTTCATGGAAGGTAAAAACGTCCGCGGGTACTAACCCCCGCTCCCACCACGCAGGTTCCCTGCCTTGTGGTCTCACCCCCCTTACAGAATTACACGACTTTGCTTTGTTTGCTGATGTCAGTTGGACGGCCGCCGGTGACTTAACACCAAAAAAAAGCCACGTCGCAACAGGCGACGTGGCTTAGTCTATTTTAACTACTCCTTGCTAGGTTTCCCGCGGGGCTGCTGCGCGCAGACGGGGGAGGCAACCTATCCGGGGCGTGATTAGGATTTTCTTTCCAGCAGGTTAAAGAACTGGTCAAGCTGAGGCAGAATCACAATCCGCGTACGGCGATTTGCTGCACGACCTTCTTTGGTGTCGTTGCTAGCAACCGGAACGAATTCGCTGCGGCCAGCGGCGGTAATGTGGGCCGGAGGCAAGCCATATTCTTTTTCCAGAATTCTGACCACTGAGGTAGCGCGCTTAACGCTCAGATCCCAGTTGTCCAGAAGGCCATTTCTCTTCACATACGGAACGTTATCGGTATGGCCTTCTACTTCAAATTCGATATCGGGCTGACCCTTCAACACCGAAGCTACCTTGCCAAGCACTTCCTTAGCGCCCTTGGTTACGTCAAAGCTTCCGCTCTTGAACAGCAGTTTGTCGGAGATATCGATGAATATAACACCCTTGTCAATCTTGATATTGACATCGCTATCCGAAACGTTGCCAACCGCACCTTTCAGGTTTTGCACTAAGGCCATATTCATGGAATCCTTATGGGCCATTGCGGCTTGCATATCTTGGATATACGCATCCTTGGCGCCGATATTTTCCAGCGATTTTTTGATGCTTTCAGCCTGCGCGGTGGATACCACAGACAGGTCTTCCAGTTGTTTGAGGGCTTGTGTATTGTTGTCTTTCAGGAAAGCGACTTGTTTGTTCAACTCGCCGATTTGTCCTTGCAGAGCGGCGTTCTGCTTAGTTAAATCAGCGGTCTGAGTATTGCAGGCCGTGAGCAGGTTTTGCTGTTTTGCATATTCTGCACTCAGGGAGTCAAACCGAGCTTTATCTGCTGCCTCCAGGGCCTTGTATTTTTTCGTGCTGACACAGGAAAATAATGCGACTGAACAGAGACCCAAGACTAAAAATTGCCTAAGATTCATAAGACTTGTTTTAAGTTAGTTAATTGGTTAATTTTTATTTGTGCAAATATAATAGGTTATCTATTTGAGGATTGAATAGCAATTGCCGTACCAATCCGGGCGGTAAAGGTAATTAGTTAATGATGATTTAGCGCTTTTGGGTCAAATAAATTTATTAAAATGTAAAATTGGGGGCTTTCTGTATAGGGAGTACCGAGCGAGCCCGAGGTCGGCTTGCGTAAATCAGGCGCTAAACTAGCAAAAAAAATAAAGCGATAAAATATTTTTTTCGCGTTTTCTTTTGGCCCTTTGGATCCGTAGATTCGGCAGGTGGCGGCGGAAAAAATTACTAGCAATGAGGCCTGGCTGCCCCGGCCAGCCGCTTGGCAGCCGCGCAAGTACGGGGCAAAAAATTCGCCTACCCAAAATAATTAGTTATTTTTTACTAAAATTATTAGTGTGCATAAAATAAAAGTCCTAGCTTTACTGAATCAATAATTTTGATAAACTTAAAAACCCACTACATATGTCAAACGCAGAAAAGCTGAAGGCTTTAAAACTGACAATCGATAAGATAGACAAGGATTTTGGCAAGGGCAGCGTCATGATGATGAATGAAAAAAGCACCGAACCCATGGAGGTCGTCTCCACCGGTTCCATCGGCTTGGATGTGGCCTTAGGCATCGGCGGTTTACCCCGGGGTCGCGTGGTCGAGATCTACGGTCCGGAATCCTCCGGCAAAACGACGATCGCTACCCACGTGATCGCTGAGGCCCAAAAGAAAGGAGGCATGTGCGCCTTTATCGATGCCGAGCATGCTTTCGACAGCGTGTATGCGCAGAAGCTGGGCGTCGACGTAGATAACTTGCTGATCTCGCAGCCCGACTACGGGGAGCAAGCCCTGGAAATAGCCGACCGCCTGATTCTCTCCGGTGCCCTGGATGTGGTGGTTATCGACTCGGTAGCGGCCCTGGTGCCCAAGGGGGAGTTGGAAGGCGAAATGGGCGATTCCAAAATGGGCCTGCAGGCGCGCCTAATGTCTCAGGCCCTTCGCAAGCTCACGGCAACGATCAGTAAGACAAACACCATTTGCATATTCATCAACCAGTTACGGGAAAAAATAGGGGTCATGTTTGGCAACCCGGAGACGACTACCGGGGGAAATGCCCTGAAGTTTTACGCATCCGTCAGGCTCGATATCCGCCGCTTGGCCCAGATCAAGGACGGAGAGGAAGCGATTGGCAACCGCGTAAAGGTCAAAGTGGTAAAGAATAAGGTAGCCCCACCTTTTCGCAGCGCCGAATTCGACATTGTTTTTGGCGAGGGTATATCCAAAATGGGGGAAATCATCGATATGGGGGTCGATCTCAATATCATACAAAAGAGCGGCAGCTGGTTTAGCTACGGCAGCGACAAGTTAGGTCAGGGCCGTGATACCGTTAAGCAGCTGATGCGCGATAACCCGGAGCTGGCCACCGAAATCGAAGCCAAAATCAGGGAAAAAATAAAGGAAATGGCGACCGTATAACAGGCAAATTCAGGATGGATCAGTAGGTATAGCAGTCCCGCCAGCGGCGGGACTTTTTCTTGCCCAAGCCTCCGGGCGGGGCTAGGCATAAAAAAAGGGGTCAGAATAGATATTCAACCCCGTTTTAAAATCCAATATCCTATGAAAAACCGAGGTAAAGATACTCGTAATGATCCAATTATGCAATAGTCCTTTTACGTCAATCGCAACACGCTGGGCCTGCGGCAGTAAGGAGGTTTAGTTCTTCAAAAGGGGCTGCGAGACGAACCGATTGCCCTGCTGATCGGAGACCTTCAGGAGATAGCTGCCCTTTTCCAGGCAGGAGACATTAACGATTTGCAGACCCGCCGGGAGTTGCTTGGTGATCCGCACCGCACCTGTGCTGTCCGAAATCTCCACGGCAATGTCGTGGACGGAGCGGATAATCAGCAGTTTATCGGCTGGGTTGGGATAGAACATAAAGTCCACATCACTGCCCAGGCTGACTTGCAGGGGCTTGGAATAGAAAAAAACGCCGGACTTGGTGATGTATTTGACGCGGTAATAATCCTCCCCATTGGAAGGGGGCGGGCTGTCCTGCAAAACGTACGAGCTGGACGTATCGCTCGGGATCGTCTGCACACTCACTGTCTCGTAATGGGCGCCATCGGTGCCGCGCTCGACAATAAAATAATCTCCCTCTTTGTTGTTTTCGGTCTTCCACTGCAACTCGACACTCGAGGGTGTCCGAACCGAATAACTAAAGTCGGCAAACATGGGAGTCTTGGTGGTGGCCACCACCCCAGGTTGGGGCTTCGTATTGGAGCTACTGGCGATTTCCTGCGCACCGCATGCCATGGCCCACAGCAGGAGCAGCGATGTGGACCCAACAAACTTGATCATAAAAGGTGGGGGTGTAAGAAAATGAAAAACCTACAAATTCTATGCCGACTCATACAACGCAAACGACTAGGTGGAATTTTGTCGTACTTGTTATAGTCTTCTTAAAAAAACAGTTTTACCTTTTGACCGCCAAACAACGCAATAATAATACTCCCCCGTATGCAGATCCGCAAAATGGTTGGGCGCAAGCGCATCGCGCTGGTCGCGCACGACAACAAGAAGACCGAACTCATGGACTGGGCTGTCTACAACAAGAACGCACTGGCCCGCCACCGACTCTATGCCACGGGCTCCACAGGCAAGCTCCTGGAGCAAGCGCTGGGCCAGCCGGTCACCAAGTACTTGAGCGGGCCGTTGGGGGGCGACCAGCAAATCGGAGCCCATATCGCGGTGGGCAAAATCGATGTGCTGATCTTTTTCTGGGATCCCATGGAAGCGCAGCCCCACGACCCTGATATCAAAGCCCTGCTCAGACTGGGTGTGGTCTGGAATATCCCTTGCGCCTGCGACCGGGCCACAGCGGATTTTATACTCACCTCCCCACTGATGTATGAAGATTACGAGGTGATTTTGCCAGATTACGATAGCTACATCAAACGGACACTAAAAAAAGAAAAATAAATTCCTGTCCTCGAGTCCGTAGCAGCCCCAAGCAGTTTTTGGGTGTTTTACCAGGATCGGGATTGTTTGTACTTTCACTTCCCTGGAACTAAACCCAACCATTAATCCCACGACTGATGAGAAAAATGCTTTGCATCCTGTGTACAGTCTTGCTTGGTCAGACCTCCCACGCCCAGACTGCCGTCACCCTGCTGGGTTTTGACAGCCTGTCCTCCGCCAAGCAGCGCCGCCTGGAGCTGCAGTTCGACGACCTGGTCCAGGCTAAAAATATTGACCGGCTCGTCAAGGACATGTCGGCCAGGCCACATCATGTGGGTTCGCCGGGAGGCCAGCAGGTAGCCGATTACATTTTCCATCTCTACCAGAGTTGGGGCTTTGACGTCAGCGTGGAAACTTTTTATGTCCTGTTCCCGACCCCCAAAACCCGGCTGCTGGAAATGACCGGACCCGTCCCCTTCAGGGCTTCGCTGAAGGAGCCAGCCCTCGCCCAAGACGCCACGTCCGGTCAGAGCCAGGAGCAGTTACCCACGTACAACTGCTACTCGCCCGACGGCGACGTCCGGGGCCAACTGGTCTTCGTCAATTACGGGCTACCCGAAGACTATGACCTATTGGCCAGGATGGGTATCGACGTTAAAGGCAAAATAGTGATCGCCAAGTACGGGCAGTCCTGGAGAGGCATCAAGCCCAAAGTCGCCCAGGAACACGGGGCGATCGGTTGCATCATTTATTCCGACCCCAAAGACGATGGCTATTACCAAGGTGATGTGTATCCCCTAGGGCCATTTAAGAATCCATATGGGGTACAGCGCGGATCCGTTTTGGACATGCCCGTCTATCCGGGAGATCCCCTCACCCCTGGCGTCGCCGCTACGCGAGACGCCAGGCGCCTGGATCGTTCCCAAGCCCTCAATTTGCTGAAAATACCGGTATTGCCGATTAGCTACCACGACGCCGAACCCCTGTTGCGATCCCTGGAAGGCCCGGTGGCGCCGGCCGCTTGGCGGGGGGCCCTGCCCTTCACCTACCACCTGGGGCCAGGAAAATCCGTAGTGCATCTCCAACTGGCCTTTAACTGGGACATAAAACCGATTCACGATATCATTGCTAAAATCCCGGGCAGCCAATACCCCGACCAGTGGGTAATCCGAGGCAATCACCACGATGCCTGGGTGAATGGGGCCTGCGACCCCGTGAGCGGGCAGGCGGCCCTGTTAGAAGAGGCCCGGGCAGTCTCTCAACTTATGCAATCGGGATGGAGGCCCAAACGTACGCTGGTTTATTGTTCTTGGGATGGAGAAGAGCCGGCCTTGCTGGGTTCGACCGAATGGGTCGAAATGCACGCCGCGGAATTGCAGCAAAAAGCCGTAGTCTACATCAATTCCGACGACAATGGCCGGGGGTTCTTGAATGCCGAAGGCTCCCATGCCCTGGAGCCGTTCATCAACCAGGCCGCGGCTGATGTGCTGGATCCGGAAATGCACATCAGCGTGCAGCAACGAAAACTGGCTAAACAAGCCTTGGACGCAACCAGTGACTCGGCTAAGAAAAATTTGCTGGCGACGAAAACCTTTACGATCGGTGCACTCGGGTCGGGATCGGATTTTTCCCCCTTTATCCAGCACCTGGGTATTGCCACCATGGACCTGAGTTATGGAGGCGAAGACGAGGGCGGAGAATATCACTCCATTTACGATTCCTACGATGACTACCGACGCTTTAAGGATCCGGGTTTTGTCTATGGGGTTACGCTGGCACAGACGGCGGGCCGGATGGTCATACGCATGGCCGACGCACCCATGTTACCCTTTGATTTTACTGCGCTGTATAGGACGCTATCCAAATACCTGGTAGAACTCCAGACTTTAACGGATCAGATGCGAGAAAATACCAATTTGCAGAACCGGCTTATTTCAGAGCGCATATATGCCTACGCGGGTGATCCAACCGTCAAGCTGCTGCCTCCTGCCCGGCAGGGCGAAGTCCCCGTATTGAATTTTACCCACCTGCTCAATGCACTGAAATGGATGGACACTACAACCAGCCGACTGGCGGCCGCCTTGTCCAAGGGCAATCTGCCCGTCGCTAGGCAAGACCAGGTCAATCAGCAAATGTACCAGGCGGAACAGCAGCTGCTCACGACCGACGGTCTGCCGCGGCGCCCTTGGTACCGCCATGCAGTATACGCTCCGGGGGCATACACTGGCTACGGGGTAAAGACTTTTCCGGGCATTCGCGAAGCCATTGAACAGCGCCAATGGAAAGAGGCGCAGCTACAGATCGAGGTGGCAGCGCTTGTCATAATACAGTTTAATGCCTATCTGGATAAAGTGATCGCCCTGCTACCTTGAAGATTCGCCCTATGCAATCGACCCTTGGTAATTCCGATCAGTTGTCGTGAAAAAAGCATTACGTTATATCCTTCGAATAGGGGCCGGTTTGCTCGTATTGTTTCTGCTGGCTGCTTGCGGGGTCTGGATCTATGTCCGGTCCCACAAGGCCGCGATTATCCAAAAACTCACCACCGAACTCAGTCTTCACCTGCGTGCCCATGTGTCCATCGGCCAGGCTGATGTGACCTTATTTCAGCATTTCCCCCTACTGTCCATTAACCTGTACCGGGTCGAGGTAAAGGACGAACGCTGGGCGGCGCATCACCATACGCTGCTGCAGTCGGATAGAATATTTGCTGACCTGAATATTTTCAATCTGCTAATTGGACGATCCACGATTTCACGTCTTGGCTTGGATAGTGCCACGGTCTACGCTTATATGGATTCCACGGGCTATTCCAACCTGGATATCTTTCCCGAAGCCGGGGCCACACAGACCAAGGCGAAAACCTGGGACTTGCCCGATCTGCAGATCTCCCATTCCAGGCTGACCGTGGACGAAAAATACCGAAACAAATTCTTCCAATTGGATGTGGATGAATTAACCTGCCGGATCACTACCCAACAGGACGGGACCCTGCTGCTGCATTGCGACATGGCGATCGAGTCGCGAGCCATGGCCTTTAATATGGCTAATGGGAGCTTTTTGGAAAACACCCCCATCTCCGGAAAATTTAGCGCCCAGTACAATCCCCGCAGCAAGATCTTCCACTTCGAACAAATCGGCCTGCTGATCGACCAGCAGGCCTTCACGTGTACGGGCAAATTCTTCCTGGATGTCCATCCCTTGGCCTTCACCCTTCGGCTCCAAGCGGCGACGATCTCGCTTTCGCGGGCCGCTGGTTTGCTATCCGGGAACATTCGCAAAAAACTGGACTCCTACATCCTGGACCGACCCATCAGTGTCGATGCTTCGATCGATGGGTCGGATCCGGATTATCCGACGGAGCCCTTGGTCCAGGTCAAGGCGCGCGCGGTGGGCGTCGCCCTGTCGACCCCCTTGGCTCATTTTGAGCAAACCTCCTTCCTGGGTTTGTTCACCAACCAATGGACTAAAAGTCAGCCCAGGGGCGACAGCAACTCCCAGCTTTGGTTTACCCATTTCTCCGGCGTCTGGCAAAATATCCACCTGCGGGCCGACTCGATCGGTATCCATAATCTAGTGCATCCGGCGTTAACCTGTTGGCTGCGGTCGACCTTTGAACTCACCCGCATGAACGACCTGGAGGATCAGGAAGTAATCCATTTCACCAGAGGAACGGGCCGGGCGGATCTATCCTACCAGGGCCCGCTAATCGCCGCCGACAGTGCCTACGCCCCTGCGCTTACGGTGTTTGGCCGGGTCAGCCTAGATTCGGCGACCATGGTCTTCGAGCAGCGGCATTTCCAGCTGACAGACTGCAACGCCAGTTTGCGATTGCAAGACCAGGATCTGATCATCGATTCGCTCCAGGCCCAGGCGGGCACCACCCAGCTGAGCATCTCCGGCGCCCTGCATAATGTGCACGCCCTGCTGGTCCAGGGTCCCGATAAAGCTTCGCTAATCTGCCGCGTCTTTGCGCCCAGACTAAACCTGGCTGATTTTACGCCCCTGCTCAAAGCCAAGACGTCGGCCTTGCCCAGGAAAGGAAAAAAACCCTCGTCGATTCAGGCCTTCACCAACCTGATGAGGACATTTGATGCCTGTGACCTGAATTTCCAGGTCCAAGCCAAACAGCTCGTATACAAGAAGTTTACCGCAGCAAACGTCGATGCTCAAGCGCAGATGACGGACCAGGGAATCCGACTGCCCCGGGTCCAGCTCATCCACGCAGGCGGCACCATCGCCATGAATGGGTCCATCCTCAATGACCAGCAGGGCAACCTGTTTTCCCTCCAGGCCCAGCTGGACCGGGTGGATATCAGTAAAGTGTTTTCCGCATTCAACAATTTTGGACAACAGGCGATCGTCGATAAGAATTTGCGGGGCCAGTTGCTGGCCCAGATTAAAATTAGTGGCCGGATTACCGAACAATCCAAGATCCAGACCGAGAGTCTGCAGGGCCATATTAGCTTTACTCTGCAACATGGGGCCTTGATCGGTTTTGAACCGCTAAAAAAGATTGCCGACATAGTATTCCAGGATCGGGACTTTTCCGATATTCAATTCGCCGATCTCACCGACAAGCTCGACCTCCAAGGATCACAAATCACCCTGCACCGGATGGTGATCAATTCCAGCGTCCTGGTGATGTATGTACAGGGCATCTACGACCTTCAACATGGCTCCGACATGAATATCCAAATCCCGATCAGCAACCTGCGCGCAAAAAAGGACTCCGCTCCAACTAACCTGGGACTGCAAGCCAAGACCGGTCCCAGTGTCCACCTTCGGGCCAGGACGGGAGCGGACGGCAAACTGAAAATTACCTGGGATCCGTTTCAAAAAGGGCTCAAAGCAAAAAAGCCGACTTGACGCTCAAGGTTCCTGCTGGGGACCTGTGGCCTAAAACGACAGATTCTTCCTATGAGAATTTATGAATAATTTTAGGGGCGTTAAACCCATCCAATGCCATTTAAATTACAGGCTCCCTACCAGGCAGCAGGCGATCAGCCCGAAGCCATTCAGCAACTTACTGAAGGCATTCTGCAAGGCGAAAAATACCAGACCTTGCTGGGAGTCACAGGTTCCGGTAAGACCTTCACTGTGGCCAGCGTGATACAAAATGTGCAGAAGCCAACCCTGGTACTCACCCACAACAAGACCCTGGTGGCGCAGCTGTATGGCGAGTTCAAACAGTTTTTTCCAGACAATGCCGTCGGCTATTTCGTTTCCTATTACGATTATTATCAGCCCGAGGCCTACATGCCCGTCAGTGACGTGTATATTGAGAAGGACTTGTCCATCAATGAGGAGCTTGATAAGTTGAGGCTGCAAGCGACAACCCAGCTGCTAAGTGGCCGAAGGGACATCATCGTTGTGGCTTCCGTCAGCTGCATATACGGGATCGGCAATCCGACGGAGTTTGAAAACGGTATTATACGGATCCGGGAAGGCCAGATGCTGTCGCGCCAAGGTTTTTTACATGCGTTGGTTAATTCCCTGTATTCACGTAGTCAGGGTGATTTCGGTCGAGGAAGTTTTCGCGTGAAGGGGGACACTGTGGATATCAATCTTCCCTACCTGGACTATGGCTACCGCATTACCTTTTTTGGAGACCAGGTCGAAGAAATTGAAAGTTTTGAACTCGCAACCGGTAAGCGGATTGCCCGCATGGCAGACGCGGCGGTTTTCCCCGCCAATCTGTACCTGGCGCCCAAAGACACTATGCAGCAGATCTTGGTCGAGATTCAGGACGAGCTTGCGGCCCAGGTCAGCTACTTCAAGCGAGCAGGCAAATTCATCGAAGCCCAACGACTCAGTGAGCGCGTAAATTACGACCTGGAGATGATCCGGGAATTGGGTTACTGCAGCGGAGTGGAAAATTATTCCCGATTTTTCGACCGTCGCAGTCCGGGGACCCGGCCCTTTTGCCTACTGGATTATTTCCCCAAAGATTTTTTGCTCGTGGTCGACGAAAGCCACCAAACCATACCGCAGGTAAGTGGCATGTACGGAGGTGACCGCAGCCGAAAACTGATCTTGGTCGACTACGGCTTCCGCCTTCCCTCCGCACTGGATAACCGGCCGCTGAATTTTCACGAATTCGATTCGCTGCTGGACCAGACCATTTTCGTATCGGCTACTCCCGGCGACTACGAATTGGACAAGACAGGCGGCGTCGTCATCGAGCAGGTCGTTCGCCCGACAGGCTTGTTGGACCCGCCCATTGAGATCCGACCCAGCGTCAACCAGATCGACGATCTGCTGGAACAGATTGACCAACGGGTAACCAAAGGAGATCGGGTGCTGGTGACCACCTTGACCAAGCGGATGGCCGAAGAAATGGATAAGTACCTGCACCGTATCAACATCAAATCCAAATACATACACAGTGAAGTAGATACCCTGGAGCGGGTGGAAA
The DNA here is from genome assembly GCA_963742225.1 of uncultured Chitinophagaceae bacterium. Lineage (GTDB taxonomy): Bacteria > Bacteroidota > Bacteroidia > Chitinophagales > Chitinophagaceae > Puia. The sequence goes on along the minus strand of CAVULD010000004.1, from coordinate 232,536 downwards.
TCCTGCGCCAGCTGCGGCTTGGCGATATCGACGTGTTGGTGGGCGTGAACCTGCTGCGCGAGGGACTGGACCTGCCGGAAGTATCGCTGGTAGCGATCCTGGATGCGGATAAGGAAGGGTTCTTGCGCAATGAAAAATCCCTCACGCAGACGGCCGGTCGCGCCGCCAGAAACGTCGACGGCCTGGTGATCTTTTATGCCGATCATATGACAGAAAGCATGCAGCGCACCATCGATGAAACGGGACGCAGAAGGGAAAAACAAATCGCCTATAACCGGCTGCACCACATTACACCTACATCCATCACCAAATCCAAGGAGCAGGTTTTTGCCCAGACTTCCGTCCTGGACATCAAAGGGTATAATCCCGATGATCCCTACGCCATTGCCCCGGGCCAGGACAGCGTCGTGGGCGCAGGGGAGGAGGAACAGGAGGAGTTTAGCTCCATACCGCAGCTGGAAAAAGCCGTTGCCCGCGTTAAAAAAGAGATGGAAAAATCGGCCCGCGATCTGGATTTTATGGAGGCTGCCCGGCTGAGGGACCTCATGTTTGAGATGCAAAAAAAGCTGGCTGTCATGAAGGCCTGAGATGGGTTGGGGTGCCCCACTCACAACAAGCTCCCGATGACTCGAGATTTTCTATACGACTATATGCGCCAACATCGCTTTGCGGTGCTGTCCACCGTGTCGGCGCAGAACACCCCGGAATCAGCCTACGTAGGGATTGCGGTGACCCGGGAGCTGAACATCGTGTTTGACACGGTTTCGGATTCCAGAAAATACCACAATCTGCAAGCCAATCCCCATATCGCTTTTGTCATTGGCGGGGACCAGGAGCGGACATTGCAATACGAAGGCATCGCGACCGTTCCATCGGCCCAGCAACTGGACCTGTTGCTACACATTTATTTTGAAGCCTTTCCGGACGGAAAATTCCGAAAGGAAAATTGGCCCCGCATTGCGTACTTCTGTGTTCAGCCTCGGTGGATCCGCTATGCCGACTTTGGGGCCTCGCCAAACCAGATCGAGGAAATTAATTTTTGAGCCAACGGTCCTGCGGCGATCGGCCAAATACCTGCATCTTTGTTGAGCGAATCGGCCGGCTTGGTCCAAGGCCAATCGCTGGATAAATTCACATTATGAAGAAGAAATTATTTCTGTTGGATGCGATGGCCTTGATATTTCGGGCTTACTACGCGCTGATCCGAGCGCCGCGCATAACCACCAGGGGGAAAAATACCAACGCCCAGTTTGGGTTCACCAACACCCTGGTGGAGCTCATCAACAACCAAAAGCCTTCGCATATGGCTGTGTGTTTTGATACCCATGCGCCGACCGAAAGACACACCGATTTTGCCGATTACAAGGCTAACCGTCAGGATGCGCCCGAAGATCTGCTGCTGGCCATTCCGGATATCAAACGCATCATCCAGGGCTTCAATATCCCGGTGGTTGAACTGGACGGATTTGAAGCCGACGACGTGGTCGGCACTCTCAGCAAGCAGGCTGCCGCAGCAGGCTATGAGGTATTCATGGTGACTCCGGATAAGGACTATGGACAACTGGTGAGTGAACAGATCAAAATTTATAAGCCCGGCTACCAGGGTGGAGACGTGGAGATCCTGGGTCCAGCCGAGGTTGCAGCCAAATGGAACATCAAAGAAGTTTCGCAGGTGATCGATATTTTGGGTCTGATGGGTGACGCCGTAGATAATATTCCCGGCATTCCAGGCATTGGCGAAAAAACTGCGGCCAAATTGCTGGCCGAATACGGGACCCTCGAAAATGTCCTGGCCAACGCAGACAAGATCAAAGGAGCGGTAGGGGAAAAAGTCAAGGCGGGCAAGGAGCTTGCCTTGATGAGCAAGAAATTGGCGACCATCATTACCACTGTGCCCGTGCAGTTTCACGAAGAAGATTTCCGCCTCAAAGAATGGAACAAAGAAGCCCTGAAGGAGGTGTTCGCCGAATTGGAATTCAAGACCGTAGCCAAGCGCATCCTCGGGGAAGATATTGCGGTGGCCGGTGGTCCCGCCAAAGCCGCTGCTGCGGGGGTGCAGCAGGATTTGTTTGGCAATCCGGTCGGTCCGTCCACCGAGGAGGAAACTTCGCCCGAATCTCAGGCGGGGTCAGCCGACGACGCTACTGGGCTACCGGTCGACCGCAACATCCACAACACGCCGCATGACTACCAATCTGTGGTGGAATCCAAATCGATCGAGGAGCTGGTCCACAAGCTTAGGGGGCAAGCCGAGATTTGTTTTGATTCCGAAACCACCGGCATTGATGCCAACAATGTGCAGCTCGTAGGTTTGAGCTTTGCCTACACTCCGGGTCAGGCCTATTACATACCCTGTCCCGGCGACCAGGACCAAACCAAGGCTCTACTACGGCAATTCGAATCGCTCTTCCAGGATCCGGCAAAAAAGTGGATAGGCCAGAACATCAAATACGACATGCTCGTACTCAAATGGTACGGCGTGGAGATCGCGGGCAGCCTTTTTGATACCATGCTTGCCCATTATGTGATTGAACCCGACGGCAAGCGAAGCATGGACCTACTCAGTGCCCAATATCTGGGATACGAGCCGGTACATATCGAGGAATTGATCGGCAAGAAGGGCAAGAACCAGGGTAATATGCGAGACGTGGAATTGGAAAAAATCACCGCCTACGCGGCCGAAGACGCCGATATCACCCTACAACTAAAGAAGGTCTTCGTACCCCTGCTCAAACAGAAGGCGGTGGAAAAAGTATTTTTCGAAGTGGAAAATCCGCTGGTCAAGGTCCTCACGGATATGGAGTTTGAGGGGATACGCATTGATGTGGGTTTCTTGCAGGAATATTCCAAGCAACTGGACTTGGAGGCCAAGCAGGCGGAAGAAAATGTCTATCGCCAGGCCGGCGTGCGGTTCAATTTATCTTCGCCCAAGCAACTGGGAGAAGTATTGTTTGAAAAATTGCAGCTGGATCCGAAGGCAAAAAAAACCAAAACAGGACAGTATGCAACGGGGGAAGATGTCCTTACCAAACTTGCCCACCAGAGTAAGATCGTAGATGATATCCTGGCCTACCGCGAGCTCACAAAATTAAAATCCACTTATGTGGATGCGCTACCAGCCATCATCAATCCCCGAACCGGGCGGGTGCACACCTCCTATGCGCAGGCCGTAGCTGTTACCGGAAGGCTGGCTAGCAACAATCCCAACTTGCAGAATATCCCGGTGCGCACAGAAAGAGGAAGGGAAATCCGCAAAGCCTTTGTTCCCAGAGACCAAGATCATGTGCTGCTCTCGGCCGACTATTCGCAAATCGAACTGCGCATCGTGGCTGCCATCAGCGGCGACCCCAACATGTGCGAGGCATTCAGGCAGGGTAAGGATATCCATACGGCGACGGCCGCCAAGGTGTTTAACGTAGAGGAAAAAGACGTGGTCAAGGAAATGCGCTACAAGGCCAAGAGCGTGAATTTTGGTATCATCTATGGACAGGGAGCTTTTGGGCTGGCCGATAACCTGGGGATCAGCCGCAGCGAGGCCAAAGAGATCATCGACAACTACAAAAAGCAGTTTGCGCTGATCCAGAAATATATGGATGACACGATTCATTTTGCCCAGGAACATGGCTATGTCCAGACCTTAATGGGCAGGAAGCGGTGGCTGCGAGATATCAACTCCTCCAATTTTACGGTCCGTGGATTCGCCGAGCGCAACGCGATAAACTCCCCCATCCAGGGAACGGCCGCCGACATGATCAAGCTGGCCATGATCAGCATCCACCGGGAATTCAAGCAGCTCAAGCTCAAATCCAAGATGCTCCTTCAGGTCCATGATGAATTGGTTTTCGACGCAAATAAACAGGAAATAGACATCATAAAACCCTTGATAATCCGTTGTATGCAGACCGCCCTGCCTTTGCCCAACGGCGTACCCGTAGAAGCCGAAGTAGGCGTCGGCGTAAACTGGCTGGAAGCCCATTGACCTTGCTTCAACCTTATTAACATATCCTTTGTAATTGTTGACCAAACTTTGCGGATTGGATTAAGTCTTAAGCTAGTGGTTTTCTTAGACTTAAGCCACGCTAAATACATTGACTCTTTTAACAAACTAAAATTTGCATATGAAAACACTTTTAATCAGGCTAACCCTGGTGTGCTGCGCTGCATTCCTGTTTGCCTTTGGCAGAGCACAGGATGAAGAATGGCCCCGTGTTATCAACGCGTCGGACGGTTCGGTGATCAAGATCTATCAGCCCGAGCCGGAATCGTTTTCGGGCAATGTGCTAAAATTCCGTTCTGCCATTTCGGTCACCGCACCCGGCAACACGGACCCCTTTTTTGGTACGTTCTGGTCCTCCTCTAAAGTGGAAACGGACCGGGATAACCGTCAGGTAGCCATCGAAACCTTGAACATTACCGATATTAAGTTCCCCTCCATCACGGACCAAAGCCGGGTGGATTTCCTGCGTGCCGCCTTGGAATCTCAAGCGCCGCAGGCCGTAGGTCAGATGCCCCTGGATGAATTACTCAGCTCCCTGGATGAGAATCTGGGCGAGGAGAAAATGTCAGACCGGATTAGCAACACGCCCCCCAAAGTGATCTTTACTACCCAGCCATCCCAGTTGGTACTCATTGACGGAGAACCCAAACTGCAACGCAACAACGATTGGGGAGTGGACGTCGTGGTCAATAGCCCATTTACGATCATCAAGAACAACGATGGCCAATTTTACCTATATGGCAGTCATCGCTGGTATACGGCCCCTTCGGCTACCGGCCCGTTCAACTACGTCAATGGTCCCCTGCCCCAAAACCTAGCTACTATTGAAAATCAGTTGAACAGCAGTGCCTCCAACAACAGCAACGAGGCCAGCAATCCCAGCGGCAACGCAGGTGCCGCAGATGGCCAGGCGCCTGGTGCAGATAATATCGTACCGAGTATTGTCGTCAGCACCACGCCGGCTGAACTTATTCAATCCAATGGAGAGCCCAATTTTTCGCCCATTGAAGGCACCAGCTTATTGTACGTAAAAAACTCCGCTAATGATATTTTCATGGATGTTAATAGCCAGCAATATTTCGTGCTGATTTCCGGACGCTGGTATAAATCTAGTGACCTAAAAAGCAACCAATGGCAATATACCCCAGCCGATAAGCTGCCTGCCGATTTCGCCAAGATTCCGGAAGGCTCGCTGAAAGATAATGTCCTGGCCAGTGTGGCCGGTACCGAAGCCGCCAAAGAAGCCGTCATGGATGCGCAGATTCCGCAGACCGCGAAGGTGGACCGCAGAACGGCAACTACTACGGTCAATTACGACGGCCAACCTCAATTCCAGCCCATCACAGGGACCAAATTGGAATACGCCGTCAACACGTCCTCGACCGTGCTTCGCTACAAAGGGCGCTACTACAGCGTCGACAACGGAGTCTGGTTTGTCTCCGAATCGCCAACCGGTCCCTGGGTGGTGAGTACCGAGCGCCCCGAAGACGTGGATATGATCCCTCCGGACAACCCCGATTACAATTCCAAATATGTCAATGTATACGATGTCACTCCCGATTACGTGTACATGGGCTATACACCAGGGTACCTAAACAGTTATGTCTACGGGCCAACCGTAGTCTACGGAACAGGATTTTATTATAATCCTTGGTGGGGACCCTATTATTATCCTAGGCCCTGGTCATGGGGTTTCAATTTCGGATACAATCCCTGGTATGGATGGAGTTTTGGTTTTGGCTACAGCTTTGGTTGGTTTAACATGAGCTTTGGCTACGGCTGGGGAGGATGGCACGGTGGCTGGTGGGGACCTCCCATTTATCATCCTGCCTTTTGGGGCGGCCATGGCTATGGCTATGGATACCATCCGTATGGCGGATATTATGGAAGAAATGCGAACATCAACAGGGCCTACGTAAACAATGTGACGGTGAACAACAACATCTACCGCAACAGAAGCGGAGTGGTTACCCGGGACAATTCCCGCTTCACCAACGCCAATACCAGGACCTTCAATACACCCAGACAGGGTCAGGGTACGAACCTCAATGGATCTACGACCGGCAGGCCCATGAGTGCACCCAATAACACCGGACGGCCAAGTCCGTCCAACAACAACAGCGTGCTGTCCGACCGCCAGGGGAATGTATACCAACGTAGTGCCCCCGGCCAGTGGCAGCAGCGAAGCAACCGCCAATGGAGTCCGGTAAACAACCCCCAACAAACCCGTACGCTTGACCGGCAACAGCAACAGCGTGAGCGAGGTCAGGTGCGCGCGCAGAATTTCCAAAGCGCTAGGCCCGCCCCCAGTAGCTCCCGGAGTTCCGGAGGCGGAGGTGGCAGAGGCGGTAGACGATAAAAGACGTAACATAAATCGCATTACCACATAAAGAGCCCTGTTGGAAGCACCTGCAATTCCAGCGGGGCTTTTGTATATTTGCTATCATGCACTGGTCGGATTACAGGCAGTTTTTCCTCACCATCGGCAGTCGCTATTTTCTGATCGCCGGCGTGGCCTTTCTGGTCTTTTATGTACTGCTCCGGGACCGCTTTTGGGTTACCAAGATCCAGCATCGTTTTCCCCAGCCGAAGGACTACGGTCGGGAAATTGGTTTCTCGGTTGTGACCATCGCCATCTTTGCTCTAGTCCCCTTACTGATTTTGAAAAATCCAGTCCTGCTGCCCCATACCAATTTTTATCTGCATATTGCCCAGCATGGATGGCCTTATTTTTTCCTGGCCTTCCCGCTGATGTTCATCATCCACGATACCTATTTTTATTGGACGCACCGGCTCATGCACGACCCCCGGTTATTTTCCCTTTTCCATCTGGTACATCACCGCTCCACCAATCCTTCGCCTTGGGCTGCCTACGCCTTTCATCCTCTGGAAGCGGTCGTGGAGGCGGGTATCTTCGTAGTATTTCTTTTTACCCTGCCGGTACACCCCCTGCACCTGGGTATCTTTTTTCTCTTCATGATCATCTACAACGTATACGGCCATCTAGGCTACGAGTTATACCCAAGAGGGTTCAATCGCCATCCGGTAGGCAGGTGGATCAATACCTCCGTTAACCACAACCTGCATCACCAATACTTCCGCGGCAATTACGGGCTGTATTTTACTTTTTGGGACCGCCTGATGCATACCATTCGGGCGGATTACGACGAGAAATTTGACGAAGCAACCTCGGCCAAGGCCTAGTACTAAAAGGCCCGCCTAGCCTTTCTACCAGGGAAACGAATTTCCTTGCTGGAGCCCCTTCATATGCACAAAGGCTTCGGCTGCCTTGGTGCCAAGCTCCCGCCCGCGGAATTCCTCCATTGCTGCGTGGCCGCAGGCATAGATACCCGGCGGGTCTTGACTCTGGTGGCAGTACACGGCTTTTCGCTTCAGTTCTTGCACAGCAGTAATATCCACCCAGTCGGTGGGACTGAAGGTCATGGTCTGTATGCCCGTACAGACTTCAAAAAAATACAGCTCGAAAGCGGCCCCGGTGTTGTGCCAGGTTTGTATCGCGAGCAAGGAAGCGGCCTGGTGATCTTTGTGCGAATCGATGGGCCAATGGGTGAAGACGATATCGGGAGCATGCACCATGATGAGTTCCTGGACGCTGTGGAACGCGTCATTGTTTAGTCGGGTATCTCCATCGACTTGGCCCACAAATACAGGCGTGGCTCCAAGTATCTTACATGCCTGCTGGGCCTCCTGGGTCCGGATCGAGGCCGATTCTTCGTGCGATTTGCCGGCGATTCCTGCTTCGCCGCGGGTGAGGTAGACAACCACTACGTCGTGCCCCCCGAGCCCAAAGCGGGCAAGGACGCCACCGCACCCGCTCTCCGGATCATCGGGATGAGCACCCAGACAAAGGATCTTGAGCTTCTTGGCTTGCCGGCCTTCGCGGGGCTGCCAGGCTAGGCCAGGAAGAGAGAGCAGACCCAGGCCTGTCGCGGTTTGCTGCACAAAGTGTCTTCGAGAGGAGGTGGTGGACATGTTGGGATAGTTGGTTGAATGACTGGCCGAAAACTGGCCCTCAAAAAATACACCGTAATTTTGGTACTTAGGATCTATGACCCCCATTTTATTTTATTGCTACGATGCCTACTGCGGCTGGTGCTTTGGATTTAGCCCGGTTATGTCCTCCATTGCCGCAACCTACCGCAACCGCATGCAGTTTGAAGTACTCTCAGGCGGGATGATTCTACCGGAGAGACCCACACCCATCGGTATAACGGCAGGCTATATTCAACAGGCCTACCGGCAGGTCGAATCCCGAACGGGCGTAAAATTTGGCACCGATTTCCTATGGCATATTTTTAACCCGGACAAAAGCGACTGGTTCCCGAACTCCGAAAAGCCCGCCATCGCCCTGTGTGTATTCAAGGAATTTCGTCCCGACCTCCAGCTGGAATTTGCGACGGCTCTCCAACGGGCCCTGCACGTCGAGGGTAGAGATCTGGTAGATGATGAGAGCTACCGCCATATGCTGGCTATGTTTGATGTGCCAGAGCTGGACTTTTATCGCAAATTGCATAGCGAGGAATACAGGAACCGTGCCTACGAGGAATTTGCCCTGGTAAAGCGACTGGGAATAACTGGGTTTCCGACGCTGCTGCTACAGCGGGACGCCTCGCGGCTGTACGTCGTCGCGCAGGGATATACCCAAGCCGAGCAAGTGGAGGAACAAATCGAAAAAACGCTCTCCCTCTCCGACCAGGCCACTAGCCGATAAGACACTTCAAGACACCGAATGTAAGGCAATCCGGTTGCCTTCCGTATCCAGGAAAACAGCCATAAAACCATACTGATCTGAAATCTGGGTCTTAGGCACCAGGATCTTTCCTCCGGCCCCTTCAATACGGTCCAGGACCAACTGCAGATCCGGGTTCGCGTTCAGGTAGATCAGCGGTCCGTCGGTTGCGGAGGGCTTGTGAAAGCCGCCGCTGTCGCACAGGGAGCCCCCTATGCCGCTTGGATCGGCAGTGCGAAAAATGCGCATTTTGAGCTGCGGCAGATCCAGAGGATGCAGCGAGAGGTCAAAAATGCGTTCATAAAAGGTCTGTGCCCGGCCCAGGTCAAGGGCCGGAATCTCAAACCAACTGATTGCGTGTGGATGAATCATGGTCGTTGTTTTAAACGCTCAAACCCTTATTTCCAGGCCCCTAGGATCGCTCCCATCAAACTCAACATCACCAGCATATAGCCCCCATTGATCAGGATATAGCCGGCCTTTTTTTGTTCAAATAAGGCGACCACCCCGATGCCACAGAAAATCCACACACCGGTGAGAAAACCATAGAGCAGCCCCTTGGTAAACCCAATGGAGGAGTCGGCACCCAGGAAAAAGGCGAGGTTGATGGCCATGATGAGGATAAAGACAAAGGCTCCGCCGAAAATCACGCCTTTATTCCCTTTTTGGATCTCCTCGACACTCAGTTTAGTTTCTTTCATCCAGCGCTGGCCAAAGAGCATGCGCGAATACCAAAGCCAACCCACAACGAAGGCGGCCAGCGTGGCGACAAGGACCGCGAGCCAGTTAACAGGCATAGAATCCATAAAAATAATTTTTTTGAATGAAGCAATCGCGTATGAAAATTTAAAGTTTTTTTTAATGGGATCCAAGTTTTAGCTTCCCCACCCGTAGGCCACGGGCCCTGGCCCCGCAAAAACCGACTGGAAGATAAACTTGGAGCCATAAAAAACCATTTGCCTTTTTCGTTTTAACTTGCAGCACTTTTATAAGCCAATACAAGTATGGAATACAACAAGATTATCGCCATTACCGGCCTTCCTGGACTCTATGAACTGATCAACAGCAAAACCGATGGGGCCATTGTCCGCTCGCTGGAGGATAAGTCGACTAAGTTCGTGTCCAGCCGGGTGCACAATTTTTCTCATCTCGAAAGCATTGAGGTCTATACCACCAAGGACAACGTCAACCTGGTAGATATCCTCAAGGCGATGGAAGAAAGCGCCGAAAAATTGCCCGACGAAAAGGATGGAGAGGGAATAAAAAAATACTTTTCCAAAGTATATAAAGACCTGGACTTTGAGCGCGTATACAGCAGCGATTTGAAAAAGATGGTTAAATGGTTCATGGTCCTTAAGAAGAACAGTATCCCCTTTGAGCTCACCCAGCCGGCCGCTCCTGAGCCAGCCCCTGAGCCAGAAATCCCCGTAGCCGCCAAACCTGAGCCTGCGGCCAAGGCACCGTCTAAGGCGGAACCCGCGGCAAAAAAAGCGGCCAAAAAGACCGTCGAGGAAGCCAAACCTGCCAAGCCGGCCAAGCCGGCCAAGCAGGCCAAAGAAAAGGCAAAAGAGCCGGTGAAGACCAAAAAACCGGCGGCAAAGAAAGCAGCCGAGAAGAAGCCGGCAAAGAAATCCAAAGGCAAATAGGACCGCTTGACCAGCCAGCCACGTTTTAATGTACGGACCTCCTGCTCCGCGGGATGGGCCACTTTAAGTATACCACATCTATGAGTTATTCTGCCCGGATCGACAAGCCCAAGCGGCATTTTCTGCCCGAAGATTTTCAGATCACTGACTGGTCCACCCTGGAACCCTATTTTCAGGAACTATTGGACCGCCCCCTAGCCGATCAGGCCGCCTTGGAAAAATGGATGCGCGACATGTCTGAATTGGAATCCGTGGTCAGCGAAGACGCGTGTTGGAGACAGATCCGCATGACCTGCGATACCGAAAATCGCCAGCTGGAGGAGGCTTTCACGTATTTCATGATGGAAATCCAGCCCAAAATTCAGCCCTATGCGGACCAATTGAACCGCAAATTGATCGCGAGCCCTTTTTGCTCACAGCTCGATCAAAAAAAATATTTTACCTATCTGCGATCTGTTAAAAAAAGCATTGAACTGTTCCGGACCGAGAACATCCCGATTCAGGCCGAACTCAGCGTGCTGGGTCAGCAGTTCGGGGCAATATCGGGGAAAATGACGGTGCAGATTAACGACCAGGAGTATACGCTTCAGCAAGCGGCCAAGTTTCTCGAAGGCCACGACCGCAGCCAGCGCGAGGAAGTCTACCGGAAAATTCAGACCAGGCGCCTCCAGGACAAGGATCCGCTGAATGCGTTGTATTCCCAACTCATTGTTAAGCGCGATCAGGTGGCCCGCAATGCAGGATTTGAAAATTACCGGGATTATAAATTCTCGGAGCTTGGGCGCTTCGATTACACCAAGGAAGATTGTTTCCGGTTCCATGACTCCGTGAAGCAGCATATTTTGCCCCTGGTGGAGATGATTCACGAAAACAAACGAAAAAAACTGGGGCTGGACAAACTGCGCCCTTGGGACACCGAAGCAGAACCAGCGGGCCAGGAACCCCTGCATCCCTTCAGCACGGGCGCGGAGTTGTTAGAAAAAACGGTTCAGTGCTTCAACCGCCTGAGGCCTTTTTTTGGAGACTGCCTACTTACCATGAAGGCCATGAATCGGTTTGACCTGGAGAGTCGAAAAGGCAAGGCTCCCGGGGGATACAATTGCCCACTGGCAGAAACAGGTGCTCCATTTATATTCATGAATGCTGTTGGCCAGATGAGTGACGTGACCACCATGGTTCACGAAGGCGGCCACGCCATACAATCCTTTTTGACCCATGGCCTGGAGCTGACTGCATTTAAGGAATATCCCATGGAAATAGCCGAAGTAGCCAGCATGGCCATGGAATTATTCAGCATGGAACACTGGGATGTCTATTTTGCCAACCCGCAGGACCTGCGCCGAGCCAAGGAACAACAACTTGAACGCGTAATTACCATTTTCCCCTGGATTGCCACCATTGATAAATTCCAACACTGGGTGTATGAACATCCACATCATCTTGTGGAGGAGCGGACGAAAAAATGGGTCGAAATACTAAACGAATTCCGCTCCAAGGTGATTGATTGGGAAGGACTGGATGATTTTCGGGCGTACAGCTGGCAAAGGCAATTGCATTTGTTTGAAGTTCCGTTTTATTATATAGAGTACGGTATCGCTCAACTCGGGGCGATAGGGTTATGGATGCAGTTTAAGCAGAACCCCGCCCAAGCGTTGGATAATTATATCCTGGCCCTTAGCCAGGGGGGCACAAAAACGCTGCCGGAACTTTATCGCAGCGCCGATTTGGAATTTAATTTCTCCGGTCCGCATATTGAAAAGCTGATGCATTTTTTGCGCGCCGAACTAGAACAAATTCTGACCACCGGCTAAAAATACCCTGAAAATGGTATGGGCCAACAGTTGCCCATTTGCTGCAATCCAGCTATATTTGTGGCAGATAAATATAGGAATGGTTGACCGATCAACTATTTTTCACATAGCTACTAATCAGAGCCTTAACCAAAAGTCCCGGTGTTTCCACATCGGGGCTTTATGATTTATACACACCGGGCCGCGAGCGCATCGGGAGCCGATGAAAAAGAGCGCAGCGCAGGGGGCCTGAGCCTCGGTTCAGTAAGTGCCTAGGCAATGGGGATTAATTGGCGTTGTTGGTAAACGTCGAATGTCCTAGATGAGGGGCGGAAGCCTTCTCCTGCAAGAGGCCTTGGATATCCTCGCGTAGCGCACTGATTTCCTCTTTTTTCAGTCCATCGTAGATTTTTCGAACCTGACCATTTTTATCCACCAGCGCAAAGAACTGGGTATGGATGAATTGGTCATCTTTGGCGAGCAACTCATTTTTTGGATCGTCCAGCAAATAGCTGGCCCTGGCAGCATGGTAGAGGCTGTCTTTGCTGCCTGTTAAGAACATCCAGACCTTCGGATCGACTCCGAGGGAATCGGCATAGCGATGCATTCTGGCAACGCTATCGGTGGCGGGGTCCACGGTATGGGACAAGATGCAAAAATTTGGCTCTTTGCTGAATTGCTGGTAGACCCCCATCAGGTTGGTGTTCATTTTGGGGCAGATACCCTTGCAGGTTGTGAAGAAATACTCCGCGACATAGACCTTCCCTGCCACATCCTGATTGGTGATCCTACGCCCCTGTTGGTTGGTGAACGAGAAAGGTTGTACCGTGTTGAGGACGGGCAGCTGGACCTTGTCGTAACCAGGCATAATCTTGATTAGGACGAAATAAAAAATGAGGAACAGCAAGAGAAAAAATCCGAGATAAAATCCAATTTTTTTGGTCATTTCCGGCCCCCTGGTTAATTCCGCAAAGTTAGCAAAGTGCGGGCTATACCCATCCTTCGAAACGGAGTCAAACGGCAAGCCTGCGTAGGGCTCCAGCCCCCAGCGGAGAAGACCCGCTCTGTAGACTCCCTATGGGTCTTTGCGAAAGGGAGATAAGGTCCTGATAGGCATGGGCTTACCGGCAGGGGCAGAAACTCCGGGGAAACCGGCGGGCGCAGCCCGCCAGATTGTGGGATCGACTCATCCGCAACCCGAGCAGAATCGTTAATTTTGCCTGGTAAATGTAGTTATCATGATTAAAACAGGCAATCCAGTCATCAGCATCTACACCGAAATGACGCCCAATCCGGAAACGATGAAATTTGTTGCCAACAAATTGCTCTATCCCGGTAAAAGCCTTGACCTGCCCGATGTAGAAAGCGCCAAGCCTTCCCCTTTGGCTCTTGAACTCTTTGGCTTTCCCTTTATCAAGAGCATCTTCATAGCCAGCAATTTTGTGACCCTGACTAAGACCTCAGATACCGATTGGAATGACGTGATTCCCACCGTCCGGCATTTTCTCAAAGAATACTTGGAGGAGGGAAAAACCATCATCAATGAAGAAGATATTGTCGTGGCCTCTCGAGACGGCAATGCCATATCCGCCGACGACGGCGACGTGGTCAAACGCATTAAGGAGCTGTTGGAGAATTACGTGAAGCCCGCCGTGGAAATGGATGGCGGCGCCATTCAATTCCGCAGCTACAACGAAGGCATTGTGAACTTGATGCTGCAGGGATCCTGTTCGGGCTGTCCGTCTTCGATGATTACGCTCAAGGCGGGCATTGAAGGCATGATGAAGCGCATGATTCCAGAGGTGAAAGAAGTGGTGGCGGAGTCTGAATAAGCCAAGCGTTGCCAGGAGGGGGTGGGAGTCTGTACAGGTAGAAAAAATCTGTTGTGGAGGCGTTACAGCCGGTCATCTTTCGGCATTCCAACATCCTGTCCCGCCACAGATTAGTTCCCAAACCAATAAAAAAGCTTCACGGCTAACAGCCATGAAGCTTTGTCCCCGCATCGGCGAGCATATCCTGCAGGCTCAGAAAAAGAACTGTTCCTTAACGACCTTGCCGTCTTTAACTTCATAGATCGCTATCTCCTCCATCATGCTCCTGCCTCGCCCCTTCATGGTGCAATCTATCCCGATGGCAAAGGCGATATGGTTTCCCGCTACGATTGGTCCGCGCAAATAGCCACCGTGCACTTGTTCCAAATTGGCCTGGAACATCTCTCCTTTTTTCTTGATGTTGTCAATGCCTTCCACCGATAGCATCCCCTGGGCCGTAGGGGGTTCTATGCTTTGGGCTTTGGCGCTAAACAGCTCATCTTGGGCTTGTTCCCACTTGTGGTGTTCGAATAATTCATGAAGACGGTCTGCGACTTCCTGCGTGGTCATCACGGCTTCTTTAGTAGTCATAAAAAAAGGTTTTTAGATTTGAAAAGACATAAAAGCTACATTAATTTACCTTTCCTGTAAATTAAATTTTTATGAATGGGCATGCCAGGATGCAATCCGTTGAGAATCTAACTGAACCGATTTTTCCAATTACCTTACTTAACCAATATTATGGGATCTTTCTGGCAGTTGTTTATTAAGGACATGGACCAGACCGGAGCGCTGGAATACATCGCCGTTTGTTCGGGTATCATCAGCGTGTGGTTTAGCCGCAAGGAAAATATCTGGGTCTACCCATCGGGCCTGGCCAGTACCGTTATTTACATTTACCTCAGTTTCCAAGGCGCTTTGCTTGGTGAGGCGAGCGTCAATTTCTATTACACCGTGATGAGCATTTATGGTTGGATCCTCTGGGCTAAAAGAGATCAGCAGCACCACCATGTGCTGCACATCAGTTGGTCTTCCAAAAGAGAATGGATACAACAGTTGGCTTTCTTCGGGGTGTGCTACCTGGTAATCTTTTTATCACTAACTTTTCTGAAGAAGGGTTTCTTCCCGCTCGCCATTCCGCCCGCCGACGCCTTTGCCTCGGCTACTGCTTTCACAGGCATGTGGCTCATGGCCAAAAAGAAAGTAGAGAGCTGGTTTTGGTGGATTGCCACCAATTTGGCCTCCGTTCCTCTGTACTTTGTTAAGCATTTTGTCTTCACCAGCGTCTATTATTTCATTTTGCTCGTCATGGCCTTTTTTGGCCTGGCCGAATGGATCAAGCGCGTTAAACAAAGGGAGCATGCGGCCAGTTAAAATTGTGGCCATTGGGCCGGAATCAACCGGTAAGAGCACCCTGTGTGCGGCCTTAGCCCGGCATTACCAGTGCACCTGGGTCCCGGAATATGCGCGTGCGTACCTGCTCGCCCATAAGGGAGCTTATAACTACGAGGATCTGCTCCATATCGCCAAGGGCCAGATCCACAGCGAGGATCTGGCCACGACCGGGCTGCTGGAAGAAGCACGTCTTACCGGGCAGAGTGGCCTGCAGAAAAGCACCGCTGGCACCGCGACTGCTTTTTCGGGTATGCCACCCCTGCTATTTATTGATACCGACATGTATGTGATGAAAGTATGGTGCGAATACGTGTTTGGGCGGTGCCATCCCTGGATTCTAGAACAAATTGCACGCAGATCCTATGACCTCTACCTGCTATGTAATACCGATCTGCCTTGGGCCCAGGATGAACTGCGAGAATACCCGGACTTGGAGACTCGGGAAAAACTCTTTCGCATCTATAAGGACCTTTTGATCAATCAGGATACGCCCTGGATCGAAATACAGGGTTCCGAGCAAAGACGCCACTTGTCGGCCATCGAAGCGGTGGATCAATGGGCCAGCCAGCAACGGCCCTTATAATTTCCTCGAAGATCTTTATGAAGAGATTACTGCACCAGCAACTCCACATCGTCGTCTTCGGCCAGGTGATTCATTTGCTCCAGGACCCAGGGGTAACGGGTAGCCACATGTCTGGACATGGGCTTAATAGTATAGATTTTCGGATTGGGCAGGCAACTGGCGATCATGGCTGACTCTTGCTTAGTCAAACCGACGGCCCGTTTGCCAAAATAGTATTTGGCAGCTGCATCGATACCGTAGACGCCTTTTCCCATTTCGCTCACATTCAGGTACATCTCCAGAATTCTTTTCTTGCGCCATACCAACTCGATCATAAAGGTGAAATACGTCTCCAGGGCTTTGCGAAACCAACTTCGCCCCTGCCACAGAAAAACATTCTTAGCGACCTGCTGGCTGATCGTGCTTGCCCCATGCAAGGACTTGCTTTTTTGGTTGTGCTTCATGGCTTTTTCAATCGATTTGAAATCAAAGCCGTCGTGATCGGGAAACAGTTGGTCCTCGGAGGAAATAACTGCGAGCTTCGCATAGCTCGAAATGCTTTTCATCGGCACGTAATTGCGCCGAAGGCCATCTCCCCGAAGCACACTGCCCATTTGCGTCAGAGTGATGGGCGGGTTGAGCCACTTCAAGATCAGGATATACAAGAATTGGAAAAAAAACAAGAAAATGCAAACGCGTTTGATCAGCCGCCAAATTCGAGGAATAAGTCCTTTGGTATTAAACGCCATCCGGTAGGTTTACGGTTGCAATATACGTCCCTGCTCTAAAACGACCGCCCGGGATTATTATGGGGATCCAGATTGAGGTATTCCAAGGTGTACTTTTTGCCGATAACATATTTTTTGGTTTCTAGCCTGGTCAGGGCGAATCCGCCTGCGATCAAGGTTCCGGCGATGATGTACCCAGCCGGAGTGATCCACGTGTTGGCGGGATCGCCCCGGTACAGTCCGTTGACCGCGCCAATCACCAGCCAGGCGCCGCCAGCAGCCATTAGAATGATTCCATCGGCTTTATAATTCAGGCCTTTTCTCTGTCGTTGGATGGCCATGATCTCTTTGTAATGGAAAGGCGTGCCATTCAAGAAGATCGAATCGTGGCGGATTGCCGATATGGTACCCTCAAACCATTGCTGATAAATGGTTTCCATGTTGATTTCCATACCCTCCGAATAGGTAATGACATGCTGTCCATTTTTTTTCAACATGAGTAAATCCGTTTGCGAAAAACTGCAAACCGGAAGCAGTAGCAGTAGGAAAGCTAACGTTTTCATAATAACTTAACATATGATTGGATCGGGAAGTGGCTCGCCACGAGCACACAGCCGACACTATTTGATTTTGGCGGCAAAAAATATGACCCCCCAAAGTAGGGCTATGCCAAAGCCAACCAATATGGTTCCGGATACCCTATTGATGATCGACAAATTGTGCAGCGTCAACCGGCTGCGCAGCTTTCCGGCCATCATAACCTTGAACGTGTCGGCGCTCATGTTCAACAACAAACATACGGAAAAAATGACCACACGTTCCTGCAGGGTATGGGTCAAAGACAGCACGGTGGCATTACCCAGCCAGAAAATGATAACGCCCGGATTGAGTGTATTGATCAAAAAGCCAGAAGCAAAAATTTTGGCAATGTCCCGTTTGCGAAACGGAACGGGGTTCCCGGATGCGTCTGTACTGAGGTGCACTTTTTTGAAGAAAATAAAATACACCCCCATTCCAATCAGGAAAGCGCTGCCGCCATAGGCTATGTCTTTTTTGTATTCCAGCAACTCGTTTACCAAGACCGTGAACACGTTGCTTAGTACGACCAGCAGGATATCGCTTAGCCACACGCCCGCTACAAAGCAAAAACCACCCCGGTGACCGTGGTTGAGGCTTTGCTTGATGATCGTAAATATAATCGGCCCCACGGACAAGGCCAGGACAAGGCCCAGGGCAAGTCCTTTCAAAACGGATTGAATCATGGCTGTTAACGATAATTAGAATGAGCTTGAGGCTTCGGACAGATCCGTAACAATGTACAACTAATCAGATGCCACCGTCGACATGCCGGGCGACAGCCCTGGCATTGCTGGGAAAATCCAGCTGGCCGGCAATATCCCTTAGGGGACCGTGGATTCAAGAAAGTTCTGCCAGTCTTTCAGCATCTTGCCTTTCAGCACCCGCGGAAATTTATATTGGCCACCTACCTTGCCTCGTTCGCGCATGAAATCTATGAATTTTTCTTCGGGCAACACTTTTACGTATACTGCCTTTAGTGCACTTTTGCGTTCTACGGCATAATCGTCATTGAGTGCCTGGAGCTTTTCGTCGATCGTCTGACTAAGCAAATTGGCATCGGCCTGGTCGTTGCTGGCCAAATACCATTGGTGCGCGAAAAAAAGTCCTTCGGGAACCCCTGCTACAGTAAACTCGGGAATCGATATATTCAATTCTTGGCTGGCCAGCTGAATGGCCTGATTCATATTATCCACGCTCAGGTGCTCGCCTACCAGACTTAGGTAATGCTTGGTGCGGCCCGTTATGATCACCTCACATCGCTCCTTGTCTACGAATCGAACCGTATCTCCGATCAGGTATCGCCAAGCGCCTGCCATCGTACTAAGCAAAATGGCATAGTCTTTTCCTTCTTCCACTTCATGGATCATCAAAACTTGAGGCTTGGCAACCAGGTTGCCTTCCGAATCAAAATTGGCGCCATCGAAGGGAACAAATTCCAAGAACAGGTGCTCATTGGTCACCAAACGTAATCCCCGCACATCTTGACGATCCTGATAGGCTAGAAAACCTTCGGATGCCAGGTAGGTTTCTATATAGGTGATGGGTTTGCCCAGCAATTTTTCAAATCCCTTACGGTAAGGCTCAAACGAAACGCCTCCATGTACGAAAAACCCCAGGTTGGGCCATATTTCATGGATATGCATCAAATTGTATCGTTCAATGATTTTTTCCATGACCATTTGGATCCAAGCAGGCACGCCTACGATAAAACCAATATCCCAGCTGGGTGCTTGCCTGACTATCTCCTCTAATTTTTTGTTCCAGTCCTTGGTTCGGGCAATCTTTTTACCGGGCTTATAAAACGGAGAAAACCAAAACGGTACTTTCTTGGCCGTAATGCCGCTCAAGTCGCCTGAATAATAGCCAGGACCCTTTTGCAGGTCCGTGCTACCCCCGATCATCAGCCAGCCCTTGCCCAGGCTCTTGCGGTTGATATCTGTGTAGGTACGCAAGGTGAGCAATTGCTTAATCATCACGATGCGGTTTCCGCGCAGCAAATCGGTGGTAATGGGAATGTATTTACTAGCGGCCTCCGACGTACCCGAACTTAGGGCATAGTATTTTACCTTCCCTGGCCAGCACACGTCGGGATTGCCTTTGAGGGTCTTGAACCACCATTCGGAGTAAATTTTGTTGTAATCAAAAATGGGAACTTTTTGTTGGAACATCTTTCCCGGATGTCTGCTCATCAGGATCTCATCGAAGCGGTACAGTTGGCCGAATTCCGTGAACCGGGCTTTCTTGAGCAATTTCTTTAATACTTTCAGTTGTTGCCGTCCGGGGGATTTTTGGGGCAACCGCAAAGCCTTAGCTATGTAATTGGGCAATTGTACATCAATTAACGCCATGGACCGTTGCAAGGGTTAGTTGCTTTCAAAATTAACGCTTTAGGAGCAAAAACCATCAACCACTCATCCACCCTTTGGACTTCGCTCTTTACTGCTAGTGAAGCGTGCCCGCGAAAACTAGTATATATTTACCCTTGGTCCGCCTCCTGGATAGGTAAATCCGAGCGGACTCCACATCATGAAAAGACAAACCTTGCATCTGGGAAGGACAGCACAGGTATGGCGCGCAGGCGGTATGATCTGGCTCATTTCCGTCACCTTTTTTTTTGCGTTGCTGATTCTTGCCTTTGCTAGATTCATTTTGGCCATCGCAACTAGTGCTGCCGTGCTGGTTGCCTTGATCAGCGGCTGGCTTCTGGTGTGGAGCCTCTGGAATCTGCGGTTGGCCAAGCGATTGACCCAGGAAGGTGCCGCCGAACAATTGAAGCATGGCGCCTGGATGCGCAGGTGGTTCTTACGGATATTAGTGATCGAAATAATCCTATTACAAGGGGTCTCCTTTGGCCTTTGGAAATGGCATTTGTTTCCCTATATCGTTCCCGTGGACATCCTGATTGTTTCGGTGCACTTTATTGTTTTAGCGCGGATTTTTGCCTTGCCTGCCTATGGGCTACTGGGTGGGATCATTTCCCTGGTAGCCATCGCGACGATGCTTTGGGTGCCCATCGATGCCTATTGGGGTAACCTGTTGGAGCTGGCCGCCATTCCGAGTGCAAGTTTTATTCTGGCCAACTGGATCGTGATTGCCTGGATGCTGTTTAACGCCAAGCGCTATCTGGTAAAAACCTGAGTCTAAACCCGTGATACAAAGGGGACGGATGGGCATATCCCTGGCGATTTTCCTATATTTATTTACGGATGCGAAAGAAATACCATTTGTGCTGGATGCTGATCTTTCAAGTTCTGCTTGGGATGATGGCTTGCGTTACCGATTGCGCAGCGCAATCCAGGCAGCTGGCGGTGGGAGACAGCGTTCCGGAATTTGCTTTGCAGGATCAGGATGGCCATACCTTCCAGCTGAGTGAACAGCTTGGCAAAAAAATACTGGTCATTTATTTTTATCCAAAAGACGAAAGTCCAGTTTGCACCAAGGAGGCGTGCGCATTCCGCGATAGCTACACCCGCTTTACCGATTTAGGCGCCTTGGTGATCGCCATCAATTCAGGAAGCGTAGCCAGCCATAAATCGTTTCAAACCCACGAGCATTTACCTTTTCTGTTGCTTAGTGATCCAAAAAACATCGTGCTAAAACGCTTTGGGGTGAAGCGCCAGTTTTTGATTACTGGGCGTAAGACCTTCGTTATTGACCTGCATGGCAAGGTGGTATTTGTCTTTGAGTCACTTAGCCAGGGAGAGGCGCACGCTCAAAAGGCGCTCCAGTTTATTACCCAGACGGCTTCTGCGCCGTAACAAAACGTCTGTATGCCTATCCGATGGGAAGGTGAATTACCTGGACCTGGGTACCCGCACCGGCAAGCTCTCGTTGTTTGTCCTACTAACCGAGGTTACAAAATAGTTCCAGGCTGGATCCGCACCTGCGCCAGTCGGCTTCAAGACCAACTTCGCCTGTGGTGCATAGGGAATGAAGGCGTACAGAAGCGTGGAATCCAAATTCGGGTTTTGGTCTTGGGACTTATATACGGCAAAACCTCTGAGGGGCGCATCCGACGAATCTTTTTGCAGGGTCACCACCAAGCCCGAGTCGGTGGCATCGGCAGAAAGGATCATGGGAGCCAGGGGCTTGGTGGAGTCAATCCACGGCATCGGCGGGATCAAGGCCGGGAATCGGCAATAGGTAAGTTGCAGGCTATCGTTCCAGCCGTTGGGGTTTCGTAGAAAACTGGTGCTGCTAAAATATACCATGCCCTGGACGCCAGGGGTGCTGCGCAGACTCGAGATTTGTCTTGGCAATTGAGTTTTGTCTCTCCAGGCGGGATTGACCCCGGCCTTGTACAGGCCAAGCCCGATATAACATTGCCTGCCGTAGCTGTGCTTGGCCCACCAGTCCAACAACACCTCGTAGGGTGCCGCCCGGTGGCCTATTTCCCAATACAACTGAGGAACCACATAATCGATCCAACCTTGCTTGAGCCAAAGCAGGATATCGGCATATAAGTCATCGTAATTGGTTTGCCCGGCATGGGTTTCAGAGCCATCAGGATCCCGGTCGCGGTTGCGCCAAACCCCAAACGGGCTGATCCCAAATTTGCAATAGCGGTTGGCCTGCTTGATCACCAGGCTGAGCCTACGGATGATGGAATCCACATTGCTTCGGCGCCAGTCTTCTTTGTTCAACCCGTTGGCGTATCGCTGGTACATCGCGTCGTCGGGGAATTGCACGCCTGGGATGCGGTAGGGGTAGAAATAGTCATCGAAGTGGACAGCGTCAATATCATAGCGGCTAACCAGGTCCTGGATAACAGCCGCTACATAGCGCTGGACGTCCTTGTTGCCGGGGTCGAAATACTTGGTGTCGCCGTAGGTGAGAAACCAATCGGGATGCAGACGGGTAATATGGGTCGGCGAAATGGACGATTGGCCAATGCGGAAGGTAGCCCGATACGGGTTACACCAGGCATGAAATTCCATGCCCCGTTTATGCGTCTGTTCGATCATAAACTGCAATGGGTCGTAATAGTCCGAAGGAGGCTGCCCTTGCTTACCCGTGAGCCATTCACTCCAGGGCTCGTAGGGGGAGGGATAAAACGCATCGGCCGCGGGTCGGATCTGCACGATAACGGCATTCATCCCATTGCGCTGGTGCATATCCAGCTGTTGGATGAATTCGGCCTTTTGGCTGGCTGAATTTCGGTTTCCCTTCGAAGGCCAATCGATATTATCTACGGTCGCGATCCAGACGGCGCGAAATTCTTCCTTGGGTTGGCCCAAAACATGCAGCGAGGTAAGCGCCAGGGCGCCGGCAATCAGCAATATTTTTTTCATCGGTTGAGCGCAATCACCGGACCATCTTCACCCGACTGGAGGGCCCGAAGCACTCCGTGGCTTGATCAAGACCGGGAACTGCGTATTTTGTCGAGCAATTGATTAAGTGATTTGGCCTCCGTCATGCTCAAGTTTTTCATTACGCTATCCATTTGAACGGCATTTAAATCCAATTTTTCCAGCAATTTTTTCCCCTTTGCCGTAATGACCACGTCCACCAGGCGCCGGTCCGACTTACAGGTATTTTTCTTGACTAATCCTTTTTTGATCAACCGATCCACGATTCTGCTGGTATCGCTCATTTTGTCGAGCATGCGTTGGCGAATCTGCATCGTGCTGATGGGCACACCCGCTCCGCGCAGGATCCGCAGGATATTAAACTGCTGGGACGTCACCTCATACTGGTCGAAGACTTTCTTAACCTGCTCATTCATCCAGTGGTAGGTAAAAATTAAGTTGATGACGGACTTTTGATATTCGCTGCGGAATTTCTGCTGGTTAATGTCTTTTTCAATGCTCATAACATGGCGACGTGCTGTCTCAGGGTAAAAATAACAAATTATCTGGGGACAGACACCCTAAGTATGCTGACCAGTTGCACAATGGTCCAAAGATGATGCGCTTCGTGCAGTAAAAATAAGTCCGCCCATTGCAGCATGGTCAGCGAGCCAAATTTGGCATGCAGGCCCTTTAGCATCAACTGCTCCTCGGTCAAAGCGCGAAGCCTGTCATTGATCGCTTGTCGATCCGTGGCCAATAGCTGAAATAACTCCGACAAGGGTTTTTGGGAATAGGCATAGAACAGCGGATCGTTTTCGGCGACATACCGTTCAAAGAAGGGTTGGTTTGCGGCGAGAATGAGCTCGATCCGGCTTCTAAAGGTCGGCTGATAGGCGACCAAATGCACGATATTTTCCAGCGGGCTCCATTTGCCTTCGATAACCCGGATCTTCAATTGCTCCTCGGTGAACTCGTGGGTGAGTTCAGCGATAGTCTCATGCTGGTGCATCAATCGTCCCGATATGGAATCTGATAATGGCATGCCTAATGATTTCATCCCGCTTTTGCCGCTAGGTGGTCGTTCGGCTCGTCCAACAGACCGGCAGCATCGGTTCTAATCGCTCCAGACCTTGGTGCCTTCGCTACAATTGGCGCAGATATCGATATGACTTCGACCCAGCAGAATCTTACTGCGAAAATCGCGGTAATTCTGGCTCCGCCAGATTTCCTTGAATCCGGCAGCTTTCAAATCCCCCATTTGGTGTTTCGCGTCTTTATCAAAACAGCAGGGGACCACCAAGCCGTCCCAGGTAATTACGGCCGCCTGCCAGAGGCGCCAGCAATGGTTGCTCAGCGCATTGTTGAATTCGTAGCGCCCTTGCGCGTTTTTGGTATAGCGGCTGTACTTTGCGTTTGTCGGGATTAGGCCATTGGGATCATCAGCATACTGGTAGACCTGCGCCGTTTTGAATCGGACCTGGTCTACGCCGATTTCCCTGGCCAGGGTCCGAATATCAGCCAGCTGATGCTCATTGGGTCTGACCACCAGGAATTGAAACAATACAAAGGGCGTCTTGCTGCCCAACGCTTTTTTCCATTTCACGACGCGGCGGGTTCCTTCCAACACTTTTTCCAGCCGACCACCAACTCGGTACTGTTCGTAGACCTCTTGGGTCGTGCCATCGATCGAGATAATCAATCTATCCAGGCCGCTTTCGACGGTCTTGCGGGCATTGTCATCATCCAGAAAATGGCCATTGGTCGAAGTGGCCGTATAAATTTTTTTTTGCGACGCGTAACGGACCATATCCAGAAAACGCGGATTTAGATAGGGCTCCCCCTGAAAATAAAAAACCAGGTACAGCAAGTCCTTAGCGAGTTGGTCCATGGTGCGGCGAAAAAAACTGTCTTCCAACATGCCCGTAGGGCGCGTGAATTGCCTTAGGCCGCTCGGGCATTCGGGGCAACGCAGGTTGCAGGCCGTAGTAGGTTCAACTGAAATGGACAGCGGGTATCCCCAATGCACCGGTGTCTTGGTCCATTTGCTCAGCTGGTAACTGCTAAAAACTTTCAGGCCGTTGACCAGACGCCGAAGGCTGATCTTGGAGGCGAGATTAAAGGTATCGTGGCGATTAAAAGCGGGCATAGGCCTCGTAAAATTAACCCGAAATGTCCGAACTCGAGCTCCGAATTTCGCTTCCCCGAAAGCACCGGTCGAGGTAGTGCCACATAGAATTATATTTGCATCGGATTTAATTAAGCTATGCCGAAGAAACGCAAGAAAACCCGCACCTGGAACTTGGCCTTGAGGATTGTGATCGTATCCGTAGCCGCTTTGCTAAGTACGTTGATTTACCATTGGTGGATGGACAGAAGGAGTCATTTTGTGCACTACGCCGAATTTGGCATAGACATCCCCGTGAACTACACCATTCATGGCATCGATGTGTCCAAATATCAAAATGCCATCTCCTGGGAGTCGGTGCGCGCAATGCAGGTCAACAACATCAGGATTCAGTTCGCCTTCATCAAAGCCACCGAAGGCTTGGGCAACGAGGACGCCTATTTTGGCCGCAACTGGAAACAAATCAAAAACGCGGGGCTCGTTCGAGGCGCCTACCATTTTTTTTTAGCGACCAAGAGTGGCAAGGCGCAGGCCGACAACTTCATCAACTCCGTGGACCTACAAGTCGGAGATCTTCCGCCCGTACTCGACATCGAACAAGCCTATGGCGTACCGGCCGACAAATTGAAGCAACGGGTCAAAGAATGGCTTCAAACGATCGGGGCCTATTATGGCATCTCGCCCATCATTTATACCAGCTCGGAATTCTACCACCGCTACCTCAGCCAAGATTTTGACCAGTACCCGCTGTGGGTGGCCCATTACCTGCAGCCCGAGCAGCCGCCCAACTACCGGAACTGGGTTTTCTGGCAACACAGCGAATCCGGCCGGGTGGATGGAATTTACACCAGAGTAGACTTTAACGTTTTCAACGGGGATTCCGCCAAATTCGCTAAGTTACTGCTGCGTTGAACCAGGCCGGAGCATCACGCCAAACTGGCGCAATCCATCCACCTAAAATCGCTGGCACTTATGAGCAGCATGGAACCGGAAGTACAAGATTTTTTAAAAAAAGTTCTGCGGTCGGTATTTATCGGCTTGCTGTGGCTGATGGTGAACATGACTTTTGGCATTTATCTGGGCCTGCTCTTTGCAACCGATGGCCTTCGGTTGGGTAATTGGCTATTTTATCTTTTTTTTGTGGTGAGTTTAGTTTGGATCATTCGCTTTTATTACCGCACCTGGAAACCCAAGGATTCCTAGTTTGCGCAGTGCCTGCGTATCGATATAGGGAGAGAAAATCCAGATGGGTAGCCTGCTATGGAAAAAAAAATCTATTATCTGTCTAGTTGCAGCACCTGCCGAGTGATTCTGCGGGATACGCAGGCTGAGAAAAAAGGCTTTCGCTTGCAGGATATTAAAACCGAAAAAATTACGCCCGCCCAGTTGGATAAACTCCAGCAGCTGGCCGGATCCTATGAAGCGCTGTTCAGTCGTCGGGCCGTAAAATACCGGGAGCTGGGTCTGGGTAACGCGCCGATGAGCGAAGCGGAATACCGGCGTCATCTGCTAGACGAATACACCTTTTTGAAAAGACCGGTAGTTCTGGTAAACAACAAAATATTTATCGGCAGCGAGATGAAAACCGTCACGTCCTTAAAGAAGGAACTGGGTATCCGTTAAAGGGCGCTAATCCACTATGCGCAATTTGGCGTAGTTGAGCATGATTTTTTTTTCCCCATTCAATTCAAATTTAACGGTGGCTATGGGATTGTGGGCCGAACCCTCCATTTGCATCACTTCGCCAAAACCAAATTTTTGATGCTCCACCCTTTGGCCAACCTGCAGGCCGCTGGTATCGCTGGGCGCGAAATCGGCCGAAGGCTTGTGCTCAATGGGGGCAGATCTCGGCGATGTACTCAGGTACGGAGGTTTTGCACCGGGGGCGCCGGAGTGGCGGCTGGCCGATCCCGTTCGCGAAGAAGCTTCCTGGTCTGAGATACGGCTGTCAAATCCTTTGTTCATGCGGTCATAAGCGCTGCCTCTGAGCCAATGGCTTTGCGTATCGGACGAGGCTCCTCCTGCAAGGCTTTTATCCAAGTGGTCTTCGGGAATTTCCTCAATAAAACGGCTCGGCTCGTTTTGTACCAGGCTGCCAAATCGGTAACGCGTGTTGGCATAGGTGATCCACAATTTATGTTTCGCTCTGGTGATGACTACGTAAAACAATCTTCGCTCTTCCTCCAGTTCTTCCCGGCTGTTGATGGACATGGCGTTGGGAAAAAGAGATTCCTCCAACCCCGCTGCAAACACGCAGCTAAATTCCAGTCCTTTGGCCGCATGTATGGTCATGAGCTTGACGGTATCGGCGTTGGGATCTTTTTCATCCGCATCCGTAAGCAGGGTGATTTGTTGCAAATAGCTGCTTAGTCCGGCCGCTGCCGGGCCTGGGCGTGGCGCCCCTCCGGCGTCTATCACCAATACCCCGTCTTCGTCAATCTCAGCCAGGTTTTGCTGGGTATCAATCCATTCACGGATGCTGTTGAGTAATTCCTGCAAATTCTCATATCTGGCCAGCCCTTCGGTAGTTTTATCGTTGAACAGTTCTTTGACGATGCCCGTCTGCTTGCCCACATGGGTAGCTACTTCATAGGCGTTTTTGGTCGACAGCATGCTGGCAAAGCTCTTGATCATGATCACAAAATTGTCAATCGCTTCCAGTGTGCCTGCCTTAAATCCAAAGCTCGCTGCGCGCTCCAGGACTTCCCACATGGATAGGTTATGCTGGTTGGCGTACAGAATGGCCTTGTCAATCGAGGTTTTGCCAATCCCACGGATCGGAAAATTGATGATGCGTTTCAACGACTCTTCATCTCTGGGATTTACCGTGACCCGTAAATAAGCCAGAAAATCCTTAATCTCCTTGCGCTGGTAAAAACTGATACCGCCGTATATCGTATAGGCGATCCCCATCCTGCGCAAGTTTTCCTCAAAGGCCCGGCTTTGGGCATTGGTGCGGTACAAAATAGCAAAATCGCGGTTGTTAAAATGGTTGCGTAGCTTTTGTTCCTGGATGGTATCGGCCACAAACTTTCCCTCATCATTATCCGACGGGGTTCTTACAAGACGAATTTTTTCACCCGTTGCATTATCGGTCCAGAGGTTTTTGGGAATTTGCCCCTTGTTGTTTTTAATCACGTGGTTAGCTACTCCCAGGATGTTTTGCGTGCTCCGGTAGTTCTGCTCCAACTTGACCACTTTGACGTCGTCGTAATCTTTTTGGAACTGCAGGATATTCTCGATGGTTGCGCCCCGGAAACTGTATATGCTTTGGGCATCGTCGCCTACTACACAGACATTCTCGTGCACAGCTCCGAGCAATTTGATGATCTCGTACTGTGCGGGATTGGTATCCTGGTATTCGTCTATGAGGATGTATTTGAACTTGTGTTGGTATTTATGCAGCGCATCGGGAGAGGTCTTCAGGAGCTGATAGAATTTAAAGAGCAGGTCATCGAAATCCATCGCTCCATTCTTAAAACATCGTTTTGCGTACGCGTCATAGATCTGCGCAATGGCCGGTCGGTTGCTGCGCATGTCCTCTTGTTGGAGATAATAATCCGTGGCGTATTCGGCTGGCCCAACGAGACTGTTTTTAGCTTGGGAAATGCGGTTGTAGACCACCGAGGCTTTATAGTGCTTATCGTCTAAATTCAGTTCATTGACGACGGTCTTCACCACACTTTTGGCATCGTCAGTATCGTAGATTGTAAAATTGTGGGGATAGCCCAGACGCGGGGCCTCGGCACGCAGGATCCGCGCAAAAACGCTGTGGAAGGTCCCTATGTACAGATTGCGGGCATCCGTGTTGCCCAGCATCGCCTCGACGCGTTCCTTCATCTCCCGGGCGGCCTTATTGGTGAAAGTCAAGGCAAGAATATGGAATCCGTCCACTCCTTTGGCCATCAGATGCGCAATGCGCGTAGTCAGTACCTTGGTCTTGCCGCTTCCCGCCCCCGCCACAATCATCAGGGGTCCTTCCGTGTGCAGTACCGCTTCTTTCTGTGGCTCATTGAGTCCGGCCAGGTAATCTATCATGAAGCTAAGTTAAGCTCCCTGCTGTCCGCCCAGGGGCAGGGAGAAGAATATAATTGGTGCGTCCGGCCTGCTGGACGCATCGTGGAATGGCAGAGCAGTTGGGTTTAGGAACCTCGTTGAGATCCTCCGGTGAGTTTGGTATTCTTGGAAAGAGCCTTAGAATTGGTTCTGCCTTTGGACGCGGGAAAGCTGGCTTTGGGCAGTTGCTGATTGCCAGGCTTGCCCCCCTTTTTCTTTTTGTTGCTGTTGTTCAGTAATGACATACGGGTAATATTTATCCAATAGCGAAGTTACTAAACCTTTAGCAATGAGAAAACCCCTACGCCGCGTTCCGCTCTGGGGACGCTTCGGGTTTGCCGAGGTCTTTGCCCAGCCCACAGAGAGAGAGAGAGAGGGATCCTCCTTTTGGGTCAGGGATGACGCCCAGCCCAGGCGAGGCACCTGGGTAGATAGTTGTATGTTTGCAGGTACTTGCCTACGGCCTGACCGGACGGGTAAGCCAGTGAAGGGGACCCCCATGAAACAAGTAAAAAAAGAATTGTATTTCGATATCAGCTCCGAAAAAAAAGGTGGCAGCCTATACCGGCTAGTAGCCGAAGACGGTCAGGAATCCTTTTACTACAACCACAGCACCTACGACGATGCCAAAGATGAACTCAAGGTATTTGAATCGGTCTACCCGAGCTTTACGAAATTCTGGGAGGAACTCACCCTGGACCGGGCCTGGTATTATCTGCATCCTCTCTTTGTACACCCCGAGCAGCGAGGGTTCGTGCAGGCTCAGCTCAAGGAAGTAAACTGGTCGATACACCCAGATCCGAAATGGCAACACAGTCATCAGCGACAATGGAAAAAAGCGCTGGAAGGGCCCCCATCCTATTACCGCCAACAATGAGCGCATCCGCCTAGAGGTTGCCCGGCGCAGATACGGGTCGAAGACTCCTCTTAGCATTCGAAGAACTCCTCCACATATACCTCGATCGGCGGACGCCTCAGCGACTGGAGCAATTCGTTGCATTGCTGGAGCAATTTGGGAGAAATATTGGACGCGTAATAATCTCCCTTGTACCAGTAGCCGAGCAGGGCCTGTAGCGAAGTACTGGTGCACCTCGTCTGATCGCCGAGGATTAACCAGTGCAGACGAGATACTTCGTTATCCGGAAGATGATTGAAAACTCCGCAGCTGAGCAATTCCCGGGTCAAATCAATGAATGATTGGTGCATGCCGAAAGGAATTTGGTTGGCGAAAGTTCCCCCATTAATATTACCGCAGCATAAATTCTAGGTTATGGAAATAAGTCGCTCTCCGATTGTGGATTAAATGTGCATTTGGGCTCTGGCTAATTAGGGTTGGGGGAGGTGCAAGGTCTTGCCTTCCATAAAATCGCAGTAGTCGACCGAACCCAGTCGAAAGCGTAAGGGGACGCCCGAGGATTTTTCCAGTTGCCATTCCTTTTTACAGAAAAAGCCCATATGCTGGGCATAAAAATCGGCCGACACGAGGTGGTCGGACGCTCGGGCCATCGCCAGGCGGGCATTCAACTCGCCTTGTGGGTCCTGAGCCGCAAGGCGGCTGGGGGCGACGCGCGGCGTTGCCCAGACAACCCCTGGGGAAACACTCCCTGTGGACCAGTCCGGCGCCTGGAGCTGCAGGCCTCCGCTCGCTCCCACACCCCCCGACTGCCCCCAGACACCAAGGGCAATTACCTGCAGCCAGCAAGCAACAATAAAAGGAATAATTCGTTTGCCGCGTATTTTCATATTTGTATGTAATTTACGGCTCGATTTTTGTGGTTAGGCCGATTTTTCAAAAAAAATCTACCCCCCGCCACGTAAACCCTTGGCTATTATGGCACTGAGTCAGTCTTTACAGCAGAAATTACTTCAAAAGCTGTCGCCCCAGCAGATCCAGCTAATGAAGCTGCTGCAGGTGCCAACGGCCAATCTGGAGGAGCGGATCAAGGAAGAACTGGAAGAGAATCCCGCCCTTGAAGTAGCCGAGGACAACCACGACGACGGCCTGACGGATGAATCCAAAGATGAATTTGAAAGCGAACCCAGTGAAGAATTTGAAAAAGAAGGCAACGAAGAGGAATACGAGAATATCGACATCAGCGATTACGTCAATGAATACGATGACGAGGTGTCGGACTACCGCTTGAAGGATGAGAATTATCCGGAGCTGGATGATCAAAAGACGATCCCCCATAAGGTCGAGACGTCTTTTCATGAACTGTTGCTTGACCAGCTGGGTATGCTCTCCGTGGATGAACGGTCTCTCCGGATTGCCGAACAGATCGTCGGCAGCATCGACGACGACGGGTACTTAAGACGGGAAACGACGTCCATCGTGGACGACCTTGCTTTTCGCCAGAACATTGACACCACGGCCAAGGAAGTAGAGGAGCTGATCCGAAAGATCCAGCAATTTGATCCCCCTGGGGTGGCCGCCCGAAACCTGCAGGAATGCCTGCTGCTGCAGCTGCAGCGAAAAAAAGCGGACGGCACCGCTGTCGAAATGGCGATCGAGGTACTCACGCACTATTTTGATGAATTCACCAAAAAGCATTACGACAAAATTCAGCGGGGGCTCAACCTGAGTGACGAGCAGTTCAAGGAAGTCATCCGCCAGATCATCAAATTGAATCCCAAGCCAGGCGGTCAGGTAAGCGAATCGAGCCAAGCGGAGAGTTATGTAGTTCCAGATTTTTTCATCTTGAATAACAACAGCACGCTGGAACTCACCCTCAACTCCCGCAATGCGCCCGATCTGCGCATCTCGGAAGGGTACCGGGAAATGCTCAAGGACTATGAGCGGGGCAGTAAGAAGGACAAGCGCCAAAAGGAGGCTGTCCTGTTCATCAAACAAAAAATTGATGCCGCCAAATGGTTTATTGATGCCATCAAGCAACGCCAGCAAACGCTCTACAACACCATGCATACCATCATGGATTACCAGCATGAATTTTTTATCACCGGCGATGAAACGATGCTTAAGCCGATGATCCTGAAAGATATTGCCGAGCGAACTGCACTGGATATTTCGACCATTAGCCGAGTAGCTAACAGCAAATTTGTCCAGACCGAATTTGGCACCTACCGGCTCAAATTTTTCTTCAGTGAATCGCTGAGCACCGACAGCGGTGAGGAAGTGTCGACCCGAGAGGTGAAAAAGATCCTCAGCGACCTGATCGAAGGGGAAAGCAAGAAAAAACCCCTAAGCGATGAACGGCTGACGGAGCTATTGCAGGAAAAAGGGTATAATATTGCACGTCGTACGGTGGCCAAATATCGGGAGCAATTGAATATCCCCGTGGCCCGGTTGAGAAAAGAGCTCTGAGGGAGCGCTTCTTGGCTTGGAGGTTTCGGCCTACGAACTGATCTACCCCTCACCCACAACCCAAGACTATGAACGCCCGAACGGAAATGCAAACCGGTGCCTATCCTCCCTACTCCCCTGCGGGGATACTGGGCCAGGTGGTATCATTTCTGTTTCATCCCTTGTTTTTGACCAGCTATGTCGCTGGGTTCATCATCTTCATACACCCTTCGGAATTTGCCGGAGTTCCGCATCAGGAAAAAGTCTTCCGCCTGATATCGGTATGTTTCATAAGCTGCTTTCTGCCCCTGTTCTCCATTCTGTTGTGCAAGCCTCTGGGGTTCATCCATTCTCTGTACCTACGCTCATCCCGGGAACGCATCATCCCCTACGCCCTGGTGATGTTTTTTTACTGGTGGCTTTGGTATGTATTCCATAACCTACCCAATATTCCCCCTGTCTTGGTCAAGTTCCTGCTGGGCTGTTTTTTGGCTATTTGCGCAGGCTGGATGGGAAACATCTATTTTAAAATCAGTATGCACGCTATGGGAGCCGGAGGTTTACTCCTGTTTGCCCTCTTGTTCAGTCTGAATGAACCTTACGCCTCCGGTACTTACCTGTCCATCGCGGTTTTGGTCAGCGGCCTGATTTGTACGTCGCGGTTCCTGGTCTCCGACCACACGGCCCGGGAAATTTATGCGGGGTTTTTGCTGGGCGCACTGGCTCAACTTATCGCCTGGCAATTCGGTTCCTAGCTGCTCAACTGCCGCCCGACTGCGCAGGGACAAAAAAAGAAAAGCCCAATCATAGGGTACGAACCTATATTGAGCTTTCTCACCTTCAAACCATCTGAAGTATACGTCCGCGCTAACTATTCAAGATCTTTGATTTTTTTAGATATTTCGCCGTAGGATGATAGATGAACAGGCAGGTTCCGTCTTTAATGGTTTCGATCACCTCGCCCGCTTCATAGGTAGGAACCGCCGGGCATCCAAAACTTCTTCCCGTAAACGGATTGGACCGGATAAATTCAGCACCGACGTAATCGGAGCCATGGACCACGATGGATCGGCGGGCCGCCCGGTCATTGAACCCTCTCTCCAGGCCATGTATTTTCAAAGACAACCCGTGGTCTCCATAGTAGCTGTGCTCGGTCAAGTAAAAGCCGAGGCTGCTTTTGTGTGACTGCAGGCCATTGGAAAAACTCCGGGCAAATTCTGATCCCGATTTGCGTCCATGGGCCACATAGGTATTGATCAATACTTTATGTTGATCCAGGTCGATGACATATAAACGCTTGTTGCGCGAGGATTGGCTGAAATCGCAAATCGACAGGATGTTCTCACGATTGAGCAGGTGGCGGTCCAATAGGTAGGTATATCCCTTATAGGCATATTCAAAGGCCTTGCGGGATAGACCCACGGCTTGCAGGTCAATCTGCACATACAGGGCAGAGACCTGTTCTTCGAACGCTGCGGAAAAGCTTTGATGACTGTGCGAGGAACCATCGCGGTGATGACCGCCGGTGATCGGGTTTGCTCTCGGGGATGAGCTGGCCGCCAGGGTGGGGGCGAGCAGCAGGACGATAGCCAAACCTTTGAAGGATACTGGATTAAGGAGGGTACGCATGAGTTTAGGGTTTTTCTACGAATCGCTTATTTCTAAACGGGTGCTAGGCGAATTTATTATCAAAATTTGGCCTTTGCAAGCCGCCAAGCAGTTCTTTTTTATTGTGTAGATTTTTGTTTTTTCCACAAGTCGGGTTTAAGTACTTAGTATTTTCCCGAGAGAATAAACGGGGTCTTGGTAATTTTACTTTGCCTTCGGTTTGGTTGGGAACAGGTGCTGGGCAGCGGCCTTATTGAGGCAGGCTTAAGAGATCTTGGAGACACTGAATTCGCTCGCATAGATTTTGATCATCAGCAAAAAAAGTGAAATCAGGATTGGCCCGAAAATCAGTCCGATAAAACCAAACAAGTTGATGCCCAGGATCACCCCGAAGGCGGTGATCAGCGGATGGATATCTCCGATTTTTTTTTGTAACCACAACCGAAAGACACTATCCAGCGTACTGACCACGCCGAATCCATAGGCCAGCATGATCCATCCCTTGACCGGCATGCCGCCGGCAAAAAGCATAATCGCTACCGACACATAGGCCAAGGTCGCACCCACTACCGGCATCATCGAGGAGATGCAGGTGGCCGTAAACCAAAACAAGGGCTCTTTGACGCCCAGGACCAAATATCCGATCAACCCGAGAACGCCCTGGAACAGCGCAATGAGTGGAATACCGATAGCATTGGATACGACCAGCGCATTGGTTTCATGGCGCAGCATCAACACGTTTTGATTTTTCATCGGTATCTGCTCGATGAGATTTTTTTCCATGTGCCGGCCGTTAATCAGCATAAAATACAAAATGAAATAGGCGAAGGCCAGGCCGATCAGGCTATTGAAGGTGGCCCCCAGCACGCGCCGGAGTGCCTCACTGCCCCAATCGGTGAGATTACGCAGGTTGTTTTCCGAGATGATCTCTATTGAGTATTTTTTTTCGTAGGTGTGAATGACCTGTTGCACCGCTGTGACCACATCGGAGGAATGCTGAATGACAAAGTTGATTTTTGCAGACATCATGTTGATGAACAAAACGATGGGGAGCAATATCACCAAGAACGATGCGAGCATCAAAAATCCAGCGGCCAGGGACTTTTTCCATTTGTAGCGCCCCGTTAGCATGTACATCCATCTTTTGAGCAGGACAAATAACGTGTAGGAGCCCAGTAATGCCGGCAAAAAGGCCTGCAGCTGCACGAACATGACCACACCCAGCAGGATGATCAGCGATAAAAATAGCAACTGCCGAATGGTGTTATTGGAAATATAGGTCATGGCCAAAGCGAGGAATCTAGTTCTAAAAATAGGCATTTAACCTGTAAAACCTTGGTACCTTAGTAGGACGCAGGGGTTCCGGTCATTCCCCTTCGAAGACAGGCCATGAAAACACTCTTTGTTATACGCCACGCCAAAAGCAGTTGGAAAGATGCTACGCTCCAGGACTTTGATCGACCCCTAAACGCAAGAGGAAAAAAAGATGCCTCCGATATGGCCAAGCGGCTAATTGACCAACATTTCCAGATCGATATGTTCGTTTCAAGTCCGGCCAAGCGGGCTAAATCCACCGCGCTGTTATTTTGTCGCCAATTCCATTACTCGACCCATCGGCTGCTGCTGGTGCGCGATCTCTATGACGCCGAGGCAGAGACCCTGCTGCACAGCGTGTCTGGTCTGGATCCAGCTCTCCAGTGCGTGGCCCTGGTGGGACACAATCCCGGCCTGACCACCTTTGCCAATTCGCTGACTGCAGTACATGTCGACAACATGCCGACCTGCTCGGTGTTTGCCGTCACCTGCGAGGTGCAGGACTGGAAGGCGTTCGCGCACTCGCCCAAGCAGTTTCTTTTCTTTGATTATCCCAAATCAGGTTCTAGTGATTGAAACCAGCTTCCCAGCTCCGCAGGACCTCCTGCACCGACGGCTGGCCGGCCGGCTGCAGCAGTCGAAAGGGGAAATGCCGGGCTGCGTGCATGCTGGCTGCCAGGTCAAAGTGCCGCTGGTTGGCCTCGAGCGCGATGCAACGTCTACTCAGGTAGCGGGCCAGGTATTCCTGCTCGGGTTGGCCGGGAGTAGGCACCAGGATCGCCTTTTTGCCCAGCTGGTGGAGGTCCATCACGCTGCTATAGCCCGAACGGCAAAGCACCAGGGCAGCGCCTGCCAGCGCCCGGTTGAGCTGCTCGGTTGGCAGGTGGTTACGGATCTCCAGGTGGCTCGCCACCTCGGGAAGCTGGCTCTGGCCAGGCAGACCGCGCACCACCAACACGCGGCCGACCAAATGGCGCAATTGCCCCAGCAGCTGGGATTCCCAATAACTGCGCTGGGGCTCGGGACCCGAGAGCAGCACCAGCAAATCATAGCGCAGCTTCTCGGCCTCCATGGGCAGTAAGCGGCTGAGCGGACCTATATAATGAAGCGGTAAGGCGGGTAGGCGAGCGGGGTGCGACAGTTCTCCGGCCAGATTTTCGGATCCTTCAAAATCGGGTACCCAACAGGCGGAAAATTTTTCTATATACCGGTAATGTATAGCTGCTAATGGACGATCCAGCAACTGCCCCCCGTTCGATCTCAGGGCCAGCTGGTGCGTAATGAAGATCGAGGGAAGTCCTGGGTGGTGGAGGCCGTAGCGGTTGTCCGAGACTACGGCGTCCAGGCCTTCGGTTCTCAAAAAAGCCTCGAGCCAGCGGTTTTCCCGCTTGATTTGGGTCAATATTTTGGGAATCTGGCCCATTATTTTTAGCCAAGTGGGCCCATTGCCCCGGCTGTAGCGGACCTGATAACCCGGCAAATCCACGACCCGAAGGGACGGAAATTCGAGTTCCAGAAGATTTTTTTGGGCCCCTGCGCTGGCCAGAATGACCTCATGGCCGGCCCCTATTAGAGCCTTAACAATTGGAATACAACGAGTTGCATGCCCAAGGCCCCAGTTGAGGGGAGCCACCAGAATTTTGCGTTTTTTCTTGGACACATTGTAATTTGTTGTTATACTTACCAATCAGGAATAATATTTGTTATACAAAATAGGTAATTTGCAGACTGTTCATCTATGAAAAAGCTAAACCCACTATTGATTTTTCTATTATTTATGATTACCATTGTAACCGCAAGTTGCAATTCCGGCAATCGTATCGGCGGCAGCAGCAAGAAATGCGGCTGTGGCGTGAACAAAGGTATGGTTGGCTATTAAAATCTGATTAAATGAAAACTCCAAACAGAGATTTGCTTGTTCTTGTGAAAGATGAATACGCGAGTGAGCGTTTCATGGAGCAGGAGCTTGAACAGTTAAACGACCTTTTGTTTCATTGCGAAACCGTAGACAATTTTTGCGTAGCACACGAAGTTTTCGACATGAACAGGTACAAGATTGTGCGCAGCTCCAAATCCTTGCGCCAAATTGCCCGCCAGCAGGAAATGAAATCCTTTCAATTTCTTTGCAATAAGAATTAGCCTTCCCACTTCTTTGATCAGCTATTCAACATCAGCGGCATGACCAGCATCAGGAGTTCTTCCTCGTCGTCCTGTTCTACCGGCTTGATGATTCCAGCCTTGGTAGGCGTGGACAGTTCCATACTGACTTCCTCGGAGTCTGTCGCACTGAGCATCTCCACCAAAAACCGCGCGTTAAAGGCGATCGCCAGATCTTCCCCATTGTATTGGCATTTCATACGCTCGTTGCCTTCGAAGGAAAAGTCCACGTCTTGGGCTGCCAGCTG
Organism: uncultured Chitinophagaceae bacterium; assembly: GCA_963742225.1. Classification (GTDB taxonomy): domain Bacteria; phylum Bacteroidota; class Bacteroidia; order Chitinophagales; family Chitinophagaceae; genus Puia. The sequence goes on along the minus strand of CAVULD010000004.1, from coordinate 195,178 downwards.
CAATTCACTGCCTTGAATATTCATCACGACCTGATTGGTACTCTTGTTGCTGAAGATACTCACCCGGCGCAAAGCACCTTGGAAATCGCTGCGGTTGACCGTCAACCGATAGGGGTTATCGGTAGGTATGACCACTTTATAATCCGGGAACCGCGCATCGATCAGCCGGCAGCTCATCTGTGTGGTTCCGTGGGCGACGAACAGATGATTGCTGTTGTAACTTATCGTGATTTCATCGGAGTTGGAGGGCAACGCTGATTTGAGCAGATTCAAGGGTTTTTTGGGTACAATCAGCGAATCGCTTTTGGGGCAACTCACATCTTTGCGCTTGTATCGAACCAATCGGTGGGCATCGGTGGCGACCAGTTGCAAGCCCTTTTTGTCCATCTCAAAAAAAACACCCGTCATAGCAGGGCGCAAATCGTCGCTGCTCACAGCAAAGAGGGTCTTGCTGATAGCCGTGACCAGTGCCTGTGCAGTGCACGTAAAGGAACTAGTTCCATCGGCGACCGGCTCTTTGGGGAAATTATCGGGGTTTTCTCCCATGACCTTATACTTGCCGTTGTCGCTGGTCAGTTCCACCGAGAAATGCTTATCGATATTAAATGTCAAGGGTTGGTCTGCGATATTTTTCAGCGAATCCATCAATATCCTGGCGGGTATACATACCCGACCGCTCTCTTTGGATTCTACCTCCAATTGTACCTTCATGACCGTTTCCAGGTCCGTAGCCACCACGGTCAGTTTATTCTTCTCCACTTCAAAGAGAAAATCCTCCAAGATGGGCAATACCGTATTTGCATTGATTACCCCGCCGATCTGCTGCAACTGTTTGAGTAAAGCCGAGGAGGAAACGATAAACTTCATGTGCGTGAGTCTTTGCGGCGAATCTACTGATTTTTGGCTAATGCCCAAGAGATTGGCACCAAGTACCCCATCTTATTTGGCAATTGTTAATTTCCTGTGACTATTGTCTAAGGGAGTGATCGCTGCCGGGTTAAGTGCACCGCTGCCGCAGTTCGTACCTTTGCGCCAAATGCGCAACACTTTGATGGCCATCCAACATCCCGCCAATAGGGAAAAGGCGCTGCAAAAACTCCGCCATTACTGCGCCTACCAGGAGCGCTCACACCAGGAAGTGAAGGCCAAATTGCAAGCCCTGGGTGTGTGGAAAAACGATCAGGACCAGATCATGGCGCAACTCATTGAAGAAAACTACCTCAACGAGGAGCGTTTTGCTATCCAATTCAGCGGAGGCAAATTTAGGACCAGGCAATGGGGCAAACTAAAAATACAGTATGCCTTAAAGCAAAAACAGGTTAGCGACTATTGTATCCATAAAGCCTTGTCGCAAATTGACCCGGGTGACTATATGGATACTTTGCAGCGTATTGCTCACACCAAATGGAACGCGCTGAGCGATGAACAAAATAGCTTTTCTAGGGCGGGTAAACTACGAAATTACCTCTATACCAAAGGCTATGAGCCGGCCCTTGTGCACCAGACCATACAGACACTCATTCGCTAGGCGAGTCGACTGCATCTAGGCTAGTAAGCATACCCAGAAATTCCGGCGAATCTCTTGAACATTGTTATAACTTTAATGCTTCATTTAAGCAGCCCATGTCAACGCTCACCCTAACCGGAATACAAACGGATCTGTACTGGGAAGACAAATCGGCCAACTTGCGTCAATTCGAGGCGAAGATCAACGCCATCTCGGAAAAGACCGAGGTCATTGTGTTACCCGAAATGTTCTCCACGGGCTTTAGCATGCAGCCCGAAAAAATGGCCGAGACCATGGACGGGGAGACTGTTTGGTGGATGAAACGCATGGCTGCTGCAAAAAAAGTGATTTTAACCGGCAGCCTGATCATCCAAGAAGGGGGCAGCTATTTCAATCGCCTCATCTGGATGCTACCCAACGGCGAATACGGGCATTACGACAAGCGGCACTTGTTTGCTTTTAGTGGTGAAGACACCCGCTACTGCCCAGGCAACAGGCGCCTAATTGCGTCGGTGAACGGATGGAAAATCAACCTACAGGTTTGTTACGATTTGCGCTTCCCGGTATGGTCCAGGCAATCGGTCAGTTTTCCTGCTGATGGTTCCGGACCCAGCTCCGCTGCGTTGGAATTTGACTTGCTGGTTTATGTCGCCAACTGGCCCGAGCGACGCAGCCATGCCTGGAAATCCCTGCTGATCGCTCGCGCAATTGAAAACCAATGTTTTGTAATTGGAGTCAACCGGGTTGGAGAAGATGGCTCCAAGATCTACCACAGCGGGGATTCCGCCCTGGTGGACCCCTTGGGCAAATTGCTGTACAGCAAAGCCGACCAGGAAGATGTCTTCACCTATACGCTCGACAAAAAAGTCCTGGACGATATACGGCACAAATTTCCTTTTTGGAAAGACGCCGATCGCTTTACCATTGAGCCCTAACCAAGGCGGTCCAGGCTGTAAGAACTACCGACCTTGCCTGGGGTAGCAACCTGGATTTCATCTCTATTAGATTACGTATGTCTACAGCATTCACTGCACAGCAGATTTTTACCGGACAACAGATGCTGACGCAGCATGCGGTCCTGGTCCGGGAGGGCAGCGTCGTCGCCCTTGTGCCCGAATCGAGTATTCCTGCGAGTTACCGCTTGCGCAAGTTGGACGGTTTACTTGCACCCGCTTTTGTGGACCTGCAGCTCTACGGCGGAAACGGCAAATTATTTTCCACCGAACTCACAGTGGAATCCTTGGAAGCCACCTACGAAAGTTGTTTAGCAGGCGGAACCACCCAATTTATGATCACCATGGCCACCAACGCCATGGATAAGTTTTTCGCGTCCATGGAGGTGGTAAGAAAGTATTGGACTGGCGGAGGCCGGGGTCTGCTGGGTCTTCACCTGGAAGGCCCATACATCAACCCGGCCAAAAAGGGAGCCCATCTTGCGCAGTTCATCAAGAAACCCGAGTTGGACGAAGTGCGGCTATTACTCAAGAAGGGCAAGGGAGTAGTGAAGATGATGACTCTGGCCCCCGAGCAATGTGACGCGCAGATCATCGAATTGCTGAGGCAACACGAAGTCACGGTATCGGCGGGGCATTCGAATGCGAGTTTCGCCGAGGCCAACCGGGGCTTTAGCTGCGGCATCCGAGCCGCTACCCACTTATTCAATGCCATGTCTGCCTTGCAGGGCCGGGAACCGGGCATGGTCGGCGCTATTTACGATAACCCGGACGTTAGGTCCAGCGTCGTTTGCGATGGTATTCATGTACATTTCGCTTCCGTTCGAATCAGCAAGAAAATATTGGGGGAGCGGCTTTTTTTTATCACCGACGCGGTTGTGGAAGTGCTGCATGGTGAATACCAGCATATTTTTCGCCAAGATCACTATTGCTTGCCGGATGGGACCCTCTCAGGTTCGGCCCTGACCATGCTGCAGGCCGTAAAAAATGGCGTGGAGCGGGTAGGTATTCCACTAAGCGAGGCCTTGCGCATGGCTTCCCTTTACCCCGCACAAGTCATCGGGCTTGAGGCCAAATTTGGCTCCATCCAGCCGGGAGCGGTGGCCGACTTTGTGCTGCTCGATGAGCAGTTGGCCCTTAGGCAGGTGGTAGTGGCAGGAGAATAAGTATTTAGCCTTGCCCGGCAGCGATATGGATTAGTTTTTCCAATAGGTATTTTTCACTCCCCGACTCATATCCCGATTGCTGGTAGAGTACTTTGCCTTTTTTGATAATAAAGACCTCGGGCAACGCGGATTGGTTCAGAGCCTGTTTTAGATCTCCGGAAATGTCTGTACATACCGAAAATTTCCATTCATATTCGCTTGCCGTCGGCCGCACGCGGTTAGCCACCGTCCCTGCCTCTTCGGCCACTGCAATCAAATCAAAAGAGACGGACTTTTTCCAGGCATCGAGCTTGGTGTTGATCGCATTGAGCTCGGCGATACTTTCGTCCGAGTTGGGTGACCAGAAGCAAACCAGGGTCAGCGAATCGGAGGGAGCCAGGGTAGAAAAGCCGACCATTTTGCCCCGCAGATTCTTGAGTTGAATGTCGCCCAGCGAGGCGGGTTGGGCGCTGGCGCTGACGGCCAGAAGCCACAAAGAGGCAAATCCTATTATCTTTCTTGTACCTGTCATAGCGGCCTTGTTATGCTGCGATTTTGCCGGACTGTCTATTTGCCTTGTCCTACTCTGGAATCCATGATGAGTTCGCGAGTTTTTTCGACCTTAAAGTCAATTCCTTCTCGTATCGATTCAGTAGACGGCTGGGCGGCGACATCCGGCATGACGCCATGACCTGTCTTTGGCCTGCTGCGGTCCACGATCAGTCGAAATTTGGGCAGGCGGAATCGAATTTGCGTATTGGGCAAGGTCACATCCGGAATAATCCAGGCGGTATTACCGTAATATCCGCCCCCTGTTTCCTCGCCCACCAAGGTCACGTTGGATTGGCCCTTGAGTGCGCCGGCAAACAAGGTAGTGGCCGAAAATGAATTGCCGCCGATCAGGATGTAGACGTGACCGTCAAAGTGGTAATTTTTTTTGGGTTGGTAGTAATGGCGCTCAAAATAACCAAAATGGTATTTACCATCCTCTCCCTTATGGGTGACTAGCAGCATCATCATATGGTAAATAAAACTTTTTTCGATGTAGGCGTTGTATCGGCTGGTTCGCGTAACAGCATACAGGGAGTCGGCCAACTTGAATCTCTTATCGATAATATAGCGGGTAAGCAGGGTGGAATTGGCTGCATTTCCCCCACCGTTTGACCTAACGTCGATGACTAGATCCTGGATGTGATTTTCTTCCAGCGCTCGGAAGGATCGGGCAAAAAAACTCTTGAGGTGTTGGCCCTGGTCAAAGGTATTGACGGTCATGAAGCCGGTCTTTCCCGTCGTGTCGATTTGGAGACTCTTGGGAGCAAACAGGACCAATTCCAGATTGGAATGGGGGGCTTTCTTAGGTCGGATTCGGGAAGTGTCTGCTTTGAAATTGTGCATCGGCACACGCACCACCTGTTCCTGACCCGAACTGTCGACAAACCGAATGGTGGATTGCTCAGGCAAACCAAAACTTGTCTTGTACAGGTTGGCAAAGGAAAATCCTGTGCTCAAGGACTGGTATTTACCAACTTGGCTGTATCCGTCAGTCACGATGTAGTTGAACAGGCTATCTCGCAACTGGGGTTGCGTCCATCCGTCAATACTCGTCAGGACGGTTCCCCGCTTTAACACCGAATCTTTCCTGTTAAGGTTAGCTGTCACGACCATCGTATCACCCCAAAATTTAAGGGCAAACGGAAAGGATACCTCACGCGCAGTATCCAGATACCGGGAGTATTTTTTAGAATACCGCACCGACGTGTGGCCGCAATCAATTTTTGAAATCACATAGGACAGCACATTCTTGAACGCCGGCTCACTCATCGAGTCCTTGAGTTGGTGGTAGCCCCAATCAAAAAAGTAGTCGAGGCTGTCCTTGGTTTGGTACCAATACAGACTCGGATGAGATTCCTCCAGGATGCTGCGGAAGAGCGTGTAATCCTGTTGTAACTGCCGGGGTGGAAACTTTCGGTCCGGATCGAATCGCTCCTTGCTTGCCACACAGCCCATGCAGCCGACAAAAAGAAGCAATAGCCAATTGATGCATGTTCTCATCGGTTTACTCCTGCGGTTTAATGAGCTGTGAAGAGGTATACTGAAAAACCAGGGCAGGTAAAGGGCTTTGCGCGGTTTTTGCTGCGTAGTCTCGGGGAATGGTTTTGCCTTGGTAAAATTCACCCCTCAGGCGCACCAGGTAGCCGCTGTCTTGCAGGGCCCAATAGCTGGAGGGTATTTCGGGTGCGGAACGGGCGGCTTCAAGATATATGTAGGCGTCACCCGGCGTCTGGGCCGAGTCCTTGAACCGCGTGGCATCGATCCACTCCGGGCATGCGCAAGAACGGCGCACATGCCGCAGATCGATGACCTCTATTTTCCCCGATAAAGGGGGCCTCGGATCTGCTGTTCCCTGAGTCGGCCACTCCGCCTTGATCCACTGGAAAATCAGGGCCAGGATGCACAGGGTAGAGACAACTAAAAACAGGGTGCGACTCCTAAATGCCATACTATGAAATTACTCATTTTGACCCAAAAGCGTTCCATCCCTGAGCGGTAAGATCATAGACATGGCCAGATTTGGTGATGATCTTCTTGCCTTTGTCGGCGGCAGTCATGTATCCGATGACGCTGATTTGTTCATTCAGGAGTATTTTTTCATACTCGGATGGATTGAGGGTAAACAGTAGTTCGTAATCTTCCCCGCCACTCAAGGCGCAGGCCGTAGGATCCAGCTCAAACTTATAAGCGGCCCGCCGGGTATCCTCCGCTATGGGAATCTTTTCTTCGTAGATCATGCAACCCAATTCACTTTGTTTGGTTAGGTGCAAGGCCTCCGAACTCAACCCATCGCTGATATCCATCATGGAGGTAGGTCGGATCCCGGCTTTTTCAAAAAACTCAATGATGTCTTTTCTGGCTTCGGGTTTTAATAGGCGGCCGATGACATATTTTTCCCCCTCCAAATCGGGCTTGACTTCCGGGTGTTCTAAAAATATTTTTTTCTCCCGTTCCAAAAAAACTAAACCCAGGTAGGCGGCGCCCAGGTCTCCGCTGCAACAAAGCAGATCGCCCTGCTTGGCGGTGCTGCGTTTTACCCACTGATCGGGGCTGACTTCACCGATGGCCGTTACCGAGATGATAAATCCTTTCTGCGATGACGAGGTGTCCCCTCCTATGAGGTCCACGGTGTATTTTTCGCAAGCCGCGTATACGCCTTCATAGAACTGCTCAAGGGCCTCCAGGCTAAACCGGTTGCTGATTCCCAGGCTGAGGGTAATTTGGGTTGGCGTCGCATTCATCGCATAGATATCGCTGAGATTGACGATGACACTCTTGTAGCCCAAGTGCTGCAGGGGCGTGTACATCAGGTCAAAATGGATGTTCTCGATGAGCAGATCTGTTGATACGACGGTTTGTTTTCCAAAATGGTCTATTACCGCCCCGTCGTCACCCACTCCGACAATGGTCGACACATTGCGCAGTTCGATATTGCGGGTGAGGTGCTCGATCAAGCCAAATTCTCCGAGCGATGCTATTTCTGTGCGTTGTTCTTCCATGTGTATAGAGGCGGCTGTTTTTTTGCTTGCGTCACCGCTCATCCCAGTTCTCTGTGCGTGGATGGTGGCCAAAGGGGGGCGCTGCGAACCCCGTCGATATTAGAAAGCGTACGCCTAGAGGGTATCGTTAACCCACTCCAGCAGTTCCTCATGAATTTTCCCATTGGTGGCCACGATTTGTGGTTGATAGGGGGAATAGGGATTGCCCGCAAAATCAGAAACTCGTCCGCCCGCTTCTTCCACGATCAGAAACCCGGCAGCGCTGTCCCATGCGTTGAGCTTGTGTTCATAGAATCCGTCGAACCGGCCCGCGGCTACCCAACACAGATCCATAGCCGCCGAACCTAGCCGACGCACTGGAACCCCTTTTCGAATGAGCCGGGAAAAAACCTCCAACGGTCCATTGTGGTTGTCCAGATAGGTATACGGAAATCCCGTAACCAGGCAGGAGTTGATAACCGTGGATTTATCACTGACCGAGATGCGCTCATCATTTAGGGATGCTCCGAAACCCCGCTGGGCGAAATAGAATTCGTTGATCAGCGGATTATACACGGCACCCATGAGCATTTCGCCGTCTTCTTCCAGGCCAATCGATACGCAACAAATAGGAATTCCGTGGGCAAAATTTACCGTGCCGTCGATGGGGTCAATGATCCACTTATAGCGCGAAGCAGTAGCCATTTCTCCGGACTCTTCACTCAGGATAAAATGATCGGGATATTCGGCCCGTATGACCTCGATGATGACTTCCTCCGATGCGTGATCGGCTTCCGTCACCAGGTTATTGATGCCTTCCTTGCTGGATATAGTGAACTCGCCTTGGAAATATTCCTTCAAGACTCTCGCTCCAGCTTCCGCAGCTTTGATTAATGTGGGTTTTAGCATGGCGCAAAGATACGTGAGCCGCGCTATATCGTTTAAGGTGGCGCCCGCCGAGAGTATGCGTGGCCCATCGGCCCCTTTATTGGTCGATGCTCTTCATGACCTGGTCTGGATAGCGCGAGCCGGTCACCGTGCCGCGAGGCGCTACGTGATCAATTTGGTCAAGTTCTTGCTGGCTCAACTGGACGTCCAACGCTCCCAGGTTTTCCTCCAGGTAGCTGATGCGCTTGGTGCCTGGTATGGGGAAAATGTAATCTCCTTGCGCCAGTACCCAGGCCAAGGCGAGCTGCGAACTGGTGCAATGTTTCTGGGTGGCTGATTGCTCCAGCTTTTTTACTAGGTCCAAATTTTTAGTGAAATTTTCCCCTTGAAACCGGGGGGAAAACCGACGATAATCATCGGGGGCCAGGTCTTCAAATATCTTGATTTGACCTGTTAAAAAACCTCGTCCCAAGGGGCTGTAGGCCACAAAGGCGATGCCTAGCTCCCGGCAAGTCTGCAGGATATCGTCTTCCGGATCGCGGCTCCACAGAGAATATTCCGTTTGCACGGCGCTGAGCGGATGAATCTGGTGCGCTTTGCGGATCGTCTTGGAGGATACTTCGGATAGACCAATACCCCGCACTTTGCCATCCTTCACCAACTGACCCATGGCTTGCACCGTCTCTTCGACGGGTGTTGCGGGATCCAAGCGGTGTAAGTAATACAAATCGATCACGTCAATGCCCAATCTTTTCAGGCTGCCCTCGCAGGAGGATTTTACATATGCAGGCTTTCCATTCACACCACGCGAGGCCGGATTGGAAGGATCCCGCACGATGCCGAATTTCGTTGCGATGGTTAAGCCTGCTCTCTTCCCCTGGATGGCTTTTCCCAACAGCTCCTCATTCAAATAGGGGCCGTACATGTCGGCCGTGTCAAAAAAAGTCAGGCCCAGATCGATGGCGCGGTGAATGGTTCGAGTCGATTGCTCGTTGTCGCGTGGGCCGTAAAAATCGCTCATGCCCATGCACCCCAGACCAAGCTCGGAAGCTTGTAGTCCCTGGGATCCTAGTGGTTTAATCTTCATGATGGCTTATTTGGTGGATCAAAACTGGCCGGGGAAACTCGTCTATCCCCCAGCCATAACAAAGCCGAGCGCCATTAGGTTTTCACAGCACGGGCTTAGAGATAAACAATTGCTTGTAATAGCGCTGGTATTTCCAGGCCAAAAATAACTGAAGGACCAAGATCAGGCTGCTCAGGACAAGAGCCGAGCCGGTGGGCTCCAGGACACTGTGGAACAGGAATATATTCAAAGAAATAGGCATAAGCACCACTAGGACCAAAGGCACATAGCGGCCGATGAGCAGCAGAGCTCCGGCCGTTATTTCGATGATCTTGACCAGCTGAAAAACGTAGCCGGTCTGGAACAAGCCCCCTAAGAAAGCAGCAGCTTTGCCAGATGGCTGGGCTCCGCCTGGAATGAAGTGGAAAAAAAAGTTTAGCCCAAAAACAAAATAGATCAGTCCCAGCAAGATCCGGGCAATCCGTTCAGTAGTTTGTGAAAAAGTCATATCGGTAGATTTAATTAATGAACAACAGATGCCACCTGGCCACTCACCTGGTGATGAGCCGGGTAGTCGGTATATCCCTTCTCGCCCCCTGCATAAAACGTGTCCTTATCGAGCTGATCCGACAAAGGCCAGTCGTGTTGGAGGCGTAGAACCAGGTCGGGATTATTGATGAATGGTTTGCCAAAAGCGATCAGATCCGCATGATGATCCACTAGGTCGGCTTCGGCTTTCTGTTTATTGTATCCGCCGGCCAATATTAGCGCCTGGCCAAAAGTTTTTCTGATGGCACGTTTTAGAAATGCCGGCACCTCGGGTGCCCCCATGCTGCTGTGATCGACCAGGTGCAGGTAGGCAATCCCTAGAGTATTTAACGCGCTGGCCAAGTACAGGTACATGTGGTCTATTTCGGCATAGGGCTTCATATCACTGGCGACTCCATATGGCGAAAATCGGATGCCCGTCTTTTCCCGGCCAATCGCATGGGCCACGGCCTCGACAGTTTCCAAGACAAAGCGTGCCCTGTTTTCCACCCCGCCTCCATAATCGTCCGTCCGCAGGTTACTATAGGGGGAGAGAAACTGCTCGAGCAAATACCCATTGGCTCCATGCAATTCCACCCCGTCAAAACCCGCAGCCATTGCCAGCCGAGCAGCTTGCGCAAATTCCTGCTTGGTGCTGATTAAGTCTGCCGCACTCATCGCTTCAGGCACGGGCAGGTCCTGCATGCCACCGGCATCTGTCCAAACATGCCCGGCAGCCTTGACTGCAGAAGGAGCTAAGATTCTTCCTCCTTCGGGCAGATTGCGCGCATGCCCGATCCGGCCGCAATGCAGGAGTTGAACAAAAATCCGGCCTCCGGCATCGTGTACGGCCTGGGTGGTCTTTTTCCAACCCTGCACCTGGGGTTCATTAAAGATTCCGGGAATACGCGCGTAGCCCAGCCCGTTGGGTGAGGGGGCCACCCCTTCGGTGATGATAAGCCCGGCTGCGGCACGCTGGCCGTAATAGGAAGCCATCAGTGCGTTGGGTAAATTGTGGGTAGCCCGCGAACGTGTCATAGGCGCCATCACAATCCTATTTTTTAAGGTAATCGCACCCAGTGGAAAGCTGCTAAACAAGGTATACTCTGACATGTGGTAATTTTTTTGAACAGTCAACAAAACGATTTAAATATCTATATATTTATAACTATCGATCTAATTAGTAAAAAAATTATTTGGTCCATTTTTGCAAGGTGTTTACATACTCGCTCAAGACATCTTCGTTCAAGGTGTATTTATGGTGACGACCTTCTTTTTCCGGCTCGATCAGTCCCGCTTCCACCAAGATCTTCACATGATGGGAAATGGAAGGCTGCGCTAATTCCAAAAAATTTTGGATGTCCGCGCACTGGCCACAGCCTCCCTTGTTGGAGAGGTGGTGAAGGATCTTTAAGCGACTGGAATCACCCAATGCCTTAGAAATTTTTTCTACTTGTTTAAAATCGAGTGCCAAATAAATAGATTGATGAATGCAAATGTATCAATTATTGTACCCCGCGCCAAATTTTCTTTCTTCCCGGCCTGTGTTTGGTCTTTACCGCTCTGGTTCAAGCAAAATTGCCCGAGGTTTCTTAGTTTAGAGTTTCGTGGTACTTTCTGTCATCATCGTCAATTACCGGGTTCAATATTTTCTGGAGCAATGTCTGTGTTCGGTGCAGCAGGCCCTCCGGAGGATCGAGGAGCCTTCCGGGTCGCTCGCAGCCCAAGCACCGGGGGCGACGGAAATAATCGTCATCGACAACCATTCCGCGGACGATAGCTTGGCGTATCTGGAGCCAAAATTCCCGAAGGTGCATTTTCTGTCCAATTCCACCAATGAAGGCTTCGCCAAGGCGAACAACCGGGCTCTGGCCAGGGCCCAAGGCAAGTACGTGCTGTTTCTCAATCCCGATACCCTTGTCGGTGAGACGAGTTTGGTCACTTGCCTGAATTTTTTGCTGGATCATCCGCAGGTTGGCGCTCTAGGGGTCAGAATGGTGGATGGCTCTGGGCAATTTCTTCCCGAGTCCAAGCGGGGCTTTCCCTACCCCTGGGCGGCTTTTTGCAAGCTTTTCGGACTGACAGCACTGTTTCCCCATGCCAAATGGTTTTCCGGTTACTACCTCGGCCAGGTGGGCGAATTTGCCTCCAGCGAGGTGGATGTTCTCCCGGGGGCCTTCCTGTTTGCCCGCAGACAGACGCTGCAGCTGACGGGTGGATTTGATGAACAGTTTTTCATGTATGGCGAGGACATCGATTTGTGTTACCGGATACGGCAGGCGGGCTACAGCAATCATTATTTGCCGCAAATTACGATCGTCCATTTCAAAGGGGAAAGCACAACTAAAGACCAGGCACATACGCAGCTTTTTTATCAAGCCATGCGTTTGTTCATCCATAAGTATGCAGGTAAAGGGATTTCCCGGGTTTTGGTTCCTGTTATTGATCTGGCCATTGGCATGCGGCTACAGTTGGCGATTTGGGCTGCCGCCCGTTCCAAGAAGCCGAATATAGACACCAACCACCAGCTTAGAAGTTGTTTGCGCGGTGACCTTCGGGAACGCCACACGCTGGAGGTGGCCCTGCGGCAGGCGGGCAGGATCTTGGTGGAGGACCCAGATCAGGCCGATGAGCATATCTTCTGCCAAGGGCCAGCCTTCTTGTTCGACCAGATCATTGAATCGATCCAACGAGTAGGGTCGAGGGTCTCCTGCAAGATTCATGGCGCAGGCACCGGGAGCCTGGTGGGCAGTGTGTCAAAAAAAATTCCGGGTCAAAGCATCGAAATGTAATCCACGGCAATGCGCGGCCCAGAAGCGGGCAGGGCCCAAGCGGCTTCTAGCGCCCGTCGCGATTGGGCGAGCTGCAGATTCCCGGATCATTATTCGAAGTATATTTGCCCCGTGTCAAGCTCTGCGCGTATGGTGACAGCCAACAGGCGCCCAATTTAGACGAGTCGGTCTGCTCGCATCGATCATTAGAAAGATTTTTTATCCCGGTCTAAATAATTTCTATGCTCAATCTCAATGACATCAAGAATCTGTTACAAAACAACAAGATTACCGATTTTGTCAAACTCAACAGACTGCCCACCAAAGACGTAGTCAATTTTGCTAAGCGATACACTAAATGGGCGGGAAAATTATTTCAACACCTGGATGTCACCAATGCCTCTAGAGCATTTAAATTCTTAGGAAACAAAGAACAGGAATCCGTCATCAAGTCCCTGCCTGATGAAAAGGCAGCCGAACTGCTCAACGCCCTGGAGCCCGATGACCGTACTGCTTTTCTTTCTCTTCTCAGTGGACATACAGTAACTGAACTGTTGAAAATCTTAAGCCCTGAGGCCAGGGCGGAAACCCTAGAGCTGTTGGGTTATCCCGAAGATTCGGTGGGACGGCTTATGACACCAGACTACCTGGCCGTGAAAAAGGAAAATTCCGTTCGCGAGGTTCTGGACATGATCAAACGACTTGGACAAGCTACCGAAACCCTCAATTTCATTTTTGTAACCGACGACGAGGGAAAGCTTATCGACGACATCAATATCAAAGAATTTCTTATCGTCGATTCGGATACCCGGGTCGAACAGATCATGGACTATCAATTCATCTCCTTGAAAGTGTCGCATCCCCAAAAAGAAGCGATAGGTGTTTTCCGAAACAACAGCCGGTATGCGTTGCCGGTCACCGACGACGATGGCGTATTGCTGGGCATCGTGACGCTGGACGATGTCTTAAGGCTGGTGGAGGAAGAAAATACGGCGGAAATCCAGAAGATCGGGGGTTCGGAAGCCTTGGATGAACCCTATACTTCGATCGCTTTTGGCAGCCTCATTCGCAAACGTGCAGGCTGGCTCGTCATCCTGTTTCTGGGTGAGATGCTCACGGCAACGGCCATGGGACATTTTGAAGGGGAGATCTCCAAAGCCGTTGTGTTGGCTTTGTTTGTGCCGCTGATAATTTCCAGTGGAGGAAACTCGGGCTCGCAGGCTTCGTCTATCATCATCCGCTCCATGGCGTTGGGCGAAATTGGATTTAGGGATTGGTTTTACGTGATACGCAAGGAGCTGTTTTCGGGACTGCTGCTGGGCACGATACTGGGCATAGTGGGTTTTCTGCGCATCTTTCTGTGGCAGCATATGAGTTTGTATGACTATGGCCCGCATTGGGTCCTGGTAGGATTTACGGTCTTTTTTGCCCTGATCGGAGTGGTTCTTTGGGGTACCATTTCGGGATCGATGCTTCCGCTTGTACTCAAAAAATTGGGTGCCGATCCGGCGGCTTCTTCGGCCCCTTTTGTGGCCACGCTGGTGGACGTGACGGGGCTCATCATTTACTTTAGTGTGGCCACGATTATCTTGAAGGGAACTATTCTGTAGAGCGAGTGCCTCGGTCCGTTGGGTAATCCCCCGGCACTGCAGAGCGCCGCTTGCAGAAGCTATATCTTACTTGGCCTTAAAAATCGGCACGGTGCTGCATGGTTCGCCGTACATGATGCTCTTGGCCACCGGCTGCAGCCGCTTGGTGATTTCAAAATAGGCAAATTCCCCAATGGGCTGATCGCCGCAGCCTTTCACTACCACCCGTTTGTCTTTATATTCGCTGGGCTCGATGGTTTGCAAGCGCTCGATCACCAGCTGTCTCAGGGCAGTGGGTACATCGCCATAAAAAATCTCTTCGGCCACGGGTTGGAGGTAACAAGCAATTAGCATATAGGCCCATACGGGAATCACCGCGTCGGTGGAACAATGAACGGCCACCAGTTTGTCTTTATACGGGGACCAATCTACCTGTTTTAGGGCTTCCCGGAACTCCTTCTCCTTGACAATAAGCTCCATAAACAAATACGGCTTAATATCAAAGCCGACAAGCTGTTCTTTGGGATAAAAACTGGCCAGGTCCAAGGTGACCAACGGGCTAAGCGCGACTTTATTTATAAGTTCATCAGCCATGATTGGGTAAAGCTAAGCGTCAAAGGTACGAAGGAAATTTTTCTCGCCATCAAGAGCCCCATTTCCGGTACCGTCTCAGTTTGAAAATTACCTCTTTGGTTAGTTCTTAAGATATGCACATATAGTAGCGAGCATTTTAGGAGTTGAACCTAGATATGTAGTTTCAAACTTTGAGAACCTGAGCTATTCTCAATTATCGGAAAACAGCCTAAAAAACAAATTGTCAATCGCTTGTATATATGAATTCATATAGATAATTGGGCGCTTTATCCAAACGCAGCATATAAGGCCTTTTTGCGTGGGACTATTTATTCTTCCGCAAGCATGGATAATCTGCGAAATAATCAAATGTACAGGGGCATCTTCACGGTCGGTACTGGAAGAAAATATATTTTTTTGCGAGAAGTGGGGGTATAAAAAAGCGGGCCCCCAGGAGCGGCCCGCGTAATTAAGTTATTTGCTATGGGAAAAACTAATAGAACTTTCCTCGGTTATCAGTAATTGTTTCGGCACTTTTCAGCGATTCAATCGCCTGGCGCTGCATGATGGTTTGCTGCATCTGTTGTTGACTTTGGCGAAGCTGATCAATATCTGCGTTGTAATTGGGCTTAGCGCCGACATTGACGACCCGAATGTAGAACACTCCCCCGCTGCCCTCGATCGCGCTGGAAATCGGTTTACCCACCCACTCCTTGTCAAAGGCCGATCCGACGACTTTTCCTTCTTGGCCAACGTTGGGAATATAGGGGGAAGCAAAGCCCAGGCTATCGCTTTTTCGAACCTGTTCGCCGCTGGCGGCAGCGACGGCTTCCAGATTAGTTGGAGTACCGATCTTCTTAATGATTTGTTGGGCTTTCTTTTGATTTCTGATGATAGGTTCGACGAGTGGCCTTGCCTTGGCGACCGACATCGTTCCTTCGTGGTTGATTTGGGTTACTACCGCTACCACATATTTATCGCCAACACTAAAGGGCTCAGAAACGTCGCCCAGGTTGGCATCAAATACCCACCGCACCAATTGGCGATTAACTCCCAGTCCCTGAATGTTAATATCCGTCGGCAAAATATCGGGGGTCTGTAATTTCAGGAGGTTCCCTTTTTGGGCATTTTCATCAAAGGCCTTTTGATTGCGGGACTCCCCGGCAAACTGGTTGGCATATCCTGATGCGTTTTGATCGGTTTCGTTGCTTGCGTCTATCTTCTTGGTGAAATAGGCAATCTTATAGGCCGGCTCAAAGCCTTTTTGGTCAGTGATCTCGATATAATGATAGCCAAACTGGCTCTTCACTATTTTTTTATCTCCTGTCTTGCCGGTAAAACAAAAATCGTTGAATTCTTTGACCATGGTGCCTTGCGCGAAATAGCCCAGATCGCCACCCTTGGCTTTGCTTCCGGCATCATCTGACAGTTTAGCGGCCAGGCTATCAAAACGCTGGCCGTGATCGATCAGGTTCTTAATGCTATCGATCTTCATTTTGCCTACACTATCTTCCATGGTGGGCTGACCCGTCCGCTGGTCGACTGTTTCCACCAGGATATGGCGCGCTCTGACCGAATCGGGCATGGTCTTGACGTCTATCAGCTTGGCGAGTCGGTAGGTCCCTGCTTCCTGATATACACCGAATACCCCGTTTTTAGGCAATGCCATGATAGAATCTTTGTTGGGCACCTGGAGCTTCGATTTGGACACATAGGCATCATCGAAAGAGCCATCCGATCCGTACTTAGACAAAAAGGTGGGTATGTCTGTAGTGGTCGCAAATTCACCTTTCAGGTCCGCTACCATTTTATAGGTGGCGGCGCTATCGGCCGACGTGGGCGCCGCGCTGAACGCCACATAGGAAATGCTGCGCGATTCGTCCTGTTTATATTGATTCTTGTGTTTACCAACGTATTCTTCAATTTCTGCTTCCGTTACCTGGATTGTGCTGTCGGCAATGGTGGAATACGGTGTCTCCACGTACGCAATGGACGCTACCTGGCTATTGTCGGAGCTCATCTTTTCGGCCATCCATTTGGGCACGTAGGCACTGTTAGCCACCAGGGTAAGGTATTTTTCCATTAGCCTGGCCTGTATGATCTGCGGTATGCCTTGTTCAAAAAACCGCTGAGCCTGTTCGTAGTTCTTATCCGTCTTTCTGTTTGCCTTGTATACGGTCCTGAGCTGGTTGATGGTGGATGCCGCTGCTTGGGCGTCAAACTGGCCAGTCTTGGGATCGGTGAACGCGCGGCGGATGTCCGGCGCGGCGTCTTGACCCACGAGCATGTCGTTGAGTTCTTTGTCTCCCACATCCAACCCCAATTGCTTGCATACCCTACTCAAAATTTCGTTATCCACGAATTCCTTCCACACCCCATCGCGAATGTTTTGCTGTACCATATCGCTCACGCTATAGCCTTGCGCCTTGTACTGGTCTTCGCGCTCGGTGACTTTCTTCTCAAAGGCCACATAGTCCAGCTTTTCCCCATTGACCGCGCCCACGGTGTTGGAATTGCCGCCAAACATCCGACCCCTGCCCACAAAAGCATCCATCAACAGAAAACCAACCAGACTCAACGCGATCAAACCAAACACCAACCAGGCCGCCTTGTCCCGGATTTGCTGAATAATTGACATATTAATATATTATGTACGGTTTTTTAAATGGATGGCAAAAATAGGGTAAAAAAGATTATGAACAAATTGTGGAAAGTCGGCTGGAATGGCCTTCCCCACTGCATTTCGGTTCTTCGCATGCAGTGGATCGCGGCTTCGATCTATCTTTGACTTGCTGCTTGTTCCAAGCCCTTAGCCCGAAGAGCCGACCGCGCTCACCAGGCCTCGAGGATTATGCAGCACGATCGGATCGTGGAACATACAGGCATGAAACAACTATCAACAGTTACTTGGTGACAACCGGTCCAAGCCGTGGGTAAGCCACCCGATCAACCTATTTTTCTGTGGATCATTTGACAGTAAATAAAAAATAAAAGGTTAAAATCTGGAAGCAGGTTAAGAAATGCGTAGTTATTCGAACCAGACCAACACAGGCCACTTCAACTAGTTATCCGCGGCCTTTTTAATCCACCGACGTGGACAACTTGGCTAGACATTGATCAAAAGGGCTCTTCGGACTGTTGAATCAGTGTGCATTGGCGTGGATAAGCAGACGATTTGCGATCTGCCAAGTATTTTTTGGAATTTTACCCACCAATCCGGTGCTCTAGTAGTAATAAGTTATTTTAGATAAAATATATTGTATTAAATACTACGTTAGTTATGAACATTGCCGAGGCGACTAGTCAGCTTTCAAAAATCGGATATTTGGACGTCGGGTTGGATCCGACCATGGACTTGTTTGAAGAAATTAAGCTGTTGAAAAAAAAGAAAAAGGCCATTATCCTGGCACATTATTACCAAGACGCCGATATCCAGGATATTGCTGATTTCATCGGGGATAGTTTGGGGCTCGCCCAGGAAGCGGAGCGGACCAAAGCGCAGATTATCGTCTTTGCGGGCGTGCATTTTATGGCGGAGACGGCCAAGATCCTGAATCCGGATAAAAAGGTATTACTTCCGGATTTAAAGGCAGGATGCTCGCTGGCCGATTCGGCGCCTGCTCCCCTGTTCCGGGCCTTTAAGCAACAGTATCCCGATCACTTGGTTATTTCCTATATTAACTGTTCGGCGGAGATCAAGGCGCTGAGCGATATCATTTGCACGTCCTCTAACGCACAAAAAATTATTGAAAGCCTGCCCGCCGACCAAAAGATCATTTTTGCTCCGGATAAAAACCTCGGGGCCTACCTGATCAAGAAGACCGGGCGGGATATGATATTGTGGAATGGGTCCTGCATGGTGCATGAAATTTTTAGCTTGGAAAATATTGTGCGATTAAAAGTGCGGCACCCGAGTGCGAAATTGATTGCTCACCCCGAGTGCGAGGAGCCTATTTTGCGGATCGCTGACTATATTGGATCGACTACGGGCTTACTGAAATTTTCCCAAACCGACCAAAGTCGCGAGTACATTGTGGCGACTGAAACGGGTATTCTGCACCAGATGCAGCTCGCCTCCCCGGAAAAGACCTTTATCCCGGCTCCTCCGGACAACGGCTGTGCCTGCAACGATTGTCCGCACATGAAACTAAATACCCTGGAGAAGCTCTACCTGTGCATGGAGTATGAATTGCCGCAGATTCACATGCGGGAGGATTTACTCCAAGCGGCGAAGCTCCCTATTGCGAGGATGCTAGAGATTAGTGCGAGGTATGGTTTGTAAGGGTGCTTCGGCGTCGCAAATCACCTGCCCATATAGACCAGTAAGATTTGCAAGTCGCTCGGGTTCACGCCCGAGATCCGGCTGGCCTGGCCCAGGGTGCTGGGCTTTATTTTCTTCAACTTTTGCAGGGCTTCGGTCGAAAGGGCGCCAATCCGTTCGTAATTGAAACTTTCCGGTATGCGCAGGTCTTCCAGGGAGGTCATGCGTTCGACGAGCTCCTTCTCTTTGCGTATATAGGTGTCGTATTTGATTTGGATTTCGGCCTGTTCCATGGTGTCTTCCGGATAGGTCGCGAGTTGGCTTGCGAGGGTCGGGATGGACTGTGCCAGGGAGGAAAGATTGACGTCCGGCCGAAGCAGCAGCTGCTGGGCCTTTTGTTTTTGGTTGAGTGGGGCCGAATCGATGGCGGCCAGGTAGTCCACAGACTGTTCTGGTTCGACAGTAAAGTCCGCAAGGATGGATTTTATTTGACGCACGTCGCTGGCTTTCTGCTGGACCTTTTGCATTCTTTGGTCGGAAGCCAGTCCCAGGCGGTAGCCGAGCTCGGTCAGGCGCAAATCGGCGTTGTCCTGGCGCAGCAGGGTTCTAAATTCCGCGCGGGAGGTGAACATCCGGTAGGGTTCCTCGGTGCCCTTGCTAACCAAATCATCTATCAGCACACCGATATAGGCGTCGCTGCGCTTGAGGATAAAGGGGGGTAGTTGGTTAATCTTTTGGTGGGCGTTGATGCCGGCCATCAAACCCTGGCAGGCAGCTTCTTCATAGCCTGTGGTTCCGTTGATTTGCCCGGCAAAAAACAGGTGGGAGAGCGGTTTGGTTTCCAGCGTGAGACCCAGTTGGGTTGGCGGAAAATAATCGTATTCGATGGCGTATCCGGGGCGGAAGGCGCGAAAATGGGCGAAACCCGGAACACTACGAAGAGCTTCGTACTGAACTTCTTCCGGCAGCGAGGTGGAAAAGCCATTGACGTAGATTTCGACTGTATTCCACCCTTCGGGCTCGATGAACAACTGGTGGCGGTCCCTTTCGGCGAAGCGGTTGATCTTGTCTTCGATGCTGGGGCAGTAGCGGGGTCCAACACCCTCGATGCGACCACTAAACATGGGACTTCGGTCAAAGCCGGTTTTGAGGATATCGTGGACGGTTGGGTTGGTGTAGGTGATCCAGCAGCTTCGTTGGGTCTTGGGTTTATGGATGTCCAGAAAGGAGAACCCCACGATGTGGGTGTCTCCCGGTTGTTCGACCATTTGGCTGTAGTCTAGGCTTCGGCCATCGATTCGTGGCGGGGTGCCTGTTTTCAATCGGTCGCTTTCAAATCCAAACTCAACGAGTTGCTCGGTTATTCCGGTGGCGGGCCTTTCGGCCACTCGGCCGCCGCCAAATCGTTTTTCTCCAATATGAATGACACCATTTAGGAAAGTCCCACTGGTGACGATGACTGCACGGGAAAATATTTCATGACCAAGGCCCGTCACCACACCGCAGGCCTTCTGGCCTCGGATGATGATGGATTGGACCATGTCCTGGTAAAAATCCACGCGGGGTGTTTGTTCTAGCATTTCGCGCCAGGTTGAGGCGAAGAGCATACGATCCGATTGTGCCCGGGGGCTCCACATGGCGGGGCCCTTGGACCGGTTGAGCATCCGGAATTGAATCATGCTGCGGTCTGTTACAATGCCGGAATATCCCCCTAGGGCATCAATTTCCCGGACGATTTGCCCCTTGGCGATACCGCCCATCGCGGGATTACAGCTCATCTGCGCGATGGTCTGCATGTTCATGGTAATCAGTAGCACGCGGGAGCCCAGGTTGGCTGCCGAGGCAGCCGCCTCGCACCCGGCATGGCCGGCTCCGACGACGATAATATCGTAAGTAGGAAACATATTGGCGGCAAAGGTACTATACTGGGCCTAAGATCTGGCCCCTGATTGTTCCACGTGGAACCATGGCCGCTCGATGATCGGCAGGTGTTCCACGTGGAACATTACACGGATGTCAGGTAGCGGCTCAATAGTTCGTTTTCGCGCTGGGTCATACGCTTTTTCTGGCGAGGGGTCCGGTCTGGGTATCCGCACAAATGAAGCGCCCCATGAAAAATCACCCGGTGTAGCTCTTCGCTGAGGGAGCAGCCATATTGGCGAGCATTATCTCGAACCCGGTCAATACTGATGTAGATTTCGCCAACTACGGGCTGGTCGGGTTCGGCTAGAGAGAAGCTCACCGTATCGGTAAAATAATTGTGGTTCAGGTGAGTTTGATTGATAGCGAGTAAATAGGGATCCGAACAGAACACATAATCCAATTGCTCCAAGGAAATGGTCTCGGCCCGAAACAGCCGGGCGAGGAAATGCTTTAGACGGCCCCTGTCTTTGAATGCGAACCCCGCCTTCAGGAAATGGAAATGGATTCGGGTTGCGGGAATATTTTTGGGCATTTCCGAAAATCGTAAAGATGTTTGACTTCACAAAACTACATTTGTTATTATTTGACCATGCAAAAACTATCTGAATTACGTGCAGGAACCCAGGCCCGGATACATTCCTTTGAGAAGAATGACCTGTTCCTGAAGCTGATGGAGATGGGCTGCGTCCCAGGGGAGATTATTCGGGTAGAAAAAATTGCGCCCCTGGGAGACCCTATTTCTATTTTGGTGGCGGGGTACTCTCTAAGCCTCCGGCTGGACGAAGCCGAGAACATTTTTGTGGAGCTAGTAAACTAGGCTAACGATTGAATATCAATTGATTAAATGAAAATAGGGCTATATTTCGGATCCTTCAATCCCGTCCACCACGGGCATCTGATCATCGCCAATTTTGTCGCGCAAAACAGTCCGCTGGAGCAGGTCTGGTTGGTGGTTTCTCCGCAAAATCCGCTCAAACCTATGGCTTCTCTGTTAAATGAATACCACCGCCTGTTCCTGGTTCAGGTGGCCGTCGAAGGCGAGAAGACCCTCAAAGCCTCGGATATTGAATTTAAATTGCCCCGCCCCTCCTTCACCATGGATACGCTTACCTACTTGGGCGAAAAATACCCCCAGCACGAATTTTCTGTCCTCATGGGCAGCGACAGCTTCCAGAACCTGCCCCAATGGAAAAATTACGAGCTCTTGCTGAAAAACTATCCCTTGTTTATTTACCTACGGCGGGGCTTTGAACAAATCCAATCCTACCCGCAAGCCTCCATTACTATTTTGAATTCCCCCCAGCTGCAGATCTCCGCGTCCTATATTCGCCGGATGATCCGGGAAGGAAAATCCATCCGCTACCTGGTGCCAGAAAAGGTGAGGGAAGAAATCGAGCAAAATCGCTACTATTTGTAAATTTTTGGACTTTTCCAGGCCATTTTGCCTTTTTTTATCCATAAATAGCCCCATTTGGGCCATTTTGTGGAGCGAGAGATCAACGCGGCTCTGGACCAGCTAGCGATTGGCGGCGCGAAGGAGATTATGGGCGGGTTCGGGAAGCAGAAAACAGATCAACAACGCACTTTTTGGGGCAAAAAGGCCCAATTATCGACATTTTTGGGTTAATTATACGAAAATTAGCTCCGTCAGCGGCCTAAAGGGCCTCCCGGTCTTTCTTGGGAAGGGAGGCGACCACCAGCTGGTAGGATTCATCGATTAGCTCCCGGAGGATTCGCTCCGGCAGGGTCCCGTCGACCAATATAGTATTCCAGTGTTTCTTGTTCATATGGTAACCGGGCTGGATGGCGCTATGGCGCTCCCGTAGATCGGGAATTTTCTCCGGATCGGCCTTGGCGTTGAATTGCAGTGGCGTGTTATCCAGTCCAACCAACAGGAAGATTTTTCCCCGAACCCGGAAAACCAGGGTAGTTTCCCCAAAAGGAAAATCCTCCAAGACCCCCTTTTTCTTCAGGCAATAGGCGCGCAAAGACTCAATATCCATACGCTGGGAAGGTACGGATTTCTTAAAATACCAAAAAGCACCTCCCTTCCTTGTACCATAAATTTAGGCCTGGCGAATTGGATCGATTCCTTACATTTAAGCTCTTTTCTCAGCACCCCTCAACCTAAACGCATGAAAAAACTGCTTGACTCGGTCTTTTTTTTAGCCCTTTTCCTGGGCGCACTCGGTCAACCGTATGAAAAAGTGCACCAGCAGGCCCTGGTCGTGGACACCCACAACGATGTGCTTTCCACGGTAACGCTGGAGGGGTTGAATATTGAGGGCGATCTGACCGGAAAAGCGCACACGGATCTGGCCAGGTTAAAAAAGGGCGGGGTTGACGTGCAGATTTTTTCCATTTTTTGCGACGATCGTTACGGCAAGGGAACCGCCTATGCCTACGCCAATCGGGAAATTGATTCGCTGTACGCGATTGCCGCCAGGAACCCGGACAAGATGAAAATCGTTTACAGCCCCAAAGAGTTGTTGGAGGTTGTCAAGAGCCATCGGTTGGCCGCGATGATGGGCGTCGAAGGAGGCCATATGATAGAGAATGATTTGGACAAGCTTGACAGTTTTTATGCTCGAGGCGTGCGCTACATGACACTAACCTGGAACAACAGTACGTCATGGGCTACCTCCGCCCGAGACGAATCGGCCCATACGTTTAGCGCATCGCCCTACGGCCTGACCGACTACGGAAGAAAAATCGTTGCACGCATGAACCAGCTTGGTATGCTGGTTGACATTTCGCATGTAGGGGAAAAAACGTTTTGGGATGTTATCGCCTGCACGACCAAGCCTGTCATCGCTTCTCACAGTTCCGTATATGCGATATGCCCCGTACCCCGCAACCTCAAAGACGACCAGATCAAAGCCATCGCCAAGAACGGCGGAGTGATCCAGGTAAACTTCTATTCCGGCTTTCTGGACAGCAACTACAACAAACGGCTCAAAGAATTTGTAGCCCACCACCGAAGCCAAGTAGACTCCCTTCGCGCAGCCAACGCGCCGGACTATGTGGTTCACAGTTTTTTTGCTAAAAACTATCCCCAAGAAGCTCAGGCCCTCAGGCCACCCTTATCGCTGCTGATAGACCATATCGATTATATCGTCAAACTCGTAGGAGCAAATTACGTCGGGCTGGGTTCCGATTTTGACGGTATAGAATCTGCACCCCTGGGACTGGACGGAGTCGAAGACTTTCCTAAAATAACGGAAGCCTTGATGAAACGGGGCTATTCAACCAAAGACATCGACAAGATCTTAGGTGGAAACTTTCTTCGGGTATATAAAGCCAATAGCAAGTAAAGTAGCCCGCTGAGCCCAGCTGCTCGCAAGCGTTAGTACCTCATAAGTTTTTGCACGCAGCCATCGAGCCGGCAGGCAGCCAGAAAATTTTTTTCCAGATCTGGGTTAAAGGGTACCGGCGTATCCAACGAGGCGCAGCGCATGACTGGCGCATCCAGCCAGCGAAAACAATGCTCCCCTATCCAGGCGCCGATTTCTCCTCCCAGGCCCCCAGTCAGGCAATCTTCGTGCAGCAGCAATACCCTGCCTGTGCGTTGCACACTCGATTGGATCGCCTCGTAGTCTAACGGAAGTAGCGTCCGCAAATCCAGAATGTCTAGCGACAAATTCGGGTGCTGCGCTGCATAGTCCATAGCCCAATGTACGCCCATACCGTAGGTGATGATCGATAGGCTTTCCCCTTGCTGCACCAGGCGTGCTTTGCAGATTTCTATTTCATAATATGCGTCTGGTACCGGACCGCTCTTGGCCCGGTAAAGGGCCTTGTGCTCAAAATATAGGACTGGGTTGAGGTCATTGACCGCACTGATGAGTAGACCCTTGGCATCCATCGGGCTGGAAGGGTAAACTACTTTAAGTCCAGGGGTATGCGCGAACCAGGCTTCATTGCTTTGCGAATGGAAAGGTCCCGCGCCGACGCCAGCTCCCGTAGGCATGCGGATAACGACGTTGGCGTGCTGTCCCCAACGGTAGTGGATTTTTGCCAGATTATTTACGATCTGGTTAAAGCCTGCTGTAGCGAAATCGGCAAATTGCATCTCCATGACACTGGGGCAGCCTTCGAGGCTCAGGCCAAGGGCTGTTCCGACGATAGCGCTTTCGCACAAGGGGGTGTTGCGCACTCGCGACTTACCGAAAGTCTGGACAAATCCATCGGTGACCTTAAACGCGCCGCCGTATTCGGCTATATCCTGGCCCATGAGGATCAAGCCGGGATGGGCATGCATCGACAGCTCGAGCCCATCGCGAATAGCGTCCACAAAGCGCTTTTCGGAGCTTGGCCACGGCAATTGATCCGGCGCAGCCGGAAGAGAATTGTCCAAGACTACCCGGGCTGGTAAGCTCGTTGGCGCACTCGCGTATACATCACCTAATTCCGTGGCCGTATCGGGCAAAATCGGCTTTTCCTCCACCTTGAGCTCAGACTCAATATGCTGCTTCAGTTCCTGCCGGATGGCATTCACCGTATCGGCGCGCAGGACCCCCTGCTGTAAGAGATACATTTCAAAATTAGCCACCGGGTCCTTTGAAGCCCACTCTGACAGTAAGGCGGCGGGGACGTATTTGGTTCCAGAGGCTTCTTCATGCCCTCTCATGCGAAAGGTCATGGCCTCCACCAGGTAGGGTTTTTGGTGCTCCAGGCAATAGCGGCGGACCCCCTGGATTGTGTCGTAGACAGCCAGCAGGTTATTGCCATCAATCTGTACGGCCTCCATGCCATAGCCCTTGGCCCGGTCCGTCAAGCTCGCGCACCGGTATTGTTCGCTCACGGGGGTACTGAGTCCGTAGCCGTTGTTTTCAATCAGAAAAATGACGGGTAGGTCCCATACAGCGGCGACATTCAAGGCTTCATGAAAGTCCCCTTCGCTGGTGCCGCCCTCTCCGGTGAAAGCGAGGGAAACTTTCGGCTCTTGCTTGAGTTTGTGGGCCAATGCAACGCCATCGGCGATGGCCAACTGGGGACCCAAATGCGAGATCATGCCGCAGATATGGTGCGTTCTGGAGCCAAAGTGAAAGCTGCGTTCGCGTCCTTTGCTGTAGCCCTGCTCGCTTCCCTGCCATTGCAAGAAAAGCTTGTGCAGGGGCATATTCCTGGTAGTAAAGACGCCCAGATTGCGATGCAGGGGCATGATCCATTCGTCCTGATCCAGGGCCAAGGTGGCACCCGTTGCAATAGCTTCCTGGCCTATGCCGCTGAACCACTTACTGATCCTACCCTGGCGCAGCAAGATGAGCATTTTTTCCTCAATCAATCGGGGAAATAGAATACTCCGGTAAAAATGGATGAGTTGCTCGTTAGACAGGTCTTTTCGGTCAAATTGCATAAGGCAAAGTTCATTTTTTTCCAGCAGAACCCGCAATGCCTGCATGGAAGGAGGACTACCGGGAGGGCGCCTGTTCGCGTCTAAACAGCAAAGATGTTACCGTAGACAGCAGCAGGCTGAAGAGCAAGGCCCACCAGAAGCCATCCACCCGGAATCCGCCAACAAATTTCCCGGCCAGTAAAATGATGCATGCATTTATAACAAATAGGAAAAGCCCGAAAGTCAGGATAGTGATGGGCAGGGTGAGAATAATTAGGATCGGCTTGACAATCGCATTGAGTAGGGCCAGCACAACGGCCAGCACCAGCGCGGTCCAAAACGAATCAAAGTGGATGCCGTGCAAGACATACGATAAGCTGAAGGCGACTACGGCCGAAACGAGGATGCGAACCAGGATGCTCATAAAAAGGATTGTACGAAAGGTAGCTATATTTCGCGGTTCAAATCACAACCAACTCATAAAAACTTTGCGGATCCAAATACTTTATGGCCAGTTGTTGCAATTCATCGGGCTGGATGCTTTTGATGATCTGGATACCCGAATAAAAATAGTTCTCGTCCAAATCATTTAAGACCAAGTTTTTCCATCTGCCCGCAACGTGGAAGGGGCCATCGAGGTCCCCCAGGATGGTCCCGATCAAGTAATTTTTGGTAGCTCGCAATTCTTCCTGCTCCACCGGTTCCTCGCGAAGGGCGAGCATTTCCTTATATACTTCGTCTATGGTTGATTGGCAGACTTCGGTTCCGGCTTCCGTGCTTACAATCCAAGCACTCTGCTGCAGCTGATTCATCAGGTAACTGTAAATGCCATAGGTATAGCCTTTGTCTTCGCGAATATTAGTCATCAGGCGGGAACCAAAAAAACCGCCAAACAGATTATTGAGCACTTGAACCTTTTGAAAATCCGGATGGTGTCGGTTGGGAAAATGGCGCCCGATACGTATGGCCGCCTGCACGCCGTTAGGATCGTTGACCAGTCGGTACTTTTTTTCGCTGGCTGGCGAGACGGGATGGGTAATTTGACCCGTTTTGTCCTTGGGGGGGACAAGGGGAAGCTGGCCAAAATGCCCTTCCAACTCAGCGACCAGCTTGTCGGGTATGCGGCCCGCAGCGAAAATAATGCACCTACCCTGCTGATAATAGGTTTGGTAAAATGCTCGTATCTCTTCTTGCTGCAACTGGTCGTAATCGACCAGGGAGCTGTATTTTCCATAGGGGTGTTGTTCCCCAAAAAGGTATGCGTCGATTAGCCGACCAGCGACAAAATCATTTTTTAGTAGACTTACCCGCAGGCGCTGCTGCATATTTTTTTTATAGATGTCCAACTCATCAGCAGGAAAAACCGAATCGGTTATCATTTCGGCCACCACGGGCAACAATTCGCTCGCGTGTTTGCTTAAGCAATGCAGGGTTATTTCGGCGGTTTCATGCTGACAAGACCGACTCAGATGTGCACCGTAAAAATCGAAGTGTTCGTTTAGCTCATAGGCGTTTCGCTTGGAGGTCCCGTTCTTGAGTAGATAATTGGTGGTCGCTGCGACCAGGTTCTTTTGCTCAAACCAATTGCCGGCAAAAAATACCCAGTTGATCATCAAGGTTTCCTGCGTTCCCAAATCCACGACATGGAGTTCAACCCCATTACGGAGGATATATTTGGTGCGTGGGGGAAGTACCAAGTCAAATTCTACGGCTTCGGTAATCTTGGGTGCTATGGTTCTGTTGGGCATAGATGAATTCTCCTTTATGTGCTCACGGCAATGCGCTTAGCTGTTGCTGTAATAATACAGCGTGCAACTGTTCTTGGGATCGAATACTTGGCGGCAGGCATCTAGCAAGTTCTCCGGCGTCGCAGCCTGGTATTTAGACAACTCTTCGTTCATCAAGTTGGCGTTGCCCAGTAGCTCATACATTGCCAGGCTGCTGGCCCGGTTCACCAGGCTCATGTCTTCGAATTGAATCGCTGATTCCGTCTTATTTTTGGCCTTGATGAGTTCCTTATCTTCGACTCGTTCGGCGGTTATTTTCATCAGTTCTTCGTCGATCGCCTCGCTGGCTTGCTGCATCGGGATTCCCTTGATGATTTTTCCCTCGATCACGACCAAGCCGGGATCTGTGGAACCCGTATGGTAGCACTCGATCTGGCTGAATAATTTCTTTTCTTTGACTAAACGCTGGTATAATCGGGACGAGCTGCCCGAACCCAATACTTCGGTAGCCAGGTCAGTATAATAATAGTCCTGCTCGGTTCGGGCGGCCATGTGGTAGCATTTGTACAGGGCGTCCAAAGGCACATTAGCTTTGACTTCCAAGCTCCTGGCCTGCGTTTGAGGAGGTTCTGTAGGCAGATGACGGACGTACTTTTGTCCTGCAGGAATGTCTCCAAACCATTTTTCGGCGAGCCGGCGCACCTCTTCGGTCTTGACAGGTCCAGCAACGACCAGAATGGCATTGGAGGGCCGGTAATGTTTGAAGAAAAACTCCTTCACATCTCCCAGTTTAGCCTGCTCGATATGTTGCAGTTGCTTACCGATGGTCATCCACTGGTAGGGATGGGTATGGTAAGCCAGTTCCCGGATCTTAAACCAGGCATCGCCGTACGGCTTATTGAGGTAATGTTCTTTGAATTCCTCGCAGACGACTTTTCGCTGGACATCCAGACTTTTTTCGCTGAAAGCAAGCGAGACCATGCGGTCGCTCTCCAACCAAAAGGCAGTCTCCAGGTTTTTGGCCGGCAGTTGCAGGTAATAATTCGTCAGATCGTTGGTCGTAAACGCATTATTTTCTCCTCCCGCCATTTGCAGGGGCGTTTCGAAATCGGCGATGTGGATGGACCCACCGAACATCAAGTGTTCAAACAAATGCGCAAACCCCGTTTTATGGGGATCCTCATCTTTGGCACCCACATCGTACAGGACATTAAGTACGGCCATGGGGGTCGAATGGTCCTGATGGACGATCACCTTCAGGCCGTTGCCGAGATGAAATTGTTCAAATTCGATCATAGATGCATCTACTTGTTGCCCAACCAAGGAGCCGGGGCATTTTTACTAAAATGAAGTGCAAAGTAAAGAAGAGTTGCCGAATCGGCAGGCAAAGATTTTAGAGAATGCTTTTGACCTTGATGCTTAGATCAAACAGGCCCGCGCCAGGGCGCTGTACAATAATACGAATTCGTTCCCCGTAATTCTGCAGCATGTTCTTATATACCTGGAGGTTGTTGGATAAATTGTTGCCTACCGAAACGACGCGGTCTCCGACCTTGAGACCCGCTCTATCCGCTGGCGAGTCTTTCATCACGTCCCCGACCATCACCTGGCCGTTGGTCCAATACATTCCCAGGCCAGTATAGGAATAATCGAAGGGGTCATGGTAATGGGAATTGGGAACAAGATATATTTCCTTGCGGTCGTAATTGAGCAGGATATTGAAGCGACGAAGTATATCGTTTCCGATCAAGCCACCCAGATAGGGGTAGCTCGTAATGTTGTATTCATCGTCAAAAATATAGGTCGGCACGCGCTTGAATTTGTAGGGCCCCAGCTTCATCTCCCTGATGGTGGTCAATTTCATGTTGGCTTTGCCTCCCAGACCTTCGGCCTGCGTCATAAAGACTTTCTTGTTTTGAAATAAAAAATTGCTGTCGGCTACGAAATCGCTTGACAGAAGCAGGCACAGGCCAGCGCCCGTGTCAAAATAAAATCGGGCATTATCGGGTAGGGCATCTCGGATACTGGCCGGTTCGATTGGTAGCCCCACAAAGACGGGCCTGAGCAGGAAGCCGCCCTTGGGATATTTCATGTACCCGTTGGAGTACACAATCATCCGGGAGCTGTCGTAGTCAAATTTGACAATGTAACGGAGAAAAAAGCTGTACCCAATGATGCCATCGATATGGTCGCCATACACGCCGCTTAAAATCTCGTAATCGTTGACATGAAAATCAAGACTATCGGCGACCAGCCCCCGCATGGTCAGCCGTTGATTGTAAACGAACCTGACTTTGCGTATACCGCCAATGCCGCGAATCGTCCGGTCAGAAGCCACTGTGGGAATGTGCAGACGCACACAGGTAGACGAATCCAGGGAAATCCCGCCACTGCCCGTATCCATGATGAAATTCAGCGAATCCGGATAATTTCCCAATAAGGCCTTGATCACCACCACCCCTCCGGTAAAAGTGGTAAAGGGCATGGACGTGATTAGCTTGGAGGGGGAGGGAATGAACTCTTCTTGGGCTGCCGCATGCTGCCCACAAATACCGGAGAAAAGCAGCAGGGCAACAAGCTTGCCGCGCGAGCTTGTTCGAACACAGAACCAATAAAGTAGGCTAAAAAGTGCAGGGCAGCGCATCGTTCATTTTGATTGATCGGTCTAATCACAGGCTCAAAGGATAGGGTCCCAGCCGACCCTGGGCGTTGCCAGCGACCTCCTGTTTCTAAATGTACCGAAACTTTTTTGGAGCCGCAAGCCATTTATCCGAATTATGGAATTTCCAAGTGGCTGTCTTACATTTGCTAGCAAAGAAGGCAGACCACATGGAGCTACCGAATCTATATCAAAAGGCCTTGGATCGGCAATTCCTAACGGTCGAGGAAGGTGTTTTTTTGTTTGAGCAGGCTCCCCTCTCGGAACTCATGCTGGTAGCCGACCAGCTGCGTCAAAGGCAGGTGCCCCACGGAAAAGTTACTTGGCAAATCGATCGAAACGTCAACACCACCAACGTGTGCGTGGCTAATTGCAAATTCTGCAATTTCTACCGGGTGCCCAATCACCCGGATGCGTATATCACCGACCTGCCGACCTATAAGCGGAAAATTGAAGAAACCTTTCGCTGGGGTGGCGACCAATTATTGCTCCAAGGTGGTCACCATCCGGACCTGGGATTGAGTTTTTATACAGGTCTGTTCAAGGAATTGAAAAGCCTCTACCCCAACCTCAAGCTGCATACGCTCGGACCGCCTGAAGTCGCCCATATTTGCAAATTGGAAAAAAAGAGTCATCGGGAGGTGCTGCAAGCTTTGCGCCAAGCGGGCATGGACTCCCTGCCGGGCGCAGGGGCCGAAATTTTGGTCGACCGGGTCCGCCGGCTGGTGAGCAAAGGAAAATGCGGGGCGGCCGAATGGTTGGATATTATGCATGAAGCGCATTTGCAGGGCATTACCACATCAGCCACCATGATGTTCGGTCATGTGGAGACCCTTGCCGAACGCTTTGAACACCTGGTCAAGATCCGCGATGTACAGGCCCTCAAGCCAGCCGATGCCAAAGGCTTTCTGGCCTTCATACCCTGGACTTTTCAGGACGTAGATACTTTACTAACCCGGATCCGCGGCGTCCACAACCTGACTACGGCGGAAGAATACATTCGCATGATCGCTATGAGTCGGATCATGCTGCCCAATATAAAGAATATTCAAGCTTCTTGGTTGACCGTAGGCAAGCAAACCGCCCAGCTTTGTTTACACGCCGGGGCCAACGACTTTGGCAGCATTATGCTGGAGGAAAATGTCGTGAGTGCGGCCGGCGCCCCCCACCGATTCACCAGCCGCAGTATCCAGGACGCCATCCGCGAAGCGGGTTTTGAACCACAATTGCGCAACCAACAGTATGAATTCCGAGCCCTGCCCGCCCAAATAGAAGAACAGGTAATCAACTACTAAACAAAAGCCCCCGCATTTCAACAGGCACTTGCTATATAGCATTTTATATAGTACAATATTGCGTAATGTTATCGAGCCTGCCTGCGTATTTTTTTCTCCTTCTTCAAACTTTAATCGCCCCTTTTGCCGTTAATAGGACTATATCCTGTCACCCAGCATGAAAAGCCCCTTTCGAAAGTTAATCCGCATTTCCGTCATCGTTTTTGCCACCGTACTGCTTTTTAATTTTTTCGGCTATTACTTAATGCATATTAAAAGTGCTGAAAACGAAGAACTTATTCAGGCAAGAAGCGTCTCAGGCCGCCAACAGACCCTGAGCCAAACGATCGCCAAAGAAGTTGCCTTACTCACGGGCGATGCGTTGGATTACCCGCAAAGCGAGATACTCAAGGACAGCTTGTCGCAATGCCTTGCTACGTTTCAGTTGCAGGAGCAATCCCTGCAAAAGCAAATCGAACAATCGCCCCTGCCGGTGGCGCAACCGGTCTTCAAGATTAGGATCCTGCTTTCGAGTCTTCGACCCTACTACGAAAGCATGTTGGCTGTGGGTCAGGAGCTGGCTCAATCGGATTCTTCGCTATTGAGCATTAATCGGAAATTATATTTGCGTGAGATGCTCGATAACGAGCAAAAGTATCTGGCTCAAATGCGCGAGATCACCAGCCAATACGGTTTGATCGTAAGCGAAAAGACGCATGAAGCATCGACGATTGAAACAGGCAAGTTTATCTCCCTGATCCTGGCCATCATCTGCCTGGTCTTGCTGGTCCTGGAACCGGCCCTGAAAAAAGGGGAAAGAAACTACCAGGAATTACAGAACGCTAGAAATGACCTCTGGCAGGAGAAAAAGCATCTTGCCTCCATCTTGCAGTCTCAAACCAACTACGTCATCCGCATCAGCCGCAGTGGAAATTTTACCTATGCCAATTCATCGTTTCTGAAAACCTTTGGTTACCCGCAGCAGGACATACTCAATACCCGGCTAGTGGAAACCATTTTTCCTAAAGATATTTCCCGGTGTGAACAGGTCGCTATGGAGTGTTGGAATAACCCAGGCAAGATTGTCAAGCTGCTTATCCGCAAGCCATTCAAGAATTCGAAGCAGTTCTTATGGACCGATTGGGAATTTGTGGCTCTGGCCGACGAATCCGGAGAAATTAAAGAGATTCAGGGGATTGGATTGAACGTCACCGACAAGGTGCAAGCCCAGCAGGTCAAGGAGGAAGCCATTCAGACCCTGTCTTATGCGATGACCTATGCGCGTATGGGGTCATGGAAAATCGACTTCATAAACGAGGAGCTTTCGTTCAGCAACGAGCTTAAGGCGCTGCTGGCAATGGAAGACGAAACCTCGGACAAAATCTCGATCGAAGATTTTCTAAACCAATTCGTCGTACCGGAGGATTTATCGATGGTAAGAAATGCATTTGGCGAAGCGGTAAAGAATAAAGACAACAAGAACTATGAAACCTCCTTCTCCTGCCGCGTGATTACCAAGCAGGGGTGGATGAGGTATCTATTTATCAAGGGCAAAGTGATTAGCGAATTCGGCGGCTTTGGCATTGCTCAGGATATCACGGCACAAAAGGAATCGGAAAATGCGCTGGTGAACAGCGAACAAAAATTTCGTCTGTTGGCCGAAAACTCCGAGGACATTATCAGCGTCCATGCTGCCGACGGCACGATTTGGTATTTGAGTCCGTCGGTCTACACCGTGCTGGGATACCAAGTAGATGAGCTGATTGGTCATTCCATGCTCAACCTGGTGCACTCCGAAGACCGGCATAAATTCCTGCCCCAGGCCGATGCGCCGTCCCTGAACGAGCGGGAGAGCATCATCCTACGCTATCGGATTCGCAAGCGGGACGCATCCTTGATTTGGCTGGAGACGATCATCAAGCCGATAGTGGACCAAAACGAAGTCATCAAGCTCATCTGCACTTCGAGAAACATTACCGACCAGCGTTTGGCGCAGGAAAAACTGAAGAAAAAGGACCAACTTCTTCATGCCGTGGCCCAGGCTACCCACTCGCTGCTCATCAATACCAACCTCGCAGAGGCCATCTCCTCGTCCATCGAGATTTTAGGATCCAAAGCAATGGTCGATCGGGTGTATATTTTCCAAAACCGGTATGACCAAGGCCAACGCAGATGGACGACCTCCGAAGTCTACGAATGGAACGAAGATCCAAACAACTCCAGGATCGGAGAGGCGTTTATGCAGGATATTCCTTTTGAGAACATCCGCAAGATTATCGCAGCCCTGCAGCAGAACCAGGCTTTTGTCAGTTACCGTAAGGAGGAGCAGGACAAGCAGCTTCAAGATATTTTTGAAAAGCATAAGACAGAATCCTCGCTCGCCATTCCCATTTACCTGAAAGAGCAATTTTGGGGTTTTGTGGGATTCGACGATTTCCAAGGCGAACGGGAGTGGACCGAGGCGGAGTTTTCTATTTTGCGTTCTTTTGCCTCCTCGTTGGCGGCTGCCATCGAGCGCAAGCAAATTGAAGTTGAACTGGTCCAGGCCAAAGAGGTAGCCGAATCTGCGTCCCAGGCCAAGAGTGAGTTTTTGGCCAACATGAGCCATGAACTCCGTACGCCCATGAACGGTATTATCGGCTTTACAGACTTGGTTCTGACGACCGAATTGCAAAAAACTCAACGGGAATATTTGCAGAATGTCAAAAAATCTGCCTATGGACTGTTGGAAATCATCAACGATATATTGGATTTTTCCAAAATCGAAGCCGGAAAACTGCTTATCGATCATACCCTGTTCAAGCTCGACGAGCTCGTGGAGGAGACCATCGATATTCTGACCGTCAAGGCGTTTGAAAAAAAGCTGGAAATGCTCTACCGCGTAGACCAGTATATGCCGTCCCAGTTTCTGGGCGATCCGGTTCGAATCCGCCAGATCATGGTCAACCTGTTGGGTAATGCGATAAAATTTACCAAGGAAGGGGAGATTTTCGTGTCGATCCAGCGCCAAGGCGAGAGCTACTGGAAAGGGGATAAGCAATTTATCAACTTCGCGATCCTGGTCAAGGACACGGGCATAGGCATCCCCCGGGAAAAAATGCAAAAGATTTTCGAGAGTTTTACCCAAGCCGACAGCTCCACTACGCGTAAATACGGAGGCACTGGTTTGGGTCTGGCCATTTCCAAAAGCCTGGCCGAACTCATGGGGGGACATTTGACGGTGGACAGTGAGCCCGGGAAGGGAAGCACCTTTGCCCTGCATCTGCCTATCGAAATCGCCAATGACCAGCCCGAAGTCCTGCTATCTTCTCATCCCCAGGTGAAAAAAGTGCTGGTCGTCGACGACAACCTAACCAACTTGGGGTTGGTTGGGGAAATCCTGAGCCATTTTGCGATTTCTTGCGAGCTTGCTTCCAGTGGCCCGGAGGCTTTAGACAAGGTTAAACGGGCTCAAGAAGACCTGCGGCCTTTCGATCTGGTCATCACCGATCAACACATGCCAGGCATGGATGGGCTGAGCCTGATCAAGGAAATTAATGGCCTGGCGCCGCAAAGCCACTTGCCCTTTATCTTAATGCTTTCCGCCTTGGAAAAAAACATGTACCAATACGAAGCCGAAAAGATTGGGATCAATAAGTTTATTTCCAAGCCGGTAAAAATACAGGAGCTCAACAGCACCTTGCTGTCCCTATTTGAAAAAAATATGCAAAACGACGCCCTGGATCCCTCACTGCAGCCTTTCGAAAAAATTTCTCAGTCCACCGGCATCATGGTCGTCGACGATGATCCGATCAATATGCTGCTGATTTCTGAGGTCTTGCGCAGAATGGGCTTCGACGTGATTCAAATGCAAAATGGCCGGGAGGTGCTGGAATCCCTGCATCATTATGACCCCGTGCTCATTTTCATGGACCTGAATATGCCCGAAATGGATGGCTACACGACGACCCGGCGGATTCGCCAGCTTCCTGAGCCGGATT
Organism: uncultured Chitinophagaceae bacterium; assembly: GCA_963742225.1. Lineage (GTDB taxonomy): Bacteria > Bacteroidota > Bacteroidia > Chitinophagales > Chitinophagaceae > Puia. Next base: position 159,466 of record CAVULD010000004.1, on the reverse strand, counting down.
GCCATATACCCATCATTGCCCTTACGGCTGATGCCATGAAGGGGGACAGGGAAAAATGCCTGGAAGCCGGCATGAATGGCTATATCTCCAAGCCGTTCAAACTCGAGGAAATTGAACGGGTGCTCAAAAGTTATGTGCTGATCGTATAAGCCACAAGGCTTGGGTCATGTATTCCCCTGGTTCTGGGACCTGGACGCATTGGTTCTGCACGCCAAGCTTGGGCGCACAATAGCTCTACGCGGATGCATACTGGCCAGGGGGAGGGGAAAGCTCTAGAGAGGCTGCTCTACAGGATGAAGGAGGGATCGAGGCTAAAAAGGGAACTATCAATTGTTGGTAGCAACTTCATCCTCTTTTTTGTCGCTGTCATAAACGGTTATGGATATTTTCCAATCTTGACCAATGTTTTGCATGGTCAGATCCATTTTCATTTTTTTCATTTCACCAACCGAAGGAAGCAGCTCAAAGGCGATGCTGCAAAATTTGCGTTCTTCATAGGGGGTTCGGTACTGACCGCTGACGATGAAGGGCTTCTCGCCGTCTATTTTGATGATGGTATTTTGAATCTGATCGTAGATTTCTTTAAACCTGATTTTGGCTTGCGCGAAATCCTTGCCTTCAAACGCAGTCCCGTTCCAACTGTAGCTATCGTGGTCAGAGGAGGAGGCGTAACGAATGACCAGACAGGAGGGGAACCCAGGTATCTGGATGGTGGATTTATATTGGGCTGTTTTCGGATTGTTTACGAGCAAATCGCCCTTGATGTTGTGGAACCTGTTGGGAAAGTCGCGAATCACTTTTTCGAGGGCTAAATTGGTCTTGTTGGAGAAGACGTCATCTTCCTGAGCTGCCGCGTAGGCGACAAAAGACAAGAAGACAAGCGTTGCGATTAGGCCTCTCATGGAAAAGGATTTTGGCTAAATTAGGCTAAATTCTACGGGGATGCAATAGAAAATCTACGCTCCTATTTTACGATATATGACTGTATTTTGTATGTGTAAAATACTAAAATGTAGTCGCCTGCATATCGCTGACTGCTTCGGGGTCGCTCCTCGACCAGCAGGGGTGAGGCGTTGGGCCACTGATGCAGATTTGGGGGAAGGTTTGCCTTGAGTCAGTGGGCAAAATTCTGCACAGCCCCCCCTGCCTATTTGCTACGGATTCTTACCTCCCGGCGGGGGGTAATTGCCACCTCTTCCCTGACCTGAGCCACGCTGATACATGTTAAACATGCCCGGTTGTCTGCGCTGCTGTTGGCTCGGGAATTTTCCCAAGTTGTAGGTGAGTGTCAGCATGGCATACCGGGTGAGGACATTGGTCTTGGAATAGGTGATCTGATTGGTCGAAGAAGATTGACTGACATAGGCATTTTTGTTGAGCAAATCGAATACGCTCAGCCGGACTTCCCCATTTTTTTTCTTGAACAGCAGTTTGGCTATGCTGGGACTCAGGATCGGGGCACTAGCCGTATAGCCGGGGGCTTGGGTACCGCTGTAGTTGTAATCAAAATTGGCGGCCACCAACCAGCCACGGTTCGTATAGGCTGTGAATTCGAGGGAGAGTACTTCGGTAAAATAGTTGAGGTTCTCTTTTGGCTGCAGCGAGTTGCGTACAATATTGTAGGTGGAAGCTGCACTGAAATTCATGTCGAAGTTCTTTTTCAAGTTGGTTGTCCAGGAGATGGTTTCTGCTATCGCGGTACTTCTGCCAAAATCGTGGGCCAGCATATTTTGAGCAGCTTGCGCCGAATCGCCAATCAGATTCTGACTCTGGGAATAGTTGATGTTGGTGATGAAATTCATATTGGATTTGGGTTTTTTCAGCGCAAAACCGTAATTGAAATATCCCGAAATATTGTAGGTACCACTCAGGTTGACATAGGTCTGGGTGCGCTGGCCGCTGGATTGGGTGATGATCGCATTTTGGATGTCGTTGACAATGGCGCTGGCGTTCAAAGTAGCAAAGATCGCCCGTTGGGTAGAGGGGTCGAAAGAGGCATAGAGCATGCGCAGGCTATGGGTGAATTGCGGCCTCAAGCTCGGATTACCTACCTGGAAATTTACCGAATCCGAGGTGGTGACAATGGGCTGTAGCTGGGCTACCGAGGGCGTGCCGGTGCGGCCGCTATAATTCAGGCGAAAATGCTGGGTGGAGGAGAATTGGTATTGGAAATTGACCGTGGGAGTAAAGTTCAGGTAAGTCTGCGCCACGGTGACGTTCTTGGTGGTATTGAGGCTGTTAAAATCGGTGTATTGGATGCCCGAACCTATGCTCAGGTTGTATTTGGGATCTTGGATCCGCCAACTGACGGTAAACTGATTAGCCGTGGAGGTAAACCGGTACGAGTTGCTGTACAGGCTGTCAAAATAATTGTACCCCTTTTCGGCTTCATTGTACGCATAGGTATTGTTGATACTGCGGTTCCAGTTGTAGGAATAGTTATATTTCAGTTCGATGATTTGATTCTTAGCCACGGGTTCGGTATAGGAAAGGGTGGGGCTGAAGCTGATCGAATGCAGGGAATCGTTGTAGTACTGATTGATCGTGTCGGATTTGTTCACAGGGACAGAGGGGGTAAAGAAATTGTTGGTATTATACGTATATCCATCTCCGTTATTATAGTTGGCTCCCAGGTTCAGGTCCAGCGATATCGTCCGGTATTTCTTGTCGAACTTATGACGGAACTGGAGGTTCGATCCATTGACGTTGAATCCGCTGTTGGTGCCGTAGCCCAGGTTACTCGAGTTGATGATGGGTGCACCATTGGATTCGGTGGTGGACGTGGTGGAGGTGGAATTGGGTGTGGTCGTCTGAAAGGTGATATTGGGACGGAAAATGAGCGAATTGCTGCTGTCGAACCGGTCCTCCAGGTTGAAATAAATCCGGTTGTTTTGCGTGCGCTGGATGTTCGACTGGTTTTGGTTGTTGTATATCGTGGAATCCGGGGTAAGGATGTTGCGCGTGAGGCTTTGCTGATCGGTCACCACGTGTTGGCTGTTGTAAAAGTAACTTCCATACGCATCCACATTTGGGCCCCAGGAGTCGCGGTAATTGGCACCTCCTGCCCAAACCGTGGTCACCCCCGGGCTGAATTGGTTGGTGCTGCCGGTGTTGCCTCCACCGCCCCCCCGTCGGCCTCCGGAAGTGCCTAGGATGTCCTGGATGGTGAAGTTCTGTTTATTGATGTCGTTGCCTTCCCCAAGCAAGGAAATTTGCTGGTTGCCGTCGAAGCGGTGCATATTGGCGCTGAAGTCGTAATCCTGGTCGGTGCCCACGCCTGCAATGAGTCGGCCAAAATAGCCGTGTTGGGCATTTTTCTTAGTGATGATATTGATGGTTTTGACCCGGTTACCGTCATCAAAACCGGTGAATTTGCTTTGGTCGCTGAGATCATCAAATACCTGTATTTTATCGATAATATCCGGCGGCAGGTTGCGGGTGGCAAGTTTGGGGTCGTCATTAAAAAATCGTTTTCCATTGACCATAACCCGGGTTACGGTTTCGCCCTGGGCCGTAATATTGCCGCTCTTGTCGACCTGCACACCCGGTAATTTTTTGAGCAAATCCTCGGCTACCGCATTGGGTTTGGTGGTGAATAGTTCCGCGCTGTACTCGACGGTGTCTTTCTTGATGGTGATGGGTGGGCGTTCCACGACGACTTCTGCCAGTTCCTCACTTTTGCGCAGCATATTCAGGGTCCCAAAGTCTACCGTGGTGGTGGTAGGCGTAATACTGAATCGTCTCTTTATGGGTTCAAATCCTTCGAAGCTCACCACCAAGCGGTAATTGCCGGCACTTAGGTTGCGGATGAGAAAGCTGCCTTCATTATCCGTAATGCCGAAATGGCGGATGCTCGAATCGGAACTTAGTAAAATCGTGACTGAAGCCTGGGAAAGAAGTTGTTTGCCAGCCGAATCGGTGACCTGGCCACGGACTGAACCGCTTGTTCGCACCTGGGCGAAGGTGGGCAGGATCCACAAACTGGCGATCGCAAGCAGAGCTACACTCCAAAATTTCCTCATGGCCGAGAAGATGAAACAAGAGCTAATTTAGGGTGTAAAGTCGTTGACCCCGAATCCAGATTGTACTAAAGGCAAGAAATCGCCTCTGGCAGGGTGAATGCGCAATTTTAGCTGAACAAGTACTCCACATCCTCCCGGGACAGACTCTTGACAAAACCATCGTCGTCGGCGATGAGGTCTTTGGCCAGGACCCGCTTTTTTTCCTGCAGCTGGATGATTTTATCTTCAATGCTGTCCTTGCAGATCATGCGGTAGGCGAAAATATTCTTGGTCTGCCCGATGCGGTGCGTTCGGTCAATTGCCTGTTGCTCTACGGCCGGATTCCACCAGGGGTCTACAATATACACGTAGTCGGCAGCCGTCAGGTTCAGACCCACTCCTCCCGCCTTCAAGGAGATGAGGAATACGCGGCAGGTCTCGTCTCGTTGAAAGCTCTGAATGGCGCGCTCTCTTTCTATAGCCGTAGTGCTGCCGTCGAAATATTCGTATTTAATGTCCAGGGACTTTAATTTTTCGCGGATCAGGGCCAGCATGCCCAGGAACTGGGAAAAGATAAGGGCTTTATGGTCTCCGATGTTCTCGCTGATTTCTCGGGACAATTCTTCCAATTTGATGGAATGATTCGGGTATCTCTCGGTCTCGTTGAGAATAGCCGGTGAATCGCAGATCTGCCGGAGTTTCATCAGGCCTTGCAGGATGGTGAGTTGAGATTTATGAATCCCCTGGGTTTCGATGGCCCCCATGATCTTATCTCGGTAGTCGTTGCGGTAGGCATCGTAGACTTTGCGCTGCTCGTCTTCCATTTCGCAGTACAAAATGGTCTCGGTCTTGTCGGGCAGGTCCTTGGCTACTTGTTCCTTGGTCCTTCTCAAAATAAAAGGAAACAACAATTTGCGCAAGTGGTCCTTGCGTTCCGAATCACCGAATTTGTCGATGGGAATGGCGAACTCCTGGCGGAAAAACTCCATGCTGCCCAGCATCCCCGGGTTTAAAAAATTCATCTGGGCGAACAGATCGAAGGTGTTGTTCTGAAGCGGGGTACCGCTCATGCACAGCCGGTTTTTCGATCGAAGCAAACAAGCCGCTTTAGTCACCTTGCTGGCTGGATTCTTGATCGCCTGCGATTCATCCAGTACGACATGATCGAAGGGAATTTCCATCAACATTTTAATATCGCTGCGCAGGGTCCCGTAGGTCGTAATGATGACGTCGTACTTATCCAGCGCCGGCTTGCTACGAGTCCGGTCTCCTCCGTGGTGAATGAGGTAGGTGAGCGCCGGGGTGAACTTTTTAATTTCATTTTCCCAATTGAACATCAGGGTTGTTGGACAGACTACCAGGGCGGTTAATTTGCCGTATTGGTCCTTGTAGTAGTTCAAAAAGGACAGGGCCTGTACCGTCTTACCCAATCCCATGTCATCGGCCAGGATACCTCCCCAGTTCACTTCATGCAGGTAATTGAGCCAGTGAAAACCGTGTACCTGGTAGGGACGAAGTATGTGTTCCAGATGGGCAGGGGGCGGAACTTCGCGGATCTGCTTGAATTCCCGGAGCTGTTCGTATTTCTTTTCCAGATGAATGATCAGTTCTTCTTCGTTACGCCCTTGGTAGAGCTCATCGATCACGCTCATATGGTATTTGGACAGGCGCAGTTGGTTGCTCTTGCCTTCGCCTACCCGGAAGAGAAGCGAATATTTTTTCATCCACTCCTCAGGCAGGACGCCCAACGTGCCATCATGCAGGGGCACAAATTGCTGCCGGTTGGCCAGCGCCTTTTTCACGTCGGCTATACTCACTTTTTGGTCCCCAAAGACGATATCCACCCGGGCGTCAAACCAATCGGTATTGCTGCTGATGTGAATCTTCGTTTGTGGCTTGGCGGTATTGAAGCGGAAATTGCGCAGAGCTTCAAAACCGTAAACAGGAACCTTGAGTTCCTGCATGGCGTCCACGAAGAGGAAAAACCAGTTGTTACGCAACACATCGCTGCCTTTCAGCGCCAGGCTGGTCGGCCCTTCGGGGTGAATGAATTGGGAATGCAGGGATTCCAAATTGCGAATAAATTCCTGCTCCGACTCGTGGTTGCGATGCACGATGAGGACTTTATCGCCATCTGGCACCACGATCTGATCTTTTCCACCCGGTTTGGTTTCAAATCCCTTGTAGGAAAATACCGGCTGGAAAACGAGGTAGTCTCCTTTTTCCTGCAGTTGCAACCGCTTTTCCGGTTCTCCATTCTTGATTTCTTTGACCAAATCCTCACTGAATTCTACGTGATGTTCTTTGGTCAGCGGAAGAATAAAACTCTTGAGCATCTGGGGCCATTCCGCTCGGTCAATGGTCAATTTACCTTTACCCGTAAATTTTTCCGTGACGGCAATGTCCTCCTGCTTGTTCCACAGGTAGAGGTTGTTGTTGTAAAAAAATAAAACGCCGCTATTGCATTCATTCTGGGTGATGTCGATGGGTTGACCGTTGATCTTGACTAAACAGCGTATTTCAATCTGATTCTTAAGGGAAAGGACCCGGAAAAAAGGGGTTAGCGGATCGGCCGAGACCCCTATGGGCTGCAGGTTATCGGTCTTGAAACTGTGATGGCCGTTGAGGTAAAATACAAACGGGTTTTCACTGAGTTCTGCGAAGAGTTTCTTGAATTTTGGGTGCAGGTATTCGATCATCAGGGCCTTGGTCTCTTCCGGTAGATCGTCATCCTCGTGGTGGATAATATTTTCCCAAATCCCGCTGAAAGGTGAATTGCGATTCAGAAATTTATTGATCTCCTGGTCCTGCATCTTGCGCAGACTCGGGATCAGCTGGCGGTCAAATTCGGTAAAGGAGTCCGTGGGGATGAATTTCAATAGGTCCATCTTTTCGGTCTTTCCTACAAAGGAGTTTTTCTCCTCGTTGGTTTCGCCGCTGACCGCTTCCACGACAAATCCAGGGAAACTCGGGTGGTTGAAATTGAACACCACACCCAGTCGCTGGCCAGGCGCGGTGTCTTTGTCCAGTTCCGACTCCATCACCGGCACCGGTTCGGCAATGACCGGCTTGGGCCGACCGTTCGCAACGGGAGCTGCCCTTTTAATAGCGGCATCCAGGACCCGCAGATAGGGCTTGCCTTCTTTATAGGTAAATTCAAATTTGCCGTCCAGGGAATCATTTAGGGAGTAGCCGTAGGCTTCCAGGAGTTTATTTTTTTCCTTGTCCCAGTTCCGGATGCTGTCGAAATAATAGGGTCCGTAACTGCGCAGCAGCTGCAAGAAAACGATCACCTTGGGCAGGCAAAGGGGATGGGCCTGATCCTCATAATCACAGCTGGTGTCAAAATTGCGCTCCTCGTTCTTGCGGATCAGCACCCGGACCTCTTGGCCTTCCAATTCCACCAGGGCTTTGACTGTTTCGTCTTTGGCCGATTCGATTTTGGGATGCTGGTGCTGCAAGTAGCGCTCGGCTTCTTCGAAGGCCTGAGGCGAGCAAAGCAGCCGGATGCTTTTCAGATCGATGAATTTCATCTTGATCACCGTGTGCTGCTGCTGGTAGGTAACTTCTTGTGCTTTGAGCAGGTTCTTATCGAGCAGTTCCTGCAATTGAATCAGGGCTGCGGCTTCGTGGCGGCAGATATCGCCCAGGTTATAGGGGCAACTGCACCTGACCGATAGGGTCTTGGGGTTCTTGAATTTTTGGACGTATACTTTATAATAGGTACTGTAGGAGTCGTCCTTAACCCGGAAAGTAACCGATTCGAACAATTCGTCGTATTCCACGAGCTCCACGTAGCCAATGGCGTGAATTTTTTTTCCACGTCGAATTACTTCATCGGTCCCATTGGTATACACATACTTGATAAGGTGCGGTAGCGCCATGCCAGTTGACTATTTACCATTAACCTCTTGGTTCTCCCGGATCGGGTGCCGATCAAAAAAGGTTAATCTGCAAAAGTAAAGCAAAATTAACAAGTAAGGAAAGAATTCATAGGCAATAGAAGGCGCACTTGCCCGGACTGGTGGGCCTGCCGGAAGCCTCTGCCTGAAAGGGTTAGCGGCCAAAAAACCCCCGGCGACTTGCGTGATCCTTGGCTAGCCCTGAACTTCGGCGTTACGCGCTTGATGGATGGACCGAACATGGTACACAAACTTATGCGCTGTGCGATATAACGGGTGAGCCACACCCCCCAGTACGGTGGCTCGAAGCGCGTAAAAATTATTTGTTGTGGTTTCTTGGAAAAGCATTTGCTGGTTCTAACTTTGCTTGGTTAGCCTGTATCTATAAATCATCCTCTATGTTTCGTTGCATGCTGCTTTCGTGCTTGGTCTGTTGCACGTTGATACCTGAGGCCTATCCGCAAAAATTAAAAAAATCCGACCGGACGACCCTGGCTAATCTGGAAGCAGAAATTCAATACCTGGCTAGCGATAAACTGGAAGGGCGCCGGACAGGAACGCCGGGGGAACAACTGGCCAGCGAGTATATCGTGGCCCAGTTTGAAAAGATCGGACTGGAACCCAAAGGGGAGCACGGAGCCTGGCTGCAATCCTTTGACGTAAACGATGGAAAAGTGGTCACCGATTCGACCCATTTTGTAGTCAACAACCATACCCTTCAACTGGACACGGACTATTATCCCCTGGCTTTCAGCGCCAACAAAACCTTGGTAGCTACGTTGGCTATAGCCCTTCAGGAAAGCGGAGTGCCTTGGTTCATCGATTTGAAAGAGATTTTGGAAAATAGTCAGAACAATCCGCATTTTGACCTGCCCAGCGCCCTGCACGCCAAAGTAAAAGAATGTGCCCGAAAGGGCGCCACCGCGGTGGTCTTTTACAATTCTTCCCCAATTGCCGACAACCTGGACTTTGATCGACGAGATCGATCGGAAACCGCCGCCATTCCGGTGCTGTATTTGACCCGCCAGGCCAAGACCAAGTACATGCGTGACGAATCTGCTACCCTGGATGTGAAGCTTGGAGTGGGCATATCGGAAAAGCACCGGACGGGCCATAATGTGATTGGGTTCTTAAATAACGGCGCCACCCGGACGGTCATCGTCGGAGCCCATTACGATCATCTGGGGTACGGAGAAGACGGCAACTCGCTGTATCATGGGGCGCAAAAAATGATTCACAACGGGGCCGACGACAACGCCAGCGGCACGGCGGCCGTCATCGAACTGGCGCGCCTGCTTAAGCAATCCAAATTCAAGAAAAACAACTACCTGTTTATCGCCTTTTCCGGCGAAGAACTGGGCCTGTTTGGCTCTAAATATTTTACCGAACATCCCACCATCGATCTGAACTCAGTTACCTACATGCTCAACATGGACATGGTGGGCCGCTTGAACGACAGCTCACGCAGTTTAACCATCGGGGGGTACGGCACTTCGCCAACCTGGGGCGCATTATTCAGTAAACTGAATGCCAAGACCTATTTTGCCTTTAAATACGATTCGAGCGGAACGGGCCCAAGCGATTACACGTCCTTTTACTTGAAGGGCATCCCGGTGCTGTTTTTTTTCACTGGAATGCATAGTGATTATCATCGCCCAAGTGACGACTACGATAAAATCAATTACCCGGGCGAATTGCAAGTGGTTAAATTGATCGATGGGTTGATCGGGGACCTCAACGATTCCTCCAAGCTGGTCTTTACGAAGACCCGGGAAAACGCAAGCGGAACCACGGCGCGCTTTAGCGTGACCCTGGGCATTATGCCAGATTACGCCTTTAGCGGTGCGGGTGTTCGCCTCGACGCCGTTAGTGAAGGGAGGCCTGCCTATAAAGCGGGGTTAAGGGCCGGAGATGTCATCGTAAAAGTTGGTGAATACGCCGTATCTTCCCTGGAAGATTATATGCAGGCCCTGTCCAAATTCAAAAAGGGAGATAAAACGACGGTCCAATATAAACGCGGTGCCGCCAACAGCGAGGCGGCCGTGCAATTTTAGTTCTTGACCATCACGTCAAATGCCCATCAGCGCGGGCAATAAAGAATATGAAACTACGGCTTGATATGGATGAATTGTCCTGCGATTTCTTCCAGGATGTTCGCCTCCTGGGTATCGTGGCACCGGTAAAAGCCTATCAACTGTGCTGGCATTTGAACCATCACCTGCGCTTTGATTTTCGACTCAACAACCAGATTGAGATTCAGTTGGCCAAGAAACAACGCAAGTATTTTTTTCCGATTTATGAGTTTCCAGAGGTGCATAACGCCCTGGTGCATTACCTGTACAGTAACCAATTTGATGGGGAATACCTGCTTCCCGAATTCCGTAACCTGGATTTTTTATGGTTGCTCAAAGGCGATACGGTAACCGATGGGTTGCTGAAGCTTTTGTCCAGCTGCATCAAAGAAATCGCCTGTGTGCAATTGGTAACCGAACTAGCCCATGATAAGATTCGCAACAGGGGACATTTAATCTTCTAGTTGGCCCCAGGCCAAGGGACCAGATACTCCTAGCATTGGATCCGGCATCACCCCCGGTTCTGGACATACCCATCATTCACCTTCATAAACCAGCACCTATGTGGCAAGAACAAAGCAACGAACTCTACCGCAAATTTGAATTCAAGGATTTTTCGCAGGCCTTCGCATTTATGACCCGCGTTGCGATGGAGGCGGAAAAAATGAACCATCACCCCAGATGGACCAATGTATGGAACCGTGTGGAAATTTGGCTGTCCACCCACGACGCAGGGGACATTGTCACAGAAAAAGATAGGAAGCTGGCCGCTCGAATCGACGCACTGGTCTAAATCATCCGGCCAAAACTCTGGGGATGAGGTGCCTTAACTGTTCATGCTGGCCAGAAACTCTTCGTTGCTCTTGGTACCTTTCATTCTCTTGAGCAACTCATTCATAGCCTCCTCGGTGTTCATATCGTTTAGGTAAACGCGCAGTAAGTTCATGCGTTGCAGGACATCTCTTTCCAGCAGTAGGTCATCCCTACGGGTAGAGGAAGCTACCAGGTCAATGGCTGGGAAAATTCTCCGGTTGGATAGCCGGCGGTCGAGCTGCAATTCCATGTTGCCGGTTCCTTTAAATTCCTCAAATATCACCTCATCCATCTTCGAACCGGTATCGATCAGCGCAGTGGCCAGTATGGTGAGGGATCCTCCAAATTCAATTTTTCTTGCAGCACCAAAGAACTGCTTGGGTTTTTGCATTGCATTGGCTTCGACACCTCCGCTCAGTACCTTGCCGGATGCTGGGGCTACTGTATTGTGCGCCCTGGCCAGACGGGTAATGGAATCAAGCAAGATGACTACATCGTGTCCGCATTCTACCAGCCGTTTGGCCTTTTGCAAGGCAATGGTCGAGACTTTGACATGCTTTTCAGCCGGCTCATCAAAGGTAGAGGCGATTACTTCGGCCTTTACACTGCGCTCCATATCCGTTACTTCCTCAGGGCGTTCGTCCACCAACACAATCATGAGATAACATTCCGGGTGGTTGGCCGCAATGGCGTTGGCCACGGCTTTAAGCAGCATCGTCTTGCCCGTTTTTGGCTGCGCCACGATCAGTCCGCGCTGGCCCTTGCCAATGGGGGTAAACAGGTCCATGATGCGGGTCGAGTAATCGCTGGGGCTGACGAAGAGATTCATCTTTTCATAAGGGAATAGAGGAGTCAGGTAGTCAAATGGAACCCGGTCGCGTACTTCTTCGGGACCCTTGTTGTTGATGGTTTCCACCTTGAGCAAGGCAAAATATTTTTCCCCTTCTTTGGGCGGCCGAACGGCACCATATACGGTGTCGCCGGTCTTGAGACCAAAAAGCTTAATCTGGGATGGGGATACGTACACGTCGTCCGGTGAGGACAAATAATTGTAGTCGCTGCTGCGAAGAAAACCATAGCCATCCGGCATCATTTCCAATACGCCTTCGGCTTGAATGACACCATCGAATTCAATATTAAAGGCGTCGTTGCGACGCTGTGGATATACCTTGTTTTGTTGCTGATCCCCACCTTGCCTGTTGGATTCCGCGGATGCTTCCGATTCCTCTTGGCTTAGGTCATTTCCTTCCTCATCTGTTTCGGGCTGTTCATCATTTTGTTGGTCCTCTTGCACATCCTCGTCTTCCGCCATGGGCATTTGCTCGACTTGCGCCGAGGTCTCGAGTTGCTCTTCCCTTTTCTTGAGTTTTTTAACCAGAGGTTTTTCTTCCTTTTTTCGCATATCTTTTTTTGGCTCTAGCTTTTTTGCTTTGTCATCTCCACTTTCCACAAAAGCCTCTTCGCTGGAGTTGGCCGTGGAGGTTTTGATGATGCGTTTGCGTTTGGGTTTTTCGCCCGGGGCATCGGCTTTCTCACTGGAAACAATAGCTTGGCGGTCCAGAATCTTATACACCAATTCCTGTTTGTCGAGTTTTTTAGCGCTTGGAATTTTTAGCTGTTCTGCAATATCTAAAAGTTCGGGAACGAGCATATCGTTCAGTTGGAGAATATCGTACATAAAAACACTTGAGAGTTAAAGACTAATGAAAACAGCTGGTCTGTTTCGTTGAAAAGATTTTGAAAATGAATATAGAAATATGATAACCGAATGGCTAAAACTGACGATCTGTGAGCAATGGATAAGAACTAATCAGCTTAATTCCAATGCAATGTTAACATAAAAACGGAAAAAGCAAAAAAATATTTTAGCCTAGGCCTTGTTAAAGGCCTGTCGGTAGCGGATTTGCGCTGATCGCGCTGTGCAACAAAATCGCCACAAAGCCGCCAATCAGAAGAATCTCTGATTATCTTTGCAAACCTTAAATTATGCGGATGTTTAATAAGCGAGTAAAAGTCAAAACCCTGCTTGCAACTGAGCCAAGCGGTCAAACAATTACCGTAATGGGATGGGTCCGGACGTTTCGGAATAACCAATTTATTGCACTCAACGACGGCTCCACCAACGAAAACCTGCAAGTCGTCGCGGAACTGGGCAAATTTGAGGATGCCCTGCTAAAGCGCTTAACGACGGGGGCATCCTTAAAGGTAACCGGGGAACTTTGGCCTTCTCAGGGGAAGGGTCAACGCATGGAGCTGAAGGCCCAATCGCTGACCATTTTAGGAGACAGTGACGGGGAAACATACCCCTTGCAGCCCAAACGACATAGCTTGGAATTCCTGCGGGAGATTGCGCATCTGCGCATGCGAACCAACACCTTTGGTGCGGTGTTCCGGGTGCGACATGCCCTGGCATTCGCCGTCCACCAATTCTTTAACGAAAGGGGCTTTATTTATCTGCATACACCCATCATCACCGCCACCGATGCGGAGGGAGCCGGCGAGACTTTTCGCGTCAGCACCTTGCCCTTTGATGGCACGCCCCGGCACGCGGATGGTTCGGTAAATTTCAAAGAGGATTTTTTTGGCCGTCCCACCAACCTCACGGTCAGTGGACAACTGGAGGGAGAACTGGGCGCCATGGCCTTTAGCGAAATCTACACCTTTGGCCCCACGTTCCGTGCCGAGAACTCCAATACAGCCCGCCACCTAGCGGAATTCTGGATGATCGAGCCGGAAATGGCCTTCTATGATCTGGAAGACAACATGGACCTTGCTGAAGCATTCATCAAATATATCATCCGCTACGCGATGGAGCATAACCCGGAAGACCTGCAATTTCTGGACCAGCGCCTGGCCGAAGAAGACAAGCAAAAGCCCCAGCAGGAACGTTCGCAGATGGGTCTTCTGGAGAAGCTGGATTTTGTCGTGCGCAGTGAGTTTGAGCGCATCACCTACACCCAAGCCATCGACATTCTGCTGGCGTCTGCTGCGTACAAGAAGAAAAAATTCAAATTCGATGTGGCTTGGGGCATGGACATGCAAAGCGAACATGAGCGTTACCTGGTAGAAAGCCATTTTCGAAAGCCCGTCATTGTTACGGGTTATCCCAAAGCTATCAAGGCCTTTTACATGCGCCAGAATGACGATGGAAAGACCGTCGCGGCCATGGATATACTCGCCCCAGGCATTGGGGAAATTGTCGGCGGGTCGCAAAGGGAAGAACGGCTGGACAAGCTCCAGGAACGCATGCAGCAGATGGGTATTCCGCTCCAGGACATGTGGTGGTACCTGGATACGAGGCGCTTTGGTACGGTTCCCCACGCTGGCTTTGGTTTGGGTTTTGAGCGCATGGTCCAGTTTGTCACGGGCATGACTAATATCCGTGATGTCATTGCATTTCCACGCACGCCCAAGAGTGCTGAATTTTAGCGGCTGCATGTCTCGGCTTGAAAGGATACTCGGAGGGTATCTTTTTTTTTGTGGAAAATCTAGTCCCCTGCGTCTTCTCCTCAGGCGAAGGCAAAGTCGGCTAGCGCATCCTGCATGCAAAGGGGCAGCTGCACCATCCGTTAATGGGAGGGGAAGTGACGCATACGGATACGCAGGTTTTGGCGGATATTGACATAATAGAGGTTGATGTCACCGATGTGGTAATTCTTAGAGAGGTAGAAAAAACTGCCCTTAAAATGAGGTTTGTGAATCCAAAGCACATTATCATGGATTTGGGCATCTGCCAAGTTGGGGACCACTTCGTTGAACTGTTTGAGCACCGCACCTTTGTTCAAACTCTTGGGGGCGTACTCGCCAGTTGTGGTCCAGGTTAACGGGTTGGTCACCCAGGCCGGGCTATGTTCTTTTTGCACAAACCAGGGTTCGTAGCCATTTTTAAATGTTCTCCAGCTTATCACGCATCCCGTTTGAGTGGAATCGGAGCAAGGGGTCAAATTCCGGAAGTAATTGCGCGGTACGGCCATGCCCAGGATATAGGCCGCAACCAATTGGGATTTGAGCGGTTTGTTATCAAAGAATTCCTGTAACAGGCGTTTGGCGTGGGTGGAACCTTGGCTATGCGAAGCAATGATGATGGGTCGACCATGGTTGTAGTGATCCAGATAATATTGAAAGGCCGTTTTGATGTCCTGATAGGCAAGGTCCAGTGCTTGGGCCGCCCGGATGGTGTCTTGGGAATAATAGGCGCGTAGATGGGCCTGTCGATAACGGGGTGCGTAAATCCTAAATTCGTTGAATGCGCTGGCTTGATATAGAATGGTCGTGTAGTCGGTTTTAGCATTAATATCCGGGTCATTGATATCTGCATTCCATGCCGTATCGTCCCGGCGCCCAAAGGTGGTGGGGTGCAGAAAAAAAACGTCTGCCGTACTGTCTTTGAGGTAGGTGGACTCCAGGGGCTGGGGGACGCTGTCGGATGTGCTGGATCGACCGGGAAAGGCGGCCCAATATTGCGCCTTGCGGTAATCTGGGGTTTTACTGCTGGATTCTGCCGCAGCGTAAGACGCCACGTATTTTTTGTACACGGGCGCCGAACAAGCAAGGCCGAGGGTACACAGGCTGAGTGCGATCGAGAAAAGATTTCGCAAGGGCAATTTTTTAATCGGCAAAACTAGGTATAATAAAATGGTTCAAGACAAGGGGCACTTGGGCAGCTACCAAAATACCCATTTCGGCACCGAGCCAGTTGATCGTGTTAATTCGAACGTATGAACCAGACCAATCAAAAAACAAAACCCAAAGCCTTCCGTCGCAATCTGGCCATGCATCCCTTCGTTATCGTAGCCATAACGGCCGCCCTATGCTTGGTGGTATGGGTGCTTATCCTCTTTGGCCTTCGCGTGATGAGCCAATTTCGCTGAGCCTGTTGCCTGCCGGACTAGCCGACGGCAATGGCACCTAACTCAGATTCCCCGGGCTTCCAGCACCAGAAATTTATACGGTTTGATCACCAGGTAATCCTGGTCGCTGCCGACCACATATTCTTTATCCTCCCAATAATCATAGAGTGTAACCGGGCTCTTGCCATGTTCTTTGAAGGCAAACCAGGTTAAAAAGGCGTTGGCGTCCGAAAAATTGAATATGCAGTATATGCGCTGGTCGGCGCTGGTCCTGAGCCAACCGGCAACATGCATATTGTGGGGTGTCATCCAGGTGAGGTTTTTCAGATCAGCCAAGGCGGGAACCTTTTTTCGAATCTGGTTCAATTTTCTGGTTCCCGAGAAGATAAGCTGTTCAGCGGTGCCCTGCATATTGCGTTTGCGGTTCTTGTCCCAATGGATCATGGGACGGTGCATCCAGCGGTTATCGTAGCTTTTCGACGGATCCTGCAAGTAGCCATAATCGTTAGTGTAGCCGACTTCATCACCGTAAAAAATCATGGGGATACCTCCAAGCAAAAAACTTTGAGCTTGCATCAACAGGATTTTATCTACGGCGCGGCTAATGTGGGCATCGTTTTTTTCATTAAGGGCTTGCTCCAACCCACAAAGGGAAGCCAACGAGCCGCTGATACGTGCGTCCTGGGTTTTCGGATTGACGGAAAATAGCGCACCCTTGGCTTCAGATCCAGGGAAATGACCCGTATAATAATCTTGCAGAAATTTGCGATGCTCTACAGGACGGAATCCGGACTGCTCAATCATGTAATCCTCGTAGGCCAGACCGATATCGTCATGACATCGGGTATAGGTGATCCAAGAACAGCCATATGGTTTTTGCAAGATTTCGTGCTGTGCGGCAAGCATGACTTTCGTATCGCCGGTGGCCAGGGCATCCCATTGCAAAGCCATCTGGGTAGCGTTGTAGGCCAGGTCACATTCCCGGGCAGTATAGGCTCCAGTGCCAAAATATTTCATGATGGCGGTCGGGGCTACAATCGCTTCGCCGAGCAGGGCCATGCCCGGCGTGGCGGTCTGGACACACAGTTTGATTAAGCGAAGCAGGGTATGCGCCTGCGGCAGGTTCTGGCAGGTAGTGCCGATTTGCTTCCAGATAAAAGCAGGAGCGTCGATACGCAAGATATCTACACCCAGGTTCGCATAGAAAAAGATGGTATCTACCATTTCGGCAAAAAGCTTCGGGTTGCGGTAGTTCAGGTCCCATTGATACTGGTGGAATACCGACATCACCCATTTCTTACACGGCGGTACGTACGTGAAATTGCCCGGGGCGCTTTCGGGAAAGATCTCGGGCATGCTGCGCTCAAATTGATCTGGCTGGCTGCGGTCATCGTACATATAATAATAACCCTGATAGAGCGGATCGCCCTGCTTGGCCTTTTGTGCCCAGGCGTGTTGGTGCGAGGTGTGGTTCAGCACGATGTCCAGCATCAGATAGATGCCCTGGTCTCCCATCTGCTTGCGTAAGTTTTGCAAATCCTTCAGTGTGCCGAATCGCGCATCGACAGTCCGGAAATCCGACACGGCATACCCCCCATCGCTTTCGCCCGAGGGACTCTGAAATATGGGCATCAGGTGCAGCAGATTTACACCCAGTTCGTTAAAATAGTCCAACTTTCCGCTCAGTCCATCCAGGTCTTTGGAAAAACGATCCACATACAGGCTCATGCCGGTAATCTGGTTGCTTAAAAACCAATGCCCTTTTTCTTCTTTATCCAAATCTGCCTGCCGCATGGCTGCCGGCCTGTTCTCGTAGGCTTGGATAATGGATTCAATCAATTGAGTAAAGCTGGAATCTGCTGCGGGATCTTGCGCATAAAGTTCCAGATATAGGGTCTGAATAGCCGAGGCATTGGACACCAGGCGAAGAAAAAACAAATTGTCTTCGGAATCTACCTGGAGGCCGTTTCGTCGGAGCCGATCGTTAATCAGATGATGAAGCCGGGGATTGTACACTGTTGATTTGTTTGATTGGCTGGGATTAATGTCCTGCGGCTACAGCCAGCGGAACATCTTCCTGGATTTGTTCCTTTTTCATCCGCAGGATGGCCAGGGCCGCAATCAAGAGCAGGACTCCTGCAAAACTTATCGCCAGACCAGGATCTGCTCCCAACCAATGGTTAAATATAAACCCAAAGCTCAAGGTCTGAAGAATCATGGGTACCACAATCATCATATTGATGATCCCCATATACACCCCGTACCGTTCTTTGGGAATACTGCCCACGACCATGATATAGGGAACACCCATCATGCTGGCCCAGGCGATGCCAAAGCCAATCATGGGAACAAACAGCAAGGTCTTGTCCGATATATGGGGAAAGCAAAGCAGGGCAATACCTGCCATAGTCAGGCAACTGATGTGCACAAATTTGGCGCTATATCGTCGGGCCAGCCAAACCAAGCCGAAAGCAGAGAGGAAGGTGACGACATTGTAAAAACCATTGACTCTGCCGGTCCAGACGACGGCCTGTTCATACAATTCTTTATTCTCACCGGGTGCGGTATGGAAGACGGATTTGGCGATGCTCAAGGAAACAAACTGCCAATAGCAGAACATGGCATACCATTGGAACAGGTACACCAGCGCAAGTTGCCACATGATCTTGGGCATGTCCTTGATCGCGGAAAAAATCTCCTTGAATGGCTCTAACAGTCCTTTCTTGCGCGAACGCAACTCCTCGAGTTCTGCCTGTGTAGGCGGGATTTCCGGGGTCGTGGAGACCGACCAAAGGACGGAACTAATCGAACAGATGGCTCCAACAAAAAAAGAGCCAAAGACCCAATAGGGAATACCCGACTGGCCATCGCTGGTCTTTGTTTCTCCGGAAATGATATTCTTAAAAAATCCCAGCGACAGGTTGGCTAGGGTAATCCCCAGGCCGGTGAAAAAACTTTGGGTCAAAAATCCCATCGGTCGCTGGTCGGACGGCAATTTATCGGCGATGAAGGCCCGGTAGGGTTCCATAGCCGTATTGTTCGCAGCATCCAAGATCCACAGCAGGCCTACCGCCATCCACAGTGCCCGGCTAAACGGGAAGGCAAACAGACAAAGACTGCAGAAAATGGCGCCTGTGAGAAAAAAGGGTTTTCGTCTACCCCATCTGGGATGCCAGGTACGGTCGCTCATGGCCCCGATAAGCGGCTGGATAAGCAGGCCGGTCATCGGGCCCGCCAGATTCAAAAAGGGTAAGTCCTCGGGCTTGGCATGAAGGAAAGTGTATAACGGATTGATCGCGGTTTGCTGTAGGCCAAAGCTGTATTGGATGCCAAAGAAGCCAACATTCATGTTGATGATTTGCCAAAAACGGAGTCGGGGCTTGCTGACTGGCATGGACCTGCGCTTGGGTTAAAGGTGCATAGCTTCCAAAAATGCAGAATTCTGGGTCAATTTATGTATTTTATTTTACTGTCTAGCCCTCAGGCCTGGCTGTGGCGCTTCTTTGGGAAAAAATATGCTGAGGCCCTTGGTTAAAGGGCATACAGTGAGCGAGCCGATGTGCGGGCGGTTGCTTCTTGGCCCCATAAGGAATTCAAGTTTTTTTCTAATTTTATAGAGAAGGATTTTCCAGCGGATCGGCTGCCCGTGCCCCGTTTAGTTCTTCTCCTGAAAAAATTTATCAGCCAATGACTGCGTCAGAAAAAAGACAGGTAATTCAAGAAGTAAAGCAAGTATCAGACTCGATTATCCGTTTTTCCGAAAAAGCGCAAGTCGAAGCTTTACTCGGATGTTACTCGCAGTCGGAGGATTTTCGGGCTATCAGTGCAGATGGCAAAATGCGTAATTATGACGAGTTCAAGACACTAGGTACAGCCTTTTACCAATCTGTGACCGGCCAAGAAATCTCCACAGTCCAGGAAACTTTTTCGGTTCTTGGCTCCACGCTGGTGATTTTTACTTGGACTGGGCAGATTGATGCTTTTTTCAAGAACGGGGATATCATGAAAATGCCGGAGTATGCAGTGAGCTGTGTGTTTCAGAAAACTAATCGTACATGGAAGGTTATACATTCGCATGAATCTTGTTTGGCACCGGAGATCCAAAAAGCAAATCAGACACGTTAATGGGAGCCCGGGTGCTACGCACTTAAAGGCAGATACTTCGGATTAGACTATTGCGGCTTGGCGGTTTGCCCTTGCAGCAAATGCTTCATAGACGGGGTCTCGTGAGTAGAGGGCCGGCTATGCTGTCCGGTTCTTGAAAAATAGCCTTAAGACATTATCTATAAGCGATTTACCTCAATTTGAGGCTCCTCGGAATCCTTTTTTGTCTATAAATCGATCAGTGTCTGCCACCGCCACTTATACGGCACTAATAACTAATAAGGGACAAGAGAGGTTAGATGCTGTTATAAATCAACTTACTGAATCAAATAATGGGAATAGTTGGCATGAGGGGGCCGCCAAATGGTTTGATGACCAATATTCGTTTGTCTGGAAATTTGGTATAACCACTCGTAATAAATATGAGAAGGTGAAGAGATTCTACTTAGATAATTCTATCCTTTATGAGCGGAAATGTTTCGGGAAATAATTCATTCGTTATTCTTAGTTTTTCTTCCCTATCTACTGATAATCTGTTGATTGACCAAACCACGTAGAATGATAATTCGGAGGCGTATTTGCCATAATGCTCTTTAAATCGCCTATTGTCCTCCTCCTTTTCTTTCAAGTATTTCAATTTTTCGGCCTCAAGTTTCATATTACCCATATCCTCAATGAGTTTTGAATAGTCCTTAAACTTGGCGATATCTATGGCCTCAACAAGGCCTTTGTAGTTTTTTATTATCTGTTTTTGGGATGTAATCTGATTATACAAGATCCAGCCAACTATAAGGTTTACTATAATGGCAATAATGGAGATAATTTCTGGCCCATCCATGAGAAGATTTTTTGATGGACCTTAAGGTATGATTATTTATTCTTAATTGGTTGCTTTGGAGTAACCAATGCCTTAACTAAATCCTCAAACGAACCGTTGATCTTCAGCTTTTCATCGTATTTATTCGCCCTTGGTTTGGGCTGCTTCTTGGCTGTTTTCTTTGCCTTTGCCATAGACTAGTCTTTTGTATGATAAACGCCCTTCAACGGCTGTCAAAGTTAGTTCAAATCTGCGTCCATCGGGTATTTTCCTAGTATTGTAACGATAAGAAAACTCGTCGCAATAGGCTTGTAAATGCTTATAGCTGATTTGGTGGTAAATGCCATAAACGCCCCTGCGCATGACTGACCAAAAGTTTTCAACGTGGTTTGTGGTTACATTGCCTTTAACCCATTCTTTAACCCCATGACGGACGGTTGCGCGTTTAAAGTCATTATTAAGCGGATTATAGCTTGCATTTTCATCAGTATGTAATTCGCTACCCATTTTCACATTGGCCTTTACAATAGCTGGCAATGTCTTTGAATTAACAGCCTCAACCGTCATTACTCTAACTTTTGTGGTATCGCGTTCGACTAGACCAACAACCGCACCTTTAGTCCTAGATGAATAAGCGGTTTCCTTGATATATTCAACTTCACCCGGTGGCAATCCCTTGTAATCGCTTCCGTATTTTCGAGCCATATATGTTTCATCGGATTCAACTATACCTGACAATAAATTGGGATGATTTTCCTTTAAGGATTCGCGCATACGATGGAGCATGAACCACGCGGTTTTCTGGCTTACTCCAATATCCTTTGCTAGTTGATAACTGCTAATCCCCTTCTTATGGGATGCTATGATATACATGGCTGGGAACCAAGTTGAGAGCGGAATATTACTAGCCTCGAAGATTGTACCGACCGTTACCGAAAACTTCTTATAACAAGTCTGGCTGGCGCATTTAAAACGTTTACCATTTTCTATCGTGTAAGACTTTTCATGGCCGCAATAGGGGCAAACGGGCTTCCCATTCCATCTTTGCTTTACTAAGAATTGACGGCATTTGTCTTCGTCTTTAAACTTAGCCATCACCTCTTTTAGATTCTTAACCATAAAAAATGATTTAAAATACTAAGATAAGTCTTGTCCACGATTCTACCTAATTTATTTTGTTAATTTCTCAACTATTTTTTGCTAATGCGGTAGTTGTTTTGACGGAACTTTGTAAATCAAAATCTAATTAAATGGATAGGCTTCAAGTAACAAAGGATCTTATAGACTTAGTTAATAGCGACCCAATGAACAATGTAGAAATAGCCCCCATTATTGAGAAATATTCAGAGGGATTGGATTTTAGGGGACAATCTTCGGTAAGGGCTAATATTCAAACAATTATAAGAAAATTTGTAGATAATGGTGATATGGAAATAGGCGATCCGGGAATAAATCACATAACCACTTCACAAAATCAAGAATTTCTGAACAGTGGCGGGAAAATTAGAAGCACTTGGAAATTTGAGCAGGAGAGACAAAATAAATTGGAAAATAAGCAATCGGTGCAAATAGGGGAATTAAAGGGAAATTATGTAGGGGGCGATATGATTAATTCTAGTCAGGATTTCTCTACCCATCTCCCGGCGGAAACTCCGCAGCCAAAGCAAAATAAAATGATGATAGCTATTACCGCCGTTGGTAAGTTTATAATAACAAGTGGCTGGAAAATAGCTATCGGACTCATCGTAATCTATATCGCCTACAAATTGGGTTTTAGTAAATAACGGCGGTATCCACGAAGTTACCGTATAAGCCGGTTGCTTGATAGTTAATAACCATATCTTTCCCAATCGAAATCGTATCTATTATGTATTTAATGTATGTAGATGAGAGTGGGGATCCGGGTACCGTCAATTCCCCAACCAGGTATTATATTCTATCATCCATAGTAGTTCATGAAATGTCGTGGCAATCGCTTCTGGATGATTCGGTTCAATTTAGGAGGTTGCTTAAGGCTAGATATGGGTTGCTGATGAAAGAGGAAATCCACGCGGCAGAATTTATTTCGAGAAAAGTAAAATTGAAAAATGTGATAACAAGAAACAACAGGCTCGATCTCCTAAAGAAGTGTTTGGATTGGTTGAATCAGAGAACGGATATAAGTGTAATTAGCGTTAGAGTTGATAAGCAGCAAAGAACAGACCCATTTGAATACGCTTGGCGCGTCCTTATTCAGCGATTTGATAACACCTTGGCTTATAAAAATTTCCCCGGTCCGGCTATGGGGACGGACAAGGGAATGATAATTTGCGACCATACCGATGCTAAAAAATTGACAAAATTACTAAGAGAAATGAGGCGGTATAACCAAGTTTCAAATATGATCTCTTATGGGCAGGGTTCGAGAAATATACCACTTAGGGCCATAGTCGAAGACCCTAGTTTCAGGGATTCGAGCTATTCTTATTTTTTACAATTTGTCGACGCTATTGCCTATTTCGTAAAACAGTATTATGACCCAAATAAATACATAAGAAATAAGGGCGCAAGGGGCTTTTACGGAAGAATCTATTCTATTATAAACAAGTACGCTAGGAAGGGGACGACGAATTTTAAAATAGTTGAAATATAAAAAAGGGGCAGCATATGCTGTCCCGGGGGAATCCTACTTACTTATGGGGCTTGCGCCCGACCACTTGGGCGTTTCAGATCCGATACAAATATACTAAATAAATTAGCTATTCCAACCTAAAGTTATTGACATACGGGAGAATATGTTCCACGATGTTCCACAAATTACCCAATCAGCAGCCAACTAATTTGTTTAGCCGATTATTGCTAAATTCCTTAACTTTATATCTCACTAAAATTTATAAAGTATGGCTAAAAAACAGTCAAATTCGAAACAAATCGTTACGCACATCAATAAGAGTGCAGTAACAGGGGAAATCGTAAGCAAGAAATACCTAAAAACTCATCCTGCTACGACTTATGTGCAAACAATTGTGAAGCACTCCTGATCCAGCCCCCTAAATGACTGGACAAAAATAGTAGGTTAGAAGAGACATAAATTAATTTTTTAAATTTATGTCTATGGCACATCAACGAAGATCCTTTTCAGTGGATCAGAAACTTCAAATTATGCAGGAAGCCAGAGAAGCTGGGCTGACTGCCACGCTTCGCAAGTACAATTTATCTAACTCTGTGTATCACCGGTGGAAGGACCAGTTTGATAGCGGTGGCGCAAAGGAGTTGAATCGGCATGGGGAGGTTTTGTCGGCTGAGTATAAAGCGCTTCAGGATGAAAATGAACGGTTAAAAAAGATTGTAGCCAAACAAGCTTTGGAGCTGGAAGTGAAAACTGAGCTGTTAAAAAAAACTGCCCTCCTCGGCAAATTAAAATGACGGTAGTCCGACAATATGAGCAACTGGTAAACGCCAGGGATCTGTTGGCCTGGGTGTCGCTGCCCCGGAGCACGTTTTATTACAAAGCTTCCGGCAAGCCAAAGGGAATCCCGGCCAGCACGCATACGCGCTTGGGGGAGGATGAACTGGTCAGCAATGACCAGGTGGTAGATAAGATCACGGGGATCCTGAATCAGGAGTTTGTGTGTTACGGGTATTTGAAAGTAACGGCTGAGCTGAAACACCAGGGCTATCAGATTAACCGCAAGAAGGTTTACCGGCTGATGAAGGAAAGCCACCTGGTATACCATCGCCGCCGATTTAAGACAGCGGAGAAACGCAATTTTGTGAAGTACCGCAAAATCCAAGCTGGTCGCCCCTTGCAATACCTGACCATGGACATTAAGTACGTGTATGTCCATGCTGACAGGAAGCAAGCCTATCTGTTAACCCTGATGGATGTATACACGCGTAAAGTGTTGGCCTTTGCCCTTAAGTACAGCATGCGCCACCCGCAGGTTATAGCCCTGATCCGGCAGCTGAGGGATGAATACCACGTGGAGGGAGTAATCCTCCGCAATGACAACGGAAGCCAGTTTATTGCCAATAATTTGCGCGCAGCGCTAAAAGAAATGGGCATCGATCAGGAATTTACGCATGTTGCCTCACCCCAGGAAAACGGTTTTATCGAATCCCTGCACAGTCAACTGCAGCGAGAAGTGATCGAACGGTACATTTTTGATTCGATTTACGAAGCCGAATTGACGATCAGGAGGTATTATGATTTTTACAACCGCCACCGGCTTCACGGAGGAATCGGCTACAAAACGCCGGATCAACTCTGGGAAGAAAACGAAACATCCATACCCTTTAAAACCGATGCTCGAAAACTGGCCGAACCCGAAGAAAACCCATTAGCAAACAGTCTCTATTCTAACGACAATTTTGTCCAATTTATAGGGGGCTAAATCACTCCCATCACAAGAAGAGTAAATAGTCTCGGTTAGGTCTATTCTCTTTCGCACCCATGTTTTGGGTAGCTTTAGAAGACCGTCTACTTTTAGCCCGTCTTCCGTATCTCTATGAGGATTGATTCGAGCCGCCAGCAATATGAATTCGTCGGTCTCGTCTAAAAGGAAACTAACCTGTTTAATAACCCAATCCTCATTATTTGCCCACTCTTTAGCCTCCTCAATACTCATCCATCTGGGTGTGTCCGCAATGGCATCACACCACTCTAAATAGATAATGTTTATGGATTCGGCCAATCAATAGGCTGACAAACCAAGGAATAACAAGAAAATAATCATTAAAATAATGATTTTAAATACTCTTTGTCCCTTATCAGTTATTAGCGCCTTATTTTCAGCCCAAATAAAGATTACTGGACAACGTGTCTTGTCCCTTATTGTTAGTTGATGCCACTTATACTGATAAAGGCCCGCTCATGGAAACCCGGAAGTTTCCTGGTTCACCTTCAGCTTCTCTTGAAACCCTTGCTGCTGCTGTATTTCAGCTGATATACAATAGTAGTCTATAAGAATTACTAAATTTAAAATGGTACTTTGTCTTGCATAGTACTAAAATATCTCCTATATTGCATTGTTAAAGCGAAAGTCGGGTGGCATTTGGGATGGTGCGGACGCTGAGGGAAGTAGGTCGGCTTGGCTTAATCAGTCCAGAGAAAACAATTAGGTATCTAACATTAACACTTGTATTATGAACATAGAGAACACTCAAAGTCAGATGCGGAAAGGAATCCTGGAATTCTGCATTCTATCCATTATTCGGCGAGGCGAAGCCTATCCCAGCGACATCGTGGAGGAAATGAGATCGGCCAACTTGCACATATTGGAAGGCACGTTATACCCCTTGCTAACCAGGCTCAAAAATTCCGATATGTTAACCTACCGGTGGGTGGAAAGCAATTCCGGGCCTCCACGCAAATACTTTTCGTTGACTGAAAAGGGATTGGCTTTTTACCGGGAATTGGAAGCCACCTGGAACGAACTGGCCAATGCAGTGCATGCCTTGACCAACAAGACCGAAAGCATACCGGACAGTACCAACCAAAATCCCAGCTTCTAACCTTCAACCTTCAAATACGACTACAATGAAAAAGATCATCAACATAAACTTTCACGGACGAGTGGTTCCCATTGAGGAGAGCGCCTACGAAATCCTGAAACAATATATAGACAGCCTCAGCAAGTATTTTGCCAACGAAGAAGGTCGTGAAGAAATCATCAACGATATCGAAAACCGCTTCGCCGAGCTCTTCTCGGAGCGACTCAATAAGGGTGCCACCTGCATCACGGATGATGATGTCAATCAGATCATCAAGAGTATGGGCCGTCCCGAAGATTTTGAGCAGGATGACATGACGCAAAATGACAGCAGCAGTTCCGGCAGCAGCCGGACGCAGGGATCGGCCACCCAGCCTGGACCAGAACCCAGTGCCACTACCGAATCGCGCCGGCTCTACCGCTCCGAAAACGACCGGGTCATCGGCGGTGTCTGCGGCGGGCTAGCCAATTATTTGCGCATCGATCCGGCCATTGTCAGAATCATATTTGCTCTCATCACCTTTGGCGGCTTTGGGTCTGGTATTCTGATTTATTTGATTCTTTGGGTCGTTGTACCATCCAAAACCCTGGTCCTGAACGTACGCAAGCGGCTATACCGAAATCCCGACAACCGCGTCATAGCCGGCGTAGCCAGTGGACTGGCAGCGTATTTTCATTGGGAGGTTTGGGTACCGCGCTTGATTTTTTCCCTGCCCTTGATCATGGGAGTCATCAGTTCCATTTTTCGGCACCACTGGATGGATTTTGATCCAGGACCCGTATTTGTCTTCGGCGGTTTTGGGGGAACCTTGTTTGTGACCTATATCATCCTTTGGATTGTGTTGCCAGAAGCGGTCACCGCTTCAGAGAAGTTAGAAATGCGGGGCGAGAAAGTAGATCTGGAATCCATCAAGAATACTATTAAGAGCGATCTGGAAGGCTTCAAGGGGCGTGCAGCGGAAATGGGTAATGAAATCAAGCAACGTGCCCAACAGGTAGGCCAGGAATTCAAACAAACATCACAGAATTTCGCCTCCGAAGTGGCGCCCGCCGCCCGCCGTACCGGCACCGGCCTGGGCCACGCGATCGGGGTGCTGTTCAAAGCCTTCTTTTTATTCATATCGGGGGTCATGGCCTTTGCCTTGATCATGGTCCTGGTCGGTCTATTGTTCAGCGGTGTAGGCGTGCTACCTTTTAAGAACTACCTGCTGGCCGGATTCTGGCAAAATTTTTTGGCCTGGGTCAGTCTGTTCCTGTTCTTCGGTATACCGGTAATAGCACTGTTGACCTGGCTAATCCGGCGGATCATTGGAGTCAGGTCCAGGAGCCATTACCTGGGATATGCTTTTGGAAGCCTGTGGGTGATTGGTCTGGTTTGTTTCCTGGTGTTTATCAGTATGATGGTGAATAATTTCCGGAGCCGGGCCAGCGTCGAAGACCCGGTTGCGCTAACGCAACCTTCCGGTGGAAAATTGACCATCAAGCTGACTGAGGAGAAAGTAAGCTATTACGGCAGCGACTGGTTCGGGATCAATTGGGACAATGATGCGCCATTCTTCAGTCTGAACGAAGACAGCGTGATGATGACGACGGTCAGAGTGCGTTTGGTTAAAAGCACCGATTCCGCCTACCACCTCCAGCTAGTTCGCTTTGCCCATGGCAACAATCCCGCCCTGGCCAAGAGTGTTGCCTCGCAGATCCAGTTCAACTTGCAACAAAAAGATAGCGTGCTGTATTTGCCCTTGGGATTTTCCATTACGCCCGCCCAGAAATTTCGCAACCAACAGGTACTGGTGCTGGTTTCGATCCCCGTGGGAAAAAAGATTCTCGTGGACCGCAGCGTGGATGATTACCATTGGTTCAACATCGATGCAGGCATTCGTCATCGGGGATGGAATGTAGATTGGAATGACAACCTAGATAACGGCAATGACTGGACTAGCAACGTCGAATACATCATGACCGAAAACGGGATTGAAGATACCCATGCAGTTTTGCAGGATTCTAACGACGAACTGAACAAGGACGACAACCGTAAAATACACAATGGATATAAATACAAGCAGAAGACTGATTCGACCAACCAAAAGAAGCGCTTGAACCAAAAAGAAGGAGAGGATCAGAAGCCTGCGGCCGATCAGGACGCCAAGCAGACTAGTTCCGTTGTCCCGAGCGCCAACGGCCTGCAGGAGCAGGAGACCGAAGATCAAGGGGGAGCGGGGTTCTCTATGTTTCATTTGCTGTTTAAATTAATTTGACCACAGACCCGCCCTCCGGTTTGCTAACCGCAGGTTGGCAGGCAGGGTTGAAGTTGGAACGGGGCTTCTCACCGAAAGGGGGAAGCCCTTTTAAATTGTTGGCAGCCTGACAGGCAAGGTTTATTTTCGCTACTAAAATTCAAAGGGGGATGCTGCAAACCGCTTTTACACCATATCATATCGCTTTGGGCGCGAAAATGGCCGAATTCGCCGGGTACAATATGCCCATCAGCTACACGGGAATCAACGACGAGCACCAGGCAGTACGCACCAATGCCGGGATTTTTGATGTGAGCCATATGGGAGAATTCATCATCAAAGGTCCCCAGGCTCTGGCTCTGATCCAGCGTCTGTGCACCAACGATGCCGCCAAGCTTAAGGCTGGTCAGGCCCAGTACAGTTGCCTGACCAACGATTCGGCAGGCATCGTCGACGATCTGCTCGTTTACTGCCTGGAGGAGAACAACGTCTATATGCTCGTTGTGAATGCAGCCAATATTGCCAAAGACTGGAACTGGATCAGCTTACATAACACCGAAAATGCGCAGATGCACAACGTCTCGGAGCGCACTTGTCTGTTGGCCATTCAGGGACCCAACGCCTGCAAAATTCTGCAGCCACTAACGCATATGGATATCTTGAATCTGAAATATTACACCTTCTCCAAGGGAACCTTTGGCGCCGTGGACAATGTGCTGGTGAGCGCCACGGGCTATACGGGCGCAGGAGGCGTGGAAATTTATTTTGAAGATAAGCAGGGTGCTGCGGCCAAGATCTGGGAAGCTATCTTCCAGGTCGGTGGACCTCGGGGGCTTAAACCCATCGGTTTGGGGGCTCGAGATACCCTGAGATTGGAGATGGGCTATTGTTTGTATGGTAACGACATCGATGACCAAACCTCTCCTTTGGAAGCGGGCCTGGGATGGATCACCAAATTCACCAAAGAGTTTACCGCAAGGCAGATTTTGGAAGCTCAGAAGGCCTCCGGAGTGAGGCGTAAACTGGTAGGATTTGAAATGATCGACAAAGGAATCCCCCGGCACGATTATCCCATCTTTGCCGGGGCCAACCAGCCCATCGGCCGGGTAACGAGCGGGACCCAATCGCCTTCCTTGGGCAAGGCCATCGGTCTGGGCTATGTCGAAAGTGGATTTTCCCACCTAGATGCTTCTATTTATATTAAAGTCCGCGAGAAGCTGCTGCACGCTAAAGTCGTTAAAATGCCGTTTAGTTAGGGACCCCCATGGGCCGCAGAGGAAAGCTGGTATGATTCTTTCATGCCAAGGTCAATCCATAAACTAGTTGAAACGTATGCCCACGATTCATCTGACTACTTTTATAGCTGCCCCGGCAGAACGGGTATTTGACCTGGCCCGCAGCATCGATCTGCATAAAAAATCCATGGCGCATACGTCGGAACAGGCCGTAGCAGGCACAACGGCCGGACTAATCGAGCAGGATGAAACGGTGACCTGGAAGGCCAAGCACCTAGGGAAGACCCGAATTTTGCGGGTCCGGGTCACGCAGATGAACAAACCGGTAGGATTCACCTATGAACTAGCCGACGGCGATTTTAAGTCTCTGAAGCACGTCCGTCACTTCAAGCCGGTCGAGAACGGGACGCTCATGATCGACTTATTGAGCTTTGAAATCCCTTACGGAGCGATGGGTAAACTCGTCAACCGTCTTTACTTGACCAATTACCTCAGAAAACTGCTGGAACACCGCTGCGAAGTCATTAAAGAATATGCGCAAAGCGAAAAGTGGAAGTTTATGCTCAACAAATAATAAACGGATATTTAACGCTTGGCGGGCCTTCAGGTTGAGCAGGGTACGGTTCTATCGGTTAATTTTGCCTCTAAATTAACCCCCTACTCCTCCAGAACGATCGTATGCATATATCCAAGCCCAGCCTGAACACCTGCGTATCGCCCGCCTTGCTTCATTTATACGATGCCACCAATGCCTTGGTCGTGATCATTGATGTGCTTCGAGCGACTTCTACCATTGCTACTGCCCTGCACCATGGCGCCAAGTATGTTGTTCCAGTCGACAGCGTCGCCGCCTGCATGGAAATGGGTAGACGTATAAATGCCGTGACGGCGGGTGAGCGGGACGGTAAGATAGCCGAAGGTCTCGAGCACGGGAATTCTCCCTTCGAATATCCGCGCACATTTATCCAAGGAAAGGTGCTCGTGCTGACCACAACCAATGGAACGAAATTACTTCATATGGCCTTGGACAAAGGAGCCAAGCAAATCGTGACGGGTTCCTTTGGCAACCTCGGTGTACTCAGAACCTATCTAGAGCGTCAGCCCCAGAACGTGATTTTGGCCTGTGCGGCCTGGAAAGATAAAGTGAACCTGGAAGACCTGCTTTTTGCCGGATGCCTGATCCACCAAATCAAAGACCATTTTGCGATTTCGTGCGATTCTTCGTCAATCGCCGAAACACTCTATCTGGAGGCCCAAAATGATCTTTTTGCGTTTTTGAAAAACAAACAGGCCACCCACTTTGAGCGCCTCGCAGGCTTCGGGCTGGAAAAGGACATCCAATATTGCCTCACCCCCGACCTGGCCCCCGTCTTGCCCTGGTATGAAGAGGGAAGGCTGATTGTTCACCCCCTGTGATGGATCCTGGCGGCACCGGCCTTCGCGTCGGCCGAGCTCGCAGGGATTAGATCCATCCGATTTATGATTAACTAGTACATTTGCAAGCCACTTAAGCCTGGTCCGGAATCAAAACCGGGAGATTATTTTTGAGTAGACATAACCTGCATATCGCGTTAGTGGGCAATCCCAACAGTGGCAAGAGTTCGCTTTTCAACGCATTGACCGGATTGAATCAAAAAGTGGGCAATTTCCCAGGGGTCACGGTGGAAAAAAAGACCGGAATTTGCCAGGTATCTCCGGATTTGGCGGCCAAAATCATCGATCTGCCTGGAACCTACAGCCTCTACCCCAAACGCAGCGACGAATGGGTTACCTATAAAGTCCTGCTGAACCAGGATCCTGAAGTCAAACTGGATCTGGTGATTCTGCTTGTGGACGCTAGCAACCTGCGCCGAAACCTGCTGTTTTGCTCCCAAATCATTGACCTGAAAATCCCGGTAATCGTGGTACTCACGATGATGGATCTGGCGGCCAAGAAAGGCGTTGAAATCGACGTACCCGGTCTGGAACTGGAACTGGGGATCCCGGTGGTGGTGGCCAATCCCCGAAAGGATAAGGGGATCGTGCAATTGAAAAAAGTGATCTCCGAGACAGCCCGCCAGCTCTACCAAGCGCCCGCCCGGGACTTTATCCAAAATAAGTCTCTGGCCAGCTCAGCCGTCGGCGACCTGAAATTGCTTTTTCCGGAGGTCAGCGATTATACCGCCATTCACTACCTGATTAATCACGAGCATTTTGATTTCCAGACTCCACTGCAGCACAAGATCGAAGACATTGAATCGCTACACACCTTTAATCATACCCGCGTCCAGGCCGAGGAGATCATGCAGCGATATGCCCGGATCAAACAAATCATGCAGCACACCGTGGCGGAGCCCGATCCGCTGCAAAAGACCCTGCTCACCGAACGACTGGATAACATCCTGCTGCATCGACGCTGGGGTTACGTGATCTTGCTGGTGGTTCTTTTCTTGTTATTTCAGAGTGTGTTTTGGCTCGCGCAGTTTCCGATGGACGGCATCGATTGGACCTTTACCCAACTGCGCGGGTGGCTCTCCGGAATACTGCCCGATGGATGGTTCACCAATTTGCTGGAGAATGGCCTGCTGGCAGGACTAAGCGGTATCTTAGTTTTCGTACCGCAGATAATGATCCTGTTTGGGTTGATTACGATTTTGGAAGATACTGGATATATGGCCCGCGTGAGTTTTCTATCGGATAAGCTCATGCGCAAAGTGGGATTGAATGGCAAGAGCGTCATGCCGATGATCAGCGGTTTCGCCTGCGCGGTCCCGGCTATTATGAGTGCCCGCAGCATCGAGAACCGAAAAGAACGACTCTTGACGATCCTGATTACCCCGCTGATGAGCTGCAGTGCCCGGCTGCCAGTGTATACCATGCTGATTGCTTTGGTTATTCCAAAGGGCCAGGTGCTGGGATTTATGAGCCTGCAGGGTTTGGTGATGATGGCGCTCTATTTGCTAGGCACGGTGATGGCCCTGGTGGTGTCTTATGTTGCTAAATGGTTTATCCGCTTGCAGGAGAAAAGCTTTTTCATACTGGAATTGCCGGTCTACCGGGCACCCCGATGGAAAAACATCCTGGTCACGATGGTGAGCAAGGCGAAGATTTTTGTGACCGATGCGGGACGCGTGATCATTGTGATCAGCATGATCCTGTGGGCGCTGAGCTCCTTTGGACCGGGGTCGCGTATGCGAGACGTGCAGGACACTTATGCCCAGCGCATCAAGCAGGATCCGGCTAATGCAAGGCAGCTAAATAAGGAGAAAAGCTCAGCCCTGCTGGAAAACTCCTATGCAGGAATTCTGGGCAAGACCATCGAGCCCGCTATTCGCCCACTGGGGTATGACTGGAAGATCGGCATCGCCTTGGTCACGTCCTTTGCGGCGCGGGAGGTATTTATAGGGACGATGGCCACACTCTATAGCGTCGAGGGCGGCAAAGACGCCGATCGCCAAACCCTTCACCACCGCATGGAATCGGCGCAGAGGCCAGACGGTACGCCGGTGTATACGCTGGCAAGTGGCCTTTCCTTAATGATATTTTATGCCTTTGCCATGCAGTGCATGAGCACCCTGGCCGTAGTCAGGCGCGAGACGCGCAGCTGGAAATGGCCCCTGATTCAGTTGGTCTATATGACGGGACTGGCCTACCTGATGAGCCTGCTTGTGTACCAGCTGCTGAAGTAAATTTTCTCCCCACCTAGAGCCTTCCTAGATCAGGGTCGTAAAACCCCTGGACTGTAAATCCTTGCGAAACTGCTCCGGGTCTTGAAAATGGATGGTGTCGAAACCCAGGGTTTTGGCGGGAGCCAGGTTACGCTGGTTGTCATCGACGTATACGGCCGAGGCCGGATCGATCTGGTAGCGATCGATCAGACGTTGATAAATGTCTACGGAGGGTTTTCGGGTCTTTTCTTCTCCGGAAACTACCCGGCCATGAAACCAATGAAGAAAATCGTATTTTTTGAGTGCCACGGGAAATGTTTCGGCGCTCCAATTGGTCAGGGCATATAAGCGGCTGTCGGTGGCCTCTTTCAATTGGCGCAGGATCTCCACGGTTCCCGCGATCGGACCACCCAGCATATCCTGCCACCGGTCATAATAGGTCCGGATCAGCTTTTCATGCTCGGGAAATTTTTGCACCAGCAATTCGGTTCCTTCTTTCAGACTTCTTCCTGCGTCCTGCTCTTCGTTCCAATCGGGCGTGCAAATGTGTTGATAAAACCAATGGCGTTCTGCTTCTCGGGGAAAATAGTCCTTGTATACATAATCCGGGTTCCAGTCAATAAGAACTCCGCCCAAATCAAAAACTACCGTACTTGGCTTACTCATGCTCCAATTTTTACCGAATATCTATAATGTAGCCAAGAGTTCTTGTACTTTTTTTCTTTCCTATTGCCTTGCAAGTTACCAGTCAGCCGCCTGCTGCTGGCCTAATCTTGGCCCACTCGATCACTTCTTCGCTCCAGAATCAGCGTATCTCGCCAGCGCCCCTGCATCTTGCCAATTCGCTCCCGCTGACCTAAAATCCGGAAGCCGCAGTGCAGATGCATCAAGACGCTGGGTTTGTTTTCTGGGAATATTCCTGACTGCAGGGTCCAGAAATTTAGTTGCTCACTCGCCTTGATCAAGGCTTGGAGCAAGTCTGTTCCGATCCCCCGTCCCCGGGCCTCGTCGGCTACATAGACACTCACCTCGGCCACGCCTTCATACACGCAGCGGTCTGATACCGGGGTGAGGGCAGCCCATCCCAGGACCGATTGCTGATCCGTGGCTACGAGCCTGGGATGGAGCAGGTGCGACTTATCCCATCGCTCCCAACTTGGAGCTTGGGTTTCAAAAGTGGCATGGCCGGTAGCGATGCCCTGCTCATAGATTCTTTTGACTGCTTCCCAGTCCTGGGGAAGCAAAGGTTGGATCTGGATCATCTTGTTGAATTAAAGCAGAGGGTTTGGCTGGGCCGTATACAGACTACATCCATCAGTAGCAACTCCGATTGCTCTGTGGAGGATGCGCCACACTCGGGAGGCTCACCGCGGTCGTCGCCGCGCGTTGGGCGTAAGGGAATTGGTGTTCCTGCGCCTGGAGGGTTGATGCCTACTTCGCCTTTAGCCACCCGAAGAGGTCGACTTTATCTGCTGCAACCCCGGAACCAGCTCGTTGAACTTTAGACCCATCGATTCAAGGCCTTCCCAACTAATGCAGTAACAACTTCGGGGTCCGTCGATGGTGCCCGTGATCAGGCCTGCCGACTTGAGTTCCCTGAGATGCTGCGACACAGTTGATTGCGCAAACCCCATCACCTCCACAATCTCGCCGCAGATGCACCGCGTATGGTGGGCGAGTATTTTGAGAATGGCGATCCGCGCCGGGTGAGATAGGGTTTTGGAAAAGCTCGCCAAGCTTTGGTCCACCTCATGGAAGGAGTCTGTCTTGTGCTCGGCCATGAAATAATTGTCTTATCGCAAATATACGATAAGCCATTTTTGCTGTTTGTTTTTCTGCAGAGACCGCAATGCGGCAGGTGTGGGCGAAGAAAGCTGCTAAACTAATGAGAATCAATGGACAATCAACACAGTTCCTGGAACGCAAGGAAGGACGGCTCCTTACACGGATGCACCGCAGTGCATTTTGCGCAGCACCGGTAGTATACCCTTGATATTTATGATGGATTGAAAATCAAATGCTTGTGTAGGAGATTGAGTACTGATACAACAAGCTCGCTAAAATGTTTAGAAAGAGTCAGAAAAACGATTATCTTTGTCGACAGGTTAAAAAAATAGGTCACCTGTAGAAACAGCTGACCTCTAACGATTGCTTGCCATATGAAAAAAAAGATTCTTCTAGTTTTTAACCTGAACTGACCAACGATTCTTTGCCATATTCAGTTGAGCCTCTGATGATTGCCTACTTCTAACGATTGCTTGCCATCTCTTTAACTCATTTGCTGGAACAAAATTAGGGCAGTTTATGTTGTCCATAAAATCATCTTCAAGGTGATTTATTTACGCCAAAACAGGGTCTGAATTCTTAAAACCCTTTATGGCATTGGGTTTCAGCGAAATTTCTTAATGATGGCCAACCGATCCGCGGATATTTTATTTCAATTAGTACGTTCCCTTCAAAAATCCGAAAAGAGGCATTTTAAACTCTACATCAAGAGGAGCTCCGCCAAGGAGGACTTGAAGATTATTCAACTCTTTGACGCGCTAGATAAACTCCCTGAATACGACGAGCGACTGCTGCTCAAAAAGCTTCCCTTTGTCACCAAGCCGCAACTCTCCAATCTCAAAACGCATTTGTATAAGCAGCTGCTGGCTAGTCTGCGTCTGCTAAAGACCACGGAAAATACCGATCTGCAACTCAGCGAGCACCTCGACAATGCGCGGTTGCTTTACAACAAGGGCCTCAAGCTACAAAGCCTGAAGATTCTGGAACGAGCAAAAGAAATTGCGCGCGCCAATAACAAATTCAACTTTTTGGCGCAGGTCATTTCGCTGGAAAAAAAAATCGAGACCCTGCACATTACCCGTAGCTCACTGGAAAAAACAGAACTGCTGGCTGCAGAGGCTCTGGAGATTAGCGATCATATTGACCGGGTCACCCGCCTTTCGAATCTAGCCCTGCTGCTCTACCGCTGGTATGTCAAGAATGGGCATGCCCGCAACGAGCAGGACGAAGAGGGGATCAAAGTCTTTTTCAAAAAAAACATTCCCCCCCAAGCCGAAAAGCTGACGGATTTTTACGAAAAATTGTACCTCTACCAGAGTTATTGCTGGTATGCGTTTATCCGGCAGGATTTTTTGATGTATTACCGGTATTCGCAGAAATGGATCGATCTGTTTGATGCAACTCCACTGATGATATCGGTGGAAACGGGCCATTATGTCAAGGGCATGCATAACCTGCTCAATGCACATTTTGACCTGCGCTACTTTGAAAAGTTCGACTCCACACTCAAGAAATTCGAGGCCTATAGCCGCACGCACGAAGCGCAGCACCACGATAATTTCCGGATCCACACCTTTATCTACATCAACAGCGCAAAGATCAACTGGCATTTGATGCGCGGCACGTTTGCCGAAGGGCTCAAGGTCGTGCCCTCTATTGAAGAGAAGCTTACCGAATACGCACTGTACGTGGATGCGCACCGAATCCTAGTTTTCAATTATAAGATTGCCTCGCTGTATTTTGGTAACGGGGATTACGCCACGGCCATCGACTACCTGCACAAGATCATCAACGGCAGTGTCGACCTGCGCTATGATCTACAGTGCTATGCCAGGCTATTGCACTTGATGGCACATTACGAGATGGGAAATTTTGATATCATCGAATCGCTGATCAAGTCCGTATACCGGTTTATGGCCAGGATGAAAAACTTGACGGTTATTGAGGAGGAGATGTTCCGCTTTTTGCGCAAGTCGTTCAATATTTCGCCGCGCAAGCTTAAACCCGAGTTGGAGCAGTTTCTCTACAAAATAAAGCACCTGGAAAAAAGTCGCTTTGAAACCCGGGCCTTTGCTTACCTGGATGTCATCTCCTGGCTCGAGAGTAAGGTCTACGAAAAACCGATGAGTGAAATCATCTACAATAAATTTCTGGAATCGACAACCAAAACCAAGCCTCCTGCTAAAAGACGGGCACCAGCAAAGCTTGCCAACTTGTCTTAAGCAGAGGCCGGAAGTTCGGTCAGCCTAGCCGATCGGGATCATATCTTCATTAATTTTTCTGCCGCAGCCTCCAGGGTCTGGTTTTTCTTGGCAAAACAGAACCTGACTACGTGATCGTCTTTACCGGATTGGTAGAATACCGATACTGGAATGGAGGCTACACCGCATTGCCGGGTCAGGCGTATAGCGAAATCCGTGTCCGATTCCTGGCTGATCCGGTCATATCCATAGATTTGAAAATAGCTGCCGTGACTGGGTAGCGGCGTGAATTTAGTGGCTGCCATCAGCTGCTGAAAATAGTCTCTTTTCTGCTGCATGAACTTACCCAGCGTTAAATAGGATTCTTTGACCTGCAGAAAATGGGACAGGGCGACCTGGGTAGGTGAATTGCAGCTGAAGCAGTTGAATTGGTGGACTTTTCTAAATTCCTTCATCAGGGCCGGTGTAGACACGCAGTACCCCATTTTCCATCCGGTGCAATGATAGACCTTACCAAAAGAGAAACACACGAAGCTCCGCTCCAGTAAATCCGGATAGCGCAGCATGGACTGGTGGATCCGCTGATCGAAGATGAGGTGTTCATAGACTTCATCGGATACGATCAGGATGTTGGTGCCCTTTACCAGGCTGCGTAGCTGCTCGATATCCTGCGCAGACAGCACTGCACCTGTGGGGTTATGCGGTGAATTCAGCAGGATCACACGGGTCTTGTCGGTTATTTTTCTTTTCACTTCCTGCCAGTCAATTTGGTAGGTTGGAAAGGATAAATCGATCAGGATGGCCTTGGCCCCGTTAATTTCTATGTTGGGCAGGTAGCTATCATAGGCTGGCTCAAAAACGATTACCTCATCCCCTGGCTGCAGGACAGTGGTCAGCGCCGTATAGATGGCATAGGTACCTCCGGGCGTGATGGTAATATCCGTGCCTGGATCCACGGGCATTTGATAGAGGAAATTGATTTTTTCTGCTATAGCTTCTCGCAAAGGCAGGTATCCCTGCATCGGAACGTACTGATTATGTCCCTGGCGCATGGCTTGGGAAACCAGGTCAATCAGTTGCTCACTCATGGGATAATCGGGAAATCCCTGACCCAGATTGATCGCCTGGAGTTCCGACGCCAGGGAACTCATGATGGTGAAAATGGTTGTACCAACCTGGGGGAGTTTGGAATGAATCTGCAAGACAGGACGTATGAATGGGTTAAACGAAATGGCTTGTAAATGTAAATGGATTTACCCAATCTTCTGTAAATTGGCAGACCAGACGAATTTGTTTTTTGACCCAAAATCACGCTATATGAACAAATCGATTCTTTTCGTATCGGTGGTCCTGGTGGCACTCTTGGGAGGCTGCGGACAAAATACCAAAACCGTTCAACCGGGCTCGGCCGATACTACTTTTAATCGCATTGCGGAGGATTTTCTCTCGGGCTACCTGGCTTTCAGACCTGAGCAATCCGTGTCGCTTGGCTTTCACGAATACGACGGGAAAATATCCGACTACAGCAAAGCTGCAGTCGACCGTGAACTGAGCAGGTTAAAATTCTACCAGACTAAGCTCGATTCGCTGGATACCGCGGCCTTGAGCCCGAAGATACTCTACGACTACCGTATCCTGCAAAACGGCATTTATAAAGAGATCTTCTCCATCGAAGACCTCCACGTGTATGTAGCTAACCCCATAACCTATGCCGATGCGGTTAATGTCCTTATTTATGCCCAGCGAAATTTTGCACCCCTGGAAGACCGGGTCCGTTCGATCATCCAGATCGAGCAGCAGGCGCCCGCGGTATTTGCAGCCGCCCGCGCCAATTTGCAGGATTCCCTGGGCCGACCCCTCATCCAGATGGCCATGGCTGTGGCTGGTGGGAGCGCTTCTTTTTTGAACAGCGATTTGCCCTTGGCACTCAAAGACGTCAAGAACGATTCCTTGATGGGGGCATTTAAAGTCGCTAACCAAAAGGCGATTGACGAAATAAAAAGCTATGTATCTTGGCTGCAGAAGGAAAAATTGCCCAAGGCCACCAATAAGTACGGGATCGGGACGGAGAAATACCAGAAGATGCTCCAGGGTGAACTGATCAACCTCACGCCCGACAAGGTCTTAGCAATGGGTCTGGAGCAATTGAAAAAGGAACAGGAAGTTTTCAATGGAGCTGCTAAAATAATCAACCCGCGAAAAAAGCCCGTGGACGTATACCACGATTTACAAAAGGAACATCCGGCGGCCGACAGCCTTATCCCCAATGCCAGAAAAACTCTGGAATCCATTCGGCAGTTCCTGATTGATAAAAATATCGTGACCATGCCCTCCGAAGTGCGTGTCCAAGTCCAGGAAACACCTGAATTTGCGCGGTCCACCAGCACCGCTTCCATGGATACCCCTGGGCCTTTTGAAAAGAAGGCGACAGAAGCCTTTTATTACATTACTCCGGTCGACCCGAAGTGGCCGGTCAAGCAGCAGCAGGACTGGCTAGGCCAATTTGACTATTATAGCACTGACAACATATCGATTCACGAAGTCTACCCGGGCCATTACACCCAATTCCTTCACCTCAACGCATCCTCGGCGTCCAAAATTGAGAAGATTTTCCCCTCCTACGCCTTCGTGGAAGGGTGGGCACATTATTGCGAGAAAATGATGGTGGACGAAGGCTATGGTAATACCGGTGATTCGGTAACCGAAGCCAAGCGCAGGCTGGCGCAATCCGGCGACGCGCTTCTTCGCTTGTGCCGGCTTTGCGTTTCAATCAAGACCCATTGCCAGGGTATGACGGTGGACGAAGGAACCAAATTTTTAATGGACAACTGGTACCAGGGCGAAAAACCTTCGCGTCAAGAAGCCTTGCGGGGCACCTTCGATCCCGGCTATTGCTTCTATACGCTGGGTAAGCTGCAGATTTTAAAACTACGCGAAGATTTTAAGCAACAGGAGGGGGCCGCCTGGTCGCTGAAGCGTTTTCATGATCTGATGTTGGATAACGGTATGCCGCCAATCCGCCTGCTGCGCCAACAAATGCTCAAAGATTCGACGAGCTGGGATGCCATATTTTGATTCCCCAGCGACGGCGTGAGAATTGGAACGGGGTTCAAGCGGAGTTTGCCGGGTGCTCCTGCCGTCAGCTGACGATGGCCGTGGCTTCTATCTCGATGAGGTACTGGGGAGCAATCAGCCTCCTTACTTCAATCATCGAGGTGCAGGGACGGATGGAATGGAAGAATTCACCATGCGCTCGCCCGTAGTGCTGCCACCGGGTTATATCGGTAACGAACATGCGGGTGCGAACCACGTCGGACAGCGAAGCCCCGGCGCGCTGGAGTACCTGCTCAATTTTTTGGATGATGAACCGGGTTTGTTCGTACGCATCGCCTGGTCCCACGACCTGGTCTTGGTCATCGACGGCCACGGTGCCGGTCACTTCAATCGTATTTCCCACCCGGACAGCCCGGCTGTAGCCAACGATGGATTCCCATTTGGCTGCTGACGAAAAATTGGTTCTTTCCATATGCCCAACTTATTTGATGTCGATATTTTCGGTCCGGATTAGCGGCGAGCCTTGCATGCGTAAATAGATTTGGGCCACCGTAATCACATCTTTTTGGCAGTAGGTGACAATGCGGGCCAGGTCGTGCTGTTTCCAATACACCTCGCCCACCATGCTACCATCGATATCGTCTTTGGGAGTTGGAACGCCCAGGCAATGGGCGAGTAAGTTCAGTGAAGTATAACTCTTGTAATCGCCAAATTTCCAAAGTTCCAGGGTATCTAAGTGTTGCACCTCCCAGGGCTTCTTACCGGAGATTTGTAGGATGTTGGGTACGGGCAGCCCCGCAATAATAAGGCGGCGGCATAGATAGGGGAAGTCAAATTCCTTGCCGTTGTGCGCACACAGGGATTTTTGGTTGTCACTCGCCCATTTGTCCAACATTTCGGTGAATTCCAGCAGGATGGCCTTTTCGTCGTCCCCGAAAAAGGACTTCAGCGTGAGTTTTTTTTCCTCTCCCCGGCCGGAGATGATGCCGCAGGAAATGCAGATGATCTTGCCGAACTCGGCATAGATCGCCGCGCGCCCGTAGATTTTTTCGGTCGATTCCAGCAGTTTATCCTTCAGCAGAAATTCCGCTTTCTTATTCCATAGCGACTTCCAGGTTTCTGGAACTTCGTCAAAAGACGAGTATTGCGAAACGGTTTCGATGTCTAGAAAAAGAATATTATGTAGTGCCATGGTTGCTTCCGACGCAGCTATGTTAGGTGGCTGATTTTTGGTAAAAATAACCAATCTGGAAAAAAATGGCGTGACAAGATCTGACCCCAAACCGAAATTTAAACCTGCAGTAGCCAAGTTCCCTTTGTTCGCACCCGACGTTAGAGATACTGGTCGCCGATATTGCGCTTTATTTCCGCCACGTATTCTTTGATCTCCTGCTCCTTATCCCGCTTGCAGATAAGCAGCACATCGCGGGTGTCTACGACGATGAAATCGTCCAGACCCTGCAGCAGGACCAGCTTGTCCTGGGGGGCATGAACCATGCAGCGCGTGGCGTCGATCACTACCACATTCTTGCCGGCCACCGCGTTGTCGAGGTAATCCTTTTCCAGGTTTGCA
Source organism: uncultured Chitinophagaceae bacterium (assembly GCA_963742225.1). Classification (GTDB taxonomy): domain Bacteria; phylum Bacteroidota; class Bacteroidia; order Chitinophagales; family Chitinophagaceae; genus Puia. The sequence continues at coordinate 117,704 of CAVULD010000004.1, read as the reverse complement.
TACGCACTGTTCCAGGTGCCCAGGTCACTCCAGCCAAAGGCGGAAGGTATGACGTATACGTTGTCTGCTTTTTCCATGATGCCGAAGTCGATAGAAATGTTGGTGCACAGGGGATAGATATGTTCCAGCGCCTTTTTCTCGCCCTTGGTGTTAAAGGCCTCTTTTTCCGCCACAAAGACTTCATACATTTCGGGCAGATATTTTTCAAAAGCCGAGAGGATATTTTTCACCTGCCAGACAAAAATACCCGCGTTCCACAAGAAATCGCCACTGGCCAGAAAGGTCTTTGCCAGTTCCAAATTGGGTTTTTCGGTGAAGGTTTTTACTTTGAACACGTTGTCCGATACGGACTGCTGTTCAAACTGGATGTAGCCGTAGCCGGTATTGGGCTGGGAGGGTTTGATGCCCAGGGTGATGAACGCGTTGTGCTTACTGACAAAACTCAAGGCTTCGAGGCAGACCTTGTTAAAGGCCTTTTTATCGAGAATCACGTGATCGGCCGGAGCTACGATGAGGCAGGCTTTGGGGTCCTTTTGTTGCAGTTTAAAGGAGATGTAGGCGATGCAAGGGGCGGTATTTTTTCGCGAAGGCTCGCCCAGAATATTGTCGACAGGCAGGTCTGGCAATTGTTTTTTTACGATGCCGGTATATTCGTGCGATGTGACAACGTAGATGTTCTCCGCAGGGATGAAGGACGTGAATCGTTCATACGTCCATTGTATCAGTGTTTTACCGCTGTTTAAAATATCCAAAAACTGCTTGGGGTAGTTCTGCCTGCTCATGGGCCAGAAACGGCTGCCAATACCGCCCGCCATGATCACCGCGTAGTTATGATTGTTCATAGATGCAATTTGGTCTGTTGTGCAGTCCAACGGGTAAGGATCATCGGGCCCCGGGGGCCGCTTATCGCCAGCTGGATTGGAATCAACCGATAAGTTTCAAATTTATGCTATTCTGGCACCCCGCAGGGGGCTATCCAGGTAATTTTTAACAAAATTGGCCTAGTGGGACGACCTTTTTTTTGTACTTTCGCACTCCCAAAATATCCTCTGGCCAATCCATGAAAACCATTACTTCAGGCGGTTCCGGATATTTTGATTATCTTAAGAGACTTTGGACGGAATACCACCGGTGCGAAAGAAAATAATTGACATGGCAACAACCACATCTAAGAAGCCTACCACAAAAAAAACAAAGACTACCCCGGGCAGCAGAGCCAACGCAAAAGTTTCGGTCGAACTGCTAGCGCAACTTCAGGAATATTTTGGTTTTGATGGGTTTAAGGACCGCCAGGACGCAATCATCCAAAACCTTTTGGCAGGCAAGGACACCTTTGTCATTATGCCAACAGGCGGTGGCAAAAGCCTCTGCTACCAGTTGCCGGCCCTGATCAGCGAAGGAGTGGCCATTATCGTAAGCCCACTGATCGCGCTGATGAAAAATCAGGTAGATCTCGTGCGCAGTTACAGCAGCAACGACAATGTGGCCCATTTTCTGAATTCGACCTTGAATAAGCGGCAAATCCGCGAAGTACATGACGACCTGCTCAACGGGCATACTAAAATGCTCTATGTCGCCCCCGAAACATTGACCAAGCCCGAGAACCTGGAATTCTTTAGTGACCTCAAGCTGTCCTTTGTCGCCGTAGACGAAGCCCACTGCATTTCCGAATGGGGACACGATTTTCGGCCCGAGTACCGAAGGCTTCGGGAAATCATCGATTTAATCAACAAAGACATTCCGGTTATCGCACTGACGGCAACCGCTACGCCCAAAGTACAAAGCGATATCGTCACCAACCTCGGTCTGCGTGACCCGGCAATATTTATCTCCTCGTTCAATCGCCCGAATCTGTACTACGAGATCCAACCCAAGATCCAAAAGGAGGAGACGATCAAGCATATTGTCCGGTTTATTTTGCAAAACAAAGGCAAAAGCGGGATCATCTATACACTGAACCGCAAGACCACCGAGGAACTCGCCGATATGCTCATGGCCAATGGGATCAAAGCGGTGGCCTATCACGCGGGCCTTGACAGCAAATTGCGTTCGGACCGCCAGGACCAATTCCTCAACGAGGATGTCCAGGTCATTGTGGCTACCATTGCCTTCGGCATGGGCATTGACAAACCGGATATCCGGTTCGTTATTCACTTTAATATTCCCAAATCAATCGAAAATTACTACCAGGAAACGGGCCGAGCAGGTCGTGATGGACTGGAGGGTAAATGCATATTATATTACTCGCACAAGGACGTGGCCAAACTTGAACATTTCATGAAGGATAAGCCGCTCAGCGAGCGGGAAGTGGGCGCGCAGCTGATTAATGAAACGGTGGGCTATGCCGAAACGGGAGTGTGCAGGCGTAAAGTGCTGATGAGTTATTTTGGTGAAGCCTACGACACGGAAAACTGTGGGCATTGCGATAACTGCCTGCATCCCAAAGAACGCGTGGAAGCGAAAGAAAACGCCTCGAAAGTGCTGCGCGTGATCAAGGCTCTGGACGAACGGTTTGCTACAGACTATACGGTCAACATCATCATTGGCAAGCTTACCCCTCAGGTGCAGATGTTCCGCCATGAAGGGATTGGGGAGTTTGGCATAGGCAAGGAGGAAGCTGAACATTACTGGCGCTCCCTGATCCGGCAACTACTCCTGGAAGGGTTGGTGAAAAAGGACATTGAAGAATATGGCGTACTCAAGCTGACCAAGAAGGGCCTGGAGTTTATGAAGAAGCCCAAATCGTTTAAGATCGTCCTGAACAATCTGTTTGAAGAGGCCAATGAGGATGACGAAGACGGTGAAGCCGAACCGGGCACCGGTGGCATGGCCACGGATGAAAAACTCTTTGAACTTTTAAAGGAACTTAGACAGAAAGAGGCAAAGAAAAAAGGCCTTCCGCCGTTTGTTATTTTTTTGGAGAATTCACTTCAGGATATGGCGACGCTGTATCCCACCACGGTGCAGGAACTGGAAAGATGCCAGGGAGTGAGCAAGGGCAAGGCCTTGAGATACGGAAAGCCCTTCTTTGAACTGATCGCCCGCTACGTGGAGGAAAACGATATCGAAAAGCCGGATGATTTTGTCATGCGCAGTGTGGTGAACAAAAGCGTAAATAAAGTCTATATCATCCAACAGGTGGATAAGAAAATACCGCTGGAAACGATCGCCAAAAACAAGGACATGCGACTGGATGAACTCCTAGAAGACATGGAGACCATTGCAGCCAGTGGTACCAAGCTGCACTTGGATTACGCTGTCGATGAGATGCTTGATGAGTATGAGCAGGAGGAAATCATGGAATACTTTAAGACCTGCGAAACCAGCAGCCTCCAGGTCGCCCAACAGGAAATGTCGGAAAGCAATTTTACCTGGGAACAGCTCAAGATCATGCGGATAAAATTCTTGAATAAATATGGAATGTGACCCCTCTGCGTGGGCATGTAGGCCAGGTGATAAAAGTTGGAAGATGATTGAATTCCCCCTATTTTTGCTGCCCCGAAACGGGGAAGATTCCTGAATCGGCGCATGTATTTCGAGGTGCGGTAGCTCAGTCGGTAGAGCAAAGGACTGAAAATCCTTGTGTCGGCGGTTCGATTCCGCCCCACACCACCAGATGGCCCAGGTTACCCCTGGGCTTTTTTTAGTCCAAACCCCCTGTCAGCGTGGGTTTCGTACATTTTGCTTCCTCAGAGCGCCAGGGAATTGTCAAGGTTAAGAAATGAGGTTTACCTGTCAAATGTAGGCAAAACTGACACCAATTGGCTCATTTGGTGGCGCAGTATTTACTACCATTAGCCACCATTAGATGCGACAATAAACGGTGGATAGGTCCTAGCAAAGTCTTACAGGTTTTGATTCTTCCAAATAACGGACTCTTCCAATTTGGAATGAATTTCCGTCAAGGGAAAAATCATTCGGCTCTCAACCCCTCGACTGGGTTTGCAGCGGCTGCACGTATCGTCTGCACACTCAGTGTGATAAGCGCAACCAGCGCTAGGAGCATTCCGCTGACTGCAAACACCCACCAGCTCAACGTGGTGCGGTATACGAAGTTCTCCAGCCATTTATTGGTGCCCCACCAGGCGATAGGCAGCGCAATCAGGATAGCCAGGGCGATCAATTTCATGAAATCGTTGGAGATCAGCAGGACGATCTGGGTGACAGAGGCACCAATGACTTTACGGATGCCGATTTCTTTTGTACGCTGGTTGGTGATAAAAATGGCGAGACCGAGCAGCCCGAGACAGCTGATAAATATGGCCAGACCTGTCGCCCAAAACAAGAGGCGCGAAATGTTCTTTTCTGCTGTGTAGAATTTGGCGATTGTATCGTCCACGAATTCGTAATTGAAATCGTCCTCGGGGTAAATGGATTTAAATGCCTTTTGGATCTGGTTGATGCTTGTTGTCCAGGCGGTGCCGTCCGCATTTTGCGGCTGCAGTGCGATGTTGAACGTAATGGCGGCGTCGCCGGGTGCGTTTGCAATCGCTACAGGCCCGATGGGATCACGAAGGGACTTTGGGTGGAAATCGGCGACGACACCGGCAACACGGACCCCTTCAGCCCAATCGATCTGCTTGCCAACGGCCTCCCGTGGGTCGGTGAAGCCGAGGATATGCGCGAAATTCTCGTTGATAAGCATTGCATTGGTGGTGTCGCATTGGGTGAAATTGGCTCCGGCCAGCAGGTGAAACCCAAAAAGCCGCAGATAGGCGGTATCCGCCTTCTTGATCTGTACGTCCTGCACAATCTGCTTTTTTCCATCGTTGTATTTCATCGTGCTGTTCCATTCGTTGTTGTTAGAGGGGGGATCGGTGGCGAGACTTATCATGGCGATGCCGGGTATGGCCCTCAATTTGTCCCTCAGCAAGATCCTTTTTGCCCTGGGTCCGTTGTATCTGGTCTGTACAGTGAGGATGGCCTCCTTTTTAAATCCGAGATCCTTATGGAGTGCATAGCTGATCTGTTTGCTTACCAGGAAGGTGGCAATGATAAAGACCTGGGCGATGACGAACTGCGAGACCGTAAGCGATTTACGAAGCCAGGCCGAGCGACTCCTGCCGGTATTGACCCGGGATTGATTCTTCAACACTTGGATGGGCTGATACGCCGACATGATGAGAGCGGGGTAGCACCCAGAAAATAGGCTGACCAGAACGATCAGCGCCAGCAGGAACAGAATAATCCGCGGTTGGCCGGTTAGATTGAAATGTAAATCAGGGGGAATGAAGTCGGCAAAGACTTTCAATAGCAGGGGGGCGATGGAAATCGAAAGCAGGGTAGCGATCAAGGTGAGCAGGAAAGTCTCGCTAAGAAACTGGAGCGTGAGTTGGCCCCTTTGACTGCCCAGGGTCTTACGGATACCGATCTCTTTTGCACGCTGGGAGGCCTGGGCAGTTGTGAGGTTGACAAAATTAATACACGCGAGCAGCAGCAGGAAGCCGGCCACGGCCAGCAGCCCGTATAAGGTGGGCTTGTGGGCAATGCGGCTGTTGTCGAAGGCCCCGTAAAGTGTATCAAAATGTAGCTCGCTGAGCGGTTGCAGATTGCAAAGGATGCTGCTGTGGTTATCCGGATCAGGCTCCCGGTGTTCTTTCAAGAGATGGTTTAGCTGGGAGATCACCTGCTTAGTAGTGGTGCCAGGTGCGAGCCGGAGGAAGACCTGATCGGCGGAATTGGTGCTACCCCAGTTATCAAAGCCCCGGGGTTTTAGCCGGTTTGTCTCCAGAGTTGCGCGGGAAACAAAGGTCCCGAAATTAAAATCGGTATGCTGCGGGATGTCCTTTACGATGCCAGTGACTGTGGTGCGGATGCTGTCATCAAAGACAATAGACTTGCCCACAATATCCTGATCGGAAAGACCGTGGAAGAAAAGGCGGGCATTTTTTTCGGTGAGTACTACCTGGTAGGGTTCTCCTAGCGCAGTAGCGGGCGAACCGACCAGCCAATCGTAGTGGATCAGGCTGAAATACCGGTCATCTACATAGACCTGGTCCTTTTGTTTTTTGAGGATGATCGGGTGGTTGGCATCAGGATAGGGTATGGTCACTTTTGTTTCATCCCAGGTTGTGAATGGGGCCACCAGATCGATTCCTGTCATCTCCTTTTGAATGGCGGCAGGCATCGGTGCGCATACATCGCCCCAGCGCTCAGTCTGGCCGCCGGATGTATAGTCTGAGCCGACGCGATAAATGCGGTCACGTCCCTTTTCAAAATGGTCGAAACTGAAGTCGTAATCGACAATCAGGAAGATGACCAGGGCGGCGCTGATGCCAATGGCGAGACCAAGGATGTTGATGCAGGTGGAGACCTTATTCCGCCAGAAATTGCGCAGGGCGACGAGCAAATAGTTTTTGAGCATGGGATTGTGTTTACAAATCGCAAAACCAGGACCTAAAAAAATGCCAGTTTGCTAAACTCGTAATAATCAAGTTGAAAGGTCTGATGGAGTAGACCTCTCTGTACGATTCTGATGCAGGAAATGTCTGTTTTTGGAATTTGTTGTGTCGTCCTAGATTAACTATACAGATGAGTGAATAAATCCTGAGAAGACTATACGAAGTCGATAATTAAAGGTAATTCTTTGTTTTTTGTGCTGTTTGGAAGAGCCGGAGGCTTGCTCTGTGGTGGGAGCCGCCCCGCCTCTTCCATAAAGTTCTGGTGTTGTTTTTGAAGTTGGTATTTCGAGTAATTTTTCCATCTTTTTGTAAGTTCTCCCTCTTTTTTATGCGCTTGACAGGGGGTTAGATTATCGCAACTGCCATGGGGTCGGATTTGATTATAAGCTGTTACGCTTTTTACAATGCGTTGGTAGGTGTTTTCAAAACTGTCCTGGCTACTGTATAGATTAAACTCACCCTTGATAATCCCATTCACCCGCTCGGCCAGGGCATTCTCGTAGGGGTCACCTTTTTCGGTCATGCTGATGGCCACGTTTTGGGAGTCCAACAGTTTAACATAGGCTTCGCAGCAATACTGGCTTCCTCTGTCGGAGTGGTGGATGAGCGGGTGCTGCCCGTAACTTCGGTTGTCATAAGCCATTTGCAGCGCCTCCAGGCAACCCAGGGCGAGCAGGTCGGGGCGAAAGCAAAATCCCATGATCTTACGGGAGTAGGCATCTGTAACGAGGCTTAAATAGCCCCACTGGCTCTGCATCCTGATATAGGTGATATCACTCACCCACAGTTGTTCCGGGCGTGTAATGACCAGGCCCCGGGTCAGGTTGGGATATTTACGCATCCAGTGCTTGGAGTCGGTGGTGAAGACTTTTCTTTTGCGCCGTCGTATCAGAAGCTTATGCTCGGCCAGCAGATCAAATAAATAATCGCGCCCTACCTGGATTTGGTGGGAGTCCAGCTCCGGCTTGAGCAAGGGCAGTAGTTTACGGGTTCCCAGCTTGGGCAAATCGGTGTTCCTGATTTTTTGCACCAGTTGCAGGATGATATCGTCTTTTAGGCTTTGATCCTGGTGACGCCACAGGTGATCATAATAGGCATGTCTTGTCTTGCCAAACAGTCTGCACAGGACTTCCTTACTGATAAAGGGGTAGTCGTGTTTCATTCTTAGGACTGCCTGGCACCAGCTTTTTTTCTGATCGCGATTTTAAACTGCTCTTCGGCTACATCGATGAGCGTATTTAATGCCTTTACTTTCAGTTCCGCTTCCTCGAGTTTTTGGAGCGCTTCGTCAAGCGCCTTTTTCGTATCGGGATCCGGCTGCTGGTCTTGCTTTTTTTTGGCCATAAGCGCTGGGTTGGACCCTACAAGTTCCGCATTTTCCCGCTTGGATTCCTTTAACCATTTGGTGATCGTCACCGTAGAGTTCACCCGGTAGGCTAGCCGGGCTTCGTAAATGGTCATCCGACCCTCTTCAATGGCCCGGACAATGGACCTTTTGTCCTGCTGACTAAGATGGCCTTGCTTACTGGCATGATACGCTGGGGAGCCGTGGTCCCGCATCCAGTAGGCTAGCACACTTCTGGCTATCCCATGCTCCCTGGTAATATGGCTTCTGGGCACCCCTCTTTCAATAGACTCCACGATCTCCAAAATAAAGCTCTTGTCGTAGATTCGGTGAGGTCTCTTATACCCTGAACCCCCCTTTTTGTCGAGATTTGTTGACATACACTAGGTTTTTAGTGTATAGTCTTTTTAGGACGTGACATGTTGTATTGTCCGGATAAAACCATGCTGATGGCCTAGATATTTTCTCAAATAGATTTGGGCAAGCAAATACTTGCATATATATTTGCAAGCATATACTTGCGCAATGAATCTAAGACGAGACGTATTTCAGGCCATTTCCGACCCCACCAGGCGCCAGATTATTAGCCTGGTAGCAGATAAACCACTCCATGTAAATGCCATTGCTGAACATTTTGATATGAGCCGCCAGGCGGTATCCTTGCACATTAAAATATTGATTGAGTGCGACCTCTTAAAGATTAGAATACAGGGCCGCGAACGGTATTGCCAGGCGCAACTTGGACAATTGAGCGAAGTTTCGGCGTGGATAGCCCAATACAGGGAGCATTGGGATAGCAAGCTGGATAACCTAGAAACCTATTTAAATCAACTTAAAAAAGTAAAAAAACATGGAAAGTAACACTAAAGACCGTGAGCTATTGCTTACTCGGACCCTAAATGCCCCTATCGACCTGGTTTGGGACGCGTGGACGAATCCTGAGCACATAGCCAAATGGTGGGGTCCTAACGGCTTTACTAATACCATTACCACCATGGACCTAAGGCCTGGTGGCGAATGGAGCCTAATCATGCATGGACCCGACGGAACAGATTATAAAAACAACAGCATTTTTACTGAAATTATCCCGAACAAAAGGATTGTATTTGAACATCTTTCTCCTAAGTTCATAGCTACTATTGACTTTGAGCAGCGAGGTGAGCAAACGTATATAACCTGGCATATGGTTTTTGAATCAGCCGAGCAGTTCCTGCAGGTAGTGAAAACTTTTAAGGCAGATGAAGGGCTAAAACAAAACGTGGAAAAGCTAAGTGCGTACCTGGCTAAGATGAAAGGCAAAGTGTAGATTCTCTCCGCTTTATCTCATTTAACATAGGGACAACTCATAATAGCCAGCCTATCATCTGACAAACAGCGAAGATTAGTTGAGACTTATCCTTGCATTCGAAGTAATTTACTGCGTTCGCAATGCCTCTACAGGATTCACAAAAGCGGCCTTTAACGCCTGCGCACTTACCGTCACCAGTGCGATGGCAATCGCCGAAAGGCCGCAGATTGCGAAGATCCACCAGGGAACGGTTGTCCGGTAGACAAAGTCCTGCAACCAAGTATGCATAAAATACCAAGCAACGGGTGTGGCAATGACAATGGCTAGCGCCACTGGCCACAGGAAATTTGCCGTCAGCAGCGTGAAGATCCTCCCCACACTGGCACCCAGCACCTTTCGGACACCGATCTCTTTTTGCCGCTGTTCGGCCGCAAAGGTGACCAAGCCCAATAGACCCATACAGGAGATGCAGATGGCGATGAGCATTGCCAGCCGCAGCAAACCCGAGGTCTTTTGTTCCTTTTCATATTGGCTGGCGATGGTATCGTCAAAAAAACTATAACTGAACTTTTCATTGTTGGAAAAAACAGCATGCCAGATTGGCTCGATCTTGGCAAGTAGTTTCTGTACATCCTCAGGATGGCGATTGGTAGATGAAAGCCGCACACTCACGGCTTGCAGCCAGTCGCTGTTGGTGCCGAACCAGAAGGGCGGAATGGCTTGATGCATCGACGTGGCATGGAAATCTCTTACCACCCCGATAATAGTGACCTTTCGACCTCCAAAACCCGTCTCTAGGATTTTGCCCAGAGCATCATCGGGTCGTGTGAACCCCAGCTGTTGCGCGCAGGTCTCATTGACTAGGATCTCGCGAAGGGTGTCGCTGGGAAAGAAGTTGCGCCCCGCAACCAGCCGGATGCCGAACAAGGGGATATAGTCGGGATCACAAAATTCCATGGTGGCGTTTACCTTCTGGTCGGTGGTTCCATGATAGATGAGGTCGGTGCCTCCTAAAATGCCTCCTTGCGGCGTCCCCATATCGCGAGAGACAAGGGCAACCCCGGGAAGAGCGCGGATCTTTTGTGCCAGGACCTCTAAGTCGCCCGGAGTATACTTCCCGGTAGCATCGATGGTGAGGATCGCGTCCTTGTCAAAGCCCATGTCCGTATTGAGCACGTAATGAAGCTGTCGGGCGACGACGACCGTGCACATGATAAAGACGAGGGAGATCGTAAACTGAAAGACGATGAGGCCCCTGAGGAGGTAGCGGTTGGGAGCCAAGCCGCGCGTGGCCTGGCCTTTAAGGCTGAGCACGGGCACCAGCGCCGCGATGACCCTGGCGGGGAACCAACCCGCCAGCAAGGACGTGACTACCGTTATGCCAAGCAGGAACAGCAGCGTCGAGGCGGAGAAGTCGAGCCGCAATCCAGGTGGCAGCCAGTTGTGAAACAAAGAGATCACCGGCGGGGTTATCAGCAAGGAAAGGGCTACGGCTAACAGGGTCAGCAGGAAGGTCTCGCCAAGGAACTGGAAGATGATGTCCCTGCGGCGGCCTCCGACGACCTTGCGGATGCCGACTTCCTTCGTCCGTTGCAATGACTGCGCTGTGGATAGATTGACAAAATTGACCACGGCCAAAAGCAAGATAAATCCGGCGATCCCCATCAGGCCGTATAGCGTGGGAAGGTGCGACTTGCGCGAATAGCCGTCGGGGTAGGCCTCATTAAAATGGATATCGGTCAGGGGTTGCAGGGAGAGTCGGGTGAAATAAGGGTGGGTAGCAGGGTCTAAGTATTTTTTGAGGAAAGCGGGAAATTGGCGTTCCACCTGAGCCGGGGTCGTGCCCTTGCCCAGCCTGACGAGACCCTGTGCCATCGAAGTCCAAAATCCCCAGCTATCGAGCTGGATGCTATTCTTCAGAAAACTATGCGCAACGGTGCTGAGCGAAATAAAATCCTGGAAGCCGAAGTCAGTGTTCTGATCCCAATCCTTTACAATACCTGAGACGGTAGTGAGCAGCGAATCATTGTAGATCACCTGACGGCCAATGGCCTGGTCCGGGGCGATCGGGCCGAAGTACCGGTTCATCTCCTTATCAGTGAGCACGACTGTGTTCGGATTATCAAGGCTTGAGGCGGCATTGCCCGCCAGCCATTGATATATGAAAACGCGGAAGTATTCCGGTCCGGTCACGATGATAGGTGAGTGCTGCCCAATCCCCGGCCGGTCAAACCTTCTTGGCACCTTATCTTGGATGGTCACCGGGGCGGCATAGTTGTAAAAAGGTGCTATGGCTTCGCAGCCGTAGATCTCCTTCTGTAGGCCGATGGCCAGTGGCTGAATGAGCCCACTCTTGGGATCTGGATGCGCCGTATCGCCTGTCGCAGCCACGATACGGTAGATGCGGTCTCTGCCTGGGTGGAAGCGGTCATAGCTCAGCTCAAAACGTGTGAGCAGGTAGATGATCAGACAGGAGGCCAGGCCAATAGTAAGGCCAAGGATATTGATCAAAGTGTGAACTTTGTGTTTCCAAAGCTTGCGGATGGCGATTAGCCAGTAGTTTTTGAGCATGGAGGTTGATTTTGTTGGAAGACGGCGGCAATCCCACAGCTGTTCGATATGCTGGGCTTGCCCGTGCCAATTCGATCAAAGCGAATGCCGGCATGATAATGTGTTGGCAGACATTTATTTCAGTTGCCGGCTTGCGAATGCTGTGTACGGTTTCGATACAAGCTGTGAACGCGAGCGGGCGGCTTAAAATTTTGAGGGAACAGCTATTTATTGAACGATAAGTTGCCATTTCAATTCAGCAAATCAAATCATATCAAAACTATTTTACCATTGGATCCTTTACATTATTCCCGCAATTTATCAACTAGCTCATGGTCGCATCTTGAAATCTTAAGTTGACAAAATTATTGACTGGGTTGACAATGCGTCCTCCATGGATAAGTTTTGAAAATGCTTTTCGAATGAAAAAGGGAATTTTATTACTATTAGGAGCCAATAAAATTTGGTTTACACTTTGGCGATTTATTGTCTTATCTTAATAGGATCAATAGATGGCTTTCCTCTTCTTTAAGAATCACATTCTTTTTCGCTACATTTTTATTAACAGTGCCAAGATCGTCTCTTTAATGGGAAAGCTAATCTTCCTAATATTCGCTTTACTTGGGTGTCATCAGCAACCGCTCTATGCGCAATATATAAATGTTGATAGTTTAATTGGCGCCCTAAACTCGAGCGTAAATGATTCAGTTAAAATTGAAATCTCCGATAGGCTATTTCACCATTATTTGGAAGATAACCTCGACAGTAGCATGATCTACGCTAAGCAGATTTATCAATTGTCCCTTCAAAGCAGTAAAAAGAAGCAATATAGTGGCCTCGAAAGAATGGGAGTTCTGCTATGGAGAATTGGAAGTACGGAAAAATCAATTGAGCTCTTATTAGACGCAATGCATATAAGTGAGGAATTGGGAGATTCCATTTTGCTGTCCTACGCCTACTTCGATCTTGCAAACGCATACAATAATGGAAAGGACTATGAGCGGGCAATATTTTATTACTCGAAAGCATTGCATTATGCAATTGATGAAGCTTCCAGCACTAGACCATTTATGATGTTGGGAACAATTTACCTTGAACGAAATCAGCTTGATTCGGCCGAGTTCTATGCGCAGAAGTCCTATGGGTTTTATGCAAATCATACAACCGATCTGCCCAACTTTGGAACGACTGAAAAATACTTGCCTGTATGCCTGAATTTGCTTGGAAAAATTGCCATTAAATCTGAGCGTCCAAGTGATGCGATGGTATATTTCAGGCGAGGTATAAACGAGGGTTTTGCCTACAGTAATTTCAAAGCGGTGAGCGATAATTATATCTCGATTGCAAAAGTGTTCAATCTGCTAGATATGAGTGATTCTGCGTACTATTTTGCCCGTCTCGCGTACGCAGAAGCAAATCGTGTAAATAGTCCTTATTCTGTTGAAGAGACCAGTAGGCTTCTCAAAGATTTATTTAGGGAAGACCACATTTTCGATAGTGCCTTCAAATACCAGGAGATTATGGTGAGCGCGGGAGATAGCATTTTTAGTCTAACTAAGGCAAGGATGGTGGAAAGCCTTTCATTTGCTGAAGTTCAGCGGCAACGGGATTTGGAATCAGCACAGATCCAATTTAGAAATACAATAAAGCTTTTTGCTTTATTGGCCGCCCTACTTGGGTTCTTTGTAATTGTCCTAATTCTTTATCGCAACAACCGCCACAAGCAAAAAGTAAACAAAGTCTTAGAAGAAACATTGGCAAACCTTAAAGCGGCTCAATCGCAATTGGTTCAATCGGAAAAAATGGCCTCGCTCGGAGCTCTGGTGGCGGGGATTGCACACGAAATTCAGAATCCCCTGAATTTCGTCAATAACTTCTCAGAAGTGAATGTGGAACTACTCGATGAACTGGATCAAGAAACCCAAAATGGAAACTTGAATAGAGTGAAGCATATTGCCGAGGAAATACGGGAGAATGAACTCAAAATAAATAACCACGGTAAACGAGCCGATGCTATTGTAAAAGGCATGCTCCAACATTCACGCAGCAATACCGGGCAAAAGGAGCTTACGGATATTAATGCACTTGCGGATGAATACCTGCGCTTGGCTTACCATGGACTTCGGGCTAAGGAAAAATCTTTTAATGCATCGATGCAAACAAAATTCGATTTAAGTATTGGGCTAATAAATGTTGTTCCACAAGAAATTGGACGTGTTTTGCTGAATTTGTACAACAACGCCTTTTACGCAATAGCAGAAAAAGAAAAGACGGGGATGATAGATTATGATCCTACCGTTTGGGTAAGTACGAAGAAAACAAATGGGAAGGTAGAGATCACCGTGAAGGATAACGGCTTAGGTATCAACAAGTCGTTTTTAGAAAAGATTTTCCAGCCTTTTTTCACCACCAAGCCTGCAGGCCAAGGTACGGGACTGGGTTTGTCCTTAAGCTACGATATCGTAAAAGCACATGGAGGCGAAATCAGAGTAGAGACGCAGGACGGAGAGGGTGCTACATTTGTGGTTGAATTGCCGCTTGGCCGTTTGCGAATATAGTTTTCCAATCAGAATGTGAAGGTTGGTCTGGTCGGTGATAAAGCTAAGTGAGTCGGCAGGTGCGATCCTCAGCCTGTAGAAGGTAAGTAGCTTTGAGAGCATACCTGGCTATTAGCGATCCAGCACGGCTATGCCACCCGGATTCGTTGCAATGGAGTTTTCAGCAAATAAAACAATCATCATGCATAAGCTGAGCTTTTTTATTTTAGTAGTGTTTAGTATTGGTGTTCAAGCCCAAGGCCCTGAGCCAAAATATCCTGTGGATTCGGCATCTGTGGTCCAGCCAGGAGTACCCAAAGGAGAGATCCTCAAATTTACTTTTGACAAATCAGCCATTTTCCCCGGCACGGCCCGTGATTATTGGATCTATATTCCTGCAGAGTATCGTCCGGATAAGCCAGCTTGCGTGTACATAAACCAAGATGGCATTCAGTGGAATGCTCCGACGGTTTTCGATAATCTCATTAGTCGTGGAGAGATGCCTATTACCATCGGGGTATTTGTTACCCCTGGTCGCGTACTTGCGGGCGACACCAAGACAGCCAACGATCGGTTCAACCGCAGTTTAGAATACGATGGTCTGGGAGATGCCTATGCGCGGTTTTTGCTTCAGGAACTCTTGCCTGACGTAGAGAAACATGAGGCCAGTGATGGGCGGGCAATACGCCTTTCCAAAAGCGGAAATGACCGAGGCATTGGCGGGTCAAGTAGCGGAGCAGTTTGCGCGTTCACGGCTGCCTGGGAGAGACCTTCGGAATTCTCGCGAGTTTTCAGTGCCATTGGGACCTATGTAGGACTTCGCGGGGCAGACCGCTATCCAACCTTGATTAGAAAATATGAACCCAAGGCTATTCGGGTTTTTTTGCAAGACGGTTCCAACGATCTGAATATCTATGGCGGCGACTGGTGGAAAGCCAATGAAACTATGGAAAGAGCGCTCACGTACTCTGGTTATGAAGTGCACCACGTTTGGGGAGAAGGCGGTCATAACGGAAGCCAAGGAACCTCCATTTTCCCTGACGCCATGCGCTGGCTCTGGAAAGACTGGCCGGCACCCGTGCAAGCGGGCAATTCGAAAAACCAGTTTCTGAGTGGGATCCTGGAGCCTGGGCAGGATTGGGAATTGGTTGGTCAGGGCTATGGGTTTACCGAAGGCCTCGCCGCTAACGGCGCCGGGGAAGTATTCTTTCAGGATATTCCGAATTCAAAAACTTACAAGATAGGCCTGGACGGCAAACTCACAGTGTTGCCTATTGACGCAAAAAAAGCCAGCGGCACAGCGTTCGGCCCGGACGGCAAAAGATATGTTGCAGCAGGCTCCACAAACCAGGTCATCAGTTATGGCGAGAAGGGCGACGTGGAAATTGTTGCGCAAAACATACGAGGTAACGATCTGGTGGTAGCGGCCAATGGAAATATTTATGTCACCGAGCCTGACGGGACGGAAAAGCCAAGCAAGCTCTATTTGATTAGACCGACGGGCGAAAAAGCGGTTGTTGTGGTAGATGAAGGGTTGAAATTTGCCAATGGAATTACCTTGACTCCGGATCAAACACAGCTCTATGTTACTGAGTCGGCTACGCATTGGGTATGGATCTATACCATTGCGCCAGACGGAACCTTGGCCAACAAACAGCACTATGGCTGGCTCCACATGTTGGACAACGACAACAACGCCTGGCCTGACGGACTCCGATGCGACAGCGCAGGCAGAGTTTATGTGACCACGCGCATGGGGATTCAAGTGTTGGACCAAGTTGGTCGCGTCAACGCAATTTTACCCGTTCCATCAGGACAGCCATCCAATTGCTGCTTTGGAGGAGTGAACTTCGATTACTTATATGTCAGTTGTGTGGATAAGGTGTATCGAAGAAAGGTTCGTACGAGAGGGGCAAATCCGTTTGAACGCCCATTCAAACCCATGGTGCCAAGATTGTGACTACTCGACAGCGCTCACGCGATGGCTTTTGCATGGACTGGCCTATTGGTTGGGGAATGAATAACCCTACCTGTCGATGTTGATTTTTCTAATTAGTAATATTTGCCAAGATTAAGGGTTCCGCTTATAGAGCCGCGGTATTCATACTGGTCAATTGCATTGGGCCGAATAGTACACGAATAGGTAGGGCCTTTGGGTTTGTAGATTTTGACGAACTGGATATCGGCTGTCCCCTTCGTCGAGTCATAGGAATTTTCAAAAGTCCACTTGAAATAAAACCGGTCAGCCGGATAGGATTCGAAACTTTGGTTCAATCTCGTCTGCTTCTTTTCCAGATAAACCCGTCCAAAAGATTCGGAATTCATTTTAGGGACGACATTGGCCAGGCACAAACTGTCTTTGTTATCCAGGTAAAAGACAAGATAGGAATTAGACTGCATGTAAAACTTCGTGCAATCTTTGCGGTTCAAATACGCTTTATCTATTGGAAGCTTGGCCAGAGTTTTGGGCGGTTGCGAAAATAGGGGTTTGGAAAAAAGGGAAAGAACAAAGGACACGACTAAGTAGTGCACTGTTTTGTGGTTCATGAAATTTCAAGTTTACGCGTTAGTCTTGGCTATTAGGACCCGAGACTGTGTAAGACAAGACTATAACGTACGGCGAACCCCAGCAATTACGCCCGATTCGGTTTTTATAATGAGGTGCCCCGAAAGCGATTGGCTGGGGCAGATCCAAATCGTCCGACTAGGTCTATGAATTGTGAAATAGATGATTAATTATCAATTATTTAGATAAAATTCAGTGGTTTTTCCCCTGCACGGCGATATGCGATTTCATAGCACCTGACCAGATTCTTGGTGATTTTGCCACCAGGCGCTTTCGAAGCGAGGTATCCAACAACACCGCGCCTTGAGCAGGGCCCCGACATGGTCGACTTCTGCCCGCTATGGATAGCCTAGCAATCTAAAAGTCACCTAAAAGGATAAGCGGCTTGATTGGCCCATTCAATTTGTTGATCGTTTAAGAATTATTTCGCAATTTTATCCTCCTCCTCTTCCTGTACTCTGCGAAGATCCGATTCCATCACCTGTTTGGTATCTGTTGCCTGGATCGTTGGTTTCTGTTAGCAAGACTTGTATCACCGATCTTGTTAAGTCAACCCGGCTAAGTTGGCTGATTTATGGATTGGGCGGGTATTCGCAAGGAATATTGGCCCGAAGGTTAAAAGCACCCTGCATTTCCACCACTTAACTTAAATGATAGCGAGTATGAAGAAAGTATCTCTATTAATGATCCTGGCATTTGGCCTTTGCCAGTTGGAAGCACAAATTGACGCCGGCTTGTTCCGTTATCCGGATGTGTCGCAAACACAAATTGTTTTTTCCTATGCCAATGACCTGTGGATCATGCCCAAGCAGGGAGGGGAAGCCGTAAAGATCAGCTCGCCGCCGGGCGCGGAGATCTATCCCAAATTTTCGCCGGATGGCAAGACTCTGGCATTTACCGGTAATTACGATGGCAACCGGGATGTGTATGTTATCCCTGTTTCGGGAGGTATTCCCAAGCGCTTGACCGAGCATGGGTATCCGGACCGCGTAGTGGATTGGACGGCGGATGGTAAGAATGTTCTTTTTGCTTCCTCCAGAGAGAGCGGAAAGGAAAGGTTCGACCAATTTTATACCATACCTGCAGCAGGTGGCCCTCCCTCCAAATTACCCTTGGCCTATGCGGAGTTTGGTTCCTATTCTCCCGATGGCAGCCAAATGGCCGTAACCTTTCGTTCGCAGGTGGGGCGTAATTGGAAACGATATCGTGGTGGATGGAAGGCCGATATCTACCTTTTTAATTTCAATAGCTTGACCTCAACAGATATTTCCGCGAACGAAGTAGCCGGTGATGAATACCCGATGTGGAGCGGTCATTGGATCTATTTTTTGTCCGACCGCGGAACGGAACTGCGGATGAATCTGTGGCGCTATAATATCGATTCCAAAGGCTTTGAGCAGGTGACGCACTTTACGGATTATGACGTCCATTTCCCTTCGCTCGGGCCCGATGATATTGTCTTTGAGGCGGGCGGAAAACTATATCTCTACCCGCTCAATGGGAGTCAAATCACGGAGGTTAAAGTCACCATCGTAACGGACGAAACGACGTTGAAACCCAAACTGGCCAGCGCGGAAAAATCTATTCAGCACACGTATATCAGCCCAGACGGAGGCCGTGTGCTGGTGGAAGCCCGCGGAGACATTTTTTCTCTGCCGGCAGAAAACGGCTACGTAAAGGACCTGACGCAAACCTCGGGCGTAGCCGAGCGCTATCCCAGCTGGTCGCCGGACGGTAAAAGCATCGCTTTCTGGAGCGACCATTCGGGCGAATACGAGCTTTATATTGGCGACGGAGTCGACTTAACTAAAGCAAAAAAAATGACCTCTTACGGTGCCGGATTTCGCTACAATTTGTTTTGGTCGCCCGACAACAAAAAGCTGGCCTTTATAGACAAAGCCATGAACATCCGGGTGTATGACCTAAGCACCGGTCAAACGACCCAGGTGGACAAAGCACTTCGCTTCACACAAGGAAGCCTCGAAGGGTTCTCCTGCAGTTGGTCGAGCGATAGTCGCTGGCTAACCTTTAGTCGGGACATGGAAAATTACCACAATGCCATTTTTCTTTATGATTATAAAAACAAAGCGCTCCATCAAGTTACCCAGGGGTACTACGATTGCAGGAATCCTGTCTTTGATCCAGATGGGAAATACATTTTCCTGTTGACGTCCCAATCCTATAGTCCATCCTATAGCGATATCGATAATTCCTTTATTTACGCCAATACGACGCAAGTCGCCGTCATCAGCCTGAAGAAAACCACTCCATCGCTGCTGTATCCGAAGAACGATACGGTCCGCATAGCGACCGAAGGCAAGGAGGCAGAAAAACCCAAAGACGAAACTTCGAAGAATAAAGCAGATGCGAAATCTAGTTCGGAGAGCAAGGCGGAAGAAAAACCGGTAGACATCGACATCGAAGGACTGGAATCGAGGTTGATTATTTTGCCTCCTGCCGCCGGAAATTTTTCCACCTTAGCGGTGGCCAAAGGCAAAGTACTGTATATAAAAACGCCGAATACCGGCACAGGCGAAGAGCAGGGGACACTCAAATATTTCGACCTGGACAAAAGGGAGGAAAAAACCGTCCTGGTCAACGTGGACGATATGCAACTCTCCTCGGACAGGCAAAAGATTCTGGTCCGGCGTGCCAATTCCTGGGCCATTGTTAAGCCGGAGGAGAATCAGAAATTCGAAAAACCCCTGCGCACGTCGGAAATGCACATGATGATTGACCCGGCAGCTGAATGGCAGCAGATTTTTACCGATGCCTGGAGGATCGAACGTGACTTTTTCTACGATCCCAATATGCACGGAGTGGACTGGAACTTGGTGAAGGAGCGTTATGGCAACATGCTAAAAGGCGCTATTACCCGCGAAGATGTCGATTTTATCATTGGCGAAATGATTGGTGAACTCAGCGCTTCACATACCTATCACGGTGGAGGAGACCTGGAAGATGCAAAAAATGTCCGGGTCGGCTACTTAGGCGTCGATTGGGAAGCAGAAGGGAATTTTTACCGGATCAAAAGAATTATACGTGGTGCTCCATGGGATGGCGCTGTGCGTTCTTCCCTGGATCAGCCTGGATCTCAGATCAAAGAAGGCGACTATATCCTGGCAGTTAATGGCGTTGCTTTGACCACCGAACATGAGCCCTTTGCAGCCTTTCAGGATCTGGCCAATAAAACCGTTGAACTAACCTACAACTCTGTGGCTTCCTGGAATGGTGCGAAAACCGAAATCGTAGAAACAATCGCCGATGAATATCGCTTGCGTAACCTTGCCTGGATTGAATCAAACCGCAAACGGGTAGACGAAGCTACGCATAGTGAAGTGGGATACATTTTTGTACCGAGCACGGGAATCGACGGGCAGAATGATCTGATCCGACAATTCAATGCGCAGTGGGATAAGAAAGGATTGGTCATCGACGAGCGGTTCAACAACGGTGGACAAATCCCGGACCGGTTTATTGAAATGTTGAACCGCGCACCGCTGGCCTTCTGGGCCATTCGTGACGGTCGAACCTGGCCTTGGCCACCTTATGCTCATTTCGGCCCCAAGGTGATGCTCATCAACGGATGGAGTGGGTCTGGCGGAGATGCATTCCCAGATTATTTTCGCAAAAGGGGCCTGGGTCCACTGATTGGCATGCGGACCTGGGGTGGTTTGATTGGCATAAGCGGCGCACCAGGCCTCATCGACGGTGGGGGGATCACGGTGCCAACCTTTCGTATGCTAAATCCCGATGGAACCTGGTTTAAGGAAGGTCACGGTGTGGATCCCGATATTGAGGTGCGGGAAGATCTGGGGCAAATGGCTAAAGGAGTCGACCCTCAGCTGGAACGCTCCATCACCGAGATTTTATCGGAATTAAAAACCAAAGGATTTAACGAGCCTAGTCCGCCTGCTTACGAAAAAAGATAGGACTGCGACTACTGGATTTGCGCTGTGGCGCTCCCGGACTGCAGGAAGGGACCAGACCTCCCTGCTGTGTATGGGACGAGCACATTTTAGTGATCCTTATGGTTCCAGATCCTCGTCGGCGATGGGCATGCCGGGAGGGATGGCCTGGTGCTGCTGCAACGGTTTAGCCTTATCGGGAGACTTCATTCTTTCCAGCGCAAGCAATAAATGCGCTTTATAGGTCGGGTCCGGTTGGGTCTTTAGTTGCTGCTCAGCAATCGCCTTGAGTGCAAGCAGACCCTCTTGGGCAAAGGCGCGGGCTGCAAAGGATGCGTTGTCGTTGACGGAGGTAGAGAGTAAATACGTCAGCAGCAACTGTTCATTCTGAAGCTGGATCAGCTCATTAAACCCTTGTTGCCTGGGAGATTTCCAGGTTTTGTCAATGAGGATCCCGATCATTTCATCTGCTCCTAGTCCATCGGTTTGTGTTTTGTACTCGATCATGCGGTCAAGCCTTGCCGCGTTGAACAAAAAGGACAACGGGAAATCGGCTGCCGTTTCGGCGCAGGCCAGCGGATCGAAGGCCAGTCCTGTTCGTCGATTGAACAATTCTCGATTGTAGTCATAGTCGGATGGCCTGGGAGGAATCAGTTTACTGATGGTTTCTGGGATAGCCAGAAATTTTGGATCCAAGCAATCCAAGACCGCATTCAAAGCCCTCAGCTGCTGGGCGTGGCTCAAGGGTCGGGTCACAATTTGGCCGTCACCACGAATTGCGTAGGTGTAATACATGCCCCCCACCATTTTGGTCACGGCTTCGAGTTGATAACGGTGGAACAGATAAACAGGGACCAGCACGTCTTCCAGCATGGCCATCGAAGTCCCAGGACGGATATTATTTTCCCCAAATTGAGCGAGCGCTTTCTGGCGCACTTTTACCACTTCCTGGAGTTCCGCGACGGCGTCGGAACCATTATCCCACAAATGCGCCTGCGGATGCAGGCCGCCTGGATCACGCGCATCGCGGTCGGTTATGAACTGCAGGCCTTTTTTTTGGGCGTCGCTCAAAATAGCGCCCAGTGCAGCCGCCTGGTCACTGCCCTGCGCAAATTCCCGGTAGCCCCAGTTGATGGAGACTTTATCCCAGTCCCCGATATTTTTTGCATAGGCATTGCTCAAATCGATATTGCCCGCATGGTCCAGCCGGACGAGGGGATGAGGATAGTCCATCACGCTGGAGCGATCGCTTGCGCTGGCGGCAAAATTATGCTCCAGGCCCAGCGTGTGGCCCACTTCATGAGCTGCGAGCTGACGGATCCGGGCAAGAGCCATGGTCAGCATTTTATTGTCGGCTGGAAGGCCACTTGCAAAAGGGGCCAGGAGTCCCGAGGCAATCAGGTAATCTTGGCGCACCCGAAGGGAGCCGAGAATGACAATTCCTTTCATGATCTCACCCGTGCGTGGATCCACGACCGCATCGCCCGTGCTCCAGCCCCTGGTGGAGCGATGAACCCAGGTGATCACGTTATAGCGTATGTCCATGGGGTCTGCCGAGTCTGGCAATAGCCTTACCTGGAACGCATTTGTAAAACCAGCTGCCTCAAAGGCCTGGTTCCACCAACTCGCCCCTTCTACCAAGGCGCTCCGGATAGGCTCGGGGGCTCCGCGGTCTACATAATACACGATAGGATCAACCGGCTCACTAACGGCAGCTGAGGGATCTTTTTTTATCAATCGGTGCCGGCAAATAACGTATTTCTGAATGGGCTCGGTAATCGGAGTGCCGAAATCATAAAAAGATATGGGGATAAAACTGGAACGCGGATCAAAGATCCGGGGCTGGTAGCCCGGCCCCGGCAATTGCACAAAGGAATGGTGTACGCGTAAGGTAATGACTCCGGCCGCGGGGGTCACTTGTTGAACAAAATTTCCCACCTCGCCTCCATTATTTACAAATGTAACTGTCGCCTCCAGTTCGGTGTTAAGTGGAAAATTTTTGGTCCTGGGTAAATACACAGCACTTCTGGATTTGTCAATTGCAAACTCACCTTGGTGCATTTCATGAAGACGGCCGCTCACGTTGATAGCATCTCGCACCAGAAAATCGGTGGCATCAACCAGGTAGGCTCCGGGGTTTTCCGCCTCTATCTGAAAGCCCCACAGAACCGATTGCGCAAAGGATTGTTCCACGGCTCTTTTTTCGGCCTCATCCGGGGAAACGGCGCGGTAGTTGTAATTGGATTGCACCAGCAAAAGTTTTCTACCCACACGGCTGAATTTCACGATCGACGTATTGCCCATCAAGCCACGGTCCAGACCAATATCGTTCGAGCCCAGTCCCGCTGGAAGTGAGGTTTGGTAGACCATCTCGCTATCCAGTTTGGATACTTCAAGCCAAATCTTGCCGGCATTTTCATCCCAATAAAAATTCAGGTAGCCGCCGTATTTAGCAAAGGCCGCTGTTTTCTCCTCGATGGTTGGAATTTTTTGCGCTTGTACCATGGACCAGGATAAACATATCAGCAGCAGGCCATATTTCATGGAGGTTGATTTTAGGGGAGTTAAGGTACTGTATTCTGGTAAACCTGCGGAGGGTAATTAAGTCAGTGGGTTGGGAGTAGCACCCGGGAGCGATAAGCGGCTCAGCCACGAAGAACGGGGCCCAGTAATCGGGCGGCCTCGTTATCGAGGTACAGATGCAGGCCCGGGTGATTACGCAGCAGGCTAGCTGGAACTTGATCTGTTATCTCAGCTTCCAAGACTTTTTTGATGATGTCTGCTTTCTTTGGCCCGCTCACGACCAGAAATATGTTCCGGGCCTGCGCGAGCGTGCCCAAACCCAGGGTGATCCCATCATTTAGGGATTGCTTTTCGGTAAAATATTTCTGCCCAGTCTGCGTGGTCAGCGGGTCTAGTGCGGTTACATGTGAACGTGAGGAAGCGGAGGTGCCCGGCTCATTCATGCCGACATGGCCGTTTAGACCCAGGCCGAGAATAGCCAGCTCAATTCCTCCATGACTGGCAATAAACGATTCGGTCTGCGTGCATTGCTGGTTCAGGTCCGACGCACGGCCATCGAAAAAGCAGATATGGTGCTCGGGAACTCGTAGCGGGAAAAAAAATTGCTTATTTAAGTGGTAGCGGCAACTTCCCTCATCGGCCCCATTTAGTCCGACCCACTCATCCAAACCCAAGAAGAGCCACTCGGAAAGGTCCAGTTGCCCGGCCTGCGCCCGGAGAACCAGGTTTTGATAAATTCCGGAAGGGGAATCTCCCGACGCCACGCACAGCAGCGGTTTTTGTTTGGTTTTCAGGATGGCCACCAAGTCATCGGCGGCCTTGCGGGAAAGGGCTGCAAAATCCTGCGAAATGCTAAGTTTCATGTGTTGTGTTGTATGAGCAGTTTACCCGCAGAGTTAGGTGTCTTGGGTCCGAACCCCGGGCTGTCGGTCTGTACAAACCGGCGTCCCCGGTTGACGGAGCGACCTGGTTAGAGCGAGAGCGTTCCCCATCCCGTCCGGTATTCCCTTTTGATGAATTGATTGGCGGGTTCATAGTTGGTTACTTTCATGTTTTCCCCATCCCACATAAGTGCCACATAGCGCCCGCTGAATTTGTAGCCTTCCATATTTCCGTAGACCGGATCGTTGCGCTTGATTTTTTCTTTGATATTGAAACTGCGCAGCAGCAAATTGCCGAGTAACACCGTTTCCGTTAACGGGCCGGCGTATCCAATAAAGGGCGAGTCCACTTCCATTTTGCCATATCCTGCAATGCAGGCGTCTACCCATTGCCACCAATGTCCGTCCATACCGCCTTCGACGCGTGGGTATTTTTCCGGAATGTGTACATCCTTGTTGAGGGAAAGGGGCAACAGTCTGGGATGACTTCCACCCCATCCACAGGAGACTTTTCCCTTGGTCCCGACAAATACGGTGCAGCCTTCAAAATCATTTTCTCCAGGCCAGTCTCCCAACGCTTCATTGGCATTCAAGTCCGGATCGAGTTCCGAGAGCCGCTCAGGGGTTATGCCGCCGTCGAGCCAGAACAGGTCCAGCGGGTTTCCATTTTTCAGGGTGAACTTGAATTTCAAGGAACTCGACACAGGTCCGCTCTGCGGATAGACCCCTTCTTTGAATATACCGGTGTAGACCGTGGAAGCACTGCCGGAAATTTCCGTGGGATAGCCCAATTCCAGCAATTTGAATGCAGGCCCAATGATATGACAGCCCATATCGCCCAAGGCACCGGTGCCGAACTGCCACCAGCCGCGCCAGTTGAAGGGAACCAGGTTGTCAATATAATCCACGTATTGGGCCGTGCCCAACCACAAATCCCAATTGAGTTCCTTAGGCACTGGAGGTTTGCCGCCGGGCCACGAAATACCCTGTGGCCAGACCGGACGATCGGTCCAGCAATATACTTTTTGGATGTCACCGATCAGGCCGGCTTCAAACCATTCGCGCATAGTGCGCATCCCATCGCAGGATGAACCCTGGTCACCCATTTGCGTGACTACTTGATATTTTTTAGCCGCCTGCGTGAGCAGACGTGCCTCAGAGATATCATGGGTCAGGGGTTTTTGCAAATACAGGTGTTTATTCAGCTGCATGGCACTCAGACCGACGAGGGCATGGTTATGGTCCGGTATTGCCACCGTTACGGCATCAAAGTGTTTATTTTCTTTGGCAAACATTTCGCGCCAGTCGTGGTAAAATTTCGCCTGGGGAAATTGTTTTCTGCGCTGTGCAGCAGGTCGCTCGTCCACATCACAGAGGAAGGCCACCACCGCATTTTTCTTAGGAGCGGTTGCATAATGATGGATGTCATTTTCGGCTTCTCCGCCGGTACCTACGGCCGCGATGTATAATTTGTCACTAGGCGCTACATAACCTGGACCACCCAGTACAAAGCGAGGGACGATGTACAACCCCGCCGAGGCGAGGGTGGCTTTCTTGATGAAATCGCCCCGACCTATGGCATTTTTTGTTTTGCTTTTCTTTTGCTCTTTCATGTTGGTGGGGCTATTTTTTGATGAGGGGTTTGTAGGCAACTTCTTTGAAATAGACGATATCGCTGTCTCCATGATTTTGCAGCCCCATATACCCTTCGTTGGGCCTTAGGCCGCGCATCGGTTCAAAATCGAATTTGCGCGCAGGAACTGGATCGCCTTCGGTATAATCGGTGACTTTTTGTCCATTCAGCACCACGATTGTATGTGGACCGTCGATGGTGATATCCATGGTGTTCCATTCCGGTCCCGGTTTACCTGATTTAGCCAGAGGCTTGGTCAGCGAATAGAGGGTCCCCGTGATATGGTATTCGTCTTCTCCCGAAGTCTCAGGATGGTTATCGATTTGTACCTCGTAGCCATAAAATACCGGCATCCACGCTTCGCGCGGTTCGATTGGAATGCGGATGAACACGCCGGAGTTGCTGTTGAATTTCTGCATCTTGTAGACGACACGGATAGTGCAATTGCCAAATTTCTGGCCTTGCCAGTACAGCAGGCCCATGCCCCCCTTGCTCGCGATCAGCCCGTTTTCCACCATGTGGGTGCCGGGACCCACCTGTTTCCATCCCGAAAGATCTTTTCCATTAAAGAGTTGAACCCACCCATCATCTGCCTGAGGCACTGAAGGGGTTTGGCCGCAGAAGGCAAAAAGCCAAATGCCAAGCAGCAAGCTGGAGCGTAGCCAAAAGAGAAGTTTTGTCTTAGTCATATGGAGCAATTTATGGCGTGAATTTATCAATTTAAATCACTCCCTTGTCAAATCCCAGCCAATATCTTCAGAATAATTTCCCAATCAGCCCGGGCCGCTCAGAATGCGGCTGCCATGTGAAGGGCACCCGTGCCGCTTGTGCGCAAGCCGTCAGGACTTGGGTAAATTCGGGGATTTTTAAGTCAAGAATTTGCCTTGGTGATTTTTTTACGGTAAGATTGTGGGTTGTTATCTGTGGACGACTCCCTCAACGCTTGCATATGAAAAGAAGCTATTATATCGTTGGCCTGATCATGTTGACCTTTTTCGTGATCTCTTTTTTGACCAATGTTATTGGCCCCCTTATTCCGGATATGATCAGCGGCTTCAGCCTGAGTCTCACCCTGGTAGCCATTTTGCCTTTCGCCTTTTTCATAGCCTATGGCGTGATGTCGATACCCTCTGGCATGTTGATCGAAAAGTACAAGGAAAAGAAAATCATGGTCGCGGCTTTTCTGGTGGCCTTCGTGGGGTCCTTAATGCTTGCTTTGTTTCCCAATTATTTATCGGCAGTAGGTTCGCTTTTTCTCATAGGTTGCGGCATGGCGATGCTGCAGGTGGTGATCAATCCCTTGCTGCGGACGGCGGGAGGCGAGGAGAACTATGCGTTTTTTTCCATTCTCGCCCAACTGATATTCGGGCTCGCGTCCTTCATCAGCCCGCTGGTATATTCCGGCCTGGTCCTGAATCTGAAACAAACTGGTTCTCGAAATGCGTTTTTTTCCTTGCTCGCCAGTCACGTACCGGCCCAGCTGCCGTGGATCTCGCTATATTGGCTCTTTACCGTCATCTGCCTTGCGATGATCCTGGTCATCCTGTTGTCGCGTTTTCCTAAAGTGGAACTGAGCACGGAGGAAAAGGCCGGCGCCCTGCAGACCCATATTGAATTATTCAAGAAACGCGT
Organism: uncultured Chitinophagaceae bacterium; assembly: GCA_963742225.1. Lineage (GTDB taxonomy): Bacteria > Bacteroidota > Bacteroidia > Chitinophagales > Chitinophagaceae > Puia. Next base: position 90,440 of record CAVULD010000004.1, on the reverse strand, counting down.
CGTGATTTTATTTTTCATCTCCATGCTTTGTTACGTCGGCACGGAACAAGGCGTGGCCAATTGGATTTCACAGTTCCTGTATGCCTACCACGGCTTTGATCCGCAAAAAACGGGGGCCGATACGGTGGCTTATTTTTGGGGGCTCATGACGGCCGGAGGGCTATTGGGACTCTTGCTCGTGAAACTGATGGACAGCCGCCGCGTACTCATCATCTTTACCGCCATGGCCATTGTTTGTTTGAGCGCCGGGCTCTTTGGTTCTGCCCAGGTGGCGCTGATTGCCTTTCCCATGGTGGGTTTTTTTGCCTCGGTACTGTATCCTATCATCTTTTCGCTGGCCCTCAATTCGGTCCAGGAACATCACGGTTCGTTCTCCGGCATCATTGTAACAGGGATAATCGGAGGGGCCATTGTTCCGCTGATAATCGGTTGGTTGGGAGATCACTTTGGACTAAGGGCCGGCATGTGCTTCCTGTACCTTACCCTGGGTTATATACTTTCCATAGGATTTTGGGCCAAACCAATAATCACCAATAAGACAATTAAATTGTTTGGCAAGAAAAAAAAATCATCGCAGGATAACTTGATTTCATGAACCAAAAGAAAGTGATAGGGATTGATCTAGGAGCAACCAATATTCGGGGCGGACTAGTCCATGGTTCGGTGCTTTCGAAGATCCATTCCAAGCGAGTGAACAGCTTGGGATCGGTTCAGGAAGTGATGAACGATATTTATGCGATTGTCGACCCCCTGATGGACGCCCAGGTCGCGGCCATCGGTATCGGCGTTCCCAGCGTTGTCGACCTGGAGCAGGGAATCGTTTATGATGTCCAGTACATCCCATCCTGGAAAGAAGTGCCGTTAAAAAAATGGATGCAGGACCGCTATCAGGTCCCGGTCCTAGTAAATAATGACGCCAACTGCTTCGCTTTGGGAGAATACTATTTTGGAAAAGGAGTGGGCAGCCAGCATATGATTGGCCTGACTATTGGAACCGGCCTGGGCGCCGGTGTGATCATTGACCGCCGACTCTTTGCCGGGCCCAATTGTGGTGCTGGGGAATTTGGGATGGTGGATTATCTGGACCACTGCTACGAATATTACGGCAGTGGACAATTTTTCCAAAACGTGTACCAGGTCGACGGCCAGGAGGTTTTTGAAAAGGCTAAATCGGGCGACCATCAGGCGCAAAGCTGGTACGCCGAGATGGGGACGCATTTGGGAAATGCCATTAAGATGATCCTGTACACCTACGATGCTTCGCTTATTATATTCGGCGGGTCCGTACGCTTTGCCTACCCCTTCTTTGGTCCCGCCATGTGGAAACGCATCAAGACCTTAGCCTTCACCAAATCAGTCGAGCGGCTGCGAATCGACTTGTCGGAATTGGAAAACAGCGGCATCCTGGGCGCGGCGGGACTTTATTATGATCTCGTGCAATGAGTCTTGAGTCTGCAAGCCAGCGCCTACCCGAAAGCTGCAGGGCACATAAATCCATACAATGTCAGGAAGTTTTTGCGATCGACTTGAGGTGATCGGACAACCGCAAGGTGAGTGCGATCAGCGTAAGGGTGGGGTTTGGCGCTCCGGACGTGGCAAAACAGGAGGAACCCGCGACGAAAAGATTTTTCATGTTATGCACCCGGCAATTGGCATCCACCACCCCCTTGGTCGGATCATCCTGCATCCGGGTCGTGCCCATATGGTGCCATCCTCCTCCAAGAAAAGAAGGCCAGCTGTTGTCGTCCATGTCCTGGAGCCAATCCATGAGGCGCACACGGCCCACCTCGGCAAGGCCTGCCTGCTGGCCGATCAGCTCGTAGAGACTACGGATACTCGTTTTTTCCAAGGGCGTAAGTTGCCAGTTTAGGTTGGCCCGGGGAACTCCGAGGGCATCTCGTTGCTCATCCAAAAACACCCGCGACGACGGGTTGGGCGACTGTTCGATTCGGGTGAATAGTTCGTATTCACTAAATGGGGAGGTTGCCATGAGGGGCACTTTGCCTTCTTTGACTTTGGTATGGGTGCCCTCCATCCAGGCCACCGTCTTGTGCGCATTATCTGGGAAAAAATCGATCATGGGGGTCTGATTTTTTGCCCTCACCTTGGGCGAAAGGGAGCAAGTTCCGTTCAGCATGCCTCGCTGCCGTTGTACGTTTTCGTGAACGGCTAGCTCGGCCCGGACTTTGGAGACAAAAAAATCCAGTACGTACAATTTCAGCGGCGTAGGGGCGGGTAAATACAAATCTGCCGACTTTACTTCCAGGTGGTCCATGAAATAGCGTCCGACCAGGTCGTGGTCATTGCCCAGTCCTCTGGGGGCGCGGTTATTGGAACTGAGCAGCAGCCGCGCGTTTTGTATGGCGCAACAGGCCAGGACATAATGCGTAGCGCGGACCCGGTGTTCCTTTCCTTGCAGATTCTTTACGATGAGTTCCTGGACCATGGATGCTTGCTCGTTGGCTTCGATATGTACGACATTAGCATAGGTATACAAATGCACATTGCGCGATCCGACGATATCCTGCCTATATTTTGACCCAAATCGTGTAGGTGGGCTGAATTGCCAAATCTTATTCCATACAACTTGGCTGTCAAAAGGAAGCGATACCAGGTCGGGGTCTTTTTGTTGCCAATAGGGCAGGCTGTACTGATCGGAATCAATTTCCACGATCTTATTGGCCCTGCGGTAGTAGCTATCCAAATCTTGGCGACGGATCGGCCAACCACTGTTGGGTACCCAGGCTCTCTGCTCAAAATCGATCGGGTCCAGGGGGGAGCAAAATCCAGCCCAATGGGCGGTGGTCCCTCCAAATAAGTGTAATCGGGAAGACTGCAACGGGTAGTAGCGCTGGCCGGTGTTCTTACCCCGAAATAAATCCTGCATGCGGTCGTCGACGTCAAAGCCTCCACCTTCTAGCAGGATCACCTTGAAGGAGCTATTCATCCATTCCCTGGCTAAACTAATGCCGGCAGCGCCCGCTCCGATGATGCATAAGTCGCCTTCAATCGTTGAATGATTCTCCATATGGCGGGCGTCTACATGCATGTCATCGGGCGTTATTGGGCTGCAGGGAGAATAAGGCGCATTGTCGGGCTTCGGTCCGAGCCAGCACCCAGCCATGTAACGTAATGGTATTGCCGGATAGAAAATCGGCACGTATCTTTTTTTCCAAGAGGGCTTGAAGCGCTGCGCTGTCGCCCGGGTTGATCCTGCTTTTTCCGGATTCCTCTGACAAAAGCATATCGGTCAGTTCTTGCCGCGAATTCTCTTGTTGGACGGCTTGGCGGTAGTTCGCGCCCAGATCGCGCAAGGTATTGGCGTCGCAGATCCTCAGTAGCACGTACGGCTCGGCGAGCGTTTTATCCAGCGCCCGGCTTCTTTGGTGGCAGCTGCTGGATGGCCAGCCAAAAAGGGTCGCACCCAGACCTGTAAGCACTATGAAGCGGCGTCTTTTCATGCGCATGGAGGAGTTGTCACAAAAAAATGGGGTGGCGAAGCGGCCTGATAAATGTAAAATAAAGAATCGATAATCAAAAAGCAAGTGCACTAAACCACCGAAGCTATGATCATGGCCATATTGTTGCATTGCCTTCGGGTATCCAAGAACCAGCGGTCAGACTTAGGGAGCTGGCCTCTGGGCAGCCAGACTTTCCCACCATGCGTGGAATTGATTGGGTCCTTTCAGATTTACCGATTCTCCGATCATCGGGTGAAGCAGGGTCAGTGGCTTACCCAGCGCAGCCGACCTGGCGCGTATTATGGGTTCGTCCCAGCTGTGCAAGCCCAGGGCGAACTTGGCCCAATGCACCGGCAAGAGCCGCTTAGCTCCCAGGTCGATCGCAGCTTGGATGGTTTCTTCGGGCATCATATGGATATATCTCCAGTAGGCGTTGTATTGTCCGCATTCCAAGATGGCCAAGTCGAAGGGACCAAAGGATTTACCAATCTCGGCAAAATGGGTGTCGTAGCCCGAGTCCCCACCCAGATAAATTTTCAGGGTCGGAGTTTGCAACACAAAGGATGTCCAAAGGGAATGGTTGCGCGTAAATCCGCGGCCAGAAAAATGCCTGGCCGGCACGAGGGTGAGTTTGAAACCTGCGTCCAGGGTAATTTCCTCATACCAATCTTTTTCTGCTATCTGTTGCTGGTCATAGCCCCACCTCATTAAATGTTCGGCCACGCCCAGGCTGCAGACTACCTGGCTGACCTGAGGCTTGAGGCTTCTTATGGTTTGGTAATCGAGATGATCCCAGTGGTCGTGGCTGATGATCAACACATCGATCGGTGGCAAATCCCGGACCGTATAGATATCTGACCCTTCAAAACTGCGGGTGGTGGCAGGAATGGGAGATGCTGAACCGCAGAATACCGGATCGATCAGCATGGTCTTGCCATCTACCTGCATAAAATAGGAAGAATGGCCAAACCAAACCAGGATGTCGGCATCCCGGTTTAGGTGGAGTAGGTCCGTTTTTGCGGAAGGCACCTTCGCCGCCGGGCGGCTTCGTTTGCTTTTGGCAAAAAGCACGTCCCGCAAGACCGTGAAAAAATTCGCGCCTTCGGTCAGGTCTGGTGTAGGATGGAGGTTTTCAAATTTGCCCTGTTTTTGATTTGGAGAACGCAGGATCCGGGCAAGGCTTTCCCCGCGAGGTAACCTGCCGAATTTCGGACTGCGCATAAACACCAGTATTCCTAGGTACATTATCAGCAGGAATGTAATCAGGATTAGCGCAATAAGCATGTGCGGTACGCCTGGGCGTTGATTTGGTTAATTTTTTATGGACCGGGCACAATGGAAATGGCCGCGCCACCTCCCGGGGCTAGCCGGATGCTCAACGTATCGCTACTACCTACCTTTCGCTGTTCAATCTGGTAGGCTTCAGGATTTGATTTCCAATCTGCATTGTCTGCATCCCGGTAGATCGTCGCCAGGTATCGTTTCCCCGGGTCGAGGAATCCAAGGGGAATATTTGCCATGCGGCTGTTTTCATCCGTAATGGCTCCCACAAACCAGCTACTCTTTGCCTTTGCCTTTCGGGCAATCGTGATGTAGTCGCCAGGCTCTGCCGCGATAATTTTTGTGTCGTCCCAGTCCACGGGGACGTCCCGGATGAATTGAAACGCGTCCATATGCGCCAGGTAGTTTTCCGGTATGTCGGCAGCCATCTGCAAAGGGCTATACATGGTCACATACAAGGCCAGTTGTTTGGCTAGGGTAGTATGGACCTGGCGAGTGGGCGCGTAGGAAGCGTAGCCTTTCAATTTGAAAATGCCCGGGGTATAATCCATGGGCCCTCCGATGAGCCGGGTAAAGGGCATTATCGTTTCGTGTTCGGGCGCGCTTCCGTCGCTAAACGCGTTGTATTCGTTGCCGCGGCCCGCTTCGCAGGCCAGCCAGTTGGGATAAGTACGCTGCAAACCCGTGGGCCTCACCGGTTCGTGTGCATCCACCATGATCTGATAGCCGGCTGCTTTTTTGACCACCCGCAGATAGTGCGCCACCATCCACTGGCCGTCATGGTGTTCGCCGCGAGGAATAATCTTGCCCACATACCCTGTCTTGACCGACGTGTAGCCATACTTTTTCATGAACCGGAATGCCGTGTCCATCTGCCTTTCGTAGTTGGTGGCCGAGCCCGAGGTCTCGTTATGCATGATCATCTTGATGCCTTTGGAGGCCGCATAGCGGGTAATTTCCGAGACGTCGAAATCGGGATAGGGCGTCACAAAGTCAAAGACGTTTTCTTTCCAATTACCGAACCATTCTTCCCAGCCCGTGTTCCATCCTTCCACCAAAACACCTTCGATGCCGTTTTGGGCGGCAAAGTCAATGTACCGTTTCACGTTGGCAGTATTGGCTCCGTGACGGTGGTTGGGGATAAGCGCACCCCGGGAATCCAGCGAATCCACATTGTCGGCATAATTCCAGGTGCTCCGGCCTGTCTGCATTTCCCACCACACGCCGATGAATTTCATGGGCTTGATCCACTCGGTCGAGGTGAGTTCTGAGGGCTCATTGAGGTTTAAGATCATTTTCGACGCCAGGATCGCAGTGGCTTGGTCGCTTACGATGACGGTTCTCCAGGGCGTGCGCGCAGGAGCGCGCAGATGGGCCTTGTTGCCCAGCGCATCGGGCACTAAACTGGCCGTCAACCTATAAGTACTGGTGTCGACGTGCAATTGCATGGCGGGGTAATCCACCAGCGCCGCCTCGTGGATATTGAGGTACAAGCCGTCGGCTGTTTTCATCATCAGCGGGGTCTGCACGGCGTAGGGATCGGGGGCCACGCGCACAGCAATAGCGGTGGAGGAGTTGACAAGATTGCTGTTATTGATCGCACTTATTTTGGATGTCGTATAAGGGTACTCGTTGGTATCGAAATCGCCAGGGATCCAAAACGTCTCATGGTCACCGGCCAGCGCAAATTCGGTCAGCTCGCGGGTGACGATGAAATATTTAAGGTTCGGCTGTCCGGGGAATTCGTACCGGAATCCCATGCCGTCTTCAAAGACCCGAAAGACTATATTGAGCAGCAAATGTGCTGGACCAACCTGCTGCAAATGGATCTTCAGTTGCTTGTAGTGGTTTCGAATTTGTTTCACCTCACCCCACACCGGCTCCCAGGTTTGGTCCACCATGGTTTCCTCGGAGCCCACGAGGGAGAAATCCCCTTTGAGCCAGATATCCTGGTCCAGGGCAAAACCCAAAGCCGAAGGCCGGATGACGGCCTTGCGGTCATAAAACAACGCGTAGGTGGGTTTGCCGCCCTCATCCAACGTGAATTCCAAGTCCACCTTACCTAAAGATACGGAGAGCGTTTTTGCTGGCTGCCCAAGACAGGATAGCGCAAGGGTCAAGGTCAGTAGGCCTAGCGAAAGCAAACGAGCAATCATAATTAGCATGTTTTTTCAGGTCCATTGATCCATCAGGCAGCCAGAAGAATGTCCCTTTTCGAATAAGGGCGACCGCTATATCCCACAAGCACCTGTATATTCCGATCGCGTTGGTAGATCCTAAAACTACAATATATTTTTGAGTGGATGGATTGGAGTAGGTCCGCCTGATGCCCAGTCATTCTGGTTACGCCATAGAGGAGGCATTTTTTCGCCGAATATGGCAGATTGATAACATCTCGGTATCTTGAGTGTAAACTGAGCCGTATGAGAGAACAAAATTTTAAGAACCACCCCCGGTACGTCGCCGGATACCATTTCGTGGCTTTTGCAGCGCTTTTGGCTGTACTGGTCGGAAGTATCGTGAATTTGGTAACCAGCTCCAAGGATAACCTGTATTCTGCCTCCCTGATCCTGGCGTTGACGTTAATTCTGGTGCTTGTGGGGTTCTATGCGCGGCATTTTGCGAAGAAGGCGCAAGACCGCGCCATCCGGGCTGAGGAAAATTTTCGCCATTACTTGCTTACAGGTAAAGCGCTCGACAAGCGCCTTGCGCTGTCTCAAATTATTGCCTTGCGTTTTGCGAGCGACGAGGAATTTCCGGCCTTGGCCGAGAAGGCGCTGGCCGAAGGACTTTCCAATAAGCAGATAAAACAAGCCGTCAAACGCTGGAAAGCGGATCACCATCGGGTGTAAAATTTACCCCTTCTTTCGGTTGCATGCGCACGTGAGCTTTAGCCATACGCATGCACGGTCTTCGCGTGTTGGGGCCGACTCGAATTTCCAGGAAAGCTGCAAATCGGAGGTTTTGGAGATAACACAAATGGAGCGGTCGTGCAAGGTTGCCCATTCTTAAGTCCTACCTGGACGTACCTACTTTGCATTCTTTACGGAGTCAGGTCCCAACCTCCCCCTAAAGCCTTATACAACCCGACAATCGCATTCAATTTTTGTTGTAGCGTAACGGATTGTTGCAACTGCGCATTAAACAAATCATTTTCCAGGATGGTAACCTCCAAATAGGAGGTATACCCTGCGTCGTAGCGTGCACTGGACAACGCCAGTGCTTTTTGGGCGGCCTCTACTTGAATCTCCAGCTGTGTGTATTCTTCCACAAGTGTCTTGTATTGGGCTAGGGCATTATCCACATCACCAAAGGCGGATAGGACCGTCTGCTGATACTGATAATATATTTCCTGTGTCTTTTTTTGTTGTACTTCTACCAATCGCTTGTTCTGGTTAAAATTAAATATGGGTCCCAGAACGGTGCCAAAGCCTGTGCTCACTAAGCCGTTGCTGCTGACTAGCGTGCTTAGCTGAGGGCTAGCAAATCCCAAAAGCCCCGTCAGGCTGATGCTGGGAAACCGGTTGGCCTGCGCCACGCCGATTTGTTCGAATTGCGCCTGCAGAGACTCTTCTGCAGATCGGATATCTGGCCTGCGTTCCAATAGCTCGGATGGTAGACCCACAGGTATGGTGGGGGATAGGGATTGTTCAAAATTACTCAGACCTCGGTCGATTGTACCAGGCCCCATAGCCATCAGCAAACGCAGTGCGTTTTCGGTCTGGATTATTTGGCGTTGCAAGGTGGGAACCTGGGTGGTCGCCAGGGTAAGCTGCTCTATGGCCATTAATTTATCTAGTTCCGACACATATCCTTTATCGAATCGTTCCGTTATGATGCGCAGTCGTTCTTGTCTGGAGGCCACTGTTTGCTTGGCGATGGCCAAGCGATTATCCAAGTCACGCAGGATAAAATATTGTGTTGCCGCTTCCCCTACTAAACTCACTTCCAGGCCGTTTCGGATGTCTACATTGGCCAGGAACTGCGCATACGCGGAGCGCGTTTGCCTTCTCACTTTTCCCCACAAGTCCAGTTCCCAATTAAGCTGGCCAAAGGCGCCAATATATCCTCCTTGAATACCTCCCGGAAGGGCAACTCCAGCCACCTTAGCCGCCTCGGAACCTGCAGAGGCTGCGCCTCCCTGGGCTGCGTAGTTTAACTGGGGATAGAGATTGGCTTTTATCGCAGCAGTTTGGGAACGGGATGCATCAATTCGAGCAGCGGCTGCCAGCATATTTCGATTGCTGTCCAGGGTACGTTTAATGATGGTCTTTAGCACATCGTCCTTGTACAAATCGAACCATTGCATGAGCTTCGACGTATCCGAAAATGCGGTATCCCGATAAGCGATGTTGGTCGGTGCTTGAGGCTTGGTGTACTGTTTTCCTACCATGCAACCCTCCACTATATACAAGAGGAGTATAATTAAGACCTGACTATAAGAATATCTACTTTTCATGGACCTATGCATGTGAACTAGTTTCAGGCAGATTAGCTTATTGTAATTTCTTTTTTCGCTCGATGAGCACAAAAAAAGCAGGAATGAGAATGACTCCAAGGGTAGTGGCTGTAATCATGCCACTAAAAACGGCCATTCCCATCACCTTCCGGGATTCTGACCCGGCCCCCGTAGCTCGAATTAAGGGAACCACTCCAAGGATAAAAGCTAAGGAAGTCATCAATATCGGCCGAAACCTGAGCTTTGCCGCTTCAATAGCTGATTCAAATACCGTGGCACCAGCTTCCAGTTTCATTTTCGCAAATTCAACAATCAATATGGCGTTTTTTGCATTCAGCCCGATCAGCATGACCAGCCCTATTTGCGCAAAGACATTGTTGACATAGCTTTCCGAAAAGATTCGGCAGAGGAATAGACCCAGCATCGCGCCCATAATCGCCCAGGGAGTGCCCAGCAGCACACTAAACGGCAAGGTCCAACTCTCGTACTGTGCCGCCAGGATAAGGAATACAAACAAGAGTGCCATGGCAAAAACGAGGCCGCCCTGACCTTCGGCTGCTTTTTCCTGGAATGACATGTTGCTATACTCGTAACCTATGTCGCGCGGTAAAACCTCCTTTGCCACCTGATCCAAAGCGGCCAGCGCCTGCGATGAACTGTAACCTGGTGCAGGAGAGCCAGATATTTCCGCCGATCGATACAGATTGAACCGGTTGGTAAATAGCGGACCTGTTGTATCCGTGACCTTGGCCAGGGTTGCCAGAGAAACCATATTGCCGGTGGGTTCCCGAATAAAGAATTGATTGATATCATTCGGAGTCATCCGAAAGGCTGCGTCAGCCTGAATGTACGTTTTGTATTGCCTGCCGAAGGCATTGAAATTATTCACGAAGGAGCTTCCCAAGAGGCTGGATACGGAACTATTTACTTCGTCTAAACTCAAGCCCAGTTTTTCCACTTTTTCCTTATCCACTTGGATACTCTTTTGCGGAACCGTGGCGCGAAACAGCGTGTAGATATTGCCGATCTCCTTTCTTTTTTGGGCTTCCACAATAAATTTCTGCGTTTGTTGAGCAAGGTACATTGGAGTCTGGCCGGCCTTATCTTGCAGCTCTAAGGTGAACCCCGAAGCGTTGCCCAAGCCCGGAATCGGCGGCGGACTAACGGCCAGGGCGGTAGCCTCTGTGATGGCTTGTTGCGAGCGCCTATTAATATCTTTGATGATCTGATTGGCCGTTCTTTGCCTGGTATGCCAAGTTTTTAATTGTACAAAGATTGTTGCCGCATTAGGAGAAACACTGCTGGAGAGGATATTGTATCCATTAATCACGGTGTAGGAGCTAATCTCGTCAATATTTTTTAACAGGTCCTCCACACGGTGGGTAACGGCATCAGTCCGCTCAAAGGAAGCTGCATCGGGAAGCAAGACAGCCATAAGAAAATATCCATCATCTTCCTCCGGCACAAATCCGCCAGGGACATTCTTCATGAAAAACCCTGCGGCAACCACGATCAGACCAAGCAGAACCAAGACGAAGATCAATTTTCGTGCAAAATATCCCGCCACCCGGGTATACCCAAGGGTAAACTTATCAAAGCCGCGATTGAACGCAGAAAAGAAGCGGTCAAGCAGGTTCTTTTTAGCGCCTTCTTTTTTGGGTTTCAGCATCAGCGCCGCAAGGGCGGGGCTCAAGGTCAATGCATTGAAGGCAGAAAGACAGACCGATACGGCAATCGTGATGGCAAATTGCTGATATAGGCGACCGGTAATTCCCCCAGTCAGGGCTACGGGGATAAACACCGCTGACAGCACAACGGCTATGGCCACCACCGGGCCGGCCACTTCCTTCATAGCTTTTTGGGTTGCCTCCTTGGGGGACAGTCCATGCTCGATGTGATGCATCACGGCTTCTACCACCACGATGGCATCATCCACGACTAGGCCTATTGCCAGCACCATACCGAGCAGGGATAAGACGTTTACCGAAAAGCCCAACAGGGGGAAAAAAATAAAGGTGCCAATCAGGGAGACAGGCACGGTGAGCAAGGGAATCAACGTGGCTCTCCAGTCTTGAAGAAAAATAAACACCACCAAAATAACCAAAATCAACGCTTCAATCAAAGTGTGCATGATTTCATCAATGCCTGCGGTCACAGCCAGGGTGGTATCTAGGGAATAATTGAAATCCAAACCCTCCGGAAATTTTTCTTGAAGTCCATCCATGGTCTTTCGAATGCTCGCTGCCAGGTCCAGGGCGTTGCTACCGGGGACCTGGTAGATAGCGATGCTCGACGCATTCTTGCCATTGAGACGACTGGTTTGAGCATAATTTTCCAATCCCAGTTCAATTCTTGCCACATCGGCTAGCCTAACGATGCCGCCGCTGGCGTCTGATTTCAAAATTATCTTCTCAAATTCTTCCACCGAAACCAGACGCGCTTGCAGCTGGGCCGTGTAGGTATTCTTGGTGCCGGGCAGCGCCGGGTTATTTCCGAAGGATCCCCCAGGATAAATATTGTTGTATACATTCAGCGCATTTCTTACATCCGTTACCGTGATGCCTAAGGTGGTCATTTTGTTGGGGTTCAGCCATATGCGCATGGCATACTCCGAGCCGCCAAAAACGTTCACGTCCCCTACCCCCTTGAGGCGTTTGAGCTGGTCAACCACATTGATGAATACGTAGTTGTTAATAAACTGCGCATCGAAGGAGTTGTTGGGGGAATATATCGATACAATCATCAGCGGGAAAGCCAAGGCTTTTTTGGTGTTTACCCCCAGGTTCTTCACGGCGTTCGGCAGGGAGGGATTGGCAGCCGAGACCCGGTTTTGGGTGAGCATATTGGCGTTGTCCAAATTGGTACCCACATCAAAAGACACCTGTATAGTTGTGCTTCCGTCATTGGCATTTATGGATTGCATGTACAACATGTTTTCCACTCCATTGACCTGCTGCTCGATCGGAGTAGCCACAGATTGCTCTACATTCACGGCATTGGCCCCACTGTAGGAAGCCGTTATTTTTATCATCGGGGGAGTAATATCCGGGTATTGAGAGATGGGTACCCCCTTTAGCACCAATAGTCCAAGGATTATGGTAAAAATGGAAATAACCATGGCAACAATGGGGCGCCTGATAAAAAATTCACTCATAAATAGTGATTGGGAATTTTTTGTACGTTCTTAAATGACCTAATTTTTGGAAGTCGAATCATAATTCCAGTTCATGACCGTAGGGTTAACCACAACCTTCGGGTTTAACGAAGCGCTGCCCACCATTACGACTTTTTGACCTGGTTCTACGCCGTGAGTAATTATCCAGTTGCTGCCTATGCGAGTTCCTACCGAGACGACCGTGGGCTTTATATAATTACTGTCTGTGAGTAAAAAAACCTGGTAAATATTTTGTAGTTGGTTAATCGCTTGCTGGGGGACAACCGTTGCACCATTGAATTGGTCGGTTTGAAATCTCACTTTGACGTATTGCCCTGGACGGAGGATACCCGTTTTATTGCCAAAAGTGGCTTGAACAAGTAGGGATCCAGTGGCTTGATCAATTTGTCGATTGGTCAAATCAATTTTCCCCGGTTCCGGATATATAGAGCCGTCTCCCAAGATCAATTGCACGGGAAGGCTCGTGAAATTGTTGCTTTTGGGATTTTCTTGGATCCTCTTGACAAACCTCAGGTAATCATTTTCAGAAATCGGAAACCGCACCTTTACCTCGCCCAAGGAGGAAATGGTGTTAATGCCGCCCCCGGTAGTATAGCTGCCGACGTAATCTCCTACCAGCACTTTGGAGATGCCGATAATCCCGGACAAGGGGGCTAGAATGCGCGTATAGCTCAATTCAATTCTTGCATCTGCAAGCCTGGCCTGTGCGATCTTTACATCGTTTGCAGCCAACTCAAGTGCTGCCTTTGCCGCATCCAGTTCACGCTGACTAAGGGCGTTCATCTCAGCCAGCGGCTGCACCCGGTCGAGTTCCGTTTTCTTATTTTCCATAGCTGCCTGAGCCTTTGCTACATCTGCCTCGGCGCCGTCCACTCGGGTCTTTTGCTGTAATCCATCCAGCGTATACAGGAGCTGTCCCTTTTCCACCGGGAGTCCTTCCTTGAAGTAAATGCCAGTCACCCATCCTTGTACCCGAGGCTGTACTTGAATATCAGACTGTCCGTAGGTTTGCCCTACATATTGCTCGTACACTTTGACGTCTTGTTTGCCCACGGTAACCACACTGACATCGGGCGAAACGACAGGTTTTGTGGCTGATTCGTCTTTGCAGGAGACCAAGACAAAACAAAAACAGACGATCCAGAATGTTTTGCTAGCGGTTGAAACCATGGCCTGAGATTGTATTAGTGTATTCAATTACAATGTAGTTCATTTCAATAATTTCTAGATACTCCACTACCAAAAAGCAGGCGGGGGTATTCCAATTTATCGGTTAAATAGGAATTTTCCCGACCGGGCCGAGCATTTAATGTGTACGGTATCCAAATTTGGGATACCTTAACCGCACAAAAAAACAATTTATGAAAAAGCTGCTCACGCCAATTTGCCTGTTGTTAACCTTTTCCCTTTGCGCGCAAATGACCAAAGATGACGTCAACCTTATCCAAGCCATGTATGGAAAAGATAAGCGGGATTTTATGAAGGGCTATATGAACCTGCCCGATAGCCTCGCCAGCACGCCGGCTTTCTGGAATTTGTACGATAGTTATGAGGCCGAAAGAAAAACCCTGGGCCAGGATTATATCTCCATCATGCAAGACTATGCCAACAACTACGCTACCTTAAACAATACGACGGCCGATCAACTAGTCACCCGGATGTCGGCTAATAATATGGCGTATGAAAAGCTCTACGGCAAATATTACGCAAAAATTAAAGGCGTGGTGGGTGCGCTCAAGGCCAGTCAGTTTTTCCAACTGGAAGGATATTTCCGGTCCGCGATTAAAGTGGCCGTGTACGATCAGCTCCCTTTCATAGGAGAAATCGACCGCAGTAAGAAGCCCAACCCGTAAGTATATAAGTATATTGAACTTTGCCGGACAAGGTTCTCTGCTCGCGCTAAGGAGGTCAGCGGTACGCGCCATCGGGCTTGCTAGAACCGAATGCGCAAACCGCCCGTAATGGACTGATACAGCAAGTGATAACTTTGCTGCGTTGCGGCCACATCAAAATACTGGCCGCAAAAAGTTACCCCCAGGCCAAATTTGCAAGAGAAGAAATAGTTCAGTCCCAGCCTAAGGCCGCCGGTAGGCCCACCCTTTACGCCGGGGGTGCCATTGAGGGTAAGTCCGCTATTGGTTATCTTTTGGTAGCTGGGTATGGCGTATCCGCCCGATAAAGAGATACTGGATTGCCAGCCCACCTCTTTACCAATATTGCCTTGCACAAAAAGTTGGATGGGAAAAATGGGGTTACCTAGATATACCTGGCTATAGGTGCCCGGGGCCGCGCCTGCATAAGGGAAGTCGTCCTGAAAGGACAAAATAACGTAGGACGCCGACAAGCCTAGCTGGAACCAAGGGTTGAAAATCCTGGAAAAAGTAAATTCTGCCGCCGGATGAAAGCCATTGGATTCGGCATGGTGCACCGCGCTATTGAACGAAGGAACGGAATTTCTTCCCATTCCGCCCTCCAGGGTAATCTCCCATTTGTTCCCGCAGGTTAGATTTTCCACCTCCGGCTCCCTAATGTAGGCGGTATCCATAAACGTGAAACTCAGGCTATCGCGACCTCCGGCCGTCTGGGTGGAGTCTACATGAAGAACCGAATACAGCGTAAGAGTTGTGTCTCTGGAAGCCAGAAATTTCTTCGGCAGACTCCTGGCGAAGATCTGCCATTCCTTGCCATCTTGGTCGACAAAACTGGTGTCTTTATCGAGTCGATGGACAAAACTAACGGTGGTGTCGTAGCTGCCCGATTTGTTTTTATCCTTGGAAGCGCCTATCCGGGCCTGATAGTAATTAACCGTGATGTGTACGGTCCGAGTAAACGTATCTGTTTTTAATTTAATCGGTAAAGACTGGGATTGGACCGTAACCGTGTGACTACGCGTGGCCGAGAGGTTGACGACGTTCGCGTTGGGATAAAAAGCATTGCCGCAGGTGTGCAAGATGTAAAAATAACATCCGGCTTCATTGGTCAGCTTCCACGCGGCAACGCCAGCCAGTTCTTCGCCCGCAGGATTGAGCTTCACATAGATATAGTTGATGCGGTCCTTCACTTTGTCGTAAAATCCCAAATTTCCAATGGTCCCTGGAATGACATAAATATTTTCTACATTATTTTCATTGAGATCTTTATAGCCATTGTCAAAACCTGAGTTGTGCAGCAATAAATCGAACGCCTTGAATTCTCGCTCATATTTTTGCTGGTTGCCTGGGTCGTTGATAGCCTTGATGAATGCACCTGGGGAATTGACGCCATTGGATTTTTGCAGAAACTCAAATTGGGGATGGTTGCCCAGTTTCTGGGTAAAATTCCGAAAGCGCTGGTCTTTTTCGAAGTGGTATAAGATGGAATTCTGCGGGCAGGGTCGCTGCGCGAAGGCCGGGTATACGGACAAAAGCAATAAGGATAGTATGAGGTTTCTCATCAACAAGAGGTATTTGGACTTGGAAATTAGGGATTATCGCGCAGTACAGGTCCGAAAATAGCCATAAAAACTTGGGTTTGTTTTTTTGGACATCCCGCATATTGGCTCCCATAACCTGGGTTCAACGTCCGGAACCTGTCCTAACAAAAATTGTTTAAAGCACGGGCAATCATATCTTTATATAAAAATATTCCTTTTCCAGCTGTTCACCCAGCCAGGGCATTCTCGTGCCGAACTCCTAGAGAATCTCCCTTTTCACGCCCGGTATTTCCATCACAAGATCCGGACCATACACACCGGCTGGCGTTTGGTAGCCAGCCATAAATTTCCCTTCGAGCACTTTTTTTACCAGGATAAGGCTGCTGTGCGCCGTGAGCGAGTACCCCTCGGGTCCGCTAAGTCTCGCGCTCACCTGTTGGCCGGAGCCATTGGTGGCTTGCCCCCAGACCAAACTAATCGCCCGCTCTCTTTGGGCTTCGTCAGGACCTGCAGGTCGCTGGTCAATTTTTTTTTGGACCCAGCTGCGCACGAGCGACGAGCGCAGTAGCCAGTTAAAAAGCGATTGGGTTTTGAGCAGCAAGTAGAGTTGGCGTGAGATGGCTGCATAGGTCTCAATGTCGCGGATGCCGGTAGTGTAGTATGCCGTAAAAAGGTCTCCCCAGGGGATTGTCATGGCAAATACCTTCTTCACTCCAAAGTCAACCCAAATCCCTTTTTGTCCAAGGGGTACGGAAATAAGGCTTCCTTCTTTGCGCACGGCTCCTCCCTCCCCTAATTTGGCCGCCATCGTGGTGGCTGTGCCATGTGAGATGCTGCCCCCGAGGGTGGCAATGGCGAGTTTCAACTCCAGGGCATCGGGTAGTAATTGTTTCAGCACCAGGGCAAGGCAATCGGTAGGGACTACATCGAATCCCACTCCGGGTAGCAGCATGATGCCTGCTTTTTTGGCCGCTGCATCCTGGCGATGCAGCAGCTCAAACACGCCAATGTCTCCATTGATGTCCAGGTAATGGGTACCGGTTTGTAAGCAGCCCTCGAGCATGGGGGCACAGGTAAGGTGAAAGGGACCTGCCGCATGCAGCACCACCTGCACTTCGCTCAGGGCGGCATGGAGTGCTGCGCGGTCCTCAAGGTCGATGACGCGGTAGGGGAAGCCAAGTTCATCGGCAAGCGGTTTCAGCGCGCTCTCCCTTCGGCCGGCGAGAATCGGTTCCAGCCGGTATTTGGCGGCGAGTCGCGCGATCAGTTCGCCGGTATAGCCGTTGGCCCCGTAGAGTAAGAAGCTTCTGGTTTGCATATCGAAATGTAGCAAAGAAAAACGATTTGACCCGGGGTCCTTTCGTTGGGCTGTGCATTTAAATGCGAGTTCCGGTCCAGGCAATGAGCATAAGAGGACTTACCAATAAAATTCTTCTTTTCTTTCATGAAGACCAGTAGATTTGAAGCCCGTAAATAGAAGCTAATAAGCCATGTATAATTCCGTTTTTTTAAATACCATTATCTTAGTTGGAGCGGTGCAGGGCCTGATCGTTACGGGGTTGCTTTTCACCACCAAGGCGAACAAGCAGCCCAACCGGTTGCTGGCTATCTTGATTTTTCTCATCGCCCTGGCCAGCCTAAATCTGTACAGCAATCACCAGAGTTGGTTTAATAATGGATATTACCAAGTATTTATTGCTGTCTTTCCGCTGATTGTGATCATGCCCCTTGGTCCTTTGATTTTCTTTTATGTCAAATCTATGTTGGATCCGGGCTTCATCCTCACCCGCAAGCAACGTGCACATTTTTATCCCGTGATCCTTGATCTGTTTCAGCATATCGCGGCCATACTCTATATCCTGTGCCTGATTACCCGCCTGATTCGGCACCCCCTACCATTTGGAACCTATATAGACACCTACGATACCTGGGTGGATTTGCCGCGTTGGCTCTCCCTGTCCATTTATATTTGGTTATCTGCACGCCATTTGGCAGCCGCGAAAAAGAGCCACCAGCTGCAAGGCAGGAGCTTACCCGATCACATCCTGTGGCTCCAACAGTTCCTTCGGGTCTTCCTTGCCTTCCAGGTCCTTTGGCTCGCTCAACTTATTCCATACCTCATACCCAAATACAGTAACGCCTTGCTGGATTGGGGCGACTGGTATCCCCTCTATGTCCCGCTGGCAATTATGATCTATTGGCTGGGTATTAAGGGATATTTGGTTACGTATAAACAGGGGTCCCTGGGAGGGAAGGCGTCGAAGGTCAAGGCGCAGCTGCCAGTTGCCGCATCTCAGCACGCCATGCATCTTCTGCAGCAGGCTATGGAAAAGGACAAAATTTATTTAGATCCCAGGCTCAATCTCCAAAGGCTGGCGCAACACACGGGTCTTGGGCAAAAAACCATTTCCTCTCTACTCAACCAGCAATTGGATACAAGTTTCAACGAATTTGTCAACAAGTACCGGGTCGAAGCCTTCAAAGAAAAAGTCCGGCAGCCGGAAATGGACCATTTCACCTTTCTGGGCCTGGCTTATAGCTGCGGGTTTAACTCGCAGGCTACCTTCCAAAGAAGTTTTAAGCAGATTACCGGTACCTCACCTTCTGAATATCGAAAAGCGAGAATTCTGGCCTCCAATTCTGTGTGATTTTGTGGATCAAAGCCTACTCATATCCGGATTTGAGTAACAAACGTCGTGATTCCTGTTCCTTTCCAGCCGAGATTTGCCTCTGCGCCCAAAAGCCACATACACGGCAGGTATCAGGTCCATGGCGCTCCAACACAACACAATCACGTATGAAAAAAATTGCATGTATTGCCTTGCTTGCGCTGATCAGCCAATTATCCATCGGCCAATTGACCCATACCAAGTGGCATGGAACCCTGCGGTTAGAAAATCCGGCCAATGTGATCCTTGATTTTGGTAAAGACACGCTGGCCCTGTACACCGTGGCTGACAGCACGATGGTCGAGACCATGATCTATGCGGTCCGGGATTCGGTATTAAGCCTGCGAAAGATTGATGGCCAATCGGATTGTGATGGCAGCACCACGGGGATGTACCATTTCTCGCTGCACGATCAATTCCTTTTTCTGCGTCTGGCGTCGGATTCTTGTCAGGACCGGTCCTTGGTGTTGGATACAACCCGGTGGCGAAAATGGACGGACCACCAGGAAGTCAAAGTGGATGAATCGGTGTTGCGCCAATACGTTGGCGTATATGAATTTGACCCGGGTCACCAGATATTCATTACGCTGGAAAAAGGGCAATTACAAATCGAGGGACCCAACAATAATCTCCCTAAACTACCCTTAATTGCCCTTGGTCCGAGCCGATTTTTCCTGAAAATAGCGGGGGTGGAGATGGATTTTGTGCGGGATTCGATCGGTCGGGTCACGGGTATGATTTCGCACGAAAATCAGGATTATTTTCTCAAAAAGATCAAATGACTGTCGGGCTCACCCATCGCAATAAGTGTGCATTTTGGCTTCACCTGCTGTTACCCGCCCTTTGTTCCTGCGGCCTCGGGCCTCAGGTGGCAAACCGTGGCCATGGGAGCGCAAAAGATTCATTCCACTACTCGGACACTGCGGCTTTTGCCGCTACGCTAGAAAAACTGCGCGTGCACTATCATGTCCCCTCTTTGTCTGCCGGCATCGTCTACCAAAAGGACCTGGTCTGGTATGGAGGATTTGGCTATGCTGACCTGGATCGTAAAATCATTCCGGGTCCGACTACCATCTACCACCTAGCCTCAGTGACCAAGACATTTGGTTCCATCATCCTGATGCAGCTGGTCGAGCAAGGGAAAGTGAGCCTAAATGATCCCGTCACGAAATACGGCATCAACCTGGCCGGGCGCTGGGGTAACGATCCCCGCATCGAAGTCAAGCACTTGCTTACTCATACGGCGCAGGGAAACACGTTAAATGGTTTCAAACCCGGGTATAGTTTTAGATACAACGGAGATTTTTATAGCGAGCTACGCAAGGTCATTGCCCAAGGTTCCGGGCAATCTTTTGGAGAGTTGGTTGTAAACCATATTATTTTTCCCCTGCACCTTGCCCACACAGCTCCTAGCTTGGGTGACAGTGTGGACTTCTCCCTGACCGGTTACGACAAAGCACAATTCATCAAATCCGTGGCCTTACCCTATGATTGGAAGGGTGGGAAGCTGGTCCAAATTCCTTACCCTAAGGGATTTAATCCGGCCGCTGGGCTGATGTCCTGCGTCCAGGACCTGGCGGTTTACTCTATTGCGATCGATGATACGGAATTCTTAAAGCCGGCCACCTGGCAGGAGGTATTTACTCCCTTTAGCTCGCCAACTGGTCATGTTTTTCCCTATGGCCTGGGATGGTTTGTAAAAACCTATCATGGAGTAAAATTCATTTGGCATACGGGCTGGTGGTTTGGTTTTTCAGCCCTGTTCATTAAAGTGCCGGAGCAACATCTGGCTTTTATCTAGCTGGCCAATTCGCAGGATCTGAGCCGGCCTTTCTATCCGAAGCTGCTCAATCCTTTTTCGCACCATTTGGAAAAAAACCTCTATGCGTCGCGATTTGCCGCTGCCTTCATCAAAACATTTGTCCAGGTGCCGTAGCCGGTATGATTCCGGGTTGCTTTTAATAATATCTTCCAATCAAGGGGTCGTCCACAATCGCTTGCTTTACTTCCAGAGGATCAATGGCCCCGTCTTTTGCATAGACGATTTTTCCCCCCGGTTCCACCAGGATGGTATAGGGCAGATCGCCCTGCCATTTGGGATCAATGGCTTCTATGAGTTTATATTTGTTGTCTTCATTGAAAATGTAATTGGTATTGGATGCCTGCTGTTTCTTTAGAAATTCGAGCGCTTTGCCCCGCTTGGCGGGATCATCGGCGCTTATGGAGATGAATTGAAAATCCCGGCGGCGGTACATTCGGTTCATCGTCACAAAATCCGAAAATTCACCAACGCAGGGTCCGCACCAGGTGGCCCATACATTGATCAGTAACAATTTGTCGGTATTATTTTTCATCAGATGCTGAATGCCCTGTTGGTCAATCGTATCGAGGTTAACCGGTTCGGCGGCCCATTGCAGCTGGGCTTTTTGGATCCAATCACTTTTCTCCTGCCATTTGATGGAACAGCCAAAGACCTTGGTAGTCTGTACAGCCACGGGCTTACCACTCAACAGCGCATCGATGGCGTTGCGTGCGTCCAATTGGTTGGGGATTTTGGTTGGCTTTTCCACGTCGTCAATCCGTCCGCTGTAGCGGAGTTTGCGGTCCTGATCAAAAATAAACACATGGGGTGTAGCGATGGGGCCGTATTGGCGAGAAGCGGACTCGGTGTCCCCATCGTACAAATAGGGGAAATTGAAATGCCTTTCCTCGGCCCGGCGCTTCATTTCCTCAAAAGAATCGCCCATATCGGTGTAGCCGAGTTCATCCAAGCGGATGCTGGAGGGATCGTTGGGCATGATCGCCACCAGAGCGACCCCCTTGCTCGCGTAGTCCTTCTGCAATTGGATAATCCGGTTCTCGTAGGCTTGCGCGGTAGGGCAGTGATTGCAGGTAAATACGATGGCTAGCACTTTGGCATCGGCAAAGGAGGACAGGCTATAGGTCTTCCCATCAACACCCGGAAGGCTGAAATTAGGAGCCTGCGCACCAATGGGAAGGGTCTTATGCTCGTCGACGAATGCCGGGGCAGAAAACCTAAACCCGGAAAAGATAGCGGCGGCTAGAATCAGGACAAGACAAGACGTCTGTTTCATGGATGTACTATTTAGGTGGGTGGTCTAAATTTAGCGGTTAGGGACCATTGGGTCGAATGGCTAAGGGACGGCTTGCCGGGCGCCACGGGAAAGAGTTTATCGTGTTTGTTGCTTTTCTTTTGCTACCTTAAGAGGTCAACATTCGCTTGTGTCCGAAAGTCTGCTGGGTTAACTGTATAAAGATAGAAAATTTCGCTGCGCAGATCTGGAAAAAAATAGCTGTCTAGAATCCAGACCGTGAACCATTTTAGAAGGGAAAAAAACTGAACGCAACACCGCTTGCCAATCGCATGCATATGGATCTTAAACAACAAGCCGCGGCCAAAGCAATCGAACTGATCCGGGACCAAACGACTCTGGGTCTGGGAGGAGGGGCGAGCGTAGCCTATGTGATCAATTTTTTAATCCAAGAAAAAAGAGGTAACCTCCGGGTGGCTAGTTCATCGCCGGTTACCCGAACTTTACTGCAACGACATGGATTTACGCCACTGCAGCCCTCGTCGCTGGACAAGCTGGATCTGTATATAGACGGGTGCGATCAGGTGGACGGGAACCTGAACGTACTAAAAAGCCTGGGGGGTATCCATACGCAGGAAAAGTTGATGGCATCGATGGCCAGAGAATTTGTCGTCCTGGCTACGGGGGACAAATGGGTGGATAGCTTGGGGGGCGCTTGTCCACTGACGCTGGAAGTGATTCCCGAGGCACGTTCGTATTTACCCGCTCGAATCCGCCAACTCTTTGCAGACTTTCGGATCCGGCTTAGACTGGACGAGGATACAGGCGAGGCGACGGTCACCACCAACGGCAATTTGCTATTCGATCTCTGGTTCTCATCCTGGCCACAGCTGGAGCGTATCAACCCGATGATGAAAGAGATCGCTGGGATGGTGGAGACCTCTTTGTTTTTTAAGATGGCCTCTAAAGCCATTGTCGCGGACCCCAAAGGTGTGGCCGTGCACGAGACGTTAGCTTCAACTCAACTTATTGCACAAACGAAAAAATAGCCTATATGAAATTACTTTTTGCTGCATTTTTTGCCTTGCTGTTTTCAGTCTGCCAAGGGCAGCATCCCGTGGGGATATTTGATAACCATATGGATATTGGGAACCCCAAAATAGCAGGGTCTACCCAGTACGATGAAGCTTCTCAGGCCTATAGCCTGAAGGGTGCAGGGTACAATATTTGGTTTAACCGCGATGAATTTCAATTTGCCTACAAGAAAATAGCGGGAGATTTTATTCTCACGGCAAATTTTGAATTTGCGGGAGATACATCCGGTACGATCGGCCACCGAAAAATTGGCTGGATGATCCGCGAATCCACCGACGATGCGGCGGCCAGCTGGATCGCCTGCCGGCATATCGATGGCCTGGTTGTTCTGCAGTGGAGACGCTATAGAGGCATGTATATGCGCGATCCGGAGGATGAAATTTTCGCCCCTAAAAAAGGGGGTCAAATCATCCAACTGGAACGCATTGGCAAGGAAATCACCATGCGAATCGCTCATCAAGGGGAACCCTTGCAAACCGTCGGTTCCCTGGACGTCTCGGGTATGAAAGACAGCGTCCTAGTGGGCATCTATATCTGTTCTCACGATTCGAACAGCTTGGCAGAAGCCAAGGTGTGGAACGTGCGGATCGACAAACCGGTATTTCACCCCTGGTCCTCCAATCCGAATATTGCTGCGGCCCCGGAAACGGATGTGCTGGGATGCCGACTCGAAATCATGAATCCCTTCGATGGCACCAGGAAAGTGATTCATGAATCGTCCGGACGTTTCGAAGCGCCCAACTGGATGCCGAATGGAAAGCAATTGCTGTTTAACGAAGGAGGCCTATTGTATACCATCCCAATCGAAGGCGGAACGCCCCAGCCACTGAACACGGGCTCGGTCGGCAGAAACAACAACGATCATGTGATCTCATTTGACGGCAAGATGCTGGGCATCAGCAGCCACCGGCAAGGATTGCCGGGCGGAGGATCGACGGTCTATGTCTTGCCGCTTTCGGGGGGTGAACCCAGGCTAATCACGCCCAGTACGCCCTCCTACCTGCACGGATGGAATCCCAATGGTAAGGAGCTTGTGGTGGTGGGACAGCGCAACGGCAGTAAGACCTATAATCTATATGAAGTCTTTATAAATGATGGAAAAGAGATTGCGCTCACCCATATTAACTCCGGCCATGTCGATGGGCCGGAATATTCGCCCGACGGGAAATATATTTACTATAACGCCAACGCAAGCGGCACTATGCAAATCTGGCGCATGAAGCCAGACGGCTCGAATCCCGAGCAACTCACCTTTGATCAGTATAACAGCTGGTTTCCCCATATTTCGCCGGATGGGAAATGGCTGGTCTTTATCTCCTTTCCGGAGGACATCAATCCCGATTCGCATCCTTCTTTTAAACGCGTGATGCTTCGCTTGATGCCGGTTGCAGGGGGAGCGCCCCGGGTGATCGCCTATTTATTTGGTGGACAAGGTACGTTCAATGCACCTTCCTGGTCACCCGATAGCAAGTATATTGCCTTTGTCAGCAATTCCACCAAGGCGCAGTAAAGACTAACGCGGACGAGTAGTTGAACATATTCTGGCGCCCTTTATAAATTGGCGTACCGGTTGGCCGAAGGCAAATAGCCCTTTTCGATGAGAATCCCGGCCAGTCGTTCGTAGAACCCAGCATCCGTTGGGGTCACACTGGCTAGGCCATCTACATAGCGGTTGTACAGACTAAACAGGGCGGCAATAAGGACCGTGTCATGTAATTCCAGGTCGGTGGCTCCCTGGCTTCTCGCTCTTTGTATCATCTCGGCGGTGACGTTTTTTCCGCTTACCTGGACTGCCCGGGCGATGTCTAACAAGGCTTTCATTTTGTCGGATACGCCGGCGCGCTCAGGGTCGTTCTTCACTTGCTCGGACGTTTTGTTTTCTCCCAACAGGCCATCGGCCGCAGCCGTGTGGGCAGCGGTACAAAACTGGCAGGCATTTCCATAAGAAACCACGGCTGCAATGAGTTCGCGCTCGCCTTCGCTTAGCGTCGAGGGGCCACGAAGCAGTATTTGGGTGAGTTGCCTTATCGGCAATGCCGTGTCTTTTCTGTAGTCCAATAGTCCGGTAATGCCCGGTAGGTTATCGCTTAGAGGAATATAGGGCATGTTCAGGTGATTTTTTTGCGAGGTTTTTTTTCGGCTCCGGCCGTGACCTAAATATACTTCAATCCCCTGGACTGCAGCGCAACCGGCAGCCTGCAACTGGCAGGCAAGTATCGCCGTGCCCATACCATATAAAATACAGCGCGGGCTCATTTTATTCTTTGCTCAACGGGCCCTGGGGTCTGGTGTGTGCTGAACACCGGATAACATTTCATTAACCCATGGGCA
The DNA here is from genome assembly GCA_963742225.1 of uncultured Chitinophagaceae bacterium. GTDB lineage: Bacteria > Bacteroidota > Bacteroidia > Chitinophagales > Chitinophagaceae > Puia. The sequence continues at coordinate 65,504 of CAVULD010000004.1, read as the reverse complement.
GGTCCCATTGGTCCGCTTGAAAAAAAGAGCTGTTAAAATCTGTTAAAAAAAGCAACGCCGCACAGAAGCCATAAACAAGGGATGGTTTTCACGTAGTTACCCTAGCTACAGCATGGTTATCAGTCCACTGGCCAACTGGCCAAAGAGCCTCATCGCAGGCTTTGTTCACGCTAATTGGCGGTCGGTTTAACCCGGATAGTTAAAAAAAACCAGCGTGCTGTTAAACTTTGAATTGCTAAATCCATCTTATGTACACAAAACAAAAATCAACAACAAAAAAAGTCATTATGAAAACAACGAACCTTTTGCGAATTACCATTCTTGGCGCAGCCGTGGGGTTGGTATTTGCGTGTAACAAGAGCAGCGTTAACAGCGGCTCGACAGGCACCAACTCCAATGCGGATTTGGCCACTCAGGCCGATGACCAGGCACAGGTTTCCAACGAAGATGAAGCCGTGACCAACGACGTCAATACCGCCTTATACAATCAACCCTCCACCGCAGGCTCCAGCGTCACCGCTTCGACCTCTGGCTCCACCACGCAAGTAGACAACTTGCAGGTGGCTGTAAACGGCGTTGGCCCCATCGCTAACATCATCTGCGATGCAACGGTAGTGGTCACCATCGATTCCACTGCAGGAACAAAGACGATTACTATTACTTATAACGGTACCAATTGCTGGGGTAACCGCACCCGTACCGGTGTAGTGGTTATCACCGAAGCCCTTGGCGTATACTGGCGTACTCCTGGAGCCGTGGTAAATGTGAGCATACAGAACCTGACCATTACGCGTCTTAGCGACAACAAAACGATTGTGCTCAACGGAACCAAGACCATCACCAACCAATCGGGTGGACTTCTGGTTGACCTGGCTAACAATGGTCCGATTACCCACACGATCGCGGGCAGCCTGACTATCACGTTCCCCAACGGATCACAACGCGATTGGAATGTAGCTAAAACTCGAGTTTTCAGTTACGACGATGGTATCGTCATCACGACTACGGGTACCCATACCGATAGCCTGGGTAACACCGACGTCGCCGAATGGGGAACCAACCGTTTTGGCACGGGCTTCGAATCGGAGATTTCGCAACCCAAGGTAATCCGCCAGGATTGTGATTTCAGACTCGTCAGTGGACAAAACACGATCATCCGCACGGATAATATCACTTCGGTGATCACCTACGGCCTGGATGCAGAAGGTAATCCTACCTCTTGTCCTGGAAGCGGAAGCTACTATCTTAAAGTGGTGGTTACCTTCCCTAATGGCTTAGTGTACACAAAAATATTGCCCTATTAAAAAGTAGTCCCTCCTATTCAAATCGGCTTCCCTGCGCTTCGTGGCAGGGAAGTTTTTTTTGCGGGGGGTAGCCGCAGGAGTCGGGGAGATTATTTTTGATTGATCGGCGTCTCGATGATCAGGAATTCGGAGGTGTCCAGAGGTTTGAGATGGACGCTGGCCGTATCCCAAACACCCAGGGCGTCGCGCTTTTGGACGAGGGTTTCATTTACCCGCAGGGTGCCTTCGATAACGAAGATGAATAGGCATTTATTTTCCGGGGAAAAGCCATACTCCACTACTTCCCCTTCATCAAAATATCCGATCGAGAGTTTCGCATTTTGATTTATCCAGCAATGGGCTTGGCCTTCCTCCCAGGAAACGATGGTCGTTAATTTGTTTTTTCTGGTTTCTTTGGGGAAGGACCGGAACTGGTAGCGAGGCGTGATATTCTGTAATTTGGGTTCGATCCAAATCTGCAGAAAATTCACCTGCTCGTCGCCAACATTATATTCCTCGTGGCGCAGACCCGTTCCTGCGCTCATGATTTGCACCGCCCCCGCTTCGAAGATGGTGCTATAACCCATGCTGTCTTTATGGTTCATGCGGCCTGCCAGCAAGACGGAAATAATCTCCATATTGACGTGCGGATGCAGGCCAAAGCCCTTGGCGGGCTCCAGTAAGTCGTCGTTGAACGCGACCAGGGTGCCCAGCGAACTTTGTACGGGGTTGTAGTAGTCGCTAAAACTGAAGGTAAACTTGCTTTTCAACCAGCCGATATTCTTGGTGCCGCGTTCGGACGAGGCGTATAGGTGGGTCTTCATGTCGTGTGTTTTTTTCGCCCCTGGCGCTGGCTAAATAAAAAGATCCATCATCAATTTTTGTTCCGGGTTGACGGCATATTTTGTCAAGTCAGTCTCCCCTTCGCTCTTGACTACGTCTTCATCGATAAAAAACTGGCCGGTCGTTTCAAAGGAGGGCCTTTGCAGGATGTAGAAAGCAGCGTTGGCCACGATGTCTACGGTCCGGCTGCGCTGGATCAGAAAATCCCCACCGAGCAAATTCTGAACCGCTGCGGTCGCAATGGTCGTCCTTGGCCAGAGTGCATTGGCGGCGATCCGGTACGGCCTGAGCTCTTCGGCCAGCCCCAGGATGATCATACTCATCGCGTATTTACTCATGGTATAGGCCAGGTGTTTGGAAAACCACGTGGGATCCATATTCAGCGGGGGGGATAGATTGAGGATATGGGGGTTATTGGCCTTTTTCAAAAACGGGATGGCTGCCTGACACATCAGAAAAGTGCCCCGCACATTGATCGCTTGAAGCAGGTCGAACCGCTTGGTTTCCATCTGTTCTGTAGGGGACAGATTGATGGCGCTGGCATTATTGACCAATATGTCAATGCCGCCGAAGGTGGCTACGGTGGTTTGAACGATTTGGCGTATGCTTTCTTCAAAACGGATATCGCCTTGCAGGGGCAGGACTTTGCCAGGTCCCGCTTTGGCGATCTCTTCGGCTGCCGTGTAAATGGTACCCTCCAGTTTGGGGTTCGGCTCGGTGGTCTTGGCGGCAATAGCGATATTGGCCCCTTCACGGGCGAGCCTGATAGCAATCGCTTTGCCTATCCCCCGGCTACCGCCGCTGATCAATACTGTCTTGTTTTCAAAAAGCATGGGTAAGAGTGGGTGCTGGTGAAGGCTAAATGTAGGCTAATTTGGAAAATGCCCCAAAGCCCAGGTCCAAAGGATCGTAATTCTACTCGTAATATTACGTAGACGGGGGTAAATACCGAACAGAGGAGATTAAGCAGTAATCCTCTTGTGCTGGCCTGGACGGAATTGTATGTTTACATCGTCGCCCAGATTGATCACGGATCCGGCTCCAATAAACCGAAAAACCGAAATCAATAATCCTTAGAAAAATCGTTGCATCCTGAAAAACCAACATAGGATCCAATATCAATCAAAAGCCGACAAGTTAAAATCCAACATCGCTGAAAAGCCAATCCTACGAAGTGTAAGTTAAAATTTGTACCTATTGATGACCACCGCATGTTTGGTTAAGTCATGTACAAAAAATTAAAAGTCCCGGAGTCATTCGGGACTTTTATTTTAGGCCTATCTAGCCGCTGGGCAAACCATTATTTTACTATTTGCTTTCCTTTGGCGTCTACCAGTATTGAAAACCCATGAGATTGGCCAGTTGCACTTTGGCCAGACAAAGCTGGTATTGGTATTGCAACCGCGTCAACTCCGCCCGTTGCAGGTTGGTCGAGGCGTTGGTGAGATCCAGGTTGGTAGCCACCCCGTTTTTGAATCGGCTTGCGGTCAGTTCCTGAGCCACCTTGTTTTGCTCAATCTGGCCCGCGGTATTTTGAATGCGCTCGATGTTGGAGCGTACGTCCGTAATAGCCTGGTTGATGTCTTTGCTGTAGTTGTTACTTAAGGTTTCGATGGCTAGCTGGTCCTGGACCACAGCGGTTTCCGCCAGTTTGATCTGTTGCTTGGTGCGGCTTCCGTTGTAGATGGGCACGTCCAGGGTGATGCCCGCGTTGTAATTGAATTCGGGATTTTTGATATCGGGAAGGTAGTTGTTGTTGACCCCCACATTGGCACCCACATTGACCGAGGGTCGGTTGGTCAATTTAGTCACCCCGAGCTGATCCTGCGCCTGTTGTACCCTGTCCTTGGCCAGGACAAAATCCAGGTTATTGTGCTGCGCCTCTACCAGGGCGTCGGGCTGCGATTTGAGAGGTAAATCAAAATCAAATTCCTTGCCCGTGGTGGCGGTGGAGCCCGTGGTATAGGCCATGAGGTTGATTTGTTTTTGCAGGGTGTTTTGCAGGTCCACTTTCCGGTTGGTTTCCAGATCCACCTGGGCCTGAATATTGAGCAGGTCTACCCGGATGGCGTCTCCATTTTTCAGCTTACTTTCCACGATTTGCTTATTCTCATTCAAAAAACTGATCACGCTGTCTTGAATGTCAATGGATTTTTCCAGAAAAATGATGTTGTAATAGATGGTAGCAACCTGCAAGGCGAGCAGGGTTTTGACGTAGTCCACGTTATGTTTAGAATACTGCAATTGGGTCTTGGCCTTTTCCACATTGGCTTTCAGGCGTCCAAAATCAATAAAGGTGTAGGTGCCGTGCAGGTCTGCCCCATAGTTGTTGACGGCGGCAAACTGGAAGTTCTCAATCGCTCCTCCGGGTCCAAAGGGAAGGGGTAGCTCAATTTTGGGCTGCACGTAGGAGTAGGAGGCCGTTCCGTAGACGGTGGGCAGATTGTTTAACTTGACCAGATCCAGCTGCTGCTGGGCCGTAGTCGCTTGGTTTTGCGCCTCCTTGATATTGGGAAAATAGCTGAACGACTGGGTGATCAATGTTTTTAACTCCGGGTTCACCTGGACCTGCGCGCGTAGATGGGTTGCTGAGCTAAGGATCGTGAAAAGGGCGAAAAATAATTTTTTCATGCTTCTGATTTTTGGTCTTGTTTTAATGGGCTTCAGCGACAGCTGCAACGGCCGCGGCTCTATTTTGCGTTGATGGTTTTTTAATTTGTAAAAAGGCAACCAGGGGTACTACGGCCAGAAAAAACAGCATAATCAGCCGGAAGGTATCCAGGTAGGACAGGTAATACGCCTGCCTGTCCACGGCGTTGCTGATTAGCGCATAGGCCTGGGTGGTTGCTTGGGTCAGGTCGATGCCTCCTTTGGCTACCAGATTTTGTGCAATGTCGTGAGTTTGGCCTGCCAGGATAGCCGAGCCATCGGTCAGATTGGCGACCAGGTCGCTGCGATGTTGGGCATATTGGGTGGCGATGTAATTATTGGCCATCGCGATACCGAAGGCGCCCCCGAGCTGACGGATCATGTTGTTCAGGGCAATCCCGGAGGCATAGTCTTTGGGCTGCAAGCCAGACACCGCCTGGTTGATCAGGGGCAATTGGACCATCGAGATACCAAAGGCCCTCAGGGCCAGCGGGAAAAAGAAGGCCCACTTGCCCACATCCGGGCTGACGCGCGCGCTAAGCCAGCAGTAGGCAGCAAAGAACAGGAAGCCCATCACCACAAAGGGTACCGAGGGGACGCCTTTGGACATACTGCGGCCAATGATGGGCATCATGATGACTCCAATCAAGGTGGGGGGGAGCAGCGACAGACCGGTTTCGTAGGCCGTAAAGCCCAGTACCCGCTGGGCAAGGACGGGATAAACGAATACGGATGTAAACAGGCCAAGCCCCACGACGAAGGTGAAAATGGTGGTAAAAGCCAGGTTGCGGTTTCCCAAGACCCGCAGATTGACCGCGGGATTTTTTATGCGCAGTTCATAGCCGATGAATCCAATCAGGCCCACGACGGCAATGGCGCTGCATAGCCGGATGGTCGGGCTGCTGAACCAATCGTCAGCCTGGCCCCTTTCCAAGACAAACTGCAGGCAGCCGATTCCTGCCATGAGCAGCAAAATGCCCGTATAATCAATTTGGATATTGGCTTTGTTCTTGCCTTCTCCTGGCTTCTTATCGATGAACGTAAAGGTCAGGATGGTGGCCACAATGCCAATCGGTATATTGATCATGAAGATCATCGGCCAGCTCAAGTGTTCAATAATAAATCCGCCGAGGGTGGGCCCCAGCGTGGGCCCCAGCACCAGGCCCATGCCAAACAGGCCCGAAGCCACGGGACGGTCTTTGGGTTCAAAAGCGTCAAACAAAATGGCTTGCGAGGTCGATAGCAGGGCGCCCCCTCCAATTCCCTGGACAAATCTCCAGACGATAATTTCTACCAGCCCCGTGGATTGGGCACACATGTAGGAGGCCGCCGTAAAAATGATCATCGACGCGAGGTAATAGTTCTTGCGTCCGAAATAATCGGCTAAAAATCCAGTTAAGGGAATGATGATCACGTTGGCTATCGCGTAGGAGGTGATGACCCAGCTGATGTCCTCGATACTCACGCCAAGGCTACCTGCCATATCGTTGAGGGCGACATTGACGATGGAGGTATCCACCAGCTCCATGACTGCGGCGGAAACCGTAGTTATTACAATGATGTATTTGGCTATACCTCTGGGCGACATAGACAGTTATTTTGTCGGCACGCTTACGTAGATGCTAAGCCCTGCGCGCAGAATTTTTTTGTATTGGTTAACGCTGTCGATTTCAATCTTGATGGGTATGCGCTGGGTAACCTTGACGAAATTGCCACTCGCGTTGTCCGGAGGCAACAAAGAGAACCGCGCACCTGTAGCATCGCTCAGACTCGAAATGCGGCCCTGAATCTTGACGTCCGGGTAGGCGTCCAGGGTGAGGATGGCGGTCAGCCCATCATGAAATTTCTCGATCTGGGTTTCCTTGAAATTGGCCACCACCCAGTACGACGAGTCGTTGACGATGGAAAACAGTGGCGTGCCTGCCTGGACAAATTGCCCTTCCGTCACATTGCGCTTGCCGATTTTGCCCGAAGTAGGTGCATAGATTTTGGTATAGGAAATCTTCAGTTCCTGCTGATCGATTGAGGCCTTCTTGGAAGCCAGGGTCGCAATGGACTTTTGAATCGTGGCTTGCAGGATGGCAATCCGGGTCTCGGCCGTGCTCAGATCGACTTGGCTGTTGCTGACCTGTTGGGTGGCCTGCTCCAGCGCGTAGCGGCTGTCGTTGAGCTCTTTTTTGGTGATCGCTTGGTCGGCAAAAAGATTCTGGTTTCTGCTGTAGTCTTCCTGGGCCTGCGACATCTTGACATTGTTCAGATCGATGGCTCCCTTGTTGACTTTCAGGGAGACGACGGCGTTGTTGAGCGCCGCCCGCGCGTTGGCGATATCGGCCTCCGCGGCGTTATAATCCGCCCGCATTTGGGCCAGTTGGGATTGCAGTTCATCATCATCCAGTTCGACCACCAGTTGACCTTCCCTGATCGAATCGTAATCGTTGACGGCAATGTGTTTTACATAGCCAGACACCCTGGGCAGCACCGGTGTGATTTGCGTTTCCACTTGGGCATCGTCTGTCGTTTCGTGCGAAAGGGCGTAGGAGATTTTGGTAAAGGCAAAAATTCCACCGGCGATGAGCACGATGAGCACGATGATTAACCGAAGCGGATTTCTTTTCTTTTTTTCAGGGGCTGTCTGATTTTCCATACCTGTTGAGTTGTTGTTGGTTTATGAATGCTGTTGTTTTATCAAGTGGGCGCGCATCAGTAGCTTCAAATGATCGATCACTCGTTTAATGAATTTCGGATCATCATACGGCACATAATCCACATTCTTGCCTAAAAAAAGGTTACAGAACTTTTTTGACTGAACCACTTGATTGATGGTTCCAATGAGCGAGGCAACCGTTAACTGGGGATCGACTTTCTGGAATTCCCCCCTTTTGATCCCCTCTTCGATAAGTCCACGGATGGAATTGGAATTGGGAATAAGTATATTTACAATGATCTGGTTTAAAGGTTCACGGTTGCTCAGCATGATTTCCTGGTGGATCACCCGATGAAATTTCCGGCCGGTAAATATTCGGGTGACAAAATTTTCGATGACCAGGTCCACCTTTTCCATCGATGTGAGCGTCTTGTTCTTGGCAATTTCATCCAGCGCGTCGCGTGTACCGGCGGCCTTGGCTTGGACGAGGGCTTCGAAAAGTTTTTCCTTGGTTCCAAAATAATAGTTGATCATCGCCACATTCACCTCGGCCGCAGCGGCGATATCGCGGATCGACGTGCCTTCAAATCCTTTGTTGGCAAATAGGTCCACGGCTTTGTCAATGATGTGTTCTTTCTTGTCGATCATGGCTGGCGATTCAATGAGGGGGCAAAGTTAAACAAATGTTTGAATTAAACAAACGTTTGATTGATTTTTGCCGCAACCCCCGCATAGGCCAGGCCCTTTGCGTGACTGCTAGGATCGTATATAAAGGATAACCAATACTTTAAATTGTATTAGTAGGCCGCCTGCACGGGCCTGGTCTGCATGATGGCTTCAATCTGCTGCAGGACTTCCTGGCTTAGGCTGGGCACCAGGTCCAAGGCGCCGAGGTTTTCCAAGAGTTGTTCCTTTTTGGTTGCGCCCAAAATCACCGAGGATACATGCTCGTTTTTCAGGCACCAGGCAAGGGCTAGGGTTGCCGGGCTCGTGTCCAGGGACCGGGCGTAGCTGGTGAAGGCCTGCACTTTTTTTACGCGGTCGCTTACCAGCACGCTATCCTTGAGCCATTCAAAGCCACTCAAAGACAAGCGAGTGCCTTCCGGGATGCCTTGGTTGTACTTACCGGTGAGCAATCCCGAGGCCAGAGGACTCCACACCGTCGTGCCCAGGCCCATGGTCTTGAAGATTTGGAGGTATTCATTTTCCATTTTCTGGCGCTGCAGCAAGTTGTATTCGGGTTGCTCCATTGTGGGTCCGATGAGGTGATGCTGGTCGGCAATGCGGTAGGCTTCCATGATTTCCACCCCGCTCCACTCGCTGGTGCCCCAGTAGAGAATTTTTCCCTGGCCGAGCAAGATGTTCATGGTCCATACTACCTCCTCGATGGGGGTGGACTTATCCGGCCGGTGACAAAAAAACAAATCCAGGTAATCCACCTGCAGCCGCTGCAAGGCCTCGTGGCAGGCCTCCACCAGGTGCTTTCGACTGAGACCGGCCTGGTTGGGCTTATTCTGCTTCCCCCTCCAGCCAAAAAATGCCTTGGACGAAAGGACATACGATGTTCGGTCCCAAGCTTTTTTCTTGAGCACACGCCCCATCATTTTTTCGCTCTCCCCGCCCGCATAGACTTCGGCGTTATCAAAAAAGTTGACGCCCTGGTCGTAGGCGATTCCCATGAGTTCGTCGGCAAGGCCATCTCCCAGTTGCTTGTGGAAGGTGACCCAGGATCCAAAAGAAAGTGCGCTAAGTTGAAGTCCTGATTTTCCTAAATGGCGGTATTCCATAATCATCATTTAAAAAGGAGTGAACAATTGGTGTGCCTCGCGCGTGGTTCGTCTGCTGGGCTGGGCTTGGCGTCCGGCCTGCGCAATCGCCGGGTCCGCGACTTTGCTTATTTCGACGCACTCTTATCGACAAAACCATAAGGTCCTTGAATTTGGTAAATGGTATAGCCGCTGAAATCTTCCGGCGCCTCGAAGCCCGTGCCGTTGATCACGGTCCCCCCACGCTTGAAGATCTGGACCGCTTTATCGGTAAAGAATTTATGGGTCCGCTGGTCCCACCATAGTTCGCGGCAGCGGAGCGTATCCCCTTTGAGGATGTTTTTCACCACGACGCTGTCTTTGAGAAACACTTTTTGTGTAGGCTCGAAATATTTTCCATACAGCGCGTCCGTTTGGCTCTCCACAACCATCTTGTCGTTGTAAAAATCAACATGCAGGCTTTGGGGAAATTCGATATACTTGGGATCGGACTGGCTGTTACGCATAAAGGGCGACGTTAGTTTGGCGGTTACTACGGCGTTGGTGCTGTAATAGATGAGTACCTTGGTGGCTTCGTCGACGACCACCTGTTTCTTGCGAAATGAGGGTAGGTCCTTTTCGTCGTTTTCACAACGGATGAAGACCAGACTAAGCAAAGCCAGTAAACCCAAGCGCGTTATCTTCCATAGTCGAATCATCGGTTATAAATTGGTCTGCTTCCCAAGCGGGCATCTGGTCTATAATGCGGACGGGACATGGGCTGCTGCTATTGATTGAATTCACTGATGGCGAGCAAGCCTTTAAAAATCAACTCAGGATCTGCAAATATCTTTTTTTTCATCCAGCGACTGAAATATAGGGCGTCCCCGCCGCTTAAAAGGGCGTTAAAATTATCATACTTTTCTTCGTAGGCCTCGATCATGCCATCGATTTCCTTGGCCATGCCCAGGATGACTCCGCTCAGGATATTGGTGCGCGTATCGTAGCCCACGAGGGGGAAATTCCAGTCGGCCTTGACCAGGGGGAGTTTGGCCGTGAAAGCCTCCAGCGACCGGAAGCGCATTTCCATGCCTGGTGAGATGCCGCCGCCCAAGAATTGATGGTATTTGTTGACGAAATTGTAGGTGACGGCAGAACCCAGCCCGATGACCAGGTTGTTTTTGGCTCCAAACAGATCCACAGCCGCTACCACCAAGGCCAGCCGGTCTGCACCAATGGTTTCCGGCTTGCCTACAGGGGTGGAGACCGGAAGTTTGGAATGGTGGTCCAGTTTATGAAAGCGGGTCCTGCTTCGCAGCAGATTTTCCAGCTCGGGGTTGTGGTTGACGACGGAGGAGAGGATGGATTTTTGCGGCTGATACTGGTCGAGCAAAGCCGTGATGGTGGGCGTTTGGTCATTGTCCAGCACCATCACCTGTTGCAGTTGGTGGTTGGAAAATACGGCAGCCTTCAAACGGGTATTTCCAAAATCAAAGCAGAGCGTGAATGACATAACTGTACCCAGAGATTTGATTGAATGCAGGAGAACCCACAGTGGTTAATCCAACCGCTCAGTCCTCAAATTCGAACGAAGATAGGTTTTTGAAATGACCATTGAGTTTGACGCGTTCCTTCAGAGTTTCCATTTCCGCAATGACCGGGATGACCTTACTTAAGTGGCGCTTGAGGTATTCCTGACGTTGCTCCTCGCGCAGTAGGCCTAGCATTTCATATTCTTCCTGCAGGGACAAGCCCGCGTGATGGGCGATATCATAGGCCGTGAGTTCGTAGTCGGGTTTTTTAAAATCCTTGGAAATGTGCAGCAGCCGGTGCAGTTCCCGAATTGCATTAACCACCTTGGCCATGAGCTCTCGCTTGCCCTGATCCTCCAGGTTATCGGGGTAGTTGACGATAGCTCCGCTGTAGAGTTTTTCCGGGACCGATTTAATTACTTCCAGAATCCGAAACACGCTCACCCCAAGGGCCCGGATATCCATTTCTCCGTTCTCGGATGTTTTCACAATCTCCGTAATTTTTACCAGGGTGCCCATTTCGTTGAGCTTGTTGTTGATCACAGTGGGGATACCGAACGCTTTTTGTTCGGCGTGACATTCCTGGATAAGTTGTTTATAGCGCGGCTCAAAGATGTGTAGATTCAGACTCTCACCGGGGTACACGACTATGCTGAGCGGAAATATGGGAATGAAATTGGTCATGAACAATATTTAGCGGGAAGACGGGTTGACCTTCTTGCGAAAGCCGGGAGCGAGTCCGCCTGCCAACCTCAAATTTACTGGCTGCAGGTGTTCGGACACAAAAAAAAATCCTCGCGGCCCACTTTGGACATGGCGCAAGCCAAATCCGGGTTTTGCCAAGTGGGAAACTTTTTGGACCGATATTTTGCGACTACATTTGAGCTTGCTATGAAGGAACGTGCAGAAAACACCCAGGACTACGACAGGCTGTTGCAAGCTGTTGTGTCAGGTGATCGGCGTGCGCTCGCGCGCGGGATCTCGCTGATTGAAAATGAAGTGCCGGGGTACGAATTTTTGCTAGAAGCCTTGCCCAAATCCAAACTCAGCGTCACCATTGGCGTCACGGGGCCGCCCGGCGTAGGCAAAAGCACACTGGTCGATGCGCTGGTCCATGAACTTACCGGACAGGACATGAGTGCCGCAGTGCTCTGCGTGGATCCTTCGAGCCCGTTTCATCAAGGTGCGATCCTGGGCGACCGAATCCGGATGAGTAGTTGGCACAATCACCCCAGAGTGTTCATCAGATCCCTGGCCACGCGGGGCTCACTGGGAGGGCTAAGTCCAAAAATCATCGAGATTACCGATCTGGTTCGCGCGGGGGGGTTTGATTATGTGATCGTGGAAACAGTGGGCGTGGGTCAGGTAGAAGTCGAGATTTCGGCCCTGGCCGATACGACGGTTGTGGTCCTGGTACCCGAATCGGGCGACGAGATTCAAACCATGAAAGCGGGACTAATGGAAATAGCGGACATTTTTGTGGTGAACAAAGCCGATCGACCCGATGCTGACCGGTTGGCTAAAAACCTCCAGCAGCTAGTTTCCTCCGCGGCCGGGACTGGCCGCGAACCGATTGCCGTCATCAAGACGATTGCCACTGGGCGCACCGGGGTTGCGGATCTGCTCGCATCTATTCTCGCCAGATCGTCCAGTCCCTGGATGGACGAACGACGTATCCGACTACTGGCCGAAAAAGCCTTTCAGCTAATCGTGCAAAAGCGCACGCGCGACATCCATCGGGAAGCCTTGTTGCAAATAATCCGGCCCCAGCTGCTGGACGGCTCTTTCAACCTATACCGCTTCGTATCTGCCTACCCGGGGTCCTGAGGATGAAACAGCGTGTCCAGGCGCTTGAGAAAATTTTTGACTCGAAAAGACAAGCCCCTGGGCGTGGAGCCCCGCAAGGGTCCGTCGAAGCGTTCTCCGCGTCGAAGCAAGTATTTAGAAAAACTGCCCGAGGTTATCCCCCATTTGCCAATGAACCGGTAGTATCCTTTATTTACCTTCAACCGTTTGGTGGATTTAGAGCCAAAATGATACACGCGGCTGCGGCTGATGCCTTTAAAAAGACGAACGCCCAGAACCCAGAGCTTCATCGAAAAGTCGGGATCCGAATACATCCCCGGGCTGAACTCAGGGCTATATCCTCCTACCATATCCCATACCTGTTTATGCACGACATTGGGTGGCCAGGTGGCGCCTTGCCAATCTTCGATGGTTGGGTTGGAAAATTCCGCAAGCAGTTTCCCTTCCTGAAAATGGTCCAGATCGCGTCCGCAATCCAAGACCACTACGCAGTTATTGCCGGTAAAAAAAGGTTCGACGGCGGTGGAGGAGAAAAAGAAAAAATTGGTCCCAGCCTGCTGGATTTGGTCATAGAGGGCCAGGTCCCAATCCGGGCATACATACATATCGTCGTTCATGTACACGATGTAATCGGTGCGTGCCAGTTCGCGGCCCAGGTTCAAGGCGTAACAGATCCCAATATTCTGCTGGCTGAAGGTGTAATCTATTTGGGGCTCGGTGGCCAGGTAGTCTAACGTGCCGTCCGTCCCTTCGTTGACATGCACTATCAGCTGATGGGAGAAATGCGAATTTTTTCGGATGCTGTCGATACATAGCCTTAGGTAGTCCAGGTTGTTCCACGAGGGAATCAGGATCGAAAACTGCGCCTGGTGGCTGGAACGCTGCACTTTAGCTATGGGAGTCGTTGCAATCATGGATGGGAAGCCGCTTGGTCGGCTTGCTCTACAGGGCAAGATACATTGGATTTTGATGATCGGCTCGGGATCCAAAGCCAGAGTCCCCCGGCTGCCCTACTGGCCGGAATGGTTGCTTCTCCACCAGCGGTAGCCAATTACGCAGGCAATGGCCATGGGCGTGAAAGCGAGGTACAGGATACCGACATTGAGGGCCGAGGCAGGTCGTTCCCCCATTTGCTGGGCAGTTCGGGTGCATATGGAACACTGCGCCTGCGCAAGCTGCGTCATCAAGATGAGCAACAGCACGCCGAGACACCGAGAAATTACCCGCCTATACATGCGTAGATTTTAGGCAAAAGTAGGTTGATTTTTGCTGCCAACAACACGGGCCAGACCAGGGTGGCGGTTGCTTAACCCACTTCCTCTGCTTTAAGCATTTTTTGGAATTTCTTGCGCTCGTCTTCATCCAGGATCGTCTTGCGCATACGGATTTTCTTCGGCGTCACCTCGATGCATTCGTCCTGCTGGATGTATTCCATGCATTCTTCCAGGCTCATCTGAATTTTGGGCACGATCCGCACCGAGTCATCGCTTCCGCTGGCTCGCATGTTGCTGAGTTTTTTGGGTTCCGTAGCATTGACGATCAAATCGCCCGGCTTGATGTGTTCGGCGATGATTTGGCCGACATAGACTTCTTCTCCTGGATCTACAAAAAAGGATCCGCGATCTTGCAATTTATCGATAGAATAGCCCGTCGTGCTGGCTTGGTTCTTGGAGATGAGTACCCCGTTGTTTCTTCCGGGGATGGGACCCTTCCAGGGTTTGTATTCGCTGAACCGATGGGCCATAACGGCTTCCCCTGCGGTATTGGTCAGCATGCCGGAACGCAGTCCGATCAGCCCGCGCGATGGGATATCAAATTCCAGGTGCTGCATTTCGCCCTTGGTATCCATCACGTGCAATTCTCCCTTGCGCTGGGTTACCATATCTATTACCTTGCCCGAGTAAGCTTGGGGTACGTCCACCACGAGTACTTCGTAGGGCTCCGATTTTTTTCCATTGATCTCCTTGACGATTACCTGGGGCTGGCCCACGGTCAGCTCATAACCCTCCCGGCGCATGGTTTCGATCAGGATACCCAGGTGCAGGATCCCCCGACCAAAAACCAGGAAGCTGTCTGCACTATCGGTGTCCTCTACCCGAAGGGCCAGGTTTTTTTCTGTTTCCTTCATGAGTCTGTCGCGCAAGTGGCGCGAGGTAACAAATTTTCCGTCTTTACCAAAGAAAGGGGAGTTGTTGATCGAGAACAGCATGCTCATGGTGGGCTCATCCACGCTGATCACGGGCAGGCCCTCGGGATTTTCCCCATCCGCAATCGTGTCGCCGATGGTAAAATCTTCCAGTCCAACCACCGCACAGATGTCGCCGCACAAGACTTCGGTCGCTTTTTTCTTGCCCAGGGATTCGAAGACATACAGCTCTTTGACTTTTGACTTGCGAATCTTTCCGTCGGCCTGTACCAGGGAAATCGCCTGGCCTTCCTTGATGGTTCCGCGGGTCACTTTGCCCACCGCGATCCTTCCCAAAAAGGAAGAATAGTCCAGCGAAGTAATCTGCAATTGCAGGGTGCCGTCGACTTGGAGCGGTGCGGGTACGTATTTGAGAATCCCATCCAGCAAGGGGGTAATATCTGTCGATGGGATCTGCGAATCGTTGAACCATCCGTTCTTGCCGGAGCCATAATAGGTCGGAAAATCGAGCTGCTCTTCGGTGGCATCCAGGTTGAAAAATAGCTCAAAGACCGCATCGTAGACTTCTTCGGGACGGCAGTTGGGCTTATCGACCTTGTTTATGACCACAATGGGTTTGAGGTTGAGGTGCAGGGCTTTTTGCAGCACGAATCGCGTTTGCGGCATCGGACCTTCGAACGCATCGACTAGCAGCAATACCCCGTCGGCCATCTTGAGGACACGCTCCACTTCGCCGCCGAAATCGGCGTGTCCGGGTGTATCGATGACATTTATTTTTACGCCCTTATACAGGACGGCTGCATTCTTGCTAAAAATGGTAATACCCCGCTCACGTTCCAGGTCATTGCTGTCCATGATGAGGTCACCGGTCTCCTGGTTATCCCGGAAAACCTTGGTGGCATGCAGGATTTTATCGACCAAGGTCGTCTTGCCGTGGTCAACGTGCGCAATGATTGCTATATTCCGAATCTCCATATCCTTTGCTTTTTGCCTTCACGTCCAAGCATTTAGCGCAAACACCGGGAGGTGTCGGGGCGTCCATCACTCAGCCGCAAGAGCGTGTTTTTGAACGCGCAAAGGTACACTAATTCATCGGGAGGGCAAAGAGAAAACAGAAACTTAATTTTCAGCACATTACACACGCACGTAAATCTTGCGCTTGTCTAGGAAGTAGCCCACGAGCCAACATACCAGCATCCAGGAGACGGCGAAGAGCAAGGAACCGAAATACAGTCCCGCATGGATAAAGACTTTATCGTATAGCCACTGGTAAAGCGACGCAGTGGGCGTCGGCTGAATGATATACAAGATCGTAGCGCCTAGTTCACTCAGCAGGTAAATAAACAGGGGATTCTTGCCGAAAATTGTGAAGAACCGGGTCCATCGTGTCCGGCCCTGAAAATCGATTACGTACATCACCGCCGACAGGATGATGCAATCCAGTCCCACCGTATAGAGCACAAAGGAGCTGGTCCATAATTTTTTGTTTATCGGAAAAACCAGGTCCCAGAAATAGGCGATGGTGAGCAGCACAAATCCCGCCAGCATCAATTTAGTCAGTGTTTCGTAGGTCTTTCCCTTCTGCTGGATGAATTTGCCCACGGTGTACCCGGCGATCACGTTTACCACGGCCGGCAGCGTGCTGAGCCATCCTTCGGGGTCAAAGGCGACGCCTTCGCCATGATACATATGGTTTTCACCCATCAGCCAAAGGTCGATTTTGTAGCCCAGGTTGCCGGTCATGCTCAAGGGATCGGGGGGGTTGCCAAACCACATCATCACGGCCCAATAGCCCAACAGAAACAGGGCCGAGAGCGCCAGGACGGTTTTTGGCTTGAGGTAATAAATCATCAGCGAAGCAATGCCGTAGGCCAGGGCGATCCGTTGCAGCACGCCCAGGATCCGGGTGTGGGAAATGGGGGCGAAAACCACATGGTTATTGGCATCCAATTCGACAAAGGGAAACCAATACAGCAGGTATCCGAGCAAAAAGATGATCAAGGTTCGTTTGAAGATCTTGGCCAGCACCTGCGACTGGGAATAGGTTGACCATTTCACCATGACAAAGCTCAAGGCATTGCCCACGGCAAAAAGAAATGATGGAAATACCAGGTCGGTGGGAGTAAATCCATTCCATTTGGCATGGTGCAAAGGAGCGTAGGCGAACTCGCCACTGCCCGGGGTATTGACGATAATCATAAAACAAATTGTCATACCGCGAAACACATCGAGAGCAAGGAACCGCTGTTGGGAGGGGGCAGGCATAGCAAGGGAGTTTGGTTATTCCAAAAATATACGCAAGGCCTCAATATCGGAAACTTCTGTCAATATCCCATGTGGCGTGGCCTGGAAAGCACAAATTCGACGACTCATATCTTGCGGCAGATCCAAGCGATACAGGACAACAGGATACTGAAAATGATCATGGTCGTTAAAGGGAAATACAGGCGGGTATTACCTTTTTCTATCCGGATGTCCCCTGGCAGCCGTCCGATCCAGCGTAGTTTATCGTGAAAAAAATACAGGACCAGACCCAGCCCAAAAACTATGGCCCCGGCTACCATGATCGACTTTGCGTGTTGTGGATTCATAGTTATTTTTTATGGGCTTGGAAAAATCGGAGGCTTATGGGTAAATTCACGGTCAAATTTAGTGCATGCGAAAGAAATGGTTGCTCGCTATTCCAGTTGTCCTGGTGGTTTTGTATTTGGCAGGTCCCACACCAGCCACTCCCAGGTACAGCACGGTCATGCCGGTGGTGCCAACCGCGTCGGCTGATCTGGATCGTTTTGTGGAGGCCCAGGAGGCGCAGCACAAACTCAAGCCCGACAACCAGGCCAGGATCGTCTGGGCCAACGACTCGCTGAAACAACCCACCGAATATGCGCTGGTTTACTTGCACGGTTTTACCGCTTCTCAAGGGGAGGGTATTCCCGTGCACCGGGATATGGCTAAAAAGTTCGGCTGCAATTTATACCTGTCCAGACTCGCCGAACATGGCATCGATACCGTGGATCAGCTGCTGCGCATGACGGCCGATAATTTGTGGGAATCGGCTAAATTATCTTTGGCCATTGGAAAAAATCTGGGTAAGAAAGTCATCCTGGTGGGCACATCGACCGGAGGTACGCTCGCCCTGCAACTTGCCGCTACCTATCCCAATGACGTAGCCGGCCTCATCCTGTTGTCACCGAATATCGCAATACATGACCCTAATGCCTGGGTACTGAATAACCCCTGGGGTCTTCAGATTGCCAGGCTCATCAAAAAAAGCAAGTACATCACCTCGGCCGACACCCTGGGCGAGATCGGGCAGTACTGGAACAAATCCTACCGCCTGGAGGCCGCCGTGGAACTGGAAGAATTGCTGGAGACGACCATGACCAAGAAGACCTTCGCTAAGGTGAAGCAGCCAACACTTTTACTCTATTATTACCAGGATGAAGATCACCAGGACACGACCGTTCAAGTGTCTGCAGAGCTACGCATGTTTGACCAGTTGGGAACCCCGGCCGGTGTCAAGTGGAAGCAAGCGATGCCCAAGGCCGGAAACCACGTATTGGGATCATCGCTGAAATCCGGAGATGTGCCAGGCGTGGAGCATGAAATAGAGAAATTTATGAAGGCAGCATTCTTAAAGGACGAGTAAACCTCTACCCGCATCATCCCTCGCCAGCCGGTCGGTGGTTGACCCGAGGCTTGATCGCCGTCGGTCCCCGGGCCACGCTACTCCCCAGTGGCCATAGCAGCACGCCGGTGCTATTGCCATGAAAATTAAGCGGATATTTGACCCTAGGAATTGTCTTTTACCCATGTCCAGACGAATCATCTACCTCATCAATCCGATAAGCGGCACCAAGGGGAAATCCGCCATTTCGGAACTGGTTCGTAAAAAAACCCGCGAACGCCAAATCGATTTTGACCTGCTGGCCACCAGCGCCGACGGCAACTACGAGCAATTGAAAAAAAGGATTCAAGCCGACCGGGTGAGCGACGTAGTCATTTGTGGAGGGGACGGGACTGCCAGCGCGGTCCTCTCAGCACTCCGTGGCACGCGGGTGAATGTCGGCATTATCCCCATGGGTTCGGGTAACGGCCTTGCTTTTGCCGCAAAAATACCTCGTCAGCCAACCCGCGCGCTGGAAGTCATCTTCAACGGGAAAACAGCCGCGGTGGATGCCTTCACCATCAACAACCGGTTTTCCTGCATGCTGTGCGGCATTGGCTTCGACGCCCTGGTGGCCCGGGAATTTGCCAAAGAAAAAACCCGGGGGCTCCAAACCTATATTCGGACTACCGCCGTGCATTTTCTGAAAGCGGTGCCCTACCCCTTCCAAATCACCATGAAGGGAAAAACTATCCAAACCGAAGCCTTTTTCATCAGCATCGCCAACAGCAACCAATTCGGCAACAATTTTACAATTGCACCGCAGGCCAGCCTGAGCGATGGACTGCTGGACATCGTCATCGTAAAGAAAATGAATAAGTTTAAACTCCCCTTTTCGGTGATAAGTCAGGTAACGGGAATCAACGGTATTCAGCAGGCCAGCGATTACGGCCCGGGCAAAGACATCATGTACTTCCAAACCGATAAACTGGATATCTTGAATCCTGAACTGGCTCCCCTGCATATCGATGGTGATCCCGCCGACACGGCGACGGAACTCAAGATCCGAATCATCAAAAATTGTTTTACCCTGCTGCAGCCCTGAAGCCGCAGTCCTGGGCGATTACTTCAGCAAGGCCTGGGCCTTGGCAAAGACTTGTTGATTGATCGGCGAATTCATCCCGGCTGCGATATCTAGTTTTTCCTGCTTGGTGAGGTGGAAATTCAGGGCTGCGGCCTCTTCCTTGTTCTTGGGCACATATTGGAAGGTCAATTTGTAAAAGGTGGGACCCATCAAGTTCTCCGTCAGGCTGATCAGATCATTCTGGTTATATTCTTGCATCTTATACCAGTTGTACTGCAGCAGCAGCAGGGGTTTGGTGATCAGCTCGGTGATGTCGGTGGATTCGTAAGGGTTTTCCCAGCCACCGGTTTTGCGGTCTCGGATCTGGATCAGCACCACGCCGCCGGTATTTTGCAGGAGCCAGTCTTTGAAAACGTGGAAAAAGCGTGCCGCGGTCTGTTCCCCAAAATTATCCCGGAATCCAGCGTCCATAACATCCACCACCGGTGTGGTGGGAAGCCAAACATTGGGAAGCACATAGGGAAATGTCGCATTCATGCGCAGGGCCGTGAGTAGCCGCAGGTTCATGGGCTGCTGCTCCCGGAAAAAGGAGCAGAAGTCGATGGCATCGGGATCCATTTCCGATATCCGGCTCGAATCGTATTCGGGCCGCATTAAAAAACTGATGGGCTGGGTGCTGATGATCATCGAGCGGCTGTCTCGCGTAACCACCGAACTGAACAGTTCCAGCGGTATTCTGGCGTTTCGCTCATCACTGACATAGTCTTTGATTTGTTTGTTCAAGATGCCGCGGGTGTTCGCATTTAGTTTCTGCTCAAAAGCGTAGCCCCGGTCCTTGATGTACTGAAAGTCTCCGACAGAAAAGCGCTGTGCGGGCGAGGCCAGATCCCGCGCTACAAAGGAGGAGAAAAGGGGATTGAGCAAGTCTTCCGAAATGGCAGCGGCGTATTTTGGGTCATCGATGTTGAGTGCAGGATCCATCTCCGCTTTGCTGCGGGCCAGCTCCCGGAAATACGTAGCTCCGAACATGCCACCCGAAGCTCCGGTAATGAGGAAGGTCTTACGCATGAGCTTTCCTCCACTGAGCTGGTCCAGGCGCTGCAGCACATTCATAGTAAAGGTAGCGCTGCGGTTTCCACCCCCCGAGGTATTAATCACGAACAGAAGAGGCTTTTCTTCGGTTTGCTTTCGCTTCCAGTTCTCCAGAATGTTGAGCATGTTTTTTTTGTCCTGCTCCACCCGCTCGGTCGAGCACAGGGCGAGCAAGGTCCGGCGATCATAGTTTGGCCGCTGGTCCCGGTTGGTGTAATTCAATCCGTAGGCCTTGTTGGTGGGATCGATGACGTCGTACTGGTACAGCAGGTTCAGAATGAAAAAAAGGACAACCAAAAAAGGGATACTCCAACTCTGCAGAAAATAGGAGAATGCCCCGGATACCGAAATCAGGACAGCGAAGAAGACCAGTATGCCAGCTGCTGCCGGCAGCTGAAACAGCGGATTATCCATGAAGAAACCCACCAGCACCAGGAAGATAAAGGCGATGAAGATGGACAGGATGGCGGAGAAATGATGGCGGTTGAAAATGCTCTCAATAAATTCTCGGCTATAGTGTGATACATCCCGTACTTTTTTGACGGAAAAGGGGGCGTTGAAGTACCATTTAACTTTGATGATCCGGCTTTCCGAAACTTTGGTCTGACCCAGCTGAAACTGGGAATGGAACAAGTGAGGATTGGTGATCAGGGGCGTCATGCGGCGGATGATGGTCTTGTCGGCACCAAAAAAGTATAGCAGCGAGACGCTGATGATCAGGGCTAGCCCGGAGAGAAAACCCAAGATGAGCAAAAAAATATCCCCCGTATACATCAGCTCCTTGGTGCGGTCAAACCATACGGCGCGGATCAAATAGAACACCAGTAGCACCAGGGGAAGGACGGTATTGTTGATACAGTATTTTAGAAAGGGCTTGGTGGTCGTGGCTAAGAATCGGAAATGGCGGCTGAACAAAATGAAGGTGGTAATGTTCCAGCTCATGATGAATACGCCCATCGCAATACCTACAATGGCGGCGCTCAGGGCGTTGACATTGTTGAGGTATTCGGGGGCTAAAAAGAGTGCCTCCGCGCCAAAGGTGCGCATAAAACCTCCATTGATGGTGCTGAACAGGATAACCCAGAACACTAACAGGACCTGGAATTTTTTAAAATGCAGCAATACCAATTGGACCGGAAACGAATAGTAGGTTGCTTGGATGTATTGCTTCATAAGATGGCCTGCCTGTTAATTACGCTAAAGTAAATCAAAATCCACCCACGGGCTGGAACAGAAGCGGGGAGCACCCCCTTGCCGATATGGCTAACGCCCAAGCGCTGATAAAATTATGTGGTCTTGGCCAATGGCCGAAGCTGGTGGAGCATGAAGAGCATCACCAACAGAAAAATAATGCCTGTCAGTTGATGCGCCTGGGCCAGCCAGTCAAAAAGAACCCACCGGTTGGCCACGATGGCCGGACTGCTCAATAAGGCACAAATGCCGAGCAGGATTTGCAGGCTTATCAAGGCCAGAGGGATCCAGCGGGAATGCTGCAAATCTGCAGCCAGTTTGTCGGTCCTATAGGCCTGGAAGGTCCACAGCGCCGTGGCCAGGCCAAGCAGGTAAGCCAGCAGGCGGTGAAAGAATTGTATGGTGATCGGGTTGTCAATCAAATTGAGCAGCCTGGGGGATTTGGAGAATAAATTCCCGGGTATCCAGTCTCCGTTTAGCGTTGGCCAACTGGGAGCAGCCGAGGCGGCGTGGCCCCCTGCCATCAAGGCGCCAAAGGTAAATTGCGCGACCAGCAGCAGCAGGATGGCCCAGGTCCACTGGCGCAAACGCCTATCCCTGGAAGCAGTTTGACCGGCCTTAAGCAGGTTAAGGGCAAACCAAAAAGTGTAACAAAGCAGACCCAAGGCGAAGACAAAATGCAGGGCCAGCCGGGTCGGCTTGACGTAGATGGCGTCCCCTTCCAGGCCGCTCGCAACCATGATCCAGCCGATTGCGCCCTGCAGTCCACCCAGCACAAAAAGGATGAGCATGGGCTTTATCATCGAGGGATTCATCTTTTTTTTCCAGATCAGCCAGACAAAGCCCACCAAAAATACCACACCTACCGCCCTGGCCCAGAGGCGGTGCAGCCATTCCCAGAAAAAAATGAATTTGAAATCCGTGAGATTGAAATCCGCATGAAGCAAATGAAATTGTGGTGTCTGCTGGTATTTAGAAAATTCCTCCAGCCACTGGCGCTCGCTCAAGGGGGGAATGGCCCCCGTCACCAGATTCCACTCGGTGATGGACAACCCCGAACCGGTTAGGCGGGTGATCCCCCCTAACACAATTTGTACTACGAGCATCGCGACGCCAAGTAATAACCAATAGGCAACGGCCCGCGCGTTCTTTCGGCTCAAAGATTCCTGCATAGTGGCAGCAAAGGTAAGGGAGGAAAAGGGCAGCTGCCCAGGCTTGGTGCTGCCTGTTCGGAGATAGCCCTCCAGACGGGGCCTCTAGTGCGGCAGCCGGTCGCGCAGCCTTCCGTACACCCAAGTGCCGGCGACAGCACTGAGCAAGGTAACGATCACCACCGTGAAGCCTGCGCCGATTTGGGCAAACAGCGGACCCGGGCAGGCGCCGGTAATGGCCCAGCCCAGCCCAAAAAGCAGACCTCCCAGGATTTGCCCCTTACTAAATTGTTTGTTGTGGAATTCTATCGGTTCCCCATAGATCGTCCGAAGGTGGAATTTTTTAATCAGCCATACCGAAACGATGCCAACCACTACGGCCGAGCCGATGATGCCGTACATGTGGAAGCTTTGCAACCGAAACATCTCCTGAATCCGGAACCAGGATATCACTTGCGACTTCACCAAAAGGATACCAAAGCAAATCCCCGTGACAAAGTATTTGATATTGTGCCACCAGGGGTGCACGAGTTCCGATTCATTGACGCAGATGTTGTCCAGGGACCGCACTTCAAAATCGAAATTGGTTTCCTTCGCGACAACAGGACGGGTGAGTTCAGTGGTGGGCATAGACGCAAGAATTTAAAGGTGTAAGAGTATAGGTAAGATGAAATTGGTCATGATAAAACCACCGGCCATAAAACTGCAGGTGGCTACCAGGGAAGGCCATTGCAAATTGGACAAGCCCATGATGGCATGGCCCGAGGTGCAGCCTCCGGCATAGCGCGTGCCAAAGCCCACCAGAAACCCCCCAACGACCGTAAAGGTCAGCCCCCGCAGGGTCAACAGCACCGGCCAGCCAAACAGGTCCTGGGGCATCAGACCCGAGAAATCTTTGATGCCCAGACTGGTGAGTTCCGCCGTTAGTTTGGGATTGATGTGCACGGGCGATGGGTCCGTAAGCAGGGCCGTGGCCACAAAGGCCCCTACCAGGATACCAGCTACAAAAACGAGGTTCCAGATTTCTTTTTTCCAGTTGTAACGGAAATAGGGAATACCCGCGGGGATGGTAGCGGCGCAGATATGACGCAGGGATGCGGACACGCCAAGGCGTTTGTTGCCCAGGAGCAGCAAGGCCGGGACGGCAAGACCTATCAGGGGGCCCGCCACATACCAGGGCCAGGGCTGTCGCAAATACTCTACTAAATTCATAGACTTTTTCTTTGACCCCAAAAATACTGAAAAAGCGAATGCCTCAAAAATTCATCCCGGTGCATAACTCTTTGTGCCTGGAAATCCCCGTTGGCCTATTTTTGAACGAAATCTACTTGGTTTGCTTCAGTTGACCTTTCAGGACCTATCGCCCGAAGCAGGCTTGGACGAAGCCGGACGGGGATCTTTTGCGGGGCCGGTCTTTGCCGCCGCAGTAATCCTGCCCCCTGGATTTTATCATCCTTTGCTCAACGATTCCAAACAAGTCACGGCACCCAACCGCTATTTGCTTCGCGACTATATTGAAGAGCACGCCATCGACTTCGGCGTCTGTCAAGTGGACGAGGAGCAAATCGACCGGATCAATATCCTGAGGGCTTCTTTTTTAGCCATGCACCAGGCCCTGGACAGGCTACGGATCAGGCCCAGATTCTTGCTGGTCGATGGGAACCGGTTCGTCAAATACCGGCGAACTCCACACCGATGCATAGTCGAAGGAGACGCCCGATTCGCGGCCATCGCCGCGGCCAGCATTCTGGCCAAAACTTATCGGGATGACTACATGATGCAATTGCACCAGGAATTTCCCCAGTATCACTGGCACAACAACAAGGGCTACGGAACCCAACAACACCGTCTGGCCATTCAGGAATTCGGCCTATGCAAATACCACCGCAAGAGTTTCCATATCCAGTCTGCTCAGCTGGATTTCTTGTAAGGCGTTCCACCCATTGGGTCCGGACGATTTACGTACATTCATGCAAAACTCCTGCTATGTTGGATATCCCTGAAAACCTGCGACTAGAAGATGAACGCGTATTGCTTCGCCCCTTGGAGCGTGAAGACCTGGAGGCTCTGTTACCGTTTGCCATGCAGGAGCCAGAGATTTGGGCCTATTCCGCCATCTCGCCTGCTGGGCGTGCAGGCATGGAAAAATATATCGATACAACCCTTGCGCTGCGCCAGCAAAAAAAAGAATACCCCTTTATCGTCTTTGATAAAGCAGCGGGTGCCTATGCCGGTTCGACACGTTTTTATGATATTCAACCCGCTAATCAGTCCGCCCAACTCGGCTATACCTGGTATGGGAAAGCTTTTCAACGCACGGGCCTAAATCGCCATTGCAAATTGCGGATGCTCGAATACGCCTTTGAAACCTGGGGCCTGGAGCGGGTGGAGTTTCGGGCGGATGCCAGAAACCACCGATCGTTGGCCGCCATGAAGGAGATTGGATGTATCCAGGAAGGTATCCTGCGCAGCTACTCCCCCTCAGTGCTCGGAGGGAGGCGCGATACGGTAGTGCTGTCGATTCTCAAGGAAGAGTGGTTTAGCCAGGTAAAACAAAACCTCCTGAAGAAAATGCACCCCTAAAACCAGGGCCCCAGAGCAGACCCCACTCAATGCTCGATCCAGGTCCCCAGGCCCGAGCGAACCACCAAGGGTTCATCACCGGTATAGTCGATCACCGTCGAAGGGACCATCCCTCCGATGCCGCCATCGACGACCAGATCGACTAGCTTACTAAAGTGATCATGCATCAGCTGCGGGTCGGTATAATCTTCCACCTGGTCGCCGGGAAGCGATGCACTCAAGATGGGACGACCCAATTGCTGGACAATGGATCGGGCGATGAGGTTATCCGGCACACGAAGACCAATGGTATCTTTCTTACTCTTGAGGATGCGGGGTACCTGTTTACTGGCCGGAAGAATAAACGTGTAGGGACCGGGCAGGCAGTTTTTCAGTACACGGTACAGGGGCGTGGAGATGCTTTTGCAATATTTACTCAAATCGCTCAGATCATAACAAATAAAGGAAAGTTGTGCCTTTTCGGGGGCTATATTTTTGATCCGGCAAATTCTTTTGATGGCTTCCTGGTTTTGGATATCGCAACCCAACCCATAGAGGGTATCGGTGGGATAAATGATCACCCCTCCATCAAGCAAACAGTCGGTGATCCTTTGGATCGTTCGAGGCTGGGGGCTATCGGGATGGACGTGCAGCAGCATGTGGCAAGGTAAGAAGAAAATTGGCCCTCCTTCCGGGATGGGCCAAGGTGGGTAGGGAACTGAGTACAACATTTTCTTAACGGTGGTTAAGTACTAAATTTGCTCCCAAAATCAAGGGATATGCATCTTCAACCTGTCGATACGGTACAGCAGATCAGCCCGGGAGATTTCCAAGCCGGCTATTACCATCCGATGAAGCCTCTGGTGATCAAGGGGCTTGCCCATGGGTGGCCGGCTTTCATCAAGTGGAATTGGGATTATTTTACTTCGGTGCTGGGCAAGGTGCGAGTCGGGGTATACAACAACGTTAAAAGCGATGCCTACACGCCCATCAACACGGCCGACGATTATATGGATTTCGGAGCCTACATCGATATGGTGCGCCGGGGTCCCGCCGAATGGCGCATATTCCTATTCAATCTCTTTGAGCATGCCCCCGAACTCACCCGGGATTTTACCTGGCCCGACGAACTGGCCCGGGGTTTTGTCAAACGCTATCCGATGCTCTTTGTCGGGGGGAAAGGTTCGGTTACTCACATGCATTTTGACATCGACCTGTCCCATATATTTCATACCCAATTCGTGGGCAGAAAACGGGTGCTGCTTTTTCCTTTTGAAGAGCAATATAAAATCTACCGTAAACCCTGGGAAGTACTTAGCCTGGTTAATTTCGAAAAGTATTTTGATCAGGAACAAAGTAAGGTGGAAGTGGAGCGGTTTCCCGCCGTGCAGCTAGCCCGTGGATACGAAACCATATTAGAACACGGAGACACTCTATTCATGCCCGCTGGATTTTGGCATCACATGGAATACCTCGACAGCGGGTTTGCTATGAGCCTGCGGGCTTTGCAGCCTTCGGTGAGCGGCAAGCTCAAAGGCGCTTGGTACTTGTTTGGCATGCGAGGCATCGACACGGTGATGAAAAAGACTTTACCGCAGTGGTGGTATAATTACAAAAAGGAAAAAACCCTGGCCGCGGCCCAAAAAGAACTCCAAGCATCTCAGCCTCAGCTTACCTGACGCAGCGGGGAACGGCGGGTTCAGGCTGGTCTGACAGCCCGGCGAGCTGGTCCGGTTGGTGCGCAGGGCCATGAACCACAGGGCATTTCGGCTCCGGGCCTCACCCGCCCGGGACAGGGGCAGCTCACGGGATTATACGCGTCGGCAGGCGGAAGTAAAATTGTTAAAAAAATTATTGCTTATTAACGAAACTGTCTTTATTTTTATCCAGCTTTTTTTTCGCCGATACATCCTTCAAGCCGTTCCTATCCAATTTCCAGGTATTAATTCCAATTTCCCAGCTGGGTTGAATTTCGTCGCAGTTGGCCGCTTTTTACTCTAACGCTGAGGTACATGTTTTTAGAAACGTACCTGGTGTTCTCGCTACCCTTACAAAATACAGTATTTTATTGTTCAAAGTTCTTGTGGCGTCGACCCGTTGATTTGACGAGTGCGGTCACCCCAGAAGTTGATACCGGATTGGGCCAACTTTTGGATTTGCTGGTGCCAGGTCGCAAAACAATCGATTCCGGTTAAAATGACATATAGCCAGAAGTTTTTCTTTTTGTGGTTTCAGAGGTAAGCACAGGCCGGCGATGTCTATCGCTGGCTTTTTTTAACAAACGCGAAGAAGACAAAAAATTTTCGCTGTGAAAAAACCAACCAAGGCCCCGGTTTCCGGGGCTTATTTTTTTGGGTCCCGCCCGCCCCCTAATTGGGGCAATTCCCTTTGGCAAGCAATACCAGAGACTTCGCTACTTTTGTGATTCAATTGCGCGCGTATGTCTGCACCAGGTGAATTACGGAAGGAATACAAACGGGAGTCGCTGTGCGAGGAAGATATCCTGGCCGATCCATACCAACAGTTTACTAAATGGTGGACCGAAGCGGTCGCCAGTGATATTGAGGAAGTAAACGCCATGACCCTGGCTACCGCCTCCAGTGATGGTCTACCATCGGCCCGCATAGTCCTACTCAAGGGATTCGATGAAAAGGGCTATGTGTTTTTTAGCAACTACCAGAGCTACAAAGGGCAACAGTTGGCAGAGAATCCCAGGGCCTGCCTGGTATTTTTTTGGAAGGAACTGGAACGTCAGGTGCGCATAACTGGACTCGTGGAAAAAGTGAGCGCCCAGGAAAGCGATGCGTATTTTCACAGCCGACCTGAAGGATCCAAAATCGGCGCCTGGGCTTCCCCTCAAAGCCAGGTCATTGCCAGCCGCAGCTGGCTGGAAGACAAAGAACGCAGTATGCGCCACCAATTCTTGGATAAACCCATGAAGCGGCCGGAGCACTGGGGGGGCTACCGGGTCAAGCCAATTACCCTGGAATTTTGGCAAGGCAGGCCTAACCGTCTGCATGACCGCATCCTCTACAATTTGCAGGCGGATGGCAGCTGGACGCAGGAGCGATTGGCACCCTAGCTTCTTTTGTAGAGGGCTGCAACTACGTAACCGCCCGGACGCAGAAGCGCTGCGAAGTATGGCGTCATGCTGGAATCCGAAATCGCTAGGCTTTCTTAGCTACGGCCTTTTTTTTCGCCCGGGGACGGCTTTTGCCAAATGATCCCTTGAATATTTTTCCTTTTTTCGTTTTCTTATCGCCTCTTCCCATATCCGTAGATTTTTATTTTCGTGAACTTTTCGAACCGTATAAAAATGAAAGCACCGGCAACCGAATGATTCGAAGTGCCGGAGCTTCTTAATGCGTTTGGTGCAACAGCATTATAATTTGGCAGACAATTCTTTACCTGCTTTGAATTTGGCTACTTTTTTGGCTTTGATTTTAATCACAGCGCCTGTCTGTGGATTGCGGCCGTTTCGGGCTGCTCTTTTGGACACGGAAAAAGTTCCGAATCCCACAAGGGTAACTTTACCACCGCCTTTGAGTGTTTTAGTGACGGCCTCTACAAAAGAATCGAGAGATGCGTTTGCCTGAGTCTTAGTAATGCTGGCATCATCGGCAATCTTCGCAATTAATTCAGCTTTGTTCATGGTGTATTTTTTTGTTTTAAGCGACAACAAATATAGCCGCTTTTTGATTCAGACAAAATTTTTTTACTTTTCATTAACTCCGTATAAGTCAAGTGGGACAAGGATTGCAATGCATACAGTGGGGTATACAAAACGTTGCAAGTGCGGGGTTCAACGGGTGCGCTAGGGCCCTATTTTTTTCGAAGTCCCTCAGTCAATGCGCTGCATCACCGTGCGGTACACGACAAACTGGTTTCCCCATTTTGCGAGCGCTTGTTCGTGGTGTTGCTCGGCAAACCCCAACAGGTAGGCTCGGTAATTGGCGGTAGACGAAGCGAAGAATTGCAAAACATAGGTTGGGCCCTGCTCTTCGTCTTGATCCAGCAACTGGTACAAATTATATTGCTCAAAAAATCCGGTAGAAAGCACCGCTGGAATGTACTCCCGCTGGATCCAGGAGAGCCACTCCTGGGCAATGGACCAATCGGGAAGTATCGTGCTGTTAAAAACGATCATGGGCAATGGATAGATAGCAAGGCCGGGCCCCTCGCACGCATCAAGTTTTTAATTCCAAATAGACCGGGCAATGGTCGCTATGCTTAACGTCGGGAAATATATCGGCGTCAACGATATTTTTTTTCAGGTTAGCCGTGACGTTGACGTAGTCGATTCTCCATCCTTTGTTTTCCAGCCTGACGCTGGGAAAGCGCTGGCTCCACCAGCTGTATCTACCCGGTTCGGGATGGACTTGGCGAAAAGCATCCACCCAGCCATGGGCGAAGAACTCGTCCATCCAGGCGCGCTCGTCGGGCAAAAAGCCGGAGGAGTTCTTGTTGCCCTTCGGATCGTGGATGTCAATATCCTTATGTGCAATATTATAGTCCCCGCAAAGGATTAGTTTGGGATGCTGGGTTTTTAATTTTTCCAAATACTTCATGAGCTCCGCCAGCCACTTGTATTTGAAATCCTGCCGTTCGTCTCCCGAGGTGCCCGAGGGAAAATAGGCATTGATCAGCCTAATGCCGCCAAAGTCCAGTTGCATCACGCGACCCTCATCGTCGCTAACCTTGTGACCGGTACCGTACTGGACATCATCGGGTTTTATTTTGGTAAAAACGGCAACCCCACTATATCCTTTTTTTTGTGCAGAGAACCAATAGTCGTGATATCCCAGCTTGCTGAACGCTTGATGGTCCACATTGTCGCGGATCGCCTTAGTTTCCTGGACGCAGACGATGTCAGCTGGAGACTTCTTGAGCCAATCCATAAAACCTTTGTTTATGGCAGCGCGGATTCCATTGACATTATAGGAGATGATGCGCAAATTGGACATTGTTTGGTTTGCAGTACATTCGCTGGGTGCAATTTACTATTTGTCATCATACGATCTGGCAATTATGAAAAATTCAGAGCGCATTATTCCTGCCCAACAATCCGTCTACCTGGAAGGACCCAAAAGCCGCACTTACGAGCTTGGGTTTGCCTTCAAGGTTTTTCGGGAAATAATCCGGGGATTCCGGACGCTGCATTTTGTCGGCCCCTGCATCACAGTCTTTGGTTCTGCCCGGTTCACTCCAGATAATCCCTACTACGCCAAGGCCCGGGAATTTGGCAGCCGCATTGCAGCTATGGGATTCACCGTCATGACGGGAGGCGGCCCCGGTACGATGGAAGCGGCCAACCGCGGCGCTTTCGAAAGCGGAGGCAGATCGGTGGGATGCAACATCAAGCTCCCCTTTGAACAGAAGGCTAACCCCTACGTACAAACGTCGATCACCTTCGATCATTTTTTCATTCGTAAATCGATGATGACCAAGTATTCCTATGCCTTCATCATCATGCCTGGCGGATTTGGCACCCTGGATGAATTCTTCGAGACCCTCACGCTCGTGCAAACCCGGATGCTCACCCAGTTTCCGATCGTGCTCTACGGCAAGTCCTTTCACCAGGATCTGTGGGAATACATCAACTACCTGGCCACGCAGGGGACCATCTCCCCCCAGGATATGTCCCTGGTGCTGTTGACCGATAGCGTGGAGGAAGCCATGGACCATGTCCGCACCTACATCACCAAGAATTACCAGGTGAAACCCAGAAAAAGGCTTTGGTGGCTCTTGGAGCGCAGCTAAATTCTCGTGGCTGGCCCGTTACGGCAATTTTTTTCCGACAGGGAAATTTAGACCCAGGTTCAGGATCATTTCGTAGGTCGCAAAGGCCTGCTTGGCGGTGCCTTCATAAATCACCAGACCCGAGTAGCGGGCATAATCGAATTTGTTGGTGTACTCCAAATAGACGTAGCGGAAGAAGGTCACGCGCAGGGCCGCCTCCACGCCGGTGTTCCAGCCGCCTAACTGAAAATGTGGCGTATTGGCCTGGCCAAACAATTCGTCCTGGACGTGCGGGATAACAGGGCCCACACCGGCCTTACCCAAAAAATCAATCTTTAGTTTCTGGTCCCCCGTATGCCAGATCGGCAAGCGCTTGACGAAATTGAACAGTAGGAAATTGGCGCCGTTGTTGAGGTAATAGTAAAACCCGTTTGCTTCGTTAAAGGCAATGGAGGTGTCCACGGAGCGATGGTTCAGTTGGCCCTTTAATTGAGCATTCTGGTCGGCAAAAATGTATTTGGTGTGGTCGAAGTTGATCTCAAATCCCAGGCCTTTTTCGGCATTGAACATATAGCCGACCCGGTAATTATACTGCGGTATAGAAATGGCCTTATTGAAAATGCCATCGTTCCAACCCGGGTGGTCGTGGGCGCTTATGTTTTCAAATATGTAGTTGTTGCCCAGCGATGGCTGCACGATATGGACGTTGCTGTGGGAATACCATTCGCCATTATATCCCCAGGAGAAATAGAGCTCCCCTTTGCGTTTATTTTTCTTCGGCTGGCTTTGGCCATAGGCCTGAGAGAAGGAAAAGCTAAATCCGGCCAATACAACAATACTTATCGATAATGCTTTCATGTGCTATCTCGGGTGACCATCACGCGGACGGACGCTAGGGTGAACAAATCGGGTGCGAAATTAGGCTAAATCACGAGAATAACCCCAAACAAACGAGTTGGCTTTGTGGTACAGGCTGAACGGGCGTTCAATCCTCATAATCCATTTGTGGTCGCAGCCAGGTCTCAATCTGGGCAAGGGGCATCCCCTTGCGCTCGGCGTAATCGATAACCTGGTCTTTTTGAATTTTCCCGACACCGAAATACTTGCTCTGCGGATGTGCAAAATACCAACCGCAAACCGATGCTGCGGGGTACATGGCCAGTGATTCGGTGAGGGTGATACCGGTTGCCTGTTCTCCACCTAACAGATGGAAGAGTTTGCGTTTTTCGGTGTGGTCGGGGCAGGCGGGATATCCCGGCGCGGGCCGGATGCCGACGTAGTTTTCGGCGATGAGTTCCTCGATGCCCAGGTCCTCCTTTGGGGCGTAACCCCAGAATTCCTTTCGTATCCTGAAGTGCAGCAGTTCGGCGAAGGCTTCCGCCAAGCGGTCTGCCAGGGCCTGGAGCATGATTTTATTATAATCGTCGTGCTCGCGGGCAAATTTTTCCAGGTAGGGTTCAATACCCGTAATGGTCACGCTGAACGCTCCCAGGTGGTCGGATTTTGCCTCGGCCTCCGCGCTCGCATCGCTCTGGGGCTTAATAAAATCGGCCAGCGAGAGATTTTTCTGCCCATCGGATTTTTTGATCTGTTGACGCAGAAATTCCAGGCGCACTTCGCCCTTGGGCGAAATAACCGATACCGAATCCGGGGCCACGGTCCGCGCCTGCCAAATACCGATGGTGCCACGGGCCCGGAGCCATTTATGGCGGACGACCTGGCTAAGTAGGCTCTGGGCATCACCAAGTAATTTGGTGGCTTCCTTGCCGATCTTCTCATCCTGGAGCAGTTGGGGGTATTTGCCATGCATTTCCCAGGCGATAAAGAAGGGCTGCCAATCGATGTAGCGGGCAATTTCCTCCAAGGGGTAGTCTTCCCACACGCGGGTGCCGGTTAAGCTGGGCTGGACGGGCTCGAAGCTAGACCAGTCCAGCTCGGTTCGGTTCGCCTGGGCCTGCTTAAAGGAAAGGTATTGTTTTGAGGTTTTCTTGCTAGCAAAATCTTCTTTTAATTTCTGGTACTCCGAAGAAATGCCGTGCAAAAAGCCTGCTTTTTGATCCGGGCTCAACAGCGATCCTGCGACTGTTACGCTACGCGAGGCGTCCAGCACATGAACCACACCATGGCCGTATTCGGGAGCTATCTTGACCGCTGTGTGCATGCGCGAGGTTGTTGCCCCGCCGATCAAAAGGGGCTGGGTCATGGCTCGGCGTTTCATTTCCCGCGCGACATGGACCATCTCATCCAGGGAAGGCGTAATCAGACCACTGAGGCCGATGATGGCCACCTGCTGTTGCTGGGCTGTCTCCAGGATCCTGTCGGCGCTTACCATGACGCCCAGGTCGATGACGTCGTATCCATTGCATCCCAGGACCACGCCTACGATGTTTTTTCCAATATCGTGTACATCGCCCTTTACGGTTGCCAGCAGGATCTTAGCCGCTCCTGCCGCCTCGTGATTGGCCGTTCCTTCACGCTGGTGTCGCTGCCTGCGTAGTTCTTTTTCTGCTTCGATATAGGGAGTGAGGATGGCCACGGATTTTTTCATGACTCGCGCGCTCTTGACGACCTGGGGCAGGAACATTTTGCCGCTGCCGAAAAGGTCTCCCACGACATTCATGCCATCCATGAGCGGGCCTTCTATTACGTCCAGTGGCTTGGGATATTTTACTCGGGCTTCTTCGGTGTCCTGGTCGATGAAGTCGGTGATGCCGTTGACCAGGGCATGCTTAAGCCGTTCCTCTACGGGCGTGCTCCTCCAGGCAACGTCTTTGACCGATTCCTTTTCTTTTCCCCGGAAGGTCTCTGCAAAGTGGATGAGTTGCTCGGTGGCTTCGTTGTTTTGGTTATTTCGGTTCAAGATAACATCTTCACAGAGCTCGCGTAGCCGCGGCTCGATTTCGTCGTATACGACCAGTTGCCCTGCATTGACGATACCCATATCCATGCCCGCCTTGATGGCATGGTACAGGAACACGCTGTGCATCGCTTCGCGTACCGGCTCGTTGCCACGGAAAGAGAAGGACAGGTTGCTAACCCCACCGCTGATTTTGACCAGCGGAAAACGTTGTTTGACCAAGCGCGTGGCTTGGATGAAATCGACGCCGTAGTTGTTGTGTTCCTCCAGCCCCGTGGCCACGGCAAAAATATTGAGGTCGAAGATGATGTCTTCCGGATGGTAGCCTACCTGGTCCACCAGAATGTGGTAGGCCCGCTCGGCGATGGACACTTTACGCTGCATGGTGTCGGCCTGGCCCTGCTCGTCAAAGGCCATGACGATGACCGCGGCGCCGAAACTTTTGCAGATGATGGCCTGTTCAATAAATTTTTGCTCGCCTTCCTTCATCGAAATGGAGTTCACGATCGATTTACCCTGCACGCATTTCAAACCCGCTTCGATGATGCTGAACTTGGAGGAGTCGATCATGATGGGGATCCGGGCGATATCCGGCTCACTTTGGATGAGATTCAAAAAAGTCGTCATGGCCTTTTCCCCGTCCAGCAGGGCGTCATCCATGTTCACGTCCAGGATCTGGGCGCCGTTCTCGACCTGGTTACGGGCCACACCGAGGGCTTCTTCGAATTTATTGTCGCGGATCAGGCGCGCGAATTTTTTTGACCCTGTGATGTTGGTTCGCTCGCCGATGTTGACGAAGTTGGTTTCTGGCCGGATGACCAGGGGCTCCAGTCCGCTCAGTCGCAAATAAGGTCTTATGGTGATTCGTTCGGCCATGCTGTTTCTTTTGCTGGTGCTCCGGACCAGTTCTTTGCAGATGTATGTTTTCGTACCGTCTTTCGATCTACGGGGCTGGGCCCAATGCTTAGCTTAGCGCTTCTTCCATCACTGGCCTGAGTCTGGGAGCGAGTTTCGCCACCTGCTGGGCAATATGGCGGATATGCTCCGGCGTCGTGCCGCAGCAACCTCCCACGATATTGACGAACCCTTCGCGGGCCCACTGCTCCAGGAAATGGGCCGTCTGCTCCGGCTGCTCGTCGTATTCACCCATGGCGTTGGGCAGACCCGCGTTGGGATAGGCCGAGGTATAGCAGCCCGCGATCTGGGATAGCTCCTCGATATAGGGACGCATCTGGGCCGCACCGAGGGCGCAGTTGAGCCCAATGCTCAAGGGCCTTGCATGCTCGACGGATGCGTAAAACGCTTCGAGCGTTTGTCCGCTGAGGGTCCTTCCGCTGGCGTCCGTGATAGTTCCGCTGATCATGATGGGCAGCGGTTCATGATAGCCTGGAGATGCTGCTCGGTTATCACGAAAATATTTTTTGATAGCGAAAATGGCCGCCTTGGCGTTAAGGGTATCGAAGATGGTTTCGACCAAGAGCAGGTCCACTCCCCCTTCTACGAGTCCGCGCACCTGTTCCAAATAGGCCTCTGCGACCTGGTCAAAGGTTACAGCCCTAAAGCCCGGGTTACTGACATCGGGGGAGAGGGAGAGGGTTTTGTTCATGGGGCCAATGGCTCCGGCCACAAATTTCGGAGCCGTGGCCTGCCCCCTGCCTTTGGCCTGGTACTCCGTGACGGCTTCGCGGGCGATGCGCGCAGCAGCGAAGTTCAGCTCGTAGGCAAGCTCTTCCATATGGTAATCGGCCAGCGATATGCGCTGGGAGTTGAAGGTATTGGTTTCGATGATATCTGCGCCGGCCTCCAGATACTGCAGGTGAATATCTTTGATGATCCCGGGTTGGGTCAGCGAGAGCAGGTCGTTATTTCCCTTCAAATCGCTTGGCCAATCCGAAAAGCGGCTGCCGCGGTAATCTTTCTCCTCGAGTCCGCGGCGCTGGATCATGGTGCCCATGGCTCCGTCGATAATGAGAATGCGCTTTTCCAGTTCGGTGGTAATCCGGTGCATGATGGTGATATTTAGTTGGGATGAACTAACCCTACAACCGAGCTCTTGGCTCAACGAATAGAACTCGTCCGCAGGGGGGGACCACAGTGGATAGGTGTGCCGAGATGACTCCTGGGATTTACACCCATCAGGTGCATTGAACCGGTAAACGTTGGGAAGAGAAATACGGATGAGCAGCTTCCTTGGCGTTTATTAGTTCAGTTTTCTGATGTGTGTGTGTGCGCACATGCCGTGCGGCAGAAGCCAGGCCGAACAATAAACAAATCCGCCTGTTGCCCACGCAAAATTAACACAAGTAAACTTAAAATCAAAACGCCGCGGAATTAGCGGTTGGACACATAGTTTTCGACGGGAAGCCGGTTGCTGATAGAGCGGGCCAGGGTCATCTCGTCGGCATATTCCAATTCGCCGCCAAAGGCGATGCCCCGGGATATGGTAGTGGCCTTGACGGGAAAGGGCAGGAGCTTGCGTTGGATATAATAGATGGTCGTATCGCCTTGGATATTGGGGCTCAGGGCAAAGATGAGTTCCTGGGTATTTTCCTTTTGTACCCGGTTCACCAGCGATTCAATAGCCAGTTCGTCCGGGCCAATGCCATCCAGTGGGGAAATGATCCCTCCCAGGACATGGTAGGTTCCGCTGTATTGTTGGGTGCTTTCAATGGCAATGACGTCCCGTATGGTCTCCACGACGCAGATCAGCTCCTGGCGCCGCAGGGAATTGGAACAGATGGCGCAGATATCGCCGTCCGCGACATTGTGGCAACGCTGGCAGAACTTAATCTCCTGGCGCATGCGGATGACGATTTCTCCAAAGCTCCGTACGGAGGAAGGATCCTGTTTCATCAGATGCAGGACCAGGCGCAAGGCCGTCTTCTTGCCGATGCCAGGCAACTTGGCGAATTCGTTGACCGCGTTTTCCAGTAAAGCCGAGGAAAATTGCATGGAACAAAATTACGCAACCAAAGGGAGCACGCAAGGAGTCGCAAGGTCGAAATTTTGGGAAAGTAAGCCAGGCCCCGGCGGCTTAGAGGTTGATGTCTTTGTCGTTATCCCAATTGGCCCGCACGACGAGCCTCAATTTGAGTGGGACCACTTTTTCGGGCTGCCGGTGGACACCGAAGAATTCACCCGGGTCCCACTTGCCGTTGTTGTTTTCATCGTAGAGGATCCGCAGTTGGTATTCTCCAGGTTCGATGAGTTTTTCGTTGAGATCTCGGCTCAGCAGGGGGCGGGTGAGCTTCACATCTCCCGCCAGAAGAAACTGCAAAATAGGGTGGCGGCTCAAATTGAGGTTGTAGAATCGTAGATGCAGCGTACCGTAGTCGCTTTCCTTTCTTGTATGGAAGGTAATGGTATCGGTCTTGAGCAGCATATTTCCTACGGTATCCTGGGCGAAATCCTTTTGGGCGATGAGGTAGAAGCGGGTATCCAGGGGCCAATTGTAGTGGAGGGTGGCTTTTTTACTGTTCGAGTCCAGGGTAAGGGAATAGCCCTTGACGTCGTTGAACTTCTCATCCGTTAGTCGCAGCTTAGAGGTATCCAAATATTTGAGCGGCACTTTAAATACCATGTTAAAGGGGTGCAGGACGTCAAACTGACCCTGGTCCACCGTGACTTCCACCACCAGCCGTTTGTCTTTTTCCTTTTTCTTGGACTGGGCTGCGGCGGGCTTTTTTGTGGGCTTGGATCCGGCGGTATCGTTGTAGGCATACAGGACAACGGGGGTATAGTTGGGTCGCACCACGATGGGGGTATCGGAGAAAGCAAAGAGTTGGCTTTTGGACGTGTATTTGCGAGTACCTCCGTCATCCAGGGCATAGATGGCGTAGGTCCCGGGCTCCAGGTAGCGGAACCTAAATCCTCCCGAGGTATCCAGACGGGTCATGTACCGGGGTCTGTCCTTGGCTACGGCAGAATCGTCGAGCTTGCGGTGCAGAATCACGATGAGCGACGTATCAACTTTTCCGGTGGCGGCCAGTATAACGCGGCCGGAGAATTCCATGGAATCTATATGCGAACCGGTGGAGAACACGTAGGTGAAATTTTTGAGCACATTCCCCTCGTTGATGTCTCGTATGGCCCGCCCGAAATTAAAGGAGTAGGTGGTATTGGGCTCCAGCGTGTCTTTGATTTGAATGGTTACGGTTTTAAGTTTGCCCAGGGCAAGCGGATCCGATTTGGGCACGGGCGAGACAATCAGGTTCTTTCGGGGTTCATTGAGGTCCACGTATTCGTCGAATACCAGGGTGATGCGGTTGCTAGTGAAATGCAGGCTGTTTTGGGCAGGAGTCGCAAGCATCAAGACCGGCGGCAAGGTGTCGCGGGGGCCCCCCGTGGGGGGGATGATGTTGGCGCAACCGGAACTAAAGACCAGGGCAATGATGGCGTAGGGCAGCAGGATCAACCATAAGACCAGGCTTGTCTGTTTCATTAATGACTCTACTTTCAGTATGGGTGCAAACATAGGTCGTTTCCCCGGACCATGGCCTACCCCTATTCATAATAAACACTTAAAACCCCTCTTCGGTGGGCTCCTCTTCGTGTACTTCATGCAGCGCCACGGCCAGGTTATTGGTTTTGACAAAATTGCACCAGTGACAATCCGCTTTTCCGCAGCCCACATAAAATTCATGCCGGTGAATCTTGTCCCAAGAGTCTTTGATCTGCCGGGTGACCTCGGCGATATCTTCGGGGGTGATGAACAGTTTTTGCTTGCGGTAGTTTTTTTTCTTGTCCGGCTCGATGAAATCAAATTCACTGCTCAGAGCCTGCCAGTCCCGTTTGCCGTAATGGTCCAAAAGGATTTTATAAAAAACGGCCTGACGCCAGTAGTCCCCCCCGATGGGGTCTTTGCTGCTGGGTCCTTGCAGTTTTTGTCTGGCTTTGTCCGGATCCCCGGTTTTATAATCCACCACGTTCACCGCTTTGCCCGTGAATTCAAGCTTGTCGAGTTTTCCTTTCAGGGGAACCCCTTCCACTACGACATGGCTGATGAACAGTTCAACGGCTACGATCCGGTTCCATTCGTTCAGGTATTTGTGGTAATAATTGGTCAGCACCGTATGGCCGTATTCGATCCTTCGGTTGAACTGTTCCTGGGTAAAACTTTCGCGGTGGCGCTCCATGAACCAGTCGAACCAGGAGATAAAGGTTTCGAGGGGCGCAAATTCTTGTTGGTTGGCCTGCATCGTGCGGAACAGTTGCTCCAGTGCGTAGTGGACGGCCGAACCAAATTCGGTGGATTCATTTTTGGGCGAGGGTATACGGATCAGGTTTTTGAAATAGAATTCCAGCGGGCAGTTCAGGTAATGGTTTAAGGCGGTCACGTTCATCACAAAGGTGCTCAGCAATCGCTCCACAAATTCGGTCTCGCTGGTTTGGATTTCCGGCGCCTGCTCGCGGGCCAGGTGCAGGTGCAGAAATTCTGCTTGGACTTCCGCCGGGATCACCGGCCTTTCTACCACGAGGGCATGGGTGTCCAGAATTTCCGCCAGAAACATCGATGGCTCCAGTTCGCGTCCGTCGTTTTTAAACCTACTGTAGGAGATTAGTAGGTGTTGGCGGGCCCGGGTCAGGGCCACATAAAACAGGCGTCGCAGCTCCTCCTCTTCGTGCTGCTTGGGTGCGCTGGTGAACAGCGTATCGGGGAACCAATACCCAGTCCGGTTCTTCACCTTCTTTTCCCAAAAGGAAGCATTACAGCCGACAAAGAACACATAGTCAAATTCCAGGCCTTTGGATCCGTGCGCCGTCAGTAAATTGACTCCTTTCTCGCTGCCACTCACCTGTGCCAGCGGCAGGGGTAATTTCTCCTTTTCCATCAGATCGATCATGGGCATGAGCTGACGCAAGCCGAGGGCGGGGTTGCGGCCTGTCTCGTCTTTGATAAAATCAAAAAATGCCGTTAGCACCTGCAGCAGCCAAATTTTGTCGGGATCGGCCATGATGCGGTTAAGTACGCCGGCCTCGCGGATGATCTGTTCGACCAGGTGCTGCAGGGTCACATTGGGAACCTCGCCGATGAGTCTTTCCAGGATGGCGGAGGCGCGGCCGAGACCCGCGTGCAGGGACGGGGAGAACAAATCTTTGGGTGGCGCCTGACTTTTTTCTACCAGCAGGGCCCTCAGCGAGATCTTGTTTTGCTGGTAGCGTCGGTCTGCCACCTCGGTGGTTAGCTTGGCAATTTCGATTGGGGGGATGGAAAACCAGTCCATATGGAGGATCTCGAAGAGCAGTTCGTCGCCGCTGTAGGGGATATCATGTTCTGACCAAAGGTAGCGCAGGACCAGGATGATCTTTTTAGTCAGCGGAAGCAAAAGGATATTGAAGCTTCGCTTGCTGAAGGCGGGGATCTTGCGCAGTTTTAGGTATTGGCCGAGCTCCTCCCCGTAGCGGTTCTCTTTATAGATGACTCCGATTCGGCCGGCAGGCACACCCTCGTGGATGAGTTTTTCCACCTCCAGGGTGATGGCCGTCATTTCCTGTCGTTCGGTTTCACATTCTTGGATCCGGGGCAGGCTAGTCAACGCAGCTAGGCCGGGTATGGCCACCAGGTTCTTGCTCAATCCCGGCATATGAGTCACCAGCCTTTCCTGGTTGTGCTCGATCAAGGTCTTGGAGATATCCAGTATGGGTTGGGTCGACCGGTAATTGGTGGTGAGCACCACTTTAAGCAAATCCTTGACATAGGATTTGGCGAAGGCTTCCATATTTTCCAGGCTTGCGCCCTGAAAGCGGTAAATACTCTGGTCGTCATCTCCGACCACAAAGACATTGGGTTTGTCCCAATAATTGATGAGCAGTTCCACCAGCCGGTTCTGGGTGCCGCTGGTGTCTTGGTATTCATCCACCAGGATGTACAGATACTGTTCCTGGTAGCGTCGAAGAAGCAGCTCGTTATCTTCAAAAGCCCGGATTACCCAGTTGATCATATCGTCAAAATCGTACCGCTCGCGGCTTCGCATCATCTGCTGGAAATGGTTGAACTCCCTGGCGGCAGCCTTGAGGCGCTCCATGGTTTCCTTGATCTCGTCAAAAGCGGGTTTCAGGTCGCCTGGCCGTTTATCGCGAAAATTGCGCTTGTATTTGAATTGGTCGTAATAGGCCGTCCCTGGTTCACTTTGTTCGACTAGCGAGATGTACTCGTCAATTTTCGAGGCGATCAGCTCCGGCGTCCAGCCTTCCCGTTTCATGGTGCTAAACAACGACTTCAGGTTCCCCACCTCGTAATAGACGTCGCCACGGTAGCGTTTGAGGGGGTGATTTTTGGGGAAAGTGTCGATCAGTTGCTTGAGCAGTTCGACCCGTTCCAGTTCGCTGATCGGATCCAGGCTTGTCTTTTCAAAAAGGGAAAGATTTTGCTGGATGATGTCGTTGCAAAAAGCGTGAAAGGTGTAGATATTCACCTTATAGGCATCGGAACCGATAAAGCTCAGCAGCCGTTTGCGCATTGCGACCACCCCGGCGTCGGTGTAGGTCAGGCAAAGAATATTTTCCGGTCGGCTGTCGGTGTCCAGCAGAATCCGGCCGATGCGGGCCGTCAGGATCTGGGTCTTGCCCGTACCCGGACCGGCAATCACCATGACGGGACCTTCGATGGTATCCACCGCTAGTTTTTGCTGCTCGTTCAGGTTATTGTAGGAAGCTTGAAAGATTTCTTGTTGACTCATGGATCCTCCGCCAGCGGATTTCGCTGGAGCGAGGCAGTAAAGATACGCGTATTTGTGCGCAGGCTATCTTTCACCACTAGACGCCAAAGCGCGCGCCCAAGATCTAAGTACTTGTTAGTGAACTCTAAAACCACCAGGCCATGGTTTCAAAATCTGGAAACTTTCTTATTTCCGGAATATTATTCTATCTGTTTTAACGTTATACACTGTACAATCCGAAATATGAAAAACCTGCAGGCTTTTAAGATTTTTATCGTGGAAGACGACGTGTGGTATGGATCGATGCTGGAACATTATCTCTCTTTAAATCCGGAATACGAAGTCAGGCGGTTTGAATCTCCGACGGATTTTTTCGCACAATTGCATGACCACCCGGATCTGGTCACGCTGGATTATTCGCTTCCCGATTGCGATGGCGCGGAAGTATTGAAAAAAATAAAGGAGCATAACCCCGATACCCGGGTCATCATCATTTCCGGACAGGAGGATGTGGCCACGGCTATCAATTTGTTGAAAAACGGGGCCTTTGATTACATCGTCAAGGATGACGATACCAAGGACAGGATCTGGAACAGCATCCTGCATCTTCGGGAAATCCGCAACCTCAAAGAAGAGGTCGAAATATTAAAGACCCAGGTTGGCCGCAAATACGATTTTTCGCAAATGATCATCGGCAAGAGCGAGGCCATTGAGCGCGTCTTTGCCCTGATCGAGAAAGCGTCCAAGACCAATATAACCGTTTCCATAACCGGCGAGACGGGATCGGGTAAGGAAATGGTAGCCAAGGCCATTCATTACAATTCAGATCGTCACAAGATGCCCTTCGTCGCAGTCAATGTGGCGGCGATTCCCAAGGACTTGATCGAAAGTGAGTTGTTCGGACACGAAAAGGGTGCGTTTACGGGTGCCGCCAGCCGCCGGATCGGGAAATTTGAAGAAGCCGACAAGGGCACGCTGTTCCTGGACGAAATTGGCGAACTCGATATCAATCTGCAGGCTAAACTGCTTCGCGTATTGCAGGAAAGGGAAATCACCCGCATCGGTAGTTCCGGCGTGACACCGATCAATGTCCGGATTATCGTGGCCACGCATAAAAACCTGCTGGAAGAAGTTAAAAACAGGACCTTTCGCGAAGACCTCTACTATAGGCTGATTGGACTTCCCATTCTGTTGCCTCCGCTCAGAGAACGAGGCAACGACATCATCATACTGGCCAAAACCTTTGTGGACGCCTTTTGCAAGGAAAACAAGCTGACCAAGAAGGCTCTTTCCCCGGAAGCCCAGCAAAAACTGCTGAGCTATTCTTTTCCGGGCAATGTCCGGGAGTTGAAATCGGTGGTAGAATTGGCCGTGGTGATGACCGATACCGAAGACATTACCCCTGAGCACATCAACCTGAATTCCTCCACCAGCATCAACGATTTACTGAACAAGGAGACTACCCTGAAAGAACTGGAAAACCAGATCATCCAGCATTACCTGGACAAATACGATAAAGATGTCTTGTTGGTGGCCAAGAAGCTTGACGTCGGCAAGTCCACGATTTACCGCATGATCCAGAATGGGGAGCTGAAGGTAAAATGAGCCCGGCGGATAGGGCGTGGTGGCGGTGTCCGCGCATGTCGACACTAAATATTCACCCATGCATGAACCCCATTTAGAAGCCCAGGCCCTGCGCTACAAAAAAATACTGGTGGCCGAAGACGTCGAACTGAACCAACACCTGACTCGGGTTTTACTCGAGTCACGCGGGGCCCAGGTAGCCATCGCCAACAACGGACAGGAGGCGCTCGACCTGCTCAAGCAAGAATTTTTTGATTGTATATTAATGGATGTGCAGATGCCGGAAATGGACGGCATCGAAGCGACCCGCCAAATCAGGCGGCTGGCCGATCCAGGGAAGGCCTCTGTGACCATCATCGCAGTGACTGCCAATGTCCAGTCGGAAGACGTTCGAAAATACAAAGAGGCAGGGATGAATGATTACCTGGCCAAGCCATTTGACGAGCCTGGGCTGGTGCATGTCATTACCAGAAACCAGACACCCGAAGACCTTGGATACACCCACAACCTTCACCAATCCGAAGTTATGAACCTCAAGCGAGACGGCGAGAAATTGTACGACCTGACGATGATTCAATCGGTATCGGGAGGGGACCAGGAATTTATCAAAAAGATGATCCTGCTATTCATCGAGACCGTTCCGGGCAATGTGCGCGAGCTGGTGCATGGCGTGGAGCAAGAGAATTGGGAGCAGGTGGGCAAGATGGCGCATAAATTGAAATCCACGGTAGACTCCATGGGGATCAACTCCATCCGCGAGGATATCCGAAAGGTGGAGCATGATGCCAAGCAAAAAAAGCAATTGGACATGATACCTGATCTGGTAGCCAGGATCGAGACCGATATAAACCGCTGCATCGACCTGTTGAAAACAGAAGTACTCTAGAGGCCGACACGCTCATTGCTTCTGGGCCCGGGGCCCATTTGCGCTCCTATTTACCCGTTAGATGACCTTTTCCCAGCAGCCCATCCCCGTTCCCAATATGGGAAAATAAGAAGCAAGGACGTTTTCGTAATCCATTGACTGATAATATATTAGATTGATTTATTTTCCGGCACAATTTTGCCAACTTAAATTACTCTAACAGCATTATATGGACCTTTATCAACAGCCGACGATTTTTGTAGTAGAAGATAACCTGATTTATCAGCAACTCATTCGCAAGGAGCTGGAATCGCTCAGTACGGATATACATTTTTTCACTACCGGCGAAAACTGCCTGCAGCATCTCTTTAGGAACCCTTCCATTATCATTTTAGATTATAACCTGGCCGGAGAAATAAACGGCCTGGATACTTTGCAAGAAATTAGAAAATACGACGCAACGATCTACGTGATCTTATTTTCTAACCAAAAGGATTTGAATAGCGAGGAAAACTTTGTGCAGTATGGATCCTTCAATTTTTTGGAAAAACGCGAGCAGTCGTTCCGGGTCTTGAGAAAAATGATCAACTCCACCTGTTTGACCTTTTCTAGGTAAGGACGTCTGGCGCTTCCAGAACCGGTGCCTTAGCGCAGTGAGCAGACGTGCTAAACCTCTTGCGCATCTATTAAATTATTTCCTACAATCTACGAAGTACTCGCCCTGTAGCTGCAGGGCTAAATTCGCCACATGGGCGGCTTATTTGCACCAGGACATGATAATACAAAAAGCCTTGCCCTGCCTTAGCCGGGCATCCGGGAGATGTATTTTTCAATTTGTTTAATCTGGTCCACAATCTGCGAAGTTGTTGGCTTCAGG
Source organism: uncultured Chitinophagaceae bacterium (assembly GCA_963742225.1). Taxonomy (GTDB): domain Bacteria; phylum Bacteroidota; class Bacteroidia; order Chitinophagales; family Chitinophagaceae; genus Puia. Next base: position 20,589 of record CAVULD010000004.1, on the reverse strand, counting down.
GCCTTGGCTTTGCGAAAGAATTCCTTCGATGCCCTGAATTCCCGTTTGGTCATCATGATGGAACACAACTGAAGATATGCGGCCGCCTGGTTTTCTTTATCGGGCAAGCCTTTACGCAACGCCTGGCGTATATAGCTTTCCGCCTGCCTGATGTCATTCTTCTGCATGTGGAGCATGCCCATTTGTAGCAGGCTAGCTCCTTCGGCTTCTTTCATCGGCATACCCAGATCCAGTCCCTTCTTCATATTTTTCTCCGCGGACGTAAAGTCCTGCTTCATCATGGCCAGGTTGCCTTTGAGGGTAAAGTACACCGAGCGGATGGGCTTATACAGCAGGTTGGGGTAGCGGATGCTGTTGATTACTTTTTCGGCGGCCTCCATATTGCCACTTTCCATATGTTCTTGGATGAGGCGCAGGGGGCCGAAGAAGAAATAGCCGAACAGCAGCACGACCGCCAGCAGGTAGGGCAGGAAGGCCGGCCAGAATCCACTTAAAATATTGGTAATGATGGCTATAACTAGCAGTCCGATGGCGATATAGAGACGGTATTTGATGACAAGATTATAAAACTTCATGCTCCTCGATTTGTAGGGAGTGCAAAGATAGGAGAAGTTTAGAGGATGTCTAGGCTATTTGACCTGCGGATGGGATCTGGCCCTTGATTTTTAAAATTTGTCGTCGTTTACTTCAATCCAATAGCCGTCGGGGTCCTGGAAATAGATTTGGTTGACGTGATCGGGGCGCATTTGGGATTTTTGGTAATCGCCCGCCCAATTGCCGTATTTAACGTGGTAGCTGTCCAGGTGTTTCATGAAATCGCCAAGCGAAGGAACCGCGAAGGCCAGGTGGATATTGATATCGTGTGGGATAATGGCAGTAGCTCCACTCACAACGTGAAGTTGGCTATGCTCCCCGATCTTAAACCAGGTGTGCTTGTTATCGTGAAAAGGTTCAGCAATTTGCTCCAACTGCATCACTTGTTTGTAGAAGTCACTGCTCTTTTGCAGGTTAGTGACGTAGATCGTGGTATGGCTGAAATGTGGGGTTTGAGCGAGGGCCGAAGCGCCAGCGACCAGCAGTAGGGCAAGACCGAGCGTAAAAAGCATTCGGAAACGAGAAATGATTGGCATAGAAAATATTTAATAGCTTGAAGATAAGAAGAATACAAGCAAGCGGGAAAGTCTTATTTTTGCGCTCTTGCTTTGCCTAATGGAGAAACTGCTTTTTACAAGAGGCAATTCAAACTGGTCCCGTAGTTCAATGGATAGAATAGAAGTTTCCTAAACTTTTGATACAGGTTCGATTCCTGTCGGGACTACCAAACGAGAATTGAGGTCACTTTTAGACAAGTGGCCTTTTTTATTTTCCTTCAAAATGCCCGTCAGCACTGGGATCGGTGCGAATATGGAACTGATTCGGGGAGTTCGAACCAGGTCCTTTTGTTTATTGTATAAAATGCCCTCAGGGAACACAAGGCTTTGCAGTTTTCGTTTGTCATCGAAATTGCTGGAGGCCCATGTTTCGCTGAGGTTTCCGGCCAATTTCACCCCCTTCTCCACGATAGAGTCTAGGTTCGAACTGCTGAATCCCATCACTGGCAATATTTTTTCCAATTCCGCCTTTTCCGCCTCATACTTTTGGTGAAATTTTTGGAATAAATCCTTGTCCACTTGGCCCAGAATGAATCGCTCTTCCAGTTTTTCAATCTTGTGACCCAGCTCGGAGAGTTTCTTTCTGGTCTGTTGATGGTCCTTGACAGAGGTCTCTAAGGCCATTTCCAAGTACTGCCTTACAAACCCCTTAAGTTCTTGAGCAAGAACCTTATCAAATTCAAAATGCTCCAAATTCTCCTTGAACCGATTATTCAGATAATCGGCTTTGATGTTTACGCAGGTTCCATTTTGCCGAGTCTTGTAATAATAAATTCCCTTTTGCTGATATCCGGTAAATGGGGATAGAGATATTTCGTCTTTAGCGAATCCCTTAAGAGGTAAAGCTTCTGTTTTAAATTGCTTGGAAATACCTAGGTGTGGATTTTGGGCAATCACGTTGTTGGCTTTCAAAAACAGCTCTTCAGAAACCAATGGCGGATGGTTTCCTTTAAACAGTTGCCCAGGAGTCAAGGAGCTAGCAATGTAGCCACAATAGAAGGGATTGGATAAGATCCGCACAAAAGACTTATAATGGATGTTACTGCCCAATTTCCGTAACTGAGAAACGATCTCCAGATTCGTAAGTACACCTTCGGCTTTTAGCTCAAAACCTTTTCTAAGTAATTCCCCGTCCTGATTGATGCAATAGCTGTGATTCTTGGCCTTCTCTTTCCTGTTAAGGTTGGTATATCCAAATGGGGTCTGGCCGACCCAAAACCCGTTTCTGATATTTTCAATCATCCCCTTAACTACTTTGTCTTTTCTTTGTTCATTATCAAATTGGCTAAATAGAAAGAAAATATCTCGTTGGAATTTCCCCGAAGCCGAACTTGTATCTACTTCCTGCGAAACTGCAATTACATTGACGCCAATTTTTTGAAGTTCCTGACTTAGGTAAATGGCATTATTACCGCTACGTGAAAACCTGTCATAGGAGTACACCACTATACTGTCAATCCCTTTATTGCGATTAACATAGCTGATCATCCGTTTGAATTCTTTTCTTTCGTCTTGCTTGGCTGATTCAAACGTGCCGCCAAAATATTCCGCAACACGATACCCCTTTTTTGTAGCATATTCAGCACAATACCTTTTTTGGCTTTTCAGGCTTGTATTATTTTCAGCCTGTTCGCGACTGGAAACACGTGTATAGACTACGCAAACGCCTGTATTGCGCTTTTTGCCCGCATCTACTTTCTTGCTGAACTGATTTATTTCAGAAGACATGATTTGTTGCATAATGCCTATTTTGAATTATCCGAAAGCAACATATTTACGATGATTTTGGCAAAGGCACGAACATCTTCAAGCCTTGCCTCTGAATTATCGTTTAAAAGCCCCTCTGGGCCCCGAAATTTGCCTTTTCTTTGGCGATTTGGATGATTAGGCAGTTTCTCATTCTTGCCCTGATTTTTCACGACTAATAAGCTTGCCGGGGGAGCAGCCGTATACTGTCTACCCCGATGCTGCCAAGAGCCTGTCGTCTACAGTGCTTATCTTAAATTTTAATTTTTTCAGTTACTTCCGCAAATACAATATTGCCCTTTTCTGTCACCAGCTTTATTTCTTGATATTTACCCCTATTTATGATACTGCTGACTTCATTCGTGATTTTATCAACTGGTTTGCTACGTTTAACACCAACAGTGTACTCCTTGTTACCGTTTAATTTTATGGATATCTCTTTGAAATCCCCTTTTTGGATAAGTTCAAGAATTCGTTTTTCTTTATCGTTCAAAATCGCAATTTTTTGAATTACCTCATCCTTTAGTTTTTCATTGCTATAAAAATCCTCAAGAATTCTAAATAAGTTCAGGCAAATAAAATCAGTCTTTGGAATTTCGTCAGCTAGGATATTAAGACTAGCCTCTGTTATTTCTCCTCCGGCTAGAAAAATCGAACCACATACTCCATTTTGATCTATTAGGAGGCAAATGGGTTTTTTATGCAGTTGCATCAAGAAAATCATCCAAAAAAGTAGATTGAATGAACGCAGAATACTTTTTTGCTTGAGCAATATCTTCTTAGTATGTTTTTCAAATTCTTCAACAGTCATGTCATTGGGAGGAGGAAATCTGCCGCTCCTTAAACTCTGCATGAACTCATCATTTAGTGCCTTAAATTCGTGGACTGTAGAATGGTGCCAGAGGTAATTTTTGATTTGCTTTATAGATGAAATGGGCATTCGAAATTCGCGTAAGCGAACAATAATCCGAAGCCAAATATATTCTACAAAAGAAAACCTTCTCCATGCCGATTTTGCGCGCTTATTGTCTATTAGACCTTGCTTGTCCCAATGGGTAATCCACCTATGCGTGATGCCCACATCACTGATGGTAAATTGCGGCATAGCTAATGCAGTTATCCGTGAAACAGTACTCCAATAATCCCTCTGCAAATCGGAAAGAAGGCTTTGCCCTGCTAAATCATGCAGATTAAATTCGGATATTCTCATAATTCGTACATGAATGTACGAATTAGCTGAAAATTTGCAAAAAAAAATAAAACCGCCCCTAAGGGGCGGTAAAATTTAGAACAATAAATTGGATCAGTCATTTGAATGGCAAGGTGCTCGGATTAGCTGAAAAGTTAGGAAAAAGGTTCGAACATTAGCTTGGATGGTTAACTATTTGGCATGGCAAATCCTGTAGATTCAAAAAACATATATGGGGATCCTCGCAATGGAAGTAAACCATTAATTGGCATCTAAATATATATAAGCAACAATTAAGTTGGTTAAATTTGCCAGTAAATGAAAGCATTTGAATGTGATGAACTAATAACTCGGCTTTCATACTCAACTTATGGAAATATAATATCATTTTATTTATGCGAATAATTCAACTAGGGGATGTTCATCTTTCAAAGGTGAATCTGGAAAACCTCAAACAATTTTATTTGAAAGCGCTAATAGATGATCTAAACCATTTTAAGCCAGAAAGACCGATAGATTTACTTTTGATCTTGGGTGATTTAGTCGACAAAGGTGGTGAATCATTTTTTGGCGCAAATGCATATCAATTATTCAATGATGAATTTCTAAAGCCTTTAATTTCTGGTATAAAATTGCCTGAGAATAAAGTCTTATTTATTCCTGGAAATCATGATATTCAAAGAAATGAAATTGACGAAATTTATGAGCAAGGACTAATTGGTTCATTGAAAACAATTGATAAAATCAACAATGAGCTATTGAAGCAGAAAGTCTCTTTTAATTCAGCAAATTTGAGATTAAAGCAATTCAAAGATTTTGAACGGATATACAAAGAGAATGTCGTAGGCTATAATTATACAAATAATGAGTCAACATATATTTATCAGAGCTCAGAAGGCAAAAAGATTGGTTGTTTACTAGTTAACGATTCCTGGAGATGTTCAGATAAGCTGACTATTCCAACCCACGTAATCGGGACTAATCAGTTTTACGATGCGAAACTCCAATTTGAAAAGGAAAATACTGAATTCAATTTAGTGCTGTTTCACCACCCAATCGAATCATTTAGTGAAATTGAACGAGATGAAATAAAAAATATTTTACAAAAGTTCAATTTTGAGATAGCCTTTTTTGGCCATACACACAAAAGCGCGCTTAATTCTATTTGTGGAGTTACAGGAAATATCGCTTATCTCAGTTGTCGAGCTGCATTCAATAACCCTAGAGAAGAGTTGGCAAAGTTTCAACCTGGGTATAACATTGTCGACATCGAACTAGATTCGTTGAAATTAACTTGCTATTTTAGAACATATGTCCATGCTCGATACGCCTTTGACACGGATGTAAACGCAGCAGAAAATGGCATTTTTAGATGCATATTAATACCAAGTGCAGATAAAAAGGAGCTTTATGATTTATATGACCTAACTAATAAAACTGTAGGCAGTCATATTGAAGATTTCAATAATGCCCTTGTAATTTATAAAACAAATACGATTGCTCCAAAGACGGTTAAGGAGCTCTTTGTATTGCCAAAATTGATGGAGAAACCGGAAAATTATAATTCTGTTGAAAATGTTAAACGATATTCTATTGAGGATTTGTTAAATGAAAAGAATAACCTGCTTGTTATTGGGAATAGGGAAACCGGGAAAACCACTCTTTTGAATAGAATAAGTACAGTATGCGCAGATTACTTTTCGCAGGTGCAAAAGGTGCCAATAATTGTCGATTACAAAAAGCTAATTAAGGAGGAGGTCGCTAGCTCTATAAGAAAATATCTGAATGAAAATAATGCTAAAGTCGAATCGTTATCAAGTTCTGGAAGAATTCTTTTGCTAATTGACAATTTTGAAGAAGGTGAAGAATACATTTATGCTAAGAAACATTTAGAAAATTTCATAATACAATATCCCAAAAATAAAATAATCGCAACAACCTCCTCTCCAATTGAATTATTTCTGCAAAATGAATCTTCTTTAATATCAAGAAATATTTTTACCCCCATATTTATCGGGTCAATTGGAGTTAGAGAATTTAAAGAACTGGCCACGAAATGGTTTCAGGAAAAGGATCATTTATGGCATCAGGAAAATATTGAGAAGTTAATAAGAGTCTTCAAAATATTAAGAATACCCCGTACATTTTTCTCAGTTTCTCTTTATTTATGGATTCTGGAGAAGGAAAAAGATTTTCAACCGGTTAATAAAAGTTACTTAATAAATAAATTTCTCCAATTTATTCTTGAGGGCCTAATTGAGGAAGAAGCAAAGGCCGGAGCGATTAATTTTGAAAGAAAGAAGGAAATTCTTGCTGAAATTGCGCTCAAAATGTACGGGAATGGCTCTAGCCTTAAAGATTATTCTTTGACAAAAGAAGAGATAGTAAATGTAATTTCAAGTTATTTCAAAAATAATCTGAGGAATAGAGATCCTAATGACTTGTATTGCCTTTTTGCAGAAAAGGGCCTTTTCAAATTGGATGCTGATAACTTGAAAATCACTTTTCGATTTGAATCTTTTTTTCAATATTTTTTATCGCTTAATATCGAATCCAACGTTGAGTTTAAGGGGATTGTATTATCAAAAGAAAATGTCATTTCATTTATTGACGAATTGGATTATTATACTGGTAGGCATCAAGATAACAAAGAAGTATTAAGTATTGCAGTTGAGTTATTGAAGGAATCTTTCAAAGAAATTGATGTTTTTATTGATGACAATACGGACAAATATTTTCCGAGTAGACCAGTTCTAATAAATAACGTTGATTATGCTGAAATTCATTCAAACCTTAAGAAAGGAAAATTGAGTAACGAGGAGATCGACAAGCTGTTAGATCAAGAAATGACTAAACTGCCAGTTACAGAAAGCATTAGAATAAAGAAGAGATACAATAATGATTATTCTGCACAATTTAATCTCGTGCTTGAATTGGCTGCTCGATTATTAAAAAACGCTGAGAACATTCAAGAGCCGGAGTTAATTAATACCACTTTGGATCTTATAATTCAAAAGGCAGCAAAATTGGGAGTACTTACACGCACAATAATTCTTAAGGTGCTTAAGGATGAAGGTAGTAACTGGCCACCTTTTTTATCAGATTTTTTTGGTGCTTTGATTCCAATAATCAATCAAGAATTATTGTTGAATTGGATGGGCACAGATTTTCTACAATTACCACTCGAGAATAGAATTAAAAAGTATTGCGATAATCCCAAGAACCAAAGCGAGCACGAAATATTCTTAATCAATTTTCTCTATGACGATCTAAAATTGAAAAACTATGTGCAATACACTGAAAAGATCGTAAAGCAAATAAATAATCGATATTTTGCTGAGCTATTTTTTCTAAAAATTTATTTGAGTTATTCTAAGAAGTCAAATGGGAGTAGTTTGCTTGCGCCTTTGGAAAATCAAATGGTGACCGCGCTCATGAAAGCTAAAGACATTCCAAAGGCGGCCGCAAAAACTACAGTTGAAAGTGATATCCGAGAAAAGAAGAAAGAAGCTAATGACGATAGTCTAGATTTGTAGAAAATGTTGCTGAATTATTGAATTTGGATTTTGAAGATAAGCGACGGGTTTAAAAAACGCACCTGTTTTTGAGTAACGATTGTGTTTTTTAAAAATTAAATGAACTGCATTATTACCCCAGATCGTATATCGTAGATTGAAATATTTGACAAATCGATGATATGATTTTTAACGAGGACTCAAGAGTAAAAATACCTGCTATAGTTCATCTAACACGATTGGGGTACTCTTTTTTACCGAGAAGTAAAATGACTAATCTTCATATCGAAACCAATATTTTCATTGATCAATTCAAAGAAGGACTTTCAATAATCAACAATAAAGCGTTTTCCGATAAGGAAATTTTAAGCTTCATATCGGATTTGAATGTTAAGCTTGATAATAATGACCTTGGCAAGGCTTTTTACAAAAGCATAAGTGGTGAATTTGAATGCAAACTTATTGATTTGGTGAATTTTGAGAACAACCTTTTCAATGTTGTAACTGAACTTACTTACAAGAACGAAGAAGAGGAATTCAGACCTGATATTACTTTGTTAATAAATGGAATGCCGCTGGCATTTATCGAAGTAAAGAAGCCGAACAATCGAGAAGGCATATTAGCTGAAAGAGATCGCATAAACACGAGGTTCAGAAATCCAAAGTTCAAGAAATTCATGAACATAACGCAGTTGCTGGTCTTCTCTAACAACCAAGAATACGACGAAGAATCTATCTCACCGATACAAGGCGCTTTTTATGCAACACCCGACGATGAAGAGACAAAGTTCAACTGCTTCAGGGAGGAGGAAACTTTTATAATTCAAAATGTACCAAGGGAAGATGTAAAAATAGAAAAAGAGGTCTTGTTAGACAATAATATTGTTTCAATTTTTGGTACTTTAGAATACAAGACGGCTAAAGATCTTAATTCTCCTACAAATCGAATCTTGACTTCTTTATTTAGCAAACATAGATTCAATCTTATCTTGAAATATGGTTTTGTTTATGTGAACAATTCTGATTCAATCGGAGGCCGAATTGCAAAGCACATTATGCGTTACCCTCAATTGTTTGCAACATTGGCAATTGAAAGGAAATTAAATCAAGGTGTAAAAAAAGGAATTATTTGGCATACACAAGGTAGCGGTAAAACAGCTTTGGCATATTTTAATGTGAATTTTCTTAGAGATTATTATCAAAAGAAAAATATTATCACTAAATTTTATTTTATTGTTGACCGTCTAGATTTGGCAATACAAGCCAGAAATGAATTTGAAGCGAGAGGGTTGAGAGTTGAAATGATTAGTTCAAAAGATGATTTCGTTAGGAATATGAGAACGGCTGGAGCAACCGCAACCAACTTAGGTTCTCAAACTATAGCTGTAGTAAACATTCAAAAGTTTTCTGATTATTCAATTGCTAAAGTTGCGGATTATGATTTAAACATTAAAAGGATTTATTTCTTGGATGAAGTTCACAGAAGCTACAATCCTGAGGGTACCTTTTATGCAAAACTTATTAATTCAGATAGAGATGCTATACACATCGGTTTATCGGGTACTCCTCTAATAGGAGGTGATTTCAAAAGCAAGGAAATCTTCGGAGATTACTTTCACAAATATTATTACAACAGATCAATTGCAGACGGCTATACTTTGAAGCTAATTCGCGAGGCCATTGAGACCAACTTCCAAATGGAAGTGAACGGGATTCTGGAAACGATAAAAGTTCAAGAAGGTACACTAACAAAGGGCGAATTGTTTACGCATAGGAAATTTGTTGAGCCGTTGGTTAATTACATAATTACTGATTTCAAAAAAAGTAGGGTAATACAAAACGATGATACTATTGGCGGGATGATAGTTTGTGATTCCTCAGCTCAAGCCAAAATGATTTTCGAATATTTTGGGAAATACAATGAAAGAGAAACTTACCTTCGGAATCAATTGAATGTGCCAATGAGAGAGCACTATTTATCTGCCGAACCATTACATGATGACATTGGTTCTGAGTACTACCCGTTAACTGCCGCTTTGATTCTGCACGATATAGACACGAAGCAGATCAGAAATGATTATCAAATTGATTTTAAACATGGTAAAGTTGATCTGCTAATTGTTTACAATATGCTTTTAACTGGTTTCGACTCAAAGCGTTTGAAGAAATTATATTTGACTAGAGTTATTAAACAACATAACCTGCTGCAAACGCTCACGCGGGTAAACCGACCATACAAGAATTTTAAATATGGGTATGTAGTTGACTTCGCGGACATAAGAAAAGAGTTCGATAAAACGAACAAGGAGTATTTCAAGGAATTGCAAGCCGAACTAGGTGATGAAATAAAAGAATATTCCAACTTATTTAAATCATATGAGGAAATTGATGCAGAGATCGTGGAAATAAAAGAAAAATTATTTCTGTACGATTTTTCAAATATAGAAGAGTTTCAAAAAATTGTGAGTCAAATAAACGACAGAAAGGAAATTGCCGAGCTAAGGAAATGTTTGGAAAATCTAAAGAGTCTATACAATGTAATTAAGATAATGAATTATCCTGAACTTTTGGATAAGTTTACATTTGATAAAGTAAATAAATTGTATTCAGAAGTTTCAAATCGTATTGACATTATAAACCTGAAATACAATCTTGAAAATGCCGTAGACAATACTAATTTACTCAATATCGCCTTGGAAAAAATGCAATTTAGCTTTCGAAAAATTGGCACTCACGAATTGAAGATAGCCGACAAGTTCAGAAGCGAATTAGAAAGAGCCAGAAAGGAGATGGAAGGAAACTTTGATAAAAAGGATCTAAAATTTATTTCCTTATTTGAAGAATTGAAGCGATTATTCAAAAGGAAAAACATTGAGGAATTGACTTCTGAGGAAATGGCTGAAGCAATCAAAACTTTGAAGACAATTTACGAACAAGCGAATGCTTTAAACAACAAAGATGCGATGCTTGCTGCCAAGTATGAGAACGATACCAAATTTGCAAAGATTCATAAGAGGATCAAGGAAAATAATTTAAACGTGCTGAAAAGTGATACGGCATTGCATGAAGTGTTGCTTGTCATTAAACATAGGACAGATGCGACAGTAATTAACAATCATGCTTTATTGGACAATGAAGAATATTTTACTGAGATAGCGAAACGAACTATTATTGAATCGCTGGAGGAAAGGGGAATTAAGGATTTAAACCTAGTACGGTTTATCAATTCAACATTAGTCAATGAATATTTTTACCAAAGAGCTGCATAAATGACAAAATACTTAGAACATACTCAGAAGACAAAAGAACTTATTGATGGGTTAAAAACCATTTGTAGCAATTATGGATTAGGTAATGCAGGAAGTGAATACAAGATAATTACGGAAGTGTTTCTCTACAAATTTATAAACGATAAATTTCTTCACGAAGCGCGAAGAGCAAATAAGGAACTGAAAGACAGCAAGAATATCGAATCTGCCATTTTGAGTATGAGCCCTAGTAATTACGAATATATGGTTGAGAAAATCGGGGAACGCAGCGCCAAGCTTGATAAAGCCCACTTTATTAGTTGTCTATTTAACAAACAAAATGAAGAGGATTTTGCAACGCTGTTTGACAAAACACTTATTGAGATTGCCGACTTAAACATTAAATTGTTTTCCGTAGGTACGATAGACAAAGAACGCATTCGGTTATTTGATAAGCTTTCACCTTACATTATCGAAACTAATCAGAAGTCCCCATTTTGCAAGGCGATTATTAACAAATTAGCAGCTTTTAGTTTTGAACCTGTGTTTGATGAAAAGTATGACTTCTTTTCTACTATTTTTGAATACCTAATTAAAGATTATAACAAGGACAGCGGGCAATACGCAGAGTATTACACACCTCCAACTGTTGCGAAAATTATGGCCCGAATTCTTGTTCCGACTGCAACTCACAATGTTAAACTGTATGATCCTGCGGCAGGTTCGGGTAGTCTATTGTTAGCATTGGCACATCAAATTGGAGAGGATAAATGCACCATTTATTCACAAGACATTTCACAGAAATCGTCAGAGTTTCTCCGACTCAATTTGATATTGAACAACCTGGTGCACTCGTTGCACAATGTGATAAAAGGTAATACTTTAACTACTCCTTACCATGTCAACGAGGCAAAAGATGATTTAATGAAATTTGATTATATCGTTAGCAATCCCCCTTTCAAAACTGATTTCAGTGATGACAGGGACACGCTAGCGAGTGATATACACAAAAAGCGATTTTTCGCGGGTGTACCAAATGTACCCGCAAAGAAGAAGGAGTCTATGGCAATATTTTTATTGTTTATACAGCACATCTTATATTCATTGGAAGGAAGTGGGAAAGCAGCCGTTGTAGTTCCAACTGGATTTTGTACTGAGAAAGCATCCATTGGGAAGGGTATCAGAAAAAAATTAGTGGATAACAATTGGCTAAAAGCAGTCGTCCATATGCCACCAAATATTTTTGCAACAACTGGGACAAATGTCTCAGTGATGTTTATTGACAAAAACAAATCAAACAAAAGTTCAATTTTGGTGGATGCTTCTAAGTTAGGCAAAAAAGTGAAAGATGGGAAAAACCAAAGAACCTTGTTGAGCGCCGATGAGGAGAGCAAAATCATCGATACAGTAAACAATAACAAAGTGATTGAAGGTTTCTCGATTGTTGTCGACTCAGAAAAATTAAAGAGCAGGAAATATTCATTTGGTGCAGGCCAGTATTTTGACTCACAGATTGAATACTCTGAGCTTACTCCTTTTCAATTTGATATGAAGATGCAAGAGCATAGAAATAAATTGATTAAGTTTTTTAGGGATGGAAAGTGTTTAGAGGATCAGATTCTAAAAAATTTTAAAATGCTCTCCTATGAACAAGATTGACACCTTGAATTCCCTAACCCTAAATATTACGGATGGTAAGCATGGAGATTGTGTTGATGAAGAAAACTCCGGATTTTATTTCGTTAGCTCAAAGGATGTTTTTGATGGAGAAATACATTTAGAGGAATCCCGGCAAATCACGAAGGCGGATTATGAGGAGACGAACAAAAGGACTAGATTGGAGCCAAACGATATTTTGATAACTAATAGCGGTTCAATTGGACGGCTTTGTTTCCTAAAACCAACAGATAAAACTTACGGTATCACTTTCCAAAAAAGTGTTGCTGTGATAAAGCCTAACGCCAAAAAAGTATATCCAAAGTATCTTTATTACAATTTCTCTTACAACGTTTCTTTGCTCGTTCGAAGGGCAGTGGGGTCAAACCAAAAGAATTTATTGTTGAGCGATTTAAGAGAATTAGAACTGAAGTATCATGATGATAAGACTGTTCAGAAAGAAATTGCGGAGGTACTAACGGCAATTGACGAAAAAATGTTTCTTAACTACCGAATTAATAACGAACTAGAAACGATGGTGAGAACTATATACAATTATTGGTTCGTCCAGTTTGACTTCCCGAATGAAGTTGGTGAGCCATACAAAAGTGGTGGAGGCAAAATGGAATGGAGTGAAGAACTGAAGAAGGAAATTCCTCAGGGTTGGGAAGTCAATAAGTTAGGAACTGTTTTACGCACTGTTCTTGGTGGCACTCCTGCAACGGTTAATAGAGATTACTGGGATAGTGGAAATATTAATTGGCTTAATTCGGGTGAGGTTGCGGCCTTCCCTGTGGTTTCGTCAGAACTAAAAATCACTGAGGAGGCAATTAGAAGTTCTGCAACGGAACTACTGCATAAGGGGAGCGTCTTGCTTTCAATTACGAGACATCTTAGACCAACTATCCTTGCGATTGATGCGTGTGCAAATCAATCGGTAGTTGGCATTACGGAAAAGGGAGAGATGAAATCGTATTTTTTGTATCCGTATCTTGTTAACGAAATTCCGCGATTAATGACTTTGAGAACTGGTGCGCAACAGCCCCATATTAATAAGGAAATTATTGACGAGTCATTGATAATTACTCCAAATAAGGGGTCCTATGTTTTGGCTAAATATAATGAAAGTGTGGAAGCATTATATAAGAAAATAATTACATTGGCATTCGAAACTAAAGAACTCTCTACTCTTCGTGATTTTCTTTTGCCGTTACTTATGAACGGGCAGGTGAAAGTAATTGATTTTTAGGATGATGAAATACTTATCCTATTTGTTAGGAGTACCTAAATTTATAAAGGTAAAATCGCACAATGAAGACGGAAGTTAGTGTAAACTCAAATATACTGATCTGGGCAATTACTCGGGCTGGATATGACTTTAAAGAATTTAGTGCAAAAGTTCCAAATGTACAGAAATGGGTGAAGGGAGAGAAAAAACCCACTGTAAGGCAATTGGAAGAGTTCTCAAAGAAAGTCTATCTTCCTTTTGGTTATTTATTCTTGCGTGAACCGCCGAGTGAAAAATTACCGATCCCATTTTTCAGAACCAACAAATCTACGGCAACAACTGTAAGCATCAATGTTTATGATACGATCTTGCTCATACAGCAGAGACAGGATTGGCTAAGGGATTATTTAAGTGATAATGGATTCCAAAGACTCCCCTTTGTTAGCAAATACCGCAAAAGTCAGGATGTTTCTAGAATTGTACGAGACATTAGGGAAACTCTAGGGTTACAAGAAAACTGGGCAAGTGAATATGATACGTGGGAAGATGCTTTGAACAACCTTACGCAAAAGATTGAAGAAATTGGCATTATAGTAGTTTTTAACGGAATCGTAGAAAACAATACGCATAGGCCAATTCTTGTAGAAGAATGCCGCGGTTTCGTATTAGTAGACGAAATGGCCCCATTCATGTTCGTAAATAATTCCGATAGCAAAGCTGCTCAAATGTTTACTATTGTTCACGAACTAGCCCATATTTGGACAGGATACAGCGCTGGGTTTGATTTTAGAAAATTGCAACCAGCAAATAACCCGATTGAATTACTTTGTGATGAGGTTGCGGCTGAGTTCCTAGTTTCCGAAAACGTCTTCAAAAAAGTTTGGCAAACGAAGGGGAATATCAAATATGCTGCTCGATACTTTAAGGTGAGTGAAATCGTAATCGCACGGAGAGCGTTGGACACTGGGAAAATTTCAAAAAGAGAGTTCTTCGAGTTTTATGAGGAGTACATAAATCGAGAGTTCAAGAAAAAGGAAAATCAAAGTGGAGGTGATTTTTATGCTACTACTCGGAAGCGATTAAGTATGACATTTGCGGCGCACATAAATAATGCCGTATTGGCAGGTAAATTATTGTATCGGGATGCTTACAAACTAACAAGCTTAAAAGGGGACACCTACCATAACTTTTTTATCCAGCACTTCTAAGCGCGATGCCCATCTATGTTGTTGATAGCAATTTTTTTGTCGAGGCCCACCGGAAAACGTATCCGCTGGATGTAGCTCATAGTTTCTGGGAAAAAGTGAAAGAATTAGCAGCTAGACAACAGATTTTCAGCATTGATAAAGTTAGGAATGAAATTTATGATCATGAAGACGCTCTAAGAAATTGGTGTATTGCTAACTTACCTCAAGATTTCTTTAAAGATACAACGACGGCTGTTGCAGAATATGAGAGGGTGGCATCATGGGCAAGTTCGAAAAATGGGCACTATCTCCCGAATGCACTTGCCGAGTTCCTTCATGCGGATGAAGCAGATGCATTTATAGTGGCCTATTCGTTAGCAGACCCAGTAAACAGAATTTTGGTCACACAAGAGACTAGCGAACCCAACCGAAAGAATAAGGTAAAGATTCCCGAGGCTTGTATTGCTAATGGAGTGGACTATTGCAATACAATTGAAATGTTCAGACGATTGGGAGAGACATTCTAAATGCTACTGAGAAGAACTTCAATTGAGATTAATTATATGATTTTGAGGCTATTCTAAATACCATAATCAATTGATTAGCAATTCAGAATGAGTATATGCTTGTGAAGTCCAAAGGGTAAAAGTTCGAACCACGGCTACGAAGGTCTACAGGGGGTATGCGTAGATCGCTAATTATCAAGCATCTACGCATCTTTTTTTTAAGTAGTTGTCCCATGGGTTGTCCCACATTTCCAACAACGATCACCATTAGCATAATGAATCTATTTTTAAATTATTATTCATTTTATTTTATTCTCCTAGAGCTTCAGTGACATAATAAAACTGGCTCTTGTCTGGAAAGTAAAACGCTAATGTTCTTTGGGCATAGGGTCCTATTTTTTGTTTTGCAAATAATCCCTTTATCAAAATCATTTTGTTACGCTTTGAATAAAGCATAAACTCTCCATTGAGTATTAACGCTGCTCCAATAATATAAAATTCTCGATCTAGTTCGCTTGTTATTTTGTTTTCCGTGGTAATCTGAAATATAGAATCTCTTTGTTTTTCATCGTAAAAAAATAGTACATCTCTTATGTAAATTCTCTTTGAGTTTTGTTTTAACTTATCTCGTATAAGTCTTGCGGTATAGTTGCTAACGACTTCATCGTTCTTAGGATTGTCAAGAAACCCCCTAATATCATTTTGTCTGAAATATAGGATGGCATTGGGAGTTACATAAATAACAGTATTTTCATTTACCGTATCAATCGCCTGGGGGTGAAGCCGCTTTCTGCTAATACCGAAATCATATTGAGAGAAAGTTTGAACCGAATGAAAAATGAACAGCAATGCTAATTTCACTTTTATTCTACTGTGAGCCATTGAATTTAGTTGTTTAAAGTGGTCTTCGTTCTGGTTACTCCAAATTTTTGCAAGTCATAAATTGCCGCGCAACTCGTTAAGTAAATTTAGCTCATCATAGCGACGTGAAATAATTTGTCCTATCACAAGAATGCTACCTAAAATTGTTAAGCCTGGATATTTATCTTGGCTGACTGCCAATATAATTAATGTAAACAGTAGTATAACCAAAACTAATATTGTGAATAACCCTTTATTAGAGGCAAAATACGGTGGCTTTAATTCAATTGCTTCTGAGAAATTATTAAATGCATTAAATTCCTGAAAAGCAGTTTGTATTATCCTAATTATAGCGTCAATGTCATAAGGGGGATTCTCAATTGACTTTTTCAAAAAGGAAAAGTCCCGTCTTTCTCCTGATTTTAAGTATAAGGTGAAACATACAAATCTTGTTGTTGGAATTTGAAATCTATATGCGGCTATTCCTGAAAAGGAATAACTCAAAGAAATTTGTTTCCGATTGCCTTTAATATTAGAGATGTCAAAAGCTATCGATTCAGGATCAAGTATTAATGTGGCTTTTCTACTAAAATATCTCATTATCTGTTTTATGAAAAGAAAGGAAGCTGCCAAAATCGCAAAGCATGCGATCGTAAGAGCCTTTGATTCTAAAAAATTTGCTGAAATATAGGCGAGAATCATCATTAAGAAACATAGAATAGCCCACTTTAAGGCCCATTCTTTTCTGTAAATTATATTTATTTCGAATTTCGTCCTGATCACATTTATTAGGTCTTTTAGGGGAGTTAATTTTTCAAGGTGTCTCTAGTAGTTTCTAAAATAACTTCTTGAATCTGAGGAGGTTTTGAACTACTGTCTCCAAAGAGACCTCTAGCGGTCAGAACACCATCCTTTTTTAGCTTGAATAGATCTTCAATGTAATTGCCATAGACTGCAACTGCTTTGTCTCCTCTAATTTCAAAGTAAGGTGATGGGTATGATAACTTCATTACTTTTCCTTGATCATCACGCAATAAAGTTGGATAATCAACTTCATCAGCAAATTCAATACGGACTGGCTCAACAGAGGTTTTTTTATTATAATCGTGACCATAGTCATTGGTAGCGTATGTACCTGCCCATCTCCCGTCTTTTGTTTTATACACGTCATTATACATGTACTCTTCTTGATAATACTTGCCATTGTATTTGGAGACAAATAACAACACGTTTTTGAATTTTGAAAATTGCGGTTCACCAAAATGGTCAAAGACTTCGAATTCAATGATCTCATTAGGATAATTTCCATAGACTCTTTGGAGTATTCTATATTTTGCTATGAATCTATAGTACATTGAACCTTCCTCAACTTTAATGGGGGCTACCTCAATTTTCTCCCCTACAAAAGCAAATAGAGTATTTTTCTTTTCGTTAAAGTTTGTGGTGTCTTTTGCTATTAGCGGAGCTAAGTTGTTATTTATTTGATAACACCCCATTGTTTGAAATAATGATAGAACGATAATTATTTTGGCAACAATCTTCATAAATACCAGCTCTGAACTTTTTTAAGTGGTAGTACTATGTATCGTCCCACATTTCCAAAAATCATTTTCAATAGCATAAGAATTATTTTGATCTACGTATCCTCTCAACCAATCGATACGATTATTCTAGAGCGCAGCTTAGTTAATTCGAAGCTTTCCAGAATTTAAGCGTTTCAATTATAATTTTGCTTTTTTCACTCATAAGTATCAACGTAATCGTGTCTTGTGGAGTGTATTTAAAATCTAAAACGCCACCGAGATAAGCTCCGTATGAATTATTATTTTCCATTAAAATGTAATCCAAACTATCAACTTTCGGAAGATTAACTCCGTCAATAACCAATTGCAAAAAACCATCTTTCTTCAGTACAGCTTTGTTGTCAATGCAGTCAAATAGCCAACCATCTTCAACCCATGATTTGTTTATTATAAATTCTCTTCCATTTGCGAGTTCGAAATTATGTTTGTTACAAGCCATTTCATATCTGAATACCCCATAATCCTTTGCTTGAGATTCGTTTTCACTTGACTTATGAAGTCCGGTTTTTTTGTCGACGCAATCAAAACCACAAGCTGCAAGTTCCGTTAGACTAGCAAATAGTAAAATCAGCCTAATTCGAATCAAAAGTGCATGAGACATCTAAGCATATCAATTTAGTGAAAATTGAATCAAACTCTCTATTGGTCATTTTCTTCCCCTGGATACTCTTCTATTGAAGGATCTGTTCCAAATTTAAGACCTTGTGAAATAAAAAAACTATTCAATATATAATACTCCCCTAAAATCAGACCAGGAGGTTAGTTAAAATTCTTTGTAATTTAACTACCTCAATATGAAAAAGCAAACACGGCGAAAATTCAGTTCTGCTTTCAAGGCCAAAGTTGCCCTGGAAGCCGTTAAGAATCAAAAGACCCTGGCAGAACTGGCCACGGAATTTGAAGTCAATCCTGTTATGATCTCTAAATGGAAAGCCGCTTTTCTGGAAAATATGGCGGCTGCCTTTGACAACGGTAAATCCAAGGATGAACCGGATGTGGATACGCAGGAGCTGTACGCCCAGATCGGGCAGTTGAAGGTGGAGAATGAATTTTTAAAAAAAAGTTTCAAGAGACTTGGGGGATAGCGGACCGTGCGAGTTTAATAAGCCCCAGGGTAAAGGGCATATCGGTCCGCAGACAATGCGAGTTACTCACAGTTAGCCGAAGCAAGGTGTATTACAAGCCTGTATCGGAGAAGCCAGAGAACGTTAAAATGATGGAGATCATGGATAAACACCTGACCGCTCATCCGACCGAAGGGGTCATGTCCGTGGTGCTATTCTTTATCGCCAGGAATTATCCGGTAGGTCCTAAGCGGATCCGAAGACTATTGAAAATCATGGGTCGCCAAACGATTTACCGACGAAAAAACCTAACCAAACAGGGCATGAGAGAATTTATAAAACCCTATTTATTGCACGGTCTGGACATAACCCACGCCAATCAGGTCTGGTGCACGGATATCACCTATATCCCGATGAAAAGGGGGTTTATGTATCTGACGGCCATCATTGATGTGTACAGCCGAAAGATTGTTGGCTGGGGCATTAGCAACTCGCTGAGCGCGCAGTGGTGCAAGAATGTACTGGAAGAAGCCATAGCAAAACATGGAAAACCTGAGATCGTCAACTCCGATCAGGGAACTCAATACACCAGTGCCCTCTGGACCCAATACCTGGAAAAACTGGGCATACGCATATCGATGCATGGAAAAGGAAGGGCGACAGACAACATCTGGATTGAGCGGTTTTGGAAATCCATCAAGTACGATTACGTTTATCTGAACCCGGCCGAAGATGGCTTTGAACTCTACGAAGGTGTGCAAGACTACATCGAATACTATAATAGCAAAACGCATCAAACAACCAGACAGTCGCCCAACAGAAGGTACCTGGAAACAACCGAAATAGCAGCCTAATGACGAATCTTTTTGAATCAAATTTTAACTTAACAACCTAGCCTTTTGGTCCTAAAAATGGGGAGTACTATAGGTGGACAGCTACTTCGTCACGCTTGTACAAATTCCATAGATCGAAGTTCTCGAAATCCAGCCGTTAATCCTACCTAAGTTATTTCCTATTTGGTATCTTCCTCCTTGAATTGCCTTTATTAAATGCAAATATTGATTTCCATTCACTTTGCAAAGGACTATATCTCCTGCGATTAGCTCTGTACTACGAATTGGCTCTACTGTTACAAGTTGGCCTGAATTGATTTTCCCTTTCATGGAATTGCCCCTTGGACGAAATTGCACCGTCTCACCATTCTTAAGCCTTTCTATATAATGCGTCGCCCAACTCATTTTCTTTAGTTGAATTCAAATCCTATATTATATTTTTTCTTCATTAATGCAAATAGATTATTGCTTATACATGATGGTCTTTTATCTTTTTCTTTATTGAATCCGCCTACAAAGAAATTCGGAAGCTTAGGATTTAGGAAATCTGAGGACTTTAGAACTGGCCAGAATTCTTGAATTTCCTAAATCCTATGAATCCTAATTTTTCATTTATTTTGGTTAGAATCCTTGTATTCCAAAATTGAATTAATTGTCATTAAAGCACTATTAGCTACCGCATTTTCTGGATATTTGTTGAGCACGTTTCTATAAATTTCTTTTGCTTCGCCAATTTGTTTTAATTGGGTTAAACACCAAGCTTTATTACATAGGGCAATTTCCCACATAGTCCTTTTTGAAGAAAGCAAAAGGGTTAAATAT
>CAVULD010000003.1:0-178841 GCA_963742225.1 uncultured Chitinophagaceae bacterium | reverse complement strand
CCTTCCCCTCCGCTGGAATCAATTATTTAAGATAATAGGAAATAAAGAAAGCCTGCAAAATCATGGGATTGCGGGCTTTTTGATTTATAGTCATACGGCACGATCCTCCTCGTTTTTCCATTCAGGGCGAGACACTCATTTAGTGAATCAGTATCAGTGTTTCTTGCAATAGACCCATTGGAATCGCTTTTTTTTATACCAGGCTATTCATCGTATCAAGACTAGGTTTCTGTAAATTCGAAATATAATATTTAACCATGAGAAAGCTTGCACTTATTCTTGGTTCGTTGGTCTTCATAACTACTGCTCGGTCACAGACAATCAAACTGGACAGTATGCTCGGATTATTGTCAAAAAGTGAACAGGATACAAATGCCCTTAATCTTATGGGATATCTGGCGTACGATTATGAGCTTTATCACCCCGATTCCACCTATTATTTCGGCAGGGAGATGCTTCTCTTGGCTGGACACCTGAACATAAGAAATTCTGAGGCTGAAGGGTTAGTTTTTATGAGTAGCGGGTTGATGTATATGGGGAATTACCCCAAAGCACTGGAGTATGCCCTGCAGAGTCTGAAGATCTCAGAACAACTAAGCGAGCAGCGCACCATTTCGAATGTTTTTTCATTGTTGGCTTCAATCTATTATAATCAGAAGGATGCAAAGAATTGCCTTTTGTATGCATGGAAGTGTTTTAACGTCAATAAGGATTCAAATGACTCTACAAACCAGACTCCATACCAGCTGATTGCTGCAGGTTATGATATGAGGAAAAGCTATGATTCCTGTCTTTTTTATCTCTTAAAATACTACAAGATTGCTTTGCGAACCAACAATGCTCAGGCCATTGCATTCACTGAAGAGAACCTGGCAGATACCTATCTGGAACTGCATAAGGACAGCATCGCCCTATTGAAATTTCGCCTCGCATTGCCATATTTTGAAGCGAATCAAGTAAGCGATGGCACCTGTGAAGCTGCACGATCCCTTGCGCAAATATTCGAAAGGAGAGGCGAGGCCGATTCTGCCATCTGGTATGGACAGCTCTCTCTGAGAGAGGCCCAATCGTCCCTGCTAAGCGCACGTCAGTTGGAGGCAAGCGATTTTTTAACTGGATTTTACAAAAAGAGGAATCAGCCAGACAGTGCCCTTAAATATATGGATCTCACCATAACGATTAAAGACAGCTTGTTTAACAAAGAAAAAGTTCAGGAAATGGAAAACCTCAATTTTGATGAAACAATTCGCCAACAAGAAATCCAAACTCAAAAAATGAAAGCCCATGAGGTTGAAGTGCGAAATTTACAACTCTTGGGTATTGGAATTTTTATTCCCATCTTCTTCTTGTTCGTTCTTTTTCTAAGTCGGATTAAGGTGAAAGCGCGAATTGTAGAATTTCTCGGAATTGTGAGTCTGCTATTGTTTTTCGAATTCATTACGGATCTACTCTACCCCTATGTAAGTAACTGGACAAATGACAGTGCGATATGGGAAATGCTAATATTGGTAGTGCTGGCGGCCTTACTTGAGCCGATTAATTTCAGATTAGAACACTGGGTTAAAAGAAAATTGGTGCATAGGCCTTTGAACATGACTAAGCATGAATAAGCAATCTTCTTTGTTCCTCGACTTTTTCATTTTGATCTTAGTTGGGTGGTTTGTTTTGGGTAGCTTCGCAACCTCGTGATATCCGTAATAAATAGAGAGTGAATCGCTCATTCAAGGTTTGAATTGAACAGCTGGGGCCAATCGTTAGAGTACTGCATTAGGTCATAGTTAAGGCAACAATCTAACATGAATTGTTTCACCCTGGTTTCCCGTATAAATTAATATTATGCGTATATGACGGGTTAATAATAGTATAGGGATCAAATTCAAATCCCTTCCCCTCCGCTTTTCATTTTTTCCTACCGGATCTCGCAAGCCATTCTCACTTTTGATATCCATCAATACAAGAATTATTTACCTTGAGTATTTAGTTGTAAAAGATGTTCTTATGAAACGTTCGTTTTTCTATTTCTCTATTATCCTTATTCTTTGCATTTTCGTAAAATGCACCGACAAGAGCGATAAACAAACAGAAATTGATAATACAGACAGTATTAAGAAAATCGTCCTAGGCATTAACGATCGGATGATTGCAGCCGCTCAAGATTCAGTTAATGGGCCTAATATATTTATGTCTTACTGCGAAGACAGTATTATCGCCAATAATGACGGAGATTTCTCGATTTCACCTTATACCGTCTCTGATGATTTGGGAAATGGCGCATCCGAACCGCCGCATGATTTCACATTCATGCATTATGGAAAAACAGCCATCTTAAGCTTTCTATATACATCTTTCGAATTGATAAACAGTGATACCCTTTATCATCATTTGAGAGTAACTAAAACATTTGTTTTGGATCAAGGAAAATGGAAAATGGCCTGTGTTTTTGATGCCCCTCAGCCGGTTAATTACAATAACCCCGTGGTGGAAAAGAATGCCAGTTTATATAAGAGATTTGCGGGCGTATATCAATGTGGAGAAACCATGATGATTGATCCCCTCAAATCGGCTACATTTAAACGTAAATTAGTGTGGGGATAGGGGGTCAAAGCAGCTGGGTTTTCCAGGAAATAAAGAAAGCCTGCAAAATCAAGCGTTTGCAGGCTTCTTGGTTTTTTTGTAAAATATGTCATCTGTAAAATGTTTGTTCTTTTTTGCTGAGTGCGCTCGGCAATTGATTGTTAATATCCACTCTAGTCCACTGCTAAAGGGTATCATCGGTTCGATT
The DNA here is from genome assembly GCA_963742225.1 of uncultured Chitinophagaceae bacterium. Classification (GTDB taxonomy): domain Bacteria; phylum Bacteroidota; class Bacteroidia; order Chitinophagales; family Chitinophagaceae; genus Puia. Next base: position 176,059 of record CAVULD010000003.1, on the reverse strand, counting down.
AGTGCCTAGTTAGTCTAGCCTTTTTAAGAGACCTAAGACAGGTAAAAATGTTGTACACAGTTATATAGGCCTTCTTTTTTATGCTGTTTTTTTCGTCAAACCCCGCAATTTCTCCGACCAAAATGCAAGTGTTTCCGACGAATATTTTTGCCCACCGAAAGTGATGTTAGTGGTCAATTTCGTTTGTATTTTTAGTCTCGACTTTAGTTCCTTGATCATTTTATGCTGTCCCTTTTTCGACTTCTGTAAATATTTATTTTCTTGTGTCGACGGGTATGGGTATACGAAGATGCGTGTTTCTGATGCTCCATGTAATCTTCATTTAACGTTATAGCCTTGGACAGATGGATGAATTGATTACAGCACCTATTCAGGAGAGTGGCGAATGGTATAATAGGTGTTTATCCATTGTTGGGAAGCAACCGTTAATCAGGTATGGAATGTAACATCATTGCCAGGCATTGGTAGGGCGCAGAGGTAGCGCGATGGGAATATAATGGAAATCTGTTTCTCAAATGGAGGACTTCAGGTTTGACTTTCCTGATGTGACATGGCAAAAATAAAAATGAGATAGTTAAGAAATAGATCCTGGTATGGAAGCATTTATCTATTCACCGCTGCGTTGCATTCAATCAATAATCTTGTTTGCCAAAGGGTGCGGAGATTTGACAAGGCCGAACAAATTGACGGAGCTCGGCGAAGGTAAAGAGACCATTTGGGTGCGTGGAGAAGGTTATGGTCTTGGGTGATTTGAGTGCGCTTGGGAAAATGCATTATTGTTCTATTAGGGGTTAGGATTCGGGGGGATTTGAACGAAAATTGGGCATGGGCATATGCTGGTTTTTCCGATTCGGATTGACCTGTAGCGTAGGATATTTTGTTCGGCAATTCAAAAGAATTATTATTTAAATAGTAAAACTAAATCAATCATGAAAACAGCGATCTTTTGTATCATTATGTGCGCATCGCTTGCTGCAATGGCTCAGCATGATTCGCTGCCTTATGCGGCATTCCCTCCGGCACCGAACCAATACAGTGCTGGTGCTGTGGTTTCAAGACTTCTCGATGGGTTAGGATTCCGGTATTATTGGGCCACGGAAGGGCTGCGCCCTGTAGATCTGAGCTTCAAGCCAAGCCCGGAGGCGCGAACTAGCCAGGAAACCCTGGAACATATCTACGCATTGTCGACTATGATCACCAATGTATTCGGGTTAAATCCAACGCCACCTGTACAATATAAAACGTTTGAGGAGCTGCGCAAAGCCACCCTCGAAAACTTCAAGAAAGCTAGTACTATAATTATCGGTTACAGTGAAAGTGATATGGAAAACTTGAAAATAATGTTTCAAGGACAAACGCTTCCATTTTGGAATATGATCAACGGCCCCATTTCAGATTGCCTCTGGCATATCGGCCAAGTGGTGTCGTTCCGGCGCTCGTCGGGTAATCCCTTTTCTAGTAAAGTGGAATTGTTTCTGGGCATAATTATGAATTAAGCCCTTGTTGGTGAACGTTTACTAAGCAGGCTGAAAGGCTAATCCCCTTAGGCGGTCCTTGAGTTGCTTAAAGGGTTTGACCTGCTCGGTGTGATCTTGAGAGGGGCTCCTTGGCTGGAGTATACTAGCAAGGAGCCATCCTCTCAAAAGCCACATGAATGTATGAAGGGGTAAAGGCCTTCGTTTTAAGACCATTAACACTTAACCTAGTTCAAGAATTTATCTTGTTTCATCTGCTTGCGGACGGCGTTACATACGTCCATATAAAGTGGTATCCGGCCTCCTGGATCGGTGGTCCGAGTGTTGGCGGCGTATATTAGTTTGTTTGGTTCGATGGAATACGCATTTACCTGCACAACCCACGTACGGTCCACACGAAAATGACCGGGATAACCGGGATCATAATAGGTCGCTCCCCAACGAGGACCACCCCATCCATAACCCCAATATCCACCCCAGGTGCTGTAATAAGCAGGGAACTGTCCGGGAACATAATGTTGTGTGAAGTTCTCGGTTACCTGTTTGATAATCACAATCCCATCGTAACCCTGCTCTTTGAGTCTCTGGCTGGCCCCGGCTTCATTTTTAATCAAGGAATCCCCGCCGAGGATCTGGTAGGACTGAGTCGCGACACCCGGATACAGGGAGGCCATATAGTCTTCTATTTGTCTACGCACACCCTGGTCATATATGAGCGCAGCTACAACAATTTTATGCGACGCGGGGTTGCTGATGGTAACACTGGGATCGCGCCAGCTACTGACAATCTGAGTAGGTGCCATACAGCTTAAAAAGGAACAGATGAAAAAAGCTAGGGATGCTAATAATAATTTCTGTTTCATGATTTTACATTTATTGGTGAATACTTGAAATGGTTTACTTTCTCATGGTTCATCGGATCGCGGATTACAAGTCGTGGTTTTTGCTCGGACACGCTGGGCCTGGCTAGTGGGTTTTCAGGTCAATCTTCTTCTTACAGTTGGATGGCTCCATCGGTCCTTTATCTGGGATGGATTATGTGCACAGTCCACTTCAAAGCCATTAATGGATCCGTAATTAAAAACATATGTCTAACGGCGACCTTTGTTCCACGGATACTTATTGGAATAAATCATAGCTAGGCCACGACGGTACTTGGCTCACAGCGCTCCAGAAAATATCGTCCATGCTGGCGTCAAAATTCGGGTCGCTGCTGTTGGAATTGGCAAGAATCACATAGTTGAAATTCCCATTCTGCGTGGTGATAGCCTGGGAGGTGCCAGTGCCAGGCCAGCTGCCGTGATGGTACATAGCTAATCCGTTGACTTCCCAACCGCAAGCGTAATTAGGATTGGCTAAAGACCCCGTGGACATTATTTGTACGGCGTTAGACGAAAGAATGGTCTTTTGTGAAAACCCGTCCACATGAACCAGAAACTTAGCCAAATCAGTAGCTGATGCAACCCATCCGTTTGCTGCGTCCATTCTGGAAATAGGAATATAGTAGGGATCATTTCCATTCTGGCCGTAATACTGGACTTCATTGGGCAGGCGTTCAGTCAGGGTATTGCCAGCGATCTGCATATCGGAAATGCCGCTAGGTTGTAAAACGAGTTGTTGGACGGCCTGACTATAGGGTAGACCCGTTATCGTTTCAATGACTCGTCCCAACACAACATATCCGAAGTGCGAATAATAATAGGACCGTCCTGGAATCGTATCCAACAAGGGTACATTACCAAGACCCCATCCGATCAATTGCGGAATGGAATAGGAAAAATGGGTTCCAAAGGGGTCCGTGCTATCATCGGGCCACCCACCTTCGGTGTGGTGTAACAGCTCGCCCACCGTAATGCTCGTAACTCCAGGGCCGTAGGGTGGCTCCCCATAAGATGTTCCCAGGATCGATCCGGTTCCAAAAACAGGCTGATCCAGCGAAATTTTTCCCTGATCCAACAGGCGCATGATGGCTGCCGAAGTAATCTGCTTGGATAAGGATGATATCCTAAACAAGCTTTGCGAGGTTACCGGTTGGCTCTTTTCCATGCTTGCCTGTCCATATTGATTTACATAGACCAGCTGATCGTTCAGCGTGATTGCGATGGCCATGCCTGGAATCCCATATTGATTCATAAAGGCTAGAACATTTTGGTCAAGGGCCTGGATACCCGTGGTCACGGACACTATATAAGTCAGGGAAGCGCCTGCCTGTGTAACTACATTATAGGAAACTGGGGACGAAAAGTCATTTTTCGAGACCCCGCTTTGTTGAACCACCCCATTGACCGTGACCTTTGCGCTGTCTGCAGTAGTATAGGTAGCTGTCAGACCTTGGGTATTCGTCCCTGGCGGTAAAAAGATGGAAATCGTCCGCCCCTGGATTGAAGCCAAGGAGTTGACCGGAATCGGATTGCCGGCTTGCTGGAAGGAAAAAGACGTGATCCCCAGTGGTCCGCCGCTGGGTCCTGAGGACTTGGAGCAGGAAAAGATAAGTACCAACAGTGAAAGAAACATCCCGTTTCTTAAACTGCTTAATTTGGGTGCAAATAATTTACGCATACAATGTTTTTTTTTAATACGCAAAATTATCTTGAGCCTTCGCCTGGCTCTATACCGCATGTTGCAAAAACTATAACAATCGTGTCAATCAGCCTTTCTTCTCATTCTGGACAGCCATAAACGGGGTATTGCCCTTGTCGTAGGACTAATTGGGCGCCAAGAGCCTCGGAAGGAGTCAGTCTGAAGAAATAAGGTCAGGAGTAAAAATGCCTCAGTAGGCAAAACCCCATGCTATTTAAATGGATCTCCGATCTACATATATAAATAGCCTGCAGTATTTATTTTCCCACCCGCATGAGGATTACCTGAATTAGCGAAAACAAGAGCCAGAGCGGCATAGCCCCAAGGCCAGGGGGGCAATAAAAAAGCCCGGGTAAAAACCCAGGCCGCATCAAAACTAACTGCTTATGAGAAAACAAAAGACTCTTTATGGCATACTAATGAGTTATCTTCCTTCGGGAGAAATCTCGATCTCTGATCCAATACGATCAATGGACTAGCAAGCAAAAAACTAGCCCGGCGAAGACCAACACATGGTAAAGCTGGGTTACCCGATGCTGATGGTTGCCTGCTCCTTTGGCCAAGTAGAGCATGATAGCCAGTCCAAAATATAGTCCGCCCCCTATGGCTGCGATCAGGCGCCACTGATCATTTATTACCGATAAGATACCCACCGATCCAAGCGCCATATTGGCGAATCCCAACTCCCTGGTCAGTTGATGGCTTTCCTGGCTTTTGAACCTGAATACATTACCTGGGGAGAGTTCGGGGCTTGATGCCTGGCGAACGCCCGTAAAAAATAAATCTATACCCAGGTTCCAAAAGATAAACCATTTGCCAATTTGCTGTTTGGTCCAGGAGGAGTGATCCATCTGATTTTCAAGGATCGTTGATAACAAGGGTAATGCGAATAACAAGAGGATGCGCAGCAGGATAAAAACACGGGCTTTCTTGTAGTTCATTTGATCTGTTGCTTTATATTTTCTTCTCTATGCAATCTTTCACCCCATCAGGTCCTCTGGTTAGCGAAATGGCGGGCTTTCGCCCAGGTCCAGGAACCCTCGCATCGTTCCCCGGTCCATCGTTGGCCGGCCGTCGGAATAGCGCAGAACACGTGGGTGCTCCCCAAGCTAACCACTGACCATTCCTAAACAAGTGTCAATCTCGCGTCAATGGACAGTGCAAACCTACCAATGAACTATGCCGGAGGCTATATCAGGTGTTGCGATGGCTATAAATATTGTTTCAATCGCCGGATTGCCTTAGAACCAGCCATCGGGAAAGCAAAAAAAACGTCTCTGACTCCTGTGGCCAGGGGGACAGCCAAAAGGGGCTTTTTAGGCTTAATGGAACAGGAGTTGCCCGGCTGGGAATACTTTAGTTAAGCATTATTTTTTAGCTGGCTGATGAAATCGGTTGGGGTAAGCCCATATACTTCGCGGAAGCATTTGGTAAAATAGGCGGGGCTGCCGAACCCGCTCTTATAGGCAACGTCTGAACTGCTGTAGCCTTGCCTTAAAAATTCAGCTGCTTTGGCCAGCCTGAAATTGCGGACAACCTCGGTAGTGGATAATCCCGTGATTCCCTTTAATTTCCGATGAATACTGCTTCTGCTCATGTGCACCAAGTCTGCCAGCTGATCGACGCCAAAATAGGCATCGTCCAGATGCTCATCCAGTAGACTGTACAGTTTGGTAAGAAAGACGTCTAGAACGGGCGGACCCGGTTCGGGGGAGGCAACTCCCGGACGGGAGAGTTCCATGCGCACTCGATCTCTTAATTTTTGCTGTGCATCCAGTAAATTATGAATCCGGAGCAACAATTCGGTAGGATGAAATGGCTTGGCAAGGTAGTCATTGGCTCCACGGGTCAGCCCCTCAATCAGGTCTTCTTGCGATGCCTTGGCCGTCAGCAGGATTATAGGAATATGGCTTGTTCGGATGTCCTCTTTGACCCGGCGGCAGAATTCGAATCCATCCATTACCGGCATCATCACATCGCTTATGATTAAATCCGGCATCATCAACAGCGTTTCTTCCAGACCCATGGCGCCATTCAAGGCATGCTTCACATCGTATTGTTCAGATAAAATGCCGGAAATGAATGCGGCGAGTTCGGAACTGTCTTCCACGACCAGGATACGTGTCCTTGACTCCGCCACCTCAGCCGAGGAAGCATCCTCTTGGATTTCCGGCTGGACTGCCGGTGCCTCTGCGTTCAGGGCACTAGCCCGCATGGGCATCGCCACCGTGAAACAGGTACCGGATTCATACCCGGTCTGACTGACCACGTCAATTTTTCCCCCCATTTGGCTAACTAGTTCCTTCACCATCGCCAGTCCGATCCCTGTCCCCCTGTCGGACGCGCCTTGCAGTAGCCTAGTATTCTCTGCCACCTGGTAGAAGCGGTCAAAAATAAATGGAAGGCGATTTTCGGCTATGCCAATTCCCGTATCTTTTACGATCAGGATAAGCTTGTCGTCTTTGGCTTCAAGAAAGACCTGGACCTGTCCGCTGGGTAGGGTAAATTTGAGCGCATTGGATACCAGGTTATACACGATCCGTTCAAGCGCATCGGCGTAAAACCAGCAATCGTTGGGCACCTGGCGCTCGCTAAAAGAAAGATGGACTTCCCGCGACTTTGCGTCCGTTTCAAAAGAATGGACAACCAGCCCTGTTACGCTGGATGGGCTGCCTCGTTGTTCCAGCAATTTTGATGTCCTGGATTCAAGTTTAGCCAATTCCATCAATCGATTAACCAACGAAAGAAGCTGCTCGGAGTTATAGATGATCCCATCGGCCAATTGGTGGACTCTGGAATCAGCGAGATGTTCCGTCTTCAGTTGTTCAGCGGGCCCCATGATCAGCGTAAGAGGAGTCCGGAATTCATGGGTAATATTGGAAAAGAATCTAGACTTCATGTCGTCAAGTTCCTTGAGTTGATTTGTTTCCATTTCTTTTAGTGCCATTTCTTGTTTCATCATCATGCGGCTGACCCGAAAACGGATAAATGTCCAAATTAGCCCCGCAAGAATGATGGCGTAGCACATATAGGCTAATGGAGTTAGCCACCACGGCGAATTGATGTGCAGTTCAATGGCCTTGACGTATTTGCTCCATTTTCCCGAAGTGTTGGTTGCATTAAGGTATAGGGTGTAGCTACCCGGAGGGATCTTGGTATATATAGCCTGATGTGCTTTGCCCGCTTGTACCCAGTCATTATCATAACCCTCCAGACGGTAGCGGTATTGCAATTCCTGTGGCTGGCTAAACTCCAAAGCGGCAAATCCTATGCTAAGGGTATTCTGGTCATAGGGCAAGGTGAGTTTCACGCTGGTATTCAAAGGTACCCGAAGCAGACCGCCAGGCTGGGATGGGGATACTTCACGGTTATTGATTTTTAATTCAGTTGTGGCCAGCAACGGATCATAGTCATCATGCTTAACCATGATGGGGTCAAAAATGGTCCATCCATCTGTAGACCCGAACACTAATCGACCATCCGGAAGTCTAAGCTGATGGAACCGGTTGAATTCATCTGCGGGCAATCCATGCAGGCTACTAAAAACGCGAACATGGCCGGTTGTTGGTTCAAAACGGCAGATGCCCTTGTTGGTGCTGACCCAAAGATTGCCAGTGCGGTCAGATAGTATGGAATAAATAGTATTATCCGGTAATCCCTCCTTTAGCGAATAGACCTGGTAGCGTGAGGTGGCTTTATCCAGTCGGATCAACCCCTGAAAACTCCCCACCCAAACGATACCAGCATGCACAGGATCGGCGCGCAGACTGAGCAACGCGTTGGTGGGAAAGGAATCGGCGAGTTGATCTTTTGCGAAATGCCGAATATGTTTTGTCTGGATATCGATGGACAGGAGCCCGTCATTTTCTGTGGTAATCCAGAAACTTTTGTCATCGGCCAAGATGTCCAGTGGAAAGAGCGAATTGCCAAAGCGTCTCCTTAAAAAACCAGTATCCAAAAAGGGGCTCCACATTTTGGATTTAACCTCGTACAGGAATATATCTCCATTAGTTCCGATCACCAGAGGATTACCAGATGAAGTAATGGTCAATCCGATAATGCGGGTATCCGGTGGAAGGTCAGGAAGCTTGACAAATTTTTTGGCAGTACCCTCAACATAGCAAACTGTTCTTTTCAGGGAAATGTATAACCTGTTGTTGGCATCGTAGGCTGATCTAAATTGATAGCTGGGAGACGATAACAGATTGTCTGACGCTATCCAGCTAAACGTCTGCTGCATGTCCAGGCTCCACTCCTGGCGAAGTAAATCGGTAAGAAAATCTTTCTTATAGGGGTATGATTGGAAATACGGTATGCTCAGATCGATTTGCTTGATTCCCCTGGCGTTCGTGCCAATCCACAGCAATCCAGATCGATCAACCAAAAAGGATTTGGCGTCACCGAAATTTTCGGCAATCGTTTTTCCAACCGTCGTCAATCCCAACGAATCACTGTAATTAAATACATTGCCGTAGGATTCCAAATAGTCAGACCCATCCGGACCGGTCCGGATCCAACGTACGCCGAGGTAGGATACATTGGGTAAACTTACCTTTCGAAAGACCTGAGAAGCAGGGTTGAAAAAAAATAGACTTTGCCGATCTCCCCACATCAACTCAGCGTTTTTTCTTTCGTGCAGGTCAATGGCTACTGCATCGGAACCAGTAAAATTACCATAGTCCTCCTTGAAAGGGTTTGACCAATGAGATAATCGCTGGGTTGTCTTGTCTAAACAACTTAGTGCCCCCTGGGTCAGTATCCAAATCCTATGGTCACTGGTTTGGGTAATCCCCCTCACGGTGTCGCTGGAAAGTCCCGCATTGATCCGGTTGAAATAGGCCACCTTCCTGGTTTTGCGATCGAATGTGTTGATCCCTTTTCCTTTGATGATTCCCCAACACAGGCCATCTTGATCGACCATCCAGCCGCGGCGAATAAATAAAAGGTCGGCTGGCGTGTCCAGGCCGCCCTTTAAATAATGCGTGATCTTTTCGGTGACCGGATCCATTTCATCCAGCTGTCCGGATTCATGTTCTATCCATAAATGATTCTGGGGATCCCGTTGCATCCAGATGATCAAATTAGAAGCAAGCGATGTTGTATCCTCATCGTGATGTTGAAAAACTCGGTATTGAATTCCATCAAAACGGACGAGTCCATCGCGTGTTGAAATCCAGATAAACGAACTATCGTCCTGGACGATTCCGGAAACAAAGGACTGAGGTAACCCGTCTTTGGTTCCAATAGTGCGCATGGATTGACCTTGCGTAAAGACGACTGAAAATATCAAGGCAAGAATCAGCAAGAGGTTCAACCACCCAAAACCAGGGGCATGCCTAATATGGGCTGGGCATGATTTCACGCTTTTCCGAATTATTCAGATTTGCTTTACTATGGTATCCAAGATACAATATTTCTGAAAGGAAAAGAGAAAAGGTTGGCACCAAGATGAGCCGGTAAATTTTGGAATCTGCCCATTACCTAAAAGCAAAATATTCGGTCAACTAGGCGCTAAGCCATAGTGGACTTTACCTCATTCCGTTCTCAGACTCTTGGCGGGGTTCGCCAGAGCTGCTTTGATGGCCTGAAAACTTACGGTTATTAAGGTAATGATCATGGAAGCAGCAACCACCAAAACGAAAACTCCGATTCCTATGGAGGTTTTATATTCGTAGCCCTTTAGCCATGCGGTCATGAAATACCAAGCAACGGGAATGGCTATGGCGCAGGAAATCAGAACAAGTAGGACAAAATGCTTGGAAAGCAGTTTCCACAGACTGAGGACGCTTGCTCCTAAAACTTTTCTTACTCCTATTTCTTTCACTCTCTGTTCAGCAGTGAAGGAAGCCAGACCGAAAAGCCCAAGGCATGAAATAAAAATAGCCAGTACGGCAACGATACCGGCGAGATTTCCTACCAGCTCTTCATAATTAAATTTTTTGGCGTACTCTTCATCGGCAAACTGATAATCAAAAGGGAAGGAGGGATTGTACCGGTCGAAAATGGGCTTCATAAGGGCAATAGCTTTTGAGGCTGACATTTTCGGATTGATACGCAAATCCAGATAACCCGTCCAATGTTCATTAAAAATAATGGTAAGCGGAGAAATGGCGCGGTAGGGAGATTCCATTTGAATATCCGGTATAACTCCAATGACGGTCATCGGCTTGTCGTTCCATCTAAGCGTGGCTCCCACCGGATTTTGAAGTCGCATGCGCTTCACGGCTGCCTGATTCAAAATGACCCCATTGGAATCCGCAAACTGCCTGGAAAAATCCCTTCCAGCCACCAAAGTAATACCCAAGGTATTTATATAGTCGTACGAAGTAGCAATGGTTGAAAACACGGTTGTTTTTTCAACGGGTTGGCTCCCTTTCCATTCCCAGCCGTTGTTGTTGCTGTAAATCTGCGAAGGCGGGGAATTGCTTTTGCACATTGAAACAACCGCACCGGTGTTCAGGAGTTCTTGGCGCATGATATCATAGTTCTTGTCGATATCATCCGACCAAAGTACAGAAATCAATCCTTTATTGTTGAAGCCAATCGGTCTGGTTTTACCATACTGAATTTGCTGATTAATAATGATCGTTCCGATCATTAAAACAACCGAACTGGCAAATTGGAGTACGACTAATATTTGTCTAGGTAAGGAGCTGCTTTGACCTGCCTTTAGGTTTCCTTTTAGCACACGCACTGGACTAAAGGACGAGAGATAAAAGGCGGGGTAGCTGCCAGCGAGTAGTCCGGTGATAAGGGTAAACAAAAACATGATGATCCAAAACAAGGGACTCGCGACTTGCAAACTCATATGCTTGTCTGTCAGCCTATTAAAATAGGGCAGCACGAGAAGCACGGTTCCCAATGCTAACACAAAGGCGAGGGAAGAAATCAACAAAGATTCACTCAAAAACTGGCTAATGAGTTGCCCCCTTCCCGAACCGATTGCTTTTCTAACACCTACTTCTTTGGCTCTCTTTTCGGAACGCGCCGTACTAAGATTCATGAAATTGATGCAGGCAATGAGCAGCACGATAAGCCCTAAAATGCCAAACATCCTGACATATTTTATAAACCCACCCGTGTTCTTTCCGTTTTCGAAATCACCGTATAATCTCCATTTCGCCATCGGATGCAGGAATATCTCGGGCACGATATGTTTCAGCGTATTTTCATCCGTAAAATGGGATATAACAACGTTTTTAATTTTGCTCGTTACCGAAGCGGCCGAGGCGTTGTTATTTAATTGCACAAATGCTCGCCACGAGTTGTTGCCCCAATTTGTTTTGTGGTATTGTTTGATCCAGCTGTATAACGGTTCCATTAATTGCCAGGGAACCAGATAGTCAAAAGTTAAAGAACTGTTGCTTGGTTGTTTCGAAACAACAGCCGTCACTTTTAACAACACCTGGTTATCCATTTTCACCAATTTGCCAATCGGGTTTTCATTTCCAAAAAGCATTTTAGCCGTTTCGTCTGTCAGCACTATGGAATGAGGATCACGCAGGGGATCTTTGTCTCCTTGAAGAATATTAATGGAGAACATTTGAATAGCTTCCTCGCCAATAAAATGTCCGGATTTGCTAATCTTCTTTTCTCCATATACCAAGGAATGCATTTGGCCCCAATCGCACATGGCCACCCCTTTGAAATCAGGGTATTTATCTTTCAATTCCTCGCCAATGGGATAAGGCAATGCCTCTTGCGAGTACCGAACGCCATCGAAAGTCTGGTGCATCATCACCTGGTAAAGCGTCTCGTAGTTTTTAAAATGCTTGTTTGCTGACGTTTCGTCGTATATCCATAACCCGATGATCATGGCTACAGCCATACCGGTAGCCAATCCAGCAATGTTGATGATGGAGTAAATGGTGTTTTTCCATAGATTTCTCCAAGCGATTTTAAAATAACTGCTGAGCATCGGTAAGTGGTTAATGCCAAAGAATAAAAAGCCGCCCCGTATTTTATGCAAATCCGTGGTCCTGCAAACCAGCATCCCAATTTTGTGCCGAAATGCGGCCTATTGATTTATAGGGGTGTAGTCTAGTTGCTATTACCAATCTGTTCGTTTTTGATACACTGCTGTCCGGTATTCGTCCAATGGAAGGACGCCAAAAATTGCCTCATGTTGCAAAATGTATTTTATTTTTTTGATTAATTCCTCCAGGACTATGTTACTGACCGCGACTTATATGCAATTTTTTCATGATGGATTTTATGCAATATTCAAATTTTTGCATCTGTTAACGTAATATTAGCTTTTGGTCAAAAGGCTGAAATCTGAATTTGTAATAGATTTAGATTGCAATGACCGCAAGTTTTGCAACTTTTATTACCCATTGTCATAATCAATAAATACCAATTCGATGAGACTATTGATGCGCTGCCTTGTTTTTTTTCTGCTTACCAATCTAGGCCATGCCGAAGCCCATACATGGCCGAAAGCAAAAAAGAGAGCACATTTGTACATATCCAATTATGAAAATGTGCTTGGTACCTCCATGGAGCTGAAGGTTTACGCCTTAAACCCGAAGGACGCATCCAATGCGGAGGCTGCGGTCCTGGAAGAAATTGCCAGGCTGGGGAAAATACTCAGCGCCTACGATCCGCACAGTGAATTCAGTGCATGGCTGAAGACTGCCAACACACCCACCCACATTTCCCCTGAATTGTTTGAAGTGCTGAGCCTCTTTGACCAATGGCGTATCCGTACCGGGGGCGCTGTAGACCCATCCGCCGAAGTAATCACCAAATTATGGAAGCAAGCCGCAATCAAACAACAGGTCCCTACTGCCGAGGAATTGGCCATCGCTGTCAGGGAGTCGCAGCAACCTCATTGGTCACTTGACGCAGCAGCACGCACTGCCACGCACTTGAGCAATGCCCCGTTGATGCTGAATTCATTTGCCAAAAGTTACATTATAAAACATGCGGCCGACGTGGCATTGGCAACAGGAACCGTACAGGCGGTTGTGGTCAACATTGGAGGGGATTTGGTTGTGGCCGGGCAATTGAACGAGAGGGTAAATATTAGTAACCCCAAAAATGATGCGGAAAACGATGCGCCCATGGATCAGTTGCTGGTTAGCAACAAAGCGGTTGCGACAAGTGGGAATTATCGCCGTGGAGAATTGATTAACGGCCACTGGTATTCGCACATAGTAGATCCAAGGACAGGTATCCCAGCTGACGACATCTTGAGCGCTACGGTAGTGGCGCCTAAAGCAACCGATGCGGGAGCCCTTGCCACCGCCTTTAATGTGATGAGTCCAGAGGAAAGCCAGAATCTGGCCTCCACCATACCTGGCGTAGATTACCTGATCATTTCCAAGGATGGTCGAAGGCTGGCCAGCAAAGGATGGGACGCTTTGGAAACGCCCTCCGAAAATGCCAAGTCCACTGGCGGGGTCCGACCAACCTTGCCAAAAACTACAGCCGGATCTGCTAGCGATTTTGAACTCGTGGTTAATTTGGAAATTAATCTGCAAAAGGAAGGTTTTGTAAAACGACCTTATGTCGCAGTATGGGTGGAGGATGAAGACCATGCCGCTGTCAGAACCATTGCGCTGTGGCATGAACGAGACCGCTATCTTCCTGAATTGAAGTCCTGGTATTTAAAATATAGAGGTTTATACACGACGGACAACAGCATCTTTAGCACGGTATCTAGCGCTACTCGCTCGGCTGGGAAATACACCGTGAAGTGGGATGGTAAAGATGATAAAGGCAATGATGTAAAGCCAGGGAAATATATAATTAAAATTGAAGCATCTAGGGAACATGGAACGTATCAGTTGATGCGACAGGAAATTGATTGGGATCAAACACCCAAACTGATCAATCTAACCGGAAATATTGAAATCTCATCCGCATCACTTGACTACAGAAAAAAAACGACCGAAAATTAATCAACCTGCGGCGAGGGATAGGTTAGCCAGTACGAAGCTCAAATATGCCACCTGGAATAGGAAAATGGCGATGCTTTTTCGCTGGCTTCATATCTATTTGTCGATGATCAGTTTTGCCATTGTCTTCTTTTTTGCGATCACTGGATTGACGCTAAATCATGCCGAGAGATTTAACGACGAGCTTAAAAGCACGCAACAAAAAGGAAAGCTGCAGCCGAGTTGGGTAAATTCCACCGATACCTTCAAAATAGCAAAGTTAGAAATCGTCGAATGGCTGCGCAGGCAGCACGAAATACGGGCAGCGCTATCGGATTTTAGGATTGACGATGCACAGATTGGCGTATCCTTCAAAGGGCCTGGTTATGCGGCCGATGCGTTTATAGACAGGGCAACAGGCCAATACGATCTGACCGTGACAAGCGCAGGCCTGGTGGGCATAATAAATGACCTGCATAAAGGTCGAGATACAGGACCTGGCTGGTCGCTGTTTATTGATATTTCGGCCATTTTTCTGACTCTGGTTTCCTTGACCGGTTTGGTGTTGATGTTTTTCATCAAACGCAGACGGTTCAGTGGGTATGTGGTTGCTGTGTGTGGTTTGTTGATTTCTTATCTCGTTTATGTCATCTGGATCAAATGAGAACCCAAGTGGGTGGTGACCGCTATGGCTTTCTGTTGATCTCCAAAATCTATTTATCATGGCAAAATTACAGAGGAATTCGCGAATGATTGGTTTAGGCTATGGCCTACTGGTGGTTATATGTCTAATGCTGAATCCTTTCTTGGCCCAACGAATTGCGGCTCAAGACTCGTTAAAGACTAACGAACAGGTAACCCCTGTCGCCTTAAGTGAAGGGGAATGGAAGGCGGTTATGGGAGTATTTCAGAATGCACAAAACAAGGAGATGTATGTGGAGTTCTCGGCAGGGGAAGGGTCGTTGCTGGCGAAACTGCTTTGGAACAACAACGAGATACACCTTATTCCCCAATCGGCTTTGGCATTTGTGAGTAAAGAAGCCGAAGAGGGCGGTCCTATTCACGTCACTTTCGTCAAGGATTCGAGCGGAAGCGTTAATCAGGTTAAGGTGGCCAATAACGGAATATGGAACAGGGCTACTAATTATAAACCCGTTATCAAAAAGGAAATGGCCCATACGCCCCAGCAATTAGCGCCATTTGAGGGCCTGTATCAACTACAAAATGCAAATGATCGGTTTATTGCATTTAGGGTTAAAGACAATAACCTCATCCTTAAACAACATTGGGATGGCGATGAGATTTCCTTTGTACCGGAGACCACATTAGATTTTTTCAGTAAAGAAGTGCCTTTGTTTACCTTAACATTCAGTAAAGACAGCTACGGAAATGTAGATAAGTTTGTGGCTTTTAAACAAGATGTTTGGATTAAATTGAAAAAGGCCCGGCCTACGCTACAAGAGCTTAAATCCTTTGAAGGAAAATACCAATCTAAAGATGACCCAGATAATGTCATCCAGCTAATAGCCAGGGGAAGCAATCTGGTCGTCAAGCAGCTTTGGGATGGTAAGGAAATCACCGTGGAGGCGCAAACACCCACCTATTTTTATAACCTCAGCCAGTCCTATCCTCTCCAGATCAGTAAGGGCAATGAAGGAGCAGCTACTCAAGTGACCATTTTGGGAATGGACGTATTCAATAGAATGAAGTGACAAATTCTACTTTGTCCTAGACTTTGACCCTAGCGGTCGTTAAGGTGAAATGAATCTGCCTTTGCATCGCTTTTGGTATTTGGCCAGCGATCCGTTGCAAGAGCAGCGCGGACACGGGGATTTTTTTTCAACATTGCGATGGGTCTTCCATATTTATTAAACCTGCAATTCTGGTCGTTGCGTAACTTTTTGATAGGCTGAATCACCCACTCGGCTTCCTGGGATGCAAGCCTCGCAGGACTCACAGTCGAAGGGTTCAACAAATTGCAATTTTCGATAGACCGACAATACTAAGCTATTGAGGCAAAAAATCACAATACCAGAAGCCATGAATTTCCTTATGAGTTGACAAATTGTCAATTGGCCGGTATACTGTTGGACCTTTAACGAATTCAATGGCTCGCTTATAAATCGGGCCTTCTGAGCAGAACGTATGGTACTCTCCATTTTCTCCACAACAATCGACATTGGGCGGTAGTTCTTCGATAAATTCTTTGTCAATTTTTCGCCCCACCCATTTTTGAGACAAGTATTTGTCAGCGACGCAACAGGTATAGGAAACAAATCCTTTATCAATAAAATCATGCACTAGCATCCGGGTATTTCTATTCCAGATAGGAAAAATGCTGCTCATGCCAATACCATTCAATTTTTCTTCCCGGTATAACCTTAAATCTTCTAGAAATATGTCACCGAAAGCCACCGTTTTGATCCCCTTATTCTTGAACTCTACGAATCCTTGGTTCATTTGATGCTCATATTCTTCATTGCTATCATCAAAGACATACACTTTACGCAATGGAATCCCTATGCTTTTAGCTTGAGCATCAATAAGCTCTTCCCGCACTCCATGCATAGACAACCTTCTGTACTTACCGCTAATGGTACTAATTAGACTAATTACCTCGTAATGGTCATCGTGCATGAGCTCATTCAGTGTATAGGCCGAATCCTTCCCTCCACTCCAGCAAAACAAGACTGGTATTTTATCCATACAACGATATGTGGTCGAATGAATTGAATGAGAAAAATGGTATCTCATTTAATCTCGATATTCACCTAACCTTTTTTTCGTGGTACATAATTTGTGATTCCGAAGTTTTTGTTTATTGGGTACTTTCGCCCTATAGCTAGCAAACTTGTGTTGTGGATATGCTGCATCAACTCTCCAAACACCGGCTAATCATTAGCTGTCAAGTATTCGGCAGCTCCCTTATGCACCCAAAGCATTTTTCGCGTAAAGCAAACAGTTTTTGGTTTCCTTTACTGGATCAGAACCCGGGGGGATGTCGTACTCCAGCTCTATGGTGCCGGGAAATGGGTATTGTTTAGCTTTCATTAATAGGAGTATTTCTTTAATTGGCGTATCGCCTTGCCCCCAGGGCATATTGACGCCCCCATTTGCTTTGGTTTTTCTATCCTTAAGATGCAAACTGGTTATCCGGTCATGTTTAGCTACTATTAGGGCCAGTAAAGTTTGGCTTGTATTGTTGCCGCCAGCGGCGATGTAGTGGCCACAATCCAAGTTCATTGAATTATAGGGGGACTGGCTTAAGGCCACATCCCAAGCCGTATCCGTGGCCTGTAAGTGGGCGTGGTAGCCAATATAGATTTGATGTTTTTCGCCAAAATCGCCTAATCTTTTGGACTGCGCGGGGTCGGTCGGTAATTCTACAGTAACGGATTTCGCACCTAGTGCCGTGGCGGCTCTCAGTGCGTATTCGATCTCGGCGTCGGTATTGTGCGGACCTAATGCATTGGGCTTGAAAGCATAAATATCAACCCCCGCGTCCTTATACATGTTCCTGAATTCTATAAATTTATCCATCGATACGCCGGCGCGCCAGGCGGCTACTTGCTTTTGATAATCTGCCAATTGCGCTTTTTGTTCATCGGTAAAGGCCGGTGGCTGCCCGGGGACCCGAGGTGGCATTTTCACTGGATTAACGGGTTTCCCTGCATATTCCTCCGCAGGATCTCCCATCAGTTCGATGGCGCTTATGCCGCTGTCTAGAATATATCTAAGTGTCTGCTCCGCACCTCCTGGCAAGTCCCGGTAGGAGTAAGTAATTACGCCTATTTGCACCCCAAAAAATTTGGATCCCGGGCCTTTTGCGCGAGGCAAGGACTGTGAAAATAAGGATGAACCTGTAATCAATACTCCCGCAGAAGCCAATGAACCTTTTTTTATAAAATCGCGTCGTGATTTGCTCGCGGCTTTTTTGTCTGGTATATGCATATGGCAATTTTTTTGATGATGGTATATTTTCAAATGTAAGTGGATTTTTTGGTAGCGGTTTAAACGGTCGTGAGAGGGGAATTCAGAATTGTCAAGAGCTAGTGTCCGTGGCGGAGAGCCTAAAAGGACGGTGGTCGTATTATAGGTTGATTTTTAGTCGGTTGGCGTGTTCATCGGGGAATATAAATTCAAAATTCAGCCCTCGTAAGGCCGAACAGGGTATACTCCGTGCGGGACTAGGCAAGACTTGGGGTTTATTCAGATGCTTCTTTGGGTGTGGCGAATTCTGCAGTTTGATTCATCCCTGGTGGATTTGCTGAGGTGGCAATAGCGCCCGATGACTAGCGACCGGTTAACAGGGTGCCTGGCTAGCCAGCGCCAATCGACTACCTGGAAACTGATCGAGAACAGCCCAAGGGGAAACTCCGGAGCTCCAGCATTTAGCTGGATGGCAGGATATCCTGATGGTCCTGGGCAAGGTGGTTTGGATCAAGGTCAAATTTAGGGTGGTTGTCCATTAAGCAACTGTCCGGCTTTGGGTGTAAAGGCCAGGTTTCCATTCAATCAGTAGCTATCCTATTACCCAATTTTTTGGCCCCTTGCTTCCCCTTCTTGAGGTTTGGACGGCCTTTTCCTGTAGCAATTAGGCTCAGCAAACTTTCTTGAATGTATTGGCTCCAAGCGTTGGAACAAATTTCGAAACATTCATAGGCTGGCACCAAGCCCAAATGAGTAAATCGGATTTGGGTTTTAGCATCTTTTTTTGAGATTTCAAAACTAATTTTAGTGCCAGTCCACTCACTCTTGTCCTTTGTGAATTTAAAGAAGTTTTTCTGCACAAGCCACACAACTTTCTTGTTTGGGATAAGTTCTATTAATTTCAGTTGACACCTGTGTATATCTTCATACTGATAGATAAATTCATCATTTAGTCGATCTGTGCTGCCCTCTATTTCTTCGGACCACCATCCTCGAACATTATTGATGGCATGAAACACTTCTTCTGGCGTCTGGTCTACTACCAGGGTAGATACAAAATTGGATGAGTTCATATTAATTTGTAGGGGTTATTTAATTATTGTGCATTTGGGTTGCGTAAAGCACTTATCGTATTGTCCAAGTTGCGTCGGGTAAAAGTCTTTATTAAACAGGAACATTTAATAGTGTAAGCAGTCATTTTGCCTTCAACTCGGGCATACCTTTGCCTTCGGCTAATAATTTGAATAAGCTTTCAGTTACATAATACTCCCAGGCTGGCACACAGGACTTGTAACATTCGATACCCGGGGCTAGACCCAGGTGCGTAAATTGGATTTTAGTTTTGTCGCCTTGCTTGGATATGTCAAAACTAATCCTTGTATTTGTCCATTCATGTTCGTCTTCCACAAAATTCAGGTGACTATCTGTAACCAACCAAACTACTTTTTGCCCCGGAACAAGTTCCACTAATTTTTGGGTTGAAACATGTACATCTCCAAACCGGACGGTAAATTCATCGTTTAACTTTTGGGAACTGCCTTCAATGCATTCCGTCCACCACTGGGAAACTTGGTTAATTCCTTTGTACACCTCTTGGGGTGTAGCAGAAACCGTAATGCTGGTATGGTAATCTTGCGTTTTCATGCGATCTGTTTTAGTTTTTGATGTCTATGGAACAAATGTAATGTCTTAATCTGGTGCTCAGAGGGTGTTATTTAGACATTCTCTAGGGTTGATTTGGACAAAAATAAGATCTACCTTCGTCTACGAATCTAAATACCAAACCATGAAACATGTGATTATCGTGGTGCCCAAAGGGGATGTTAATTTGAATAGCATCGCGGGTTCTTTTCAAATTCTAACCCGTGCCAACGAACATTGGCGTAAGTTGGGCAACAAGCCTAAAATGGAAATTCGCATTGCTGGTTTTGTGACCGAACTAAAATTAGACGCCGGTTTTTTTTCCGTGTATCCTATGGATTTACGACAACTGGATGATGCCGACTTGGTGATTATACCTTCCGTCAATTATGATTATGACAATGTAATTCAAGAAAATAAAGAGCTCATCGCATGGATTGGGGAGCAGTATAAGCAAGGGGCTGAGATAGCGAGCATTTGTACCGGTGCGTTCTTGCTTGCCGCTACGGGTCTGCTGGAAGGGAAGAGCTGTTCCACACATTGGAACACAGCCGCTGATTTTAAAAGGCTCTTTCCCAAGGTCAACCTACAAATTGATAAACTGATAACCGTTGAACAAGGGATTTATACAAATGGTGGCGCATTCTCATTTTTGCATTTGATCCTTTTTTTAGTCGAGCAATATTTTGATAGGCAGACTGCTATTTATTGTGCAAAAGTTTTTCAAATTGATATTGATCGGTCATCGCAATCCCCTTTTTTCATTTTTCAAGCACTAAAAAACCATGGTGATGAATTGATCAGCCAGGCGCAATCCTATATTGAAGAAAATTTAAGTCAGAAAATTTCTTTCGAAGAACTTGCTTCCAAACTTGCGGTTAGTAGGCGAAATTTTGACCGGCGCTTTACCAAGGCCGTCGGTACTACTCCGGTGGAATATTTGCAGCGGGCGAAAGTTGAAATGGCCAAAAGAGCATTAGAGAAAGGCCGGAAAAGTGTTTTTGAAATAATGACTGAAGTAGGCTACTCAGATGATAAAGCGTTTAGGGAAGTGTTTAAAAAGATGACGGGTATGTCACCTCTGGATTACCGAGCAAGGTATTCCAGAAAATCTGTTTTGGGGTAGCATCTGCTAGCGATTCGTATAACAGCGAATGTCTTTTTAGGTTCCCCGCCCGAAGGGTTGGGCGCCGGGTCGGATGAGCGGCATTTCGTACCATTGAGTCAGTCCACATACGGTATCTTGCGCTGGACGCTGAATAACAGGTGAGTCCCGACCTGGCAAGCTTCAAGAATGGGTCAAGTGTCGCATCAAGCTAAAAAGTTCACCTGGCCATTGCCAAGAACTTGTGGCATCTATGCAAATTCAGGGTTTGACGATCTTGTTGAAGCGAAGATGCATAATTCTGCCACTGTTGACATCAAAACCCACCACCTCGTTTTTCTTGTCTCGAATGAGGACCAAATGATTCATCCACCAGAAATCATCCATCAAATGATTCTTGCCAATTAGACTAAGCCTGGTGTCATTGTATTTATTGTTGGTCAGCCAAAGGTGATGGTCTTTTAAAACTATAGTGTATTTGCAATCAAGCTCAGGACAGTAATAGACTCCCGTATAGGCCTGGAGGTCCAAGTCTGACTGCGTGGTATCTGGCAAATACTGCTGCAGCTCACGGATATGGTCGGGTTCAAACTCCTTCACTATGAGATTATGATCTTCCTTTTGAAGGAATTTAAATCTAAACTGCGGGTATCTGAGGACGACGAAGGTATCCAGATACGTTAGGCTCATCAGATAGGACTCATCGCCTGCTTTCGCATAAATTCTATGATCTTTCAGGTAAAAGCCGAATTGCTCGCCATCATCGCTGATGTATTCCCCCATGAATTTCTTGAATAGTAAGGTGTCTTTGATATACGCCTTGCTGCTATCCGGTTGATTTTCGCTTTGACTTTTTTTCCCACTGGCGGTATCTCGGATAAAACATTTGGCTATATCATATGCCTTACCTCCAGGATCAGAATCGCCGAGATTACTGAATACGATGAATCCCATTTTCTTATCGGGGATAACGGTTACAAAAGTCCTATACCCGGCATCTGCACCGCCGTGTGAAAATTGCCTCCAGCCCCTATACGTATCCGAAACGATACCAGATGCGTAAGTCAATTGGTGACCGTTATTTAATACGGCCCTTTTGGTAAGTTGATCGAAGTCGTATTGGTCGCCCACTTTGTGTGAATAGAAATTTTCTACCCACTTGCTCATGTCTATTACGTTGGTAAATAGACTTGTTGCGCCCGCATTTGAGTAACTTAAGATGCTGTTCGAATAATGGGTACTATCTATTCGATCATAGGAATAGGAGCGGTTTTTTACGATTTCGGTGTAATCGTCATGAACATGGGTATGATTCATCCCCAGGGGTATAAAGATAGCCGAGTCGGTAAATTGTCGTAAGGTTTGACCCGTAACCGATTTAACAATTTCCGCCAACAAGGTAAATCCACTGTTGGAGTAACTGTACTGGTCACCGGGCTTAAAATTGAGTGCCTGCTGCTGGCTAAGGATCTTTTTGATATGATCCTGAGTAATTACATCGTCGAGTCTGGTGCCCGAAATCGCGAGTAGTTGCCATTGATCCCGAATACCGCTCGTGTGATTGAGCAGATTGCGAATAGTAATCTTTTCCTTTAGATCCGGAAACCAACTCAAGTATTGGCGTATGTCATCGTCTAAGCGCAGCTTGCCTTTCTGGGCCAACAGGATGATCGAAAATGCCG
Organism: uncultured Chitinophagaceae bacterium; assembly: GCA_963742225.1. Classification (GTDB taxonomy): domain Bacteria; phylum Bacteroidota; class Bacteroidia; order Chitinophagales; family Chitinophagaceae; genus Puia. The sequence continues at coordinate 153,765 of CAVULD010000003.1, read as the reverse complement.
TAAATTGTTTGGATATGGAGGCCATATGGAAAATGGTCTCGGGCGTAATACGCACATCAAATTCCAGGTCCGCCATGCCATAACCTTTGGCATAAATCAGGCTGTCATTTCTAACAACACCAACGGCAAAGCCGGGGCTGTTGTAATTGTCCCACGGCTTAAAGACTTCATCAATCTTTCTAGTAATGGAATCCGAGATCGGCTGGGCGATTGCCAATTGGGTCCAGGTGAAAATGCAAAGCAGGGTAGACGTGAGAAGGAATTTTTTTTTCATTTCGTTGCAATCTGGGTGTTAAATAAATTAACTAATATCAGAAAAAAGAGGGCTGGCGCAACAAAGGCCTACCCGACAAGGGGTCAATACCGCCGAACCGCCAGATAATAACGTACACTAACGCGAACGCAGCGTTCTAAATTAACCAAAAACTACAATTCTACCTAAGCCCTTTTGGTTTCGGCGGTCTTCAGGTGGCATAACTTAGCTGCAGTGGAGGGCAGACCGGTTGCATGGCTCGGACTTGCTTCTACAAGCTCAAGGTGGAGCACCGGATGGATTTATTGAATCAAAACGGGGGAGGGCACGGATTCTGGTTGCTACATCAACTCAATAGACGTAAAGCCAAGGAAAAAACCTGTATTAAACGAGCACTTGCATCGTCTTATATCTTATATATTTATCTTTAGTTCTAAAATTTATCAAGATGAAGAGACGCCTTTTCCTCCAGTTTCCGCTAATCGCGCCTGCCATTCTTGCCAAGGCAGAAGCGGGGCATAAAAACCGAGTCGATAAGGGATTTACCGTGGGGGCAGGTCAGGATCGATTCCAGGAAGAGCTTCTCATCATGGGAGGTCGATTTGACTGCAAAGTTTCCGCCAAGGACACCAATGGAGATTTGTGTATTTATGATACCATTCGAGAAGAAAAGGGCGGTCCGACTCTTCATTTGCATCACAAGCAGGATGAATGGTTTTATATTATCAAAGGAGAATTCATTGTTAAGGTGGGAGAAGAACTATTTACTCTGAAGGCGGGAGATACAGCCTTTGCCCCCAGAATGGTTCCCCACGCATTTGCTATGGTGAGCGAAGGCTCGGGCCAAATGCTTGTCTTATTTCAGCCAGCAGGTTCCATGGAAGACTTTTTTATGCAAATGAGTAAGATAGGCGGCAAGGGAGTAATCAAAGATCAGGAACATGTGTTGAAAGACCTTTGGAAGACCCACGACATGGAAGTTGTGGGACCACCCTTAAAATTTTAGTTTTGTAGGTCCACTGCAGCTAATCTAGACATTTCCGCTAGTTGCTGACACCTTATTTTCCCCGGCCAGAATTATTTTTTTTAGCATTACAATTTGCCCTAAGTGGTAGTTATTATGTGAAATTATGCCTTGAATATTGCGGTAATAATTTCCATATTTTCCTTGCGAGAAATCTTCACAAAGCTTGCTTTCCGACATTTGTTCGACCTGGCTGGCTAAAATTTCGGCCTCGGCCCATGTCTTATCCAGTAAATTGACCCAGTCTTGCTGTGATTGAATAGGCAAAAGGTCAAAGCTATTCCTATCGCTGGCATTGAGCGGCTCGCCCCGCAAGGCTTTTTGAAAAACACGCCCATAATAGTTCATATGGTACACGAGGGCTGCGATCGTGTTGAACGAATAGACCCTTGCCGTAGCCTGTAGCCAAGTTACCTCAGCCAACACCTCTTTGAGATTCGGTCCGGTCCAGTTATCTCCAAAATAAAACTCCCTTATATGCGTTGCAATTTGGGTATTCAAATTCATAGTTAATAGCAGGTCTTTTATGAAATTTACTCCAGGTTACTCGCCCAGATTTTTCCACTGAACGAAGATAAATAAAATCGCCATTTGCTCAGACCAAGCAGTGGGTAAAGGCAAACAATCAAAGCGACCGGTAGATGCGATAATGTCTGGTTGGACCAACGGGTCAAATAGGGAAATATCAACTAATTTAGCCGAGGGTGTGCAAATCTAAAAGACTGGATCGCTGCAATGTTGGCTAATAGCTAATAGCGCAGCTGAGGAATTGTTGATCCCTAGCTCGTGCACGATGGGATGAAACTGGTACAAGCTTCTTGTTTCGAGGAGGTAGCCCCCGCAGTACAAGGTTATTTATCCAAATTCGCTCCATAGACATGACGTTAAAAGCTATCAAGACGGAGTTAAAAGAGATCCTACCATTGCGGAGTCTTTTTCTGCAGGAGAATAACTTTCAGATCAGGTACAATGCATGCCATGAACGTGGCTGGACAGACAGTTACTTGTTGAGGCTAAAAGGAGAAAGTATCGGCTATGGAGCGGTCAGGGGCCAAGAAAACCATGGCGATCGGGATACCATTTTTGAATTTTATCTGCTGCCCAGTTTTCGGGACATTACCTCCGGTGCCTTTGATGAGTTGCTGCGCAGTAGCCAAGCCACTTTTATCGAATGTCAAAGCAATGATTTGCTATTGACTTCTGTACTTTTTGAATTCGGTCAAAACATCAACTCCCCGGTCATTTTGTTTGAAGACCACATCAAAACGTCGATAATCCTCGAGCAGGTTATTTTTCGTATGAGTACGGAGGAGGACATTATGTTTGATCATAAAGCAGAGCCGATAGGCGCTTATGTATTGGAACGGGACAAGGAAGTCTTAGCTACGGGCGGTTTTTTGCTGCATTATAATAAGCCCTTTGCTGATTTATATATGGAAGTCCGAGAGAATTGCCGCCGCCAAGGTCTGGGAAGTTTTCTTATTCAAGAACTCAAACGAGCTTGCTATATGGCGGGTAGGGTTCCGGCAGCCAGGTGCAATATAGAAAATATGGCATCCAAGGCGACACTTTTACGTGGAGGCCTGCGGGTAGCAGGGTATATGCTATTAGGTGGCGTCAAGTAGGAATCATTGGAGTAAACCAACCCCGAAGTGCAGCATCCCTATTTGTAGTACACGATCCTTGGATAATTCTACAGGGCAAGCCTGGGTTTGAGCAATAAGGTTTCGCAGGACAGCGGGTCAATGCCAAAGTAATCTTTTATCTTGAAGCGCGAAACCCGCAACTTGCCAGTGTGTACGTGCATACCTGAAGACCCGATGAATGGATATTTCAATATATAATTGCTCTATGGATAAACTACTGATTTTGGCGTTAGCGGTTAGCTCGCTGACTCAAGGGTCGATGGCTCAAAATGAAGTGCGATCCTTTGAGCTGGTTCCTTCAGACCGCAAGATTGAGCACAGCCTGTACAAAGAAATTGGCTTCCTGGATTCTAGGAGTGACACATCATCTATTGGACTGATCTATGTGGGGATATTGAAAAATATCGAAGCCAGGCTAGTTCTTAAGTCACCAATACAACATCAGCTTGCACGGCTTTTGGATTCGATGATTGACTCCACGGCGCAAGATGGGCAATTGCTTTTTCAGCTTAGAAGGTTCCGATATAACGAGACTTTGAGCACTAGATATTGTTATTTGATTGCTGCCTTGTATGCCATAAGAAAGGATCAATTTCTGAGAATTGCTGTTCTGGATACCGTTATGACGATTAAAAATTCGGATATCGCGAAATTCGTGGCGCTGGAGTCCAATAAGATTATATCCGATTTCCTTGCCGATGGAATTGTAATGGAGCCTAGTGACCCGAAGATCTATAATTTAGGTGATCTGGAGCATATCGATAGCCTGGAAAGGCTTCAAATTCCGGTATATAATACCTCGACGTATGTGGAAGGTCTTTACAATAGCTTCTCGTCTTTCAAAATGCAAATGCCCGACAGGCAAGGATTTGTCAATATGGATGGAGATGGTACGATTTCTTCGGTCAAGGTTTTGGATTCGAGCGGCAAAAAAAGTAAAATCAAATCGAAAGATATTTATGCCCTCGTATACAAGGGGGTACCTTATGTGGCTACTGACTTTGGGTATTATCCTTTGCAAAAAATAAGTGGGGATTTCTACTTTATAGGAGACGTGAAAGTGGTTGCGAGTACGGGGGATGTGAGCACAGCGCAGGCAGCCACGGGGATTTTGGGTGCAGCCATTGCTTCGGCAGGAAGTAGGCAAACGTTCCAAATGATTATCGATCATCAGAATGGGCGGTTTATCCACGTGCGCGCGATCAGGCTAAATTGACCGCGAGGTGGTCCGTATTCAATTGCCTTTTTTGACCTGGGTGCTCGAGCCCGTCCAAGCGTCCTGTTCCCCATGTCTGGGATTTATCTTGCAGCTCAGATTTTTCCGGTCAGGACCTAGTCTTTTCGGCGCACCATCATCTAGGAGGGGCCGAACAAAAAATTTCCCACTAAACCTAGATCCCATTCATCGCATCGGACAGCCCTGATGTGACTGCGTGATCCGCCCCAAGCTATTTTCTCGGGAGTTGTTCAAAAAAGAAAACTCCTTTTTTATTGGCAACCACGATATCGACCAAGCCATCTCCATTCATATCCCGGGCGACTACTTGTAGGCCAACTCCTGAATTGTTGTCAATTAGGTGGGGTATCCAGGTTGGCTCTTTTCCTGGTTTGAATTCGAACCAATACAGCACGGCCGGTTCAAAGGCTCCGGGATCGTGTCCATTGTGGGCGAAATAGCGTTTGCCGGTGATCAGATCTGGGTTTCCGTCTGCGTTGATATCCGCTAGGGCCAAGCCATGCGACTGGGAAAATCCACTAAAGATGCTGTGATGCACCCATATGAATCCATCGGTTGAGTCGCTGGCTCTTTCATGCCACCATATCCCGTAATCGTGCGCGGAGGCGCTGATCAATTCTGTTTTTCCATCGCCTTTCAGGTCCATTCCATAGATTTGGGAACAATCCTCCCCCAAATCAGCAGGATGAAAAGTCCAATTTGTTTGGGCCCGGTCCTTCGGTGTTTCCCACCAGCCTTTGGTAATCACTACATCCGGGCGCCCATCACCGTTCATATCTATCCATCCAAGTCCATGCGTATACCTGTTGATCCCGGCTATAATCTTATGTAACGGTAGGTTGTCGCCACTGGCGATTACATAGCGCCGCCACAAGGTGTCGCCTTTGACGGAAGGTGACTTCAGCCAGATCATCTGTTTTGCTACGGGGTCATTGCAGAGGATATCCGGTCTTCCGTCGCCATCCACATCCACCATGGTAGGGGACTCATTACCTGCGTTCTGCAGCAAGGGATGCATTTTCCATATCCCAGGTTTATTTTGTGGGTTCTCGTACCAGACGGCTTCCTCTCCTGGTAGGCCGATGCGTATCACATCCGGCCAACCGTCTTGGTTTACATCCATGCAAAAGTTCAAAAAGGAGTTGCTGAATTCGGTCGTCGGAGAATACTTTCTACCCTGGGCAATTTCATGTCTGGTCCAGCTTGGCGCCTCAAACCAATACGCTCCGGCTACTATATCCAGTTTTCCATCCTGGTTGATGTCGGCTACGGCTACGCCTTCCGAAATAAAATCGGTCGTCAGGGTGTGCTTTACAAATTGGACGTCTCGGCTAACCGCATCGGGGTTTTGGGATTTGGTTTCGGTGCTAAGCAAGAAAAACCCCAAGAAAACAAGCAGCGCAGTCGAACGGCTCCAGGTCAATGGCAAGTAGAAAAATTTCATGCTGCGTGGATATATGAATGAGCGTCCAAAAGGTCGTGGACAACAATCGCGTACGAATCTACAAAATCTCCATAAGTAATATGTCCGCCAGAGAATTTGGTTCGACCTAGCTATTCCGGCATAGTCAGTTCTACCAGGAAATCTCACTCACTTATTTTCAGACCGGATTTTCCGTTCGTACTCTCGTGTGTAGGAGAGCTAGAACTTTCGTCTTCCTCCTTTTGCTGCTGCTCCTCTTCTTGCGGTAATTCCAGGTTTCTTACCGCCAATTCGACCTGTTCCAATTCGGGTAGTTGGCTCTTGGTGTACGAGGATCCGAGGGTGTACAATTTCTTGGCTTGGGGAACAAAGCGGCTTTCCAGGGAAGAGACGGCGCTGTTGTAATGCGCAACTGCCGTTCTCAGACTCCCGCCCATGTTACTAAAATGTCGCAGTAGCACGGCTGTACGGTTGAAAAGCTCGATTCCTGTGTCCCTAATTTGTTCAATATTCTCGGCCACATGGCGTTGTTGCCACACGAAGCCGACCGTCCTGAGAAGGGTAATCAAGGTCGTCGGAGTGGCAAATATGACATTGTTTCGAATGGCTTCTTCAATGATTCCCGGATCGGCTTGCAGGGCTGCGCCAAAGGAAGATTCAATTTGCATATACAGGACGACGTAATCTGGGGAGTCCGAAAACTGACTCCAATAGGCTTTAGCACTCAATTGCTTGAGATGCTCCCTCAGGGCTTTGGCGTGCTGGGTCAAGAAGACCTTTTGCTCGGCTTCGCTCTCTGTTTCGAAAATCTTCATATACGCGTCCAGAGGAGTCTTCGCGTCCACCACAATAGTTTTGGATTCTGGCAAATGAATTATCATGTCGGGCCGTAGGGTGCCCTCTTCGCCGGAAACCGAAAGTTGCTCGAAAAAATCGCAGTGCTCCGTCATACCCGCGAATTCAACTACCCGCCTCAGTCCGATTTCCCCGTATTTTCCCCGGGTGCTGCTGTTCTTTAGGGCACTTATCAGATTTTGGGTGCCTTTGTCGAGTGCCTGGGTACTTTTCTGCATGCCTTCCAACACCGAGGTTATGTTGCCATAGGCTCTTTCCCGCTTGTTTTCGAGCTCGTTGATTTTTGAGTCCATTTTACTCAAACTCTCGGCTAAGGGTTTCACCAGGCCGTCGATTGCCTTTTCCTTGCCTTCCAAGAGGCCCTTGGTTTCCGTTACCTTTTGTTGGAGCTTGGATTCGGCCAGGGTAACGAATGCCTGATTATTTTGCTGGAGCGCGTCTGCCGCCAAGGTTCCAAAGGTATCTTTCATAGCCTTGTCAGCGTGCTCAAAAAATATTTTTTGCTCCTCGAGTTTTTGGCGCGCGCTCTCCAGATGGGCCGTTAGGGTGGCTAGTTTGACAGCCCAGTGGGATCTCACCAGTAGCGCCCCAACGAAAGCTCCCAGGGCGATAGCCAAAGTGCCAAATACAATAGTCCAAATGGTACTCATACGAACAATTTATTGAAAATAGCAGCAGCAAACATGGATTTTCTTTCTCTTAGCAAAAGTACGCCAATGCAGATCGATTTGTCCGCGGTTCATTCCTGGCTCGAAAGCCGGGTACAAGATGCTAGGCTGGAATTTCAAGCCCCTTTCCCAAGATGAACCTGGCATCAAAGCCGCCCATACCGCTCCAATGGGGGCCCTATTAATATTATTAATTTCCCGGCTAGGGATTATGGAAATTATTGTCCGTATGTTTAGCACTGTTTGTAGATTTGATTTGGAAATAAAGCCTTTGGTATGAAAAAGTTCTTGACGATTGCCTGGCTATTGACTTCGATGCAGGGCCAATCCCAGGTGGATTCCCTGGAAGTGCGTTGGGACAATCAAGTTAGGGTGTCCAAATCTGTGCCTACCCTTCAGGTGGTCGTAAATCCCCCTCTTCGCCGGGGCCAAACCATTCATGATCCTTCTTTTTCTGCTCTAAAAGCATTGGGTGCCGACTACACCCGTTATGTTCCCTGGCTGCCCTATCCAAAACTGGCAGTAGCAGAACTGGAACCCCCCAGTTCGACCAAAACATCCTGGGATTTTAGCCTGATCGATCCCATGACGACTGATTTTCTGGATGCAACATCCTCACATCCCGTCATTGTGAATTTCTCCACCATTCCGGCTTGGATGTATAAGACCGAAACCCCTGTGGCGTATCCCCAGAATCCGGACTCCGTCACATGGGAGTATACGCAAGGCACCGAGCCCAGGGATACCACCCTGCAGGAGATTGCGGGATATTACGCCCGGTTATTCAGCTGGTATACGCGAGGGGGTTTTACCGACGAGCTGGGCATCCAGCATTCGTCCAACCATCATTTTTCCATTCCTTATTGGGAGGTCCTCAATGAAGTGGAATCGGAGCATGCCAATACTCCCGAGTCGTATACTCGGCTCTATGACGCTATTGTTTCAGCCATAAAGGCCGTTTCACCCGATACCAAATTTGTAGGTATGGCCTTGGCCGATCCCAATAACCCACACTGGTTTGAATATTTTCTGAACCCCAAAAATCATAAGCCGGGGATTCCCTTGGATATGATTTCCTATCACTTTTACGCAATCGGTTCGGCAGATTTAGCCATGGACATCATGCAATACACGTTTTTTGATAAAGCCGATGGATTCTTAAACGTGGTACGCTATATCGAAGCGATACGCCAAAGACTTTCACCCCAAACCAAGACCACGGTCGATGAAATCGGCAGTATACTCATGAGCGACTTTTCACCCAAGGAAATTCCCATTCCGGCCGCCTATTGGAATTTGTCGGGGGCCCTGTATGCCTATGTTTTCCTCAAATTAACTACCCTGGGCATCGACCTTATTGGGGAATCCCAACTAGTGGGTTACCCCACGCAGTTTCCCAGTGTCAGTATGGTCAATTGGACCAATGGCAAACCTAACGCCCGGTTTCGTGTGCTCCAGCTCATTAAGGACAATTTTGCTGCGGGAGATACCTTGTTTACCACGCGGATTAAGGGCCAAGATGATCTTTTTGCGCAGGGCTTTGGCACTAAATTCGGGAAAAGAATTTTAGTGATCAACAAGCGAAACCAGGTCGTTCCCTTGGTCCTACCTGCGCCGTACAGGAATGGAAAAATTACGGTGGTCGACGTATCCACCGGGGAAAATGAACCGGTGCAGACTTTGATTGGAGAGGCCAAAGTGCAATTAAAGCCCTTTAGCGTTGCCGTCATCTCCCCTTGATTTTCGCCATCTATTTAAAGAAGCATTTGGTCTATGAATGACAGAGCACTAAAAATCGGTTTATTTGCCATCGGTTTAGATGCGTATTGGGACCAATTTGACGGGCTGCGCGAGCGGCTTGAAAATTACCTAACTCAAGTCAGCCGGAAATTGACCGCCATGGCTCCAGGTCTAGTCAATCTCGGATTTATTGACACGACCGATAAGGCATTTGACGCCGCTTTCACACTTCGCAGAGAAAATGTTGATTTGATCTTCCTGTATGCGACTACCTATGCACTATCCTCGACTGTATTGCCGGTGGTGCAACGGGCCAAAGTGCCTGTCGTCGTCTTGAACCTAGCTCCGGAGGCTGCCATCGATTACGACTCCTTCAATCAGATGGACGATCGAACGAAAATGACCGGGGAGTGGCTGGCCTATTGTTCAGCCTGCGTAGTTCCAGAAATTGCCAATGTCTTCCATCGGGCACAGATACCCTTTCACGAGGTCACGGGCATACTGCAGGAGGGTGATTCTTGTTGGGAGGAAGTAAGGGAATGGATAGATGCTGCCAAGGTGGTTAAAACCATGCAATACAACCGACTCGGCTGCATGGGGCATTATTATAGCGGCATGCTGGATATTTATTCGGATCTAACCAACCAACAGGTACATTTTGGTGGCCATATAGAAATGCTGGAGGTGGATGAATTATCCGCGTTACGAAAAGGCGTGCGCCGTTCGGCTATCCAGGATCGCGTGCATCGGTTCCGTGAAGCCTTTGATGTCCAACCGGATTGCCAGCTAGAAGCAATAGAGCAAGCGGCCCGGACATCGGTGGCATTAGATCAATTGGTGCATCGGCACCAACTAGGCTCACTTGCCTATTATTACCGAGGAACCGGAGTAAGCGAAAATGAAGACACCATCCGCTCGATTATTCCAGGCAGTTCACTGCTCACCGCAGCGCATGTTCCCGTAGCCGGAGAATATGAAATCAAGAACGCGCAGGCTATGAAAATTCTGGACAGTTTCGCGGTCGGTGGTTCTTTCACCGAATTTTATGCCCTGGACTACCGAGAAGATATCGTGCTCATGGGCCATGATGGACCAGGGCATATTGCGATAGCTCAAGGAAAAATAAAATTGCGGCCGCTGCAGGTTTACCATGGTAAAGTAGGCCGTGGATTGTCCGTTGAGATGTCCGTTAGGCATGGGCCGGTGACCTTGTTGTCGGTGGTGGAAAAACCTGGAGGCAAGCTTATGCTCCTTATCGCCGAAGGGGAATCTGTGCCAGGTCCAATCTTGCAGATCGGCAATACCAACAGCCGGTACAAATTTTCACTCGGCGCTAGAACATTTGTTCGCCAATGGAACAGCAATGGGCCGGCCCATCATTGTGCCGTTGGCCTGGGCCGGATAAGTTCGAAATTAAAAAAATTGGGCTTGCTCTTGGACCTGGAGGTGATACAGGTATGTTGACCTGATTTTCGTTCCCCTGGATGGCGTTGCTACTCGTAGGAACCTGTGGCGATCTTTAAGCCCAAGCGCCCTGTCTTCTTGGCCAGACTGCCCAGGCCTCATAACCAGCCAAAGCACTCAAGGGGGGTAGGAGTAGCATTGTCGGCCCCTTCGTATATTCGGCCTTGGCTACCAGTCTGAGTCTAGGCCTGGCCTGCAAATATGTAATATTTTGAGTATAAAATCGTTATCATTTTTTCAACGCGTTGGGGGTAAGGGCAGGCGAAGTAACAGGGTTCGCCGCTCGAGGCCATCGGAGCTGGATTATTCGGTTTATGAACAGTAAGAAATTCTTAAGATACTATATTATTATATCGGCATCTCTGGTCGCCATTATTGTTGGCGTAAACTGGTATATCGATATCTATGGCCTGTTTCGTGGAAAGAAAAACCGAAACATGTATATCAATGAGCGAACCTCTAAATACCTGTTCTCCCTAAGATACATTCCCGAAAATTTTGATGGCTTTATTGCGGGGCCTTCCCTATCGGCGAATTTGAACCCAGAAGCCATACCCGAATTTAAGATTTACAACGCCAGCATCATGGGGGTCAACATCACAGAATTGGATTACCTCATTGATAACATGGTCGACCGAGGACACATGAAATTTGCGATACTCTGCCTTGGCCCTTATTTAACCATGAATCACGGCAAGAAGGCGGCTTCTATCGACCGCAAGGAATATTATGGAGCACTTGGTTCCACCAACCTGCTCAGAACATATCTGCTTTATTTCGTTCGAAAGTACAACCTGGCCCCATACCGTTATGCGCAAAATATTTACAATACGGTTGGTTGGGACAATTTTGAATTGGAAATGGAAGGCCTGGATGCCAAAGATACCATTGCAGCCAAAGTCGCTAGACATGATATTGACAAGACTGCTATCGATTCGGTCGCCTTGCAGGAATTGGGACAGACCTTGGTCAAACTGAGACAAAAACATGTAAAGGTAATTGCCTACTTCAGTCCGGTGCCTTACCAGTTATACCAACTGGGTAAATCCGATTACCACAACTACGAGACGAAGATTTCTAGCCTATTTACACCAGACGATATCTTGATTAACCTCAACGCCGACCAATATAAACAAACCAACGCCGATTACCACACATTTATAGACCACGGACATTTGAGCGGGAATGGTCAAGCTTTCGTTTTGCATGTTTTGGATAGCACCTTAAAAGCAACTTTCGACCGATGAGCCCCAGAGCGTCCAGCTGATGGTGGCCACCTAATCAAAAGGCGCCTTGTATCCATCGGCTTATTCCATTACCCTTACCAGCAAGCCAAGAAGTTTCGCTGCAGATTTCCCCCCTGCGAGTTTTTGCCCCCCCCATCGGTTAAGTGAGAATTGACTTGCAATGCGCTGTGCCTTTATCGTTTTTTATAGCCTCCTGGCTATAGGGATGATTGCCCTTAGGAGCAAGGTGGCGGATGGGTGGACGGGATCGAGCAAGCGAAGTCGGGATCCTACGGCCAAGTAAATTGCAGGTTGTATGCAGACAGTAGTGTTGCCAAGCCTGCAGGTATCCGCGCGAGCCCAGGGCGGTTGTTGTGCACCAAACGAAACGAGTGGATTTCGGCTGAAATCCACTCGTTTCTGTAAGGACCGAACCGAAGTCGGTTCAGGCTTTTCTGCTACGTAGAGCTTACTTCTTTATCAATTTAATGGCCATCTTATCGTTCAGGCCAATGGTCACCTGGATCACGTACACCCCGGCAGCCAGTGCGCTCACATTGATTTGATTGTAAAAGTCAGGCAGCGACTTCGCCGTTTGGGTGGCCATCACCATCCTTCCATTCATATCAAATATGTTGATTTGCACAATACCCATGGTATCGCTGGTTACTTTAATGGTGGCGACATCTACCGCAGGATTGGGGAATACCCTCAATTCTTGCAACGGCGCGCTACTGGGATTCTTGACCACCTCCACCTTTACAGATGCGGTGTCAATTTCACCGGCGTTGTTGACGACCGTGAGTTGGAATACGTAGGTGCCTTCGGTCAAGTTGGCCACGGTGGAAACCGGTTGGGTGGCTGAAGAGATGGCTGCGGAATTCGGACCGCTCACCTCTGCCCAAGAATACGCTGTTATGGTGCCATTCGGATCGTTGGAGGCACTGCCATTAAGAACGGCCGACCCGCTAGGCATCGATATGGTGGTATCGTTTCCTGCAATAGCTACCGGCGGTTGAGTTGGGTCAGCATCCACCGTGATCGTAACCTGGTTGGAGGCGGATAGGCCGAAGTTGTCCGTGACGGTCAACTGGAAGACGTATACGCCTTGCAGAAGTCCGATAACCGTTGGCGTCGCCGTATTGGAATTGGAAATGGTTACGGCTCCAGGGCCCGAAATCTTGGTCCAACTGTATAGCACAATGGTACCTGCGGGGTCATAGGAACTTGAACCGTCCAAGCTGACGCTATTTTGCGGCAGGGTGATGGTTAGGTTCGATCCTGCATTAGCGACCGGCGGTTGATTTGCTGCGGCGTTGACGGTAATGGTCACCGTACTGGTCGAAGTAAGTCCTTGTGCATTGGTCACGGTCAGTTGGAATATATATACGCCAGCCACTAATCCAGTCGCAGTCGGATCTGCTGTGTTGGCGCCCGTGAGGGTAGCCGTATTCGGACCCGATACCTCGGTCCACGTATAGGCGCTAATGGAACTTCCCGAGGAATAGGATTTTGAGCCATCCAGGGCAGCCTCGCTCGTAGGTAAGGTAATGCTTTGGTTTGCCCCGGCGTTAGCCACTGGCGGTGGCGGTGCTGCGTTGACCGTTACGGTCACTTTACTGGTCGCGGTGGCACCCTGGTTGTCGGTGATTTGCAACTGGAACACATAGACACCCTGTACAAGCGCAGTGACGGAGGTGCTTGCTGCCGAAGCTGCAGAGATAGAAGCAGCGGCCGGTCCAGAAGTCTCGGTCCAGGCATAACCCGTTATGGTGCCATACGGATCCGTGGACGCGGAACCGTCCAAGGTTACCGAATTAGTTGGTAAGGTGATGATTTGATCACTACCTGCATTGGCTATGGGACTCTGCACCGGTGCCGGGTTAACCGTGATGGTCACCGAAATGCTCGCCGAAATGCCCTGGTTGTCGGTTACCATGAGCTGGAAAACATAGGACCCCTGGACCAGTCCAGTCACGGTAGTGGTGACGGCGTTGGCCGCAGTAATCGAAGCGGTCGAAGGCCCTGATACTTCGCTCCACGTATAGGTCGTGATCGTTCCGCCCGGCGCGGTGGATGCTGATCCATTCAGGGTCACCGTATTGGAAGGTAGAGTGATAGTTTGATTCGATCCTGCATTGGCGACCGGTGGCTGGATCGGCGCCGCCTTGACCGTAATGGTCACGGTGCTCGCAGAGGAAACGCCAAGGGCATCGGTTACGGTAAGCTGGAATATGTAGGTTCCAGCTACCAGGCCACTGACTGTTGGATTGACGGTGGCTGCCCCCGCTATGGTAGCCGTATTGGGACCTGAGAGTTCGGTCCAAGCGTAAGCGCTTATGGTCCCCCCGGTAGCATAAGACTTCGAGCCGTCTAACGTCGCCGAATTGGTCGGCAGCGTGATAGTTTGGTTGGATCCGGCATTAGCCACAGGCGGTACCGGTGCCGGGTTAACGGTGATGGTTACCTTACTGGTGGCTGTGGCACCCTGGTTGTCGGTAATCTGCAATTGGAAAACATAGACCCCTTGGACTAAGGCGGTCACGTTGGTCGTAGCTGAGGAAGCCGACGAAATGGAAGCCCCAGCAGGTCCCGAAATCTGCGTCCACGCATAAGCGGTAATAGTGCCATACGGATCCGTGGAAGCCGAACCATTCAGCGATACCGAATTGGTGGGTAAGGTGATAATTTGATCAGTGCCTGCATTGGCAATCGGGCTCTGCACAGGCGCCGGGTTGACGGTTATAGTGACCGTGCTGGTCGACGTGGCACCCAGGTTGTTGGTCACTTGAAGTTGAAAAACGTAAACTCCTTGCACAAGTCCAGTAGCCGTTGAGGTCACTGCCGTAGCAGTGGTGATCGAGGCCGCAGAAGGTCCGGATACTTCCGACCAGCTGTACTGGGTAATCGTTCCGCCGGGAGCGGTAGAGGCCGATCCATTCAGGGTCACGGTATTGGAAGGAAGCGTAATGGTCTGGTTGGATCCGGCATTAGCCACAGGCGGTACCGGTGCCGGGTTAACGGTGATGGTTACCTTACTGGTGGCTGTGGCACCCTGGTTGTCGGTAATCTGCAATTGGAAAACATAGACCCCTTGGACTAAGGCGGTCACATTGGTCGTAGCTGAGGAAGCCGACGAAATGGAAGCCCCAGCAGGTCCCGAAATCTGCGTCCACGCATAAGCGGTAATAGTGCCATACGGATCCGTGGAAGCCGAACCATTCAGCGATACCGAATTGGTGGGTAAGGTGATAATTTGATCAGTGCCTGCATTAGCAATCGGGCTCTGCACAGGCGCCGGGTTGACGGTTATAGTGACCGTACTGGTCGACGTGGCACCCAGGTTGTTGGTCACTTGAAGTTGAAAAACGTAAACTCCTTGCACAAGTCCAGTAGCCGTTGAGGTCACTGCCGTAGCAGTGGTGATCGAGGCCGCAGAAGGTCCGGATACTTCCGACCAGCTGTATTGGGTAATCGTTCCGCCCGGAGCGGTAGAGGCCGATCCATTCAAGGTCACGGTATTGGAAGGAAGCGTAATGGTCTGGTTGGCCCCAGCATTAGCGACAGGAGGCTGCGCCGGAGCTGGATTGACGGTAATGGTCACCGTCGCTGTCGACGTCGTGCCCAGCTGATTGGTCACGGTCAATTTGAACACATAAGTCCCTGCCACCAATGCACTGGCCGTAGCAACGGCCGTGTTTGCCGCCGATAGGGTGGCTGTGCCTGGACCTGAGACCTGGGTCCAGGAATAAGACGATATCGTACCGCCGACATCGGAGGATGCCGATCCATTCAGGGTTACTTGGTTTGTTGGCAGCGTGATGGTCTGATTGGGTCCAGCATTGGCCACAGGTCCGTTGGCTGGAGAGGAGTTAACCGTTATCACCACCGTGGATGTATTGGTCCTCCAATTGTTATCGGTTGCCTTCAGCTGAAATACGTAGGTGCCTGTGACGAGGTTGGTAACTTCCGCGTCAACTCCGGAAGGAAGTACAATCAAGGCGGTACTGGGTCCGGATACCTGACTCCAGATATTGTAGATTACTGAGCTGCCTCCGTTACCCGAGACCGTCCCACTTAAAGTAGTCGAAGTGGCGGAGATAATTTGGTTGGGCCCCGCACTGCAATTGGGCGGTGCCGTGTTAGGAATGGCATATACATTACATGGCGAACCCGAAGGGCTGCCTACGCAATACGGTGAAGAAGTAGGAATATAGTTTGTTATCGAACCCAGCGCGGGAATTTTGGTTATCCAGGGTACGTCCCAAGAATCTGGATATACGGCTTGAATGGCAGCCGCGCCCGGATCGGCGTCGATAACACCATTGAAGAGCACGCCCGCTTTGTTTCGTCCGCAGACATAAATGTTATTGAGGCTGTCGGAGAATTTAGCAAAAGGCACGTAGGGAGCCGAGGCATAAATATGGGCGAATTTGCTATAGCCTGGCCCTATCTGCACAGCGGACACCTGCATCAGACATCCGCTCCAAAAGCCGTATTCATAGGGACCGGGACCCTCTGCTGCGGTGGGAGCGGCCCAATTGGCTTCTACCCCGTTACCCAGTCCGCCGCAGACTTGATCACCCCAACCCCAGAGTGTACCTGCTGTGGTTAGGGCATAGGCATCGTTCCAGCTGGCACCAATTTCGCGCACGGTACCGTTGATGCCGAGGGAACTGGTAATGTCGACCGGATTGTAGCCTAATGTCCCTCCACTGGATGAATTGACGCCCAGGTACTGATCATACCAGCCCCAACCAAAAATTCGGCCGTCGGCTAGCAAGGCATAGTGGGCAAATGCCCCATTGGCGATCTGCACGCATTTCGCCGGAAGAACGACTTTATGGGGATTGAGTGGATCGGGGTTCGGACTTCCCTGGGAGAGATCCCAGGGGTTGGTATAGACATTTTGCCCACCCCAGGTCCACACGTTGCCCGCGTTGTCGAGCGCTTCCACGACGGCACCGTTGCCGCAAGTAGGACAGGATCCGAGTTGCGAAACAGCGGCGATGGACGTGCCCGCGGGAAATGGAATTTTTACCGGATTGGCTGCATGGATGGTCCCTCCAACGCCGTCGCCCCGAAATCCATTACTCAGGTCTCCGGCGGCCCACAGTGTCCCGTCGGACTTTACCCAAAACGTGGTGGTAAAGCCGGCAACCACCTGAACTAAATTGTTGAATGGAGCCCCCGAACTGTCCACGGTGATCTTGGTCCAGTTATTTATACTACCCCCGATACCCGTAGGACCGTATTCGCCATAGGTATTTATCTGTGCCCTGGCCCAGCAATAGCCCGACATGTCGATGTAGGTTTCCCCATGGGCTCCTGCGCCGGGTACAGCCACGTTGGAGGCCGACACGGTCGGGTAATAGGAGGCGCTGGTGAATCCAATGCTATAGAGTTGATGGGTGGAGGTATTGAGGATTTGGCTGCAGTATTCGCCTTCGCTGGGCACATACAGATTTTGCGCCATGACTGAGGATAGAGTAAACGAAGCAAATAGGATTATTGGTAAAGATTTTCTCATCATACAAGTTGTAGTACTAACTAAGCAATGAACTATTTTCTATTACCGCGCTGCTTGCGCTTTGTTTTGGAGCCTCGCGCGCCTGGTGGCGGAGGTTTCCGGTAATCCCTCGCAACAGCCTCGTAGATTTACGATGCCAGTTTCGGGGATTGCTTAAGTGCGTCAACTGCTGATAAGGCGTTGATCCTTTCCAGTCTGTTTTTTCTTTAGGCAAATAATCGATCCGTGCCCTGCAGGGGCTTGATCGTGTTGCGATTTCGTACTTTGGTAGACAACAAGGCCATCGAATCGCCCAGCGTCCGCTCGATGTATGATTTGTGAATGTGAAGACGGCGATAGGCTCGTCGTCCTAAGGAAAGAGAGGTAGTTAGTTTTCATAATATTGGATTTTAACATGAACGTGTAACAATCGTCGAACATTCGTATAGGCGGGTTAGGAAAATTAACACGCCAAGTGGTTAACAATAGGATAATAATTCGTCAGGCTTTGAAATTTCAAATTCCATGCCAATTGATCCGGGGTGGACAAATATTTATTCCATGCACGCGGCAATATTTCCACATTGAGCACGTTGATATTTAGTTATAGCGGAGCTGCCTAAATATTATTTTTTTGCAGCAGCTCGCCATGCATCTTCGTCGCGGATTATTTTCCCCATCGGCAACTGGGAATCTGCTTTCAGCATCAGCTCGGGCATTTCATCAAAGCCGTAACCTTGCCAGGAATTTCCCCCAAATGTTTGTTGACCTAAGATCGGCGTCGTGTACCCCGCTAATTGCGCATAGCCATATAGGTTATAAAATTAACACAATAAATCGCTTGACTTCTACTAGATTATCAGGTTTTTCTAAATTAAAAATAGAGGCTTAATCGCCTGATCTGATCTGTGGGAACGGTAAGCTGCCTGGCCCCTTTGTCAGACCCGTGAGCGAAAAATCTGGGGTAATCATTTGTGTACCGGCCCGATCCGTTTTTTGGCCAGTGCCCAAATCACATAGCCAAGCACCAACGCAGAAACCAAGCAGCACAGTCCAACGATTGCCCATCGGGGAATGCGAGCGGAACCGCCAGCGGCCTCCGGTTCCGGTCCCCTGGCCGGAGCGTTGGTCACCGTGATCTCGACGGTAGACACGCTGGTCCGCCAGTTGTTGTCGGTGGCGCTCAACTGGAATTTGTAGGAGCCGTTGACTAGGTCACGTACCTCGGCAATCGTATCAGAAGGAATAACTATTAAGGCCTGATCGGGACCAGAGACCTGGGTCCATAGGTGGTAGATTACAACACTCCCTTCGGCGGCGGCTACGCTTCCGTGTAAGCTGGCCGTCGGGCCCGCTACCTGCTGGTTGGAACCGGCACTGCAGACAGGCGGCGCTGTTAGGGGAATCGGATAGATATTGCAGGGAGCATCTGCGGGATGGGATACGCAATAGGGTGATGTGGTGGGGATGTACTTGCTGATCGAGCCAAGTTTGGGGATTTTCGTAATCCAGGGGACATCCCACGAATTGGGATAAACGGCTTGAATGGCGGCCTGTTCCGGATTGGCATCTATGACTCCGTTAAACAAAACGCCAGCTTTATTTCGTCCACAGACGAAAATATTATCCAAACTATCGGTAAACTTGACGAAGGGGACATAGGGCGCTGAGGCAAATATGTGCGCGAATTTATTATACCCCGGTGCGATCTGTATGGCCGATACCTGCATCAGAACATAACTGCCGAATCCGTATAAATAAGGACTGGTGCCCGCATTACCCGAGGGAGCTGCCCAGTTGGTTTCAATTCCGTTTCCCAGGCCACCGCAGGCCTGATCGCCCCACCCCCAGAGCGTCCCGTCGGTAGTGATCGCATAGGCATCGTTCCAGCTCGCTCCAATTTCGCGCACTGTTCCTTGGATGCCCAGTGAGGTGGTTATGTCCTCCGGATTATATCCCAGCGTGCCTCCGCCGGATGAGTTGGTGCCCAGGTATTGATCATACCAACCCCAGCCGTAGATGCGACCGTCATTAAGCAAAGCGTAATGTGCGAAACCTCCATTGGCTATCTGCACGCATCGGGAGGGAAGAGACACCTGGTGGGGAAGGAGCGGATCCGGCGAGGGGCTGCCTTGTGCCAAGTCCCATGGGTTGGTAAAAATACCTGCTCCCCCCCAGGTCCAGACATGGCCCGCGCTGTCCAGTGCCTCCGCCACAGCGCCGTTTCCGCACGTTGGGCAGGATCCAATCTGGGCAAAAGAAGTGATGAAGGTCCCTGAGGGAAAGGCGATTTGCACCGGATTAGCCGCATGGTTCGTTCCCCCTACGCCATCTCCCCGAAATCCGTTGCTTAGGTCTCCGGCAGCCCAAAGCGTCCCATCTGCCTTGATCCAAAAGGTGGTCGAAAATCCGGCAGCTACTTGGACCAAATGGTTGAAAGGTGCTCCGGAACTGTCGACCTCTATCTTTGTCCAGGCTTGGATAGCTCCTCCGATATGGCTAGGGCCGTATTCTCCACAGGTATTGATTTGGGCCCGAACCCAACAATACCCGGACAGGTCAATATAGGTTTCCCCGTGTGCGCCTGCTCCAGGCCTTGCCACTTGGGTCGCAGATACGGTTGGATAAAATACAGGACTGGTAAATCCTATGCTGTAGAGTTCATGCGTAGAGGAATTGAGAATTTGACTGCAGTATTCCCCTTCACTCGGGAGGTAGAGATTTTGCGCCCAGGCCGAGGAACTCCATACTGAGATACATAAAATCGCCGCCAGAATATTTCTCATGCTGCAAATTACATCAATCCGCCAAAGCGTTCAATGCAAGAGGATATAAGCCTTCCCCATATCAAAGCCCGGCCACCTGGTACACTGCTGAACCAAGAGGATCTATCCGGAAATTGCGCATTCATTTTTTAAGAAGTTTTGATCGAATGACATTTTTGGAAATATCCGCCAGAGCCGACGATGTGTCTTTGAATTCCTGCCACATCGTTTTAGGAGGGAAAAATTCGTCCCCCCAGGCCAGGTCCCACTTGCCGGAGAAATACTTACGAATGGCTGGATCCTCGGGCTCAATGACATAGTGGAAATCATGGTCCCACTCGATACGGATGGAAAACAGGTTTGGATGGGAGCGCTCTACAATCTTAAATCCAATGGAGTGCGTAGGTAGGTAGTCTTGAATCAGTTCTCCCATATCGTACCCATAGGAAAATCCAAGCTTTTTCTTATCTACCAGATACAGTGTGTCCTGGTGTTCATGCAGAATCCATTTATGTGATTCCCTGGGAAACAGGTATTCGCCCAGCAAAGACGGAGTTTCGATATACCCCCGTTTAGCTACCCGAAATTGCTCGGACAAGAATTTGACCGGGTCTGGGACATGTTCCAGAACATGGCAGCAAATGACGTAATCGAATTCCTGATCTTTAAATGGCAGGTTCTCCCCGTCGGCTTGCATAAAGGTCTGCTTCTTAAGTACCTTCAAGTCCCCGCTGCGGTGTTCGTTGTTTACCGGGAATTTGTCGACTAACACATTCGCGCGCGGGTGGGGATTATTGCCACCCCCCACTTCTAATACCCTTGCTGTTCGGGGAATCTGAACTTCAAACCTGCTCTTGGGGTTTCTAATTTTCATGTTAGGCTAATGGTTTAATCAAAAAATCCATGGTTGAATGGCTGGTGAGCTAAGATATTAATATTAATAACGAATAGTCGAGGGCTTTTCTTCCGTCTCTAGATAATATTTTCCTACCGTCGTCAAGATCTGCTTACATATTGCCTTGCAGTGTGGTAAAGTATGGTGCAATAATTTGATAATCACTATTTTGAAATCTATAAAAAAAGATTATTTATCCCCTCTGGATCCATTTTTCGTTATGCAAGTGTAGTCTTTCAACATCGTGTGCCGGCTTTGGTTAGCCTGCCTGCAGATCGGGAGTATGACCTGAGCCTGCCAATCTCTACTAAGCCAGCTACTGGCATCAATCAGTCCTGCGCCTACCCCTTACTGCGCAGGTTCAATCAGATCCCAGAGGTTTCCGTACAAATCTGCAAAGACGGCCACCGTTCCATAGGATTCTTTGCAGGGAGGCCTAACGATTTGCACCTGGTTATCCAATAAATTTTGATAGGACTTCTCAAAATCATCGGTATATAAAAATAAGAAGACTCGTCCTCCGGTTTGATTTCCGACTGTCTGCAATTGCTGTGGATTCGAGGCTTTTGCCAGTAATAGACAGCATTCTTGGGCTCCCTGCGGGCGAAGTAGTACCCAACGCTTTGTCTCCGTCAATTTACTGTCTTCCAAGAGCTGGAATTTCAGCTTCTTGGTATAAAAGACAATGGCTTCGTCATAATCATGTACTAACAAAGTTATGTGGGCAATGCTCTGCTTCACGATGTTGGCGGCCTCAGGCCATTGGGGGTTCATTTTTTCTCCTTTTCGAAGGCGAGTAGGACATTGCCCGGCATTTCTCCGAACATACCATAGCCCGAATTGACAAACAGCATCCCGTCTGAAGCCAAAGCAGAGGGGCCATCAATGGCGCCTCCTTTGCCTTTAACGCCATTGGTTGTAGGAAACTCCGTAGTTGTGTCAAAGTCCCACACTATTTTTCCATCTGCCGTCCCGTAGGCTCGGATATGGCCATCCAGGCCGCCGGCAAATACCAGGCCCGGAACCACCATGGGTGCAGCCGAATTAGCCGGATAACAATCCTTAATTCCACCACAATTGGGAGCAGGAGTGGTCCAAATCACCTGACCCCTTTCGACGTCCAGGGCAAAAATTCCCGGTGCTGCCTTGATGGTCGAATCCCGGAGATCAAGAGCCAGAGGATTGTCGGCATTGGCAGCGTAGGCATATTTTCCGTCGCTTGCCATTCCCCAATGTACACCACCTAGGGCGCCGCCTTTGCCAATGCGGGTTTTCCAAATCAATTTACCGGAAGCCGGCGACAGCGCAAAGACCACTCCGGATTTTTGACCAGCAATCAATACGTCCTGACCGTTCGACTTTTTTACTAGCATGGGGGCCATGCCAAAATCCAAATCGGGCCCCGGCTTGTCGGGGCAATTATTCAGGAATGGACAGGCCAGGTTATAGATATCGCCACCGGTCGCTTGGAAATTCCACCGGAGCGTTCCCGTATTCAGGTCCAGGGCCTGGATTGCATCACTGGAACCGCTGGATGGATAGGAATAGTTTTCACCTGTACCGATATAGAGCATCCCGCGTTTTGCGTCCACCGTGGGACTACACCATACCGGCGCGCCCGAGGGGCCATAAAAGGGCCTGCCCGTTCTGTTCTTGCCGGAAAGTTTCGCAGGTGGAAGCACGCGGTGTACCCAGATCTGCTGACCGGTCTGCGCGTCTAGGGCCACAACTCCGCCGGAGGTGGTGCAGCAAGGGTATTTCCCATTGGCCGCCGAAGCGACCTCCATGGACGTAATGGGCACGTATACTTTACCGTTATAAACGGCGACAGAACCGGTAGTGGCCGAAAGCTGATCGTAGCCTGCCCGTTTATTCCAGATCAGCTTGCCTGTTTTCACGTCCAGCGCATAGACGTTGGTGCTATAATCGGCGAAAAACGCAGTTATTGCACCTGCCTTCTGGGAAACAACGATTGCTCCCCGCACCGCCGCGCTAGCGGTGAACGTCCAGCCGATCTTTCCGTTCAATTTGTTGATGGCAAAGACATCACCAAATTGGCCTCCAACCAACAGCCAGTTGCCTACGACTGCCGGTTTACTGCGCACAATGGTGGCATCGGGAAAGGCGAAGGCCCATTTCAGTTTTAGAGAACCGACATTCGATGGGGAAAGGCCGCTCGCCACGGCGCTTCGCCACCCTGTCGCTTTCAAATCCCCAGCCCAGCCCGAATAGATGGGTTCATTACCCGCTAGGGAGAAGGTAACGTAAGCTTCCTGGGGGAAGCTGGTTATTTTCAACTTCCTGCCCGTTAGCCATTCAGCGACTGCCCGACGTTGCTGGTCGGAGAGGGTTGAACCCTGGGTTTTCATTTTTCCATTTCCCAGGGATGCATAAATGGCGCGCGGAGTCATGGCACTCAGCACAATTTGTGCAGGCGCAAACACGACGCCGGAATCTTTGTGACAATTGTTACAACTCGTGAAAAATACGGCCTTACCTATAACCGCCGTCGAATCATCTGGCAAATTCCTGGCAGCCCCGCGAGATGATTTGCTGGGCCCATCTAATTGGGTTTGCAGCCGGGGGGCCATAAAAGACAGTATTGCCAAAAGCGCAAAAGGAAGTGTAAAGCGCATGCGTATACTTTTATAAAAGAGAAAAAATTAATCCCTATTAAGGTAGGATTTTAAGAGGTTCAAACGGCATTCCGTCCAAGTTTGTTTATACCGCGAGCAGTCTGAAGGGAGGTTTATGCGCCGCTTAGCCGTGGAGTGCCAGTATGGGTCAAGAGGTAGACCTTGCGTCCATGGATCTGGAGCTCCCGGACGGGATTTCTCAGGTCCATGGATTAATTAACTCTATGGATTGCCGCTACGGTGATGGGCGGATTTTCCTGCATCCTGCCAGAATTCTCTACATTTGGCAAAGGACGGTGCATTGGAAAGGATCAAGTTTTGGAGGGAAATCATTCTGCGATCGGCTAATTGGCCATAAACTTTATTGGACCGTTCGTGATGGATGGCCTTGCAGGCAGGATGAGCCAGGTACTCCCTACCGAAGGGCTATGTAATAAAGGAGCAATTCATACCCGCGAAGCAATTTCATCAAAGTACCCTTCCACAAAAAAAATCACTCCCATGTATAGATGTTTTCTTCTGCTGTTGATTCCGGTAGCCTCCTTAGCGCAAACGAATGAATCTGCCCGGTTACAGCAATTCCTAAGCGGCCAGCACGAGTTTTTTCAGTTCAATGGGAATATTATCGTGGCCAAGGCGGGCAAGGTACTTTACCAGGATGCCTTAGGTGTTGCCGACTACGCAACAGCCGCAAACCTCACTAACGCTTCCGCTTTTGACCTGGCGTCTCTGTCCATGCCCTTTACCGCGATGGCCATTATGATCTGCAAGGACCGTGGGCTGCTTTCGTATGAGGATAACCTCCAGAAATTTTTTCCCGATTTGCCCTACCAGAACATCACCGTGCGCCAACTGCTCACGCATAGCTCAGGGCTGCCTTCCTATGAAAATCAATTTAAATCGAATTGGAGCCATACTCAGGTGGCGACCAATGCGGACGTAATTCGCATGCTCGAGCAGCGAAAAGACAGTTTATCGTTCATACCGGGAACCAAGGTGCAATTCAGCAAGACGGGATATGTCTTACTTGCCTCGATTGTCGAGAAGGTGTCCAAAATGGACTTTGGGCAATTCTTGACTCAGAACATTTTTCAGCCCCTTGCTATGACGCAGACATCACTATCCAGTGGGTGGCGATCCGCTGGCAAGTACCCGAGCAACTACGCCTTGGGCTTCGTGTATTCCGATAGCCTCAAAGGCTACGAGTTAGCGAGCCGCTTGCCGATGGATGATTATCTTTTCTACCTAGACCGTGTGGTAGGAGATGGCGGCATCAGTTCGACCAGTGGAGACTTGCTTAAATGGAGCCGCGCACTCAAAGGCAACCACCTGGTCAGTAAAGCCACCCTCGATGAGATGCTTTCGCCCCTGGTGCCCCGATCAGCCGGGGATACATCAACCTTTTATGGGTTTGGATTGATCATACAACCTCATACCACGGATGGGAAGTTGGTCTCGGCCAGCGGCAACGCGCCTGGATATCGCTCCATGATGACCTGTTTTATGGATAAGGATCAAACGATCATTCTGCTTTCCAACAATGAGTTTCAAATTCCTTTCATCAATGCAGGCGTTGAATCGATACTGGCCGGCGAAGAATTGATCATGCCCTATCATCACCAAGTGGTAAAAATCGATACTTCTCTGTTGAGCCATTATGTGGGTAAATACACGGCGGGTCTGACGCTTGAATTTATTGCAAGGGACGGAAAGTTATACCGTCATCGAAAAGGGACACCTGATATTGAATTGAAGCCGGAATCAGCAACCAAGTTTTTTTATGCAGACGGAACGGACCGCCAGATTGACTTTGAAACAGATGCCGCAGGGAAAGTGACCAAAGTCTGGTTTATCAACACGGGGCAAAAAGGAGAAATGAAAAGGGTTGATTAGCGGACTGGCTGGCGGGCCTCATGTTCAGAATCCAGGCGCGGTTCCCACTTGGATTGAGCTTTACCTTAGTCCAAGACTTCGTAAATCGTGACTTTATTTTTCTTATTCTTCAGGCTTACTTCCCCAACTTTCACGCAGTTGAAAGATTCTTTTACTTTTTGGTAAGATGACTCGGTGATGATGATTTGCCCCGCGGTAGCGGTCGTTTGGAGCCGCTGGGCCATGTTTACTGCATCGCCGATTACCGTGTAATCAAGCCGCCGCAGGCTGGCCGAACCGATATTGCCCGAAATCATTTCTCCGCTGTTGATGCCGATGGATACCTTGGGCGAAAATTGCTCTATGCCAGCGACATTGGGGAGCCGTTCGATTTGTTTTCTAACGGCCAGGCAAGCATCCAAGGCCCTGTCCAAATGAAAATCACCCCGAAAGACCGCCATGACCGCGTCGCCGATGAACTTGTCCACGTACCCATTTTGCGCCAGGATTTCTTTGGCCATGACATCGAAATAGGTGTTGAGTAGGGTAACTACCGTATCCGGACTTTCGTTTTCTGTGATGGCCGTAAATTGACAAATGTCCATGAAGGCTACGGTAGCTTCCACGGTGTCATTGACCAGGAGGGATTTCTCGAATTCCTCCCGGTTCATGAATTTGAGGACCGTTTCATCGACGTACATGCGCAGGATATTGTTCTCCTTAATGGCCTTCACGGTATCTTTGATTTGCAAGACCTGCTTTATGGTTTTTCTGATGGTCGTCTCCAGATCGTCAAAATTTACCGGTTTGCAAATGAAGTCGAACGCGCCCTTGTTCATGGCCGAACGGATATTTTCCATGTCACCGTAGGCGGAAATGATTACTGCCTTGATAATCGGACTCACTTCGGGCAGTTTGGCCAGTAAGGTCAGACCGTCCATCTCAGGCATGTTGATGTCGCTGAGCACCACATCGATATCCGGATGTTGGTGTAATTTGTCCAGTGCATCGACTCCATTGATCGCAAAGACAAAATCAAATTCTTTGTCCCTGATCTGGCGACGGAACTTCTGTTTAATCAGAATTTCCAGATCGGTCTCATCATCCACCACTAAAATCTTGGTTATCATTGCATCAATTTTAGTTTCTCTCGCAGGTGGTTAAAATTGAGGGGTTTGGTTAAAAAATCGTCGGCTCCCAGTTTCATAGCCTGTGAATAATTTTCATCATCGCCATAGGCCGTTATCATCATCACGACCGGAGGAGGTTTGATGAAATAATCCTTGATTTGTTTGAGCAGATCCAGCCCGCTCATTCCGGGCATATTGATATCCGACAAAATTAGCACCGCTTCGTGACTTAGGCCTTTAAGGTAAGCCAGCGCATCTTCGCCAGAATAGGCAAAGGCAAAATTCATCTGGCCATCCTTGATTTCCTTACGGAACCGTTGTTCAAATAAGGCCTGCACGTCTCGTTCGTCGTCTACTACTAGGATTTTCATCATGGTTGTGATTTGGGTGGTTGTGCTCCAATAGTCGGTTCCAAAGGCAGGCGTATAATGAACTCCGCATATTCCCCTTCTTTAGTCTTTGCTTCAATGGTGCCGCCATGGCCTTTGGTAACAATTTCGTAGCTCAGAGAAAGGCCCAGGCCAGTCCCCTCGCCGGTCGGTTTGGTGGTGAAAAAGGGGTTGTAAATTTTGTCCAGCACATTTTGGGCAATGCCCATGCCGTTGTCTTTGACACTGATCTCAATGGCATTTCCCTTCTTGGACGTGCGCACTACGACCTTAGGTTGAAAGCCTTCGGGCATATTTTTCTTTTTATTCATGGCCGAATAAAAAGCGTTAGTGAACAGGTTGAGCAATACCCGTCCGATATCTTGGGCCACAATTGATACTCGTGGTAACTCGGGATCGAATTCAGTTTCAATCTTGGCGTTAAAGGATTTATCCTTTGCCCGGAGTCCGTGAAAGCTCAGACGAAGGTATTCGTCGGCCAGCGCGTTTATGTCTGTTGGTTCCTTTTGCCCGGAGCTGTTTCGTGAATGCTGGAGCATACCCTTTACAATGGAATCGGCACGCTTGCCATGGAAATTTATTTTCTCCTGATTCTGGATCAGATTTTCTATAATACTCGTCAAGGCGGCCTTGCTCGCGGCGGGGATTTCCTCTCGTCCAACGCCTTCTTTTAATTCCTGAGCCAGTTCGGCACTGACCTCGGCAAAATTGTTGACAAAATTCAAAGGATTCTGGATTTCGTGGGCGATGCCTGCGGTCAGCTCACCCAGGGAAGCCATTTTCTCGGATTGAATCAGCTGTTTTTGCGTCGCCTGTAGGTCCTCGATCGCTTTTTCCAGGTCGTCGCGCTGTGCAACGAGTGCTTCTTTCTGAGACTGCACTTCGGCCGTGCGTATTTTTATTTTATGTTCCAGTTTCTTGTTTTCGGTTAGTAGCCTTTTGTTGCGCAGGTAAATAAAGGTCCACAGCGCGGTTGCCGCGATCAAGAAGTACAGCGTATAGGCCCACCAGGTATGCCACCATGGAGGGGTGATGACAAAAGAAAAACTCACCGGCTGGCCCCACCGTAAGTTGATGCTTTTACTTCGTACAATAAAATGGTAATGCCCAGGCGGCAGATTCAAATAATTTTCTGAAAAGGGTCTGCTGGTGATGGGGCTCCATTGCTTATCGATACCCTGCAAAATGTAACAATACCAAGTGGTATCCTGCCGGCCCAAATGCGCTTGCCCAAACTGAAACTGCAAATAATTCAGATCGTAAGGAAGGCGCAGATTCACGGGCAGGTTGTAGGGCCCCGCGACGCTATCCCACTGCAAAGCTAGCCTTTGGGAGGGGCCTGCCTCCGATGGGAGCTTGGACGACTTGTTACCAACCCAGAGCGGTTGATTCATAACGAAAATGCCCGTGACATTTGTAGATGCGCTTCCTTTTTCCTCCTGGATATGGTTAACGATGGTAATCCCATTATCTGCCCAAATGAGCCGGCCGTCCCGAGTAACCAGATCGGTATTCCAGCCCCCCGATTCCTTAATCATGCCTTCGGTTCCGCTTATAAGGTCCACTTTCCAGCTGCCGCGACTCGCACTATCTCCCCTACTAGCGGTGGGACCCATCGCTTCCGGGGGGGGAGTGATCATACAAGCCTGCGCATGCGTACTGGCAACCACCTTATCCTCAAAAGGCATTATTGAGGTAACGATGTTGTTGGACAAGCCTTCACTGGTGGTGATCCAAGTCAGCGTGCCCTGCCGGGTATCGGCGATGTACAGACCCTTATCCGTACCGATCCACATTCTATTATATTTGTCCGGCAACAAAACCCGGTAACAGGTATCTTTCAACCCTTGCCCACCGTTCAAGTGTTCAATCATGCCCTGTTGGACGTCGATCATGTCAACCCCCTTAAAGCGAGTTGCCGCCCAGATCCGACCCTGCTGATCGGGCTTGAGGTCGGAAAGTTCCTCACTTAAACCTTCCTTTACCCCCGCGTGCCGTAGCATGTTGTTGGCCGAGTCCAGCCACTGGATCCCCAGCGTGGGGCCTGTAAACCAGATATTGCCTCGGTTATCGCGGATAGCCGCAAAGAGCGAATCGCTTTTTAGCCCCTGCTTGTGGCCGTAATGTTCGATTATTTTACGACGGGGATCAATAACATCGAATCCGCCATAACTGGTGACCCAAAGGCAGCCATTCTCCTCCACGATGGATTGGATAAAATTGTCGCTTAGTCCATGGCTTTTATTGAGGCGCGAGATTTTGTTGTTTTTTACATCCCAAATGATGATTCCGTCGTTGGTAGTACCCACCCAAAGCCTTCCGTCTTTGTCTTCGCAGGTAGCCGAAATGTTAGTCTTTCCGAAGGGAAAAACCAAGGCTCCGTTTTGATCAATGATATTGAGTCCTTGCGAAAGCGATCCGGTCCAAATCCTGCCGTAGCGGTCAATCAGTATAGAAAAATACAAGTCCTCTGTAATGCCGTCTCGTTGATTGAGGTATTTTACCTGATTTTTTTCGGGGTCCACAACCGACATGCCGACATTACTGGCCATCCAGATTCGACCGCCGGAGTCGATGGCTATCGACCGGGTTCGCATAGGTTTAAGCCCCTGCGCGGAGCCAAAATGTCGAATGATCTTCTTGTCTTTATCCAGGGCATTGAGGCCATGGCCTCCTATGGCCAGCCAAATTTGGCCGGCTTTGTCCATCGACATGGCCGAGACCGTGTCGCTAGTGAGCCCATTGGATTTGCGCAAGTATCGAATCTTGTGGGCAACCGGATCGACAATGGTAACCCCACCTCCAATCGTGGAAAGCCAGATCGCATGATCCGCATCTTCCAGTATGCCCAAAACATAGGACCCCGAAAGGCCTGAGGCAACATCCAGCTGCTTATAAGTCATGGCTGAAGGATCAATGATGATGGCTCCATTTCTGGGTATCCAACTTGCCCAAATCAGTCCCCGATCATCCAGTTTCATCCGGGTCAGGTCGTTTGTGGGAATGGTAATCAAGTCCGAATGGCTAATGGTTCCATTGTTGAGGTCTAGCATACCCAGTCCATCGGGTTGCATGAACCAGATCCTGCCCTGGCTGTCTTCTACCAATCCGACGATGAGATCGCTGGTGGAATAGGAAAGATAATTTTGCATGAACTCCCCATCGTAGCGAAATAGCCCCTCGTTGGTGGCGATCCAGGTAAATCCGTTCTTGTCTGCAATCATGCAGGTCACGATGCGTCCGTGCAGACCCTGGGCCTGCCCAACGCTGAGTACCGACATGGTTGCGCCCGCTTTGGAAGCCAGCAAGGCGGCCTTTACAGGAGGCTGTGGGTTCAGCTTGATAGTTTTGAAATCTAAGGATTTGGCGGGCAATTTATCGAGCGAAAAGCTGGAATCGGCCAGCTTAGTCCAGTCTACTTGGACTTGATCGGCCGGTCGGCTAAAGGACTTAAAGCCGGTCGAATCAAAGGGGGTGGTAGGAAGTTGGGCAAGATCCAAGGCTCTTATGTCCGGCTTCCAGGATCGAGCATCCACCGAAACCCAATGCAATTTCTTGGGGTCACTGAACTGAAGCGGCTGCACACTTGGCTGGGCAAGACCGCTGTCCTGCAAGGGGAAGGGGATATCCGCTTGTTGGTAATTGCAGGCCGAGGTCGACAAGATGAGACCCAAAGCAAGTAGGATTGCGGCGCTCGAAAAGTTGGGTTTGTGCATTGCTATAAATGTATAACTTTTCTGTACAGGTCGAACAAACTGGGAGCCTTTGCTTTCTTGCTGGACGCGATGGTCATCGGAGGCTCCTAAGCAACTCGAATTACCCGGGCTTCAGGGTAGTCTGGAAAGAGTTTTGTCTACATGGCACATGAAAACCCAGGACAGGTCGCGCAGGATCTGGTTACTGAGCTAACTTTCAGCACACCAGTAAAGTGAGCATAGATGGGGATGTAATCCGCTGGGCTGCTTTCGCCCGCTATCCACGCACGAGGGCTTGCATGAAGCTATCCTTTTTTGGACAAAAGGATTATTTGGCCATTGTTGTTTTCAAAAATCCCACGATAAACAGCAGCACCCCGCCGCCTACCGCCGAGCTTAAGATACTTCCCAGGATGGAGCCGGTTTCCAGTGTCCCCCCGCTAACCATGCTCAGCATTTCTCCGCCAATTCCTCCGCCCAGCAGTCCGAGAATGGAATTCCAAATCGCGCCCAGGCTGTATTTCTTGAGGATAGCGCCCGCGATGTTGCCGCCTGCAATGCCAGAAAGCAGACTGACGATGACTTGTAGCATGAAGCTGAGTTTTGGTTATTGTAGAAAATGGGAACACCCATTGCCTAACGGTCATGAATGTATCAGGACCGAATAAAATAAATAGCTAGAGAAAACTCAAGAGGTCCAGAAGCACGAGCGAATTAATCCTAGGGAGGTTCAAGCGAAAGCAAAACAATATAGGAAAATAGTTTTGATTTAAAAAATTAATCCCACCGCAGCCTCAAGATTTGCCATGCGATGGATCGAGTAGCAAAAAAAAATGAGGATGCCTAGCAAATCCTCCGTTGACCAAGTGGCCATCCCCACAGGTGGGGGATAAGTTTAGCTAATGCGGTCATAATGGTTGATCTTCGCACAGGCTTGCTATCCTGCGCTTGCAGCCGAGGGGGCTTTTAACAAAATATTACGCCCGCAATGCCATTCGCTGCAAAGAATTAATTTTATTTGTACTTAAATGATTCACTATGGAAGGGAAAAAGTCTAAAATATTGTTGTGTGAGGATGATCAGAATTTGGGTATCGTGCTGAAGAATTATCTCGAGCTGAGTGATTTTGATGTCACTTTGGAGCGAGATGGCCGCCTGGGTTTGGCCGCTTTTCAACGGGAACGGTTTGATCTGTGCTTATTGGACGTGATGATGCCTCATATGGACGGCTTCACCCTGGCCGAAGAAATCCGGGATGTCGATCCGGATATCCCCCTGTTTTTCATCAGCGCAAAAACCATGAAAGAAGATATTATCCAAGGCTACAAACTCGGGGCCGATGACTATATCACCAAACCTTTTGACAGCGAAGTGTTGCTGCTGAAGATAAAGGCCATCATGAAACGCAACGATGACCTCAATAAGGAGGCCGATAACCGGGAGTTTGACCTGGGTTCTTATCATTTCAATCCTAAATTGCGGGAGCTTAGTCATAAAGGCCAGATGCAGACCCTATCACCCAAGGAAAATGAATTGCTCAAAATGCTCAGCGAGCATATGAACGACTTGCTGCCTCGGGAAGCAGCCCTAAAGAAAATATGGGGTAGTGACACGTACTTCAATGGCCGCAGCATGGACGTTTACATCGCCAAACTGCGTAAATACCTCAAAGAAGATACCAACATCGAAATCGTCAACATCCACGGCAATGGATTCCGGTTGGTTGCCCCGGTATAGATAGCCGCCCGCCCGCTCAAATCGATCGCAGCAGCCCGCCATCCAGGGGAATGTCCGTTCCGGTCAAATAGTGTGCATAATCGGAGACCAAAAAAGCGACCAGGTGCGCGAACTCGCTGGGCTTTCCCAGCCTTTTCATCGGTATCTCGGCCGCCATCCGGGCTTTGTATTCGTCCAGGCTTAGCCCTTGGCGTTGGGCCGTCAACCGGTTAAGCTCATTGAGTCTTTCGGTGTCAAAGTACCCAGTCAATATGGTATTGACCGTTATGCCAAAGGGCGCCACCTCGCGGGCTAGGGTTTTAGACCAGGCGTTCACGGCGGAGCGGATGCTGCTGGATAAAACCAGATGTGGCGCCGGCTCCTTTACCGTCATGGAGGAGCAATTGACGATGCGCCCAAAACCACTTTTTTTCATCCCTGGCAGGGATTCCATCGTAGTAAAGCATACGGTCTTGAACAGCAGGTCGAAAGCTTGTTGGTAGTCGGCCACGGTTTTGTCCAGGACCGGTCCGCCCGCCGGGCCGTTGGTGTTGTTGATCAAAATATCGATGCTGCGCTCTTGAAAATACTCTGCAATGGCTGCCTGGTAGCGATCAAACTGCGTATAATCCAAGGCCAGGTAGTCATGTTGCTGGCCTGCCGCCGTTGGCAGCTCGCGCAAAACCAGGTTCAACTTCTCTTCGTTTCGAGCTACCAGCGTGACGGACGCGCCGCAGCTTGCCAACGCGACCGCGATCGCCTTACCCAACCCTTGGGTGCTGCCACCGACCAAGGCTCGGCGACCGGCTAGGGATATGTTCATCGGTTACAATTTATAATCTTCCCTCACGGGGCTGAATATGTCCAAGATTTTGCAGTCCGTTACTGCTTGACCGCGATGCACGGCATGGGGTGGGATGATGCCCACCATCCCTGGCTCATACAGGGTCGCGATGCCATCTACGGTTAATTCAAATTTTCCTTCTAGGATTTGGGTAATTTGCTCGTGCATATGCGCATGATCGGGCAACACGGCTCCAGCCTCAACCTCCCAGAAAGCCAGGGTGATCCGCTCGCCGTGGATGAACCGGGCCTTGTATCCCCGGACAATTTCCCGGGGTTCGATTTGTAGAATGTTCCAGTCCATGGCAGGGGGAGCGTATGTTTGGTTTTCAAAAGATAAATATACGCAGGTTCCCGCGCCCTTTGCCTACCTGCGGGGACCCACCGGGAAAGGTCCGACGCCCGCGACCCGGTATTTGCCAGCGGTTGCCCACAATTGGCGTAATTTTGGGGCATACCGCATTTAAGCGCATGTGATCTATGCATCTTACATCCGATAACAGGTTCAAGAAGCTGGTCGTCATTGGCGACCGCGTCTTGATCCGACCGTCCAAACCCAATGAGCGCACCGAGACCGGTTTGTACCTGCCTCCGGGCGTGCAGGAAAAAGAGAAGGTTCAGCAGGGGTATATCATCCGCACGGGACCCGGCTACGCCATTCCCACCCCCGTGGACAGTGAGCCGTGGAAAAATGAGGACGATCAAGTGAAATACGTGCCCCTGCAAGCCCGGGAAGGGGACATCGCCATTTTTCTGCTTAGCGGCGCAACGGAAGTCATTTACGAAGGCGATAAATATTTTATCGTGCCCCAAAGTGCTATCCTGATGTTGGAACGCGAAGAATCTATGTAAAGCGCCAAGCCGCTGCGTCCACTGCCCACGATGGTGATTCTTGCCGAAGCATAGTCTGCATTTCCTTAATTCCCTCTGAATTGTATCTTTGTGCCTCTTAAGAAAAACGAATGGATTCAAATTTCAGTCCGGATCAGCAGCATACCCTGAATGCACCTGTAAGCATTTCGGGTACGGGGCTGCATACTGGTATTAAGGTAGACATGACTCTTAAACCCGCAAACCCTGGATTCGGCTATCAGTTTCAACGCATTGACCTACCAGGCCAACCCATTATCAAAGCCGACTGTGACCTGGTCACCGACACCTCGAGGGGAACTACCCTGGAGGACCGGGGGGCCAAAGTCTCCACCGTAGAGCACGTGTTGGCTGCCTTGGTCGGCATGGGCATCGACAATTGCCTCATAGAAATCAATGGCCCCGAAATGCCCATCATGGACGGTAGCTCGGAACCCTTTGTCGAGATGATTGAAGAAGCAGGCATTGCCGAACAGCAGGCCGCCAAGGCCTGGTACAGCATCGACACCAACATCACCCATTATGACGAACATAAGCGGGTAGAGATGGTCGCAATGCCCTCCATGGAGTACAAGGTGACTACCCTGATCGATTTCAACAGCCCCGTGCTGGGCACCCAGCACGCTGGGCTCAAACGTATGTCGGATTTCAAGGCGGAGATTGCCCCCTGCCGTACCTTTTGTTTTCTGCACGAACTGGAAGCTTTACTGGACAACAACCTGATCAAGGGCGGCGACATCAACAACGCCATCGTAGTCGTGGATAAGCCCGTGACCAAGGAGGAGATGAATAGGCTTGCCAAGGCCTTCGGTCGGGATAAAATGGAGGTCAAAAGTGAGGGGTACCTGAACAACCTGGAATTACGCTTTCCCAATGAACCCGCCCGCCATAAACTCCTGGACGTCATCGGTGACCTGGCCCTGATCGGCTATCCGGTCAAAGGGCATATTATCGCCAACCGCCCGGGCCACTCCAGCAACGTAGATTTTGCCCGAAAGATTAAGCAATACATCAAGAAAAATAAACACGTCAAAAACGTACCCGTATACAACCCGAATCAGCCTCCGATTTTTAATGCCCAACAAATAGAAAAAACGCTTCCTCATCGCTACCCCTTCTTACTGGTCGATAAAATCATCGAATTGACCGACCAATACATCGTGGGCGTGAAGAACGTCACCTTTAATGAGCCTTTTTTTGTGGGTCATTTTCCTGGCAACCCCATCATGCCCGGTGTGCTGCAGGTCGAGGCCCTGGCCCAAACGGGAGGTATCCTGGCCATTAACTCCTCGGGCAACGCCGGCGACGTAGATACCTATTTCCTGAAAATCGATAATTGCAAATTCAAATCCAAGGTCGTGCCCGGCGACACAATGATCCTTAAAATGGAGTTATTGGGGCCAATTCGTCGAGGTATATGCGAGATGCGAGGGACCGTCTTTGTGGGCAACAGAATCGTCACGGAAGCGGATCTGATGGCTCAGTTGGTAAAGAGAAGTTAATTTGGCCAAATTGGGGCAAATAAGTTTACTTTTGCCAAGCTGGGTTTTGCTCAGCATTTTTTATGAGGAAATCTTCAATTCTTAATGAAAAATCTACGGCGGTAGACCAATTAAACTCTCAATCAAGCGATTATCGGATGATTCACCCCCATACCTATATACATCCCAATGCCCATCTTGCCACCAATGTCAAAATTGATCCCTTTACCGTCATTCATCAGGACGTCGAAATAGGCGAAGGCACGTGGATTGGTTCGAACGTGACGATTATGGAAGGAGCAAGGATTGGGAAGAATTGCCGCATTTTTCCGGGAGCCGTCATCGCCGCCATTCCGCAGGACTTGAAATACCAAGGCGAATACAGCAACGTGTTCATTGGCGACAATACGACGATCCGGGAATTTGTCACCGTCAACCGGGGCACCAAGGACCGGGAAAAAACCGTCATCGGCAAGAATTGCCTGATCCAGGCCTATTGCCATTTGGCGCACGACTGCATCGTTGGCGACAATTGCATCATGAGCAACAACACCCAAGTCGCCGGTCACGTTGTCATCGGCGATTGGGCCATTCTGGGCGGCATGTGTGCATTGCACCAGTTTGTGCAGATAGGCCAGCACTCCTTTGTCAGCGGGGGTTCGCTGGTGGGAAAGGACGTGCCTCCATACATCAAAGCAGGTCGGCAGCCCCTCAGCTACGGAGGAGTCAATTCGGTAGGCCTGAAGCGCCGCGGATTTACCGTCGAAAAAATCAACCACATCCTGGATATATACCGCGTTATTTACAACAAAGGCCTGAACACCTCGCAGGCCTTGGAGTTCTTAGAAGAAGAATTTCCGGCGACCGACGAAAGGGACGAAATCGTGACCTTTATTCGGGAAAGCGGCCGCGGTATCATTAAACGCCATACCAAAAACAATATGGATGAGGATTACGCTGACTGATGCAGGCAAGCGCTTCAACCGCGACTGGATTTTCCGCCACCTCAGTTATGAATTCCAAACTGGCCACTGCTATGCCATCACCGGCCCGAACGGTTCGGGCAAGTCTACCCTGCTGCAAGTTCTTGCCGGCGCCATCCTGCCTAGCGAAGGCACAATCGCGTATTTGCCCAAGGCCAATACAGAAACCACACTGGTGGATTCCCCGACACAGGACAGGTTATACCAATATATGTCTATTGCTGCCCCATACCTGGAGGTAGTGGAAGAAATGACCCTAGGCGAATTTCTCCATTTTCATAACGTTTTCAAACCCTTTCGTCCACCCCTAAACGCGGAGGGGATCATGCGTCAGGTAGGTCTTTCGGACACGGCAGAAAAACAGATTCGCTATTTTTCCTCCGGCATGAAGCAGCGGGTTAAGCTGGCGCAGGCCTTTTTTTCCGATACGCCAATTATTTTGCTAGACGAACCCTGCACCAATCTGGATGCCGAAGGCATTGCCACATACCGTTCCCTGGTAGGTCAATTCGCGCACGACAGGCTGATGATTATTAGCTCCAACGATCCGCAGGAATACGATTTTTGTACCGACACGATCAACTTGAGCAAGTACAAATAACCACCAGAAGGGATTTAGCGCTGGCTGGCGATCAGTAGATTGAGGTCGGTATATTTCAAGTCGAAACGCTGACTCAGGTGGAAGTTGGTCAGCGCACCTTTAAACAGATAGATGCCGCTCCGCAGGTGGATCTTATGCCACACGAGGTTCTCAAAACCGCCGTCTTCCCCCGCTTCCAGTAAAAGTGGTGTCAACACATTGCTGATGGCTTGGGAGGCGGTACGCGCAAAACCCGATGGGATATTGGGAACACAGTAGTGGATCACGCCGTATTTGAGAAATATGGGATGTTCGTGGGAGGTGATCTCGGAGGTTTCGAAACAGCCGCCACGGTCAATACTGACGTCAATAATGACGCTTCCTGGACGCATGTTGCTGACCATCTCTTCGGTGACTACGACCGGAGTCCGGCCGCTTTGGGAGGACAGCGCTCCGACAGCTACCTCACAGGTCTTCAGTTGCTTGGATAGAATCCGGGGCTCAATGACTGAGGTGAAGATCCGAACCCCGATATTATTTTGCAGGCGCTTGAGTCTGTAGACGCTGTTGTCGAAGACCTTTACCGAGGCACCCAGGGCCAGCGCCGCCCGGGCGGCATATTCGCCGACAATGCCTGCCCCCAGGATGATGACTTTGGTCGGGGGGATCCCGGAAATTCCACCGAGTAGGACGCCCTTGCCGTGGTTGGCTGAACTAAGATACTGGGCTGCCACCAGCAGCACCGCGCTGCCCGCTATTTCACTCATGCTCCGTACGATGGGGTAGGAGCCGCTATCGTCTTTTAGGTTTTCAAACGAAATGCCGGTAATACGCTTCTCCATCATCTTTTCCAGCAATTCAGCTTTCAAAGCCGACAGATGGATCGGAGAGATGATCATTTGATTGGGCTGCAGCAGTGGCAAATCCTCCTCCACGACCGGAGCGGATTTAACCAGCACCGGGGATTTGAACACTTCGGCCCTGTCGTATACGATTCGGGCGCCCGCTTCGCTGTAGTCCCGGTCCATATAATGGGCTGCATCGCCCGCGTTGTGCTCGATCACCACTTCGTGGCCATTGCTAACCAGGACGCCCACGGACTCCGGGGTCAGCGCAATGCGGTTTTCCTGAAAGGCAGTTTCTTTGGGGATGCCAATATGCAACTGTGCACCTTTGGGTTTTACGTCCAGCGTCTCTTCTAAGGTTTCGTAACTGAATGAAGTACTGATGAAGGGTTTTTGCTGCGACATGTTTCAGGGCTTATGGCCATTAGTGTACCACATTGGTGGCGGGCTGGTAAATTACAATTTTAAATTGAAATGCAAAGGATTTAACGGGGAGCTCGGGTATGAATATGCCTTTGGGTGGGGCTAACGACGTCGACAAAAACGTGGATTGTCTCAGCCGGTAAGAT
This sequence comes from uncultured Chitinophagaceae bacterium, assembly GCA_963742225.1. Lineage (GTDB taxonomy): Bacteria > Bacteroidota > Bacteroidia > Chitinophagales > Chitinophagaceae > Puia. The sequence goes on along the minus strand of CAVULD010000003.1, from coordinate 115,451 downwards.
GCGTGCTGCCAGATCGGGCCACTCGATTAGGCAGTCGGCCCCGGAGTACACGCATTCCTCCACTCCAGCTCGGATCATTTCATCTTCATCCTTAATCCGGTATAAATCGATATGGTAAATAGTCCCTTCGCCGTAGGGGTACGCATTTATGATAGAAAAACTTGGACTTCCCACACGGCTTTGAACCTGCTTGGCTTCGCATAACGCCCGAATGAAGGTGGTCTTGCCCGCGCCCATTGGACCATGAAAGGCAAAGATCTTGCTGCCCGCATGGGCAAGCCAGAACTGCTGAGCCACGGGGAGCATATTGTCCAAGGTTAGGGTCCATTCCATCGACCAAAGATAGGCCACCGGTGGCCTATCTGGCTCCAGACCTTGGGACGCCGCACATATTATAGCCAGCTTTTGCGTCCATACCCACTCCTTATGCGCTAACCGTGGCAATCAAGTAAATTTGCTGTTCCCCGGACAACCTATTTACGTAGCTGTTGTTGGGAGATAGCGGGCCGTGGTTGCCGTGGAGTGTAGCGGGTAGCTACCAACCTTTCACATCATAGGATTTGATCATATATGGAGACATTAAACTGGAAAGTGGAGGGCATGAATTGTTCCAATTGTGTGCTGACCATTTCGAAATACTTGGAAAAGCAAGGGCTAAGCAATGTCCGGATCAATCTGGCTTCCGGAGATCTGAGTTTCCAGCGCCAGGACGCGGGGATCAGCCCTCAGGATATTGAAAAAGGAATCAGGAGCTTGGGCTACCAGGTGCTAGCAGACCAGGGCGGCGCCGAGCGGCAGGCACTTACAGCGTCCAAACCCATCAATAAATACCTGCGAAACCTGCTGATCTGTTTACCCTTTACGGTGCTGTTGATGGCCCACATGCTCCCCCTGGGACCAGCATGGCATGGGCTAATGAACGCCTGGGTCCAGCTGGCTTTGTGTTTGCCTGTGTACCTGATGGGTATGTCTTATTTTGGACGTAGTGGGCTGCAGAGTATTCGCAACGGCCTACCGAATATGAATGTCTTGATTTCCCTGGGCGCTACGGCTTCTTTCTTGTACAGCCTGGTAGGTACCGTGATGCACCTGGGAGAAGGATATATATTTTATGAGACTTCGGCGGCCATCATTACCTTGATTTTCTTTGGCAATTATTTGGAGGACATTTCCATTCACTCCACCCAACGAGCTCTCAATAGCCTAGCCAGGTCGCAGAACGTCTTGGCGAACCTGATTGCCTTTGACGAATTGCATCAGGAAGTCATCATGCCGCTGGACAACGGCCAACTGCGCGCGGGGGATTTGGTGCTCATTAAATCCGGAGAGCTGGTTCCGGCGGACTGTAAGATCCTGTGGGGTGAGGCTTGGCTCGATGAGTCCATACTGACGGGTGAAAGCCTGCCTTTGGCCAAGAAGCCCAAGGACCTGCTGCTGGGGGGCAGCCTGCTGACTGATGGCACCGTAAAGGCCCAAGTGACGGCAGCGGCCCGAGATTCGGCCTTGTCCAATATCGTGAACCTGGTTAAGCGGACCCAGGGGGACAAGCCCCCCATCCAGCAGCTGGCTGACCGCATCAGTGCGGTCTTTGTCCCCGTGGTGCTGGGAATTGCCTTGCTCACTTTTTTGGTCAACTACGCCTTGCTCCATCAACTCACCCCAGCGCTTATGCGCAGCGTGGCCGTGCTGGTGATTGCCTGCCCATGTGCCATGGGATTGGCTACTCCGGCGGCCATAGCCGTTGGACTCGGACGTGCGGCTAAGCATGGAATCCTTTTTCGCAACGCCAAGAGCCTGGAATCCTTTAAACGCATAAAGCAGGTTGTCTTTGATAAGACGGGCACCCTGACCAGGGGAGACTTTGTCATCGATAGGTGGCAGCTCGTGGGGGACCGGGTAGGGGAGCAGGAATTTAAAATGCTCGCTGCTTCTTTGGAGAAGTTTTCCAACCATCCCCTGGCCAAGACCGTCTATAAAGCCTGGAAATCCAAGGACGACATGGTCTGGGCAAAGGTCAATGAAATCAAAGGCGTCGGGATCAAAGCCATCTCCCAGTCGGGGGATGAATACTGGGCGGGATCCTTCAAGATCGCCAGTCAATTCACCGACGAGCAGGGCCATAGTGTGTATTTACTTCGAAACAACATCTTGTTGGGATGGATTGATCTGAGTGATGCCCTGCGCCCCGAATCCGCTTGGGTGATTGCCCGGATTCGTCAAAAAGGATTTAAAACCATTTTGCTCAGTGGCGACCGGCTCGCCAACTGCCAGCAGATTGCCTCTCGTCTGGGTTTGGATGAAGTGATTGCAGAACAAACACCGGAACAAAAACTGGAGCAAATCTCCCAGATGACGGGGACCAGGGCCACCGCCCTGGTGGGTGACGGGATAAACGATGCCCCGGCTTTAGCCAAGGCTACCGTGGGCATTTCCATGAGCGACGCCTCGCAACTGGCGATGCAGACCGCGGATGTTGTCCTGGTAGGTCACGGAATAAAACATTTGCCACTGGCCCTTGGACTAGGCAGGCACACGTTTATGACCATTCAGCAAAATCTGTTTTGGGCATTTTTCTACAACGCACTGGCCATCCCGGTGGCAGCCGTAGGCGGGCTGACTCCGACCGTGGCGGCTCTCGCTATGGCCCTGAGCGATGTGGTCCTGATTCTGAATTCGCTGCGCTTGTATATCAAGCGGGTAGAGCAGCCTGAGCCCACCTAGGCCGGGCCGGGACACCCAGTCTGCCCCCAAGACGCTAGATTTTTTCAACACCGGCGCCTGCGAGCATGGGAATGCCTATTTTCAGGTGATCAATTCCTGCGCGCTGACGAATTAAAAAATGGCCCGATATTGATGCAAACCCCGCTTTCGATACTCAAGCAGTTCTGGCATTTCGACTCCTTTAGGCCCATGCAGCAGGAGATCATCAGCTCAGTTCTGGAAGGCCACGACACGCTGGCCTTGCTGCCTACGGGGGCGGGCAAATCCATTTGTTTTCAAATACCCGCGATGCTGCACCAAGGCCTGTGCTTGGTGATTAGTCCACTGGTTGCCCTCATGCAGCAGCAGGTGGCGGACCTTAGAAAAAAGAACATAACGGCATTCGCCATCTATGCGGGTATGGGACCCCGTGAGGTGAGAAACACCCTCCAGGTAGCGGGGCAAAGCAACTGCAAATTCCTCTATGTTTCTCCCGAGCGGCTACAATCCAGTGTATTTAACCAATTTTTGCCCGGCTTGGATATTAACCTTTTGGCGGTGGACGAAGCCCATTGTATTTCCCAATGGGGATATGATTTTCGACCAGCCTATCTGCGCATCGCCGATCTGCGCCAGCAGTTGGCTCCTTCGGTCCCGGTGCTTGCCATCACCGCGTCGGCCACCCCCGAGGTTCTCCAGGATATCTCTAGCAGGCTGCAGTGCAAATCGCCGGTTGTGTTCCGTCAATCGTTTGAGCGCAAGAACTTGTCACTTAGCGTTTTTGCAGTCCAGTCCAAAATAGACAAGATTATCCAGGTACTGCACCATGTCCCCGGCAGTGCAATCATTTATTGCTCGACGCGGGCGAAGACCCAGCACATCCGAGATGCCCTGAACGCCCAGGGGGTGGAATCGGCCTGCTACCACGCGGGGCTGACCTTGGAAGAACGCCGTGACGAACAACGATCATGGATGGCCGAGAAAAGACGGGTGATGGTGTGCACCAATGCCTTTGGCATGGGCATTGACAAAGCGAATGTACGCGCAGTGATCCACGCCGACGTGCCGGATAGTTTGGAGAGTTATTATCAGGAGGTCGGTCGCGTGGGTAGAGACGGCAATAAAGCCTTCGGCGTTTTGCTGTACGGCGGCCCAGATGTAGAAAGACTCCAAAAATCTCCGGATCTCCACTTTCCGGCGGTTTCCGAAATTCGCCGGATCTATCAGTCCTTGGCCAACTATCTGCAGTTACCTGCCGGGACGGCAGAAGGCCAATATTACGATTTTGATTTGATGGATTTTGCCCAGAAATTTTCCCTTGATCCCCACCAGGTAGGATATGCGCTTAAAGCACTGGAACAAGAAGAGATACTGGCCTACAGCGAACAGGTGAATGTCCCCTCCCGTGTGCAGTGGACCGCGGCTAGAAGCCAACTCGACGAGTTGGCGCGGGCAAGACCGGAACTGGAGCCGCTGCTTCAGGTGCTGTTGCGCACCTATCCGGGTATTTACGAACAACCTGTTGCTGTTAGCGAAAGACGGATGGCGCACCTTGCCGGTGTCGATGAACACAGTGTGGCATCGGATCTGAAAAGACTCCATCAATATGGATTGCTGGATTATGCTCCGAAAAAAGATAATGCGCAGCTCTATTTTATCCAACCTCGGGCAAAAGCCGAGGAACTCCATATCCATACGGCTGAATACGCCGAGCGAAAACGACGATTCACCAAGCGAATCGACACTTGGCTTGGATACTTGCATACCCAGAGCGACTGCCGCAGCCAAATGATTGCCGTATATTTTGGTGATGCGTCAGCAGGCCCGTGTGGCGTCTGCGACAACTGCCTGAGGCAAAAAAAACAGGCGACTGCTCAGGCTGAGCCGCGGCCTAATGGCTCACTAGAGACTCCTTCCTTGCTGTAGCTGAATGCAAAACGGTCAGTCTACTTGCCCAACCAAGTGCGCGCTGCTTTGGGATTTAAGCTACATGCGCCTCGACGATCCCCGTGGGGTCAGCCGTGGTAATCTATCAGCATGCGGATTTCTCGTTCCGCGTCCCGGCCTGCCCATTTGCGGCATAAATGCAGTCCCAGGTCGATCGACGAAGTTACGGCCGCAGCCGTAATGGTATCGTTGTCTTCGACGATCCGGTCCGTGGAAACTTGCCGGCAATAAGGCTTGAGGCTCTCGTATTCCCGGAAGTTGGTGGTTGCGATTTTACCCGCAAGAAAACCGGCTGCTCCGAGGATTAAACTACCGGTGCAAACGGATATTTTATATTTAGACGGGGCCGCCGATTTAATCCAGTCAATAAAAATTTTATCCTCTTTGAGCTGGCGCGTGCCGTGTCCACCGGGGATGATTAACGCGTCGTAGGCGGCCAAGGACGGCCTAAGGCAAGTGGCTTTTACTTCCAGCCCGAAATTGTCTTTTGCGCTTGGGGACATCGCGCAAAAATCCCAGGTTAGATCGGGCCGGTAGTTATGCGATTTGAGGCGACTGATGGGATCATAGAGACCAATTAAATCTAGCCAGGTAATCCCGTCAAAAAGTATATAGGCGATTTTCATTTGCGTCAGTTGCAAGACCGGACTCCAAGTCCGTCAAGCTCTCTGGTGAATCCCCCGGCCGGTGTGGGGTCCTCAGAACCAGCCGCTTTTTTTATTCGAGCTCTTGCCCCCCAGGCCCAGGGCGCCAAGCAGGGAGCGAGTAATCATGTTGGCTGCCGTGCGCTCCACGGTTTTGGCGGTCGGACTGTCCAAAATTTTCTCAATGGTCGACTTTTCCGGCTTGCCTGCCGCGGGCGCCTGGGGATTGGATTTAGCTGCCGCTTCCTGCAATTTAGCAGTCAAAATCTCATAGGCACTCTGGCTGTCAATGACCTGGCTGTACTTGGCCACAATTTTCGATTTACCGACTACCGCATCAATCTCTGCGGGACTCAGAATATCCATGCGACTGCGCGGAGGACACATCATGCATTGCACCAGCGGCGTGGGGACCCCCTTTTCATCCAGCATAGTGACCAAGGCTTCCCCGATGCCCAACTGCGTGATCAGGTCTTCGGTTTTATAAAATTCTGTTTGCGGATAATTCTCCGCCGTTTGTTTGATAGTCTTTCGATCTGCGGCGGTGAACGCACGAAGCGCATGCTGGACCTTAAGCCCCAGTTGAGACAGCACACTGGCCGGGACGTCCATGGGGTTTTGTGTGCAGAAGAAAATGCCTATCCCCTTGGAGCGGATGAGTTTGACGATGGTCTCAATCTGCTTTAGCAATGCCGAACTGGCTTCTTGAAAAACCAGGTGTGCCTCATCAATAAACAGGACGAGCTTTGGCTTGTCCAGGTCACCTTCTTCGGGGCAGGTGGCGTATAGTTCAGCCAACATCTGCAGCATGAAGGTGGAAAAGAGCTTGGGTTTGTCCTGCAGATCAGTAACCCTGAGGACACTGACTATGCCGCGCCCGTCGCCGGCCAAGCGCATCAGATCGCTTACTTCAAAGCTTTTCTCCCCGAAGAATACATCGGCTCCTTGTTGTTGCAGTTCGATCACCTTGCGCAGTATAGTACCCGTGGAGGCGGTGGCCACTTTTCCATAGGTCTTTTCAATTTCGGCTTTGCCTTCGTCCCCTATGTATTGCAAAACTTTGATGAAATCCTTCAGATCCAGCAGGGGCAATTTATTGTCGTCACAATATTTAAAAATCATCGACACCAGACCCTGCTGCGTATCATTGAGCTCCAAAATCTTGGACAATAAAATGGGTCCAAATTCACTAACCGTGGCCCGCAGCCTGGCGCCTTTCTCATTACTGAGTGTGAGGAACTCGGTTGGGAATGCCTCGGGTTTAAATACCAGTCCAATTTCCTTGCAACGTTCGCTGAGTTTTTCGCTAGGGGTCCCCGCGGCGGCAATGCCACTCAAATCACCCTTGATGTCCATCACCAGGACAGGGACGCCGGCATCGCTCAGGGCTTCGCTAATCATCTGCAGGGTCTTGGTTTTGCCCGTCCCGGTGGCACCGGCGATCAGGCCATGGCGATTCATGGTTTTTAGTGGCAGGTTAATATCCGCACCGCTCACGGTTTTGGAATCGAGCATGCCGATGCCGATTTTTACCGATTCACTTTTAAAGGTGTAGCCGGCTTTAATGGCGGCGGTAAATTTTGCCTGATCTGTCATGGGAAAAGTTTGATGAAAGATACATAAAAGTATCCTGCGGAATACTCAATTCGAGAGCCCTGAATAACCAGGCTTTTGATTTGCGTAAGCAGGGGGGCTAATCCGCCCCCATGAAATCCGTGGGTGGTCCAGCGCACCAAACCGATTGCCCTATACGCGTTCTTCCAAGAGCTGTTTGATTAGGAGCTCCAGCTCTTTAATTCTTTTTTCCATTTCTGGTAAATTACGCGTCAAGGCCTGGCTGCGCAGTGCGCTGGTGTAATCGAAAGCGGGTGATCCCGTCACCGCCGTATGGGGAGTTTTGATGGATTTAGATACCCCACTTTGTGCATTAATCTTGGCGCCGTCTGCAATTTGCAAATGACCCACGATACCCGCTTGGCCACCGATCATGACGTTGTTGCCAATCTTCGTGCTGCCGCTTACACCAGCCTGAGCTGCGATCACGGTATTGTTACCCACCTCCACATTATGAGCGACCTGAATCAAGTTATCCAATTTGGCGCCAGCCTTAATCACGGTCGAACCAATGGTCGCTCGATCGATGCAGGCGTTTGCCCCAATTTCTACATGGTCCTCCACCACGACATTGCCCATTTGGGGCACTTTTTTAAAACTACCATCAGCCTGGGGCGCAAAGCCAAAGCCATCGCTTCCGATGACGGTGCCTGCATGGATGGTTACGTGGCTGCCAATCAGGCAGTCGGAATAAATTTTCACTCCGGGATACAGCACGCTGTGGTCCCCCACCCGGACGTTGTCACCCAAATAGACCTGGGGATAAATTTTGACATGGTGTCCTATTTGCACGTGCTCTCCCACATAAGCGAAAGCCCCTATAAAAACCTTTTCTCCCATCGAGGCAGACTTGGCAATATAGGTAGGCTCCTGGATGCCGATCATTTGCTGAGAGACAATTTCTTGGTATTTGGAAAGCAGGGCCGCAAAGGCAGTGTAGGCATCCGGCACACGAATAAGGGTAGCTCCAACGCTTTGCTTGAGCTCCTGCACCTCGTTGACGATGATTACGCTGGCCTTGGTGGTATATAGGTATTCCTCGTATTTAGGATTGGCCAGAAAGGCCAGCTGGCCTTGGCCCGCCTCTTCAATTTTCCCTAAGGAGGCAACCAAAACCGTTGGGTCCCCTTCCACGCGTCCATGGATCATGGCGGCTATTTGTGCGGCGGAAAATTGCATAAGTTGATGTTTTGATCCGACCTGGGCTTTCAGCCCTGATCCAAATCGTAGCAAATATAAAATTTTTTTACCGGGCTGGAGAGCGCCTGGTGAATTAAGGCGTTATCGACCTGGGAGATATCCTTGATCGAACCATCCTTGAATACAATGTTGATGCGTTCGTCCGATGTATCGTAGGTAGTGTTGACCGTCTCACCCGAAAATACGAAATAAGCAGCCTCTTTAGCGCTCAGGCCCGCCTTTCGGGCGAGTGCCTGGCGTTTTTCTTCGATCCAGACGGGATCCGGCGGAGTCGCTTGAAGCCGTACCTTCAGCAGGCGGCGGTCTATAAGGGACCGACACAGCAGCGACAGGACCTTGTCTTGAGCAAACATCCAGCCCTTGATAGCACTCATCACGTCGTAGTCATCCAACAGGCAGAATTGATCCAAGTGGTAATCTTCGCTGGCTCGGTCCGTATCCTGCAGAAAAAAGGCGAGCGTCGGTGAGCTGACGTCTAGCGGGCTGCCCTCTGCCAACAGCTCCTTGGCCCGGGTCATAATTTGGATTAGCATTTTTTCGGCGCTGAGCACCGTCTTGTGCAGATAGACCTGCCAGTACATCAGCCTTCGGGATACCAAAAATTTCTCGATAGAATATACCGCCTTCTCTTCGACCATCAACTCCCCCTCGCAAACGGTAAGCATCTTGATGATCCGGTCATAGCCAATCACTCCTTCGGCAACGCCCGTGAAAAAGCTGTCCCTGGTCAAGTAGTCCATGCGGTCAACGTCCAGCTGCCCACTGACGAGCTGGGACAGGAACTTTTTCGGATAGTTGTTGGTGAATATGGCCAACGCCATATCCAGTTGGCCGCCCAGCGCTTCGTTCAGAACGCGCATAATCAGAATAGAAATCATTTCGTGGGGTAGATCCTGAATCAATACGTTTTCCAAGGAATGGGAAAACGGACCATGCCCAACATCATGCAGTAGGATGGCGATCTTTGCACTCAGCTCTTCTTCGGCACTAATGGCAAAGCCCTTGCTCTTCAATTCACCCAGGGCATTGCCCATCAGGTGGTACGCACCGAGGGAATGGTGCAACCTCGTATGCACCGCTCCGGGATACACCAGGTGGGCAAAGGCCATTTGCTGGATGCGCCTCAAGCGCTGATAAAACGGATGGGCAATGACCTTCAGCAGCAAAGGATGATCAAGGGTGATAAATCCATACACCGGATCGTTTATGATCTTGCGCGAAGAAATGGTCATGGCTGTTTTATATTTGTTAAATCGACTCAAAAGAGCCTACAAATCTACAAATGCCCATCGGATAAATTACATTTGAAGACTTGAATCAGCGCATTAGTTTCGGCCACCGGACGCCGGGAGCTTGCACGGGCTAGGATTGCGGATGAATCGAAGTGGACGGGGCAGCAAAAGCCGCCCTTGGGCAAACTCAAACGCAACTTCTCCATCGGCTGCCCCTGGTATGAGGCTTGTCCTAGAGCCGGTGAGGATCCAGCGGCGACCAATCATCTCAAACGTCAACCCATACATGGCTTTAGCAAATATTCTTTGGATCGATGATGAAATTGAAAACCTGCAGTCGCAGATTCTTTTTCTGCGCAACAAAGGCTACGAAGTCAATGCCTTGACCAATGGCATCGACGCTATTGATTATGTGAAGGACCATCCTGTTGACGTTGTACTGCTGGACGAGACTATGCCCGGAATCAGTGGCCTGCAGACCCTGGCAAAGATCAAGGAGATCAATCAGCAAATTCCGGTGGTCCTGATCACTAAAAATGAAACAGAAAACCTGATGGACGAAGCCATCGGAAGCCAGATCACCGACTACCTGATCAAACCAGTCAACCCCAATCAGGTGCTCTTGAGTCTTAAAAAAATCATCGACAACAAGAGGTTGGTGGCTGAAAAAACGACCACCGCTTATCAGCAACAATTCCGCGACCTGTTTACCACCCTCAATAACAACCCAGACTATACTGAGTGGATGGACCTGTACCGCAAATTGGTATATTGGGAGCTGGAAATGGAGAAGAGCGACAGCCCGGAAATGCGCGAAGTCTTGCAGTCGCAAAAGCAGGAAGCGAATACGGAATTTTTTAAATTTATTTCCAAGAACTACAGCCGTTGGATCGGCCAAAAAACGGCTGATGCGCCGGTCTTATCCCATACCTTGGTGCAGTATAAGGTCCTTCCCCACGTGGAAAAAGGTACACCGCTTTTCTTTGTGCTGCTCGATAACCTGCGCTTTGACCAGTGGAAGGCCATTCAACCTATATTCTCGGAAAGTTTTCGCATCCTGGAAGAAGACACTTTTTACAGTATCCTGCCTACCGCCACCCAGTATAGCCGCAATGCCATTTTTTCCGGTTTGCTGCCGGTGGATATTGAAAAGCAATTTCCCGAGCACTGGAAAAATGACGAGGAAGAGGGGGGCAAGAACATGCAGGAGGAAGAGTTCTTTCGGGGCTTGCTAAAGAGACAGAAAAAGGAACATTTGAAGTTCTCCTATACCAAAGTCCTCAATCACCAGGCTGGCCAGGAATTGGTCAATAATATCCACAACCTACTCAGCAACGACATCAACATCATCGTCTACAATTTTGTGGACATGCTTAGTCATGCCCGAACAGAAATGGAGGTGCTTAAAGAACTGGCCAGTGACGAGACCAGCTACCGGAGTATCACGGCCAGTTGGTTTGAGCATTCACCCTTGCATCAGGCGTTGAAAAAAATAGCCGACAAGGGCATCAACCTCATCCTGGCAACTGATCACGGGAGCGTGCGGGTTAAGACACCTTGCAAGGTGATCGGCGACAAACAAACCACGACCAACCTGCGCTATAAACATGGCCGCAACCTCCATTATGAACCCAAGGAGGTCCTGGCCTTTCGTGATCCCCGCGAGGCGGGGCTGCCTGTGCCGACAGTCAATTCGTCTTTTATTTTCGCCCGCGGGGATGGCTTTCTGTGCTATCCCAACAACTATAACTACTACGCCAATTATTATCGCAACACCTTTCAACACGGGGGAATCAGCATGGAGGAAATGATTATTCCGGTAATTAAGATGACTAGTAAAACACCCAGTCAATAGCGCGCCGCGCGGATCCGGGTAATCGCTGGCTGACAGTCTGTGGATAAAATAACCGGCCCTCGTCCCTAAGGCTTTGGGAGATAACGTATTTTTGTATTCGCCCGTGTATGCCACCATAGGCCGAATCAGCGCGATGAAATATACTCAAACCACCCTGGACAAAATAGAAAAGATATTGGATGATGCCGGCTACGTCGTGCGTTATGAGCGCGGCACGTTTCAAAGCGGATATTGCATTCTTGAACAACGCAAAGTGGTGGTATTAAACAAGTTTCTACCTATCGAGGGCCGGATCAATGCCCTGATTGATATTGTTGCCCAGGTGCAGATCGATCCTAATTCTCTGGCTGCTGACACTAAGAAAAGCTACGAAGATATTATGGCCAGCCATCAGCCGGAAATCTAAATCCTTTCCTGCTCCTGCACAAACCAAGGTTTTGGTTTACTTTTGAACTTGTGAGTTATCCCCAGTTGAAAATAACTTTTTTGGGCACCGGGACCAGTGGAGGCGTGCCTATGATTGCTTGTGACTGCCCGGTGTGTACATCGGCCGATACTAAAGACAAGCGTCTTCGTTCAAGCATCATGGTGGAATCTTCCACGACGACCCTGGTAATCGATACGACTCCCGATTTTCGCTATCAGATGCTGAGAGAAAAAGTCAAGCGGCTTGATGCCATTGTGTTCACCCATCCACACAAAGACCATGTGGCGGGACTGGACGATATTCGCGCATTCAATTATTTTTCGGGTAAGCCGATGGATGTCTTTGCCAATGAAATGACTCAGGAAGTGCTCATCCGGGAATTTCCCTACGCCTTTGCCGATTTTAAATATCCGGGCGTACCGGAGATCCACCTGAATACCATCGACGTGGAACCCTTTCAAATCGGTGACATTCCCATTGTGCCGGTTTTGGTGTGGCACCTGAAGATGCCGGTCTTGGGTTTTCAGTTCAACAGGTTTGTATACATCACGGATGCCAACCGAATTGAGGAAACGGAAAAAAATAAATTGCGCACCAGCGATATCGTGGTGCTTAATGCCCTAAGAACCGAAAAGCATATTTCCCATTTCAATTTGCAGGAAGCGGTGGATCTGAGTGGTGAACTACAGATCCCGCAGACCTATTTTACCCATATAAGCCACCAGATGGGCAAGCACCAGGACGTCAACCGGACACTGCCCAAAAAAACCCAACTTGCTTATGACGGGCTCGTTCTGCAGGTCTAAATCAGGCTTGCTAGTTTGGCCCCTCCAAGGCTGGTGAAGAGGGGAGCTTTGGAGCCCTTTATTCACAAGCGGTTAACACAATTTGGCTATCCTTTGCCCAATACGGGTTAAACTTTTTAGTTCTAGTATTGTCTGACCTGAGACTAGAAAAATTAATTTATGAAAAAAGTATCCCTGCTTTCCCTGATCGCATTAATTTTTTCCCTTTCTGCCCTTGCCCAGACGTCCATTGAGCTGGTCCCCACGGGTGGATATACCTTTCCGGACCAGACCAACTTTTACAATACCTATGGCAGAATCCAGGATGGACTCAATTGGGGCGGCTCTTTGCTCCTCAACGTGAACCGCGGCTTTGGTATCGAGCTCATGTACAACCGCATTGATGCTCCGACTGGGGTGTATAAATATGGCAGCCAGACTCCTTTGCAGCAGCAAACCATCGGGTACAATTACATTATGGGCGGTCTGGTGCAAAACATCAATTTTCCGCAGTCCCCGGTCCACCTGTTCTTTGGTGAAGAGCTGGGTGCGGCCGTATATTCCCCCGGCGTAGCTAATTATGGAAACAACTCCAGTTTTGCCTGGGGATTGGAGATGGGAACCAATATTTACGTTAACCCCCATGTGGGCATTCGCTTGAAAGGCCAGTTGTTGTCGGCCGTGGACGGTGGTAACGCCTTGTTTAACCAGAGTGCGGGCGGTTCCTATTATTCCTATTACCCCACCTACCAATTTGCCTTTAGTGCGGGATTGATCATTGGGTTGGGCAGAATCTTACCTGAGCCACGCCCTCGCACCTATTACCGGAGGCCTCCACCCCCTCCAAGATATTATTACCCGTCGCCCTACGCGCCACCGCCCCCAGGATATTATTATCACTAAGTTGATCGGCATACATGTGGATGGTCTGGAGGTTGCAAGAGCCTGCCCGGCTGACAAAAGCCAGGCAGGCATTTTTTTTGGCCGCTGCCCGGCCAGGGATTGCGAAGGGACGAAAAGGCAAAAAAACTAACGATTGTTAGTATATTTGCCGTTTTCTATTTACCTTCGCTGGTGATTAGACTGCAGCAGTAGTCTAGCTCTAATGATTGTTTGCAATGTTTGCCAGGCAGGTTCCCCTTCGAAGGGGAGACTGCCTGGTTTGTTAAAGCCCCTCCTCTACATTAATTTGCTAGGCGAATGAATTTTCAGCACGATGAATTGACGCAACAGGTTGCTCAAACGGCCAGGGATTTTGCCTTGCGCCACATCAAGCCCCATGTGATGGCCTGGGATGAGAGCCAGGAGTTTCCTATTGCGACCATGCGGGCCATGGGCTCCCTCGGCTTAATGGGGATCTTGGTGCCTGAACAATACGGCGGCGCTGGCCTGGGATACCTCCAATACGTCGCCATCATCGAAGAGATCGCTAAGGTGTGTGGTTCGATCGGACTGAGTCTGGCTGCCCACAATTCGCTGTGCATTGGCCATATTCTCCATTTTGGCAACGAACAACAAAAAAAACTATACCTGCCCCGGCTCGCGAGTGGCGAATGGATTGGTTCCTGGGGACTGACCGAAGCCAATACCGGTAGTGACGCAGCCAATATGAGCTGCACGGCAACCAAGCAGGGCGACGGGTGGATCTTAAACGGAACTAAATGCTGGATCACGCACGGCATCAGCAGCCAGCTAACGGTCGTTGTTGCTCGCACAGGGGAGCCCCGAGCAAAAAACAACTCCACCGCATTCTTAGTGGAACGAACTACCCCGGGTTTTCGAGGTGGCAAGAAGGAAAACAAGCTGGGTATGCGGGCTTCCGAAACAGCGGAAATGATCTTTGACAATTGCCATATTCCCGATTCCAGCCGGCTGGGTGAACCAGGTGAGGGATTCAAGCAGGCGCTCAAAGTATTGGATGGGGGACGTATATCCATTGCCGCCTTGGCCGTGGGTATTGCCAAAGGCGCGTATGAAGCGGCGTTACAATATTCCAAGGAAAGACATCAGTTTGATCAGCCCATTTCGAGCTTTCAGGGGATTTCGTTTAAACTGGCCGACATGGCCACCGATATCATGGCTGCCGACTTGCTGACGATGCAGGCTGCAGACCGTAAGAACAAGGGATTGCCGATGACGAGGGAGGCCGCGATGGCTAAATATTTTGCTAGCGAAGTGGCCGTTCGAACAGCTACCGACGCAGTACAGGTGTTTGGCGGTTATGGATATACGAAAGACTACCCCGTAGAAAAATATTACCGCGACAGCAAATTGTGTACGATTGGTGAAGGCACTTCAGAAATTCAGAAAATCGTCATCGCCCGCGAAGAGCTCAAGGCGTAGCCAGGGCCCTTGCCCTCAGTGCAGAAAATCATCTTCTTCTTTAGGGCCGTATTTATCGAATAATTTATCGATGGCCCCTCCAAAAATGGGGAATTTTTCCTTCGCGAAATTTTTTATGATGTCAATGGCTTTGAAGGCTTGCTGCTCCGTCAGTCCTTCGGCTTTGAGTCGTTCAATGAGTTCCAGCATATAAGTGGGGGTCCCTAAGGGGTTTTTTTGAGGTTTACGGGTAGGGTTGCTTTGCTGATTAGCCCGAGGGCACGTCTGTTGTTTCGCGCTAAGGGCCTTGCCGCTTGGACCGGCCGGTACTCAGGCCACTTTGAGCAGACTCATCTTGCTGGTGTCGAATTTTTTCCTGGCGTATTCTAAATTCAGATGGAACTTATTTTCTTTGGAAGAAGGAAGCTCAAACATGGCATCGGTCAGAATGCTCTCGCAAATGCTCCGCAGCCCCCTGGCCCCGAGTTTGTACTCCACTGCCTTGTCCACCATAAAGTCCAGCACGTTGTCTTCGATACTGAGCTGTATGCCTTCCAGGTCAAAGAGTTTCTTATACTGGCGGATAAGCGAGTTCTTGGGTTCGGTCAAGATGGAACGCAGGGTCTCCCGATCCAGCGGATTGAGGTGGGTAACCACCGGCAACCGCCCGAGTAGTTCGGGGATGAGGCCGAAACTTTTCAGATCCGGCGCGTTGACGTATTGCAACAGATTTTTCTTGGTAAATTCCTGTTGCTCTTTATTGACGTTGAATCCGATGGCATTGGTGTTGATACGCCGGGCGATGATCTTATCCACCCCGTCAAAGGCTCCGCCGCAAACAAACAGGATGTTTTGCGTATTGATTTTGATTAATTTTTGTTCGGGATGCTTACGGCCGCCTTGCGGAGGAACCAGCACATCAGTCCCTTCTAGCAGCTTCAGTAGTCCTTGCTGAACACCCTCCCCACTGACATCGCGCGTGATGGACGGATTGTCACCCTTGCGTGCGATCTTGTCAATTTCATCTATATAGACAATGCCCCTTTCGGCGGCAGCGACATCATAATTGCAGACCTGTAAAAGCCTGGTGAGTATGCTTTCGACGTCTTCTCCCACGTAACCCGCTTCGGTGAATACCGTCGCGTCAACGATAGCAAAGGGCACATTCAGCAATTTGGCGATGGTCTTGGCCAGCAGGGTTTTACCCGTCCCGGTTTCTCCCACCATGATGATATTGCTTTTTTCTATCTCCACATCACTGTCGCCAATTTTCTGTTGCAGTCTTTTATAGTGGTTGTACACGGCAACGGCCAGCACCTTCTTAGCTTCATCTTGGCCGATGATGTACTCGTCCAAGAAACGCTTGATTTCAATAGGTTTCTTAACCGTCAGCTTAAAGGGAGACGAGGGGGAATTGTCTTCGCGGATGATCAGTTCCTGTTGGATGATTTCCTGGGCATGCTCCACGCAGTTTTCGCAAATATGCCCTTCCTGACCGGCAATGAGGATCTTCACCTCATCGCGGCTACGGCCACAAAACGAACAATGGAGGGTATTTTTTGCCATCTGGACAGCCTAGTTTGATTGATGTGAACAAAGTTATTCAACTTATATGCCAATTTCCAAGGAAAAACCCGAAAATTCAAGGCACCGGGACCCGTTTTCGTCCCTTTTTTGGAAATCTGCAGGTATTAGGATTTCTCGGCCAGATGGTCCACGATGCCGTATTCCAAGGCTTCTTTGGCGTCCATCCAATAATCCCGGTCAAAATCCTTGAGTATCTGCTCAGTTTTCTTTCCGCAATTTTCCGCCAATATGCGCGCACCGATATCCTTGACCCGCTTGGTTTGCTTGGCCTGAATCTCCAAATCCACGCTCACCCCTTGAATGTACCCGCCCAGACTCGGTTGGTGTATCATCACCTCCGCATGCGGGTAAATAAACCGTCTGCCTTTTACCCCACCGCTCAGCAATATAGAACCCATGGAAGCTGCCAGGCCTATGCAAATAGTGCTGACTGGACTTTTCAAGATCTTCATGGTGTCGTAAATGGCCATTCCACTGGTCACCACACCGCCGGGGCTGTTGATGAGAAATTTGATCTCTTCCCCTGGTTTGTCGGCATCCAGCAGCAAAAACTTGTTGACGATGTCCTTGGCCGAGCGATCATCCACCGGTCCCCACAATTGAACGGTTCTACTCTCAAAAAAGTATTTCTCCATCCGTTTCATCAGCATTCCCATGTCAGGAGTTTTTTCTTCCTTGGGCTCCTGTTCCGGTTCGGCCGGTTCGTCGTCGCCTACTGGGGTATTGCGGGGAACGTAAAAAGGATTGGCAGCGTATTTAGCGTAATTCATGTGCGTAGATTTAGATTTTGTTTGTTGACCGGCCGGGTATTGCCGTGGGATCAATGTGTTGGATTTTAGCTTTCCTTTTTCTCCTTCCTTGGATTGGTCACCAGCACTTCATCGACCAGACCGTATTCTTTGGCCTCCACGGCGGTAAGCCAGTAATCGCGGTCACAGTCTTTTTCCACTTGCTTGACGGTTTTTCCCGTGTGAATCGAATAGATGTCGTACAATTCCCGTTTTATTTTTCTGATTTCATTGACCGTAATCTCAATGTCACTGGCCTGGCCGCCGATGCTGCCGCTGGGCTGGTGCATCATGATCCGGCTGTGTTTTAACGCGGTGCGTTTGCCTTTAGTACCTGCACACATCAGGGTGGCACCCATGGAAGCAGCCATGCCTATGCAAATCGTCGCGACATCGGGGGTTACGTATTGCATGGTATCGTATACTCCCAAACCGGAATACACGCTTCCTCCCGGGGAATTGATGTACATCTGGATATCGCGGTGACGGTCCGTGCTGTCCAAAAACAACAATTGAGCGGTTATGATGTTAGCCACTTCGTCATTTATCGGATAGCCGAGGAAAATAATGCGATCCATCATCAGGCGGCTGTAGACGTCCATGACGGCCACATTCATGGGCCGTTCTTCGATGATATTTGGCGTAAGCCCCGTAACTGCATATTTGCCGTAGTCATGGAGGGTATTGCTGGATATGCCGCGGTGTTTGACGGCATACTTTTCAAATTCTGATCCTTGATTCATAGACATTTCAATTTTTGGCCTTCTTAATTAAGGTAAACGATTCGGGCTCTTGCATAAAGCAAGTGTATATACCTTTCAAATCTCCGTCCAAACTCTTAAACTTCCAAAAAACTGACAGAGTTGCAGTAAAATGAAAAAATCCCGCAGCTGTGCAGGACGTTGGAATCATTCAACCCAGCAAGCCAAGGGTGTCCTCAGTGCGCATGGGAATGAGCTTCCTGGAGTTTGGAGAATTCTTCTCGGCCGATGGGTTGTTCAGTGGGTGTGACCTGCGATTCTGCCCAGGCCAAGACTTTATCGGTTCGGATGCGCTGGACGGCATCTTCCACGAACCTTTTATCTTGCATCATCCGGTTGATGTAATCTGTCATCCAGGGCTGCTCCTCGGCTTGGCCGTCCATCCCCATGTACCCCATCAGCTGATGTCTGGCCAACGCTTTGAGATCCTCGGCCTCTATCTCGATGTGATTTTCGTGGACTACCTTGTCCAAAATCAGGGTCCATTTCAGCTGGTTGGTAAAAGCGGGGAACTCCTGCTCTACTTCTTGTTGAGTCTTGGGCTTTTCTCCACCCGTAAGCAGCCAGCGTTTTAGAAACGATTCAGGGAATTCGATTTGTGTATGCTCCAGCAGTTGGTGATAGAGGCTATGCTGTAATTGGGCTCGGCTTTGAGCGGCCCAGTATTGTTCAATACCCTCGCGAACGGCCAAGCGAAATTCCTCGGGTGTCTTGATATCCTTGTCTGGAAACACCGTTTTGAAAAACTCCTCCTTCAATTCGGCCTTTTCGACCAGGCCTACTTTGGTGATATCGACGCGGAAAAACTTTTGCGTCGCAGCCGCGTCCTCAGCCGATAAACCCAGGTCGCCCAGAATCCAGGCGCGTTCGCGGTCATCAAAGGCCTGCGCGGGCTGCAGTACGAACCAATCGCCCGCGGCTTTGCCAAGCAATGTCTCCCGAAAGGCTGGACTAAAATATTTTACCAATAGGGAGTTGTCTTTATGGATTCCTCCCTCGATTACATTGCCTTGCTCGTCGCTTTCGCTAAAGGTGACATTTAGGACATTGTCCTCGCCTGTGACCGATTGCGGATCCGTCATTTTGCCGTGGCGGACCTGCAGGCGATCCACTTCCTCCTGAACCATCTCTTCGCTCACTTCCACTTTATAGCGGATGGGATGGGCTGCGGCCAAATCCTGGAGAGCAAAATCGGGTTTAAGACCTACTTCAAAAGCGAAGGAATATTCGTCTAACTTGCCCATGTTGATTTGGCGAGCGTCATTTTCGGGAAGCGGTAGGGGTTGGGCGAAAATATCCAACTTTTCGTCCTGCATATATTTGGTCAGTTCCTTCTCGACACTGCGTAGCACCTCATCGGCGAAGACGGAATTGCCGTACATCTTCTTGATCAATCCCGGGGGTACCATGCCCTTGCGAAACCCGGGGATATTGGCCTTTTTGCTGTATTCTTTCAAGGCTTTTTCAAAGGATGGCAGGTAATCATCCTGAACCACCTTAACGGTAATCTTGTCGTTGAGCAGTCCTATGTTTTCTCTGGTCACAATACCCATAAAGACATATTTATTTGATTAAGTTGCATCTTCAGCCTGCAGGCCAACGATTGGCCCCTTGGCCACAGAACCCTTGGCGAAAAAGGGTGCTTAAATCGGGATGCAAATTTACGGTAAATTGAGGATAAATGCACCGAAAAAGGGCAAACGGGGCCCTATATCCATGAATTCCAAGATGGTGCGGGTGGAGGGACTCGAACCCACATGCCTCGCGGCGCCAGATCCTAAGTCTGGTGCGTCTGCCAATTTCGCCACACCCGCATCTTTGCCGCCAGGTGATTTCCGGCGTCAAAAACGGCTGCAAATGTATACTTTTTATTATTGATCCTGAAATGAGTGTCCTTGGGGTAGTGTCTCAGTTTGAAATTTCATTTAAAGCAGGGATATCAAAGATCTGTTGTTCTTTTCCTATTTCCAAAATGGCCATCATACTAGAAACTTGATCTGGAATTGAAACATAATTTATAATTCTCAATGATTGATATCCGGATTTAGTGATTAATAACCTAAAGATGCCTTTATTAAATCCCATAATAAAATTTCCCTTTTCATCCGTAAAAGCCGCAGGGTTAGTTTGCTCTACTTGAATTTTGACATTTGCCAACGGAGTCAAGTGGCTCTTGCCATTATTATCTATCTTTCCGCCAATGTATAATTTGCCATAAATTAAAGCGCACGTTGTATCATCATACCCCTCATATTTAAATTGCATAACTCTGCCTTTTTTCTGTTTGTTGTCGCTCGCGCGGGATAATGGGTAACCAAAGTACCGAAAAGGAGACGAAAATGATTTTTAAAAAATACATAATATTAGTAGAGTTAACTTAATCTATTAGGTTTAGGAAGTGGCTCAGGTTGAATTTTTATTTTTCTGTTTCAGCCATTTTGCCTCTTCGTGGTCAAGATATAGGTTCATCAACACTTTGAAATTTAATATAATGTAAAGAGCAAAAAGGGCAATAAATATTGGCTGCATTGGTGGCGTGAAAATTGGACCAATCCCGAATGACACAGTTGATATGTCCGATGTTATGGCTAAGGTGTTTATTAGTCCAAGTAGAAGGAAAATACCGGTCCCGATTGTTGCCCAATCCAGGTTTCGGAAAAATAAAAAAATCAAGGGTAGAAAAAATAGCAATCCCACGTAATGCATCCAGGTTGCGACATAGATACCAAAAAGGATATTAAACCACGTGTGAACTGGATAGCCCGCAATGGCAATTAGCGGAATCAAAATCAAAATTTTTCGTGTGGTCATGAAAGCATAACCTAATGACGCGTTTAAATTATTAAGAATAAACCACAGACGAGTAATAATTGAAAGGTAGGATAGTCGGCTTGTCCCTCAGGGGTAGAAAATAAAATGAGAATCCTAAAGACATGGCCAATGTTATTTCAGTTGGTTTTTTTGGTCCATGCAGAGCCCATTGAGAGCCTTGCAAAGATGAAGCGCAAGAGTTCGTGAACAATGCGTTCTCGGCCAGCTGCACGCTTTCAAAGCCTTATTAAAGACCACATGTTGGCGATCAAAATGAAGTATTTTTGCTAAAAGCGGGGGTGATCATGGATATAATCTCTCGGTCCTGTTGGGTTGCATGTCTGGCTTTACTTGCTGTCGGCTGTAAAAAGCAGTCCGCCACTCAATCAGGTAATCCACCTCCAGCTGCTAATGTCTATCTCGCCATCGAAAACGGAAATACGGCGGTGTATTGGAACAAAGGCGTCACCACCAACTTAACCCCCATCACCCAGCGCTCCTATGCCGATCAAGTCGTCCTATCAGGTAGTGACGTATACGTTTGCGGTGCGGAGCAAATGACTAACGGTGTATTTTTAGCAACCTATTGGAAGAATGGTTCGGCCGTCAATCTGCCAAACGATGTGGTAACCAACTCGACCAACGGATCCCAGAACGCCATTGCTTCAGGCATTGTTGTTTCCGGCAGCGACGTATACCTATCTGGCGTCTTGACCTATACCTACGATACGGCAGTGTACTGGAAAAGTGGCGTCATTTATTATGTAGCGACCCCCGCTTTGGCTAATTCCATTTTTGTTTCTGGTGATAGTGTCTATCTGGGGGGCGAGACGCTAAACTTTTTTTCAGCCCCAACATCCGAAGCCACCTATTGGGTTAACGGCGTAGCCACCAACCTGTCTAATGGTATCACCAACAGCTCCGCCGATCAGATCTTTGTCTCGCAAGGAGCTGTGTATGTAGCCGGGATAGAATACAATGCAAGCAATACCTGGGTAGGCACGTTTTGGAAAAACGGTGTCGACAACAACCTGACTAGCGGTTCGGATTCATCGGGAGCGGGCGCATTGTATGTGTCGGGAACGGATATGTATGTTGCAGGGTCCCAAAGAATTGGAGGCAAAGATGTAGCTACCTATTGGAAAAATGGGATCGCGGTTAACATGCTCAATCCTGCGGAAAGTTCATCAGCCAACGCCATTTTTGTGGTAGACAGCGATATCTACCTGGCTGGCTACACCGTCAACACAAACGGCATGCAGATTGCCACCTACTGGAAAAACGGCCAACCCGTCTACCTCAGTGACGGTTCACAGAATGCGCAGGTAAATTCCATCTTTGCAAACTGAGCAGTTCGCTCCATACGCCTCTGCCAAAACGCCTGGCAGCTGAAGGTATTTATGCTCCGAAACGGAAAGTTAATCCTGGGCGGGAACGAGCCGGTCAGGTAGCTTTTACCGATAGTATTCACTAAATTCGTCTGGAAAGCAAGGGATGGAAACAGTAGCCTCGACAATACCTAAATACAATCTTACCGAAGACCAGGAGAAGAAGCTTATTCTGCGGGAATACCGCGCCTTGCTGCGTTCCCTTAAGCCTAAATTAAAGTCCGGGGACAAAGAACTGGTGCGTGAAGCCTTCGAAATGGCTGCCGAAGCGCACAAGACCATGCGCCGCAAGAGTGGGGAGCCCTACATCCTCCATCCCCTGGCGGTGGCCCGAATCTGTGTGGAAGAAATCGGCTTGGGGGTTCGGTCTACTATTTGCGCCTTGCTGCACGATACGGTGGAGGACACCGATATCAGCCTGGAAGACCTGGAACGCGAATTTGGCAACGAAATCTCCCGGATCGTGGACGGGCTGACCAAAATCAGCAACGTAATCGACGTCAACGAATCGCGTCAGGCAGAAAATTTCAAAAAAATCCTGCTCACGCTAACCGATGACCCCCGAGTCATCCTGATCAAACTCGCAGATCGGCTGCACAATATGCGGACGCTAGACAGCATGAAGGGAGAAAAACAGCTGAAGATTTCTTCGGAAACCGTGTACGTGTATGCCCCACTGGCCCACCGGATGGGGTTGTACAACATCAAGACCGAGCTGGAAGACTTGGCCATGAAGTACCTGGAACCTGAGGAATACAAGGAAATCGCCCGCAAACTCTCCGAGACCAAACGCGAAAGGTCCAGATACATCAATGAATTCATTAAACCGCTCAAGGAGAAGCTCGAAAAAGGTCAGTTTGATTTTGATATCTACGGCCGGCCCAAGAGCATTCATTCGATCTGGAATAAGATGAGGAAAAAAGGGGTCGCTTTTGAGGAAGTGTACGACCTGTTTGCCATTCGCATCATCATCAACGCCCCGCCGGAGCGCGAAAAAGAAGACTGCTGGAAGGTGTATTCCCTGGTTACCGACGAATACATTCCCTCGCCGGAACGCTTGCGCGATTGGTTGAGCAACCCCAAGTCCAATGGCTACGAAGCGCTGCATACCACCGTGATGGGCCCTCAAGGCAAATGGGTGGAGGTGCAAATCCGGTCTAAGCGGATGAATGAAATTGCCGAAAAAGGGCTAGCTGCTCATTGGAAATATAAGGAAGGAGCCAATGACGAAAGCCGCTTCGACAAGTGGTTCCAGCAGATCCGGGAAGTGCTCAATACCGAGGACAACGATTCGATCAATTTTCTGCAGGATTTCAAAACCAGTTTCTTGGCGGAGGAAATCTATGTCTATACCCCAAAGGGGGACGTCAAGATGTTGCCCGTAGGGTCAACGGCCCTGGACTTTGCCTTTTCCATACACAGCGCCATTGGAGTGCAATGTATTGGTGCCAAAGTCAACCACAAATTGGTCCCGCTCAGCCACAAACTCCGCAGCGGAGACCAGGTGGAAATTATTACCTCGTCGAAACAACGTCCCAGCGAAGATTGGCTCAATATCGTGGTGACGGCCAAAGCCAGAGGTAAGGTCAAAGACGCCTTGAAGGAGGAAAAAAGAAAAATTGCTGATGAGGGAAAATACATCGTTCAGCGCAAGCTGGAGAATTTTGGTGCTGCCTATAACCAACATAATATTGATGTGCTGACGGTATTTTATAAATTGACTTCGTCGCTGGATTTTTTTTACCAAGTGGCCGTGAGGACCATCGACCTGAAGGAGTTGAAGGAATTCCACCTGCAGGGTGACCGGCTGGAAGCACCCAAACCGCTGCGCCCGGTGGTGGAAGCCAAAACAGATGTCGGCGCCTCCGGTTCGGCGCAGCGAAAAGATGCCGAGCTCATCATCTTCGGAGAGAGCAGTGACCGGATCGTATACACTTTGGCCAATTGCTGCAAACCGATACCAGGTGATGACGTATTTGGTTTCGTTTCTACCGGAAAGGGGCTGACCATCCACCGCACCAATTGCCCTAACGCGGCCAAGCTCCTGTCCAATTATGGCCACCGTGTGGTTAAGACGAAATGGGCAAAAAATAAGGAGATATCTTTTTTGACGGGTATTCGTATCGTAGGCTTGGATGATGTCGGGGTCGTCAACAAAATCACCAACCTCATTTCCGGCGAGCTAAAATTGAACATTAACGCGATTACCATCGAAGCCAAAGAAGGGATGTTTGAAGGCAACATAAAAATTTATGTGCACGACAAAGAAGAATTGGAGGAGCTGGTAAGGCGGCTTAAGCAACTTAATGGCATTCATTCGGTGGACCGGTTTGATACAGAAAACGCCTAAGCGCACCGGAGAATTACCGCCTGAAGAGGGTAAAAATTCATTTCCCGGGACTGGCTCATTACCTTACTTTTGCTGCCTTGTATTTGAATTAAACGGCAAATCTGAATGGCATGGTAGATGTAATCTTAGGTCTTCAGTGGGGGGACGAGGGAAAGGGGAAAATTGTAGATTATTTTGCTCCACGATACGACATCATCGCTCGTTTTCAGGGCGGACCCAACGCAGGGCATACCCTCTACGTCCAGGATAAGAAAATTGTGTTGCATCAAATACCCTCGGGTATCTTTCACGAAAAAACCATCAACTTAATTGGTAATGGCGTGGTATTGGATCCCATCACCTTTAAGAAGGAATGTGAGACCGTTGCCTCCTTTGGGGTGGATTATCGCAAGAACCTACTCATCTCCCAGCGCGCGCACCTGATTCTGCCTACCCACCGGGCCTTGGACAAGGCTTCGGAGGCCTCCAAGGGATTGGACAAAATCGGATCTACTCTCAAAGGCATTGGGCCGGCCTATATGGATAAGACGGGTCGCAATGGACTGCGTGTGGGGGACTTACTGGACTCAAACTTCACCACCTACTACAAGAATCTGCGCGGCAAGCACCAGAAACTGCTGGATGGGTTTAACTTCCAGGAAGATATATCGGCTTGGGAGGAAGAATTTTTGGAATGCCTTGACTTTATGCGTCAATTTAAGCTGGTCAACGGCGAGTATTATATCAATGAGCAGATCGCGCTGGGTAAAACCGTCTTAGCCGAAGGAGCCCAGGGCAGCATGCTGGACGTGGATTTCGGAACCTTCCCCTTTGTCACGTCGTCCAACACCATTTCGGCTGGCGTATGCACCGGGTTAGGAGTTCCGCCTCAGCAGATCCGGGACGTGCTGGGCGTTACCAAAGCTTATTGCACCCGGGTGGGCAGCGGACCTTTCCCCACGGAATTGCATGACGCGACGGGGGAAGAACTGCGCAAGACGGGCAACGAATTTGGAGCCACCACGGGGCGGCCGCGCCGCTGTGGATGGATTGACTTGGTTGCACTCAAATTTGCGTGCATGATTAACGGCGCGACCAAGCTGGTTATGACCAAATCCGACGTGCTGGATGCTTTTTCCCAACTTAGCATCTGCACGGCGTACAAGGCCGACGGCGTGCTTAGCGAGCAGGTCCCCTTCCAAATGACCCGGATGCACATCGAGCCGGTCCTGCAACCCTTCGCGGGTTGGCAACGGGATATCACGGCTTTGAAAAATTATGGTGACCTGCCGGATAGCATGAAACATTACCTGGAATTTATCAATGGTTATTTAGGCGTTAAAATTGCCTATATTTCCAACGGCCCAGGAAGAGATCAGTTAATCGAAAACTTGTGAAGAATTAACTTGGCTTTTTAGGAAAATAACGTTTAAAAAATTTGGCGAATTAAAAACTTCGCTGAAATTTTACAATATAATCTTATTGGAACATGGCATCAAAATCTGATAAGGAGAAAAAGGGTCCAAAGAAATCCGCCCCTGAGTCATCGAAAGAAACTTCTCCCAAAGCATCTCCCAAACTAAAGAAACCGGCGGAAGATGATCTTGAAGAAGAGGAGGATGATTTTGAGTCTCCCAAAGCAACCCCGAAAAAGGCAGCCAAAGCGCCTACGTCCAAGACTAAGAAAGACTCCGATGAGGAGGATGAAGTAGACGATGAGGTGGAGGAGGTGGACGAATGGGAGAAGGTGGAAGAGGAGGAAGAGTGGGATCCGGATTTTGATGAATTCGATCTACCCAAATCCCGTTCCAAAAAGCCCGCCACGGGCACCGGCACGGGGACCAAGAAAGGAACCAAAGGGGTTGGGGAAGAAGACGACCTCGGCCTGGATGAGGAGTTTAAAGACCTGGACTTGTTTAACGACAGCGGCTTCGACGAGGAAGAGGATGACTTTTAAGCATACCTAACCGGTCTTTTCTGTGAATCGGGTTTTTGTTTCCTATCCCATCTCGGACTTCCAACAAACCAGGATACAACTCTTGCATTGGGCGCAGCAATTCGACAGGTGCTGCTTTTTTGACAATCATCAATACGATTCCTCCCATCACCAATTCGAATGTTTACTCGCGGCGGGCAGCCTCAGTACGCTGGAGGCGTCAGCGGATGTTGCTTATGCGGAGTTAAAGCGTTTTAACCAAACCACCACCGATTGGCTTTTTGGTTATTTCAGTTTTGAACTCAGCCAAGAATCGACTGGCCACAGCAGTTTCAAACCCGATCCCCTTGGATTTGCCGACTTGTCTTTCTTTGTTCCTCTGCTGATCGTAGAACTGGATTTGCACCAGATCCGGATCGGCTCCACAAAGGACGATCACCCGCGCGTGCTGGCAGAGATCTTGAAAACGCCCTTGCCCGAGTCAACTGCGCCGGCCCCGCGAATCTCCGAGATCCGCGGGCGATTTACCCAAAGCGAATACCTATCGACGGTAGAGAATCTGCGCCGCCATATCCTGCGCGGGGATTGCTATGAAATTAATTTTTGTCAAGAGTTTTATGTCCAGCCTTTCGCCCTGGGTGATCCCCTGGCGCTCTACTTGCGCCTGAGCAAAGCTTCCCCCACGCCCTTCGCCTGCTTTTACCGGGACCAGGACAAATATTTGCTTTGTGCGAGTCCCGAGCGCTACCTTAAGGGGGAAGGTCGAAGGATATTCAGTCAACCGATTAAAGGAACCTCGCCGCGCGCAGTCGATGACCCCAGGCTGGACCAACAAAACAAAGACAGCCTGAGGGCTAGCGCCAAGGACTTGTCGGAGAACGTGATGGTGGTTGACCTGGTACGCAATGATCTGTCCAAGGCCTGTACGGCAGGCTCGGTCCAGGTCGATGAACTCTGCGGCATTTATTCCTTCGCGCAAGTACATCATATGATTTCCACTGTCTCGGGAACCCTGGCTGAAGGCAAGGACTGGACGGACGCCGTGCAGGCCAGTTTTCCCATGGGGTCTATGACGGGAGCCCCTAAGGCCCGGGTGCTCGAGTTGATCGCTCGCTACGAAAGGAGCAAGCGCGGCTTGTTCTCAGGCGCAGTAGGATACGTAAGGTCCGACCGCGATTTTGATTTCAACGTCGTGATTCGCAGCATTCTATATAACCAATCCACCCAATACCTGTCCTTCCAGGTAGGATCTGCCATCACCTATGCGAGCGACGCCGAAAAGGAGTATGAGGAGTGTATGCTCAAAGCATCCGCCATAAAAAAAGTATTGATCGGCTGATCAATACTTTTCTTCCGCGGGGCGGGCGTGGGGGTGTCTTTAATTGGGGGACTTCTTTGGACTTTCGGTGGTGGTTACCCGACTCGGCGCAGTGGCTTGCGTTTCGACCACGTCCTCACGTAGCAGGGACTGGACGGACTCGTTCAAAATCTGATATTTGCTGGCCACAAATAAATCCATTTTATCGGCGGGCAGTTTCAGCTCGTAGGTGTTGTTGCTGCTGGCCATCACTTTATCGAAGTCCGGGTTGTAGCGGTTGAATTCCGTCAGATCCATCAGGATGTATTTGGCAATTACTCCGGAGAAGTATTTACCCGAAACCGTCGCGGTCCTGGCCTGGTTCTGCTCCTCTTTGCTGAGCTTACGGTTGAATACGTACATCGAAGACCCGGAAAGCTGCTGTGTGGCTTCGGCCTTGGTCAGCGTGGTCACACCCCCCTGTCCTTCAAAGATGTAATGCGTGGCAATGAACTTCTTGACGTGGTTCCTCGACTCGGTTGGCAGGTAGTATTGCAGGTCCCAGAAGTTCTCGCTTCCACTGCGCTTTATAGCATGGTAAACGGGGGCCGAACCACCATTGTAGGCAGCAATAACCAGCAGCCAATCACCAAATTCCGCATACAGGTCCTTCAGGTACCGGGCTGCCGCCTTGGTACTCTTATAATAATTGGTACGCTCGTCGCGTTTGCGGCTGACCTGCAATCCGAGTATACGGGCCGTAGCCGGCATCAGCTGCCAGGGCCCAACAGCGCCGGCCCAGGAGACCGAGGTCGGCTTTAGATTGGATTCGATCACCGCCAGATATTTCAGCTCGCTGGGCAGGCCGTATTCGGTCAAAACGCCTTCCATGAGGTTGAAGTAGGGGCGGCCCCAGGATTTCATTTCCAATAGGTTATCCGAATTCTTCTCGATATAATCCTGAACAAATTCGATGGCCCGGGGATTGAGCTGAGAGCCATTGCTCCCGGTCATAGCGCTGGTCGTAAACAGTTCATTGAATCCACCTACCGAATCCTTGTGTAGTGAAAATGAATGTGTTAACTGGTTCGCGGTGCCCTGGGGGGCTTTAGTTGCGGAGGAGGTATGGGAGCTATGTGAAGAAGCAGGTTCTTTGACCTTTTTTCCTTTCAACCCATCATCGGCACGTGACGCAGCGATCCATCCCACGCTAAGCATGCTTAACAATAAAAGTCTTCTGATCATTATACACGTTTAACAGATGTACAAACCAGATATCTGGTTCATAATCTTTCAGAGGAAGGATTAAATTCGGCAGAATCGTTCAGGAGAGGCAGTTCCTGAATCGTCTAAGTCTCATAAAGTAGGATTCTCGTAGGACTTATATTGTAGCATCAGATGATGCGAAAATCTAAGCAAAGTTAACTCTTTAAATCGACTCGTCATAGCTTGAATACCAAAAGGCATGCCATTTGTGTCCCGAAAAAGGGGGATGGAGATGGCGGGGATTCCCGTCAGATTTGCGTAAACTGTATATATATCAGCGAGATACATCGAAATTGGGTCTTCTATTTTTTCGCCAATCTGGAAGGCCGCGGTGGGAGAGGTGGGCGACAGGATTATATCAAAGTCATTGAAAATCAACTCAGTTCTATCCACCAGGAGCCTACGCACCTGCTGGGCCCGGGAAAAATAAGCGTCGTAGTAACCCGCACTTAACACAAAGGTTCCCAACAAGATACGACGTTTTACCTCACGCCCGAAGCCACCGGCCCGGTTCTTTTGGTAAAAATCCGCTAAATCTGCAGGCTCCCCAGGCGCCCGAAACCCATACCTTACCCCATCGTATCGGGACAGGTTGGAGGAGGCTTCGGCTGTCGTTAGAACGTAGTAGGCTGGTACGATAAAATCAAGGTATTCAAAATCAATTAGTTCGACAGTATGGCCATCAGCCCTGAGCTGCTCGATGAGCCCTTCGGTGCGGCGTTTGATTTCCGGGTCCAGGCCCTTGTGCAGGAGGGCTTGTTTGAATACCGCCACCTTGTATTTTTTGTCCTGCGCGGATAAATCCAGCACCCCAGGTTCGGTTTCAGGCCTAAAGCTGCAGGTACTGTCGTAGGCATCCATCCCAGAGATCACCCCCAGGGTCAGGGCTACATCGGGGATCGATCGACCGAATATACCAATTTGGTCAAAGGAAGACGCATAGGCGATCAAGCCATATCTGGACACCCTGCCATAGGAAGGTTTCAGGCCAACAACGCCGCAGAAATCCGCCGGCTGGCGCACTGACCCTCCGGTATCGCTGCCCAGGCTGACCATGCACAAATCCATCTGCACGGCCACGGCGGACCCCCCTGATGAGCCTCCAGGAACCTTCGTGGGGTCTAGACCATTGAGCACCTTACCAAAGGCGGAATTCTCGTTGCTGGACCCCATAGCAAATTCGTCGCAATTGTTGCGTCCGATGATAATAGCACCTTCAGCGAGCAATTTGTCGACCACGGTGGCGCTGTAAATGGCCTGGTAGTTCTCCAAAATGCGGGAAGCGGCAGAAAGGCGGTGACCCTTAAAGGAAATAATGTCTTTCAGGGCGACAACGACGCCGTGTAGCCTTCCCGGCACCGTCCCCGTCTTGGCCCTTTGCGCGTCCAGCAGGTGGGCCCTTTGTCGCGCCTCCTCGGCGAATACCTCGATAAATGCGTTGAGCCCCTGGTAGGCCTGAATCCTGGACAAATAATGGTCCACGGCCATGGCGCAGCCCTTGGGCTGGTGCTGCAGAAACTGGTGGTAATCCTGAATGGTTGAAAATGCGAACAAACTATGATTATTTTGACTAGCTAATAGGTGCCCTTCGATGGCGCTTATCCTTTATCCGGGGCCATCGGCCTGTGCCAACCCGACGACTAACTCCACTCGGCGGCCTCTTGCTCCTTTTCTTTCTTTTCCACCCGGGCGCAGAGCATGATTCCGATTTCGTAGAGAATAAGTAACGGGATCGTGCAAACGATTTGACTGAGCATATCCGGGGGCGTGATGATGCCGGCCAGGATCAGCATGGTCAGTATCGCGTATTTGCGGGCGCGACGCAGGTAGGCGGAGCTGACTACGCCGGCTTTAGCCAGAAAAAACAAGACTAGCGGCAGCTGGAAAGCCAGGCCCGCACCCAGAATCAAGGGGACAATGGTGTTGAAGTAGCTGGCCACGGTCCACAGGTTCTCGATGCTGTCATCCAGGGAAAATTTGGCAAAGAAGTTTATGGTGTAGGGGGCGATGACAAAATAGCCAAAGAATACGCCGAGGAAAAACAGCAGGGAAACCCAAAAAATGACCCCTCGCGTGCTGGTGAGTTCTTTGGGCGTCAGGGCGGGCTTAGTGAACTTCCAAAATTGCCAGAACACGTACGGGAAGGCCATCACAAAACCGCCAATCAGGATGACGTTAAAATAGACTCCAAATTGTCCAGCCACGGTATTGCTTTGCATGCGGACGTTGATTTGGCTCATGCAAAGCCTGGAGCCCAGCCCGAGACTTCGACTCAACCGGCATAAGATGGAATAGGTGGGGAAATCGGCGTGGGTGGGGCCCATCAATATTTTCTTAACGATAAAGGTATTGTAAATGGCCACCAGGATGGCCCCAATAGCTACCGCGACTGCTGACTTAAATAGGTGGGCTCTTAAGACGTCCAAATGTTCAATAAATGACATCTCTGCCCGATCCTGCTCATTGGGGTTTCGACTAAATAGTTTCATGGAAATGGGAGCTGCTACGAGGCATAAAAATATCGCAAAAAAAACAAAACCTCGCAGAATCTAGTCGCGAGGTTTTATGGTTTGATACGCAAGTATCAAAAATACTGTTTGGCCAAATGCTAGATGTTGATGGAAGAGTCGGAAGATGCCTGCTTATTCGGTGTGGATACCGTAGTACTTGTGCTTTTGGCTTTGTTGTCGTTGTTGATGTGATCTTCAATCTCTCGGGTTACATTGTCCTTGGCGTCTTTAAACTCCCGGATACCCCTGCCCAAACCACGCATCAGTTCTGGAATCTTCTTGCCTCCAAACAAAAAAAGCACGACGAGGGCTATGAGCAACACGTGCGGACCGCTAAATAAATCTCCCATGGCTGTAAATTTAATGTACGTGTAAAGGTAGATACAAAATTGGTAAGAAAAAGCAGATTAACAATTTTGTTTGGCTGTTAAACAGGGAGATTATAAGTTGCGTTTTTCTTTAATACGAGCGCTCTTACCGCTGCGATCGCGCTGGAAAAACAACTTTGCCCGACGTACCCGTCCGGATTTATTGAGTTCAATGGATTCGATATTGGGCGAGAACAACGGGAACGTGCGTTCTACTCCCACGGCATCTGAGATCTTGCGCACCGTGAAAGTGGCCGTCTGGCCTACACCCTGGCGCTTAATGACATCCCCCTTAAAGCTTTGGATTCTTTCCTTGTTGCCTTCCAGAATTTTATAATTGACCGTGATGTTGTCACCGGCCTTAAATTTTGGCATTTCCTTCTTGGCTGTCATCTGCTCGTGTACATAAGCTACGCCCGCGTTCATAACATAAAAATTTAGGGAGGCAAAAGTAAGCAGGTTTTCGCAGAATGCAAAATAAACTACCACTCCGGGGGCTGCCTTGGCCCCCAAGACTACCGGGCCACGTTGACGGCTCTTTTCTCGCGAATCACGGTCACTTTGATTTGTCCGGGATAGGTCATTTCTGTTTGTATCTTTTGGGCGATCTCAAAGCTCAGTTTGTCGCTATCGCCGTCCGTCACCTTATCCGCCTCCACGATAACCCGCAATTCCCGTCCCGCCTGAATGGCATAGGCTTTTTCTACTCCGGGGTAGGTCATGGCCAGGTTTTCGAGGTCCTTAATCCGCTGGATATACTGCTGCATGATCTCCCGCCGGGCGCCGGGTCTGGCGCCACTGATTGCGTCGCAGGCCTGGATGATGGGGGCGATGACATACTGCATTTCGACCTCGTCGTGATGGGCTCCGATGGCATTGATGACAGCGGGATTTTCGCCGTATTTTTCTGCCAGTTTCATCCCCAACAGGGCATGAGATAGTTCGGTCTCTTCATCAGGTACCTTGCCTATATCGTGCAGCAAACCGGCCCGTTTGGCCAGTTTGGCGTTCATGCCCAGTTCCGCGGCCATAATGCCGCATAAATTGGCCACTTCGCGGCTGTGCATCAGCAGGTTCTGCCCGTAGGAGGAGCGGAAACGCATCTTTCCTACGATCCGTACCAGCTCCTTATGCAACCCATGGATTCCCAGCTCGATGACTGTGCGTTCGCCTATATCAATTACCTGTTCTTCGATTTGCTTTTTCGTTTTTTCCACCACCTCCTCGATGCGGGCGGGATGTATGCGTCCATCAGCCACCAGCCGTTGCAGCGAGAGTCGCGCAATTTCTCGGCGCAATGGATCGAAGGACGACAGCACGATGGCTTCCGGCGTATCATCGACGATCAGATCTACCCCGGTAGCCGCTTCAATGGCCCGGATGTTTCGACCTTCCCGGCCAATGATCTGGCCCTTGATCTCATCGCTTTCCAGATTAAATACGGTAATGGAGTTTTCGATCGCTTGTTCGGCCGCGGTACGCTGGATGCTCTGAATGATGATTTTCCGGGCTTCTTTGTTGGCTTTTTGCCTAGCGTCATCGATTATCTCCTGTTGCAGCGCCAGCGCCTGGGTCTGGGCCTCGTGCTTGAGGCTTTCCACTAGTTGGGCCTTCGCCTCTTCGGCCGTCAGGGCAGATATCTTCTCCAGGCGACGGATATGTTCCTCCTGGTGCTTTTCTAGCTCAGTTCTCTTTTGATTGACTACATCGATTTGGCGGTTCAGGGTCTCCTTGATGGCCTCGTTTTCCTTGGCCTGTTTGTCGAGATGTTCAAGGCGCTGATTGATGCCTTGTTCCTTTTGCTTGACCCGGGTCTCTGAATCGTTTAGTTTACGGTTGCGTTCCAACACATCCTTGTCGTATTCTGCCTTAAGTTGGACGAATCTTTCCTTGGCTTCGAGGATTTTCTCTTTTTTCAGGTTTTCGCTAGAAACTTGGGCATCCGCGATGATTTTATCGGATTGCTGGCGGGCATCGTCAACTTGTTTCTTGGTGTTTTTGGCAAAGATGAATCGACCCGCAACGACCCCTATAACCAGGGCACTCACCGAAAGTATAATAGAGATGACATTTAGCTCCATTGAATCTAAAGTTTATAAAGTTCACAATCGTATTTTCAAAATCCAGGCCCATAAATGCGTGGAAATAGGTAATTGGCGAAGATAAGGATTTTTAACCCAGAGAGTTAGATGTGATAACCAAATAAATCTATAAAACTCGGTCCAATTGTTCTTCCCATTTGCGCAAGGTGGCCAGCGCCGACCCCTCGGTCCCCGGGCCTGCCGAAGACTCGGTGCCCGACTGGGTCGCATACCATAGCAGAACCATGGCCAGGTAATCCTGCGTGTCTTTGCCCGAAAACTGGCTCTTGAACTCCATGATCTGGTTGTTGATCGTTTTGAGGGTCTTGCGCACCGTTTCTTCGTCTTTGGGGTCAATCTTGATCCGGTAGGTCCGATCTCCGATGAGCACATTTATCGTCATTAACTCTTGCATAGATCAATAAGTTAGTTTACATTTATTCACCATTTATTCACAATTTCAGGCATTTCGCCGTTTCAAAGGTAAGCCAAGTTCCCGTTGAAATATGCAGAGATGTCATGTATAATGCCCCTGGTTATTATACGCTAATATCCAATATGCTATGAACCTTAAGCTCAGGACCCTGGTTTTTATCGACCGGTTGACCTTTGAGGTGAATGAGCCTCAAGCCTGCACCCTTCGAGCGGTGCTCAAGAACGACCAAGGCAGCGTCTGCAGCGCCCTGGAAACGGAAGTAACACAAGAAAGGCAGATAGTTGATCTCGAGGGACTCAGCGAATTGCCCTACGGCGAATACACCTTAGTGGTTTCCCAGGGGGATGACGAACTCAAAATGCGGCTGGTAAAAAGAATCTGATTTACTCACTTAGCAAGGCGATACAGCGGTCAATCCGCTTGACGTATTGCGCCAGGCGTTTTTCCAAGGCCTTCTTCTCCTCTTCATTCATACTCCCTTTGGACATCTTCAGGATTTCGGTTTGCTGTTGCCAGTTCTCGGATTGCACAGCCAACAGCCCGCAGCGTTCCGACAGTTCGGTTTTCTCTTTTTTGAGTCTGGCATTTTCCTTTTGCAGGGATTGGTACTCGGTGAGTAGCCGCTGAAGCTTTTCGCTAATCCGTTGGAGTTGGTTGTCCAGGTCTTGCATGGTGGGTATGTTTTTTGACACGGGGCAGCTGAAGCCTGGCTGGCCAGGACGCCGTGTATTCTGGCCGATCGTCACTCGGCCCTGCGGGCCTAGCGCTCGAGCCGACTACACCGGCCGACACCATCACTTTCTGATTTCCGCATCCAATTCCGCTTCAAAGGCTCGCATGATCTTTTGCATCATGGCGTCGATTTCTTTGTCCGTAAGTGTTTTTTCCTCATCCAGAAATGTGAAACTCAAGGCCAGCGATTTTTTCCCCGCACCAATCTTATCGCTTTCAAAAATATCAAATAATTGCACCCCCTGCAACTTCTCCAACCGAATCTTGCGCAAAGTCTCCTCGACCTGGACAAAGGGTAGGGTATGGCCGACTACCATGGCCAGATCTCGGTGGACGGGCTGTTGCCTGGGCAATTCGCGAAAAACCAGCTTGTTGGAGCCTGCGGCCTGGACCAGGCCATCCCAATCAAAATCTGCGAAGAAGACGGGCTGCTTGATCTCAAATTTTTCCAGCTGCCGCCGGTTGACTTCACCTGCCTCCACCAGGACCTTACCTGATAGCCTGGCCTGGTATATGCCGGCCAGCTTGTCATTGCCTCCCACTAAGGCCGTTTCAACGTCCAGGTTCATTAGACGCATCAGGCTTGCGCAAAGACCCTTGAGGTAATAAAAGTCGGTCTGCTGCGCCTTGGATCGCCAGGAGTCTGGGGCTAGTAGTCCGGTTAGATACAGACTTAGGTGGTTGCGTTCGAGATAGCCTGTCGGGTCGCCCAGTCCATAGGTCTTGCCGAATTCAAACAACCGCAGGTTCGGATTTTTGCGGTTGATGTTAAAGGCGAGTGCTTCCAAGCCGGTTTCCAGCATCGAAGGTCTTAGCATATTGAGTTCGGCGCTCAAGTTGTTGATCATTTTCACCCCCCCGGTCAGTTCCGTTTCCTGGTAGTAGGCGCTGTTGGTGATCGAGTTGGTCAGAATCTCCCGGAATCCCGTCCCCACCAGGAAATTGGCCACCTTGTGGCGCCAGCTGGACTGGCCCCGGTCCAATTCCACGGACGGCGACATGCGGATCGAAGTAGGTATGGCGACCTGATCGTAGCCATCAATGCGCATGATTTCTTCCACCAAGTCGGCCGCCAAGCCGATATCTGATTTGTGGTAGGGGACAGCAACCAACAGCTGGTCCGGATTCTCTTCCAGCAGCTCGAAGCCCAAGGCCAGCAAAATCGCTTTGGCGACCTTCGGTGGGTAATGCTTTCCACTTAGTTTATCCAAATAGCGATACGGCAACAGCACCTGGGTTTTAGGTCTGGGCTCTGGATATACGTCGATCACGTCACTGGCCAGCTCCCCTGCGGCCAGTTCGCAGATCAACAGGGCTGCTCTCTTCAAGGCCCCAACCGTGCCCGATATATCCATGCCTTTTTCAAAATGGGTGGCCGCATCAGTTCTCAGATCGTGCCGAAAAGAAGTTTTGCGGACCGTTTGCGGATCAAACCAGGCGCTCTCCAAAAAAATATTGCGGGTTTGGGCGCTTACCCCGCTGGTGAATCCACCGTACACGCCGGCCAGGCATAGGGGCCCGATATCGTCACAGATTACCAAGTCCTCCTGATCCAGGGTAATTTCCCTCTTATCCAGAGTCAAAAAGGGCGTACCTGATGGCAAATTTTTTACCGTGATCTGCCGGCCCCTGATCTGGTCCAAGTCAAATGCGTGGAGTGGCTGACCCAATTCATGCAACACATAGTTGGTGATGTCCACGATATTGTTGATGGGTCGCACGCCGATAGCCTTCAATTTATCCTGCATCCACGAAGGGGACTCGCGGATCTGCACACCCTTGATGCTGACAGCGGAATAGCGCCGGCATCCGAGATGGTTTTCAATCCGTACTCCCATGGGCAAGCTGCGATCGGAAACGGCAAAGCCGTCCACGGAAGGGACCCGCGGGGTTAGTTGTCGCCCCTGGTGATGCGCCAGGTAGGCACAGACATCGCGGGCTACTCCCAGGTGACTCATGGCATCCATGTGATTCGGCGTCAGGCCGATCGAAAAAATATGGTCCGCATACGTTGGTAGGTATTGCTGCAGGGACGAACCCGCAACGGCTTGGTCTGGCAAAAGCAAAATGCCCGAGTGATCCGCACCCAGGCCGATTTCGTCGGCCGCGCAAATCATCCCCTGGCTTTCTACGCCTCGGATTTTAGCCGTTTTCATGGTAATAGCCTCGCCCTGGATGGGAAAAATAACCGCACCTACAGGGGCTACAATAACTTTTTGTCCCGCTGCCACATTGGGTGCGCCGCACACGATCTGCAGAACGGGACTCTGCGCTCCAATCGAGACCTGTGTCAGCTTTAACTTATCGGCATTCGGATGTGGCTCTGAGCGCAAGACCTCCCCTACCACCAGTCCTTTCAAAGATCCACGCACGGATTCGTAAGCCACGAGACTCTCGACTTCCAACCCGATCGAGGTAAGCAGGGCAGCCATGGCTTCGGGTCCAGGAATCTGGGGTTG
The DNA here is from genome assembly GCA_963742225.1 of uncultured Chitinophagaceae bacterium. GTDB lineage: Bacteria > Bacteroidota > Bacteroidia > Chitinophagales > Chitinophagaceae > Puia. The sequence continues at coordinate 77,976 of CAVULD010000003.1, read as the reverse complement.
GTAGCCACTGCCATGGGGAAGGAAATCACCGAGCCAATTGTAGGAAATGTTCATCGCTGTAGCACGCTTTTTGGATTAGTTGCAAATATAGTTTTTTAGATTCATGGCGATCGGGCTGCAGCAGACCGATACTTTTTATCCTAATTTTTGCGTTCTTTATCTTCGCGCAAAAAGGCATCCCGGGTGCGCGATACTTGTGGAAGCGCTTTTTGCCAACCTAATCCGTTGTCCATTTGTTAACCGGGATGGCGAAACAGGTTCTAGCATGGATTGTGCTAAACTTGATTGCGTACGGAACAACATAAATCAAGCTAACTATGAAGAATACGTTTTGGGGATTATCCCTTCTTTTGGCAATGTGGAGCGTTACGCTTACGGGATGCGGCCCCTCGCAGGTGGTCGTGCAAAGCCCGGCGCCCCCTCCCCCTGCTCCACCCGCTCCGGAAGTTACCTACCAAACTTTTTATGATGAACTCAGTCCCTACGGGCAGTGGGTAGACTACCCCGGGTATGGGTATGTGTGGATGCCCAATGTGGGGCCAGGGTTCAAACCGTATTCAAGTAATGGGTATTGGGTATATACCGATGAGGGTTGGACCTGGGCTTCCGGATACAATTGGGGCTGGGCAACCTTCCATTATGGACGCTGGTTTTTTGATGACGCGTACGGATGGCTTTGGATCCCTGGCTACGAATGGTCTCCGGCCTGGGTGAGCTGGAGGACAAGCCCGGAGTATTATGGATGGGCCCCGATTGGACCCAGTGTGACAGTCGCGGTAGCTTATGGCTCCTATAACCCCCCAAGCCACTATTGGTGCTTTGTACCACACCAGTATGTCGCGAGTCCCCAGGTCAATACCTATTATGTGAGCGAGACCAAAAATGTGACGATCATCAACAACACGACCATCATCAATACCAATGTGACTGTAAACAATCGGATAAGTAACACGGCGGTAACTAACAACAACATGCGCAGTGCAGTCTATGCCGCAGGACCTGATCCCAATGAAGTCAGCCGGTACACGGGCAGCCCCATTCACCCCACCAGCTTGCAACAGAGCAGCCGGCCAGGGGAACAGATGGGCGCCGGCGGCTTGAGCCTGTATAGACCAAGAGTAAATCCAGCCGCCACGCAGCAGACCAGTGTGGTCTCCGGATCGACTCCCAAACCCATTGCACCGGCTCGGGTCCAGCCGTTGAGCGCAGTCAGGCCGGTTCATCCCGCCCCAGCCACAAGTGGGCAAATAAGCCCCCAGTCTAGCGAATCGCCTTCCTTGTCCAACCGTCCGCCGGCCACAAGCGGCACTGTCGCCAAGCCAGCCAATAGTGCCAACAGCGGAGCTCCAGGCAATACCCCGCCACCCGTTGAAGGGACACACCCGCGGTCCAGTTCTACCGCCCCCGCATCCACAAGCGGCCAGGCTCCGGTCATGCATGGCAGCCAGACAACCAACTCGACCAACGCGACAAACAATGGTCAGCCCAAGCCCAAAAAGCCCCAAAAACCCAAGCCCGCCCCGGCTAAGCCACCGGAAAATAAAAATTCGACCGGCAATTGATCCAAAAAATATTGACCCAAACCCCTCGGTTTGGCCCCAAGCCCGCGCCCAGTCGCGGGCTTGGCGTTTGGATTGGAAGGCCCAGGTCAGGGGGCAAAAAAACGCTGCACAATCTTAGCGGTCTGGCAAAATTTTTAGCCCGAATTTTTTCTGCACAATGGGTGTTTATTTAGTTGGCCAGAGAGCGAAAAACTTTTCTAAATTGTGGAGAACTGCCCAGGGCAGGTAGACAAGCCTTGATTCGGTGGGGATAAGCCTGTGGATAGCCAAAGGAAAAATATAAAAAAAGATTTTCTTTTTTCATCGCGCAAATGGGATTTATATTCGCCGTCCTGACTCAAAGGGATAATATTCTGTTCATGGTGGCGTAACATTTTCTTAATATCAAGGCTGTTTTGCTAACCCGATGAGCCTGGTTAAAAGCTTCAGAGATTTAACCCGGAGAAATACTTTGCTGTCCAAATCCTTTGGTAAAACGAACCAAACCTAAGCTAGACTTCGGTGGGTTTCCTACGGTAGACCCGGTTGTCCTGGCAGCTGCATGTACGGCTGCTGTCGGGTTAGCCTGGTCGGGGAACTAGCAAGTGGAGAAACAATATTTACTCATTTCTTTTTTGGACGGCTCGCCATGGATTTAACCAATTTGAACAAAGAACGCAAGCTCCGCCGCAAACCCAGCTTAGATTTAAGCACCATGGTTTACGGCAAAGTACCCCCCCAAGCCAAGGATCTCGAAGAAGCCGTGCTCGGGGCCATCATGCTAGAAAAAAGTGCTTTTGACACGGTGGTAGAAATTCTTAAACCGGAATGTTTTTACCTGGAGGGTCACCAGCGGATTTTCCGCTGCATGCAGGGTCTGGCTCAAAAGAGTCAGCCCATTGACATCTTAACCGTTGTGGAGGAACTCAGAACCCGCGAAGAATTAGACATTGTGGGAGGGGCCTATTATGTAACTAAGCTTACTAACGCCGTGGTATCCAGCGCCAACATTGATGCGCATGCCCGGATTATCTTGCAAAAATTCATCCAGCGCGAGTTGATACGCATTTCGGGAGAAATCATCGGGGACGCCTACGAGGATTCTACCGACGTATTCGATTTGCTGGATGATGCGGAAAGCAAGCTGTTTGAAATCACCAACAACCACTTGCGCAAGAATTTTGACAGCATCGATACCGTGCTGGTCAAGACCATTCAACGCATTGAAGACCTGCGCCATAAGAATGAAGATATTTCTGGGGTTCCCAGTGGTTTTGCCTCCTTGGACCGGATCACCTATGGCTGGCAATCGACCGACTTGATTGTTCTGGCTGCCAGACCTTCTGTGGGTAAAACAGCCTTTGCCCTCAACCTGGCCCGCAGCGCAGCCCTGCATCCTACCAAACCAACGCCCGTTGCGGTGTTTAGCTTGGAAATGAGTGCTAGTCAGCTGGTGCAACGTATCCTGTCAGCGGAGAGTGAAATTTGGCTGGAAAAAATCGCGCGGGGCAAACTGGAAGAACATGAAATGAAGCAACTCTATGCCAAAGGCATTCAGCGACTTGCCCAGGCTCCCATCTACATCGACGACACAGCGGCCTTGAACATTTTTGAGTTGCGGGCCAAGTGCCGGCGGCTGAAAAACAAGCATAACGTGGGACTGATCATCATTGATTACTTGCAGTTAATGAGTGGAACGGGCGAGAACCGAAACAGTAACCGCGAGCAGGAAATCAGCCGCATTTCCAGAGACCTAAAAGGACTGGCCAAAGAACTGCAGGTACCCATCATTGCTCTTTCCCAACTCAGTCGCGAAGTGGAAAAAAGGAAGGAGGGCAATAAGATGCCCCAGCTCAGTGATCTCCGCGAATCCGGGGCCATTGAGCAGGATGCTGATATGGTCATGTTTTTATACCGGCCGGAATATTACGATATCACCTCCAACGAATTTGGGGAAAGCAACAAGGGAGAAACCCACGTGCGCATCGCCAAGCACCGAAACGGATCTTTGGAAACAATCAAATTAAAGGCCCTACTACATATCCAGAAATTTGTGGAGGATGATGGAGGCGATTACGGCAGTACCGGATTGCCACCCGGAAATTGGAAACCGGTTTCCGACAATGAGGGGGGACCAAAACTGTATATCCAAGCCGGCAGCAAGATGAACGATTTGCCGATGGATGAGGAGGAATCACCCTTTTGATTTGCCCGCTCACAGCAGTAAAGTTCAAGGCCCCGCCACCGGCGGGGCCTTGAACTTTGTGGAGACTAGGATACGGTTTTTGAAACGCTGAACCTTTTTTTGCTCCATCTTTGTCCCTATGACCCCTCCGTATGTGTATTTACCGGATTTTCCCAGCGGCGATGCGCAGGTTGGGCTGGATGAGGAGAGTTCCCGGCATTTGCTGCGGGTGCTTCGCATGAAGGAAGGCCAACAGGTGTTCCTGACCGATGGACGCGGCGCCTTGACCCGGGCCGAAATCGTCGGGCAGGACCGAAAAAAATGCCTGGTCCGGATCCTGCATGTAGAGCATCGGCCCAGAGATCCCCGCCGGATCACCCTCGCTGTGTCGCTACTCAAGAACAGCCACCGGTTTGAATGGTTTTTAGAAAAAGCTACGGAACTGGGAGTCACCGAAATCATTCCTCTGCTTTGTGATCGCACCGAAAAGCAGCATGTGCGTATGGAACGGATGCACGGTCTAGTGGTCAGCGCCATGATTCAATCCCAACAGGCTTGGATGCCCCAGCTCTCTGGACCTCTCGACTTCGACCAGGCTTTGGGCGCGATCAACCATCAGCAGAAATTTATTGCCCATTGCGGGGAGGAAAAAAGAAGAAACCTCAGCGACCTGATCAACCCCAACCTCTCCTCGCATGTTGTCTTGGTCGGACCCGAAGGAGATTTCACCCCGCAGGAGATTGCCCAGGCTATGGAAAAGCAATGTATTGCCGTCGCCCTGGGGCAAACCCGGTTGCGCTCCGAAACGGCGGCGCTGGTTGCAGCGGCCCTGCTCAAGTTGATTTGACGGGAGGTTTTGGGTAGGAGTGTAGTGGGGCAAAATCTATATCACGACCATCTATAGACGAAAAAAAGCCCGCACCGGCAGCATCTTTGCAACCGTCCCCCGCGGCTAAAAGCAAGTCAGGCGCTGAACGCGGGAAGAAGTTTTTTGACGATGAGCGGTCCGACATAAATAAAGCCCGTCCAAACCTGCACCAGGGCGGCGCCCGCACGAGTTTTTTGCTGCACGTCTTGGGTGGTGAAAATCCCCCCGGAGCCAATCAGGGGCAAACGGCCGCGGGTTCTTCGGTGGATGTACTGGATCAGTTCCGTCGACCGCTCCCGCAAGGGCAATCCGCTCAGGCCACCATCTCCCATTTTGTCGACCTGCTGCACACTTTGGGCAGATAGGTGGTTTCTGGAAATCGTGGTATTGGCCACTACCAGGCCGTCGAGTCCGATCTCCAAAGCCAGGTCCAGGATATCATTGAGCTCCGGGGTGGTCAAATCGGGAGATATTTTCAGTAGCAGGGGCCTGGGTCCGGAGGATTGATCGCGGCTAAGCTGGCGGTTTAGATCCTGCAGGTGCGCCAGGATGGTGCGCAGGGCCGGCTTTTGCTGCAGCTCCCGCAGACCCGGGGTGTTCGGTGAGCTGACATTGACCACAAAATAATCAACCCAGTCAAAGAGTTCGACAAAGGCCGTTTCGTAATCCTTCCAGGCCTCCGCGTTGGGGGTGGCTTTATTCTTGCCAATATTGCCACCGATCAGCATGGGACGACCTGCGGCCAAGCTCCTGGTGGCGCTCTGTTGCCTCCATTGGCGTAATCGTTTGGCCACCTTTACAACCCCATCGTTGTTAAAGCCCATGCGGTTGAGCAGGGCCTGGTCTTTGGGCAGCCGGAAGAGTCTGGGTTTGTCGTTGCCCGGCTGGGGGCGGGGGGTGACGGTGCCGATTTCCACGAAGCCAAAGCCCAAGGTTTCCAGCTCCCGCAGGTAGCGGGCATTCTTATCAAAGCCTGCAGCCAGCCCCACTGGATTTCGAAACACCAGTCCGAGGAGTTCTTTTTCCGCGCTCCGCCCCGGCTTGAAACACCAAGAAGCCAGCCCCCTTCGAAACCAGGGTACCCGGCATATCAAGCGCAGGATATTCATGGAGACACGGTGCACGCTTTCGGGTGGAAAAAGAAACAGGAAGTCTCGAAGCAAGGTGTACATACGTCGTGGCGAAGGTAATTAGAATCTATCCTTGATATTGGCTCCAATCAGGCGAAAATTTTTACCTTTGACCCGGAAAGTTGCATAGACAACTTTTGCCCAGTTCCCAGGGGCGCTTACCCCCATCCGCTTCGATCATCTAAAATACAGGTATATGCAAGATGCGTTTATAGTTGCCGGCTACCGGACGGCGGTAGGAAAATCCAAACGAGGTGGATTTCGGTTTTACCGGCCCGACGATCTGGCCGTGGACCTAATAAAAGGGTTACTCCAATCGGTTCCTCAGCTGGATCCTTTGCAGGTCGACGACGTGATCGTTGGCAATGCCGTTCCAGAGGCCGAACAGGGTTTGCAAGTGGGCCGCATCATTGCTGCTCGAGCCGTGGGCATTCATGCGCCGGGCATGACGGTGAACCGTTATTGTGCCAGCGGCCTGGAGACCATTGCCATTGCGAGTGCTAAAATCAGGAGCGGTCAGGCCGAATGCATTATTGCCGGTGGCACCGAAAGCATGAGCCTGGTCCCGACCGCCGGATGGAAGCCCGTGCCCGCGTATTCGATCGCCAGCGACGATCCGGATTATTATCTGAGCATGGGCTTAACCGCCGAGGCTGTCGCCAAGGAGTACCACGTCAACCGGGAGGACCAAGACCAGTTTTCTTTCCTCTCCCACCAAAAGGCGATAGCCGCAATCCAAAATGGCTTTTTTAAAACCGGCATATTTCCTGTTCGTGTAGAGGAGGTGTATTTGGACGCAAAGGGCAAAAAGCAGCAGCGCTTCGCCCTCATGGATACCGATGAGGGGCCGCGAGCAGATACGTCCTTGGAAGCGCTGGCCAAATTAAAGCCTGTTTTTGCGGCAGGAGGCTCGGTAACGGCTGGCAACTCGTCGCAAACCAGCGATGGGGCAGCCTTTGTCGTGGTGATGGGGGAAAGAATGGTAAAGCAGTTGGGTCTGAAGCCAATCGCCCGACTGGTGGCTTGCGCCAGCGCCGGGGTGCACCCGCGCATTATGGGGATCGCACCGGTGGAAGCGGTTCCCAAGGTACTCAAGCAAGCGGGCATGGGTCTGGGGCAAATCGACCTGGTAGAACTCAATGAGGCTTTTGCCTCGCAGGCCCTCGCTGTCATCCGTACTCTGGGGCTGGATCCGAGTCGGGTTAACATCAATGGTGGCGCCATTGCGCTGGGCCATCCGCTGGGCTGTACCGGCTGCAAGTTGACGATCCAAATTACCCAGGACTTGAAAAGACTTAATAAGCGCTACGGCATCGTTACGGCCTGCGTAGGGGGAGGCCAAGGGATCGCAGGCATTATTGAAAACCTCAATTGATTAGCCCGTGGTGTGCCGCTTGTAACCAAATAAGATGCACTCGCTGTTGACTCGGGGCGCGATAGGGCGGCGCAGGTGGCGGTCCTCAGGCACCCTGAAGACCCCTTTCCCAACTGGTTGAGCAGGGCGCCGCAGGTCACTTTTATTTTGTTTTGTGCTAGGGAATAGCGCATATTTGCAAGGTCCTATCAAAAATTTGCCACAAGCTCTCTATGCGAAGGTTATCAGCTGCTTTATTGTTAGTGCTTTTTGCCTTGAGCATCATGCCGAAAAAGACCCTGCATGACCTATTGGCCAACCACCAGGACCTGACTTTTAACCTCAACGATGCGCAAACGCCCATTTTACACGCATCCGGTTTCTGGTGTCATTGCGATAATTTAGTGGTGGAATTTCCCTTTCTCAGCGATGGCCTTTGCATCGAGGTGGCCGGGTTGCCCCGATTCGGGACGTACCGGCCGAGCCCCGCCGCCGACGTCCTCACGAGCCTGCCCATATACGCGGCGTTGCGTGGACCACCTGCCACCCAAGGCTGAACGCCAACGATTGCTTTGCTTCCCAGACATGCATTTTAGCCCCACAAGCCTTGGTATAGCCTATTGGCTATGCACCGCTTGAGCGTATGACCATCAGCGTTGCCCAGGGCAAGCTGATCAAAATCTAGCATATGATTTGTCGATTTCCATATAGCCTTCGGCTACAGCTCCTGTCTTGGTGCTGGTTGGCCCTGACGTTCTTGCCGGCGGGTCCCTTGCGCAGTGCGCCGACCCACCACCACGCGGGACCGGGCAGTGGTTCGCTGTACGGGCGAGTCACCGAAAAAGGAAAAAACCTGCCCGTCGCGGGCGCCTCCGTCTATATTCCAGACTTGAAACTCGGCACCATCGCCGATACCAGCGGCAGCTACCAGTTCAAATCACTACCCTCAGGAACCTATTTGGTAGAAGTCCGCTCCGTGGGGTTTAAGACGCTTACCATGTCCGTCAATATCAATGGACCCACCCAGGCCAATTTTGAGATGTCCGACGAGTACGTGGAAGAAAGCCAAGTGGTGGTGACGGGCCTGTCCAAGGCCACCCAGATCAAGCGAAGCCCCGTACCCATCGTTTCGGTTAACCACCAGTTTATCGTGGCCAACCTGAGTTCCAACATCATTGACGCGATCGCCAAGGTGCCTGGCGTCAACGCGCTCACCACCGGTCCGAACATATCCAAGCCATTTATCCGAGGGCTGGGGTATAACCGGATATTGAGCCTCTTTGATGGCATCCGCCAGGAAGGCCAGCAATGGGGAGACGAGCACGGCATCGAAGTGGATCAATACGGCATTGACCATATTGAAATCGTCAAAGGGCCGGCCAGTCTGACCTACGGATCCGATGCCCTGGCAGGGGTGGTGAATCTCATCCCCACCCCGCCTGCGCCTGAAGGTAAAATCGAGGGGGATGTGCTGGCCGAATACCAGAGCAACAACGGCTTGTTTGGCGGATCGGCCATGCTCAGCGGCACGAAGAAAGGATTCGAATGGATGGGCCGGCTGTCGCATAAGCAGGCTACCAACTACCAGGATCCGGTCGATGGCCGGGTGTACAACACGGCATTCAACGAAACGGACGGCAGCGCTTTTTTTGGCCTGCACCGCGACTGGGGCTATTCGCACCTGGGCTTATCGGTCTTCGACGATCTGCAGGAAATTCCCGATGGAAGTCGGGATTCGACAACCCGACAGTTTACCAAGCAAATCACCAACATAGACACCTTCCGGCCCGTCGTTACGCCCCAGGAATTGGTCTCCTATGCCATGACGCCCTTGCACCAGCATGTACAGTATTACCGGGCCTACAGCGCCAACGACTTTATTCTGGGCGACGGGCGTTTGGTCGTCAACCTCGCCTTCACCCGCAGCGTGCGTCGCGAATTCGATAAGCCCCAGGAGCCTGACCTGGCAGGATTATTCCTGCAGCTCAACACCTATTCCTACGACGTGAAATATTATTTTCCAGAGTTCCAGGGCTGGAGTCTGACTGGGGGGGTCAATGGGATGTACCAGGATAACACGGTTACCAAGGGAACCAATTTTGTCATCCCGTCCTACCACCAGTTCGACGTAGGGCCCTTTCTCATGGCTAAAAAGACGTTTGGCAAACTCGACCTGGTCGGTGGTGCGCGCTTTGACAGCCGATACTTTAAAAACTTTGAACTCTATACCACAACCGATTCCTCCACCCTGATTACTACGCCGGTGTATGGGGCCGATACCGTTGGTGCAGACAAGGTTTTTTCCAATTACACCCACAACTTTTCGGGCCTGTCCGGAAGTCTTGGGGCGACCTATAATTTCACGGAGAAGTTGAGCGTCAAAGCCAATATTGCCCGGGGGTACCGGGCGCCCAATATCGCCGAAATTTCTGCCAATGGCGTGCATCCAGGCACCAACATTTATCAGATCGGCAACCCCAATTTTTTACCGGAATTTAGTCTGCAAGAAGATATCGGATTTGCCTTTTCGTCCAAATACCTGGTCATCAATTTTGCTGTCTTCAACAACACCATTTCCAATTATATTTTCAACGAAAAGCTCCTGAGCGTAAATGGAGGGGATTCCGTGATTGTGCCGGGCAACCAGACCTACAAATACCAACAGGGCAAAGCCGAATTGTACGGAGGGGAAGTGAGTGTCGATCTGCACCCCATTCGGGCAATCCATTTTCTCACCGTCCTATCGGCCGTCTACGGTATCAATTTGGATATCCCTGCTGCCCAGCAGTCGGACAGCAACAAATACGTACCCATGATGCCTCCCTTGCATGGGTTGTCGGAGATCAGTTACAATTTCGATTACAAGGCCTACCATCTGGTCAATGCCTTTGTCAAGGTCCAATTCGCCTATTATGCCAAGCAGGACCGGGTCTACCTGGTCAACAATACCGAGACGCCTACTTCCTGTTACAACCTGGTCAATGTAGGCCTGGGTGGGGGCATTACCAACGCCAAGGGCCGGCTGCTGTTTAACGTGTACCTGATGGGGAACAATATCTTTGACGTGGCCTACCAGGACCATTTGAGCCGCCTGAAATATTTTGAGCCCTACCCGACGGAACCTGTGCCACATCATGGCATTTACAACGAAGGAAAAAATTTCGGCGTCAAAGTGGATTTCCCCTTGGAATTCGCCTATAAGTGAGGGCAGCCAACCGGGTGCGTAGGATCCGGGTCCGGGGGCAGGTGCCTTTCGTAGGGGATGGGTCAGATTCCTCAGTGGGGACATTCCATACTAGAGCCAGGCCTTTCGGCGTTTACTCATTTTCGTTTGCCTGCTGTATTTTTTTGGTCGACAGGTTCGGGGCCGCTGTCGCGGCAGGACCGTCCCACAAAGAATATGCAATACATTTTAAACAAAACAACCCGCATGCGAAACCACAGGCTATCCACCATTTGTCGATATCTGCTGATTGGCATTATTTTTCCGCTGATCATACAATATGGCTTTTATTACCGGTTCACGCCCAACTACAATGCCGGCGGGCTGTGCGAGGATGAATTCGCCAGCATTTATTCTCAGGGCATTTACCGCTACCGGGTAGTCGGTATCCAATTGCAGTTGTGGGTGTACCATAAGATTGCTTCCAGCAAGGCGGCCCAAAGCATGCAGGACACGCGCAACCACCGCTACGATGTGCGTTTTGCGGCCCTGGATACGCGTGCCGACAGCCTTTTCTTTTTCACCTTCTTTTTAATTGCTACCGCCTTTGCCATACCGAGTGCCATTTTTTTGCTGTTGATATTGGATTTGAAGCCGCTGTTTGAGATGAGCAACCGGGAAAAGATTTTGATATCCATGCTGGTTACCCTGTTTATTGGATTTACGCAATTTGTCATCACCCCGTATGATATGTTGAGTTATTTTTTGTTTCTATTCTCGTTTTGGCTCTTTTTAAAATACCTGCAACACCACAGACCGGGCTACTACGTCCTGCTGTGCGCGACTATTGCAGTGGCGACATTCAACCGAGAATCTTCGCTGCTCATCTTGTCGTTTATGGCAGCGATCTATTTGATGCACTATAAGCTACTGGATTGGCGCTGGATTAAAAAAATGATCCTGCCCGGCCTGTGTTTTTTGGCCCCCTATGTGGCCCTGCGGATTTGGCTGGCAGGAGCCGCCATGGTCACGGAAGGGCAAAAGTATTCGGTCAATTTCGATCTGTTTAAAGCCAATGGCTTAATGGGGGTGCTGTTCCTATTTCCTCTGGTCTATGTGTGTGTAAATATCCCGGTGGATAGGGACAACCGCAAGCTGGCTACATATTTTGCCCTGATGGCCTCGCCCTACATCGTGGCGATACCGTTCATCGGCAGGCTGATCGAATTTCGTTTGTGGGTGCCTGTGATATTAGCCTTGATCGTGCTGGGGACACTCAAGCCGATGATCCTGCGAGGCTACCTCCAAGCGCTGGCTCCCAAGCCATCCCTGCAGGCCGCCTAGAAAAGCAATGGCGGTTCGCTGCCCGCCCCCGGCCTCTTGCCCATATGTTCGTAGGCCTTGGCCGTCACCTCCCTTCCCCGGGGCGTGCGCATGATGAATCCTTCCTGGATCAGGAAAGGTTCGTACACTTCCTCCAACGTGCCCGTTTCCTCCCCTACGGCGGTGGCAATGGTAGTGATCCCCACCGGGCCTCCCTTGAATTTTTCGATGATCGTGGAAAGAATCCGGTTGTCCATCTCATCCAGTCCATGCTGGTCCACGTGCAAGGCGCGCAGGGCATGCTGGGTAATGGCCAAGTCGACCAGGCCGTTGGAGAGGACTTGGGCGAAATCCCGCACCCGGCGCAATAGGCCGTTGGCTATCCGGGGCGTTCCGCGGCTGCGACGCGATATTTCATAACAGGCCTCCGAGGTGATTTGGGTATCCAGGATCGAGGCCGAGCGGAAGAGAATCTTTTGCAACGTCTCGCTATCGTAATATTCCAGTCTGGATTTGATGCCAAAACGCGACAGCAGGGGTGCGGTGAGTAAACCGCTGCGGGTCGTAGCCCCGATCAGGGTAAAGGGGTTGAGGTTAAGCTGTACCGTCCGGGCATTGGGACCTGTGTCGATCATGATATCGATGCGGTAGTCCTCCATGGCGGCATACAGGTATTCCTCCACCGTTGCACTCAGCCGGTGGATCTCGTCGATAAACAACACGTCGTTGGGTTCCAGGTTGGTCAGCAAGCCAGCCAGATCGCCGGGTTTTTCGATGACCGGCCCGGAGCTTTCCCGGATCTGCACACCGAGTTCATTGGCCACGATGCGGCTGAGGGTAGTCTTGCCCAGCCCCGGCGGGCCGTGGAACAGGATATGGTCCAACGCTTCACCGCGCATTTTGGCCGCCTGGATAAAGATCTTCAGGTTGTCAATAATTTGAACCTGACCCGAAAAATCCGCAATGGCTCCGGGCCGGATATTGTTTTCAAAATCCTTGTCAGGGGCGTTGAGCAATTCCCGGCTGCTGTTCAAATTGGGATTGGGCATAGGGTAAAATTAGGGAATATGCGACTACAAAACCCCGTAGCTGGAAGAGCTAGGGAGTTTTTTTGCCCACAAGTTGTATATACAAGTAATTTCCTGGTACCTTTGGCTGCGTGAAAAGAACCTCGGAAAGCCGGTATGCTAAATGCATGTACTTTGCCACCAGCGCCTTGGCCCGAAAAGTAGAAAAATTGGCCATCGAGTCCTGGAAAAAGGTAAACCTGTCACCCAGCCATGGGTATTTGCTGATGCTGGTCATTGAAAACCCGGGAATCCAGCCTTCGGCGCTTAGCGCGGAGTTGCATCTGGAGCCTTCCACCATCACGCGCCTGATTGACAAGCTGGAGGATAAAAAATATGTGGCCCGAACCACGGATGGCAGACTAACGAATGTCTATCCGAGCCCTAAGGCCAAGGAAATGTACTCGAGGATGAAACACTGCATGTCGGAGTTTTACGAGCAGTATGGCGCCATCCTCGGTAGAGAAGAAACCGCCCGACTGGTGCAAAGCATGAACCGGATCTCCGACAAAATGGGCCAATGATTTTTTGTACCTGATTGTTGTATGTACAATATGAAAAGAGTCCCTGCAAACGCAAACAAAAACAGACAAACATATGCATTACGTCATCACAGGAGCGGCAGGCCACATTGCTAAGCCGCTCACGCTATCCTTGCTCGGGGCAGGCCACCAGGTGACCGTCCTTGGCAGGAGCCAACAAAACCTTTCCGAACTTATCGCAGCGGGGGCCCGGGCGGCTATCGGCTCGCTGGAGGATTCCGTTTTTTTGCGCAAAACCTTCGCTAGCGCCGATGCAGTCTATACCATGGTCCCTCCGAAATGGGATGAGCCGGACTGGAAGGCCTACATTGCTAGCATTGGCAGCAATTTCGCCGATGCGATCCGGCCCTCCTCCGTCCGATTCATCGTCAATCTGAGTAGCATTGGCGCGCACATGCCCCAGGGTTGTGGTCCGGTGAGCGGATTGCACCAAGTCGAATCTCAGCTTAATACCTTGGTCGATGTGCATATCCTACACCTGCGTCCCGCCTTTTTCTATAACAACCTTTTATCCAATATCCCCATGGTCAAATCCATGGATATCCTCGGCGGCAATTTTGGCGATGCCAAGACCAGGATGGTTCTGGTCGATACTAGTGATATTGCTGCCGTGGCAACAGAGGAACTTTTGGCATGTGCTTTCCGGGGCCACAGCATACGCTACATTGCCAGTGATGAGCAGACGACTGGCCAAATCGCGGCAATCTTGGGAGCGTCCGTCAGTAAGCCCCAACTTCCGTGGGTGGAATTTAGTGATGAGCAGTCCTTGCAGGGGATGCTCCAAGCGGGGCTGTCCGCCGAAGTCGCTTCCAACTATACGGAAATGGGCCGGGCGATTCGCACCGGTGACATGTATCAGGATTATTGGGCCCATCACCCACAAAGTCTGGGTCCGACAAAGCTACAGGATTTTGCACCGGTGTTTGCGGCCGTGTACAACTCTGCTAACTAGGGCAGACCCGGCCGCCCTTGGACCAGATCAACCGCGCACTGGGACCCAAGGCTGGCTAGGGAATACCCTTACCTTTGCCCAATACGTTCAATCATCAAAACATTCGAGTATGAAAGTAGGTATCGTCGGTTCGGGTATCGTAGGCCGTGTCTTGGCTTCTGCCTTTATCGCGGAAGGGCATCATGTGATGCTCGGGACTAGAAACACCGCCAAAGAAGAAGTGGTGAAATGGAAAAAAGAAAACCCAACGGGCCAGGTTGGCTCCTTTGCCCAGGCTGCTCAAAGCGGCGAGGTCCTCGTGTTGGCGACGGGCGGACTGGTAACGATAGACGCCGTCAAGCTGGCGGGCACCGAAAACTTTACGGACAAAGTCGTCATCGATGCGACCAACCCAATCGCTGCCGCCCCGCCGGTAAACGGGGTGTTGAAATTCTTTACCAATCTGGATGAATCGCTGATGGAACAGATTCAGCGGGTGGTGCCCCGGGCCAAATTGGTCAAAGCGTTTAACTGCGTCGGCAACGCCCTGATGTATAAACCATCGTTTAGCGCCGGACCTCCGACGATGTTCATTTGCGGCAACGACGAGGGAGCTAAGAAAACGGTTTCCGGGATCCTTACCGCATTTGGCTGGGAGACCGAGGATATGGGAAAAATAGTGGCCGCACGGGCCATCGAGCCCTTGTGCATACTCTGGTGCATTCCCGGCATGCTGCGCAACGAATGGATGCATGCGTTCAAATTGTTGAAAAAATAATGGGTTCGATTCTCTTGTAGATGCACGGCTCGCGGGAGCTACCCACCAGAAGACTGTTGCCATGAATTTCGAAGCCTTCCACCAATCGCTACTCGATAGTCGGCCTCCCCGTTCGATCCAGGAGCCCCTGATGGCACTGTGGTATGACGCCCAGGGGAATTGGAAAAAAGCCCATGAGCTGGTCCAAGATCAATCCGGTCTGGCGGGTGCACTCGTGCATGCGTATCTGCACCGCAAAGAAGGCGACCTATCGAACGCCGGGTATTGGTACCAGATGGCGGGTCGCAGGATGCCCACCTGTTCCGTGCAAGAGGAATGGGAACAAATTGTCCGCGCATTGCTCGCGGATTCAGCCTTGGGGTAGTAAATACCTGTTCAGATCCAAAATCAAATCCGGGTCCGGACTATTGGCCAGCCAGGCGGCTCGGCTGGAAAAGGTGCACACGCCTGGATAGTCCCCCAGCCAATGGCCCATATCCAGCACGATCTGAAAATGCAGATGAGGCGGCCAGTTGCCGTTTTCGAACCGCATGCCAAATTCGGTAAAGACTTCTCCCCGGCGAATCCGCTGGCCTTCCTGTAAATTTTTGAGCGAATTGAGACTTAGGTGTCCATACAGCGTATGAAAGCTTATCCCCTCCACCTGGTGGGTCAGGACGATAGTCGCGCCGTAATCCCCGTTGTGGTTATTGAACGCAAAACTGTGCACTATGCTTTCGGTCGGCGCCATCACCGGGGTTCCGTCGGGCCCCCAGATATCGGTACCCAGATGCAGGCGCCGCGGTTCCGCCTGGGTACCGGGACCTTGGGCCATTTGGCCAATCGGCAAATCAAAGTGCCGACTCCGGGCATAGATCGTCCGGTGTTCGTTGTAACCCCCAATGGCATATTTCGCTTTGGCCGATGCAAGTCGGCTGCCAATGTATTCGGCTAATCGCTGCGTATCGCCGAGCGATTGGCTATCGATTCGGGTGTTTGATACCGACAAATCCATGGCTAGGATCCGGTCACGACTCGGATCGTAGGGTACCACCCGCCCGAAGGTGCCGGGCGGGGCAGCTTGCAGATCTTCCCATTTTTTTTCCTTCACGAGCATGCAGATTTTGTCCTTGTCCTCTTGTTTTGCCTCCCCTGGTTGGCTGGCCGCACCCCGCATCAGGGGGACTTGATGAAATCGGTCAGCAGTTTCATCCGAAAATATAGGTTGCTCATCATCAGCGCGATGTTGTTCTTGGTTCCCTCCACGGTATGGTGGTTCATTTTCTTAATCGTTTTGAGTTCAACAATTTTTTCATCGATTTTGTCCACCAGTTGCTCCGTAGTCCATCCTACATATTTTTTGTTTCGTTCTTCCCGAATATGCTTCCCCTCGAGTTTACCCGCTTTTAATTTTTTGAACGGGAAATTCGCGGCCACGGCCGAGGCTATTGCCTGGTTGCTGAGTAAGTCGATCATGCTGTCGTAGCTCGCATGGTTTAGGAATCCGTTTTTGAAGACATTCAGGTTGTCGCGCAATTCGGTAATGAGTTGCCGTTTATGTACATCGTTGGTTTTTGATTTTTTGTACAGAAAGGCAAGCAAATCTTTGAGAGGCGCCAGAGCGACGTTGAACCATTCCATGGGATAAATGTAATTTTTTTCCTGGCGATTGCAGCCCCGATGCTGAACCGGCTAAAAACTAGAGACTTGCGTTGTGCTTGGCAAAGCAGGGGGTGGGATTGCCTTTGGCGCGCGGACCGCACGAGGCTGGAGCGATGGCCGCCGACCGAGCCTGGTAATTTTTTTGCGAAAGTCCACAATAATTGTAGAGAATTGATATCTTTGCCATCCCTCGGGATTCGGCAACATTAATTTTAAACTAAAAAGTAATCATATGAGTTTACGTTTAGGAGATACTGCTCCCAATTTTCAAGCCAAGACGACCGCTGGCGATATCGATTTTTATCAGTTTCTCGGCACGGGCTGGGGTGTGCTGTTTTCCCATCCCGCTGACTACACGCCGGTTTGTACGACCGAACTGGGCAAGACCGCCCTATTGGAAGGAGAATTTGCCAATCGCAATGTAAAGGTCCTGGCGGTGAGTGTGGATCCGCTGGAAAAACACCTGGGCTGGATCAAGGACATCAACGAAACGCAGCACGTCACGGTGGGATTCCCGATCATTGCCGACGAGACCAAGACGGTGGCCAACCTCTACGGGATGATTCACCCCAATGCATCGGAGACATTTACCGTACGCTCCTTATTTGTGATCGGACCCGATAAGAAGGTGAAGCTGATGATTACCTATCCGGCTTCCACGGGTCGCAATTTTCACGAGGTCCTGCGCGTGATCGATTCTTTGCAATTGACGGCCAATTACAGCGTAGCCACCCCGGCCGACTGGAAAGAAGGCGAAGACGTGATTGTGGTCCCAGCTGTTTCGACGGAGGATGCCATTAAGAAATTTCCCAAAGGTGTTAAAGTCGTTAAGCCCTATTTGCGCTATACCCCGCAACCCAACAAATAGGACGCTAGTAAAATCTGTTCTTCAACCCCCGCGCGCTTGCTGCGGGGTTTTTTTTGGGGTGTCGTCTGCCCCCGATCACCTCCGGTCTGGGACTCTGGAATTGGCCGTAGAAGGCGATCCAGTCCAAGACATTCAGGCGTTGGGACGGGTCAAATTTGTGCCGCAGGATGGGGTAATCTACAAAAATGAATAAATAGCTGGTTTCCCCCTATTTGGGGTCGACGGCCATCAAACGGTCCATTTACGCAATTGTTGGAGCAAGGCTTTCAGGTCCTTTGGCAACGGAGCTTCGAAAGCCAGCTCGAGTCCATGGACGTCTTTAAACGAAAGTTGGGAGGCATGCAGGCCCAGCCTGTTCAATATGGGCCTTTCCTGCTCTTCGTGGCGGGACAGTTTATATTTCTTTTTGAGGGAGGAAATTAATATGGGCTGACCATCCCCATACAGCTCGTCGCACACGATGGGGTGACCGGCATACTGCATATGCACCCGGATTTGGTGTGTGCGTCCGGTATGGATATTAAACTGAACCAAGGACAGGATGCCAAAAGTCTCTAGCTCTTCAAAATCCGTGGATGAGGGTTTCCCTTTTTTAT
Source organism: uncultured Chitinophagaceae bacterium (assembly GCA_963742225.1). Taxonomy (GTDB): domain Bacteria; phylum Bacteroidota; class Bacteroidia; order Chitinophagales; family Chitinophagaceae; genus Puia. The sequence goes on along the minus strand of CAVULD010000003.1, from coordinate 59,989 downwards.
GCACCACCATAAATCCCCTTTTAGCTGGGTGCTCTGCGAGCGGTTGATCGATCCTGCCACTCTTTTGGGCGAGTTCGCCGGTGACGATGCCCAGGTAGCGTTTTTCCACGATTCGGCTTTCAAAAGACTGCGAAAGGAATTGGTGCATGGCCTCATTTTTGGCAAATACGATGAGCCCGCTGGTGTCCCGGTCCAGGCGGTGCACGGTGAAAATCTGCCCATATTTTTCTTTGAGTATATCCTTGAGGGAAGGGGCCGACTGGACGCGATCGGGGATGGAGAGCAAGCCTGCAGATTTGTTGACCACCACCAGGTCCTCGTTCTCAAAAATGATCTCAAAAGGCTTCATATGTTCCAAGCAGATTAAATGGGGGGTCCTTGCACCGGCCAAGCGGTAGTTGAGTATTATTTGATGGAGGAATTCAGGTATTTCAAGATGCGAATCTCCTTATCGGTGAGTAAGCGCCATTTGCCGCGCTGCACATTTTTTTTCGTCAGTCCGGCATACATCACCCGGTCCAGCCCGCGTACGTCGTAGCCCAAGTGTTCGAAGATTCGTCGCACAATCCGGTTTTTTCCGCTGTGGATCTCCAGGCCAACCTGGGCCTTGTCTTTGGGCTCGGCGTAGGCCAAGGCATCCACGGTGGCCAGGCCGTCTTCCAGCTGGACACCCTCGAGAATCTTATCGAAATCCCCCTTGGTCAACGCCCTGTCCAGGGTGACGTGGTATACTTTGCGAATTTCATGCTTGGGGTGCGCCAGCTTTTGGGCCAAATCGCCGTCGTTAGTCAACAACAGGACTCCGGAGGTATTTCGATCCAGCCTGCCGACCGGGTACACCCGTTCGGTCGTTGCCCGACGAACCAGATCGAGAACGGTCCTTCGACCCGTCGGATCATCGGTGGTGGTGATGTAATCCTTGGGCTTGTTCAGCAGGATATAGACGTGGTTGTGGGAGATGACGATGACTTTGCCGTTGACCTTTACCGTATCGGTGGGAAGTACCTTGGTACCCGGTTCGGTGACCGGTTTGCCATTCACGCTGACTCGGCCCTGTTTAACCAGGGTGGCGGCGTCGCGTCGTGAACATATTCCGCTATGGGCGACGTATTTGTTGAGAGGCAGCAAAGGGCCATCTTCGGGGACGGCAGGTGGACGCGGTCCTTTTTTAGGGCTGCTAAGGACCTTGGCGACAGGGGCTGGCGGCGGCGGGTTTCGCTTTTTTCTTTTTTCCTCAAAATGGCGGTCGATGGCTTCCTTTCGCTCTTTTTTGGCGGCTTTTTTCTCTTGTTTGAATTGCTCCTTGATTGCGCCGTTACTTTTCTTTGTATAGAATTTGCTGAAGTTGTCCGTCTTGCGTTTCATGTCTTTGATTGGCTGCGTTTCGCAGCAGGCGTGAATGGCGAAGGTACCGTAAAATAGCCAAAAGGCAGCGCTCGGGCTGCCTTAGGCTGAAGTGGACTGAAAACACCGCATGGTGTCTGTAAGTATTATGACCTGCTAAATCGATGGGTATGCATATTCTCCAATTCGGAGTATTGCTCGGGCGTGAGGATGGTTTTTAGGGCATCTTTACGCTTCATGGCGAGCTCGCGTATCTGGTCCTTTTTTTCCGTAGGCAACAAATTGTCGCTGGTCCGGATGGCCTGGATTTGGGTGCGCATATTTTGCTGTTGGGACTTGATGGCGGCGACCTGGGTATCGGAAAGTTTCAGATCTATTTTAAGCCTTTCCAGATGGGCAGCGGCGCGCACCTGCTGATTCTCCTCAGTCTGGGCCCGTTGCTTGGCGATGGCTGTTTTCTGCTCCGGAGTGAGCAGGGCTTCGACTTTGGCTTTCTTTTCCTTGTTCAAGGCAAGCAGCCTGGATTTATATTCCTTCAGAGTTAGGTTGTCCATCTTATACAAGTCGGCCGATTTTTGGCGGTATTCGGCGCCAATCGTCTGCAGCTGCTTTCTTTGCTCGGGCGTATAGGTAATGCGCGGGTGGTTGGTCCAGCCACGATCATGGTGTCGATGACTTGGAAATCCACCCCGCCTGGAGTCTTGCCAGCCCTGGCCTGCTCCATACCCATAGGCATAAGGACGGTAATTGCGGCTCAGGCTGTCCCGGTTGCGCTGGCCATAGTGGCCGCCCCGGTACATTTTATGGCCGGAAGAAAAAGTAGTGGAATCGGCGGACTGACCGGTCGTTCCGGGAGCTTGCGCATGGGAACTAAGTCCCAGCAGCAGGCAGGCTAGTAAGAAATAGATGGTTCTGTTCATGTGATGTAACGATTAGGGTCTAGCTAAGACTGGCCCCGAAATCTATCGTTTAATGGCCGGGGGAAGAAATAGCCTATAAAAATCAAGAGTTTACCGAAAAAAGCTCGGCTTCACCCTAGTTTTTATTGGCCAATTGCCCGCAAGCCGCATCGATATCCTTGCCCCGGCTTTTTCTCAGCCTGGCGTTCACCCGGTTTTTCTCCAAATGGGCCATGAATTTCTGGACCGCCTGGTCCTCGGGTTTGGCAAACAGGGCGTTTGCAATGGGGTTGTATTCGATCAGGTTGACCAGATCGGCCGGAACCTGGCGATAAATTTTGATCAATTCATCCGCGTCCTTGAGGCTGTCGTTAAAATTCTTGAACAGGATGTATTCCAGTGTAATCTCATTGCCCGTCTGCTTGTAAAAATAATTCAGGGCCTCCACGAGCGATTTGATGTTGTTGCTATCCGTAATCGGCATGATTTCGTGGCGCTTTTGATCGTTGGCGGCGTGCAGCGACAGGGCCAGCTTAAATTTCACCTGGTCATCACCCAGCTGCCGGATCATCTTAGCAATACCGGCCGTAGATACGGTGATGCGTCTGGGGCTCATACCCAGCCCATCGGGGGAGGATATTTTTTCCACCGCCCGAAGCAAATTCTTGTAGTTGAGTAGCGGTTCGCCCATGCCCATAAACACAATATTGGACAGTTTCTGGCCATAGGTACCTTCCGATTGCTGGTTGATTAAGACGACCTGATCGTAGATTTCGTCAAAATCCAGGTTGCGCTTCAAATCCATATATCCGGTGGCACAGAATTTACAGCTCAGGGAACACCCAATTTGGGAGGAAACGCAGGCGGTCTTACGCTCATCGGTCGGGATCAACACACCTTCTACCAGGTGTCCGTCAAAGGTCCGGAACCTGGTCTTGAGTGTACCGTCCGCACTCAGCTGGGTCGTGTCAATTTGCAGGGCTGGTAGGCAGAAAGAGGCCGATAGCTGTTCCCTTAGCTCCTTGCTCAGGTCGGTCATGGCATCGAATTTGAGGGCATGTTTTTGCCACAGCCACGCATATACTTGGCGGGCTCTGAATTTCTTTTCTCCCAGCTGTTCAAAGTAATTTTCCAGTTCGCTGAGGCTGAGGTATCTGATGTTTTTTTTGTCTGTTTTCATCCGCCTGCAAAGATACGCCTCGGGTAGGGATTAGGCGGATTTACCTGATATTTGTTGCTCCTGCCAGGGTCCCTGTGTGGCTTGGGGAGGATTAAACCAGCACGCTATATGGAAAATGTGTATGTCATCGACGCGGTCCGCACGCCCATTGGAAAATATGGCGGATCCTTGAGTATGCTTCGTCCCGATGATTTATTGGCGTACGTGATCAGGGCCCTGCTGGAGCGCAATCCAGGCTTTGACTTATCGGCCATCGAAGACGTGATCGCCGGTGATGCCAACCAAGCGGGCGAAGATAACCGCAATGTCGCCCGTATGGCTACGCTCCTGGCAGGCTTGCCTGTTTCGGTGGCCGCCTCCACCGTCAACCGATTATGCGCCTCGGGTCTGGAAGCCATCATGACCGCCGCCCGCGCAATCGGATGCGCGGAAGGGGAATTGTACCTGGCTTGCGGCGTGGAATCCATGACCAGGGCTCCCTTTGTCCTGGCTAAAGCGGCCAAGGCTTTTGGCCGTCAGGCAGAGATTTTCGACACGACCCTGGGGTGGCGTTTTGTCAATAAAAAACTCGCCGAGATGTACCATCCCTATTCGATGGGCGAAACGGCCGAGAATGTAGCCCGCCATTGGCAAATTAGCCGCCAGGCGCAGGATGAATTTGCGCTGGCCAGCCAGCAGAGGTATTTTGCCGCCCTGCAGCAGGGTAGCTGGACGGAAGAAATCGTAGCGGTGGAAATTGAGCAAGACCGGTTGATTACCTGGTTTTCCCAGGATGAGCAGCCCAGAAGCGACACGTCCCTGGAAAAACTTGCACGCCTGACGCCAGCATTTCTGTCCGAAGGGACGGTAACGGCCGGCAATGCATCGGGTTTGAATGATGGGGCCGCGGCCATGCTCTTGGCCGGTAAAGAGGCGGTGGAAAAATATCACCTGCAACCCATGGCCAGGATCCTGTCCATGGCCGTTGCGGGGGTGGACCCGGCGATTATGGGCATGGGGCCGGTTCCGGCAACACGCAAGGCCCTACAACGGGCAGGGATAACCGCTAATGACTTGGACCTGGTGGAACTCAACGAGGCCTTTGCGTCCCAATCGATCGCTTGCATTCGCGAATTGGGCCTGGATCCACAAAAAGTAAACGTCAACGGAGGTGCCATTGCCCTAGGCCATCCGCTGGGCTGTAGCGGGGTAAGGATTTCCACTACCCTGGTGCATGAAATGGGCAGACGCCGGGCACGCTATGGGTTGGCAACGATGTGCGTGGGCGTGGGTCAGGGCGCCGCGGTAGTATTCGAGGGGCTTTAACCTGGGGCCACCCGCTGGTGACCCCATGGTCCAATGGGGCTAGAACGAATAGCTGAGCAGCTCGGTTTGAGAAACGCTAACCTGTTGACCCTTTTTCAGATCCCGGATCATGCAGGTTCCCTCCTCCAGCTCTTGGCCGCCGACAATCACGGCAAAGGGGATATTTTTCTTTTCTGCATATTTGAACTGCTTGTCGAATTTGCTGCTCTCATGATATAGTTCACAGGCCACACCTTTTTTTCTCAGCTGTTGCATGAGCGTGAAGCTCGCTGCGCTTTCCAATTCACCCAGGTTAAAAAAAAGCACTTTGGTTTGGGTCTGCACGGCCTGAGGGAAGCGCTTAAGTTCTTCCAGGACGTCGTAGATGCGGTCCAGTCCAAAGGAAATGCCTACCCCCGGTGTGCCTGGAACGCCAAATAGCCCGGTCAAATCATCATAGCGGCCACCTCCGCCGAGGCTGCCCAGGACGACTTCCTTGCTGCGCACTTCAAAGATGATCCCGGTATAATAGTTGAGTCCCCGTGCCAGCGTGGCATCCACCCGCAGAGTTGCCTCCAGGGCCGGAAGACGTGCCAGCACAAACTGGATTTCCTGAATCCCGCGCTCAGCCTGGGCCTGGTTGCCCAGCAGCAGGCCCAGGTCCCTGAGCTTTTGGGCATTGCTTCCCTGAATCGACAGATAGGCTTGGATCAGGGCTAACTGTTCGTGGTTGAATTCCTTATCCAGAAGCTCCTCTTTGACTTTTTCCAGACCTATTTTATCGAGCTTATCGATAGCGATCGTGATATCGATCAGCCGGCCGGGTGCTCCGCAGGCTTCGGCCAGGGCAGCCAACAAATGGCGACTATTGAGTCTGATTTCCACGGCCAACCCGAGTCGCTCAAATACGTCGCCGTACAGCGCGGCCAGTTCGGCCTCCATCAGCAGCGAGTGGCTTCCTACGACATCGGCATCGCATTGATAAAATTCTCGGTAACGACCCTTTTGTGGGCGGTCCGCCCTCCATACAGGCTGTATTTGGTAGCGCCTAAAGGGAAAGACCAACTCGCCATGATGCATCGCCACATAGCGGGCAAAGGGAATGGTCAGGTCATAGCGTAGGGCCCGCTCGGTCAGGTTGGGGTCGTTTTTGCCTTCGATTACCTGGTCAAATGCCAGGCGGGCCTTTTGTTTATTGGCCGGGTCGCTGAGGCCGTTGTTGAGGATCTTAAAAATCAAGCGGTCGCCTTCTTCTCCATACTTACCCAACAGCGTCTCGAGGTTTTCGAAGGCTGGTGTCTCCAAGGGTTGGAATCCGTAGAGTTCGAATACCTGCTTGATGCAGCCGATGATAAATTCTCTTTTACGTACTACCTCCGCGGAAAAATCTCGGGTCCCGGCGGGAATCCCAACCTTTAATTTTGGCATATTGCGCGTTCTGTTGTGCGTGATCTCGGGCAGGGCCCGAAACCCTGATTTGAGGCCTGAAGACGGTGTTGATGGCGGGCGGCCCGGCCCGATTCAGCTCCGCTATGCGACAGTCAGGAAAGGCTTTGTACTCCGTATCGCTCGATAATTTTATCGCAGGCTTTTTCGATCATTTTAAACACTTCGTGGTAGCCGGGTTCCGGTCCGTACCAGGGATCGGGAACATCCATGTTGCGCCCGGGATAGAGTTCATTCATCAGCAAATCCGTCTTGGCCATATCCGCTTTGTCTCGGGCGCTGCGGCGCAGATCCTCCAGAACGTCCTTAGACATAGCGTAGATCTTATCAAACTGACCAAAATCTTCGGGAGTAAAGGACCTGGCTTGCAGATCGCTGATGTCGATGGAATGCAGCTTGGCCACTTTTTGAGACAGGTGGTGCGGTGCTTCACCGACATGATATCCGTTGTTAGTACCTGCGCTATCCAAACTCCAGGACAATCCGGCGTCGCTTGCTTTATGACGCAGGATGCCTTCAGCTAGGGGGCTACGGCAAATATTACCCAAACACACCATCAGAATTTTCATGCGTGCAAAACTAATGCATTTGCGCTATAAGACCGGTAGCAGGGCCGACCAAAATCTGCGTTTGTTCTCTTGCTTAGCTGCGCCCGCCCAATACCGAGGAGCAGCGGGCTCCCTTCCTGAACCCGCAGAAAAAGACCTTTATGGAAAATGGGGCCCCTCGCCATCTTAACGATCAGACCTGCGCAAGTTCATCTTACTATCACGGCAAATGCCCCAAACCCAATAAGATGGAACCTGAATCTATTCTCGCGGCCGATTGGCTCGACCTGCTTTTTGAGCATCAAAACAAGGAGTACGGAGCCTACCCCTTACGCAAAGGCTATCCAGCCAGACTGGCCAAGTCGCTGGGCTTGGTGATGCTTCTGCCCATTGCTCTTTTCATGCTTAACCTATGGGATCCCCGGTTCTTTTCGGGGTCGAGGCAGGGGGCGATTACGCCGCTGGTGGAGGACAGCCTGCGGATCATCGAGGTCGTTATGCCCAAGCCGATACCCATCAAAGCGCAACCGCCAAGTCCCCGACCTGTACGAGCGGTCCAGCCAACCCACGATTTGCAGGTGCCTGTCCTGACCAGGCCCGAAGCCGTGCCCCTTAAACCCACCGAAGAACCCCAAGGGGTGCAACCGGGTCCAGCCGGCCCATCTGGCGGCCTGACTGGACTAGCCACACCCGGGGAGGATTCCGGTCTTGGGACGGAGGCCGGCGCTGGGACTAAACCTGCGGGAGGGTCCGAAAGCCCGCTAGGCATTTCGGAGATCATGCCTGAATATCCGGGCGGCCTGCAGGCCCTTTCGCGGTTTTTGACCAAGAACCTCCATGCGCCTAAAACGCAAGAAGACTCGGCGGGATCGGTCCGCGTGCTGGTGCAATTCATCGTCGACAAAACGGGCCAAATCAGCGGTGCCGAGATTTTGCAAAGCCGCGGAGAAGATTTTGATCGTGAAGTCATGCGGGTCGTGCATAAGATGCCGGCCTGGAGGCCGGGAATGCAGAATGGACAGCGGGTATGTGTCTATTTCCGGCTCCCGGTAATTTTTCAGATGACCACAGATAACTAAATGCCGGTGAAATACGAAGACCCTGGTATTTTTCCACCTTATTCTGTATATTGCCCGTTCCAAAATTATTTCGTTTTTATGGAAAACAGCGATTCCAACAGGCGGGATAAAGGCTATGCCCTGATGCGGGCCATCATGGACTATGGTATGGGGATCCTCATCGTGTGCATTGGCATATTTTTTCTTTTGGCACCCTCGCTGGGCATTGGATTTGAGATAGAAAAATTTTACCGGTATTTTTTTTCGGGCATGTGCTTGCTCTATGGTGGCTGGCGCGTGTATCGGGGCTATAAGAAAAATTACTTCCATTAAATTGGGGCCATCAGCTATGTCTACGTACGGTACTTTTTGCGCTTGCCTCTTGGGACTGGCTGTGTTGGTATGGGGCTGCAACGCATCCAACGGGAAAATCCCACAAGAAACTCCTACCTCGGGCACCCTGCGGCTCAGCGTGGACGAGTCCTTTAAGCCGGTGATTGATGAACAAATAAAAGTATTCCGCTCGTCTTTTCCGAACGTTCAGATCGATGTCCAATACAAATCCGAAGCCGCCTGCTTTCGCGACTTGTCGGGGGACAGTACCCGCATGATCATTGTGACCAGGGGTCTGACCAAGCCGGAGCAGAAGTTTTACGAAGACTCCTTTCATTTTGTACCGGATTTTGCCTGCTTGGCCTACGACGCCATCGCGGTCATAGTCAACAACGCAAATCCAGATACTGTCCTTACGCTGGGGGAACTCAGGCCCTTATTGGAAGATAGTGGCCACGTCAAACTGCAGCCCGTGATGGATGGGTTGACGGCTACCAGCACCGTGAGGTACCTGATCGACTCGGTCCTCCGAGGCCATGCCCTAGGCGCCAATGTGGTAGCCACGCGGAGTAGCGAGGGGGTCATTAATTACGTATCGGCCAACAAGAATGCCATTGGCTTTATCGGGGTCAGTTGGATCGGCAACGAGGATGACCCGGTGCAACTCAGCTTTCTGGATAAGGTGAAGGTAGCGGCACTGGAGTGCGAGCGCTGCGGAGGGGAAACCTACGTGCGGCCCTACCAGGCCAACATCGCCTTGCACCGCTACCCCATGGTCCGGGGCCTGTATTATGTTTTAAAGGAGAATTTTCGAGGTGTGGGGAATAATTTTGCCAATTTTTTGCAATTTGAACGAGGGCAACTCATTTTCCGGAGGGCCTACCTGGTACCGGCAAATATGTCCTTTGACATACGCAGCATGCAAATCAGTAATTGAAGGGATTTCTATACATTTACACACAGTTAAATAGCGATCAAACAATGAACAAACTTCGATTCAGTTTACTGGTAGCCGTTGTGTTTGGGATCAGCTCAGCTAGTGCCCAGACCGTTGAGCAAGGCTTGAAATTTTATTATTATGAGCGCTACAGGAGCGCTCAGGAGACTTTTCAAAAGGTGCTGGCTGCCAATCCCAATAATTTGGATGCGGTGTATTGGTTGGGGGAAACGATGGCGCATCGGACGGACACCCGCGATACCGCAGCTGCCAAATCGTTGTTTAGTTCCATGCTGACGACCAACGGAACGGCTCCTTTGCTGCTGGTGGGGATGGGTCATATCGAACTGATGCAGGGCAATACGGCAGATGCGCACCAGCGATTTGAAACGGCAATCAGCCTGACTAAAGCCAAAGACATCAATGTCCTCAACGCGGTTGGCTATGCCAATGTCGACGCCAAGGCAGGCGATGCCAATTACGCCATCGAGAAGCTGAATCTGGCCACCCAAACCAAAAATTTTCACAACGCCGAAACCTACATCCTGCTGGGAGATGCTTACCACAAACTCTTTGACGGAGGAAATGCCGTAATCAATTACGAAAAGGCGCTTTCGGTCGATCCCAACCTCGCGGAGGCGCAATTCAAAATCGGACTGATTTATTTATCGCAAAACAACAAAGAATATTTCCTACCGGCTTTTGACAAGGCCATTTCGATGGATCCCGCTTACGCCCCGGCGTATTATCAACTCTATTATTATTGGTACTACCGCGATGTGAACAAGGCCGCCGATTACTTGGATAAATATATCGCCAATACGGACCAAGGCGCCGAGGTCGAATATGCCAAGGCTTCGCTACTGTATGTTTCGCGCAAGTATGCAGAAGCCAAGGCTAAGGCTCAGGAACTCATCAACCAATACGGAGATCACGTCAGCCCGGCTATGTACCGCATGGTGGCCTACAGTTCGGATTCGCTCAATGACCTGCCTTCTTCCCGCCAGGCGATGATGACGTTTTTTACCAAGGCAGATACGTCCATTATCATGGCGAGCGATTACGAAGAGGTGGCCAATCTGGATGCGCGGCTTCCGGATTCGGCTTCGCGCATCATGGCCTTCCCGTATTATGAGCGGGCCATCGCTCGCGATACGCTGATGGACGACAAAGAAAAATACATCGCCGAAGCCACCGATTTGTCCAAGAAGCTCAAGGATAAACAAGCGGCCGCGGAATTCGCCGCCTTGAATTATGAGATTCAGAAAAACCCCACGCAAAACGATTTGTACAACTGGGGATTTGCCAACTACAGTGCCGGCAACTTTAAGACAGCGGACAGCATCTTCTGTGGTATCTACGAATCCAAATTCCCAAATGAAATCTACGGGTACCTGTGGTGTGCCAAGAGCAAATTTGCCCAGGACGATTCGCTGGCTTCCAAAGGCTTGGCCGTCGATGCCTACGAAAAACTGGCCGAAGTAGCCAAGAAACAAGACTCCGTAAAATTCAAGGCCTATATTCTGGAATCGTATTTCTATCTGGCCGGATATTACAACAACGTCAAAAAAGATAAGGAAAAGGCGATCTCGTATCTGCAAAAAGTGCTTGAAGTAGATCCGACCAACGCAACGGCTAAACAGTATATCGAGATTTTATCCAGAAAACCCAAGCCGCAATCCGCCACCAAACCCAAGTCGGGCACCCAATAAATTCGCGTGACCCTGGGTCCACATGCATCCGGTGATCATTGCAACAATCCCCCGTAGGTATCCATCCTAACGGGGGATTACTCTTTTGCGGCATTTTGTTTTCATATAAATTGGAATTTGCTGCAGCTGCCTTATTTTTGCGTTGCAACCAATCCATAATAATGGATATACTATTATTACAGGTGGCCCGGGGCGCCAACGATTCCTACAATTACCTACCCATTGGCATTCAACTTGTATTTGCTGCCGGCTTTGTGGCCCTGGTATTAGGTATATCGCAATGGCTGGGTCCCAAGCGCAAGACCGACGAAAAGCTCAAGAATTTTGAAAGTGGCATCGAAGGCGTTGGCAATGCACGCCAGCCTATGGCCATCAAATATTTTCTAGTCGCGATATTGTTTGTTCTCTTTGATGTAGAAGTAATCTTTTTTTATCCCTATGCCGTTAATTTCAGGCAGCTGGGCTGGGAAGGATTTCAAGCCGTGCTGCTTTTTGTAGCGCTTTTTCTGGCGGGATTCGTTTACATCATCAAAAAGGGTGCATTGCATTGGGAGGACTGACTGCTCCCCCCTGCGCGCGGTTGGCTAGGCCATGACTCAGACGATACCGTTCCAGGTAACCAGCTCTCTAGCGTGCTGAACTTGTTGCGGGATCGGCTGTTATATAAAGCGTATCAATCATTCGCTCAAAAACAGTAGGATCTATGTCTCGTCCCGTACGATTTAATTTAAATCCCATCGCTGCCGATACCAAAAGCCACATCAGCATGGTCGACATGCCTGAAGGACATCTGGGGGAAGGTTTTTTTGCCACCCGCATGAGTGATGTGGTGGGACTTGCCCGGAAAAATTCCATCTGGCCCCTTCCCTTTGCTACCTCATGTTGTGGCATCGAGTTTATGGCTACCATGGCCTCCCATTATGATCTGGCCCGATTTGGAGCCGAACGTCTCGGGTTTTCTCCGCGCCAGTGCGATTTGCTGATGGTGATGGGAACTATAGCCAAAAAAATGGGCCCCATCGTCAAGCAGGTGTATTTGCAAATGGCGGAGCCCCGCTGGGTGATAGCAGTGGGTGCCTGCGCCAGCAGCGGGGGCATTTTTGACAGCTATTCGGTGCTCCAAGGAATTGACCAGATCGTACCGGTCGACGTCTATGTTCCGGGCTGTCCGCCCAGGCCCGAGGCGATACTGGATGGATTTATCCGCATCCAGGATTTGGTAGGCCAGGAAAGCCTTCGGCGCAGAAATGGAGAACGGTACAAGGATTTGTTAACAAGTTACGCGATACAATAACCCCTGGTTCCTTTGCCGGGAATTAGGATTTAATTCACTGTTTTTTTCAATGCCCACGCAAGGGTTTGGGGTATGTCATTAACCAACGAAACGATTAAGGCGCGACTCATTGAACAATTTGCAGACCAGCTCACGCATTTCGAAGAGCCCTACGGCATGTTAACATTCGAAGCTCCCAAAGACCTCAACCTGAAAGTCATGCTTTTCCTCTTTGATGACCCGGAGCTCAGGTTTCAATTTCTAACCGACCTCACGGCCGTGCATTACCCCATGCTCGCGGGTCGGGAATTGGCCGTGGTGTATCACTTGCATAACCTGATCGATAATGTGCGCATCCGCTTCAAAGTATATGCGCCCATCGATAAACCGGATGTATTCACCGCCACGCAGTTGTATTCCTCCGCCAACTGGATGGAACGGGAGACATACGATTTTTTTGGAGTCAATTTCGTCGGTCATCCCAACTTGAAGCGCATCCTCAATGTCGAGGAGATGGACTATTTTCCCATGCGAAAAGAATATCCGCTGGAGGACCAGACCCGAATTGACAAGGATGATGACATGTTTGGACGCTAAGTGATATAGGCTGGGGCGAAACAAGCAGAGGGAAAGACTAAACAGGAGACGATAAATATTGGCAAAAACGGGTTCACCTTTGACGTATGGCAACGCAACATATTAAGTTACCGGAAGGCAGCATAGAAAGGACCACCACCACCCTCAACCTCGGGCCGACGCATCCGGCCACGCACGGCGTGTTTCAAAATATCTTGGAATTGGATGGCGAGCGAATCGTTTCGGCGGAGCAAACGGTGGGGTATATCCACCGGGCCTTCGAAAAGATTGCCGAGCGCCGACCCCTGTACCAGATTACTCCGCTGACCGACCGGCTGAATTATTGTTCCTCTCCGATAAATAACCACGGCTGGCACCTCACGTGTGAAAAATTGCTCAAGCTAAAAATCCCCAAACGGGTGGACTACATGCGGGTGATCATCATGGAGCTGGCCCGGATTTCGGACCACCTGATCTGCAATTCCGTAGTGGGTGTGGACACGGGCGCCTTTACCGGCTTTTTATACGTCATGCAATACCGGGAATTGATCTATGAGATGTATGAAGAAATCTGCGGTTCCCGACTCACCACCAACATTGGCCGGATCGGCGGTTTTGAACGCAACTTCAATCAGGCCGTATACCAAAAACTCGACCGTTTCCTGGATGAATATCCGCGTGTGCTCAAAGAATTTGACCAGCTGTTCAAACGCAACCGCATTTTCATGGACAGAACCCAGGGCACGGGGGGCATCAGCGCCGAGCGGGCCCTCAATTACGGATTTACCGGACCCAACCTGAGGGCTACGGGAGTGGATTACGACGTGCGCGTGCACAGCCCCTACAGCAGCTACGAAGACTTCGATTTCATCATACCGGTGGGGCGGACGGGTGACAACTACGATCGTTTCCTTGTCCGCGATCAGGAAATGTGGCAATCCATCAGCATAATCAAGCAGGCCTATCGAAAGCTCCAGGAGTTCAAGGGGACAGAGTCAGAGGTCTACCATGCCGATGTGCCTGAATACTATTTACCCGAAAAGCAAGATGTGTATACGAAGATGGAAGCGCTGATCTGGCATTTCAAAATCGTGATGGGGGAGACCAACATTCCACCCGGCGAAGTCTACCAGAGTGTGGAGGGAGGCAATGGAGAACTGGGATTTTATCTGGTCAGCGACGGGGGAAGAACACCCTACCGACTGCATTTTCGGCGCCCTTGCTTCGTGTATTATCAAGCTTATTCGGAGCTCACCCGGGGATCGATGCTCAGTGACGCAGTCGTTACCATGAGCAGCCTGAATTTAATCGCAGGAGAAATGGACGCCTGAACCGCGTCCAAGAAAAAAGATTTTTTATTTGCATTATGATACGATTTTCCGATGATCAGCTAGCCCGGGTAAACGAACTTATTGGTCGCTACCCAGAGGGAAAACAAAAGAGCGCGCTGCTGCCTGTGCTGCATTTGGCGCAGGAAAGTTTTGGCGGATGGCTCAGTGCCGAGACGATGGACTATGTCGCCTCCCTGCTCGCTATCGAGCCGATCGAAGTGTACGAAGTAGCCACCTTCTATTCGCTGTATCGACTGCAGCCCGCCGCAAAGTTTCAGTTTGAAGTCTGTCAAACCGGACCTTGCATGCTGCGTGGAAGTGACCAAATTATTGACTATATCAAGGACAAGCTTGGTATCGGCGTCGGGGAAACCACGGCCGACGGACTATTTTCGCTACGCACGGTGGAGTGTCTGGGCGCTTGTGGATATGCGCCCATGATGCAGCTGGGTAAAACCTACCGGGAACATCTTACGCCTGAAAAAGTGGATGCCATCGTGGAGGAATGCAAAAAAAATGCAGGTATGTTGAACTGAAGGCCCTTAGACGCAGGCCTCGCGGAGACCGGATGGTCGGTCTCCAAACCAGGTGGTCAGAGCGTGTTGGGTTCAAAATTTTGATGACTCATGGGAAGAAAACTTTTGTTAGACAAGGTCCACATCGAGGGTATCCGCAGCTATGACGTATACCGGCGGGAAGGCGGCTACAGCAGCGTGGAAAAGGCGCTCAAGACCATGACCCCTGATCAGGTTACCGACGAGGTCAAAAAGAGTGGTTTGCGCGGCCGTGGCGGCGCGGGATTTCCCACCGGTATGAAATGGGGATTTATAGCCAAGCCCGAAGGCGTTCCCCGTCATTTGGTGTGTAACGCTGATGAAAGCGAACCCGGCACCTTCAAGGACAGATACCTGATGGAGTTTATTCCCCATTTGCTCATTGAGGGGCTTATCGTTTCCTCCTACGCTTTGGGAAGCTTGGTAACTTACATCTATATCCGCGGTGAATATGCTTGGATCGTAGATATTCTAGAGCAGGCCATCGCGGAGGCCAAACAAAACGGCTGGCTGGGAAAAAATATTTTGGGCAGTGGCTTTGACCTGGAAATTTATGTTCACCCCGGAGCCGGAGCCTACATTTGCGGCGAGGAAACAGCGCTCCTCGAAAGCCTCGAAGGCAAGCGGGGTAACCCTCGGATCAAACCTCCTTTTCCAGCCGTTAAAGGCGCCTGGGACAGGCCAACCGTCGTGAACAACGTGGAGACCCTGGCTGCGGTCGTGCCCATCATCAACTTCGGAGCCGAAGCCTATGCGAAAATTGGGGTGGGCAAGTCCACGGGGACTAAACTGATATCGGCCTGCGGCAACATCAACCGACCGGGTGTATACGAAATTGAGATGACCCTTCCGGTGGAAGAATTTGTCTATAGCGAGGAGTACTGCGGCGGAATCCCCGGAGGCAAGAGGCTTAAAGCCTGTATTCCCGGCGGGTCCTCGGTACCGATTTTGCCCGCTAACCTGCTACTAAAAACCGTAAAGGGCGAAGCGCGGATCATGAACTACGAGAGCCTCTCGGATGGAGGATTTGCCAAAGGCTCCATGATGGGTTCGGGCGGATTCATCGTCCTGGATGAAGACCAATGCGTGGTCCGCCATACCTTGACGCTGGCCCGGTTTTACCGGCACGAAAGCTGTGGCCAGTGTTCGCCCTGTCGAGAAGGGACGGGCTGGATGGAGAAAATCCTGCGCAATATGGAATACGGCAAGGGGAAAATGAGTGATATTGACCTGCTTTGGGACATCCAGCGCAAAATTGAAGGCAATACGATCTGCCCGCTGGGAGATGCCGCGGCCTGGCCCGTAGCAGCAGCGATCAGGCATTTCCGTGATGAATTCGAGTGGCATGTGTTAAATCCGGTAGATTGCTTAAAGCGAAATTATGGACTGGCGGGTTATGCAACACCCTTGGCCGTTGCGGCGTCGTAGGCCCGCTCGACCAGACCTAGGAAAATAGATTTATCGGCGAAATTGGAATTAAAGTATACACCTTTGCGCCAGGCCGGACAACGGGACGGCGCAAGGGGGAAATAAGACACTATGGCGGACGAAAAAAAGATGGTCAAAGTAACCATCGACAACATCACCATTGAGGTGGAGCCAGGAACCTCCATTCTAAACGCCGCGCGACTCATCGGCGGCGATGTAGTCCCTCCGGCGATGTGCTACTACAGCAAGCTCAAGGGAAGCGGGGGCAAGTGCCGGACTTGCCTGGTGGAAGTGGCCGCAGGATCGACTGCTGACCCAAGGCCCATGCCCAAACTCGTAGCCAGCTGCCGGACCAACGTGATGGATGGGATGGTCGTAAAAAATGCGACAAGCGAAAAAGTGATCGACGCCCGAAATGGCGTCGTCGAATTTTTGCTGATCAACCATCCGTTGGACTGCCCGATTTGTGATCAGGCGGGAGAATGTCACTTGCAGGACCTGAGCTACGAACACGGTACCGAACATACGCGCTACGAGTTTCGCCGCCGGGTATTTGACAAGCATGACCTGGGGCCCTACATTCAGCTGCACATGACGCGCTGCATCTTGTGTTATCGTTGTGTCTACGTGGCCGACCAGCTGACAGGCAAACGGGAGCACGGAGTGCTGGACCGGGGAGATCATTCCGAGATTGCGACCTATATTCACCAATCCCTCGACCACGAATTCATTGGCAACATCATCGACGTGTGCCCGGTAGGCGCTCTGACCGACAAGACGTTCCGGTTCAAAAACCGGGTATGGTTCCTCAAGCCCGAAGATGCCCATCGAGATTGCCCCACCTGTGCAGGTAAGGTCACCCTGTGGTACCGAGGTGAGGAAGTATTCCGCGTGACGGCCCGCAAGGATCAGTGGGGCGAGGTGCAAGATTGGATCTGCAACACCTGCAGATTTGAGAAGAAGCGGACGGCAGATTGGACGGTCGAAGGGCCTACCAAGATCAGTCGTCATTCCGTTATTTCCCAGAACAAATACGCGGTGCTGACTATGCCCAAGGAAGTATTGCCCGAGGTGATGGGGGGAAGACAGCCGAAATTGCTCATGAATATCCACAGCGTCAGCGAAGTGAACCGGCCGGATATCGATTTATCGCTGATTGCGGGGCCAGCCCATTCTACGGATTTCAAGGATGAACCGGCGTAGCTGCTTGGGGAGCCCAGGGCCGACCCGCGGCCGGCCGGGCGGGCGATTGAAAGAATAAATAACCGGGCTCACCCACCCAACGCGGGTGGAATGGCCCTAGGACAGATCATATAAATTTTCGCGATGCACTTAACCTTACTAACCGTGGACTGGGCGCTGGTAACCGAGAAATTCATCCTGATTGCGATCATTATTTCGGTTTCCTTACTGATTGCCATGTACGAGACCTATGGGGAACGCAAGGTGGCCGCTTTCATACAGGACCGTCGCGGCCCGAGTCGCGCTGGTCCCTTCGGGATATTACAGCCCGTCGCCGACGGCTTGAAGTTGTTTATGAAGGAGGAGATCATACCCAACCTGTCCAACCGCTTTTTATTTGTCTTAGGTCCTGGTGTGGCCATGCTTACGGCCATGATGACCAGTGCGGTGGTGCCCTGGAGCAGCCACCTGGATCTTTTCGGTCGCCATATTGAGCTACAGGTTGCCGACGTCAACATCGGCATCTTGTACGTGTTCGGCGTCGTGAGCATGGGCGTATACGGAGTTATGATTGGTGGTTGGGCCTCGAACAACAAGTTCTCGCTGCTGGCGGCCATTCGCGGCGCTTCGCAGATCATCTCCTACGAACTGGCCATGGGGTTGTCCCTGATTGCGCTGTTGATGCTGACAGGGTCACTTAGTTTGAAAACGATCGTGGAGCAACAGCAGACCCACTGGTATTATGTCGCCTACCAGCCCCTGGGCTTTCTGATTTTTTTGGTCTGTGCCTTTGCCGAATGCAACCGCACCCCCTTTGACCTGTCTGAGGCGGAGAGTGAGCTCAATTTCGGATACCACCAGGAATATTCCTCCATGAAGCTCGGATTTTACCTGTTTGCCGAATACGTCAACATGTTCATCAGCAGTGCAGTGATGGCTACGCTCTATTGGGGCGGATACGACATCCCCTTTATCAACGACCAGGCCTTTGGGTTAGCCCATGGCCAAAACCTGCTGGCCTTGCTGCAAGGGCTCAGCCTGATGATCAAGGTCGGGATTTTCATTTTCTTTTTCATCTGGGTTCGCTGGACGATTCCGCGATTCCGCTATGACCAACTGATGAACCTGGGCTGGAAGGGATTGATTCCCTTAGCCTTGCTGAATATGGTAGTCACCGGATTTATTATTTTGCTCAGACAATCGCACGGGCATTTGTAACCGAGGGAATAGAAATTTAGTTGGATGGTTCGCGCGATCAAAATAATTTTGCGAACTCATTTGTGCGATAACGGAAAAAAGCGCTTTACCCATGCAAGCATTAACTCAACGGGCCAGAATAGTAGAACGTAAGCCCATGACGTTTTGGGAGAAAATCTATATTCCGGCCATTGCCAAGGGGATGTCCATTACCTTTGGACACATTTTCACCAAGAAAGCCACGATCAATTACCCGGAACAAACGCGCCCTTTTAGCCCGGTTTTTCGTGGGCTGCATGTACTGAACCGGGATGAAGAGGGTAGAGAACGATGCACTGCCTGCGGGCTCTGTGCCGTCGCCTGTCCGGCCGAAGCCATCACCATGGAAGCGGCCGAACGCTTGCCGGGGGAGGAAAATTTGTATCGGGAAGAAAAATACGCAGCCAAGTACGAAATCAATATGCTGCGGTGTATTTTCTGCGGTATGTGTGAGGAGGCCTGCCCGAAGGACGCCATCTTTTTGTCCGAAACTTTTACACCGGCTAACTACAGCCGACAATCCTTTATTTATGGCAAAGATCACCTGTTGATACCTGATCCAAAAACGCAGCCGGAAGAATATGCCAAAGCCAGGGGGGAACGAGTCGACCGATAGTTAATGAACCTTTAACCAACTGCTTCGATGGGAATGACACAATTATTGTTCTGGGGGTTAAGTATACTGGCCCTGTTCGCGGCCATCATGGTCGTGGTCAGCAGAAACCCTGTCCATAGCGTCCTTTGGCTGATCATCGTGTTCTTCGCTATTTCTGGCCATTACCTGCTGTTGAATGCGCAATTTTTGGCGATCGTCAACCTGATCGTGTACGCCGGGGCGATCATGGTGCTCTTCCTGTTTGTGATCATGCTGATGAATCTGAATGCGGATACGGAGCCCCAACAAAATAAGTGGCTCAAGATAGCCGGCGTCATCGCCGGAGGTGCCCTGCTACTGGTGCTGGTGGCGGCGCTTAAAAATGCCGATACCAAAAACCAGTTGGCACAGACCGGCCAGGGCGACATCGGCCTGATTCATAACCTGGGCATGGTCCTGTTCCATGAGTATTTGGTCCCGTTTGAGATCAGCAGCATTTTGTTTCTTAGTGCCATGGTGGGCGCCGTGGTGATTGGACGAAGAGAGTGAGGCGGCCGGGGGGAGTTATAACGATTGCATATCCTGAAATTTATGCCCATAAACTACTACATTTTCTTAGCCGTTGCGTTGTTCTCGATTGGTGTGGCAGGCGTACTAACCCGGCGTAATGCGATCATCATTTTCATGTGCGTGGAACTGATGCTTAACGCCGTGAACTTGTTATTCGTAGCGTTTTCCAAAATGCATTACCAGGCCTTGAAGGCGGTAAATCCCAACGCCGGAATCGATGGTCAACTGTTCGTGTTTTTCATCATGGTTGTGGCTGCCGCGGAAGTGAGCGTGGGCTTGGCCATCATCGCCATGATGTATCGCAATACCCATTCGGTGGACGTGAATTTTTTGAACCGGTTGAAGCATTAACCCTGTGCTTCGCTTAACCTGACATATGAGCAACTTAGTGTATTTGGTTCCTTTATTCCCGCTGATCGGGTTTCTAGTTATTGGCCTCGGGCGCACCCGGCTGTCCAAATCCCTTTCGGGTTTGGTCGGATGCGCCACCGTGCTGGCTGCTTTTGTCCTGAGCGTGCTGCTATTCCTGGAGGTAGATCAAGTGGGGTTTCATGGGCGCGTGGTAACCCTTTTTGAATTCATCCATGTGGGGACTCTCTCGATTCCCTTTGCCTTGCAAGTCGATTCCCTGTCGGTCCTTTTTTTGCTCATCATTACCGGTGTAGGCTTTCTGATCCACCTCTACTCCACGTCCTACATGCACGAAGAAAAGCCGGAGCACGTGGCCCGGTATTTTGCCTACCTCAACTTATTTATTTTTTCCATGCTCTTGCTGGTGCTCGGGGCCAATTTCGTCATCATGTTCATCGGTTGGGAGGGGGTGGGGTTATGTTCCTACCTATTGATCGGCTATTGGTTTAAGAATGTGGATTTCGACAACGCGGCGCGCAAGGCCTTTATTATGAACCGGATCGGGGACCTGGGATTTCTGATTGCCATTTTTTGGATGATCAGTCGCTTTGGATCGACGAACTTTTCGGATGTCTTCGCCAAGGCGCAAGCCGCGCCGGTGAGCGTGCTGACGGGTATCAGCCTGCTGCTATTTGTCGGGGCTACCGGCAAATCGGCGCAGATTCCGCTGTACACCTGGCTGCCTGATGCCATGGCCGGTCCGACGCCTGTGTCTGCCCTCATCCACGCCGCTACCATGGTCACGGCCGGGATCTACATGATCGCCCGCAGCAATATCCTCTACTCGATGGCTCCGCTTACCCAGACCGTGGTCGCGATTACCGGTCTGGCGACTGCGATCCTGGGCGCCACGATCGCACTGAAACAGAACGATATCAAAAAAGTATTGGCCTACTCCACCGTTAGCCAGTTGGGATATATGTTCCTGGGCCTGGGCTCGGGAGCCTACACGGGTGCAGTTTTCCACGTAGTTACGCATGCATTTTTTAAGGCGCTGTTATTCCTGGGCGCGGGTTCTGTGATCCATGCCCTGGGTGGAGAGCAGGATATGCGCCGGATGGGGGGACTGAAGAAACAACTGCCCATCACCCATATTACGTTCCTTCTGGGATGTTTAGCCATCGCAGGAATTCCGCCCTTTTCGGGATTTTTCTCCAAAGACGAGATCCTGGCCGCAGCCTATCAAAAAAATCCGATCTATTGGGTGCTGGGAGCCGCTACCGCTTTGGTCACGGCATTTTATATGTTTCGACTCTATGCGACGACGTTCCTGGGCCAGTTTCGTGGCACCTCTGACCAGCAACAGCATCTCCATGAAAGCCCGCCGGCGATGACCCTGCCCCTCGTCGTGCTGGCCCTGCTGGCTGTTGGAGGAGGATGGATTGGGATACCGGAAATCTTTGCCCCACACGCCCACTGGCTGGAGCATTTTCTGCAACCCATTTTCGCGGATTCGGCCAAGATAGAGACGGCGCCTGTAGCCGCACCAAGCCTGGATTGGACCCTGATGGCCATCTCGACGGCCCTGTGCTTTATCGGCATGCTGGCCGCCTGGACCCGGTTTGGCAAGAAGCCGGAGTTGGCTGAGCCCAAAGGCTTGGGCAAAGTGTTGGCGAACAAATGGTATGTGGATGAGCTGTATGAAGGCTTGATCATCCGCCCGGTCAACGCACTTGCCAAATTCTTGAATAATGTAGTGGAAAAGCCCCTGCTGGATGGGATCGTCAATGGGGTTGGGCGGGCGATACAGTACGGAAGCCGCCAGATCCGTCTTTTGCAAAGTGGCCAAGTGGGGGCTTATGTGCTGCTCATGGTAATGGGGATAGTGGGCCTGTTCTTGGTGCAGTTGTTTTTGAAAAAGTAATTTAGGAGGGGGTCCCGCGGGGCCTGCGCCGGACTTGGGGCCGGAATAGCGATCAAACGCCTTGACAATTTAGACAAACTGTTCGTATGCATGCTGTTTTACTAATCGTGATTCCCCTGGTGGGCGCTCTGGTCGGGTTCTTCTTGAAGACGGGACCTTCGGCCAAACGATGGGCGATGGGGGTTGGGATCCTGACCCTGGCCGTTTCTGTGGTGGGCCTAACCCTGCCGCAATCCAGCGACCACTTGCGATTTGATGCCCCTTGGCTTTCTATGCTCGGTAGTCGGTTCACGGTAGCATTGGATGGCATGGGCCAGATCCTTTGTTTGCTGACAGCCGTGTCCTTTCCCATTATTATACTTGCCACCTGGAGGAACCAATATAGCCGCCCGGCCAGTTTTTATGCGCTGTTGATGCTCTCCCAGGCCGGTCTGATGGGAGTTTTTGTGGCGATGGATGCGCTGCTATTTTATTTTTTCTGGGAACTGGCCCTGCTGCCGGTATATTTTCTGGCTTCGCTGTGGGGAGGAGAAAAAAGAGTCCAGGCCGCCTTTAAATTCTTCATTTATACCTTCGTCGGCTCCTTGCTGATGCTGGTGGTCATCATCTATTTATATTTCCAGACTGCAGACCATTCCTTTTCGATCAAGTCCTTTTACGCCCTGCGAAACGTCATCACGCCAGCCAACCAATCCTGGCTATTCTGGATGATGTTTGTCGCCTTTGCGATCAAGATGCCGATCTTCCCCTTCCACACCTGGCAGGCAGACGTGTATGAACAAAGCGCCGCACCGGTGACCATGGTGATGAGTGTGGTCATGGTCAAGATGGGGCTGCTGGGCCTGATCCGTTGGCTTGCGCCCGTATTGCCCATCGGAACCTGGGCCTGGGGAGACACGGTCTCGGTGCTGTGCATCATCGGAATGATTTACGCGTCGCTTATCGCCCTGCGCCAGAACGATCTAAAGCGACTGGTCGCGTATTCATCCATCGCCCATATGGGCTTGATGTGCCTGGCCGTTTTCGCTACGACGGCCATCGGTCTGCAGGGAGTTATGATCCAACTGTTTAGCCATGGCATCAATATCCTGGGCCTGTGGATTGTGGTAGACTTGATAGAACGACAGTTCCATACGCGAAAGATTTCCGAATTGGGGGGCCTGGCCCAGCAGGCGCCGGTCCTGGCCACGGGGTTGGTGATCGTTGTGCTGGCCAATATCGCGCTGCCGCTAACCAACGCCTTTGTGGGAGAATTGTTGATGTTCACCGGGGTCTATACCTCAGTAGCCACAGTATACAGCGTTGCCTTTACGGTCTGTGCGGCGCTGAGTATTATTCTTTCGGCTGTATACATGCTGGCCATGGTCCAGAAGGTGTTCTATGGACCAACCAACCAGTTAACGGCCAAGGCAACCGACATCCGGTTCAATGAACAATTCGTGCTGGCGGTGATCATCCTGCTGATTGTGGTGATGGGCATATATCCCAAACCTGTTTTTGACATGACCCGCCTCACCGTTGACACGATACTGACTAAAATGAATTTCAAATTATAATCGCCTAAACCGCGCAAGTTCACAGAAGCTATGAATGCAATCATCCTATCGGCCGTTTGGGGAATCGTCATGATGTTTAGTGGAATTTTCTTCAAGCAGAATTCCACCATTCGCTATTTGGCCTACCTCGGAGCCCTCTTGCTTCTGGTCGCCAATAACCTGGATTTGACGGGGTTCCATTTTTTTTCGATCGACAGCCACAACATGCTGTATTTCGATTCCTTTGGGTTGTTGTTCAATGACATTGTCTTTGCCAGTACACTGCTCTACTTTCTGCTCTCGGCCCGGGACATCGAAGACGTGGGCAGCTATCGGGGGGAATATTTTGCGCTGATCTTCTTTGTCCTGTGTGGCGTTGCCATCGCCAGTTCCTTCAACACCCTGCTGATGCTTTTTTTGGGGATCGAAATCATTTCCATTCCGCTGTATATTCTCACCGGAAGCGACAAGCGGAACCTAAAAAGCAACGAGGCCTCGCTCAAGTATTTTCTGATGGGGGCCTTCTCCACCGGCCTGATGCTGCTGGGGATCGCCTTTCTGTATGGAGCCAGTCAAAAAGGGACCTTTGTGATCGATGAACTAGGCATTGGCAAGGTGGCTGCATCGCCCCTGTTCATGGTGGGTCTGATCCTATTGATGGTATCGATGTCGTTTAAGGTTTCGGCCGCCCCTTTTCATTTCTGGACTCCCGACGTGTACGACGGGGCGCCCACCGTATTTACCTCCTTTATGGCGTCGATTGTCAAATCCGCGGTCTTCATTGCATTTATCCGCTTGTTCGGGGACGCCTTCGGAGACATCAAGCCCCAGTGGCAGATATTTGTGGCCATCATCACGGCCGCCACGCTTTTTATTGGCAACCTCACGGCCGTTTTCCAGCAAAGCGTCAAGCGCATGCTGGCCTATTCCAGTATCGCGCAGGCGGGTTTCATGCTCTTTGCGCTGTTGAGCCTGAATACCCTGGCCAAAGAGGGGATCATTCTGTATGTGGCGGCCTACAGCCTGGCTACGATTGGCATATTTGCTATCCTGATCAAGATGAAAGACTACACCTTTGACGGCTTCAATGGCCTAGCCAAGGCCGAACCGGTACTTGCGGCGGCTAATACCGTATTTCTGCTTTCGCTCGCCGGAATTCCCCTGACGGCTGGTTTCTTTGCCAAATATTACATGCTGGCCGCCTTGGTGCAAACCGGTAAATTCCTTTGGTTGGTGATCTTTGCCGTTCTCTGCGCCGCGATCAGTGTCTATTACTATTTCCGCGTTATTCAGGCCATGTACTTCAAGGAAGGGGAACCCCAAATATCGGGAGTCACCCCGGCCTTCAAGGTCCTGTTGCTTGGGATTGTCCTGGCCACCATCCTGCTCGGTCTTTTCCCTCAATGGCTGGTCGATAAGATTTACCTCATCTATCTGTAAGGTGCCGGGCGCGCCGCCACTCATGTAACAATTGCCCGGGATATGACCGGAATGCGTAATTTAGGCCTCTTCAAGCTCGACATGAAACTCATCGACACCCTTTCATTGGCCTTTCGCACCGTACGCAGCAATAAGCTGCGCACAGGAATTACCGTGGCAATAATCGCCTTTGGCATCATGGCCCTGGTGGGGATCAACACGGCGATCGACGCGATGAAGCAGAAGTTCACCGAAAGCTTTTCGTCCATGGGGGCAACGGGATTTACGATCCATTACAACAATTTCAATTTCTTCGGACGCCGCAACGATGTAGCCAAGGAGAAAAAAGGGCAACGAAAAGAAAAAAAATCCGAGCTCCGCAAGGAGATCACCCGGGCCCAGGCGGAAGCATTTAAGGAGCGTTTTCTGTTCCCCGCTAAAGTTTCACTTAGCCTGCAGGGTAACAACGATGCGGTCGTGAGCATGGGTGACGTCAAGACCAACCCCACCGTGCGCATCGCCGGCGGCGACGAGAATTATCCCGAACTCAACGGCTATACCATGGCCACCGGCAGGAACCTCAACAACCTGGATGTCCAATCCGGACGCAACGTATGTATTGTAGGTAGTGAAATAGTGACCAAATTTTTCAAGGGCAATGCCGAGCGGGCGGTTGAAAATATTATCCGGATCAACGGCATACCTTACCGCATCATTGGCACCTTAGCATCGAAAGGCTCCACACTTGGATTCAGCTGGGACAATTGCATTATTACTTCCTATAACAACGTGCGGCGTTTTTTTACCTCGGGCTCCACGTCCTTCAATATCCAGGTTAAGGTGCCTGACATCAAGCTGGTGGATGCTGCCGTAGGGGAAGCCCAGGGTACGTTTCGACCGATACGCAATCTGGGCACCACGGAGGCCGATAATTTTGTGATCGACAAAGATGACAAGTTCGTGGATGAACTATTAAAAAACCTGAGCTTCATTACGATCAGTGCGTTGGTGATCGGTATGATCACCCTGATTGGCGCGGCCGTGGGACTGATGAACATCATGCTGGTTTCGGTAACCGAACGGACCAAGGAAATTGGTCTGGTCAAAGCGATCGGTGGCAGACAAAGCAGCATCCGGCGCCAGTTCCTATTTGAATCCATCTTGATAAGTCTGATGGGAGCAGCCTTCGGCATCCTGCTAGGCATTGTCGTAGGCAATGCCTTTTCCCTGGTTTTAAACACGGGCTTCGTCGTACCCTGGCAATGGCTTTTCTGGGGTATTATTATTTGTTCCATCGTGGGTCTGCTGGCTGGTTTATATCCCTCCCTGAAGGCTTCCCGCCTTAACCCCATCGAGGCCCTGCGCTACGAATAAACACCCCCCGACTACAATTTTCCGATAAACTCATATTGGGTTTTGATTTATATTAAAAAACTGTAGATTTACAGTCCCTATCTGATTTAAGCCCACTCTACGGGTTCCAGAAAACACAGTCAGACAGGGCTTAATAGCGTTCTGGAAATACTTGAAATGTTAATAAGCACAATCTGTAAATTCCCTAACTTGTGCGTCATCCTACGAAAGATTTAATAATCCATTTTTCCTATTGATTTCTTTTTTCCTTAGAATTGTACAACCTTTTTGCTATTACATACTTCAATTTTTAAAAAAACTAAAAACAAACGATCATGGCTGAAACAAGACCAACTGCAGCGGTTGCAGCTAAAAGTTCTACATCGGTTCAACCCAAGAAGAAAAGCAATGCGATTTCCTGGATGGCACCCCTGCTTTGTGTAATAGCAGGCTATATTATTTGGCGATTTCTTATAGGAGCTGACAGCAACTTTACTCATCCTGATCCCTCGGGCGGATTCTGGCCGTCTCAGGAAGGAGCCAAGGGCGCTTTCCCCCGTATGTACCAGGGTGGTATTATTGTTCCTATCCTGATCGGTGCCCTGTTGACGGTATTGACCTTTGTTATCGAGCGCTACTTAACCATCAGCAAGGCGACGGGTAGTGGAAATATCGCTGAGTTTATCCGCAAGGTGCAATATCACCTGGCCAACAAGAACGTCGATGGAGCCATTGGAGAATGCGATAAACAGAAAGGGAGTGTCGGAAATGTAATGAAGGCCGGACTGCGCAAATACAAAGAAATGATTACCAATACGGAACTGGATACGGACCAAAAAGTGCTGGCTATCCAGAAGGAAGTCGAAGAAGCTACTGCGCTGGAATTGCCGATGTTGGAGAAGAATCTGGTGTTCTTGTCCACGATCGCTTCGGTGGCAACCCTGATGGGACTGCTGGGCACGGTTATGGGCATGATCCGCTCTTTCTCATCCCTGGGTGAAAGTGGTGGTGGAGAAGCAGCCCAGAAATTGTCCCAAGGTATCTCGGAGGCCCTGTACAATACGGCTCTGGGAATTGGCACCTCGGCCATCTCTATCATTATGTATAACGTATTCACTACCAAGATCGACGGGATTACGTACGGAATCGATGAAAGTGGCTTTACCCTGACCCAAAGCTTTGCCTCCTTATATAAGTAAGCCTGGGCGCTGGTTGCGGAACTATATTTGACCGCAATTGTTATGGAAAGGTCGGGTTAATGAATCTTTACCAATTATAACATTTCAACGATGCCAAGAGTAAAATTACCAAGGAAGAGTACCTCGATCGATATGACTGCCATGTGTGATGTGGCGTTCTTGTTGCTGTCTTTTTTCATATTGACTGCCAAGTTCAAACCCTCCGATGCGCTGCAGGTAACGACACCCAATTCCGTGCAGACCAAGATTGCTCCGGAAAAAGACGTCGTACAGATTACGATCGACAAGGACGGCAAAGTGTATCTTTCGATTTCCGACAACAACGTGCCTCAAAAGCAGGATATAATAGACGATATCAGCACCTCGCAGAATCTCAATTTAACCCCCGCTCAAAAAGCCAATTTTGTTAAACAGCCAGCCGCCTATATCGGGTGTCCCTTTAGCCAGTTACCTTCCTGGCTCAATCATACGCCCGACGAACTCAAGAACGTGCAAGTGTCCGGTATTCCGGTGGATAGTGCACATAATGAGCTGGTTACCTGGATTGGTGCGGCTAAGACGGCTTTTGCCGGTGGGCATATGAACCTGCTGGTCAAGGGCGACAACGCGTCGAAATACCCATCTTTTCAGGGCGTGAAGAATGCCTTTATGAAAAACGACGAAATGAAGTTCCAGGTGGTGACCAATCCGGTCAATGTGCCGAAGGGAACGGAGTTGTACAAGAAGAACATGGCTGCGAATTCCAAGGCCGTAGACTAAGTCAATTTTTGCATAACGCTCAAAAAAAATAAGATATGGCAGAACTAGATACATCGGGTGGCGGACATAAAAAAGGGCCAGGCGTCAAGAAAGGCAAGAAACTGTCCACCCGCGTTGACCTTACCCCCATGGTGGACTTGGGATTTTTGCTGATCACGTTTTTTATCTTTACCACAACCGTGAGTCAGCCTACCGCCATGAGAATCTTTTTGCCCAAGGATGTGCAAAAGCCCGAAGAACAGAACAAAGTGAAGTTTTCGGCCGTGTTGACGATCATGCTCGGCAAGGATAACAACGTTTACTATTATGAGGGTGATGACCCCAAAACGCTGAAAGTGACCAATTATAAGGATATCCGGGACGTCGTCTTGGACAAGAAAATGCGGACCGATACGGCGGATTTTGTGGTGGTGCTTAAACCCAGTGCGGATTGCACCTACAAGAACGTAGTGGATATTCTGGACGAAATGACCATTGACGGATGCAAACGCTACGCATTGGTGGATAACGTTTCCCCTTATGAGGCAGACGTGATCAAAAAGACCGAAGAAGCCAACGGAGTGCATTGAGATGCTCAGGACCCGGTTGTGGTAGGACACAGATCCCTATAATCCAGGTTGAACTTCATAAAATACATAACAAACCCATTTACAATGGAAACAAATAAGATACTAAACGCCGATATCCTGGATATCATTTTTGATGGAAGGAATAAGGATTATGGCGCTTATGAGCTTAGGAAAACCTACAACACCAGGCTACGTAATTCCATGCTGGGAACGGGCGGTCTTTGCCTGCTGCTGTTTCTGGGCTATATGCTAAGCAACATCCAGGCCGGCAAGAAGAAGGCGCAGATGGTGGTGCAGGATGTCCAGCTGGAGGAAGTGCAGCAAAAGAAGGACGAACCGCCACCCCCACCGCCACCTAAAGTGGAGCCTCCCAAGATCGAAATGGCTAAGTTCACCCCGCCCAAGATCGTGAAAGACGAAGAAGTGAAGAAGGAAGACAAGCCGCCGGAAGTGGAAAAACTCGAAGACACCAAGATCAGCACCGTTAACCAGGAAGGACTCAAAGACGAAGGCATCACAGCACCTCCTGCTTCTGACAACAAAGGGGTTGTGGAAGCGCCGAAGGACAATACCGATTACGACAAAACCTTTACGAAGGTGGAAATCGAGTCAAGCTATCCGGGTGGTGACGGAGCCTGGGCCAGGTACCTGAATAAGAACCTCCATTATCCCGACGATGCCGTCAACAATGAAATCCAGGGAGATGTAGTCGTACAATTTATCGTGGATAAGGAAGGTAACGTAAGTGAGGTGGAAGCCGTGAGCGGACCCGACCAACTTCGCGATGAAGCCGTTCGGGTAATCAAACGCAGTGGTAAATGGACGCCTGCCATCCAGAATGGACGTCAAGTAAAGTCTTACAAGAAACAACCGATCAAATTTAGGTTAGAGTCGCAATAGGCGCGTGTTCGAGTAGTGCTTAAGAAACGTATTTTTAGATCCTTTTCGCTCGATGCGGAGAGGATTTTTTATTTGCTGGCTTTCGCAGTAGGTTTGCCGGATGTCGACTAAACTAATGGGCTGGGATGACACGATTGTTGCGCTGGCTACTCCGGCCGGTACAGGCGCCATTGCGGTCATCCGCCTCAGCGGACCCAGCAGCCTGGAGATCGCAGGCAGGCTCTTTCCATCCAAGGACCTACGTCAAATGCCCTCCCACAGCCTGCAGGTGGGCATGCTGGTCGAAGACGGCCTGCCGCTGGACGAGGTGGTTTTGGCTCTATATAAGGCGCCAAGATCTTATACGGGAGAAGATGTGGTCGAGATTTCCTGCCATGGTTCCCCCTTTATCCAGGACAGAATTCTTCAAGCCCTGGTCAACCAGGGAGTCCGTCCAGCCAGGCCAGGGGAATTTACCCAGCGCGCATTTTTAAACGGCAAGCTGGACCTCGCGCAGGCCGAAGGCGTGGCTGACCTGATTGCCAGCCGCTCCGAAGCGTCACGTAAATCAGCCATACATAGTATCCGGGGCGGTTTTTCCGAGGATCTGCGAAATCTTCGGGAACATTTGATCCGCTTTTCGGCGCTGATTGAGCTGGAGCTAGATTTCTCGCAGGAGGACGTGGAATTTGCCGATCGCCATCAGCTCTACCATCTGGCGCAGGATGCGCAAACCAGGGTAAAATCCCTGTTAGATTCCTTCAAACTGGGCAACGCAATCAAACAAGGGGTTCAAGTGGCCATTGTGGGCAAGCCTAACTCAGGCAAGTCGACGCTTCTAAACGCTTTGCTTAATGAAAACCGCGCAATCGTCAGCGAGACGGCGGGTACGACCAGGGATACCATCGAGGAGGCCATCCAAATGGAAGGCATCCTATTTCGGTTGATCGACACCGCCGGGATCCGCCAGCATACGACAGACCTCATTGAAAAAATTGGCATGGGGAGGAGTCTGGAAAAAATGCAGCAAGCAGACCTGGTCGTATTTCTTTTTGATGTCCGAGACCCGGTCCAAGAAGTAGTCGCCGAACAACAAGATGCAGCGGGCTTGATTGACAAATTTATTTTCGTGGGAAATAAGGTCGATACGGTAGGGCAGGATGCGGCAAAAGTAAAATTTGGTCACGACTCCGGAATTATATTTATTTCCGCCAAAGAAGGCCTCCAGATCGATGCGCTTAAAAGAAGACTGGTGGACCATGTCATGGAGGGGAGGGTCCTGACCGATGGCAGCATCGTAACCAACGCCCGCCATTTTCATGCCCTGGAGCAAGTAAGTGGTTCGCTTCAGGATATACTCAGGGGTCTGGATAATAAGTTGCCTGCAGACTTGTTAACAGCTGACATCCGGCGATGTTTGCATTTCCTTGGCGAAATAACAGGCGAAATAACCACCGAGGATCAACTCGACTACATCTTCAGTAAATTCTGTATCGGGAAGTAACCTCTCCACGATATATGCGCGTTCCCTGCGGAGTACATTCGTTCTCAAAGCAAATCATTTGCTTTTAGTTGCTTTTCTTCGCCTTTAGTAGCCTTTTATTCGCTACTAAACTGTTACTAAATCATGTTCTTGTGAAGTGCCTGATTTTGGTGGCCAGATTATGGGTCACAACAATACGGTATGATACTGTATGATACGATATGATACAGTGAAATTCCAGGGCTGCTGAGGGAAAACGTGTATTACATCGCCTTATAACATAAATTTGAGTATTGGATGCAATTCTAAACCATCATCATAGTGAACAGTATATTGTACTACCCGTATATAAACCTTCCGCCAACGGACTGGACTCTTCGAACGCTTTTATATTATGAAAGCGTTGGTTCCATTGTTCCATACCAATATTTTTACGAGCCTGAAAAAAACTATGAGCCATTTATGTTGAAATTGGTGCAAAGTGAACTTGTAGTGCCAATTGACCCTATGACGACTTTGAAGAATCCATGGAGAGTTACTGAACCATTTATTGATTTTATTAAAAGTAAAGATTTCACTAAAATACGAACGTTAAGTTATAAGCACACCTTTGTTAGGATTCACTTTCAAAAATACAGGCATTTAAAATTGTCAGTAATCAGTTTAAGGAATGCAAATCTTGTATAGAAAATAAAGAGGATTTGGTTTTAGAATACAGGAGAGGTAAAAAATTGAATTTGCGTTTTAATCCTGCTTCAAATGAAATTACTTATAATGAATTTCGTAAAGATGAAGACGAACAATTTCCTGTGTTTACCGGAAAGGTTATGACACTGAAATTAAATGAAGATGGTTTTAATAAAAGTCAGCAATAACAAGAGGTCACGGAACTAAATATGAATATGGTTAGAAATATCATCTTAATTAGTGGAGGCACGCTATGCGTAAATGTCCCTCGTCCTATCATAACTTGTTACATGTCCTTTACATTTTAAGTTTATCAAACAATTTAAATAACACATCATTATGGAGGAATTAAAAGCGACTCCGATAACTGTCGGGCCAAAAGGCGGAGAAATATTGTCCGTTGTAGGCGATAATTACCGCATACTGGTTTCCGGTAAACAAACCAACGGTGCTTTTTCGACTATCGACATGCTGGTCCCTCCTAAAAGCGGTCCAGGACCTCATTCGCATACCAGTTTTTTCGAGTCCTTTTATATCGTCGACGGCGAGGTAGAAGTGCATTCGGAAGCCGGATCTTACACAGCAAAAAAGGGCTCGTTTGTAGTTATTCCCAAAGGCGGTATTGTTCATTACTTTAGAAATGAGAGCGACCAACTCGCTCACCTTCTTTGCACAGTTGTTCCGGCTGGTCTTGAAGAGTTCTTCGAGGAAATCGGCACTCCGGTAGCACCTGACAAGTTTCTACCTGCTCCGCCTATGAACCCAGATGCTATTAAAAAACTGCAGGCAATTGCGGAGAAGCACGGACAAATCGTTTATCCCCCAAATTACTTAGATAAGAAGCCAGGTATTTAGGCAGTAAAATTCATTTTCATATCAACAGACGATATCTTTAATTCAATAAATGGGCTTGGAAAGTAATAATGGCACATGAAAATAATTACATGGAATTGCAATATGGCCTTTAGAAATAAGGCACATCATATATTAATGCAGGAACAGGATATTTTGATTGTGCCTGAATGTGAGCATCCTGATAAGTTATTATTTAAAACAGATACGAAACGACCGACTGATACTTTATGGTTTGGAACAAATTTTAATAAAGGGCTGGCAGTATTTTCATATAGCAACCTTAGGTTTAGAGTTTTGGAAGAACATTGTGAAGATTTTAAGATGATAATTCCAATTTCAGTAACTGGTGGTAAGTTTGAATTCAATCTATTCGCAATTTGGGCTTATAATCCAGATGATCATGATGGGCATTATATTGAACAGGTTTGGAAAGCTATTCGTCATTACGAAAAATTATTGTCAGTAAAACCGACTTTACTTGTTGGAGACTTTAACAGCAACACTATTTGGGATAGAAAACACCGAGAAAGTAATCATTCTAATGTTGTGAAATATCTGGAAGAGAAAAATATATATAGTTCATATCATTTATTTCACAATCAAATTCAAGGTAAGGAGCAACATCCAACACTGTATATGTATCGCCATGAAGATAAGCCGTATCATATTGACTATTGCTTTATGTCAAATGATCTAATTGAGAAATTGCAGGCAGTAGAAATTGGGGACTATAATTATTGGATACTGCATAGCGATCATGTGCCTTTAATTGTAACACTAAGTTAGTAAGCCTTCTTCAAGAATCGGCGGTTCGAGAAATATAGTATGAATATGCAGATGAATCAGCGATCGTCGAAAATATCCGGAAGCTGACAGGTAATAACATTATCCAAATATTTTACGAAGTCTTTTTGAGAAAATCATTGTTGAATTAATAATTTACTCTACATTTGTAGAGTAATCCACATAAACATAGAGCGGTGCAATTATCAAAGTCAGAAGAACAGTTAATGGAACTTATCTGGAAACAGGAAAAGGTTTTTATGAAAGATCTATTAAAAAGCTACCCCAACCTTAAACCCGCAACCACAACTATTGCAACCTTATTAAAAAGAATGCAGGACAAAGGATATGTAGGATATACCGTTTTTGGTAACTCCCGCCAATATTTTGCGCTGGTAAAGAAAGACGATCATTTCAAAAAGCAAATAAAAGGTATTGTCAAAGACTATTTTGGCAATTCAGCCTTGCAATTTGCTTCATTTTTTACAAAATCCGGTAATCTCACCAACTCAGAATTGGAAGAACTTAAAAAATTGATTGATCATCAAATAAAACAAACTAAAAGATGATAAAATACTTCATATGCTCAACCTTGTGCTCCGGTTTATTGCTGATGGTATATAAACTTTTTTTAGAAAAAGAAAAGATGCATCGTTTCAAGCGGTTTTATCTACTGCTGGCAATAGTATTTTCTTACTCGGTACCATTTATCGAAATACACACAACTGTTGACGTCACAACCATCTCACAACAATTGACTCAGACTGATAATGTATTTACCGATCCGGTTTCAACAATGATTACAATGGATTTTCAATCGGTAGCCATTAGTATTTTCTGCATAGTATCCATTTCGTTTTTTGCCAGGCTGATTTACAATTTCTACCAGGTCATTTCAAAAGTAAATTCAAACAGGCGGCTAAAATATATGAATGCAATTATAATCCTGGATGAAGAAACGCCGGTACCCCACAGTTTTCTGAATTACATATTTATTGGGAAAACTGTTTTTGAAAATAATGAATTGGAAAAGGAAATTTTGCATCATGAATTAGCTCATGTAAATCAGGGGCATAGTTATGACATTTTATTTGTCGAGTTCATCCATTGCCTGTGTTGGGTTAACCCCTTCCAATACTTTTATAAAAAAGCCATTCAATTGAACCATGAATTCCTGGCAGATGAAGCAGTTAATAATTCCTTCAATAATGTTTTTTCTTATCAGAATCTGTTACTTGAAAAGGTAAGTATGCATAAAGCAATAAATATTGCAAGCCAGTTTAATTTCAAGATTACAAAGAAAAGGCTGCTCATGATGACGAAAACAACCTCCGTTAAAATAAGAACATCTAAACAGTTGGCAATAGTTCCAATTATGTTGTTATCCGTATATATGTTTGGCAACAATGTAGTGGTTCAGAAAAAAATCGAAGATCAAAATAGTAAGAACCAGGTAGAAAATAGTATCGTTAGGCCCCAAATAAAAAACGCAAAATCAACAACCTCAAAACAACCTTTTACGAGTGGTCAATCTAAACCAAAGACAAAACCTGAAACCTTGGCCTATACTGAGAAAATAAGATTGAAGAAACTATCACCGCAAAATAGCAAAATTGATAGGCTTGATGGAAATCCTGGTCAACTGAGCCCGTTGACCGGCAGCTTACAAAGCCAAAATTAGCAGTACCGCATAGCATACTTGTATTGGAGGTCCGGTCAAAGAACCACAAGATCTCCAATGGGAGTCTTATGTCAATTTTTATAAAATAATAATAACATGAAAACACTTATCCCTTTGCTTTTTTTAACCTTCAATACGGTATGTACAGTAGCTCAAATTGCCAGCCCCAGAAACAATGATATTGTGAAAGACAGTATTATATCAATGCTTAATCGCGGTGATTACAAAGTTATCTATGCTAAGGCCGACACTGGATTTAAAGCGAATTTTACAGAAGACCAACTTGTTAATTTATTGAATAGCACTTCAACTTTCGGAAAAATAATAGCCAACGAATGGATCAGTACAGACACTGACAATGTTTCATCTTACAAACTTGTTTTTCCAAAAAAATCGTTGCAGTTGAATATCCGGGCCATCTCTGCCACCACATACGACAATTTTGGTTTAAGCTTTTATAAATTACCCATTGTCCGCGCCAAGACGCAATTTCTTTCCGACAATCAGCTTAAAACACATTTAGATAGTGTCGTCCAGGAAGCAGTCACCCTTTTCATGAGTAATAAAAATGTAGCAGGTCTTTCCATAGGGATACTCCAAAATGGCAAAATCTACACTTACAATTTTGGTGAAACAAAAAAGGGAACCGGGCAGCTCCCGACAGCAAATACAATTTATGAAATAGGCTCAATTACAAAGACATTTACAGGTATTCTGCTGGCAAATGCAGTGCTGGAAGGAAAAATAAAATTGGATTATGACATCCGCAAATATTTAGATGACAATTATCCTAATCTGCAATTTTCTGGGAAACCCATTCATATAGTAAATTTGAGCAACCACACTTCAGGTTTGCCGTCTCAGCCAAAAATACCTGGTACAGACGACAACCTTTTCAGCCCTGCAATAAAATATAATGATAAAATGCTGGCCGGCATCCTGCACCATATTACATTGGATACCATTCCCGGAACCCGATGGCAGTACTCAAATTTTGCAGTAGGATTATTGGGGATCATTTTGGAGAAAGTCTACGGAATGAGTTATGAACAATTGCTGAAAAAATACATTCTTGGGCCTTATGCCATGAGGCAAACAAAAATAGCACTATCAAAATCAGATTTTGAAATTTTTGCACAAGGCTATGATGTTGAGGGGAATCCTACTCCTTACTGGAGGAACAGGATTGCAGAACCCGATGGTGGTATTCGTTCAACCACCCATGATATGATTCTGTTTATGCAGGAGCAAATGAATACAAAAGATAGTGCTGCATGGCTATCACATCAGCTTACTTTCGGTAATGCCAAGCAGGGTACTGGTTTGAATTGGGGCATATCCACAACAAAGGAGGGTTATTTACGCTGGACCCATGATGGAGGCACAGATGGTTTTACTTCACTATGCCTTATTTATCCCGAATTAAATTCCGCAATTATTTTGCTTACTAACCATGGTGACCATGATGACCAGTCATTTTGGGATATAAAAGATTTAATTTATTCTAGTTTGATAAAATAAGGTATTACATTTTTAGCTCATCAGCGTTTGGACCCTCCTGAAACTATTTTTGCATTTGTCCGTTAAATCAATTCCACTGATTTGACTTTATCTATTTTTATCAATCTTTTGTATAAAATACCTCAATTTACAATTCATGGAAAGTTATTGGTGAAATGACATAAAAAGATGTTAACTTACGGAACATCAAAGCCTCTGAAAGCCGCCATGGACGTGGATTGTATCGATATTATATTAACTAATTCTCAATCAATATTTATCATTTTCTGTATCGGTAAATAATTTACTACTTCAGCTTACTTACCTTAACTTTTATTGTCCTACATAACCCTTCAACGGAGGGAATTTCAGGCAATTTTCAAAGACTACTTTATTTGTATCATCAAATTTATTTAATTTGTATAAATGCAATTGGAGTAAATACTGAGTTTATGCAAAAATCTTCTGCTGAAAAAATTCCTTACCTGCGTGACTTGACGAGTTTTTACAAGCATGTCAAAGCAAAGCCGCCGCTACACAAAGAATTTGATATAAGGCAAATCGATCCTGAAGTCTTAAAGAACTATGATTTTGTAGCCAAACCGTTTCGGCATTCTTTCTATTGCATGGCGTTATTTTTGGAAGGAGATATATCGCTGAATACCGGCTTTTGGAAAGTGAGATTGAAAAGGCCAGCGATATATTTCAAAACACCTTGTCAAATCGTTTCATGGCAAAAACCTGAACGCTGGCTGAAAGAATATTTCGTCGTCTTTACTGAACGTTTCCTTGCAGATCATAAATTCCTTGCGGATATTATTTTTGAATTCCCATTTTTTCAGCTTGAAAAGGCCGTTCCTTTGGAATTAGACTCGGAAGAGATTAAACTTCTGAAGGGAATTTATGAACAAATAATGTTAGAATATCGCTCGGATAAGAAAGACAAGTTCTCGGTAATCTCATCGTATGTACATACTCTGCTGCTTCAAGTGCGAAGACTTTATTATAAATATGCTGAGACCGATGAATTGCTCACTTCTCATATTCATCAGAATGATTTTCGTTTAGTGGAAAGCTTTCGCTTGCTAATAAGAAATAAGATTGCCGACGGTGAATTTGATAATCGACATTTAACCGTAAAACATTTTGCTTCATTGTTATCGACGCATCCAAACCATTTAAATGCCGTCGTGAAACGACAGACACACAATACTGCAATTGCATTCTTGCATGAGCAAATTTTGTTGGAGTCTCAATCGTTACTCAATCAAACAGAACTTACGATTAAGGATATTGCAAGCAGGCTTGGTTTTGTTGATTCATCGCATTTCAATCATTTTTTTAAGAAACATACAAGTGATACGCCTGCATCTTACCGTAAACTCCAAAAGATTTAGAGCCTAAAGATGTTTCTTTAATTTATTACCGTTTTATTTTTTGCAAGCCTTTAGAATTTGTAACTGGAACATATTCATTATGTCTCGCTCAACCAACTGTATGCTCTGTTGACATCAGTCGCTTAGTTTTTTGCTCTTAGGAAAAGCAGAGGATATTGGAAACTAATGTAGGCTTTGATTGCTTAAGTCTACCAGTTGTTTTCAACAAATAAAACTTTGATTTATACAATTTATTTTAAGACAAGTTATGGAGATTTGGACGTCTGCATGACGGTATAAAATGTAATGAAATTTACTGTCGTTTGTTGTGACCGCATTCCTTGTTCGAGATTTCAGACTACGGACATTTCTATAATTATTTCAATTGCTAAAAAATGTAATCATGAGTGAAGAAGAAGTAAAAAAGGCATCCATCGGAAAATGGGAGAGTATTTCGCCGGAACTGCGGCCAAGTAACACTAAAAATGCAGATGGTACACTCAAACCTTTTTATCTCAGGAGAAAATTTACACTATTTGGGGATGACACTTTCGAACTTGACGTTACAAACCTTGCCGATCCTTATGCGAAATTATTAATTGTCAGAATATATATCAAAGGGCATATTGAATGGGTTGGTGAACATCCGATAGCACCAGGTGCTCAAAAGGTCAATTATAAAGCAGATTTGGAATATACGATTACACCATTGATCCAGGGTTTTGCTGATATCCTGAATAAATTCACGAAAGGATTTAATGAGTGGAGAATTGGCGAAACCCAAAACATCTTGAAAATGGCATTTCCTCCTTTCGGGCTTTCTGAAGGGCAGATTTTTAAAGAGTACGACCTGATTTACTTATACAGGGATATGATGTTTTGGGGTGCACGAAACATCGATGGCCGCGGATTTGATACAGAAGAGAACCGACCTACAAATCTTCAAATACCTCTCGTCAGGCAGAAGTAAATGGTTAGTTAGGAGGGCAATGTTCTTCCTCTATACCACTCCCTGAATTTCCTGGTTCAATATAAAAAACCTTAAACATTAGATATGAGCACGGAAACATTAACGTTAACCTACGCTGAAACACCTACTCAATATATAGTGGTTGGGGGTAATCGGTATGCTTACCGTTCATTAGGAAATGAATCAGGCTACCCACTTGTTTGTTTTCAACATTTTACTGGCACTTTGGACAATTGGGATCCGATTATTATTAATGGTTTCGCGAAAGAACGAAAAATCATAACTATTGATAACGCGGGTATTGGAAATTCAGAAGGAACTACTCCTGACAATGTTCTGGATATGGCGGAGATCGCGTTGAAAATTATTGAAGCTTTGGAGATCCAAAAGTGTGATGTTCTTGGTTATTCGCTAGGTGGTTTTATCGCACAAACCATTGCATTCAAAAGACCAAGTCTTTTCCGTAAAATTATATTAGTAGGAACGGCGCCTCAAGGTGCAAATGCACTACACACATTCCCGCAATTGGTTCAGAAAGGCCTCCAGCAAAAAGGAATTGAAGTCTATCTCTATTATTTTGCCGCTAAAACAGAAAAGAGCAGAGCCTTAATAGCGGCAACATTCAAACGCTTGATGGAGAGAAAGATCGACCGCGATAAGGAAACTGGCATGGCTGCCGTTCAGGCACAAACAAAAGCACTTACCAAGTGGGGAACTGATCCTGTTACGATCAAACTTAGTGACATTCATCAGCCCGTCATGATCGTTCAGGGAAGCAATGATGAAATGATGGGCAGCGATGCCTCATACGAAATGTATAAACAAATTCCGAATGCGATGCTTATATATTATCCGGACTCAGCTCACGGATCATTCAATCAGTATCCTGAGTTGTTCGTTGCAGAAGCAACAACTTTCCTTAATTATTTTGAATAAAATTTGTTTGCTATAGTTAAGAAGAAAGACTCTTAATGTGGACCAAGAAAGAATAATTAACTGGAATAATTGGATAGTAAAACGATGACTCAACAAGAGAAAAATAAACTACTGGTTCTGGAAGCATTTGAGGCAGCGTTCAGTAAAAAGCAAACAGATGCTTTCGAGTTATATTGGTCGCCAAACTATATTCAGCATAGTGCGAAGATTCCTCCCGGCAGAGAAGGATTAAAGCGAACAGTTGCATCAAGGCCACCGGAATATCATTATGAACATGGACTCATTATGGCAGAGGGTGATTTTGTAATGGTTCATGGTAGATTTTCAAATAGGGGCGCACCGAGGGCAATAATTACACTGGACATATTGAGAATAGAAAATGGTCTACTCGTTGAACATTGGGATGTGATTCAAGAAGAAGTCTCGAAAGAAGAATCCAAAAGTGGACTTCCAATGTTTAAAAGCTATTTTGCCGAATTATGAAATTATAACCTGCATTCATGTCAAATAAGTTTTAAATGCAAGAAGCTACAAACTAAATTTACAAATTAGGCAATGATCTTACAGTTAATCGGATAGGTTTTGGTTCGATGCGCATTACAGGACAAGGAGTTTGGGGTCAACCCTCAAACAGAAAAGAAGCAATTCAAGTGTTGCAAGCCCTTCCTGGTCTAGGAGTCAACTTCATCGACACAGCTGATAGCTATGGACCATTTGTCTCAGAAGAATTAATTGCTGAAGCACTTATCCCTATCCAAAGAATATGATAATTGCTACTAAAGGCGGATTCGAGCGGCCCGGTCCCGGTGATTGGGTCATTAATGCCCATCCCGATCATTTAAAAAAAGCATTGAAGGGAAGTCTCAAGCGTCTGAAACTTGACCGCATTGATCTTTACCAATTACATAGAATAGACCCGAAAGTTCCTCTCAAAAGCACAATGACTTTTTTGCAAAAAGCGCAACAGGAAGGTTTGATAAAACATATTGGACTTTCCGAAGTAAATATTGCTCAATTGAAAAAAGCACAGGAATATTTTCCAGTAGTCTCGTTGCAAAACAGATATAGCATTTTGGTACGCAATTGGGAGTCCGAGTTGCAGTACTGCCAGGAACACAATATTGCTTTTATACCATGGAATCCAATAAACGCTGCAATCTCCATTATCAGGAAAAGCTGAATCAAATTGCCCAAAGACATAATGCTACAACTCAACAGATCGCTTTAAGTTGGTTATATCATCATGGGTCAAATATTCTTTTGATACCTGGAACATCAAAGGTTGACCATGTAAAAGAAAATGTGAAAGCCGTGGAAATTCCGCTCAGCGAAGAAGAAATGGCTTCTTTGGGTAAAGCTTAAATTCATTTCAAGAAAATAGTAAACAATAATCGTCACATACAAACCCTTTTCAAATCATGAGCAAAAGTTTGTTACCAAACATAAGAAATGTTGCAACAACAGAAATTGACGGTCTTAAAATTCGATTTGCAAAAGCCGGAAATTCAACTGGCATTCCAGTATTTCTTACCGCGCCCTGGCCGGAAAGTATTTACTCTTATCATCGCCTAGCTCCGCGCATTTCGGAAAAATATCATTTAATACTTGTTGATTTACCCGGCTTTGGACTTTCACAAAGCCGCCCTGATGTTATGTCTCCCGCGGCGATGGGCGATTTTATTCTCAAGCTCCTGAAGCATTTCGGTATAAGCCGAACTCATGCTGTGTCATTAGATGTTGGAACGCCTGCAATTTTATTTGCAGCATCAAAACAACCAGATCTTTTGGAAGTCTCGTAATAGGTGGCGGTGCAATGCGACCTGATCTTGCAGAGGGTTCATTGAAAGACCTCATTTTTTCGCCAGAAGGATATTTAACTGATTTTGGTGCTGACGGCGTGAAACCTTATTTGGAGCAGGCTGCACTTTTGACACCCATGCCTATCATTGAAGATTTTAGAGCCGCCTCATCTGGTCGTAGACTAGAGGAAGCAACACAGTACGTGCGCGGGTACATTAAAGACAGCCCAAAACTTGAACCCTTATTACACAAGATAAAAGTGCCATCATTAATTATTGCTGGAAAGAATGACAAAATTGTGCCTCCTGTTAATGGACAATTTCTCGCGGACAGATTACCAAACAATCGCAGTGTATTACTTGATGCTGAACATCGAGTTTGGGAAGAAGCATCAGAAGATTTCATTAATACAATCATATCATGGCTTGATAAAGACTATCATTTTCTTGAAAAGAAGTAAAACTTCGGATATAAGAGAATAACAATCTGGCGCTAAAATAAAAGCAGTCAAACTCAATTTCACCTATAACAGATATTTATCTTAGAATGATTTATTAAGTTTTGCAATTGAGGCTCATGGTGGTATGAAGCGGTGGGAACAATTTCAAAATCTAAGTACTCATACTTCTATCACAGGTGCTATTGAAAAACTGACTATGTCATTCCCTGAGAAATCAAAGAAAACAGTATTTGAAGTTAATCTCGTTACTATCATACGAGAGACTGGTTTGCCGGAAATTTGGGAGAATCCCGCCAAGACGTTTGAGGGGCGTACTTTAGAAACACCTTGGCAAGATGTTCATATTGCTTATTTTAGTGGCGAGGCGACATGGAATTACTTAAACAGTCCATTTCATTATGCTTTTCCAAATGTAGTAACTGAAGAAATGACTCCTTGTGAAGAAAATGGAGAAGTATGGAGACGACTGAAAATTACTTTCCCAGACAATATAGTAACGCATTCTTTTTGGCCGGAATCTTTTGCGGGTTACCGAAGTTTCATGAGCGTTTTAACAAAGTAAATTGAACGTTTTAAGAAAGCGTGCCCACCAGTTCTGCTCTTATTTTGTCAAAAAATAAGCGGTATGAAAATCATAGACAAAATTTACATTAACGGGGAGTTTGTAACACCTCACGGAACGGAAGTTTCCAACTTAATCAATCCATCCTTAAATCAGGTTATCGGACACGTAACGCTTGGCGATGAGATAGATACTCGTATGGCCATTGCAGCGGCTAAAGCGGCTTTCGGGCAGTTTTCAAAGTCAGGTATTGAAGAACGTATAGGGCATTTGCAACGACTGCATGACGCAATTCTCAAAAGAGTTCCTGAACTAAAAGACGCAACTATCCAGGAATATGGTGCTACTGTTCAGAGGGCGGCTTGGTCAAATCAACTCGCTGCAGAAATTTTTCTTCAGTTTATAGGAGTGCTGAGAGATTATTCTTTCCAACGAACAATGGGAAATTCTGTTGTAAGATTTGAGCCTTTAGGCATTGCCGCAATACTCACTGCCTGGAATTCGAATTCAGGTTCAATTTGTATCAAACTCGCTGCGGCAATTGCTGCGGGTTGCACTACAGTAATTAAGCCAAGTGAATTGAGTGCAATTCAATCTCAAATTCTGACAGAGTGTTTTCATGAGGCAAATCTGCCTGGCGGGATTATTAATGTGGTCAATGGCCGCGGAGATATAGTAGGAACCGAACTCGCAAGAAACCCCGACGTTTCGATGATTGCATTCACCGGTTCTACAGTGGTTGGAAAAATAATTGCACGTGAGGCAATTGATACAATGAAACGGGTTACTCTTGAGTTGAGTGGCAAAGCTCCGAATGTTATATTAGATGATGCAGATTTAAGTAAAGCTATACCCATGGCTGTAACTGCATGCTTTATGAATAATGGACAAGCGTGCATCGCAGGTACGAGGCTACTCGTACCTGAAAATCTTTTGGAAGATGTAAAGAAGATTATTAGGAGCACCATTTCCGGATTGAAAGTTGGAAATCCAGAAAATGAAGAAACAAGTATTGGCCCTTTAGCAAACCAAAAACAATACGATCGTGTTCAGGGCTACATAAAATCCGCTGAAGAAGAGGGTGCGGAACTTCTTATCGGCGGAGAAGGGCATCCCGACGGAATAAATGAAGGCTTCTTCGTTAAACCGACCGCCTTTGCCGGAGTTACTAAGAACATGCGAATCGCCAGGGAAGAAGTATTTGGTCCCGTGCTTTCCATTATGACGTACAAAACAGAGCGGGAAGCGATTGACTTGGCAAATGACACCGTATACGGTTTGCTGGCTTATGTCAGTTCTTCCGATCAGGAAAGAGCGAGGAAAGTCGCTTCACAAATAAATGCGGGTAGAGTTTTGATAAACACCTTACACCATGATCCGTTAGCTCCTTTCGGAGGATTTAAACAATCTGGTATTGGCAGGGAGGGCGGTGTATTAGGGTTAGAAGAATATCTTGAACCCAAAGCCATCATTGAATAGGTAGCAGGACTTCGACAATCTGATTTTTTAATTCTTTAAAACCCAACAAGGATATGACTTCCGAGACAATCACACTTATCGCTAATATCGCGCTTGCCGTATCGGCCATCATTGCTTTGGTATTTGGCATTGTACAAGTAAAAAGTGCAACACGCGATCGTCAGGAAAGACTTACACTCGAGGCGTTGCGCAATTTCAATACCCGTGAATTTTCTGAACTTATGAATTATGTTACTGCGCACGACATACCTCCTACACATGAAGATTGGCAAAAACTTCCTGCCCACGAAGGGATTATTATTACCCAGTTTGCACAGGAAATGGAATCGCTTGGCATTCTTGTGGCAGAACGGCTTATAAATATTGAACTCGTGGATAAAACAATTGGTTCATTGGTTTCCATTGCGTGGGAAAAATATAAAGTGATGATTCAGGATTCGCGTAAGAAACGTCCTGACCCTTTTCTGAGTGAGTATTTTCAATGGCTGGCTGAGCGAATTGAAGAAAGAATGAGTAAAGCTCCCCGCAAACCATTCTATTTAAAATAGCAATGTATTAGTAACTTTAAATCCGGAATAAAACCAATGAATCAGAAGCCACCAATACAATATTCGTGTTACTTCTCAAGAAGTAGCAAAGGTGAGCAATTCGTTCCGGAGCATACTTTGGTATATGTTATTTCCGGCTCCTTAGTGATGGTCGATAACAGTCATACGATGAGTTTCAATTCTGGCGACATATATTTTTGCAGAAGAAACAATCTTGTAAAATATACTAAATGCCCTCCCGATAGAGGTGAATATCAGTCAATATCAATTTATTTTGATCAACAAACGCTGAGGAACATAAGTCTTGAGTATGGATACAAAG
Source organism: uncultured Chitinophagaceae bacterium (assembly GCA_963742225.1). Taxonomy (GTDB): domain Bacteria; phylum Bacteroidota; class Bacteroidia; order Chitinophagales; family Chitinophagaceae; genus Puia. Next base: position 15,073 of record CAVULD010000003.1, on the reverse strand, counting down.
TAGATCAGCAGGCCGCAACTGCCGCTTTTCAAAAAATTCCATCTTCTGTGATTGGTAATTATATGAGGTCCCTTTTGGCTTATGAAGCAATATTGACGCATAAAGGAGCGGACGACTTACTGTTTTTAAAACAGAAAGAAGCTATTTTACTTTTGTTGAAACTTGTACCGGCATTTAAAAATGTTCTTTTTGATTTTTCCGAGCCAGGTAAAATTGACCTTGAGGCATTTATGGTGAAGAATTATCACTATAATGTTCAATTGAAACGATTTGCTTATCTCACAGGCAGAAGTTTGGCAACTTTTAAACGGGATTTTGAAAAGATCTATCATACCACGCCTAGCCGCTGGCTGCAACAAAGAAGATTGCAGGAAGCATATCACATGATCAAAGAAGTAAAAAAAGCGCCTTCAGATGTTTATCTGGAATTGGGTTTTGAAAATTTGTCTCACTTTTCGTTCGTTTTTAAAAAAGCGTATGGGATTGTCCCCTCGAAACTGTAAAGGATTTTAATCCACTATTTCTATGTATTTATCAACTCTTTCTGAAGCACCATACCCTTTGAGTTCCCCCTTTTATATGATGGGAAACTTTTTTTAACAGTTATTGGTAGCGATCAATATCAAAATCATTATCCCTGTTGAGGTCTTACTTTCTGAAGCAGAATATAAAAACCCCGCTTCCATATTTCGAAAAGCGAGGTTTTATTGGCTTCTCAATGTTCATTTCCTGACTGATACTACCATGGCTGCTTCTTCAATTACGGAGGCAACTTTTTCAGGTTGAGAAATATATACAGCATGGCTGCCTTTTACTTCTGTCACTTTTGTATTTGAACGTCTGTACATATTACGTTGGATGTCCGGAACAATGCTTTTATCATCAGTGGCCACAACTGCAAAACTGGGTTTATTTCTCCAGGCAGCCTTCGTGATAGGTGTAATAAAACACTTACCTGCAAACGCTCCATGGGATGCATACATGAAATCTGCATCTTCTTTGCTGAGGTCTCCGCAAAAACCGGCATGAAACTTATCCTTGTCATAATAAACAATACCTTTTTCATCGGCTTGCATCACGCCATTTTCAGGTGCAGGTGGCATGGTTAAAAACCATTGCAGAGCAGTCTCACCGTTGTCAGGCTGGAAGGCAGCAATATATACCAGTGCCGCTACTTTGGGATGATTTCCGGCTTCGGTGATCACGGCTCCGCCCCAAGAGTGGCCAGCGAGGATGGTTGGGCCGTCCTGTTTGTCGAGGGCAAGTTTTACGGCTGCTGCATCGTCTTCCAAAGAAGTAAGGGGATTTTGAACAACGGTTACTTTATAGCCTTTTTGAGTCAATACTTCGTAAAGACCTCGATATCCTGAACCGTCTGCAAAAGCGCCATGTACCAATACCACGTTCTTAACTGATGAATTTGAAGCGAGTGTTTCGTTTTTTACTGTTAGCGTTTCCATTTTATTTGTTGTTGAAGTTTTTGTTTGAATCAACAGTACAAAGATGGCCTGGAATGCAGGGGTGGTTAATGAGCGTATTTCCCGTTGTGTTGTAAATATTTCCCTATTTAGCTGCGGAATGGGTATTTCTGAAGTCCAGGGGTGAAATACGGGCCATTTTCTTGAAGAAGTTTGAAAAATGGGATACATCTTCGAATCCTAGATCAAAAGCGACTTGCTTTACGGAATTGTCAGTATAGGAAAGGAGTCGTTTAGCTTCTATGAATATTCTTTCCTGAATCACCTGGGAAGGTGTTTTGTTATTATAAATCGCAAAGAAGTTCGACAGAGTCTTGGGCGACTTGCATAATTGCTCAGCGTAAAAACTGACCGAATGTTCGGATTTAAAATTCGCCTCTACCAGCAGGTTGAATTTCCGGATGATATTGAATTTTTCATCCTGTATTTTTTTAACAGGAACGTATTCTGATCGGGCCAGCATCGTCACGTAGATGATAAGCCGTTTCAATAATACCAGCAGCATTTCATTTTGGATGTTGTCAGATGTTCTGAATTCCTCGGTAAATACTTCCAACAATAAATTTAGTTTATGCTGCGCCTGTTCATCAAGCCTGATAAATAGATGGTCGGTCGTTCCAAAAAGAAAACCCACGCAGCTTACCTCGCTGTCATGATCAATAATGCAATAAAATTCCCGGTTAAATTGCCAGGCCACTATATCGGCCGCCCGTTCAAATGAAAATGTTTGATCAAAAAGTAGGGTCAATAGGGTGTTCGGGAGCAATTCATGTTCTGTTCCGTCAATCATGACCATTTGACTAGCCCCGAGGTTCCAGGCGATGGTAAAGTATTTGTTAACCCGGTCGCGGCTGAAATATAACCGGTCGAAATTACTTTCATCCTTAAAAAGTAGCAGGTCGCCGCCTGTTTTGTCATCTCTGAGCGTGAGTTTCATACTTGCGTAACCAGTATATTAAAAGTCACTGTTGTCCGACTAAAATATGAGAAAATGATGGTATAAAAAAGGGCAGTCCCGAAGAACCACCCATAATGGTTAAGTTTGAGTTACGACGCTTAAACTATAACCATGGGTGAAGTTAAAAAATTCTCCGGACAGCCGGTATTGTCTCAGATTTTAGATGTTATTCCAAGTTCGATCATACATGCAGCTAACAGAAAGCATAAGTCAAACCGTTATTATAAAAGGTTACCTCTTCGGGTCCATTTAGTGAGCCTGCTGTATGGGGTGTTTAGCTACTGTAATGGGCTTCGGGAGCTGTGTGAGGGCCTATTGGCCTGTGAAGGGAAGTTGTCTCATCTGGGACTGGATAAAGCTCCGGCCCGCAGTACGATATCGGATGCGAATAACAAACGCAGTTACCAGGTCTTTGAAACGATTTATTACGGATTACTTCCTCAATACCATAGCTTTATCTCGGACAGCCGATTGAAGGGATTAAGTATCAGGAACTTGAAGATTATTGACAGCAGCACGATCCAACTGTTTAGTGAGATCCTGCGAGGCGTGGGTCGTAACCGGTTGGATGGTGCCCGCAAAAAAGGCGGCTTTAAAGTTCATGCTATGATGGATGCCTTTAGCGGGGTTACAGAGTTTGTACGGTTGACGGAAGCCAGGGAGCATGACCAGAAGTTCCTTTATCACCTGAAGCTGGCGCCCAACAGCTGGATTGTTTTTGATAAGGCCTACACGACCTACCATCAATTTGCCAAATGGACGGGGCAGAAAGTGTGGTTTGTGACCAGGGAGCGGAGCAATGCGGACTTTCATGTGACTAAGGTCATCGTCGATAAGACCAGGAAACGTAATGCCAAAGGGGTTCTGAAAGAGCAGTTTGTAACGGTGGGGGTAAAACAAAATGGCATCGTGGTCGAGCGCTTAAAGCTGCGGCGCATTATGTTCCGATCCGGGGAGGGGAAAGTGTATGTGTTCCTGACGAATAACTTTACATTGCCAGGAACACAAATCGCTACCATTTATAAGAACAGGTGGATGATCGAGTTGCTCTTTAAACAGATAAAACAGAACTTTCCTTTGAGGTACTTCTGGGGAGAAAGTCCGAACGCTATCAAAATGCAGGTCTATTGTGTACTGATAGCTCAGTTGCTGATGGTGGTGATACGTAGAAAAGCAGCCACGAAGAAATCCTTTGCCAACATGATTACCGTTATCCGCCTGCATTTAACGAGTTATGTGGAGTTACTGGAATTTGTTAAGGACACCTATAAAGCCTGGAGAAAAACACACAATGCATCGTTTGCATTTTCGCCATAATAAACCCGGGGGTACTCCCCCCAATAATGAAACCAGCAGTATTTAGCCTGTAAGCCTTGTCAATAAAGGGCTACAGCCAAATTTAACCTGACTTTAGTCGGACAATAATGATTAAAAGTATTACTTTAATAATGAATTCTTACCTCGGCAAGAGACAATTTAAACGAGTTCACGCCATTTAACCATTCCAATGCCCTGTGATTTTTCTTTTCAAACTGATCAGGTGTCCATGGGGTATTTGCTTGGATATAACTGTTCTATATTATTGAATCCCTCAGTTTCAAATCTATCAGGTTCCGCGATAAATATAAAATATTAGCAAAATGAATCTTTGGAGATAACTATGCACCTCGGCTTGAATCAAGATGTAAAATCAGGTTGTCTCGAAGTTTTCCAAAAAATAATAAATTCATGATTTTTATGTCCAATATTCAAAGATTTAGGGCAACCTCAAATTGTTGGACTTTTCTTAAGCTGACCTTGTTTTATTGTAAAAGGAAAATTATTGGTGAAATCACATAAAAATGCGTTAACTTTCGGAAAGATAATGCATCTGAACGCCGCCATGGACGTGGTTTGTATCGAATTCGACTTAACTATTTCTCACTCAAATCTTATCACTTTCTGTATCGGAAAGTGACCACTCCACGAAAGATGCGTGTTCCCCGCGGATTATATTTATTCGCACAGTATTTCATTTGCCTTTATCTGCTTTTCTTAGCCTTTAGTAGCCTTTTATTCGCTCCTAATCTGTTACTAATTCCGGTTTTTGTGAATTGCCTGATTTTGGTAGCCAGATTATCGGCACTAACGATAAGATATGATACCTAATGATACGCAATGATACGATATGATGAAGTCGTATTAGGGTAATATTTAAGGGCAACACGTAGGAAGACTTCAATGTATCTATGAATTCCCTGCTTAGCTGAGGTAGTCTAGAGGTATAAAAAATTTCTAAATTTATTTGATTTTATCTGCTAACTCTACAATAATACCCTCTGGCCCGCGGAGATAGCATAATTTATAAGCGTTTTGGTAGTTTTGTATCTCTCCAACAAGCTCAGTGCCTCTCTTTTTCATTTTGGCAACAATGGCTTCAATATCTTCAACAGCAAAGCAAATATGCCGGATACCCAAAGAATTTGACAAAGAAGGCCGTATGCCTTTTTCATCCACTGGCTCGTAAAATTTTATCAGCTCTATATTCGCCTCTCCGCCTGGCGTTCTCAACATTGCAATAATCGCTTTAACCTTATTGAGCCCGACCACCCGCTCCACCCACTTACCTTCCACTAATCCTTCATTTTGTATTTCGAGGCCCAATTCAAGAAAAAAATCTTTAGCAACCGAAAAGTCATCTACTACTATCCCTACGTGGTCAATTCTATGGATTTTCATATTGGCCTCTATATTAAGCTGTCGGTTTGGGAAAATTTGAAAACAAATTTAGAGGTTTATCTAATGAATCACGATTTTTTCACATCGTAAATTGCAAGCAATATATGCCTGGTTCCTCTAGTTGATGCGGGCCTTAACATCAATTTATTTGCCTTTTGTTGCTTTTCTTTGCCTTTATTTGCCATTACTTCGCTCCAAATCTGTCACTAAATCCTGTTTCGTCTAAGTGGTTGTATGTAGTGGCCAGATTATGGGCACTAATTATACGGTATGATACCTTATGTTACCGTATGATACCGTATGATACCGTATGATACGGCGAAAATCTAGGGACCCTGAGAGAAAACATGTATGATAACTCTAAACAATGGTGCATCAGGCTAAAAATTTGACAATGGTAGATAGAGCATTTAGTGAATTATTTAATGACTTTATTGAAGAAAATCGTAAGAAATGTCCTGATTTATTGATGCCGCGGGTCCGTCATATTTCCAAGGATCCCCCATTCCCGAATGGTTCTTATGAAGTTGGGTATGATAGGGTGAATCTCAAAGTGTTTCTTAACTGCATGTATCCTCATAGTGATTTGTATGCCAATTCATATACCAGCGGTTCTATTTTGGAAGATCTAAAGAATGCATTTCTTGATTTTACTTTTTATGATACTCATTATTTTTCTCAGACTTATGGGTCGTTAATGACTATACCTTTTTTGGAGATGAAGTACTATCAAGATGAAATTGATATTCGTGGGCGAAATCCATTGAACGGTGGAATTGGCGAGCCGGTTTTAGTAGTGCAATATAATAGTGGAAAGGTGATTTATAACGGCTATCATCGTGCATCCATTAATATGCTAGTTGGAAAAAACGAAATTCAAGCCTACGTCTTGAAAGTTTAAATCTTTATTACTAATCTCTTATTAATTCTGTTTTTGTGTATTGCCGGCTTTTAGTGGCCAGATTATGGGCCACAATGATACAGTATAGTACATCACAAAATCCATCTTACGAATCTTACGTTTCTTACAGGCGGAAGTATAATGTGGGTTATGAATCCCTAAGGGTAAACATGTAGGAGTATTACAGATGCGTATAAAAGAACTTAGTATAAAGCGGAAACAAAACGCTTATTTACACCGATTGTGTATTATTTCATTGTCAATTAGCTTATGGAATTGCAATAAGTTTGAATCTTTGTAAAAAGGGAAATATGAGGTTACTCATTCTATTTCTGTTGAATCCTTTAATGATTAACGCTCAAACGCAAGTTGACACTTCTGGACCTGTCGACACCAGATTAATACAGACAGTTGTTCAGATTAAAAATGATTCGGGATCAGGGACTGGTTTTTTAGTTAGTGCAGGAGAAAGGATATTTCTAGTTACAAATAAACATATGTTAGGAGAATGGTCCCCTGTAGATCCATTTATTCTTTATGATAGTATACTTGTTACCTTTTATACTTCTGATCAATCTCAACCTAAAACGACAATCCGCATATTGCTAAAGGGGAGCAATAAAGAGCTGCCAAAAGTCTTACTTCATCCAAAACAAAAAATTGATATTGGAATTGTTGATATTACAAACGAAAATATTTCGAATAAGATTAGTAATAACTATATTGATACTAGCCTTTTAATGCCAATGTGGAAAACCCACGCTAAATGACCCCCTCCGCCCACGGCAAAGTAACCCCCTTCGCCCATTTCAAATTGACCCCCTGTCCCAGGCGCAAAATGACCCCCTAAAAAAGGGGTGAAGAATCAATTGTTTTTTGTAGGATAATAAGCCGATGTTTTCGCAAAAAACCCGGCGAGATTATGTCCAACAAAACTATTGATATGCACAAAATAAGGCAACTCCTGCGACTTTATGCTTCTGGAAGGGGCAGCAAGTTCATCAGCCAGACTACGGGCATAGCGCGGAATACGGTAAAAAAATATCTTCTTCGGTTTGTTTCCTTGCGGCTGACGATGGAGGACGTGGAAGAGATGAGTGATGCACAAATGGCCCGTGCTTTTCTAGTTGAAAAGCAGAAAACGGTAGATCGACGGGAGGAAGACCTCAAAGCGTTGTTGCCAGCCTTGGAGGCCCGGCTAAGAAAGCGAGGTGTGACCAAAAAAATGGTCTACTCCCATTATATTAAGGAGTGCATTGGCGGCTACAAGCCATCTGCCTTTTTGATGAGGTTGAACGCTTATACGGCTTTAGGAAAGCCCTCCATGCGCGTTGCTCATAAGGTGGGCGATAAGCTCTTCATTGACTTTTCGGGCAAGCGCCTTCACCTCGTTGATATTCAAAGCGGGGAGATCCGGGAGGTGGAGGTTTTTGTGGCGATCTTGGGCTACAGCCAATTAACCTTTGTGCTGGCCGTGGACTCCCAGAAGAAGGAGGATCTCATCCTTGCTTGTGAGCAGGCGTTGATTTTTTACAATGGGGTTCCAGAAGCTATTGTGCCCGACAACCTAAAGTCGGCCGTGAAAAAGGCAAGTCGCTATGAATCGGAGCTCAATGACAGCTTTGCTGCCTTTGCCACCCATTACAACACGTATGTTTTTCCGGCAAGAGTGTATAAGCCGAAGGACAAAGCTCTGGTGGAAGGGGCCGTAAAGATCATTTACTCGTCGATTTTTACGAGGATAGATCAGGAGGTCTACCATGATCTGTCCTCGCTGAACGCGGCTATCGCGGTGCACCTGGAAGCCCACAATAACACCTTACTTACCGGATGTGCTTATAGTCGCAGACAGCAGTTTGAGGAGCTGGAAAGGGTGGCATTGAAGCCTTTGAACAAATACCGGTACGATCCGATGAGCGTCAAAATGGCCTTCGTCGGGAAGACCGGATACGTAACGGTCGACGGGCGGTTCTATAGCGTCCCCTATAAGTATATTGGAAAGAAGGTGAAGGTCCTTTACAACCGCACCAAAGTGGAAGCCTACGATGATCATCAACTGATTGCTGTTCATGAGCGCCAGTATGGCAAAGAGCGATACATCCAAAATCAGGACCACCTGGCTTCCTGGCACCGGTATCCGACGGAATGGAACCCAGAAAAGTTTATCGGGGATGCAGACAAAATTGGACCGGCCGTGTCCGGATACATTAAGCATGTCCTGGCTCGCAGTGAATACCCGGAAAAGAACTACCGGGCCTGCCTGGGCATCCTAAATTTTGGAAAACGGGTGGGGGATGCCCGACTGATCAATGCCTGCCTGCGAGCTGATCAATTTGGCGTTTACAACTTCGGCATGATCGAACGGATCCTGTTGTCAAAAGCTGATTTTATTCCCCTGGAACCGGAAGAGCAGACTCCGGACAGCCCTTCCAATATGCCCAGCCATGAAAACATCCGGGGCGAAGATTATTACAAATAAATAAAACAAAAACCATGAACAAAGACAGTCTTAGCAAAATGAATCGCATGCGCCTTTTAGGGATGCACCTGGCTTATGAAACCAGTATCGAAACCCATCAAATGGAACTGTTTACCAACGATGAACTGGTGCACCATCTGGTGCAGGCCGAATGGGATGACCGCCAGCACCGGCACTTGCAAAGAGGGCTTAAAAACGCCAACTTCCGTTATAAAGCAAGTCTGGAACAACTGGATTATGAAGAGCAGCGCGGTCTCGACAAAAACCTGGTCCAACGCCTGTCCGCCTGCACCTTTGTAGAAAAGGGAGAAGATCTTTTTATTACGGGCAGCACCGGTACCGGCAAAAGCTTCCTGGCGTCCGCCCTGGGACAGCAGGCCTGCTTACTGGGTTACAAAGTGCTGTATGCAAACACCACGAAGCTATTGTCTCAGTTAAAAATGGCTAAAGCAGACGGTACCCATCTCAAAGACCTATCGGCGATTGAAAAAAAGGACGTTTTGATACTGGATGATTTTGGTGTTCAACCCCTGGATGCTCAAGGAAGAGCGCTTCTTTTGGATATCATAGAAGACAGGCACAGCAAGCGAACCACCATTATCACCTCCCAGGTTCCAGTAAAAAAATGGCATGACATCATCGGGGAGAAAACACTTGCAGACCCCATCCTCGATCGAATCGTTCACCAATCCATCAGGATCGAACTGTTCGGAGAATCCTTGAGAAAAAAACCTAAAGAAAACAGTGAAGAGTTAGCACTCAAAATAAAATTAACCATGGACCCGAAATAATCTCTATTTTTAGTCTGCAAAACAACAGTTCTTTCTTCTTTTTTACTCCGGGTCATCAAGCCCTCTGAATGGATTTTTTGAGATCTGTTTTAAGGGGGTCAATTTGAAATGGGCACTGGGGGTCAGTTTAGCCGGGCATTACAAATGTAATAAGTAACCCTGTTGATACCGATTGTGGTAGCGCCGCAGGTGTCACTAAGACAATTTTATTTTTGCCAGAATTTTATGTCAATTTGGAGGAATACATCAACAAAAGGGTTGTTGTAAATGGAACTATCCAATTTCCTGAGACCATGCATTATAATACTGAAACTGCTATTTTTGACATAACCGAAATTTCTCTAAAAGATAAATCAACAATTATAGAACGGGGTTTTTATTTAGGACAGGTATATAGCCCACCCTATCAAGAATTTGAGTTGATTAGCATTGCAAAAGGAACAAATATTTACACTTATAAATATCGTGGAAATTCTTCTCAGACAATGTTTGATCGGAAAATTGGTGGTTTTATGATGAGGCTAAAAGGGAATAAGATTGTTACAATGATATACGATTTAATTCCTGAAAGCAAGGACAAAGACGTGCCAAATGAAATTCTTGACGCTGTACAAAGTAGTTTAGCTTATCCATTAGCTTATCGCGACGGGATTTATGGGGTAAATATTGATAGTGCTTCAATAAGTATAAGTAGGACAAATAATGCAATGACTTTTAATAGGGACCGAATCATGTATTTGACATCAATAAAGTCAAGTATTTTAAATTATTAGAACATTTCTACGATAAAGTTTGCAATTGATGGATTGGTCCTTTTTTAGAATCGACGATCTTCAAAACCACCCACGAACTAATCAGGAAAACGATCGTCGAAAATACATGAAGGTAAGGTTATTTTAGGGCGAGACATTAACTTAAATATGGCTCAAACACAAACGCAAATGGTACGTCAGCGGGTGGCGCATTTTTAAACTTAAACAAAAGGAACACTCTCAAAAAGCCCACTTTCTTTTGACGACTTACATTTGTTTTCTCACAATCACTAAGCTTGACCTGCGTGACTATTATTCACTCCATAACAATTGACGAATTTTGCCTCAGACCCCTAACCTCTATTGCTAAACAACGTTAACCAATGAAGTCAGTCACCTTTTTCTCCATAACCTTCCTGATCGTCTGGGGCCTCTCCGCGCAACCTCAGGTCTACGCATTGTCAGGATCGGTAACAGATTCCGCAACCGGTAAACCCATTGCAGCTGTCAGTGTTTTTCTGAACGGCACCTCCAAAGGAACCACTACCCATGACGATGGTACGTTCTACCTCACCGGCATCCCCACTGGAGGCTACCAGCTCATCATCTCAGCCGTCGGCTACACGACCTTCCAGACGGTGATCAACACGAGCCACCTTCCATCCAACCTGAATGTAACCCTTCAAGGCCGGGGTTCTGAACTAGCGGCCGTCACCGTCAAATCAGATATTCAGAACGGCTGGAATAAGTGGGGTGGAACATTCTGGGACTATTTTATTGGCACTACGGATAACGCATCTTCTTGTACGATAGAAAACAAGGATGTGCTGCGATTCCATTATTATCGAAAAAGCAAGCGCCTTGTCGTCAGCGCAGTCGAACCCCTGATCATAGTCAACAATGCGCTTGGCGATACCATCGAATACCGTATTGGAGCATTCAGCTATGATTTTTCCAACGGTGAAGTCGATGGTTTTGGCTTTTTTTATTTCCGGGAAATGACCCCGACGTACAGCGGCCAGCTGCGGGTATGGGAAAGAGCAAGACAGCATGCTTATCTCGGCTCCATGAAACACTTCATGCGAAGTTTATACCAGGGCCGGTTAACGCAGGAAGGTTTTCTTATATTGCATCAGGTGAAAAGGCCAAATATAGAGAAGGAGCGGGTAAAAACGATTTACAATCCGGCAATTGCTGGAACAGGCGCCATTTCCTCCGATAGCCTCCGCCATTACCGGAAAGTACTTCGCGAGCCTGATTACTTCATTCATACCTTAAATAACTATGACACACTGTTGACCGTCAATGCTGACCAAACCCGATCTTTCTATTTTATCGGCGTCTTTACAGTAGGCTATAGTAATACTGAGCTTGGTATTCCTAATACTTCGTCTAGTATGGAAATGACCTACCCCGTGCCCCTCCGGATCGAAGAAAATGGAAGCTATTCCCCGCTGCAGACTCTGTTATTGAAGGGAGCCTGGGCAAAGAGCGAGACAGTCGCCAATCTCCTCCCTAGCGACTACACACCGCCACTGCCGCAGTAGCATCACGTCCCGCGCGCCGTCAGCCTTGCTCGACTCACGACTACTTCCTTTTTGAACATTGTAAAACAATTTGCCCAGCAACCGCCATGAACTTTCTATAATTGGTCGTCCGGATATCCGGCATGAGTTAAGAACAACCCTTTGTTTCTGTAATTCGTAAATTTTAACCCGAAGGGCTTTTTCTAGAATCCACGATCTCTCAACGCTCAGTGAATCTAACCAAGAAATCGATCGTCGAAAATAAAGGAAGGCCCCTGCTATTATAACGACCTTGTTATTAATGGGATAATCGTTTGAAAACCAGGAAACACTGGTGAGTATTTACTCAGTTGAATATTTTTGTCACTAATTAGGGACTAATTCCGCTGAAACCCACTAGAATCGGCACTTTTCATTTTCTGTATCGGAAAGTGACCGCGCTGGGAATTCCTCTGCGGTTAACCATTAAATTCCCCAAACCACTGACCAACAAACGGGCTGAAACTCAATGTCAAATATGATCAATTCAAAGCGGAAATTGGTGGTCAAGACCTTCTGAATTTCCAGTTAATGATTTGTTCAATCCCCAGAATTTTTGTATTTTTCTACATGACCCTGCAATGTTGTTCCCGCATGATAAAATGGATCGCGAGTATCTCCTGCATGATCTTTGTTCTTGCAGCATGCAGCAAGAATGGCACAATTTCAAAGCTAAAAATTAATAATTTTAGTCCGACCAATGGCGCTCCGGGCAATACGATTACAATTACAGGCAGTGGATTTGGTACTTCGGCCGGCGCTGCCACAGTGTACTTCAACGGCATCGCAGCTACACCCGATTCACTTAAGGATTCGATCATCGTGGTGAAAGTACCGGCTGGCGCAACCTCGGGGAAAATATCTCTGAGTATCAATGGTCAGAATGCAACCAGCACGAGTGATTTTATTATTCTCCCTGGCGTTTGGACTCGGATGGCCGATCTTCCGATCTTTGACCAGCGGGGCCTCGGTGTTGGTTTTTCTATCGCGGGCAAAGGGTATTTCGGAATGGGATATGACGGAGGCACAGATTATAATGATCTCTATCAGTATGACACGGCGACGAATGCATGGACCCAGATGGCGTCTTCGCCGGGCCCGGTTCTCGAATCACCTGTCTGCATGGTGATCGGCAATATCGCTTATATCGGAGTCGGAGAATCAATCAGTTCAACCGGGTCGTCAAGTTCGAGTCAACTCTGGCAATACGATCCGCAGAATAATACCTGGGCACGGAAAGCGGATATTCCGGATACGCTGCAGGAGGGCTCGTTCGGCCTAGGCATCGGGGGCGTGGGGTATGCGGGGCTGAGCATGGGTACACTCGGTACGAGGGGCTGGTGGCAGTACAACCCGGCCAGCGATGCATGGGCGCGCAAAGCAGATTACCCTGGTCTGGAATCGCAATGGGGGACAGGCTTCGCAGTGAACGGAAAAATCTACACCGGACTTGGGAATGTCTCGGGACCAGGTGGGAACAACCAGTGGTGGCAATATGATACGGCGACAGACTCCTGGACTGCTAAGAATTCTTTCCCTGGCAATGTCCCGGTTTTCGGCGCTGCCTTCACCCTTTCAGGTAAGGGCTCTGTCGCCGGCGGATACGAGTGCTGGCAATATGATGATGCAGGGGATACATGGACACAAATGGCATTTTTCGACGATCGGATCGGGGGTTCTTGTTTCGCAATAGGAAACAAAGCATTTTACACCGCCGGCCGGCACGAACCGCCCCCAAACAATTTCCTGCAAAAGGACCTCTGGGAATTTGATCCTGCAAAATAATGGGAGTTCATGTTTTTTGCCGTTCGCAAAACGCGAACTAATGTGACGGTCCCTATTTACGGTCCTTATGTGTCATACAGTGGCATAGTTATAATAGTAAAAACATAAGCTACTTGAAATTTATTGCAGATTCATTATATAATGGGAAAGAGTTTGCGGATGCTATTAAGTACTTTGATTCTTTAATTCAATTAGATCCTCATAATGGAGATTATCATTGTCAAAGAGGATATTCATATGGAATGCTTTTTAAGAACTTTAGTAGTGATTTAGCCCCCTATAAATTGGACAAAATTGTCGTTAGAATAGAGACTGTTTGCTAATGGGTTTTCTTCGGGTTCGGCCAGTTTTCGAGCATCGGTTTTAAAGGGTATGGATGTTTCGTTTTCTTCCCAGAGTTGATCCGGCGTTTTGTAGCCGATTCCTCCGTGAAGCCGGTGGCGGTTGTAAAAATCATAATACCTCCTGATCGTCAATTCGGCTTCGTAAATCGAATCAAAAATGTACCGTTCGATCACTTCTCGCTGCAGTTGACTGTGCAGGGATTCGATAAAACCGTTTTCCTGGGGTGAGGCAACATGCGTAAATTCCTGATCGATGCCCATTTCTTTTAGCGCTGCGCGCAAATTATTGGCAATAAACTGGCTTCCGTTGTCATTGCGGAGGATTACTCCCTCCACGTGGTATTCATCCCTCAGCTGCCGGATCAGGGCTATAACCTGCGGGTGGCGCATGCTGTACTTAAGGGCAAAGGCCAACACTTTACGCGTGTATACATCCATCAGGGTTAACAGATAGGCTTGCTTCCTGTCAGCATGGACATACACGTACTTAATGTCCATGGTCAGGTATTGCAAGGGGCGACCAGCTTGGATTTTGCGGTACTTCACAAAATTGCGTTTCTCCGCTGTCTTAAATCGGCGGCGATGGTATACCAGGTGGCTTTCCTTCATCAGCCGGTAAACCTTCTTGCGGTTAATCTGATAGCCCTGGTGTTTCAGCTCAGCCGTTACTTTCAAATACCCGTAACACACAAACTCCTGATTCAGGATCCCCGTGATCTTATCTACCACCTGGTCATTGCTGACCAGTTCATCCTCCCCCAAGCGCGTATGCGTGCTGGCCGGGATTCCCTTTGGCTTGCCGGAAGCTTTGTAATAAAACGTGCTCCGGGGCAGCGACACCCAGGCCAACAGATCCCTGGCGTTTACCAGTTGCTCATATTGTCGGACTACCGTCATTTTAATTTGCCGAGGAGGGCAGTTTTTTTTAACAGCTCAGTTTTCACTTCCAGCTCCAAAGCTTGTTTGGCTACAATCTTTTTTAACCGTTCATTTTCATCCTGAAGCGCTTTATACTCAGCCGACAAAACCTCCCCATGCCGATTCAACTCCTTTGCGCCACCGCTATCAAACTGGTCCTTCCACCGGTGATACACAGAGTTAGATAAATTGTACTTGCGAAGCGTGGCAGTCAGCCCAGCTTCTCTGGCTTCCTGCATAATTTGAAGTTTCTGATCCACTGAAAAGGATCTTCGTTGATGTGCCATAGACATAAATTTAAAAAATTAATTTATGTCTCTTCTAACCTACTATTTTTGTCCAGTCATTTAGGGGGCTGGATCACTACATCAATCTTTGCACTTG
>CAVULD010000002.1:0-561073 GCA_963742225.1 uncultured Chitinophagaceae bacterium | reverse complement strand
TGATTATTCCACGGAAAGGAGTACAAGATTCCGCAGGAAAGGAATACAAGTTTTCCATGGCAAAGGAGTACAAGCAGTCACAGGGACAAAACCGCAGGATTAAATTTTAAAACTCCAAGTTCCATGCAAAAAGTAGTTAACAATCCGAAGGATTATTAGCAGCTTTTCAGTCTTTTAAAGAGCGTATTTTCTTAATTGGTATCAAACTTACTATTTAGGTTCATCACCTTCTCCTTTTTTTCTCATTGAGCTGCCTTTCAGTTCGATGCGGTGAGCGCCTGCCGTAAGTCTGTCCATAATTCCATCGGCTGCCGTAGGATTTTCTCCTATGGCTTCATACCACTTACCAACGGGGTACTGCGACGTAACGATGGTGGTGCCTTTTCTATACCTGTCCTCCAGGATATCCATGATGGTGAGCCGGATATCCGGTTCTAGTTTTTGAAGGCCAAAATCATCAAAGATGATTACGTGAGTCCTTTCCAGGTATCTTAATTTTTTAGCAAGAGTACCATCGAGTTTGGCGGCATTAAGTTCCCGGATAAATTTATTCATCCGAAGGTAAAGGACACTGTATCCTTGGTGACAGGCCAGTTTGGCCAGGGCACAGGCTAAAAAACTTTTACCGCAACCCGTAGCGCCCGTTATAAGTATATTTTTCCCTTTTTCCACATAACTGCAGTCCGATAGCTTGATGATGGTTTCCTTACTCAGGTTACGCTCCGTTGTACAGATGATCTCTTCGATGGTAGCGTCATAACGAAGTTTGGAACGTCGCAAGTACCGTACGGACCGGTGATGATTGCGGTATTCATCTTCTGCCTGGCTGAGAAGAGCAATGAGTTGGTGCATGCTATCGGGTTGATGGTGCACGGGTAAATCAAGTATGGCTTTGTAATGGCTGGCCATCCCGTGGAGCTTTAATTGCCGGAGTTTTTCCAGCGTACTGTTTGTGTTCATTGTTTTTTATTTTATTTGATGAATAAAAACGTTTCAAGAACTGTACTCTTAAATGATTTATTGGTAAGCCTCGGGCCCGCGGAGGTTTTCATGAACCACGGGAAACAATTCTGACTGTGCACCCTGATCTTCCAGCTCAAGTTTGTCCTGGTTATTATTCAGGATGTTTTCGATGGTGCGGTAACTGAACTGATCCCCTTTCAGGCCACGCTTGCAGGCTAGTTCCAGTCGGTTTACGCCTATGGTTACTTTCTGAGCGAACCGCAAGACGCCGCGGCAGGCGTCATAGGCCTGTTCAGGGTAGGGTCTCGATTTAAGAATGCCATCCATATATTGGCGGGTGCAGGGACCTATGTTTCCCGCTGCTTGTAAAAAATATTCGCTGTTCATGCCCTTCTGCTGGTAGTAAGCCTGGTGAGTGGAGGGCATATGCTCAGGCAGGGTAGTATATCCTTTGCGATGCACCCTTGGATAAATCAGTATTCGCTGCAGCCCGTCATAGATCTCCACGGTTTGGGTATCATAGACAGCCGTTAATGTTTTACCAATATAGTGATCCGGAACGCTGTATTGATGACCATCTTCATGCAGTTTAAAATGGTAATTGAAACTGATCTTTCTTTGGCAGCGGTGTTTTATTACATAAGGGGGATCAGCGAGTGGCTTAAGAGCAGGTTTTTCCATATCCAGGAAGCGCTGGTAGCGCGAGTATTTCTGGAGCTGCATAGGCTTGTGGTTGAAGGCTTCAAGTTGTATACGAAGAGCGGCATTAATCTCGGCCAGCGAATAAAAGACCTCATTACGCAGGCGGGAGTAGATTTGATCATAGGTAATCCTTACCTGTGCCTCCACAGGCCCTTTATCCTTAGGCTTGCGCACGCGGGCAGCAAATAAGGCAATACCATTATGGAGCGCCCATTGTTGGATCATTTCGGTAAACGTGGGCTCATACAGGCTCGGTTTAACAACGACTTGCTTCATGTTATCGGTTTTAGCGCTGGCAGGCGAACCGCCCAGATATTGTAACCAACCATTGAGCCCTTTTACAACCTGAGGCAGTGTGGCGTCCTGTAATGCTTCCACGTATGCAAAACTGCTATAAGGACAGACAGCAATAAATACCGGGGCTTCTGTCATTTCACCGGTTTGCCTATCTACATAATGCATCGGTTTGCCTGCAAAATCAAACATTACCTTATCGCCAGGCAGGTAATCATTGTGCAGGGTTGCGTTTTTTACGGCCCCAGCACCTGCTATCATTTCACAAAACTTTGAGTACTTGTATCCATCAGGATATAGTTTAAAGTATTCTTCAAACAGGATGACCCGGGTAGCCCGTTTACGCGCCAGCTCCAAAAGATAATATTCAGCGTGTTTCATAAAATTATCCTGGCGTAAATCAGTTTTGGATTTATTCACTCCTGGTCTCATTATCTCGGCCAGGGCTGTATCATCCATAGCCAGCAAATCTTCCGGCGTTTTATTGCTCTGAGTTACCCTCTTTGTGTAGGTTACAACCGTTTTTACCCCTATATGCAGTTCCGCAGCTATTGCTCTAATGGGAAGTCCACGCATCACAAAGATGATCAGGCGTCGTACAATCAACATAACAATTAATTTGTTTGGCATTCATCGTTATTTAAAAGATTAAAAAACAACGAAATAAGCCAAAAATGAAGGAATGTTGTTTGTACGCTCTTTGGAGACAATAGAAGCTGCTAATGATAAATTGACTTACAGGAACCTGTTGTCATTTGCCATGGAATTTTTGTACTCCTTTCCCGTGGAATTTCTGTACTCCTTTCCTGTGGAAAATTTGTACTCCTTTGCTGTGGAATTTTTGTATCCCTTTCCCGTGGAATCTCAGGCCTTAACCCGGACTCTTAAAACCATTTGTTTTCCTTTCACAGGAAATTCTGTACTCTTTTGCTGTGGAGAACTTGTACTCCTTTCCGTGGAATAATCACTGCTCACGTATTTATGGCCTGCCAGATATTGCACTTTGCGTAAATCGTATTGCTTGAGCCAGGCCGTTATGACCGAAGCCCGGATCTGGTCAAAGTTCTTGATCCGGCCGTTGATCTTTCGGATATGACCCAGCATCATCTGCGTGACGCCGTAAAAGTTCTCGCCCTTGCGCCATTGTAAAAACAGTTTGTCTGTGGCGCCGTTTGCCTCTAAAAAAGCTTTTCTGACTTCATTTACATAATCCATCATCTCGTCGAGCTGGTGGCTTTCCAGCCTGATCGTACGGGCTGCGGTTCTGCGCTGGCTGTGGATGGTTATTTTGCCTTCCCGTAGCTCAAGATCCGTTAGGCGCAGTGCGGCTACTTCCTCCACCCGAAGGCCCTGGTAAACGAGCAGGCCCAGGATCACTTTGTTCTCTTTCACCTATCCCCTGTGTAAGCATTTTGATCTGTACAAAAGGAACCATAAAGAAAAATGGTGGTTAAGTTACCTGTGACCGTATCCAGGGTTGGCAGTGGGAGGATGATTTGCCCATTAAAAGCAGGTCTTGGGCGAAGGAGTTGTCCAATGGGAAATAGTATCGGATCGATAATCCAAAACAATGCAACCAGGATGAGGTGGGAAGACGAGACCTGAGGGGTACACTGGTGCGCTAGAAGGTATGCCTGCTTTTGCGCGAAAAAATAGGAAATCGGGATACCTAGATAGAGGATATGCCTACCGCATTGGGAATCAGAACAAATATTCTATTATATTGAAAATCAATAAATTATACGCAATCAACAGGCTAAGTTTGGTACAGTTTTGGATGCGTAATGAAAGCATTACCAGTTCTTAGCTTGTGCACGCCCTGGACTTTGCAATAGATCCCAGCTTTTGGTCGTTTAGGGAATGCTTAATACCTTCATTTTAAGTTTTGTTTTATATGCTGTTTTTGCCTCTCTTGTTGGTGATTATGATTCTGCTCGTCTTATCGTTACGCTATCAGCACCGATAGCTTAACTGTTTATCTTATTTCCATTTGCTTTTTGGGTTTCTCACGCGTTCTGTCGCTTCTCCTGGCAGCCGGTTGCCCTTGCCCATTTTATCTAGTTTTTCTCCCATTCTTTTTGGCGACTTAGCAGCGTGCGGTGGTTATAGCATTTCTATATGGTATCTTTAAACCAATCGGGAGGTGTAGACATCGGTGCAGAGGCTAAGAGATTTTTAACAAACCAAGAATACTAATCAATTCCTGCATGCGTTTATCTAGGGAATGAATTAACTCAACTGAAGTTAAGGGCCTGGATGTATATCCGGGCTTTTTTACGTCGCATATCTTGCTACGAATCCTCTTAAGATCCTTGTCGACTATGCCCTTTCTAAGCCGGGCGGTGATTTGAGTATATCCTTATTTATCGTTTCTTTAAGAACTGCGTAACCTTTTGATCATGTTGTGCAGGTACTTTCGTGCATCGAGCCCGCACTAATCAATAAAAAGAGCCTGCAAGTAACCTTATCCTGAGCAGGCTCTTTTGCAACCTTTCCGCAAAGCAAATTCCTGCGATTGCCAGGGACAAGCACTTATGCAAAAATAAAGCCGGTCGAACGACCGGCTTTTCACGTATCTAAAACCAATAGAAATTACTGATGGATGGCCCGCTTGGTAGCGTTGATGGCATAATCGATGTGCATATAGGCGCGGCTTTGCAGTCCTTGAGCAAACATATTGTCTTCGTCATGGCTGATATCCTGGCGTGCCTTCCTTAAATAATCAAGTGCGGCATGCAGACGTCCATTGTGATCCGGTAGCTCATCTACAGGAGGCTTCTCGGCGATATTTTTGCCATCGTCGATGGCTGCTTTTTTAATTTCACCAATAGCGGCGTCAATCTGATTTACCGCCTCGATTTCATCCTGGGTTCTAACCCAATCGCCGGGGCGATGTTCGATCATCCAGCGAGCGGCGCGTAAGTCGGAAAGGGCATGCAAATAGTACGGGTGCTCCCAAGCTGATTTCGGTGTAGCGGCATGCACCGTGGATGCCAAGGAAAGCGAAATAAGTAACAGTAAACTGCCTAATGATTTCACAAAGAGGGATTGTTTCATGGTCTGTGATTTTGTTAAGATTTCCGAGTGCCAGGTAAAGTGTGCCTTCGTGCCTGGTAATCCTATAACGCATATTTGGGGAGAATATTTTTTGGCAAACCCATGTACTCCCCTCTGTTAACATCCTTTTGACAAGTGACAGCGTGTTCTCGGCGGCCGGTTTGCATGGGCCCAGGAGTCCTGCCCTTGGAAATGACTTTATTACTGTGTGCCGCTACCTGCTCTTGGACCGGGCAGGAATGGAGGATAGTGGGGCAAAAAGGATAAAAATCGTGAAGTTCCATACGGCTGGAACCTGTAATTTTAATATATTTCATATTTCCTTATACCACTAACAACACAACCATGAAACGATTGCTTGTCGCTATTATCTGGCTTTGCCTTTGCTTTTCAGTCCGTGCCCAGAGATCCGCTAGTTTCCAACAGAAGGTGGAGGCCCTGGTAAAAAAAATGACCTTGGAGGAAAAAATTGGCCAAATGACCCAGGTAACCCTAGCTGTGGTCGCCAAAGGCGGCTGGGCCAACACAGATGGTTCTCTGGATCCGGCAGCATTGAAAAAGGCCGTGGAGGATTATAAAGTAGGTTCTATTTTGAATACCACAGCCCATGCTCTGTCGGCTGAGACTTGGCGGCAAGTCCAAACCCAAATCCAGGATGAAGCCAAAAATACGCGCTTAAAAATTCCGGTTATCTATGGGTTGGATGGCATTCATGGCCAAACCTATACACTGAATGCAACTTTGTTCCCCCAAAGTATCGCCATGGCGGCTACACGTGACCCCGATTTGGCTCGCGCCGTGGCCAAAGTAGCCGCCAAGGAATTGCGCGCATCGGGTGTACGCTGGAATTTTTCACCAGTCCTGGATTGCGGCCGTCAACCCCTGTGGTCTAGATTTCCTGAAACCTACGGGGAGGATGTGTATATCGGCAAGACCATGGGCAGCGTAGTGATACATGCCTACCAGGACGATGGATTGACTAGCCCGACGGCAGTGGCCGCCTGCATGAAGCATTTTCTTGGATATTCCGATTCCAGGACGGGCAAGGACCGCACTCCGGCCTATATCCCAGACATCGAGATGAGGGAATATTACTTGCCCCAATTTAAAGAAGCCATCAAAGCGGGTGCAGCCACCATCATGATCAATTCGGGAGAAATCAATGGCACGCCCGTCCATGCGAGCAAATATCTGTTGACGGAAGTCCTGCGCCATGAACTGGGATTTCAAGGGCTTATCGTGACCGATTGGGAAGATATAATTCGCTTGCATACCCGGCACTTGGTGGCCAATTCACCACGGCAAGCCGTTGCCATGGCCATTAATGCGGGGATTGACATGAGTATGGTTCCCGGGGATTTCTCTTTTTTCGATCTGCTGAAACAGGCCGTCCAAAAAGGAGAAGTGCCGATGAGTCGAATCGATGATGCAGTGAGGCGCATTCTTACGCTGAAGATGAGCTTGGGATTATTCGAAAATCCTTATCCCGAAAAATCGGCTGAGGCAAATTTTGGCAGGCCTGAATACCAGAGCCTCGCTCTGGATGCAGCCCATGAAGCCATGACCTTACTGAAGAATCAGGACAACATTTTGCCCCTGGCCAAAAATACCAAAGTGTTGGTTGTAGGGCCGGCAGCCCAAAGCATCAGCGCGCTTAATGGTTGTTGGTCCTATACTTGGCAGGGCAAAGAGGAACAGTGGTACCCCACCGATAGCAAAACCATCGCAGAGGCCATAACCTCCAAGGTCGGGGCTCGAAATATTTTTGTTGCCAGCGAAAAAGGATTTGACAATCCACAGAACTACAATAAAGCGAAGCTAACGGCCTTGGCGGGCAGTGCAGATGTCATCATCTTATGCCTGGGAGAAGATGCCTACGCGGAAAGCCCAGGCAATATTGGTGACTTAGCGCTTGCTCCAAATCAGCAGGAGCTGGCCCAAGCAGCAGTGGCTATTGGCAAGCCCGTCATCTTGGTGCTCACGGAAGGCAGGCCCCGACTTATTACCAACATAGAGCCAGATATGAAGGGTATTCTCATGGCCTACTGGTCGGGGAAAAAAACGGCTGAAGCCATTGCCGACGTGTTATTCGGCGATTACAATCCTTGCGGACGCCTCCCTTTTAGCTATCCTCGTAGCATGGGGGAAATGGTGCTCTACGACCGCAAACATACCGAAGACGTTCGAGAGATTTTCAACGAAAATATGACCTGGGATGGGTATCATCCCTTATTCCCTTTTGGTTGGGGTCTAAGTTATACGAGTTTCGAATACTCCTCCATTCAGTTGAGCTCACCCGTATTGCAGGGGTCAGGCAAATTATCGGTCAGTGTGACGGTCAAGAACACAGGGAACCGGGAGGGTAAACATACCGTCGAGCTGTACTCCCACCAGCAGTATGCCAGCATAACGCCGAGCACCGAACGATTGCGTGCCTTTAAACGCTTGTCCCTGAAGGCCGGCGAGAGCCAAACGGTGACTTTTGTCTTGGACAAAAGCGATTTGGCATTCGTCAATGCGCAACTTAAAACGGTCACCGAACCGGGGGACTTTGATCTTTTGATCGGAGATAAGAAAGCCACGTTTTCCTATCGGCCGTAGCGGGTGGACCCGCAGGGCCTAGTAACTCAGGGGAGCTGTTCTGTCGATGTTCTGGCACCCATTGGCCGGGTCCACGGATCTGTATCTATAAAATAAAAGCCACGGATTGACGTTTAATAGCCGAATGAATCTCTCATAAACTGAAGTTTTTAAGCCTGGGTTTCTACCCGGGCTTTTCTTTTTCCGATATTGAATGCAGGAAGGGCCTGGTGCGGCGACCCGGGCCCTGCTAATAAGTGCTCCTCACCGACCAGGATTCGCGGTATTTACCTTTAAAACCGTAATTTGATCCGCATTAATTGAAACTAATGAATCCTCCATTTAGAGTTCCACTTGCTTTCCCGCGCAGGTCCGCATTAGGCAATGACAGTATTTTGGTTCTGGCCGGCGATGTGGGCGGGACGAAGACCAACTTAGCCCTTTATCAAGCAACCGCACACACCATGGAGGTGGTTAAAGAATCGACGTATCATTCAGCGTCCTACGGGTCCTGCATGGCTATCTTGACAAAATTTCTCCATGAAAACCCGAACCAGCATCCCTCCAGAATCTGCCTGGGCGTAGCGGGCCCGGTGCTTAAAGGCAAAGTCGAGTTGACGAACCTGTCTTGGGAGCTGGACCAGCGGGATGTCCAATTAGAAACGGGCGTGGACGAGGTGTCATTGATCAATGACCTGGAGGCGACGGCCTATGGTTTAGCGGCACTCACGCCAGATGATATGTTATCCATTCGGGAGTCCAAAGCCGGCCAGTACATCGGAAATATCGCAATTCTGGCACCCGGAACCGGATTGGGGGAAGCGGGATTGTACTGGGACGGAGTCTCTCACCATCCGTTTTCAACAGAGGGAGGCCACGGAGATTTTTCCCCTCGTACGGAGTTGGATATATCCTTGTACCGGTACCTGCAAAAGAAGTATCAGGTGGTCAGCTGGGAGCGGGTAATTGCCGGACCAGGCATTTACGATATATACCAATTTTTGAGCGATGAACTAGGCCGGGAAAAAGCACCATGGCTGCAGGAGCGCCTGGCCCAACAGGACCCTTCGGCTGTGATCAGCGAAATGGCTATTGAAGAAAAGGATCCCACCTGTATCGAAACGATGCAATTGTTTGTCCGGTATCTAGCCCGGGAATCATCCAACCTGGTGCTCAAGATGAAAGCCACTGGCGGATTGTTTCTAGGAGGTGGTATTCCGCCGAAAATAACACCCCTTTTGCAACAAAACAATTTCTACGACAATTATCTCGACTGCGACCGTATGCACCATTTGTTAGAGGAAGTTTCGGTAAAAATCATCTTGAACAGCAAAACGGCCCTGCTAGGAGCAGCTTATTTCGGGGCGTACGGATCGACTACCTAAAAGAAAACTAGGGTCTGTCGCGAGAGAAATCCTGGGTCCTGATGCACCTTTTTTACCTAGGATGAAATTCCTGCAGTGTTTTTTGCTTAATTTCATTAGTAAAACGATTTGTTATGCCTTCACGCCGCGATTTTCTCAAACATTCCTCTTTGGCCTCCGCCGGATTACTCCTCAGCAAACCTGACTGGTTCAACGCTCCTCCACCGCTGATCGGATTGCAACTCTATACCTTGCGCAGTATCATGGGTAAGGACGTGAATGGAACGCTGGCTCAGGTTGCTCAGATCGGATACACATCCGTCGAATTGTACAATTACAGTAAAGGACAATTTTTTGGACTTTCACCCGAGCAGTTTCTTGGGCTCATCAAGCAAAATAACCTGAAAACGCCTAGTGGACATTATGGAGTCAACAATTTCCTGAACACCGGGGACGAAGAGGAATTGAAACGAACAATAGCGGATGCCGCGAAGATGGAGCATCATTTTTTCATCATTGCGTTTTTGTTACCCAACATGAGAACCAGTTTGGAGGATTACAAGAAATTAGCAGTCAAGCTAAACCGGGCAGGTGAACTGGTAAAGGCTGCGGGCATGCAATTGGCTTACCACAACCACAATTTTGAATTCTTGGACTGGGGTGGTGGACAAACGGGTTTTGGGGTTTTTGAAAAAGAAACCGACCCTGCCCTGGTAAATTTCGAAGTGGATTTTTATTGGGTCACCCGGGCTGGCATGGATCCCATCAAACTGATCAAAGAAAATGCGCACCGGATCAAATTGTGGCATTTAAAAGACATGTCCAGCGTTCAGGCGCCTACTTTTACCACCGATGGCCCGCAATTCTTTACCGAAGTAGGATCCGGCATCATCAAGTATAAAGAAATAGTCAAGTACAAGCAGCAGGCTGGCATGCAATTCTTTTATGTAGAACAAGACCAAACCCAGTTGCCAGTCTATGACAGCATAACCAAGAGCCTGCGGTACGTTCAACAAAACCTGGCGGCCTCTTTACAACCAGCTAAGGCCTGAGGTAAGGGATGGACGTCCCAAACCAGGCAGGGCAGGGGTGCAGGCTTTTCGGGTATTGCTCCAGAACCGCCCCAGCGGTTGGCGCGTTAACGTTAATTCTAATTCAGCCATGAATAGTCGACGTCAGTTTTTGCAGCACGCAACGACCCTATACGCAGGTGGACTCCTTCTACCCGGTCCCTTCTCTCCTTTTATCGGTGAGGCTTTACGGAATAAAATCCCGGCATCGGACCGACTTAATGTCGCAGCCATTGGCATTAACGGGATGGGTTGGGCCGACTTGAAGGCTGCTTTGGGAGTGGCTGGGGTGCAGGTGGTAGCTTTATGCGATGTGGATCGTAATGTGCTGAATAACAGAATGAGTGATCTGGCTAAGATGAACGTGGACACGTCCAACATAAAGACCTATGGGGACTATCGTCAAGTGCTGGACCGTCCGGATATCGATATCGTTATTATTGGTACGCCGGATCATTGGCATGCGTTGATCATGACTCAAGCCTGCCAGGCAGGTAAAGATGTCTATGTGGAAAAGCCGGTGGGCAACTCGATAGTCGAATGCTCCGCCATGGTAGGCGCGCAACAAAAATACAAGCGGGTGGTCCAGGCGGGCCAGTGGCAACGTAGCCAGCAACATTTTAAAGACGCGGTGGACTTTGTCTACACGGGCCAGCTGGGTAATATCCGGACCGTCAAAGTGTGGTGCTACCAAGGTTGGATGAAGCCTGATATCGTCAGACCGGATTCGCTACCGCCTCCAGGCGTTGATTACTCGACTTGGCTGGGTCCTGCACCCACCCGTCCATTCAACGCGAGCCGCTTTCACTTTAATTTTCGCTGGTTTTGGGATTATGCTGGCGGACTCATGACCGATTGGGGCGTGCACCTGTTGGATTATGGACTGCTGGGCATGAAAGCCGGTGTGCCCAAATCTATCTGCGCGATGGGCGGCCGCTTTGCTTACCCGGAACTCAGCGAGGAAACGCCGGATACGTTGACGGCACTCTACGAATTCGATGATTTTAACTTGGTCTGGGACCATGCTATGGGCATCGACAACGGCTCCTACGGACGCGACCATGGAATTGCCTTCATTGGCAACAATGGAACGCTCGTGCTAAGCCGAGCAGGTTGGGAGGTACTGGAAGAGAAGAACGGCAAGCATAAGGTAAGTAAGGCCTTTGTCCCCTCTTCAGATAACGGGCTGCAGAATCATTGGAATAATTTTGTGGCGGTAGTCAGGTCCCGAAAGCTGGAAGACCTACACTGCCCGATAGAAGCTGGCGCTCACGTGGCGACGGTATCGCAAATGGGTAATATTTCCTACCGCAGCGGCCAGCGCCTGGTTTGGGATAAAGCAGCGGGTAAATTTACCGACGAAAAAATCAACGCTCAATACCTCATGAAAGAGTACCATAACGGCTATACGTTATCCAGTAGATCATGAATAGGTGGCGGGCCAACTCTCTCGGGATGCCCGGTCTAGCGAGGGCGCTTGTAAGGTAGTTTCGTGCGTGTGCAATAGAGCTAGTTCGCCTGGCGGTCCTTAAGGCGAGAATGGCAGTTTTCCGCCGCTGGATGGAGGATCCCGCCGCAACAATACCATGAATAAGGAGCTGCCAGCGGAACGAAACTTTGTTTCTTTAATTCTTTTTCCTAATAGCGTATTGGATCCCTCCAAGGATATGCCTAAGATATAAGGAATCCGTATAGGACTGATCGGTGTGTCCAAGCTCCGTATAAAAAACCCGCCCTCCCTCATAATCGTGATACCAAGCCATAGGATGATTGTCTCCATTTTCTCCTCCCGTGTAGGAATGCTCATCAATTTTGATCAAGACGGTAACGTCCGGACTGAGGTTATTAAAATTGTACCACTCGTCAAATCGCTCCCACACGTCGGGTAAAAAGCTGGTCGACGGATGGTTCTTATCCACGACCAGGAGCTTTGCTTGCTGTTGCTTGGGATGGGATTTGAAATAGGCTCCCACCAGTTTGCCGTACCAGGGCCAGTTGTATTCGCAATCCGATGCGGCGTGGATTCCCACATATCCTCCGCCATCATGCATGTATTCTTGCAGGGCTTTTTCTTCCTCCGCACCAAAAACCTTTCCTGTGGGACTCAGGAAAATAAGGGCCGCATATTTCTTTAAGATCTTTTTGGTAAACCAGGTGGAATCTTCCGTTACATCCACGTCAAAATTATTCTCGGTGCCTAGTTTTTTAATTGCCGCGATTCCCACCGGAATACTGGCGTGTCGGAACCCGTTGGTTTTGGAGAAGATAAGCACCTTAGGCTTGGAGCGGTTACCATGGGTTGCTGCAAACAGCAAACTAAAGCATACGATGACCAAACCCAGAAGACGCAGTAGGGGATACGTTTTTTTCATAATGCGCATTTAAAGCAACCTGGCTGAAATCGCCAGCAATGGTTCGATGAAGTTTAGGCAGGGTATGGAAAATTATTTCCAGCCTTCTGGATTACAATCGTTTAATCTTGATGTTTCTGAACCACACGTCATTTCCATGGTCCTGCAAGGCAATTCGGCCGGATTGTGTCTTGGTGAATCCAGGCATGCTGGCGAATTTGCTTCCCTTAACTAGGGCCCACCACTTGTCGTCCCACATCGTGGTAGAGACCACGTTGACACCGTTCATAAACAGGTCGAGTTTTCCTCCATTGAGCTTAATTTCGACCAGGTTCCAGGAACCCACACTGTGTACCGGCTCCGATGAGGAGGAGATCAGATCGTAAAGGTCACCCGCCCGGTGTTTTTTGATCTTTCCATCGCTATGGCCATCGTTATCGAGGACCTGCATTTCCGGACCGGTGTTCCAGGTCTCTTTATACTTCGGGTCTTCGTTGATGTCAAAAAGGATCCCACTGTTGCCGTTCTTGGATATTTTCCATTCTAGAGTTAGATCGAAATTCTTGTAAATGCTGTCGGTTACCAGGTCGCCGCCACCCTGCACTTGGTATCCTTTCTTTGCCGAGGCGTCCAAATGGATGGTGCCCGCGTCGGTTTTCCAGGCGCTGCCCACGGTAGTTTGGCCATAGGTATGCCATCCTTGGATGGTCTGCCCATCAAAAAGCAGGATCCATCCTTGGGCTTTTTCTTCTGGACTGAGTGTGTTGGGAGGGGTCGACATTTGTGCCAAGCTATGTATCGAAATAAGGGTCGCGGTCGCAACCAGGAACGCAAATCGTTTCATGGGAGCTATTTTTTAAGCGATAAAATATACTCTACGATTACCTTTACATCCGCGGGAGCCAGCGCCGGATGCGGGGTCATCGGGATAGCTCCCCAAACGCCAGATCCGCCCTTGATAATCTTTTGCACTAGCCTATCCACGGTAGAGTCCGCCGCAGGAGCGTATTTGGCTGCGACATCGCTATAGGCAGGACCAATGGAGGCGCCGGTAGATTCCTTTTGCAGGCGATGGCAGGTTGTGCAGTCGCTGGAACCGATCAGCTCAAGGCCTTTTTCGCTCGCGGGCGATACGGTCGCCGGGGTTGAGGACGAAGTAGTGTCCTTGGTAGCTGCAGCAGGTTCACTGGAATTGTTGCAGGCGGCGAAAGCGCAGACGCCAAGAAGCAGAAAAAATACTCTTTTCATAATGTTGGTAGATGAAGTGGATAATAAATATAATTGAATTAACAAAGCCAAAGGTCCCAAAATTAATTAGTTCAAACCTAAAACAGTCCGATTAAATTTTTCATCTGATCCAGTTTGGGCAAAATCATCAAATGCTTTTTCCGTGACGCGGATGATGTGGTTACGTATGAACCCCGAGCCTTCCTTGGCTCCGTCTTCTGGATGCTTGATGCAACATTCCCATTCCAGCACAGCCCATCCGGGATAATCGTAAGCAGCAAGTTTGCTGAAAATGGACTTAAAGTCAACCTGGCCATCACCCAGTGAGCGAAATCGGCCCGCCCGGTCAATCCAATTCTGATAACCGCCGTATACCCCTTGCTTGCCGGTGGGATTGAACTCGGCATCCTTGACGTGAAACATCCGGATCCGTTCGTGGTAGAAATCGATATAGGACAGATAGTCCAGGCATTGCAAAACAAAGTGCGATGGATCGTAGAGTAAACAGGCCCTCGGATGGTTCTTGGTGTGTTCCAGGAAGATCTCGAAGGTAACACCATCATGGAGATCTTCTCCGGGGTGGATTTCGTAGCAAAGATCTATTCCTTGCTGATCAAACTCGTTCAGGAGCGGCAACCAGCGTTTAGCCAGCTCCGTAAAAGCCGTTTCGACTAGTCCCGCAGGCCTTTGCGGCCAGGGGTAAACGGTAGGCCAAAGTAGCGCACCGCTAAAGGTAGCATGTGCATTCAGCCCGAGGTTCCTGGAGGCCTTGGCTGCGTACCTGAGCTGTTGGATGGCCCACTCGGTCCGAGCCTTAGGATTTTGTCGAACGGCGAGAGGGGCGAAACCATCAAAGAGGGCATCGTAGGCTGGATGGACGGCTACGAGCTGCCCCTGCAAATGGGTGGACAGTTCCGTAATCTGTAAACCGGTTTCTTGCACTATGCCCTTTATTTCCTCCGCATAGGTCTTGCTTTCTGCCGCCTTTTGCAAATCGATCAAGCGGCTCTCCCAGGTAGGGATCTGTACTCCGACATAGCCAATTGATTTTGCCCAACGGCAAATAGCCTCCAGCGAATTGAAGGGAGCGGCATCTCCCATGAATTGGGCAAGAAAAATTCCAGGTCCTTTAATGGTGGTCATAGTCTGCTATATTTTATAAGTAGGTGGTCCATCCTTTACGCTTGAGGTAATACTCATCGGGGGCGGCCAGTTGTGACGGATAGTGGTTAATTTGGTATTGGTCTAGACTTCATAGGGCGTCCATTTTTCGTGGCTGGCTCCACTCTTGACTACCGAATCGATGAAAGCCATTCCCCGAATGCCTTCGTCAGGTCCTGGGAAGTCCAACATTTCTTTGCTGGGCTCTTTGCCATCTAGTTTTGCCGAGAGTGTCAGGGCGAAATTGCGGTAGATATTTCCAAAAGCTTCCAGATATCCTTCCGGGTGACCGCCGGGGGTCCGGAAATTATGGGTGGCAAAGCTGGATAGGGGTTGGTCTTTATAACCCACCCCTGCGCGCAAAATCTGGGTAGGTTGGTCCAGCCATTTAACCAGCAAGGTGTTGGGTTCCTGTTGCGCCCATTCGAGGCCTCCTTTTTCCCCATATACCCGGATCTTCAGCGCATTCTCTTCTCCAGCCGCCACCTGCGAAGCCATTAGGACTCCCGCTGCGCCATTATCAAATTTTAGCAGGACATTTCCATCATCATCCAATGCCCTCCCCGCGACCATGATGTTCAGGTCGGCGCACAGGTGGGTGATCTTGAGACCTGTTATATATTCGGCGAGGTGGGCTGCGTGAGTGCCAATGTCGCCCATGCAACCGCTCTTGCCGGATTTTTTCGGATCCGTCCTCCAGGCCGCTTGCGCATTGCCTTCCCGTTCGGTGAGTTTGCTAAGCCAGCCTTGGGGATATTCTACCCATATTTTTCGGATCTTGCCCAACACACCGCTTGCGACCATGTGTTTGGCTTGTTTTACCATGGGATATCCTGAATAAGTATGGGTTAGGCAAAGGACTAGGCCAGTCTGTTGAACCTTTTTCTTTAGCTGCCGGGCCTCCTCAATGGTGAAAGCGATGGGTTTTTCTACGATCACGTTAAAGCCTTTGTCCAGGGCCATCATGGCAGGCGCAAAGTGCGCGAAGTTGGGCGTCACAACGGTCACGAAATCCAGTCGTTGTTCAGGTGGCCGTTGGCTCTCCTTGTTCAACATCTCCTCGAAATTGAGGTAAATCCTGTCTTTGGCTAAAAAAAGCGCATGGCCGGAGTCTTGGGCAATTTCCGGGTTGATGCTTAGGGCCCCGCATACGAGTTCAACGAGACCGTCCATGTTAGCTGCAATCCGGTGAATGGCGCCGATGAAGGCATCTTTGCCTCCTCCCACCATTCCCATTCTGAGTTTTCTGTTCATGTGTGGTGTATGTTTAAGTAGTAAATTGACCGCTTGGGCATTGCTGTATTGAGGAACCGACTCGGTTGACAATCGCCCGGTTGGAAGGCTTTGCAAATTGTCTGCATTGGCGTCGATCGGATTTTTTATTCTAAAATAAAAAATTACATTTATGATTCTAATGATCCCTTAACAGGTTTTTGAATCAACGGCGAATAAAGGTACGTTGCTTCAATCAGGCTCTGAAAATAAATAATTACTAACGATTCCTTTACCTTCAAACTAACTTGCCATGTCTCAACCTATTCAACGCGACAAACTCTTCTTTGCCAGTCGGATTGCTTTGATATTTACGGCCATGACTTTCGGTTTTCGGGCCTCGCTGGCCGGCGTATGGGGACCTGCATTCAACCTGACCAATGAACAACTAGGCTGGATTTTTGGACCTGCCTTTTGGGGTTTTACCCTGGCCATGATCGTGGGTGGTCCGCTGTGCGACGTGTTAGGCATGCGGAGACTTTTGATTTTTGCATTTATCGGACACATCGCGGGGGTCATCATCTATCTGGTCGCCAAAGACGCCACTATGCTTTTTGTTGGCACGGTCTGCATTGGAATAGGCAATGGGATGGTGGAAGCCGCCTGCAACCCGCTCACCGTCACTCTGTACCCAGACAATAAGACGACCATGCTTAACCGATTTCATGTATGGTTTCCAGGCGGTATCGTCATTGGCGGATTGGTATCCTATCTGATGCTGGACATACTCAAGATGGATTGGCACGTCATGATTGCTATTTTATTCATACCAGCTGCCGTGTATGGCTTTTTGTTTTTCAAACTGGATTTTCCGCAAACCGAACGCGTGACCAAAGGGGTGAGTACGTCCAAGATGTTTTCCTCCTGCCTGCACCCCCTGTTTTTGATCATGTTGGCGTGCATGTTTCTGACGGCAGCCACGGAACTGGGAACCAACCAATGGCTTCCTGGGTTTCTGCAACATGCAGGAGTATCGGGGATCCTGGTACTGGTGCTGATCAATGGGGTCATGGCCCTGGGCCGAGCATTTGCCGGCCCGGTCGTCCACCGGCTCAACCCTAATGGCATGTTGATTTTTTCGGCCTTGTTTGCAGCCGTTGGACTGGTCCTGCTGAGCAAGGCCAGTGGAAATGCTGCCTTTGGTGCTGCCCTGGTCTTCGCGGTGGGTATTTGTTTTTTCTGGCCAACGATGCTGGGATTTGTGTCGGAATACTTGCCGGAAACAGGAGCCTTGGGATTATCGCTGATGGGTGGCGGGGGCATGCTCTCCGTTGCCTTCATTCTGCCCACGATGGGGAGGTGGTATGACAATTTTAAGGCGGCGGCGGTGGCGACCGGCGTTTCCGCAGCAGATGCCGATAACGTGGCTAGTTCCAACACTTTTATGAAGGTAGCCATCATGCCGGGAATCCTGGTCGTGGTGTTTATCCTGATCTATTTATCTAGGCGCAAATTCTATGCTGACCACAAAGCCAAGGCGAGCGCAGCTTGAGGGTTGCCCGGATCAATTCAACCGTTCACTTAGCCCGGGGGATGCTCATCAAATAATTGACTGGGAATATCATTTGATTTCGTAAATTTCCCGCTTTAACGATCTGTTTCATGCCTGGAAAATCTTCTCGTCGCACCGCCATCAAACAATTTGTCGCGGGTTCAGCAGCACTGGTGGCGGGAGTTCCTGGCCTGCCCGCTTACGCCTTTCCCGAAAAAATCGATAAGAAAGTGATGTTAAAAGGCCATATTCATCATTCCGTTTGCCAGTGGACCTACAATTTCATTTCGCTGGAAGAACTCTGCAAGTTGGTCAAACAAATTGGCTTTAGCGCCATTGACCTCATAGCGCCCAAAGACTGGCCAATTCTGCAGCAATACGGGATCTACAGCTCCATGTGCTATCATGGCGGTGAAGTGAGTCTTACCAACGGATGGAATACCAAAAGCTTTCATCCTCTGCTTATCCAGCAATATACCGAAGTCATTCCCCTGATGGTAAAGGCCGGATATACGGACGTGATTTGCTTTTCGGGCAGCCGCCGGGGTATGGATGATGAAACGGGTTTTGCCAATTGCGTGGAAGGCTTGCATCAGGTATTGCCGTTGGCGGAAAAAAATGGCATCACGATCCAAATGGAACTACTCAACAGCAAAGTGGATCACAAAGACTATATGTGCGACAAGACGGCTTGGGGCGTGGAGCTTTGCAAGAGAGTGGGCAGTCCCAATTTTAAATTACTCTACGACATCTACCACATGCAAATCGATGAAGGCGATGTGATCCGAACCATTCGGGACAACCACCAGTTTATTGGCCATTACCATACCGGTGGAGTTCCTGGTCGGCACGAAATCGACCAAACGCAGGAACTGTATTATCCGATGGTCATGAAAGCGATCCTGGAGACCGGGTTCACCGGATACGTGGCGCAGGAGTTCATTCCCGCGGCTCAAGATAAACTGGCCTCCTTGCAAAAGGCGATCGAGATTTGCGATGTATAACCTAGTTCGGCCGCCCGCGGGGGCCATCAAACTATACAATCATAAAAAATTACCAAAAGATGGCAGATAATGTGTATGATGCAATCGTGATCGGCTCCGGGATTAGCGGAGGATGGGCCGCCAAAGAACTAACGGAAAAGGGACTCAAAACCCTTATGCTGGAGCGTGGCCGAAATATCGAACATGTGAAGGATTACGTCAACGCCAACAAGGAGGCATGGGATTATCCGCACCGCGGTCGAAAGACCCAGGAGATGATCAAGGATTATCCCGTGCTCAACCGGGATTATCCCTTGAACGAAACCAATCTGGATTATTGGGTGAATGAAAAAGAAAGCCCCTATACCGAAATCAAACGATTCGATTGGTTTCGGGGTTATCATGTAGGAGGTCGTTCCCTGATGTGGGGGCGGCAAAGTTACCGCTGGAGTGATTTTGACTTTGAAGCCAACGCCAAGGACGGTATCGCCATCGATTGGCCTGTGCGCTATAAAGATATCGCTCCCTGGTACGATTACGCCGAGAAATTCGCGGGTATCTCCGGAAACCGCGACGGCTTGGCGCAGCTTCCCGATGGTCAATTTTTGCCCCCGATGGAGATGACCTGTGTGGAAAAGGATGTGGCGGCCAGGCTGAAAGATCATTATAAGGGATCACGGTCCATCATTATTGGCCGGGTGGCCAACATCACCGTGGAACATGAAGGCCGAACTGCCTGCCAGTTTAGAAACAAATGCTGGCTGGGTTGTCCCTTCGGAGCGTATTTCAGTACGCAATCCTCGACACTGCCTGCGGCCATGAAGACCAATAACTTGACGATGAGGCCTTGGAGCATTGTGACCAAAATTTTGTACGACAAGGATAAAAAGCGGGCAACAGGCGTGGAAGTGTTGGATGCAGAAACCAATAAAACCTACACCTACCGGGCTAAAATAATATTCCTGAATGCCTCCACCTTGAACAGCGCCTGGGTACTGATGAATTCAGCAACGGATGTATGGCCGGACGGACTAGGCAGCAGCAGCGGAGAACTTGGACATAACATCATGGATCATCATTTGGGTGTGGGGGCTTCAGGCATCGTAGAAGGATATGAAGACAAATATATCTACGGCCGCCGGGCCAATGGCATTTACGTTCCTCGCTTCCGCAATTTATTTGGAGACAAAAGAGATTACCTGCGTGGCTTTGGGTATCAGGGAGGAGGAAGCCGCCAAGGCTATGCCCGGTCTGCCGAGGAAATCTCGATTGGTGTGGATCTGAAGGAAACCCTGTCGGAGCCCGGTATGTGGACAATGAACCTGGGCGGTTTCGGCGAGACGCTGCCTTATCACGATAATAAACTTTCCCTCGATAAGACAAAGACCGACAAATGGGGCTTGAACATTCTGGCCGTCGACGTCGAATATAAGGACAACGAAAAGAAAATGCGCCTGGACATGAAAGACGATGCAATCGAAATGCTCCAAGCCGCAGGCGTTAAAAATGTGAAGGGTAGGGTGGGGGATGGTACCCTGGGCCGCGGGATTCACGAAATGGGTTCGGCCAGGATGGGCAGGGATCCCAAAACCTCGGTGCTCAACCAATGGAATCAAGTTTGGGACGCTCCTAATGTCTTTGTTACTGATGGGTCATTTATGGTTTCTTCGGCCTGTGTCAACCCTTCGCTTTCCTATATGGCTTTTACGGCTCGGGCGGCGGACCATGCCGTCAAGGAGCTCAAGAAGGGAAATATCTGAGGCCTCCAAGGGCGGCTGAATGAAAAAACGGATTTTGGTTGTGCACAAGCACGGATTAAGAAGTTCAATTTATCAACTAGCAAATAAACAACTACTTATGGCAGACAACGTGTTCGATGCAATTGTGGTGGGATCGGGGATCAGTGGTGGCTGGGCCGCGAAAGAATTGACGGAAAAAGGTCTTAAGACGATCATGCTGGAGCGTGGTAAAAATATTGAGCATATCAAAGATTATACAGAAGCCAACAAGGAGGCCTGGGATTATCCTCACCGGGGCGAACGAACCCAAGCGATGATCAAGGCCTATCCGGTTCTCAAGCGGGACTATCCGCTGAACGAACGGAACCTGGACTGGTGGGCCAGTGACCAGGATTCTCCCTATACCGAAATCAAGCGGTTCGATTGGTTCCGCGGATACCATGTGGGAGGAAGGTCGCTTTTATGGGGAAGACAAACGTACCGGTGGAGTGATTTATATTTTGAAGAGAATGCTAAAGACGGCATAGCCATCGATTGGCCGGTTCGCTATAAAGACATTGAACCCTGGTATTCGTACGTAGAAGAATATGCCGGAGTGAGCGGATCCAAAGAGGGGCTGCCTGAATTGCCCGACAGCCATTTTCTTCCAGCGATGGAGATGAACTGTGTGGAAAAAGATGTGTCGGCCCGGATCAAGGAACATTTTAAGGGAACGCGAAAGATGATCATTGGACGATGTGGTCACGCGACCGTTCCGTTGCAAGGCAGACAATGTCAATACCGGGACAAATGCTGGTTTGGTTGTCCTTTTGGTGGGTACTTTAGCACCCAATCGGTCACCTTGCCGGCTGCCATGAAAACGGGGAACCTGACGCTCAGACCCTGGGCGATCGTCACCAAGGTCCTCTACGATAAAGATAAGAAGCGCGCAACCGGAGTTGAAGTGCTCGACGCCGAGACCAACAAGACCTATACGTATTACGCTAAAGTCATTTTTTTAAATGCGTCCACATTTAATAGCGCCTGGATACTGATGAATTCGGCGACCGATGTGTGGCCCGACGGATTGGGCAGCAGCAGCGGTGAGCTGGGCCATAATGTCATGGACCATCACCTGGATGTCGGGGCTCAGGGCACGGTAGAAGGGTATGAAGATAAATATGTGTTCGGTCGCCGCGCTAATGGCGTTTATATCCCGAGGTATCGCAATTTCTTTGGCGACAAACGAGATTATCTGCGGGGCTTTGGCTACCAGGGAGGGGCGGGTCGTGATGGATGGAGCCGCGACGTCGCCGAATACAGCATCGGAGCGAGTTACAAGGAGGCTCTGAGCGAGCCGGGCGTTTGGGAAGTGGGCATGGGAGGTTTCGGTGAGACCCTGCCTTACCATGAAAATAAAGTGACGCTAGACAAAACCAGAAAAGATAAATGGGGGCTTAACGTCCTGGCCTTTGACTGCGAAATAAAGGAAAATGAACACCGAATGCGCAAGGATATGCTCAATGATGCTATCGAAATGCTGGAAGCCGCAGGAGTTAAAAATGTGCAAGGCGGGGACGAAAATCCCTATCTCGGACGAGGAATTCATGAAATGGGCACCGCCCGCATGGGAAAAGATCCGAAGACCTCGGTGCTGAACCGGTGGAATCAGGTGTGGGACGCGCCCAATGTGTTTGTTACGGATGGTTCTTTTATGGTCTCTGCCGCCTGCCAAAACCCTTCGTTAACCTATATGGCGTTCACGGCTCGGGCGGCCGATCACGCAGTCAGTGAATTAAAGAAGGGAAATATCTAGCCTACCGTCCGCATCTGCGCGAGTGCCGCGCAGCGGGAAAGCGGCTTAATATAACCTGAGTGGATTTTCGAGTAACAAAAAAAAAATTACGATTGCCAGGAGACACAGTAAATATCAATAACCGAGGACTAGCCCAGAACAGTTTCGATGCTATTGTGATTGGTTCGGGGATAAGCGGCGGGTGGGCTGCGAAGGAACTCTGCGAACATGGTCTAAAGACCCTGGTGCTGGAGCGAGGCAAAAATGTAGTCCATTTGAAAGACTATCCCACGGCAACCAAAAACCCCTGGGATTTTCCGCATCGAAACCAATTGCCTCTCTCGGTGACCAAGGATAATCCTGTCGTCGATCGATGCTACGCATTCACCGAAGCCACGCAGCACTTTTTTGTCAAGGACCAGGAGCACCCTTATATACAAGAAAAACCCTTTGATTGGATTCGGGGCTACCAGGTCGGAGGCAAATCTCTGCTTTGGGCAAGGCAGACCCAACGCTGGAGCAAATTCGATTTCGCAGGTCCTGGCCGGGACGGCTATGCCGTGGAATGGCCATTCACGTACGAAGAATTGGCGCCTTGGTATTCTCATGTCGAACTCTTCGCCGGAATCAGCGGCAATCTGGACGGGCTGGAAACTATGCCCGACGGGGAATTCCTGCCACCTTGGGAAATGAATTGCGTGGAAAAAGACATTCAACAAAAGATCATGGCGGCCTATCCGGGCCGCTACGTCATACAAGGCCGTTGCGCTCACTTAACCAAGCCTAAACCGGTGCATATTGCCCAAGGCCGAACCCAATGCCAGGCTAGAAGTGAATGCGATCGGGGTTGCCCCTATGGAGGGTATTTCAGTTCGAATTCGACAACCATTCCCTGGGCCGAGAAAACCGGTAACCTCACCTTGCGCCCGGACAGCGTGGTCCATTCCATAATTTTTGATTCGAAGAAGGGTAAGGCTACCGGGGTGCGCGTCATCGACGCCCACACCAACCAGGCGACTGAATATTATGCACGCATTATTTTCGTAAATGCTGCCTGCCTAAACTCGAATCTGGTCCTATTGAACTCCACCTCCAGTCGGTTTCCTGCAGGATTGGGTAATGACCACGGGATACTGGGTAAATACGTTTGTTTTCATAACTACCGAGGCACGGTAAGTGCGTCCTTTGATGGGCCTTCCGACAAATACTACTATGGTCGCCGGCCTACGCAAGCCATGATGCCCAATTTTCGCAACGTGTACAAACAAGAAACCGATTTTCTTCGAGGCTATATGGTACACTACAGCGCAGGCCGAGGGAATGCGAGTCCTCCCGCCGATCAGGACCAAATAGGCGGCCCGTTTAAAGAAGCCATTGCAGAGGCTGGCGATTGGGGTGTGTTCGCGATGATGCAGGGGGAAACTATTCCTAAGCAATCCAATCACGTCCGCTTAAGCACCGATCAACATGACGCTTGGGGGATACCTCAATTGATAACCTCGGTTGGATACGACGATAACGACGAACGCCTGCTTCAGGATTTCTTAAACCAAACGGGTGAGATGCTGGCCAAGGCCGGATGTAAGGATATCCAATTGCACGACAGCCACCAGGCGCCGGGGCTTGATATCCATGAGATGGGCGGCTGCCGAATGGGCAAGGATCCTCGTACCTCGATGCTAAACAAATGGAACCAGATGCACCAGTGCCCCAACGTGCTGGTCACCGATGGATCGTGCATGGTATCGACCAGTACGCAAAATCCGTCCCTCACCTTTATGGCCATAACGGCCAGAGCAGCTAACCATGCGGTGGAGGAATTGAAGCGCGGAAATTTATGAGCAGGCGGGTGTGGATCAGGTAATGAGCTTCTTGATAGGATTTGAAATAACTACGACGTAAAACATTTTTGCGCATGCCAGGCGATAGCGTAATGGTCAATAACAAAGCCGCCGATCAGCACCGATTCGATGCCATCGTAATCGGATCGGGCATTAGTGGGGGATGGGCGGCAAAAGAATTAACCGAAAAGGGCCTTAAGGTGCTGATGGTGGAGCGCGGACGAAATTTCGAGCACATTAAAGACTACGTCTCGGCTGAAAAAAATCCTTGGGATTTTGCGCATCGGGGTATGCCTACCCAGGAACAACTTAAAGAGCATCCCGTCATTGCGCGCACCTGGGGGAAAGTAGAACCCATCATGGATTACTGGGCCAACGACCTGGATTGCCCGTACGTGGAAGTCAAACCCTTCAAATGGTGGCGCGCCTATCAGCTGGGGGGCCGTTCGATACTCTGGGGTCGACAAAGTTACCGTTGGAGTGATTTTGATTTTGGGGCCAATTTGAAAGACGGAATCGCCGTTGACTGGCCTATACGTTACCGGGATATTTCTCCCTGGTATGATTACGTGGAGAAATTTATTGGGGTAAGCGGCTCTGTGGAAGGTCTCCCACAATTACCGGACGGACATTTTCTTCCTCCCATGGATCTAACCTGCGTCGAAAAAGACGTCGCGGAGAGGCTCAAATCGCATTACCAAGGAAGTAGACACCTCATCATCGGTCGCTCCGCCAACCTGACTGCGCCCATCGCAGGTCGGACACAGTGTCAATTCAGAAATCGGTGTTGGGAAGGATGCCCCTTCGGCGGCTATTTCAGCACCCAGTCGTCCACCTTGCCGGCAGCGATGGCCACGGGCAACTTAACGGTTCGTCCCTGGAGTATTGTAACCAAGATTCTCTATGACGCTGGCAGTCGAAAAGCGACAGGCATTGAAATCACCGATGCCGAGACTAACAAGACCTATGAATTTTATGCTAAAATAATTTTTCTCAATGCATCGGCTCTGAACTCGGCCTGGGTGCTGATGAATTCTGCAACTTCCGAGTGGAGCGGAGGCCTGGGCAGCAGCAGCGGCCAGCTGGGGCACAACGTCATGGATCACCATTACAACCTGGGCGCTTCCGGAGTGGTGGAGGGGTACGAGGACAAGTATTATTATGGACGAAGGCCCAATGGGTTTTATATTCCCCGATTCGCGAATCTATTTGGAGACAAGAGAAATTTCCGCAGGGGATTTGGCTATCAGGGTGGTGCGAGTCGGCAGGGATGGAGCCGCAGTGTAGCCGAGCTCAGCTTGGGTGCGCAGTTCAAAGAAGAACTGACCGAGCCAGGTACCTGGACCATTGGCATGACGGGTTTCGGTGAATTGTTGCCCAATTACGACAATAAGATCAGTTTGGATTATGCCAAACGGGACAAGTGGGGGCTACCAGTCCTGGCCATGGACGCTGAACTTAAAGACAACGAGCTCAAAATGCGCGTAGACATAGTCGCGGAAGCGAAGGCCATGTTTGAGGTGGCGGGTGTGAAGGAAATCACGACCTGGGATAGTGGCCACCAGATCGGCGATGGCATTCATGAAATGGGCACAGCCCGCATGGGTAGAGATCCAAAAACTTCGGTCCTCAACGAACACAACCAAGTGTGGGATGCCAAGAATGTATTTGTAACCGACGGGGCCTGCATGGTGTCATCGGCTTGTCAGAATCCGTCACTTACTTATATGGCGCTCACGGCGCGGGCGGCCGATTTTGCGGTTGCCGAATTGAAGAAAGGGAATATTTGACGGCGGGGAAAACCCGCGTGCGTTCATTAAAATACACGAGCAATGGCAGGCGATTCACTGTATATTAGTCACCAGGGTACGGCAGCCAATAGCTACGATGCGATCGTCATTGGTTCGGGGATCAGTGGGGGCTGGGCCGCCAAGGAGCTCTGTGAACATGGATTAAAGACCCTGGTTTTGGAGCGGGGTAGGATGGTCGTGCACAACCGGGATTATCCCACGGCTACCATGAATCCCTGGGATTTTCCCCATCGCGGTGAAATGACAGAGAAATTTGTTCGTGCAAATCCCCTGATCACGCAGGCGGCCGGCTTTGGCGAAGACACGGCGCATTTTTTTATTCAAGACAAAGACCACCCCTATGTCCAGGAGAAGCCCTTTGAATGGATCCGGGGTTATCAGGTAGGGGGTAAATCCATCATTTGGGGGCGGGCCTGCCCACGCTGGAGTCCGTTCGAATTCACCGCACCTGCGCGTTATGGATATGGGATCGAGTGGCCCATCGGGTACGAAGATTTGGCTCCCTGGTACTCGCATGTGGAACTATTTGCGGGCATCTGTGGCAACAAAGATGGCCTGGAAGCCATGCCCGACGGGGAATACCTACCTCCTTTTGACTTCAATTGCGCCGAGCTGGAACTGAAAAGTAAAATGCAATCCAAATACAAAAACCGCTACATGATCCAAGGGCGCTGGGCACAACTCACCGAGGCCAAAGACATCCACCGAAAGCAAGGGCGTGGAAAATGTCAGGCCCGGGACGAATGCATGCGGGGATGTCCGTTTGGCGGCTATTTCAGTTCTGTTTCTTCGACCCTGCCCTGGGCGGAAAAAACGGGAAACCTGACGATCAGGCCATTTTCCGTGGTGCACTCCTTGATCTATGATGAAAAAAAGGGCAAGGCTACCGGCGTGCGCGTCATCGACGCCAACACCAAACAGGCCACGGATTTTTTTGCCCGGATCATCTTTGTGAACGCCTCCGCCATGAATTCCAACCTGATCTTGCTCAATTCAACATCTACCAGGTTTCCCAATGGGTTTGGCAACGACAATGGATTGCTGGGAAAATACGCCTTGTTTCAGAATTACCGCGGTTCAGTGAGCGGCGAGATGGAGGGCATGGAAGACAAATATTATTATGGGCGGCGTACGGCAGATTGTATGGTCGCTAATTTTCGTAACCTCCACAACCAGGACGCAGACTTTGTAGGCGGCTATATGGCGTTTATGGGATGCTACCGCGAGCGGGGTAATCCCCAAGACGCCTCCGAACAGATTGGGGCGGCATATAAGGATCAGATGAGTGAGGCAGGGCCTTGGCGAGTCTATATGTATATGCAAGGGGAAACAGTTCCCAAGGAGTCCAACCAGGTAACGTTAAGCAAGGACCTGCGAGACGATTGGGGAATACCGCTGCTAGTCACACGCGTCGGGTACGATGATAATGATGAGCGCTTGCTGCGGGATTTTTTGACGCAAGGCTCGGAGATGCTAGAGGCTGGAGGAGCCAAGAATCTTCAGCCACACGACAACCACTGGGCGCCAGGCCGCGATATCCATGAAATGGGCGGATGCCGGATGGGTAAGGATCCCAAGACCTCGCTCCTGAATCAATGGAACCAATTTCACCACTGCAGCAATGTGTTTGTCACGGATGGAGCCTGCATGACCAGCACAGGCAATCAAAGCCCGTCTATCTTTTATATGGCTTTGACGGCCAGGGCGGCCAACCATGCGGTCGAGGAGTTGAAAAAGGGCAACCTGTAATGCCCTTCGTGCAATCTGACAGGACACATCAATAACCGGCGGTTGGATGGGGATCAGATTCGGCTCTTGGAAACGGACAAAAAATATGTTGTTTAATTGGTCAATAAGTAAGAAAAAAGCGTCAATTTTAATTTCCTAACCACATCCCGTATGCCGGCCATTGCAGGACTGCGGGACCAAATTTCAGACTATTATGAACAGACGAGAAGCATTATCCAGTGTCGCGCTGCTGCTAGGTGGGACCATCATAGGAGCGGAAGTATTTCTGTCGGGTTGCACCTCCAACGATAAGAAGCTGGGTGCAGCAGGACTTAATTTTTCCGCCGACGACATCGCTTTTCTAGATGAAGTCGGGGAGACAATCCTGCCCACGACGAGCTCTTCGCCCGGAGCAAAAGACGTCAAGATTGGGGAATTCATGAAGACCATTGTCAACGATTGTTATACCGAATCGGACCAGACGACCTTCGTGCAGGGCCTCGGCAAACTCAACGACGAGAGCAAGAAAAAGTACAATCAGGATTTTATCGCCCTCACCGATACACAGAAACACGATTTGCTCGTGCAGCTCGACAAAGATGCCAAGGATTACATGAAAAAGAAAAGCGAGTTCGACCGGCTCGAGGGGGAAAAAGAGGCGGCCGAAAAGGCCAAGGGCAACACCGCATTCAAGAAAGAAGAAATGCCCAACCATTATTTCACCATGATCAAGCAACTTACGCTCTGGGGGTATTTCACGTCCGAGCCTGGAGCGACTAAGGCTCTGCGTTATGTAGCGGTACCGGGTAGATACGATGGATGCGTTCCTTACAAGAAAGGCGACAGAGCCTGGGCAACCTAGGCCTCGTGCCAAGCCCCACGGGGCAGCTCAAAAGCTATTTTACTGCAGCTGCGCGGATCCTTTCGCGCGGCTTTTTTTGTCCCAAAGTGGGAGTCCCTCCTCGTTGGCCGGGCAGCCAGGGTCTGTCGGAGCATAGGCATTTTCGGCAATATGTGTGTTAATTACACATTAAATTATTGCATAATAATGCGAAGAAAAAGTTAAAAAAATATTATTTTGTCCTGATTTAATACGTAATTTACATTGATTTTTAATTGCTTAAACATTTCAAACAACTATCCTGCTTATGCCATTCAAAACTAGCGTACTTGCCAGTTGCTGCTGCACTGCATTGCTACTCCTATTCAGCTGCAGTCTATTTGCTCAGAAAACAGTTAGCGGAAGAGTCATTAGTAACGCTGACAAACAGCCAATAGCTGGCGCAACAGTACAGGTTAAAGGAACCAAGATTGCGACGCAAACGGGTTCAGACGGTACATTCACCATTTCATCAGCCAAAGAAATTGAGACACTGATCATCACCGTGGTGGGATTCGAACCTTTGCAGATTCCTGCTGCCGGTAGAAGCTCCATTGGCGATGTCGTTATTTCTCTGTCGGCCTCTTCACTGAATGATGTAGTCGTAACCGGCTATACCTCGCAGCGCAAGAAAGACATCACCGGTTCGGTAGCCGTCGTGAACATCCAGACAATGAAAGAAGTACCTGGCTCGAGCCCAGAGGCCTTGTTGCAGGGACAGGCTGCAGGGGTTACGGTCATCAACTCCGGCCAGCCTGGTGGAGGAAGCAATATCCGCGTTCGCGGTATTACTTCAATTGGAAACGTAGATCCGCTCTACATCATCGATGGAGTACAGAGCGATTTTCATGACTTGAATATGAATGATATCGAAAGCATTCAGGTCCTTAAGGACGCTGGTGCCGTTGCCATTTATGGTATCCAGGGATCCAACGGGGTGGTCATCGTGACGACCAAGAGAGGTAAGGGGAAAGCCACCATTTCCTACGATGGCTTTTACGGAACCCAGCGTCCTCTGAAGAATGGATTTGG
This sequence comes from uncultured Chitinophagaceae bacterium, assembly GCA_963742225.1. Lineage (GTDB taxonomy): Bacteria > Bacteroidota > Bacteroidia > Chitinophagales > Chitinophagaceae > Puia. The sequence goes on along the minus strand of CAVULD010000002.1, from coordinate 531,752 downwards.
TCTTAGCGGAAGCCAGACCTACGCAGACGCGATATGGCTCGCCAATTACAACAATAGTTTGATACCAGGCAATACCTGGTGGGGCCTTGGCGGGGCAACTTATGCTCCTCCCACGCTAAGTGAGTATCTTCAGCCTACTCCGTATAGTAACGCTACGGGCACAGCAAATCCCGCTTATGTGGCCGATCAAAATCCTTCCACATATAATATAGTGAGCAACCAGATCACGAAGACCAATCTGACGGGCACCGACTGGTTCCATGAAATTTTTAAGCCAGCGCCTTGGACACAGCATACGATTTCTGCTGGAGCATCAGGCGATAGATCTTCTTATTTCTTCTCCTTTTCCTACCTGGATCAGGAAGGAACACTTATCGATACGTATTTGAAAAGGTATAGCGTGCGTGCCAACACGACGTTCAATGTTAAGGACCACATTCGGGTAGGTGAGAATCTGTATGTTTTCTTTAAGCAAAATCCACAGATCACTAACCAGAATGAAGGCAATGCGATCTCCTTGTCATACCGCATTCCGCCGCTCATTCCAGTCTATGATATTATGGGTAATTATGCAGGTACCCACAGTTTCACGATTAATAACTCGGGCAACCCGGTCGCTGACCAACAGCGCGGCGCTAATAACGTAGGCAACGACGTGCAGATCAATGGCAATGCCTTCGCCGACGTAGACTTCCTGAAACATTTCGACATCAGGACTAGTTTAGGCGGAACCTTCGATAACAGCTACTACTATAATTTCCAATACACGCCGTATGAAAATGCAGAAGGAAGCACCGCTCCTAATGTGTTTACGGAAGGCGCTGCGTTCAACACCACCTGGGTTTGGACCAATACCTTAACGTATAACCAGACTTTTGGTAGCCTGAATGTGAAGGCCCTGATTGGAACGGAAGCCAAATCTTTTGATGGAAGAGGCTTGAGCGGACAGGAATCGAATTATTTCTCTACCAACCCGAACTATTGGACGCTTGCTACGGGAACGCCCCCAAGTTCTGCTTTCAGCTCTGCTAATACTTCCACTGGGCTCCCTTACCACAGCAGCCTCTACTCTCAGTTTGCACGAGTCGACCTGGCCTATCAAGACAAGTATCTGTTAGCCGGAACGATTCGTCGGGATCAGTCCTCGCTTTTTGCGACTGGTCAACAAACGGGTGTGTTTCCTTCGGTGTCTGCCGCATGGAGACTTTCGCAGGAAGATTTCCTAAAAAATACCAGCTGGCTCAAGGACCTGAAAATCAGAGGCAGTTGGGGTAAATCAGGTAGCTTGTCCAACGTGCCAGGCACCAACCCCTATAACTTGTATTCGTCCAATCCATTTAACTCCTACTACGATATAAACGGAATATCTACGGGGTCACAGAATGGATTTTATGCCAGCCAATACGGCAATACGGCTACTACTTGGGAGAACGACGTGCTCACAGACGTGGGTATTGATGCCAGTGTCAATCATTTCGATCTGACCTTTGACTGGTTCCAAAAGAAAATTGACGGACTGCTCTTTCAAGCGCAGCTTCCTAATACAGCTGGTGGCGGTGCAGCCCCTTTCGTAAATTTCGGGGATATCTCCAATACCGGATTTGACTTCATGCTCGCTTACCACGATCAAGTAAACCGTGATTTCCACTTCGACATATCCTTAACGGGAACGCATTATGTAAGTAAAGTGGTTAGTTTGCCTCCTGGAATTCAGTACTACGATAATTTCACCAATGCCGGTTCCAACCGTATTGGAGCCTTTACCCGCATTCAACCGGGTCATGCTGTGGGCGAGTTCTTTGGCTATAAAGTGGTCGGCTATTTCCAAAATGCGGCCGATGTCACAGCTTCCCCCACCCAGTCTGGTGCGGCTCCTGGTGCGTTCAAGTATCAGGACGTGAATGGCGACAAGGTTATTGACCAAAACGACAGGACCTGGATCGGTAACCCGAACCCCAAGTTTACCTATGGGTTTAATCTTTCTGCAACGTGGAAGCAGCTTGATTTCTCGGCCTTCTTCTATGGATCTGAAGGTGCTGATGTGTTTAATTACGTAAAATACTGGATCGACTTTCCACAGGTGTTCTATGGTGCCGTCAGCAGCGACATAGTCTCGAATTCATGGTCACCAAGCAACCTCAATCCTAAATACCCCCAGTTGACCACCGCCAATACCTTTAGTAATGCTGGTGTAGTCAATTCCTGGTACGTGGAGAACGGGTCTTACTTTCGGTTGAAATCGCTGAATATAGGTTACAGCATCCAACCTGCAGCCCTGCATAAAGTAGGTATCGACAGGTTGAGGATCTATGTTCAGGGTGCTAACCTGTTCACAATCACCAAATACACAGGCCTTGACCCAGAGTTACAGGGTTCAAACCTGAGCGATCAGACCAATTTTGGGATTGATCTCGGGAACTATCCTGCCAATCAGAAGACCTTTATTGTGGGCTTAAATCTGACTTTCTAAGCAACCAAATATTAATAAACTCGTTATTATTCATGATCCTTAAATTTTATAATAAACTTCCGCTATATGAAAAGGATAAATTATAAGTTACTATTGCCGGGCAGTCTCGCCTTGATTGCCTTGCTCTTTGCATGTGGAAAAAATTTCCTCAATAAGCCCCCTCAAGGGGTGCTGAGTCCGCAAATCCTGGGCAACTATGCCGGAGTTCAGGGGTTGCTGATTGGCGCCTATTCCGACCTTACCGGGGAGGGAACTTCTCAAGGCGGATCCTGGGGTTCTGCTGCGGATAACTGGGTCTATGCTAGTGTTGTCGCAGATGATGCCTACAAAGGGTCTGTAGCCGGTGACCAGCCAGACATCATCCAGTATCAACAATGGGACGCTCTTGCGACAGGTGCGTATATAGCCAATAAATTTGCTGCTATGTATGACGGTGTCCAACGCGCAAACGACGTAATCCGTAATATGCGTGTTGCTACGGGATTGACTCCTGCTGATACGGTGGAATTTAAGGCTGAGGCCCTATTTCTCCGTGCCTTTTTCCATTTTGAGTTGAGGAAAATGTTCTTTTATCCGCCTTTCGTGGATGAAACCATTACCGTTTCCGCTAACAACTATAACGTACCGAACTATAATTCCTCCGGGTACATCGAAATCTATCCCTTTATTGAGGCTGATTTCACCTATGCTATGGCGAATTTGCCTGTTATGCAACCCTACAAGGGGCAGGCCAACAAATATGCTGCGGAAGCTTTCCTCGCTAAAGTATATATGTACGAAGGAAAATATGCAGCAGCTCAACCCCTGTTGGACGATTTGATCGCCAACGGAGAAACAGCACAGGGCGTCAAGTATGCACTACAGCCTAATTACTCCCAAAACTTCAATCCTAATCCCGCTGCCAAAAACAGTTCTGAATCCATATTTGCTGTGCAAATCTCAGTTAATGACGGCTCCGGAACATACGGAGGCAAGGCTTATGGCGACAACCTGAACTTCCCTTATGGCGGTGGTCCTGGTGCATGCTGCGGATTTGATAATCCCACGCAGGATCTGGCTGATGCCATGAAGACTGACGTTACTGGTCTGCCCTTACCGCTTACGGGACCTGGTGCATTCAATAGCGCTCCTCACGTGAGCGATCAGTCTGCCACGCCTTGGGTTGGTACTGTGGATCCGAGGATCGACTGGACCTTGGGTCGTGTGGGAGTGGCTTACCTGGATTGGGGTCCCCATCCCGGCGATACCTGGATACGTAGCCCAGGGGATGACGGCCACTTCAGTCCCAAAAAGAATGTCTATGCCAAAGCTGTTCAGGGTACCTACTCCGACGGTTCCAGCAATTGGGCGAATGTGGAACTTGCAGCCGTTAATGTTAATTTGATCCGCTATGCGCAAGTCCTGCTTTGGGATGCCGAATGTAATGTCATCAATAGCAAGAACCTGGCGCAGGCTGAAGCTTACGTAAACATGGTTCGTAATAGGGTAGCCAATAATCCGAGTACGTGGGTTTACAACAGTGGTACCTTTAATGCAGGGACCTATACCTATAGCTCGACTGCTACTCCGGCTGGTAATTATGCCATTAGCCCGTATTCAGGCCAATTCTCAGCAGATCCTACAGGAGTTTTTGCGATGCAGGCGATTATCATGGAAAACAGGCTAGAACTGGCCGAAGAAGGACAACGCTTCTTTGACCTTGCAAGGTGGCAGCTCAATGGTAACCCGATTTTCCCAACACCTGGGTCTAATTTTATGGGTACTACGCTCACTACCTATGCTACCATTGAAAATCAGTGGCATCCTGCCCAGTTCCCTGCGAACCTAACGTTTACCAACGGGAAATGCGAATACTACCCCATTCCTCAGCAGCAGATCGATGCCGAGAATTCAACGGGTAAGATTAATTTGAAACAGATCCCGGGTTATTAATAACCTTGGATTTTAGATAGCTGAAGTTTTATTGAAGAGGTAGGATCCCAAGTCCTACCTCTTCTTATTGCACGCATAAATTGTCCGCGGGGTGCGGAAGCCGTATTGTTTTTTCCTAATTTGAACCGCAGAAATTCCTCTTATGGCTGTGTTTACCCGATTCGTAGCTGGTGGTCTGCTGTTGACTTGCATGCTGGTGATTTGTGCATGCACTCACATGAAAACAAGGTTTCAGAAAGTATCTTCGGATCTATCCGGTGTCCATTTTAATAACCTGATTTCAGAAAACGATTCCATTAATCCCCTAGATCTTACCAACATTTATAATGGAGGGGGGGTGGGCATTGGGGATTTTAACCGGGACGGTCGTCCGGATCTGTATTTTACCGGTAATATGGTCTCCAACAAGCTCTACTTGAACCGCGGCGATTTCCATTTTGACGATATTACCGATGAAGCGGGTGTAGCTGGGTCAGGAGAATGGTGCCGAGGAGTAGCCGTAATAGATATCAACAATGACGGGTGGCCCGATATTTACGTCTGTGCCACGATCAAGACCAATCCCTTGCTTCGGCGAAATCTGCTCTACATCAACCAGGGTCTCGATAAAAACGGGGTTCCACATTTTAAAGAAATGGCCCAGGAATATGGCCTTGGAGACACGCTCTATTCCACCATGGCGGCATTCTTTGATTACGATAACGACGGCGATCTGGATATGTATCTGGTGGTAAATGATATTCCCAAGGGGTACAATGCCAGCGTCTTTAAGCCTATTGTAACCGATGGATCCTTCCCCAGCACGGGTCATCTATACCGAAATGACTGGAACGATTCTTTGCAACACCCGGTATTTACCGACGTATCCAAACAGGCGGGCATTACTACCGAAGGATTTGGCCATGATGTGACCATTGCCGACCTGAACCATGATGGCTGGAAGGATATCTACGTGAGTAATGATTTTCTAGGTGATGATATTCTTTATATCAATAACCACGATGGCACCTTCACCAATAAGGTTAAATCGTATTTTAAGCACACCTCTGCCAATGGCATGGGTCAGGATATTGAAGATATCAACAACGATGGCCTTGCTGACGTGGTGGAGCTCGATATGGATCCTCCGGACAATTACCGCAAGAAGCTCTTTCAGAACCCGGACAATTACCGGTTCTACCAAAATACCGAATCTTTTGGCTATCAGTATCAATACCCACGTAACAGCCTGCAACTTAACCAGGGACCCCGCGTAGGCGCCCAGGATTCCATCGGAGATCCCATTTTCAGCGAAATCGGCTATTACAGCGGCGTGGAAGCGACAGACTGGAGTTGGTGCCCCTTGGTAGCTGATTTTGATAACGATGGTTTCCGGGATATCATCATTACCAACGGGTATCCGAAAGACGTCACAGACCACGATTTCATCATGTTCCGTAACCAAGCCACCAACCTGGCTTCCAAACAAACGATCCTGGACCAGATTCCGCGCATTAAGATCCATAGCTTCGCCTACCACAACAACCAGGACCTCACGTTCAGCGACGTGTCCAGCGACTGGGGTATGATGACTCCTTCCTTTTCTAACGGAGCAGCATATGCGGATTTAGATGGCGACGGTGACCTGGATGTGATCGTCAACAACATCAACGATGAGGCTCACATATACCGCAATATGACCCGGGAAACGGATCCGGACCACCATCACTATTTGCAGATTCAATTCTTGGGCGATAGCCTCAACCGCAATGGATTCGGAGCCTTTGCCGAACTACATTATGACCAAGGCAAGCAACAGGTGTATGAAAATACCCCGTACAGGGGTTACCTCTCCACGATTCAAGACATAGCGCATTTCGGCTTGGGGACTTTACCATTTGTCGACTCGGTCCTTATCAAATGGCCCAATGGAAAGATGCAACTTTTGCGCCATGTTGCGGCCAACCAGCGATTGCAGGTGGACATCAAGAATGCAGATAAACCTTATTTAATGAGCCGGCCGGTCCTGGCTTCGGATGCCCTCTTCAAAGACATAACTGATTCAGTGGGGATTCACTTCGTCCACCAGGAACGCGATTACATAGATTTTAATATCCAAAAATTACTGCCTCATAAATTTTCCGAATACGGCCCCTCGATTGCTGTAGGCGACGTGGACGGAAACGGCCTGCAGGACATGGTCGTGGGCGGTTCTGCTTTTCATAGCGCTCAACTGTTTTTACAACAGCCGGACGGCAGATTTATCCAAAAGGCGCTTTTGCCAGATCAGGTGAGTGCATATAAACAAGCAGATGATCTGCAAGTATTGTTATTTGACGCGGATGGGGACGGAGATCTTGACTTGTTTATTGCATCGGGGGGCTATGAGAACCCGCACGGAGACGCGGCCTACCAGGACCACTTGTACCTAAACGATGGAAAGGGGAACTTTACCCTGGATTCAGGCGCATTACCCAAAAATTTTACCAGTAAGTTTTGTGTCCGCGCGGCCGATTTTAATCACGACGGCAAATTGGATCTGTTCATTTCCGGGCGTGTGGACCCGGAAAATTATCCCAAAGCGGTCTCCAGTTTTATTTACCGCAATGATTCCCATAATGGACAAGTTAAATTCACTGATGTAACGGCAACCGTAGCCAAGGACCTCGTGAATGTTGGCATGGTCTGCGATGCCCTATGGACCGATTTCGATAACGATGGATGGCCGGACCTCGTGTTGGCTGGGGAATGGATGCCCGTTATGTTCCTAAGAAATGATCATGGAACGTTCAAGAATGTCACGCAGAATACCGAACTGTCGGGCCAGCTGGGTTGGTGGAATAGCATCGTCGCCGGAGATTTTGACAACGATGGTCGGATCGATTACGTCGTTGGTAACTTGGGCCGAAATTCGTTTTACCGGGCATCTGACAAGTATCCCGCCCGAGTATATGCGAAGGATTTCGACAAAAATGGGATTTACGACGCAATCCCTTCCCTCTATTTGCCAGATTCCACTGGCCACATGCGCGAATTCCCGGCGCAAGGGCGCGATGATCTGCTCAAACAGATTAACAATATGCGCAAGAAATTCCCGACGTATAAGTCCTATGCAGTGGCTGACATGGATCAGGTGCTGAGTGCGGAAGATCGAAAGGATGCACTTATACTCGAGGCCAACAATTTTCAGACTTGCCTCTTCCACAACGATGGGAATGGACATTTTACGATGATGCCCCTGGCTGCGGAAGCGCAGTTCTCTGTCATCAATGGCATGGTAGCCGAAGATTTTGACGGCGACGGAAATTTAGATCTTGTCTTAAACGCAAACGACTACGGAGCGGAACCCAATGTGGGGCATTACGACGCTCTAAACGGTCTGTATTTAAGAGGAGATGGCAAAGGTCACTTTAGCCCCCAATCCATCCTGCAAAGCGGTCTATTTATACCGGGTAATGGCAAAGGGTTGGTTAAACTGGAGAGCGCAAGCGGCAATTGCTTGCTTGCTGCGGGTGAAAATAGAGGGCCCCTCAAAATATTTAAGCTAAATAAAAATCCGAAAATCATTCCGCTCGGGCCTATGGACGTCAGTGCACAGATCAAATATAAGAATGGAGCAACCAGAAGGGAGGAAATGTATTACGGATCTTCATTCCTCTCCGAATCAGGGCGTTTCCTGAATGTAAGTGATCAGGTACGAGAAATAGATATTCAGGACAGTCGAGGCAATAGCCGTAAGGTTCTTATCCAGTAGGGATTTGGGCACATGGGCAGAGTGACGAGGAGTCTATGGTTAAACTCTGGCAAACTCGATCAGCGATTGAGCTCTTAATTTTTTACTATGATTCGATTGAGAATGAATATTTCAGCCCTGGGTAAAGCGGCAGGATTTTGCCTTTTTCTATTTTGCGCTCTACATTGCAAGAATAGCCCACGAAATCATGCTCATCCCGGAATCACCGATGACCAAATCGACCAAGGAAAGATCCTGGCTACTCAGTACTGCCAAGGCTGTCACTTGTTGCCAGACCCGTCACTGCTGGACTCCAAGCATTGGCAACAGGGTGATCTGCCCTACATGGGTCCTTTTCTGGGCATATTTGGGTACCTATTTGACAAGTATCCTTCCAGCCGAAATGATCGGTTCTTACCTGCTGATTTTTATCCGTCCAAGCCCTTGTTGAGTCCTGATCAGTGGCAATTACTGATGGATTACTATCTGGCCACTTCACCGGACTCCCTGCCTGGTCAGGGTAGGTCGCTGCCCATACAAAAAGGGCTGTCGCTATTTCGTGCCGAGCGGTCCGCCTTGTCATACCCAAACCCAGCAACCTGCTACTTACAGGTGGATACTACCGCCCCATCGCCCAGCATATTAATGGGGGATGCAATCCAAGAAAAACTTTATCGGCTTGACAGGCATCTGGCGGTGGAAGATTCGCTTAAGTTACCTGGGGCCGTGGTAGGTATGGACCTGAGTCATGGATTCATGACTGCTTGCGATATCGGATACCTTAATCCCAATAATGGAAAATTTGGGAAAGCGTTGAAAATCTCTATTGCACCTGGCGCTAAAATGGTCCTCGATACTATGCCCATGTTTGATTCACTGGCCAGGCCGGTCCAAATCACCGCCGCAGATCTAAACCAAGATGGTCTTACGGACTACTTAGTCTGTGAATTCGGGAACATGACAGGGGCGCTGTCCTGGATGGAAAACAAGGGGAACGGGAAATTCGAGCGTCACGTCATCCGGGCCGTTCCAGGAGCGATTAAGGCCTATGTCCAAGATTATAACCACGACGGATTGCCTGATATTTGGGTACTGTTTGCGCAAGGAGATGAAGGTATTTTTCTCTTTACCAATCTGGGTCATGGACGATTCAGTCAGCGCGAGGTCCTGAGATTCCCTCCGATATATGGGTCGTCGTATTTCGAGTTGGATGACTTTAACAACGACGGATATCCCGATATCTTGTATACCTGCGGGGACAATGCAGACTACTCCAAAGTTTTGAAACCTTACCACGGCGTATATATTTTCCTAAACGACGGCCACAATAATTTTAGCCAAAAGTATTTTTTCCCAATCAATGGGTGCTATAAGGCGATCGCCAGGGATTTTGATGGAGATGGTGATCTGGATATTGCTACCATTGCGTATTTCCCGGACTTTGCGCGTCAGCCGGAAGAAGGATTTGTATACTTGGAAAACAAAGGCAATTTTGAATTTCAACCCTACAGCCTGGCCGAGACGCAGGTTGGTCGATGGCTGACCATGGACGCGGCGGACCTGGACGGAGATGGGAAGATCGATATTTTGCTGGGTAACTTCTCGGTGGGCCCAAGTTTCATCAAGTCAGCCCAGGACTTCAAAAAAGGACCACCTTTTCTCGTCTTGAGAAATGTTGGAAAATAACGCATGAATTGGCAAATGGCCAAACACCTAAATCAGACCGTGATCCTCGGTTGATGTTTAGTCTATTCGTACAGGAAGGGTTCTACAAGGCCGGAGAACCTCCATGCGGGATTTGGACCTGGAATTTTTGTATATTGTAGCTATGATCAAGATCGCGCCGTGGATTTTTTATGCGCTTTTATCCGCTTTTTTTGCAGCGCTCACGGCCATATTTGCAAAAGTCGGCCTTAAAAATGTCAATTCAGACCTGGCCACTGCCATTCGAACTGCTATCGTCCTGGTAATCGTGTGGGGGATCGCTATTTTTAAAAACACAACCCACCAGTTGCCCGGACTTTCAACCAATAACTGGTTGTTTTTGTTTCTTTCGGCTTCGGCCACGGGCCTGTCCTGGCTCTTTTATTACCGAGCTCTCCAACTCGGCCGCGTGTCCGAAGTGAGTGCGATTGACAAAGGCAGCATAGTATTTACTATACTGCTATCCTTTCTTTTCCTAAAAGAACCTCTGACAGGCCGCATACTAGCGGGTGCCGGATTGATACTTGGCGGTATGATGGTGCTGGTTTGGAGGTAAGGGCAAGGGGGCTTGGTGGTTTGTTACCCCCGAGCCAGTACCACATGTACTGGATTTCGAGACAACGGCACTATTTACCCTGAGGAATTGCTGGGTTTCAATAAACAAAAAAGGTTACTAAAACAGTAACCTCTCTAGAATATTGTTGCATGCACTTTCGCAAGGAATCTTATCTGCCACCGTAGCCTACGTAGCCCTGGGTTGCCTTACAGCCGCTCTTGGTCGTGCCCCGATAGCTGGAACAGGAGGAGATCAAAACGCAGACGGATACAGCAAGGACCATGATAATAACTGACTTTCTCATTTTCTGGGGTATTTTAATTAAAAATAAATGCCTGGTATACAAAAGAACAACGATCACCAGGTCATTCAGAGGAACGGATCAATCGAATGAGAAATAATTTCAACAGGATAGAGCAAGAGGACGGGAATGCTCAACAAATTAACAATAAAAAACTCGCAATTGCAAGACTTGGAGCGCTAATTGACATTTTTTTTTGTCGGTATGCTCGACTAGGATATTTTTAACCCCAAATTAAGCAAGTTGATTGTACATTTTATTGCCATAGGTGGAAGCGTGATGCATCAGCTGGCTATTGCCTTGAAGCAGAAGGGCTACACCGTAACGGGCAGCGACGACGAGCTTTTTGAGCCGGCCAGGTCCAATCTGGCTGCGGCAGGCATCCTGCCCGAGCAGGCGGGCTGGTTTGTCCAAAAGATTCACTCGGGCTTGGACGCGGTTATTCTGGGCATGCATGCTCGCCAAGACAATCCCGAACTTCAGCGGGCACAAGCCCTAGGCCTGAAGATCTATTCCTTCCCAGAATATATCTTCCAGGAAAGCCAGTCCAAGACAAGGATTGTAGTAGGTGGAAGCCATGGTAAAACCACCACAACGTCCATGATTATGCATGTCCTCAAGGCCAGCGGTAAGCCTTTCGATTATCTGGTGGGCGCAAGGCTCGAGGGATTTGATCGCTCGGTAAGCATTACCGATGCACCACTCATCGTATGCGAGGGAGATGAATATCCAGCCAGTGTCATCGAAAAGCGCCCCAAATTTCATTTCCTTTACCCTCATATTGCCATACTGACCGGCATAGCTTGGGACCATATCAATGTTTTTCCCAGCTTTTCTGGCTATTTAGACCAGTTTAAGATCTTTATGGATAAAATCGAACCGGGTGGTGTGCTGATTTATAACGAGACGGATCCTGAGCTCAAGCGTCTGGTGGAGTCGCATCCCTGCGACCTGCGGAAATTGCCCTATGGCCTCCCGGTTTACCGGATTGAGCAGGGGCAGACCAGCATCGAGCTGGATGGCCATAGCGGCCCATTACGCGTATTTGGGCAGCATAATCTGCTCAATATGCAAGCTGCCTGGCTTGCGCTGCGAGAACTTGGCATCGGCGCCAAGGCTTTTGTGGATGCCATCAGGACCTTTAGCGGAGCATCTAAGCGGCTGGAAGTTCTGGCCGAAAACCCGCAGAGTCTCATATTCCGGGATTTTGCCCACGCGCCGTCTAAGGTCAGGGCCAGCATTAGCGCCGTAAAGCAGCAATTCCCAGAACGGGAACTGATCGCGGTGCTGGAACTGCACACCTATTCAAGTCTGAACGCCGAATTTATGCCCGAATACCGGGGTAGTATGGATCCGGCCGATGAGGCCGTGGTCTTCTATGCACCCCATGCGCTGGAGCTTAAACGTATGCCGGAGCTCAGTGCCGAAAAGGTTCGGGAAGGTTTCGCTAAAAAAGGCCTGATCATCCTTAACGACAAGAGGGAATTGGCGAATTGGCTGGCCGGCATTTCTCTGGTAAACGCCAATCTACTGCTGATGAGTTCTGGAAATTTCGATGGCTTGGATATGGCGGCCATTGCGGCTGAAAAATTGCGCCCTGCCTCAAGGGGAACCGCTTGAAATCTTCCCATCAGCTTATCCGAAATACAGTACTTTTGGCCTGCTGAGGTTGTGGGCTACACACGGCTCTGCCAAACTATTAATCCATATATCAGTTTCATGTTACAACTTGCAAGGCCGTTAGCCGTAATTGACTTGGAGACGACGGGCACCAATTTGGGTAGTGATCGCATCGTGGAAATTGCCATCGTCAAGATGATGCCCGATGGCAAGAAAACGGTCAAGGAAAAGCTAATCAATCCCGAAATACCAATCCCTGCGGCTTCGACGGAATTCCACGGCATCACGGACGAAAAAGTGAAAGACGCCCCCACTTTTAAGCAGGTCGCCAATGAACTCAAGCAATTCCTAGATAATTGCGACCTCGGTGGCTATAATTCAAACCGCTTCGACATCCCCTTGCTGGTGGAGGAGTTTCTTCGAGTGGGTATGGAGTTCGATATGAAGGGCCGAAAGCTGGTAGATGTGCAGAAAGTATTCCATCTGATGGAACAACGCACCTTAAGCGCGGCCTATAAATTCTATTGCAACAAGAATTTGGAAGGCGCACACGGTGCGGAAGCGGATGCCTCTGCTACCTTGGAAGTGCTGGAAGCCCAGCTGGAAAAATACCCTCAGTTAGGCCACGATGTGGACAGCATCCTCAAGTTCATCGGAGAGGACCAGATTGTGGATTTTGCGCGCCGTTTTACCATGGAAAATGGGGTGGAGGTCTTCAATTTCGGTAAGCACAAGGGCCGGCCCGTGGCTGAGGTGCTGAAGGCTGAACCCCAGTATTATGACTGGATGATGAAGGGCGATTTTCCCATGCATACCAAACTAAAACTGACCGAAATCCTAAACCGCACGTTGCTCAAGAAAGGGTAGGCCGGAACAACCCGGAGGAAAAATTGTCTGGGCTTCCCGTGCAGATGATATTGCTTATTTTTGTATCTTTATTTCAAAGGTCTTTTTTTGGAAAAGATTGCTGTCATACCTACTTACAACGAAAAGGAAAATATAGCCACAATAGTGGAAGCCATATTTTCCCTTGGCCAGAATTTCCATATATTGGTCATTGACGATAATTCTCCTGATGGTACTGCGCTGATTGTAAAAGAGTTACAAAATAAATACCCCAACGAACTTTTTCTCGAGGAGCGAAAGGGAAAACAAGGATTGGGGACTGCCTATATCCATGGGTTCAAGTGGGCAGTCAACAAGGGGTACGAATTCATTTTTGAAATGGACGCCGATTTTTCTCATAACCCCGTGGACCTGCAGCGATTGTACGAGGCTTGCAAGTACCAGGGTGCGGACTTGGCCGTAGGCTCCCGGTATGTGGAGGGTGGAGGCAACGTAAACTGGCCCAAGGACCGGATCCTTCTGTCAAAGGGAGCGTCCTATTATACCCGTCTGATTACCTGGATGCCGGTGAAAGACCCTACCGCGGGTTTTGTGTGCTACAAGAAGACAGTCTTGGAGACGATAAACCTCGACCAAATCCGCTTCGTAGGCTATGCATTCCAAATCGAAATGAAATTTGCCGCCTGGAAACTGGGATTTGTCATTAAAGAGGTTCCGATTATTTTTAAAGACCGTAAATATGGCATCTCTAAAATGAATAAAGGGATTGTGAAGGAGGGCATTTTAGGCGTGCTAAAACTTCGCTGGTATTCCCTGTTTAAAAACTACCGCAAGCGGGTAACCAATAACCTTATCAAATCCTCGATTCCTTCATTTTCGATGAAGTCCTGATAGCCTTGTTTCCCATATGCTGCTGCCATTTGAGTCAACCAGTATTGGATAAATCTTTCTTAACTGGGCATCTTCACCCGTTTGGATATCCACTTGCAGTGCAGAGCGCGCTGGGCCGGGCTAGATTTTTTCGCTTTCTTTGCTGGGTTGATGAAAAAGGCATTTGTTCAACTCCACATAGCCGTTTTTTTGGCCGGATTTACGGGCATTCTGGGAAGACTCATTACCCTGAATGAAGGTTGGCTAGTTTGGTACCGTTTACTGCTTTCCACACTCTTTCTTTGGCTGATCGTATTATTTCGCGGCCAAAAAGTCACCCTCGGCTCCAAAGACATGAGGGATTTGTTCGGCGTTGGGGCCATAGCAGCCTTGCATTGGGTCAGCTTTTATGGGAGCATCAAAGCAGCCAACGTGTCCATCGCCCTGGTTTGCTTTTCCTCGATTGGCTTTTTTACAGCCCTACTGGAGCCGCTCATTTTTCGCACCAGACCCCGCGTTCCTGAAGTCCTGCTGGGCCTGCTGGTAATGGCGGGCATTTTCCTAATATTTCAATTTGACCCAGCCTATAAATCGGGCATTGCTATTGGCTTGGTAAGCGCCCTGCTTGGTAGTATATTTCCGATACTTAACCGCAGGCTATTGCTGCGTATTGAACCCCAAGTCGCGACCCGATATGAAATCAGCGGAGGGCTTTTGTTCCTTACGATGCTGATGCCTTTTTACCAGCACTTTGTGCCGAGCCCGCGGCTTTTGCCCACACCCCTGGATTGGCTTTGGCTGCTGGTACTAAGTGCCCTGTGTACGGTACTGGCCTTTAATCTTTCGATGAGTGCGCTGCGCAAGATTTCTGCATTTACCGTTAATCTTACCTTCAATTTGGAGCCGGTATATGGAATCGCCCTGGCCTTTTTGGTGTACCGGGAAGATCGCTACCTGGGCCAGGGATTTTATGCGGGATTTGGCTGCATTATGTTGGCCATCTTGCTGCAGATGCTTAGTGTGATTAAGGTCCATTCACAGCCAAAGTCCTAAGTGTCTTATGGGACTATACCAAAACTGACAACCTTTGTCAGGAAGAGACATAGCTAATTTTGGACGGCACACATAGTGTCCACAAGCGGGCGCTCACTGCATCATAGGCGGACAGGCTCATTTGGTGCATCGCGGTTTTATCCCTGGATATCAAAATTTTATAAATTTGGCATCCTCTTGGACCAGGTTCTGCCGCAAGACCTCAGGCCCAAGTGAGCATGGGCAGGAGTATTTTGTTCAAACCTGATAGATATGCTGAAAAACTTCTTTAAGACCACCTGGCGAAACCTGTACAAAAATAAAGGCTACAGCTTTCTGAATATATTCGGTCTGGCCCTGGGAATCGCCTGCGCAGGGCTGATTTTCCTCTGGGTTGAGGATGAAATGAATTTCGACCATTTCAACATAAAAAGAGACAGGCTGTATTTTGCTAAAGTTAACGCGACGCTTGATGCGGGCACCTTCACGCATGGCTCTTCGCCAGGCGTACTTGGGCCTGCGATCCAGACCGAAATTCCGGGGATCGAACGCGTCTGTCGGATGACCGAGGATCCCTCCTCGCAGCTTTTCACAATTGGAGAACGCTCAGTCTATGCCGAGGGAAGATATGCCGAACCATCCCTGTTCGAGATGTTCACCCTGCCTTTTGTGCAGGGCAGTGCGCAGACCGCCTTTTCCCAGCTCCACTGCCTGGTCATTACCCAAAAGACAGTTAAAAAATTCTTTGGAGACGAGTCTAGCGTTCTGGGAAAAATCGTTAGAATGAACAATAAGCATGACTATGTGGTCACGGGTGTACTCAAAGACATTCCCGAAAATTCTAGTCTGCAATTTGATTGGGTTGCTCCCTTTGAAGTCTGGTATGCGCAAAGCCCTTGGGCCTACAAATGGGAAAACAATTGCCTCAGCACATACGTGGAACTCAAACCGGGGGCGAGTTTGGCTTCAGTAAACGCCAAACTTTATGATTTTGTGCAGAAAAGAGCGCCTCAGTCCAATGGACATATATTTTTATTTGGTATGAATGATTGGCACCTGCGCGACTCCTTTGCCAACGGTAAGCAGACAGGCGGGGGGCGCATCGAGTATGTTCGGCTATTTTCTACCATTGCCTGGATTATCCTATTAATTGCCTGCATCAATTTCATGAATTTGGCCACGGCGCGAAGCGAAAAAAGGGCCCGCGAAGTAGGCGTCCGCAAAGTGCTTGGCGCAGGTAAGCGAAAATTGGTTGCTCAGTTTATCGGCGAGGCCTTGATCATGGCAGGTATTGCCGCAGGACTTGCCCTAGTCCTGATGACCCTAAGCCTGAGATTTTTCGACCAACTTACCGAAAAAAACCTCTCCTTGGGCTTGGATCTACCCCTGCACCTGGCCGTATTGCTTGGCACTACCCTGGTGTGCGGTTTAGTTGCCGGCAGTTACCCGGCATTTTATTTGTCCTCGTTCAATCCGGTTTTCGTACTAAAGGGCATAAAACTAAAAAAAGGAAGTGCAGCCATGATCCGCAAAGGATTGGTCGTCTTGCAGTTTGCTGTTTCCATTTTCCTTATCATCGGGACAATCATCATATACCAGCAAATTCAACACGTAAAGGACAGAACGCTGGGATTTAATAAGGACGGCCTAATGGAAATCACCATGCAGGGCGACTTGGCCAACCATGTGGACGCGGTCAGGCAGGACCTGATTACTACGGGTTTTGTATCCAATGTCGCCTTATCGGACCACACGACTATTGACGGCGGAAACAATACGGACGATTTGAACTGGCAGGCCAAGCCTCCAGGTGCCAAGATCCTGGTTTCCTGGAGAGATGTGAGCCCGGAATACATCTCTACCTCGGGTATGCGAATCGTGGATGGCCGTGACTTCACGATTAACGATACCGCCGACTTGGATAACCCGCCCAAGACTGTCCACGTCTTGATTACCGAATCTATGGCCAAGCTCATGGGAAAAGGCAGCGCCGTCGGAAAGATGATAACCGATCGAACCGGCGCGGTCTCAGTCACCGTGGTTGGAGTGGTCAAAAACTATCTCTATGGATACATGTACGGCAGTCCAGACCCGGTCATCATTTTCTGCGTGCCCCCCAGGTTTGAGAATTTAATGTATGTACGTATTCGAGAGGATGCCCCAGTACACCAAGCTCTCGAGAAGATTGCTGCCGTGATGAAGAAGGACAATCCGGCCTATCCATTTCAATACAGATTTGTCGATGACCAGTTCAATAATTTTTTTACCAGTGAGATGCTGGTCAGCCAGCTTTCCCGCGTATTCGCAGCGCTGGCTATCTTAGTTTCCTGTCTGGGTTTGTTTGGTCTGGCATCGTATACGGCTGAACGCAGGAAAAAAGAAATCGGGATACGCAAGGTTTTGGGTGCCAATGCAGGGACGATCACGGCCCTGGTGTCTGCGGAATTTTTGCAGCTGGTGGCTATCGCTGCCTTGCTGGCCTTCCCCTGCGGTTGGTGGGCCATGCAAAACTGGCTAAAAAGCTATCCGTACAGGATCGCCATCAGTTGGTGGGTATTCGCGCTGGCAGGCAGCCTGGCTGTAGTGATTGCCTTGGCTACGGTCAGTTACCAGGCCATCCGGGCCGCGGTCGCCAATCCGGCGAACAGCCTGCGCTCAGAATGAATCAGGCCAGTCGCACTAGGTACACGACTGTTTTTTGCATCCGACATCCCCGCCGAGCTGAGCGTGCTTTTTGGGTAACCCTGCGGTACAATCAAAAACTTTCATTTGGTTGCCTTTCGAAATCTGTCGAGAAATAAGGCATTCTCTGCCCTCAACATTACGGGACTTGGCCTAGCTATGGCATGCAGCCTGTTGATCTTACGCCCCCGGGCCTGGTAGGCTATGGACCATTAGTGGAAGGATTATGCGAACGTATCGGTAATGGGCGCTGGGAATTTGTCGATGCCGGTCTGAAGGCTGGTGCAATTGCCCTGGTTAGGGTGAGTTACTATCAGGGCCAGCAGGTGGTTGCCAATCCGCTGACAAGGCAAGGGACAGAGTAGCCCACCAACGCAAAGCAAGGAGAGTTAAGCTGCTTGGGTGGAAATATAGCGCACAAAGCTTCGCTTGGCGACGGGTAGAAGGGTCTCTTCGACCGGAAAGGTGAGCTCCGTTTCTATGGAATAGACCGCCGGATTCGGCAGGTCCGTCTTTATTTTGATGAGGTCAGACTTAATCTGCTCGTAGGTATTTACCAGGTTGCGCTGCCAACTATCGATGTATTCCGTCCGGATGCTACGGTATTTTTCATCGTGCTTTTCGAAAAAACTCAAGCGGTACTGGTACACCCGGGTTTGGGTATAGCTCCCTTCGCTCAGAAAAAAATATCCTTCGTGAATATCCAAGGGAACGATACCTACGGGGAAAATGGTCAATTTGTCTTCCACGAATTCGTAAATCTCGGTACCACTGGTGATCGCCTTTTTCATCTTGGTGGCCGAATAATTGATGATCTCCTCCAACTCCTGCATCAGCTGATCGTCCTGGATCATCTGCTCGTACAGCACCTGGAGTCGTTCGATTTGGACTCCACTGAGCTTCTTGGGAAACTGTTCCTGGAGAAATTTTTTGTTCTCCCTAAACGCAGCCAGGTTGTTGTAATGGAAAATGATGTCGGAAAGTTGGGGGTAGAGCTTATTCTCGTTGAAGTACTTGTTTACCTCCTGCAGATAGGCTAACAGGGTATATTTTTTCAGCTCAAAATCTATGAATCCATCGGCAAACCAGGTTTCGGATAATGTTTTCATGGTGCTATGGGTTTAGTATGAAAAATCTACAATAAATCAATTTACAAAAAATTCAGCATATATACAAAAAGTGCATTTTTTTTAGATATGAAAATTCCCGGCAAAACTGCCAAATTACATGCCGCACAGCTCAGGTAAATATATAAACGACGGGCAAAGCGCCTTAGTATGGGCCCATAATTGGGTATTACCAAAGTATAGAGGAATAATTGTATGCAACTGCAAATACCGTGGGGGAACACGGATCCTGCATGAGCTCCAAGCATGGATACTATGCCTAGGCCAGGCTACTAGCAGACCGGGTAATGTAGATCGGAAGCGTTGGGGGAAGGGGTGCGGATGACATGTGCTTGCCCTCTGAGGGGATCTTTATGACGCGCGCTAAAATTCACGGCCGGGTCGGAAGTTCTCCAGTTCTTTGGCTACGGCCGAAAGAAAACTAGCTCCCAGGCTGCCGTCGACAATACGGTGGTCATAAGACAGGGATAAATACATCATGTGGCGGATTGCTATGGAATCGCCCATCTCCGTTTCAAGGACTACGGGGCGCTTCTTAATTACCCCGACTGCCAGAATTGCGACCTGAGGTTGGTTAATGATGGGAGTGCCCATCAGGCTTCCAAATATGCCCACATTGGTGAGGGTGAATGTGCCTCCCTGGGTGTCCTCTGGGCGCAACCTATTATTTCTAGCGATTTCGGCCAGTTGATTGACTTGTTTGGCAAGCCCCACCAAGCTGAATTGGTCGGCATTGCGAATGACCGGGACTATGAGATTTCCGTTTGGCAGGGCTGTTGCCATGCCCAGGTTGATATCCTTTTTAATGATAATCCGGTTGCCGTCGACGGAGCTATTGACTAGAGGGTATTTTTTTATGCAACGTACGACCGCTTCGATAAATATTGGAGTAAGCGTAATCTTGGTGCCTTCCCTTTTTTCAAATTCTTTTTTCACTTTTTCTCTCCACAAAACCAGATTGGTCACATCGGCTTCCGAAAAGCTGGTGACGTGCGCACTGGTATGCTTGCTGCGCACCATGTGCTCGGCGATGAGCCTGCGCATGCGGTCCATCTCCAGGATCTCGGTATTTCCAGAAGCCGTCCCAAAGACAGGCTCGGCGTCCTCTGTAGATGGCCGGCGCTGGGTATCAGAGCCATAAGGCTCAGGCTGCGTCGAGTACCGGGTTTCGGCCTGCGCCTGTCCCTTCTTGCTCTGGACGTATTGAAGAATATCTTTTTTGGTGACTCGGCCTTCATTGCCTGTGCCATAGAGGGTCTCTAGTTCCGTTAGGCTGACTCCCTCATTGGCCGCAATATTCAAGACCAGGGGGGAATAGAAGCGGTTGCTGCTCCCGTTGGTTTTCGGCGCCTTGAGTGCTGTGGCTGTCATTGCGCCGGACAATACCCCCGCCGATGCCACTCGCTCCTCTTGGGCTGGTCGGCTGGCAGGCTCAGAGGGCGCAGCAGATGCAGGGGGTTTGGGTATTTCTTCGACCTGGGTTCTTATGCGCGCAATAACTGTTCCTATGGGCACCACGTCATTTTCGGCGTAGAGCAATTCCTCCAGGATACCGGCCGTGGTGGAGGGCACTTCTGTGTCCACTTTGTCGGTTGCTATCTCTAGCAGCGTTTCATCTTGCTTTACGGATTCGCCCGGGTGCTTTCGCCACTTCAGAATAGTGGCTTCCATGATACTCTCACCCATTTTTGGCATAACCAGGTCAACAAGAGCCATAGTATTCTTTTAGGTTTTGTTCATTCGAATACCGGCTCAGTACCGCTGCACTCGATATCGCCGGCAATTGAGGCTCCCCAAAAGCTTCGTGTCTGCCTCAAGGGGGTCCACTTCTCACTACAGGAAAGGATTAGGATAAGGTCCAGATTTATCAGAGGATGCCATGGTGGATTTTGTGTTTTGGCTCATGAGGTCGCCCTAGTGTCGCACCGGCCAAAGGTAATTATTTCCCATTAATCCCAGCCATCATGTTTGGGATAAAAGGTACTTTCTTAGCATATTCAGGGCTGCGGCAGAAGCTAGCTCAATATTGCGCAGTCGATCAAATCGGAAATAGAATTTTTGACTAATAGTAGCACCCCGTTGACTGGCCACAGCGATCCAAACCGTGCCCACGGGTTTATCCGGCGTCCCGCCATCCGGACCCATGATGCCACTGGTAGCTACAGAATAGTCTGTTTGCAATTGCCGGAGTACACCTTCGGCCATTTGACGAACGGTCTCTTCACTCACGGCACCTTTTTGCTCGAGCATTTGCTCGGGAACCAGCAGCATTTTTTCTTTGACCTGGTTGGCATAACTGATAACGCTGCCCGCATAATATTGGCTGGAGCCTGCGACCGAAGTAATGAGATGTGCGATAAAACCACCCGTGCAGCTTTCCGCTGTGGACAGAGTGAGATGTTTTTGCTTGAGTAATTGGCCCACCGCTTCTTCCATCCTGATGTCTCGGTCAGCCACCAACCATTCAGAAACCAGGGTTTTGAGTTTCGAAAATTGCCCCTCCAGTTCCTGTTCCAAGCCTATCGGATCGAATGCGCTTGCCGTAAGGCGAAGGCGCACCATGCCGTAGTTGGGCAAATACGCTAACTTGATATGGGGGGGAAGATGGGACTCAAAGGCCTGGATATGATCGGCCAGAAAAGATTCTCCAATGCCTGCCGTCAGCAGTGTACGATGCGCTATTGTGGGTAGGTTGAACTGCATTCTCAGCGCAGGCAATACGTCGTCGATCATCATGGATTTCATTTCATGCGGTACCCCCGGCATGGAAATAAATACATGGCCGTCTTGCTCAAACCACATGCCGGGTGCCGTTCCTCGTCTGTTTTGAATAACCCGGCATCCTCGGGGGACTTCCGCCTGTTGGCGATTACGCTCCGTGAGAGGCTTTTGGAGAATTTTTTCAAATATTCGCCTCAGGTTCAACAGGGCTTCTTCATCCGTGACCATGTCGCTTTGAAAATATTCGGCTAGCACCGACTTGGTGATGTCGTCGGCGGTAGGGCCCAAGCCACCGGTGAGTAGCACAATGGGGGATGACTGCCTGGCCCGATTCAACGCTGTCCAAATGTCGTCGCGTTGGTCTCCGACCGCAACGCGCTGGTTGACCCAGATGCCCACTTGGTTTAGTTCGCGGGCCATCCATGCACTATTGGTATCGAGCACCTGGCCGATAAGAAGTTCGTCTCCGATAGTAATGATGGTTGCAAATACATTTTCCACGATAGCATAAATTCGTTGTAAAGATAAGGGATGACTATTTTTGGCACCGGAATCTTTATCTCGAGACCTTCCTAATCCACCACGCATGAAATGTTTTGTGCTTTGCTGTTGTTCATTGGTCGTGGGATTCGGCTGTTGGGCGCAATCTATTACCCAACGGCTGGATCTAGCAACCAAGAAAATGGCCCTGGATCCACAGCTCAAACATGCCTTATTTAGTTTCTGTGTCGTGGAGGCCAAATCCGGTAAACTGATCTACGAGCGAAATGCAGAAATTGGTCTGGCGCCTGCAAGTTGTCAGAAATTGTTCACCAGCATCGCTGCACTGGAATTACTCGGCCCCCGCTATCGCTATAAAACGACGCTGAGCTACGAGGGGCACATCGAAGATACCCTGCTCGAGGGCAATATCTATCTCTCGGGCCATGGCGACCCAACCTTGGGTAGCTGGCGGTGGCCTCAAACTACCGGTACAGCCCTGTTGGATGGCTTCACTCGCTCGGTGGTTGATGCTGGGATACACCGGATTACCGGAGCTGTCCGTATATTGGACACCGATTTTTCGATTCAACCCATTCCGGATGGATGGATTTGGCAGGATATCGGCAATTATTACGGTGCCGGCTCTTACGGCGTCAACTGGAATGAAAACCAGTATGACCTGCTGCTCCAGCCAGGAGCTCGTCCGGGTGAATCGGTGTCTATCCTGGGCTCCACTGCGCCCGCCGCAATTAGGCTCACCAACCAGCTACTAACCGGGGAAGTTGCTAGCGGGGATAATGCCTACATCTATTTGCCGCCTTACACTAGCATGGGCTTTATGCAAGGCACTATTCCTGCTGGAACCAACACGTTCCACATTGCTGGTTCTTTGCCAGACCCCGAGGCCCTGGTCTGTCAACTCCTGGATTCGAGTCTTCGAGACCATCATGTGGTGGTGGCTGGCCAGCCCCATCTTGAATCCATAAAGCGGGACAGGGTGGCGTCAGCGCCTCAGACGCAAACCCTGCTGTTCACGCATCTATCACCTACGCTGGATAGCATCAATTATTGGTTCTTAAAAAAGAGCATCAACCTGTACGCAGAGGCCTTGGTCAAGACAATCGCGTTCGAAAAGTTAGGCAAAGGGCAGACCGATACGGGGGTGCAGCTGGTGCGCACATTTTGGGCAAGTCACGGGATCGAGGCTTCGGCCATCCAGCTGGTAGACGGCAGTGGCCTTTCTCCCCAGAACAGGGTCACGGCCCGTGCGCTGGTGGACGCGCTCCGGTACGCCCGGACATGTGCGTGGTTTAATGCGTTTTACGATGCCTTACCCGAAATCAATGGCATGAAGATGAAAAGTGGATCGATTGGCGGCGTGCGCAGTTACGCAGGCTACCAGGCGAGTCGGGACGGCAAGCAATACGTCTTTGCCCTGCTGGTGAACAATTTCGACGGATCGCCAGCTGATCTGACCCGCCAGATGTGGACACTGTTGAATCAACTCAAATAGCAGCGCGTAACCAAATGGGTCAAGCGCATTACTCCACCGCCCCATCTACGCTGATCTTTCCTGGCCCGACTAGCAAGATGACCAAAAAGCCGACTAAGAATATAAGGGCATCCTCATATTGTTCCAGAGGACGTCCATAGTGGTAAACAAAGGAAGCAAAGATCAAGTCGATTACCAGCACCAGGGCAGCCAAGCGAGTAAAAAGCCCCAGTAGCACGAACATCGCGGCGAACACCTCCGCAAAGATCGATAAGACAAGCGTTGCTGCACCACTGATGTGAAACGGATCATAGAATTGGTTCTTCCAAGCGCTGAAATTGGCAATCTTGGGAACCCCGTGACTCAGGCAAATCAGAACCGCCAGAGAACCGCGCAATAAAAATATAGCGATGTTGAATGCCGCAGGGGAATACCGAGTCGAAAGCAGTTTCTTCATGGCTGGTAATTTGGCGCAAACCTACATGAAAACGCCGAATAAGCAAAGCCCGGCAGGCGCCGCCAGGCGCGCATGGCATTGAGGGCAGTTGGTCCAAGGCGCCAAACAAAAAGTGACTTGAATCGATTGGCTATTCGCTCGGCCGCCTCAGGCTGTTCATCTTTAAAGAAATGTTAATCCTTGCAGTTATCCACAGGTGTTTGGAACGTTCTTTGGCTGTAGACAAAATAATAAGAAACTTTAGCGCGTTAACCTACCCTGGACAGGGTATTGGATTGGATGGTTCGCACGTTTTGCGCCCGGAGTAGCATCCGATCTCACTAAAGCAAATCTTCGGATGAAACGTACAGCACTTTTTCATTTAGCCGTTGTTATCACTTCTTTCGCCACTGCTCAGCAGACCTATTATGTTACCGATCCCCAGGCAACGTTCAAGCAAGCGAAGGAATATTTCCAAAAGGACTATTACAGCCTGGCCTATCCTCTTTTCAAACAGTTGCAATCCGGTCTTCGGGAAACGGACCGAAGTAACAACGCTCTACAATACCATGAAATAACTTATTATACCCTGGTCTGCGGTCTGATGCAGAACGATTCCAGCGCTGTAGCCGGGGCTACTGATTTTATCCATTTGGAAAACGACCAAGCCCGTGTGGGCATGATGAGCTTTCATTTGGCGGAGTATTATTTTCGACGCGATGATTTTGCCAAGGCCGAGACGCTGTACGAAGGGACCAACATCGAAAACTTAAATAACCGCGAAATAGCCGATCTGAAATTCCATCAGGGCTATGCTTATTTTTCCCAGCATCGTTTTGACAAGGCCAGGCCGCTTCTGGACGCTATTCGCCAGCTGCCCAAGGATCCGAACTATATGGATGCGAATTACTATTTCGGCTTTATCGCCTTTTATCAAAAGGACTATCCCCAGGCACTTAGCGCTTTTAGGGTAGTGGAAAACCAACCTACTTATGAAAAAATAGTTCCCTACTACATCGCCAATATTTATCTGGTCCAGAATCAAAAGGATAAAGCCATCGAATATGCCGCGTCCAAACTTGCGCAGGGCGGTCAATATTATGCGGACGAACTCCGCCAACTGGCGGGTCATGGGTATTATGAGGAAAAGGAATTTGCTAAAGCCCTGCCTTATCTGGAGCAGTATGTGAGTAAGGGTAAACATGTCACTCGGGAAGACCTCTACGAATTGTCGTATTGCTATTACCAGACTAAGAACTGGGAAAAAGCCATTGGGGGCTTAAAGCAACTCAGCGGATCGGACGACTCGCTTGCCCAAAATGCAATGTATTTGTTGGGGGATGCGTACTTGAAGACAAACCAGAAGGCCAACGCCCGAAATGCGTTTTTGTTTTGTTCCTCCAACAGCAGCAATGCGACACAAAAAGAGATTTCCAAATTCAATTATGCCAAGCTTTCCTACGAACTGGATTACCAGGACGTGGCCCTGCAGGAACTGCGCAATTTCCTACACGATTATCCATCCTCTGTGTACAGCAAAGAAGCCAAAGAATTGTTGGTGTACGTACTGGCCAACACGAGCAGCTACCGTGACGCGCTGTTGCTGATGGACAGCCTGGGCAGGCCGTCGGAAAATGCCAAACGACTCTATCCAAGGATCTTGTACGGCCGGGCGACCGAACTGATTAACGACGGCCAGCTGGCTGTGGCAGACGAACTACTAGACAAGGCCCTGGCCGCGCCGAACAACCAAACGCAGCTGCCGTTCATCAATTTCTGGAAGGGGGAGATTTCTTTTCGCCTCAATAAGATTGATGAGGCGATGCCCTACTACTTCGAATACCTGAAAAACCCCGTCGCTGACGGCGAGGTGAATGCCGTAAATGCCAGATATGATTTGGGATATTGTTTTTTGCGTAAGGAGAACTATCGCCAGGCGCAGGGCTTTTTTGAAGAAGTGGACCGAAATCCGAAAATCAATTCCTCGCCCTTGGAACAAGACGCGTTTTTGCGCGATGCGGATTGTTTTTACATGAACCGCGAATTCAAAACGGCGGAATCCATGTACAATCGGGTGGTCGATTTCTCCTGGCCGGCCAGCGATTATGCCACATTTCAAAAGGCCATGATTGCCGGCGTAGCCAGCGGCAACACCAAAATCAATCTATTGAATGGATTAATCCGCAAATTTCCCAGTTCTGGATTGATTGTCGATGCCAATATGGAGATTGCCAATACCTACCTGGCAAATGAGCAGTTTTCCGAAGCCTTACCCTACCTGAAAAACGTTATTGGATCCACCAGAAATGACGCCTTAAAGCCCCGGGCCTACTTGCGGGCGGGGATAGCCTGGTATAATTTGAACAACAACAAGGAGGCGTTGAACCAGTATACCATTTTACTGAAACAATACCCCAATTCACCTGAAGCACAGGAAGCACTGGAAAATGTCAAATCTATTTATGTGGAGGAAGGAAACAGCAGCGAATACGTCAATTTTGCCAAAACTTTAGGCGTGGATGTCTCCCCCAGCCAGGAAGACCAGCTAGCCTACCAGGAGGCGGAGGTGCAGTTCAACAACGGAAACTTTCGCGATGCAGTCGTGAAATTCGAAGATTATGTTGCCAAATTCCCCAACGGTAAATACGCCATTGAAGCAAATTACTACAAGAGTGAAATCTATTTCAACGAAAAAAATTGGGCCAAAGCGGCTACCGGTTATCAGGCCGTAGGGGATAAGGCGCCCAATAAGTTTGCGGAAAAGTCGCTTCTTTTGGCCGCTCGGCTGAATTTTTTCAACCTGAAGGATTACCCCAAAGCGGAGGTCTATTATAGTCGGCTCAAGGATTTTGCCACCTCCCAAGAGAACAAAATGGAAGCGATGCGCGGACTGCTGCGCAGCCAGTATGAACAGGCCAAATGGACGGATGCGGTGCAGAATGCCAATGACCTTCTCGGCCAAAAAGGCCTCAGTGAGGACGATAATGTCCTGGCCAATATGGCCATTGGCAAATCCTTGCAATCCTCAGGTTCCTGCGACCAGGCGCTTCAGTATTTCCGCATCGCCGCCTCGCTCAGCAAGGCAGCCTACGGGGCCGAAGCGCGCTACCAGGTGGCCTATTGCTTGTTTGAGCAGAATCAATTAAAAGACGCCGAAAAGTCGGCCTTCGAAGTCATCAATAAGTCCGGCTCATATGAACTGTGGGTGACCAAATCCTATCTGCTGCTCGGGGACATTTACCTGAAGCAAAAGGACTATTTCAACGCCAAAGCGACATACCAGAGCGTATCAGAAAATGCGCGGATGGAAGACTTTCGCCAGTTGGCCAAGCAGAAACTGGATCAGGCTACCGAGGAAGAAAAAAAGAATTCCAAACCAAGCGACAATAATCCAAATTGAATCAACATCGCACATACATGATGGTAAGAATATGCCTGCTAGCAGGACTCAGTATACTTGGATTGGTCTCTGGCGTTCAAGCGCAGGACACTACCAAACGCAGGTCGATCGAAATCACCTCCACCTTCAAGCCCGTGCTCCGGGATGCGGTTAAAATCAATTTTAATGCCCTGCCGCCGACGGTAGATACCTTGCGGACCAAGCTGAGCTACGATATTCCAGCACAATACTTATTTCTACCCTACCAACCGGCTGCGCTCCAACCGGTCGCCCTGCGCACTGATTCTGCTTACGGTTGGAAAAACGACAATTACATTAAACTGGGAGTGGGAAACGTCGATCTGCCTTACGTCCAAGCGGGCTTCAGTTTCGGCAATGGCAAATCCACCTTCTTCAATGCTTTTGCCGATGAATACGCGTCCAAAGGCAACCTAACCTATCAAAAAAATAACTTGACCGATGTCGGCCTCTCAGGGATTGTCAAGACCCAGCATAACCTGGAATGGGACGGGAAACTAGGCTTTAAGAGCGATGGATATTTCCTGTATGGCTACCAGCCTGACACACTTAAATTCTCCAAAGCCCAAGTGGAACAAACCTTCCAGACCATCGATGGAACCGTGGGCTTGCGCAATCCGGTACCCACCGAATTTGGACTGACCTATAATCCGAGTCTGCACGTGGCCGTGTTCAGCGATAACCACACGCCCCAGGCGATGGAAACCAATTCCGTGTTGAACCTCCCGTTGCAAAAATCATTCGGAAATACCTTTGCCTTCGATCTGGCCTTTACGGCCAACCTAACCAATTATGCCTTTTCGAACGGGCAAGAAAAGACCGTCCAAAACAATTTGTACTATGTCTCCCCGGCCCTGCTGTATAAGACA
Organism: uncultured Chitinophagaceae bacterium; assembly: GCA_963742225.1. GTDB lineage: Bacteria > Bacteroidota > Bacteroidia > Chitinophagales > Chitinophagaceae > Puia. Next base: position 503,481 of record CAVULD010000002.1, on the reverse strand, counting down.
TCGAACCTGAACCTGCAAGCAGAGCTGACCCCTTCCTGGGACCAAAAACAATTCCACCTGCTGCCCAATTTTCTGGTGGACCTTTCCACCAACGACAAACGACTCACCTTTCAGGCAGGATGGATAGGGTATTATGATAAGGGGAGCTACCAGCGATTTGCGTCCATCAACCCCTGGTTGGCGCAACCCGACCAGTTGCTCAATACCCGGGTAGACGAGTTCTATGCCGGTATAAAAGGTTCTTTGACTAACCATGTGACCTATTCGGTGAAAGCGGGTTTCAACCAGTATTGGAATACGCCTTTGTTCGTGAACGACTCCACGGATGGAAAATCCTTTGTCATTCGCTATGAACCGCATATGGAAGCCTTCCAAATGCATGGCGAAATTGCCTATACCCAATCGGAGCAGTTCAGCGCCAACGTCACACTCAACATCAATCAATATTTTGATCTCCAGAACCAGGCGCGCGCCTGGGGGCTGCTGCCCGTCGAATTCACTACCACCTTGCGCTGGCAACTACTCAAAGACCTCTGGTTGAAAGGAGATCTTTGGGCCTTTGAAGGAGCCCCCTTTCCAGCTAAAAACGGAAGCATCAGCAGCGGAACCGGAGGGTTCGATCTAAATGGTGGAGTTGAATTCCGGATCACCCGTCAGCTCAATCTCTGGCTGCAGATGAACAATTTGCTGAACGACAAATACCAGCGGTGGAACCAGTACCAGGTCTATGGATTCAATATTCTGGGTGGTATCATTTTTTCCTTTGCACAGAAATAACCCGGCTTGCGTCCCAAAGGGCTCGCGTGGGCAGACTTGCGCTCTTTTTTTTATAATCCCAAAAAATTCCGTTCTTTGGCGCTGTAATCGCTTGCGGCATGTTTGAGATCCTGAATGGGTATTTGTTTTTGCATAAGAGCCTGAGTGTGCCCGGTCTGGGAACCATCTATATGGAATCCCTTCCGGCGAGTATGGATACCTCTACCAAGCATATGCTGCCGCCTTTGTATTATTTCCGGTTTGACAAACTAGTAGATTCGCCGGATAGGGAGTTTTTCACCTATCTGGCTGGTCAAAAAGACATCGCCGATTTTGAAGCGATAAAAGCCTATACGGAATTTTCCTTTGAATTGCGCGATCAAATCAACCGCGAGGAAAAAGTGCAGTGGGAGGGGGTAGGGGAGTTGAAAAAAGACGCCGAAGGAAATATTGTCTTCGAATCTTCCCTGGGCAATCCGGTTTTCATGCAGCCTGTGTTAGCCAGAAAAGTCATTCGGCCCGATGCCAAACACGTCTTATTGGTTGGGGACACGGAGCGGACGAGTACCGAGATGAGCGAGTGGTTGCACCAGGACGAGACCGTGGTTGCGAAAAAAGACTGGTGGTGGGCATACGCGTTAGCTTTAGGGATAATTGCCATCATCATATTATTGTTTCATTTTTCCTCTCACGGCTGGCACACCGATTCGCTCGGCAACCAACACGTCCTGCAAAGCGACAAATGAATTGGGCGCAGCTGGTCGACCCTTGTTAGCAGCAAAATGAATTTGCGGGGTTGCCGGGGCAGCGTGGTGAACGGGACCTTAGCAGGCGATACAGGTAATATGGCCACTACATGGATACGATATAGGGCATGTCCCATTTGTCATGCGACGCAACTCAGCCCAGCGCTCAAGGCAAAGGACTACACCACCTCGGGTGAGAGCTTTGATATATGGCAGTGTGAAGATTGCCGGGTTCGGTTTACTCAGGGTGCACCGGACGCCTCCGCTATGCAACCCTACTACCGTTCGCAGGACTATATTTCCCACACGGATACCAACCGAGGGTTTATCAATCGTTTATACCATCTAGTCCGCAGGCGCACGCTGTGGACCAAGTATCGGCTAGTCTCTTCCGCCCTGCGAAGACCTAAGACCGGGCAGTTGTTGGATGTGGGCGCCGGCACGGGCGCATTCGTGCACTATATGCAAAGCCGGGGCTGGCAGGCGACTGGCCTGGAGCCCGATCCTGTGGCTCGAGCACGTGCGTTGGAGCTTCAGCAGATCAGATTGTTGCCGGCAGCTGAGCTCATGCATCTTGGGGAAAATACCTATGACGCCATTACGCTGTGGCACGTTTTGGAGCATGTGCATGAGCTGCACGGCTACCTGGAGCAGCTGAAAAAATTGCTGCGGCCGCAAGGGCGGATTTTCATTGCCGTACCTAACTACACGTCCTATGATGCCCAGGTGTATCAGGGTCATTGGGCAGCTTATGATGTGCCCCGGCACCTATACCATTTTTCACCCGAATCCATGAACCTCTTGCTCGAGCGCCATGGATTCAAGCTTCAGGCCATCCATCCGATGTGGTTCGACAGCTATTATATCAGTCTGCTCAGCGAAAAGTATAGATCCGGACGGTCCCGTCCCATCCAGGGTTTCTTCCGGGGAGCACTGTCCAATGCCCATGCCCTAGTCAACCCGGAGCGGGGTAGTTCCCTAATCTATGTTTCGGCTAAATAAGTTTATTTGGAAAATGTAATTTCGTAAATGCTGGGCCAGAGTTTGCCCGTAACATACACTTTCTTGGTCGCGGAGTCGTACGCAATCCCATTCATGTATTCGGAGTCCGCGTACATAGAGTCCGCCTCTTTTTTCAGAATGCTCAAATCCGCCTTGCCAACGACGCGCCCACTAGATGGATCGATTTTGATGATGGTATTTTGCATATAGATGTTGGCATATAAGTATCCATTGATATATTCCAGCTCATTGATGTTTGCGACGGGTCCGTTGTTATCGGTAACGTTGAGCGTTTTGACGACCTTGAAATCTCCAGGCCCATGGTAACTCAGCACGTTGGACCCATCACTCATGATCAGGTATTGCCCATCGGAGGTCATGCCCCAACCGTCTCCCGGAATGGTGAACTCCCCGATTTTTTTAAAGGTTTTGGCGTCGTAAATAAAGCCGACATGAGATTGCCAGGTTAGCTGGTAGACTTTACCACCCAAAAAGGAAATTCCTTCACCAAAATACTTGGCCCGGTCAATTTCTGCTTTTACGTTGATTTTGCCTGTTTTCAGGTCCACAATCCCGAATAAAGAGCGGCGGCTGGGGGGCATATCTGGACTCGTACCAGTGCTTTCATAGAGTTTACCTTCGTACACAAGCAGTCCTTCGGTATACGAACTGGTGTCGTGCATGAACCGGTTGGTCACGCTATAATTTATCACGTCGGGTGTGTTGGCGGCTTCAGCCTGGCCCGGTGCCGATTCACTTTGGTCGGTATGGCCGCTGCACGCTGCAAGCAGGGCAAGCGAGCCAACGAGCCAGGGGTGCATAAAGTTCATATCCGTGGATAGTAAGGCTGCAAAAATACGGGTAGGTGGGCAGGATCTATTGACTGGACGTCTAAAAATTAGCCAAAAAGTTTTGCCTTTTGCCAAAAATAGCCTTGTTTTACAAAGGCTTATCTGTGAAAATCCCGCCGTCCGCTTGCGGGTGGTCGCAGTAGCCTCCCGGTTGTCGTCCCCTCACCTTGTACCTCGCGCACGCAAAGCGTATCCATCATCCCATTAACACTCCCGATGTGCCGATCGCCAGCAGAACCCCTGGTACGCTAAAACATGCATCTACTGTCCTTAGACACCATGTAGCCTGGCCAAGGCAATTTGAAAGATCCCATATCTGTGACTTCCATGCCGTGATCTTGGTGACCCAAACAGAACAAACCAACCACCGTGATGAGGAGTTATCTACTACTGGTATGGCTAGCCTTGCAGCACCTTTTGTCGTGGGCGCAACCTGTTTGCCAGACGGAAGCCTACCGCCTGCAACTGCTGAGCCGTAACGCGACCTTAGCCGGCCGGATAAATTCGCTGGAGACGTTTACCCAAAACCAACAACTTCGTGCCCGCGCTGAACAATCCGAGCAACTTAGCCCAGCGGCACCTGGGCCCGCCGTCATCACCATTCCCGTTGTCGTCCATGTGGTATTTAACACGGCCGCTGAAAATATCAGCGACGATCAGATTCGCTCGCAAATCGAGGTCTTAAATCAGGACTTTCGCAGACGTAATGCGGACACGATCAGTACCCCCGACATTTTCCGAAACGTCGCAGCCGATTGTGGTTTTCAGTTCGTGTTGGCCCAGGTTGACCCACATGGGTATGCCAGCTCGGGGATAGTGCGCAAATATACCCGGGTCCAATCCTTCAGCATCAACGACGACATCAAGCGATCTTCTGCGGGAGGTGACGACGGATGGGACGCAGATAGGTACTTGAATATCTGGGTGGGAAACCTCATTGATGGAGCGTTGGGCTATTCCAGCCTAGTGGGCGGCCCCAAAGAAGTCGATGGCATTACGGTACTTTATTCCGCCTTTGGCACCTTGGCTGGCACGGAGGCTCCCTTCAACCGCGGACGCACCGCCACCCACGAGCTCGGTCATTGGCTGAATCTCATCCATACCTGGGGTGACGCTCCCTGCGGCGACGACCACGTGGAGGATACGCCCTGGCAGCAAGCCGCTGATCGGGGATGTCCGGGGGGCGTAACGAAAACCTGCGGACCCGGTCCTTACGGAGACATGTACATGAATTTCATGGATTTTACTAACGACGACTGCATGAACCTGTTTACCGTTGGCCAAAAAGTGCGCATGCGCTCCTTGTTTGTGCCCGGAGGCCTTCGTTATCCCTTTCTCTCCAACCCCGCCCTGACGGAGATACCCAAAGCCGATACCATATCTTTCTCCCCCCTAGGAGAATTGCCCTTTACCGGATTGTACCTGTACCCAAATCCAGCATCGGACTGGCTTGTGGTTCAGGTTAGCAGATTGAACCAACAAGGGGTGAGTCTGGAATTTTACAATGCGTGGGGTCAAAAAATCTTGTCCGTGGTGCTGCACCAAACGTTGCAGCAGATCAATGTCAGCGCTCTGGCCAAGGGTGTCTATTACCTCAAGAGCCCCAGTTCGATGGCAGGTGCGGTAGCGAAATTCGTAAAAATGTAAGCCGGCGGCGACTGGGAGAAATCAGCCCCGCATTTGGACAGCCATGCTTTTGCCAATTTCCGGGGCCAGGGCAACGCCCATGCCACCCATGCGGACGGCACAGAAGACATGCGGATGAATCTGCTGCACCAGTGGTTTTTTCTCCGCTCCTACGGCCATCAGCCCGCTCCATCGATAGTCAACAGTATAATCAGTGGGCCGGTTGCCCAGGACCGTGTGTTTCAAAAATCTTTCCAGCTCCTGTTGAATAAAGTCGCTGGTGGAAAAATCCAGTGTGTGCTCCTGGGCAATCGCCTTGTTTCGCGCACCACCCAGTAGGATGCGGTCGCCGAGATCGCGGAAATAATAAAAGCCTTCGTCGTAATGAAAAGTGCCCTTGAACCGGAGTCCATCAATAGGGGAGGTAACCAGGACCTGGCCCCTGGCCGGCTCTACATCCAGGTCGGGGAGTAGCTGCCGGGCGAAAGCATTGGTACAAATCAACAGTTGGTTTGCCGTCAGCGGGAAGGATTGATTGGTCGCCAATTCAATCCCGTCCTGAGAGAGGGAGAAACCCGTGATGTCAACCGAGCTTAGCAAGGTAACCCCCATCGATTGCACGAGCCGAAGCAGGTTTTGGCATAATTTACCGGAATGCAATTGACCCTCCAGATTATTTTCAATCAAATGGGCGAGGCCGGAAAATCCGAAAGTGCCGATCTTCGAATCATTAAGATGAAAGGCCTTGGGCTGCCCCGTGATGGGCCGAAGCTTTTGGTTCAACAGGTCAATTTGGGTCCGCAGGATGTTCAGGTCAGCCCACTGGCCATCGCCGATCAGCTCATAACCACCCGAGGATGCATAGCCAATTTCCTTATCTCGGAACACCTTGCGTATCCGTTGCAGTCCCCGGTAGCGCATCTCGACCAACTGCAGCATAGCGGATTCTCCCATCGAAGCACTGTCGGCAACTAGTTCCGTGAGGCTCCCAAAGCAGGCAAATCCCGCGTTTCGGGTACTGGCCCCGGTAGGGATGATAGCCCGGTCCACGATCGTGATCTGGAGTTTGGGATGTTTTTTTTTCAGGTAATAGGCGCACCACAGACCGACAAAACCACTGCCGACAATGAGGACATCTTTATGGTCGTAAAAACTTTCTTTTTCCCAAATGGTGAGCTGCATCATAGTCAATAAAATTTCCTGGACTCCGGGCCCTTTTGCTCCGGCGTCAATCTGGCCCTGAACTATTGGAGCACTTCTAGCGAAGTCGTTGACTAGGCATCGCACGCACGGGATAGAGGAGGGTACGAGAGCTATCCCTGGAGGTCATGAGCGAGTCCAACTGAAATGGCGCTGAGCAGGTTTTGAAGCTCAAAGGTGGATAGCTTCGCCGTACGCCACTTCAATGGCGTCCTTCACGCTCTCACTAATCGTCGGATGGGGGTGAATGCTATTGAGTACTTCCTCGTACGTCGTTTCGAGCTTACGTCCTAGAACTGTTTCGATAATGATTTCCGTCACATTGTAGCCAATCATATGGGTGCCGAGCCACTCTCCATATTTTGCGTCGAAAATCACTTTGATGAACCCTTCGGTATGTCCAGCAGCGGACGCTTTACCCGATGCACTGAGCGGAAATTTTCCCACCTTGATTGCATAGCCCGCTTCTTTGGCTTGGACTTCGGTCAAGCCAACGGAGGCAATTTCCGGAGAACAATACGTACAGCCCGGGATATTACCGTAATCCATGGGTTCGGGTTGGTGGGCATATTTTTTTTCGTTGAAGCCGATTTTTTCTACGCAAATGATGCCCGCTTTGGACGCCACATGTGCCAACGCCGGCCCGGGTACACAATCTCCAATGGCATAAATACCCGCAATATTGGTCTGGTAGAATTTGTCCACCGTGATTTTTCCTTTTTCGGTCTTTACGCCCAGAGTATCCAGCCCAATGTTTTCAATGTTGGCGGCAATCCCTACGGCACTCAGTAATATATCGGCTTCCAGCGTCAATTCGCCCGTTGGCGTCTTTACCTTTGCCTTTACCCCTGCTCCACTGCCGTCAACACTTGTGACTTCGCTGTTGGTCAGGATTTCCATGCCGTTTTTCTTATATATTTTCTCCAACTCTTTGGATATTTCTTCGTCTTCCACCGGAACAATGCGAGGCAAAAACTCCACTATCGTCACCTTGGTGCCCAGGCTGTGGTAGAAATAGGCAAACTCCACCCCGATAGCGCCGCTGCCAACGATGATGATGCTCTTGGGCTGGACGGGAAGATTCATGGCTTCTCGGTAGCCGATAACTTTCTTCCCATCCTGTTTTAGGCTGGGTAACTCACGGCTGCGGGCACCCGTTGCCACGATGATATGCTTGGCCTCCACCAGTTGGGTTTTGTTATCCGCTCCCGTTACTTCTATTTGTCCTTTGGCTTTCAATTTCCCATACCCCATGATGACATCGATCTTGTTTTTTCGCATCAAAAATTGCACACCCTTGCTCATTTTGTCAGCCACGCCTCGGCTTCTTTTAATTACAGCAGGAAAGTCTTGTTGGCCGCTGGCTTCGATGCCGAAGTCTTTGGCATGGTTGATGTATTGCATTACTTGCGCACTTTTCAACAAGGCTTTGGTAGGAATGCAGCCCCAGTTGAGGCAGATTCCGCCCAGGCTTTCTTTTTCAATGATCGCGGTCTTGAAGCCCAGTTGGGAGGCGCGAATAGCAGCCACATAACCCCCTGGACCACTACCCAAAACGACTACATCATAAGGCATAATAATACTTTTTATGATTACTGTTGGACTAACTCCATTTGATGGAGGTGCGAAGCTACGAAAATGTGCTTAATGTCCAAATGCGGGGATTTGATCCTATGCTCTGGGGGGGACACCGTACTGGGCGCAGAAAATTTTCCCGCAACTTAAAGAAAACTCCTAAAATTGTTTGCAAATCCCTGACTACAACCGGCTCCTGATTAAGCGGGCGCTCGGCTCGATAGGGATCCGCAGCAAATAGTTGGTGCCATTAGAGGAAGCACACAGCCAGAAAAGCGCTTGCTACCTACTCATTGGTTGGCCAAGAGCTGTCGATAGATATCCTCCCGGATATAGGTGCGCTTGAACTGAGGGGTCGAGTGAGCTAGCAGATACCCTGCCTTTCGGAGTTCGTCGGTGATTTTTTTAATCCGGAAAAGGTAGCCAAAGCCATTGGCATGAAAGACTTCATCAAACTCGACCAATATCATTTTGACATCGAGTTTATCGCGAATGATAGTATCCAGGACCGTGTATTCGGCGCCTTCAATTTCCATCTTTACCAGATCTACCGTAGAATGATTTAAGTTTTTCATGAAATTGCGAATCCGATCGACGGGCGCCTCGATAAAATCATGGGAATCTTTAAATAGATAGACAGAATGCGACACATAATTGTCTATGACAGGAGCATAGAAGCGTAAAACGGTGTCCTGGTCCCAAACGCCTTTTTCCACGTAGACGAGCTCATCCAACTGCTTGGAATTGATGCGATAGGTGAAGGAGTCCCCATCTACGCCCAGGGGTTTGCCCAGGGATGTGTGTTCTTTTAATTTCAGAAAATGATTTTTACCCTCGGGGGTAGGATCGAAAATATAGAGCCTGCAATCGTATGCTATTTTCAGTTCGGTATCAAAGGAAATATCTTCACCCGCGCCAATGCAGTAACAAACCGAATCGTGGTTCAGGAAATTATCCGGGATCCAGTACCCATGGTATTTTGAACCCACATGGACCATATTCTTGAGCGGTTGAACTCCGGAGAGTCCATGAATTCCTAGGGCCTTTTTTAGAACGTCTTTTAACATCGCCTCCTGGTTGGGGTTAAAAAAATGCAAATCCTGTTGTCGCGCATAGGGGTAGGGAAAAAAAATACCATTGCTCCATCAGTATCCAACCATGAGCCCCAGGTTGGGGTTCATTTCGGTCTGACCGACAGGGAGAGGCAGCACGATTTAATTTTCAAGGCAAACACCAAGCACCATCAGAGGTAAAGTAGCGTACAAAGAGTAGGATTGAACCGGGAACAGTAGGATTGATACACACGTGTTTCGGGCCAAATATACAATGTTTAGGTATGCTGGCAAAACGGCGTTTATAGGTGGGCTTTTGACCAGACCAGCACTTTAATTGGAGGCTCTGGACAGAGGCAAAATTCTTTCACAAATAGGGGGAATACCTGTAAATTGGACCCGGTACCCACCGGGCGGAATGGATGAGCCAGCCCGGAGCTAAAGACCGGCCCATTTCCCCCAAGAAGGCACTGGCCGCGTAGGGATGCCCTTTTAACTCAACTAGCATATGCATGATAAACAGCGGCATTATTGGCTAAGATCAGGTTCCTTCACCATCCTACAGAATATGCTTGGCCTGCTGTTGGGTTTTGGGGGATTTTATATGCTGGTCCGGGTTTTGGATAAGCACAGTTTTGGAATCTGGGCCTTGTTTGTGGCCACGACATCGATCTTCGAAATGTCACGTAATGGGCTGATACAGACGGCTCTGATTAAATACTTATCGGAATCAAGCAAGGAGGACCATGCTAAGATTCTGTCTGCGTCCTATTTTCTTAATGGGGTGCTGATGTTGCTGTGCATAATCATCAACCTGAGCATTGCGGGGTACTTGGCCCATATCTGGCATTACCCGGGTTTTGTGCTGATGTTTTATCTGTATAGTGTCGTGTATTTGATTCAGGGTGTCTTGGCCCAGTTTCAATTCGTAGAACAGGCGAACTTCAGCTTTTCCGGTGTATTCATCACCAGCACCATCAGGCAGGGCGGATTTTTCCTCTACGTCCTGTATTGTTTTGTAACCAAGACCCAGACCTCCTTGATCAGCCTAATCTGGGTCCAGGCCTTAAGTGCGCTGGTGGCCTTGGCTATTGAATTTCTATTCGTTCGCCAATATCTTTACCTAGCTTTTGACCTGCAGAAAGCATGGGTGATGAAACTGCTCAACTATGGGAAATACGTTTTTGGGACTTCTATCAGTTCGCTGTTTTCCAATACCATCAACCAAATGATGCTGGGCGCTATAAAGTCAACTGATGCGGCCGGTGCCTATAACATCGCCCTTCGCATAGCTAGTCTTGCTGATCTGCCCGTCAATGCCGTGGGTACGATAGTATTTCCGCAAAGTTCCAAACGTTTTATGGCCGAGGGCGTGAATGCCAGCAAGTATTTATATGAGAAATCGGTGGGTACAATCTTGGCTTTACTGGTGCCCTGCCTGTTCTTGTTTTTCCTTTTTCCCAGCTTCTTTGTGCGTCTGATCGCGGGAGGAAATTATCCGGAGGCCATTCCTGCTGTAAAAATCACCTTTTTGATTTGCCTGCTTAGCCCTTATGAGCGCATGTTCGGCACGATCCTAGATTCCACCGGTCGGCCCAATTTGAATTTCTTGGTTATTACCTTGCACACCGTGTGCAAGCTCACCTTGAATTATTTCTTGATCCAGAGTTATGGAATCATGGGGGCCGTGTATGGTAATTGCCTTGCGGACCTACTCTTCTTTGTCGTCATGCAATGGATCCTGAGAAAAGATTTTTTCGTCAACGTGGGAAGCACGTTTGTCTATGCCGTTCGCTTTTATCCGGAGTTTTACCAAACCTACATCAAGCCCCAATTTAAGAGATAGGATGGGCGCGGAGGGGCAGTGCCGCACAGATATTGGCCCTTCTTCAGACCTAGGCAAATTTCTCCTGTAAGTTCATGAGTTGGCCTAGTAATTTACCATACAAAAAGGAAGGCAAAGCCAGCAGGGGTTTTCTGGCTTTTAATATTTCGTGTTCGTCGGTCAAATATTGGTTCCAATTAGAGGAATTCAAATGCGCCCTGCCCATCGATATGCAGGGGCCATGGATTTGGGTCACATGCCACCAGCCTGTGGAAAACATCAGCGTTTCTCCTTGCTCAACCGTCACTTTCAGCGGCTGGACTTCCTTAAATAAGGGAAATCTATCGTAGTCCGGATTTAGCACATCAACCTGGGAGACTTTGGGATTATCGGCCCGCGGATATAAGAACCTGGTTTGTTCTGGCGGATACATGATAAAATCCTTCGAGCCATAAAGTTGGGTCAACTGGTTATGCAAATACAGGGCGTCGATGTGTAGAAAGGGGAACGAATCGCCATTCCCACCCAAGAACATTTCATACACTTCCGTCCCATTCATCAGGAACCTAGGCATGAGCGGGTGGTTGATTCTGTCTAGCTTTCCGTATACGAGTTCAGGCTTAAAATATTTACGCAATTCGGGGAAATAATATTCTACGTTGAAATTGAAGGGATACGGAGCTGGGTGTTCCGGTGTAGAGGTCATCATCAGGTCAATGAATTCCGACATGGTGTAGGTTACCCCTTTGACGACCTTGGTCAAATGGCCGTAGCGCGTCTTCATAAACTCCGGGGTGATCATACCCATGGCCTCCCATTTACGAGCGGCATTTTTGAGCACGACCGGAATGCCAGGCTCCACATATTCTTTGACGAGGTCCCGCTGAGAAATATCTTCGCGCTTATCTATGGACGTGATGGATCTTGGGCGTAGGGTTGATTGGGTAGCCATGGGGATTGTTTTGATACCGAACTCAAACAGCTCGGCTGGTCCTTACCAGTCTAAAAATAGCGAGGCTATGCAACCACCTATTCCGGGTGGGCCTCACGGCTAAAGGTAGAAAGAAATATCCAAAAGCGCAACGCTCAATTTAGCGTTTGTAAGTGAATGGGTTAGTGCGGTTTCCCTCGGAAAATGGAGGAGCCACAGGCCCAACCTCTTGCAGGAAAACCCTTAATCTGCACGCCCCATGGATATCTTTTTTAATCCTTAGGTTGCTTTTAAAATAAAGAATAATTGATTACTTTTGAGCGGATTGAAAATGTCCATTTTTGTCAGGATTTTGTGTAGCTTGACCAGCGAAGGAATGTTGATAATTATATTTAACCTCGCCTAAATCAGCAGTGGATTTTTCCATGAAGAATCTTCATTTATCTCCATGCGGGAATACTTCCAACCTAAAACTGCTTTTTGAATCCAGGCTAAATAGTTTCACAAAATTTGCTGTTCGGCGCACAGAGGCATTTGTCCTTCAAAAAACCGAGAGATAAAAGGGACCGCGGATTGTCTTGCGCAACCAGAAATTAAAGCAATTCTTCGCGCGCAGCAGGGGAGCCCGATAGTCCGAGGGGGAAGATGGTGCTAGGTTTTGAGGAAGGTCTCAAACTGACCCGTGCAATGGTTTCTATGGTTTAAGGTTAGGGTTAGGACTCGTGGCGATCGGCTTGGAATCAGCTGGGCGATAAGCCCAGATTTCCTGGAGCCGGCAACAGACATAAAGTGACAATTAAACCCTGTACATATGGAAGTTCAAAAAGTTGACAACATTTCCCCCAAAGAATTTATCAACGAGTTTTATAAGCCTGGTATTCCGCTGGTATTTAAGAATGCGACCAGTGTCTGGAAGGCCAAGGGACTGTTTACACCGGATTGGTTTAGAAAGAATTATGGCGATAGGACCACCCAAAAGGATGGAAAGCAATATACTATGTCCGAGGTGATGGATTTGGTCGAAACCAGCTCGGAAAGCAACCCTGCCCCCTATCCCTTCCTATTCGACATCCCCACCGTACTACCGGAACTGATGCCGCTGATTTCCCCATTGAATTTGAATTATGCTGTGCCCAACTGGCTGGAAAGTAAGTGGTTCCAGCGAGGCTATTGGGGCAGTGCAACAGAGGTTTTCGTGGGAGGTCCTGGGGGTAAGTTCCCTTATCTGCACTTGGATTATTATCATTTAAACGCCTGGATCAACCAACTGTACGGCGAAAAGCGGTTTACCGTGTTTCCCCGAGGACAAGAGGAGTATCTGTATCCAAAAGCCGATGACCCATGGAGATCGGAATTAAACATTTTTAGCCCGGACTATGAAAAATTTCCCAAGTATCGGCAAGCCACGCCCATCACTTTTACTGTCGGTCCGGGAGAGACGCTTTTTATCCCGTTCGGTACTTGGCACTCAGCCTATTCCCTCAACCCCACGATATCCGTGGCATTTGACCAACTCAATCGAAAAAATTTTAAAGACTTTTTGAGGGATGTTTGGATATTTAAAAAGCGAGAAGGGACGATGAAGGCCATCGCCCTGTATAGCTATGCGTGGTTTGCGGGCCAACGCTGTATGATGAAGGAAAGGACCAAATCCAGTGTATAGCCTGCCCGAGGGTGGGCGCTTTCCGGGCGAGCAAGTGGTGCAGCAATGGATCTGCCCTCGCCGCCTTGGGGCCCTGAAGAGGACGGAACTGGGGCTTGGTGCCGTAAGCCGGCAGATAAGCCAAATGAAGTCCGATCTGACCCAAAAGTAAAATCTAACACCCGTGAGGAATTAACCACCTAAAAAAACCAAGGATTGTTTGCATAACCTGGCCTTGCCTGACCTGAGTAATTGACTCGATAGGGGCAATAGCCATAGGTATTTTCGCGTTCGTAATTGTCAGCATTTATTGATTATTAATTTGTTAGTTCGAAAATATTATGAACACCCGGCGTGACGAACAAAAGCAGCCTCATGATCGGAGCGGGCTTCTGGTGCAGCAGCTGTTCGAAGAACAGGTCGCCAAGACCCCCGATGCCGTGGCTATTTGCCTGGGCGACCAGCTTCTGACCTACCGGGAGCTGAACCTTAGGTCAGATCAGCTTGAAGCGTCCATCTTAGCCAAGGGACTAAGTTCTGTTCCTATCGGGATAAGCACGACTCGTACACTCGATATGGTCACCGGATTGCTGGGGATCCTTAAATCCGGTCATCCTTACCTGCCTTTAGATCCCAACTACCCGGCCGATCGCCTGAAAAATATTATTCGTGACGCAGGCCTGGATTTAGTGCTGTGCATGGATTGCGAACGGGAATATTTCCAATCCTTGGGCATTCACTCGATCCTTCTGATCGACGAAATCCCAAAGGTGGATGCTTCAGTCGGTCCCGTATTTGAATCACCCCTGGCCTACGTGTTGTATACCTCGGGTTCAACGGGTATGCCAAAAGGCGTTTGCATGGGCCACCAAGCCATGGTCAATTTGCTTGAGTGGCAGCGTAGACATTCCCAAGCGGGAGTGGGTACAAAGACCTTGCAGTTTACGCCTATCAGTTTTGACGTTTCTTTTCAGGAAATTTTTTCTACGCTGATCACCGGAGGGACGTTGGTGCTCATAGCAGACGATGAACGTTTAGATCCCCAGCGGCTGGTGAATTTCTTGGAGAACCAATCTATAAACCGACTTTTCCTGCCCTTCGCCGCCTTACAGTTTTTGACCGAAACCGCAGTTGCTGCCCACCGGTTTCCTGGCAGTTTGCAGGAGATAATGACTGCCGGTGAGCAGTTGAAAGTGACGCCCCAACTGGTCCGTTTCTTTTCGGCCTTGCCCCACTGTACGCTCTTTAACCAATACGGTCCGACGGAATGCCATGTGGTTACGGAGCTCAAATTGGTTGGGGATCCGGCTACCTGGCCTCCCCTGCCGTCCATCGGAACACCCATCGACCAGGTATCCATCTACATTTTGGACGAAAATTTGGCTGCTTTGCCAAATGGGCAAACGGGCGAACTGTGCATCAGTGGAACCTGTTTGGCCGAAGGATACCTTAACCGTCCTGCGCTTACGGCTGAAAAATTCATCTCTTGGCCGCAACCCAATAACGAAGTGTTGAGGATGTACCGCACGGGTGATTTAGCCCGCTATTTGCCGGATGGAAACATCGAGTTTCTGGGCAGAAGAGATGACCAAGTGAAGGTGCGGGGCTACCGGGTGGAACCAGGGGAAATTGAAGTGGTCCTGAACCAACAAAGGGGCATTCAACTGGCTGTAGTCGTTGCCAGGGAAGACCTGGGGGACCAAAAAAAGCTGATCGCCTACCTGGTTTCCTCGGACGGAAGAAAAGACACCGCCGTGTTGAGAAAATCCTTGGCTGGCTTACTACCCGATTATATGATGCCTTCCGCTTTCGTGTGGTTGAATGAATTACCTAAGACCTCCAGCGGTAAGGTAGACAAGCGCGCTCTACCCAAACCTGGCACAGGGCGGCCTGATTTAGGAGTACTGTATAAAGCCCCAGGTACGGAAATAGAAAAACGAATCGCAGACCTGTGGCATGGGTTGCTTCTGCTTGATCAGATTGGCGTCGACGACAATTTTTTTGAATTGGGGGGCAATTCCTTGCTCGCCATGAAGACGGTGGCCGAGCTGAGGTTGCAATTCCAGTACGATCTCCCCATTACCAAACTCTATTTATATCCCACCATTGCGGGGATTGCTTCCTTCCTTAGCGGGACAAGAAGACAGCTGAACCGGGCGAGTAAGAAGAAAGTCCAACCTCAGAACACCGATAGGGAAGTCGCCGTCATAGGGATGGCGGGCCGATTCCCGGGAGCCGCCAGCATCGAGGAATTGTGGTCTCTTCTAAAGGCAGGCAAAGAGACTATTTCGTTTTTCACCCAAGATCAATTGGACCCGCAGGTGCCCTTGTCGCTTCGCAACGATCCCGAATACGTAGCCGCACGGGGTATCTTGGACCATCCCGAGGAATTCGATGCGGGCTTTTTCGGCATCAACCCGAAATCGGCCCAGGTGATGGATCCGCAACAGCGTATTTTCTTGGAAGTTGCCTGGGAGGCGCTAGAGCGCGCGGGATATGTTCCTTCCAAATATGAGGGCTCCATAGCTGTATTTGCCGGCACCGGAAATAACACCTATTATCAGAATAATGTCGCCAGCAACCGAGAAATTATTGACCAAGTAGGTAGTTTCCAAGTAATGACACTCAACGAAAAAGACTATGTGGCCTCCCGTACGGCCTATGAATTGAATTTGAAGGGACCTGCCATAAGCCTATATTCTGCGTGTTCCACTTCCCTTTTGGCCATCGCCAAAGCGGCCGAAAGCATTCGCGACGGCGAGTGTGATATGGCGCTGGCAGGAGGAGCAGCGATAACGGTGCCCATTCGCAGCGGCCATGTCTACCAAGAAGGCGCCATGTTGAGCCGCGACGGCCATTGCCGCTCCTTTGATGCGGATGCCCAAGGAACGGTCTTCAGCGATGGGGCAGGAGTGGTGGTGTTGAAAAGCCTGGAAGACGCCAGGCGCGATGGCGACCAGATTTTTGCTTTGATTAAAGGCATTGGTGTAAACAACGATGGCGGATCCAAGGGAAGTTTCACGGCGCCCAGCGCAGAAGGTCAGTCCATTGCCATTACCAAAGCGCTGGAGGATGGAGAGGTGGATCCCTCAACAATAACCTACGTGGAGGCACATGGAACTGCTACACCGCTGGGGGATCCTATCGAAATGGAAGGCCTGAATATGTCCTTCGGTGTCCAGCCGGTACACCAGTACTGTGCAATTGGGTCCATCAAAAGCAATATGGGCCATCTTACTGCGGCGGCCGGCGTAGCCGGTTTTATCAAGACCACTCTGGCGCTATTTCATCGCCAAATTCCACCTTCGGTGAATTTTAAGCGACCTAATCCCAACATCGATTTTGACCACAGCCCTTTTTACGTCAATAACCGTTTACAAGATTGGCAAGCCACCGGCAAAAGAAGAGCGGGTGTCAGCTCCTTTGGCGTGGGGGGCACCAACGTCCACGTGGTCTTGGAAGAATATGTAAACAGCCCGATCGAATCCGGTGTGGCAAGACCGGTTCAGCTGCTCAGCTGGTCAGCTAAGACAGCCACTAGCCGGGATGGCTATGCGGTGAAACTCGAAAATTTTATGTCGGCTCAACCGGGTGCTAGTCTTGCCGGCATGGCCTATACCTTACACACTGCCCGCGCAGACTTTAAGCATCGGCGATTTATAGTAGCCGCCGATACGCGCGAGGCAATCGATAAATTGAGGGCTCCGTCGGGGTCGCCTTCCGAAACCAAACAATTGGACGAGGCGTTTTCGGATGTCGTCTTCATGTTTCCCGGCCAGGGCGCCCAGTTTTTGCATATGGGCTGGGATCTTTACCAGCACGAATTGGTTTTTCGCCAAGCCGTTGACCGCTGCGCTGAGGGCCTTGCGCCGTTCCTCAAGGAAGACATCCGCAAGGTTCTATTTCCTGGCGAACAGCAGAAAGAAGCGCTAGAACGCATAAACAATACCTATTACACCCAGCCCGCTATCTTCACGATCGAATATGCCATTGCCAAATTGTGGATGAGTTGGGGTATTCAGCCGACGGCCCTCATTGGCCACAGCATTGGAGAATTTGTGGCTGCCCATCTGGCCCATGTTTTCAGCCTGGAAGATGGGTTAAAATTAATTGCAGCGCGCAGTACCATGATGGCTGCTTTGCCGACTGGAAGCATGCTGGCTGTAAAAGCTGAGTTCGCGTCAATTGCCACGGCCCTGCCTGCGGAACTGTCGCTTGCGGCCATCAACGCACCAGGATCCTGCGTGGTAGCGGGGCCGGTAGACAGGGTGGCCGAATATGCCACCCAGCTGGAAGCCCGAGGCATTTCCAGTAAACTATTGCGCACCAGTCACGCTTTTCATTCGGCTATGATGGATCCGATCCTCGAGCCTTTCGAGCAGGTTGTTCGATCGGTCCCATTAAGTGCGCCCAGGATACCCGTGGTTTCCACTGTATCTGGCACTTGGCTGACCGATGCCGAAGCCATGGATCCGGCGTATTGGACCCGCCATCTGCGCTCACCGGTTCAGTTTGCCGAAGCGTTGCGCGTAGTGTGCCAAGAGGGCCGACAAGTATTGCTGGAGACGGGCCCTGGTAATGTGACCACCATGCTCGCTCGCCAACAAGCACCCAAAAAATCTTCGGTAGCTCTTTCAAGCTTGGATCAGCTGGACGGGCAATCCGCATATTATTCGCTACTCAAGGCCCTGGGGCAGCTGTGGATGCACGGAATCCTACCCGACTGGCCTAGGTTTTATGCAGGCCAAGGGCGCAAAAAACTCAGCAATCTTCCGACCTATGCCTTTGATCGCAAACGCTACTGGGTCGACCCACCACAGGTAGCGACCCTGCCTAGCCCATTGATCAACCTGGCGGTCCAGGATTTTTATCTAACGCAGACAAATCAGAATAACGTTCATCAACCTAACTATATGAGAAAAGCAGCGCTCATCGACAAAGTGAAAGCAATCTTGGAGAATACCTCAGGCATCGATTTGGAAGGGGTAAGCCCAGAAATGGGATTTATGGAAATCGGCCTCGATTCATTGTTGTTAACACAGGTTGCGCTAAACTTGAAAAAGGAATTTGGACTACCCATAACCTTCAGGCAATTGACAGAAGAATATGGCAGCCTGGATTTATTAGCGAATTATCTGGACCGCGCATTACCTGCTGATAAACCTTCGACCCAAGCGGTGCCGCCTTCCAGGTTGGGCACAGGGGATTTGGCAGCTTCGGGAAATATTGCGCTGCTGTCGCAACAGATTCAGTTTTTAGCTCAGCAAGTGGCATTGCTGCAAAGCGGCGGGGCAGCTAAAGTGGATGGAATCACAGCTGGTGAAGCTCCTTCCGGCCTGAAGGTGGGCGCCGATGGTAGCCTTACCCCGGAGGAAGCGGCGGAATTAAAAAAGCCCTTTGGAGCAACGGCCCGCATTGAAAGGAAATCAAGGGAACTCAATGCCAAGCAACAAACTTTTCTCCGAGAATTGATCCAGCGCTACACCGAAAAGACAAAATCCAGCAAGGCCTACACGCAACAACACCGGGCGCATATGGCCGACCCGAGGGTAGTTTCCGGATTTCGTCCGCAGACCAAAGAAATTGTCTATTCCATTGTAGTCAATAAATCTAAGGGATTCAGACTTTGGGATATTGATGGAAATGAATACATTGATGTACTGAATGGATTTGGATCCAACATGTTCGGCTATCAGCCGGAATTTGTGGTGCATGCCCTGCGCCAGCAAATTGATCGAGGTTTTGAGCTCGGACCACAGCACGAATTGGCCGGAGAAGTTTGCCGACTCATCGGCGAATTTACTGGTTTTGAACGCGTGGCCCTGTGCAATACGGGATCGGAGGCCGTCCTGGGGGCTATGCGCATCGCCAGAACGGTGACGGGGAGATCTACAATCGTGGCTTTTGCCGGATCTTACCATGGGATTGTAGACGAGGTGATTGTTCGTGGCACCAAAAAACTTAAGTCCTTTCCAGCTGCGCCGGGCATCATGCCGGAGGCTGTGCAAAATATGTTGATCCTAGACTATGGAACGGAGGAAAGTTTACAGATAATAGCTGACCGTGCTCATGAGTTTGCCGCAGTGTTGGTTGAGCCTGTGCAGAGTAGGAGGCCGGAATTTCAACCCATCGAGTTTCTGAAGAAACTGAGGCAAATCACCGAAAATTCAGGAACCGCCTTGATTTTTGATGAAGTGATTACTGGATTCAGAATGCATCCTGGCGGGACGCAGGCTTTATTTGGGGTCCGAGCCGACTTAGGAACCTACGGTAAGGTTGTCGCTGCCGGTATGCCCTTTGGCGTAATTGCCGGCCGCAGCAGGTTCATGGACGCACTGGATGGAGGGACTTGGCAGTATGGCGACGACTCGGTTCCGGAATCAGGGGTTACTTATTTTGCGGGCACTTTCGTTCGTCATCCCCTCGCGTTGGCTGCGGCTAAAGCCGCTTTGGATCATATGCGGACTAAAGGGCCGGAGTTACAACTGCGGTTGAACAATTTAACCAAACAGTTAGCCGATAAACTGAATAACATTTGCCACACCCGGGGGTTACCGCTGTTTGCGGCACAATTCGGTTCGCTGTGGAAGCTCAAGTTCAAAGAAGATATTGCCTATGGTGAATTGTTGTTCACCCTTATGCGCGAAAAAGGGATACATATACTGGATGGATTCCCGTGTTTTCTAAATGAAGCTTTCAGCGAAAAGGAAGTGGACCAAATTGTGCAGGCATTTGAATCGTCAGCCGAGCAACTCATCCAGGCAGGCTTTTTACCCGTCTCTAAGGCACAAGAGAAATCCATGCAGTCCAGTGAAATCCAGGCCCAGGCGCCCATGGAAGGCGCCCGGCTGGGGCGCGATAAGTTTGGCAATCCCGCCTGGTTTGTGACCGACCCGGACCACCCCGGCAAATATTTACAAGTGAATTAAAAGTACAGCTTGAACCAAGAAAACGCCATACAGAAACTTAGTCCGGTCGAATACAACCCGTTCGAAGGCCCAGAAATTGCCAAGGTGGCTCCAACTATTGACCCGCAATTAGAAATTTGGGTGTCCTGCTTAATGGGCGGTGAAGACGCGAACCGTTCATACAATGAGTCGGTGTCGCTGCTGCTGACGGGACCCTTCAACCAAACCGCGATGCGGTCGGCCCTGCAGGATTTGATCAATAGACACGAAGGGTTGCGCTCGGCATTTAGTGCAGACGGAAAGCAAATCTGCGTCTACCGAGCTGTAGCGTTAAACTTGATTGCGGAAGATTTATCCAACCAGGATGAGCAACGCCAGCGCAGTTTTATTAGCCGGTTCGCCAAAAAAGACGCCGAGACGGCTTTTGATGTGCTTAACGGCCCTCTGTTTCGCATGGCTTTGTTTAAGCTGGGGGATGAAAGGCACTACCTCACCATAACCGTCCACCACATTGTTTGCGACGGCTGGTCGCTGGGCATATTGCTTCAAGATTTGGGAAAACTCTATGGGGCACACGCCAAGAATGAAATTCCGGACTTACCCGCGGCAGAGTCATTCAGTCAATACGCGCTGGCCCAAAAGGCATTTTCTCAAAGTGAAGAGTATAAGCAGATCGAACAATATTGGGTAGACCAATTTAAAGACAATGTACCTGTGTTGGATATGCCAACTGATTTTGTCAGATCGGCCATTCGTACCTATAAGAGTCACAGGGACGATTTTCCACTGGACCCACAATTGGTGGGAGCCGTAAAAAAATTGGCGCAAAAAGCGGGATGTAGTTTTGTCACTACGCTGCTGGCATCCTTTGAAGTTTTTCTGATGCGCATCACCGGACAAAATGATATTGTCTTGGGATTGCCGGCAGCTGGGCAGGCTGCATCGGGTAAATATGCGCTGGTTGGACATTGCGTAAACCTGCTGCCGTTGAGGAGCCATCCTCTCGGGGACATGAGTTTAATCGACTACCTCAAACAAAGGAAGAGGCAAATTCTGGATGACTACGATCACCAGCAGTTCACTTTCAGCAGCCTGTTAAAGAAACTCAATATTTCACGCGATGCTTCACGCGTACCCCTCGTGCCTGTCGTGTTCAATATCGACTTGGGATTGGACGATGGCGTCTCTTTCCTTGGGCTGCACCACAAGATGTTCTATAACCCGAGGGAATACGAAAACTTCGAGCTTTTTTTGAACGCCTCTGGTTCCGAACAAAACTTCGTCTTGGAGTGGTCTTATAACAGCCACCTATTCAAGTCCTCCACCATAAAGCGGATGATGGATGATTTTGAATTCCTGCTGCGGGCGGTGGTGGCCAATCCCGAGGTCTTGTTGAAGGATATTCCGTCGAGCAGCCAGCAGGAGCTTTTGACCAAATTGAAGCGGTGGAACAACACCTCCTCGGATTACCCAGACCAGATCGTGCTGACGGATTTGATCGCTGAGCGAGCCGCCGCCTATCCCAACCGCATCGCTATTTCATATAAGGGCCAGCAACTGACCTACCAGCAACTGGTGGACCAGGTCAATCGCCTGGCCACGCTGCTGCAAGAATTTGATCTGGTACCTGGTAATATCATTGCCCTGGCCATGGACCGGTCTGTGGAGATGGTGCTCAGCTTACTGGCCATCATGAAAGCCGGCGCCGCTTACTTGCCTTTGGATCCCGAGTTTCCTGCCAAGCGGATCGCCTACATGCTCGCGGACGCAAAACCGAAGATCCTGCTTACCAGCACTAAATACCGAGGTCGCTTTTCGACTCAAGCTACCGAAGTATTGATTGAGGAGGCGTTTGACAAGGTGAAGCATGATCCCGCTGCATCTGTCAGGTCCCGGGCTACAGGCCAGGACCTTGCCTACATCCTCTATACTTCCGGCTCTACCGGAAATCCCAAAGCCGTACAGATTCAACACCACAGTCTGGTGAATTTTGTGCTAAGCATGCAAAAAGAACCCGGCATTCAGGCGTCTGACCGGTTGCTGGCCATCACCACCATTTCTTTTGACATTGCGGGTTTGGAACTGTATCTGCCGTTGGTGAGCGGAGCACAACTAGTCTTGGCGGATCAGCAAACGGCCAGGGATGGCAGGTTGCTGAAGGAGGCCATGCAAATGGAAGGCATAAGCATTATGCAGGCCACCCCCTCGACCTGGAAGATGATCCTGGACGCGGGATGGCAAAAGCCCCTTGAACTTAAAGCGCTCTGCGGTGGGGAAGCACTCCCCAAGGAACTAGCCGATAGGCTACTGGCCAGGGCCAGTTCCGTTTGGAATATGTACGGGCCTACAGAAACGACGATCTGGTCTTGTGTGAAACATCTGGCGCCGAGTGATGACATTATCACCATTGGTCAGCCCATTAACAATACCCAGGTATATATTTTGGATCAATACCTTCGGCCCCTGCCGGTGGGCTATTTGGGGGAAATTTATATAGGTGGGGCCGGCGTGTCGTCTGGCTATTTGAACAGACCGGATCTTACATCAGAACGCTTTGTGGACGATCCGTTTTCTCGGGCGTCGGAAGGGAAAATGTATAAGACAGGTGATTTGGGCAAATTTTTGGAGACGGGCGAGATTCAATGCCTGGGCAGAATCGACCAGCAACTCAAGATCCGTGGCTATCGCATTGAACCCCGAGAGATTGAACAGAACCTAGAGAAACTGGAAGGCATCAAAGAGGCAGTGGTAATTAATTTGGAGGAGCGATTGGTAGCCTACCTGGTCCCCGACCCGAAGCTAGGTGTACAAGATCTTTTTGGAAAGGAATCCGAGTCCAATTTGCAGCGCAGTGAACGGTTTTTATCTAGATGGAGACAGGATCTCAAGGACTTGCTACCCTCCTATATGGTACCCGATGATTTTGAATTGATTCCTTTTTTACCTCTGACGCCTAACGGAAAAATCGATCGCAACGCCCTGCCCAAGCCCAATCATCAGGCCAGTGTGGGAGCGCACGGATATGCGCCTCCACGTTCCAGCGCGGAAAAAGCGATTGCAGCCATTTGGGCTGACCTGTTGGGCATGGATAAATTGAGTATTTATGACGATTTTTTTGAACTGGGCGGCCACTCCTTAGTCGCCGTTCAGGCCATGACTCGCTTGGAGAAGGAAACCGGAAAGCGACTGCCTTTAGCGAGTTTATTCGAAGCCCCAACGGTGGAGAAATTAGCCAAACTGATTGAGTTGGATCATAAAGCCATCGCGTGGAATTCGCTCGTCCCGATCAAGCCGAAGGGTAGCAAGATGCCCCTGTATATCGTTCATGGGTTTGGCATGAACGTGCTCTTGTTTAAGGATTTGGCCAAGCATATGGATCCTGATCAACCGGTATTTGCCTTGCAGGCCAAAGGTCTCGGGCCAGATGATGAAGCCTTGGACAACATGGAAGACATAGCCCGATATTACGTTTCCGAAATCCTGGCTACAAACCCTGCCCAGTCGTTTGCCCTGGCAGGCTATTCATTCGGAGGTATCATTGTGTATGAAATGGCTCGCCAACTCAAGATGATGGGAAAAAAAATAGTCATGCTGGCCATGTTTGACACCTATGCGGAAAATTCGGATTATTTCGATCCCACATTGATCCGACTTTCCAAGAAAGCTAAAAGGCAATTCCCCAAGCTACTGTTCATACTGCGCTCCCTATGGCAAAGGCCAAGACAAACAATATCCTATCAAGTTAATTTCGTCAGACGAAAGCTAAATGGCAAATCGGCTGCAGAGGAGGAATGGGAATCCAAAGATCTTTCCCCCAAAGAGATTAAAATAGGGGAGAAGTATGAATACGCCAACAGCCATTATAAAATGGTCCCCTTTGATGGGGCCATTGACTTGTTCAAAGTGAAAACCAGACTCTATTACCTGGATGACATGAAATACATGGGTTGGAAAAAATATGCAAAAAAAGGAGTCTACGTGCATGAAATATCGGGCGATCATAAGACCTTCTTGTATATGCCTTTCGCTCGCGAATTCGCCCGGATTTTGCAGCAGGCCCTGGACCAGCGTACTGCAGAAAGACCCCAGCAAGAAAAGGTTCCAGAAATGGCCCAAGCGATTCTGATTTCCTGAGCGCATGCCCCAAATAACCTGTAAACATATAGAGCAGATAAGCTGGTCTGATCTTGGGCCTGGCCCGGCTTCGCCCGATACCGTGGATGTCTGGCGATTGCGGGTGGCAGATGATCCGAGGTTGCTGAATATTGCTTTTGATCTCCTTCAGCCCCTGGAAAAGCAAAGATCTGCCAAGTATCATCATCACCACGACCAGCATCGTTTTATTACGGCTAGAGCGGGTCTGCGGTTGCTGTTGGCTAAATACCTCCACCAAGATCCTACGCAAATAGAATTGACCATAGGAATAAACAAGAAACCCTCGTTGACGGGGACGGCAGGCCCCACATTGCAGTATAATACGGCGCATTCTGGAAATTGGATAGTGATGGCATTCGGCGCTTTGGAGGTTGGAATCGACCTTGAAAAAGTTAAACCCGATTTTGACTATCGTGCAGCCTTGGACATAACCTGCGGCGTGGAGGAAATCCAGTTCGTTGAATCTGCTGCAGATCCTAGGCTAACATTTTATCTTCTGTGGACCAGGAAAGAGGCGCTGGTAAAAGCAACAGCAAAAGGCCTCCATGACGAATTGAAGGCATTACCTACGCTGAATGGAACCCGTGAGGTGAAGGAGTCCATACTGGGTTCGGCGGACGATTGGGTGGTCAATAGCTTTGCGATGGATGAGGACTATGTGGGCAGCCTGGCCTACCGACCCAGCACAAAGACTATCAGATTTTACGACTCCACTCGGACCTTGGCCATGACGCTTTAACGCGTATTTGCCTCCCCTCCCTAGTTTTCAAGCACCGATTGGTCGCCTCGCCAGTGGGGCACGCAGCGGATGGCAGCTCTCCAGGTCGGCCTACTATTCATCAGATTTAGTACTTAGTTTTGCGCCAGTTCTGACCGCCTTTGGTATGGGTCCTATGGGCCCAATAGCGCAGTCGCAACCTATTAAATCAAAAATGAGGACATGAAACTGGATATTTTGGCTGTTGCTGTTCATCCCGATGACGTGGAGCTTTGCTGCTCCGGCACACTCATGATGGAAAAACGAATGGGAAAAAAAATCGGAGTAGTCGACCTGACTCGGGGTGAACTGGGCACCAGGGGAACGGCTGAGCTGCGCGCCATTGAGTCGGCCAGGGCAGCGGACATCATGGGGTTGGATATCCGCGAAAACCTCGGTATGGCCGATGGGTTTTTGCGCAATGACGAGGCCCATCAACGCTTGCTGATCAGAGCGGTCAGGAAATACCAACCAGAGATTGTGCTGGCTAACGCACTGGCGGACCGCCATCCCGACCACGGCCGGGCGGGTGGGCTTATAGCCGACGCCTGCTTTCTGAGCGGACTTAGGAAGATTGAAACGGTAGATTTGGACGGTACTAGCCAACAGCACTGGCGCCCAAAATACGTTTTCCATTATATTCAGGACCGCTACTACACGCCCTCCTTCGTGTACGATATTACGCCCGTTTTCGAACGCAAACTGGCATCCATCAAAGCCTATTCTTCTCAATTTCATTCGGGAGAATACTTGGAAAAGGAGCCGCAGACCTATATTTCCACACCCGAATTCTTGAATTCAATCATCGGCCGCCACCAGATGTTTGGTAAAATGATTGGCGTGGCGTATGCCGAAGGATTTGTTTGTGAAAAAATGATTGGCATTCGAAATTTTGATGCATTTATCCAATTGGATACCTAAGCCGGACAAGTCCAAGGCAAGCCATCTGCTTTTCGATCAGGGCCTTGGGGGATCGCCAGCATGGGTTGACAACAAATTCTTGGATTTGAGCGTTTTAATATTCGGACTTTCTTAACACCCGGATCGTCTAAAAAGGGTTACCTTGCATGCGATTTAATTAGAATCAATTGATTATGCCCAGTCCTAAATTCGCCAGCGCTACTTATTCATTTCATACTGAACTCAAAAGGAGAATCAGTGCCTATTTTGACGAAGTGGGCAAATCGACGACCGGTAATTTTGGCCTTTTCATGAAGGCAGTGATCCTGTTGGTTTGCTTTGCCTTTATATATGTCCACCTGGTATTTTTCACTCCGGCTCCCCTGTGGGCCATCTTGGAATGCGTCCTGCTAGGAGGCGTGGTCGCAGCCATTGGATTTAATGTGATGCACGATGGCGCCCACGGAAGTTTCAGCAAATACAAATGGGTCAATCACCTGGCTGCATTTTCCTTGAATGTTTTGGGTGGTAACAGCTTCATGTGGAACATGAAACACAACGTGATCCATCACGCATATACCAACATCGATGGGATTGATGATGATATTGATATTCAACCGTGGATGAGGATGAGTGAGACTCAAAAAAAATACCGGTTGCATAAATACCAGCACTTGTATTTTTGGATGCTGTATTCGTTGTTGTACATCTTTTGGATATTTGTCTTGGATTATCAAAAATATTTTAAGAGCAAAGTCGGACCTGTGCCACTCAAGAAGATGACGATATCAGATCACCTGGTATTTTGGGGCTTTAAGCTCATCAACGCGTTTTTATTTGTGGGGCTACCGATCTATCATTTAGGATTCACCAATTGGCTCATCGGGTTTGCTATTTTCACCTGTGTGGCTGGGTTTGTGTTGAGCCTGGTTTTCCAACTGGCTCATACTGTGCAGGACACCGCATTCCCACAGGTAGATGAAGTTACCGGCAAATTGGATGACGAATGGGCCGTCCATCAGATCAAGACCACGGCCAATTTTGCTACTCGTAATAAGGTAGTCAGTTGGCTTGTTGGGGGATTGAATTTCCAAATTGAACATCATCTGTTTCCAAAAATCTCCCATGTCCATTATCCGGCAATCAGCAAGATCGTTAGACAGGCCTGTGCCGAGCATGGGCTAGCCTATATTGAATACCCCCATGTCCATCTGGCTGTTGCCTCCCATGTGGCTTTTCTGCGTCGTATGGGTAGATCCTAATAAGACTATCCCTAGTGCCCCTTATCTTTCGTTCACGTGCGTCCCTCCAGCAAGGTATATGCGCCGTCAAGCTTAGATGAATTCATCCGCCGAAGTCTTTCCTACCTGGTATTATTGTACTTTTGCACCTCAATGGGCAAATCATGAGCAAGACAAAGATCGGAATGGTGCAAATGAGCTGCACGCAAAACAAAGGGTCCAATTTCAGGAAGGCCATCGACAGGATCCGAGAGGCTGCTGGCCACGGAGCCCAAATTGTGTGTTTGCAGGAACTGTTTACGTCGCATTATTTTTGTGACGTTGAAGACTACAAACATTTCCAATTGGCCGAGCCCATCCCTGGTCCGGCTAGCGAGGAGCTTGGAATATTGGCCGCTGAGTTGGACATCGTGATCATCGCTTCCTTGTTTGAGAAACGAACTCAAGGAATTTACCACAATACGACTGCCATTCTCGACAGCGATGGGTCCTTGTTGGGCAAGTACCGCAAAATGCATATTCCGGATGACCCCGCATATTATGAAAAATTCTATTTCACGCCCGGAGACATGGGCTACCGGGTATTCAAGACCAAGTACGCGACCTTTGGCGTATTGATATGCTGGGATCAGTGGTATCCCGAAGCCGCGCGCATTACCTCCCTGATGGGAGCGCAGATCCTGTTTTATCCGACGGCCATCGGATGGGCCTCGAGTCAGGATGCCGCAACCAACCTCGAGCAGTACAATGCCTGGCAAACAATACAACGCAGCCATGCTATTGCCAATGGGGTCCATGTCGTTTCGGTGAACCGTGTCGGACTCGAGCAAAACGGTGCCATGAAATTCTGGGGCGGATCCTTCATTTCGAATCCCTTCGGAACGGTGCTCCTACAAGCTTCCCACGACAAAGAAGAAGTGATTGTCCATGAGATCGATACGGCTCAAACGGACAGCTACAGGACCCATTGGCCCTTCATGCGCGACCGGAGAATTGACTCTTATGAACCCATCACTAAACGGTTTTTGGATGGGGACTAAGGACTTGTTTATCCGTCCACCGGGTTATGCCTAACATGACGGGTGGTTTATCGTATCCCTCCGGAAAACCCACTATGATCTGCATTACATGACCTAGCAAAATCTCATCGTTTGATTTCGAAACGCCCCGAAAAGACAAGTTCCATTCAACTCCAGACCCTGGGACAACCGGATTTCCCATCCCCTGGGCAACTGGGCTATTTTTTTCCTGCGGAATTCTGGCCGCATAGTGCAACCTGGCTAAGCTGGCCGCACAAAGAAGCTTCCTGGCCTGGAAAAATTAAAGAAGTCTTTCCCCACTATGCGCGATTTGTCAAGCAAATCACCCAAGGGGAAAAGGCGCGCATCAATGTGAACGATAAAGCTATGGAGGACTTTGCCAGGGAATGCCTGTTACAGGAGGGGGTAAACTTGCATGAGGTAGAGTTTTTTCGCAACCCTACCAACGACGCCTGGTGTCGCGACCACGGCCCCGCTTTTCTAATCAATCCACATGCCCAACAAAAAAAAGTTATTGTAGACTGGAATTACAATGCCTGGGGCAACAAATATCCGCCGTACGATTTAGACGATAAGATTCCCACCTTGATTGGTGCACACTATGGGCTTCCTGTCTATCGTCCAGGCATCGTCATGGAAGGGGGCTCGGTGGATTTCAATGGCAACGGAACCCTAATTACGTCGACGTGTTGTTTGCTGAACCCCAATCGCAATCCCCAGTTAAATCAGCACCAGATTGAACATTTTCTGATCAATTATTATGGCGTTGAACAAGTTTTATGGGTCGATGATGGAATCGTAGGGGATGATACCGACGGGCATGTGGACGACACGGTACGTTTTGTCAGCGAAGACACGGTGGTGGCTGTAGTGGAGGAAAATACCCAGGATGAGAATTTCCCCTTGCTGCAAAATAATCTGCAGGCCCTAAGAGCGATGCGCCTGGCAAATGGCCGAAAGCTCACGGTCCTTGAGCTACCCATGCCGGATCCCCTGTACTACCAAGGGCAGCGGCTGCCCGCTTCGTATGCCAATTTTTATATTGCCAATGCTTGCGTGGTGGTGCCTACTTATCAGTGTGACAAGGATCAAAAGGCACTGCAAATAATTCAACGATGCTTTCCCGATCGACAGGTCGTGGGCATTGATTCCACCGAAATCATTTGGGGGCTGGGGAGCTTTCACTGCCTAAGCCAGCAGGAACCCCGGGTCTGATGCTGAGAGACCGGCCAAAACCTGGCCTTCGCTAAGATCTGGATCGCTTCCCAAGGTCTGGGGCTTTTTAGCCATCAGTCATGTACGGAAATGATAGGAACGTGGCTGTGGTAGGCCAGCTTGGTGGTATGGGATGGCTTGAAGATGGTCGAGAAAAAGGAGTGATCCCTGGGGACCATCAGAATTAGATCGATATCGTGGTCTTCGACAAACTGGTTGATTGAGTCAACAAAATCAAACATGCGAAGAAAAAAATACTCCGGATTAAAAGCCCGAAGCCATTTTTGCAGCTTCTCCTTTTGTACTTTGTATTCTTCTGTCAGTTCAATATAGTGCTCATCGTCGACGTTGACTACATACAGGGTGGGGCGAAAAAGAGTCAGTAACTTGGAGATGGATTCCAGCGGCATGGTATTTTCGACGTCCTTAAAATCAGAAATGAGCATAAGGTTGTTTACCCCCTTGAAAAGCGCATCCGGCGGCACGATGATGACAGGCGCGATCTTGCACTGCACCACATCCAACGTATTACTTCCCATGAGGATCTGGCCAATCCGGCTCGATCCAGTAATGCCCATGATAATTATCTGCACCTGGTGGCTACGCACATAGTGCTCCAAAGAACGCACAAAATGATCGCTTTCTTCGGCTACGACCAATATTTTCGCCTCCGTTATATTGGATAGCTCATTAAGTAAGCTTTGTAAGGCAAGTTCGGCAATTTTCTTTCTGGCATCTTCGTCCTCGCCCAGGGGAGTACCATCGGATCCCGCCTCGATTCGGCCAAAAACGTGATACAATATAATGCAAGCATCTCTCAGCTGTGTGGTCAAGTGGGCGGCATACCGGGCGGCATTCTTGGAAGTTTCAGAAAAGTCAACCGGAACGATGAATTGATTCATAGTACTTAGTTTGGTGCAGGTTTGATAAGAGGACCTATAGTAAAGTTATCATTTGTTTGCAAAATGGTGCCATATTCTGCCAGCGATGTGGGCAAGAGTCCCGAATCTTCGGGGCCAGCCAAGAGGTGACACACTGTCTCGGTTAGACCGAAGGGTTCTATTTTATTTGGGCAGGAAAAATAAATGGTTGAAATTGAAAGCTGAATCCAAGGTTGCCTTGTCTTTAGCCGCGAGTTTTGGCCTGGACATGCGCAGCCGGAGTCCGCCGAGGGATACGCTAGGAGCGGTCAAGGGCCTGGGAAGGCATGTGCGGAAGGCTATTTTTTCATTCGTCGATTGGCCGCTGGTGCGTCGAGGGTTGCACAATTGAACTATTTCTTAGTTGCCTTAAAACATGGTTAGCTCATATGAAAAAAGTAACGTATTTGATTTGGCTACTCGCTAGCATGGCGGCAGTCTATGGCCAATCCGAGACCCCTGTTATTGCCCTTATTCCCCAGCCCGTACAGCTGGTCCGCCACCCGGGACATTTTGTTCTACCAACCCACATCGTTCTGCAGGTACCGCAGGACCCCGCATTATCCGATGGGATCCTCGATCTCAAACAGAAATTAAGTACATCTACTGGCTACGGCGTTACAACTAGCTGGAAGTCCGATCTCGCGACAGTCCGACTTGAACTCAATAAAGCCCCACAAACGGATTTAGGCGATGAAGGGTACACCCTGAAGGTCACTGCGTCTTCCATCACCATACGCGCAAACCGGCCGGCTGGCTTGTTTTACGGAATCCAGACCTTGCTTCAGCTGCTGCCCAACGAAATTGAGAGCAAGACGCCGGTCAAAGGAGTAAGCTGGCAGGTGCCGTGCGTGGATATTGTCGATAATCCGCGTTTTGCGTGGCGTGGCCTGATGCTGGACGTGGCGAGACATTTTTTTACGAAGCAGCAGGTCGAAGACTTTATTGACAATATGGTGCGGTACAAATTCAATTTATTGCATTTACATTTAACCGACGACGAGGGGTGGCGTATTCAGATCAAGAGTTTGCCCAGACTCACTGAAGTCGGAGCGTGGAGCGCTAGACGCGTAGGTACATTCGGCGAATTCGCGGCACCCGCAGC
This sequence comes from uncultured Chitinophagaceae bacterium, assembly GCA_963742225.1. Lineage (GTDB taxonomy): Bacteria > Bacteroidota > Bacteroidia > Chitinophagales > Chitinophagaceae > Puia. The sequence goes on along the minus strand of CAVULD010000002.1, from coordinate 472,034 downwards.
CGATGAACCACGTGATTACGGCGGTTTTTACACACAGGACGATATCCGAGAAATAGTGCGATATGCGAAAGGGCGCTTCGTGGATATTTTGCCCGAAGTGGATGTACCCGGCCATAGCCTTGCCGCGATCGTCTCCTATCCGGATCTTTCCTGCACCCCCGGCGCCGATAAGTACCACGTTCGATCCGGGGAAGAAATCATGGACTGGCACGGCAGCACTTTCACCGCATTGGTAGACAATACGCTGTGTCCGGCAAATGAAAAGGTATACGAATTTTTAGATAAGGTATTTACGGAAGTGGCCGAGCTATTCCCATTTGGATACATCCATGTCGGGGGGGACGAATGCGCGAAGAATTTTTGGGAGGAGAGTGACGCCATAAAACAGTTGATGGCCAAAGAAGGACTCAAGACCATGGACCAGGTCCAAAGTTATTTTGAATCGCGCGTAGAAAAGATTGTCGAATCCAAGGGCAAGAAGTTCATTGGCTGGGATGAGATCCTGGAGGGTGGCCTGGCGCCCAATGCCGTGGTCATGAGTTGGCGTGGGATGAAAGGGGGCATACAAGCGGCTAAAATGGGGCATCAGGTAGTCATGAGCCCCACAACCTTCGTTTATTTGGACTATATGCAAAGTGATCGGATGATCGAACCCCCAGTGTATGCCTCTCTTCGATTGAAAACGGCATACCAATTTGAACCCGTACCCGACAGCGTGGATGCCAAATTCATTCTTGGCGGCCAGGCCAATTTATGGACCGAGCAGATTTATAATACGCGCCATATGCAGTACATGCTTTGGCCTCGTAGCCTTGCCATAGCGGAGACCTTGTGGTCACCAAAGGATAAAAAAAATTGGGATGATTTTGCCAAACGAGTCGAGTACAATTTTGACCGGATGGATGTGGAGCAAGTTAAATATGCTCGCAGTCTTTTCGATCCCGTTTTTACGGCCCGCAAAGACAGTCGCGATTCTTTGCAGGTGGTATTGTCTACCGAAGTGACTGGACTGCATATTTATTACAGTTTTGATAACTCTAACCCCGACAATTTCTATCCGGAATATTCCTCTCCTTTGTCGATACCCAAAGAGGCCACTATGCTCAAAGTCATCACCTATCGCGATGGCAAGCCGATGGGTAAACAGATCAATATGCCCATTGATGAGCTCAAGCGGAGGGCTGATAGGAAAAATGAGGATTAATATGCTCCGATTTTTTCCGGGTCAATGAAGCTCCGAAATTCCGGGTTCGGTTCCTGGGCCTTGGGGAACCGGCTGCCCAAAAAAATCCACGAGTTTTTTGGATAGGGACAGTATCCCGTGCACGTCCACTCCTTTATTGCGCAATGGGGATTGGAGGTTTAGTTTGAACCCTTCAAGTGTGTAGAGTTGGTGGGGATCGACCAGAGTAGGCGCCCGGGGATTTCTCAGACCCGGGTCCCGATTGGTTCCAGTCAGGCGGCCATGTCTTTTTTCCTTACCAGTCTGCGTTATCCAAGCCCCAAAATCATGAAAGCCATTCAGGTTGAATCTTCCCAATAAGGACCACCAATCGTTTCCGTAAAATACTTCTTCCCTGATTTTTCCACCCGTCATCATCTCGTCTTTGGCAACAAAAATATTATTTAAGAAAAAGAAGTCGCGATTATCGCGTGCTTCCTGTATGACACCGAGCGCATATCCATATTGGTTATAAAGCAGGTTATTGTAGAAATAGCAATTGTGGAACTGGGCTGGGTCCTTGCTTCCGTTCCACCATAGTACGCTTGCTCCATTTGCCGTGGTGTTTCCGTCGTTGAAACTGATGTTGAACCGGAACGTATTATCATGCCAAGCTGTGGCTCCGCTAAACTGGAAAATGCCGAAACCATAGCCTTCATTTTCATAGGATAAATTGTACTGTATAGTACAATGCGTAGAACCTCCATCCAAATCAAATCCACCTCCGTCCATGGCGCCAGGAGCTGTGTGGTTTCGGTAGGAAATGCAATGCTCTATCAAGACCGAATCGCATTCCCAGGCCCAAATTCCTACGGGCCCGTTTCCCTTGCGGGGCATGTCCCAACCGTTCGCCGTGGCCACACAGTATTCCACGTGCACATGAGTGGCCAGACCAACCACGATGCCGTTACCGCTATGGTTATTAAGAGCGGTTGGGTCTCCTGGATTATTAATGGCTTGACAGTCTTCAATAAGAATTTGGTCGTTGCTATATTCTGGATAGTGGCTTCCGTCTACACAAATGCCTGCGTACCCGTTGTCGTGAGCATTAATCTGCTGCAGGCGTATTTGCTTGCAATCACTCACCTCTACGCCCGCTTTTTGAAAGCCACTCACATCAAGTTCTTGAACTCGGATGTGGTTTGCCCCCCGCAGCCATAGGCCTGCTGCGGTGTTGCCGGATTTTCTGCCGCTGCCCTTCAGCACGAGGTTTCTTATGGTGATGAATTGCCCCTGCTGCACGATTATCGCTGAGCTGTCTTGGGCATCAATGGTGGCGCGCCCCTGGCCGTAGGAGCAAACCACAATCGGACGATTTTTGGACCCCCGCGATGCAGCAGTAAACAAAATGGTGCCTTGAAATTGGGCTCCTCCCTGAAGAAATACCGTGCTGCCGGCAAGCCAGGATCGATTTTTTAACGGATCTAGCGATTTCCAAGGCCTGTCCTTGCTGCCCGGGTTGCTATCCTCGCCCCTCGGGCTAATGTAATAGTTGTGTGCTTGCGCTGAGCGCTGGGCTTCAACGTGTGCGGTGAGGAGCAAAAACGCCAAAGCCCAAAGCCGCCCTCCGGTAATCGCTGTAATCATGTGGATCTCGCCTCGTGGTTTAGCCAATGGGTAAGCTACGCAAATTTGAGCCGGTATACAACTGACAAGCGAAACATACGGATAATGCAGCTAGACAGGCCACCAAGGGATCAGTTTGCAGCCAGGCCAAGTGCGCAATTTCCCTGCGTATAAAATGGGTTACACAAGGCGATAAGCAGGGTGAATTTCCCACCTTTTTTGATATCCACCACTTATCAACAGAGCAGGGCTGAATTAACCATTTTAGTGTAGGTTTGCCGAGTTACCAAATGACTACGGCCTGTGCGATTAAAGAGTTTAGAAATCAAAGGTTTTAAGAGTTTTGCCGATAAGACACACATCAATTTCGATGAAGGCATAACGGGCATAATTGGACCGAATGGGTGCGGCAAGAGCAATATTGTAGACAGCATCCGCTGGGTGATTGGCGAGCAAAAGATCAGCCATTTACGTTCCGAAAACTTAGAGAGCCTCGTATTTAATGGTTCCAAGAACCGATCCGCATCCGGACTAGCGGAGGTAAGCCTGACGTTTGAAAATACGAAGAACCTATTGCCGACAGAATTTAACACGGTGACCATTACCCGTAAATTCTATAAAAGTGGGGAGAGCGAATATCGGCTAAATGATGTATCCTGCCGCCTGCGGGATATTCAGAATCTATTCATCGATACGGGCGTCTCTACTGACAGCTATGCCATCATTGAGCTGGGTATGGTGGACGACATCATCAAAGACAAGGACAACAGCCGGCGCCGCATGCTGGAGCAGGCTGCTGGGGTTTCCATTTACAAGACCCGTAAAAAGGAAGCCAAACAAAAATTGGATGCAACGGAACAAGATCTGGCCAGAATCGAAGATCTGCTTTTCGAGATCAATAATCAGCTCAAGACTTTGGAAAATCAGGCGAAGAAGGCCGAGAAATATTTCGAAATCAAGAAGGAATACCGGGAACTTAGCGTCGAACTAGCCAAAGCAGCCCTCGAGGGCTTTAATCTGACTTACCGGCAGCTCAACGAGCAATCCGAAGAACAAACCGACAAACGAGTCCAACTAGACGCGGAAATAGCCCAGCGGGAAGCAGAGCTTGAGCAGGAAAAATTAGGATTTATAGAAAAAGAGAAGGCGCTACAATCCATGCAGGCTGCCTTTAACGAGTTGCTTCAGAGTCTGCGGGGCATGGAAAATGAAAAGAACCTGGCCGCACAGCGCCTCAATTTCCTAAGAGAAAAGCAGGGCGGTCTGCAGGAATTTTTACACAAAAGCGAAGGTCAGCGCAAGGGGTTGGAGGATAGTATTGTTTTTTCTACCCAGCAGGTCAATGAGGAGGCTGCCAAATTGGAGCAATTGACTAGTCAATTGGATGAGCTTAAGAGCGGAGTCGATGTGGCCAAGCAGGCATTCGATGTAAAGAGGCAATCTGTGGATAGCCTACGGCAAGAGCTTGGTCTGATCCAACGCCATCAATTCGATGCGGAAAAAAACGTCGCCGTTTCCGATACCTCTATCCAGAATATGCAAAGCAGCATTTTGCAGCTAGACCAGGAACGTGCATCGCGGGAGGATCAGTTGAACCAATTGGAGCAAGACAATCGTTCCAAACTGCTGGAGCTCCAAAGCAAGGAAACTGACCTGCAGCAACTGCAAGACCATCATGAACGCACTAAAGAGCAGATTTTACAAACGCAGGAGAAGCTCGAAGGGTTGCGCCAACAATTGGCCGATCAAAATCGCCTGCTGGATGCCAAGAAGAATGAACATGATCTGCTCAAGAGCTTGATCGATTCGATGGAGGGCTATCCAGACAGCGTGAAATTTTTGCATAAGAATCCAGAATGGAACCATACTGCGCCGATTTTGTCGGATATCATTTATGTAAAGGAAGAATTTCGCGCAGCCGTGGAAAATGTGCTGGACCCGTACCTTAATTATTATGTAGTCAACGATTTGGCTGAAGGTCTGCGGGCCGTGAATTTACTAGACCACCACAAAAAAGGGAAGGCGAACTTTTTTCTCCTCGATAAATTCCAGGAAGCTAGCCAAACCATCCCTGTTCAGCCCAGCGGCACCATACCCGCGGTGCAGGTAATTGAGGTGGACAGCCGGTACCGGCCACTGGCAGAACATCTGCTCGGCCACGTGTTTATTGCCGAGGAGGAGCCCTCCATAGACTGGTTCAATTCCATCGCAATGAATGGTACGGTGATTTTAGAGAAACATGGGAAATTTGTTAAAGGTAAATATGCACTTACAGGGGGAAGTGTAGGCCTGTTTGAAGGCAAAAAGATTGGTCGTGCCAAAAATATGGAGAAACTGGATAAGGAAATATTGGCACAGGAGGCGGTTGTTGGGACATTGAAATCCTCGATCCAGGCTGCACACAACGAAGTAATTGGATTTAATGAGCAGCTTAAGGAACAGGCCATCAGGCAAATTCAGGAAGACATCAGCCGGTTGACCAATCAGCTATTTTCTCTACAAAACAAAGCCGAAAACCTTCACGTCCTGCAGCAGGCATCACAAAAACGGTTGGAGGAGCTTCATGCAAGCCTGGACATAACCCTTCGATCTGTAGAGAGTACTCGGATTGAATGGCAACGACTGGTAGGCTTGGCCAATGGCTTGAGTGAGAGCCTGCGGGCCGGGGAAGAGGAATTGAGGCAGGCAGAATCCAGTTACGGGGATGTATTTGCCGGGTACAACGAATTCAACTTGCAGGTGACCCGTCAGCATAGCCGGCTCAATGCCTTGAAGCAAGAACAGGAATTCAAGCACAATCAATTGGTGGAGTTGTGCAGTCAGGTGGAAGTAAACGCGGCTCAACTGCAACAGACAGAAGAAAATATCCGGGAAAGTGCCGACTTGCTGGAACGCTCCGAGTCCACCCTGGTCGAATTTTTACGCAAGAAAGAGGAGGAGGAACGAAAACTTAATGAAGCAGATCAGTTGTATTATAACCTGCGCAATATTCTAGGCGAGCGGGAAAGTCATCTGCGACATCAAATCAAGGAAAAGGAACAGGTTGAACACCTGTTGGGTGAAATCAAGGACCGGCTAAACGAACTTAAACTACAGCTGGCAGGGATGAAGGAAAGGTTGAGTGTGGAATTTCGAATCAATATCGACGATATCATCGACCAGCCGCGTGTCGGGCAAACTCCCGTAGAAGAACTGCAGGAGAAATCCGACCGGATGCGTAAACGCTTGGAAAACCTGGGGGAAGTCAATCCGACGGCAATCGAGGCGTTTCAGGAAATGAGGAAGAGGTATGAATTTATTGTCGAGCAAAAGAATGACTTGGTCGACGCCAAGCAGAGTTTGCTTCAGACCATTCAGGAGGTGGAGGCGACCGCTAACCAACAATTTCTGGAAACGTTCAATAAAGTCCGTGAAAATTTTCAAAAGGTATTCAAGGCCTTATTTACGGAGGAGGATACCGCCGACATGATATTGGAAAATCCGGAAAATTTGGCGGAGACGGCCATTGATATTGTGGCCAAGCCCAAAGGGAAACGCCCCTCATCTATCAGCCAGCTGAGTGGGGGAGAAAAAACACTTACGGCCACCGCCTTGTTGTTTGCTATCTACCTGATCAAACCTGCTCCATTTTGCATATTGGATGAAGTGGACGCGCCGCTGGACGATGCGAATGTGAATAAATTTACGCATATGATCCGCCAGTTCTCAGAAAACTCCCAATTTATTATCGTAACCCACAATAAGATGACCATGAGCACGGTGGATGTTATTTATGGAGTGACGATGCCTGAACCAGGGGTAAGTAAACTGGTGCCGGTTGACTTTCGCAATTTAAATTAAGCGGCCCGGCTCTGCGGCTGATCGTGGGTGGTGTTCTCAGAATTTCTTGAATATCAGGAAAACAGCTACCACCAGCAAACCAAATCCGGCCAGTTGATTCCAGGCCAGTCTTTCGTTTTTGAAAAATATCAGCGTAAAAACGGTAAATACCACTAACGTAATTGCCTCCTGAATCGTCTTAAGTTGCACCAGGCTATAGGGACCGCCGTCCTGCTTGAACCCAATTCGGTTGGCCGGAACCTGAAACAAATATTCGAAAAAAGCTAGCCCCCAGCTAATGAGTATAACGGAGAACAAACCCAAACTCCTTCCCCAAGCATAATCTTTGAACTTAAGATGGCCATACCAGGCCAGGGTCATGAAGCTATTGGATATAAATAGCAACACGATGGTTTTTATTCCCTGCATATACTATTGGTTTTTTGCTTGGTCACGCATAACCAAAATCCAATTCCTTCCATCGCGTGGTATGACTGCTGCCCCCTTCGGAATTGCTGATCTGCGTGCGGCCACTGGCAAGTTGCGAGCTCTATGTCCAGCGGATTACCAGCTGAGGCGCTCCACCTTTCCATGCGAACCGGCTAAGTAGACTATGGACCCTTTTTTAGCTTTTCGGCATACATTAAAGCCTTCTTTGGAAAGGGCCCGCCAGGTAAGCCCTCCATCTGTTGAAAGGTCTACGCCTGAGGAGCCACAGCACACCAGCTTACGGGACGAAAGATAGGCAACACAACTTCGGAATCCCTGAGGGGGAACCTGGGGTCTCTTGACCTGCAAGGTATCACCCAAAGTAACAAGTAGGCAATTTCCCTGCGCCAAGCTGTCCTTGGCATAGTCTCCGCCGACAATCACGCCGTATTGGTTGTTGTAAATGTCTAACGAAAAAGCGCCCGTAGTGGGTTGTCCTTTCAATAAGAAAAGTTTTGTATTCATTGGTTTTGGTCCTGATCGGAACAGGCGCGATTGCATTCCTCCTGAAACAAAGTACATTACCATCTCGTTAGACCTATGGTCGGCTAGCTTAATGTTTGTCCCACTGGCAGCAAAGAAGCTTTCTCCCTTCTCCAGCAACGGAGGTGCTTGCCGTTTCGTCCCATCCAGGGCGGTCCAACTGTCGCCCCCAGTCGTGGTGACTGCAATAAAAGCTCGATCACCAACGGGGTCTCCAATCACCACGCCATGCAGATCATCGGAAAAATCCATTGCATCCAAGAACATACCCTTGGTGGAGTCAACAAAAACTGGATACCAGTGCAAGCCGGCATCCCGAGTCTTTAAGATGACCGCAGGTTCGCTGACGGCCATGATTATCGCTCGTTGATCATCAAAGGCTTCAATAGCTCGAAAATCCCGGTGTTCGTATCCCTTTACCTGAATCCATTGCCAGCTTGAGCCTCCATCAGTCGATCTGCCGACAGTTCCTTCACTGCCGCTGACCCAGAGAAGCTTATCGGTTACGACGCTCATGCCTCGTAAAGAGCAATGGCCCTCGAGGGTGAGGGCTTTCAGACTTTGGGCTAAGGCTACGTTTCGGGAAGCTGTAATAGACAGCAGCAGAAGCAGGGCGTATCTCATCATGGCCCATTTTTTAGTTGACATGCAGGGCATCTTTGAGCTCTTGGAGATTGGCCACTCCCTGTTTTCTCCACACTTCTTGGCCGTTGCGGTAAGCAATGAAGGCCGGTATACCATCAATTTTCAATTGCTGCATCAGCTCGGTTTGAGTCGAACCGTCCACATTGACGAGCTGGAGCGAGGCTCCCAGGTCCTTTTTGAGCTGTTCAACTATGGGCTTCATTTTCTGGCAAGGAGGGCACCAAACCGCACCGAAATCCACTAACACCAAGGCATTTTGTCCAATTTGAGCGTGGTAATCCGATAAACTCATCTGCTTGACCGCGACCGCCGCTTCCAGAGGCAAGGAAGCCGACTTCCAGGCATTTATTCCTCCTTGCAATTCATACACGGCAACAAAACCATTTGCTCGCATCCATTTGGCAGCTGCCCCGCTGCGACCTCCGCTCAGGCAATAGACATAGACGGCTGAGGATTTATCCAAATATTGTATCCTGTCAGTGAATTGGTCCGGTTTGGTCCAGTCGGCAAGCATCGATTGTTTGATATGCCCGCTCTCGTATTCCGATTGGGTACGGACATCGAGCAGCTGCACATTTTTTTTCTCTATCTGTTGCTCAAATTCACGTGCTGGAAGAGCCGCATTGGTTTGGGCATAACACAGGTTAGCCCCGGCAATCAGACAACAGATAAAATACCAGACAGCTTGCTTCATAAAGACATTTTGGCAAAATTAACAATATATGAAGGAAAATAACCAAAGCAACCTGCTTCAAGGCAGATTTGGGCTTGCAGTGTTCGATTTACGCCTGGCAACCTGGTATTCTCGCTTTGCAAACAGGGGGATTATCGTTGATCTGGGTTTATTTTTTAATATCGAACGGGCTATCCCAATTAAAACCCGAACCCTCTGTCTCCGGACTACCAGCGCCAGAACGAGGTTTCGTCATTGTGGTATAACAATTGCTTGTACACAGGTAGCACAAACCTATACCATGATAACCATATCCATCCATAAAACTCCGAGGGTCGTGTTGGACAACCTCAGCCGATTACTTAGAGTACTGCAAGTGTCCAAAAAAGAATATGAACGCACCGCCTTTGCGCTAACTGACCAGCAGATGCAAGCCGCATTGCTTGGCCATGCTCAGGAATGCAATCAGTACGCTTGTGAGTTGGCATCTCAGCTAGAAGTTCTGGGTGGAGAATCGGTGCAAGCCGACCCATCACGGTCGGGCGATGACCTGGGGGAGGGCTTGTTGGCTTTCAGCCCGGGAAGCACCAGTGGCACTACCAAAGACGCCATGCGCCATTGTTCTCGGAATGGGGAAACTACATTGCAAGTCTACGCGGAAGTATTGAGTGAACCTTCCCTGCATGAAAATATCCGCAAATTGATCCGTAATCAAATTAACGGGCTCATGCACTCCTTCGCCCAACTTTCTTTGCTAAATGCGTCGCTAGCCTAGTCAAAATGCCACTGCATCGGGCCCGATGACACCCTTTGGAGCTGTTTAGGCAGCTAGGACCTGCGCAATCGCTTTATAGAAGGTCAAGATGCTGGTCAGAATGACCAGAACTCCCACCGCAATATACATGGCCTTCAACGGGAATTTTCCCACGAGCCTAGCCGCAATTGGTGCGGCCATCAGACCGCCGAGGATCAAACCTGCTACATCAGCCAAGGGGATATTCTTTAAGAAGATAAAAAACGTAATGGAGCTGGCCAGCACCACGAAAAACTCAGCCAGACAAACGGAGCCGATGACGTATCGGGGGCTTTTGCGTTTGGATATAAGGGTGCTGGTGACCAGTGTGCCCCAACCTCCTCCGGCAAATGCGTCCAGGAACCCGCCTACCGAAGCCAGTAGCCCGGCGCGCTTGACCTTGTCTTGGATTTTCCTTTTGGCAAACGCCTTGCGCACAATGAAAAAACCCAGGTAGATGGTATACAGGGAAAGAGGCAGTCTGACCCAGGAGGAATATTTTTGGCCGAAAAAAGCCAGGGTCGCACCCAAGATAGCCCCCAGAATGCCTGGGATGACCAGGGCTTTGAACAGTTTTTTATTGATGTTACCAAAGCGATGGTGGCTATAGCCTGAAACGCCGCTGGCAAAGACACGGGCGGAATGGACGCGACTGCTGACGATGGCCGGGTTAACACCATTGGCCAGCAGGAAAGTAGTAGAAATAGTACCATAGCCCATCCCCATGGAGCCGTCGACCATTTGAGCCAGAAAGCCGGTCAATAACATAATCAGGAAGGTTCGCCCATTGACGTATTTTGGAATAACACTGAGGTCGTCGGCAATTCTATGCAGGGGCAGTATCGAAAATAAGGCGTGGCCGAGGATCATAAAGCAAAAGGCGAGCACACACCAAATCACAATCCGAGGCCACTGTTTCCGCTTGGTTTCCTTGAGAATTGCCTTCTTTGCCACCAGCACCTTAGTCAAGTCGTTGAGCTCTTTAACCTTATCGGAGAAATTCCCGCTTAGGTTCTGCCTGACGATTTGCATGTTATGCAGCAGATCATCCATTTCATCGGGAATCCATTCGCTAATCTCTTCCCTAAGCCGTTTGGCGATGGTTGGGGATTTGCCATTGGTTGAGATGGCAATTTTGAGGTTTCCTTTTTTGACGATGGATCCCAGGTAAAAATCGCAAAGATCCGGCTTGTCGGCAACATTGATCAGTATGCGTTTGGTTTTGGCGTCCTGCTGGATCCTTTCGCTAATCTCTTTTCGGTCGACTGCCGAAATTACGATATCTATGTCTTCAAGGTCGGATGTCCGGTAGGTGCGCTCGGTCCACTGGATATTTGGATGGGTTTCTGCCAACCGTTTTATTTCTTCCGAGACCCACTCAGCCACTATTTTTATGGACGTGGCGGGAGAGTTATTCAGGATGCTGGTTAATTTTTCCAACGCCACCTGCCCTCCTCCTACAAGAAGCAAACGCATAGTTTCCAGCTTCAAAAAAATTGGAAACAGGCTATTGACTTGTTTTGCCTCTGCGGGCAGATTGGGCTTTGTGCTCATCGTAGGGGCCATAAAAGTAACGGTTGTCATCGTAATTCCCTATAAAATTAATAGACAATCGGGGTTAAAATCCTAGCTGCAACTGGACATTAAACACGTTGTTGTTGATGCTGGGGTTTTCCGTTCTCCATGAATAGTCCACCTGGAGTTTGGTCCATACATTGAAGAAATAGTTTAGCCCAAACACGTAATAGGTCGAGGCCATGGCATGTTTGGAAAGTGCGGTATTGGGATCGTAGGTATCGTAGCGGAACACGCCTTGCAAATGCCTGGGCCAAATAAAATAACTCCCCTGCAGATACCAACCCTGGTGGATAATGGGATTGACATTGCCATCCTTTCCTTGAATCCATTCTCCTTTCACGCTGAGCTGATCGAGGTTCAGGGCGAATTCGCCTCCTATTCGGATGCGGTTTTGGCTCCTGGTTGGTGAAGAAGTAAACACATCGTAGCCGTTATAATAGGAACCACCGATATCCAGCACCTTAAATGGATGCAGTACCAAGCGACCTGCAAAGTCCTTGGACTGGTTGTTATCAAGGGTATTGATACCTGCCCCGTTAAGCACGGCCAGGTAATAGTCTACCAAGTATCTATTTTCGATGCGCAGGATGCTGCCACTGGCTTGTATGCCAATGTCCCGGCCATTTTGGTTGCCGATGGAGTCCACTAATTTGTTGGCCAAATCCCCTTTTCTAGCTACCAGGGCGCTAACTACTTGGGATCGATCGATCGTCTCTAGATTCCTGTCCTGGGTAAGGTTTTCTAGAGAATTGGGAACTAGAAATTGACCCGCGGTGATTTTCAAAAAGTTCCACGGCTTGTAGGCGATGAAAGCATCCAGCAGGGTAGGTGATAGCAGTGCGCCTCCCGTTGGTGCCGTGCCTGTTGCACCGGACGCGCCCACGAAATCAACCAATACGCGGTATCCCCATTTGGCCGAAAAATCGCCCTGGAAATCCAGCCTGGCTCGTTTGATGCCAAAGCCATTATTTTTTGAGGGGTTTTGGTAATTGACATACTGTACTTGCGTGTAGCCGCTTAAATGTAATATTCTGCCCAAACTTAATGGGAAGGAATCCTGTTTGGATTCGAAGGCCTGTTGTTTTGCCGCATATTCCTGCCGGATGGAATCCGCTTCGGTCTTGGTGATAGTCCCTTTTTTGGTCAACAGGTTCAACAAATCATCAGAAGTCTGCGCTGTGGTGCCTTGGGCAAAAAACAACAAAATAGCGAGTATGAAGATGATAGATGGTCTCATAACGTTGGTTCTGGTTAATTAAGTGTGATCAATAAATGTGTTGTTTGCAGGGGAATCTAATAGTCTACTAAATTAGTATAGTAAAAGGTCAAATTTTTTTTGATTGGGCTAGCAACGCATTGGATTGTCCCTGACGGGACAATAAGCAGAGGTGGGGAAAAGTTCCTGATCCTGATGCAAGTGAGTGGATATTTGATCGGTAAATATGGACGCCATAAACGAATAGCCGTTGGTTGATGAGGGCAAATATAGTATAATCCTACTATTTTAGTAGACTTTGTAAATATTTTTTTTACAATTTAGGAGTATCTAGCTTTTGTCGCACTGGGTAGGACCAATGCATTCCATTTGATAGGCGAGAAATCTCAGAAACAGACTCTATGTGTGTAGTCGCCAAAGGGCTCCCCTGGTTTTCGCTGTTTGTTATACGATCCCAGCAGCTCATCCAGAACCTCCAGGATGGCAGGTTCATCCAGGTTCTCCCGGTATAAACGGTTCAGTCGGGTGCCTTGCCGGTCCCCGCCAACGTAGAGGTTATAGTATCCATAGGCGGTACCCACAAAGCCCAGCTCCGCTAGATAAGGTCTTGCGCATCCGTTGGGGCAGCCAGTCATGCGGATGATTATTTCTTCCTGCTCCAGATTATGCACGCCGAGCAACCGCTCTATCTTGGAGAGCAGCTGCGGCAAATAGCGTTGACCTTCCGCCAGGGCCAACGGGCAGGTATTGAATGCGACGCAGGCCATCGATTGGCTGCGTACAGGGCTCGTAGACTGGGTGTGCTGCGTAACTCCATGAGAGAGGAGAATTTCCTCTACTATGGGTCGATCCTTTTTTTGAATATCGGCCAGAATTACGTTTTGGTTACCGGTAAACCGAAAATTGGCCTTACCGGTTTTGGCAACGGCGAGTAGAGCACTTTTTAATTGGACCTCTTGCTCATCCAGGACCCGACCGTTTTCCACGAAAGGTGTGTAATACCACAGACCTTGCTGGTTTTGTTGCCACCCATAATAATCCCGACGCTCGGTGAACTGGTACGGCCGAGGAGACTCCAGTTTGAGGCCAATCCTTCGTTCCACTTCCTCTTTAAACCAATTCACGCCATGGCTGTCCAAAGTATATTTGAGCCGGGCCAGTTTACGGTCGGCCCGGTTGCCGAAATCGCGCTGGATGGTAGCTATCGCATAGACAACTTGCATCACCAACTCTTCACCCTGAACAAAACCGATCTCGCTGGCCAGTCTGGCGTAGGTGGCTGCGTTTCCGTGAGTGGTTGAAAGACCTCCTCCCACCGCCACATTGAAGCCTTTAAGTTCCTTGTTTTCGATGATGGCAATCAGCCCAAGGTCATTGGCTAACACATCCACATCGTTATTGGGAGGAATAGCTATGGCTATTTTGAATTTCCGGGGCAAGTACCTGTCTTGATATAGCGGGTCCTCTTCTTCTTGCTTATCGGTTATCTTTTGTTCGTCGAGCCATATTTCGTAATAGGCCCTAGTTTTGGGCATGAGCAGGCGGCTAATCTTAGATGCATACGCATGAATTTGCTCGTGGATCGGGGACTGCAAGGGATGGGCAGCGCACAGAACATTGCGATTAATGTCTCCGCAGGTAGCTACCGAATCGAGTTTGGCCTCGCTGAATGCTTTGATGGTGGGCTTGATTTTTGACTTGATCAAACCATGGAGTTGGACTGTCTGGCGCGTGGTAATCTTGATTACGCCGGTGGTATTCTCTCCAGCAATATGATGTAGGGCAATCCATTGCTCAGGCAAGAGTAAACCGCCAGGTAAACGCAGGCGAATCATGAAAGAATATAACCGTTCCAGTTTCTTCTCCGCTCGAGCCTCCCGCCGATCACGGTCGTCCTGCTGGTACATACCATGAAATTTGATCAAGGCCTGGTCCGATTCACTAATTGCGCCGGTAAGTTCATCCTCCAATCCCTGGGCTATAGTACCTCGGAGCCCATCGCTTTGTTGTTTGATGCGTTCAATCGGAGACAGTGGGTTCAATGCAGACATTTTTTATGTTTGAAACAAAAAGGTTCCTGTAATGATTCAGTAAACATCCGTCAGGTATCTGGCGCTGGCCTTCATGTTTTGAAGGTACTCCTGGGCAGCTTCCCCGGATCTATTTCCAAACTTCTGAATGATATCCACCAGGGCGTTCTCCACATCCACACTCATCGGCTCTTTCGCACCACAGAGGCAGACATAGGCGCCCTTTTCGATCCAGTCAAAGAGTTCAGCACCGTGCTTTTTCATTTTATCCTGGACATATATTTTTTCGGCCTGATCTCTAGAAAAGGCCAGATCTACCTGCGTGAGGACACCAGTTTGTTTCCAGTCTTGAATTTCTGTTTGGTATAAAAAATCGGTGGCGAAATGTTGGTCGCCGAAAAACAGCCAATTCCTACCCGGAGCACCGGTCGCGTCGCGTTCCGCCAGAAAAGATCGAAATGGAGCAATGCCTGTCCCGGGTCCGATCATGATCAGATCCTCGGCAGCCCCGGGTAGTCTAAACGATGCGTTGCGATGGACATAAAACTTCAAGGCGCTTCCTGGCTCGAGTTGCGATAAAAAGTCGGAGCACAGGCCATGCTTGGTTTCCTGGTTCACCTGAAAAGTGTCTTTGGCGACCGTCAGATGGATTTCACCCGGGTGCGCCTGCGGGGATGAGGCAATCGAGTAAAGCCTTGGGACCGTGGGTTCGAGTATGGAAAGCACGTCCTCGAATTGGCTGAGGTCTCTTACGGGGTAAATCTTGAGCAAATCCAGCAGGCCAATCTTGGTTTGGGGAATGTGCTGGTGAATTAAGCTGGCATAGTTCTTTACTACGCGCTCGGGCAGGTAGACGATATTGAGTTTCTTTTGCAATAAATGGAAAAGACTGATCTGTTCGTTTCGAAAACTGATCATTTTGGCAGAATCGGCGCAGACCAATTCAAGGATCGCTTGGACAACAATGGCCGGATTTTCCGGAACTATACCTATGGAATCGCCGGGTTGGTAATCGGCCTCCTCAGCGGCTAGCTCCACGTGTCGCGTTTCTTTATTTGAACCGTAGTCGTTTAGATTCACATTGGTAAGTACGGTCCCGGTATAGACAATTTTAGCCGTCGATTTCTTGGATACTAGGGGTTCCGCTATCGCGCCGGCAAAATGGACGCCCTGCAGAGTCTTCAGCACCTGGGTGAACCACTGATCGGCCTCAGATGCATAATCGGTATCACATTTTCGCAAGGAAATGATTCGCTCGGCACCCAGTTTGTGCAACTGGCTGTCCACGTCTTCTCCTGCCTTGCAGAACAGGGGATAAGCCGTATCGCCTAAGGCCAACACGCCGAACTTCAAATTGTCCAGTTTAAAGCCATTTTGGTGGATATGGTGGTAGAATTTTTTGGCGGCGTCAGGAGGTTCGCCGTCACCCTGGGTACTGATGACGGTAAAGAAAAATTCCTCGTGGGACAGATCATTGAGCCGGTATTGGTCTAGGCTTACGAGCTTAGCCCGCACTCCGTGCTTCTTAGCCATGGCGGCGAAATCGGTAGCCAGCTTTTTTGCGTTACCTGTTTCTGTGCCATAAGCAATCGTAATCTTACCAGTGGAGCTTCCAAGACTTACCTGGCTGGCGGGTATGGGATCCTGATCAAGGGATTGGCCAACAATGCCCGCCAGGTAGCCATTAAGCCAAATGAGCTCGTCTCGCGACGAACTGTCGATGAGTTCCTGGATAATCTTTAGTTTGCTTGCTGGTAGCATCTGAATTCTATTTATCGGTTCACCGGTCCTGGCGTTGGTTGCGCTGCGCGTCAAGCTCTCGCGTCCGCTTCCGTCTTTTTTGCGACAGTATCAAAATAAGTCCTTTGATCTCCCCTCTGCGCCATCCATTGAAATTGCTGCTGAAGACTCGCTACTTTGCCCACGATGATTAGAGCGGGAGAGATATATTCCTGAGCCCCCCATTGGTCTAGATAATCGTGAATGGGGCAGCTAAAGACCCGTTGCTCGGGGGTCGTCGCCTGCTCGATGACAGCAATCCAACGATCCTGCCCAACGCCAGCCTGTAGTAAACCTGCCACTAAAGCAACCAAGGTGTTTGAAGACATATAAAAGACCAGGGTATCATCCGTACGCGCCAAATCTTGCCAATAGGTTTGATCAAATAGGTCAGTCTTATAAAAAGTCAGCAAGCGCACCGCGTTCGCGTACCCTCTGGCGGTTAAAGGAATGCCGGCGCAGGCTGCTGCTCCGGAAGCAGCAGTGACCCCAGGTATCATTTCGTAGGCAATCCCATGGGCCACAAGGACCTCCAGCTCGTCCAAAATATTGGCAAAGAAGGCTAGGTCGCCACCCTTAAGGCGGACCACGAGTTTTCCCTGCAAGGCATATTCTACCATCAGTTCATTGGTCAAGGATTGAGGCGTGGAATCTTCGTGACGCGATTGTTTGCCTACATGCAGGATAAGGGCCTCCCGGTTGATATAGCTTTCCAGGATCTGGGGGCTCACCAACCGGTCGGTTATCACTACGTCCGCCGCTTGCAGGTACCTAAACGCCTTTAGGGTTATCAGTTCTGGATCACCAGGGCCCGCCCCAGTAAGAATTACTTTGCCCGTTGTGGTTCCTTTTTTTGTCATTTTCCTAGACTATTTAGGTGATGGCAGCATCTAGTCCAATCCGGGAATACCCGCACAGGCTAGGCTGTATTACATTTTTTGCAAAAACGCCCTTTTTGCCAAGGGATCCTGACCATTCAGGCCTCAATCATGCAGGCGGCCACCGTCACATTACTGGTTTCGTCAATGAGAATCGCGCTTCCGTTTGCCTGCAAGTTTTTGTAGGAATCAAAGGCAATGGGCGATGCGGTCTTGATCTTTGCTTTGACAACGTCGTTTAGTCCAGCTTCCGTGATATCATAGTTCTTTTCCAGGGTATTAACATTCAACTTATATTCAATCTCCCGAACCATGCTTTTCACCGTCCGGCTATTGATCTGTAAGGTATATTTGTTGCCTTGCACTAGGGGTTTGTTATCCATCCAGCAGAGCAGCACATCCAGTTCTTGTTCGATTTTGGGTTGGTTTGTTTTGGTGACGATTAGATCACCCCGACTGATATCAATATCATGCTCCAACTCCATTACGACGCTTTGACCAACAAAGGCCTGTTTGGTCTGCTTACCTGAAGCCTGAATCGTTTTTATCGTGCTGCTCAGACCAGAAGGTAGGACCTGGACCTGGTCCCCCACTTGGTAGATACCTGCAATGATCTTACCTGCGTATCCACGAAAGTCATGCAGCTCCGGGGTTTGGGGGCGTATGACATACTGCACAGAAAGCCGGCCATGCGTCAAATTAATGTCGCTTGCCACGGGGACATTCTCCAAAAGCTCTAGCAGGGGCTCACCCTCATACCAGGACAGGTTAAGCGATTTGTCCACGATATTGTCCCCCTTTAACGCGCTGATGGGTAAATACGTGATCTCTCTAAGCCCAAGCGCTTTGGCTGTTTTAGCATACTCGATGACGATATTGTTGTAGACGTCCTGGGAATACTCCACCAGATCCATTTTGTTGATGGCCACTACCACATGCGGGATATTCAACAGCGAGGCAATGATTGAATGTCTGCGCGTCTGCTCCACGACACCGTGACGGGCGTCTATCAGGATGAGAATGAGGTTCGCGTTAGAGGCGCCTGTGATCATATTTCGGGTATATTGAATATGGCCAGGGGCATCTGCGATTATAAATTTTCGTTTTGCCGTGGAAAAATACTTATAGGCCACGTCAATGGTGATTCCCTGTTCCCGCTCCGCACGCAATCCGTCCGTCAGTAAGGCTAGATCGATCTCTCCATCCTGGCTGTTCTTGCTTTGTTTTTCCAGCGCTTCGAGCTGATCAATGAGAATACTTTTGCTGTCGAATAGCAAACGACCGATGAGGGTACTCTTGCCATCATCCACGCTACCAGCTGTTATAAAACGAAGTAGATCCATAGTATAATTCGTTTTTAGACGGATATTTAGTTTTAGTAAAAGCTCGACTGGCTTTGGCCGAGGACAAAACGATTCACCGAATTATCCCCATTCCTCGACAGAACGCGTCAGGCCGATCAAGCCGTCAAAAATATCCTGTCTTTTTGCGATCTTCCATTGCCGCTTCCGATATCTTGTCATCAATGCGGGTTTCCCCACGTTCACTAGTCTTGGTGGCTGTGATTTCTTTGATGATGTCCTCAATGGTGGAGGCGTCCGATTCCACGGCCGCCGTGCACGTCATATCACCTACCGTCCGGTAACGTACCTTCTTGTCCAATACCTTATCGGACTCATCCAGACGTATAAAGTCGGAAAGTGCCACCAACTGGCCTTCGTGTTCAATGACTTTGCGTTCATGAGCAAAGTAAATCGATGGCAGGTCGATTCCTTCCCGGCGGATGTAGTTCCAAATATCCAACTCGGTCCAATTGCTAATGGGGAAGGCGCGTATGTTCTCACCCTTCTGTATTTTCCCATTGTATATGTTCCAGAGTTCGGGCCGTTGCCTTTTCGGATCCCATTGGCCAAACTCATCTCGCACTGAGAAAATCCTCTCCTTTGCCCGGGCTTTTTCTTCATCTCTTCGAGCACCTCCAATGCAGGCGTCGAATCCAAATTCTTCGATCGCCTCCAGAAGAGTAAATGTCTGAAGGGCGTTGCGGCTAGCGAACTTGCCCTTGGGCTCGGTGAGGTTCTTGGCTCGGATGGTGTCTTCGACTTTACGCACAATCAATTTTTCTGCGATTCGGTTAACCAGGGCATCACGGAATTCCAGGGCTTCAATAAAATTGTGGCCGGTATCGATGTGCAGAAGGGGAAAGGGGAACTTCCCGGGGTGAAAAGCCTTGAGGGCCAGGTGCACTAGGGTGATCGAATCTTTGCCTCCGCTGAACAACAGAGCCGGGCGCTCGAATTGTCCGGCGACTTCGCGCAGGATGTGGATCGCTTCGGATTCCAATTGATCCAGGTAATCAAGCTGATATGCACTCATCTTCATAAACTATTTTCTAGTGTTGTACTTTGAACTGAGCAACGCCTGCCCATGCATGCTTCTTCTGCATCTGCTTTACTTTACATGTAACCCGCATTCCTTCTTGGTGCTGTCTTCCCACCACCAGCGGCCAGCGCGAAAATCCTCGCCGGGCTGGATGGCCCTGGTACACGGAGCGCATCCGATGCTCACGAAACCTCGGTCATGCAAACTATTATAGGGCACGTCGTGCTGGTTGATATAGGCTCGTACCTCTTCACTTGTCCAATTCAAAATGGGGTTGTACTTGATGATCTGGTTGGTCTCATCCCACTGCAAGGTGGTGAGCGATTTTCTTTCATTGGAATGCTCGGCTCGAAGGCCAGTGATCCAGACGGACTGCCCTTGCAAAGCCCGTTTTAAGGGCTCTACTTTGCGGATATGGCAACATTGCTTTCGGCTACTTACGGAATCATAAAAACCGTTCGGACCCGCTTGATCCAGGTACTGCTCCAGCAATATGCGATCGGGAAAATAGGCTTGGATTTTGGTTTCGTAAAGTGCATTGGTGCGGCTCCACACCGAATAGGTTTCCGCAAAGAGCCTACCGGTATCCAGCGTAAAGATGCGCACGTCGAATCGATTGGACAGGATGAGGTGACTCAGAAGCTGGTCTTCCAGGCTAAAGCTGGTAGAAAACGTCACTCGACCGGGGAAGGCAGCCTGCAGGTGTCCGAGCGCATCGGTAAGGCTTAGACCCGTAATTTGATCGGATAATTCCCGGATATTTGCTGGTAGATTATGATTCATCAACTGGCCGTTTATTCAAAAAAAAATGTGCGTGGAGGATTAATAGTCAATTCATTGGCAGCCACCTCAACAACGCATGTTGAAGACGAGAGAACAAGGGCCATTCATGCAATCAAAGCAAGTCATACGAAATTAATAAGTCTACTAATATGATGGACAAAGATAATTGCAAAATGCGAATCCGCCAATATTTTTATTTGCAATCCTCACATTCAGTCCCCCTGACGGAGTTTAGCTCGATTGGCAGATGCCGCGAATCCAACACGGAGAATCATTGACCCCAAATAGACCGATTATGGACGATCAACCCACCGAGATTCGCATTGCGCAGGCTGCAGATGCGGCATTGATTGCTGATTTGAGCCGGCGTACATTTTATGATGCCTTCGCAAAAGACAATACCCAGGCCAACATGGCGAAATTTTTTGATCAGGTATTTACCCGGGAAAAACTGATGGAAGAAGTAGGTCAACCCGAATCGACCTTCCTGGTGGCGTACCGAGGTCAGGTTGCGGTGGGTTATGCCCGGTTGAGAGAGAGTGAGCCACCCCTTGAGTTGGGGGATGTGCGGGCAATCGAAATCGCTAGAATCTATGTGGAGCAGGCCCAGATAGGTCAAGGGATAGGAAAGGAGCTGATGGAGTACTGCCTGCACCTTGCTCGCGAGCGGCTTTACGAGGTCATTTGGTTGGGCGTATGGGAACACAACCGGGCTGCCCACGCGTTTTATGGACGCTGCGGGTTTGAACGATTTGGTGAGCACCTGTTCATGTTGGGTGATGACCCTCAAACGGATTGGCTAATGAAAAAAACTCTCTAGTTGCTGTGATCTGGACTCATGGCCTCCCCCTCAGCGGGAATGGGAGGGGTTCCCTACCGGCCTGCTATGAGACCTAATAGTCAGTGATTTAATTCTATATTTACAACCATGAATGCACCTAAAAGGATTCATCTGTCGTCATGAAAATTGCGATCATCAACGGACCCAACCTCAACTTGCTTGGTAAGCGAGAGCCAGAAGTCTACGGACATCAAAGTTTCGAGAATTACCTGGATCAACTGAGAAAAAGGTATCCCGCCGTGTCCTTGCATTACTATCAAAGCAATGTCGAAGGGGAATTGATTAATGAATTGCAGCGTGTGGGTTTCAGCTTCGATGGCATAATCTTGAACCCAGGTGGATATACCCACACATCGGTGGCGATCGGCGATGCCATTGCATCCCTAGACACTTCTGTGTTGGAAGTGCATATTAGCAATGTCCAGGCCAGAGAAGACTTTAGGAAGTTATCGCATGTTTCAGCCAAATGCAAAGGAACCATTGCGGGCCTGGGCCTGCATGGCTACGAACTCGCGTTGATTTGGTTTTTACAAAAAGACCCGAAGCAGTAAGGCGTATCCTGTGTCTTGTTTGGGATCGTCCGTTTTTTTGATGATATGCAGCCCATTTCTGGTCCATACGCCGGCAACATCACCCTTTTTCATTTTCATCAGCTTGCTTTCGATGGGCGGAAGCAACGCTCCTTCGGCCACCCACCCGATATCCCCCTGGGAGGAACTTTCTCCCCCCATGGAATAGGTCTGGGCCAGGTGCTCAAACGTATCGGCCCCGCTATGTAGCTTTTTCATGATCAAAATACCCAGGGAGTCGGCAACACGGTAGGTGAAATAGCTGGTATCAATAAAAATCTGGCTCAGATGAAAAAAGGTATTGGGCGCCTTGGCCAGCACCTGGACCAGGAATCTACTACCATTTTGTTGGAAGGGACCGTACACTTCCTTCACTTTGCCGACGTAAGCAATACTGTCGGCCAAACTGTTAAAAAAGCGGGTTCGGGCCACTACAATGCTGTCTAACTTGAACCTTTTCTTTAAAATTTGCTTCACGTAAAGCGGCGAGTTGGGCGATTTTTGGATTTCCGATTTCATTTGGGCAATCGTCATTTGTTGCGCACCTGCTGTAAGTCCCATGAGCATCAACACAATGGCGAAGGAAAGTAACCTCATATACATAAGTTGAGTCACAAATATAGGGGCTATGCCTTGTTCCCGTTCCCGGACGGCAAAATACTGGCTACCTGGTTGTCGGAGCGCGGGTTGCCGAAATCATAAATTGGAACGATTTTCGTTCTGATATCTGGGGAATACTGATTGAATGACTAAGCGTCTGTTTTTTCTGCTTTTTATCGCCATAAGCCTGGAAGGTTTCGCGCAGTCCAGCAATTATGTCATTGGGCCCCGGGGTGACACCTTGGACCAGATGGACAAGAAAGGTCAAAAACAGGGTAAATGGGTCAATCATGTCGACGAGGTCCGCGGAGAGCCGGGTTTCGAGGAAGAAGGAGAATATAAAAACGGCAGAAAAGAAGGTCCATGGCGCATTTACAGCTTGGAAGGCGATTTGCTGGGTGTGGAGTACTATAAATGGGGTAATAAAGACGGGGTGTGCCAATATTTCAGTAGATCGGGGGAGTTGATCCGCGAGGAGAGTTGGCGTGCCTTGAATCCCGATAAGGTATACGATACGATATTAGTAGAAGATTTAGACCATTTGGATCAATACCATTCGGTCATCATCAAAAATGAAGGGGCAGCCATCAAGGATGGTCTGTGGAAATATTACGACCCACAGTCGGGCATGATTTACAAGACCGAAAGCTACACGGTTGGTAAATTGAATACTAGTCCGAAAAAAACTACGGCGGATACCAGCGCTACGACCAAATCCCTGGTCAAACCCAAAGAAGTGCAGGATTATGAGAAGAAAAATGCCGGGAAGAAAAAGGTGCAAGTGCGGGACGGGGCTACTGGCTACTAAAAGGCTATGCTAGCCAATTGCATCCTTGTGCTTGGGTTCCGAAATTCTTCTAAGAGGTTGATCTTTTTGGTGCGGACTCAGGTTTCGATATAATCCAGATCTTTCCCAAAAGTTTCCCGGGTGTTCCAAGCCGCTATCATAGCAATGAGCATGAGGATGATTCCCGTCACCCATCCGCCTTTCACATAATTACCACAAAGTTGACGCATGCATTTGAACAACAAGATGATTAAGGGCAACATGCCTCTGACCATATTGGGCACGCTGATCGCTGAGGAGGCGCGCAAGTTGGTGCCGAATTGCTCCGCGCTCATCGTGATGTATACCACATTAAAGCCAGCGCCAAAGCCCAGGCCCGAGCAGAGCAAATAAAAACTGCTTTTGCTGCCGTTGTGCTGCAGAAAAAATAACACGGCAAACAAAATCGTCAGTCCGTAAAATATGAAGAGGGCTTTTTTACGGCTTTTCAGGGCCTGGCTAAGCAAGCCTACACAAAGATCACCAAAAGCCAGGGCGAGGTAAAAAAACATAATGGATACTCCCGGATCAATATCCGGGATTCCAAAGGCCAAACCGAACTGGTCGGAAAAGGTAATAATGACCCCGATGATATACCAGGTGGGCAGTCCAATTAAAATGCACTTTAGGTAACGCTGAAATCGGTCTTTGGTAGTAAAGAACATCAGAAAATTGCCTCTCTCCAGATGCTCCTCCTGGAGGTGGGAAAATAAGCTGCTTTCGTGAACGGATAGACGCAAAACCAGCAAGAACAATCCCAAAAAACCACCGATAAAAAATAGCTGTCGCCAGCCAAAAAGCTGACTCAGGGCAACGGCCGTTATGGCCCCCAAGATGCCAAAGGAAGCGATGAGGGCCGAAGCTATGCCACGTTTATGCTTGGGCAGGATTTCACTAACCAAGGTGATACCCGCACCCAATTCTCCCGCCAAACCCACACCGGCTATAAAGCGCAATATCAGGTAGGGTGCAACATCCGTGACCAGACCATTGAGGATGGTAGCCAACGAATAGATTAATATGGATCCGAACAGTACACGAAGCCTGCCTTTTTTATCTCCCAAGATGCCCCAGACGATACCGCCAACCACCAAGCCGCCCATCTGCACGCTAATGATCAGTTCTCCGGTGGTAAGGATCTGGCGCGCTGAAAGCCCCAGTGCAGTGAGGCTCGGCTTTCGAATGATTCCAAAGAGCAACAGATCAAATACATCGACAAAAAACCCCATGGCGCTAACCACGACGGCAAGCTGAAAGAGGCTGGTCGATTGTTGCTTCATGATCTTGAGTTAATTGTCGTCGCGGGTGTAGGTATGGGAAAGGGATCACCAGGAGCTTGGTGGTCGGTCGATTCCACACCCCAGTATCCAGGACAGCGGAAGTCCTGGATACTGGGAAGTAATCTGCGACGCCAGATTGCAGCACGCAAAGCAGGACTGGGGGCGCAGCCCAACCGGGCCAAGAAATAGGTTGTCGCGTTCGAAAAAATCAAAGTCACTCAGGGACGTAACCAGCCAAGAACAGAGCGGTTGATACTCTTCTGGATACTGCTACTTGCCACATTTGAATTCTTCGTTCAGTTTATCCAGCTCCAGCCAGATCGGAGCGATGTATGAATTTTCTGCCACTTCGATAAATACCAAGGTTTTGCTCCTGTCACCACATTCCTTTACATGGACCTTAAAATATAGTTCGCCCGGTTTTTTGGTTACCTGAGCATCATAAATGAACACGGTAGCGTAGTAAGTTTCCAAATCTCCTTTCAGCGTGGTGGTTTTTTGAACCAGCCCTTGAGCTGGTCGGTAGGCTGCCGTGTCTTGTTTATCGGCTATGGCGCGCCGTTTCGTCAACCCCGTATAATAAGCTTCCAAATTGCTCTTCAGCTGCTCTTCGCTGAAGCTGACGCTATCGTTAAGCCACCAAACGATGGTGTAGGCCCACTTTTGGTAACTGGTGGAATCTCCCCATCCGGGCGCGAAGCGCAACTCCTCAAATCCATGATAGGGAATGGCGGGGGCAAAATCCAAAGGGAAAACGATCAATTCCTTGGGCCAATTGTCAGGAGCCACGTTGACGAAGGGTTTCTCAATGTGCTCTGGGTAGAAGAACAATTTTTCTCTTATCCATTGAATTAAATCGATTTCATCCACGATATTCCAGGAAAGGGGTCGTCTCACGCCATTGCTTCTGCGGCCTGGGACGGCGGAATTGACAAATTCGGCCTTGTCGTTGCCTAGTAGAACCAACCGGTTGACTAACTCCGACGCGTTCAACATGCTGGTTTCGTATATGCTGCGCCGTCTGTTTTGGATATACCAATTGATGTCCATATCGTGGTAGGTTCTAAAGGCCACATCTTTAAGGAATTTTTCATTTCCAGGCTCCTTTTTGTCCGAATTAAACGGAGATACGGCATCATAGCGTTGCCCGTCTTTATTGATATCCCCCAAGGACTGATTAAGCTGGCTGAGTATCATTTTGTTTTCATCTTGCCAGAACCCGGGGTATTTGGTATCCAGTTCTTTTTGGGTAGACCTATAAAATCCTATCAAGTCAACGGCTGCGTCTACGCCGAAAACGGCCTTGGGTAGAATGGGAAATTGGTCGGATTTTTCAGCGCACAATTCCGCATACCGAAGAGCAATCGTTCCGCCCGATCCGATGCCGCCGATGGCGAACTGGTCTTTTTTCAGATGATAATCCTGCAAGATACCAGAGGAAATCCTGTTCAATAAGCCGGTCATGGCGGTATCCAAGAAGAAGCGTTGTCCAGTAGGAAGGCAAACCGTGATTATCTCATTGACGTAGGCAACATTGGGAATCTTGGATTCGGCTAGGAGCTCATCGGCTGTTTGTCCGTAGCCATTGAGCAGAAACAATACCCCCTGGACGCGCACGGAAGCGGGCTTTATGACCAAGTAAAAACCGCTGGTTGAATCGGCTGGATCCACCCAGTTTTTTTCGATTTGCTGACAAAGCGCACCTGCCGCGGAGAATGTCACCAGGAATGAGAGCATCAGAATTTTACGCATCATAACATAAGGGTTTATTTTAAGTCAGGATTTTGGAGACCGTGAATATACAAAAAGTGCTTGGCCAAGACAGAGTATGAGCAAGAATATTTTATTGTCCTTGGGAAAAAAAATACCCTAAAATGGTAGCGGCGGTCGCCTGGATTTCGGCTCAAAAAAAAATGTTGGTATTGAGATTGACCGATGGGTAGTAGGTCAACTCAGAGCGGAAGCTGCTCAATACGCGCGTAAGGGTTGTTCGATTCCTAGTACTTTTTCCCCAGGCGGTCAGTTGTCCCGGCGTCCTTAAGACTGCTCCTTGAGCATATCTTTTTTAATTTTACTGGAAACGCTAACCAGTACCTTGTCGATACGCTGATTGTCCATGTCTACAATTTCAAACCCAAATTCCTTCCAACTGAGCTTGTCGCCAGTCTTAGGAATGCGCTCCAACTGATGCAAAACGAACCCGGCCAAGGTGTCGAAATCATGCTCCCCTTCATTCATCCAATCGGTGCGCTGAAAATGGGAAAGAAAATCGTAAAAAGGAATTTGCGCGTCGACTAAAAAGGAGCCATCCTCTCGCTGGACGATTTCATAATCCGGCTCATTTTGCTGAGGAATATCCCCGATCAGGGCTTCCAGGATATCATTGAGGGTGATGATTCCAAGTAGACTGCCGTATTCATCGACGATGAAACAGCTGTGTTTTTTGGATTGTTTAAACTTCTCCAGAACCTGGTAGGCTGTGTTGTTTTCCGGCACGTAGAGGGCAGGCGTCATGAGGTCTTTAAACAGCGTTCGGTCGTCGGCAACATACAGGTCTTTGATGGTCACCATGCCCTTGATGTTGTCAATATGCTTGTCACAGACTGGATAGACGGAGTGTGGCTGTCTCAGGATCTTTTCCTTAATCATTTCTTCATTCTCATTCAGGTCAAACCAGATGATATCGCTACGATGGGTCATCAGCGAGGTGATGTTGCGGTCTCCCAAGTGAAAAACACGCTCGATGATCTCCTGTTCGGCCTCCTGAATAGTGCCCTGCTCAGTACCTTCGTTGATAATCGCTTTAATTTCCTCCTCTGTCACGTTGCTCTCACTGGATGCCTTCATCGGGAAAATAAAGAAAAATAAGTTACTGGTTCCGTTGAGCAGCGCCACAATGGGGTAACCTATCCGGGTAAGCAGTTGCATGGGTCGAGCTACCAAGCGGGCAATCTGTTCTGCCCGGAGCAGACCGATACGCTTAGGGATCAATTCCCCCAGAATGATGGCTAAAAAGGTGACTACCATAACGATCAAGACGGTGGAGATACTGCCCGCATACAGTGCCAACCCATGGATTTTGGTGATGTATGGTTTGAGTTCGGCGCTGAATTTCTCCCCCGAATACAAACCCTCCAAGATGGCTATGAGGGTAATGCCGATTTGCGCCGTGGACAGGAACAGTTCAGGATTTTCAGTAAGCAACAGGGCTTGTTTGGCCCTATCGTCGCCTTCCTGGGCCAGCTGTTCCAACTTGGTTTTTCGGGCAGAAACCAAGGCAATCTCTGCCATGACAAAGAGGCCGTTGCAGAAAATCAAACAAAATAATACGATGATTTCAATCATGGATTCTTATTGCTTTAGGCTCAACGCTCCGAATTGCATGCGAAAAAATCGGGTCATGCCGTAGCCTATTGCACAACCCAGGGCGGTTCCCCCAATGATGTCAAGGGGAAAGTGCACACCAACATATATCTGAGCATAGGAGATAAATAGCGCCCAGGCGAGCATAAGGCCCCACCATTTGCTGGTTTGTTTCAGGGTCAAAAATGTAAACACGGCCATGGAAAAATGGTTACTGGCATGGGAGGATGCAAAACTGGAATTGCGGGGACAATAGTTCGCCAGCACGCGGACCTGGTCCATCAAGTCCGGGTCCCGACATGGCCGGGCCCGAATAATGAGTTCTTTGACCACATGGCTGCAGATCAAATCGCTGATAATAACGACAAAAACAAAGGTGACTGCCCACCAGGCGCCCTTCTTGCCAAAATTCATCAACATGAAAACCAGCAAAAATAGGTACAGCGGGTACCACAATTCAGCTTCGCGCAACCAAGGCAAAATGCTGTCGAAAACGGGATTTGCCCACTGCTGATTGATCTTGAAAAAGAGCCAGTGGTCGGCATGGATTACCGCGCGCCAAGGGCCCGCAAACCCGCTGTCTAAGAGTAAGATCATGGTTAAATATTAATGCTCTAATTTTACGGCAACATTTGATCTGCTGGTAAACGCCAGGCTAAAGATACCTAAATTGATCCGTTGGTTTTTTCGAGCCGGATTAATTTTTGGCAGGTAGGCTTTACGCGAGTGCGTGCAATGGCTTCATCCTCAGCCAACAGGGCCGTCGACAGCGGAGACCAATCCGGCGTAGACCCCGCGGGATTAGTCGAAGACCAATCCAGGAGGGATCTCCGGGTATATGCGGGCAGGATGAGAGAAAGGGACGGTCGGGCCGGGCTACTCCCAAGGCTTCGTGTATACAATAATTCAGCCAAGAGAAAGAAAACCATTTTTATTCATGGGATGCGAAACGAATCTTTCCAGAATGCTCAGTATTTCTGCCGTTGCCCGCGCCTTGGGTGTTTGGCTGTTCAGCGGCAGCGTGCTGGCCGCGTTGGGCGGCTGCTCGGCCAACCAGGCTCAGGTTCCCACGTCGTCCAATCCGTATCAGTGCAATACGCCTCAAAAGATCACTTCGATCTACCGGGACCATGTATACGATTTAAGCGGATACTCCACTGCTGCTGGTGACCCCTTCAATCTCTTCGACGAAAACGCCTATGTGGATCCACGGGGAGCCAATAGTCTGGAGCCAGGCTACATACCTCAAACCAATCCCCAGCCCGTGCTGCAGCCAGCGATTTATTTTCCCTACCCCCGAGGCAGCCGGATTGTAGCCGACATGCAGGCAATGTATAAGCTTTCGGAGGTGTATGTATATGATCGGTCCCATACCGAGGACAGTGTATGGATCTATACGGGCACCATGCATCATTGGAAGCTCCAGGTAGCCTTCCTTACGCGGTCCGATCCTGGATTATGGGGCTGGCGCAAATTTTCCGTCGTGGATAGTTCCCGATTCATCCTGGTGCGGTTCAGCAGCTTTGAGACCTGCATCACGGAGATGGTGTGCTATGGCTGTCCGGGGGGAGTAGTACCGGGACCCACTGCCTACGGTCCATATAAGGCACAATTTTCAACCAAAACGATGAAGGACTTTCTGGGCGTCAATTATGTCATGGAAACTGACCAACACTGGCTGGAACCTTTCCACTACCACCGGCTCTACAATTTTGCGCTCGATTTTGATAACGATAGCCTGAATCACCCCGGGCCTCCACAGTTTACTATGCTGCACTATGGGAACTGGGACCCCAAGGAGGGGAAATACCATTTCGATATAGACGACATTGCCAACGTGGACCACCACGTTGTGTGGTACAGCATCCGCGGCGTGTCCAGGTGGATGGATAAGCAGGGTTTTACGGATAAGGACAGGCCCGTTTCCATCCCAGGAATGGATCCCGAAGATCCCAGCAGTTACGCCAGGCATGCTGCCTTGATGTGGAACCTGGCGGCTTTCTTCGGCAAAACGCAGGTAGATACCTCCCAGATGGCCCTGTCACACCGTCCCAGGCAATCCGGGCGGGGGGTAATGACGCTATTTGAGAACGGTAACGAAGAAGACGCAACCTGGGTGGGCAGTAAGTACTGCTCACCCGTTGAATATTTTGCCCAATCCAGCGCCGATTACGACGGCGACCAGGGCCATATGGGACCTCAGCATGGGATAATCAACGCGGATCCTACCTGCCGGCTAATGACCAGCGGCATGATCGAGCTGGATACCAATCGGGTCAGGACCTATAAATTTCTCTGCAACAGCCTACGCCAGGACAGTGCTTTTGTGTGGAAGGGGGGTATCCAGTACCATCATTATTCCACCACTGGCCAAAAAGGCCTGAGTCCGGAGCAAGATTCCCTGCGGTGGCGATTGACCAAAGTGAGGGAAGCCACCCGCCGCATCCAGCCAGATGTCGAATGCTTTTTGGGAGAAAACGGATATGATAAGAACCCGGCGTCCCGTCAGGGGGCTCCTGTCCTGCCGGGTATTTCCACCCAGGATGGCCAGGGGATTTTTATCCTACGCTCCATAAACGCCACGGCGTTCTCAGGATTTGATGCCTACGTTTTATTCTGGCTGCGGGATTATGGCCCGGAGGCCGACCCCAATCCCTATGCTACTTGCGGAATCATTGGACCGGCGCAGGGAGGGGGAACCAAGGCCTACGCGGCTTGGTTTTACATCTGCGCATTCGTACGTCGATTGGGGGACTACGCACCCGACAGTATTGTGCGCGAAAAAGGCGATGTATGGGTCTACAAATACAGAAATAGACTGGCCCATGATTCGGTTGCCTATTTTGTCTATTGTCCTACCAGAAATGGAACCAAGGTTCATAACTACCAGCTATCCGTAGGCGAAGCTCAAGGGGGACACGCTACCCAAGTGTTCTTCACGGACCAATCTTCCTGGGGTGAGCAGGTCAATCGGGCAGTGACTCAGGGTGCCGTAACCGTGGATGTGGAGGAGCGCCCCCAACTTATCCTGCTAAAGGAAAGAAGATAGTTGGCAGACGGCCAGAAATGAGTCAAGACGCTGACCAACGACGACTTTTTTTGCCGACTCAAGGCGCCGTGGACCAGTGCGCATTTGCCAGCTTCCAGCCTTGGTCGGTTTGCTTTACCCAGGCCGAAAAATATCCATGAATGGCGAGTTCTTTGCCCGACGAATCTGTTAGCTTCTCTTGAAAAGACGCGGCCATCATGGCCGCTTGGGGGCTAATTGGGTCAATCCGCAACCCACTCCATTGGAGGTGTATACGAATCAATTGTTTGGTTAGCGTGTCTAGGATGAATGCGCGGGCGGAAGCATAGCCGACAAAACTTAAGCGGCCATCCGAAGCCATGTAAAAGTCTGGTGTCTGACTGAAGTATTGTAGCCAAGCCACTGGTCCC
The DNA here is from genome assembly GCA_963742225.1 of uncultured Chitinophagaceae bacterium. Lineage (GTDB taxonomy): Bacteria > Bacteroidota > Bacteroidia > Chitinophagales > Chitinophagaceae > Puia. Next base: position 440,781 of record CAVULD010000002.1, on the reverse strand, counting down.
TGTTGGTCAACTGCTTTGGCAATGTCCGAGGCAAGCCGCGTAACACTGTCAGCGACTGCTGAAGTCTGCGCGACAGTAAGCGTAGTTGGAAGCGGGTTGCAACGGGTCATTAGGAGGGTTAGCACGAGAGCAGACAGGATCCACGGGTTCGCGGTTGCGAACGGGCGCAAAGGTCCGGTTAATTGACTAGTTGATGACATACAGCTATCGCGTTGAGAATGGTTCTAGTTTTTCAGACGACCTGCTTGCCCAAAGCGGGTAGAGGCCATCGGTTCTCGGCAGTGGAGCGCGGGCAGGCTTGTTGACAGGTGCCCCAGTCCGAACCAGTGCTAGGTCACTGAAATACCCGAACGTAATCCACGAACATGCGTTGTGGGAAAACGGTCGTCTCTGTGGGAGCACCAGGCCAATTGCCACCTACGGCCACATTAAAAATGAAAAAAGAAGGGCTGTTGAATGGCCATGTCGAGCCCACCGTCTTGTTACCAAAACTCATATACACACTATCGTCTACCAACATTTGGACCGAATCGGATTGCCAGATCAAACTGAATACATGGAATTGCTGGGAAAAATCGCCACTAGCCAAATTGTAGCTCTGGCTGTAGGATCCCTCTTCTCCTCCTTGTTCCGCCCAGTGCAGGGAGCCGACGACTTGGTTCGGATGCAGACCTATCAGCTCCATGATATCCGTTTCTCCACAGCTAGGCCAACCAGTCTGGGGGAAATTTGACCCCAACATCCATAGAGCTGGCCACAATCCTGCAGCCACAGGAAGTTTAGCTCGAATATCAATTCTTCCATATTGGAATTGCTGATTGCCTTCCGTATTCATGCGCGTGGAGGTATAATTGCTGCCTCCGTAGTTTTCCTCTCGGGCCTCTATGACCAGGTGGCCGCAGGATTGAAAGACATTTTGGGTCCTGGCCGTGTAACATTCCAATTCGTTATTACCCCACCCGTTGTTGTTGCCGGATTCAAAGTTCCAATTGCTGGTGTTAATGGCATTGGAATTGAATTCATCACTCCAGCGCAGTGTGTAACCCGGATAGGACAAGGGGGATTCATAGCCTGACGTATCGGTAGGAAGGTAGGTGCCGTCATTGAGGATGGTTCCCACTATTTGGTTCGTAGTCAGCTCACAGTTTACCGGGTTGGATAGCTGCAAATAAAAAACTTGCTCCGCCTGGCGCAGGCTGTCCCCAGTCACCACGATATCCACATAACTTTGCTGCTGTCCCACGGAGATGGTCAGGGTGCCTGACTGGGGCAGGTAGTCGGTATTGGCCTTTGCGGTCCCATCCTGTGTGGAATAATGGATCGAAACCTGGCTCGTGGCAGGGACGCTCAGGCCAACATAAAACCTAAACGTGCTGCTGGTATCTGCTCTTTGCTGCGTTAGGTTCTGGGGTGATGCGGTGACCAAATCAGAATTGTGGTTATTGGAGGATCCCTTGGAACAAGCCCATAGTGTACAAATCACCCCTGCAATGGCAATGTATTTCATCCGTAAGATTAAGGGATTCGTGGCAAAATACAAAAGTAAGGATACTAGAAAAGTTACGCTTCCCCCAAAGCATCTGGCACCCCGGAGGTGATTCGGGGCCGACAAGGGCGTCCGGCGGCGGTAAATTGCTGGAGAGGTTGGGATGTTTTCCCAGGGCAATTTTTTTTGTATTTTCATACCCTGAAGGTAGCCTGATGTAGGAACCGGGTACTGGATAGGTGGAGCCTTTTGACCTATTCCGAGGCGTGCAACAGGTCGAATTTGGGTCGGCCTGGTAGACTAGTGCGCTTGGCCGCAAGCATTAACCTACACCACTAACGCATGACATTAACACAAACCGCCCGGTTCTTGAACCGGGTTCTGCTGCTACATCTATTGTTCATGGTTCTTTCCTGTTCATTTTCGCCCCGGGCTTCCCGAAGACTGCTGGAAGAAGCAAGGAAGCAACCTTTCGACATTATTGTCGTCCCTGGCGTGCCGTTTGAACCCGGAGGATGGAGTAGGACAATGAAAGGAAGAATCTATTGGTCCAAATACCTCTACGATCAAGGGATAGCCAAAAACGTCATGTATTCGGGTTCCTCGGTCTACACGCCGTACACCGAAGCCGTCATCATGGCCCTTTATGCACAGGCCATCGGCATCGATCAAAATCGAATTTTCGTCGAAACACGGGCTGAGCACAGTACGGAAAATATTTATTACTCCTACTGGGAGGCAAAAAAATTGGGATTCCATCGCATTGCTTTGGCCTCCGACCCTTTTCAGACTAAGAGCCTGAGCCGGTTTATTCGCCGAAAATTACCCCCTGGTGTTGGGCGTATACCCATGGTCGTGGACACGCTCAAAGCGGCGGAGTCCATGATGCGCGATCCGGCCATAGATTCCAGCCTGGCCTATAAAAATGATTTTATTAGCTTGACCAAGCGTGAAGGCATTTGGAAACGACTACGAGGGACACTTGGTCTCAACATCGACAAAAACACTCCACCCTAGGAAGCTCAGCGAGGTGATTTCCACCGCTGCGAGTCAGCCCAGCATCTCCGTCTGACCTTTGGGCATATGGCATCCCTCAGGGATAGGCAACTGGCTCCATACCGACAATTTGATGCACATGATGCAACAAGTGTTTCATGTAATCAGCCGCGACTTCGTCCAGACGCGTGGGTGCGAGCCCACCCGTGTCACATGTTCTGCTTGCGGCTTGGTCGGAAAAGTGGGCAAGGATGCGCGAGATTTGCCTGTTCAGTAAGACCCAAAGTTCGATCAGGTCCTGGGTAGGCCAGTGTTGATAATGGGATAGTTTGACCCATTGATCCTGGGCATAGGTTATACTTGGAACGGGTTCATACTGGGCAACGAGGAACCTGCGGATATTGTTTTGCGCCGAATCAATCAGGTGGCCGAGGATCTCTCGCTTGCTCCAGGTCTTGGCATTAACTTTTGTTGAAAGCTCCAGCTCGCTTACGGCTAGGATTTTGGGCGTATACTGAATGAGTACACGATCCAGTTGGTCGATGATGCGCTGCATAATAGGGAAGGTAGCTAGATTTATTGTTTGTCGCAAGAGGCAACTCCATGCTACTGCGCGTGCTCTTTGAGGTATTTTTTCCAGGGTTGCCAGTAATAGGTTTTCCAACCCGTCTTAATTTCCTCTGCAAATTCGTCCGGCACATCGGCATGCGTCATATGCACGATGGTATCCTTGCCTTTTTCTTCAAAAAGGAGGATAAAGGTAGAATCCAGATCCGTTTTGTGCCAATCCGAACCACGCCAGCTTTGGACAATGAGCCGGTTTTTTACCAGCTGGAGATTTTTGCCACTGATGTATTTGTCGTGGGCGTGGAATGTGGAGCCTTCTGTACATTGAATCTCTGCGGGAGAGCCGGTTGCCGCGGTATGTTTTTTCCCATCCAGGTACAGATTAAAGAGGGTGGCTGCCGAGATCCCTTTGAAGCGTACTTGCTGGGTGATGTTCTTGGGCATAGTGATGCAGTTTAGGTTAAAAAATCACCGGATAAGACAAGGGGATTAGTGCGATTAGGACAAATGAGCCCGGATATTTTTATTCCAGGGTCGGAAATGCGCCCCGATCCGTCCTGGCTGCTGGCACAGACGGAATTGCCGCATTTTGCCCAGGGCAACACGATTTGATAATATCCTCTACAACCAATATTTTTGCCACTCGTTAAATCCAAGGGAATGAGACAAATAGCTTTCAGAGAAGCCTTACGTGAAGCGCTAAGTGAGGAAATGCGGCGAGACGATCGCGTGTTTCTGATGGGGGAAGAAGTAGCCGAATATAATGGCGCTTATAAAGTTAGCCAGGGGATGCTCGATGAGTTTGGCCCCAAACGGGTCATTGATACGCCCATTTCTGAACTCGGATTTACGGGGATTGCTGTGGGCGCTGCGCAAAATGGCCTTCGCCCGGTCGTGGAGTATATGACCTGGAATTTCGCTGCCTTGGCCTTGGATCAAATCCTCAATACGGCGTCCAAAATGCTGGCTATGAGCGGAGGCCAAGTGGGTTGCCCCATAGTCTTCCGGGGGCCTAATGGCTCGGCGGGCCAGCTAGGTGCCCAACATTCGACGGCTTTTGAAAGCCTGTATGCCAATATCCCGGGCCTTAAAGTCGTCTCGCCCAGCAATGGATACGATGCCAAGGGGTTACTGAAGCAGTCCATACGATATGAGGAAGATCCGGTGATCTTTATGGAAAGTGAGGTGATGTATGGAGATAAATCGGAGGTGCCGGAAGAAGAATATTATATCGCCTTAGGGAAATCCGACGTGAAGCGACCGGGTAAAGACGTCACGATTGTTTCATACAATAAAATGATGAAGGTTGCCCTCGGCGCGGCAGTGGAACTCGAAAAAGAGGGCATCCAGGCTGAAGTGATCGATCTTCGAACCATCCGTCCGTTGGATTGGATGACTATCCTGGAGAGCGTCAAGAAAACCAATCGCCTGGTGATTGTGGAAGAGCAATGGCCCTTTGCGTCGATCTCGTCTGAAATTGCCTACCGCATACAAAAGGAGGGCTTCGATTACTTAGACGCACCCATTCTTCGTATTACTTCCGCGGATGCTCCGCTGCATTACGCTCCCAATCTGGTCGCCAACGCCTTGCCAGATATTCCCAGAACGATTAGGTTGGTTAAAGAGGTCATGTATCTCCGTAAATAGCCCGCACTTTTTTGTCGGACTCTTTGCGAGCAACGACAATCTTCATCCCGCCAACGATGTCCATGAGGAATCTCTAGGTGGCTGACGGTGCAAGACACGCCTGGCCGGTTTGCGGGGGTTGGATTGTGGACTACGGTTCCCCGATTTTTTAAAAAAAAGCCGTCCGCAAAGAATCTCTTCGTTTTTTTCTATCTTGATAGGTCAAATTGCTTGACCATGAAAAAAATTGCCCTTGTACTGTGCAGCTCCTGCCTTTGCCTTTTGGCTCGACCACAAACTGGCTATGCCCCGACTGCGCAAAACCTTCAGCAGCGACGTTGGTTCGACAGTGCGCGATTTGGACTGTTCATTCACTGGGGCGCGTTCAGCGTACTGGGCAGCGGAGAATGGGTGATGAACAACCGAAATATTCACGTCCAGGACTATACCCAACTGATCGGGATATTTAACCCGCAAGGTTTCGACGCTGCCCAATGGGTCGCCACCGCTAAACGGGCGGGCATGCAATACATTACGCTTATCACACGTCATCACGACGGGTTTAGCCTATGGGACACAAAGCAATCCGACTGGAAGATAACTAAGACGCCCTGGGGCAAAGACGCTGTGAAACTGCTGGCCGACGAATGCCACCGCCAAGGGATCAAGTTGTTTGTCTACTATTCCCTGCTCGATTGGTACCGCTCCGACTACCAGTACGAAACAGGTCGTACCGGCCACGGCACTGGACGGACGCAAAAAAGCGATTGGCCTAGTTACCTGCGTTTCATGCAAGCTCAGCTTACGGAGCTACTGACTAATTACGGTGAAATAAGCGGGGTTTGGTTTGATGGTTTTTGGGACCAATTGGACAACGATGCGGACAAAAATCAAAAATCCAAGGTTGACTGGCATATCCAGGATATCTATACGCTGATCCACCGGCTGCAGCCAGCATGCCTGATCGGCAATAACCACCATCAAACACCCCTCAGCGGGGAGGATTTCCAAATGTTCGAAAAAGACCTGCCAGGGGCCAATACCACCGGATTCGGTGGTCAGGAGGTGTCCACGCTGCCGCTGGAAACCTGCGAAACAATCAACGATTCCTGGGGGTTCAACATTACCGATCACAACTACAAATCAACCAAGGAGCTGATTCAACTTTTGGTGAAGGATGCGGGATACGGAGCCAACTTGCTGTTGAATATTGGACCGCTTCCCAACGGGAAAATACAACCCGAATTTACTAGCAGGTTGGAGGCGATGGGAGACTGGCTTGCAATCTACGGACCGACTATTTACGGAACGCATGGAGGGTTTATGGCACCCAAGAGCTGGGGGGCCATTACGGAGAAGTCGCATCAGGTATTCGTGCACATATTGAAACCCGACGGGGATAAGTTACTGCTGAAAATGCCCTATAAAATCAAATCGGCCCAGGTGTTCGTCTCAAAAACTCCGGTACCTTATGCGCGCATGGCGGACGAGTATATGCTCCTAGATTTAAAGGGCGTACCGATGGATTCGATAGATACCGTGCTGGAGTTGGCCTATTAGGGACATTGCGGGCAAGGCCCGGAAGAGATAGGTTCCAGAGGTAAGCTACAGGACCGAGGATTTGCGTTCGTAGTACTTAGTGGATGGCCTGAAATGCCGTATTCAGCAACAGGATCGATACGTAGGCAAAACCCAATAAGAAACAGCCAAAAATGGTCAGTTTAAGTAGCATCTTTCCAGGAGGGCAAGCGCGCAATTCCTGTTCTTGCTTCATAGGGATTGATTTTTCCATAACGATTGGTTTTCAGAAATCTTGGATCACAACAAGATACCACAGGCGCCGCACCCGTGCAAGGTGTTTTTACCAGGAAAAACTACGATTTATGCCAAATACGACCAGTTGCAGGCTACTGGCTCGCTGAACCGTCGCTGGATCTAGGTATGAACCAGGCACATGGTATGGCTTGGGCGCCGAGCTGCGAAATTGCGGTGCGGATGTTCGGCTTCATAGTCTTATTTTTGAACCGGAGCCCTGGATCCTGAAGGGCTGGCGGACTGGCTTGGGCAGGGCTGTTGATTTTAGAAGCTGGATCCGCCAAGTCACTAATATATACATTAATAATATTTAACATATATATGTTGAACATTTTGATCATCGACGATGAAAAGGCTATCCGCAAGACGCTGGGTGAAATCCTCTCCTATGAAGGCTACAAGCTGGACGAGGCCTGCGATGGCGAAGAGGGCTTGAAAAAATTCAAAGAAAAGGAATATGACGTCGTCCTCTGCGATATTAAAATGCCCAAAATTGACGGCATCGAATTTTTAGAAAAAGCCAAAGAATTGAATCCGGACATACCGGTCATTATGATCTCGGGACATGGGACCATTGAGACCGCCGTAGAAGCCGTCAAAAAAGGGGCATACGATTACATCTCCAAACCGCCGGATTTGAATCGACTGCTCATTACGATTCGTAACGCCATGGATAAGACCACTCTGGTGGCCGAAACCAAAGTACTGAAACGTAAAGTGAGCCGGGTACAAGAAATGGTTGGGGCGAGCGTGCCCATTCAAAAGATTAAGGAAACGATTGAGAAGGTGGCCCCCACCGACGCTCGAATCCTAATCACCGGAGAAAACGGAGCGGGCAAGGAATTGGTGGCTCGATGGGTGCACGAGAAAAGTAATCGATCCGCGGGACCATTGGTTGAGGTGAATTGTGCTGCCATTCCAGGAGAATTAATCGAAAGCGAATTATTTGGTCATGAAAAGGGATCCTTCACTTCGGCCCTAAAACAACGCATTGGCAAATTTGAACAAGCCAACGGAGGCACCTTATTCTTGGACGAGATCGGCGACATGAGTCTGAACGCCCAAGCCAAAGTGCTGCGCGCGCTCCAGGAAGGCAAGATTACCCGCGTGGGAGGGGACAAAGACATCAACGTCGATGTGCGGGTCATTGCCGCTACCAACAAAGATCTCCTCAAGGAGGTCGAAGAAAAGAATTTCCGCTTGGACCTGTACCACCGGCTCAGCGTCATTATCATCCACGTACCTTCACTCAACGAACGCAAGGATGATATACCCATCTTGGTCGACAAATTCCTGTCGGACATTTGCTCCGAATACGGTATCTCCAAAAAAGCCATTAGCGAAGAAGCTATCTATGCCTTGCAACAATACAACTGGACCGGCAACATTCGTGAGTTGCGCAATGTCGTGGAACGCCTGATCATATTATCGGCTAAAACTATAAGCCGTGATGATGTCGAGAATTATGTTTTGCCTAAGAAATAGGATCTCGTTGGTTGGGGATCAAGCTAAAATTTCCTACCGCAAAATCATGCATCTCTTCTAGACTCTTCAACAAGCACAGCCGTTCGGACCGGATTTGAACTCGCTTGTTTATCGATCCCGAAAAAACAATTTGCTTATCTGGAAATACATGGAGCAATCGCTCGACATATTGCTGCGGATCGTGGCGGCCAAGTTGCGTAATTTGGTGAAAATACAAATGGCTAACCTCTCGGTGAGCACAAAAATAAATCAGTTCCTCGAACTCAATGTTGGTCCCCAAATACGCCGTATGCACCCGGTTTTTTTTCAACATATAGTGCATGAAAAGCAAGGATATTTCATGCAATTCGCCTTTGGGTGTAAACAACATGACCCGTCCTCGTTCAGCTGACTCGACCCGATCCAAGCCATTGATGGCAACGAGCAACTTCTTTGCAATAAAGGCGGTGGCAAAATGTTCTTGGGCAGGTATGATGTGTCCGGTTAGCCAAAGCAGTCCTATTTTTTTCAGAAATGGAAAGAGAATGTGCGTGAAGCTTTTTTCCATACCAAAATGGACAATGATGGTGTGCAAGATTTTATCAAATTGTAGCAGATCGAAACCGATAGAAGCATCTAGCAGCTGGTTCAGGTAGATTGCCATAGCATCTGAATGGACTGTGATGCTCAGGGCAGCTTGGCATATGTCCTGCTCAGACATTTTAGTTATGGAGGAAATCTTGAGACCATGGTGGTAGAGGTAGGCAATACGCAGTAGGTATTGGAGGTCCTCGTTGGAATATAGACGGTGGTTACCTGGCTTACGCTTGGGACAAATCAGTCCGTGGCGTTGTTCCCAGATGCGCAACGTGTGGGCCTTGATACCGCAGAGGTTTTCGATGTCACGTATGGTGAATGCATGCATAGGTAATCGCGGCCCTAAGCTAAGCAGAATTTGGCCAATTTGCGGGCCGCGAGTTCGCGTAGCTAGGGGGCGGACGGATCAACCGGGTTTTGTGAAAACTTTGAGAGCTAATATTTTGGTGGCCAAATTAATATGGTATTTTTGCCGAATTATAAAATTTAAGGAATGACCTCACATCAAGTCTTAATCCTCGTACTCATTCAACTTTTGATCCTGCTGTTGCCATCCATTGGTGCGTTTGGCATGTTTCGCAAGGCAGGGGTGCCGGGATGGAAGGCATTCATTCCTTTTTACAACACCTGGACTATGCTAGAAATGGCCCAGCGGCGCAAACATTGGGCCTTTTGGCAATTGATTCCGGTAGTCGGCTGGTTCATCACCATGGGCATTTACATTGAGTTGGTCAAGACCTTTGCTAAATTCAAAGTCTACGAGCATGCCCTGGCGGCCCTGCTACCCGTGGCCTATTTCCCGTATATTGGATTTAACCGCACAGATAAATTTGTCGGTGCCGAAGGTGCAAAAAAATACAAGAAGTCTACCGCCCGGGAATGGTTGGACGCCGGGGTATTTGCTATCATCGCGGCGACTCTGATCCGGACCTTTATATTTGAAGCGTATACGATTCCCACGGGTTCAATGGAAAAAACCTTGCTCGTCAATGATTTTCTATTTGTCAATAAATTCAGCTATGGTCCACGTATACCCAATACCCCGTTAGCTATACCCTTCGTCCATCATACTTTACCATTGTTCAACGTCAAGTCCTATGTGGAATGGATCAAGATTCCGTACACCCGCTGGTTCCCCAGGCCGGTGAAAAGAAACGACGTGGTAGTTTTCAATTTTCCAGCGGGAGACACGGTCATCAACAAAGACGAATTTCAGTCTGCGGTCCCTTACTACGATCAGGCCTACAAAATGGGCAATGACAACATGGACGCCGGCCGCAAAATGATCCTGGATGATCCCGACGAATATCCGCTCATCGAGCGACCGGTAGACAAACAAGAAAATTACATCAAGCGTTGTATGGCCATAGCGGGAGACACCCTGCTGATCAAAGATGGTATCGTGTACATTGACGGCAAGGAGGCTCCCATTCCTCCGGCTTCCGAAATGTATTATGACGTCGTGGTCAAAGGAAAGCTTCCCGAGGAGGATCAGCTGAAAGAGGATTACGATATTTCCAAACCGGAAGATGAACTCATAGCCCAAGGGTTGCCCAATCATTATATCATGTTGTTGACGCAAAGGGCAAAGGAAAAAATGCTGCAAAATGGCCTTTTGGATAGCATCAGTTTACATAAGATTACGGACAACGACCTCATCTTCCCCCGCGATGGGATGCACCACTGGAAGGTGGACGATTTTGGGCCTTTGTGGATTCCGGCCAAAGGGGCGACCATTACGCTAACCAACGATAATTATACCCTCTACGAACGTGCCATCCGGGTGTACGAAGCCAATACACTGGAGAAACGAGGAGGTACTATATTTATAAATGGTATCCAAACCAATAGCTACACGTTTAAGATGAACTACTATTGGATGATGGGCGATAACCGGCATGGTTCGCAAGACAGCCGGTTTTGGGGATTTGTTCCTGAAGATCATATTGTCGGTGGGGCTTGGCTAATCTGGATGAGTTGGGACGGAGGCATTCGGTGGAATCGCCTGTTCAAAACCATCAAGTGATTATGGTTGCCTGCCGCGATTTTTCGTGGGCTAGGTGAATCCATGAATTCCTTCGCATGTACAGGTACCATGGGTGCGTTGTGACGGGGCGGTGTTTGTTTTTGTGCAAAAAGGTCACGCATGAAAAAGATACAAATGGCTGGTTGGTACGAGTTGTATGAGGATGGCGAGATGCTTCCTGAACACTTGGGTGAATTGTTGAACGAAGCCAGACGGGCTGTGTTGCAGGCCTATGCTCCTTATTCCAGGTTTCGGGTAGGAGCAGCCGCTTGGTTGGCAAATGGGAAGATGGTGGTTGGAGCCAACCAGGAAAATGTGTCCTATCCAGCTGGCCTTTGCGCCGAGCGTGTCCTGCTTTCAACGGTCTCGTCACTTTATCCACAGGTGGCTATTTCCGCAATTGCAGTTAGCTATCTGAACGATAGGGGACCGGCTGATCACCCAATCTCTCCTTGCGGCATCTGCCGCCAATCCCTGGTGGAATATGAACAGAGAATGAATAACTCATTTCGCATAATCCTCGCAGGTGTTCAGGGACCAGTGATCCTTGTTCCCGGTGCGACCGCACTGCTGCCACTGGCATTCAGCGGCGAACCTCTGGGTTTCGCACCTTGATGCAACCCGAAACCATTAGCCTAAAACAAAATCTCCAGATCGGTCTGTGCGTAGCCCACGCAAGTGAGGACCAGGCCTGCCAGCAGATCACCCTCGGTAAGCACTTCGTTGTTGGACATAACCACTTTTCCCCGCACACATCGAGCGACGCAGCTTGCACATCGACCCGCCCGGCAACTGTAGGGTAGGGGCAGTTTCCGTTGTAATGCGGCGTCCAAAATGGACTGCGGGTAAGTTGCCACCAGATCAAATGTTTGCTCCTGGTAGTGGATCCGGATATTCTTCCCGCTTTTGTCGGGTAACAGCGGTGGTCGGGGAATAAAATCTACCGTAAAATTTTCCTTCCTAATCTGATCATCGGTAAATCCCATCAGCCTGAGAGTAAACTGGGCCATGCGCATGAACGCGGGAGGGCCGCATAGGTAGAACAACAAAGCAGTGTGTGGCACCCGCATAGCGTTGACCAGTTCTTCCAGTAACGCATTGGTCAATCGCTGAGATGGACGGTGTTTATCTTGCGGTTTACTCAGCAGATTTACCCATTGGAATCGCTGCGGGTAGGAGTCTTGCAATTGGCGCAATTGGTCGCCAAATATAATACTGGATTCATCATGATTTTGATCAATCAAGACCACTCGTAGCCTTGGGTCTTTGTACAATACTTTCTTAAGCAAGGAAAATATGGGCGAAATGCCACTTCCGCCAGCAATAAAGAAAACCTGCCCTGCCCGGCCCAAATCCAGATCCAGGGTAAAGCGACCGGCCGCCGCCAGGCAATGCAATAGGCTGCCCCGTCCCACCTGGTCCAAAAGAAATCGCGAAATTTCCCCGTTCGGTTTACGCTTGACAGTAATAGCGGCCAGAGGATCAATGCCTGGTGTGGAGGAAAAAGAATAGGATCGTCGGATTTCCCGTCCGTGGCGGGCAAAAATGAAGGTAAGAAATTGGCCTGCTTCGTAGTTGAAATCTGAGCCGGGGAGGCTAGCCAGCAGGATGGTGGACGAGTCCTTTGTTTCCGCAATGACGTCTACTACCTGTAGTTCCAATTGATCCATCCGGAAAATTAGCAACAAAATCAATGCGCCCGATCGCAAGATGGCCCAGTTCTTATCGCAAACCGAAGGCCACCTTGATCCAGATAGTCCGCATACCCCGGGGGGCGACTCCGGATCATCCCTTCGACGGTTAAAACAGGGTCTGGATACCGTAGGTTATTTTGGCTTCATGCTCGAGTAGCCATTTTTTTCTCCAAATGCCCCCTGCGTAGCCCACCAGTTCTTTTTTCGCACCAATGACGCGATGGCAAGGCACCACAATCGCTATTTTATTTTTTCCATTGGCGGAAGCGGCGGCACGAATCGCTTTCACATCGCCTAGCCTGCGCGACAACTCCAGGTAACTGACCGTTTTGCCGAAGGGGATGCCACCGAGTTCATTCCATACCCGTTCTTGAAAGGGCGTTCCTTGCTGGTGGACGGCAAAGTCAAACATCCTTCTTTCACCTTGAAAATACTGAATAAGTTGCTCGACACATTGGATCAAGATGGGGCTGTATTTCCTGCGGTGGTGGTCTGCTGCAGGTTTTTCCACGTTGTCAATAAAGGAAATCTCCTGGATGTACTGTTCAGTTCCTGAAATCCGCAAGAGCCCGAGCGGCGACTGATAAAAAGTCAGGTATGGTTCATCCATGTCAGGAATAAGTGGGTTGTTTAGGCGGTAACAAATATAGCAAAGTCAGCAATACGGTCAGGGCCACACTGGCTAAAGGACTGAATAGGGCAAAGCCAATGGCGGTGAGGTATAGTAAATTGGACAGCAGAAATTGCTTGGTAAGACGAGCAATGAACCGCTCATCCAGTCTTGGATCGAGCAGCCTTTTTCCATGACTCGCATACAGCCACATTGCAAACCAAGTCACCGCCGGCAGGAAAATGCCGATGGCATAAAACAAGACGGTAACTTTCCTCTCCGAGGGATCATTAATGTATTCCCCGAACAGCGCAGAAGGAAAGGGCAAAAATGCCACGGTCAGCAAAAACAGGATATTGATGATATTGAACACATGGTTCGTTTTGACGTAGAGTTTGAAGATATAGTGGTGGTTGGCCCAATAAATACCTATGATGATAAAGCTGAAAATGTAGGCAAAATAATTCGGCCACAGGTTGAGCAAATAACGGCTCAAGGATTGGTGTGCAAGATCGCCCTTGTCAGGAACCTTGAATTGAAGGATTAGTAGGGTTATGGCAATGGCAAATACTCCATCGCTGAAAGATTCTAGGCGATGGGTAGAAACAGACAGGTTGTCTTCAGCAGGTCGACTGGCCAAAGGATGGACATTTGAATCCTAAATTACCCGATTTTCTGCCCATTTGCCACCTTTCTTTCTGGCTGCAATAAAACCACCTCATCACCTGCTGCATAAATGCCCAGGACCAAGCATTGGCTGCTAAAGCCTGCAATGGACTTAGGCGGGAAATTAACAACCGCCACTACCTGTTTGCCCTGCAACTGGTCTTTGCTGTAGAGTTTGGTGATTTGCGCCGAGGACTTCATCAATCCCAAAGGTCCCAAATCTATGGTTAATTGGTAAGCGGGTTTTTTTGCTTTTGGAAAATCACTAACTTCCGTGATCATTCCAACACGGATGTCTATTTTTTCAAAATCGTCCCAGGATATTATCATCTTTCAGATTTTAATGTAAACTAAAACAAAAATTTATGAAACGCATTGCAACGGCCGTATGGAACGGCTCAGGCAAAGACGGAAGCGGAAACTTGACGACCCAAAGTACCACGCTAAACAAAACGAGGTATTCCTATAAATCCAGATTTGAAGAAGGTGTCGGCACCAACCCCGAAGAGTTGGTAGCAGCAGCACACGCCGGTTGCTTTGCCATGAAGCTGAGTTTTGTCTTGCAAGCAGCGGGCTTCACTGCCGACTCTTTGGAAGTTACCTCCACGGTGACGCTGGACAATGGCGCAGTGACGGCCTCGGATTTGGTTTTGAAAGCCAAGATTCCGGGTATTACCAAGGACAAATTTTTGGAAAGCGCGGAGGACGCGAAACTCAATTGTCCGATCAGCAAGTTGCTGAACGCCAAAATATCTCTGGAAGCCAATCTGGCCTGATGGCTCATTTTTGCACTAATCCACTTCAGATGACAAATCCAATCAAGGAGAAAAAGATTCCCAGGCGTAGTTTTATTCGCCAAGCCTCTTGGGCGACGGGGGGCATAATGATTGTTCCCAGGCATGTGCTTGGGCGCGGATTCACCGCCCCCAGCGACAAGCTCAATATTGCGGGAATTGGCGTTGGCGGCAAAGCAGAGGTGAACCTGCCTAGTGCGTATAATAATGGTTCGGACAATATTGCCGCTCTTTGCGATGTCGATGATCGCAGGGCGGCCAATAACAGAAAGAGATGGCCCAATGCCCCATATTATAAGGACTATCGGGATTTGTTGGATAAAGAGGCCAAACATATCGACGCGGTAATTGTCACGACGCCCGACCACATGCATGCTCCCATTGCCTTGGCTGCCATGCAGTTGGGCAAGCACGTATATTGCGAAAAACCACTGACCCACGATATTTATGAAGCCCGCATTTTGACCCGGGCCGCCCAGAAATATAAAGTGGTCACGCAAATGGGCAACCAAGGCAGCAGTGGCGATGACACGCGATTGGTGGAGACTTGGATTCAGGCAGGACTAATCGGGGATGTGCATACCGTGCATGTTTGGACCAACCGGCCCGTTTGGCCGCAAGGAATTGCCACACCGACTGGAATATTTGAGGTCCCGCCTGAGGTGAACTGGGATCTATGGCTTGGCACCGCTCCGCTTAGGGACTACAATCCTGCCTATTTGCCCGCCATTTGGCGAGGCTGGGTGGATTTTGGCACCGGCTCTTTGGGCGACATGGGGTGCCATTTTATCGATGTGCCGTACCGGGCCTTAAAACTTGGCTATCCCATTTCGGTAGAAACCAGCGTTGGCGAAGTCTGGACCGGCTTTTTCAAGGAAGCGATCTATACCGATAGTTATCCACCTTCTGCCAAAACGCATATACATTTCCCCGCGCGAGGCGCCATGCCTCCGGTGGAAATGGTCTGGTACGACGGGGGCATCAAGCCCAGGCGGCCCGACGAATTGCTACCGGATGAAAATATGGGAGAACTGGATGGGGGCATCATTTTCGAAGGCACGAAGGGCAAGCTCATGGCAGGATTATTCGGGCGCAATGCTACGCTGCTGCCAACCAGGCTCATGAAAGAAACGGTGCTGCCGGCTTCCGCATTTCCGTTCGTCGACAAAGGTTCCGATGGGCACCAACAACAATGGGTAAAGGCGTGCAAGGCAGGGTTTGGCGCCTACACCAGCTCGCCATTTACCCTCGCTGGACCTTTGGTGGAAACGGTGTTGATGGGAAATTTGGCCGTTCGCAGCTATAATTATAATGTGCCAGATGCCAAAGGAGCAAAGACGTTTCCAGGCCGTAAAAAATTGCTTTGGGACGGCGAAGCAATGAAGATCACTAATTTTGATCCGGCCAATGAGTTTGTTCAGCGAACGTATCGGGGTGGCCGCACCCTTAGCCTTTAGGCTGGAAAAGTTCCGATCCGCTCGCCCTTAGGTGGCCAGCCCTTCAACTGAACTTGGCTAACCAATGGGCGAAAACGGGGCACCACAAATAGGCATGGATATCAGCAGACACATATATCATTCTAACACGAATTATTAACGAAAATTGCCAGATGAAAAAGAAAAAAGACATTCAACGATCCCGCCGGGATTTTTTAAAGAATTCATCCCTTGCCGCGACCGGTTTTTTTATTGTACCCAGGCATGTGCTGGGTCGCGGATTTACGGCTCCCAGTGATAAGCTCAATATAGCGGCAATCGGAGCGGGAGGCAAAGGTGCCGAAGACATTAACTATTTTTACGACAGCGGCAAGGCCAATATTGCGTTTTTATGCGACGTAGATGATCGTCAATCGGCCGATGCGGTTAAAAAATATCCTGCAGCTAAATACTACAAAGACTTCCGCGTGATGCTCGCCAAGGAAGCCAAATCCATTGACGCTGTGTCCGTCTCTACGCCCGACCATACGCATGCGGTAGCCGCCATGGCCGCCATGCAATTGGGTAAACACGTATATGTCCAAAAACCACTAACCCATGATATTTACGAGGCTCGGATGCTTACCCAGGCCGCGCACCGATACAAGGTGGTGACCCAAATGGGCAACCAAGGGGCAAGTGGGGATGGGGTTCGCCAGTTGCAGGACTGGTACAATGCCGGTCTCATCGGAGATGTGCATACCATATATTGCTATACGGACCGGCCGATTTGGCCGCAGGGTATTCAACGACCGGCAACGGCCAGTGCGATTCCTTCGGGACTGGACTTTGATTTGTGGCTGGGTACGGCACCGCAAAAAAATTATTTTGACGGACTGCTGCCCTTTAACTGGCGCGGCTGGTGGGACTATGGTACAGGGGCCCTGGGCGATATGGCATGCCATATCATGGCGCCGGCCTTTGCCGTGCTGGGGCTGCAATATCCAACCTCTGCTCAGTGCAGCGTAGCCAACAGGTACATTGAGAACTGGCGCCCGGCTTATTTCCCAGATTCAGGGCCTATAGCTTCGCACATAACGCTCACTTTCAAGGGAACAAACGGCAAGTCCGATCTAAAACTGCATTGGATGGATGGAGGTATTCAGCCTGACAGACCCAGTGAATTGGGATCCAACGAAACCATGGGAGACGGAGGCAACGGGGTCATCTTTTACGGATCCAAAAGTAACATGATGTGCGGAACCTACGGGGTGAATCCCCAACTATTGCCCACCGCCCGGACCAAAGATGTAAAAGTTCCGCAAACAGTGGTTCGTGTGCCCAAAGGTGACGAGGGGCATTACGCCGCCTGGGTCGAGGCTGCAATTGCCGGATACGATAGCCCGCAGGCGAAAAGTCTCAGTTCTAGGTTCGATGTGGCCGGCCCGCTTACCGAAAGCGTGCTGATGGGAAATCTCGCTATTCGCAGCTATTTTATTCAAAAGCAGAATGGCAACGACATCTCTTATCCGGGTCGATACCTAAATTTACTTTGGGATGGACCCAACATGCGGATTACGAATTTTGATGATGCCAACCAATTTGTGAAAAGAACCTATCGCGAAGGTTGGAGTCTTGGCATATGAGACCCGGACCTGTAGGCAAGACGATGCCTACGCGTCTTTGCCCCTTGTAGGTCATTTTTATCATTCTTAATTTGTCTTTATATACCATGAAAAAAAATAATCAACCATCTGGCTCCAGACGAACTTTTATCAAGAATTCCTCACTCGCCGCCGCAGGTTTTTTCATCGTGCCCAGGCATGTGCTGGGTCGCGGCTTTGTCGCCCCCAGTGATACTTTATACATAGCCGGCATCGGCGCTGGGGGGAAGGGAGAAAGCGATCTTTTCGAATTCTCCAAGAGCCCTAAGGCAAACATCGCCATTCTGTGCGATGTGGATGACCGACAAATAGGCACGTCAGTGAAGCGATTCCCCAAGGCCAAACGCTATAAGGATTTTCGCGAGATGCTGGATAAGGAGCACAAGAACATCGACGCAGTTTCGGTGTCTATACCTGATAATGTGCATGCCGTGGCGGCCATCACTGCCATGCAGCTGGGGAAGCACGTATACGTCCAAAAACCTCTTACGCACGATATTTATGAGGCTCGCATGTTAACGGAGGCGGCTAAACGCTATAACGTCGTGACCCAAATGGGCAACCAGGGTTCGTCCGGGGATGGCGTCCGACAAATGCAGGAATGGTACAATGCCGGTATCATAGGAGATGCCCTTACCATCCACGTGTGGACCAACCGGCCCGTTTGGCCCCAGGGATTCGGTACGCCCAAATCCACCGATGATGTGCCCAAAGAACTCGATTGGGACCTCTGGCTCGGACCGGCGGCAACGCAGCCCTACCACAAAGAGTATGTCCCGTTTAACTGGCGAGGGTATTGGGCTTTCGGCACCGGCGCACTGGGCGATATGGGCTGCCATTTGATTGACCCTGCATTTAAAACCACGGGTTTGGGCTATCCATCCGAGGTGCAATGCAGCGAGGGGAGCGTTTTTGAAAAAATGTGGAGTGCTTCGTATTATCCCGAAAGTTGCCCTGTTTCTTCGTCCATCGTGCTTAAATTCCCGGGTAAAGAAGGGAAGCCTGATGTAAAATTATATTGGATGGATGGCGGTCTGTTGCCGGAGCGACCAGAAGAACTCGGAGCAGACGAACAAATGGGCGGCGGCGACGGCGGCGTCATTATTGCCGGCACCAAAGGCAAAATGATGTGCGGAACCTACGGGAGCAACCCGACTTTATTACCCACCGCCAGAACCAAGGAAGTCAATGTCCCCAAAACTTTGGCTCGGGTGCCCGAGGGACACTACGTACAATGGGTGAATGCTTGTCTGGCGGGATTCGGTACCAATCAGGTGAGTTCCCCCTTTGAATATGCCGGCCCGTTGACCGAAACTATTCTCATGGGCAACCTCGCGCTAAGAAGTTGGTTGATCAAAGCACCTACTGGCCGGGGCTGGCCTGGCAGAAAGAAGCTCTTGTGGGATGCGGTAAATATGAAGATCACCAACTTCGACGAGGCGAACCAATTTGTTAAGCGAGACTATCGCAGTGGCTGGGAAGTGAAATGGGCCTAGGGGAAGATAGGCAATCGCGAAGCCAGGCCGAAAGCTGACTTTGGAGAGTAGTTGGGATGGCGATTCCAATAGGAACGAGCTAAGAGCCAATTGCTGATCACATCGACCATCACCCAATGGACCATGTCCCAATATGTATGCTGACCAAGAAAACATGGTTGCTGGCCATCTTATTTTTCGTCTGTTGGCGGCAATCTTATAGTCAGGTGGTTCCCATAGCACCAAATTGGTTGCACGGCTTCTGGCAAGCCAAGTGGATCGCCCATCCCACGGCCCCAGGTAACGCATTTGGCGTCCTGCATTTTAGAAAAACCTTCGTCCTGGAATCTCCACCCAGTTCCTTCATCGTGCATGTCTCGGGCGATAACCGCTACCGATTGTTTGTAAATGGCAAGCCTGTGGCGCAAGGACCAGCAAGAAGTGACCTGGCTAACTGGAACTTTGAGTCAGTGGATCTGGCTTCTTATCTGCGCAAGGGGCAAAACGTCATCGCCGCCACGGTTTGGAATTTTGCCGAATACCGTCCTTATGCCCAAATCAGTTTTCAAACCGCCTTCATCCTGCAAGGGAATTCCGAAGGGGAACAAGTGGTCAATACAGGCTCCAGTTGGAAAGTAGTGTGGGATTCTTCCTACCACCCGCGGCCCATGAATAAAGTGCAATTGCAGACCTATATCGTGACGGCAGACGGAGAACAAGTGGATGGCAACAAATACCCCTGGGATTTTGCATCCGAGTCGTATGATGACAGCAGGTGGCCTGCGGCAGCTGAGCTCTGGTATCCGGCTAAATCCCGAACCTTTGGTACGGATGGTAACTGGATGCTCGTACCCCGTAGCATTCCAGAACCAGAAGAGACCCTGCAGCGGTTTTCTTCCGTTCGTCGCAGTAACGCCCCTGGCGCGAATGCCCAAGACCTGCGGGCTCTGTTGGCCGGACAAAAGATATTGACCATCCCCGCCAGGACGCGAACGACCCTACTGTTGGACCAGGGCGCACTGACCAATGCCTACCCCATCCTCTCGGTTTCCGGAGGACGGGGCGCTCATGTGGTGCTTAGTTATGCTGAAGCTTTGCTGGATGGCAACCGGGTCAAGGGAAACCGCGACTCGATCCAGGGAAAGACATTGGTTGGCCTCAGTGATGAGTACATTGCGGACGGAGGCGACTCGAGAAAGTACAGCCCGCTGTTTTTCCGGACCTTTCGGTATTTGCAATTGGACATCGAAACCAGTTCCGAGCCATTGACTATTGACGATGTGTATAGCACGTTCACTGGATATCCCTTCCACGAAAACGCATATTTTAAAAGCAGTGACGATTCTTTACAGGATATTTGGCGCGTGGGCTGGCACACAGCCAGGCTATGCGCCGTAGACACCTACTTTGACTGTCCGTATTATGAGCAACTACAATACGTGGGCGATACGCGCATTCAAGCCCTTATTTCGCTCTATGTGTCGGGCGATGCCCGCCTGATGAAAAAAGCCATCGACGATCTTAGCCATTCGTTTATACCGGACGGACTGACTCAAAGTCGATATCCGTCCCGGGATATGCAGGTCATCCCGACTTTTTCGTTATGGTGGATTTGCATGATCCATGATTACTGGATGAATAGACAAGACGACGCTTTCGTCGAGGCGCAATTACCCGGCGTGGAGCGGGTATTGGCCTGGTACCAAGCGAGAATAGCTGCCAATGGCATGTTGGGCCCGCTGTCCTGGTGGCAATTCGTGGATTGGAGTTGGCCCT
Organism: uncultured Chitinophagaceae bacterium; assembly: GCA_963742225.1. GTDB lineage: Bacteria > Bacteroidota > Bacteroidia > Chitinophagales > Chitinophagaceae > Puia. Next base: position 420,110 of record CAVULD010000002.1, on the reverse strand, counting down.
GGGTAGATAGCATCCGGGTCGGCGGTGTTCCACCGGGAGCCGACAGGGGAGGATCCTCCATCATCAGCCTGCAATACGCCTATACCTTGCAGCGCGCGGCGAAGCTGATGGAACGATTTGGTCATCATGAGTTGGCAGGCGAATATAACCGTGAGGCCAAAGCGCTGAATGAAAAGGCGTATGCGTTGTGCTGGGATAGCCAAAAGGGTCTGCTGGCCGATGACCCCGGAAAAACGCAGTTCAGCCAACATGCCAATATCATGGCCGTGCTCAGTGATGCCCTTGCGCCGCAAGTCCAAAGGGAAGTCATACGAAAGATTTTACTTGACACACAAATCACCCCCTGCACCTACTATTTCAAATTTTATCTTTTTGAGGCTCTAAAGAAGGTGCAATTAGGAGATCTATTCCTTGGCTTGCTTGGACCCTGGTTCAACATGATCCATTTAGGACTGAGTACGTTCGCAGAAAACCCAGAACCTACGCGTTCCGATTGCCACGCCTGGAGCGCTTCCCCCGTGTACGAATTGCTGTCCTTAGTCGGTGGTATTCAATCAGACGGGCCTGGATTTACCAAGGTGCTGATTGAGCCCTCCTTGGGTAAACTGAACTGGGTTGATGCCAAGATGCCTTCTCCCCAAGGGGATATCCTGGTCCATATCACGCGTAGTACCCAAAAACTGGAGGCTACGATAGAATTGCCAGGCCACCTAACGGGTAGTTTTCGTTGGCATGGATCCGACTATTCCTTAGTAGGCGGGAAACAAACTATTTCTTGTGCGCCGTAATGGCTCCCATCCCCCCAAAGGCAACACAACAAGACGCTGTAGACCTGGTATCGGATCATTTTAAATGACTGCGTAACATCCAGGCTATTTTTTCATGCTCCCGCATCAATCCGGTAACGAAATCACTACTTCCCAGGTCCTTGTGCTCATCTGCGAAGCTGCTTGCGTTTTTCCTGAGTTCTTTAATAATTATCTCGTGGTCATAAAGCAGGTTGCTCAATTGGGTAGGTATATCGTTGCTGTACGCAGGCTCCTCCAATCGGCTGAGGTTGATGAAATCCTTGAGCCTGGCTTCGGCAAAGTGACCTATGGCTCGAATACGTTCGGCCACGTCGTCCACGATCTGCTCCGATTGGGTATATAGGCTTTCGAAAAATTTATGCATTTCGATAAACTGAAGGCCCTCGGCATTCCAATGATAATTTCTGGTCTTGGTGTACAAGACAAATTCGTCCGCCAGGAGTTTTTGGAGTTCATTGGCAACTGCCTGGGCGTGCTTTTCCGGAATTCCAATGTCAGGTTTCATGTCAATTTTTTGATAAAGGTAGCCATTTCGACTAGTTGGACCCGAGAGGAGGGAGCTTAGACAAGCGTGCGAGGTCTTGCTGGTATAAGGCCCCGCTGGTCCTAAGAAGCGTTTTTGATGTATCGGAGCAAACACTCGGGGTTCGCAGCGTAGCTGATGGTTTTGGCCTGCGCGTCGGAGGGATGCCCCGAGGCTATAAAGGTGACGCAATAAAGGAGCTAGATTCTCATCCAGGCGAGCCATTTATTCCACTAACAATTCAGAAAGACTAAGCAGTTCCTTTTGTTTATAGCCATCCTTGTCGTTATCGAAGCACTTACTGAATTCCTCCAGAAGCACCTGAACTACGCGGGTATGTGTAATGGGTCTGAAATAGGAAGCTACGGGTGGAACGGAAACGCGTTTGAAATAATTTTCTACATCCTTGTGGGTAAAAACTTGACCGCTCATAGGATCAATAAAGAATTCGATGCGCTGCATCGGTTGGGCTTGCAGGGTTGGGTCGTTCTCATATTCCGGCTTAAGATAAGCAAGAACGAATTGCTTGGGAATATTAATCGCCTTGACGGGAATATCCAAAAGTTCACTAAGCATGAGGTACAGGATCCCGTTGGCAATGGCATTTCCGCGTTTGGTTTCAATTACCTTGTTGATAAGGAATTCTTCGGGATGTTGGTATCCCACCTCAGTACCCTTCAAGTTGTAATAGCTATATAGGATGCTAGTAAGTACATTGATCTGTTCCAAGGGAGTCAGGTAACTATTGAGTTCAAGCCAGATGTTACGGCGCAGCTTTTCCACTTCCTGGAGCACGTTGGTCGTAGCCAGATCCGGATATTGAAATTTGGAAACCAGGAGGGAAGCGGTGAGAAGATCCTTGTAGCTACTAGTTTTCCAGCGCAGGAAGTCGTCCGTAAGGTCCCGGTAATGCAATTTGTGGATCAGAATTTCAATGCGAACCTGAATTTGTTCACTGATGGTGTTCTCCCAGAGGTTCTCCAGGTTTGGAATTATGCCACGGCCGTAGCTGACAATTCGGTCGGAAACCGACACGAAAACTTCTTCATCAGGGTCATCTATCAAATGAAAGAGGGCCTTAATTTCTGTGTTCTCTTGCATGGGTTGGATATTTTTCTTCTCCGTTATTTCTCTTCGGGTACCTGGGATCAATATCGGAGAAGTTGATAGACTTTAAGAAAAATCTTTTCCACATTGGGCAGGTAACTGTTTATTACTCTGTCGCACCGACTCTCGGACGAGTTGCTTCCGTCGGATATTAAGCCCTAGGGGTTTTGTACGCGACGGCTTGTATGGATAACGACTTTTGTGAGTAATTCTTATGCCAGAAGGGAAAAATTAGAACTCTGCAATGGGCCATCGGCTTGTGCAAGCAGGGAGATTACTTACTCTTTTTCTTTTTAGGCACCCGCTTAGGAGGATTGGCTTTCACGTCTTCGATGATGGCTTTCACTTCCTCGAGCGTTAAGTCGACAGCGGTCTCCTGCTTTTCCTTAGGGATTTTATAGTTCCGTAGTCCCTGTTTTACGTATGGGCCATAGGGGCCACGGAGCAGTTGAATTTTTTCTTTTTCAAAAACCTTGATTGTCCGGTTTTCTTTGGCGGTCCTTTTTTCGGTAATGATCGGGACCGCTTCCTCCAAGGAGATGGTATAGGGATCAAATTCTTTGCTAAGCGAATAAAATTTTTTGTCGTGTACGATGTAGGGGCCGAATCGACCGATGTTGATGCCTACCTCGGTCCCTTCAAAGTTGCCCAAGTTACGTGGCAATTTGAACAGTTCCATGGCATCAGCAAAACTGATGGTCTCGATGCTTTGTGTATTTTTCAATTTGGCATAACGAGGCTTTACTTCGTCATTAGAATCGCCAATCTGAGCCATCGGACCGTATCGACCCATCCGAACGATGACTTTCTTGCCCGTTGCGGGATCCAGGCCTAGGTCCCTTTCTCCACTGATGCGCTCTGCATTTTCAATGGTATTATCGACGTCCTTCTTAAATGGAATGTAAAAATCGTCGATCATGTGGCTCCATTTCATCTTACCAGAGGCTACCTCATCAAATTCCTCCTCAATCCTGGCCGTGAAATGATAATCCATTATGTCGTCAAAGTACAGTTTCAAAAAGTCGGTAACCACCAGTCCGAGGTCGGTGGGGAAGAGTTTGGATTTTTCAGCGCCGGTGTTTTCCTGTTCAGTAAATTGACTGATGCTGTCATTTTTGAGCAACAGTATCCGAAAATCTCTTTTTACTCCTTCCTTGTCTCTCTTCTCTACATAGCCCCTTTTGAGGATCGTGGAGATAGTTGGAGCATAGGTAGAAGGGCGTCCAATGCCAAGCTCTTCGAGCTTTTTCACCAACGAAGCTTCGGTGTATCTGGGTAGAGGGCGGCTAAATCGCTCGATGGCTTTCATTTCCCGCAGCGTTAGCACCTGGTTCGCTTCCAGGGGAGGGAGCATACCTTCTTGTGTCTCCTCTTCGTTGATCTCGTCGTCATCGCGATCCTCGCGGTATACCTTTAAGAACCCATCAAATTTCAACACTTCGCCACTTGCCGTAAGTTCTTCTTTATTGGTGGAGATGCGAATTTTGGCAATCGTCTTTTCCAGTTCTGCATCCGCCATCTGGCTAGCCATCGTGCGTTTCCATATCAAGTCGTAGAGTCGTCTGCAATCCGCATCTTCGACGCTGGTATTCTCCATATAGGTGGGTCGAATCGCTTCGTGTGCTTCTTGCGCGTTTTCATTTTTATTCTTGTAATGGCGGGCTTGATGGTATGGCTTTCCAAATTGGCTTACTATCTGATGGCTAATTGCAGTCATCGCGGTTTCGCCTAGGCTTACACTGTCGGTACGCATATAGGTGATCTTTCCACTTTCGTATAGCTTCTGGGCCAGGATCATAGTTCTTGCCACCGAGTAGCCTAATTTGCGCGATGCCTCCTGCTGCAGGGTGGAGGTGGTAAATGGCGCAGCGGGTGTTTTTTTACCTGGCTTGACCTGAATGTCGGAGACCGTATATTGGGCTTTGATGCAGCTTTTCAAAAATTCTTCGGCTTTTTCTGAGGTAGCGTATTTTTTGCCTTCCGCAGAAAAGGCGACCGGCTTGCCATCCAAGTCCTTGGCCACAAAACGAGCATCGATCCTGAAGGTACTCAAGGCCGAAAAGGCATTGATTTCTCTTTCCCTTTCGGCAATGATCCGCACGGCCACGCTTTGCACGCGACCTGCACTGAGGTTGTTTTTCATGCTCATTTTACGCCAGAGCACGGGGCTGAGTTCGAATCCTACAATACGATCCAGGATGCGTCGCGCCTGCTGGGCGTCTACCAAGTGCATATCCAAGGTCCGTGGGGTTTTTACCGCGGACTGGATTGCTGGTTTCGTAATTTCATGAAAGACAATGCGTTTGGTTGTTTTTGGGTCGAGCCCCAACACTTCACAAAGATGCCAGCTGATAGCTTCCCCCTCCCGGTCTTCATCGGTTGCCAGCCAGACTTCTTTGGATTTTTTCGCCAGCCCTTTGAGTTCCTTGACTACTTTTTCCTTGTCCTCCGGTACGATGTAACGTGGCTTGTAATTATTCTGGAGGTCAATACCCATATCCACTTTTTCCAAGTCCCGAATGTGCCCATAGCAGCTCTTGACTTGAAAATCCTCCCCCAAAATGGCCTCGATGGTCTTGGCCTTAGCGGGGGACTCCACGATCAGTAAATTCTTAGCCATATTTCGATAAAAAAAGGTTTTGAATGCTTTTGTCGGCGTGCAATTTTACAGTATATGCAGCAAATTAAAAAATTGCCCCCCTGGCGACAGCGGATCTATAATGCTTTATAAGTGCAAATTTTTTGTTATATCAAGTTCATTGCCTATGGATAATGCTTGCGCTATCATGTAGTTAGCCTACCGAATGGGCGCCTTATGTTTCCGCCGAGTGCCTCATTAATATAATCTTTCAAAAACAAGGGATCTACCGATTTCGTAGCAAGCCAAGTCTTAGTTCTCGCCAGATGTTAACAAAAAAAATTACCTTGGAAGGCTAAAATCGCAAGCTTGACCCAGCCTGTAGACATTTTTTCTTTGGGGGATTCGGCCGTGACGATGGACTTGGGCAATTCCATCAGCAGGGAATTGAACGCCGAAGCCCAGCACCTGCAGCACTGGCTTGCCGACCACCGCTTCGAAGGCTTGCTCGACGTCACCTGCGCGTACAGCTCGGTGTCCGTTTTTTATGACCCGGTGACGCTCATGAAGTACTACCGACCGCCTCAGGGGGCTTTTGATTTTGTCCAGCGCTGGCTGCGAGAAGCCAGACATCAATTTTCGAGCTCAACGAGACCAACTAAACAAGAAATTGTCCGCATCCCCGTTTGCTACGGCAATGACTATGGCCCCGATTTGGATTTTGTTTCCCAAGCAACCGATTTGTCTCCCCAGGATATCATTGCCCTGCATTGCGCCAGACAATACTACGTGTACATGATTGGTTTCTTGCCCGGCTTCACCTATTTGGCCGAACTCGACGAACGGTTGGTCTCCCCAAGAAAAAAAGTACCCACTCATATTGCGGCCGGCAGCGTGGGCATTGCGGGTAGCCAAACAGGCATTTATCCTTTTACTTGCCCCGGAGGATGGCAGATCATCGGCAGAACGCCGGTCAAATTATTTGATCCGGACCAAGGGATACCTGTAGCTTTGGAAGCTGGCGACCTGGTGGAATTTTATCCCATCACCAAAGAGGAGTTCACCCTCTGTGGAATGGCCATTCATCGGATTGCCTTGGAGGGATAGCCCGACGCGTTGTCGATGCTGGGCAGGACTTCGGATTCCCTGGCTCTCTTCGTACTGCACCCTAAATCGATTAACACTAAACCCTAACATGGCTTTTTCGATCATTAAGTCCGGTATATTGGACAGCATTCAGGACCTGGGCCGCCATGGCTATGGAAATTGGGGCATCAATCCAGGCGGAGCCATGGATCGCTATGCTATTCAGGTCGCCAACATGCTGGTGGGAAATTGCCCCACGGAATCGGCGCTCGAGCTTCATTTTCCCGGGCCTCAGATTCTTTTTGAGCACAATATGCTCATTGCGATTACTGGAGCTGATTTCACTCCCATGATCAACGACGAACCCGTCCCCCTATGGCAACCGGTGGTAGTCCGCAAAAATACCGTGCTGCATTTTCCCCGGCTGCGATGGGGGGCACGAAGCTACTTGAGCATTCATGGTGGATTGGTGGCTCACCGTTGGTTAAACAGCTGCTCAACCCATTTGAAAGCGGGGGTTGGCGGCCTTTCTGGCCGGCCTTTGCAAAAAGGAGATGAGCTGGCGGCTAAGGAGAGCTCCGTATACTTTGCCGCTTGGCTCCAGGAGGATAAAAACATCCGCATCCTCCCTTGGAAAGTTGCGCCCGAGAGAATCTATGGGCTTCCGCACGAAATCATGGTCGTCCGGGGCAAAGAATGGGAGCGCCTCCACCCGGGGTCCGTAGACAGTTTCCACCAAGATAATTTCATCATTCATCCGTTCTCGGATCGCATGGGCTACCAATTAAAAGGGACACCTCTACAGATACACACCGAGCGAGAATTGATTTCTTCGGCCGTCAGTTTTGGGACTTTGCAATTATTGCCCTGCGGCCAACTCGTTGTCCTTATGGCCGACCACCAGACCACAGGCGGGTATCCGAGAATAGCCCACGTGGTGTCGGCGCATTTGCCTAAGCTTGCTCAACTCAGGCCGAGCGAGACGGTGCAATTTAAGACGACCGATGTGGGCACGGCGGAAGGATGGGCCTTGGACATGCACCGGGAGATGGCTATCCTACGGCGGTCTTGCGCAGATCATTTAAGTGCCATGGCATGCTAACGATCGACCTTAATGTTGATTTAGGTGAAGGCTATCCTTTTGATGAACAACTCATGCCCTGGATTAGCTCCGTCAATATCGCCTGTGGCTATCACGCCGGAGACTTGGCAACGATGACCCGGGTGTCCGGTATGGCCCAGCGCCTGGGACTGGCCATCGGAGCACATGTGGGATTTGCTGACCGGGTGCATTTTGGCAGGCTCGCGTTGCCGTTATCCGATAGCGAGATCTATGAGCTGGTGGTTGAACAGATTCGAATTCTGCAGGGCGTATTAGCGGCCCAAGGCTATAGCCTGCAGCATGTCAAACCGCATGGTGCCTTATATAATATCGCTGCCTCTAACAGCAGTACCGCTCGCTGCGTGGCCCAGGCCGTTTACGATATGGATCCAGGCCTGAAACTCCTTGGGTTATCCGGGAGTCAGTTGATCGCTCAGGGCAGATCCGTGGGTTTGGTGACGGTAAGTGAGGTTTTCGCTGATCGGAGCTACCAGGATGACGCTAGTCTGACCCCTCGCTCCGTTCCGGGTGCACTGATCGAAGATCCGCTCGACTCTGTTAACCAGATCCTGAACATGATTCGTCATGGATGGACGCGATCACTTTCGGGTAAGCAGGTACAGGTCAGGGCCCAGACGGTATGTATCCATGGAGAATCGCCGCAGGCCCCCCATCTTGCAAAGGTCATCTACGAGGCCTTGGTCAAAGAAGGCGTGCGTATCGAACGCCCTTAAATTGGGAGCTACTTGCTTTTAGCTTTTCTTTTGCAATTTTTAGCGGCTTTGCCCGTTTTGCTGTAGTTCCCACTTCATCCATTTTCCGGCATTTTTTTTTGAACCTAATTTCAATTTGTATGACTGCTCCATCCAACGGCCGCCAGAATGGTCATTTTATGTACGATCAATTCAGTGGGAACAACAAGCCGAGTGAATCGCATTTGCTATGGTGGTGCTCTGGCGCCCATCAAGAATTGCTAAAAGAGTTTCCTTCGGAACACGCCAAATACGCGGGTCTGGGCGGCGTAATCCTGGCTACTTTCGCTTTAGCCTCCCTGTCGGCCGGTTATGCGGTGTATAGCGTATTTGATAACCTGGTCTGGGCAATTGTCTTTGGCGTCTTATGGGGGCTGATCATTTTTAACCTGGACCGTTTTTTGGTTTCGACGATGCGCAAATACGGTGTATCGCACCGCCGACAACTGGCCATGACGTTGCCTCGGGTAGCCTTGGCCTTGCTGATCAGCATTACCATTGCCCGACCCTTGGAACTGAAGATTTTTGAAAAGGAAATTGATGTTAAAGTCGCGGAGAACAGGCACAAGAAAATACTGCTAAACGACAGCTTGTTGCTGCAAGAGCACGACCGAGCGGTACTCGTGGCCCAGACTGAACGAGATCGTCTAAATGCCAGAAAACAGCTCCTGGAAGACACGCTTCGCCACTTGCAACAGGCCTACGTCCAGGAAGCTGATGGGACCGGTGGTTCCATGCACAGAGGGGTGGAACAGTTGACGCGTTTAAAGCTTGAGGCCTATCAATCGGCGCTCGCAAGATTTACCCCAGAATGGCAGCAGCTCGGTCACCAGATAGCCTACCAGGACTCCATTCTTGAAAACGCCCGGGTAGATCTGGGTGTAAAACGCAAACAGTATGAAACAGCACTTGCCGCCCGAGTGGGTTTTCTAGAGCGCAATAAAGCGCTGGCTGATCTTTCCGAGCAGGAAAACAGCGTTTATTGGGCCAATTTCTTTATTTCCCTGCTCATTATCGTCGTCGAGACGGGCCCGATTCTGTCCAAACTCATCATGAACGTGGGGCCCTATGATTTGGCCCTGGCCAAAACCGAATTGGTGCAGATGGCTGAATCCGAAAATGACATGCAAAAGCACAAGCATCTCCAATTCGAACGATTGCAAGAATTGTACAGGAAGAAAAAAGAGATGTCAGATACGCTTACAGCTAAACTATCCGAACTGCAAGCCAAGCACATAGACTTAGAAATTGCGCGATGGGAGCGGGGGGAAGACCCCGACGACGACAAAACTTCACTCGATGATCTGATGAAACTTATACAGGAGCGCTACCGCATTGGGGAAGACCATGTCTTATGAGCAGTGTCACATACTGCTGGCGCAGCCTAATAGCGATCATAAATTAGCCCGACCCCAGGTCTTGCACCTAAACTAGGGGTCGGGCTCTTCATGCCAGGTGGTCGACTATTGCTGCATGCCGCCTCCTTGCGCACCTTGGAGCATGTCCTGGTCGGCCTTGGTGTTTTTTCGCTTAAATAGCGAGGCATCGAATTTGCCGAAACGCCAGTTGAATTGCAATCGGAACAATTGCGGATCTCGACGTCTGATCACTTCCTGGGTGAAATAGTTGGTCTCTGTTACCACATCGCTTACTCGGGTAGCAAAAATATCTTGACAACTCAAGGTCAACGACGCGGCATTGTTCTTCAGGAAAGTATACCGCAGGGAGGCATCCACTCCACCTGTAGGTTTAGAATATCCCTGGGCGTTGCCTGAAACAGAACCTCCAAAGCCACCTCCACCACCGGTAGCGGAACCTGAGGTTAAGCTTCCCCCCGGGGGAAGGGTAGACTTGGTGGTGTAGTCGGCGGTCACCTGCAAGGTGAGTTTTTTGGATATCTTAAAGGTGTTATTCACTTTGGCGTACATGCTCCAGGTTTGCCCTACGCTTAAGGTATCGCCGGCGTTGATTTTTGAGGTATACACATTGATGTTGCTGGTGAGATCGTACCATTTGGTCACAGCGTTTCGCCCGATTAACTCAAGCCCACCAACGAATGCCGAGTTAGCATTGATAAAGGTGTTGATGATCAGCAGCGAATCAGTGATGGGGTTTATGCCCGGAATCTGATAGCGCGTGATTAGATCGGTGGTGTACTTATAATAAACCGCCCCAATAAATACGTTGTCGCCCGTAAAGGTTTTCTGATAAGTCAATTCAAAGGAACTAGTGAACTGAGGTTTAAGATTCGGATTGCCCTTTTGGATATTCAACGAATCAGCAAAATTGATAAAAGGAAACAACTGGAAGAAGGACGGGCGATCTATCCTGCGCGTATAACTCAGTTGCAATTCCTGATCGCCTCCCAGTTTTTGGGTTAGAAATACACTTGGGAATAAACTTAATGGATAGCTGTTACCAAAGGTGCTAGTCGTATCTTTTAAGACCGTGCTGGGCGTATCTACCACGAAATAGTCGGAAGAACCATTGTATTTTGAACTTTCGGCGCGGAGCCCTAATTGGTAACCAAATTGCTTGATACTATTAGAATATTGGACATAGCCGGCAAGTACCTGGTCGTGGTAGGTATAATTCGAATTTAGCAGGTTCAAAGGCGCAACAACGCTATCGAATATTGAGTAATAGTTGTTGATGCTGGAGTTGCTGCGGAATGCCGCGCGTAGCCCTGCATCGAATTTCGATTTATCACTGATCGGGTTGGTAAAATCCGTTTGCCCGGTTACGTAGGTATTGACCCCTGATCCAATCTGCTGTTGAGTGTACACATCGGTCAGAGGGCCTTCTTTTTGGTTGTGCACGTTGGACACCACCGTATTGTTGCTAGAATTCCCTCCCGTGCTGTAGTTCCCATTGGCCGTCCATTCCTCCCCCGCCTTGGGAAAGATGTGCTTATAACTCAACATGGCGCCATGGTTGAAAAAGGTAAAGTTCGTATTGGAAATCTGCTGCGTGTAGGACGAGGTGGTCCCCAAAGGATAGAGGGTATCTACGTAGATATTGGTAGTGATATAGGGCGTGAAGGTTCCATGAAATAGGTTGCCGGCCAAGGAAAAGGTATTGCGGTTATCCAAAAAATAGTCTACCCCGGCCCGGGCAAAATAAAGCAAGCCCTGGTTGACGTTGTTGGCATATTCCTGCAGGCTGTCGAAAGGATATTGCTGAAAAGTGTACCGGTAAGTGGTACCTGGCGAAATGGATTCCCTTTGGTTGACGTTCGCGTTGATGAATACGTTGAATTTTCCCTGCTTGGCATTGATGTCTCCTCCGATATTGATCTTGCCGCGCTCATCCACACCGGCCCGAACGTTTCCGTTGTATCCCGCTTTTCGATTTTTCTTCAAGATGATGTTTAAAATTCCGGCAGTACCTCCGGAGGCATCGTACTTGGCTCCGGGATTGGTAATGATTTCGACACTTTCAATAAGATCTGCCGGGATTTGGTCTAGGGTAAGGGTAGATGGAAGACCATCCACAAAAATGGTGGGCGTAGAGTTACGCAGCGTCACATTGCCATCAATATCCACCGCCACCGAAGGGATATTGCGCATGACATCTACTCCCGATCCTCCTGGAGCCGAGATGTCTTTAGCCACATTATACACTTTGCGGTCCACGCCGAGGGTGATCAGTGGTTTGGATGCTGTGACCGTTACTTCGCCCAGGGTCTGCCCCGTGGAGGGCTCAACCTTAATATTTCCCAAGTCCCGGTCCACGCCGTTTAGAGCCTGCGACATATCGCCATTTTGAGCGGCGGTTCGGTCAAATTTCATGTTGAAGGACAGTTTCTGCTCATAGGTCGTATAACCTATAGCCGTAATGCGCAGCTTATAGTTTCCGAAGATCGCCAGGTTTTCAAAACTGAATTGACCGTTCTTCCCCGTGATTATCCCTGCGACTCCCACATCCACAGCCTTTTTTTTCGCGGTATCGTACTTTCCTTTCAGCAGTTGCACCGAAGCCCCATCCATGGCCTTGCCCGTTTTCGAATCCACGACTTTGCCATAAAAATGACCAATAGTGGGCACCTGTCCTCCTGCGCCGGGACGGGCTCCGCCTCCGGGAAATTGGGTAAAAGCAGGTATAAAAATCCCATTAAGCAGTGCGAGCAGTAAAATCTTCTTCATGTAAAAAAATATCAATTGTGCATCAAATTTCAGCGCAAAATTAACACTATTTGTGCGCATAATTACGAGCGGTACGAATTCCGGCATGGAAGGGCTAATGGCTATCTCGTAATTATTTAATGATAAGAGTCAGAAGGATTTGCAGTACGCCAATGAAGAATCCAAGGCCCGCTCCGATCACTTCCACAAAGCGAAATTCGCGGGTCAAAATCTGGTTGAGCATTTGTTCCAATCTTTCGGCGGAAAAATTGACAATTTTTTCGGTGATGATTCTTTCCAGGTCCAAATCGTTTTTCATGTTGCCGACGTAATTTTTCATGATAACCGGAAACAATTCCTCCAACTCCTGCATAAAGACGGATTTAAGTTGTTGGAGGGTCCTTTCGCCAATAAATAGCGAAATGATCGGTAGCGCATCTTTGAGCTTGTGGTGGAGAAAATAATCAATATGTTGATCGACAAGGGGTAAAATCTTATTTACATTATCGGGATGGGTGATCGTTCGTTCAATTTCCTGAAACGAAAGCAACTCTTGTCCTACGATTTTGCCCAAGCTCTCGGCAATCTGCCTCTTGCGTTTGGGAAAGACGCCTTGAATGGTCAATCCCAAAAATCGCTTCGGTTCGTGGGGATGAAACAGCAGCTTGAGCGCCATCCAGATGGTTAGCCAGTGAATGAAGGCAGATATGAAAGGAATAGTAAGTAGCCACCAGTTCATGCGAGCGATTTTTTCCGCAGCAAAGAACGTTCAAATCATCGATACAAAAATTGTTAATAATGTTTTTGAAAGGACTCTGAATTAGATTAGTTTTGCCATCCGAATGGTGGTTGTAGCTCAGCTGGTTAGAGCATCAGATTGTGGTTCTGAGGGTCGTGGGTTCGAGCCCCATCAGCCACCCGGCAATCGCTCCGGTTTTGTGCCGGGGCGGTTTTATTTCACCCCATGCCCCGTTCGGTGATGCTGCCCTTTTTAGTGAGGGCACTTTGGTTCCGGGTAAGTTAAGAATTTGCCCATCCCTCCGACGCAACCCTGGCCATTAGGCTGTGGGCGAACTTGTTGCCCCAGAGCCTTCCCGTCCATATAAATTCCCGGAAATGCCTTGTTAATAATCCCTTGTTTTACAACATACAACCTGTTTTATCGTTAATTTTGGGCATCCTAATTTGCATGTCAAAAGCCCTCAAATATATGGTCACGAAAAGAAATTTGCCGATAGTCATATTGGTATTGGCTGCCGGCATTGTGGTGGCATTCCGAACCCTGGCGTTTAGTATAAATCCCCCCTCCAAGTACGAACGCATTCTGCGTAATGTGGGGGAAATGCTCGAAGAAATTCATTATAGCCCAAAGAATATTGATGACAATTTTTCCCGGGAAGTATTCAAAAAATACCTCTCCGAGGTGGACCCGGAGAAAAGGATGTTTTTGCAAACCGATATTGAGTCCCTGAGCAAATATGAAACCAGCATCGACGACGAGATCTTGGGCCGAGCACCGGTGGAATTCGTACCTGCCGTGGATGCGATTTATAAAGTCCGTTTGCAGGAAACAGAGGTATTGTACAAGGAAATTCTTTCCCATCCATTTGATTTTACTAAAGACGAATATGTAGACCTGAATTTTGACCAATTGAGTTTTCCCAAAGACCAGGCCGACCGCAAAGAGGCGCTGCGCAAGCAGTTGAAGTATCTGACGTTGGAGAAATATGCCGACCTGCTAGATCAGCAGGATGCCAACCGGCATAAACCCGGTTTTGTTGCCGAGAGTAATGAAGCGCTGGAAAAACAGGCTCGTGAAAAAGCCCTCAAAACCATGGATCGCTTTTACACGCACTATAAAGTTAAAGCCAATCTGGATGACCGATTCAATGAATATGTGGAAACCATTGTACAGTGCATGGATCCTCACACGGACTATTTTCCTCCGGTAGAAAAGAGGTCCTTTGATGAAGATATGAGCGGCCGCTTTTTTGGCATCGGGGCGTCTTTGCGCGGAGATGACGACGGCTCCATAAAAATCGCTACGCTGATTACCGGCAGTCCAGCCTGGAAATCAGGTCAGGTGCAAGTAGGGGACGCAATTCTGAAAGTGGCTCAAGGAAATCAAGAGGCAGTCGATCTGAACGGATACCTAGTGGAAGATGCCGTAAAACTCATCCGCGGCACCAAGGGGACTGAAGTCCGCCTGACGCTGAGAAAGACCGATGGCACTATCAAGACGGTGTCGCTGATCAGGGATGAAATTGTACAAGACGAAAAATTCGCCCGCAGCGCCATTCTCACTACCGATAAAGGAAGAATTGGATATATCTACCTGCCGGAATTCTATGCCGACTTCGATAATCCCAAAGGGAACCGATGCTCCATTGATGTGGCTCGGGAAATTTCGAAGCTCAAAGAAGAGAAGGTGGACGGCATCGTACTGGACCTACGCAACAACGGCGGCGGCTCCTTGTATGACGTGGTGCAAATGGTAGGTCTTTTTATTGACCAGGGGCCCGTAGTGCAGGTCAAGGACCGGGACGGCAAGCCCCAGATCCTCAGTGACCACGACAAGTCAGTCCTCTATGATGGACCGTTGGCTGTTATGGTCAATGAATTCAGTGCTTCGGCTTCTGAGATATTTGCAGCGGCCATCCAGGATTATAAAAGGGGAGTGATCATCGGGAGCACATCCACCTATGGCAAGGGCACGGTCCAGCGCAATATTGCCCTGGACAAATCGCAAGGGTATGCAGACGGCAGCAGTCCGCTGGGCACCGTCAAGCTGACGCTGGAGAAATTTTATCGCATTAGCGGAGGGTCTACCCAACTGCGGGGCGTTGCATCCGACGTCATATTGCCTGACGCCTATGAACATTCCAAGTACAGAGAGAAGGACCAGCCAGACGCTTTGCCCTGGGATGAAATTTCTAAGGCTGATTACACCCCTTGGAGGTATGCGTACGATTTGAATGTGATTAAGAATTCGAGTAACGACAGAATAAAAAACAACAACGCATTCAATTTGATCGAGACCGATGCGACTTGGGTAGACAAAGAGCAGGAGAAGCCTTTCCCCCTCAATCTCGAAAAATATCGGGAGTCTCAAAAACAAATGCGTGCGACGTTCAAACAAATTGAAACGCTCAGTAAATTGCCGACGGAAATGAATGTTGCCTTCATGCAGCAGGATTCGGCTAAGTACAATGAAAACAAGGACAAGGCAGACCTGTATAAGCAATGGCTAAATGGACTAAAGACCGATATTTATCTCAATGAAGCTTCCCATGTAGTGGATGATATGATCACGCAGAAAAACATGGTATACAACAAATAAATGCCGAGCGCCCTGGACAGGGTCCGGACTTCTATGCATCTCCCAAGAGCTTGTATAGGGGTCCGGACCTTTCTTTTTAAGGCCCTGCATCCATGGCGTTGGGACGAAATTCACTTTCGGCGACCACGGCACGCAACACTTAAGCAAACTGGGTTTTGGAGGCCAGCGCCGTCGTAGCCAAACCAAGCACGGCAATCAACCCCAGCGATACCCGTAGACTGCTGGCCTGTGCTATAAAACCAATAAAGGGCGGGCCGAAAAGAAAGCCCAGATAGCCAATCGTCGATACCGCGGCGATGGCTACCCCCGGAGAAAGTACGGTCGATTTTCCTGCCGAGCTGTACATAAGTGGGACCACCGAAGAGACCCCCGCACCCACCAACAAGAAACCAGCCATCGCTGAAAAAAAATACGGAGCTAGCACCGCAAGGAGCAAACCCGACGCAATTAGCAGACCACTATATTGAAGCGTCCTTTTCTTGCCAATCCGATGGGTAAGCCAGTCCCCAACGAAGCGGCCGGTAGCCATGGCGCACATGAAAGCCGTGTATCCCGCTGTGACCAACCCATTCTCCGGCTTAATGACCCGCTGAAAATACACACCACTCCAATCAAACATTGCCCCCTCACAGATCATCGAGCAAAACGCAATCATCCCCAGGCTGATCAGCGTTCGGTCGGGTCTTGCAAATATAGGCTGCCGTGGCGCCGCTTGCCTGTCATCAGCTAACAAATACCTGGATGCGCTAGTCACAATCACCAGGGCCATTGCCGAAATGATTAAGAAATGGAGCCAGGGCGCAAATCCGATCGCGACGAACAGAGTCCCCAAGGCAGCTCCAGAAAAGCCAGCTAGGCTCCAAAGGCCATGGTACGAGGCCATAATCGTGCGGCCATACAGGCCTTCGGTGTTAACGGCCTGAGTATTCATGGAAATATTCAACAAATTGCCGCCCAGGCCAAAAATAAACAGACAGCAAACCAACTGTACCGTATTGAGTACCAGCCCCAGCATTGGCAAAGTACATCCATAAAGCAGGGCCGCTGAGATGACAACGATTTTACTGCCAGCGCGGCCTACCAACCAGCCTGCAATGGGCAGAGATAACATTAGTCCAGTAGGCAAACCGAGCAAAACAGCTCCCAGGGCTGCATTGTTTAAGTGCAGTTTACTCTGGATGGCCGGAATGCGCGAGGCCCAACTGGAAAAGCACAGGCCGGCTAAAAAGAAAAAGCAGCTCACCGCAATGCGGTGGATGCGCTTTTTAGCCAGCAAAGGAGGGGGGCTGGAGGTCAAAGGCTAAAAGGATTGTGAGGCAAATTTACATAGCACGACCAAGATTGCCGACACGCAGCAGGACAATGGATCAGTCGGCCGCTAGATACTTTTCCTTGATCACCTTCATGTGGTGCGCCACGTGTCCGGCACAAAGATAACCCAGGGCCAGAGGATTGATCGGGTTGCCACTGGCCGTGCCCAAGAAAAGCAACTGGTCTTCGTGAAAAGAGGAAAACAAAAGCTCCGTGGATTTTCGTTGGGCCTTAAATTCATCTACCAAGTCCTTCCATTTACGGGTGCTGGCCTGAGCCTGGGCGGCCCATTGGTTCTCGTCAAAGCTCGGTAGCGGCGTACTGTCCTTTCGGGCAAAGCAGAGAGCACGGTAAGTAAACACCCGTTCGGCATCAATCACGTGTTGGAGCACTTCTTTTAGAGTCCATTTGCCTGGTGCATACGCATAATTGATTTTCTTGGACGGAATCTCGTCCAGCAATTTCTTAAACTGCCTCGTGTTTTTTCGCAAGGCTTCGGCCACGCTTTTTTCCTTGACTAAATCTAAATACCGCTGGTGGAATTCGCTCGCCACGGCATACAGGGGAGTGGTCATTTTTTTTGACAAATGTAAATAAAGATCTCGGACTGTAGCCCAGCCTCAAGGAGCTTGCTGGGGCGCGGTGGCGCTTACTTGACTTTTTCGGCTGCAGCCGTCTTCTTACCCGTTTGCGTTGACAGCTCATAAGCGAGCTTGAGCGCTCCATAGGCATTGGCAATGCCGCCGGATTTACACAGTTCCGACAGATCGACCATCTCGTCCGCTGAGCCCGGCTTTTTTACTTTGCCCGGAGGGGGAACAGCTGATTTTTCAATACAATACTTAACCTGCTGGGATGTCAGGTCGGGAAAATATTCCATAACGAGGGCAGCTATACCAGTTACGATGGGAGCGGCCATGCTGGTTCCGTCCACGCTGCCATACTTGTTTCCCCTGGGCAGGGTCGAATAAATCCGAGTACCAGGTGCAAATACGTCGACTTCATTTTTTCCGTAATTAGAAAAAGACGCCGTGTAGCTCTTAAAATCATCCTCTGCCAAGGGATCGCTACTGGCGCCCACTGTAATCCAATTGGTCGCTTGTACAGGGGAATCTTTATAATGGGGATTGGGAAAATCTTTAACGCTATCCATATTAGCGTTGTCGTTGCCCGCTGCCAGCACCAACAACACCCCTTTACTTTGCGCATACTGCACGGCTGCATCCACCCATCTTTTTTGTGGCGAAAGGTTTTTACCGAAGCTCATGTTGATGACCCTGGCGCCATTATCTACGGCATAGCGAATGGCAAGCTCAATGTCCTTGTCGTGTTCATCTCCATTGGGTGGCAGGGCGCGAACCATCATAATCCGCACGTTGTCGCAAATGCCGTTCATTCCTATGCCATTGTTGCGAATCGCGCCGATGATGCCGGATACATGAGTGCCATGCATCGGGTCGCAGGCGGTTACATCGTTGTTACCATAATACTTGTCGCTGCTATCTAGTTCGTTGTCTTTTACGATTTCTTTGCGGTATTCTTCCGGTGGGTTCTGCTTTATGTCGGACTTGCGCTCATCGCGTTCCACCTCTTCATTTAGCTCGCTGAGAAATACGCTGTTGCTCATGTACATGACCTTGCTCTCGCGAAACATCAACAAAAGAATGGATTTTGCGGATTTGGTTTCCACAGTAGTGGGGACAAACGCATCCAGATCATATCCTGTATAGTCGGTTTTTCCCATGGCCTTTTGCAGCAGGCTGTCGTACTCAAAACATTTGCGCACGATCCGCTTTTCGGTGATTAATTCTACATCGCTTTGGGTTGCTTCGTTGGAAATTTTTTTCTTGGCCTGCAACCACATGGTATAGTTGTCCAAGTCTTCCCCAGTCAGAGTGGCGGGGTTGAAATCCTTATTTTCAAATTTGTCTTTAAACCGATAATACACGCGTCCTTCTTCTCCTGCATCGTCGCTGACGTTGGAGCCATCTTTGCCTCCCAGAAAGTTCCATCCGTGGATGTCGTCGACATAGCCGTTGTGATCATCGTCAATGCCGTTGCCAGGTATTTCCTTAGGATTTGTCCAGAGAATTCCTCGGAGATCTTCTTGCGTCGTATCCACCCCGGAATCAATCACCCCTACCACAACGGTATGGCTCTTCAGGTTCTTTTCCTTGATAAAATCGTATGCCTTGTCCAGACTTATCCCCAAGACACCGTCGCGCTCCATGTCCAACTGATACCAACTTCTAGGCAGCTCTTGTTGTGTCGATTTGCCTTGGCCAAACACAACGAGATGGTAGCTTAGAACTGCAAATATCAATAGCCACTTTTTCAATCCTTTTATCATGGTAATTAGGTATTATTATTTGTTTTGTCAATGGGCCATTTGGATTGGCCAAAGACCCGCAATATCAGCTATTTTTTGCTAAGAAATCCCTAAACTCCTGACCCCACGGACCCTTTCTGCTCCAGGCCTGGCTTTGTCCAACCCCCGTTCATGCGTGCTACCTGCCCTTGATTAGGATCAACTTTATGGCTGTTCCAATTTAAATTCCACGCGTCGGTTGGCGGCCCGGCCCGCGGCCGTTTCATTGTCACCAATGGGCCGAATAGCGCCGAATCCTATGGTGGAAAGCTGGTTTGGATCTACACCCTTGGACACCAGATAAGCCTGAACGGTGGCTGCGCGCAGGACGGATAAACGCAAGTTTTCCTTTGTGCTTCCCGTGTTGTCCGTATAGCCTTCGATAGTTAGATGGCAACGGGGGTGAGTGTTCAGCATTATCGCCAGATCATTGAGGGGTCCAAACGAATTCTGGGTAAGTCTACTGCTGGACAATTCAAACAATACGGCCCCTCCCTGGTATTGCAGTTTGGGTGCTGGGGCCGGCGCCGCCAGTGGACAGCCTTGATTTAATGGACTGCCCGGCACATCGGGGCATTTGTCCTCCTCGTCGTTGACCCCATCGTGATCTCGGTCCGGAATGGGGCATCCGTGATATCTCGCTAGTCCTGGCACCGTTTTACAGGAATCCTCCTCGTCGTTGATGCCATCGCCGTCTGTGTCGGGGATAGGACATCCATGGTATCGGGCGACACCCGGCACGTATTTGCAGGAATCGTGTTCGTCGTCGATACCATCTTTGTCCGAATCGGGTACAGGGCATCCATGCCAGGCAAGTGTCCCGGGTTGCAAAGGGCACATGTCCTGGTCATCAGGTATCCCGTCGTGATCGGAGTCTTTGACAACGGCCGGGGCAGTTGGCTTGGACTTGTTGAGCCAAACACCCAAACTCGCGCCAAAAAGCTGGTGATGAAATGTACCCGGATACGTTGCGGTATAAAAATTTGAAATGCCTCGGCTGAAATACCCGCTCAGGAGGACGGAACCCAACTCAAAACCGGCCTTGACATTGATCCCCATATCCAGGGTCTTGTAAGCATCGGGTGCTTTGCCGACCAACAAGTCTTCGTTACCTGAAGTATATTGGCTCGAACTAAATGTTAGGCTTTGCGAGCTCATCGTGCCGCTGTAAAAGAAGCCAATATAGGGCCCTGCGCTCGCAAAGAAGTGGTTCGGGTGGGTGGCCGATAAGGCAATCTTGTAGGTCAGGTACACGGGAATCTCCACATATCCCAGCTTGAGTACATTTTGTGTATACACTGTATCGGTGGCGTAAATGGCAGCGGAGTCGTTGTATTTTGCGTATTTGCGTCCCTTGGAACTATAATCAATTCCCGGTTGCAAAAAGAATCCTTTTGACCCGAGGGGAATCTCCGCGAGGACACCGAGCTGAAATCCGGTGCGGGGTGAATAATATTTTTTGACGGAGGTATCCCAACCAGGTATATTGTTGGTTTCCAAAACGTTGGCAGAATGTACTCCGATTGTGGCAGCAATCCTAACTTGGGCGTCGACATGCGAAGCCTCCAAAAGCAGTAGCAGCAGATAGCTCAGTACGCCGGTATATTTCAAAAATGCCGTCTTCATGATACGCGTGGCGGGTATAGCGGTTATAACGCGTTAAGTAGGCTATTATTTTGACGGCAAATAACTTACAAATCCCTGCTAAGAGCAAAAAACCGTTTCCTGAAACCGCTCAATCCCCAGCGCGGTAAGGATCTTGCATGACAAGATGATGGCAACCTTGCCACTTCCAATCTGTTTGGCAAGCCATTGCGATCTGCAAATATCCCCTCGGGTCGTGAGCGCTGGGTTCGCTAATGGTTTATTTGGTAGGCGGACAGGTCGTCCTGATACTGGAGATAAAAACTGCTCAAATCATGTTTAAGTACATAATGCTGAATGCGTACAAATCCTAATTGGGGTTGCAAATAATACACCCAGGTTTCGAAATTCAGCCCCATGCAGTTGGTGACGTACACAACGTTGCGCAAACAAGTATGGGTATTGATCGTGGTCGTGTCGGTAAATCCGTATAAGGTATTGGCCCCTTTGCACTGGCTGGTCACTGTATCCGGCCAGGAATCCACAAATGTGCTATCGGAGGTAACTCGCTTGAAAAACACATATTGCAGCGAGCTGTCAATCTTGTCCAGCGTATTGCTATCCACATTGATGAAGTAACTGGGTGCGTTGATGTTGGTAATCGAAAGCTGGTTTTGCTGGTAATAGGTGGTGCCGTTTACCGATACCTGGCCAATGATGTAAATGCCATCCGTTCCCGTGTCGACAGGCGCACCGTTAGTGCTGTCGTAGTTGGTCTTGACATAGGTCCAAGAATTACCCACGGCTAAGGGCATCAGGCCATTGGAAACCGTTGGCGCGGGGGAAGGTACGGTAGCGGGATCACAACAAAAGCCGAGGGTTGTCAGGGTCAGGAATACAGCGATTTTTCTCATGCAACGTTAAAGGGCTTAATGAAGGATCAAAGGTACAAATTCGTCGGCGAAGGGCCGTCTTTTGGGGCAACATTAACACATCGTTAGGCAGCACTTGGCCAGCCAACTAATCCCTCCGCCGCAGTTCTACGCCCCGAGAAATAAAGCCCTGAAATGGGCAGAGGCACGGGATTTAGATATCGAACTGGATACCTTGGGCCAGAGGCAGGCGAGGGGAATAATTGATGGTATTGGTTTGGCGGCGCATATAGGCCTTCCATGCGTCACTTCCGCTCTCGCGTCCACCGCCCGTTTCTTTTTCTCCTCCGAAGGCGCCGCCGATTTCGGCACCCGAGGTACCAATGTTTACATTGGCAATGCCGCAGTCGCTGCCCGCCACTGACAGGAATTGTTCGGCTTCCCTCAGATTTAATGTCATAATGGAGGAGGACAACCCCTGGGGAACATGGTTTTGTATATGGATCGCTTCTTCCAGTGTCTTGTATTTCATCAAATAGAGAATGGGGGCAAAAGTTTCCTGTTGGACAACAGCGAAATGCGGCTGCACCTCGGCGATGCATGGTCTGACGTAGCATCCGCTTTCGAATCCATCGCCTTGCAGCACGCCACCTTCCACCGCAAAATGCCCCCCTTCCTTTTTGCACTGCTCCATGGCGTCTTTATATAGAGCCACGGCGGCCTGGTCAATTAAGGGACCCACATGATTTTTTGCATCCAGCGGGTTACCGATTTTCAGTTGTTTATACGAGGCCACCAATTTCTGCTTCACTTTCTCGTATATCGTGTCCTGTATGATTAGACGCCTGGTCGTGGTGCATCGTTGTCCCGCTGTGCCTACGGCACCAAACAGCGAACCGAGTATGGCGATATCCAGGTCCGCTTCGGCGGAAATGATGATCGAGTTGTTGCCTCCCAATTCCAAAATGGATTTTCCGAGCCTGGCTGCAACGGTGGTGCCGACGGCTTTGCCCATCCGGGTCGATCCCGTTGCAGAGACCAGGGGTATGCGCTGATCGGCAGCCAGCCATTCCCCTACGACACGCTCGCCGACGACCAAACCACTCACTCCTTCCGGAACGTTGTTGTGCTTAAACACCTCGGCTACGATGCGCTGGCAGGCCAGGGCACACAAGGGGGTTTTTTCGGAAGGCTTCCAGACAATCACATCTCCGCATACCCACGCAAGCATGCTGTTCCAACTCCAGACGGCCACGGGGAAATTGAATGCTGAGATGACACCCACGACGCCTAAGGGATGCCATTGTTCATACATCCGATGTCCTGGTCTTTCGCTGTGCATAGTAAGTCCATGAAGTTGTCTGGATAGTCCTACGGCAAAATCACAGATATCGATCATTTCCTGCACTTCACCCAAGCCTTCTTGCAAGCTTTTACCCATTTCATAGGAAACAAGTTTTCCCAAAGGCTCCTTATTTGCCCGCAGGGATTGACCAATCTGCCTGACGACTTCCCCGCGATGGGGGGCTGGCCAGTTGCGCCATTGCGGGAAGGCGGCCACCGCCCCCGCCAGGACCAGCTCATAGCTCGCCACATCGGCCGGCTTGACGCTTCCGATCAGTTTGCCGTCCACCGGGGAAAACGATTCGATGAAGGTTCTGGTAGACTCGATCCATTCGGATCCGGTAGAACTACCCAGATTGCGCGAAGCTATTTGGAGTTGGTTGAGAAATTCCATATTGTTTGCAGCCATAACGGAGCTGACGGCAAAGCTACGCATTTACTCGTCAAGATCTCTGGCATGGGAGGGGAAATGGACTTAGTTCAGTTTGTTTTCCATAGCGGCAAAGAAACTGTCGCTGTAACTGACGCCGATGGGAATTTCTTTGTCGGCAACCCGGATCTTGCTGCGGCTCACGATCTCGATCTTACTGGCTGGCACAATATAGGATCGATGGACGCGTAAGAATTCCTTAGAAGGTAGCTTTTGGGTGATCGTTTTTAGGGTCATGAGTGTCAGCACGGATCGATGCGGAAGGTAGATTTTAATGTAATCGTCGAGTCCTTCAATAAACAATATGTCCTTGAGATTGATCTTGACCATTTGGTAGTCCGATTTCACGAAGATGTAGCCATCCTGGACCTCCTGGTTGTTCAGATAATCAATATACTCCTTGGCTTTGTATACCGCCTTAAGAAACCGGTCGTATTCGATCGGTTTAAGCAAGTAGTCCACCGCATCAACGTTGAAGCCTTCTACCGCGTATTCGCTGAATGCGGTGGTAAAGATTACGGCCGTGTTTTTCGAACTGATCATTTTGGAAAACTCGATCCCATTGAGATCTGGCATTTGGATATCCAGGAAAATCAGATCCACGGGTGTGGATTCGATCATTTTTTTTGCCTCGAAGGCATCGGAAAAACTGCCCTTGAGTTCTAGAAAATAGATCTTGCCAATATACTTCTTTACGACTTCTAGGGCCAGGGGCTCGTCATCGACGACAATGCAGCTGATCATGACAGGTGAATATTTAGGTTTACCGTATAGGACGTTGCATCATCCTGGATTTCAAAACCATACTGGTCGGGATAAAGCAGTTCCAGCCTGCGGCGCGTATTGTGAATCCCGATGCCGGTTTTATCGACGGGTTTGATGGACCCATTCAGATGCTTCTGGTTCTTTACCATGAACTGAAGTTGGTGGTCGGATATCGAAAGCAAAATCTGGATCGGAGACAATTCCCGGTTGCTAATGCCGTATTTGAATGCATTTTCCACAAAAGGTAAAAACAACAGTGGCGAAATGGCTTTTCCACTTGGGTCTCCTTGGACGTCAAAATGGATCGAAGTTTTTGAGGTGACGCGCAACTTTTGTAATTCCAGGTAATCGTTGATAAGTTGGATCTCTTTGTCCAATGGAACCCTATCGTTCTTGGCTTCGCTCAGCACATAGCGCATGATATTGGACAATTTCATCACCGCGGCCGGGGTCTTGTCCGATTTGTCTTCGGCCAGGGAATAGATGTTGTTGAGGGTATTGAAAAGAAAATGAGGATTGATCTGCGCCTTGAGAAATGACAACTCCGTGCTGAGTTTTTCGTGCTCAATTTGTTTGTTTCGCTGCTCGGCCCGCAACCATTGATTGATCAATCGAATGGCGGTTGAGACGATGAATACCAGCAGAAATATCGCAATCGAACCACCTGACAAAATGGAAGGGCGTCGGGTGCGCGCTTTACTCTGCGCCGTTGCGGACAGGTTGGTAGTAAAACGTTGGATATCCCCGATATAGTAATGGTAAAGCCTCGGAAAGGAACCGCAAAAAATCAGTAGACACAGGATGATGAGCGCATAAGGTAGGATCTTTTTTCGCTCCAAAAGTTTGGGTATAAGCAGGTTGGCATTGACATAATAAAACGTGATATAAAACACATTGCTCAAGACAAAAAATGGCGAGAAGGCCTGCTCCGGCAAAAATGAAGCGTCCAGGGGTCTGGGGAAGAACACCAAGGGCAGCATCAGAAAGCAACCCCAAGCTGCAATGTGGATGATAACCTGAACAATTTTCTTATTCACGTCTGGCAAGTTTGATAGCAGGAGCACCGGACACAGAACCCGCCGAGGGAGCTATCGCTACCTGACGAAGCCGTCTTGCCCATGTTCCAAAATTTTTGTCCCGATGCAAGTATAAAGGTAAAGTTTTATCGAGGGACCAGCGGATTCGCTAAAATAGATGAATCGGTGCATTTAATCGGTTAATGCAAGACCTGACAATTACCAAGCTCGCGCCCAGAAAATAGCGAGGCTGTGGAAGCGGGCCCCGAGGTAGATCCTGGGTAGGTTTTGCCAGCTTGCCTGGGCAAAAATATGGCTCTCCGATGGGCAATTGTTTGGGGACCGAAGCCCATGGCAAAGCAGCCACTCGCGAGGTGGATACGCCAAGGCCAGGGCTTTCGGAATCTCAACCCCGAGCAAAAGGGCTATGGACCTGTTTTGAGAGCCAGATTTCCATCTGCCCCCAAATCCGTTGCAACGACCCCACATCTTGGCAATCCGGTCGGAAAAAAGCTTGCGGATTGAAGTCAAAATAGGTAGAATATATTAATTAAAATGAACATGCAGCTTTTTTCCGGGTCATGGACTCTTAAATTAATATTTTGTCGATAGATAAGTCGATTAGTCATTATATTGCATACGTAACCAAAATCATTTCAGATGAGACGAGCGATTTTCATGGCGAGCTTAGTTCTTAGCTCATATTCAGTTTTCTCTCAAAGTGTAATCAGCGGCAAAGTAGTCGATTCCAAGACAGGAGCCCCACTTGTTGGGGTTTCAATTAAGGTGAAGTCGTCCCGGGTTGGAACCAGCACCAACAACGAAGGGGTCTTTAAAATCACCGCTGGCCCCAACGACCAGTTGGAGCTGAGCAGCATAGGGTTTGTAGCCAAAACGGTCAGTGTAAGCGGCGCGTCGAATCTGTCTATATCCTTGGACCCAGCCACAGCAGAGCTTTCGGAAATAGTCTTCACGGGAAATCGGGGGGCAGGTCGGTCCAAAACGGATTCCCCAGTGCCCGTGGATATTATCAAGGTTAACCAGGTCGGGATAACCACCGCCAAGCCGGATATGATGTCCCAGCTCAATATGGCGGTCCCCTCCTTCAATTACAATAAGCAAAGCGGAGCCGATGGAGCCGACGCCATCGACCTGGCCAGTTTACGTGGACTAGGTCCTGATCAGACCTTAGTCTTAATTAATGGCAAGCGCCAGCACCAAACGGGGTATGTAGCGACTTCCGGCACCCGGGGTCGGGGTAATTCGGGAACGGATATGAACGCCTTTCCGGAAGCAGCGGTCGATCATGTAGAAGTCTTGCGTGACGGCGCTGCCGCGCAATATGGGTCCGATGCGATCGCCGGGGTCATCAATGTCGTCCTGAAAAAGGACATCAACCACCTCAGCTTCAGCACGGGCGTAAGCGGCTATTACGACCACAAATACAACTCCGCCAACAGCATGGACCCCTCCCAATATTATACAGGGACGCAACTGGACGGCCAAACCTTAAATATGGGATTGGACTATGGCTTTTCCCTCGGCAAGCAAGGCGGATTCATCAATTTTGCTGGCAATTTCCTGACGTCCACCAAGACCTACAGGCAAGTACCGGACACCAATATTACCACCAACCTGTCCAAGGCCCTGCCCGTGGATGCCATCCGGAGGGCTTTTGGAGACGGTCAGGTGACTTCCGGTGGAGTGATGGTAAACTCGGAGATTCCGATCGCGGGGACAAAAACAACTTTTTATTTTTTCGGCGGGTATAACCGAAAACACTCGAACGTATATGCGTATACGCGAAATTTTTCGGCCAACAATTTTTTTAGCTATTCCGGCCCGCAGAAAACGCCGACCGACCTGAATGGCAACCTGCAATTTGTACCTGGCATCATGCGCATTTATGACCCAACGCCAGGCCAAATCGATACCCTCAACGAATATTACGATCCCCAGGAGGATGTATATATTACCGACGTGTCCATGGCGGCGGGACTACGCGGCACCATCGGCCAAGGCTGGGATTGGGATCTCACCAACGTGATAGGCAACAACGACTTTCACTATTTTGGAAATAAGACTTTCAATGCCTCCCTGCCTCTTCCAGAAGGGATCAACCAGACGCGTTTTGATGATGGCGGCTTTAAGCTGCTGCAAAATACGGCTACCCTGGACGTGAACAAGCATTTCAATACGGTAGCTCAAGGCCTTACCTTGAGTTTCGGAACCGAATACCGCTACGAAAACTACATTATTTATGCAGGCGAATATAATTCCTATGGCGCGATAGATACCGCCATTCGCTACTATCCCAGTGTGGGGGCCTTTAAATATCCCGCGTCAGGATCCCAGGGCTATCCCGGGTACCAGCCTTCCGATGCGGCGAATGCCACACGAACCAATGTTGCCCTCTATGCAGAAGCGCAACTGGATGTTACCGACCGGTGGCTGGTGGATGGAGCGGCCCGGATAGAGGACTATTCGGATTTCGGATTTGTGGATACCTATAAATTCGCTACGCGCTTTAAGATGACGGACAATCTTAATATTCGCGGCTCCATCAGTACAGGATTCCGGGCCCCGTCTTTAGCCCAGATCAATTTCAGCAATACCAACACGACGGTTGAAAACGGTACACTGGTCTACACCAAGTATGTGCCCAATACCAGTCCTATTGCCCAAGCGGCCGGAATTCCCAGCCTGAAGCAGGAGACATCCCTCAACAGTACGGTGGGCTTCACCTGGAAACCGATGCATAATTTCTCCATCACGGTAGATGGATATATCGTCAAAATCAAGAACCGTATCGTGCTGACGGGTCAATTTGATTCCTCTATAGCAGCCATCGCTCCGTATCTGGAACAGTATAATGTGGCAGACGTGCAATTCTTTGCCAATGCGGTGACCTCTACCAACACAGGTGTGGACGTGGTATTAGACTATACACAGCGCTTGAGCAATAAAAGCAGTTTGAAAATTGTGCTGGCGGGCAATTTGCAAAACATAGCCATCAATCAAATCAATATTCCCGCCGCCTTGAATATCGACTACTTTCACCAACAGGCTTTTTACAGCACGCGGGAACAATATTTCCTGCGCGCCTCCGCACCGCATACCAAGGGGCTGCTTTCCGTTGAATACAATGTGAAAAAATTTGGCGCCGGTGTGCACGTCACCTATTTTGGAAAAGTCGTAACGCAGGGCTTTGGCTATTCCAGTCTGCCGGGTGCCCCTGCGGGTGGACCTGGTGGAGCCGGGGTTTCGGACGCGGGCTTGGGCTATGACCCTTATGTGACCACCGACGATGGCAAGTCCGTTGTGCCTGAAAACTTCGTGCATAATGGCAAAGCCACCACGGATCTATTCGCCTCCTACCGGTTTTCCAAGCACATCACCTGGTATCTGGGCGTGGACAATGTGTTCAATGTGCATACCGACCTGTCAGTCGTGCCCAATGCGAGGCTGGCCTCGGCTGACGACACGGAATCTGGCGGACCCTGGGATTCTGTCCAAATGGGGTATAACGGCATGCGGCTGTTTACCAATGTGGCCATTAATTTTTAACCAACCCAGATCTCTAGGATAAAAACCAAGCCCGCGCCGGACTTGTTTTTTTTGTGCCCATCAGTCCCAAGCGCCGCGCGAGCCGCCCAGCCAAGGAATCAAATAGAGGTTACTTATATATGTATTTTTATGTCCATATGGGGTCTGGATTTTGCTTTTTTGGCCGGCAGTCGATTGGCGTTATGGTCCGATTAATTTCCCCCAAAAGCTATGATTTCTGAGCTTTTCTTGTTTTCTTTGTCTTTCGCATCCTTCCAATCCGCTTGAATAACCTGTTTTAGCAGGTTTTTTTATTTTGCCCTGGCTGGTATCAAAATCTGATAGCAATCAAGTTCCATTCCTCCTTCGAGAAGCTGTGTTTCCCTATTGTAAACTTGATTAATATCAACACATGCAACTCTTTAGACGTACCATGCGCCTTGGCGCGATCACCCTTTTGTGCAGCCTTGCGTCCCTCGATGGGCAGGCCTCCCTTCGACCCCTTTCCTTGCTGAACCGGTGCGTGATCCTTGCTATCAAATCAGCCGATTCCAGTATTCGGGTAACTGCCGAAAGCCCGGTGCGGGAAACCAGGCGAGTTTGTTCCTGCCAGATCCTGGATTTACAATCCCACAATTATAGCCACCGAGATATCGCCGTTTTCGCCGAGAAAACCGACGATGGCAATTTCATCGCCGACGTAGGGATGACTAAGAAGGCCATTGAAAAGGAAAAAAAGCACCTTAAGCTATTCTTTTACGACAAGATGCAAGTGGTTGGGCGGATTGCTGAACCTACCGATTGCTTAAGCCTGTACGTGAAGTTGAAAGCGACCCACCAGGATTTGGTTATGTACGATATTTTGGACGCGAACCGCAAGAAATAGGTGGGTCCGGGTCGGGCAGACGACCAATTGCCGGACCATGGCAAGGGGGAGTTGCCGGCACGGCCAGGTTGGGCAAAACCCTTTTTTAGTATTGTTCCTGTTCGTTGGGGAAATCCCGGTCTTTGACATCCCGGATATAGGCTTGGACAGCTCCGGTAATTTCCTGATGCAGGGTCAGATACTGGCGCAAAAATCTGGGCTTAAATTCAGTATTGATTCCCAGCATATCGTGCATCACGAGCACCTGTCCGTCGCAATACTTGCCTGCACCAATGCCGATTGCGGGTATGTGCAGACTTTCGGCAACCTCTTTGGCCAGCGTGGCCGGGATTTTTTCCAGCACGATCGCAAAGCAGCCGGCCTCTTCCAGCAACTTCGCATCCTTTTTGAGCTTTTCCGCCTCCGCCTCTACCTTGGCACGCACCGTATAGGTCCCAAATTTATAAATGGATTGAGGCGTTAGGCCCAGATGCCCCATCACGGGCACTCCAGCTGCGATGATTCGCTTGACCGATTCTAGTACCTCCTCACCACCTTCCAATTTAACGGCGTGAGCGCCCGTTTCCTTCATGATGCGGAAGGTAGATATTAAGGCTTCTTTGGGATTGGATTGGTAGGAACCAAAAGGCAGGTCCACCACGACCAAACACCTGTTGACGCCACGAATGACGCTGGAAGCGTGGTAGATCATCTGATCAAGCGTAATGGGCAACGTTGTCTCGTGGCCGGCCATCACGTTGGAGGCCGAATCTCCAACCAGGATCACATCGATCCCCGCCGCATCAAAGAGGCGGGCGAAGGAAAAATCATAGGCCGTGATCATGGATATCCGCTCCCCATTTTCCTTCATTTTTTGCAAGGTATGGGTGGTAATTTTTTTGACGTCCTTAAGAGTTGACATGGAGGCTCAGTTGAAAGATGGTGATTGGGAAGTGCAGTGAGGAGGTATGGCTCTGCAATTAGAATAAAACATAACCCGAGTGCAAGGGCTAAGGTAGGATTTTTTATAGCAAACAGCCCCGGGCTCCACGTGGAGCTGTTGGCCCCCAATGGGTAACAGGTCCCAAACTGCGAATGCGGCCCCCGGAGCTAAACGGGCACGCCACGGGCCGTCAATTCCTCGTATAAATGCTGGATTAAGCCGTCGACCAGACCAATTTTGGGGACATATATTTCCTGCGCGTTCGCCCAGCGCATAACGTTGATGTAAATCTGCAACGCGGGCACGATCACGTCTGCCCGATCCTCCCGGAATTTGTATATCCGAATGCGGTCCTGTACCGAGAAGCTGCTAAATTCCTTGTAATAATCCTTCAGCAATTCCAAAGGCAGAGGCTTGCCATCCTTTCTTTTTGAGATAGAAAACACTTTATTGATATTTCCGCCCGAGCCAATGGCCACGATATCCGTGGGGTGTCCCTTGGTCTCTTTCTTGATAAACTCCTTCATGGCATCCCATTGGCCTTCGGTGACCTGACCCATCAACATGCGTATGGTACCTATGTTAAAAGATTCTTCAAAAACCAACTTGTCATCAGCAATAAAGGTCAATTCCGTGCTGCCTCCGCCCACATCGATATACAAATAGGCATGTTCTTTGTCCAGTTTTTCCGCGATGTGGTTTTCGTAAATTAAGGACGCTTCATCTCCGCCGCTGATCACATCAATTTTTATCCCGGTTTGTTTCTGCACCTCCTCCAAGATATCCTGCGCATTGGTGGCATCACGCATGGCGGAGGTGGCCGCGGCTTTTAAATACTGGACGCTGTGGGCTTGCATCAGGTAGCTAAATGCCCTGATGGTATTCAAGATCATTTCTTTTTTCTCTGGAGAAATTTCCTTTTCGTCGAACACGTCAAACCCAAGGCGCAGTGGAACACGCACTAGGTTAAGCTTGTTGAACTCCGGTTTCCCGTTGATGATGATGACATCCGTAATCAGCAGCCGCGCTGCATTACTTCCGATGTCGATAGCTGCCAGTCTCATGAATGGGGTCGGGTTTTCAAGTAACAGGAACTACCTCACTGATCAGCGGCCCTTCGGGCTCCTTTTTGATTTCCTTGAGGCTCTGGAAAGTGGTTTCTGCACTTCGTAAGTTTTTTTGATACAGGTAATTGTAGATTTCAATTTGGGAGCGGATCTTCTTTTTGGCGTTGTCCCGTTTGTATTCGTTGTTCAGTTCATTGTTGAGCCACCTGGCTTTTACGTTATCGGCCAATTCAATATCCAAAATACTTCGGAGTTCTTGACGGATCGATTCGTCGAAAATAGGACAGGTGACCTCAATGCGATGGTCCAAATTGCGGACCATCCAGTCCGCCGAAGATATAAAAACCTTTTCTTTCCCCCCGTTGTGAAATATAAACACCCGGGCATGTTCCAGGTACTCGTCAATGATGCTGATCGCCTTTACCGGCCGTCTGAATTTCTTGCTTTGCGAAAACATGCAAAATATGCCTCGAACAATAAGTTTGATTTCTACCCCGAGTCTGGCGGCATCATACAACTTATAGATTAATTCTTCATCCGAGAGCGAGTTCATTTTTAGGGTGATGGAAGCTGGCTTCCTATTCTTGGCGTTCTTAATTTCCGTATTGAGCATTCGAAAAAGCTCCTTGCGCAGGCTGCTAGGACAAGGAATGAGCGTCTTGCAGGCTTTAAGCTGCGACGTTCCTTGCTTCCAGTCTTCCAGGAAATTGAATATCCGGGAGGCATCGGCCATAATGTTCCTGTTGGAGGTCAGTAGGCAATGATCCCCATACAAGGCGCCAGTCTTTTCATTCAGGTTCCCTGTACTTACAAAACCGTACTGTATGGTTCGGTTGTTGAGTCTTTTCTTGATAACACAGATTTTTGCATGGACCTTCATGTTGGGTACCCCGATGAGGACGTTGACGCCTTCTTCTTCCAAACGCTCCTTCCATTCCATGTTGGCTTCTTCCTCAAAACGGGCCCGTAATTCGACCATCGCGGTCACGTTTTTGCCGTTTCTCACCGCATTAATCAGGGCGTTGATCACTTTGGAATTGGAGGCAAGCCGGTAACAGGTGATCTTGATGGACGTTACATTGGGATCGATCGCGGCTTCACGCAGCAAGTGAATCACCGGGGCGAAGGAATGGTACGGAAAATGCAGCATGACATCCTGTTTGGTCACGACGTCCGTGACCCGGTTAGTATGGGTCAAATGGGGATGCATGAACGGCTTTTTTCGTTGGCCCCTCTTGGGGAAGACATCGGGAAAATCCATGAAATGCCGGAAGTTATGGATACGCCCACCGGGAATCAGGTTGGCCTTCTTAACCAGGTTGAGTCGCTTGATTAAATATTGCAGCAAGCCGATATCCATTTCCTTGTCGTATACGAAGCGCACCGGACGGCCTTTGCGCCGATTCTTGACGCCTTTTTCGATCTTTTGGATCAGTGAGGTCGACACATCGTTGTCAATATCAATTTCGGCATCTTTGGTCACTTTAAAAACCCAGGATTGGTAGCGATCATAGCCGAAGTAGGAGAATACACTGCTGAGGTTATAGCGCACAACATCCTCCAGCAGGATGATGTAGTGTTCGTCGGGGTTGGGGGAGGGCAAAAGCACAAACCTGCCCAAGACCCGGGAAGGAATTTCGATTAAGGCATATTTGCGTATCATCGAATTGTCCTTGCGCGTGAGCACTACGCCCAAATAAATGGACTTGTCACGCAGGTAGGGTAATTGGGGAATGCTTTCGATCATCAGCGGAATGAGGTTGGAGTGCACTTCTTCCTCAAAAAATGCCTGCACAAACCGCTGTTGATCCTTGGTCAACTGCCGCTCGGTCACCAATAGGATTTTTTCCTTCTTCAGTTCCTTGCGGATATCTTCCCAGATTTCATTGAACTCGTCCTGTTGCTTCAGTACAATCGCCTGAATCTCATCCAATATCTTAGCAGGCGCAAATTCCATGTGCATATTCATTTTCTCCTTGCCACTGAATTCGTTCATGCGGTTTAGGGTGGCTACCCGGACACGAAAAAATTCATCCAAATTGTTGGAGAAAATGCCCAAAAAACGAATGCGCTCACGCAAGGGTACCGTAGGATCGGCGGCTTCCTGCAGCACCCGCGCATTGAATGACAACCAACTGACGTCCCGGGCTATAGTTCTTCTTTTCATGCTATCATCTTTCATTAATGCTTGGTTTCCCGCAAAGTAGGCCAAGTGGAATAGATCGGTAAATTAAATAATTATTAAATGCCGCAAGTCTATCGAGGATCTATCTTTGCGAAAATTGGTTTGTCGATGCATCGCGATTCTTCTTCAGGTAGGCGTTCATTCAGCGAGGAATTAGAATGGCTTGCACTGCAGCATCAGTCTGTCGAGATTATTTTCCGCACTTCCAATGGGGCCCGATGCGTGATCCGGGAGCGTATCTTAAGCCTGAGTTCCCAGGATGGGGAACCCTGTCTAAAAACGGCCTCCGGACTGTCGATCAAACTGGCCAGTCTGGAGGAAGTGAACGGGCGCCAAGCCCCCCAGGCCTGCTAGCCGAGCCCTTTTGTTCAGTAGGGACAAAAAAACCGGGTTTCTTTTTGTTTTGTAGGTGAATTTTACGACCTTTGCCGTCCTAAATTTAGACAAGTCATGGCTAAAGTATGT
This sequence comes from uncultured Chitinophagaceae bacterium, assembly GCA_963742225.1. GTDB lineage: Bacteria > Bacteroidota > Bacteroidia > Chitinophagales > Chitinophagaceae > Puia. The sequence goes on along the minus strand of CAVULD010000002.1, from coordinate 385,928 downwards.
CAGGTTACGGGAAAACGGCCGGTCTCCGGCCACAGTGTTTCACACTCCAACATTAAGACCAAACGGAGGTTTCTGCCTAACTTGCAGAACAAGCGCTTTTTCCTGGCGGAGGAAGATAAATGGGTGACGATCAAGGTTTCCTCGGAAGGCTTGCGCACCATCAACAAGAATGGCTTGTACAGCGTCGTGAAGCAATTAAGAGCCCAAGGGGAAAAAATTTAACCGCATAAAAATCGTTTTCAATGGCAAAGAAAGGCAATAGGGTGCAGGTGATCTTGGAGTGTACAGAGCACAAGAACAGCGGGTTACCTGGTACAAGCCGGTACATCAGCACCAAAAACAAAAAAAATACGCCCGAGCGGCTGGAGCTGAAAAAGTTCAACCCAATTTTAAAAAAAGTAACTGTCCATAAAGAAATCAAATAGCGGACGGTGCTCATCATCAGCCAACAAGGTCGGGCAGTGTGCCCCTTGCTGACCAACCTGCTGGACCCAGCTGGCCAACCTGGGGTTGATTCAGGGCCACAATAAAAATTAGTTCTATGGCAAAGCAAGCAAAGACCGCGATTAAGACCAAAGATTCCAAAGCTGCAGCAGAGGCTAAGAATTGGACCAAGGTGATTCGTGCCGTGCGCAGCCCCAAGACGGGCGCCTACACGTTTAAGGAAGCCATCGTGCACAAGGAAAAGATCAAGCAATATCTCGCGCAAAAATAACCCCTCTTCCGGCAGTAATGTGGAGGATGGGCCAAAGTAGTCTTACCATCTTATTGTTCTCAGACAAGGGACCCTTTTAGGAGAGCAGGGCGTTATGGGTCTATTTGACAAAATCTTCGGAAAAAAAGAAAAGCAGAGCCTGGACAGCGGGCTGCAGAAAACCAAGCAGGGCTTTCTTGCACGCTTCGGCAAGGCCTTGGTCGGCAAGACCACCGTGGATGAATCTGTACTGGATAGCCTGGAAGAAGCGCTCGTAGCTGCCGATGTGGGAATAGCCACGACCGTGGAGATTATCGGCAGGATTGAAAAAAGGGTGGCCCGCGACAAATACCTGAATACCTCGGAACTGAACGGTCTGCTGCAGCAGGAAATCGAATCCATGCTTACGGATGGGACGGGTCCCTCCCTGCTTGATCCTGATGCCGATTTGGGAGCCAAACCCTACGTCATGCTCGTAGTCGGTGTAAACGGGGTTGGCAAGACCACCACGATTGGTAAGCTGGCTTTCCTGCTTAAAGCGGCGGGTAGGTCAGTTGTATTAGGCGCAGCCGACACGTTCCGGGCCGCTGCTGCGGATCAGTTGTCTATTTGGAGCGATCGGGCTGGCGTGCCGATCGTTAAGCAAGGCCCGGGAGCCGACCCCGGAGCGGTAGCTTTCGACACGATTCAAAGCGCGGTGGCAAGACAAGCAGATGTGGTCATCATCGATACTGCCGGACGATTGCACAATAAAGCTTTTCTAATGGAAGAACTCGCCAAAATCAAGCGGGTAATAAAAAAAATTCTCCCAGACGCCCCTCACGAAGTGCTCCTGGTACTAGACGGGTCTACGGGGCAAAATGCTTTGGAGCAGGCCAAGCAGTTTACGGCGGCAACTGAGGTTACAGCGCTTGCTATTACCAAACTGGATGGAACGGCCAAAGGCGGTGTAGTGCTGGCCATTGCCAATCAGTTTAAAATACCGGTCAAGTTCATTGGAGTGGGTGAAAAAATTGAAGACCTTCTAGTCTTCGACAAGCACGAATTCGTCGACAGCTTATTCAATTTGCAAGCCTAGAGTTCCTCTTGCTGGTTCGTCCCTGGGTTGCATGACCCTAACCGGGAAGCAAGGCAGCTAGGATGTCAGGGCCCCGCTGCAGGACGCTTTTGGCCAGCCACAGCAAGCCAAACGAACCCCAAACAAGCCGCAGCCATAGATCCCAGCAGGACGGCGATTTTGGAATTTTCAATTAGGTTTGGACTACCGGCGAAGGCGAGGTTGGTAATAAAAATAGACATCGTAAAACCGATACCCGCCAGAATGGCTGCGCCCACTAGGGCGTTCCAGGAAATTCCCTCAGGTAACTGGCACCACTTAAGGCCGACAGCGAGTAAACACATTAGGCCAATGCCAAGGGGTTTACCCGCGAGTAGACCAAGCATAATTCCCAAGCTGTTGTTAGATCCCAGTTGAGCATGCCAGCCGGAATCGAGATGAATTCCTGTGTTGGCTAATGCAAATAAGGGAATGATAATGAAATTGACCGGATTATGGAGGGCATGTTGCAAGGCATCGGAAGGGTTTGGACCTCCAAATTTGCGAAATGGTATCGCGAAGGCCAACAGGACCCCACTAATCGTGGCGTGGACCCCTGATTTTTGCATGAAATACCACATTAGGACTCCTAGGATCAAATAGATCCAGGTCTTTAGCACATTCAATCTGTTCATAATCACCAGCAAGCCGAATATCCCCAAGGCGATCGCCAGGTTGCCCAGGGAAAACCCCTTGGTATAGAATACCGCAATTAAGATCACCGCGCCCAAATCGTCGATGATGGCTACAGCCGTCAAGAATATCTTCAGTGCTGGGGGTACTCGCTTCCCCAGCAGCGAGAGCACACCCAGAGAAAACGCGATGTCTGTCGCCATAGGAATGCCAATGCCCGACTGACTCGCTGTGTTCCGGTTAAATCCAAAATGGATGATGGCGGGAAGTGCCATACCGCCGATGGCCGCTAAAATGGGTAAAAGCGCTTGGTTAAACTTGGAGAGTTCGCCCAGATACAATTCGCGTTCGATTTCCAGGCCGACCATAAGAAAAAAAATCGACATGAGTCCGTCATTGATCCACTCCTCGATCGAGAAATTCAGGTTGATTTGACCCACAGATACATGGGCCGGGATATGCCAAAAATGGATATATGACTCGCCCCAGGGCGAATTGGAAACCACCAGCGAGCCGGCCGTGCACAGAATTAGAATTAACCCACCGATTTTTTTGCTTTTGAAAAAATGACCAAACAGTTGAGACAGTGTAAAAGAAGAGGTCTTGGCCATACGATTCGAATTTGTGTATGCGTTGAGGTTGGGAAGCCAATGGATAGGCCTTCTGCGAGCGCCGGATACTCCTCCATTGGGTCTCGAAAACTTAAAGTTAATGAAACCGAACCATTAGGCGCAAAGCCATATCCGAAGTACCTTTGGCCCCTGATGAAAACCAGAAAAATCAAGCGCGATAAAGTCAACATCATTACCCTTGGCTGCAGTAAGAACCTAGTCGACAGTGAAGTGCTGAGCGGGCAGCTTCGTGCCAACCAAATTCCTGTGGTGCATGAAAATAAGAAATCTGATCATAATATCGTGGTGGTAAATACGTGTGGGTTTATTGATCTAGCCAAAGAGCAATCCGTTGAAACGATCCTTGAACAAGTCCAATTAAAAAAACAGGGACATCTGGACAAGGTCTATGTGACCGGTTGCTTAAGCCAGCGCTACCGGGAGGATCTGGAAAAGGAAATTCCGGAAGTAGACGCCTGGTTTGGGACCATGGAACTACCCCTGATGCTGCGCCAGTTCGAAGCGGATTACAAGGCTGAACTGGTTGGCGAGCGGCTCCTGGCTACGCCTAAACATTATGCCTATCTAAAAATAGCGGAGGGCTGCAATCGCACCTGTGCTTTTTGCGCCATTCCTCTGATGCGGGGGCCCCATGTATCCAGGCCTATCGAGGATTTGGTCAAAGAAGCCCAAAGGCTCGTGTCGATGGGAGTAAAAGAAATCATGCTGATCGCCCAGGAGTTGACTTACTACGGGTTGGATTTGTACAAGAAAAGAATGCTTCCGGAATTGCTTCACCGACTGGCCGACGTGCGGGGCTTGGAATGGATCAGATTGCATTATGCCTACCCATCCAGGTTTCCTCTGGAAATACTCGAGGTGATGCGTCAGCGAACTAACATTTGCAAGTACCTGGACATGCCCCTGCAGCACGCCAGTGATCGAATGCTGCAGGCCATGAAAAGGCAGATCACCAAACAGGAAATGGAATCCTTACTAGATGCCATCCGGGAGCGGGTGCCGGGCATTTGTTTGCGAACCACGTTGATCGCGGGATTTCCGGGCGAGCGCCCAGAGGATGTAGAGGAACTCAAGGACTTCTTGCGCAAGCAGCGCTTTGACCGGGTAGGCATTTTTACCTATTCTCATGAGGAGGGCACTTCGGGCTATGAGCTAATGGATGACGTTCCGCCAGACGAAAAGGAATTAAGGGCTCAAGACGTCATGGACCTGCAGCAGCAGATTTCCTACGAAAAGAATCAGCAAAAAATAGGCAGAGTATTTAAGACCCTAATCGATAAAAAGGAAGCTGGTCGCTATATCGGTCGCACGGAATTTGATTCCGTCGAAGTGGACAACGAAGTCCTCATCCAGTCAGATGAGCCGCTCACCATCGGGCAGTTCGTTCAGGTGCGCATCACCAAGGCGCTTGATTTTGACCTGGAGGGCGAAATTGTCTAAATGCCCCTGGCTATGGCCGAATGATCTTGATTCGTTTATCCAGCAGGGTACCAGTAGAGGTGACTCCTAGGATCCAGACCAAGTATGACCCCGAATTGGGATCGGCGGTATAAAATTCCATCGAGGCTCTACCCTTCGCATCAGTCAGGATATTTCCATTCCAGTAGATGGTTGTTCTCAGATCCGTCAAAGCAGGGGCCTTAGCTTCCTCCTTCATTCCATAATCAGGCAATGGGAAATTCATCTGTTTGCAGTATCCCTTAGGTAGTATGGTGGCAATGCCCTTGTCACTGATTACCGCAACCCCGCGTTTATTGGTCCGGGTATTGATAAGGATAACTCCACCTGCTCCTTGCATACCATAGATTGCGGTCTGAGATCCTTTCAGGACCTCAATATAATCGATCAAGCCGGGATCCAAAGACATCAAAAAGGAGTTCACGTCATCGGCAGGGAGAGTTTGGCTCACGCCATCTACCACCACCAACGGTGGCTCTCCTGTAGGAGCACCGCCCGGCGCCAAGGTCAACCCCCGGTTAAAGCCAGGCACTTGCTTGATCGCATTAGGTACGGCATTAGGGTCGCCATCCTGCAGTTTGTCACCTGGAATAATGTAGGAAAAACGACTGGCCCGGTTGGTAAGGTTGCTGGATTGTACTGCTCCTTGATCTGGTTCTACCGTCACGGCATTGAGCGTTTGTCCTTGGAATTCGTGATTCGTGGTGTCTTGCAGTCGGACCTGGTAATGGTGAATCAGTGCCAAATCGGCCGGGTCGAACCTTTGTTTCAAAGCGGCCCGTGTCGAAAATTGAGGGAAGCTGCTGTTGTCCAAAACCACCCTTCCGTCCCGACCATTTCCCTGTAGGGTGGTCAATTTCAGGCTGAAGGAAGTCCCATCATCGAAGTCTCCGATATTAAAATGAAAATTTCCGTTTAGATCTGTCGTATCGACCCGGAACAGGTTATTCTGCTGGGAAAAAAGATTGACAATGCATCCCAATACCGGTTCGTTTATTTTATTGACGATCCTTCCGCGGATGACTACCACGTTACTGTCTGCGTCAAGCGGCGAAGGGATTGCTGGCTTTCCCAGATTGGCTTCCGACGCATACTGCCAGTCAGGATGTATAAACTTTTGGGTCAGCATAATCAAGTCGATTTGATCCGGGCTGTACGGGCTTGCTTGCCCTGGGTCGGGGGAGGGATTGGCTTGGCTGGACTGCAAATCCGGATCGGCAAATCCATCCAACCTGTCCTGTCCTTCCACCGGTTGGGGCCACCGGCCATCTACAACCGAGAGGGAAAGTAATGCCAAATTGGGGTGGCCGTCCAGATTCAGTGCGCTCAGATCAAGTTTTACCTTTTCCCTCGGACCATAGGAAGACTTATCAGTGGTGGCCGTCAGGCTGACGCCGTTCTCGATGTATATGAACCGTTCACTTACGATTTGCTTTTGTTCGTTAAATAGCAGCAGCACGGCTTTCCCTTTGGGAAAGCTATTCTTAGGAATATCTACCTCATACATATCCGTTCCGCTAGCTCCGAAACAAAGGCTATCCCGGCTTATTCCTAACAGGTAGGTGGTCTTGTTTTTCTTATATAACGAGTCCCCCAGACTCACCCGCACGTGGTAGGCTAGGGGCGTTTCATTCACCACAGACAATTGGCTGCCAAATTGATTGATGCGCGGGAGCGGAAAACTGAGATCTCGATAATTTTTCCACTTGACGTGGGCGGTGTACCTTCTGGGGTTCCAGGCATCAAAGCTGAACTTTCCCATGCCCGGAACGCTGGTGGAAAATTTGACCGTTACACTGTCTCTCGAATCGGTTACGTAGCCGGAGACCTCCAGCGGTTTACCCAACGGGCTTAGCGCACGAAACGCAACGGTTGCCTGCGTGCCTGAAATAATGGACCCTCCTTCCGGAAAAAACGAGAGTTGTGGGCCTCCCGTATCCAGGGGTTCGGCCAGGGATTTGTCTGGTCCTGCACTAAAGATTTTCGGGTCCTGTTTGGCCAAATTGACTACAAAAACTGGTTTGACCAGGATCCTGCTGCTGTCCTCATGCAGGATGTTGAGGGTGTAGGCCCGCATCCAATAATAGCCTTCCTTCAAGTCACGAGGCAGTAGCATGCGACCGCTGGTTTTGTTGGCTTGGATATTGAGCAGAACCTGGCTGATGACGCTGTCTTTGTCGTTGATTAGGTCGACGAATAAATTTTTGCTCAAGTGGACGGGTCGGTTGGAGATGGCATTTACGGTGTAGGCCTTGAACCAGATAGTTTCTCCGGAGGTATAAAACCAGCGATCGGTATGGATGAGTATTTTTTCCGCTGGATGCTTACGCAGGTCAATGATGAAGTGGCCAGCAATGGAATCCAAGGTATTGAAGGAGGATGACTGACTCAGCAGGGAGGTGCAGGAAAAAATTAGGCAAAAGAAAAAAATGGATATTTTGTTTAGCATGGCAAGTTGTTTAGAGCGAACGGACTAACCCCCCAGGAAGCGGTAAATGCAGGCTAAGGTAGGATATTTCCTATTTGATCAGCTGTTAAGGTTAGCCAAAAAAGGCAACGAGAGCAGCTGCCAATCTCTTGGATCCGATTAGGACGTAATTAATCCATGCCGGCTAGATTTTTGATTAAATCCTTAATACATTTGAAAAAATAAATGCCTATGCAGGTTGAATGGAAGGGCGTCTTTCCGGCACTATTGACCCCGTTTACATCCCAAGACGAACTGGATCTTCCCTTGTTTGAAACCAACCTGCAGGCCCAGGTGGACGCGGGGGTCAGTGGCGTCATCATCGGAGGATCTCTTGGTGAGGCGAGTACCCTCATGACGGCCGAAAAGGAACGTCTGGTCAAAGCAGCTACCAACCTGCTAGACAGCAGCATTCCCGTCATCATGAATATCGCGGAAGGATCTACACGCTCAGCCATCGACCAGGCTGCGTTGGCTGCGCGGTGGGGTGCATCGGGCCTGATGTTGCTTCCGCCTATGCGCTATAAAAGCGATGACCGAGAAACAGTCCATTTCTTCCTCTCGGTTGCCAAGTCTACCGAGCTGCCCATCATGATCTACAACAACCCCGTCGATTACAAAATCGAGGTTACGCTCGATATGTTCGAGCAATTAACCTCGTGCAAGAATATCCAGGCAGTGAAGGAATCCACTCGAGATGTATCAAATGTAACTAGGATGATTAACCGCTTTTCGGGTAGGTTCAAAATGTTGTGCGGCGTTGATACCATTGCAATGGAAGAAATCCTCATGGGCGCTGATGGGTGGGTTGCGGGGTTGGTCGACGCTTTTCCGCGGGAGACCGTGGCCGTTTATCGGTTGCTCCGAGCTGGCCGGCACCAGGAGGCCAACCAAATAGTAAAGTGGTTTTTGCCTCTGCTGGAATTAGACCTGCATCCCAAACTGGTCCAATACATAAAACTGGCGGCGGCTCACCAAGGGATTGGCTCGGAGTATGTGCGCCCACCCCGGTTGATGCTTGAGGCGGATGAAAGGGCCAGAATTATGGCCGTACTGGACCGGGCTTGCGCGTCACGTCCTGTCTTGGCCAATTATTCATCCATTCCGGCTTAACTTGCAGGAGGCGCTTGGGCATAAGCTTTCATATAAAACGAACTTATCATGGAATTCAAGGATGCAACGAGCGAAGAAATCCAAGAAGCCGTGAATCGCTCCTGGCAGGCCTTTGCTGTATTTCGCAAGACAACTCTGCGGCAGAGGGCCGATTTCATGCGTAGCATAGCTGCGCAGCTGAGCTCCGACAGTGACCGGATAATTCACCAGGCCATGGGGGAGACTAATCTGCCGGAATTGCGCTTGCGCGGGGAACTAACACGAACGATTTTCCAACTCAACAGTTATGGCGAAGCTGCCGAACGGGGGGACTGGCTGGAGGCTCGTATTGATACCGCCAATCCGGATAAGGTCCCGGCCAAACCGGATCTGCGCAAGCAGAAGGTCCCCCTCGGTCCTGTCGTGGTTTTCGGCGCCAGCAATTTTCCGTTTGCCTATTCGACTGCTGGAGGCGATACGGCTTGTGCACTGGCTGCGGGCTGCCCGGTCCTTGTCAAGGCGCACCCGGCCCATGCTGCAACGTCCGAACTCGTGGCCAAAGCCATTTTGGCTGCTGCCGAACGCACGGGGATGCCGGAAGGTGTATTTGCGCATATCCATGGTATTGGTTTTGAGCCGGCCAAGCTGCTAGTCACCCACCCACGGGTTAAGGCCGTTGGCTTTACGGGGTCCTTCGCCGGAGGAAAGGCCTTGTTTGACTTGGCTGCGCAACGCCCAGAACCCATACCGGTTTTTGCGGAAATGGGCAGCATAAACCCGGTTTTTCTGCTTCCGGAAAAATTGCAATCCTCAGCCACGGAAGTGGCGACATTATATGCCGGCTCCATTACCCTGAGCGTAGGACAATTCTGCACCAACCCGGGGCTTCTCATTGGTCTTGCCGGAGGGGACTTGGACCGATTCATCGAGGCCCTCGCGACAGCTATCAGTCAAGTTGCCCCAGCCAAAATGCTGCATGCAGGAATTGCCAAGAGCTTTCATCAAAAGAGGTCCTTGGCCTTGTCTCAGGCGGATGTGAAGGAAGTCTCCTTGACCCCTAGGTTGTCTGCGATGGACGATCGCTCTTCAGCCTTGCTTGCTGCCCCGACTATTGCATCCACCTCGGGGCGTGCTTTTCTGGCCAACCCCATCCTCCATCAGGAGGTTTTCGGGCCCTATTCCTTAGTTGTAGGCTGCAGCAGCGTCAATGAGATGATTGAAGTGGCGCAAAAAATGGAAGGCCAACTCACGACGACCCTGATGGCGTCGGACCGGGAGGTATCCGAACACCCCGAGTTGATTGAAGCGATCCAAAACATCTGCGGCCGAGTAATCTTTAATGGGGTCCCTACAGGCGTGGAGGTCTGCTTGAGCATGCAGCATGGAGGTCCTTTCCCTGCTACTACCGATAGTCGCTTTACCTCGGTGGGCGCGGACGGAATAAGCAGATTTACCAGAGCTATTTGTTTCCAGAATTGGCCAGACGCACTCCTGCCTGCGGGACTACAGAACAGCAACCCGCTTGGCATCTGGCGCACCATCAACAATCAGTTAACCAAACATCCCGTCGGCTAATCGTGGCGAAAAGAACTTTTTTTTGTATCGATGCCCATACCTGCGGAAATCCGGTGCGCCTGGTGGCGGGTGGCGGACCCACCCTGGAAGGGCGAACTATGCGCGAAAAGAGGCAACATTTCATCCGGGAGTTCGATTGGATCCGAACGGGGCTGATGTTTGAACCGCGTGGTCACGACATGATGAGTGGCAGCATATTATATCCCCCTGCGGACATGCGCAATGATGCTGCGGTGCTCTTCATTGAAACAAGCGGATGCCTGCCGATGTGTGGCCACGGGACTATCGGGACAGTCACCGTGGCGATTGAAGAAGGGCTTATTATTCCGAAATCCCCCGGGCACCTGCGACTGGAAACGCCTGCCGGTCTGGTTCAGGTGGAGTACCAACAGCAGGGCCCTAAAGTCAAGTCCGTAAAGCTCACCAATGTGCCTGCTTATTTGGCCAAGTCGCAGATCCTGGCCGATTGCCCGGGACTAGGCTCCCTTGTGGTGGATGTTGCCTATGGAGGGAATTTTTATGCTATTGTGGATATCCAAGCAAATTTTCCCGGTATTGATGGCTGCTCGACCGGGGATTTGATCGGCTTCAGCCGGGGTCTACGCGACAGCATCAATGCCAGCCACGCATTTGTGCATCCGGAAGATTCCACCATATCGGGCTGTTCGCATGTCCTGTGGGCAGGCAGGGTTCTTGACTCGAAGTCCAGCGCGAGAAACGCCGTCTTTTATGGGCAAAAAGCCATCGATCGGTCTCCTTGTGGAACGGGGACTTCGGCGAGAATGGCGCAATGGTTTTCTCGGGGAAAATTGCAGGTAGGGGAGCCCTTTATTCATGAAAGTATAATTGGCTCCCGGTTTACAGGTCGCGTTGAAGGAGTAACTGTGGTGGGTGAGCACCCGGCGATCGTGCCCTCCATTGAAGGCTGGGCAAGAATCTATGGATACAATACCATTTCGATAGATCCAGACGATGACCCTTTTGCTTACGGATTCCAAGTACTATGACTTGTAAGCCGGATTTTTGCCAAAATAACATCTATATTTATTTGGATATTCTATTACCCCACTGCACGCTTGCTTGACTCAGTTCAAGTTGCGGCAATCAACCAGAGATGGTATGAAAAAATCATTTTGCCTGGTCCTGCTGGTACTTATATCGCTGCATGCGCAACTGCAAGACCTCAAAGCAACCATCAAAATTGACCTCGAAAGGCAGGTCGGGCACGTCGACAGCCTACTCTACGGAAACTTTACCGAGCACCTGGGGCGGTGCATTTACGGGGGGATCTATGACCCCACTTCGACTCATTCCAACGCCGACGGTTTCCGCCTGGATGTGATTGGCGCTACCAAGAATTTGGGCGTGAGCATCATCCGCTGGCCCGGCGGTAATTTTTCCTCGGGCTATCACTGGATGGATGGAATTGGACCCAAAGACAGTCGGCCAAAACGCATGGATCTAGCCTGGGGCGATACGGAGTCTAATCTGGTCGGCACCGACGAATTCATGCAATTTGTACATGCTACAGGTGTGGAACCCTATTTCTGCGTCAATCTGGGGACTGGCACTTGGGACGAGGCGAAAAACTGGGTCGAATACTGCAACGCTAAGCCCGGATTATATTACTCCGACTTGCGGGCTAAGAATGGTCATCCAAGTCCCTACCATGTCCGGTATTGGGGATTAGGCAACGAAATGGACGGCCCCTGGCAGATGGGACATCGCAATGCCGAAGATTACAGCAAGTTTGCTTTGGAGGCCGCCAAATTGATGAAGTGGTCTGATCCCAGTATTGAATTGATCGGATCGGGATCCAGCAATTACGGGGCGGACTGGATAGGCTGGAATAAAACAGTGCTGACCACGCTGCGTGATCAGATCGATTACATCTCTTTGCACCACTATGCCGGCAATCGCGCCGTGGATCACTATCGGTTTATGGCCAGCACCCTACAGGTAGAAGACATCATCCAGACGACCGAGGGCTTGATCAACCAGGTGCGGGTGCAGTATAAGATGCAAAAACCCATTTACATCGCCTTTGATGAATACAACGTCTGGTACCGGGCTTCCAACGAACAAAAATTGGAAGAGCACTACAATCTCCAAGATGCCCTAGTCGTAGCGATGTACCTGAATTGTTTCGTTCGTCACGCCAACATTGTTAAAATGGCCAATATGGCGCAGTTGGTAAACGTGATCGCACCCATGATGGTTACCCGGGATACGCTTTGGCTGCAGACGATATATTATCCGTTGCAACTTTTTGCCCAACACTGCCAGGGCGAATCGTTGGAGACGCTGCTGCACTGTGATACTTACAGCGGGCCCGAAAACCAACGAGTTCCTTACTTGGATGTTTCCAGTACCTACAACCAGAAGACTCGTGAGTTGGTGATTAGCGTCGTCAACCGGCACGCGGACCACGCCATTGAAGCCTCCATCGTGAATCAGTTTGGTAAGTTAGCTGACCGAGCCACAGTATATGAAGTGAATGCATCCAGTCTGCAACAGGAGAATTCCGTTGACAACCATCAGGTAAAGACAGTTTCTAAAGAAATTGCAATCCAGGGGGATCAATTCAGCTACCGGTTTGCTGCACATTCCTTTACTATGCTCTGCATAAAAATATTGCCATGAACACGATTGGTTTTGCGGCAGGGTAGGGTGGTCACCCAAAAATATATACCTCATGAGGAAACAGCTTTTATATACCTTTCTCTGCGCAATATTGCTTGTACATGGAATGGCGGCAATGGCGCAGCATTCCCTGTACGCGTTAGAACCGGTGGGATTCGACCAGGTTCAGGTGGATGACCTTTTCTGGAAACCCCGGATGGATAAAGTGGCAACGGTCACGCTGCGCGCCTGCATCGATTATACGGAATACAAGACGCCCAGGATTCGGAATTTTGAAATTGCCGCTGGTAAGCGCAAAGGCAAATTCGAAGGCATTTATTATGACGATTCGGACGTTTACAAGGCGCTGGAGGCCATGGCCTATTGCTTGCGTGTCCATCCCGATTCCCTGATGGAAAAAAAGGCGGACGAGTGGATTTCCAAAATCGCTGCTGCACAATTGCCTGATGGGTACATCAATACCTATTATACGCTCAACGGATTGGATAAGCGGTGGACCGATATGAGCATGCATGAAGATTATAACGGCGGTCACCTTATCGAGGCCGGCGTGGCGTATTATTATGCCACCGGAAAAAGGCAGCTGTTGGATGTGGCCATTCGATTCGCAGATCATTTCAATGAACAATTTGGCCCTGGTCGGCGCCATTGGGTCACAGGCCATGAGGAGCTGGAGCTAGCCTTGGTGAAACTGTACCGGGCGACAGGTAACGTAAAATACCTGGATTTAGCAGCCTGGCTTTTGGAGGAGCGTGGGCACAAGTTGGCTCACGGATATATTTGGACGGACTGGAAAGATACCGCCTACGCCCAAGATGTCACCCCGGTCAGGGACACGAAAATTATTACGGGCCACGCCGTTCGCGCCATGTACCTGTACAGTGGTGCCGCCGACGTTGCGGCGCTCTTGCCTGACACTGGGTATCTTGGCGCTATGCAGGCTGTCTGGCAGGACGTTGTGTACCGCAATATGTACCTGACGGGAGGCATCGGTTCTTCGGGCAATAATGAGGGGTTTACGAAGGATTATGATCTTCCTAACGAGCAGGCGTATTGCGAGACCTGTGCTTCGGTAGGTATGGTCCTTTGGAACCATCGTATGAATTTGTTAACAGGAGAAAGCAAATATGTGGACGTACTAGAAAGGAGTCTATACAACGCCGCGTTGGATGGACTGTCCTTGGCGGGGGATAAGTTTTTCTACGGGAATCCACTGGCTTCTGATGGCCAGGATACACGCAGCGAATGGTTTGGAACGGCCTGCTGTCCGGCCAATATCGCCCGGCTGGTGGCTTCTCTGGGAAATTACATTTACGGCAGGTCGACCGCAGGCGGCATATGGGTAAATTTGTTTATCTCTAGCCACACCTCTATACCAGTCGGTGGAGTGGACGTTGGTATAGAGCAAAGAACCGATTACCCCTGGAACGGGCGGGTGAGCATCATAGTTAGTCCGGCCAAAAAAACCACCATGGCCCTGCATCTGCGAATCCCCGGCTGGGCCGTTGGAAAGCCAGTGCCTGGCGATTTGTATCATTATGTGCGGACTGCCCTTGACTCCATTCAGGTGCTGGTAAACGGCAAAGAGGTACCCTACCGGGTCGACAAAGGCTATGCCCTGATTGAGCGGCTGTGGACCAAAGGAGACGTCGTCACCTTGGTTCTACCCATGCAAACGCAGCTAGTCGAAGCCAATCAAGCGGTGGCTGCCGATCGGGGGCGTGTCGCGATCCAACGTGGACCCTTGGTCTATTGCGTGGAAGGAGCCGACAACGCGGGGCGAGCCTGGAACCTGATCCTGCCTTTGGAAACGCAGTTTACTTCGAGATTTCAAAGCGACTTATTGGGTGGCGTCATAACCATCGAAGCCAAGGTGCCAGTCGTGCACATTGCGGCCGATGGACTCTCGGTGGTATCTAGCTTGGAGCCCATGCGGGCGATACCCTATTTTGCCTGGTGTAATCGGGGAGCAGGACCCATGCAGGTTTGGCTGCCTGCGAAAATACAGGACATCAAAATCTATTAATTATCATCGCTACTATATGGGTTACAACAGGGCAATGCGTCATCCGATAACTTGGGTCAAACTGGGGCTGGTAAGCTGGATATTCTCGCTATCCTGCAACCAGGTCCCTAATTCCGATCAACAGCAGGCAAAGCCTAGTCAGGCGGAGGGAAAGTTTGCTGTTTCGCGTCAGCTATTCGGAAAGATTGACTCGAATTTAGTCTTTGCCTATACCCTTACCAACCCTCGGGGAATGGCCGCACGCGTCTCAAATTACGGCGGGACGATCCTAGGGATTGTTGTACCCGACAGAAACGGTGTCATGGGCGATGTCGTACTGGGATTTGATTCTCTATCCGGTTACCTCCAGCCGGATAACCCCTACCTAGGAGCACTCATCGGACGTTACGCCAACAGGGTGGCTCATGCTGCGTTTACCCTCGAGGGGAAGCGCTATACATTAGGCGCTAACGACCATGGCAATTCCTTGCACGGAGGCTGGAGGGGCTTCGACAAAAAGATTTGGAAGGCAACGGTCCTCGATAGCGAAAAGGATGCTTCCCTCAAGTTGACTTATGATTCTCCAGACGGGGAGGAAGGGTATCCTGGAAATCTCCACGTCGAGGTCGTCTATTCCTTGTCGGAGAATAACGCTTTAAAGATTTCCTACTTGGCCACTACCGACCGGCCAACCCCCATCAATCTAACCAACCATAGCTATTTTAATTTATCAGCTGGCCACGCAGCCAATTGCCTGGACCACCAGTTGACTCTGTATGCCCATCAATTTACGCCAGTCAATGACCAGCTGATCCCCGACGGTCGTCAACTTGCGGTGTTAGGTACACCTATGGATTTCACCATGGCGAAGAGCATGGGTCAGGATATTGCGCGAGTGGCGGGGGGATACGATCACAATTTCGTGCTAGACACGGTGGCCGCGGATATCCCCCTGGCTGCCCGGGTGTATGACCCGGTGAGCGGCAGAATAATGGAAATGTATACAACGGAGCCGGGGGTGCAGTTTTATACTGGAAATTTCTTAACCGGCAAGCTGAAGGGCAAGGCAGGTTTGCCTCTGGAGCAGCACGGAGGGTTTTGTTTGGAAGCGCAGCATTTTCCTGACTCCCCCAACCAGCCTACTTTTCCTTCGACGATCCTGTACCCGGGAAAAAGTTACCGTCAAGTCACGATCTATAAATTTATGGTTCCATGAGAAAAATAATCGTTTTCACCTCCCTTTGTTTCGTGGTTCTGTGCATGCATGCCCAACCCTCCAGCATATGGAGCCCTCAAAAAGCAAACAAGTGGTATAAGGCTCAGCCTTGGCTTGTTGGGTGTAACTTTATTCCGAGCAGCGCCATCAACGAACTGGAAATGTGGCAGGCCGAAACCTTTGATACAGCGACCATCAACCGGGAACTCGGCTGGGCCGAAGCGACCGGATTCAACGTTGTACGGGTTTTTCTGCATTACATACCCTGGCAGACCGACTCAGAAGGATTCAAACAACGGATAAGCACCTATTTGACCATTGCATACAAGCACCGGATTCGCACGATGTTCGTCCTGTTTGACGATTGCTGGAATGAAGATCCCCATGCCGGCAAGCAACCCGAACCCAAGACAGGTGTTCACAACAGTGGCTGGATGCAATGCCCGGGCAAGGTGATGCACAATGACTCTTCCAGTTGGCCGAAGCTAGAAAGCTACGTTAAGGACATTCTTTCTTCATTCAAAAACGACCCTCGGGTTGTTATCTGGGACTTATATAACGAACCGGGAAATAGCGATTACAACGAAACTACCCTTCCTTTGCTTAAATATGTTTTTCAGTGGGCGTGGACTGTGAGGCCTTCCCAGCCTCTAACTTGCGGCGTATGGTATGATCACCGAGCATTCAATCAATTCCAACTCACCCACTCGGATATCATAAGTTTTCACAATTATGACAAGGTTCCAGCACTGGAAAAGCAGATCGATACCCTGCAACGCTTTAACCGCCCGCTCATCTGTTCTGAGTACATGGCCAGGCCCAGGGGAAGTACCTTTCAGACTCAACTTCCTGTGTTTAAGAAGCATCACGTGGCGGCTATAAATTGGGGTCTTGTGGCCGGGAAAACCAATACCATATATGCCTGGAACACTCCGGTGCCCGATGGATCTGAACCGCCTGTTTGGTTTCATGATGTGTTTCGAAAAGATGGCACACCCTATAACGCTGCGGAAGTGGCCTTCATTCGGGATATTACTTCGTCTCCATAACCTGTGTATGCCTTACATTTGGTTCTGCTGATCGTAGCCGACTTGGATTTGTTAATTTTTTTGAAGGGTAAAAGGATATTTTGACGGACTGATTATTTTTACTTCGCTTATGGAATTCACTGCGACCAGCTTAGATTATTCCCAGACCAGTTATTTTTCCAAGATGATTACGGATTATATATGCGGGGAGCAATACTTGCGTCCATTCTATATGTATTCGGTCACTGGGGCTGGGGCTGAACAATCGATCGAGGCCAGAAAGCAATTTAAGACTAACCGAAAGGTGCTCGTCGCAGGACTAAAGAAACAGTATCAGGACCTTGAACCTTCCCCTGACGTTCTTCGCAACATAGATTTGCTTGATGACGACAATTGTTTCACCGTTACTACGGCGCACCAGCCAGCTATCTTTACAGGCAACCTCTATTTTATTTACAAGATTCTCCATGCCATTCAACTGTGCCGTCATTTCGCGGCAAAGTATCCGGCCAGTAGGTTTGTGCCTGTTTTCTATATGGGAAGTGAAGACGCGGACTTGGAGGAATTGGGGAAAATCTACCTGGATGCAGAGCCCCTGGTATGGGAAACGAGTCAACGTGGCGCTGTCGGCAGGATGCAGACTAAAGGATTAGAAAAGATTATTCAGCGGATTGAAGGAACGTACTCCGTGCTGCCCCATGGCAAGTCATTGGTTCCATTGCTGAAGGAATGCTACTTGAACAGCCCGAATGTGCAGACGGCCACCTTTAAATTGGTCCACGCCCTTTTTGCGCGCTTCGGGCTGGTGGTGCTGATTCCTGATCGGGAGGAATTCAAACGGCCGCTAATTCCGATATTCGAGGACGACCTGTTTTCCCATTCGCCGCAACAGATCGTTACACAAACCGCTGCATTATTAGCTCAGCGATACAAAGTCCAGGCCAATCCAAGAGACATCAACCTGTTTTACCTGAAAGACAATGTGCGGGGGCGAATTGAAAAAGTGGGAAATGAATTTAGGGTGCGTGATACTGCCCTGGTATTCACGGAGCAGGAACTGAGGCAGGAATTACACACGCACCCCGACCGGTTCAGCCCGAATGTGATCTTGCGCGGCCTTATGCAGGAAACACTCCTGCCCAATGTGGCTTTCATTGGGGGTGGCGGGGAAACCGCCTATTGGTTGGAGTTAAAGGATTTGTTCCTCCACTTTGGCGTACCCTTTCCGCTTCTTGTGCTACGAAATTCATTTTTGGTTGTAGAAAAAAAATGGAAGGAAAAGCTCGACAAAATCGGCTTGCCTGCCGCGGATTTATTTTCATCCGAAGAAGACATAGTGACCGAATGGGCGAAAAGGCAATCCCCGAACCCACTGGATTTAAAAGGGGAATTTCGCTCGATGGATGCGTACTATCTTCAATTGCAAAGCAAAACCCAAAGCATCGACCCGACCTTATCCCAATTCGTGGAAGCCCTTCGGGCCAAGGCCATTAAGCCACTTAAAGAACTGGAAAAGAAAATGCTTCGGGCGGAAAAAAGAAAATATGCCGATCAGCGTCGGATGATTCACGCCATCAAGTCCAGCTTGTTCCCCTTGGGCGATTTGCAGGAGCGTGTTGATAATTTTATTCCTTATTATGCCCGCTGGGGCAGCGAATTTTTGGATCGAGTACTAGAACACTCTTTGGCGCTTGACCAAAAATTCGTCGTCCTGGAAGAACGATGACAAAGGTAGCCTGGCTAAGGTTTGGACATGCAGCAGTCGCATTATAGGTTATATCTCCTCCAAAATCCTTGCGGTTGAAAACCAAACAGCAGCAAGGAAGTATCTGGATAGTTCGGATTATCTTCATTTCCTTGTCCAGTCATAACGAATCCGGTGTTATCTGTGCTCAAACTCACAGCTTGCGTTCGAATAGTTGTAACGCAGGGAATTCCAGTCCACAAATAGAGCGGAAAGTCATATTACCGGGTAGTCGTAGTCAAAATCCCAGCCGCATTTTCACCCGTCCTAAGGTAGGCCTAATATCCGACGCAATGGTGAGCCAAGCTGTGCGCACAGGTTTGCCAGTCAAATCCAAAGGAAGGGATCACCAGAAGGGATGTGGGTTATAGGCATCCCAGGCAATTTTGGCTGTAACCACTGGACCAGCCATTCCATGCCAGGTTCTTCGCTGACGCCGTGTCCCAAAACAATCAGTGCGGTAGAACATCCCAGCAACTGCGCATCGCGGAAGTATTCAGCAGTTTCCCATTCCCGCACTTCACCCACGACGAGCACATCAGGTTTTTGACTTTCTACAAGACCGACCTGTACTTGACCATCGGCGGCGCCTGGGATCAGGGCGATCCTTTGGCAGGTCATGGATAAATCCCCTACTACTCGGAGGTGTTGAATGCCGAGTGTGGATTTCAAGTGGGCCACTAGGTCGTGCAAGGAAATGGGTGGAATCTGGATCGCCATGTTCCCTTGTCTGTAATAGGGGAGCCATCCGGTGGATTTCAGCATGCCATATAAGATCCCATCCGGAACGTGGTGGTGCCAATAGTCGTGAAATCGCCAAATGGTCATACCATCCTGTTGCAAGAGTGCAAGTTTTTTTTGCAATACCTCATTGTGTTGGACCCAATGGGTATCGTCGGCATGGTTATAGTAGCTGGGTTCGTGAGCGATGATAAAATTGGCGTTAAGCTTGGCAGTCTGTTCAATCACCCCCACGGTAGGAAACATCGTTGTAACGATGCCGGTTACGCGATTGCTGGCGCTGCCACATTTTATGGTATCCACCGAGCCTTTCCAGGGCGTTCCGGGAATTGCCCGCAGGATGGAATCGATGACCTCCTGAACGGTGTAATTGGGATGTCTGCGGTCTGTGTGGAGCCTACTGGGGGGCATGCCCAATATCGAGATGGCTCCGGCCATTTTGAGGGAAGAAGCCATGAAGGCTCGGCGTTTAATGACTTGCTCCGGATCGGGATCCGGTACAGAAAAGCTATCCATTAGTATTTGTTGCGGAATTGGCGCCAGTTGGTTTTAGCACATAGAGTATTCCGGATGACCACACTCACCTAGTGCCCATTGCAACCTCCGGGGGCTAATTGTTGCTGTTCTTAAAGTCTCCCCGTTTCCAGGCTTGAATAAAGTCCGCCCAAGCCAAGGGGTTAAAGATGTTCTGGGGAGGGGCTTGCCCCTGATAGTAATAACTTTGGGCGTTTTGTTTCAGGTAATAATTGGCTGCTTCTTGCGCATCTTGGGGTAGTGTCCTAGCCAGGGCCCGACGCTTAGCTGCATCGGTGTTCTGGCGAGCTATCTCGATCTGGTCGTCTGGCACGGTAGTATTGACAAAATCCCGTTCAAATTGTTCCTTTGTGGGTCGCGGCCGGATAATGGTGGCGGGCAGATACATGGTGTCGTTGATCAACAATTGGATAATGCTGTATTGATTCCCTTCCAGGTCGCGTGGAATTTCAACCAATTTGGCCTTGTAGCCGATGCTGGTAAATTCAATCTTATCTCCTTTCATGACGACGATCGAAAAGACGCCTTGGTCATTGGTAAACGTTCCCCGGTTTTGGCCTTTTACGGCAATACTGACGGAGGGTATGCCTTTTAAGCTATCGGCCGTCATGACCAAACCATAAAACTGCACCACTGAGTCTTTCAATTTATCAAACTGAGCTTGTACAGCAAAAGGAGTGGCAAGTAACAAAAGGTATAGTACAGTTTTTTTCATTAAGTCAACGTTTGGTTCTCTTTTCTCCATGACTCAAGGTGCCTCGATAATCGCTGAACCCTCAGACCGGGATTTTTGCCGGCTGGCAAATTAATGGAAATACTTCATATACGATGCCTTAGTTTTTAAGGGATTTATCACAACATATGGGAGGATTGGGGCTGGCCCAGTGCAGTACAACAGATCTGTGCAAACAGCGCCCTAGAACCCGTATCAACTGTGCAAAAAACAGAACTTATCGAAGCCATCAGCCGGCGCTTGGCATAGTTGAGCTCCCATGAAGGCAAAAATAATCTTTAAAGCGTAATTCATAAACAAAGTAAGGAGCCTATTGGTTAATTTTGTCTCAAAATAAAGCTTTTAACAAAATATTGCGCATGACTAGGGAGCAAGTACTGGAGGCGTTACGCACGGTTCAGGAACCTGATTTGGGAAAGGATATCGTGACTCTGGACATGGTCCAGGACATCGTGATTGAAGGCAACTATGTTTCCTTCACGGTAGTACTTACTACCCCAGCCTGCCCCCTGAAGGATATGATCAAGAATGCGTGCATCAAGGCGATTAAGGAAGGGGTAGATAATCAAGCTAGCGTCAAAGTACAATTTACGGCCCATACCAGCAGCAACCGCAAGGATGCGCAGGTCGTTTTGCCGCAAGTAAGAAATATCATTGCTGTGGTCAGTGGCAAGGGTGGCGTCGGAAAGAGTACCGTTGCGGCCAATTTTGCCCTTGCCTTAGCCGCGGATGGGGCAAAAGTCGGACTTTTGGATGCAGACATTTACGGCCCCAGCGTGCCGATCATGTTTGGTGTTCGGGGAGAGCGGCCCAAGATGGTCAATGTGGGCGAAAAAGGGATGATTGTGCCACTGGAGCAATATGGTATAAAACTCATGAGCATAGGTCTGTTGGTAGACGAGAAGAATGCTGTGGTTTGGCGGGGCCCCATGGCCAGCAGCGCCATTCGCCAATTTGCGACGGAGGTGGCCTGGGGGGCATTGGATTATCTGGTAGTCGATATGCCACCGGGCACCGGCGACATCCACCTTACCCTGCTCCAGACTGTTCCCGTCACGGGTGTAATCGTTGTTACGACGCCGCAGGATGTGGCCTTGGCTGATGCGAAGAAGGCAATCGCCATGTTTGGGCAGGCACAATTGAAAGTGCCCATCATCGGACTGGTGGAGAATATGAGTTATTTTACTCCCAAAGAACTGCCGCTGAATCGGTATTTTATATTTGGAAAGGATGGCGGAAGGAAACTGGCCGAAGAATATGATATTCCTTTCCTGGGACAAATTCCACTCGTGCAGGAAATCCGGGAAGGCGGAGACTCCGGGGAGCCAGCCATGATCGGAGCCGAGCCAATTGCCAAAAAGGCGTTTGAGGAATTCGCGGGCCAGGCTGCCCGAAGTATTGCCATGATCAATGCCAATATGCGCGTCGAAAAAGTTGCTGAGATTGTCGCCTAGGGTTTATCGATCCAACGGCTGTTTTGGAGCCTACTCATGCTGAAAACTTATGTATAACATTCCCTATTTTAAAGCTACGGACGAACACGAAGTGATTCAGTTCATGCATGCGCACCCCTTCATTATATTGTGTGGAGCGGATGTTCAAGGCCAGCCCGTGGCCACGCATATTCCCGTTTTGGTTGAACAGCGAGATGGAGGTTTGTTTCTGCTGGCCCACGTAATGCGAAAGCAGGATCACACCTTGGCCTTTGAGCATAATCAACAAGTCTTAGCCATTTTTAACGGCCCCCATACTTACGTAAGTGCGAGCTGGTATGAAAACCCGCGTATGGCAAGTACTTGGAATTACCAGGCAGTACATGTCAAAGGGGTGCTGAAATTCTTGAAAGACGAGGAGTTGCGCCGTGTCTTGACCCGGCTAACGGAAAAATTTGAAAACAATCCGAATTCTCCCGCCCTGGTGCAGCATATGGATGAAGCGTACGTGCACAAGATGATGGAAGCCATTGTGGCTTTCGAGATCGAGGTCACTTCCGTGAACCACGTATTTAAGCTGAGCCAGAACCGGGATGCAAAATCCTTTCATAATATCGTAGACCACTTAGCGCAACAAGATCAGGATGCCCGAGCCATTGCAGACGAAATGAGACTCCGGCAAAAAAAATAACCTCACCTTTCCCACGCGGTGGAAAATCGAAGGGCTGGCGTGGTTTGCGGAGCAGGCCCTTAAGGCTGCATAGGAGGTGGTTTATTTGCCTCCAAGTTTCTTTTCGTCTTATCTGTTACCCTAAATTTGCATAAATTTAATTCATGACGAGAGCTCAACTGATTGGACAAATCCGCCTCAAAAGATCCTATCTCTGCATTGGCCTCGACACCGACTTATCCAAGATTCCGAAGGCTTTGCACTCCCTAAAAGATCCGGTCTTCGAATTCAACAAGCAAATCATCGATAGCACCAAAGAGCATTGTATAGCCTATAAGATCAACACCGCATTTTACGAGGCTTTGGGATCAAGGGGATGGGATTCGATGCAAAGGACCCTTGAATACATACCAGCTGACCACTTTAAAATTGCAGACGCCAAGCGGGCGGATATAGGTAACACTTCTGCGCAATACGCCCGGGCATTTTTTGACACCTTGCAATTCGATGCGGTCACCGTCCTACCCTACATGGGTCACGACAGCCTCATTCCTTTTCTGGAATACCCCAATAAATGGACTATCGTGGTCACCTTAACTTCCAACATTGGTGCAAAAGACTTTGAAATGCAGCGCATGGGAAGTGAATTCCTCTACGAAAGGGTACTCCTGGCCGCTTGCCGTTGGGGGACGCCAGAAAATCTGATGTTTGTCGTTGGAGCCACCCAGGCAGATTGGTTTGACCACATAAGACGGATCACTCCTAAGCATTTCTACTTAGTTCCTGGAGTGGGCGCTCAGGGGGGCAGCTTGCAGGAAATCTCTAACCGTGCGATGAATGTAGATTGCGGACTATTGGTTAACGTTGGCCGGTCCATCATCTTTGCATCCAACCAAGAAGATTTTGCGGTTGCAGCCGCTTCGGCGGCTCGCAGTTATCAGCAGGAAATGAGTTGCTACCTGTGACTTTGGAATATCGCAGCTTACCTAAATTCAGCAAATACCTTATCTGGAAAAAGAGGACCTGCCCTGGGTCAGTAGGAGCATGTATTTTTTTATCATATCTTTTATTTTCAAAAACCACGTTTTATATGGAAACACGGCTTATGCCCACGTGTATAATTGGCTTCTTTTTCTGTTTATCATCTTTAGCCAGTCATGCACAACACGCCTATCTGCCGGGATACATTATTAAAAAAAACGGAGATACGACACGGGTGTTTCTGCTGGAAGAAAGCAGCGAAAGAATGTTGCTTCACGTTAGATGGAAAGGGTCAGCTAGCGAAAATGAACCCTCCCAGTATGGCCCAGGAGATATCCTAGGCTTCGGATACAATAACGGGAGCGTGTACAGATCTATCACTTTTTTGGGCCAAGCCACAGATAGCCCACGGAGCAAAACCTATTTCGCAGAGCAGCTGGTGGCGGGGCACTACGATTTATATATGTATATTGAAAATGAAGAACCTTACTATGTGGTCCAAGATGACACCCATTCATATTTACTTTACAACTCAACCTACTTCCCTAATGGTGAAGAAAAAGTCAAAGGAAATTATCTTCAAGAGTTGACTTTCTTAGCCGTAGTTTGCGACAAGCCGGTAAAGCACATTGCCGAGACAAAATATAACGACAAGGATATTGTTGCTCTTATAATCGGATTAAATAGATGCGCCGATCCGGGTGGGTCAAACACCAATTATTATCATCCTCCAAAATCCAAGACTGAGGTCGTCATCTTTGCAGGAGGGTTACCCTTGGCAGCCAGCGGTCAGATAACTGCTGAAGCTATGGTCAGAAGGTATACGCCAAAGATCAATGAGACAGTCTCGCTCAATTTCGGTGTACATTACTCGAGTACTGTTATCGTGACATCCTCTTTGAATTATGGCAATGTACGCTTTGAGACAAGTACGAAAAACGTTATTTTATGTGTCCCCGTGACGGTGCAATACAATTTTTCCGAAGGGCTAATTCAGCCCTATATTTCATTCGGAGCTGCACCCGGTTACAACGTTCGATCTACTTCCATGCCCCCTGGGCCTGGCAATGGAATACCAACAACTAGCAATAGATTTATAGTGGGATTAGTCGCAGAAATTGGTGTTGAAGGATATATTACCCAACATTTCCTGATTAAAGCAGCCTGGCGTTATGAACTACAACTGCAATACCCTGCCATAGGAATCGCCTATATTTTCAAATAATGGATATTTGTTGCGCCCAGGCGAGCTGGCTCATGGCACTAAGCCGCCAGGATTCTAATCTAGAGTGGATAAGATGTCATAGAACCTGTACACGTCTTCGAAGGAATTGTACAATGGGGCTGGTGCTACTCGGATGACACCCGGTTCGCGGTAATCGACCACAATACCCGACTGGGTCATCCTTTGATGTATTTCTTTACCCCGTCGATCAAACAACAAGGACAGTTGAGCTCCTCTGTGCTCAGGATTGGCAGGAGTAATGATTTGAAAACCTAAATGCTTGAGCTGACTTAACAGGAACTCAAGGTACCCTGTCAGCTCAATACTCTTGGATCTAAGTGCCTTCATCCCCGATTGCTCAAATAATTCTAGGGAGGCTTTTAAGGCAACCATATTAAAGACTTGGGCGGTGCTGATATTCCATCCACTGGCGTCAGCTTTGGGGACAAATCCTTTTTCCATCTTAAATCTGGTCTTTTCTTCGTTGCCCCACCAACCGGCCATTCGATTCTGGTCAGTTCGCCCAATATATTTTTCATGGATAAAGACACCGCCAACAGCACCGGGTCCTGCGTTCAGGTATTTGTAGGAGCACCATACGGCGAAATCAACGGCCCAATCGTGCAGTTGAAGGGGAACATTTCCTATGGCATGGGCAAGATCAAACCCAGCTAGAGCCTTTGCCCGATGAGCGGCTTCCGTGATAAGGCGCAGATCAAATGACTGCCCGGAGTAGTAGTTAATGCCACCAAGTAATACTAAGGCGAGGGCATCTTGGTGTTGGTCGATAGCTGCTAAGATATCTTCTTCGCGCAAGAGGTTTTCTCCTTCGCGGGGAATTACTTCCACAATGGCTTGGTCTGGGTCAAGTCCGTAAAACCGCATTTGCGATTCGACAGCGTACTGGTCGGAGGGGAATGCACCGGCCTCCATCAAAATTTTATACCGGTCCTTGGTTGGGCGGTAAAATGACAGGAGCATCAAATGCAAATTGACTGTTAACGTGTTCATGACCGTAACTTCCTTTTTTTCGCATCCCGCCACCTGGGAAAGTGGGCCACAGAACTCAGATTGGTAAAACAGCCAGGGATGTCTTGCCTGGGTATAGCCTGCAACGCCCAGCTGCGACCAGTCCTCCAGCTCCTGCTGGAAGGCCCTAGCTACCCCTTTGGACTGTAATCCGAGAGAATTGCCGCAGAAATAGACCGCTTGTCGGTCTTGGAAGGGCGGAAAAAGAAATTGCGACCGCAGCGGTCGCAAATTATCCTCATGGTCTTTTTGCCTGGCAAAGGACAATGAAGCTTCATATTGGATGGCCATGTTCCGTTAATTTCTGGCAATTTAGCGCAATTCGCCCTGGGTCTCGCCTTCCCAACCATACCTAAGCGGTTAGGTACCGATCAGGTATGGTGGTTAATGGCTGAGGGGTAATCCCAGGATGGATTACCCCTTGGTACCGATCAGAGACGGAAGATGTCTTGTGAAATTAAGTCAAAAAAAAAATGGGGGAGCCCTTGGTTACAAGCTGACACTTTTTTTCGATCCTGATTTCGAATTGTCATCGTCATCATCGTCGTCGTCATTTTTGGTACTCCGTTTACTGGAATCCGACAGGGTTACTTTGCCAAAACTGCTTTTGATTTTTATTTTTGCTTTTCCATCGCCTGCATTTCCCATGTAGTCCTTGTCAAAGCGCGGTCCCATTTGATCATCATCGTCTTTATCTTCCTGGATACTGAAATCGGTTTGGTTATGGAAACTGCTGAAACTAGTATGAACATTAAACCGAGCAGACAGGGCCTTGTTTACTGACATTCTGATGCTGGAATAGGATTCCAAAAGCGTCAAATCATCTATGTCGTTGGCCACCCAAAATTCGACGTCGCCAGAAAATTCACTCTTTATTTTTATCGTTCCACTTACGCTGGCGATATGGGCACGACTGTTAAATTTAAAGGTGATGTCACCATCATGAATTGCTCCAATATCCGCCGTGCCGAATTCCACATCTATCTCCTTAACTGTCCCTAATTTTCCTGTAGCAAGGCTACCAAACTTACTTATTAAAGTGGTTTCACCGCTTAGGTCTGGAACTTTGGTTTTACCAAAGCTATTTTCAAGGCGCAAGCCATTGACGGCGGGCATATACACCTTGTAATCGATGTAAAATTTCCGATCCTCTCCATAGTCCTCGTTCTTGTGCTTCTTGTGCCCATTAAGATTTGCGTCGTCAATGTTTGTCTTGAAGGAAATCAGGCCGTCCTTTTGCATGTCGTCCACGGTGATCTGATTAAGCATTTCCTGCGCCTTTTGCTCCGAGCTACTTTTCGCCCCAATCTCAATATCGACTTTGATCACATTCTTGTCCCATGTGGTCACTTCCACGTCGCCAAAGGAATTTTCGATAGACAATTTATCGGCAGACGTTACTGTATAGGATTTGGAGATGCTTTTCTTTTTTTCCACTACATCGTCATTGTTTGCCCAGCTGACCAGGGGCAAGACGAGTAGGCCGACAGCCACAATGCCACTAAATCGATTTATATGCTTTTTCATATGCAGATTGTTTTGAATGATTAATTTGTTTAATAATATTTAATTGGTGATTCAAAAGGCCCATTTGCAACTGTAAATTCTGGACCATGGCTTCCAGTAACTGTTCGCGGTTTGAGCTGTTGGGTAATTGATTTTCTAGGTTACGATACACACTGTCTAGGCGAAAGACGTCGCCTGCGAATTGTGCGTATAATAGAGGCTCATCTTTTTGAATTTTCTTAAGCTCCCGATGCTTGATTTCGACCAGTTTGGCATAGTGGTAGAGTTCTTGTCCGAAAAGATTTTCGTCCTCGGAGGTCGTCTGTGCCGCTTCGGTTTGATGAGGCGATCCCTGCGCAACCGATTCGCTGGAAGGCTTTATAGCGCTGCTGTCGGGTGTCCCTTGACCGGTAGCAGGGATATTCTTAGTTGAAGAAGAATGCGCGTTTTCGCCTGCCGCGGGCTGGACACGCCCGGTTCTGGCTGAACCGGCAAAAAACCAAATTCCTGCGGCCGCTACCAATACCAGAGCCGCTGCAGCGCTCAGGCGAAAAAACCGCAACCTGGGTGCAGGATGCTGATCATCCTGCTTGGGTTCAAACTTTTGGCGGATATTGTCCCAAACCTTGGGCGCCGGATGCTCACTATCAAATTCTTCTCGGTGGTCTTCGATAAATTTTTCCAGTCGGTTGCTCATGATAAGCCTCCTTGTTTAATTATACTTAGTAATTTCTGCTTTGCACGCATATATTGTGTGCGAACAGTAGCGTGTGATATCGCCAGAATTTCTGCAATTTCTTCGTGGTCGTATCCTTCAAAAAGGTACAAGGTCAAAACCGTTCGGTATCCATTGGGCAGGAGCTTCACGGCTCTCCTGATTTCATCCACTTTAAGTTCGATCGATTTCTCATCTAACGGGTCGCTATCCGCAATGAACCCTGCGTTAGTTTTTTCAATGTCGATCAAATCAACCTTTTTCTTTCTGAGTTGATTGATCGATTTATTGATAACAATTTTTTTTAACCAGGCGCCGAAAGTGGATTTATACTGAAAAGCCTCAATGGAGCTG
Source organism: uncultured Chitinophagaceae bacterium (assembly GCA_963742225.1). Taxonomy (GTDB): domain Bacteria; phylum Bacteroidota; class Bacteroidia; order Chitinophagales; family Chitinophagaceae; genus Puia. The sequence goes on along the minus strand of CAVULD010000002.1, from coordinate 357,724 downwards.
AACGCGTCCGAAAAGGACTCCTGCAATACATCTTCCGCATCTGCGCTATTGTTCACAATCCGTAGACTGGCGTTGTACATGGCCCGGGAATATCTTTGGTACAATTCTGCATAGCTGCGGGGGTCCCCCAGTTTGCATCGTTCTACCAGTTCGTCTCGAAGTATGGGCGCTGTCAATTCCAAGTTGGATGGTTTCTTTTCTTTTATTAAATACACAATAGGTTGGTCGATGTTGCATCCGAGTTCAAAAAAAGCCATAAAAGGCGCAAATGCCTAGGCGAAGCTAAAAAATGCAGGGCAATTGCTGATCTTTGCTTCCTTTTCGGGCTAGCTGGACTTTTCTTATTTTCGCAGTTCACTTAAACGACGGGTATGGCAGCTAAAACCGATGTATTCTCGAGTCCGGATTATTATTTACTCGATGAACTGCTTTCAGACGAACACAAACTCATACGCGACTCGGTTAGGGCTTACGTAAAGAAAGAAATTTCACCCATCATAGAAGATTACGCCCAACGCGCTGAATTTCCGACTCAAATCGTCCCTCAGCTAGGTGACCTGGGTTGTTTCGGACCAACGATTCCTGAGGCCTATGGTGGGGGTGGGTTGGATTACATCAGCTATGGGTTGATGATGCAAGAATTGGAGCGAGGAGACAGCGGAGTACGCTCGACGGCTTCTGTACAGGGGTCGCTGGTCATGTTTCCAATATTCGAATATGGCAGCGAGGAACAGCGAAAAAAATATTTGCCCAAACTGGCCAGTGGCGAATGGCTGGGATGTTTTGGGCTTACAGAACCCAACCATGGCTCGGATCCTGCCGGCATGTTGTCAAATTTTAAGGATGAAGGTAGTCATGTGGTCCTAAACGGCAGCAAAATGTGGATCAGCAATGCGCCATTCGCCCAAGTCGCTGTTGTTTGGGCTAAAGACGAAGCAGGTGAGGTTCGGGGGCTCATTCTGGAGCGGGGAATGGAGGGGTTCAGTACACCTACCACGCATGGCAAATGGAGCCTTCGGGCTTCCGCGACTGGAGAATTGGTTTTCGATCACGTGCGCGTACCTAAAGAGAATGTGTTGCCCAAAGCTAAAGGGCTAAAAGCTCCATTGAGTTGCCTGACTAAGGCTCGGTACGGCATTGCTTGGGGTAGTGTGGGAGCGGCGATGGATTGCTACGATACCGCACTTCGGTACAGCAAAGAACGCATCCAATTCGACCGCCCCATAGGAGGATTCCAGTTGCAGCAAAAGAAATTGGCTGAGATGATTACCGAAATAACCAAGGCGCAGCTGCTTAACTGGCGACTGGGTGTGCTTATGAATCAAGGTCGAGGATCGGCAGCGCAGGTTTCTATGGCCAAGCGAAATGGCTGTGAGATAGCCGCTCAAACTGCCAGGGACGCTCGGCAAATGCTTGGAGGCATGGGCATTACCGGCGAATATTCGATCATGCGCCACATGATGAACCTGGAAAGCGTAATCACCTATGAAGGGACACACGATGTACATTTACTCATAACCGGGATGGATGTAACAGGCTTTAACGCCTTCAAATGATTTTGGTAGATTACAGAACGAGGACCCTGGGAGCTCCTCTTTGGGTAAATTGCGACGCTCCATGACAGGCCATTCGGTCCGGCAAACTGGGATCGACTTTTGGGCACCTAAATCCGGCCTCGATAAGAGGCCTGCAAATATGAAGATATTTCTCATTGGTTTTATGGGTTCTGGTAAGACGCATTGGGGAAGATTGTTGGCCGCCAGGCTCAATCTGCCGTTTTTTGATCTAGATTCCGTCATAACCGAACAGGAAAACAAGAGCATTGCGGAGATCTTTGCTAAGCAAGGAGAGGAGTATTTTCGCTATAAAGAAAAAGAGGTCATGGAAAATTTGGTCACGAGCCAGGTCGAATTCATTATGTCCTCGGGAGGGGGAACACCTTGCTTCTTTAATAATATTGAGTTCATGAAAAAAAATGGTCGGGTGATTTGGCTGAATACTTCCATCGACATCCTGCAACAACGCTTACTCAAGGAACGCATGTCACGCCCCCTGATTCGAAATGTCCGTGAAGCGGAATTGAAGGCTTATATTATTCGTAAACTTAGCGAAAGAAAGATTTATTATGAGCAGGCAGACGTGATGGTTAACGAAGAAGCGATCTTATTGGAACCTCTAGTTGAATTATTGAAAGATGAATAGGAATTTATTATCCATTGCGTCCCTGCTGGGTGCCTTGTCTGTGGCGCTCGGCGCCTTTGCGGCCCATAAACTCAAAGAAATATTTCCTCCCGATGCCCTGGCATTGTTTGAGACCGGGGTGCGCTATCAGTTTTACCATGTATTTGCCTTGTTCGCTGTGGCTATTTTGAGTGAACGATCAAAGAATCGTTGGATCCGGTGGTCAGGAGTATGTTTTATCGTTGGAATTGTGCTTTTTTGCGGTTCCTTATATATACTCGCGGCGCAAAAAGCAGCTGAGCAAACAGGCTTTCAGCTGGTGGGGATGGTCACTCCGCTGGGCGGGTTGTTGCTCATCGCGGGTTGGTTATTTTTGCTGATTGGCGTTTCCAAAAGAACCTGAGCCTTGCCGGGGAGGGCCTCAAAGCTGCAATTCAATCACGGTTCTGGTTCCCAGGTGGTTTTCCATTCTGAATTGGCCTGCAATGGATTCGATTCTCTTTTTCATGTTTTGCATTCCGTTTCCAAACTTTCTTGCGTTGTCGGACTGAATACCGATTCCGTTATCCGATACATCGATGATGAGTTTATCTTGAACTCTTACGTCAATGGTAACTTTAGTGGCCTGGGAATGCTTAACTACATTATTCAACAATTCCTTTACGCACAAAAATATGTTTCTTCTTTTTTCTCCGCTCAGGTCGTGGGATGGGAAATCGGCAGGAGCATGGAAATAGCATTCGATTGGTGTGTTCTCAAAAAATTCGACAGCATAGGCGCGGAGGTAAGCGACAAGGCTTTCCACGGAATCGTTGGAGCTGACCATGGTCCATATGATAGCGTTCATTTTATTGATTAGCTCATTGGCCGAATTGGATATCTTTTCTATTTCTGGTATGGTATTCTCTTTCATTTTCGCCTTCACGATTTCACTCATCAGCCGAATTGCAGTTATTCCCGAACCCAATTCGTCGTGCATGTCTGCGGAAATTCGGTTTCGTTCCTGCTGTTGCGCTTCCAGAATCGCTACCTGTTTTTCGAATTCTTTTCGCTCATTGTCCAATTTTAGCCTTTCTCTTTCTTTCACTCGTTCGATTAGATCTTGCTTATTCTTGTAGGACAAGCCGGCCATGAAAAATATCATTTGAAGGACAACGCCGATCTCAAAATAAAATACATGGTCTGTAAGTATATTATCGGGGGATCGAGGAATCTTATGGGAATAAATTCTCAGCATTAACGCGACAAAAGCGAAAAGCGTTAGCAAGATTTGCCCGGTGACGACATAATTCATGAGCGCGTCATTCCTCCTCATGCCATAATAAACGAACACTACTCCCGCAACGATGAGGAATTGCTTGGTGATGTTTTCTATTAGCACGATTACAAAAAAGCTGACGTGCATGACATACAGCACAGAAAAGATAACCATGGACGCCAAAATCACCCAGGTGCTTAGCGAAAATAGGCGCTCCAATAGGGGATGGTCCTGCTTGGTGCTTAAGAATTTTCTGAAGAAAAATAAGTAAAAGCAGATGCCAACCATTAAGATGATGTAATCCAAATAGCCTTCAAATAGATAGGCTAAAGGTTTTGTTGACGTGTACAGGTAAGATTCCAGGAATATATAAAGTGCCATGCAACCAGCATATGCAGCATAAAATAGAAAATCGACATGGTAGTTTTGAAGAAATACCGTGAAGGAATAAAAGAACATCATGACCAAAATGCCGACGCTCAAGTAGTTAAACAGACCAATTCCATCACGTTTAAGAGACACATCGTTATTAAAGTAAGCGATGAAATCGCCTTTAATCAAACAGGGCGACAAATGGTTTACCGTCGAAGGTTTGAAATCAAGCTTTGCGTAGATGGTACAATTTTCTCTAGGCAATAAACTGATCAGTTGAACTCCTTCTGGCATGCCCCGGCCCGGAACCTGCTGGACCGTTTGCAGGTTTTGCTGTGGCTTGTTGGCCGGTGATTTAAACAATACCATTTGGTTGCAATACAATCCGGGAAAAAAATAGACATTTTGCAGACTATCCGAACTGTTCTTCAACCCAAATTTTAGATAGATAGTGCGGCCAGCATAGGCGATGGGAATATTGCGCAAATAGGCAGAAGGAATCCGCTCGGACAAGTCTAAGTGCAGGATTGCTGAGTCAGGAACCGGGTCCCCTTCTGGCATGGCAAATCCAGCAGAATCTAATGCGCAGACCGACTGCAAAGTGGAAACATCAAGGGCGAAATGGGTCGGAGCCGATTGTGCAAAACAGCATGCCGGAAGCAAAAGCATCATCCAGCAAATCCACGCAGCAATAAGTTTTTTCATCCACCCTTGGGTCGCCCCAGGCCAAATCGTCACAAGGCGTTTATGAAGAAGCAATTCTCTCATTAAAAATACCAGCAGTTTGGTTTCAAGGCGAGGTTCGCCGCATAAATTACGATTAATTCGCTTAAAAAGGCCAAAATGCGTGGACCGATATACGGATTGGAAACGACTGGCACCAACGAAGTAATCTTCGGTTAGATTTATGAGGTTGCTTATCTTTGTTGGTATGGCAAAGCGTTCTAAATCAAAGAAGAGCCAGTTGTCCGACCCCGGTAAAATGAAGCCTGAAAAGGATCCCCAGGTAACTGTCAGACAGGTCATGAGGGATGAACGTACGCACAAGATTGCTGGGGCAGTTTTCTTACTGCTGGCCGTTTTTCTGTTTATTGCTTTTACCTCCTACTTGTATACCTGGAGAGAAGACCAGGACAAAGTGCTGCGGGGCGCGTCCATTCTTTCGCCCTATTCCAGTGAGAAAGCGGCCAATTTATTGGGCAACTTGGGGGCTTATGTGTCGCACCAGTTTTTTTATAATGGCTTTGGGTTAGCCTCCTACTTTTTTTGCACCTTTTTTTTTATTGCCGGGGCAAATTGGTTTTTTTCCAAACGGATATTTTCGATTGGACGGAACCTGCGGTATGTGGTTGTGGGAGCCCTCTTTATTTCTGTCGCGCTTGCCTTTGTGACTAAGGGGAGTACATTTTCTTGGGGTGGGGCGTTGGGCAATATGGTGAGCGACTGGTTGACTCGTTTCTTGGGATGGATTGGCACGGCCGCGCTTTTGTTTGTAGCAAGCCTGGCCTTCGTGATTTGGCGGTTTAACCCTGCATTCAGGGTGCCGACAATACCGGTAGCCAAAAAGCCTGGACAGCCTGTAGAGGCAGCTTCGCCGGGGACGGCCAGATTGTTTGTCGAGGAGTCGGTCAGCCAAGGGAAAGGAAATGTGCTCAAGAGCGAAGGGGGAATTGTGGTTATCCAACCCAAACATGACGCAGACCTTGATCACACCGGTATTGCACTGATCGAAAAGGACATACCTGGTGGCGACATGGCCGAGCTTCGGCGGCAAGAAGCGCCAGCCGCTGACCTACCCCCAATCGACCAAAAGGCTGGACGATCCGGAAGTCGGGGCGCTGCAGCGGCAACTGCAGCCGAGTTGGAGTTGGAGATTAAGATGGCCGACGAGCAGCTGCAATCGGCTCAGCCCTTGGAGGTGGCTCACCGCGAGCCCATAGCTGATTATGAACCCACGCTGGATTTACGTTCCTACCGGTATCCGTCTTTGGATTTGCTTGAAGCGCACGGCAGCGAACGCATCATCCAGGACGCAGCCGAGTTAGAAGCTAACAAGAACCAAATCATCAATACCCTAAAAAATTATGACATCGATATTCAAAAGATCAGCGCTACGGTCGGCCCTACCGTCACGTTGTACGAGATTGTCCCTGCAGCCGGAGTACGTATTTCCCGGATCAAGAATTTGGAAGACGATATCGCTTTGAGTCTGGCTGCTTTGGGTATTCGCATCATCGCGCCTATACCGGGTAAAGGGACCATCGGCATTGAAGTTCCCAACGTAAAAAAGACCGTGGTGGGCATGCGCACACTACTGGCATCCGATAAATTTCAGCACAACAATTTCAATCTGCCCATCGCAATAGGTAAGAAAATTGACAACGAAAATTTCATCGTCGATCTTTCTGCCATGCCCCATCTGTTGATGGCTGGCGCCACGGGTCAAGGAAAATCAGTGGGCATTAACGCCATTCTGGTTTCGTTGCTTTACAAAAAGCACCCCTCTCAACTCAAGTTGGTTTTGGTCGATCCCAAGAAAGTGGAACTGAGCCTGTACCGGGTGATTGAACGACATTTCCTAGCGAAATTACCGGGAGAAGATGAACCCATAATCACGGATACTAAGAAGGTCATTCACACCCTCAATGCCTTATGCATCGAGATGGACAACCGCTACGACTTACTCAAGGAAGCCGGCGCCAGAAACATTAAGGAGTACAACGAGAAATTCATCAAACGTCGGCTAAATCCTCAGAAGGGCCACCAGTATTTGCCATTCATTGTTCTGGTGATAGACGAGTTTGCGGATTTGATCATGACGGCAGGCAAAGAAATCGAAATGCCGATCGCCCGTCTGGCTCAATTGGCCCGAGCAGTAGGCATCCATTTGATTATCGCCACCCAACGACCCAGTGTAAACATCATCACGGGAACCATAAAAGCCAACTTTCCGGCTCGAATTGCCTTTAAAGTATCCTCGAAAATTGATTCCAGAACCATTTTGGATGTCGGCGGCGCCGAACAGTTGATTGGCAAAGGGGATATGCTGGTTTCGTATAATGGGGAGTTAACCCGGCTGCAGTGCGCTTTTGTGGACACCCCGGAAGTAGAAGAGATTACCGAATTCATAAGTAGCCAACAGGGATACCCTCAGGCGTTTTTACTACCTGAATACATCGATGAGCGCGAGGCTGAAGGAGTGGAGTTTGATCTCAATGATCGTGACCCCCTTTTTGATGATGCGGCCCGTTTGATTGTGCAAAACCAGGTAGGCTCGACCTCCCTATTGCAGCGACGCATGAAACTGGGTTACAACCGGGCTGGGCGACTCATGGACCAGTTGGAGCAGGCTGGTGTGGTAGGCCCCAATCAGGGAAGTAAGGCAAGGGACGTACTTATCAAGTCGGAACTGGACTTAGAGCAGTATCTTCGAAACCGGCACGAATAAAGAATCCCGCGTCCTGAGGCTTGTCGATGGTAATCGGGTTTCGGTTCACAACGATTGGTTGTTTTTGGATATATTTGCGCCCTTATTGATTCAATCAACTTGCCACAATGAAAAATGTATGCTTTACATGGATGGTATTAGGTCTTTGGACCACGTGCAGTTTTGGGCAAACCGGTGGCCAGGCGCAAAGCGACCCGCAAGCCAAGAAAATACTGGATGGGGTCAGTAATAAATATAAGTCCTTCAAAGCTATCCAGGCAACGTTTACCTTGAAAATAGAAGACGCGCAAGGGGGATTGCAAGGGGTAAAGAAAGGTTCGGTTTATCTCAAGGGAAGTAAATACCGGATTTCTATTACTGGCCAGGAGATTTTTTGCGATGGAACTACGACCTGGTCTTTGGATAAGTCATCCAACGAAGTAACCATCTCTAAAGTTGATCCGACAGCCAATCCCATTGAAAAAATGTTTACCAATTTTTATGATAAGGACTTTCTGTACAAGTTGAATGGCGACCAAAAAATGGATGGACGGTTGGTACAGGAGATCGAGATGACGCCGGTAGACAAGACCAAGAATTTTTTTAAGATTTACGTGTACGTAGACAAAGCCAAAAGTCTCATTTACAGCACCAAAATGCTGGAGAAAAGTGGCAACAAATACACCTATACTATCAACAGCCTCAACGGCTTGGCCGCAGTTAGCGACTCCGTTTTCGTGTTCGACAAGGCCAAATATCCGGGTGTAGAAGAAGTGGACCTGCGCTAATTGCGGGACTGCCTAACGTCTAGCTCCTGGCTGTTCTGCCGGGTTTTGCCCACCTGGGCCCACCCCAAACTGATCACCCAGACTGTAACCTACTGCTTTACGACTTGCCGTGGGGAGATGATTATTCCAGAACTATAATTCCAAGTGAACGTGCAAGACTGGTCGGTTACTGTCAGAGTACCTTGGTAACTGGAACCATTCATCGACATTTCGATAGTGTAACTGCCGTCGGTTATGCCGCTGTACGATATTATGCCCACCGCTTGCGCTATCGAGTTAGTTGGATTGCATGGATGCTGGACTACTCCATTAAAGCTGGTTTGGTATCCACCTGGAAAGTCCAAAATCAAGTTAACGGAAGAGACGAACGGCGTATAGGCGTATAGGTTTTGGGTATGGGCTATCAGAACCAGTCCGGTGTCCGAATAGGAGATCGGCGTAAGGGTAAGCTGCTCGTTGGTATCGAACGGGACCAGTTGCACCAAATTGCATACGGCTACGGCGGAGTCTGTGTAAATACTATCGGTTACTTGAATGGGAGAAATGACACTGTCATAGGCCGCCGAATCTGCGTTCGTGACGTACGTGGCAGTAACGGTATAGTTGCCTGCATCGGTAAATATGATTGAAGCCTGATTATTTTGCGAAGAAACCCAAGTATTGGTCGAAGGATGAACCGTCCACTTGATGCTGGATTGGGTGTTCAGGCCATTAGCGACGGCGATCAGGGGTTCTCCCCGTTTGAGCGTGGAGCTGGACAAGCTGACTGTATTTTTGGTGGAACCGGTGTTTTTCTTGCAGCTTGCTGAGCCGATAAGAAGCAAGCCAATGAGTATCGTTAAGGTGACTGGATTGCGCATACGTCCTACTTTTTCATTGTTGACGCAAAATTGTATCTGTTCGTTGCTTTGCAAGCCACATTTCTAATTTCTTCGGATACCTCTGCGATGGCTGTTTTTCAACTAGGAGTGGCAAAGGGTAGAATTATTTTTATATATTATTGCAAATCAATAATTTACGAATTTATAATTAAGCTCCTCCTGGGCTTACGCGTGTCTGGCTAGCCAACCGAGCTATTGATTTGCAAGGCCAGGATATTGCTTAGGGCAACTCCCCCCAGATGGGCTTCGAGGGGGGATCTCGCCACCTAATTTCAGATCCACCAAGACAGGCACTCACGGACTGAAAATGGTTGGCCTCGCCCGAACACTGGGTTTAGGTTGATGGGGAAGCTCGTCAGTCAAAATGTACCAAAGTAATTCGAGAAGGTCTGGATGCAACAAGGCCTTCGATTCGATGGGTGGGAGGAATTTGGCCTAGGCCAAAAAAGTATTCGTTCTGGCCCTACATGGGTGAGCTACCAGTTGCTTCAGAGGCGAAACAAAAATGGAAGCAAAGGGTTTTTTGAAAATAAAGAAATGTATATTGGGTCATGAAAAGTCAATATTTAGGAATTCTGCTGGTGGTTTTTGCGCTCGTGGGATGCTATGGCACCAGCAACATATACCAGTCGCAGAAAACCAAGGGCGTGGATTTTAAAAAATACAAAACCTATGCCTGGCTCCCTACGACGGACACAGCGTATACTAAAATTGTGAGCAAGAAAAAAGTAGAAAGAGCGCTCGTAGCGGAGGTGATAAAACAACTGACCGCACGGGGGATGACTTTAGATACGCTTCATCCGGATTGTTTGTTCACCTATACCTTGGTCATGAACAAAACCTACCAGGTAGGTCAGCAACCGCCCGAAATATTCAACCAACAGCAATATGCGCCCATGTATGCAGGCCAGGCGCAAGTATATACCTATATTCCCTATAGTGGTCCCACCTATTACTCAGGGGGCTTGGATGTGACTACTTATCGAGAGGGTTCACTGGTTATTGATATGATTGACCGTCAAGAAAACAAAGTGGTTTGGCGCAGCAGCGTTCAAGGAAAGCAGGATGAAGACAACCGCCTCGGTGTGAAGACCAATATTGATCAGGCGGTTCCTAAGATGTTTAAAAAATTTCCCGTAAAATGAAACCCGGTTATTGCGCTAGGATACGCAGCTTGGTCTTCAGTGTCAATTACCTGATTTAATCTGTGGAAACGCCAAAGGATCCGAGGGAATGCGCCCAGGATTTGGGCCTCATTTTCCCCATCGGAAAGAGGAATTGTCCAAGTTGGCCAAGTCAATCACCCGATCCACAACGGTAGCTGCAGCTTCCTCCAAGGTCTTGGGTTTACTATAATACGATGGGGTGGCTGGACAAATGATGCCGCCCGCCAGGGTCACCGTTTCCATGTTACGGATATGAATCAAATTGTAGGGATTTTCACGCACCACGCATATTAGTTTTCGTCTTTCCTTTAACATGACGTCCGCTGCTCGGGTAATCAAGTCTGAAGATACTCCCGCGGCAATCCTGCCGAGTGTGCCCATGGAGCAGGGTACGATAATCATGACACTATATTGACCTGAACCTGAAGCGAAAGGGGCCAGGAAATCTTGCTGACCAAAAAATCGAAAGGGGTAATTCAGGTAGGAATCATTATCTAATTCAGTGAGCCAAACTTGCCGGGCATTCTCCGTCATGACGACGGAGACCTCCTGCCACTGGGCTTTGAGGAGCAGTAGCTTGTCCAGCAGTATGTGTGCGTAAATTGCCCCACTGGCCCCAGTGACAGCCACCGCAATTTTGAGCATGGTAATTGGTTAATTTTGCATGAGAAACAAATGTACTACCCAAGGCGTAGCCCGCCTTCTATACACGCCTGTTAAGATACAACAGAAAAAGATAGTATCCCCACCAGAGGTCAGTGGCGGATAAGTCGGTACGCTAATTTGCAGTAATTCTTTGACCAAGCTTTTCATACAAATGTAAAGTTCATATCATGCCCTCGTCTTTTAGTAAATTTAGAAGGTGAAAGCACGTGCACAGAAATACAAGGAATTACATGAATGGCAAACTACTTCTTTTGTGATTATTTCACTTTTATTATCATGTGTGGACGCTCGTTTGCATGCTCAGACTACTGAAATTGTATATCTCTCTGGAACTGATAAAGATAACACGGTAAACTGGGATTTTTTTATCAATACAGGACAAAAAAGCGGTTCATGGAATAAAATAGCTGTCCCTTCCAACTGGGAACTGCAAGGCTTTGGCACCTATAATTACTTTCAGGATGCAAAAAATCCCGACGAACAAGGCTTGTACAAATATCATTTTAATTCTAAAGCGGCATGGAACAAAAAAAAGACATTCATCGTTTTTGAAGGAGTAATGACAGATACTAAAGTGATGATCAATGGTCTATTAGCCGGGCCTACGCACCAGGGTGGCTATTACCGGTTTAAATATGACATTACAAATCTGCTAAAGACAGGGGATAACCTGCTTGAAGTTACGGTAAGTAAAAAGTCGGCCAATGCGTCCATCAATTTAGCCGAACGAAGAGCTGATTTCTGGCAGTTCGGTGGTATATATCGACCTGTTTATCTGGAGATAGTTCCGGCCAATTACATCGACCACCTAGCAACCGATCCTGAGGCTGATGGAAATATCAAGGTTGATGTATATGCTCCGAACATTAAAAACGGCAATTGGGTATCGGCGCAGTTGCAGACATTGCAAGGACAGAAAATAGGTAAGGAAATCAGGAAAGAGGTGATGATCACAGAATCCCCGGTTTTTTTGAAAGGCAGCTACAAATCCATTGTTCCTTGGAATCCTGAATTTCCAAAATTGTACAACCTAGTTGTTTCCATAATAGATAAGGATGGACACGTTATTCATACTATGATACAGCGTATTGGGTTTCGTACCATGGAACTGAGGCCGCATGACGGTATATATGTGAATGGGAAAAGGGTTATGCTTAAAGGTGTTTGCCGCCATAGTGAGTGGCCTGAATCCGGGCGTACCTTGAGTAAATCGATCAGCATAATGGATGTGAATTTAATGAAGGAAATGAATATGAATGCTGTGAGAATGTCCCATTATCCACCTGACCAGCATTTTTTGGACGTCTGCGATTCCCTTGGCTTGTTTGTATTGGATGAATTGACCGGCTGGCAAAATAAGTACGATACGGTTGTGGGTAAAAAGCTGGTTAAGGAAATGGTGATACGAGATGTCAATCACCCTGCAATTATTTTTTGGGACAACGGAAACGAAGGAGGGTGGAACACAGCGCTGGACGACCAGTTTAAATTGTACGACCCGCAAAACCGCGTGGTTCTTCATCCCTGGGAGAAATTTAACGGAACTGATACGAGACATTATCCTGATTATAATTATGTAATAAATTCGGCATTATATGGCAACGACGTATTTTTCCCTACAGAATTTATGCACGGCAACTATGATGGCGGAGCAGGGGCCGGCTTAGAGGATTTTTGGAACGCTTTAGTAAACCACTCGCACAGCGCAGGAGGATTTATATGGGTATTTGCCGATGGCGGAATACGCCGGGTAGACCAGGACAGTACCATGGATACCGCCAATGACAGCGCCCCGGATGGCATTCTTGGACCGCACCGGGAAAAAGAAGGCAGTTTTTATACCATTAAGGAATTATGGTCGCCGGTCGTGATCCCTAAGAAATTGATTACGCCCAAATTTGACGGTAGAATTGCTGTAGAAAATCGGTATAGCTATACGAACTTGAGCCAATGTAAGTTCAAATGGAGACTCGTTAGTTTTCCATCGGCGGGCGATACTGGCATAAAGGCCATAACAAAAGCACAATTTGATCTGCCAAAACTGGACCTGGCTCCGGGTGAAAAGGGCGCTCTGCAACTAAACCTTCCTCGAAATTGGTTAAGTTATGATGCATTGTACTTGACGGCTATCGACCCGTATGGTAGGGAATTATTTACCTGGACCTGGCCCATTACCTTGCCGGATCAGATAAAAAGGCCGGTTATTAGTCCCTCCGCCCAGAATATTACTGCCGAAGATTCACCAACAAGGATGATTGTTCATGCATCAGGGATTACCTATTTTTTTAATAAATTGAATGGCCAGCTTCAGCAAGTGGTGAACCATAAAAGGGAGATTTCGTTAACAGGGCCAATCGAGGCAGGGTTTAGTCATCAACTGGTAAAACTGAAAACCTATACAGACGGTGCTGATTACGTAGTAGAACCAGTGTATGAAGGCGATACCTATTTTAGTGTCAAATGGACTTTTGCGCCTGGTAAGCTTGTCGAGCTACAATATCAATATACGCTGGAAAAACATTGGTCGCAACAAACAGGAGTTGATTTTGCGGGGATAACCTTTCATTATCCTGAAGATAAAATTACCGGAATGAAATGGCTTGGCCGGGGCCCTTACCGGGTATGGAAAAACAGACTACGGGGCCAGCAGTTTGGAGTATGGCACAAAAACTATAACAATACCATCACGGGAGCAAACTGGAATTATCCCGAATTTAAGGGCTACCATGCAGATTTGTATTGGGTCGTCATTGAAAATAAGGAATCGCCATTTACGGTGTATACCGACGATCAGACTATATTCCTCCAGATGTTGAAACCGGATCATTCCAGGTATGAACACGAAAGCCTTAAAGCTGCTTTTCCTGATGGTGATATAGGGTTTTTAACCAGCATTGCTCCGATCGGTACGCGATTTCAAACGCCGTCACTGCTTGGTCCGGAAAGTCAAAAAAACATCCAGCTTAACTACAGCGTAACTAAAGGAACGCTGTGGTTTGACTTTAGATAGATAAAATCAATGGTCAAAAACTATTATTTGGGTAACAAGAGCAGTGGAATTGTGTAGGCGATTACCGAAAATCAATTGGATGACTCGAGACAATTTGTGAATCCCGGAAGGGTTGTGTTTATGTTTACAATCCTCCTGTCGGTTTCGATGTGGTTATGAATGTCTTTCGTTTCTTATATGCTCCCTTCGGTATTGGGGTCGACGTGATGCAAAAATCTTGGGTCTCCCAATAGATTTGTGACATCGCCAAGGATGCAAGCAATGATTTCATTCTTTATTTGTTCTTTCACCTGTCGCATTGGCGATGTCTCGGTCGGAAGAGGTACCTTATTGCTGATTTGTTCTTGCCTTAGAAGAGAGCTAGATTTTTCCCGGTAATCCGGCTGGATTTTTGTTTTGTACCTTTATGTTGCCGGACGGGGTTGCCGATCGGGGTTCGACTGGAACGAAAGGCGCACATGAAATGGGGGCGGCAAAGAGCTGCAAATTTGTTTAATCGATTGGGTTAGCGAGCATCATTGGGCGCTTGATTTGGGGCGGGCAACAATATTTAATATATGCTTATTTATATAATAACTTGATTATCAGTATATAATGAATTGTACTATGAAAAAGTTTAACCTGCTCTTGTTATCGCTTTTAGCACTTGTCTTTACCAGCGCCCACAACCCGAAAGCCTCGGATGGGCACCTCAAGTGGCTGAACCTATCGGAGGCCAGTAGCGTCTTACAAAAGGAAAAAAGACCGGTGTTGATTGATCTGTATACCGATTGGTGCGGCTGGTGTAAAAAAATGGATAAGACGACATATTCCAATGCGAAGGTTGCCGACTATATTCAAGAGAAATTTTATCCGGTCAAAGTGAATGCGGAATCTAAAGACGCCTTGGTCTGGAACGGCAAAACTTATCGCTTTAACGCCGAATACCGGTCCAATGAATTTGCTGTTTATATCACCCAAGGGAAGTTATCTTTTCCCACTACGGTGATCATCCCTACAGATGGTAGCGAACCCCAGGCCATACCTGGCTACCTCGAACCGAAGGATCTTGAGCTTATCCTAAAATATTTTGGCGAAGGAGCATATGGCAAAATCCCTTTTGAGGACTACCAGAAAAATTTCAAACCTACCTGGTAAGACGCTCGCCCGAGAGGCAACCTTTTTCTGTGCCTCCATTGCCAGCCCGGTCTCCAGAGCCTGTACCCCAAGAAGTTTGGATTCTGCTTCTTGGAGATTAATTGCCAAACTCGTACTTGATTCTAATCAAGATCATACCTATAGCCTAAAAAAAAGGTAAGCTATGCAACCTCTTTAACGAAACTATCCCCTTATATTTGACTTTTCATAGGATAAGGTTTAATGGTTAATGGTATTTGATTAGTGCGGCCTCCTGTTACAGGGAGGCTTTTTTTTTGGGAGCTGGTCAAATGACTGGGGAAGGTTAACGCAAATCTTATTATCGGGAGCTGGTATACCTGGTGATAGAAAGGTTGGCAAGATCTATTTGCTCGTTGGGGATGTCGGCCAAACCCGGCATAAAAAATGACTGTTGTCGGAGTTTTACCGAAAGTCTACCAGTTCTTTTTTTTCTTGCATTTACAATCTGGTTGAATTGCCTGTCGGTAAAAGCTCCAAGGCAATAGACGTCAACATAATATTTCCCTTTGGGCAGGGTCAGCTGAATCTGGTTGCCTACGGGATAAAAAACTTGTTTGACTAGCCCCGCCGCGTTGCGTTCGTAGCTGTCAAAGACCAAATACACGGAGTCGATTTGTTTGTTTTGATTGCGGCTATTGTCTAGGGTAATAATGATGGAGGTAGAATCCTTAAGAGGCTTATTTTGCGCGCGCAGGTACGACGCCGAACAAATTAGGGCAATAGACAGTAAAGTACATCTCTTTACCACGGTTTTCCAATTAGGGTTTAGGACTTCGCGCTTACCGGCGACCTGGGGAATACCTAAGCTTACGCTTAGTTTTGCCTCCGGGACGCCTATTTCGCCGATTTAGTCGGCGGGTTTCGCACATCTATAAACGAACAATCCCCCCGTTTATTAAGCTGGAGGGACTGTTTTTTTGCATTTTGGGGCGCTAGGCCTCTGCCATGGCTGGAATCTCCTCCACCTTGTAGCCTCCGGCGTCTAGCTTTTTCTTGGTTTGGTCAAAAGCGGTCAGCGTAGCTTGGATATCGCTGTCCGTGTGGACAGCTGTCGGAATAAGGCGGTAAATAATATGACCTTTAGGGATAACCGGGTAAACTACTATGGAACAGAAAATTCCATAATTCTCACGCAGATCCATAACCATATTGGTAGCCTCGGGAATGTCTCCAGTCATATAGATAGGCGTAACTACCGAATCGGTCTTGCCAATATCAAAGCCTTTTTCCCTCAATCCAGCCTGCAGTTTTCTGGCATTTGCCCACAGGGTGTTCTTAAGCTCCGGATGATTGCGCAGCAGCTCCAGGCGCTTGAGATTGCCTAAAACAAACGGCATGGGCAAGCTTTTGGCAAATATCTGGCTGCGGATATTGTAGCGAATGTAGTCGATTATGGTTTTTTCTCCAGCTACAAAGGCCCCAATGGAGGCCATGGACTTTGCAAAGGTGGAAAAATACAGGTCGATTTTATCCTGGACCCCTTGCTCTTCACCGGCACCAGCGCCCGTCTTTCCCAAAGTACCGAACCCGTGGGCATCGTCGACCAGAAGCCGAAATTCATATTTGTCCTTATATGAGGCGATCTCTTTAATCCGGCCTTGGTCGCCCGCCATGCCGAATACGCCTTCAGTGATCACCAGAATCCCACCAGCCTGCTGCTTTTCTATAAGGGAACTCGCGCGTTGGAGTTGCTTTTCAAAATCTTCAATGTCGTTGTGTTTGAAAACATAGCGGTGACCCGGAAGGAGTCGCAACCCATCGATAATGCAAGCGTGGCACTCCGTGTCGTAGACCACCACGTCATGTCGGCCGCACAGCACATCGATGATGCTCACCATTCCTTGATATCCATAATTCAGCAAACAAGCATCTTCCTTCATCACAAATTCCGCCAGTTCTTTCTCCAACTGCTCGTGGTAATTGGTGTTACCACTCATCATTCGGGCGCCCATCGGAGCGGCCAACCCGAACTCTGCTGCAGCTGCCGCATCTGCCTTGCGCACTTCGGGGTGATTGGCTAAACCCAAGTAATTGTTCAGACTCCACACAATCATTTCTTTTCCCCTGAATTTCATCTTGTTGCCAATTTCTCCTTCAAGTTTTGGAAAGGCAAAATAGCCATGCGCGCGGGCCCGATGCTGGCCAATAGGCCCATAGTGCTTGATCAATCGCTCAAATAAATCTGCCATGTTATCATTTGATTAAAGGTTGCAAAATTGCCGCAAAAATAACGCATTTAGTTTATTTGCCAAGCTACTAAATGCTGTGCAGTTCAGGATGATTACTGGGTCGGTGAATGGATGTATCTGGCTGGAGGATCTTATCCGTTAGTCCGGTCGAGCGCCGTCTCCGGATGCGGGAGATATACTCTTGACATGACCACCTTACCCACCAAGCAAAGTCACGTGTGATTTGGGCTTGACCAGGACTGGCCCAAGATTGCATGAGCTAGTCCGGGGGCGAACCCACAGGCTTTTTTTGGTCAAACCCCCGGTATAGCGCTTAGTTTTCTGGGTTCTAGGTAGCCGTTGCTTCGGATATTGGTAGCTGCTTCCTGGGTAATCCAAATTTTTTTCTTAAGCCCTATAAAATACCCACTCTATATGTACTGGTTGTTGGCTCGAGCAGGACACGGTGACCTTTCGAGATGGGTAGTATTCCGGATGCGATCAGTGGCGGTGGTACGCACGAGGGGTGAGGCAAAGATCCTATGGGCATTGGTGCCATTTGCTCAAGAAATGGGCTATAAACTAAACTGCATCAATAAATTACATATTATTGATTGATGCTTCTTAATCGTTATTCATTTGTTAATCCGCCAATTACCTACAATATAATGGGCTGGATTTCTATTTCATGTTTCTAAACCCAATCCGTATTTTTCGGTCTATATCGTATTCTATTTTAACCTTTAAATGTTCGTAATTATGAAAAACAAAATCTTATTAACCCTAGCCTTGCTAGCTTTTCTGGGCATCTCCAAATCCTCCTTTGCACAGGATAGCAAGTGGGCGCAGAATCATCCTCGCCGCGAGCAGGTGAATAGCCGCCTAAACAATCAACATGCCCGGACCAACGCCAAAGTTGCAGACGGCAAGATGAGTAAAGGGGAAGCCTCCAAAATTCACCATGAAGATCACCAGATCAGGCAAGAAGAGCGAGATATGGCCTCCCAGAATCACGGTCATATTACCAAACAAGAACAAAAGACGCTTAACCAACAGGAAAATCACGTAAGCAATCAAATTAAGAATCATTAACCGGGACTTATCCCGTAGCGCAATAACAAGAAGGCCATCACCTTTACCCGGGATGGCCTTTTTGCTTGAATAAAGCGAGATTCCAAAATATGCTATGGAGCTTCCTTGGGGCTATTTTTTCGGGTAAAGGGCTTGGTTGATTCTCTCCAGGACATCCTGCAGATGGTATTTACTGATTCGGTCGGTCGTGCTGGGGATTGCTGTGGTAATGTCAATTTTTAGTTGCGTGAGGCTAGCCCTGGCTACCGAGGGTACGTCTGTGTTCTTAGTATCTCCACCAAACAAAAAGACGAGCCCTCTGGGTAATCCAGCAGGAATTGTGGGCTGTTGAGCATTCAGCAGGTTGATTAGGGCTTCGACCTGGGTCTTTTGGAGGTTTCTACGATAGATGTCAATGGGCTTTCTGGTTTTCAGTTCACTCCACACTCCTTTTTTCACATCGTCCAGTAATTCATCGATTCCATAGGTATCTGCGGCACCGAATCGAGCGGCGCAGGTGGTCATCCGAAACAAGCGGGCAGAGGACAGTAAACTATTCATCATATTAGCCTGCACCGAGCCTACGCTTGAAGTTGACGACGGGTCGCTGATTTTGTCCAGGATATCTTTATTGAGCAGCCAGGTTGGTGTTTCAAAAAGTTGCTTATTTAAGAATGCTACAGCGTCCTTTTGGAGTGATTTTGGTGTCGCCATATAGACTTCTCCAGGCTGCTCCACACTCTTAAAGGTCTCGTAAATGCCCCCTACGTTTTTGGTCACATGCCCCATGTAGCGGCTGAATTGGTCAACCAGTACCCCATACATTTCGTCGAGGTTCTCGTATTTGTCTGCGTCTTCGGTAGTCCATTGCGGCAGATTGGGAAGTATCCGTTTGAGGTTCTTGATGCCGTATTCGCTTGCCTTCATCGCGTTGTCTCCCAGATCTTCGGTCTGGGCACGAGGATCAAAATTATACCCCTCTCCTCCGAACCATAGCCGGGGGTTGGCCTTCAGGCTGTCAACAATCCATTTATTGAGGATTATTTTATCTTCTTGTTCATCTTTGGTGCCAAATATCGCCTTATAGCCCCATTGGATGGCCCAGCTGTCATAGGGGCCAATTCGGGGATATAATCCGGCAGGGGCAATATTATCTTCGGGTTGGGCTACATAATTGAATCGGGCGTAATCCATAATTGACGCGGTATGTCCATTGGCTTCGACCCAAGCCTTGTCCCGCAATTTTTCTACCGGAGTCTGGCTGCTGCTGCCCATGTTGTGGCGCAGACCTAGGGTGTGTCCGACTTCATGCGAGGAGACAAACCGAATTAGATCACCCATGAGGGAATCGTCAAATTTCATTTTTCTTGCCCGGGGATCTACAGCTGCTGTCTGGATCATATACCAGTCGTGAACCAATTTCATCACATTGTGGTACCAGCCGATATGGCTTTCGATAATTTCACCGCTCCTGGGGTCAGCTACGTTTGGACCATAGGCGTTTTCTATGTCAGAAGCGAAGTACCGGATAACCGAAAACCGGGCATCTTCCAGACTCATTGTGGTATCGTTTTGCGGCCATTCCTTACCCACTATAGCATTTTTGAAACCCGCCTTCTCAAACGATTTTTGCCAATCGTTGATGCCCGCAATCAAATACGGTCGCCATTTTTTGGGCGTTGCCGGATCGATATAATAAACAATTTGTTTCTTAGGTTCGACCAGTTGGCCATGCTGCCATTTTTCCAGGTCTTCATCCTTAGGTTCGAGTCTCCAATGGTGAATGAACACGCTATTTTCCACGCGCTGTTGCCTATCTGTATACACCTCATAGCTGCTGGCAAAATAGCCTACGCGGGGATCGAATAGTCGCTTGCGCAAGGGTGTCTTTGGAAGTAAAATGAATGAATTGTGCAGCACCAGCGTCACGGAACCCGCAGCTTCGGCAGCGGGAAGGGTAGTGGAAGATCCTGCTCCTGCGGGCCCTCCAGCCGAGGGTGCGGAAAGGAAGGTCTTTACGGAGCTAATTTCGGTGTTGATGGGGTAGGTTCGAATGCTTTCAATATACGACCTATCGCTAGCCAGTCCATTTAAATTAAATCGTCTTTTGACTGATGCGGACAAACTTACCGGTTGATTATCCCCTTTGAAAAAATCCGTCACATCAATGACTACGCTGGAGGAATCTTTACCAAATGCTTTGATGTCAAAAGCGGCGGCGATCGGATCCACATTGGAATTTCGAACCGCCTGAAATATGGGTTGGGTGGAATCGGGGGCTATATTCACAACCGTTACTACCCGGAGAAAAACATTTTGCTGCGGACCTCTTTCCCAGCGGATCGTTTGTTCATTGACCCGCTCCCCGCCATAAGTATTTCCTCCAGCGGGCGTTTTGGTAAAGCGGGTAACAGTGAGGATTTCTCTTCCCAGAATGGAATCCGGGATCTCAAAATACCACTTGTCTTCGACTTTGTGCACCGTAAACAAACCGGTCGTGCTGACGGCTTTATCAGTAATTACGTCCTTATATGGTTTGGGCTCGGTATGAGTTGCGCTGGTTCCCGGCGCCCCGTTTCCCCCTTCGTGATTGGCGGGTTTAGTGGGCGCAGGCGTTTTTTGCTGCGCTAAGCCTGGAGTTAAACCTGCGAAAAACAGGACAAGCAAGAGCGTATTTCTCATGAGCATATGTATGGTTTTGAATTAAAGCATCGAATTGGGAAAACCCGGGTTGCTGGCGCGTATAGGCTAGGTGCTGAGGTTGTGAGCGAACAAAAATAGGGACAAGCTCCAGCAAGGATGCTCTCGATTGCAAGCATCCTCGCAATTAGGCATTTCTATTGATGCAGTTGAGGTCCTCAAATGCGGTCTCCAGTCGTTTAGAGAAGCTTTCCTCAGCCTTTCGGAGCCAGGCCCGAGGATCATAATACTTCTTGTTGGGCTTTTCCTTGCCGTCTGGATTGCCTAGTTGGCCCTGCAAATACGCTTCATTTTTCTTGTAATAATGCAAAATGCCATCCCAATAAGCCCATTGCAGGTCCGTATCAATGTTCATCTTGATGGCGCCGTATCCGATGGCTTCCCGAATCTGATGTTGGGGCGATCCGCTTCCTCCGTGGAACACGAAGTAGACGGGCTTGGCCACGGTTTTCAATTCCTTTTCAATAAAATCCTGGCTATTTTTCAGAATAACGGGACGCAATTCCACGTTGCCTGGGCTGTAGACGCCATGGACATTGCCAAAAGCGGCGGCGATGCTGAAGAGTCTACCTACTTTACCCAATTCCTTATAAGCGAAAGCGACGTGTTGGGGTTGTGTGTAGAGTTTCTCATTCTCCACACCACTGTTGTCGATGCCATCTTCTTCCCCTCCCGTTACGCCAAGCTCGATTTCGATGGCCATGCCCAGGGGAGCAATCCGCTTAAAAAATGTCACCGACGTATGGATATTTTCTTCTATGGGTTCTTCCGACAGGTCAAGCATATGGGAGCTGAATAAGGGTTGTTTTTTTTCTTTGAAAAACTGTTCACCGGCGTCAATTAAACCGCTAACCCAGGGCAACCACTTTTTGGACGCATGATCTGTATGGATGATCACTGGCACCCCATAGTGCTTGGCCACTTGGTGAATATGGAGCGCACCGGATACCCCACCCGAGATGTTGGCTTGCAGGTGATCGTTGGGCATTCCTTTCCCTGCGATAAATTGTGCCCCTCCATTGGAGAATTGAATAATGATGGGAGAATTAACCTTCGCAGCGGTCTCCAGCGCAGCGTTGATGTTGCTGGTGCCGATGGTATTGACCGCAGGCAGGGCAAACTGGTTCTCCTTAGCATCTTTATACAAGGACTCGAGTTCTGCACCGAATAACACGCCGGGTTGGTATTTGCTCATGGTGGGGACTTTTATATTTTATTTATAGACGAAAAGAGGCGCAAATATAGGATTTTTTTGAGGATGGCTTAAGCCGCAAAACCGGGGTATTGCGACCCAGCCAGAGCACCCAATCGACGGGCCATCTGAGCGGGCAGATCTACTCCATTACCCGGCGGGTCTTTTAATCGTCCGGCTGGCCTGGGTTTTTATGAATCAGCGCCAGATTTTTTTGCAACGTCTGTTTCATTTGGCGCTTCACCAATTGACCCATTGATGTACATTTCCTGAACAATGGGTTGGTAAAGAAATCGGCCAATTCGGATTTGAGCTGATCGAGTTTCGCCGGCGTGGAAATATTGTCTTTGGACATGATATTGAGCAAATCCATGAGTTGGAAGCCGGAAGATGCCACACGAAAGGCCATCATCGTTCGCTCTTCGGTCTGGTATTGCTCGATCGATTCCTTATTCAGGTATTTCATGCACAGGTCGACCAGGGGGAAATTCTCTTTAAAAAACTGCGGCAGATAGAGGTTCATTCTGCCTTCGTAGGATTGCTGGTCAAAATCGATTGCCCGAATCCGATATTGGAAGTCCTCAATATCCGGTGTAATATCTACCACGAAATTATAAGAACGCATGTCCCCCAGCAGTCTATTGAAACATCGTTCGTTGAATTTCACAAATTCTTTGGCAAAACGAATCTTATTGGTGGTGGGGTCGCTCAGGTAATTTTTGATAAACACATCACCAGGAATTCCAGGTATATGTTCCTCCAACAGGGTGTTGTTATGTGTGAGATAGGTAATCCGATTAGGGGAAAGCAGATGTTCCAATTCCAGACCGTATATCCTGGTTGCATCGGCCAGCTTAACATAATAATGGTCGTAGTTGTCGTTGAATTTATTGACGATGCGGATCCGAAAAGGGTTGGAATTGGCAAACCGGCAATAGTCAATGCGGGCCACATCCAGATGGGTGCTGAAACTCATGTCGCCTTCCGTCTTCAAGATAGCGTACATTTTGACCAGACCTTCGCGAATGTAATTCCAGTGCGTCATATCGTAGGATACCGTCTCCCAAAGGGTGTCCTTTCCATGCTTGTCTTTAAGTGGCACCGAATATGACACATGGAGCAGATCCTTGTACGAGACGGGCTGCTTCACTTCGCGGGCGTGTTCATGGAGATATCGTCGCAATAGGTCATTGACCGGGAAAATGGGCTTCTTCCGGGATGGTTTATCTGCCTCGCCGTTTTGAATAGCATTGAGTTGAGTCAAAAAATTCATGGCATGGGTAAAAATAGCGGATTCTCGCCGAACCTGATTCTTGGCCAACTGAGGTGGGTTAGCTGGCTTGGGCTCCAATCCATCGTCGATGCTCAGCAGGCGGCACTGAATGCTTTATAGCCATGTCGGCGCCGACGGCTTCTGGCCAGGGCGAGAGAACAGCGCTGCGCGGGCCGCAGGGCCAAAGCTTAGGAATTCGTTGATTGGGGGAAGTGGTCAAAAGCTTGGGTAATGGCCTCCTGCTAAATACGAGTGGTCTGATAACGTGCTTAGCAGGAGGGTAAAGGAGTTTAAAGCAGCTGGCTTTTGAATAGGTAATGGACTGCTAAAACTGGTCTTCTTGGACGTTGGATTTTGAATTGGTCGGTTTTACAGGATATCTTTTGGTTGATCTAGGATACGTTCAATTGGTTTTCAAGGATCGCTTTGGTTTCTTAAGATAAAGGATAAAAAAGGAAGTTGACTGATATCGGATTTTCACCTGGAATTTCTTAGATATTGGATTAGGATAGGTGGTTGGTTTTTCGGATATCGGCGATTGATTGTATCAATCAACTTCTGGATCAAAAGTAGTTGTCCACAGGGTTATGCACAATAGATAAATTGCCTGATTTTTTTACTACATAAAATACTGCGGGATTCGTAAAGACCACGGGGAGGGGTGGGATCATTACATCAAAGACCATCGTATAATTACGAATCTAAGGCAGACCTTCCCAGTGAAACCCTGGGAAGGGTGAAGGGTTGAGGCTTTTTGCTCCCGAGCCGGGACAGGAACATCAATTGCCGAGCGCTTGAATAACGTCGTATTTGGTGACGATATGATAGATACCGCTATCGTCCTTGGCTAGCACGGCTCCGTTTTCTTTAGTGATCAGCGAACTAATCCGTTCCACCGGCGTATCGAAGGCGACTACGGGGTAGGCAGGCTCCAGAACCTCATCGACTTTGCGTTGTTTTAGGTCTTGGCCATTGTGCAGCATTTTATTAAATAACCCCCCTTCGCTGATGGCACCAATGATAAGCCCATTCATTTCTACTGGAATATTTTCGATATGGTATTTTTGCATCAGATCCACCGCCTCGCCGACGGAATGTTCCGGCCCAATCGATACCAACTTGGACGATCCTCGCCCGCTGACAATGTCTCGAAATGTTTTCACGTCCAAAAAGCCCCGTTCCATCATCCATTGATCGTTGTAAATTTTAGCCACATACCGGCTACCATGGTCGTGGAGTATACACACAACCACATCCCCGGCTTTGAGCTTGTCTTTTAGTTGCATCAAACCTTGCAGACAACTTCCGGCGCTATAGCCGCAAAATAACCCCTCCTCCTTAGCTAGGCGGCGAGCCATCACCGCCCCGTCCTTATCGGTCACCTGTTCAAAACGGTCGATCACGTCCATCAGGTAGTTTTGGGGCACAAAATCCTCTCCGAATCCTTCCGAAACATAGGGATGGACCTCATTCATATCAATTTCCCCCGTGCGGAAATATTTGGTGAGTAGGGATCCGAAAACGTCAATGGCCCAAACCTGGATATTCGGATTCTTTTCTTTCAGATACATAGCCGTTCCTGTAACCGTTCCTCCGGTCCCGGCCGTGCAAACCAGGTGGGTGATCTTTCCGTCGGTCTGACGCCAGATTTCTGGTCCGGTAGATTCGTAATGCGCGAGCCGGTTGGCCAGGTTGTCGTATTGGTTACAATGAAATGAATTAGGAATTTCGCTGGCAAGTCTGCGGGCTATGGAATAGTAACTGCGAGGGTCTTCTGGCTCTACGTTGGTGGGGCAAACGATGACCTCGGCACCCACCGCCTTGAGGATATCCATTTTTTCCTTGGACTGCTTGTCGGTGGTAGTAAAAATACACCTATATCCGCGCACGCAGGCAACCAAAGCTAGACCCATACCCGTGTTTCCGCTCGTACATTCAATGATGGTGCCACCAGGCTTCAGCTTACCTTCTTTTTCAGCCACATCAATCATCTTGACTGCCATCCGGTCTTTGATGGAATTGCCAGGGTTAAAATAA
Organism: uncultured Chitinophagaceae bacterium; assembly: GCA_963742225.1. Taxonomy (GTDB): domain Bacteria; phylum Bacteroidota; class Bacteroidia; order Chitinophagales; family Chitinophagaceae; genus Puia. The sequence goes on along the minus strand of CAVULD010000002.1, from coordinate 332,376 downwards.
TCCACCTTGGCCAGTACGGTGCAAGGCAGGTCCCTGGTGATCTTATGCAGCCGGACCAGCGGAGTATTTCCAATGGTTTCAAGAATGTTGTTTTTGATGTCCATAGTGCGCCAATTGAGCGCCATAAAGGTAAGAATTTGCCGGGAGGCCTGGGTGAATTATCGTACTGAAAAATCCTCCGAGAGGTCCAGGCCTGAGTTGAACTAAGCACCCATGGTTGCATTTTTGTTTTGCAAATCAAGGCCCGATTTAGTCAACCCGGCAGCTGATCGTTTGGTTGTGTTCTTTGACGCAGGTACATATCCAAGAGCACCAACCCGAAGACCACGATGATTAGGATCAAACCATCGGTGTACGCGCTGCCCAAGTATTTGCTCCAGTCAAACTTCTTTGCAAGCTGCCTAACACCGTAGGTATCGCTATCCGTAGAGACGGCCCAACGCACCTGTGTCATGGAATAAATAATCAGCCCCAATATGACGACAACAAAGAAGCCCCCCAGGCTCCAAATGATTCCTTTATTGAGGTAGGAGCGCGTGGCTGGTGCTACCTGGTAGGCGGATATCTGTTCCATGACGTTTTTGGAAAACCGCATTGACGGAGCTTCCAGCGACTGCCTTGCCACCAGTTGATGAAGTTCCAGCAGTTTCTCATACGCTACTTGCCACTCCACTTGGTTTGCCATCAAATCTTCGACCACCGATCGCTCCTGGGTAGTTCCCAAGCCATCGATATAGTCCCAAAGACGTTCTTGCATCTGTTCTGGGTAGTTCATATTAACCTCGTTTATTTTTAGTTGCTGTTTGCAGCACCGAGCTCCCTGGTCCGGGTCCAGCCGCGACAGCCAATCAGCTAAATAATTCTTTGACTTCCGCACCGAAGTGCTTTTCCATTTTTTCTTTCAGCCTTAGGCGAGCCCGAAAGAGCTTGACTTTTGCCGTATCTGGCTCCACGCCCAGAATAATGCCAATTTCCTCCAAGGATTGTTCCCCCTGATAAAATAGGTTGATCACTTGAGCATCGTCGGGTCCAAGTAAGCCAATGGCCTCATTAACCAGCGCTTGGCGCGACTTTCGTTCAACTTGGGCAGTATTCCATCCTGATTGCTGGAGATTAGCATGGGCATGGCCGGGCGCTAGGTCCTTCGTCAGTGGCTGAGTGGGGAGTCTTCTTTTTCGTAAGAAACTGAGGCAACTGGTCCGAACAATCGTATACAACCAGGTGCTGAATTTGGACTCTCCTCGAAAATCTGCTAGTGACCGATAGGCTTTGATGAACACATCCTGGGAGAGTTCTTCCGCATCTTCGCGGTTCAAGATCAAACGCAACACTAACGTAAATACATAGTTTTGGTATCGGTCGACCAACAAGGCGAATGCCGGCTGGTTACCTTGTAAAACCATGTTAATGATTTCCTTGTCTGAAGCTCCGGTGTGCATTACCGCGATTAGACTGCGCTTGTTGCTCGCAGGTTACACCGGAAGGTACATTTTTAACCAGGAAACGCATAACAGTTCGGTGGGTGTGGTCTGGGCAGGCTCTGCTTCTGCTTTGGTATTCGAGTTAACGCAGGCCTACGAAGAGGAAGTCTTTGGGACTCAATCCCATGCGTTGACCCGTGGCATAACCAAGGGAAATCTGATCGAATAAACTACCGTAAGCCGTAACCTCTCGGCATCTTGTGTAGTCTGATGGAGCAATACTTCACATTTATCACCCAATAAAATTGTTCGTTATGGAATTTTTGATCCCTATTGTTATTGTTCCCTGCTTGTTTGCTATGGTCTTCGGCATCGTTTACCTGAAGACGCGCCAGAATCTGGCCATGGTAGAAAAGGGCATGAACCCAAAAGAGTTTGCTAACCGCCCTGCACCCTACTTGAATCTGAAATGGGGCCTGCTTTTGGTAGGCTCGGGGATCGGCCTTATGCTCGCCTACATGCTGGACCGCTATGTGTTGCGGGATATGGATAATCCGGCCATGTATTTTGCCCTGATTGCCGTTGGTGGAGGCTTAGGGTTAATAGGATCCTACCGGATCGAGAAAAAGGAGATTTTGGATAAGGCCAACTAGCCGTGGTTTGGCCAGCGAAAAGACCCAGGCACCAGCAATTGGCTTGCCTGAAGGTCAACCTGGTCCGCGAAGGAGCCAGCTATTGGGGAACCAGTTGTCCTTGGCTGATCGATTTTTGCAGATACAGGCTAAGTAACAATTGGTATACGCCCCGTTTGGTACTTTGGTGCTGTTTTGGCCAAGGGGCGGTATCCACATAGAAACTATCGGGGGCTTGAAAATAAAAGGTTTCTTTTAGGCCAATATCTTCCAAAGTCTTGTCTCCACGAAATTCGAACACACTACCGGGCAGTCCTTCGGGTTTTTGCATCGCGTATATCTCCACAGTCTTACCTAATATATGGTATTGCATTGAATAATGGATTTAAGGATTTATCCCAGCTAAACGAACTTGAAAAATGTTTTATTGTCTGGGGACCAGCCAAATCTCTGACCAGGACCTGATGGAGAGGGCTGGCAAATAGACCGAATGGGACCTACTTATGCATTTCTACCAGGGCACGATTAACCACTGGATCATTGAGGTTGCTAATTTCAAAATAGCCTTCGGCATGCCACATCAATCGGGCGAATAGCGCCTTGAGCCGGTCAAGCAGCACCTCCCGGTCCTTGGGGGGAACTCGGCTCAGGTCAATGCTGTCTTTGGCGGCGTAACTGACCAGTTTGCTCCAAACTTCACCTTGGCCGTGGAAACCCGAAGCAAAGTCTTGCGGCGATTTGAAGGAGCGAAAACTTGCCATATGGTCCATATAATAGCGGTATACAAAATCACTAAGCGTACCGTTGACATATAGCGACGTTATGCTCCTGGATAGGGTGCTGGTATCAAAACCAACGAAAATGTCAGGCGTAATACCACCTCCCCCGTAGACGATCCGTCCACCCTTGGTTTTGAATGCGGGGCCAGAATGATTGATCGAGCTGTCACCGTGCAACACTTCTCCATCATGAAATCGCTGCAGGACCTCTTCATCGTATACTTCGCGACCTTTGTTGTACGGTTTTTGAATGCTGCGACCCAGCGGGGTATAGTATCTGGCGATGGTAAGGCGCAATTCACTTCCGTCGGACAATTGGAAAGGTTCCTGGACTAGCCCTTTTCCAAAGGTCCGGCGGCCCATAATGGTTGCACGGTCCCAGTCCTGCAAGGCCCCGGTCAGGATTTCACTGGCCGATGCGGTGCCTTCGTCCACCAGCAAGATCAATTTACCCTGTTCGAATAAACCGGGTCGCTGTGCCCGGTATTCTTTTCTTGGACTCTTGGCCCCCTGTGTGTAGACAATCAACTTGTCATCGTCCAGGAATTCGTCGGCAATGTTAACCGCCTGGTCCACGATCCCTCCACCGTTGCCGCGTAAATCGAAGATCAATTTTTCCAACCCTTGATTCTTCAGATTTTGCAGGGCTTGTCTCACTTCTGCGTAGGTCGTAAGCGAAAATTTATTGATGCGGATATAGCCCGTCTGCTTGTCGATCATGTAGGCCGCGTCTACAGCGGGAAGTGGAATTGTCCCGCGCGTAATCTGGACCACCAGAGGCTTGCCCTCGCGCAGGAGGCTGACGCTGACCTCGCTCGCGCCAGGACCACGCAATAGCTTCTTGATTCGGTCACTAGTAATTCCGTTACCCGCTACCAACGAATCGTTCACTTTTAAAAATTTATCACCCACCTGCAAACCTGCTTTCTCGCTGGGCCCACCGGTCAACACATTGACCAGGTTCACGGTATCATCAAAAATCTGAAATTCAACACCAATGCCTTCAAAATTGCCCTGAAGGTCTTCGTTCATCTCTTCCCGGTCTGAAGCAGGAATGAAATAGGAGTGAGGATCCAAATGGGAGAGCATCCCTTGAATGGCATCGGTTCCCAAGGTATCCACACTAACCGAATCCACGTATCTTTCATTTACCAGATCCATTACTTCCTGGACCCGACTCGCTTTGCGCACCTTGAAAAAGCCCTTGGACCCGGTATTTTCGTACAAGCGGTACCCTGTGATCATCCCGATCGTCATGACGATGGCAAAAAGCAACGGAATCCATACTTTGAGTTTTTTCATGTAGCTATTCTTCTGGCTCGCAAATTAAGCAAATGCCATGAACCTGTTCGCAAGTTGATCAGATTTCCCGACCGCTTGTCCGCAAGGAATTTTTATCTTCGTTTGTTCAGGGGCGAATTTGCTCACCATTAACCTAGGCTTATGAATATCCTAATTGCCGACAGCGGATCCACCAAGTGTGAATGGTGTATGCTGTCTGGAGGCCGCAAGAAGATCCTGGAGACCCAAGGATTGAGCCCCTATTTCTTAAGCAGGGAGCAAATCGTTCAGGTCCTAATTCGCGAGCTGATGCCGGGCTTGGGTAATCGAAAATTTGATCGAGTTTTTTTTTATGGAACAGGATGTGCTAGCACGGAAAACAAAACACTGGTACATCGCGCCATCAAACAAGTATTTCCGACCGCCGAGGTGGAAGTGGATCACGATCTGAAGGGTGCAGCCCGGGCCCTTTGTGGCGAATCCAAAGCAATTGCTTGCATTTTGGGAACTGGGAGCAATTCCTGCTATTTTGATGGACGAAAGATTGTAAAAAACAGTCCTGGTTTAGGCTACGTACTCGGAGATGAAGGCAGCGGGGCATACCTCGGCAAGAAGGTCTTGCAGCATTATTTATACCATACCTTTGATGAGGAGCTCCGCTATAAATTTGATGCCAAATATGTCACCACACCGGCAGAAATCCTGGATGCCGTGTACAAGAAACCCCTTCCTAATCGCTACCTGGCTTCCTTTGCTATTTTTTTGGCCGAAAATCGTGGCCATTATATGATTGAGAATATCATTGAAGATGGCCTGAATGATTTTTTTTACATTCACTTGTGCAAATACCGGGAAAGCTGGACCCATCCCGTCCATTTTGTCGGTAGTGTGGCTTTTGGTTTTCGCGACGTGGTGAAACAACTCTGCGATGCCTATGAATTTGAATTGGGTCGAATCTTGCAAAAGCCGATGGATGGCTTGATTGGATATCATAGAAAATCAGTAAAATAGATCGCGTATGTCATTCGAACGGATTACCGAAGAGCAGGGCAACTACCGGGACTTGGAAAAAATGAGTATTCACGATATCCTAACGGCCATCAATCAAGAGGATAAACGCGTGGCGGTAGCGGTAGAAAAAGCGATTCCACAAGTGGAAACGCTGGCCACGGCCGTTACCGAGAAAATGCTAGTAGGCGGCAGGATGTTTTATCTCGGCGCCGGGACCAGTGGCAGGCTCGGAATCCTGGACGCCAGTGAAATCCCACCCACCTATGGGATGCCTTTTGGACTCATTGTGGGATTGATTGCCGGAGGAACGGCCGCTATCCAACGATCGATCGAAAATGCGGAAGACGATACTCAGCAGGGATGGCTCGATTTACAGGAACATGGGATAAGTGACCGGGACATCGTTATTGGCATTGCGGCCAGTGGTAACACCCCCTATGTCCTGGGTGCATTGCAACAGTGTAGGGCCAAGGGTATCGCCACAGGCTGCATTACCAACAATCCGGGAACTCCCCTGGCCAAACTCTCCGACTACCCGGTGGAAGTTATCGTGGGTCCAGAATTTGTGACCGGGAGCACCCGCATGAAAAGTGGCACGGCCCAAAAATTAGTCCTCAACATGCTTTCTACCACGGCGATGATCAAAATCGGCAGGGTCGAGGATAACAAGATGGTAAACATGCAACTCACCAACAGTAAGCTGGTGGACCGGGGAACCAAAATGGTGATGAGCGAGACCGGCATTACCGACTACGAAAAAGCCAAGCAATTGTTGCTGCAATACGGTAGTGTGAAAAGCGCGGTGGCTGCGACGAGGGCGGGGTAATTTTTTTTTGGAAACCAGTTTTCGCTGGATGTAACTTGCTGCGTTGACAGCGCGGTATGGGGTGCGGGGGATTTTCTGATTTTTCTGGATTGTCAGTGTATGCATGATATTGAACCATTTTACAATTGGCGCCATCTTTACGTAAGTGAAGAAGATGAAAGGTCACCGTTTTACGGAACCGTCTATTCGGAATTTGAATTTACCCACACCATTTACAATTACTACATTCATCCGCAATGGGACGATTTTGGCAGCCGAACCTTGTATCTCAAAGTCTTGCTGGCTGACTATGAAGAACACTACGCAGTCATCGAACTCATCGGCGAATGGAACGATGCCATTGAAAACGACATCATGAATCTGAAGAGGGAAGTAATAGACAAATTTTTAGCACAAGGCATCACCAAATTCGTGCTGATCGCCGAAAATGTGCTCAATTTCCACAGCGGAGACAAGGATTATTATGAAGAATGGTATGACGAAGTGAGCGAGCAAAACGGCTGGATCGTGTGCTTAAATATGCCGGAAGCGACCCAGCATGACTTTAGAAAAGCCAGGTTGAATCGCTATATTGAGCTAATTGAACTGGATAACTGGCGCATTTATAAGCCCTTTCACTTATTTAAGAAGATTGACCAGCAATTGATGAACCGTATTCAATGAATGGTGGGCCGAGGACGCAAACCAGCGGGCGCTAAATTAAATTTTGTTATTCCGAATAAGTTTTTACTTTTGATCAGCATTGTTATGAAGACAGCCAAAGCATACCGGTATTTTTATTTTTATTTCTACTTTACCAGCAGTAGGCCGGAAACACTTTGGTTAAAAAATAGGTAAAGAAGAACATTTTAACATAAAGAGTCCCGGCCAAAAGCCGGGATTTTTGATTTCCCACCTTCTACGCGTGCGGGTGTTGGCTCGGCGGCCGGAACAAGGGGATAAAAACTACATATGGAAAATTTGCGAAACAAGCAACCCAAGCTCTCGGCTGATTTGGCGTCGGCCGCAGCTCAAACCAGTACGCGGGTGGCGATCCAGGGATATGAGGGAAGCTTTCACCAGGAAGCCGCGCGCCACTACTTTGGACCCGAGGTCGCGGTGATCGCTTGCGCGAATTTTCGTGATCTAATTCGCGTTGCGTCGAGCAAGAAAGAGAGTGATGGTGGGGTGATGGCGATTGAGAATTCGATCGCCGGAAGCATACTGGCTAATTACAATTTGTTGCAAAAGAGCAATTTGCGTATTACCGGGGAAATTTACCTGCAAATCCGCCAAAACCTGCTGGTTAATCCGGGCGTCCGGCTGGAGGATATCCGCGAAGTCCATTCGCACCCCATGGCTATTCAGCAATGTCTGGATTATCTGGATCGATACGATTGGAAGTTGATCGAAACCGAGGACACAGCCTTAAGTGCCAAGCACGTGCGCCAGCACCACAGCAAACACGTGGCGGCCATAGCCAGCAAACTGGCCGCTGAGCTGTTCGGCTTGCGCATTCTCACTCCCAACATCCATACAATGAAAAACAATTACACGCGGTTCCTGATCCTGCAGCGGGCGGAGTCCACTAAGCCCGTGGACCAGGCCAACAAAGCTTCCGTTAATTTTCATACCGATCATTCCCGGGGAAGCCTGGCCAAAGTACTCACCGCAGTAGCAGACGGGGGCATCAACCTGAGTAAGCTGCAATCATTTCCCATACCTGGCTCCGATTGGCAATACTCGTTTCACGCCGATATGGAATTCGAAAATTTAGACCAATTTGAGCGAGTGATCAAGTGTATGGAGCCCATCACCGCCGCATTAAAGATCTATGGCGTATATAAGAAAGGCCAAACCGTATAGCGCAGCTGATAAATTACTTACTAAATGCAACTCTTATCGACCATGGAACATCAAGAACTAACCCAAGCCAACAGCCCAGCATCAAATAGTCGAGCCTTGTCCAGCCGATTGGATGGCATCGGGGAGTATTATTTTTCCAAGAAACTGAGAGAAATTGATGCCCTGAATAAAGAGGGCAAGAACATCATCAACCTGGGTATCGGCAGCCCGGATTTGCCACCTCATCCCGAGGTGATTCAGGTGCTGCAGACCGAGAGCGCAAAGCCTGGAGTACATGCATACCAGAATTATAAGGGGTCTCCGGTCCTGCGCAAGGCTATGGCCGATTGGTATGCGCAGTGGTATCAAGTAACGCTCAATCCGGATTCGGAGATTTTACCCTTGATCGGATCCAAAGAAGGCATTATGCACCTGTGCATGACCTATTTGGATCAGGGGGACCCGGTGCTCGTGCCCAACCCCGGATATCCCACGTATCGCAGTGCGGCCAAATTGGCCGGAGGAAAGGTCCTCTCCTATAGCTTGTCGGAGCAGAACCACTGGTTTCCTGATTTTTCTGAGCTTGAGCGTCTACTCGCCGAGCCTACGGTTCGCAGTAATCCAAAGGGTGCCTTGATGTTTGTCAACTACCCCCAGATGCCTACCGGGCAGTTGCCTACCTGGAGGTTATTTGAGCAACTGGTCGCTTTTGCGAAAAAACACCATATCCTGCTAATCCACGATAACCCATACAGTTTCATCTTGAACGATCAACCCATGAGTCTGCTCCAGGTAGACGGCGCCATGGATGTGGCGGTCGAACTCAATTCGCTCAGCAAATCCCAGAATATGGCTGGCTGGCGTGTCGGCATGCTAGTAGGTGGTAGCCAGCGCATCGACGAGGTGCTGCGGTTTAAAAGCAATATGGACAGTGGGATGTTCTTACCCGTTCAGCTGGCAGCCGCCCGGGCCTTGGGCCTGCCGGGATCCTGGTACAGAGATCTTAACGTCATATATGCCAGGCGCAGGAAATTTGTGTTTGAATTGTTGGACCTCCTTGACTGCAGCTACGACCCGGCTCAGGCAGGCATGTTTGTATGGGCGAAGGTACCTGCCACGGCCCAAAGCGGCTACACCTTGAGTGACGAAGTGCTTGGCCAGGCGCGGGTGTTCATCACCCCAGGGGGTATTTTTGGCGATCAGGGTGATCGATACATTCGGGTTAGCCTATGCTGTACGGAGGAGAAGCTCCAAGAGAGTATTTCGCGCGTTAACCAATTTCGAGAAACCAAAAACCAAGCGGATGTTTGATTCTATCACCATAGTCGGAGTTGGACTGATAAGCGGTTCGTTCAGCCTGGCCCTTCAGCAAAAGGGATTGGTCCGCAACGTCATAGGCGTGAGCAGGACACAAGCCAGTATTGCTAAAGCCTTGGAACTAGGGCTGATTCATGAAACACTGCCTTTGAATCAAGCGGTGAGAAAAAGTGATTTAATCTATGTGGCCATTCCCGTGGATGTGACTGTCCCGGTGGTGGAGCAGATTATGAGTCTAGTGGGAACCTCGCAAATTGTCACCGATGCAGGATCAACCAAACACGTGCTGTGTTCGTCCCTGGCCAATCATCCGATGCGTGGCCGATTTGTGGCCGGCCACCCTATGTGGGGTACAGAATACAGTGGACCGGAAGCGGCGGTAAAAGAAGCGTTTGCGGGAAGGGTTTGCGTTCTGTGTGAAAAAGAAAAAAGTGATCCGGATGCGTTGGCTAAAGTGGAGGAGATCTATAAGTTGCTTGGCATGAATCTGGTCTATATGGATGCCTATCACCACGACGTCCATGCCGCCTACGTGAGCCATATTTCCCACATTACCTCCTTTGCGCTAGCCAATACGGTGCTGGAGAAGGAAAAAGAGGAGGATGCGATTTTTGAACTGGCGGGAGGTGGCTTTGAAAGCACCGTGCGGCTGGCCAAGAGCAGCCCCGCGATGTGGGCTCCTATTTTTATGCAGAATCGCGAGAACGTCTTGGATGTACTCAATGAACACATCAGCCAGCTGCGTAAATTCAAGAGCTGCCTGGAAAAAGAAAATTACGCATACCTGGTTGAACTCATGGAACACGCCAACCAGATCAAGCGGATCTTGAAATAAGGGAAGGGTAAGGCGAATGAGGTCCAGTCCGGGCCGCCCCAAGGCGCAGCCCTTGAGGGCAACTCAAATAACCGTACCTTTGCGGCAAATTTTAAAACAGTATATGGCGACCTTTGACGAGTTGGGATTGGACGAAAAATTGGTTAGAGCAACCTCTGCGCTGGGGTACACAACGCCTACGCCCATTCAGGAGCAAGCGATTCCGGTCCTGCTGAGTGGAACCAAGGACCTGGTGGGGCTGGCGCAGACGGGAACGGGGAAAACGGCGGCTTTTGGCCTGCCCCTGCTTCAACTGGTTGAATCGGAGAAGAAATATCCGCAGGCCCTGGTGGTTTGCCCAACTCGGGAGCTATGCATTCAGATCGTGAATGAAATCGAACTTTTCAAGAAGTTTTTGCCGGGCATGCATGTGGTGGCGGTATATGGAGGAGCTTCCATCGGGATGCAGATCCGAGACCTCAAAAGGGGGGTGCAAATCGTCGTGGCAACTCCGGGCCGACTGATTGATTTAATTGAGCGAAAGGCCATCAATTTGGAGCAGATTAAATACGTCGTTCTGGACGAAGCGGACGAAATGCTGAACATGGGTTTCCAGGATGACATAGAATTTATTCTCAAGAATACGCCTAAGCGGGAAGCTACTTGGTTGTTTAGCGCGACCATGCCACCAGAAATTCGCCGGGTGAGCAAAAAATATATGAAGCAGCCCGTGGAGATTACGGTGGGGGTGTTGAATACAGCAAACAAGAATATTGATCATCAATATTATGTTACGGCTGCCCATCACCGGTATGAGACACTTAAACGTATCATTGATTTCAATCCGGGTATTTACGGCCTCATCTTTACGCGCACCAAGGCCGACGCGCAGAATATTGCCGAAAAACTGACCCGGGAAGGCTACGACATTGATGCACTCCATGGTGATCTGACCCAGCAACAACGTGATAAAGTCATGGGCGAGTTCAGAGAGAAAACGCTTCAATTACTTATCGCGACCGATGTGGCGGCCAGGGGTATCGATGTGCAAGGCATAACACATGTGATCAACTATGAATTGCCCGATGACGTGGAAGTATATACTCATCGCAGTGGCCGGACTGGCCGGGCCGGTAATACAGGCGTCTGCTTATCCATTATCCATACGCGGGAAATTGGCAAGCTTCGCTTGATCGAACGTATGGTGCAGGTGCCATTTCATAAATTGGAAATACCCGGGGGCAAAGACGTTTGCCGCAAACAGTTCTTTCATTTTATGGACAAGTTACTCCAGGCCGACATTAGCCACGGGGACTACGAGACCTATGTGCCCATGCTCGCCGATAAGTTTGCTGATATTACGAAAGAAGAAGTGCTGAAACGCATGGCCGCAATGGAATTTGACCGTTTCCTCAAATACTACGAACACGCCGAAGACCTAAACGTCCGTGAAAGAGAGCGCATTAGAAGTTACGGCGAGCGGGACTTGCGAGTTGGGGTAGGTGGAGACCGAAGGGAACCTAGTTTTCGCCGCGAGACCAGGGATACGCGGGGCAACCAGTTCAATGGTAATGGCGACTACTTGAAACTCTTTGTCAATTTGGGAACTAAGGATGGCTTCTATAAGGCCAGTTTTTTACAATTTATACTGGACATGAGCGACCTGAAAAAGGAGGTCCTTGGCCGCATCGACATGAAGGAAATGAACAGTTGGATTGAAATTGACCGCAGATCGGCGACCCAGATGATTCGGTCCCTCGACGGGAAGAATTATAAGGGCCGCAGGATCCGGATGAATGAGGCCAACAGCCGATGAGCACAAGGTAGGGGCAACTTGCCCAGGTGAAATCGGCGCTTGGATTAGCATCTGAGGCTTAAACGTAACATTATCATATGCAGGCAACACAAGCAGACACTAATAAGCAGTTAGTGCAGGAAAAATGGCTCAAGCGACCTTTGATTATTTCTGGGCCTTGCAGCGCCGAAACAGAAGAACAAGTCATGGAAACTGCCGTCCGGCTCAAAAAAACGGGCAAGGTGGATTTTATGCGTGCCGGAATTTGGAAGCCACGGACCAGACCGGGTAGTTTTGAAGGTATTGGAACCAAGGGCCTTCCTTGGCTTCAGCAGGCAAGGAAAGTTACAGGTATTCCCTTGGCAGTCGAAGTAGCCACCGGCAAACAGGTGGAAGATGCTCTCCATTTTGACATTGATGTGCTTTGGATTGGCGCTCGCACTACGGTCAATCCCTTCAGCGTGCAAGAGGTGGCCGATGCGCTGCGCGGCGTGGACGTGCCTGTACTGATCAAAAATCCGATAAACCCGGATTTGGAGTTGTGGATTGGTGCGGTGGAGCGGGTGGCCAAAGCGGGCATTCGCCAAATTGGGTTAATCCATCGGGGATTTAGTTCCTATGGGAACACCGAGTACCGCAATGCCCCCATGTGGCACCTGGCTATTGAAATGAAATTGCGCAATCCGGGCTTGTTGTTTATTAATGACCCCTCGCATATCTGCGGCCGTCGGGATATTATTCAGGATGTGGCGCAAACCGCCATAGATTTGGATTTTGACGGGCTCATTATTGAGTCCCACATCGATCCGGACAATGCCTGGAGCGACGCCAAACAACAAGTAACGCCCGAACGCTTGGCGGAAATCCTTAGCTCGATACGTTGGAGGAAGGAAGATGTGGCTTCTGAAGCCTACCACGCAGCGTTGGAAAAACTAAGGCAGCAAATCAATCAACTGGATGATGAACTGATGCAGATTCTGGGGCAGCGCATGAAAATATCGGAGAAAATAGGCCAATACAAGAAGGAAAATGACATTACCATCCTGCAGACAAATCGGTGGAACGCCATTCTGGAAAGGGCCTTTTTAAAAGGGGAGAAACTGGGACTTAGTAAGGAGTTTATCACCAAGTATTTTGATGCGGTGCATATGGAAAGTATCAACCACCAAAATAAAATAATGAACTCCTGAGCTGGGAGATACCCCCGGATATGGCATTTATGCGGGCACACCGCAGCCGCAGGAGTATGGCAGGCAAGTCCAGGGTCTTCGCGCCCCACTTTAGGACTGGCCGAGAACTTGGGGGTGCGTGACGAGCAGCTAGAGGGACATCATCGCTACTATGCACCACCATGCCGGCGGTGGGTTGCACCCAGCGATCTTCTGTTGATGAATATAACGATCCAACTTGCCCCACTATGCAAAAAAAGATTTTTCCCTATTCGGCTAAAAAAGTGACCTGTTATTTTGACGCCGAATTCTCCCAGGTTGGAAAATTGATGAACAAGGAGCAGGCAGTGCTTATCACGGACGAGAATATTTTCCAACAGCATCAAAAGAATTTTAAGGGGTTCAAGACCATAGTGATAAAGGCCGGTGAGGAATATAAAGTCCAGGCCACCGTGGATTATGTGATCCAACAGCTCATCGGACTACAGGTAGATCGCAAAACCTTTTTAATTGGGGTTGGCGGGGGAGTTGTGACCGATATAGCGGGATATGTCGGATCCATCTATATGCGAGGCATACGATTTGGCTTCGTTCCTACTTCGGTTTTAGCCATGGTTGACGCGGCCATCGGGGGGAAAAATGGCATCGACGTAGGACCCTACAAAAACTTGGTAGGTGCCATCAACCAACCCGAGTTCTTACTCTACGATTTGTCTATGCTGCGCACTTTGCCCGAGGCGGAATGGATTAATGGATTTGCGGAAGTGATCAAGCATGCCTGCATCAAGGACCCGGTCCTGTTTGAGGAGCTTGAAAAAAAGCAGATTAATGACTTTCGCAAAGACAGGGCAACCTTCGCTAAACTCATCCGTCGAAATGTTATGATCAAATCAACGGTTGTACTAGCCGATGAATTCGAGCAAGGCGACAGAAGGCTGCTTAATTTTGGTCATACTCTGGGCCACGCCGTAGAAAACATCTATAAGTTGCCGCACGGTCACGCCATATCCATCGGGATGGTGGCTGCCTGCCTGGTATCCGAACAATTCAGTTCATTTAAGGATACCGCCAGAGTGACCAGCCTGCTAAGTCGGTATGGATTGCCGACGAAGGCTGATTTTGATGCGAAGAAAGTTTTTGATGTTTTGAAAATGGATAAAAAAATGGCACAGGGGGTCATTCATTTCGTCATGTTGAACCGAATCGGGGGGGGTATCGTTAAAAGCCTCCCCATCGCACAACTGGAAAAAATGGTATATTCTTTTGTCCGTGCCAGGTAATTCATCCCATGCAGCAGTAGTACACATGCAAATAACGATTCAACCTTCCTTGCTCACAGGCTCCGTCCAATCGCCAGCATCCAAAAGTTCGATGCAGCGGGCCTGTGCCGCATCCTTGCTGTCCCGGGGAGAATCGATCATCATCAATCCCGGACGCTCCAATGACGATCAGGCAGCCCTGCGCGTGATTGAGGGATTGGGGGCCAATCTTACCCATTTAGCTGACGGTTCGATTCAAGTCGTCGGTCAAGGCTTGAAACCCAAAACCGAGCTGATCAATTGTGGCGAGAGTGGGCTAGGGATTCGCATGTTTGCTCCGATTATCGCTCTGAGTGAGAAGCGCATGACCATTAGTGGCGAAGGGAGCCTACTGGCAAGGCCGATGGATTTCTTCGATGAGGTGCTTCCCCAATTAGGCGTAGAGGTGCAATCCAACAAAGGTAGATTGCCCTTGATTCTTAAAGGCCCGCTGCGACCTAAAAATATTATTATCGATGGCTCGCTGAGTTCCCAATTTCTAACGGGACTATTGATGGCCTATGCGGCTGCGGGAGCCACCGGGGTGACTATAACCGTCCAGGGGTTGAAGAGCAAACCCTACATCGATCTTACGCTTAAAGTAATGGGGGATTTCGGTCTGCAGGTCCCTGAGCATAACCGGTATCAAACATTTCATTTCGCCGGCAGTGTCCCCGCCGCACCCAATCCACGCGCCAAGGTAACGTACCGGGTCGAAGGCGATTGGAGTGGAGGGGCATTTTTACTTATAGCTGGCGTTATCGCCGGCCCAATTTCCGTCCTGGGGTTGGACCTGCAATCCACCCAAGCAGACAAAGCTATCCTCGAGGCCCTCAGAAGCTGCGGGGCCAAAATGGAGGTTTCTGCCGATCGTATTGATATCGGACCTGCATCCCCAAGGACAAGCTTGCGGGCGTTCGAATTTGACGCCACCGAATGCCCGGATCTATTCCCTCCGTTGGTAGCTCTGGCATCCTACTGCCAGGGTATATCAAAAATAAAGGGAGCAGAGAGGCTGCGGCATAAGGAAAGCAACCGGGCGCAAACACTTCGAGACGAATTCACCAAGATGGGGGTCAAGGTGGATTGGCAGGCAGACTGGCTGCTGGTGACAGGAGGACTCGGCGGCGTCAAGGGCGCGCATGTGCATTCCCACCACGATCACCGCATTGCCATGGCCTGCGCTGTCGCGGCTCTGGCTGCACAAGGAGAAAGCACCATCCAGGAGGCTCAGGCGATCGACAAAAGCTATCCTGGATTTTTTCAAGACTTGCGCAGCTTAGGAGCAATTATCACTCAACCCGCAATCGTCCATAATCGCTCATAAAAGTCACGTCCACTAGCAGGGCGTATTGGTCTATGAATTCATTTGGTCGCATATTCCGAACTACCATTTTTGGGGAATCCCATGGTCAAGGCGTGGGCATAGTCATCGACGGCTGCCCAGCGGGGCTATTGCTGAGCGAGGATGACTTTTCGGCGGACCTGGCTCGAAGAAGAGGAGGGATGCAAAAAGGCACCACGCCTCGCAAGGAAGATGATTTGCCTCTATTCAGGTCAGGGATTTTTCAAAATCGGACCACTGGAGCGCCCTTGGCAATCTTTTTTGACAACAACAATACCAGGTCTGGAGACTATGAAAAGCAACGAGCTTTTCCCCGGCCGGGTCATGCCGATTTCGTGGCCCACCTGAAATTTGGCGGCTTTGAGGATTACCGAGGTGGTGGTCATTTCAGCGGTAGACTCACCGTGGGACTGGTTGGTGCCGGTGTAGTGGCCAAAAAGTTATTGGCCGCCGTCAGCGCGCCGGCTGAAGGCAGAATTCAGTTGCGCAGCACCATCCTGGAAATTGGAGGGGAACAGGATTTGGATAAGGGATTGGACAAGGCCATTGAGGCAAAGGATTCCGTCGGCGGCCTAATCGAATGTCGGGTGGCCGGTTTGCCAGGAGGTTTGGGAGAGCCATTTTTTGACAGCGTAGAATCCCTGCTCGCCCATGCTGTGTTTGCTATTCCCGCCGTGCGGGGAATCGAATTCGGCACCGGTTTTGCCGCTGCCCGCATGTTCGGCAGTGTGCACAATGATGCCATTGAAAATATTAGGGGAAAGACCAAGACGAACCATGCCGGTGGAGTAGTTGGAGGAATAACCAATGGAAATGAACTGGTGTTTCGTATTGCCATTAAGCCTACCTCATCCACACCGAAGGAACAACAAACCTTAAATTGGGAAACGGGTCAAATCGAGCCTTTTTCCGTTAAAGGGCGCCATGACCTTTGCATTGCCCTTCGCGTACCCGTAGTGCTGGAAGCCGTCACGGCGATCGTCCTGACGGACCTGCTTTTGCTTGAACAACATATACCACGAATAATTACATGATGTATGGCTTTGATTTACCATCTAACGCCTAATGCCGCATGGCAAGCCGCCCAAGGATCTACCCAATACGCAACCGCCGCGCTGACTGAGGAAGGGTTTATCCATTGCTGCGAAGAGCGCCAGTTGCCAGATATTCGCAGGCGCTATTTTGCCCATACCCAAGAGTTAGTTCGCTTAACGATTGAAACAGCAAAACTCGCCAGTCCATTGATTTACGATTGGTCGCCTTCTTTGGAAGATACCTTTCCCCACATATACGGCCCCATCAACCTGGGTGCGGTAGTGAGCGTGGATAGGATCTGAAGATTGAAAAATTCCACCATGCATAACTACATCGTCAACGCGTCACTCCAGGTGGTTCCTATCGTGCAGGACCGCCACCCCTACGAATGGGTGGATGAGGCTATTGAGGTAATCGCAGCATCAGGCGTGAAATATGAAGTTGGCCCATTTGCCACTGTCCTGGAAGGAAACTATGCAGAGGTTATGGGTCTCTTTGCCCTGGTAAATGAGAGATTGTATCGCCGGGGATGCGCGGAGTGGATTTGCAATCTGCAAATTCAAATCCGCAGTGACTCGGATATTCTGGGGGAGGAAAAAACGGCCAAATTCAAGCCCGTCGCATGAAGTCATGTTGGCCCCGGTGGGATAGCTATCTAGAGCATGCGCGCTGGCGGGCGAAATCATTTCTGTTTGTACTATGCGAATGCAATTATTTTTTTGGCTGATCCTGCCTGCCTTGTCATTTGGCCAGCTGCTGAATTTGCAGGACCTGCATCTTTGCCAACAAATGGCCTCGCGTGTCACCATTGTCCAGGATAATTGGGGGATCCCGCACATATATGGGAAGACTGATGCGGATGTGGTATTTGGATTAATGTATGTTCAATGCGAGGAAGATTTTCCCAGAGTGGAACGCAATTACCTGGAAGTCATGGGCCGCCTGGCTGAAGTTGATGGACCAAGCCGCCTGTATGATGACCTGGAAATGCAGCTCATTTATGACAGCACTGCGGCCAAAGCCGATTATGCCTCTAGCCCCACCTGGCTTCGTAAACTACTTGATGCCTTTTCCCAAGGAGTGAACTATTATCTGTATACCCATCCCCAAGTGCATCCCCATGTGCTTATGCATTTTGAACCCTGGTTTGCTTTGCTGTTTACGGATGGCAGTATTTCCGCGACCCAGACTGGCGGAATTACCAAACAGGACATCAAAGACCTTTATGCGGTTGCCGGCTTTCCCGATATCGCTCAGGCCCAGCCCATGGCGGATCGCGACGCCGATGACCAAACCGGCTCCAACGGTTTTGCCTTAGCCCCATCACGCACCTTATCGGGACACGCTATGCTGTATATCAATCCGCATGTTACCTTTTATTTCCGAACAGAAGTCCAATTAGTCAGCGACGAAGGGCTCAACGCCTATGGCGCCGTGACCTGGGGACAGTTTTTTGTGTATCAGGGTTTCAATGCCCACTGCGGATGGATGCATACCAGCAGCTACGCCGACGTTGCCGACTTATATGTCGAGCAAACGGTGCGCAAGGGGGATTCGCTGTTTTATGTGTACGAAAAAGGACTTAGGCCAGTTCTGTCCAAGCGGCTTATGCTGCACTACCAAGGGACGGAAGGACCAGGGATAATTCCCGTTACCGCCTACTATACGCACCATGGACCGGTCATGGGCAGCCGGAACGGCAAATGGTTAAGCCTACGGGAGCACAACCGGTCGATGAGCGCCTTGGAACAATCCTGGCTTCGAACCAAGGCCGGAAATTTTGCTGAATTCAAGCGAGTGATGGATCTGCGATCGAACAATTCTAACAACACCGTGTATGCCGATGATCAGGGAAACATTGCCTATTGGCATGGAAATTTCATGCCGGTTCGTGATCCGGCGCTTGACTGGTCCAAGCCTGTCGATGGTACCACGGCGTCCACCGAGTGGAAGGGACTGCACGAATTGGACCAGGTAATCCATATATATAATCCATCCAGTGGATGGATTGAAAACTGCAATTCGACACCTTTTACGGCATCGGGTGAAAGCAGCCCCTCCCGGAAGGATTATCCCGGATATATGGCTCCCGACGGTCAGAATACCCGGGCGTTGAATGCGATCAGGGTATTGAGCCGGGAGCATCAGTTTACGCTCGATAAATTGATCCAGGCGGGCTACGATCACTATCTATTCGCTTTTGACATTCTGCTGCCGGCTTTGGTGCAGGCCTATCATGCTCAAGACACGTCAACAGGTGCTTTAAAGCCAGCCTTGGAGGCTCCGATGCAGGTACTGGAATCCTGGGACCGATATTCCTCCGAGAAATCCGTAGCCACTACTTTGGCTATTCAGTGGGCTCTCTGTCTGGGTCCAAAAATCCAGGCCGCCTGGGCCAAGCATCCGGAATACGACCAGGTAAGCGTACTGCAGCACGTCGCTCAAGAGACTTCTGCTCGGGAGTTGCTGCTAGCGCTGGACCTGGCCATCAACATGCTGCAAGCCAAATACGCAAGCTGGAATATACCCTGGGGGGATATCAACCGGTTCCAACGACGAACCGGCCAAATCACCGAAACGTTCTATGACAGCCTACCCAGCTTGCCGGTCGGAATGGCCTCCGCCCGCTGGGGGTCTTTGCCGGCATTTGATTGCCATCCTGCAGTCCACTCAAACAAGCAGTTCGGCTATAGCGGCAATAGCTTTATCGCAGCAGTAGAATTCGGCCAGCACCTAACCGCCCGATCCGTGGTTACGGGTGGTCAATCGTCTGATCCAGGCTCCCCCCATTTTATGGACCAGGCGGAATTATACCTCCATGGACAACTCAAAGAGGTTCTTTTTTATCCCGAGGATGTCATGAAACATGTCGAGAAGAAATACCATCCTGGTCAGTAAACCAACCTGAACGCGCCTAAGTTCAAATACTTCAGTCCGGCGCAAAGGCAGCTTAGCCGCATCTTGCCGCATACAGAAAATGACATCAACGGAGTAAGCGAGGAAAAAGCTTGTCAAACCGACTAAAAAGCAAGGAGTCTACGGAGCTTTTTGGTACTTAAATACTACTACCGCATTTTTTTGTTCATCCGAAACGATGCGGACTTCGTATTGTTTCTCTCCTGCTTTGACCACCATCAAAGATGTGTTAGGCGGAATGTCGCCCAGGTTGTCGGCCACCATGACCACTTTGTGGGTAGTCTGGTTATCGTCCAGGTGCAGTTTGACGACGATAGCCCGGTCGGTCAGCATGGCCCTGGAAACGACCATTTTATTATCGAAATAGACTGTGACTGTATCGTTATCGATGGCCCCATCGTCATAAATATTAAGCTCCACATCACGGGTATTCACTTCAATTGTTCGAACCACTTCGTTTGTTCGCTCCACCAGTACTGCGGGCATAGTCGCCCCAATGGCTTTATCGTCAATGTATACCTGAGCGGAGTCCTTATGCATGGGCTCCAGGGCATGCTTACTGGGATCGATTTTGACCAAAGCTTTTGACGGAGATTTAGTTTGCACATGCGTTTTATCGCTAGCAGTCGTCGCAGTGGAGGTGGAGGGGCTACCCGCTTTCTTAGCCGCGGTCTTCGTGGAGGACTTGGTTGTCGCCGTGGCTGGAGGAGTCTTGGTTATGGGCTTTGCCGTGGTGGTGGTGGAAGGTTTGGCCACCGTCTTTTTAGGGGCTGCGTGCACCGTCGATTTTCCTGCAGGGGCTGGCGACGCAGAGGAAGGATTCTTTTTTTCTTCCTCCAAGGATTTTTCCTTTTTCAGCAGAAAAGGCTCCTCGTAAAAGTCAGACGTAGACACCTTATGCAGAAAAATGGTCCCTTTCCCACAGTCGGATGAATCGCGCGTATTCATGCTGCTGTAGGTTCCTTCCAAGAATTCTTCATCTCCGAGTTTGGAGTACTGCAAGTTGCAAGTCATGATGCAGGCGTCTCCGAAGGACATTTTCAGTTCTTCGATTCGTTGTTCTTGCAGCAACACTTTTTTGGTCTTGAAGTTTACGGAGCCATCGGCTACTGCCTTGCCGTAAAAAACGGACGATTTATAGGAATACGTAACCGCTTGAAAGTTCTGTCGCTGCTGGGCAATTTGCACTTCCATTTTATACCTATCGTCATCCATAGTCAGGCGCTGGTAGACTTCGTTGGATCGAAAATGACCGCGCCAGATGCCGGTTACATCCTGCGCCTGAACTGCAAATGAAACGGACACTAATAGAACCGTGCAAAGTCTCCTCATAGTGCAGGTTTTCGTAAGTCCAAATTACTCAAATAATTTAGCTTGATGAATGGCTACTTAGGGGTTAATCTGGCAAGAGTTTGTTAAATTTGCGGCTCCTTACGGCATTGTGGGATTGGGAATCGCGTCCATGCGGCGACTTGTGCTTGCACTGCCGAGGATACGACTCTATCCAAGGTACTTTCTTGACTTAAACTTGAAGCGACGAACATGGTCAACATTACATTTCCGGACGGAGCGGTGAGGTCCTACGAGAGCCCGGTGACTTCCTTGGAAATCGCCGAGTCGATTAGCAGGGGGCTGGCAAAGAAAGTTATCGCCGCCTCCGTCGATGGTCAGATCTGGGACGCCACCCGGCCAATCAGCCGGGATGCGCGCTTAAAGCTTTTAACCTGGGATGACCCAGACGGGAAATCGACATTCTGGCATTCTTCCGCCCATTTGCTGGCCGAAGCCGTAGAATCGGTCTTTCCCGGAGTTAAGTTTTGGGTCGGCCCCCCCGTCGAAAATGGGTTTTATTATGACATGGATCTGGGAGACCGGCATATCACGGATGAGGATCTGCGCCGGCTGGAAGTCAAGATGGCCGAGCTCGCCAAAGAAAACAATCCGTATCTGCGACAGGAAATTTCGAAAAAGGAGGCCGTGGACTATTTTTCGAAAAAGGGTGATCCATATAAGCTAGATCTGCTGCAAGGCCTTCAGGATGGAGAAATCACCTTCTATACGCAGGGCCATTTCACAGACCTATGCCGAGGGCCCCATATTCCTTCGACAGCATTTATTAAAGCCATCAAATTAACCAATATTGCTGGCGCCTATTGGAAAGGGGACGAGCGCAACAAGCAGTTGACTAGGGTCTATGGGATCAGCTTTCCTTCTCAAAAGGAATTGGATGATTACCTCGCTATGCTCGAAGAAGCAAAAAAAAGAGATCACCGCAAACTGGGCAAGGAGCTGAGCATATTTACCATGGATGACGATGTAGGGCCCGGGTTGCCGCTTTGGCTGCCCAACGGAACGCTGATTATCGAGGAGCTCGAAAACCTCGCCAAGGAAACAGAAAAACTTGCCGGTTATAAGCGTGTGGTTACTCCCCATATTGCCAAGGAGAGTATGTACTTGACAAGCGGCCATTTACCTTACTATCAGGACAGTATGTTTCCTCCCATGGAACTCGACGGGACCAAGTACTACCTCAAGTCGATGAATTGTCCCCATCACCACAAGATATTTGCCGCAGAACCCAGAAGTTATAAAGAACTGCCGCTGCGACTGGCCGAATACGGCACTTGCTATCGTTTTGAGCAAAGCGGGGAGCTATTTGGGTTGATGCGTGTACGGTGTCTGCACATGAATGACGCCCATATCTACTGCACCAAAGAACAGTTCGCCGACGAGTTTAAGGCTGTCAACGAGATGTATCTGAAGTATTTTAAGATTTTCGGCATCGACAAATACGTCATGCGTCTAAGCCTGCACGATCCGGCCAAACTGGGAAAAAAATACATCGATGAGCCTGTCCTCTGGCTGGAGACGGAAGAGATGGTTAGACGGGTGCTGAAGCAAACAGGGACCCCGTTTGTTGAAGTGCCCGACGAGGCAGCATTCTATGGCCCGAAAATTGACGTGCAGATCTGGAGCATCATCGGGCGAGAATTCACGTTGGCAACCAATCAGGTAGATTTCGCCCAGGGCAGGAGGTTTAAGCTGGAGTTTACCAACAAGGATAACCAGCCAGAGACGCCCCTCATTATACACCGGGCACCCTTGGGCACTCACGAGCGCTTTATTGGCTTTTTGCTGGAGCATTATGCGGGAAAATTCCCCGTGTGGCTGGCGCCCGTGCAGGTTAAGATCTTGCCCATCAGCGATAAATTTATCCCGTATGCACAAACTCTTTTGCAATCGCTTAAAAATGCGGATATTCGCGTGGAATTGGATGATCGCAGCGAAAAGATTGGTAAGAAGATTCGGGACGCCGAACTGTTGAAGATACCTTACATGTTGGTTGTGGGCGAGAAAGAATTGAATGAACATAGGGTATCGGTGCGAAGACAAGGGCTGGGCGATACCGGGTCAAAGGACATTGATGCATTCGTTTCGGAAGTTGCCCTGCTCATCAAAAATCGGGAAGCCTAGGACTCAGAAGCAATCACGCATCGCAAATTAAGTACTTACCGATCATCGCATGAAAATAAACATATTGTTCACTTAAAAATTGTAAATGGCATTTCCACCGAGGCCTCCAAGAGGTAATTTCAATCCACGTTTCAGAAAAGAACAACAACAAGAACACCGTACCAACCACATGATCCGCGTGCCCCAGGTTAGATTGGTAGGTGATAATGTCCAAGTAGGTGTTTATCCCTTGCAGGAAGCCCTCAAATTAGCGCAAGAGCAAGCGCTGGATCTGGTTGAAATCTCCCCTAATGCGGATCCTCCTGTTTGTAAAATTATAGACTACAACAAGTTCCTATACGAAAAGAAGAAGAAGGAAAAGGAAATGAAGGCCAAGAGCAAGGCCTCCGAAGTCAAAGAAATTCGGTTTACTCCCAATACGGATGACCACGATTTTGACTTTAAGGCCAAGCATGCGGAGAAATTTTTGAAAGACGGTGATAAGGTAAAGGCTTATGTACAATTTAAAGGCCGCGCCATACAGTTTAAAGAACGAGGAGAGCTACTGCTCCTGAAATTTGCGGAACGTCTTAATGAAGTCGGAGTGCTTGAAGGACTACCTAAAATGGAAGGGAAGAGAATGTTGGCCATTTGGGCACCGAAATCTCAAAAGAAGAAATAATCGCATTTCCCGATTGCCGGATAGGCCGCCTCCGATTTGGACGAGGCGGTTTTTTTCTTTGGTGATCGTGGGCGCGCAACCTAGCCCATTTACCATAAATACACAAGACCAGTGAAAATAGTCTTGATTGGCTCGGGTAATGTCGCCACCGTTTTGGGCAGAAAAATGGTGGCTGCGCAACACGAGGTCCTGCAAGTCTTCAGCCCTAACCCGGTTCATGCGCAGGCCTTGGCTGGTGAGCTGGGTTGCTCTTATGCGGATCGTTGGACTGGATTGACCAGCCAGGGGGAGCTGTATCTGGTCGCGATTTCCGATCAGGGTCTACAGGCACTTTCCGGGCATCTCCATCTGGGGGAACGTTTGGCCGTGCATACGGCAGGAGCCATCCCCAAAGATATCCTGCGCGGAGTCAGCAGCCAGTATGGGGTCCTATATCCTCTCCAAAGCCTGCGCAAGGAAATTCGACCACCAGCCGAAATTCCGATCTTAATCGATGCCAATTCACCGGAAAACTTGCGCGTGATTGTCGCGTTGGCGACGACCATTTCCAGCCAGGTGCTAGAAGTGGATGACCTGACCCGGTTTAAGCTGCATTTGGCTTCTGTTTTCGTCAATAATTTTACCAATCATCTGTACGTTCTGGCAGAATCTTACTGTCAAAGGGAAAGGATCGATTTTGCCATGCTCTTACCTCTTATCGAAGAGACTGTGCGCAGGCTGCACGGCACATCGCCTTCGATGCTACAAACGGGACCGGCTATTCGAGGCGATCAGGCTACCTTAGATCGGCACCAACAGCTTCTGAAGGACTATCCCCAACTGCTTGACATCTACCAGATACTGACTAGTAGTATTCAAGGTCTGGATCGGCCGTAGGCACGCTGGACGCCCCGTTTTTGGTAGACCGCTCACCAGCTGGTTTGACCATACCTAGGTGATATCATTTTTCTTATATTCGACCGCATTCGCTAATTCAATTGGCAAGATCATGAGTATTCTACATCGCTTTAAGTCCATCAGCACCTTTGTTTTTTCCGTGGATGGAGTATTGACGGATGGTGCCTTATACCTGAATTCTTCCCCTGGGTTTGGCCGCCGGGTTCATACCAAGGACGGCTATGCCTTAGCTATGGCTGTTACCCGGGGGTACCGCGTCGTCTTTATTTCTTCCGGATGGACAGAATCGGTAATACCTTTTTTGGACCACTCGGGGGTCAACACCGTGTTTATGGGAATTGCCGACAAGCATCAAAAATTGCGGCAATGGCTTGACCAACAAGGAGTGGATTGCAAGGATGTCCTGTACATGGGGGACGACGAACCTGATCGTACCGCGATGAAGAGCGTAGGTCTAGCCTGCGCCCCCGCGGACGCTCCAGCTTCGATTAAAGCCATAGCCCATTATATTTCTCTATACAAAGGCGGGGACGGCTGCGTACGCGATGTCATTGAAAAGGTGCTCACCCTTAATCACCTCTGGCAACCGCCCTCCGACCCCGTACCACCTGCATGACTTGGGGCACCACAGCCCGGAGCCGGACTCCAGTGTAGGATATCAATTGTATCTTTTATCTTGCAACTTCTAACCAGGTTAACATGAAACTGTTAGTGGCTTTTTTCCGCCTGATTCGGTGGCCCAATCTGTTCTTTATAGCCCTCTCCCAGTTTCTTTTTTATTACTGCATCTTATTGCCCAGTTTTCGACAACGGCCGCCGGGAGCGCAAATTAACGTTTTGCAGCCTGGGCAATTTTGGATCCTCTGCCTTTCGTCCGTCCTGATCGCTGCGGCAGGGTACGCAATCAACGATTATTTTGATCTGAATATCGATCGGGTAAATAAACCCGAACGGATGATCGTGGAAAAAATGATCCGCAGAAGGTGGACTATTCTTTGGCATTGGATCCTTTCGGGTCTGGGCATCTTGCTGGGTTTCTACCTGAGCTGGAAGTTGCATAATCTGTTCATTGGCCCCGCCAACCTCGTCTGTGTTACGCTGCTTTGGTTCTACAGTACGACATTCAAAAAAAAATTATTGATTGGCAACATCATTATCTCCTTGCTTACGGCGTGGGTCATTCTGGTGCTGTATCTATGCGAATTCAGACTACATCGATTTATTGATCCGGTGTATCAACTGATGTTGTCCAAGGTCTATAAATTTAGCATTCTCTATGCCGCCTTTGCCTTTACAATCTCCCTGATCCGGGAAGTGGTAAAGGATATTGAAGATATGGATGGCGATGCCCGCTATGGTTGTCGCACTATGCCCGTGGTCTGGGGGGTCCATGTATCCAAATTATTTGTCGCGACTTGGTTGGTCATTCTCATTGCTGCATTGCTGGTACTCCAATTTTATATTTTACAATTTCGTTGGTGGTGGACTATTTATTATACCCTGATATTTGTTATTTTTCCCCTTCTATATGTGCTACGCAAACTGTATCGTGCGGGGACCAACCAGGATTACCATCGCCTCAGTAATCTGATTAAAGCGATCATGCTGGCGGGCATATTGTCGATGTTATTTTTCAAACTCAACAATGCATGGATCGAATAATTCTGGCTTCTCAATCTCCCCGCCGTAAACAATTACTCGAGTGGGCGGAGATCGAATTCGAGGTCCTGGTAAGTGATGCGGATGAATCTTATCCAATTGACCTTGCTATTCAGGAGATCCCGGTGTATTTAGCCCGGAAAAAAGCCGAGGTCGTCAAAGCTCGGGTGTCGCCAATGAAGCTGATTGTAGCGGCCGATACGGTAGTCGTACTCGGGGGTTTGATCATCGGAAAGCCGGCAAACCGGAAGGAAGCCGTGGATATACTGTCCCGACTTTCGGGTCAAAAACATCAGGTTATCACCGGCGTAGTTATTACCAAGGGCGACCAACAAATGGCTTTCGCAGATACCACCGAAGTTTGGTTTCATGAGTTGACTCAGCAGCAGATCTGCTTTTATGTGGATAAATACAAGCCCTACGATAAGGCGGGCGCTTACGCAATCCAGGAGTGGATTGGGGTAGTGGGGATCAAAGCCATCCGGGGCGATTTTTACAATGTCATGGGTTTACCCGTGAGCAGGTTGATCAAGGCATTAGACGCGTGGACGGATTGAGAAACCGCCCGGATCCAGCATATCCGCTTGTCGCAGCAGGCCCTCGCCATACTACTACTACTTCGCGTTATGAGGCACCATCCAATTAAAGACTACGTCCACTACTATGTCCGGATGAATGCTATACATAACGGGGCAGGTGCGGGCTGCACGTTCCAGCATGGTCTGCTGCTTTTCGCTGGCGACTAATGTATTTGGTAAATGAATTGTTAATTGAACGCCCCCGATTCGTCTGGGATCGGCTTTCATGAGTTTCTGAATGTCAATTCTTGTTCCTCGTAAATCCAGTTCCAAATCTCGAGCTTTAATGCCCATTAGGGTCATCATACAGCTGCCCAGCGCTGTGGCCACTAGGTCCGTGGGAGAAAAGCGCTCCCCCTTGCCTTGGTTGTCCACGGGAGCGTCGGTCTGGATCACGGTTCCGGATTGGAGGTGGGTAGCAACCGTACGTAAATTTCCCTCGTAAATAACTGTGGAAGTCATTGTGTATTTTTGCCTAAATTTACGCCAGTTAAATCAAACCGCTACGTGTGAAGAAGATTTTCCTGTTCCTCTCCGCCTTGCTTTTCGCCGCTTCATTATTGGCTCAGGACACGACAGCCAACTCTTCGTATTACCAACAAAATAGCGCCAAGGCAGCCAAGAGGCAGCGGGAAAACAATATGCTGAGGATGGAAGAAGAAGGGGATCTGATTTTTAACAAAGATTGGATGTTGGGTTTCCGGTTTGCGACAGATGGATATGGAATTTTCTTTGAGAAAGGCAAATACAAAACCAATTCAAAGACCTTTATCTGGCAATTGGAATTGAATGAAAAAAAGAGTCCCAAGGATCATAAAGTTGCCGCCGCCGGATACAATGGTTACGATTTTAGTTCCGTCGTAGTAGGTAAGTTGAATAATTTCTATGCATTTAAGGCTGCCGTGGGGCAGCAATTTTTGATTGGTGGAAAGGGTAATCGCAATGGGGTAGCGGTGACGGCTTTGTATAGCGGAGGACTCTCGTTGGGAATCTTAAAGCCATATTACGTCAATGTGCAGGATCCTTCTACGGGCAATACGTTCCGAAGCAAATACCCGACCATTATCGATAGCGGATACGTGGAACTGGGCGCCGCTGGCTTTTTCGTGGGGTGGAGTCAAGCCTGGGTAAAGCCAGGGCTAAACGCCAAATTGGCAATGCGGTTTGATTATGGGCGGTTCAACCAAACCATTTCCGCGATTGAGGCGGGAGTGACTGGTGAATACTATTTCACTCCTGTGCCGATGCTTTACGATGTGCCCTATAAATATCTATTCTTAAATGCCTACGTGAGCATAATGTTTGGCAAACGTAAATAGGGGCGCAATTGCGAGAGGCTGCCCTATGGCACTCCACACCCAAACCAAGACAGGGCTTCTATCACCCGTTGCTGGATCGGGCATCTCCCGCTATCTTCCAGGTTCCAAGCGACTTCCAGAGCAAAGTTCGATGTCCAGACCAAAGGGGACGCCGAGATCATTGCTTTCTAGCGTTATCGATAAAGGTAAACCTAGCCAAGTCCTGGTCGTTGATGACCCGGTAGAAATCGTCTAGATAACTCGTCAAATCCTTTTTGGTACTGGGCAGCAGCAAATTGAAATTTTGAATCAGCGCATAAATATTCTCTTTCTGCTTGTTGAAGATTGCAAAGGCTTCATTGAGTTCGCTCATACTCCTGGGAAATCCTCGATACAGACGTTGGCGGACATTTTCAATGCCTAATTTCTCATCGGGGAAGGCATATTCGGGATTGACAAACCCGGTCCAGTCAAAATCATACGGCACTGCAAAGGGTCTGCCCAAACTATCTTGTTTGGAGAGTATGAGGCGTTGGTTGTGATTGACTGAGGCGCCCCAATCGGTATTGCCGATCATGTATTGAAATAAGGCGACCAAAGTCATTTGTTTCCTGTTGGACAATTCTTGATGGAGAGCAGCTCTTTTCCACACCGTACAATCGTTTCGCTTGGCTACATCTTTAATATCTTCCAGGAGAAAGGCATGTTCAGCTATGGGTTTTTTCTTGGCAGCACTATCCTGCCAGGTGAGATTCAATAAACGAGCTCGAAAGCTCATGTCAGTCAGCAAATTGTAGATCCTATAGGTAAGATACTCTTTCAATACGTATTGATCGTAGTCTCTGGAAACCTTGCATTCATTGACCAGCTTCAGTGTCTTAAAAGAATGCAACACGCTGGATTCGTTATAGTTAAACACTACCCGGATGGGAGGCAAGTAGCAAAAGGACAGCCTAAAATTTCCGCGCACTTCCAGAAGTACTTGGTCATCTACTGCTGTACTGTCAGCCAGTGTGGTCAAAAAATGTCCCGGAAAATCGGTTCCATTTTTTGTGTGGTTGTTGATGATCTTGCTCATGTTAGTCACGATCTTGACGTTGAGGACCGACGTGTCTTCAAAAAAGGCTTCTCGATCGATTTTTGGCGACTGCCCATAAAGGATCGGACTGATCAACATGCAATACAACCATGCTGCTGGCGCAAAGTGTTTCATAACTGTTTCTGGTTTAGATTATAAAATGTACCAAATAGGCCTACGGGTTAGCTACGGCAATCCCCTTTACGGGCGGGGGCGTGGCTCGGGCTGAGTTTCAGGAAATGAGCGGGCGATTTCAAAACTGGTAGGATTTGTTTCAGGCATGGCATCGTCCCAAAGCGGTCGGATCGATGGCAGCTGAAAGATAACCTCAATATCGCCACTTCTGGTTGGATAATTGCCATTAGTCAGTGCATTTTTTTTGGATCCTGAGGTTTTGACGGGTTACTTCATCCTTTCTGTGGCACGCCTTGGACTACTCGCCAATACCGCAACATCCGCTTGCATCCACCAAGATCCTGAGAGCAATGGCATTACCGCTAAGGGCAGTCCCGTCGCATTGGACGAGCGAGATTACTGACAATGAGCCTGGGTAAGGCTAGGTAGGATCGATTCGAATTGCTTGGTAGGCAGACCTCGCTGGCCCAAAACGAGAGGATACATCGCCGGAGCGCTAGCGCAAGAATTAGTTTTTGTCTCCAACCTTGATTTGGCACAAGGAAACGCGCACTGAAGGGTTTTAAAGTGGATGCAGTATAAAGGTAATCAACGGGGTTAGTGCATTAATCGAGCTGCCTGGCCTGCCTTTGGAAATTGACAACCAAAAATAAATGGAGTGGAACCTGACCCCTTGGGTTCCGGGTGGTGGATTTGCTGGAGAGTGGGAATTCTCGTGTTTTGACTAACTTTGCGTGGTTCTGCGGGAATTAGGGGCCGGGGTGTAGTTTGATCCTGGCACCGGCGGCCGCGGGCCTGGGGAGATAAAGTGGTCAAGCCACGAATCCCTTGTTTAAACTAGCCTTTTTTTATATGGATCATTCCTGCGCTAATTCGGACGTTTCGCTACCCCTGCCCAAGCCAAACTGGCTGCGGGTAAAACTTCCTATCGGGGAAAGTTACAAGCATGTGCGTGGGCTAGTAGACACCCATAAACTGCATACCATTTGTGAAAGCGGCAACTGCCCCAATATGGGGGAATGCTGGGGCGCTGGAACGGCGACCTTCATGATCCTGGGAAATATATGTACACGCAGCTGCGGATTCTGCGCTGTCGCCACCGGAAGGCCCGAAGCAGTGGATTGGGATGAACCTCAGCGTGTGGCTGAGGCCATTTATTTGATGAAAGTGAAACACGCTGTGGTCACCTCCGTCGACCGCGACGAATTACCGGACGGTGGCAGCATCATCTGGCAAAATACCATTCGGGCCATTCAAGCCTTGAATGCAGATACTACGCTGGAAACACTGATTCCCGACTTTAAAGCCGACCCCCAGAACATAGGACGGATCATCGATGCAGCTCCGCAAGTCGTCTCCCACAACGTTGAGACGGTGGAGCGGCTGACCAAGCAGGTGCGGATTCAAGCAAAATATTGGCGCAGCATGGAAACCCTGAAGATCCTTGCCCAAGGCGGCATGCGCACCAAAAGTGGCATTATGCTGGGCCTGGGTGAGACTCTGGAGGAAGTGATTCAAACCATGCGCGATCTACGCGACAACGGAGTGGAAGTCATAACCCTTGGCCAGTACCTGCAACCGACCAAGAAACATCTTGGCGTTTTGCGCTTTGTCCATCCCGATGAATTTGCTCAACTGCGTGACATTGGATACGAATTGGGGTTCGACTACGTGGAAAGTGGTCCGCTGGTGCGCTCTTCGTACCACAGCGAACGCCATGTTTTGGCCGGTTTAGGGCGTACAGACTGGATGAAACAAAAGGAAGAGCAGGCTGCATGAAAAAATCTCTGCGTCGTTGATAAGAAAGTTGATCGCTACCGCTACTTGCATCTTTTCCTTTCTCACGGGTTGTTTTGCTCAATGGCATTGGCAAGATTGGGATGCAGCCTACCAGCCGCTTCCTGAAGGGATGCATGTTTACCGAACCACGGACTCATCGCAAAGCAAGACCCTGGTGGCTTATTACGCATCCGTTGCATTAAAGGACCAAGGGCTGAATTTTAGCGTGTCCACTGCTGCCGACAGGCAAACACTAAGCGAATATTTTATCCAAGAAAATCGTCCTTTGCTGCTGGTTAATTGCACGTTTTTTTCCAAGCAAACTAACCAAAATCTAAGCGTAATTATAAACAAGGGTCTGTTGATAAGCGCCAATGTGGTGGCTTTAAGAGGCATCGACCAGGACTCTTCCATTTACTATTATCCCACCCGGGGCGCTTTTGGCATTTATGGAAGTCGCCAGGCGGACGTAGCCTGGGTCTTCACCGATTCGAGTCGGCGTCGGGCATATGCATTTGAAGAAGATCCCATCATTGCAACTGGCACGACAGCAACTCCAACGATCGAGGATTTGAAGAGTATCGCATGGAAGAGGTGGACAGTCCGTACGGCGGTGGGCGGGGGCCCCGTATTAGTTTATGAACACGAGATTAGAATCACCCGCAGGGAAGAACAAATGTTTCCGAAACAGACAGACATTAAGAGTGCCAGAACGGCAATCGGCTATACGCCGGATGGTTTTTTGATCCTCTTAGTCATTCAAGGGGGTGAAGGGAACTTAGGCGCTAGCCTTGAACAGGAAGCCCAAATCATGCAATCGCTGGGATGCACGGAAGCGCTCAATCTTGCAGGGGGCGACAGCAGCGATATGCTCATAAATGGAAAGGAAACCATCAAACCTTCTGGGGCTGGCGGCCATCAGGCGATACCGGCCGCATTCATGATTTCTCGTCAAGAGTCCGCTAGGTGATCATGACTTGAGTCTCTTGCCCCGAAGGCCCAAAGTGTAGCTGCCGCGTCTCGGTAAGGCCGTCTAGTCTATCCAGCAGCGACGCTGCATGCGACGTCAATCTTTTAAATCCCACACCAGCGCACTTGCTCCCAGGATGGCAGCGTCCGATTCTTTTAAATGGCTGATCAAAAATTTCACTTTGTTTTGAAATACCTGAATCAGGTTCGCTTCCATATGCTCCCGGGTTGGCTTAAGTATAAGGTCGCCGGCTTTGGTGAGTCCGCCAAACAGGACGATGGCTTCCGGGCTGGAGAACATGACAAAGTTTGCCAGTGCCATCCCCAGGATCTTGCCCGTATAGGCAAAAACGTCCAAGGCGAGTTTGTCGCCTGCTATGGCGGCTTCATAGACCACCTTGGAATCAATCTTTTCCTTGGGTGTGTCACGCAGAACGCTTTTTTCTTTGCTTTTTTGCAGCATTTCTATAGCCGTATAGGTAACTCCCGTGGCCGACGCATAACTCTCCAGGGATCCGTATTTACCCGTGCCCTCGTGTTTACGCCCGTCGGGAATTATAATCGTATGGCCCAATTCCCCGGCAAACCCGTCATGACCTAAGATCAGTTGGCCGTTGGCTACGATCCCGCTGCCCACGCCGGTACCCAGGGTGATCATGATAAAATCTTTCATTCCTTTGGCGGCGCCATACATCATCTCTCCGATGGCTGCAGCATTGGCGTCGTTGGTCAATATAGTGGGTAGTTGGAATTTGCTTTGGATCAATTTGGCCAGTGGGATAATCCCCTTCCACGGGAGATTGGGGGCGTATTCGACCGTTCCGGTATAATAATTGCCATTTGGCGCACCCAATCCGATACCCCGCATACGGCCCGGACCTCCGGCTTTTTCTATAAGAGGCTGCAAGCTATCATGCAAGGCGCCGATAAAGCTTTCCACTTCCTCGTGTCCGCGAGTAGAAATTTCATTGGAAAAAAGTACGTTTCCATTGCGGTCCACTATCCCGAATTTGGTTCCGGTGCCACCGATATCTATGCCGATGGCTAGCGGTTCCAGGGATGCTGCAGAGGGCGTCTTGACTTTAGCCATGAATAACTGTTTTTCGAAATGCATCAAAGAATGTGTCTGCCCATTGGTTCAAACGCAGTCCACCTTGCTGGTTCGGGCAGCGGGCTCCCATGGCCAGGGGCCAAGTCAGGCGCCTGAACTGGCTAGGGTAGTCTCCATTTAATGTCCCCCACCGATCTGGTCGTCAAAATTCAAGCCTTGAGACTTCAATACTCCTCTCATGCGGATGGCCAGTAAGGCCAGAGCGCCGAAACAACAGGCAGCAACCAGATAGGATATGTGCATGTTGCTTGTGGCATCTCCAATAGCTCCCTGGAAAGGTGGAATGACCGCTCCCCCGAGAATCATCATGATCAAAAATGCCGAACCTTGGCTGGTATATTTACCCAGACCCGCAACGCCCAACGAGAAAATACAGGGCCACATGATGGAACAGCATAGACCTCCGGACATCAGGGCGTAAACGGATACAATTCCTTTTGTGGCCACCCCAAAGAGCATCGCAAAACAGGCCAGCAGTGCCAAAGTCAACAGGGTTTTGACGGGTTTTTGCTGACCGAAGAAAAAGGCCACAATGGCTACAGCTATAACGCCAATATAGGGGAGGAGATCGGTTATGTCGTTGCCGTATAGATGGTTAACGAAAAGGATCACGCTAAACGCGACGTAGGGAACGAGGATCGTTGCCACGATCTTGCCCGTTTTGGATAAGTTAAATACGGCGATGCCACCAATCCATCGACCAATCATCAGGCTTCCCCAATACAGGGAAATGTACTTGGAGATCTCGCTGTCCAAAAGTCCTTTCTCGGTAATATAGCCTGGAGTTTTTAGCAAAGCTCCAAAGTTGTTGTCGATGGTCACCTCAACTCCCACATAAAGAAAAATTCCCAGCATTCCCAAAATCAATTGTTGGTATTTCATGGCTCCCCAACCTTCCGCGTTGACGGAGGCGTTTCGGTAGGATTGGAATAAAATGCCAAAAACGGCTACCAGCGTTATGATGAGCAAAGGCAATTTGCCGATGTTGGTAAGCTGGCCGATAATGATAATAAGGATGATCGATCCCACCATCTTGAGCAGGGAGAAGGAGGCTTTGCGGGAAGCTTCGAATTTTGCGTCGTTCTTGCCTGCGGGTAATTTAGAAATGGCAAAAAATATGGCTACTGCCAAGAACACCGCGGCGACGATCAGGTATAGGTTATTTACATTGGATACCGTGACGTTGGCATGGGAACTGTTGGCCGTCCCAAACAAAAAGAAACTAACGATGATCGGCCCCAGGGTCGTACCCAGGGAATTCACGCCCCCGGCCAGATTCAACCGGTGCGATCCGGTGGAGGGGTCACCCAATGCTATAGCGAAAGGCTGGGCCGCCGTTTGCTGCAAAGAAAATCCCAGCGCCACGATAAAGAAAGAAACCAGGATCAGCGGAAAAGAATTGGCGTTTGCCGAAGGAATTATGGCCAGTGCGCCGACCACCGAGATTAGCAATCCATAAATGATGCCTCTTTTGTATCCAATTTTGTTGAGGATGTCGTAGCCGAGTAAACTGGATACCAAATATAATGTCAACGAACCTATAAAATAGGCGCCATAAAATGCGGAACCTATAAGCTGGGATTGAAACTGATTTAATTGAAAATGGGTCCTGCAAAAGGGAATGAATATGCTGTTGGATGCAGCGATGAAACCCCAGAAGAAGAACACAATGACTAGGGTTGCTAGAGCACCAGTATTGGTGGGCTGTTTTGGTTGATTCATGAGCAATCGTTGGTTTAGAATTGATTGCTGAAAGTAGCAAGTTTTTGCCAAGTCAAAAATTATTTCATGACTTCACATTAAGAATTCAAAAACCTTCCTAAATTGGACGGCTAATCGCATCAAAGCGTCGGCTTTTGTGGGGTATCATTTCAACCCAAGCGATCAAACTTAAACCCGGATTTTGCACCCATGGGCAGCCGAGGCTATGAACGTAAAGCAGGCCCACTAACCAGACATCCCGATTCAATGGAAATAGTACACGTTTCAGCCGAATGTTATCCCGTGGCCAAGGCCGGAGGGTTGGGCGATGTCGTGGGCGCATTGCCCAAATACCAGCGTCAGGCGGGACACATTGCCAAAGTGGTGATGCCTATGTACCGAACCCGGTTTTTGATGGAAAACGAATGGGATGTGGTGCACAAGGGCTACACCAATATGGGTGACTGGTGGTTCCCCTATACGATCATCAAGGAGAGGACCAATAAGCTCGGATTCGATTTGTACCTGGTGGATATATACGGTTTATTGGATCGGGACAAAATCTATGGATACGAAGACGATCCAGAGCGCTTCACAGCTTTTCAAATTGCGGTGCTGGACTGGATTGGGGCATGGAAGCATCAACCAGATGTGTTGCATGTCCACGACTACCACGCAGGTCTGATTCCCTTCATGGTACGCTTTTGCTATAGGTTCGCGCATCTCCAACATATTCCCACTGTCCTGACGATCCACAATGCGCAATATCAGGGATGGATGGGCTGGGATAAGAGCCACTTCATTCCTGCCTGGGACAGTTGGAAATCAGGGATGATGGACTGGCAAAATGCGATCAACCCGCTAGCCAGCGCTATCAAATGCGCCTGGAAAGTGACTACCGTCAGCTGGAGTTACCTGGATGAATTGCGCCACTCGGCCAATGGGCTGGAGGCCTTGTTTGAATACGAGAAGGGCAAATGTGTGGGCATCATCAATGGCATCGATACCCATGTGTGGGATCCGGCCCAGGATCACTATATTGGTGATCACTACAGTTCCCAGACTGTCGTGGAAGGCAAGGAAAAAAATAAGAAACTTCTCTGTGAGCGCTTTGACCTGGACATTGCCAAGCCGCTGTTAGTTTTCATCGGACGTCTGGTCGGGGAAAAGGGAGCCGATTTATTGCCACAGGCAATCGGCGACTCGTTCTATTATATCGGTCGCAAAATGAATTTTCTGGTGCTGGGCAGCGGTTTTCCCGAAATTGAACGACAGTTGGAATCCATGACGGCCTTGAGCAAAGGGGATCTAAGCATTTATATTGGGTACAACGAAAGTTTGAGTCACTTGATGTATGCCGGCGCAGATTTTATTCTGATGCCCTCGCGTGTGGAACCCTGTGGGCTGAACCAAATGTACGCCATGCGCTACGGTACGGTTCCGATTGTCAGAAACACCGGGGGCTTGAGGGACACCGTGATTGACTTTGGTGATCCTGGCGGCTACGGGATTCGGTTTAACAATGCCGTGGTAGGCGATATTACCCAAAGTATCTGGAGAGCTGTGGAAGTATATCGGCATCAACCTGCGCTACACGATATTCGGGAGCGCATGATGCAGTTGGATTTCAGCTGGGAGACCAGCGTCCAGCAGTATTTGGATTTGTATCAAGCATTAAAGTGAAGTACTCTTCGCCAAGGTCTGTATACGCTAAAGACTATAGCGGGGAGGAGCACAAGGACGGATGTCGGATTTGCAGCCGCCCCCTGGACCAAAGGACAGATCCAATCATGTAGATTTCATTCATTGAAAAAAACTTACGTATGTCAAAGAAAATCTTGGCCGTGATTCTTGGAGGGGGTGCCGGGACCCGATTGTATCCGTTAACAGCCAGTAGGTCTAAACCTGCCGTACCCATTGCCGGTAAATACCGACTGGTGGATATTCCGATTTCCAATTGCCTGAATTCGGGCATTGACCGGATGTTTGTCCTGACACAGTTCAATTCCGCCTCGCTCAACCGGCACATAAAGAATACCTACCACTTCAGCGCCTTCAGCTCCGCCTTTGTGGATATTTTGGCAGCAGAACAGACGCCGGACAACCCCACTTGGTATCAAGGCACGGCTGATGCGGTCCGCCAATGTCTGCGTCACCTAGGGCCTTTTGAAAGCGACTATGTGTTGATTCTTTCCGGCGATCAGCTCTACCAGATGGATTTTATGGAAATGCTCAAGACGCACGAATCCATGCAAGCCGATATTTCCATTGCCACCATCCCCGTAGGAGACCGTGAAGCACCCGAATTTGGTATCATGAAAAAAGATGCTGCAGGATTTATCACTTCCTTTATTGAGAAACCCAAACGAGACATCCTTTCCAGCTGGGTCAGTGATACGGGAGCCGATATGCAGCGGCTTGGTAGAAACTACCTGGCCTCGATGGGGATTTATATTTTTAATCGACAATTGCTGGCGGATCTGCTGCAAAACGAATACGTCGAGGCAGCCGATTTTGGCAAGGAAATTATTCCGCAATCCATCAGTAAGTATAAGGTTGCTTCCTACCAGTATGATGGGTATTGGACGGACATTGGGAATATTTATTCGTTTTTCGAAGCCAATCTGGGACTGACAGCTGATATTCCCGATTTCAATCTCTTCGACAACAACAAGGCCATATATACCCGTGCGCGGATGCTTCCACCGGCCAAAATCAGCGGGACCACTTTGGAAAAAACGATCATCGCGGAAGGTTGTATCATTAATGCTTCCCGGATTGAAAACAGCGTGATCGGCATCCGGACCCGAATCGGCACAGGCACCACCATCGTGAGCAGTTATCTGATGGGGATCGATTTTTATGAGACCATTGAGGAAATCGAGCAAGCCAGGGTACATGGACTTCCCACGGCCGGTATTGGCAACCGCTGCTATATTCGCAATGCCATCGTAGACAAAAATTGCCGGATCGGAGATGACGTGCGCATTAACGGAGGGCCGCATCTGGAAAATACAGACCATTCGCTCTACACGGTGAAAGACGGCATTGTCGTGGTTAAGAAAGGAGCAGTCTTACCCAATGGATTTGTAATTTGATCTGGATTTTGAACGTCTGTGGCTCGTTCTGCCAAAGACGCCCGCGCGGAGCCCAGGTAGATATCAGGATATCTTCACCGTAAAAAGACATCTCCCCCATGTGTGCTGCGCCATGGCGCACATGCCTGGAGAACAGGTTATGAGTACATCTAACGTTGCTACGCCCGCTTTGCCCAACACGTTTGAAAAGCCCAGGCTTTCCTTTTGGAACATCTTTAATATGAGCTTTGGGTTCTTTGGCATCCAATTCGGCTGGGATCTGCAACGGGCCAATATGGGTCCGATTTATGAATACCTCAAAGCATCACCCGACCAAATTCCCCTGCTATTTCTCGCGGCTCCACTTACCGGACTGATCGTTCAACCGATTATTGGCTACATGAGTGACCGGACCTGGCATCCTTGGTGGGGACGCAGAAGACCCTACTTTTTGGTCGGGGCGGTTTTGAGCACCATTTGCCTATTTTTCATGCCCAACAGCGCATCCCTGTGGATGGCCGCAGGTCTGCTTTGGATCCTGGACACCTCGGGGAATATTGCCATGGAACCGTTCCGGGCTTTTGTTGCCGATAAACTCCCGGACAGTCAGCGCACGCGTGGTTTTGCCATGCAGAGTTTCCTGATCGGAGTGGGGGGAAGCATTGCTTCGGCGCTGCCGTGGATTATGTCGAATATCTTTCACGTTTCTAATGTTTCCACTGCGGGCAGCATTCCCCATTCGGTGCGCTATGCATTTTATACGGGAGGCACGATTTTCTTCCTCGCTGTTCTGTATACCGTCCTTACGACAAGGGAATATCCGCCAGCTAACCTGGGATTCAAAGAAAAAGTAAAGGAAAGCAACAAGGGATTTGGAGCCGGCATCAGGGAGATTAATCACGCGATTTTCAACATGCCGGCCAGAATGAAGCAGCTTGCCCTGGTGCAGTTTTTTACCTGGCCTGGACTTTTTCTCATGTGGTTCTATTACAATACTGCCGTGGCGAGAAACGTGTTTCACGCGACCGACACCAGTGACCCCTTATACATCAGGGGTATTGAATACGGAGGCCTTACCTTGACTTTCTACAGTATCATTGCCTTTCTCTTTGCCTTGGTATTGCCCTTGGTCGCTCATCGGCTCGGAAGGAGGCTAACGCATTCGATCTGCCTGCTGTGCGGCGCGGCGGGTCTAATTTCGGTGGGCTTGGTGCATGCGCCGTTTGAACTATTTTTCTGCATGGTAGGGGTAGGCATTGCGTGGTCCAGCATTCTGTCCATGCCCTACGCGATGCTGGCGGGAGCCCTACCCGAAGACAAGATTGGGGTCTATATGGGGATATTCAATTTCTTCATTGTGCTGCCGGAAATCATCGCCTCGCTTTTTTTTGGCTGGATCATGCAACATGTCCTGGGGAACAATCGAATGTTAGCCGTGCAGCTCGGCGGTCTGATGATGATCCTCTCGGGGGTAATCTGTTATTTCCTGGTCAAGGAGGATCATGCTGTAGCAACGGACACCCGTGTATCCTAACGGACGTATTTTAAAACTCCTCGAGTAGCTTTGTCGCTATGAGAAAGATACTATTGTCTATTTGCTTGGGCTGGCTGTGGTCGACCTGCTTGTGGGCCCAGGCCGACCCTCAGGTGTATCCCTCCAACTGGTGGGTATCGATGCGCAATCCGTTTCTTCAGCTCATGATACACCAGCCGGGCATCGGTCGCAGTACCGGGGTAAGCCTGACTTATCCTGGAGTGAAGCTTTTGGGTTTCCACAAACTTTCAAGCCCCAACTACCTATTTGTCGACTTAACTATTGGCCAAGATACCAAGCCGGGCCTTGTTCGCATCGACATTCGGCGCGGCAATGGGCATCAATCCCTTAATTACCCATTAAAGGCTAGGAGGAGCGGTAACGGCACCCAATTTGCCCAAGGGGTCAGATCTTCGGATTTTATCTACCTGGCCATGCCCGACCGCTTTAGCAACGGTGATACAAGTAACGACCGCATCCTGGGGATGCGGGATCAGTCTTTGAATCG
Organism: uncultured Chitinophagaceae bacterium; assembly: GCA_963742225.1. Lineage (GTDB taxonomy): Bacteria > Bacteroidota > Bacteroidia > Chitinophagales > Chitinophagaceae > Puia. The sequence goes on along the minus strand of CAVULD010000002.1, from coordinate 292,454 downwards.
CGATTCGATGTACCTGCGCCATGGAGGGGACCTACAGGGCCTAATTAATCACCTGGACTATTTGCAGCATTTGGGCGTCACTGCCTTATGGCTGACTCCCGTATTGGAAAATGACATGCCAAACCGGACTGAGCATGGCTATGCCTTTACCGATCATTACCGGATAGATCCGCGTTTGGGCGGAGCCGACGCCTACCGTAGGCTCAGTGACGAGTTGCACAGGCGGGGCATGAAGCTGGTACAGGACGCTGTCTACAATCATGTGGGACTATATCATTTTTTCATCCAGGATCCCCCTGCTGCCGACTGGATCCACCAATGGCCTAGCTACACCGAGACCAACTACCGCGATCAAACCCAGTTTGACCCTCACGTTGCGGCCAGCGACAAGAAGCAGATGGTGGACGGATGGTTCCGGCCCTTTATGCCTGATCTGAATCAAGGCAACAGGTATCTGGCCAATTATCTGATCCAGCATGCCATTTGGTGTGTCGAGACCTTTGGGGTGGACGCTTGGCGCATCGATACCTATATCTATCTTGATCTGCCCTTTATGAATCGTTGCAACCAGGCGTTACTCCGTGAGTACCCGAATCTGACGATGTTCGGCGAAGCTTGGGTCCATGGGACCGCAAACGAAGCTTATTTTGTACGCAATCACATCCAAACTCCTTTCAAAAGCAACCTTATTGGGGTGACTGACTTTCAAAGCCTTTTCAGTGGGATTCAGCCCGCGCTAACCAATCCGCCCGGCGGGGTGGAGCAGCTGTATCAAACTGCAAGCAATGATTTTCTCTACGAGAATCCCATGAATAACGTCATCTTCTTGGATAACCACGACATGACTCGGATTCTGTCCCAGCTGGACGGCAACCTGGCTAAGGATAAGATGGCCATTGCCTGGCTACTGACCTGGCGCGGGATTCCGCAGATGTACTACGGGACGGAGGTCATGATGCAGGGAGTCTCCAACCCGGATGGACTGGTCCGCTCGGATTTTCCCGGAGGATGGCCAGGGGACGCCAAAAATGCCTTTACTGGGCAAGGCCTGAGCACAGAAGAAAAAGAGCTGCAGGCCTTAGTCACCAGGTTGGCCAATTTCCGAAAATCTTCCTCGGCCATTAAAACGGGAAAAATGATGCAATATATTCCTCAGCATGGTCTGTACGTTTATTTTCGATACGATGAACGGCAAACCATCATGTGTATCATGAACACTGATACCGCGGCCAGGCAGATTGATTTTTCCAAATATGCAGAAAGGACGGTTGGATTTTCTGGCGCCCGCAATCTGGTGGATAATGCGGCGTATTCGATTGCCGGGCAGCCGACCATTGCTGGCCAGACGATGTGGGTGCTGGAATTGCAAAAATGACCGGACGCGAGTTCTAAGTCTACAATCCATGGAAAAGCGTCCATTTGCGCTGGCGAAGGCTTAATTTTACTTCAGCCAAGGGGTTTTGGTCGACGGCGAGGCGGATTAGGCCTCAGTCATTAGCTGTGGCCCATTGGCGCGTAATAAAACAAAATCACCATTTTGGCCAACGAAACAAAACCTTACGAAGAGCTCCATTTTGTCGATTCCACCAAGGCGGTCTGGAATTATTCCTTGTTTTCGGATGAAGACATCCGCAATTTCCAAAATGGGACCCATTACCGTCTCTACAACTTGTTCGGTGCACACCAGCGCCAGGTCCTGGGTCGAAGCGGCTATTATTTTTCCGTTTGGGCGCCTAACGCCATCTATATTTCCGTCATAGGCAATTTCAACGATTGGGATACGAGTGCTCACCCGCTGTTCGTGCGCTTGGAAAAATCAGGCATTTGGGAAGGGTTCATTCCCGATCTGGCAAAGGGCGAAGTGTATAAATACCACATTCATGGATATCAGGGAAAGAAACTGGATAAGGGCGACCCCTACGCCAATTTTTGGGAGCGCCGCCCCCAAACCGCGTCCATCACCTGGGAACTCGGGTTTGCCTGGAATGACGGTGTGTGGATGAGCGGACGTAGTGAGCAAAACAGCCTGTCGGCCCCCTGGTCGGTCTATGAGGTGCATCTGGCCAGTTGGATGCGGCCGGATAAGAATGACGAAGAGCGATACAACAGCTACGACCAGATCCGGGATCAGCTGGTTCCTTACGTGCAGCACATGGGGTTCACCCATGTGGAACTGATGCCAGTCATGGAACATCCCTTTGACGGAAGCTGGGGCTACCAGGGCACGGGCTATTTTGCTCCGACTTCTCGGTTTGGAGATCCCCAGGGATTTATGGCCCTCGTGGATGCTTTTCATCAAGCGGGTGTCGGTGTGATCTTGGACTGGGTACCCTCGCATTTTCCCTATGATGCCCATGGGTTGTTTATGTTTGATGGCGCCAACACCTACGAATATGCGGACATGCGCAAGGGTTTTCACCCGGATTGGAATAGCTACATATTCAATTATCAGCGGGGGGAAGTAAAATCATTTTTGATCAGCAGCGCCCGATTCTGGTTGGACAAATTCCACTGCGATGGCATTCGCGTCGACGCGGTAAGTTCGATCCTCAAACTCAATTACTCGCGCACCCACGGGCAATGGGAACCCAATGAATACGGCGGCGACGGCAACCTGGAGGCTATCGCATTTATCAAAGACTTCAACGAAACGGTCTTCCGGGATTTCCCCGACGTGCAAACTATAGCGGAGGAAGCTACCGATTGGCCAGGAATCAGCCGACCCACAGTGTCGGGGGGACTCGGATTTGGTATGAAATGGATGATGGGCTGGATGCATGACACCTTAGACTTTTTCAAATTAGATCCCATATTTCGGCCCTTTCATCAGGACAAGTTTTCCTTCAGCATGGTCTATTATTTTGACGAGAATTTCATGTTGCCCTTGAGCCATGATGAAGTCGTGCACGGCAAGTCGCCCATGCTTTACAAAATGCCTGGAGACGAATGGCAGAAGTTTGCCAACCTGCGGCTGCTCTACGCCTACATGTTTACGCATCCGGGAGGTAAGTTACTATTCATGGGGGATGAATTTGGCGCCACCAACGAATGGAATTATAAAAGTGAGTTGCAGTGGGATCTGCTGAACTACGACGCGCATCGACTGCTTAAGGACTGCGTCCGCGATCTCAACAAATTACTGCGGGGGCAGCCGGCTTTATACGAAAATCAATTTAATATTTATGGTTTTGAATGGATCGACCTGAATCACCGATCCGAAGGGGTAGTCGTCTACCGGCGGAAGGGCAAAAAGCCAGCCGATGACCTGCTTATCGTCTTGAATCTAACTCCCCAGGTTCGCCGCGATTGGAAACTGCGCGCCCAGGGTAAATCTCATTGGCAGGAAATCTTCAATTCAGACGCCAAAAAATACTGGGGCACCGGAGAGGTATTCAATCCGAAGGTCGAGGTCAGCCTGATCGATCAAGAAGAATTGCAATACGAGTTGACCATCCACCTTCCGCCCCTCGGGGCGCTGGTATTGAAGTGAGGATTTCCTGGCTTTCACACATAAAAGGTGTCCGCCCTATTACATACGTTCCGGAACCCGAATACCCAGCATACCCATTGATGACTTTATGACCGAGGCGGTAAGCCTACAGATCTGCAGCCTCAAAGCCTTTTTGGCCTCTGTCTCAGCGTTGATAATGGACAGTTCCGTGTAAAAGGAATTGAACGACTTGGTGAGGTCATAGGCGAAACTGGCGACCAGCGAGGGATTCAGTTCCTGGCGGGCCTGGACCAGGACGGCCGGGTATTTTTCCAGGTTCTTGATCACCGCTTTCTCAGGTGGCAGCAGGTCCCGAGGCTCAGTCGACTCATCCACTTTGGGATCGCCGTTTCTACTCCATTCCGCTTGCTTTCTTAAGATCGATCGGATCCGGGCATGTGCATATTGAATAAAGGTCGCCGTATACCCATGTAGATCGATAGACTCTTCGGGGTTAAATAGGATCCGCTTTTTAGGGTCCACCCGAAGCAGAAAGAATTTAAGGCCTCCGATCCCGATGATTTCGTAGAGATCTTGCAGTTCCGATTCACTAAACCCAGCCGTCTTGCCTTGCTCCTTGGTCTTTCGTTCCGCTTCCTTAACCATCTCATCGAGAATTTCATCAGCATCCACTACCGTACCTTCCCTGGTCTTCATTTTTCCGCTGGGCAGCTCCACCATGCCATAGCTGAGGTGGTAGATGCCATCGGCAGAAGGCAGGGCGAGTTTCTGCGCGATTAGTTGCAGGACTTTAAAATGATAATTTTGCTCGTCGCCCACCACGTAGACGCTTTGTTCGCAGTGGTATTCGTCGAATTTGTTAACAATTAGCCCAATATCTTGCGTGATGTAAACGGCCGTCCCGTCGCGGCGTTGCACGATTTTTTGGTCCAATCCATCTTGGGTCAGGTCGATCCACACACTGCCATCCTGCTGTTTAAAAAACACCTTTTTCTCCAGGCCATATTCCACCAAGGTTTTGCCCAGCAGGTAGGTTTCGCTTTCGTAATAGATGCGGTCAAAATCACTGCCAATCCTTTTATACGTTTGGTCAAAGCCGCTGTATACCCAGCTGTTCATGGTCTTCCATAGTTCGATGACCGATGGTTCTCCCGATTCCCAGTCCACCAGCATTTGTTGCGCAGCTTGCATGATGGGAGCGCTTTTGTCGGCCTCGTCCGCATTCATGCCAGAAGCTACCAATTGTTGTACTTCTTTTTTATGCTCGATAGAAAACAGGACGTAATAGTCACCCACGAAATGGTCCCCCTTGGTGCCCGTACTGGCTGGAGTAGCATCATGGCCAAAAAGCTTCCAGGCTACCATGCTTTTGCAAATGTGAATGCCCCGGTCGTTGGCGATACAGGTTTTGACGGTGTCGTATCCATTCGCTTTATAAATTTCCGAGACACTCCAGCCCAGAAAATTATTGCGCAAATGCCCCAGATGGAGCGGCTTGTTGGTATTGGGGGAAGAGTATTCGACCATCACGCGGTGGCCGACTTTTTCGGCCTGTCCATAATGGTCATTTAGCCAGGAGCGTTGCAAAAAGTTGATCCAGTAGCTATCGGACACGCTTAGATTCAAAAATCCCTTGACTACGTTGAACCGACTGACCAGGGCGGGTTCCAGGGCCATTATCTGTCTGCCCAGTGCATTGCCGATATCTTCAGCTGGCTTGCCCAGCAGTTTGGAAAGGGCGAACAGAACCACGGTATAATCGCCTTCGAATTCGGCCTTTGTTTCATTAACCTGAATCTTAGAGGCGTCGATTTGGTGTTGGTAATTCTCAAATACGGCCGCTTCGGTAATTTTTTTTATCTGACTGACAAGATCCATTTTTTTCGCTTGGCTGCAAAAGTAACACATGTAACATAGTATTAACAACAAAGCGCTTTACATTTTTTATGTGGAATAGTCCAATCGACTTTGGGTCAGGGGCATATATCGAATCGAACAAACATTTTCACAACTGTTTATCACATGATTAGGAGTATTGTAGTCGGCGGAATTTCAGTTTATGCTATCTTCGCCACCTCAACGCTGCGAGTTTCTATGCCCAAACGGATCATCATTTCTTGTATAGATTTCTTTTATCCTCCCTTCGCAAAGTTCATTCCTCTGCAAACTTTTCGCTATGCGGCTTGCGGTGGAGGCAATACCGTACTCGGCTTTGTGATATACACCGTGTGTTATAAATTCGTATTCCGGGAACACGACTTTAACTTCGGATTTTATGCATTTAAACCGCATATTGCGTCCTTGATTGTCGCCTTCCTTTTTAATTTCCCGATCGGATTTTTGCTTATGAAATATGTAGTTTTCGTAGATTCGAACATCCGGGGCCGGGTTCAGCTGTTCCGGTATTTTTTCGTCTTTTTGTCCAACCTCTTTTTAAATTACGTGCTGCTGAAGATCCTGGTGGAATACTTGTATATCAATGCGATCGTTTCGCAGGTGATTTCCACGGCGATTGTGATATTGATCAGCTATGTTTTGCAGCGTCACTATTCCTTCAAAATCCGAGAATCCGAAGCGGATTAACCGGGCATTCCTTTCGGCTGGGTCATGCTAAACCAATTGCCCACTCCGTCGGTTATGATCGCTTCGATGCCATAGAACTGCTCTTTGGGCTCGCTTTTGAAGACTACCCCTTTTGCTTTGAGTTCCTCATAAGTGGCCCGGCAATCGGGCGTGCACATGACGCCGGCTCCTAAGCCTCCTTTTTCCAAAAGTACTTGAAAGGCTTTTTGGGTTTCCTCATCTATAAACATGCCGCCGGCCAGAGGTGCCAGGATGGCTATTTGCAGGTCCGGTTGTTCCGGGGCTGTCAAGGTCAACCAACGGAACCCATTTTCCATCTTCACATCAGTGTGGACCTTGAATCCCAATTTAGATACATAAAAATCATAGGCTTTCTGCTGGTCCGTTACAAACAGACTCGTGTGGGAGAATTTGGTGATCATACAATTGATTTAAGATAGAAAGCTAATTGATTGGGCGTGAATTCGGTTATCGAAAATTGCTTTTCTACAATCCATAGGTATCGACGAAACACTGGGGGATAAAACTGCGCGGCTGTTGCTCAGCCAATTGTATTTTCTGCAGTGCCACGGATCTAAAAGACTGAGGCCCCGATCCGATCTGCTTCTTAAAGAGGATGCTAAATGAACCGATGCTTTCGAAGCCCACGGTATTGCAAATTTCTGTGACCGAGAGTCTTTTATCGGCCAAAAGTAGCTGAGCTTGATTTATTCTCTTTTGTGTCAGGTATCTGTGCGGTGTCCTGCGGTAAATGTGGGTAAAGAGTCGATGGAAATGGAATTTGGACAAACACGCTTCGCGCGACAACAGATGTAGGTCAATATCCTCGTGGAAATTGTCATCTATGTACAGCTTGGCCGTTACAATGCGCTTGTACACATCCGGGGAGATTTGCATAAAACGGGTTTATGGGGGCTCTTTCAAATTTACGCATTGAATTTCAATGCCCGCGGATAAATTTCTGGCACAATTTTAGGTCTACCACAGGGGGCAGAAAATCGCAACGTGGCGCCATGTGCAGGGGGCGTATAGGGTCCTGCAGGCTTATCTCGTTCACGCTAAAAAATATCCTATGGTCAGCGTCATCATTCCCGCCTTAAACGAAGAGAAGACCATCCGAAAAGTCATTCAGCAAGCCAAGCGAAACCATTCGGTAACAGAAATCATCGTTGTAGACGATCAATCGCATGATCATACGGTCCGAGAGGCCAGAAAAGAAAACGTCAGGATCATTACCAGCACGGAATTAGGCAAAGGCCATTCCATGCGCGAGGGCCTGATGGTAGCTACACACGAGATCATCGTTTTTTTGGACGCTGATATTCCCAATTACAGTGAAGACATCATCGAAAAGCTGACCCGTCCTCTTTTGGAAGATCAGGCCGATTTTGTGAAGTCGTACTTTGATCGCCAGGCTGGTCGTGTCACGGAATTGTTGGTCAAACCACTGCTGGAGTTCTTTTTCCCCCATCTGTCCCAGTTCAAACAACCGCTCAGTGGCATGATTGCGGGGAAGAAGTCGTTTTTCCGCCAGGTGGAATTTGAAAACGATTACGGGGTGGATATTGGACTGCTTATCGATATGGATCAGGTAAAGGCGCGGATTCGGGAGGTCTGTATCGGGGAGATCGAAAACGATATGCAGCCCCTCCAGGCCTTGGGTCGGATGGCCCGACAGGTGGCTAATGCAATATTCAAACGAGTGAATTTTTTCCAAGCAATCAAACGAGACGACAAGGAGGGGGCTAGCCACCTCCGGCAGGTCCGTGAACGGTTTGAGTTTTCCATGGCGGACCTCCTCGAGCAGCCGCAGAAAATGATTGTTTTTGACATGGATAACACGTTGCTCATGGGTAGCTTTATTCATACTGCTGCCGAAAAGTTTGGATTTACCCGCCAATTGCATGAACTCATACACCAATACAACAATTACGTGCGTACCGTAAAAATCGCCCAACTGCTGGAAGGAAAATCCTTTGGCGAGTTGATTGGTGTGGCCGAGTCAATACCGTTGATTGGGGACGCAGTGCAGGTGGTCCGGGAACTGCAAATGCGCGGGTATGTCTGCGGAATCATCAGCGACAGCTATCGTTGCATTACCAATCACCTGAAAAATCTGCTTGGCCTAGACTTTACCATCGGCAATGAATTGGAATTCGTCAACAGCATATCCACCGGCGAGGTGAAAATTCCCTCCCAGTTCCTCAAGGATAAACTGAGCCTTTGCGAGCACGACCACTGCAAGGCCAATATGCTGCTCCACGTCCTGAACCGGTTTGGCATCCAAGTGGATCAAACTGTGGCGGTTGGAGATGGAGAAAATGATGTCTGTATGGTGCGCGTGGCGGGAAGAGGGGTTTCCTTCAATTCCACCAACCGCCTAGTCGACGAAGTGGCCGACCATATCATCCGGGATCGGTCGTTGAGACCTTTGCTCCAATACGCTCCATAACTCGGGAATTCCTCCAGGCCCCACTGATCAAGTTAGCCCAGGTCCATTTTGCCTCCCTGTGCACGGCGCATCTCCAGAATAGCAGGCCTCCCAGGGTGGTGGATTGGAAAGGCTGCGCTGGTCATCGCTCGAAAACTTTGTGGATAATCCAAGAATACAATAACTTTAAATCATTATTCAGCCAATTCAAAACAACTGCATTATGATGCACTCTTCTCGCCGCGCTTTTCTGAAAAACAGCGGATTAACGATTGCCGCTGCTTCCCTGTTTAAGGCCCGTTTGTTTGCTGCCAACGCGCAAAACAAATACCTGGGTATACAACTGTACACGGTCCGCCAGGATATGACCAAGGATCCCGCGGGCACCCTCAAGCTACTACAGCAGATGGGTTACCGATACGTGGAACACGCCAACTACGGCAACCGTAAATTTTATGGGTATTCGGCCGCCGATTTTAGGAAATTACTGGACGACACCGGACTGAAGATGCATAGCGGCCATACGGTTATGGGCCCATCGGCGTGGATTGAAAGCAAGCAGGATTTTTCAGATACCTGGAAATTCACGGTGGAGGACGCGGCTACCGTAGGCCAGAAATACGTCATCAGCCCGTACATGGATCCGAGCATGCGAAAAACCTACAGCGATTTTATGCATTACATGGGCGTATTCAATAAAAGTGGTGAGTTATGCAAAAAATCGGGAATGAAATTTGGATACCACAATCACGATTTTGAATTCTCCACCATCCTGAACGGAGTACAATTGTATGATCTGATCATGCAAAATACCGATCCGTCCCTGGTGGCTCAGCAGCTGGATATGGGCAATCTGTATAACGGGGGAGCTAAGGCCATCGATGTAGTGACCAAGTTCCGCGGCCGCTTCGAACTCATGCACGTAAAAGATGAGATTTTAAATCCGACGCCTGGCGGGGAAAAATACGTGAGCACGATCCTGGGTGCGGGAATAGTGGGTACTAAACAAATTATCGATATTGGCCTGCAATCCGGAGGCACTTCCTATTTCATCGTGGAACAGGAATCCTACCAGGGGATCACGGCTCTGGAAAGCGCCAAACAGGATTACGGAATTATGAAGCAGTGGGGATTTTGATCGGTAGATGCATGCACCCCGCAGACCGGGGCGTATGCACTATTGATTCATCGGACGCTTCTTTATGGGGCTACTGAAGACATTATACCAAGAACTCATTTCATTTCTCGGCATTGGACCCTTGCTGAAGATGTACACGACGGGCAATTATCAGAGCCTGCATACCTTGGATGGAATACTCTCGGCGATAGGTCCGGTTATTCCCTTCTTGCTGTTGCTTGAGATCCTTCGGGCCATAGTGTATAAGCGGTTTCGAATCGATGACTACCGCGTGCCATTTTTCATTTTCGTTTCTAACCGCCTTATCTCCCGGTTCATTTCCATCGGTGCGGTTGCCTATTGCATTTCACTTTTCGAACATCGGGCCCTGTTCCAAGGCAAATTCACCTGGTATTGGCTGATCTATGGCTATGTGGTGTGGGAATTCGCCCATTTCATATACCATTTTCTCGCCCATAAAGTCAGGCTGCTGTGGTGCCTGCACTCGACCCATCATGCGCCACAGGCGATGAATTTGTCAGTGACTTACGCGCACTTTTTTTTGGAAGCACCTTATGCGGATATCATCCGAACATCCATTTGTATCTTGCTCGGCGTGAATCCGCTGCTGTTATTTTTCATCATGTTTATTGATGGTACCTGGGGTGCATTTATCCATGTGGGAGAAAACATCATGAAAGATGCTCAGCTCGGATTCATGAAGAACCTTATCTTGACGCCCGCACACCACCGGGTGCACCATGCCCGAAACCCTCTGTACATGGATACCAATTTCTGCAACCTGCTTAATATTTGGGACCGGGTGTTTGGAACATTCCAGCAACAGCACCAGGAAATTCCCATCCAATATGGAATAACCAGACAGGTGAATCCACGCAATTTCTGGGATGTCTATTTTGGCGAATTTGTCTTGCTGGCCAAGGATGTCCGCAAGGCACCTGGGATTGGCAATAAATTGCGTTACCTCGTCATGCCCCCGGGATGGAACCACCTGGGAAACCACAAGACAGCGACCCAGATCCGTTCGGCCTGGCGCCGGCAAGCGAGTGCGAAAGCGGGCGGGGACTGACACCGGGAACCAGTGCGGGGGTTAGGTGATGCTAATCATGTCGGTTCCTTGCTCCTCCACTTCGGCAATACTGGCACGGTAGCGAATAATTCGACTGCCCAAGGTCAGGACTAAGAAGCTGGTAGTCGCGCAGCAGGCCATGACCAGCGTCATGGGGATTGCCGAATGGGAGGTTAACAAACTCACGAGGCCTGTGGTGCAGGCTCCTATACTCATCTGTAATGCACCTAACAGGGCAGAGGCCGTTCCCGCCTTGCGACTGAAGGGAGCAAGCGACAGCGCGGAGGAATTGGGAAATGTAAATCCCTGGCAGCAAAGAAATAGGAAGATGAAAAATATGGTACTAAATAACTCCAGACGGCCTAGCAGAGAAAGCGTAAGCAGCAGCACCCCGGTAATAGATTGAGCCAACAGGGCCACCTTAATGATTTGTTCGCTTCGGTAAGTTTTGAGCAGCACGCTATTGAGTTGGCTGGATCCTATGAGTCCCATCGCGATCATCGCGAAAATCCAGCCGTATTGTCTTTCCGACACGTGGAACAATTCCATAAAGACAAAAGGTGAGCCTGCGATATAGGCATACAGGCCAGCCGAAGCGATGGAGCCGGTTAGTGCATAAGTATAAAATTGAGGCTCCCGCAACACGGAATGGAAGTTGATGATGATGGGTATTGGCTTAAGAGAATAGTCCGGATCGCCTTGCTTACTCTCGGGAAACCGGAAATACACCGCCGCCAGAACAAACAAACCAATGCCGCTTAGAATCACAAAAATATACCGCCATCCAAAGGCTGCAGTCACGTAGCCGCCCAACGTGGGAGCAATGATGGGAGAAACTCCTACCACCAGCATCAACAAGGAAAATACGCGCGCGTTATCACGGACATGAAACAGGTCGCGAACCATGGCTCGGGAGGCCACCAACCCCGCGCAGGATCCGAGTGCCTGAACCAACCGCAGACCAATGAGTTGATCGGCAGAACGGGCGAAAGTGCAACCCAAGGAAGCCACCAGGTATACGCATAGCCCAACATAAAGTGGTCTTTTGCGGCCGTAGCGGTCCAGCAGAGGACCATAGATAAACTGGCCTGCAGAAATGCCGATAAAAAAGCTCGATAAAGAAAGCGATATGTGCCCCACGGAGGTGTGCAGATCTCGGGCAATCGCGGGGAAGCCCGGCAAATACATGTCGATGGAAAATGGGCCGATAGCCGACAACAAACCCAGAATGAAAATAAGGTAGAAGGTTGTCTTTCCGTTGTGCTGCATATGGCTTACAAAAATAGGTCAAGGGGACCTAGCTTGCGCAAGAAACTATCCTGTTGGCAAGACCAATGTGCAGAACCAGGACTTCTACAGCGCCTCCGTGGACCTAGTTTCCAGCGGTCGATCCATCATTGGCTAGGTGGGTAGTAAAGGACTCTTCGTTCACTCCTTGGAAAAAAGACCTCACCCTGAAAAGGGGAGGTCTTGATCAAAATGTCTTGCTATGCTAGTAAACTATTGACTTACTTAGTCGTAAAACTTAATAACGGTAGTGCTCCGGTTTGAACGGCCCAGTCTTAGCAATGCCCAAATACGTACTCTGCGTATCACTGAGCTCATCGAGTTGGACCCCAATCTTGGCCAAATGCAGGCGAGCTACTTTCTCATCCAGTAATTTAGGCAGCACATATACATTATGCCCATATTTGGCGTGGTTGGCCCACAATTCCATCTGAGCCAGGGTTTGGTTGGTAAACGAATTACTCATCACAAAAGAAGGGTGACCGGTAGCGCAACCCAAGTTGACCAGCCTGCCTTCCGCCAGGATGATAAGGTCTTTGCCATCGATATTGTACATATCGACTTGAGGTTTGATCGTGTCCTTGGTATGCCCATAGTGGCCGTTTAACCAAGCCATATCGATTTCGATATCAAAATGGCCAATGTTGCACACGACGGCTTTGTCTTTGAGCAAACGAAAATGTTTCTCCGTGATCAAATCGCGGCACCCCGACGCGGTAACTACAATATCGGCTTCTTTGACGGCATCGATCATCTTCTTCACCTCAAAACCATCCATAGCTGCCTGCAGGGCGCAAATGGGATCTATCTCTGTGACGATTACCCGGCATCCAGCGCCTTGCAGCGATTGAGCCGAGCCCTTACCCACGTCACCATAACCACCTACTACTGCCACTTTGCCGGCAAGCATCAGGTCAGTGGCCCTGCGTATAGCGTCCACCAGACTCTCCTTACAACCGTATTTATTATCAAATTTGGATTTAGTAACCGAATCATTGACATTGATTGCGGGCACAGGCAGGGTACCCTTGACCACGCGTTCGTATAGGCGGTGGACGCCGGTCGTGGTTTCTTCGGAAATGCCCTTAATATGTTGGACCAACTCCGGGTATTTATCCAGGACGGTATTGGTCAAGTCACCCCCGTCATCGAGGATCATGTTGAGGGGACGGTCCGTGCTGCCAAAAAAGAGTGTTTGTTCGATACACCAGTCCGCTTCCTCCAGGCTTTGACCTTTCCAAGCGAATACTCCAACGCCCGTTGCTGCGATGGCTGCTGCGGCGTGATCCTGAGTGGAAAAAATATTGCAGGAGCTCCAGCGGACCTCGGCGCCTAGTTCGACCAGTGTTTCGATGAGCACGGCGGTTTGAATCGTCATGTGCAGGCAGCCCGCGATGCGAGCTCCTTTCAATGGTTTTTGTTTTCCATATTCACTCCTCAAGGCCATGAGTCCCGGCATTTCGGCCTCGGCCAGCCTGATTTCTTTGCGACCCCAGGCAGCTAGGCTCATGTCTTTTACTTGATAGGGAAGGGTGAAATCAATTTTGGACTTTAGGTTGACTGACATATGATTTGAGTTTAATTGTTGCAAGGTAAAAAGCCAGGTGGAACCGGCACGGGGACAAAGGTAAATCTTCAGAACAAAATGGGATTGATTTTACTTGATTTTAGAACATAAGTTATATTTTAGCTATATTTGTAGAACAAACACGCATATTCCAATGGATACATCGCAAGAAACAGAAAATTTGGCTGCGCCCTTGACCACCCTGGATGAAAAAGACAAGGCCATCTTGCGCCAGCTGCAGCTAAACGCCAAGGCCACCGTTCGAGAGATAGCCTCCAAAGTACATCTTAGCCCGACCCCCGTACACGAACGGATCAAGCGGATGGAAGATTCGGGTATTATCCGCCAGTATGCAGCCCTGGTGGATTATAGTAAGGTGAAAAAGGGTCTTATGATCATTTGTTATGTGTCGCTGAAAGAGCACAATAAAAGGTCCGGAGCAAAATTTATCAAGACGATCCAGGACTTAAATGAAGTAATAGAATGTTACAACATTTCCGGGGAATTCGATTTCATGCTCAAAGTGGTGGTGGAAAACATGGATGCCTACTACGATTTTCACGTCAACAAACTCGGTCAGGCGGAGAACCTGGGGCATTTGCAAAGCACGTTTGTGATGGGCGTTATCAAACAAACGCAGCCGGTGATCGGCTAATTGGGAGCTTCGAATCCACCTTATGTCGTACCTTGGCTAAGAGTTTATTTTGTTCACCAGAAAAATCAGGTAACTATGTTTTCCTACGATACCTTGTCGCAAGCGGTGGACGGGCTCAGAAAGAGAGGATTTATTACTGATTTCAATCTGGAGTCTGACCACCTCAGTTGCCCGGACGCCGCAGTGTCCCTGTCCCCTGCTGAATTTGAAATTACCGAAGTATATCGCTTTGAAGGGAATTCCGATCCGGCGGACGAGTCGATTGTTTATGCCATAGAATCGAAGCATGGCCAAAAAGGGATTTTGGTCAATGGGTTTGGCATTTCGGCCGACGAGATCAGTGAGGACATGATTGAAAAGCTAAGAATGAAGCACTGATCTAAGGACGTTGCAGGGCAGGAAATCTAGCGATCCCATGATTTAGGCGATTACCCGACACGCTCCTTGCTTGCGCCAAGGAGCATAAGTCCACGTGTTCAACCCACTGTCCAGATATGTCTGCACCCATATCCATTCGCTTAATACAGGAAGATGATCTACCGCAGATACTGAGCATCTATAACGACATCATCCTGACCACTACCGCTGTGTACGACTACGAGCCACACAGCCTAGCCATGCGCCGCCAATGGTATGAGGCCAAGAAAAGGGATGGCTTTCCAGTCTTTGTTGCGGAGCGCGATGGCCGGGTGATAGGGTTTAGTTCATTTGGGCCTTTTCGGGCCTGGGCGGCGTATGCTTTTAGTGTAGAAAATTCCATCTATGTTGCCAAGGACTCGCGCGGTAAAGGGATCGGGAAGATGCTATTGGCTCCGCTTATCCACGCTGCTACAGAAAAAAGCTTCCATGTGATCGTGGCTGGCATTGATGCGACCAATCTGGCCAGCCTTCAATTGCACCGATCCTTTGGCTTTGAAGAGGTGGCTCATTTCAAACAAGTCGGTTTTAAATTTGGCAAATGGTTGGACCTGAAATTTATGGAGTTGATTTTGGAAGGGTCTGGCCGACATCCAGGTGATTAATCGTAGGTGTCAGCGCCAGGTCAAGTCCTGAGCGTGGATTGCAGGATGCTAGGAAGAAATAGATTCCAAGCCAATGGCTTTACTTCTTTGCAGACCAGCATCTAGGGCCAGGGAGAAGGTACTTCCCTGGACCATACTTTCCACGATGGCTTGGGTTATCCCTCCTGCGGTAGCCATTTCCCGGATATAGTGTTGCTCTTCCTGGTCGCTTTGGAAGGAAGGAATTACCTGCCTTGCCCATGCGGCAATCTCCAGAAAGTCCCTGTATTGCAGATTGAATTGATGGATCGCCTCCTGTGTGACCAATCCGCGGTGGCGGGCTACGACTAGGGCTGCGGGTAGGCAAACTCCGAGAGTAAAATAATGCATCAACTGCTCATCGGCTAGGGCGTATATGCGAAAACCAGCGGCCGCTAAAATGACTTTTAACCAGGACCTATCGGGGTAGATGGCTGCGATGGCCCTGCCCTTGAGTATAGTATCTGGACCGCTGGGCATCATCCGACAAATAGGAATTCCTGCAGCGGCTTTGAGTTGGGACGTAGAAATGGCTGCCATGGCAGAAACCACCTGAGCGCCTTGGCGAAAAGGGATATGTTGTAAATCGCGGATTCTGGACGGGGGAATAGCGATGATTTGAATATCCGTTTGAGAGCATAGCTCCTCGTTGCTGACCAGGCAGCCACCTAAGCCGGCCAGCTCGATTTGACCCCGGGTCTTTTCATCACCGCGGTGAGAAATCTTGAGGGTAATATCGTTTACGCCCAGCGATAGGAAGGCTTTCGCCAGGGTCAGCCCCAGACGACCGCCACCCAGGATGCCTAGCCGGAGGGAGGCCAGTGGAGGGGTGCTAGCCATAGGAGCAAAATACGACAAATATCTACCCCCCCCAAAGTTGGCGCCCTGGGCCGGTTTCCCGTTGCGCAAGGACGTGGAATTCCGCGTAGGGATTTATTAGCGAGATCGGTTTATTTAGGTTTTTTGCTCATCAAGTCACCATTTCAACCAAGTATGGTGAGGAAGACTTAAGTTGGCCAAAGTCCTTTTTTTTGCATTTTTTTGTGTGTCCTTTGTCTGGGTTCCAGCACCGCTTGCTTGGACACGCGCGCGGGCCTGTACCTATCGCGAACATCCAGGCAGTGGGGCTATGTTGACCCGATCGTTGTATGTCAAATTATGAGAAGATCTCTTTTTTTTTGTTGTGTCCTTCTGCTCTGGTTGTCTAGGCTTCGAGGCCAGTCAACCAAACCCCTAGATCCCTTGCCAACCGCTCCGCAATTAGCCTGGCAGCAATTGGAGTTCTACTTGTTTGCCCATTTTGGACCTAATACCTTTACGGATCTGGAATGGGGCCAGGGCACCGAAAAGGAGGAGGTATTCAATCCCACACAACTCGACTGCGGACAATGGGCCAGGATCGCTAAAGCCGCGGGAGCCAAGGGAATAATCATTACGGCCAAACACCACGATGGCTTTTGTCTTTGGCCTAGTGCCTACAGCAAGCACACGGTTCGGGAAAGTACATGGCGCCAGGGCCAGGGAGATGTGTTGCAGGAATTGGCCCTTGCCTGCAAACAAAATGGGCTGCTCTTAGGGATCTACCTATCTCCTTGGGACCGCAATCATCCTCAATACGGGACCCCGCAATACAACCAAGTCTTTGTAGATATGATCCGCGAAGTGGTTTGCAAATACGGCCCCCTATTCGAATTTTGGTGGGATGGAGCCAATGGGGAAGGCCCCAATGGCAAAAAGCAGGTGTATGATTTCCGGACTTTTGAGCTAACCATGCGCAAGTTTGCCCCCAACACCGTAATATTTAGCGATATTGGTCCGGACATTCGCTGGGTTGGTAACGAAAACGGAATTGCCGGATCTACCAATTGGGACTTGCTGGATACCGCAGGTTTTACTCGCGGTGCGGGCGCTCCTTCTACCGATACCTTGAACCGGGGCAATGAGCAAGGGCGACATTGGATTCCCGCGGAATGTGATGTCAGTATCCGACCAGGCTGGTTCTATCATGCAAGCGAGGATGTGCGCGTCAAGACACCGGCCCAGTTATTTGACCTTTATTTGAAATCCGTCGGCCGTGGTGCTAATTTGCTTTTGAATGTACCTCCTGACCAACGGGGGCTCTTCAGTCCATTTGATTCGGCGGCCCTGCTCGGTTTTAGGGCACTAGTGGACAGGAACTTTCGCACTCCATTGGCCAGTCAGCCGGGGGTTGTAATATCCGACTCGGAGCCATCATCGAACCTGCAAGCGTTGACGGATCAAAATGACACAACCTATTTTTCCCTTGGACCAGACTATCGCAACCGCTGTATTGAACTTCGTTTTCCTACTCCCACCACGCTGAATTGTATCCTGCTCCAGGAGCCCCTGCAAATGGGCCAGAGGGTAATTGGATTTAGGATCGAAATTATCCGGCCGGACGGGACAATTTTCTCCACCTCAAGTACCACCATTGGTCACAAACGGATTCTCACCTTCCCTAGCCAGGTGGCCCGCACGATCAGATTCCGGGTCACGGATGCCAAATCCATTCCCTTGCTAAGTGAGATCAATGCGTTTCAGATAGATGAGGAATTGGTCGAAAAAAATTGAGGGGTTAAAATGCATCTTTCAGCATGGCCGCCACCACTTTGTCGATGGGTAGCGTGACGCTGTCCGCAGAAAAATCATGCCAATCGATGAACCGGAAAGTCTCCGTTTCACCCGTTGATTGGTACACCTCGAGCTGCCTTGCATCAAAATCGAATGGGCGCACACGCAAAGGAACTTGGATGGGGTCCAGGGCGGTTACGAAATAATAAATCGCGATGATTTGTTGACCCGGGCTGAACGCACTCATTTGGTAAAAATCGGTGGTATACAGGTGATCTTCGACCGCGACGTCTAGGTTCATTTCTTCCTTAAACTCGCGTTTCAGGCAATTTCGGGTACCTTCCCCAAACTCCAGGCCGCCGCCCGGGAATTTGGTGTAATAATTTCCTCGGATGAATTCATCGCTTACCAACACCTGCTTAAGGGGGCCCCGCAAGATTCCATATACCCGAACATTGAACATAACGTTTAGTTAGTTGATTTGAAAACTGGTGAAGCCCAGCGCCCGGCAAGCCTACGGGAGCAGATTTAAGGGCGAAGTTCGGTCTGGCCGACAAAAACTTCTTCGGCCGGACCGCATAGCCAAATGTTGGTAAAGGTTTGATCGCTCAAGCGGTCGAATTTCACGACCAGTCCGCCGCCCTTAGTATGTACCGTCACTTCGCAATGTCCGAGCTGATGGGGCTCGCAAACCAAAGCACATGCTGTTACCCCCGTTCCGCAAGAGAGTGTCTCATCTTCGACTCCGCGTTCATAGGTGCGAACCGTAATTTCCCCATCCTTTTTCTGCTCGACAAAATTCACATTGATTCCCTCTTTAGCGAATGGGGGACTGTACCGGATATCCATGCCTTGCTGGTAGACGTCATAATCCATTACGTCGCTAACCATCTTGACGTAGTGAGGGGAGCCCGTATTTAGTATGTAGTCGCCTTGAAATTCCCCGACTGTTTCCACGTCCCGCATTTTGAGGTTTACCGTCCCTGCCTTATCCAGCGTTGCTTCATGAACTCCGTCGATGGCTACAAAACGGTACAGGTCTTTTCGAATACCCAAGTGGTCAGCAAATTTGACCAGGCAACGCCCGCCATTTCCGCACATACTACTCTCCCTGCCATCGGCATTGTAGTATTTCATTTCGAAATCATAGCCCGTCTTGGGATTGAGCAACATGAGGCCATCGGCGCCTATGCCAAGGCGTCGGTCACACAGCAACTTGATTTGGTGGGTGGCCAATTGCGTTAGGCTCCATTGGCGGTTGTCAACAATAATAAAATCGTTACCGGTACCCTGGTATTTATAAAAATGAATGGTCATGATTGGTCATTTCATAATCCTGACGTCGACAGGGGATCCCATGTTAATTGAAGAACACGCTCAGGTTTGCCCTGCCGACCCATGCTGGTCGGCTCGTTCCGCCCGGGCACAAAAATAGGAACAAACTCAATACCTCATTATCCCATTCGAGAGGCTTGGCCGATCCGGTCAAAATAGACTACCCCATGGTTGAGATAATGTCTATTGCCCGCTGAATGAGTCGTTCCACCGTCGCGCTTGCGTTTTTGGAAAAGTCCTTTCTGATGCGATTGGCTACCACTGCATTCAGGCTCAGGCAATGATGGCCAAGCAAATTGCTTAGCCCATAGAGTGCAGACGTTTCCATCTCGAAATTGGCAATGCGATGTTGCCCATATTGGAATTGGGTGAGGCGGCTCACCAGGTCCGGGTTGCTTAGTCCAAGCCTCAATATGCGCCCCTGAGGTCCATAAAAGCCGGGGCAAGTTACCGTAATGCCCAGTTTGAATCCTTCCACGAACAGTTTCATCAACGAGCCACTGGCACTAGCGATATAGGGGTTGGAAAAGCGATTGTGCAGCTGAGTCTGTGTGACGAAAGATTGCAGCAATTGTTTTTCCTCTTCATTTTGAGGGTGGCGATAAAAATTGAGTAAGTTGTCTATCCCGATCCCGTGGGTGGAAGCGACAAAATCATCTACGGATATTTCCGACTGCAGGGAGCCGCAGGTTCCCAGGCGAATAATGTTCAGCCGGTGCAGATTATCTCGTATGGTCCGAGTGGTAAAATCAATATTGACCAGGGCATCCAGCTCGTTGACGACAATGTCGATGTTATCTGTTCCGATGCCAGTGGAAATTACCGTTACTCGCTTTTTGCCTACGTACCCCGTATGGGTGATGAATTCGCGGTGGTGCAGCTTGTATTCCAACTTGTCGAAGTATTTGCTGACGATCGCGACCCGGTCTGGGTCCCCGACAACGAGGATGGTGCTTGCCAATTCCTCTGGCCGAAGGTTAAGGTGGTAAATGGCCCCACGGTCGTTAAGTATCAGTTCGCTTTCGGCGATGGGAAGCTTCAAGGCCATGGTGGTTTAGGGAAATTACTCCGAATATACTACTTTTGCCTCACCTTGACGGTTCCGTGGCCGAGCGGCTAGGCAGAGCTCTGCAAAAGCTTCTACAGCAGTTCGAATCTGCTCGGAACCTCTGCACTTAGACCTAACAGGCTCCAGTAGTCTGTTGGGTTTTTTATTTAGTATGAAATATTCAAATGTCGTTGGCGTGGCTTCGGCTTTAGGGTTGATCCTGGCCTGTTTTCTCCCCTGGGCATATTATCCTGATTTAGATTTGCAGTTCACGGGATTTTTTTCGCAGCGTAATATGTACGGTAAACCGGGACTATTTTTTCTTTTTTTTGGGGGAGTGGCAATTTTTCTTTTCCTGATGCCCAGGGTCTGGGCCAAGCGTTCAAACCTGCTGGTGGGCGCGCTCATTGGAGCCTTCGCTGTGAAAACTTGCGTCTTGTATACGGCTTGTTACCGCGGGACCTGCCCCGAAATGCGGAGTGGCTTGTATCTGTTGCTGGTATCTGCCGGCCTGCTGTTGGTAGCAGCCGTCCTTCCTGATATAAAAGTAAAAAAATAAGTCGGTCGCTGTGGCCGCGCTCGGCCGGAAATAAAAGTGCAGTAGGAAGCTTGGTAATCAGGCACCGAACTATTTCTGGTCGGTTAATGCTGGATTAGTCTGGCGATGCCGAACGCGCATCCTGCGGCCAGTGCGCCAATGATCATGACTCGCAGAGCGCCTGCTAATGGGTTGATGCCAGTCAATCGACTCTTGAAATATCCAAAGACAAACAAACAGACCAGCGTAATGACTGCCGATATCTTCAGGCCTTCGATGGCGTCCGGCGCAAAATAGTAGGGGCTCAAAGGAATCAGTCCACCAACGACATAGGATGCTCCGATGTTGAAGGCGCTTTTGGAAGCCCGTTTAGGATCGGGCTTATCCAAACCCAACTCATATTTCATCATCAGATCAACCCACTTGTCTTTGTCTTTGGTGACTTCCTGGACAGCCAGGTTTTGCATCTCTTCACTAAGACCCAAAGAGGAGAAAAAATCCTTTACTTCCTGCCTTTCTACATCAGGGAGGTTATCCACTTCATTGTATTCCCGCTTCAACTCGGCATTGTAATGATCGATCTCGGTCTTCCCGGCCAGATAACCCCCCAGTCCCATGGCAATCGAACCAGCCGCAATTTCGGCAACGCCAGCAATCAAAATCAGGCTTGTCTTGTCCACCACGCTGCTTAGCCCGGCGGCCAAGGCAAAAGGCACGGTCAGTCCGTCTGACATGCCGATCACAATATCGGTTAGCACTTCCGATCCACGCATATGTTGTTCGGCGTGTTGGGGATGAGCAGCAATATCATGCATGTTGGGTTGTTTTAGCTTCCGGGATTCAAATAACCGGTTAATATAGGTAAATTTTTGGTCCTCAATCCAAAACCAGAAGACTCTTTTTGATCCTTTGAAGACATTCAGCCATCTGATCTGCCGTTATCACTAATGGCGGCGCGAATCGTATCTTATCGCCATGGGTGGGCTTGGCCAGCAATCCATTTTGCATCAAGGCCATACAGAGGGTCCAGGCGGCTTCCGGATCCGAATGACGGACAACGATGGCGTTTAGTAACCCCTTTCCACGCACCTCGGCAATGTGGGGCGAGTGCAGGTCGCGTAATCCTTTGCGCAAGGATTCACCCAGAAGAGCCGCATTTTCAGCCAAGTTTTCGTCTATGAGAACTTGAAGGGAGGCGATGGCCACTTTGCAGGCCAGCGGATTTCCCCCGTAAGTGGAGCCGTGGTCGCCCGGTTTGATTGTTAGCATGATCTCGTCGTCTGCAAGGACCGCCGACACGGGCATCATGCCTCCACTCAGGGCTTTGCCGAGAAGCAGGATGTCGGGGCGGACATTTTCATGATCACAGGCCAACATCTTTCCGGTCCGAGCAAGGCCAGTTTGGATTTCATCTGCTAGGAAAAGGACATGGGCGTCTTCGCAGTATTGCTTGGCTTGTCTCAAATAGCCTTCCTCCGGAACTACTACGCCAGCCTCTCCCTGGATCGGTTCTACTAAGAATCCGGCTACATTTTTATCCTGAAGGGCTATTGACAGCGCATTAAGATCATTAAAGGGAATGATTTCAAACCCCGGCGTGTAGGGACCGAAATGCGCATAGGATGAAGGATCGCTGCTGAATGAAATGACGGTAGTAGTTCGACCGTGGAAATTGTTTGCGCAAACGATTATTTTAGCTTGATTTTCTTTAATGCCCTTGACTTCGTATGCCCAACGGCGGCAGAGTTTTATCCCTGTTTCGACGGCTTCGACCCCCGTGTTCATCGGCAAGACTTTGTCGTAGCCAAAGATAGAGGTGATCAGGGCAGCGTATTGGCCCAACAAGTCGTTGTGAAATGCCCGGGATACGAGCGTGAGCCGCCGGGCTTGCTCCACCAAAGCCGCTACGATCTTAGGATGACAATGGCCTTGGTTTACGGCCGAATAACCACTCAGGAAATCATAATATGGTTTGTTTTCCACGTCCCAAACGAAAACCCCTTCTCCCCGGCTGAGGACCACCGGTAGGGGATGATAATTGTGGGCCCCGAACTGGCCTTCTAGGTCAAGATAATGCTGCGTGGCAGCGGCTGCTTGAGAAGAGACAATGTGCATAACGTGAATTTGTTGAAAAGGATGATGGAGAATTAGCTAAACAAATCGACCCCGCGAGGATATGATCCTGAGCATGTAAGGGGCCATATCGTCACCGATGGTGATCGAGCAGGTCGAGATTTTGACGCAAAAAATTTGCTATGGGAGAGACTGTGCGAATAGGAAAATTTTAATGCAATATAATCAATTTATCCCAATCCACGATATTCACAGCAGCTTATAGTTGCGGTAGCCAAAAAGCCTCTTTCCGGTGCGCTGTTCTAGCCAATATAAAATGCGACCCTTGATAGAAAAATTCTTGGCCCGCACATCGATCTTCACCCTCCAATTCTTTCGGTTTACCCGGTCTTGCATGACGGCTGGGTGTGTGCCCGAGAAAGGCCGTAGGGAATCGATTTGTGAATAGTCAAAGACCAAGTCTTCGGTTTGAAAGTTGCTGCCGTAATCCTTGTCCTCGGCTGTCCACAATTGATGAAAATCGCTTATTTTCTGGATTTGAATTTCAGGTGGCTTGACCCAGCCATAATGATAGACATAGGCATCTACTGCCCGTACATGCAATTTCTTCCCATTTTTGCGAAAACCCTGGGCATCTCGGTATGACCGAATGGCTTTGTCGTTGCGAATGACTCGAATTTCTCGATCATACCAGTTTCGAGAATCGGCTGTATAATCGTAGCTGGCGTAGAAGTGCAAGTAGTTAAATAACAGGCCTTCCACATGGGGGTCTGCGCTGTAGGATCGCATCGCTTCGCCAATCGCCGGGTAGTATTTTTCGTGAATCACTTCATCAGCCTGGATATAAATACACCAGTCGGCATCGGCACTCACCTGGTCAAAGGCTTTGTTTGTTTCTTCGGCCAAGACTCGACCTCCAGAGCGGAGGGTATCGTCCCAAATGGAATGGACCACCCTGATCTTAGAGGAACCCATAGACGCAATCAGGGCTTCGGTTTGGTCCTCCGAATTACCTATGTTCACCACGACTTCGTCGCACAGGGGCAAAATGGACTGGATCGCTTCGACGATAGGATAATCGTACTTAACGGCATTGCGGATAAAGGTGAAACCAGCTACTTTCAAGATATTACGAATTGAAGACGTCCACCCGAAAACCAGGGTCAAAACTAAGGGTTGGGTTGGCAATTTTTTCAAAAATACCGAAGATACTTGAACCACTACCTGTCATGGCAGCATAGAGTGCGCCAGCTTCATAGAGCTTTTCTTTTATCCGCTTAAGATTAGGGTACCGGGCAAAAACAGGACCCTCGAAGTCATTAACCAAATCGAGCTTCCATTGGTCAACCGGCTGCTGGATGATCAGTCGGGCTGATTTATTCGGAGGCCCTGGAGTAATGACGGAAAATGCCCAGGACGTGTCCACATGAATATCGGCATGAACTACTCTAATGCTATAGCCCGAAAGATCAAGGGACACAGGTTCGATGGATTCTCCCCGTAGGCTGACAAATGCGGGTTTGTTCAGGATAAAAAATGGACAATCGCTACCCAACGCCAACGCGTAGGCGAGTTGCCTTTCTTGGCTGAGGCGCAAATGGAAACAACGGTCCAGCAACCGGATCATAAACGCTCCATCGGCGGAACCTCCTCCCAGGCCAGAACCCATGGGAATCTGTTTGTATAGATACATGTGCACCGGGGGAAGACTGGGGAAATCCGCTTTCAGCAGCGCATAGGCCCTAAGGCAAAGATTCGCTGTCTCGGGGCCTGGAATTGACAGTCCGTAGGCCTGAAATCTAAAATCGGAAGACTCGACTACTTCAATGACATCCCGAAGACCAAGAGGGTAGAACACGCTTTCCAGGTTATGGAAGCCATCCAACCGTTTGGCTGTAACGTTTAAACCGATATTGATTTTGGCATTGGGAAAAAGGATCACCACGTAGTATTTTAGGAAAATAACCCAACCCCGGAAGCGAGCCCCTTGTCTAGTTAGGGTTAAGACCGACCCTTCTTGCGGCTGTTGATTTCGTCACGGATTTTTATGGCCCGAATGTAGTCTTCCTGCTCAAGGACTTCGGTTAACAGGGAATTCAGGTCCTCCAGCGACAGGCTTTTCAGGTCATCATGCCCCCCAATTTCTGCCGTCACGGTTTCCTTGGCTTGCTTCTTTTTTCCGGCTGAATCTTCCATTAAGATCCCAGCACTCTCCAGGATATTTTCAAAAGTGTAGATGGGGCATCCAAAGCGCACCGAGAGCGCAAGCGCGTCTGAAGTACGGGAGTCGATTTCGACAGTATCGTGTTCACTTATGCAAATAAGCTTGGAATAAAAAATTCCTTCCTGCAAATCGCAAATGATGATCTCCTTCAAGTCAATATTAAAGGCACTCATGAAGTTCTTCATGAGGTCATGGGTAAGTGGTCGACTGGGGTGCATTTTCTCTAGGGCAACTGCGATGGCCTGCGCCTCGAAGCCACCAATAACGATGGGCAGTCGACGCAAGCCGTTTACTTCACCAAGCACTACCGCATAAGAATGCGTTTGCGTGATACTGTGCGATAAGGCCACTATTTCCAGTTCGATCTTCTTCATAAAGCTTCCATCCACCCTAAGGAGGACTCCAATTTACTGCTGTGCGGAAAGGCAAATATAAAAATTTAAAGCCTCCAAAATACTCCATGGAGCTAAATTAAATTTTCCTTGAATTACTTACAACAACGCTGGATTTGATCAAGATATGCCTTTGAGTTTTTTGACGGCTTCTATCATTTTTGGAACCACTTCAAAGGCATCTCCAACGATACCGTAGTCTGCAGCTTTAAAGAAAGGAGCTTCTGGGTCTTTATTGATGACCACAATGACCTTACTGCGGTTAACTCCGGCCAAATGCTGAATCGCCCCGGAGATACCAATGGCCACATACAAGTTCGGCGCAATAGCTATACCCGTTTGTCCCACATGCTCGTTGTGCGGCCTCCAGTGCGCATCGGCCACGGGCCGGCTACAAGCCGTGGCCGCATGGAGCAATTTAGCTAACTCTTCAATCATGCCCCAATTTTCAGGGCCCTTCAAACCCCGGCCGCCGCTGATGACGATTTCCGCTTCCGTCAAGGGGATTTCTCCTGAGGATTTGGTTTGTGTAAGGACCTTGACACGAGCGATTTCGGGAGCAAGCGTTAAGGTCTTTACTTCCGCTTTTCCCTCTCCATGCGTAATGGGAAAGGAATTCGGGTTTAGAGCAATGATCTTGATTGGCGTATTTAGTGACACCATTGCAAACGCTTTGCCGGAAAAAACATTCTTTTTGACTAAAAAACCGCTGCTGGTGATAGGCAGGGCCACAGCACCTGAGACCAGAGCCGCGCCTAGTCTGACCGACAGCCTCGGCGCAACCGACTTCCCACTCAGGTTATTGGCAAATACGACCAATTTGGCTTCTGTTTGTTTGGTTATTTCTGCTAGCATGTGGCAGTACACCTGCGAATCGAGGTGGTTTAGCTGCTCGTCCGGCACCTGATAGACTTTTTGAATGCCGTAGGCGCCCAGGGCAGCTAGATCTTGATCTACGGTACCCAGCAACACGGCTTCTGCCTGCTGGCCGATTTGCTCGGCGATTTTGGCCCCATAACAAATGGCTTCGAGCGAGGCTTTTTTAACTTGACCCTCGGCGTGGTCTAAGAAAATTAAGATGGGCATAGTATTGATCCTTTAAGGCGCTTTGCAGCAAATAACCGGTTAGTTCCGACGACTCAAAGCGATTCTGGTTTTATTCATAATATGCTTACGTGGCCCGTTGGTGCGCCGCCTCGTCCATTATTAAGGCTTCGAACCCCTAAGGCATTGCCAAGGACAGCTATATCAGTTTAGCTTCTTCATGCAATAACCTGATCAATTCAGCCGGGTTATCCGGCGACACTAGCTTGACCCCTGACTTTGGGGGCGGCAATTCAAAGGAAACCAAGCTGGTCAATGGGACGACGGACACAGGTTCAACGACTTTCAGGGGTTTTGTCCTAGCGCCCATGATACCTTTCATATTGGGAATGCGTTGCTCGGCGACTCCTTTTTGGCAGCTCACCACGAGCGGGGTGGTGACCTCATCGGTTTCTTCTCCACCCTCGATTTCACGAGTAACTGTAGCCGAGTTTCCGGCCAGATCCAACTTGGTGGCCAGGGAAATGAATGGCAGGTCCAACAATTCAGCCAGCATTCCACCCACAGAGGATCCATTATAATCGATAGTTTCCTTCCCCGTGAGGATAAGATCATAGCCTTGTTGCTTAGCTAGGGCGGCAATTTGCGAAGCGACATAAAAGCTGTCTTGGCTGTCGGCATTGATGCGAAACGCTTCGTCACCCCCCAGTGCCAGTGCTTTACGAATGAGCGGGTCGGCATCCGCTAGACCTAACGTCACTAAATGCAATTGGGTGGCAGAATCTTTTTCTTTCAGTTCGATTGCCCGCACAAGCGCATACCATTCATCGTATGGATTAATGATCCATTGCACCCCTTCGGCTGCAAATTTCGTATTGTTATCCGTGAAAGCTATTTTTGCCGTGGTGTCCGGCGTCTTGCTGATGCAAATCAAGACCTTCATGAACATAAGAGTTTAGACAAAACGTAAAAGTTGTTTATGCAACTAAAACAAAGATAAGTTTTGTAAAGATAGGGTGAACCAAAAAGGTAAAAAATATTCCCCTGCGCATGGATAGGATGGAAACGTTAAAAGCATTTTTGCTGACCAACCCGACCGATCAGTTTGTCCAACACGCATTGGCCTTAGAGATGATAAAAGCGGGCGATGAGGCTTCAGCGCGCCAACTCTTTGAACAGCTACTTGCCCAAGATCCTGATTATGTAGGGTCGTATTTCCATTTGGCTGGCCTAATAGAACGAACTGGCGACAAGGACCTGGCGAAGCAATGGTATCAGCAAGGGATGGCCGCAGCCAAACGTGCAGGAGATGACCACGCTTATCAGGAGCTAGCGGCTGCGAACGAGGAATTGAGCGGTTAACCCTGGAACAGGGGACCTTTTTTATACCCACGACAAGGTGAGGACTGATGATATGGACTTACTTCGACGATTTCAGCAGCATATTATCCGGGAGAAACTCTTTGACCGGAACGATACCTTATTGCTTGCCGTTAGCGGCGGTTTAGATTCTGTTGTCTTGTGCGATCTATGCATTCAAAGTGGATTTCCTCTCTTATTAGCGCATGCCAATTTTCATTTGCGTGGTGAAGAAAGCGACCGAGATGAACACTTCGTCCGTGATCTGGCAAAAAAATACGGTAAGGTCGTCCTGGTCAAGAGTTTTGAAACCGAGCGATACGCGCAAGATGCTAACCTCTCCATCCAGGTGGCTGCCAGGAATTTGAGATACCAGTGGTTTCATGAGTTGCTGGAAGATCCGACTCTTGCCGCATTAGCTCAGATGGATAGCGCTGCGTCAGTTCCTGTGAGCGGAGCCAAGTATATCTTAACAGCCCATCACCTGGACGACAATGTCGAAACCCTACTCATGCACTTTTTTCGGGGTACTGGGATGGGTGGGCTGCGGGCGATGGCTCCCAAACAGGACAGACTCGTGCGCCCCTTGTTATTCGCCAAGAAGGAAGAATTAAAAGCCTATGCCCAGGACGAGCACTTACCCTGGGTGGAAGACAGTTCCAATGATTTAGATAAGTACGCCCGAAATTATCTTCGTCGCTCCATTATACCCCTGATGGAGAAGATATATCCGGGCACTGTAGCCAACCTGGCAAGTAATATTGAGCGATTTCGGGATATCGATCTGATTTACCAGGAGTACGTGTCTGAGATGAAAAGGAAGCTGTTTGAGCCTAAAGGCAATGAAATTCATATTCCTGTGCGCAAACTTCAGCAGATGGTCCCGCTACAAACGATTTGCTTTGAAATTTGTAAGGAATTTGGATATTCGGCTTCCCAAACTGCAGAATTGATCGCCCTTTTGGACAGCGAATCCGGCAGAATCCTATCCTCGCCCAGCCACCGAATCATAAAACACCGAAACTGGCTGATTGTATCGCCTCATAGGCAGGCTGAACCCCAAACCATTGTGATCGACCCGGGGATTTCTCAGGCCTGGATTTCCAATTTCTCGATCCACTTGTCTAGACCACCGCTGGATAGTTGTTCGCTCCACGTCAATCCCGCGGTTGCTCTTTTGGATCTGCACGACATTAGGTTTCCCTTGCTCATCCGAAAATGGAAACCGGGCGACTATTTTTATCCTTTGGGCATGCGCAAAAAGAAGAAACTGGCTCGCTTTTTTATTGACCAGAAACTCTCCAAGTTAGATAAAGAGAAAATTTGGGTGATGGAATCAGACCGGAAGATCATTTGGGTCATGGGGCTTCGCATTGATGATCGCTTTAAGGTCAAACCCCAAACCGCTCAGGTCCTAAAGATCGAAATGCGGATGTCTTAGCTGATCCAAGAATATATTTAACACTTCAGGTTTGACCGCAATCGTGAAAGCGACACCAAACAGAGCCCCCCAAAAATGGGCGTCGTGGTTGATGAATCCTCCTCCTTTCTTGGACATGTACATGGAATAGCCCAAAAATAACAATGCGTAAATAATCGCCGGTATGGGGATAACGAATACATAGATGGTTTGCCAAGGCATGAGCAGGATATAGGCGAAAAGCACCGCGCAAACCGCCCCCGATGCTCCCAGACTTCGGTATTGATCATCATGGCGATGCTTAAAATAAGTAGGCAACACCGATACAATTAGGGCCCCGACATACATAGCCAAATAGGTTAAATAGGGCAATCCAAGGTCCCGAGCAAAGTATACTTCGATATTTCGACCGAAAATATAGAGGGTAAACATATTAAAAGCTAGATGCATGAAATCGGCGTGAATAAGTCCGCAGGTTACGAAGCGGTAATATTGACGGCGTTCACTAATGCCAGGAGGCCAAAAAATCAAGTCATCAATTACCTTGGAGCTATTGAATCCGGCAATTGAAATGATGCAAGTCAGAATAATGATTCCCAGGGTTATACCAGACATGGAATTTAGTTTAAAGATAGGAGTAATCCGAAAGCAGCGTCATCCGTGATGATATTTTTCATTTTTGAGGATCGTACAAGCCCTATAGAGTTGCTCGGCAAGCAGCAATCGTACCAACTGGTGGGGAAACGTGAGTCTCGATAAGGACCACCTCAAGTTGGCCCTTTGGAGCACCTGCTCATCCAATCCAAACGCGCCTCCGATCACAAAAACCAAGGTTCTTGCTCCTTCGTTAGCTCGAGATTGCAGCCACTGGGCTAGGCCTGTAGATGTCATCTCGGAACCCATTTCGTCCAGCGCAATGAGGTAGTCGTCCTTAGCCAACCACTTTAGAATAGTGTCGCCTTCTTTTCTCTTCAGGTCCATAGCCGACAGCATACCGGTATTTTTGGGGACGGGGAGTATATTCCATTCCACGGGGAAATAGTTGGTCAGCCGTTTGGTAAAATCTAGCACGCCGGTCTTTATATACGCCTCATGGTCCTTGCCGATGCACCACAGGGATATCTTCATGGCCTGGAATTGAGTATTTATTTTAGCGCGATGCGGCACAAAAAATTGCTTTAGTCTGCCGCTGGGTTATTGTGGTCCTTGAAAAAAGTAATGGTAATTGAATTTTAAAAACCGGTAAAGACTCCGGGCCGGACGAATCAGGACATTGTTGCTCTTGCGCCATACATTGCGTTCCACGGTACTGGGCTCGTTATTAGAATTCAATTGCGTAAACAAGTCCAGGAACTTATCGTAAAACAAGCCCTTCCCTTTTTTCTGCAGGAAGGAAATGCACATCCGGTATTCGGTGTTTTCGACGGATTTGCCCTCCGCATATGGCCCGAATTTTTCCAGGAAATTGCGCCTGCGCAAATGAGGGTGGTCTGAATATGCATATACTTTGACTTCGCTGGGCTGCCAGAATTTGAAAATCATCTCGGAAAATCCCTTCCCATAGGGCTTTAACGCTGGGTAGAGCGTGTAGGAATAGAAACGAATAAGGTCAAAATCGGCGCGTTCATTCATGATGGCAATCGCGTCCAATAGATGGGGAAGAAAATCCTCTTGGGGTACGAAATCTTCCTGGACATACAAGGTGTATGGGGTTGTCACGGCGCGTTGCCCTTTGTTGATGTTATTGCCTAAACCAGCATTGCTTGGTGTGGTGACGAGTCGGAAGGGAAAGGAAGCCTGCAAGGCCCGCACCTTCTCGAGATGCTCGGGCTTGCTTCCATCATCAGAAACAACGATGTCCGCGAAACGACACTGTAAATGGTCGAATCGAGAAAGAAGCCTTTCGAGTGAAGAACTTCGGTTGTAATGGGTAATCAGTAATGTTAGGTCACTAAATTGATGCGATGAAGCCATAAAGAATAAATAGTGCACTACTTCAGATGGATCGAAAGCCCCCTAGCGCGCCAATACGCATATCCAAGTGGGGCATTTTTTTGCGCGGGTAAAATTAAGTCTAAATTCTGGGTGAAAACCAAAATAAATTTCGTCCACTCGGCGGGCTGGTGCGCACCAGGAGCTGCCACAATCGGGGTCTGCCGAGTAGGGAACAAAACACGTCGCCCTCCAAGCATCATTTGAGCGCCGGCTGCTCGCTATCCAGAAAATCATCTGAAATGCGATAAGCCTGGACAAGCGCCAATTCACCTGCCTTGCCCGGCCGGGAAGTTCCGTGTTCCATCCCCAACATCCCTTTGTATTGTTTGTCATAGATGTGTTTGAAAATGTTTCGGTAATTCATTTCGCCGGTCGTCGGTTCTTTGCGTCCTGGGTTATCCCCAATTTGGAAATAGGCTATTTCTTCCCAGGCTTTATCGATGTTTTGGATCAGATCGCCGTCGTTACGCTGGACGTGGTACATATCAAACAGGATTTTGCAACTCGGGCTATTCACGGCCTTGCATAGCGCAAAAGCCTGGTCCGGATGCCTCAAAAATAAATCGGGCGTATCACTCAAAGGTTCCAGGACCATGACCAGGTTATGCGGCTGCAGAATGTCCGCAGCCCTTCGCAGGGACTCGATAACGTGGGCAGTTTGATAACCCATCTGTAAGGAGCGGTCATAATTGCCAGGTACGACCGTAATGAGTTGTCCGTGGCATCGCTTGGCTGTTTCCACGGCGAGCCCGCTATAGCGCAGAAATTTTTCTCTCCATTCCATATTGCCCGAACATAGAGATGTACTTACCGGCCAGTGGTCGAACCCGTGTACAAACACACCCATAGACATGTTCAATTTGGCCAGTGCATTGCCGATTTTTTCCTGTTCAGCAACCGGTCTGTCCATCATGCCGTTATCCTCAATACCACGAAACCCCATGTCATAGCCAAATTTTATCTGGTCTATAAAGTCATCGCCGGCACTTAACCGAAACATGCCGTCGTGGATGGCGTAATTCAGATTAAAGGGCTTGTCTGCCCGGGAATTAGTCCGTTTCCCATCGCTTAAAGGGATTCCTGCACGAGTCAATAGGGCAGAGGTGCCCGCTGCGGTACTACGATGAATAAAATCTCTGCGTCGCATATGGGGGAAGTTTAAATGCTAAATTTAGCGATTGGCTGGCGAAATATGGATTTCCATCGTGCTGGTTAACTGTAAATTCTAGGCTATTTCCAGGAATTTGTTTTCTTTACATAGCTGAAGCCTTGATGAACGAACTAGAAAATATAGACTACATAATGCAGACGGCCGACGATTTGTTTGTTTCCTCCCTATCCATTGACTGCGTAATTTTCGGCTTTCATCTAAATCAGTTGAAGGTTTTGTTGCTCAAAGTGAAAAAGTCTGACGAATGGGCCTTGCCAGGGGGATTCATTTACAAGAACGAACATATTGAGCAGGCGGCCATCCGTGTGCTCAAGGAGCGAACCGGTCTGGATGATATTTTTTTAAGTCAATTTCATGTGTTCGGAGATCCCAAGCGATCTGATCTGGACCAGACGGCCAAAAGACTCCAGAATCTGGGAATCGACTCAGAGCGCTCCCGGTTTCTCATGCAGCGCTTTGTGACTATTGGATTTTATGCGTTGGTAGATTTTCTAAGCGTAAATCCCACCCCGGATTCCTTTTCGGAGGCTTGCGCCTGGTGGGACCTGCATTGCCTTCCGCCCCTTATTTTGGATCATGGGCCCATCGTTCAGAAAGCCTTATTGGTCATGCGCTCCCAGCTTAATCACCAACCTATAGGCTATAACTTGCTGCCGATCAAATTTACCATGCCCGAACTGCAAAAACTTTATGAAACTCTCCTGGACAAAACGTTGGATCGCCGAAATTTTCAGCGGCGGATATTGGGTTATGGTATTGTACGAAAATTAAAAGAACGGCGAACTGGTGGTGCGCATAAGGCCCCATTTCTGTATTCCTTCGACCGACGAAAATACCACAAAGCCCTTAAGGATGGCTTCCAGGAGCGTTGGTAGCGGGTAACCCGAACCATTCAGCTGCCAATCCAGAGGTTCGGCGGCGAGTCAGGCAAGGGGCAAGGTCCACCCGAATTTGAGCAGTGGAAAAACAAAAAAATCCGACTTTACACAAAGCGGTAACCCTTAAGAAATTCCCCGATTTGGAGTTTCGTACGGCCTTCCAATTGGATTTCATCTACATAGATGAATCCGTTGCGGCAAGCGAATTTTAAAAAAGTCTTTTTGTCGGTCCGGTAGGTGCCAGGGAGAAGGTTTTCCGACGAAGCTTCTGCACGAGATTTGAATACCTTCATTATTTTTCCTTCGAAAACAGTAAAAGCGCCCGGAAAAGGAGAGAGGCCGCGAATCAGGTTATATACCTGTTCGATAGGTTGGTCCCAGTCTATTTTGCAGGTCTGCGTAGTGATCTTGGGGGCGGGGTGCAGGGTTTCTGTCCCATAACCGGGGCCCTCGGTAGGTTGAGGCTTCTCCTTTAATTTGCCCAACGCGATTCCTTTTACTGTTTGGACCACCAGATGAGCCCCGATTTCCTTCATCCGGTCGTGCAGTTCTCCAGCCGTTTCGTTTTCTGCGATTGGCATCGTCTCTTGCAACAGAATATGACCCGTATCAATTTCGTGTTGTAGCTTGAAGGTAGTGACTCCTGTCTGATGTTCGCCATTGATGATGGCCCAGTTGATGGGGGCAGCGCCGCGATACTGAGGTAGCAGCGAACCATGGAGGTTAATCGTGCCCAGACTGGGCATGTTCCATACCACATCGGGAAGCATACGAAAGGCAACAACGACCTGCAAATCGGCATGCAAAGACGCCAATTGCTGGAGAAACGAAGGATCCTTTAGCTTGATGGGTTGCAAAACGGCTAAACCTTTTGCCAGAGCGTATTTTTTGACTGCGCTTTCCATCAGCTTCAACCCACGACCGGCTGGCCGGTCCGGGGCCGTAACCACCCCCGCAATTGTATATCCGGATTTTAGCAGTCCGTCGAGTGAGGGTACGGCAAATTCCGGCGTGCCCATAAAGACAATGCGCAAGCCGTCTGCTTGGTGGTCGGGGTCCTGGCGCACGGGATTCGTTACCATGACTCCGCGTTTGGGTTATAGAAAATCGGCATACAGCAAGTATTTTTTTCTTATTGCTTTAAACCCACCCAATCCTGGTTCCCAACTCTCCCTGATCTCGGCCTCTGTTTTCCCCAGCTTGATTTGTTGCATCAACTGGTCATTCCCTGCCAGCTTATTAAAATACCCGGAAGCCAAGAAGAAATTGTCCTTATCGGGGCTGAGGCGGTAGGCCTCCATGAGCCATTTGAGTTGCAAGCGGGAATCTATTTCTTTAGACAAGTCCTTATCACTTAAGTCGTATCCATAGCAGGTGCGATTCATATAGGGAGGATTTTTGGCGCCTTCCATGCTTTGTGGATGGAAAACATGCAGCTGGCTAGGCCAAGCAGGTGATCCAAATTGCTGGAATGGTTTATCGGTGCCGCGACCCACGCTGATTGTCGTTCCTTCAAACAGGCATAACGAGGGGTATAGGTAGACCGCTTGGAGGTTAGGTAGATTTGGTGACGGCTTGACCGGTATCTGGTACCGACTGGCGTGGGTGTAATGAAGGCAAGGAACCACTATAAGTTGAAATCCCGAACTATCTGAAGGAACTGCACTAGATTGAATAACGTGGATTAGCGAATCGATTTTGCCTCTACCCTGTGCTACCAAGTGCAGTCCATGTACGCGCTGCTGGGCAGCTGGATCCAGCCACTGCTCGCCTAACAACATAATGGCGTATTCACCCAGGGTCATGCCATAGACTATAGGAACGGGCTGCATGCCTACGAAGGACCTGAATTTCAAATCCAGCACGGGCCCATCCACGTAGAAACCATTCGGGTTCGGTCGATCCAGGATGATGAGTGGACGGTTATTCTCCATCGCCGCTTCTATCAATTTTTGGAGCGAGGAGATATAGGTGTAGAAGCGCACCCCAACATCTTGGATATCGAAAAGCAGGATATCAATCCCTGATAAATCTTCTGGTGTCGGCTTTTGTTTTGATCCGTAGAGCGAAATAATGGGAATCCTCGTGCGGGCATCGAGTACGTTATTCACATTTTCACCTGCGTCCGCTAATCCACGAAAACCGTGTTCCGGAGCGAATATTTTTTTAATAACTACACCCATCTTAAGCAGACTGTCTACCAGATGCATGGATCCAATAATCGAAGTCTGGTTAGCGAAAATGGCCACTGCCTTACCTCTAAGCAATGGGAGGTACACACTCGTCCTCTCCGCGCCGGTGACCATCCTGGCTGCTGCAGGCGGGTTGGATGCTGTTTGGCTCCAGGCCAATCCTCCAAGGAATAGAAACAATAATAGAAGCCTTGATCTGCGCATAGGAGTTTCTGTATTTCAAAATAGGTTAGCCAGATTTCATCTGCTTTAACGCGGCCCAAATGTCAGCAAAAACTTTTATTGGCGAAAGGGAATTAATCCTGTTACTTTGTTTCAAAGGACATCGGGCATTCATTTCTCCAGTTTATCGACACGATAAATATCTGCTGAATGGCATGCAATATAATTCGGAAATCAAAGCTTGAAAGGACCCGGCGTATCCAGGAGCGATGAGGGCCTCCATTGGACCAAAAAAAAAATGGCTCTGTAATAATTTTATTATAAAAATGCATGTATGCAACAAGTTAAACCAGGTGATACGGTGAAAGTCCATTATCATGGGCGACTTACAGATGGAACAACCTTTGATTCCTCAGCAGGTCGCCAACCTCTTGAATTCAAAGTGGGTAGCGCGATGGTGATCAAAGGTTTTGATAATGGAGTGTTGGGTATGGTTGTTGGCGACAAAAAGACGATTGAGATACCGGCCGAAGATGCATACGGTCAAGAAGATCCCCAGATGCTGATGGATTTCCCGATCGATCGGTTTCCCTCCGACATGCATCCGGAGGTGGGTATGCAACTCAACATGAGCAATGGCTCTGGTCAGAATTTTCCTGTCGTAATACGGGAAATTAAAGGCGACGTGGTAACCTTGGATGCGAATCATCCTTTGGCGGGTGAAACGCTGGTTTTTGACTTAGAATTGGTTGAAATATTGGGGGCTTCCAGGATTATCCTGCCCTAGTTTATTGTAACCCTGGCAATACCAACTGCTTGGGATTTTTTCTTCGCCACGGACCTAAGGGGGAAACAGTCATTGCGGCCCATCAAAGCGCGACGGGGCCGCGGAATTTTCTTTCGTAGGCCCAATAGATCAGCAAAATAGCTACTACCATCAGGCCCAAATCAAAAATGGAACCTTCGAATCCGAATTCGCCTCCCGTTAGCAAGGCATCGCCATTTAACTCGGTTTGCAACAACGCTGGAAAATTAATGCCGCTCACTCGAAAGCCAAGTATCGGCCCCTGGAAAAAATTCCAACCCAGATGCAATAGAATGGCAAACCAAAGATTCTTGGTATAGATGTAATTGATTCCGAGCAGAAGGCCTGCCAAAAAAATATTTATCAAGGGAATCAGACCGATAGCTGGATTGGCTCCATGAAATAGGGTAAAAATCAGCGCTGATACCACTAAGGCCCACCATCTGTTTAAGGAATCCATGAGGTTGAGCAGGATATATCCCCTAAAAACGACTTCCTCGTACACGGCAATCATGGCGCAAATGCCCAACTCAATAAACAGCAGGTTTAGGTCGATGGTAATATCGGTCCACTGAAGGTGGTGGGATAGGTACATGACCAGCGAGCCGGTCCCTAAGATGGCCAGGGCTAACAATAATCCCGTCAAAGGTTCTGCGAAGCCCTCAAAAGATAATCCTAGGCTGGCTAAAGACCGGCTATCTAGGAAGCGCCGGCAGAGCCAGACGAGGATTAGGCTAGCTGCCAGAGTAAGCACGATACCCGTGCTTAGTTGTGCCATATTGCTGGTCTGCAAGTCAAATGGGGGAGGCTCCTGGCCGCTAAGTTTTCCGTACAAATACAAGAACGCGCGTTGACCCCACAGGATTAGAATCGCGTACAGTATGCAGAAAATCAAGACGCGTAACCAGCCTACAGAGACCAGGGGCTTCTTTGTTTTAGATTCGGTCATATTTTCAAGTGGGATCTAAATTTTTTTGTCATCTTCACAAAGTTTCAGAAAGTTTGTGCAAGAAAGGGTCGGTCTTATCATTTTAATTCCTGTTCATGTTTCAAAGTTACAAATTTACAGTCGCCGAGCGGTTTATGCGTTATGTTCAAGTAGATACTCAAAGCGATCCCCAATCTAAATCAAGTCCTTCTTCGGACAAACAAAAAGTACTAGGACGCATGCTGGTTAGTGAATTACTCGACATCGGCGTGCAGGATGCCATACTCGACGATTTTGGCTATGTATATGCAACCATTCCGGCCAACAGCACCAAACGCGTTCCCGTAATTTGCTATTGTGCGCATATGGATACCGCACCCGATTGTTCGGGCAAGGATGTCAAACCGATGGTGCACCAAAATTATCAGGGACAAACCATCATCCTGCCGGATGACCCGCAGCAGCAAATAGCGCCAGAGAAGCACCCTTACCTGGCCAGCAAGCTGGGAGAAGATATTATCACAGCTTCCGGAACCACGCTTTTAGGAGCTGACGATAAGGCAGGTGTCGCCATCATCATGGATATGGCTTATTTCCTGGTCAACCATCCAGAAGTAAAACATGGTGCCATCCGAATCCTCTTTACACCGGATGAAGAAATTGGTCGAGGAGTGGACAAGATAGACATGCGTAAATTGGGAGCCGATTACGGGTATACTCTCGACGCCGGCGAGCTGGGAAGCTTTGAAGATGAGACTTTTTCCGCCGATGGCGTAACGCTTGTTTTTCACGGCGTGAGTGCCCATCCTGGATATGCCAAGGGTAAGTTGGTCAACGCCGTCAAACTCGCCGCAGCTTTTGTAGACTCCCTTCCCAAAGACGAATTTTCGCCGGAAACAACCGAAGAAAGATATGGGTTTGTACACCCCGTGCAAATTGAGGGAATTGCCGAAAAAGTGACGCTCAACTTCATTGTGCGGGATTTTGTCACTGGGAAGCTGGCCGCCTATGAGCAGTACCTGCAAGACAAAGTGGAGGATGTTCTCCGTGCATATCCGGGGGCTAAAGCCGAGTTTATTGTACAGCAACAGTATCGAAATATGAAAGAAGTCCTGGATCTTCACCCGCAAGTGTCCGAGTATGCTGTGCAGGCTATCCAGGCCGCTGGCCTTTCGGCCAGGCGCTCCAGCGCCAGGGGGGGCACCGATGGATCTCGGCTCTCCTTCATGGGGTTGCCCTGTCCCAATCTATTTACCGGCGAGATGGCGTTCCATGGCAAGGAGGAATACGTCAGCATACAGGATATGCAAAAAAGTGTCGAAACAATCGTCCATTTGGCGACGATTTGGGAAGAAAAAAGCTGATGACCGAGGAGTGCACCGGGCTCATTTTCTAGACAGAATATGGCGGATAATCTTTTCGGCATGTTCCCGGGAGTTCTCAATAAACCACACATGCGTATTCATCCCCCCGCACACGACACCAGCCAGGTATATTTGCTTCCTGTTGGTTTCCATGCTGTCCGGATCATAGCTCGGCTGCAGCAGGGCGTCGTCTGAGAGATCGATCTGGAGCATCCGAAGAAAAGCGAAGTCCGGTTGATAGCCAGTCATGGCGATCACATAGTCGTTGGGTATTGTTATAACGCCTTCGGGCGTGCGAATCTCGGCTTCCGTGGCATGCACCGATTGGAGTGAAGAATGGAAAAAGGCTTTCACTGACCCTTCTTTTATCCGGTTTTCGATGTCGGGCTTTACCCAATATTTGACTCGGGCGCCTATTTCGCCTCCTTTCACCACCATGGTCACCTCAGCCCCTTTGCGCCAGGTCTCCAGAGCCGCATCCACCGCCGAATTACTTGCGCCTACAACGATTACTTTTTGCATGGCATAAAAGTGGGGGTCTCTATAATAATGTCTCACCTTGGGCAAATGCTCGCCGGGAATATTTAGCAACACAGGAACGTCATAAAATCCTGTCGCCACGATGATATGACGTGCGACATAGCGGCCCTTCGTGGTGAGTACTTCATAGCCGCCCGCGCCAAGAGGATGAACCTGTTCCACGCGTTCTTGAAGATGAATGCGAAGATGCTGGGAAACGGCAATGCGGCGATAATATTCCAATGCTTCAGGTCGAGTGGGCTTTGGGTTATTACATACAAAGGGAACACCGCCGATTTCCAATCGCTCCGAAGTGGAGAAAAAAGACATATACAAGGGATAATTATACAAGGAATTGACCAAGCAACCCTTTTCAATAATAACATAACTTAAGTGGGCCTTTTTTGCTTCCAGCCCGCAGGCCAAGCCGATGGGTCCGGCACCGACAATAAGTACTTCGTAGGATGTTTCCATATGTAGTTTACGTTTCGAAGTTAGCACATTACCCGTTGCGGGGTAGAATCGCCTAAAATGTTGTACTTTCATCGATGCTTTTTTACATTCTGGACGTCAACACAGGCCTGTTTTTTGTATTTCTGCGGGCAAGCGTCATGGTCGAGTTTGGAAATGGGCTTGCGAAGTGCCAAATGTTAAAGACTTTATGATTTTGTTAAAAAATAAAAACGCCAGAATACTGTTATAGATCTAAATATTTACTTTTATCCATTAAATCACCATTGGATGCATTTATTCTTCCTGCAGATTTTAGTTGACTCGTTAAGAATTCGAGATAGCTTGTCCAGAGCGGCAAGTCTGGTAGCCCCTCCCAAGGAAAGTTTGTGGGATATTCTGCAAAAGGGTGGTCCGCTCATGATCCCCTTGGCGATATTGCTGGTAATTGCCATCTTTTTCTTTTTCGAGCGGGTTATAGCGATAAATAAAGCGTCCAAGGTGGATGAAAATTTCATGAACATCATTCGCGATCATATCGTCACGGGAAATGTCACGGCGGCCCGAAGTTTGGCCAAGAATACCAACAATGCGGTAGCCCGCATCATCGACAAAGGTATTCAACGCATCGGGAAACCCATTGATGCTATCGAGCGCAGTATGGAAAACGTCGGGAAGTTGGAACTTTATAAGATGGAACGTAACGTCTCTATTCTATCGGTTATCGGGTATATCGCGCCGTTATTCGGATTTCTGGGAACCATCATCGGCATGTTTCAGCTATTTTATAGCATTGCATCAACAGGCGAATACAGCATTTCCAACATCGCTGGAGGCATTTACGTCAAAGTAATTTCGTCCGCATCGGGGTTGATTATAGGTATTATTGCCTATGTAGGATATCGGTTTTTGAATTCACAGATTGATAAGACAACCAACAAAATGGAAGCTGCGAGCGCCGAATTCATCGATATTTTGCAAGAGCCGACCAATCGTGTAGGGTAAGGAGGCAACTGGCTAAGGTCGAACCATTTGGCCAGTCTGAGTGTTTTACCTTTGGGGATTTGAAAAAACAACGAAATGAATTTAAGAAAGCGACTAAGACAGGACGCCGAAGTACATACCGGTCCGCTCAATGATATTCTGTTTATCTTGTTGCTGTTTTTTCTGATCGTTTCTACGCTGGCCAACCCCAATGTGGTAAAACTCTCGCAACCCAAGGCCAAAAGCGATACAAAGGCCAAACAAACCGTAGTGGTTTCCATTGACGCAAACCGCCAACTCTATGTGGGGACTTCCCGTGTCACGGTGGAGGAATTAAGGGCTAAATTGGAGCCTTTCCTGGCCAAGGAGACAGAACAGCCTTCCATAGTGATTAACGCGGATAAGTCGGTACCCATTGAAGATGTGGTAGCGGTTATGCGTGTGGCCCGGGACCTCGGAGCGCGGACGGTGCTGGCTGTGGACAAAAATGGGGTCAAATAATGGACTTTTACCGGCAAAGTGGAGAAGTACGGGTATTGGGTACTATGTTGCCTTTATGAAGGGGGCAAAATGGGCTAACCAGCCAAGAGATTAAAGCAGTTTTTACGATATGAACAGGCGAAAAGCTATTAACCGCATTTTGATTTTTGCAAGCGGGTCGGTATTGGCCTACGGAGGATACAGGTGGTACTTACTAAAACAAAGCCCAGATTTCTCCTATCTGGAGCAGCGCAAGAACCTCCTTACCAGTTTAGCGGACACTATCATCCCGGCTACAGATACTCCAGGTGCTGCGCAAGCGGCGATAGGGGGATTTATGGCCATTCTTATCCGCGATTGTACTCCTGTGGAGTCGCAAAACAGGTTCATTGATGGCCTGAAAGACCTCGAAAAATACTGCTCCAAAAAGTTTGGTCGGGCCTATGCAAATTGTTCGCAAGATCAAAAAAACGAAATATTGCGGCACTTCGAAAAAGAGGGTAAACCATTCGGAGGCCTTGCTGGCAAAGTGGAGGGAAGATATGTAGGGATGCCTTTTTTTCAAACGCTTAAACGAGCAGCCACTATTGGATATTGCACTTCCCAACTCGGCGCCACGCAGGGGCTGGCGTATGATTACATTCCGCAAAAATTTTTAGGTTGCATTCCCTTGGCGCCAGGTCAAAAAGGCTGGGCCACAAAATAATTTACTATGGGGGATCCGAGACAAGGCAATCAACCAATCAAGTTGCCGAAAGATAATTCATTCGATGCCATAGTGGTAGGTTCTGGAATCACAGGCGGGTGGGCGGCCAAAGAATTATGTGAAAAAGGGCTGAAAACGCTGCTTGTGGAACGGGGGCGCAACGTCGTGCATATTAAAGATTACGAAACGGCTTCGCTCTCTCCCTGGGAGTTTCCCAGGCATTTAAATCAATCGAACCAAGATGTCCAGGAAGATCCCATCCAGAGCAAAGTATATAATGAAGGCACCCGCGCCTTTTATGTTCGAGATAGGGAACATCCCTATATTCAGGAAAAACCCTATCATTGGATCCGAGGCTATCAGGTAGGCGGCAGATCGCTCGTTTGGGGCCGTCAATGTTACCGGTGGAGCGATCTGGACTTCGAAGCGAACGTGAAAGATGGTCATGGGGTGGACTGGCCGCTTCGGTACAAGGATTTGGCGCCTTGGTACGATTACGTAGAGAATTTTGTAGGCATCTCTGGCAAGTCGGAAGGATTGGCCCATTTGCCAGACAGCCAATTTCTGCCCCCCATGGAAATGAATTGCCTGGAGGAGCATTTTTCCAAGCAAATGCGAAGCCAATACAACGACCGAATCGCTACGATAGGTAGGGTCGCCAACCTGACCCGGCAATTGCATGATCGAGGTCCATGCCAATATCGCAACCTGTGTGCCAGAGGCTGCCCTTTCGGTGGCTATTTTAGCAGCAACTCCGCCACTATTCCGGCTGCGGAGGCGACGGGAAACCTCACCTTACTGCCTGACTCCATCGCCACGGAAGTGCTTTTCGACGAGAAAAAAGACAGAGCATCCGGGGTGCGGGTTATCAATCAGCATAGCAAAGCAGTAACCGAATTTTACGGTAAAATCATCTTTCTGAATGCCTCTACGATTGCCACGGCCGCTTTACTTCTCCAGTCTGTTTCCCGCAGATTTCCGGACGGGCTCGGCAACTCGAGCGGCCAGGTTGGTCACAACTTGATGGACCATTTTATCGGACCTGCAGCGGTTGGGCAGTTCGAAGGTTTTGAAGACAAGTATTATTCAGGCAGAAGACCTACAGGCATTTATATTCCCCGGTTCCGCAATATCAATAATGAAACGATGCGCACAGATTACGTGCGAGGATTTGGCTGTCAAGCAGTCGCCGAAAGGATGAGTTGGGACGGCCTAATGGATACGACAGATGGTTTTGGCAAAGAATTCAAAGACAGGATACTCAAGCCCGGGCCTTGGACGATGTGGATTGGCGCTTGGGGTGAGACCTTGCCCTATTTTGAAAACCGCATCATGTTGGATAAAGAAGAAAAGGACCAATGGGGGCTTCCTTTGGTCCGTATTCATGCCCAGTATAGGGAGAACGAAAAAGCGATGATGGACGATGCTAAACTGAGTTTGGCGGAGATGTTGCAGAAGGCTGGATTGCAGCAAATCAATTCGTTTAATACAGAGTATCCGCCTGGTTCGGCAGTTCATGAAATGGGCACCGTCCGCATGGGGCGCGATCCAAAAACATCCGTATTGAATGGCTTTAACCAAAT
This sequence comes from uncultured Chitinophagaceae bacterium, assembly GCA_963742225.1. Lineage (GTDB taxonomy): Bacteria > Bacteroidota > Bacteroidia > Chitinophagales > Chitinophagaceae > Puia. The sequence goes on along the minus strand of CAVULD010000002.1, from coordinate 248,991 downwards.
GCACGATGTGCAGAACGTCTTTGTGACCGACGGCAGTTGCATGACTTCTTCGGCCTGGCAAAACCCTTCGTTGACCTATATGGCACTAACCGCCAGAGCCACCGATTATGCCGTTAACGAGCTAAAGAAGGGGAATTTGTAACGGAGTTTTGTCGCGGGCAATCGAGGCCCATCAAGCGCTGCAGGCGAACCGATTTGCTTTACCTTTTGACCGCTTTGAGAAAGCGATCATTACCCAAGATATCTTTCCTGACCTCCACCTCAGCAAAACCTTGCTCCACTAACAGGTCTTTGGCCCTAAGAGCCAGGGGCGAGTGTACTTCGACCAGTATGCAACCGCCAGAGGTCAATTTTTCCTGGGCAAAGATGCCCAAGGCCTGGTAAAAGACCAGCGGATCGTCGTTGGGCACGAAAAGTGCGAGGGATGGCTCATACGCAGTTACGTGCAACGCCATACTTGATTTTTCCCGTTCGGGAATATAGGGCGGATTGCTGACGATTAAATCGACTTCGGGCAGGCGCAAGCGATCTGCACGGCTTAGGAAGTCGATCTGCAAAAAATGGACATCGGCATGTAACTGCAGAGCGTTGAGGCGGGCGACAGCCAAGGCCCCCACGCTGATGTCGCAGCCGTAGAGTCTTGCGTACGGGATTTTGGTCTTCAATAGTACCGCCACGCAGCCGCTTCCTGTTCCAACATCCAAGATGGCCAGAGGTTGGGAGCCTGTTCGGTGGGGTTCGGCCATCGCTGCCTGCTGTATAGCCCACGCTACCAATTCTTCCGTTTCTGGCCTAGGGATAAGTACCTGATCATTCACCACGAATTTCATTCCGCCAAACCACCCTTCGCCTATCACATACTGGACCGGCTTATGCCGCATCAATGCGGCCAAATTGGCCCGTACATCTTGCACTTGGTTGGTGGTAAGGACCTCATTTTTCTTGAGGATCCGGTCCACCTTGCCTAAGCCTGTAATGTGCTCCAAGACCAACCCCGTTATGGCAGTCGCTTCCCGTTGGTCATACAAGGACTGCAGGTTGTTAACGAGGAGCTGATTGGCTTGGCTTATGGTCATGAAACAAACTTACAATTTACTACCCACTGACAGGCCACGAATTCAAGTTCAAGCGACATGGGGGGGAGGGCCATGATGGGTAAAATGGCTATTTTTGCCCAGATGCTCCTGTCGTCCTTATCATTACCTACAGACCTCACTTCAAATCATCTGGACGAGTATTTCATGCAACGTTGCCTGCAGCTTGCTCGGCTTGGTCATGGACTTACTGCACCAAACCCGATGGTAGGAGCCGTGCTGGTGCATCAGGGCCGAATTATTGGGGAGGGTTATCATCAGCGTTATGGCCAAGCGCATGCCGAGGTAAATTGCGTTGCGTCCGTGGAGCAGCAGGATCGGGGCCTGATCAGCCAATCGGTATTGTATGTGTCGCTTGAACCCTGTGCGCACCAAGGGAAAACCCCACCCTGTACGGACCTAATTATTCAACAAAAAATCCCCAAGGTTGTTATAGGCTGCCGCGATCCTTTCGTCTCGGTCGATGGGAAAGGGATTGCCGTCCTAAAACGGGCAGGTGTCGACGTACAGGAAGGAGTGCTGCTGGGGCAATGCACCAAGTTGAACAGGCGATTCATGACATTCCATGGCAAGCGGCGGCCCTTCATAATCTTGAAATGGGCACAAAGTGCCGATGCCAAGATGGCCAGCCCCAGCCGGCAAAGGCTAGCTATTTCCAATGCATATACTAACCGGATCGTGCATCAATGGCGAAGTCAAGAGTCTTCGATACTAATTGGAACCAATACGGCTTTTCTTGATGATCCTCAGCTGACCACGAGGCTTTGGCCAGGGATCAACCCGGCTCGCTTGGTGATTGATTTGCAATTGCAGCTGCCGCAGACGCTAAGGATTTTTGATGGACAAGCAAAGACGGTAATTTTTAACCGGATCAAGCAGGAGGAACAGGACAACCTGTTGTATTACCAGGTCGCCCAGGATCAATCCCTGGTACCTCAAATTTTGTTTGCTCTTTGGGAACTTCAGTTAACTAGTGTGATCATCGAGGGTGGTCCCCGCGTGTTGCAATCATTTATCGATGAGAGTCCTTGGGACGAGGCCCGAATCATCACCAATGAAGACCTGCTTATATCGGACGGTTTGGCCGCTCCCATCTTGCCGCCAGTAAAGCGTCTGTGGCGGGAGCAGATTTTTTCAGATTCGATTTGTTGTAATGAAAAGGACTGACCGGCCTGGCCCGGCGTGTATTTTTCGCTTTGGAGCAGCGACCAATTTACCCAACCATGACCACAGGGGATGATTTTTATTATACCATTGGCCAGCGATCGATCGCCGAATTTAAAGATCGCAGCAGCCAATTTATCGGCTATGCCAGCCCGCTGAGCGACCTGGAAGGATTCAAGCAATTGCTGAAGGAATTGAAAAAAGAACATGCCAAAGCCACCCACCATTGCTTCGCTTATCGGTTGGGTCTCGATGGGCAGACTTTCAGGATCAGCGATGACGGCGAACCTAGTGGTACAGCAGGAAGGCCCATCCTAGGTCAGATTGACAGCCGGGGTCTGACTGATGTGTGTGTTGTGGTAGTCCGCTATTTTGGCGGAACCCTGCTTGGAGTACCCGGCCTGATACACGCGTATAAATCGGCCGCGTCGTTGGCCTTGCAGATTACCCCAGTTGTGCGCAAGTCCATTGATAGCACCTTCCGACTAACCTTTGATTATACCCGCATGCATGAGGTGATGGCCGTACTAAGAAGAACCCAAGGCGTGGTTTTGCAACGCGAGACGCAACTATTTTGCACCCTGGTGATCAGCATCGCTAAACACAGGGCGCAAGAGATGCAGTATCTGTTGCAGTCCATTGGCGGCTTGGAGATCAACTAATGATTTTCAGCAAAACCTGGGAGAAACGATCAGCTCCTTGGATCCGGAATGATACAGGTAGAACCCTTCGCCACTCTTGACGCCCAGAAATCCAGCTGTAACCATATTCGTCAGCAGGGGGCAGGGGGCATATTTGGGATCCCCGAATCCCTGGTGCATTACCGACAAGATAGCATGGCAAATGTCCAATCCGATGAAGTCCGCGAGCTGAAGGGGCCCCATAGGATGGGCCATACCCAGTTTCATAACGGTGTCGATCTGCTCCACACCTGCCACGCCCTGAAACAAACAATACATTGCCTCATTGAGCATTGGCATCAAGATCCGGTTGGCTACAAACCCTGGGTAGTCATGTACCACGCAGGGTATTTTTTCTATTTGATGGCAATATTCCAGCACGGCCGAAGTAGTCGCCTTGTCTGTGGCATACCCAGTAATAACTTCCACCAACTTCATGACGGGAACGGGGTTCATAAAATGCATGCCGATGACTAGGCCTGGTCGCTTGGTGGCCGCTGCAATGCGAGTGATTGATATGGACGAGGTATTGGATGCCAAGATGCAATCTGCAGGGGCTATTTCATCGAGTTGCCTAAACAGTCGGATCTTTAGTTCGGTGTTTTCGCTGGCTGCTTCCACTACGAGTGAGGCCTTTTGCAGGCCAGTTTGCAAATCTTGGTGAAAGCTGATGCGGCCCATGGCAATGGATTTGTCTGCTTCGGTAGCTGTACCCTTGGCTATTTGGCGGTCGAAGTTCTTTGCGATAGTCTGCGTCGCTTTTTCTAATTGGGAAAGACTTACATCCACCAGACAGACTTCACATCCATGCTGCGCAAAAACGTGCGCAATGCCGTTTCCCATAGTCCCTGCACCTACAATGGCAACTTTTTTCATCATATCTTTTTTGATTTGCTAGTACAACATTACAAATCTCTGTCATAATATAATCGAAAATACCAGGCTTTATCCGCCCTAAGTAGGCGCAGCACGAGCAACCATTGCAAGCATTTGGTAAGTTCTGGAGTCCCAAGGATGTTGACAAAATAGATGGCGGTGGTGTCGAATTTTTGGCCTAAAATTGCACTGCCCAAATCAAGCGTCATTTGGGTATTTAGAACTATCCTTTATGTATCCTAACCTGTATTATGCTTTCAAAGATCTTTTCGGCATTGATTTGAGGTTTTTGCGTTTTGTCAATTCTTTCGGTTTTTTCGTAGCCCTTGCATTTCTTTCGGCCTGGCTGGTTTTGGGCGCCGAACTCAAGCGCAAGGAAAAAGCCGGACTGCTGCGCGGAAAAGATGAAACAGTCGTCGTGGGCAAACCTGCCGGGCTTACAGAACTGATTTCCAATTTTATTTTTGGATTTATAGTTGGGTATAAATTCGTCGGCCTTTTTTTGGCGGGCCCAGCCAATCCTCAGGATTTTATTTTGTCGCTTGAGGGAAGCTGGCCGGCGGGCCTGGGAGTTGGGTTGTTTTTTGCGGGCTTGAAATGGTGGGAAAAGAACAAGCTGAAACTGCCTGAGCCAGAGGAACGAAAAATCAGAATTTGGCCCCATGACCGGGTGGGGGATATGACTGTACTGGCCCTTATTTTCGGTTTTGCTGGAGCTAAAATATTCAATAGCCTGGAGACATGGAATGATTTTATTCGAAATCCGATCGAATCCTTGTTCTCATTCAGTGGTTTGACCTTTTACGGAGGGTTAATATTTGCATCCCTCGCCATTGCCTACTACGGGAGAAAACAGGGTATCAATCTCTGGCACCTGGCCGATTGTTTTGCACCAGCCATGATGCTGGCCTACGCGGTAGGTCGAATCGGATGCCAAGTCTCCGGCGACGGCGACTGGGGTATCATCAACAGCGCCTATTATACTACACCCAACAATTCCGTTGCCTTGAGCGGACCTGGACAGTTTGCGACCACCGTGGGCCGCTACAGCGATGTGTACGTGACGCAATTCGGGACATTGGATATTCCGCATGTTTCGGCAAAAGCCCCATCCTTCCTACCGGATTGGTTGTTTGCTTACTCCTACCCGCATAATGTGTTGGGAGAGGGGATTCGCATCGCGGGATGCAACGGGCAATATTGCAGCGTTCTACCTTTGCCAGTTTTTCCCACACCGGTATACGAAACGGTCGTTTGCCTTGGTCTTTTTTTCATCCTCTGGTATTTTCGCAAACGTTTGCGCGTTGCCGGTGCCATATCGGGACTTTACCTGATCCTCAATGGAACCGAGCGCTTTTTTATCGAAAAGATTAGGGTAAATACCAAATACAACATTTTTGGCTATCATCCCACCCAGGCTGAGCTCATTTCCTTTTTCATGGTTCTAGGTGGTATCGGCCTGTTGGTGTACTTATACAAGCGTAAGCCAAATCCTGCTGCCCCTGTCGCGTGAACGAGCCGCTCGGCGTAACTCGCTGGCTGGACAATCGAAAGATAATTTGATTGGGTCTTATAGTTATTTACATTTGCTGGCTCAACCTACCCAGCCATGCCATCCTTCGATATCGTTAGCAAAGTAGATCAGCAAACCCTGGACAACGCAGTTAATATTACGCGCAAGGAGATTGTTAACCGCTTTGACTTTAAGGATTCCCCGGTGGTCATAGATTTGAATAAAAAGGACATGAAGATTGTCGTTGAAGCCGAGAGCGATATGAAAATAAAGCAAATATGCGACGTACTCATAAGTAGGTCCATCAAGCAAGGACTAGACCCCCTGGCCTTTGATTTCAGCGGGGAAACGCGTCAGAGCGGAAAAACGGCAAAAAAAGAAATTCCTGTACAAAATGGTCTAAAGCAAGATGACGCCAAGAAAATCGTCAAACTGATCAAGGAATCGAGCCTGAAAGTGCAAGCGCAAATCATGGATGATTTAGTCCGCGTTACGGCCAAGAAAATAGACGACCTCCAAGCCGTAATCCAACTCTGTCGCCAGGCCAAACTGGAGCTGGCCTTGCAATATATCAATATGCGCAGCTAGGCACCCAATCCCAGGCCTTAATAGGCAAATTTTATTTGGAAACACAAGCCACAAAGCCTAATTTTGCGCTTCTGTTTTAGCACCGTACGGCCAAATCCGTACATCCTTTAAACACAATTAGTTATGAAAAAAGGGATCCATCCGGAAAATTACCGATTTGTTGTCTTCAAGGATATGAGCAATGGCTATTCCTTTTTGAGTAAGTCTGCAGCGCCATCCAGGGAAATGGTCAAGTGGGAAGACGGCAAGGAATATCCGCTGATCAAGCTCGAAATCTCCAATACCTCGCATCCTTTTTTTACTGGCAAGAACATGCTGGTAGATACAGCAGGTCGCATCGAGAAGTTCAAGAAGCGTTACGAAAAGAAATAGTTGTATGGGCTACTTCGCGCGCATGCATGAAATTGCAGCCCGATGTTTTCCCACGATATAGATCCCTTTCTGCTCTGCAGAAAGGGATTTGTATTTTGGTGGGAGGAGGAAAATAATATTGTAGATTTAGCCAATGAATGAAATTGTATTGGAGAGGAGTTCAGCGCACCCGGATCTTTTCCCCTTTACGCTAAACCGATCGGAAGCCGATATTCGCATCGGGATCTTAACGATTAGGGAAAAATGGGACCTTCTTTTTGGCATTCATGCGCGCCCCGGGCTGGACCTACCAGAAAAATCCACTTGGCGCGTACCAGCTAATTTCATTCCTGACGAAGACTCGGTGCGGCGGCTCCGGCACGGAGCTGGCGAAGAACTGCACGCATTTCATCAGGCAGACCGAAACCAGTTTTTGCGCTATCCATGGGACTTAATTCAGCAAAACGACCACTGGATCCGGCGTGATTTTGAGCTGCTTACCCGGGGAAGGCTCTCGCAACCCCTTTCGCCAACAAACCGATCGGCAGATGCACATCAGATTTTCTTGGAACCTGGAGCCTGCGTTGAACATGCTATCCTGAATGCGGCGACGGGACCCATTTATATAGGGAGGAATGCCCATGTCATGGAAGGCGCCCTTATCCGGGGTCCGTTTGCTTTGGGGGAAGGCTCGGTAGTAAAAATGGGAGCCGTAATTTATGGAGCCACTACCGTGGGGCCTGCTTGCGTGGTGGGGGGCGAAATCAAGAATTCCATCCTGTTTGGGTTTTCCAATAAGGCGCACCATGGGTACCTGGGCGATGCGGTGATTGGTGAGTTTTGCAACTTGGGTGCCGGAAGCTCCAATTCCAATGTGAAAAATACCTTGTCCGAGGTACGCGTTTGGAATGAGCCAAAACAAACCTCCATTGCCGCCGGTATCAAATGCGGATTGTTTATGGGGGATTATTCACGCTCGGCAATAAACACCTCCTTTACCACGGGCGCCGTAGTAGGTGTATGTTGCCATATTTTCGGTGTAGGCCTAAGCCCCAAGTACCTGCCTTCTTTTTCTTGGGGCTACAACCCTTCGCTGCGGTACGAGTTGGCCAAGGCCTTGCAAGATATCGGCCTTTGGAAGAAATTGAAAAATCAAGATCTTACCGGAGACGAAATCCGGACTTTGACCCATATTTTTGAACATCCATAATAGGAATACCATGAGAAAACAAATCGCGGCGGCCAATTGGAAGATGAACCTAACTGAACAGCAAGCCAAACAACTGATTCGAGACGTGCTGGCGCAGACCATCGAGCTCAGTGGCCAGCAACTCGCCCTATTTGCTGTTCCATTCCCCTACTTACTCTTTATGGAGGAGGAAATTCGACGAGGTAAACATTTTGCGGTAGCTGCGCAGAATTGTTTTCACAAAAAATCGGGGGCCTATACGGGCGAAGTATCGGCCGAGATGTTGAGCTCTATCGGCATTCGATATTGCATTGTTGGTCACAGCGAGCGCAGGGAATATTTTGGTGAAACCAATCAGATTCTTGCCGAAAAACTAAATCTCTGTCTGGCACACCATATAAGCCCGCTGTTTTGTTGCGGGGAGCCGCTGCCCATACGGGAGGCCGGAAGCCAAAGCGCATACGTGGAAAAACAGCTGCAGGAGTCGTTGTTCCACTTGAATGCGGATCAGCTGGGCCAGGTGGTAATTGCCTATGAGCCCATTTGGGCGATTGGTACCGGCAAAACGGCCAGTACCGAGCAGGCCCAGCAAATGCATGCTCACCTACGCTTGGTATTGGCCAACCAGTATGGTCCTGATACGGCAAATTCCATTTCGATTTTATATGGGGGCAGTGTGAAGGCCACTAACGCAAAGGAATTATTTAGCTGCCCGGACGTGGACGGCGGGTTGGTGGGCGGGGCCTCGCTGGTAGCGGAAGATTTTGTGCAGATCATCCGGTCGTTAAGATCATGAATTGCTCGGGTGCCTGAGACATCTCCCTAAATCAGCCTACTTGGCCAATGATTTATCTACGCAGTTATGAAAAAAGTCCTCTGGCTAACCAGCTGGTATCCCAATCGAACCGATAAGTTTACCGGGGATTTCATTCAACGTCACGCCCAGGCTGCTTCACAGTTCAACCAAATCATCGTATTGCATGTGGCCAAAGCCGGGCAGAATGAATTCCAACAGGGGGCGCGGGAGGAAATAAGGGTCCGGGGTAACCTAACGGAGCATATCCTGTATTTTCGTTGTGGCATTTCCTGGGCGGTCGCCAACCGTGTGGTCTCCACCGGCAAATACCTTTGGCATTTTAGGAAGTTGATTCGCACCTATGTGCAAGCAGAAAAAAAGCCCCACCTCGTCCATGTCCATGTGCCACTCAAGGCAGGCCTACTGGCCCTTTGGATCAAGCAAAAATTCAAAATCCCCTATTTATTAACCGAGCACTATGGAATTTACAATTCGGTGGTTAGTGCACCTTATAGCAAGAGAAGCTGGATCTTCCGCCACTACACAAAAAAAATCCTTCGTCAAGCATCCGTCTTTACTCCGGTGAGTCGGTATCTGGGGGAAGCTGTCTGCTCCTGGGTATATCCTAAACCCTTCCGGGTGATTTTTAACACCGTGAACACCGACTTGTTTCACCTAGCCGAGCCTGCGGCCGGCAAATTCAGGTACGTGCACGTATCAGGCATGGAACCCGTCAAGCAAGTCGATGGTATCCTTCGGGCTTTCCGGCAAGCCTGGAAAGAAAATCCATTGCTGGAATTGATGCTGGTTGGCAAGCCGGATCAGCTGGTCCTGCGCGAGTCGGCTCAGACAGGACTGGTGGGCAAAGCCATCTTTTTTGCCGGCGAAGTGCAATACGGTGAAGTTGCCCGGGAATTACAACGGTCCCATGCCATGATTTTGTTTAGCAAAATGGAGAACATGCCCTGTGTGATTGTAGAAGCCCTGTGCTCAGGAATTCCGGTGATTGCCACCAGTGTGGGCGGAATTCCGGAAGTGATTTCAGCGGACAATGGCATCCTCCTTGCGCCCGGCGATGAGTTAGCTTTACGGCAAGCCATCCTCTCTTTGGTGGAACTTTACGGCCGCTTCGATAGGCAAGCAATTGCGCAGCAGGCTGCCCTACAGTTCAGCTACCCAACTATCGGAAAGCAATTGGACGATGTATATACGGTGTGTTTGGCTGAAGCGACATTAAGACTCCAGCCGACTTTCCAGCCATCTACAGACCACGCCCAAAACCCGTCCAGCCATCAGGGTTAAGCTGGAGAATCAGGCCTTCAGGATTTTAATTTGTTGACCAATTTGATGTACTCCTGCATCGCCACTTCTTTGGGCTTGTTTTTTAACCCAAGCCAGGCTTCGTATTTAGCTTTGGCAACGAAATCGAACGGGTTATCCGGAGCCGGGGTGTTCACGTCGCCAACAGTCGCCTGTTTATACAGGGAGTACAGCTGCAACAAGGTATCGTTGCTTGGTTTAGCGGGCAGCATTTTGCTTTCTGAAGCGGCCTGGTCAAATTCGGCGATCATATCCATGGGGGCTAATTTTTAGTAAAAATAACGATTTCGTTCTGGCTGGGGAGCCAACCGAAGTGGAGCGCCAAGGTAAGCCCATTTCTTCGGCGGGCAACAAGCCATCACCGGTACAGTTCATAGAAATTGGGAGCAAGAGTTAGAGCCAACTTTTGCAGTTGTTCGGCCAATAAAGGGCCTGGCCCATTCATTGATTGCACCAAGCCCTCTAATTGGCCCACCGTTCGGAGGCCCACGACCGCCGAACTGACCGTGGGATCTCGAAGGACAAATTGGATGGACAGGGCGGCGCGCTGCCTCGCCTCCGGGGCCACGTTGCGCAGTGCACTGGCCAGGCGGTCCACCTCCTCGGCGGAACGATTCAAGTAGGGGATGGGCTGCTTATCGACCAACAAGCCCTGGCCAAGAGAACCACGAGTCAGCACGCTTATGCCGTGGGTCTTCAGCAGGGATAAACAGGTTTCTTCCGGTCGACGGTCCAGCAGGCTATACTGCATCATCACGCTAATTATATTGGATTTGTCGACATACGCTCGGATCACGTTTGGGCGAATGGAAGAAATCCCATAATGGCGAATTTTTCCTTGGGCTTGCAGCATTTCCAAGGCCTCTATCGTTTCATCCATCGGATCGTCGATGGTGCCTCCATGCAGTTGATATAAATCGATGTAATCGGTGTCTAACCTGAGCAGGCTTTGATCGACCGCTTGAAGGATATAGGCTTTTCGTGGATTCCATTCCCAGCCGCTGCCATCGCTTTTCCACTGGTTGCCGACTTTGGTCGCCACAATCGCCTCTTTGCGCCTGGCCTTGAGCGCCTTGCCCAGAGTGACTTCATTGCGTCCTTTTGCATACAGGTCCGCGGTATCAAAAAAGTTGATACCCAAATCCAAGGCTTGATGAATCAAGGTGATGTTCTGTTCAGTTTCATCGCCAAGAGACATGCACCCAAATCCCAGTTCACTCACATGAATGGAAGATTTGCCTAAAGGTCGGTAGAGCATGAGTTAATCCCGGTTTTAGGTTGGAGATGCAAGATAGTGGAATCTTTTATCGACAGCCTAAAGCTAATCCACATGCACTTTGGCTGCCCAATCCCCTCGAGAACTAAGCTAATTGGGGGCGAGCATGCGAGCCCAAAGGGCGGGTTAATTTAGCGCGCGTACGATAACCCAGCGACCGGGCGTATATTTGAATTCTGAAATAAAGTAAGCTGCATGAAAAGGATTCCATTTGACTTGCTACGCGGAAGAATAAAAAAAATGTTCGATCGGGCCGGAAACGAGCGATTGAGGAACAACTTTCTTCAGGCCTTGCCCTTTTGGGTAGCTTCCCTTCTGACCGGTCTGGCAGCGGTTCTTTTTGCCAAGTTGTTCGCTCTGGCTGAACTTGGAACCACGTATATTTTTACCCATCGCAGTTGGCTGTTGCTACTGATTTCGCCAATTACATTTTTAGCTGCTTGGTGGATCATCGTGACCTATGCCCCCTTTGCCCGGGGCAGCGGAATTCCGCAAGTCATGAGTGCTATCGAACTTGCTAATCCCAAGGACAACAAGAAAGTGCATAAACTGCTGAGTCTGCGTATCGTGGTATATAAGATGATATCCAGCTTAGTGCTGGTTTTTGGAGGAGGCCTTATTGGTCGCGAAGGTCCGACTATCCAGGTGGCGGGGTCCATCTTTCGAATGATTAACCAGGGTTTACCTGCCTGGTGGCCGAAAATATCCAAAAAAAATATGATCATGGCGGGTGCCGCTGCTGGACTGGCAGCCGCATTTAATACGCCCCTGGGCGGAATTGTGTTTGCGGTCGAAGAACTGACCAAGACACATCTAAGTTATTTTAAGACGGCCTTATTTTCGGCGGTTATCATTGCGGGACTGACGGCCCAGGGTCTACTTGGCCCCTACTTATACCTCGGCTATCCGGTAGTCAACAATTTGTCACCATTCATTTTCCTGGGGGTACTGGTCGTAGCTATCGTTTGTGGGATTGCCGGTGGCGCGATGAGCAAGGCGATTTTGCTCGTTTTTAAATGGAAGGCGTCCTTTAGTAAGCCGAGGCGAATGAACATGATCTATGTAGTCTGTTGTGGATTCATTATTGCCGCCTTGGCGATTTTTGTGGACCAGCGCATATTGGGTTCGGGAAAACAACTCATGGCCACTACGTTATTTTCCCCCAACAAATACTTGTCTTGGTATGTACCTTTGATCAGAATCGGTGGGGTCATATTGAGTTTTACGACCGGCGCCGCTGGCGGCATTTTCGCCCCTTCCCTTAGCGCAGGGGCCTGCGTGGGATCAGTCCTAGCAGGGTGGATGCATTTATCGGACTCCAATACCAATTTGTTGGTACTCGCGGGAATGGTAGCTTTCTTAACTGGCGTCACGAGGACACCGTTTACTTCGGCTATCCTGGTATTAGAAATGACCGATCGCCATAACCTCATCTTCTACCTCATGTTGTCGGCCATGGTAGCGAGCATCGTGTCCATTCTCATCGATCGGCGGTCGCTGTATGACCACCTCAAAGTGCAATATATCCAGGATCTAAACCGCGAAGAGCGGGATATCCGGCCGCTGGAGCAACAAATACTGCCTGGATAAACCGCAAAAGCATTACCCCGCCTACGCCGGGCTTGTCGAGCGAGATTACCTTACTATATCTGCTTAGCCTATAACGAAAATTCGGTGCTCTGGCACGCAAAACCTTCTAGGCAAAGCTCCCCTGATTTCCGTACTTTTGCCCCGCATTTCAAAAGGAACCGTCGCCATGAAGAACATACGGAATTTCTGCATCATTGCGCATATAGACCACGGCAAAAGTACTCTGGCCGACCGCTTGCTCCAACTTACCCATACCATCAGTGACCGAGAAATGATGGACCAGGTTTTGGATGATATGGATCTGGAACGTGAAAAAGGTATCACGATTAAAAGCCATGCCATCCAGATCAATTACCAGCAGGGCCAGCAGGAATATATCTTGAACCTGATTGATACCCCTGGGCATGTCGACTTCAGCTACGAAGTGAGCCGGGCCTTAGCTGCCTGCGAGGGAGCGCTGCTGCTGGTCGATGCCACCCAGGGAATCCAGGCCCAGACGATTTCCAACTTGTATTTAGCGATTGAAAACGACCTGGAGATCATTCCGGTGATCAACAAGATCGATATGGATGGGGCGATGATTGAAGAAGTCAAGGACCAAATCATCGAATTGATCGGCTGCAAACCCGAGGACATCCTGATGGCGAGCGCGCGAACCGGCCAAGGAGTTCAGGAAATTCTCGATGCCATCGTCGCCAGGATACCTGCACCACAAGGAGATCCGGATGCTCCCTTACAGGCCCTCATTTTTGACAGCGTATTTAATTCCTTTCGGGGGATTTTGGTGTATTACCGCATACTTAATGGCAAGCTCAAGAAAGGAGATAAAGTAAAATTTGTCTCCACAGGCATTGAATATGAAGCAGATGAGGTTGGTATATTGAAATTAACTTTAGATCCAAAACCTGAGGTGTTGACCGGCGATGTGGGCTATATCATTACCGGGATCAAGAACGCCAAGGAGGTAAAGGTGGGTGATACCATCACGCTATCCAGCAACCCAAACCCTCAGATGGTGCAAGGATTTGAGGAGGTAAAACCAATGGTTTTTGCCGGCATATTTCCCATCAACACGGATGATTTTGAAGAATTGCGCGATTGCATGGACAAGCTCCAACTCAACGATGCATCCCTCACCTTTGAGCTGGAAACTTCCCAGGCGCTTGGTTTTGGCTTTCGCTGCGGGTTTCTGGGCATGTTGCACATGGAAATTATCCAAGAGCGGCTAGAGCGGGAGTTTAACCAAACGGTAATCACCACCGTTCCCAATGTAAGCTTCATTGCCTATACTACGTCCGGGGAGAAAATCACCGTCAACAACCCCACCGAGATGCCTGATCCGGTCCGGATCGAACGCATTGAAGAGCCCTTTATTAAAGCCCAGATTATCACGAAGCCGGAATACATTGGGAACATCATGACTTTATGTTTAGGCAAACGTGGTAATTTGTTGAATCAAAATTATTTAACCACTAATAGAGTTGAGTTGCATTTTGAAATGCCGCTGACAGAAATCGTCTTTGACTTTTACGATAAGCTCAAGAGTCAGACTCGGGGCTATGCGTCCTTTGACTACCACGCAATCGGTTACCGCGATAGCGATATCGTAAAGATGGATATCCTGCTCAACGGGGATAAGGTGGACGCACTGAGCGCCTTAATCCACCGGAGCCGGGCGCAGGATTTTGGTCGACGGCTCTGTGAGAAATTGAAAGAGCTCTTGCCCAGGCAACAGTTCCAGATTGCCATCCAGGCTGCCATTGGCGCCAAGGTGGTGGCCAGGGAAACAATCAGTGCCCTGCGCAAAGACGTTACAGCCAAATGCTACGGGGGAGATATCAGCCGCAAGCGCAAATTGTTGGAAAAACAAAAGGAAGGTAAAAAGCGGATGCGTCAAATCGGCAACGTCGAAGTACCGCAGGAAGCTTTTTTGGCGGTGCTCAAACTGGATGATTGAGGGGTTTTGGAGGTTGTTTGCGCTCATCCTCCTGGGTAAAGGTATTTGCCTCTCTCTGGGGAAACAAGGCGCCCTCAGTAGGGGGGTGGCGGGGCGGGCTTTTTCTGCATATTCTTCTCCGATTGATGCAGGAGCTTTTGTTCGTTTGGTGATCCCGAATCATCGAGAATTTTTTCATCCTGGGGGAATTCGCCATCCTTGAGTTTGAAGTCGAAGACTTTTTGCACATGCACCCATTGGCCGTCCTTCCATTTGAAACCTTCGAAGTCGCCGTCAGGCACATAGGTGTCCTTTTTATCCGGTTCGTCGGCTTCTGGGATCAGTTCATCGAACACAATCATGTCCATGGCCGGATCGTAGTTAAAGGTGGTACTGGCCTCCTTTTTATATTCTATGTTGAAGCGGTTCATGACCTGCTTTTTAACCTTCGCTGTGTCTTCCCTAAAGGAGATGAACGGCCCACCGAATACCGGCTCTCCGGCTGGGTTGAACGTCAAGACTTCCATCCATTTCTTATTGCTGCTGATGCTGTAATCGTCAAACCCCAGCAGGGTATAATATTTTTTGCCGTTATAGGTTTTCAGGATGATCCGGTAATAGATGGCACCAATCCAGTTATTGGCGGTCCGAACGGAATCCAGGGGACGGGCCGTAAACATGGAAAAGTCATGTAACCCGATTAGTTTCAAGGAGCCGTCCGGTGTGCGCATTTGAATGGCACCTCGCTGCAAGTAAAAATCTTCATCTTTCTTCAGCTGCCAGGTAAAGAGTCGGAAACTGCTGTCGGGCGCGTACAGCCGCGAAATGGTTTGCAGGGAGTCGAAGGGGTAATAAAAGGAATTTTTGAGTTTCAGGCTCCTGACCAGCATCCGGATAAAAAAGCTGTCGGATCGAAGACGCTGCTCCGCCTGGTCGGCAAAAACAATGTTGTAGGCATAGTTCTTTAGTGAGTCTTCCCGGATGTGAAATGCCTGCTTTTGGCCGGCTGTCAGTTCTTGGGCAGCTAACCTATTGGAGAGTAAGAAAGAGGCTGCCAGTAGACAGAAGCACAATTTGTTTGACATCGGATGCATAAAAAATCTTCCTAACATATTTGCAAAGGTACGATAGCCGCCTGGCTTGGTCTAGCTTTGCCCGAGTAACTAGCAGCCATTTGGCAGAGCTACCAACGCCTGTTCATTTCACCCACCAAATAGCAGCTAAACGTCCGCGGCGGTCATTTGTTGCTTATCCACGGTGCCAAGAATTCGTTAATTTGACCCTTGGTCTTTTAGCTTAAATCCCGCCCGGCCCTCGTTGGCGCCAATCTCCTCTTACTTTGCTAAGTCATGCTAAAACACACATACCTAAATATCTGCTCGAGGTATTTTGTCGCCTTCGGTTGACTCACGTTACCGGGTGCAGGGCGGCCAGTTGGATTTAGGGTTGCCCTAATGCCTTGGCAAAGGCCGGTAAATTTGCAAACGACAAATCAATCGCTGGATGCGGTAGGACGACGTGTGGATTGGTGGTTTTCACGTAGACCGTATGCATGCCCGCGTTGCGACCGAAGTGCATATCGCTAAGGGTATTGCCGACCATCAACGATCTATCCATCGCGAGTTTGGGAAAATCCTCTTGAGCCTGCCAAGCCATGCCCGGGTTGGGTTTGCGCCAGGGGTCTTCGTCCCCAAGAGCCAAGCAATAATAAATTTTGTCTATTCGCCCATGGCCCTTTTCGATTTGCTCCACCATGCGTGCGTGAATGCCTTGCAGGTCTTGTTCGCTCATCAATCCTTTGGCCACTGCGCGCTGATTGGTCGCGACAATAATCCGGGAGAACAGTGTCGACAGGTAGGCGATGGCCTGGATCACGCCCTCGTAGAACCTGAATTCCGTCCATCGGCAGACATAATCGCCTGGTTTTTCCTGGTTGATAACACCGTCCCTGTCTAAAAAAAGAGTCCACGAATGATCTATTTGGGTTAAATCCAACATAAGGTTCTAGAATTGTTGTACGAGTTCAGTTTGTGCGCGCCGATAATCTTCAGGAATGCCTATATCGATAAAATAGCGGTCCTGCACCAGGCCAAAGAGGCGATGGCGATCAAGGAATTTTTCTAGGTAATCGGCTTCAAAGGAAAATTTTTGGGGCAGATTTGCCTGTACCAAGGAAGCGGCCTGCACCACATAAACGCCCCCGTTGATCAATCCCGAGGCTTGAGGTCGCTTTTCCTCGAAGCTTTCGATAGATTGGTCCTGACGGAGCCGGACGGCTCCATAGCGGTCGAAATGGCGCATAGGTTTGAGGGCCAAGGTGCAATCGGCATGTTGGTGGAAGTGAAAGCGAGACATCTCGGCCAGGTCCACGTCAAAAAACGTATCGCCGTTGAGAATCAGTTGGGTGGGTTGGGTCGACTGGGCAAGGGCCAGCAGTAGGGCGCCGCCTGTGCCCAGCGG
This sequence comes from uncultured Chitinophagaceae bacterium, assembly GCA_963742225.1. Classification (GTDB taxonomy): domain Bacteria; phylum Bacteroidota; class Bacteroidia; order Chitinophagales; family Chitinophagaceae; genus Puia. Next base: position 232,158 of record CAVULD010000002.1, on the reverse strand, counting down.
TTCTTGTTCAACGCAGCATTGTACCAGCGATCCCGCGTAATGGGTACCCACGTAGGCTTCCACGGCTTCGTGCATATACCCCAGGCTGATGATGAATTTCGTGATGCCTTGTTTGGCAAAATGATCGATTACATATGCTAGGAAGGGTCTGCCTGCAATGGGCGCCATCGATTTGGGTAAGTCAGACAGGGCAGATCGCAGCCGGGTGCCCAGTCCGCCTGCCAGGATAATGGCTTCCTGGACGCGCCCGAGGGAGAGACCAGAGTCCTGATTAGCTTGATTTGGCATGTGCACGATTCACTTTATGATGGGGTTGGTGGCTAAGTGCCGGGGACCCTTTGTTGCTAGGTCTTGCCGGCAGGTCTGGGTGTACTGAAATAAGATTCTTCTACCAATTGGCAAATGATGTGGCCAATCAAGATATGCGATTCCTGGATGCGCGGCGTATCTTTTGATGGCACGTTAAAGAGGTAATCGCTCAAGGGTTTCAATTTCCCTCCTGATTCGCCCGTCAACGCCATTGTAACTACACCTTTTTGTTTAGCCATTTCAAAGGCTTGAACAATGTTTGCCGAATTGCCAGAGGTGGACAACCCGATGAGCACGTCTCCTGGCTGGGCGATCCCCTTGATCAGTCGAGCGTACACGACGTCGTAACTGTAATCATTGGCCACTGCCGTCAGGTAGGAGGTATTACAATGCAAGGCTTCTGCAGGCAAAGCGTCGCGGTCGGTATAGAAACGTCCGGAAAACTCGGCTGCCAGGTGCTGGGCATCGGCTGCACTGCCTCCGTTTCCACAAAAATACACGCGATGGCCATTTCTAAAGGCCTCGGTGATCACTCCAACGGAGTCTTCGATAGTCTTCAGGAGCCTAGCTTCTGCTAAAAGCCTGCTTTTTACGGAGATGGATTCTTGGATGATCGAATTGATCTTGTCCTGCATCGGATTGCTATTCATGCGATCTCATTTTAGGTGTTGCCCAAAAGCGTACAGTGGCCCTGCTATATGGTCCAGGTGGTCAAACCATGATCGACAAATTGATACGGTTTGCAATACCCTCCGAATTGAAGCAGTGCCTCGGTCACTTGGTATTTTGTGGTGCCGGGACAGTAAAAGATCATAAAGCCGCCGCCGCCCGCTCCTGAGATCTTGCCCCCCGTGGCGCCGGCTAGCTTGGCCGCATCATAAATCTGTTCCATGAGCGGGTTAGAAATCCCATCGGCCATCCGACGCTTTTGCTCAAAGCCAAAATCCAGAATTTCACCGATCTGGTGGAGCCTGCCTTTGAGCAGGGCTTCCTTCATCATCTGGGACTGCTTTTTTAACATGTGCATGGCGTCGATCGACTGGTCCTTTTTATCCGTCACGTTGCGGCTTTGTTTTTCAATGATTCTAGCCGATTCGCGCGTTGTGGCGGTATAATAGAGGAGCAAATTGTTTTCCAACTCAAAAAGGTATTGCTGCTTTACCCGCAGGGGATTGACAATCACCTTGTCCTGGTCGAAAAATTCCATGAAATTCACTCCGCCAAAGGTGGCCGCGTACTGATCCTGCCGACCCCCGGCCATGCCCAGGTCTTTGCGCTCGATTTCATACGCGAGGTGGGCAATATCGTATTCTCCAAGTGGCAATTTCAACATTTCTGCAAAAGCGCCAATGATCGCCACCACCAGTGTGGAGGAGGTTCCCAGCCCGGAACCCGCAGGAGCATCAACGAAGGTGGTCAGCCGAAAGCCGGACAGCGCCGGTTGGAAATCGCGACGAATCCGGTTATATACCCCTTTGAGCAAGTCTAAGGTGCCGTCCACGGGCAACTGGTCCAGGCATTCGTGGCGTTGTTCTTCCTTGCGGTCAATGGCCTGCAAAATCACTTGGTTGGAAGCCAATGGCTCGATATTGGCTGAGGCATAGAGTGAAACGGTTGCGTTGAGGATAGCGCCGCCATACAGATCGCTGTACGGACTGACATCGGTACCTCCACCGGCAAGGCCTATGCGCAAAGGAGCTTTACTTCGGTAAATCATGGGCTAATCCGGTAATTGTTTGTACCAGGGCGTTCCAGGTATATTTTGTTTTTTCGTTGCGAAGATGAGGAATAAAATAATTTTCACCTAATTCATAAAAGCGCAGGATCCCCTGGGCAATGGAGCTTGGGTCAGGGGAACAAACTATGCCCGCCTGGCCATCGCCAACCAGGGAAGGCAGTCCGCCCACATTGGTCACGATCATGGGCTTTTCAAAATAATAGGCCAGCGGGGTAACCCCGCTTTGGGTCGCGTGCCGGTAGGGCTGTATGACAGCGTCGCAGGCACTCAAATAAAATTTTACTTGGGCCTCGGCAATGAAGTCTGTTTTTAGGATCAAGGAACTCTGCAGTCCAAGTTTTTCGATCAAGTCCAGGTACATGTGCGAATCTTCGTAAAATTCACCCGCAATAAGTAACCTGACACGGGCCGCCTGAATTGCCGGATCGGCCATTGCTTGCAGCAGCAGGTCCAAGCCTTTGTAGCGTCGGATAAATCCAAAAAACAGAATGATCCGATCATCCTCTGCCAGCGACAGACCCGATTGCCGAAGTGCTTCCCTGGCCAGTCTTTTGGGCACGACATCGCCGAAATTATCATACAAGGGATGTGGCACAAACACCGCGGGTTTGGAAGGTTCGAATTGCCGTAGATCGGCCATCACCTGCTGGCTCATAGTGACAAATCCATCACAGCTACCCAAAAAATACCGCGTGAAGAGCCTGTCGCCAGGGCGCTTTTCATGGGGCAGCACGTTGTCGGTAATGGCGATGATCCGGGTATGCTTATTTTTTCGGGCCAGTCTAAGGATAGTGCCCAGTGCGGGCCCCATAAAGGGAAGCCAAAAGCGCACTATGAGGATATCGGGACGGAGTCTGGCTATTTCCCTGCCAACGCGCAGCCAATTGAAGGGATTTATGGAATTCACTTTGGAAAATATACGCAAGCCCTCAGGTGGCGGATCGGTTGAATATTGGGTCGTGCCGGGAAACAAGAACCCGGGATATTGCAGGGAAAAAGAAAATATGCTGCAGTCGTCCCCTGTGTCGGCGAATTCCTTAGCCAGCCGCTGGTCGAATGTTGCCAGACCGCCACGCAGGGGGTAGCCGGGGCCTATTATGATGACGCGCTTGCTAATCGGTAAATCCTATTTTTTTTTCGATCAGGTAAAAGTTCCGACCGGGTGCGTTGCGGGAGATCAGCTCGGCAATGAACCCCGTTAAAAACAGCTGACTACCGATGATCATGATCGTTAGTGCGATATAAAACGGTGGCCTGTTACTAAGGCCAATTTCCGGATGTTTAAGTCGCGTAACGATGAGGTAGATGCTCATCGCCAGCCCAATCAAGAAGGACAAAATACCCAGGGTACCAAAAAAGTGCATGGGGCGCTTGCCATACTTGCCCACAAACAAGATAGAGGCCAAATCAAGGCCTCCTGTTATCAGTCTGCCGGTACCAAATTTAGATTTGCCATATTTGCGGGCATTGTGGTGAACCACCTTCTCCCCAATTTTTTTGAAACCGGCCCATTTGGCTATTAAGGGAATATAGCGGTGCATTTCGCCATACACTTCGATACTCTTGACCACGTTTAGGCGGTAGGATTTCAAACCGCAGTTAAAATCATGCAGTTTTATTTTGGATACTCTGGCCGTGACCCAGTTGAAGAACCTGGAGGGTATCGTTTTGGTGATGGGGTCGTGGCGAACTTTTTTCCATCCGCTGACCAGGTCAAATCCACCTTGCGTGATCATGCGGTGCAATTCGGGGATTTCATCGGGGCTATCCTGCAAATCCGCATCCATGGTGATGACGACTACTCCCTGGGCAGCCTTGAATCCCTCATTTAGGGCGGCCGATTTGCCATAGTTTCGCTGGAATTTGATTCCTTTGATTTGTGGGTTGTGCAGCCGCAAGGATTCTATCACCTTCCAGGAATTGTCCGAACTGCCATCATCGACAAGGATGATTTCAAAAGATAGGTGATGTTCTTTGGTCACTCGCTCAATCCAATCACACAATTCCGGTAACGATTCATCTTCATTAAATACCGGAACTACAATAGATAGGTCCATCCTTGATTTGCTTATGGTTTATTGTCAAATGGCGTTTGTGGATTCTTTTTGGTAATGGCGGCTCCTATCAGCGCTCCGATGGCTCCGATGATCAGGGTACCTAGAATGACACCGGCAATGGCAAAGGGCAGGAACATCCGCTTGGTCATATCGAGCGCTTGGTTGATCGTTTCGTCCGACATATTTCCTCTTTCTTCCAGTTGTTTTCTTGCCTGCTCCAAGGCAAGATCCCTGGTGTCAGGGAAAATCACGAACATCGAAAGCAACGCAAAAATAAGGGTGATACAGGCAACGACGGCGCTGGTCTTGAAGCCAAAGGCAAAAAGGTTGCCAAAGGTCACGTTATTATCGAGTTGGCGCCCGTAATTGGCAACTGCCCAGATGATCGCCACCAGCAGCAGGATGGTGGAGACCCAATTGTACCAGGAGGAGCCGGAAAATTTCAGGCGGGTGAATCCTCCGATCAGATCGAAGACAAAAAGAACCAAGGCAATCAGGATGCCTTTCGTTATATGTGTGGTCACTTTCTTTTCCATTTTTTGTCGATTTTGGGGTTAAAAACAGTATGTTAATTGGTTAAGGCCATTTTGGTGCCGTTGATAATACCCAGCGGTCTGCCGGTAAACTGCCATCCCAAGAAAGGCGTATTTTTTGATTTGGAACGAATATCTTGGTCGCTGAAGATCCAGGAGGCGGTTGGGTTAAATAAGGTGATGCAACACGGCTGCCCCGCCTGAATGCTGGGCTGGGAAAGACCAAAGATTTTTCTGGGGTTGGTGCTCAGCAAACCGATGAGTGTGGCCTCGGGTATGGCGGGAAAGAAGGTCTTCATCACCGCATAGGAAGTTTCCAGTCCTGTCATGCCATATTTGGCGTATTCGAATTCGAGTATTTTGCTGTCGTATTCGTGCGGCAGGTGATGCGATGCGAGGCAATCAATCGTTCCGTCCAGCAAGGCCTCGAGCATGGCCTGATGGGTAGATTTGGGCCGCAACGGGGGATAGACTTTTAAATTGGTATCGTAGCCCAGCAGGTCCTCATCGCTGAACACCAGGTGATAGGGGGTAACCGAACAACTTACGCCCAGGCCTGCATGTTTGGCCCGGCGAATGTATTCCAGAGATTTGGGAGAAGTGACTCCCGTAAAATGAATGTTCGATTCGGCGTACCTAGCCAGCTTGATGTCCCGGGCAATAATCAGCTCTTCGGCCATCATAGGCTTGCCCGGAAGGCCCAACCGGGTAGAGACAATCCCTTCGTTAACCAGACCGTGCACGCCTACGGTCTTATCGTCCGGAATTTGGATGATTACTCCCTCAAAGGACTTCACGTATTGGAGCGCCTTAAGCAAGAGCCCGGCAGACTGCACGGGCAACATCCCATCGGCAAAGGCAACGCTTCCGCTGTTGCGCATGTCATACATTTCGGCCAGTTCTTTTCCCTCCAAATTCCTGGTAATAGCTCCGATGGGCCACACGTTGACGGCCAGCCCAGTCGACTTTTGGCGGATGTATTCCACCTGGGTCTTGCTGTCGATGACTGGTTTGGTATCGGGAATCACAAAGACGTCGGTATAGCCTCCGGCGGCCGCTGCCCGGGCACCCGTTTCCAGGGTTTCCTTGAACTCGTAGCCCGGGTCGCAAAAATGTGCAAAGACGTCCACCCATCCTGGTGATACACAAATACCCCCGGGCGGAATGATCCGGTCGGCAACAGTTACTATGCGCTCATGTATTTGCGTTATTGTCCCATCTTCTATTAATATATCCTTTACTGTTCCGTGATGTGGGGATGGCAGGTCTACAATGCAAGCTTGTTGAATGAGAATCTTCATCGCAGCGGGAATTGCACGAAGATACATGATGTAATTGACTTAGTGAACCTATTCTTTTTGCAGTGGCCAGACTAGGAAACGCTCGCCAATTCGTATGCGGAAGACCCGACAATGCGGTTGACGTATCGGGGTTTGGAATTTGCTCATTGACCGATTATTTTCATCCGGCGGCTTGCTGGAGCAGAAAAAGCATTAAATTACTCCTTTAACCAAACCAAGCCTGCTGTATTGACCGTATGAAAAAAATGTGTATCATTCCTGTGTTAGTGTTTTGCCTACTTACCAAAACATTTCTTTACGCACAAGTTCCGGGTACTTCTGCAGGTACTGACCGAACCGCCCAAGAAAATGCCATCGCCGATTATTATCAATTTACCTCAGACGAAAGCCATTTGTTCAACGGATACGAATACGTAGCAGCCGTGTATAACGAGAGCACCAACCCCTTATTTAAAGGCAGTTGGCTCAGCAGCGGCGAATTGTGTTACGACGGTGTTGTATATCATGACGTTCCGCTAATGTACGATATAACCAAAGATCTGGTCATAACTAACCGGTTTAATATGGATTATCGCTTCGTGTTGGTCAGCGAAAAGATTTCCTATTTCAAGGTCTTGGACCATCATTTTGTCCGACTTTCTACCGATAGCCTGAGTAAAACCAAAATGGCCAATGGGTTTTATGATTTACTCTATGATGGCCGAATCCAGGTCTACGCCAAGCGACAAAAAAAGCGGGAGGAAAACTCTCGCGATTTTGACCTGATCGTACGCGTTGTGGAACACGATTCTTACTTCATCAGCAAAGGGAGAGATTTTTATCCAGTCCACACCAAAAAGGAGTTGTTCGCCATATTTCGTGATCGGAAGAGCGACATCCGCAGGTATCTTCGAAAAAGCAGTATTAAGTTTAGTCGGGATCCTGAACTTGCTATCCAGAAAAGCGCAGCATACTATGACCAATTTAAGAATTAAGCATGGGCTATAACTGCCGCGTTCGCGTTTTTTTTCTTACGGGATTTCTGTTTTTGGCCATGCGCTCCTCAGCACAGAATCGTCAGCTGATAAGTGGGGACTTTAAGGCCGTGTCTTTTGATGAATTCGTCCGTGAGGTGGAGTCCAAGACGAGCTATCATTTTTATTACAACCCTGCGCAATTTGACAGTCTTGTGGTGTCGATCAGTGTGGATTCCAAACCGCTGAAGGCGGTCTTGGATGAAATTTTTTCGGGCACCGATTTCCATTATGCCGTAGATAACGAGGCCCATGTATTTGTGGTCAAAAAGGTGAAAATTGACACCAACCTTCCCGAGGATTTCTTCAACAAGAAGCAAAGCACTGCGGATACCTCAAAGGTGGATGAATTTTACGATGCCGGTGCTGCTGCCACCGAAGCCCAGAATGCAAAGATCAAGTCATCGCTAGAAAATAAACTCTTCGAAATCGGAGTCAAAACCAGCAGCATAAAAGGAGGAAGCGCCACCGTCGCCGGCTATATTCGGGATGCCCAATCAGGGGAATCCATAACGGGGGCTGCGGTGTATATCGACAATCCCCCGATCGGCGTGACAACGGATCGGTTTGGCTACTTTTCATTTACCCTGCCCCGGGGCCGTCATGTGCTTAAGATTTCGAGTGTTGGCATGAAGGACACCAAGCGTCAGATCATGCTCTATTCCGACGGCAAGCTCAATATTGAGCTCTTTGAATCGGTGGCCAGCCTTAAGACCGTTACCGTCATTTCGGAGAAGAATTCGAACATCAAACGCATGCAGATGGGGGTTGAACATCTAACGATCAAGACTATCAAGCAGGTGCCGGTGGTTTTTGGCGAGCCGGATGTACTGCGTGCCGTGCTGGCCCTGCCGGGCGTTACCTCGGTGGGCGAATCTTCCACAGGACTGAACGTCAGAGGGGGGTCTGCCGATCAGAACCTGGTACTGTTCAGCGACGCTACGATTTTCAATGCCTCCCATTTTTTTGGATTCTTTTCTTCTTTTAACCCCGACGCCGTGAAGGACCTCCAGCTCTATAAAAGCAGCATACCCGAAAAATATGGCGGCCGCCTCGCTTCGGTTTTAGATGTTACCACCCAGGACGGCAACCAGAAAAAGCTTTCCGGGGCCGGAGGCATTGGCATTCTAACCACCCGATTGAGCCTTGACGGACCCCTGTTTAACGATAAAACGACCTTTGTCATAGCGGGTCGCACGACCTACTCGGACTGGCTGCTGAAAACCATACCTAATCCCGATTACAGCCAAAGTAGCGCATCGTTTTATGACTTGAATCTGCACCTCACCCACGAAATCGATGCAAAAAACAGTTTGTACTTGACGGGGTACTTGAGTAATGATCAGTTTAAGCTAAACAGCGATACTCTTTACCAGTACAGCAACAAGAATTTTAATCTCAAGTGGAAGCACAATTTCAATAACAAATTTTATGGCGTGCTGACAGGTGGTTACGATGGATACGGGTACAGTGTTTCCAGCAACTACAATCCCGTCAACGCCTTCAAGTTGAGCTTTGCCATCAACCAGACGTATCTGAAGGCAGATTTTACCTATAACCTCAACGCGCGCAACGAACTAAACTTTGGACTGAGTTCTATCTATTTTAAACTTTTCCCGGGTTCCTATCAGCCTATGGGTTCCCAGTCACTGGTCATACCGGATCAGTTGGAATCTCAGCAAGCCCTGGAAAGCGCGGCCTACTTGGGAGATCACTTTACTATTTCGCCTCGCCTTTCTCTTAATGCAGGGATCCGCTACTCCTATTACAACTACCTCGGGCCTCATGAACAGTATACGTACGCACCGGGTCTGCCGCTGGAGCAAAGCAACGTCACGGACAGCACCTACTACGGGGCAGGGAAAGTAATCAAGACCTACCAAGGGCCGGAATATCGAGTTGCGCTGCGCTACGTGCTGGGTGACAATTCCTCCTTGAAAGCTAGTTTCAATACCTTGCGCCAATATGTTCATGTGCTTACCAACACGGCAGCTATTTCGCCTACCGATGTCTGGCAACTAAGTGATCCCTATATCAAACCCCTTTATGGGGACCAGTTCTCGGTAGGGTATTACCAGAATTTTAGTAACAACACTATTGAAACTTCCGTGGAAGTCTATTATAAGCAAATTCAAAATTACCTCGACTACAAAAGCGGAGCGGTACTGGTCATGAACCCCCACGTGGAGCAATCTGTGATTACGGATCGGGGGAAAGCCTACGGCATTGAGTTCATGGTTAAAAAAACAACGGGAAAGCTCAATGGTTGGGTAAGCTATACCTATTCTCGGACCCTGCTCCAACAGGACGATCCGATCGCGGGCGAAACTATCAATAACGGCGATTGGTATCCCGCTAATTACGACAAGCCTAATGCGTTTAATTTTATTGGCAATTACCGAATTAACCACCGCTTTAGTCTTTCGCTGGATATCGTCTACAGTACAGGAGTCCCGATCACTTTGCCGGTGGCCATTTATAATCTCGGCGGCGCGGAGCGGGTATATTATTCCGAGCGTAATCAATACCGAATTCCCGACTATTTCCGCACCGATTTTGCCATGAACATTGAAGGGAATCATAAAATCAAAAAATTCAAGCACAGTTCCTGGACGATCGGCGTATACAACCTAACGGGGCGTAAGAATCCGTATTCTGTGTATTTTATCGAACAAAATGGCGTTATTAAAGGGTATCAATTGTCGATTTTCGGGGTTCCTATACCATCCATCACTTACAATTTCAAATTTTGAAAAGAAACCAACATACTAGTCTTTTGGTTTTATGTTTGCTGTTCATCTTGATGAGTAATTGTACGACGCCTTATAATCCGCCGGCCATTAAGGGGAACAATCAGTTTCTTACGGTCGATGGCTTCATTCGCAATGGCCAGGATTCAACAGTATTCATCCTGAGCCGATCGGCCAACCTCGGCGACAGTGTGGGTCCACAACCGGAGCTCAATGCGCAGGTAACTATCGTGGGCCAAACTTCCGGCGTGATACCACTACTTAATTTGGGTAACGGGCAGTACGGGATCGATCAATTGAATCTAGACCTCTCGCAAAATTATCAGCTTAAGATTACCGCAACAAATGGAGAGCAATATACATCTGACTTTGTACCCGTTCGACAGAGCCCGCCCATTGATAGCTTGCATTGGCAAATCGATAGTACAGGAGTGACGATCTACGTGAATACCCATGACCCAATGAACAACACCCGATATTACCAATGGAATTTTACCCAAACCTGGGCAAATGAGGTGTTCTATAATTCCGATCTCGAATTGCAACCCGACGGGTCGGCCATCCGCAGGCCCGCCGATCAGCAGATTTTCGAATGCTGGACCTCCTCAAATCAAACTAGCATCCTGGTTAATTCCACGGCAGGTCTTGCGCAGGACGTGGTGAGCGAATTTCCGATAAATTCGATTAATAACGGGTCTGTTCTGCTTAGTGTCGGCTACAGTATCCTGGTGCGGCAATATGCAATTACCGAACAAGCATACCAATACTGGCAAAACTTGAAACAGAATACGGAACTTACTGGTGGTCTATTTCAACCCCAGCCTTCTTCAGTAGCAGGAAATCTGCATTGTTTAACCAATCCCAACGAACCTGCTTTTGGTTACGTTAGCGCGAGCTCGGAAGCTACCATGCGACTATTTATAAGCGAATCGCAACTCGGCTATTGGAATTATGTTTTGCCAAACGATTCGACCTGCAAATTCTTTATACCTGCTCCCGACAGTTTAGCATATTATTACAATTTTCCGAATTTGTACCAGCCCTTTACATACTGTTTTCCCAGTTCGCCGTTGTGCGAAGTTGCTTTAGCCTTTGATCCCTGCATAGACTGCAGGTATTATGGTGGAAGTAACATCAAGCCCTCGTTCTGGCCTTGACCAATGAAGTGTAATGTGTTGCAATATGAACAAGCTTAGAGATATTCGGTTTGGCACATTTTGGTTAGTTCTACCAGTAAGCTTTGGATGTGTCCAAAGTTATAATGGGCCGACGATCGACGGGAACAATAAATTCTTGGTAGTGGATGGGTTCATAAATAGTGGTCCGGATTCGACGATTTTCCGGCTAAGTCGTTCAGTTAATTTCGGTGACACCGCGTCCTACGATGCAGAATTGCAGGCTCAGGTGTTGATTTTAGGCTCGGCAGGGGATAGCTACCTTTTGGTTGAATTGGGAAACGGGGAATATGCAGCAAGTGGGTTAATTCTCAATTCGACAGAGACGTACCAGGTCAAGATCACCACGAGTAATGGTGAGCGCTATGAGTCGGAGCCAGTGCCGCTCAAACCCAGCCCTCCCATTGACAGTCTTCACTGGCAAACGGACTCGACTGGAATCAGCATCTATTTAAATACGCATGATCCGATGAACAGCACACGGTATTATCAGTGGAATTTCACCCAGACCTGGGAACACCGTGCCCAATTCCAGTCATATTTGGCCTATGTGGATGGGCAATTGGTATCGCGTGACAGTTCGACCCAGATCCTGAGGTGCTGGACCAGCAATCAAAACACCAATATCCTAATCTCCACCTCTGCAGGGCTGGGCCAGGATATTGTGTCGGAATTTCCTCTGGTCAGCATTGATCAAGGTTCGGAGGAGCTGAGCTTTTTGTATAGCATTCAGGTCACGCAAAATGCGCTGACTGCAAACGGGTACACTTATTGGCTCACGCTAAAATCCAACACCGAACAATTGGGCGGACTATTTTCGCCCCTTCCTTCGGAACTGACGGGGAATCTGCACTGCCTGAGCAATCCTAGCGAACCGGTCTTGGGATATGTTAGCGGAGGTGCCCAGTCCACATGCCGGTTATTCATTGGTATTAACCAGCTGACGTATTGGGCGTGGTTTGCCCCAAGTGGGTGCTTGGTGGATACGATTGGCTCGTCCCATATTGACAAAGTATTTGCCGACACGCTTCTTTTCACCCCTTTGTATTTCAACCAAGGTAGTGTGGTAGGAACGGATGCGATTTGTGGAGATTGCCGGCGGGATGGGGGAACCAATGTTAAGCCGCCATTCTGGCCAAATTGAATTAGAGTACATGATAAGTCAACCAATAAAAGAAAACCAATCGGATGTCAATACTTCGAAATGCACCTAGGCTGACTCGCGCAATGCCACTAGTGGCCGTGCTGTTGATGATTTGCTGTCGGCTACTCGGGCAATCCGAATCATTGAATTATTTGCAAAGTCGATTAATCCAATATCACCAGCAGGTGCTGGTGGAAAAGATATTCGTGCATACAGATAAATCATTTTATCTGGCTGGGGAGGTCATATGGTTTAAGGTATATGATGTGGATGGTTCCTCGAATAAACCGCTAGACCTGAGCAAACTAGCCTATGTGGAGATTGTGAACGCGGACCAGAAACCACTGCTTCAGGCAAAAATAGCCTTGAAAAATGGCAGCGGCCAAGGCTCTTTTTTTCTTCCCGTATCCGCTATCAGCGGCAACTACACGATCCGTGCGTACACCAACTGGATGAAAAATTTCAGCTCGGACTTTTTTTTCACCAAGAATATCACCATAGTTAACGTTTTTAAGAAATTGCCCCCTCAAGGTCCAGTTAAGGCAAAGGGATACGACATTCAATTCTTTCCTGAGGGGGGAAACCTGGTAAACGGTCTGGAAAGCAAGGTTGGCTTTCGCGTAGTGGATGCTTCGGGAAATGGGATAAATTTCAGCGGGACTTTGGTAGATCAAAACAACAATACAGTTGCGAGTTTCCGGCCCTTGGTTTTTGGCTTGGGCCATTTTTCTTTCACACCCGTTCGCAATTCCAGCTACAAGGCCATCATCAAGCTAGATAGCAACAACGTGGTCGTGGGGGACTTTCCTGCCACCTTTGATCAGGGAGAGGTCATGGATTTGGAAAATAGGGGAGATGGCAAACTTACCGTAGCGGTGAGTTCTAACAACCGAGCTGTTAGCCCCTATGTTTATCTATTGGTTCATGGTAGACAAGCGATTCAGAGCGCACAAGCGGCCGTTTTCGAGGAAGGTAAAGCCATTTTTCAAGTTGATCGTGCGTCTTTGCCTGAGGGCGTTTCAATATTCACGGTCTTCGATGGGGCAAGGCAGCCGGTCTGCGAACGATTGTATTTCAAGCGCCCTTCTGCCGCTGACTTAGATGCCAACAGTGATCAGCAGCAATACGGGACAAGAAGGCGCGTCAAGATAAATATTCAGGTTCACGGCCAAGACGCGAAGGCTCGCCAGGCGGATCTGTCGATGTCGGTGTATCGGGTGGATTCGCTGCAGCCTGCCGAAGATCCGGATATGATGGCCTATCTATGGCTAAACGCGGAGCTGGGAGGCACTATTGAATCGCCCGGCTTTTATGTGCAAGACAGCAGTGGACAAATCGAAGAGGCGACCGATAACCTGATGCTGACCCAAGGGTGGCGAAGGATTCGGTGGGAGGATGTGCTGCAAGACAAAAAGCCGTCGTTTGAATATGTTCCCGAATATGAGGGCCATATCATCCAAGGCAGCATAACGGACAAACGCTCAGGGTCTCCCCTAAGTGGTATGACGACCTATGTTTCGGTTCCAGGATATAAATTTCAATTTGCAACTGCAGTCAGTAACCCCAAAGGGCAATTCCATTTTGACGTCCAGCATTTTTTCGGGCCCAGCGAAATTGTAGTGCAGGCGGATAATCAGAAGGATACCAACTACCGAATCGATATCCAGAACCCGTTTTCAGAAAAATTTTCCTCTAGAACAGTTCCCACATTTAACCTTCCTAGTTATTACGCCGACGATTTACGTGCGCGTAGTCTTTCGGTCCAGGTCCAAAACGTGTATTTGTCCGACAGTTTGCAAAAATTCCAGGGCATGGTCCTGGCTGACAGTAGCGTCTTTTATGGCGAACCGGACCATAAATATTTTTTGGACGAATACACTCGGTTTATTACCATGGAGGAAGTCGTGCGGGAATACGTTAGCGAGGTAAATTTGCGAAAACGTCGCGAGCAATTTCATTTTACCTTAGTAAATGGTCCGCACCATACGTTCTTTGACGAGGATCCGCTGGTATTGCTTGATGGAGTTCCTGTCTTGAATGCGGATAAAATTATTGCCTTTGATCCTCTTAAGGTAAAGAAAATTGAGGTAGTAAACCGACAATATTTTCTAGGCCCAGCGGTCTTTAGCGGAATCCTCAGTTTCTATACCTACCAGGGGGATTTGGCGGGGTTTCAACTTGATCCCAATGCCCTGGTGCTGGAATACGACGGTGTGCAGCTCCAGCGGGAATTTTATACGCCCGTCTATGAGACGGCAAATCAACTTTCTAGCCGCATTCCTGATTACCGCGATGTATTGTATTGGTCAGGGGACCTATCGCCAGACGCCGACGGAAGGAGGCAGCTCAGTTTTTATACCTCCGACCGACCAGGTACCTATCAAGTGGTGATCCAAGGAATGACGAGCTCAGGGCAGGTTGCTGCCAAAAGCTTCAGCTTTACAGTGGCGCCCTAACTCGACACGGCTGACCGGCATTGTGGAGGGAAATTTGGCCTACCTGCACAATATTATTTGCACCGGTAAAATTTCCATGCAACTAGACTAGAGTTTTCCTGGCGACCGAAATTTGTCTTACATTTGCCTCCCTAATGGTTTCGGGTAGTGGCGCAGCCCGGTAGCGCACTTGTATGGGGTGCAAGGGGTCGCAAGTTCGAATCTTGTCTACCCGACAGATCCTGATTTATCCCGTTTCAAAAGGCCCGCAAATGCATCAGCAGCGGGCTTTTTGCTTTTTTTTCCAAAACAGATTGCATCAGAGAGTTTCAATTTATTCATGAGTTACATATAGAATTTGCGGCCAATTTACCTTCGAATACTCCAATGACGCTCCAGCCATGCCTTAAGGGAACTCGTTGCATTGCAAAAAAAAATGGAGTTTCCTAACCTAAAACCCTGCACATCTAAAGATTATGGAGACCAGAAAAATATGTTACCAACTTCTTGGTTGAGAAATAGAAGACAGGGGATATTTATCTTTCGGAGCTTGATTTTTCCACTTGTAGTACGCCAACTTGGGTATTTTAACTTGTTTTATGGTCACGTTGACAGATTTCCAATTTTACACAAACTTCAAAATTGTAAGTTTTTTTTGATGGCTTGAGTAAGGCGGAACTTCCTTTCTCTGTTCGATCGTAGTACATTTAGTGATTATTAAGATGTCTACTAAAGTCTGAGGTATTTCCTACTCCCATTTTGTGAGCCTTTTAACCCAGAAGCGAGAAAGGGTGATGTTAAACCACCTTTTTGTGAGGCTCGTGGTTTATTCCTCATGCTTTTTCGAAAGTTGAAGCTCACTATATTGTTCCAGCACAATTGACGAAATCACGAGTAAGAACGAAAAGCTTAAAAATCGTTTCATCAAATTACTCAAGTAGGTTGTAGTTTTTCTTATCATTGCCTATTCCTATTATATTATGTACTGGATCACGCGTACAATGGTTATAGAAGCCTGGTTGAACGGCCCATCCCCTTTTTTTAGTAGGTTAGTCTTTGTCGATTATTTTTCGTTATCACTAAAATAAATGCTTAATTTGAAGTAGCTTTCACGGGGAATAATAAAAATGCAGCTGGTTTGATTATCACTTAAATTTAATTCGAATTCGTCATGTTATATTGTTGATTCTATAACTCTAAATGCTTGCGCTAGGTATAGACCAATCCAAAGTCAGCTGTAATGGCATAGCTAGAAATGGAGCAAGATTGTATGTTGGAATTCTTTATTCCAAAGCTATCTACTAATACGTATGAAACGATTAGGCATTCTCATCGTTCTAAACTTCGTTGTGTTAACGTATGTTTTCGGGTATACCAGCATTGTACCCGCACAGGATAGTTTACCGAAGGTTGCTAAAGACACACTATCCAAATTTGACCAATTCAACAAGAAGGCCGAGGGCCTTTTCCGGATTTTGCCTGTACCCATCTATTCTTACAACAATTTAGCAGGTAATATATTCGGGCTAGCGAAATTCAATGTGTTCGCGCTATCAAAAAAAGATACCATCTCTAAACCTTCAAAACTTTCTGGAGTCGCTACCATTTCCACAAATAACCTCATAAATGCTTCGATCGCCGCAAATCTAGTTTTTAATCAAGATAAAGACATAGTCATAACCTATTTTAATTTCAGACAAGAGCCTGAATATATTTTTGGCATTGGAAATGATGTTTCCAAATCCAATGCTGAACCCATATCCTCCACGCGTATTCAATTCGCTGCAACATGGCTAAGAGAATTCTTTAAATACTTTTATGCGGGTGTCGCCTTTACTTTGGCTGACTATTATAATATCCAAACGGATAGTAACAGTTTTTTGATAGAAGACACAGTAGCTGGCGTAAATGGAGGAGCCAGTGTGGGAATTGGATTGGCTCTATCCTACGATAGTAGGGACAACAGGTATAATGCGTCTAAAGGAGCCTACGTAATAGGGACATTCACGTTTCATCCCCAATTCATAGGTAGCGAATATCAATTTATCAAATTTGATTTGGATGCTCGAAAATACTTTAATCCCTGGGCAAAAGACGTGATCGCAATTCAAGCTACAACCACCTATTGCAATGGTAATACACCCTTTTATTCATTAGCCCAAATGGGAGGAGACTACCAGATGAGGGGGTATTACCAGGGGGCATACCGGGATAACATCCTTGTCGATGCGCAAGTAGAATACAGGCAACATATCTGGAATATTTTTGGCGCGACGGCTTTTTTCGGAGTCGGTCAGGTAGGTCCCACGTATTCCGCTTTTTCCTTGAATGGATTTCATTTGGATTATGGCGGAGGTATTAGAATACGAGTAGACACCAAACATAACACCAATCTGCGATTTGATTTTGGATTTGGACCCGGCGGAATCCAAGGAGCTATTATTAATTTTGCAGAAGCATTTTAGGTATGGACTAAAAAAGGAAACTACCCTACATGCCCCCCCTAAATAATCTATTGAAAAAGATTTGGTCTAATAAGTATACAGCGAAATCATTCACAGGGTAAAATGCATGCCAAATTTAAATTTAAGCTTATCTCGAAGGATCCAATTAATTTAGACCATTAAGGTTTTATTCGGGGTTACCCTCCAATACGAACAATTATTTTTTATAAAAAGGAATTTAACTTAGATTGCTTATCCGAATTTTATAAACTCTAATTAAGATATACTCATATCCTAATTAGAGGACTTTCATTTCATTGTAAAATATAGGCCATGATTACCTTATCCTATTCACCCGTCCGGATTACTGTTTTGAAAAGTGTAATTACCCCAGCTTGCTTGTTATTTATTTTGATGATCTTGATCGCTTCTTGCACAAATAATACCAGGCAAGATCAAGTTGCATCTAACGTTGCTATTGATTCAGGTATCGATCGCACTATTTTACCTATTCATGAGCCGGCTCCACCTGTTGAATCGGCGCTAGACGTACGAAATGCTACGCCGCCCCCTCGTTTTCAGGTCAAAGCCCCTAAGGGCGCTCCAAATGTAGTGGTTGTATTGATTGATGATATGGGTTTTGGCGCAACTAGCACATTTGGTGGCCCCATAAATATGCCAACGTTTGACAGGATGGCTGCAGAAGGATTGCGATATAATCGTTTTCATACGACCGCTTTGTGTTCCCCGACGCGCATGGGATTACTAACAGGGTACAATCATCACAGCAACAATGCGGGTTCAATCATGGAAACTGCCACGACGTTTCCTGGAAATACGGGAATAAGACCACTATCCATAACCCCTATGGCCGAAGTGTTGCGGCAGAATGGCTATAGCACTGCCGCCTTTGGTAAGTATCACGAAACACCACCTTGGGAAATTTCAGTTGCTGGCCCATTAGATCGCTGGCCCACTCATTCCGGATTTGACAAATTTTATGGTTTTATTGGCGGGGAGACCAATCAATGGGCGCCCTTGGTTTACGATGGCACGGCCATAGTAGAGATCCCCCACAATGATCCAAGTTATCATTTTACGACGGATATGACTAACAAAGCAATCAGCTGGGTCCGCTTTCAACAAGCATTATCCCCAGATAAGCCCTTTTTTATTTATTACGCCCCTGGTGCTACGCATGCTCCACATCATGTAGCTAAAGAATGGTCGGACAAGTACAAGGGTAAGTTTGATAAAGGCTGGGATAAAATAAGAGAAGAAACGCTAGAGCGTCAAAAAAAGATGGGGCTAGTCCCCAAAGACGCCAAGCTTGCACCTAAACCCAAGGATATAAAAGATTGGGATAGCCTTTCGATGGATGAAAAGAAACTCTTTGCTCGGCAAATGGAAGTATATGCAGGTTTTGCTGAACAAACAGATTATGAGATCGGAAGACTCGAGGCTGCGATCAAAGACTTGGGAGAATTGGATAATACCATCTTTATTTACATAGCTGGAGACAATGGTGCCAGTGCTGAAGGCCAGATGAATGGCATGTATAATGAAATGACTTATTTCAATCAGGTTCCAGAAACGGTTCAAGATATGCTGAAGCATTACGACGAATGGGGAGGCCCTAATACATATCCGCATTACTCAGCAGGATGGGCAGTAGCTATGGATGCACCATTTGCCTGGACCAAACAAGTGGCGTCTGATTTTGGTGGCACCAGAAATGGCATGGCAATAAAGTGGCCCAACGGCATTAAAGCAAAGGGAGAAATACGCTCGCAATTTACCCATGTCATAGATATTGCTCCAACGGTATTTGAAGTTGCTAAAATACCTCAACCCAAGATGGTAAATGGAGTTGAGCAACAACCTATGGAAGGCACGAGTTTGGTGTACACTTTCGATAGTGCTAACGCAAAGGAGCGACATACCATCCAATACTTTGAAATTTTTGGCAACCGGGGTATATATTCTGACGGTTGGTTTGCAGGCACCATTCACAGGGCCCCTTGGGAATTTAAGCCCAGGCACCCTCTGCAAGATGATGAATGGGAACTCTATAATTCCAATATAGACTTTAGTTTGGCGAACAACCTAGCTGCGCAGAATCCCAAGAAATTGAAAGAAATGCAAAATTTATTCATGGCAGAAGCCGTAAAATACCATGTCCTGCCAATTGATGACCGCTTGTTAGAAAGAACAAATGCAAAACTAATGGGGCGGCCTACCGTAATCGGCGACAGAACTACAGTCACATTTGGAGAAGGAATGACTGGAATGGGAGTAGATGTGTTCATTGATACAAGAAATAAGTCATTCTCCATCAATGCTGATGTGGAAGTGACAACCACCAGTAATGGAGTGATAGTCTGCCAAGGTGGAAAATTTGGAGGATTTTCTCTATATATTAAGAATAGTAAGCCGTCGTTTACATACAATTGGCTCGGGATATCAGAATATACTGTCGCTTCTAAGCAATCTTTAAAACCGGGAAAACACACTATTCTTTATAAGTTTGCCTATGATGGTGGAGGCTTGGGTAAAGGCGGAACTGGAAGTCTTTTTGTAGATGGGACTAAGGTTGCCGAAGGGCGAATTGCCAAAACCCAGCCGGGTATCTTTTCCGTTGACGATCTGGCTGACGTAGGAACCGATGATGGTACCTGGGTCACAAATTACGGCTCTAGTGCTCGTTTTATTGGTCATATTGATAAAGTGACGATAGATGTAGGGCAAGCAAAGCTTAGTGAACAAGACCATAATGCACTAGAGGAAGCGGAAGAAAATACGGCAAATAGCGAGGAATAGTCACGGGCAGAATAAAAAACATTATGTCATCTTTAGAAAAGCTCTTTAATTAGCAATTCCTCGTTAGTATCCTGACGTTGAGTCCAGGAATGCAATTAAAATAATATTCTGATATTGAATAATTTGACAGGCAAATCACAATCTTGTCACCTGACAGATCCTGATTTATCCCATTCCAAAAGGCAGCAAATTGAGCAGCTGGCTATTTCCTTTTTCTCCAATACAGATTATTTCAGACAATTGTATTCTGCGGGTGAGTTAGCCGGTGCATTCATCGGTGATTTAGCTTCGAACTTCCTCCGGACTCACCAAGACGCCCCCAGGTTTTTCAAATGCAATGCTTGCGTTTTTTTGACTTCTATTTTTACTGAATCTTTTGTGGAAAGTGGATTACATAATCTAACCAGCAATAAGAAGTCTAACATTGTACGGATCAATGGGTAGTTAACTGTCCAAGGAGCAAGGCTGCACTTGATCTAAGGTAATGACGCCTTCTACTTTTGATAATGGCTTACTACGGGAGCCGATTTTCTCGCTGGAAGGTGCCAGTTTGCAGGCTGCCAGTTCCCTAGCTGGAATGCTGGAATTTAGATTGCCCAGCAATGTCTGGTGAAATACGGATTTCTGAAGTGACGACCCTTGCAGGGATAAAGGGTAGCAAAGTATTTGATTTAGAACGTCTGGTTGCCATGCTTTGCGCATTTCGTTATTAATCCAAAGCAAGATTCGCAATGCTAGTGCCCAACCCGCCTAATCATTACCGCTAAAACCTGTAGCCAATATTGATCGCGTAGCGGAATCCAATAGCCGGAAACCGTGCATCGGTAAATCCTGCCTTGGAGATCGTCGCTCCATTAGCCACATCATTGAGCAAGGGTATTTTTTCTTTGAGGTCGCTTATCACTTGCGCCAGCAGAGAATTTTGGTCTATTCCTGTTAACTCGCCGTTGATTTTTGCTTGAAAGGTGTAATAGGTGAAGGATGGACCAAAAAATTCACAATCAATTGTGATGTGCTTAAAGATCACAAATTGGTAGCCCAATTCCCCACCAAAACTCAGGAAAGTAGTTCGCGTGACGAGACTTGCAGACTCGCCAATCCCGGCCGAATCTGTGTGGGTCAGGGTCCTATTTCCACCGAAATCAAAATAACTAAAGAATGGCGCTAGATACACGCCGTGGGGAGCCTCGTATTTGTTTTCTTTATTGAGGTAAAACCTAAATTCTCCGCCAAAGGAATACCCCGTGTGGTTATTTGTTGAGGTAAGGTTTACCCCAGTAACGTTAAGGTCGAGACTTAACGGAAACAAATTGTAGCCGCCAAATAACTCAAAGCTGTGGTTTTGGTTTAAAACCCGTTCATAGGCAACATGAAAGGAGCTAGGATATAGTAACCATTGACTTATTTCAATTTTCGGAATATTGGGGTAATTAATTACAAATTTCTTGGTCGTGTCTTTCATTTGTGCGTTCAAAGAAGGCGCCATAGATAACTGGCAAATAATAGTCAGGGAAAGCCAAATGTTAAGACCCGACATAGTTATCGGGAAATTGCGGCTCTTTTGCATCTTAATTTGTTTTGTGTGCACCTTTACGGTTTGGTCTTGTGTTAACTACCTAATCAGGAACGAACAAGAGTCTGCATGTTGAATTGTTTACTAGGTTTTTTTTAACGAAACCCTTTACGAATAGAAAAATTCCTGTAATTGATTTTGGAAGGTCATTTTGTTCCGCAATGTGGTTGAATACTTGGTATCTTTAATTATGCTTTTACTTTATTTACTCAAGGGTTCAGAATGGAAATACAATTAACGCCAATCGCTTTAGTACGAAATGTTCGTAAGGAGCCGTCGGATGATTACTGGGCTGAGATAGTCTCGGAAATTGAACTGGCCGGACATGTCCCGACCGAGGCTTTTGACGGGCTCGAAGATTTTTCCCATTTGGAAATCATCTTTTATTTTAACCAGGTGGGAAGTGTAGATTTCGTTTTCGCGGATCATCCACGCGGAAATCGGGCATACCCCAGGGTGGGCATATTCAGCCAAAGAAAAAAGGATCGTCCGAATCATATCGGACTGTCATGCGTCCAGCTACTGGAACGAAAGGGCCGAATCATTCGGGTAAAATATTTGGATGCTATTGACGGCACGCCCATATTGGACATTAAACCCGTATTCAGGGGCTTCTTGCCAAAAGGGGAGATCAGGGAACCTAATTGGGTGGTTGATCTTATGAAAAATTACTGGACGTAGTGCTTTGTCATTAAAATTTAAGACATGAACTTTTTTCGGTACCTGAAGCCTTGGGCGTTCATGAATAGCAGGCTAGCGCTTCATTTTTTCTAGGTTCTTTAAAGAAATAGGATCGCTTACACCTCCTACATTTTTTTTACACGTGAACCAATGCAACTTAACATGACAACGACAGATTGGATTGGTTTTACTGGGGTAACTATTCTTTTAGTAGCCTATTTCTTGCATTTGAACGATTTCATTGCCAAGAATGGCCCATTATACATGACGCTCAATTTCTTCGGAGCGGCACTGGCCTGCCTGGCTTCTGTTCGGCTTAAATACGTCCCTTTTGTTATTTTAGAGGGAGCCTGGTCATGCGTCTCGTTGTATTCCATTATGCGGCTGTACAAGAGAGATTCCGATAGGCCGTCTAAAAAATGAATTAGAGGCAAGGTCAGAGCTTGATTTAGGATTACTTTTGCGCTCTAAGATAATCCGGAAAATCAGAATTAATATCAATCCGAACTTATTTAATTGCCCAGGTTCCTTCAATTAGATCGAGCCCTCAAGCTAGACCAATGAAAAATTACGGTAGGTGGGTAAATCTTTCCATTCTCGGGCTCTGTACCCTTGCCCTTTCGGGCTTTATTTTGCGTAGTAAGGTGGTTTTTGCTATCCCGTTTATTAATTACAATCATTTACTGGAGGGGCATTCCCATTTTACCTTTGGTGGCTGGGTGACGGTAGCTTTGTTGTTTTTGCTGGTCACTCAAGTGCTCCCTAAGAAGTTTAGCCAGAAGCCCATTTATTCTTGGTTGTTAGGAGGGATTGCTGCGAGTGCGTGGGCAATGCTGGTCGCCTATATCTGGGTTGGGTATAATCTAGTATCTATTTTGGTGTCTGGAGTTTTTATACTTTTCACCTATGGGTTTGGCTGGGTCTATATCCGAGACGTGAACAGGGCCAGGCTAGCAAAATCGATTAGCTTGCTGGCTATCTCCGCTCTTGTTTGCCTGATATTATCTTCCTCCGGAACCATTATCATCGCCTACATTTTTTTTACCCACTCATATGATGCCATCTTGTATCGCGATGCTTTATTTACCTATTTGCATTTTCAATACAATGGTTTCTTTACGCTGGCCATTTTTGCTATTCTCTTCAGCCACCTAAGCCTTCAACCTATAGCCCGATTCACATCATCCAGCTATAGATTTTCGGTACTGCTATGCATTTCCGTCATTCCCTCTTTATTTATTTCCTATCTCTGGCAGGATCCTGAAGAGTTCCTCCGGGTCATTGCTATTATGGGAAGTTTATTGTTGCTGTGGACGCTGGGTAGTTTCGTCGGCATGGCCAGATCGCTCAAGCAAGTCTATCTGGCTGAGCGACCAGTTATTAGGGCGCTGGTATTTTTGTCCATGGGGTCTTTTGCGCTCAAAAGTTTCATGCAGGTCTTCACTATTTTTCCTACGATTGGTAACGCGATTTTCGGCAACCGGCCGGTTATCATGGGTTTTCTACACCTGGTTTTCCTCGGCTTTGTCAGCCTGTTTATCCTGGCATTTCTCACCAAAATTGGCCTACTCAAGGGCGAAAGAAAAATCACTCCCATTGCCTTGCTAACTTTTGCAGGGGCGGTTTTGTTCAATGAAGCCCTGCTGATTGCTCAGGGATTGACTACGATGTTTTTTCCCGGAAGCAGCCTGTTCCCTTGGTTGCTCTGGCTGGCTGGAATCTGGTTGTTTGCATCGACCTTGCTGATAGCGGTAGCCAGAAACAAATCAAGTACCTAGTGCAGATTTACTTTTCACCATCGTTGCTGCGCATGAATTCCAAGACTGCTCGGGCCTGTTCATCGGTCAGATCCTGATTGGGCATGCGGATCAGACAAACTGCCATATCAGCCTGGGCGGCCAGGTCTTTATCCAGCATTACTTTCGTGTTGGTGATCCAATTCATTATCCACTCTGGAGTTCTCCTGCGGGTCACGCCCGACCATCCTGGTCCAACCAGCATTTCAGTAGTTAACTTGTGGCAAGCAAAACACTTGGTTTCATAGACCGACTTGCCAATTGTCACCATGCTTTGATTTAGGGGGTTGGTCAGCTTGATGTCCTTAAACCGGCCGACTCCTTTGGCGTTGATCCCAACAAAAATGACGACGGTGTCCGATTTGGCCGTGGTGGCCGTAGAATCGCTGCTTGGAGCAGAGGCGGTTTGAGGGCCTGAATTGCAGCCAGCGGACAGTAGGCTGAAGGTCCCCACGACGATATATAAAAATGATTTTTTCATATTGCTTTTTTTATTTGTAAAACTAGATCGATTCCTGGAACTAATATAAGTGGTTTTCGTATCTGAGCGCTGCACTAAGGAAGGGATAACCAAATCAAATTATTTTCAGATCCCCTTACCGGTTAACCCCTCTCGCTGCGCTTTCTTTCGGACGCTGCGCTTGAGGCTGTCCACAACCCCATTACTTCTTTTTGCCACCCTTGGCCAGCGTCCGGATATAAGTTACTAGTTCCCAGCGTTGCTGGTCGGTAAATATAGCCTTGTAGCCAGGCATCGGATTGCGGCCCGTAGTCATTTTCCAGAATAGGGCGCCATCTGATTCGGATTGGACCGCCGCTGAAGTATGGTCCGCTGGTCTCGGGTTAAGTCCCTGGGAAGCAGGGCCATCTCCCTTACCCTTATCTCCATGGCAGGGGCCACAATTGGCCACATACAATTTACTGGCGTCTGCCAGTACGGTGGTATTGCCCGCGTAAGGATTCTTGTTGTTGTCCGCATCCTTGGGCGCAACCCAAGGCGTACTTTGAGCAAAACTGCGCGAAAAGATCAAAATCAAGACCAGGCAGGCGAGCACAATGGGCGGCCTCTTGAATTGGCTGAGTATTTGATTAGCAGATACAAGTTTCATATGAATATGTATAAGTGATTGATTTTGATCTGTCGGATTGTGGCCTGGAATTCTGAATCGCAAGGTAAACCATTGGTTGGAGACGGGCATGACACAAATCAAAATAAAATTTGATAATGGTCATAGGTTGGCTTCACTCTTAGGTAATAGGCTATACGTGAGGGTGATCTAGTTGCCAAGAGGGCCGGTTAGAGCCATCCGAGGGTCATAGGATAGGGTTCAACTTCTTACCCCTTTCCTTTGGTTTAGGGTACTCGCAAACAATGCCTTGTCAAGGCCGGCTGCAAGTCGGTGATCGAAGCTTTCCAGGTTGTGGGTCGGGAGAAAAACACATATGAGCACCCTGGGGAGAAAGCAATATTTGTAATTTAATTATTTGGCAATCAATTTATTAGGATAATAAAAGCAAAAAAATATTGATCCTATTCGTAACTGATTCCTGCTAAATTTCTTGCAAACCAAATTCCCTATCTGGGCGGACTACAGCGGCTAAAAAAGGCAAAAAAAATTCGAAAAAGAGAGTAATTTCGCGTACGGTTAGGTACCCTTTTAGCGGCCAGATTCCAATAAATGGCCTAATACTTGCGTTATCTTCCAGCAATTCTGCTTTTTCTCCATTCCAATCTTCCTGTTAACAGACCTTGAACCGAGTTTAATCCATACGCCTTGCAGGACCTTTTCTACCTTGGTCAACGAATTAGACTTTATGAAAAAACTTATTCTCGCAGCGATTATTTTCCCTTCATTACTAGCCGAAGCCCAACGCCTTCATGTCAATCTGTATGGTGGAATCTCCAATTACGATGGTGATTTGCAGAACAAGCAGTTCACTTTTCAGGAATCTTATGCGGCATTTGGCGTAGGGTTGCAGTATGACCTGACCCATAATTTTTCGTTATTGACCAATTTCAACTTCCTGCATGTGGGAGCCTCAGATGCCTACAATAAGCCCGATTTGCAGCCCCGGAATCTGAGTTTTCAGACCCAGATCTTTGAGTGGAATGTGCTAGCGGAATACAATTTGGTAGATCTGACCAAGCATCGGTTCAGCCCCTATGCTATGGCTGGTCTTGCAGTCTATCACTTTAATCCCTATGCCTTCGATACATTGGGCAACAAAGTGTATCTGCGTCCCTTGAGTACGGAAGGAGAGGGTCTGTCCGCATATCCGGGTCAAAAGCCCTACGCACTCACCCAACTGGCAATCCCCTTTGGCATCGGCGTGAAATTGAAGGTCACGCAAAACGTTCTTATCGGCTATGAAATCAGCTATCGTAAATTGTTTACAGGTTACCTCGATGACGTCCATACCACATATGTAAACGAAGCCACCCTACTAGCGGAAAAAGGAGCCTTGGGGCCGGAGGCCGTGGAAATGGCCTACCGCGGGAACCAGCTAAAAGGCGGCGCTCCCTATCCTCCTGATGGAACCAGACGGGGCGACCCCAATTCCAAAGACTGGTATTACTTTACCGGCATCCGCATTTCCATTGGCTTAAATACCAAAGGGGATAATACCTACAACGATCGGGGAAGCGTTGCTTGCCCAAAGAACCTGTAAAGCATCTTGAATAACTCACCGCGGAAATCCTCTACTCTCTTGCTTCGCACGTCGGGCGAGGCAACGCTTCCTATTATTTGCCATCGAGACTACGCAAAAGCCAGGGTCATCTGGTTTTCTTTGCAGCTAAAGCGGAGGGCGAAAATTTCTGTTCTACCTTTAAGGCTGAAACACGAACGAAATGGCGTACCAAAACTTGGACGAATTTATCCTGGCCCTTGAAAAATCTGGCGAACTCCTCAGGGTAAGAGCCTATGTGAATCCCAAATTAGAAATGGCAGAAATCATTGACCGGATGAGCAAATCTTCCGGAGGCGGCAAAGCCATCCTATTTGAAAACACCGGATATCCTTTTCCGGTACTTATGAATGCCTACGGAAGTGAAAGACGCATGTGCATGGCTCTGGGAGTAAGTCAGCTCGATGACGTGGCCAAAGAAATTGAATCTTTGGTCAATTTGTTATCAACACCCAAAGAGGGGTTAATGGACAAATTGAGGATGCTGCCCAAACTTCGGCAATTTGCCAGTTGGATGCCTAAAGTTAGAAAGGGAAGGGGCGAGTGTCAACAGGTACTGATGGCGCAGCCGGACCTCACGAATCTTCCGATAATTACTTGCTGGCCCAAGGACGGAGGACCTTTCCTCACCTTGCCCGTCATTCATACCAAGGACCCGCACACGGGAATGCGAAATGTCGGTATGTACCGGATGCAAGTATTTGGTCCCACCCTGACGGCGATGCACTGGCACAAACACAAAGTCAGCGCCAAACATTTTTCGGAGTATAAAAAAATGAATAAGAGGATGCCGGTGGCGGTTGCCCTGGGCGGCGATCCGGTCTACGCATACTGCGCGACGGCACCGTTGCCCGAAAATGTAGATGAATACATGATGGCCGGATTTCTCAGAAAAAGGAGTGTAGACCTGGTCAAATGCATCACGCAGCCAGATGTGGAGGTGCCTAGCGATGCGGATTTTGTCATCGAAGGATATCTTGATCCCGAAGAAGAGCTGATTTGGGAGGGACCATTTGGGGATCACACCGGTTATTATTCCCTTCCGGATTGGTATCCGCGGTTTCATGTAACGGCCATCACCCACCGAAAGAACCCGGTTTACCCGGCCACCATCGTCGGGATACCTCCCCAGGAGGATGCCTGGTTGGGCAAAGCCACCGAGCGCATCTTCCTGGCGCCTATGAAGATGACGATAGTCCCCGAAATTGTAGACATGGAAATGCCAGTCGAGGGCGTATTTCACAACTTGGTGATCGCCAAGATCTCCAAGGATTTTGCAGGCCAGGGACAAAAGGTAATGAATGCCATGTGGGGGGCCGGTCAGATGATGTTTAACAAGATCCTGGTACTAACGGACGCAGCCTGTTCTCTTCACCATTATCAGCAATTAGCCAGCGAGATTTTTTCCCACCTTAACCCGGCGACAGATATCTATTTTTCTCAAGGACCCATGGACGTTCTGGATCATAGTTGCAGTAAAATGGGATTTGGCGGCAAGATGTGTATCGACGGTACCAGCAAATGTGAGGAGGAGCAGGACGGGCGCTACGCCTGGATCGAGGTTAAGGGGACATTGCGCGCGGAAAGTCTTTGCGCCCAATTTCCCGAGATCAAGGCCGTCAATTTAAGCCTGCTCTCCATGCATATTCCCTGCATCCTGGTGTCCGTGCAAAAAAACCGTCCGGGCCATCTGAAGGCACTGCACGAGGCCATTTGCTCGACGGTGGACGGGATTGAGGCCGTCAAACTGATTTTGTATGTGGAGCACACAGTCGATCCACATGACCTCGCCACGGCGTTGTGGCGATTCTGCAATAATCTAGATCCCCAAAGAGATCACCTCGGTTACCAGCGGCAGTCCCAGAGTATGCCATCTAGAATTTTCAGTTGCATGGGCCTGGACGGCACGCGCAAGACCAAGGAGCTGGATGATTTTCAGCGGGACTGGCCAAATATTATTGTAGCTGACGAAGCCACAATCCTTGCTGTCGATCAAAAGTGGGACCAGCTTGGGATCGGGCCGCTCCTCCCATCGCCTTCACGGAAATTTATTGGTCAAATGTATGGCGATGCGGCGGTGGCGGCAGCTTCTGTGGCTGCGGCCCAGAGTGCCTAATCACCGGATTTATAATCACCTTTTTTGTTAAATTGTACCTCAATTGGGTGCGGGATAAAACCCGGGCGCTCGCCAAGGCTCAAGACTTCATATTATGAATGGGAAAGCATTGAAAATTCATCCAAAAGATAATGTCCTGGTAGCGCTACGTGATTTGCGTCAGGGAGATATTGTGGAGGTAGACCAGTCCAGCTATACCATAGCGGAAAATGTACCGGCCAAACATAAGTTTGCAGCTATGGACTTGGAGCCGGGTGCAGAAATCACCATGTACGGCGTCTTGGTTGGCAAGACCACGGAGGCTATTGGAAAGGGGGGGCTACTGTCCACCCAGAACGTTCGACATGCCTCGGGACTCTACAGCCTGGGTCCCAGAAAAACATCCTGGGAGCCACCGGACATACGTGGCTGGAAGCAAAAAACCTTTCAGGGCTATCATCGCGCTGATGGCACCGTTGGTACGGCCAATTACTGGCTGGTGATCCCACTTGTCTTTTGTGAAAATAGAAACGTCGAAGTATTGCAGGAGGCGTTCCTGAAGGCCCTAGGATACCAGCCCAGTCAATCACCATACCAGTCCATGGTCAACCAATTGGTCGGGATGTACGAGCAGGGCAAAGACCAAACAGAGATCCTCACCGCTGACCTGTCGCCAGACCAAGAAATTCGACCTCTGGGTTCCAGAGTATTCCCGCACGTAGACGGCATCAAATTTCTTACCCATACCCTGGGTTGCGGGGGGATACGTCAGGATGCCCAAGCCTTGTGCGGCCTTTTGGCCGGCTATATCACGCACCCGAATGTGGCGGGAGCGACCGTGCTAAGCCTGGGCTGCCAGAACGCACAAGTAACGCAGCTTCGAGATGAAATAACCAAGCGCAATCCGGAATTTGCCAAACCGCTAATCGTCCTGGAGCAGCAGCGGATCGGCAACGAACAAAAACTCTTGGAGGAAGCCATACGCCAAACCTTTGCCGGCTTAGTTCTGGCCAACCAGGTCCGCCGGGAGCCGGCAGGCCTCGACAAACTATGCCTAGGCCTGGAATGCGGTGGATCGGATGGATTTTCTGGAATTTCTGCTAACCCAGCCGTGGGCTTCGCCTCGGACTTGGTAGTGGCGATGGGGGGATCGGTAGTGTTATCCGAATTTCCCGAACTCTGTGGTGTGGAACAGCAATTGAGTGATCGCTGCCGCGACGAGCAGACTGCGGTGCGATTCATGGATTTGATGAGCACCTATAACAAGCGAGCCGAAGCCTCGGGCTCTGGATTTTATGCCAACCCTTCTCCAGGTAATATTCGGGACGGCTTGATTACTGATGCCATTAAATCTGCAGGCGCTGCCAAAAAGGGAGGCACATCACCCATAACCGATGTTCTTGATTATCCAGAAAAAATAACTAAACCGGGACTAAATCTTTTGTGCACGCCGGGCAGCGACATTGAGTCTACCACAGCCGAGGTTGGCGCGGGGGCAACCGTTGTGCTGTTTACCACGGGTTTGGGTACACCCACGGGTAACCCCATCTCGCCGGTCGTGAAAATATCAAGTAATACGCGAATATTTGAGCGTATGCATGACATCATGGACATCGACACGGGTACCATCATCGAGGGAAACGAAACGATTGAACAAGCCGGTGAACGCATACTGGAGTATGTCATCCGTGTTGCCAGTGGGGAAGTCCAGGCCAAAGCCGTCCAGTTGGGCCACGATGATTTCATCCCCTGGAAAAGAGGAATATCGCTGTAACTGAAAAGTATTATGCTGTATAATCACCGAAAAGCGACTTGGATTTGGTGGGTTCTCTTGGGTGTCGCTTGCCAGGATCGAAGCCTTCCCCCTTCCTCATCCTCCCTTCCCGTCGCTGGCTCCGTCAAGGGACAGTACAGCTATGACCGGGCATTTTTGCAAAAGCACGCGGGAGGCGTGATCGAATTAAGGGGCATAGGCGGATATTCCAAGGTGCTGCTCTCGGCGGATTACCAAGGTCGAGTCATGACCAGCACAGCCGACGGAGACAGTGGCCAAAGTTTTGGATGGATCAATTACGCACTCCTATCGTCTGGGGAAAAGAGAGCTCATTTCAATCCGGTGGGGGGAGAGGAAAGATTCTGGATGGGGCCGGAAGGGGGTCAATTCGCACTCTATTTCCGCCGCGGGGATTCATTTAATCTCCGCCATTGGCAGGTCCCGGGCGTGATCGATACCTCGGCTTACCGCGTAAGTCGACAGGA
Organism: uncultured Chitinophagaceae bacterium; assembly: GCA_963742225.1. Lineage (GTDB taxonomy): Bacteria > Bacteroidota > Bacteroidia > Chitinophagales > Chitinophagaceae > Puia. Next base: position 201,347 of record CAVULD010000002.1, on the reverse strand, counting down.
TTCCTCGCAGGTGTCCTTTGTCAAAAGGGCCCAATTGGTCAACTATTGCGGAACACCTTTTGACATCACGATTACCCGCACCGTCCGGCTCTTAGACAAGGCGTCCATTGAAGAAAAATTGCAGATGCCCATTCCAACCGGAGTACGATTCGTAGGCTTTGAAAGCGTAAACCAGCTCGCCAATGCGGGCTCACAACCCTGGGCGGAAAAGAGTGGACTGATTTCCATTTGGCTGTTGGGTATGCTGACTCCGAGTGACCAGACCAAAGTCATTATACCGTTTCATCCTCGTCCTGATGCAAACTCCCTGCTGACCAGCAATTATTTTGGCCCCATCCCTACCTCGCGACTTTGGGTCAAGGATAGTGTACTTTATTTCCGCTGCGATGGTAAATTCAGGGGTAAGATTGGTATTTCCCCCTTGATCGCCAAACCCATTGCCGGAAGTTTCGATTTCTCCCGCAACGTGCTGACCCTAATTTTTCCGGAAGTGCATCCCAGTGGACGTTACGTCAATTCCAAATGGGAGATCCAACAGCATCCCTATGCCGGGGACGTCATCAATTCCTATAACGACGGGCCTTTGGCCGATGGATCGCAATTGGGGCCTTTCTATGAAGTGGAATCGTCCTCACCGGCCGCTGAGCTTAAGCCTGGCCAAAGCGAACAATACAAGCAAACGACCTGCCACCTGCAGGGAGATTATCTGGAATTGAGCGCTATTGCCAAAAAAATTTTGGGGGTGGAACTGCAGGACGTAAAACAATGGTAACTTTCTGTAAACTTGCCCATGAGATTATATAAAACAACCCAAGGCACGTTGCTACAAACGGAAAGTCAATGGTTTCAGTTGACAGAAGACTGGGACCTATTGGTGAACCGAAGAAATCTCCACGCCTGGTTAGCCGACAAAGCGCGCCAGAGTATCCTGGTGTCGGACACCCAGGCCAATGAGCTGATCAATTCGGAGTTGCTGGCTCCAATCGGTAGCCAAGAGGTCTGGGCGGCTGGGGTGACTTACCTCAGAAGCCGCGATGCCCGGATGGAGGAATCGAAAGTTTCGGGTGGGGCTGATTTTTATGACAAGGTCTATATGGCGGAACGTCCGGAGTTATTTTTTAAGGCCAATCCGGGTCGGGTAGCTGCCCACAACCAAGAAGTATATATCCGTCGCGACTCCACGTGGAATGTGCCTGAGCCTGAGCTTACGTTATACATCAATCGCCTGGGGGAGATACAAGGCTATACCATTGGCAACGACATGAGTTCCAGAAGCATTGAAGGGGAAAACCCGCTATATCTCCCGCAGGCCAAAGTGTACGAGAAAAGCGCCGCATTGGGACCCTGTTTGTATGTCCCCTCTTCACCCATTTCCCGGGAAACCACAATTAGCATTGTCATTCGAAGGCTGGGTCAGGTGCAGTTTGAAGATACCATTCAACTCAACAAGATGAAAAGGTCCCTTGCCGAATTGGCCTCCTATCTTTATCGCGAATGCGTATTCCCCCAAGGTTGCCTTCTCATGACGGGAACCGGCATGGTTCCGCCGCCTGATTTCACTTTGTTGCCCGAAGATGATGTGGATATCGCCATCGAAGCTATTGGCACCCTGCATAACCGGGTCGCTATGGGTGATTGACCCCTCGAACCGGCAATTTTGGGTGCCCATTTCGGCGGATCTCTTTTTTCGCAGTCTAACCAGTTAAATTGCTAGCCAACATGCCAAAGGAAACAGCAGAAAAGAAACGTACCAGCACCGCCTTTGTTCTAGTCGTCACCTTGTTTTTTTTATGGGCACTTACATCCAATCTCTTACCCACCTTAATTCCCCACCTTAAAAAGGCCTGTCAGTTGGATGACCTGCAATCGGCCTTTATTGATTCGGCATATTGGGCAGCCTACTTCATTATGGCCATTCCCGCGGCCATGATCATGCGCAAATACAGCTACCGTACTGGTATCATCTGCGGCCTAGTGATTGCGGCCATTGGAGCTGCCTGTTTTTACCCAGCGGCTCAGATCCGCAACTTTGGTGTATTCCTGGCGGCCCTTTTTCTTATGGCCTCTGGGATGACTTTTCTAGAAACTGCGGCCAATCCCTATATCACGATTCTAGGCAAACCGGAAACTTCCTCTCAACGATTGAATTTTGCCCAAGCGTTTAATGGCCTGGGTGCATTCGTCTCTGCGTTTTTCTTAAATAAGATCATCTTGTCCGGCATCGATTATACCCCAGACCAACTACACGCCATGCCTTGGGAGGCCCAGCAACACTACCTTTCCTCAGAGGCAAGCCGGGTAATCGGCCCCTATTTGGGGATTGCGGCGATTCTGCTGGTGGTTGCCATCCTATTTTATGCAGTCAAACTTCCGCATGTACATGAGGAAAAGACAAGCTCATTTGAAGTGGACTTCACCGTATTTCGTCACCGCCATTTCACGCTGGCGGTTATCGCGCAGTTCTTTTACGTAGGGGCGCAGGTATGTATTTCCAGTTTTTTTATTCGGTACAGTAAATTCACCTCCGGGCTTTCGGAGCTGACAATAACCAATAGGCATTACCTGGGCTACCTGCTGCTGTGTTTTATGATAGGACGCTATGTGGGGACCTTTCTGATGACCAGGATAAAGCCACAGCAGCTCCTGTGGATCTACAGTGCTTGCAACCTTGTGCTGCTGGCGTATTGTGTCCTGGTGGGAGGACAACTCGGCATGTTCGCTATGATGGGAGTCGAGTTTTTTATGTCGATCATGTTTCCAACCATATTTGCCCTCGGCATCCGCGACCTCGGCGACCAGACCAAGATCGGATCCTCGTTTATGGTGATGTCGATCGTGGGTGGCGCGCTGATTCCACTGGCGTTGGGCTATGTTTCCAGGCAGAGTAATGTGCAGCTGGCCTATACTGTCCCCTTGGTCTGCTTTATTTTTGTTTTGTACTTTGGCCTCAGGGGATACAAGTTGGATTCGGCATTAGGGTCGAATCGACCCAGGGACCTGGTTATCGATTAGCCAGCCGGATGCAAGCCGATCTGCCCTGCGTAAAAATTTCAACATAGCTTAAAAATTAACCATATGCGAAAAATGTTCTCTCTGCTGCTGGGGTCCACGGTCCTGGTGACTTGGGTCATGGCCCAACAAAAATATGATGGTATCGAGTCGAACTTGGGAAATCTGTTCCGTCTTTCGGATGCCAAAAGCAGGTCCATTAGCCCCGAAAGCTTTTCTGGCCTCAAGGGGGAAGCGGGCAAGGCTACGAGTGGCACGGGAGCCGGGCCAGCTAGGGACCTGGGTCAGGGTTGGAAGGTCAGTCCTAGTGTCTCCATCAAAGCCAAGGCAACCTTTACAATTGCGGAGATTACCGGACCCGGATCGATACAGCATATGTGGATGACTCCCACCGGAAACTGGCGGTATGCGATTTTACGCATATACTGGGACGATGAGACCCTGCCTTCGGTAGAAGCTCCCGTGGGTGATTTTTTTTGCATGGGCTGGGGCCAATATGCACCCCTGCAGTCACTGCCCGTTTGTGTGAACCCGGGCAGCGCTTTTAACTGCTACTGGCCGATGCCCTACCGGAAAAAATGCCGTATTACGATGGAAAATATTGCCGATGAAGATATGACCCTTTACTACCAGATTGACTACTTGGAAACCGCCGTGGCGTCCGATGCTGCCTATTTTCACGCACAGTTCAGAAAAGTACACGCCGTCCCTTATAAACAGAACTACACGCTGGTGGACAGCATACAAGGCAAAGGACAATACGTAGGCACCTACATGGCGTATGGCTCCAAGAGTAATGGTTGGTGGGGAGAAGGGGAGATTAAATTCTATATGGATGGCGACAACCAGTTTCCGACCATCTGCGGCACGGGAACGGAAGACTATTTTTGTGGCTCTTATGATTTTACTACCCATAGCAAGAATGCGGAGGGTGTGGAAACTTCTGCGTATACGACGTTCTGTAGTCCCTATAGTGGCCTGGCCCAGGTCATCGGAGGGGACGGTCATTATAATGTAGAGCAGCGGTTTGGACTGTACCGCTGGCATATTACCGATCCTATTCGGTTTGATCATACCCTCAAAGTGACCATTCAGGATCTGGGCTGGCGCCAAGACGGTCGGTACCTGCCCTTACAGGACCGCATATCTACGGTGGCGTATTGGTATCAGACGGAACCCCATCATCCCTTTCCGAATTTGCCTTCACGCGACGAATTAGAGGCGGATTAACCAAAAGCGTTTATGGATCCTAGATAGCCAATGCGCTAATCTCATCTGTTAAAGGCTTGCAAAGAAGGGCCGTCTCGATGAATTCAGATTAAACCTTACCCTTCCGTTGCGATCTTAAGTATAAACGCATATTATGAAAACGAAACTCTTTACAACAGCCATTTTGATCGCTGGATTATTTTTTGCTAATTCTTCCTTCGCCGCAGGTGGACCCTGGGCTCAAAATCACCCTCGCCGGGCTGAAGTAAACAGCCGGCTCTCCAATCAGAATAGTCGCATCGACCGCAAAGAAAATGATGGTCAGATGAGCCGAGGTGAGGCCAATAAGTTGCATCGCGAAGATCACCAGGTGAGACAAGAAGAGCGGGACATGGCATCACAAGACCATGGCCATATCACTAAGCAAGAGCAACGCACGCTCAATCAACAGGAGAATCATATTAGCAGACAGATCTACAATCATTAATCAGTAATTCACCTCGGGACCCGGCAAGCTGGTAAACAGGACCATTTGCCGGGTTCTCTTTTAGACTCTGGTGTCCAGAAAGGCCGACACTGCGCACCCTTTTATTATGGATGCATAAGTGAACCTTCACTAGTGAATCGAGCCGGTAATAAAATAAATCGCCCTAAAAGCCGTTGCCTTGCACCGGGTCACTGAGGCATGGATTTTGAAGTAAGTTTGCCTATCAAAACCCTTCAGCATGCAATTCGGTGAAGCTATCCAAAACCTCATATTAAATTCCGATCGGATCAAGGACCTTGACCGTCAAATCGTACAAATCGAGGAGGAAAATAAAAAGCGATTATCGGATTCGGTGGAAAATGGCCTGATCTATTTTGATAAGGCTAAAACAATCTTAGATGCGCTGGACCGAATGGCTGCACTCAAGCAAGAGTCTGAGCAGGCCACCACCCTGGTAGCTGAAGCAAAGGAATTACTTATAGGGTACTTGAGTCCATTTGAGGGTTACCGGATTGTCTATGAATTTACTTCAGATAAAGGAGCAAGACGAACTTGTCAGATATTTGTGGAGGACCAAAGCGTTAAATTTATCTGAGTGCATGTTGCATTCGGGTTGCCTAGCTTTCGACTAAGCGACCCATGAAAAGCAGTTGATTACACCAAAAGTGGGGCAGGTAGAGCATCAGCTTCGTACTACCCGATCCAGAAACGAAAAGTCCAATGGGAAACAAAAACGCACCCGAAAGTGCGTTTTTGTTTTAGGTCCTTGGAATTGAACTACAGTCGACCCGCGAGGGTCAAACATCTTCCACCAACTGCGTACTAGTTATTCATCATATCCCAAAGCTTGGTCAGATCAGGATTCAGGATGATTTGGATCCTGCGGTTCATGGCCCGACCCTCCTTGGTATCGTTACTAGCTACCGGGTTGTATTTGCTTCTTCCACCGGCCAGCAGTCTAGCTGGGTCAACATTAAAGTCGTCCCGAAGAACACGCACAATGCTGTTAGCTCTCTCCGTGCTCAGGGTCCAGTTGTCTTGGAATTTTGCGGTGTGAATTTTGAGCGTATCCGTATGCCCAACTACATAGATTTGCACTTTAGGATAATTGTTCACCACGGAAGCGAGTGGAGATAATGCTTCCTTAAATTTAGGGCTGAGGGTTGCGCTGCCTTCTTTGAAAAGGAGTTTCTCGGGTAAATCTACGTATAGGAGCCCGCCTTTGAACGTCACGTCAATGCCGGAGTCAACCAAAGCGGACAAGCCGGTAATGAGTTTCTCCCGAATCTCTCTGAGGGAAGTGCCTTGTTCGGCCAGGGCAGCATTCAACTGGTCACGCTGCATCCTCATGTCTTCTTTGAGCTGGCGGTAGGCCGCGGCATCCTTGCTGAGGGATGCATTTTGAGCCGATAGACTGGCAACTTGGCTATTGAGATCAGCTACTTTGGAATTGCAATTGCTTAAACTGTTAGTGCATGCCACAGAATCGCTTTGCAGTTTGGCAATTTGATCCTGAGCTTCTTTCAACTTTTTACTCGTACCGCAGGAAGCTAATGCAAAAAGCAGCACGACAACAATACCCGATGTTAACTTAGATTTCATAACTGGTGATTTTATTTATTTTTGACTAATGACAATTTTGCTCAGGACCAGTGCATGGCTGCTGGCCTGCCCGATTTGGACCGTGGCATTTGAACCGATTGCGACAGCGGCGCGAATTACCCGGCACCTAAACGGTTTCAAAATCCGTAATCCACCAGGCAGATGAAAGGGCATAGCACATCAAGCGCCCTGTGGAAAATCCATTCGGAGTTACTATTTGGTGCTCTAAAAGCCTAACCGAGCTGTAGGGGCGGAATCCTGCTACTGAAGGAACTAATCAAATCAACCAGCAATCATGGCATGATCTGTACTGCTAGTCATTAAGGACCGCCAAGGTAGGGAAACTTATGGACCCAGTAAAATATCTTTGCATGATTAAAATCGGAGGACTGTTGATTTTTGTCAGGACTTGATGGGGATCGATTTTTGCGTTATGCAGACCTGTTTTTTTGTTCGATTTCGAAAATTTGGATTTTTTATGCACCTGCCCTTCGCTGTCTCTATGCTGCCGCATAAGCCTCAGGTCGTTTCGGCCTTGAGCGAGTTGCTTATTGATACGGTTGCCAGGGGTGGTTCGGTCAGTTTTATGCATCCCTTAGAGCCAGCAGCTGCTCGCTCCTTTTGGGAAGGTTCACTGGAAGCCGCCGCTCGTGACGAGCGGGTCATATTGGGCGCCTTTGCCGAGGAGCTCTTGATCGGAACGGTTACCTTGCTGCTTGACTGCCCTCCAAACCAACCCCATAGGGCCGAGATTGCAAAGCTTATGACCCGAGGTACCTACCGAAGCCAGGGTGTTGGGCGATTGCTGATGCAAGAGGTGGAGCGTTTAGCTATAGAACGAGGCCGGACACTTTTGACCCTGGACACAGCTTCTGACCAGGGTGCTTCAGGTTTTTATGAGAAACTGGGCTTTGAGCGCGTTGGGGAAATTCCGGATTACGCGTTCAAACCACATGGGGGGCTTACTGGCACAATCATTTATTTCAAACGAATCGGTAAGGGAGGGGGCGCCCGACCACAATGTGGGTAAACTTGTCCTATAGAATCCGGTCTTTGCTTTTTCAATTGGTTGGCTAAATCTGTAATCATGGTCAGGCCGCAGCACCATGTGCACTTGTTCAGTAAAGTCGCCCAGACTGCCTTCGTGACCTCCATCTACAACTGCAGCAATAAAAGAGGAATTGATTTCCAAAATGCCAGGTAGAATAATAACTGTAATGATCTGCGAAATAGTTGGTTACCTAGGAGAGGGAACGTTTAACCGTAAAACACATCTCCTTGGACGTTTGACGATCGTTTGCCCTATCTTTGGTCCGGTTATTGCCTATTACCAGCAACAAATCATAAGCCTATACTTGTTCTTGGCTCGAAATTTTGCAAGCGACTGAAAATCGTGGCAAGGAACCTACATGAGGGGGGCTGTTAGGCTAGGTCTAGGATCGCAACCGACCCATTCAAGGTTCTGCCTGATTGTCCTGCATTCCCATCAAGCCTTTATGTGCTTTCTTAATTACCCTACTAACATTATTGGGAGCTGTTTTATGTTTATGAACTCCCTTTGCATTCCTTGTGTTGGCGGAATGCTTGCGGATTAACAAGGGATATCTGAAGACTATTATTCCTACTGGCTATTCAAGTTGACTTCACTTTAATTTTTAAAACGAGTATTTATGAGTAAATGTAAAAACCGATTGGACTATCTGTCCTATTTTGCCTTAGTACTGATTACTGCGCTATTTGGATTTTCGGCCAAAGCGCAGAAGAAACCCAACATCATTGTCATTATGGGCGATGACATTGGATGGTTGAATATGGGTTGTTACCACCAGGGCCTGATGAATACCAAGACGCCTAATCTGGATAAAATTGCGGCCGAAGGGATGCGATTTACCGATTATTATGCGGAGGCAAGCTGTACAGCAGGGCGCGCCAATTTTATTACGGGGGAATTGCCGATTCGTACTGGGATGACAACCGTGGGACAGGCAGGGGCTCCGATCGGCATTCCCATGGAGGCTGTCACGATTGCCACAGTGCTTAAATCGATGGGATATGCCACTGGGCAATTTGGCAAGAACCATTTGGGTGATAAGAACGAATTCCTCCCTACGGTGCACGGCTTTGATGAATTTTTCGGGTACCTCTATCACCTGGACGCCATGGAAGACCCCTGTCACCCGGCTTATCCTCAAAATCTACTCAACCAGGTAGGACCGCGCAATATGGTGCATTCTTGGGCAACCAACACCGACGACCCAACGGAAATGCCGCGCTGGGGAAAGATAGGCAAGCAAAAGATTGAAGACGCCGGGGCCTTGTGCCCCACCCGGATGGAAACCGTGGACGACGAAATTCTGGACGCATCACTGAAATTCCTGGATAAGGCCAGAGCCAGCAATAAGCCGTTCTTCCTATGGCTTAATCCGACCCGGATGCATGTGGTCACCCATCTGTCGCCGAAATATGAGGCGATGCGCAATTCGGAGAATGGATGGACGGTTCATGAGGCTGGCATGGCGCAGCTGGATGATATCGTAGGATCGGTCATGAAATACCTGAAAGACAATGGGCTAGACGATAACACCATTGTGGTGTTTACCACCGACAACGGGACGGAAAATTTTACTTGGCCTGATGGCGGTCAAACCCCCTTCGCAGCAGGCAAGGGTACCGCTTTTGAAGGTGGATTTCGTTGCCCGGCATTGCTTCGTTGGCCAGGCCATGTCCCTGCTGGAAAAGTGGAAAATGGCATCTTTTCCGGTATGGATTGGTTCCCCACCTTTGTTGCCGCTGCGGGCAATCCTAACATTACGGCTGAGCTGGTCAAGGGCAAGACCATTGATGGCATGACCTACAAGGTGCATCTGGACGGGTACGACCAAACGCCCCTTATTACGGGCAAAGGACCTTCTAACCGCCACGAGATCATCTATTTTACGGAAGGGACGTTGGCGGCTGTGCGGGTAGATGACTTCAAATATCGATTTATAGATCAACCTGGAGGATGGATTGGCAGTACGATCAAACCGGATATGCCGATACTGGTAAACTTGCGCCTCGATCCCTTGGAGAGGACTATGTGGCCCAATGCTAATTTGGGATCCTATGAATATTTTAATTGGTTCATTTATGAGTTCTGGCGTTTCGTATTGGTCCAGCAAGTCATTGCCAAGGAAATTCCCACCTTCCTGGAATTTCCACCTATGCAAAAAGGTGCGAGCTTCAACCTAGAAGCGGTGAAAGCAGAAATGGCGGCAAGGCAAGCGCAAATTCAGGCAGCACAACAGGGTGCAGGCAAATAAATTTGGCGGGAATAGCTCCATGGTAGAATCGAGCTGAAAAATCAAATCCGGACTAGGTTAGACCCTGGTCCGGATTTTTTTGTATGGGCCCTCTACCCCAACCAAGGGTCAAATATCGGATATGCCGCCCCTGGCGATCTAGCAATCGCTTAAAGCAGTAGACTACTCAAGGGGTCCAAATACAGCACGGTATACTTATGGCTTCTGAGGATACTTGCCGGACAATCCGTTGACATTGGTCCAAATAACGTGTGGTAAACCGCCTTTGCTTTTCTGGCACCAGGAGCTATACAAAAAAGAAAACGACCAGCAAGCAGCGCGGGGATGGTTAAGGTCAAGGCGTGCGTTGGAACCAGATCCAGGGCTATAAAGCATCCGTCGTGCACTTGCTGTTCACGGCTCACTTGGTCCAGTTGCACTACCTTAATAGTTAATGGATCCTGAAAGTCGGCTACAGCAGGGTCGTTGAAAGCCAAGTGACCGTTTTCTCCAATCCCCAGGCACACAATGTCGGGAGGAAATGTATCCAGAAGTTGAGCGTATCTGAGGCAAACCTCCGAAGGGTCAGCCCATTCGGAGCCCATGAAATGCACAGAACGCAAGGCAACGTGGCTAAAAAGATGATGAGTAAGGAAATGGCTGAAACTGCCTAAATCACCGTCAGGCAAACCCAGGTATTCATCCATGTGAAATCCGTTAATCCTCGTCCAATCGATGTCTTTGCGCTGGGTTAGGGTTAGCAAGAATTCGTTTTGAGAAGGTGCGGCGGCAAAAATTATGTTTACCAGAGGTTGCTCGGTGAGCAGCTGGACGATCCTGGCGGCCACCATCGATGCCGCATCTCTGCCCGCTTCCTGGCGGTCGTTGTGAATTCTAACTTCTACATTATCTATGATCAGTCGCTTCATGATTTTTTTTTGGTTTTGTTGAGCTCCACTCAGCGAATGCTGGCGCCCAAGCCCCAGCTTTTCCTGAATGGCCAGTTGCCCAGGTAAAATATACCCTCGCTATTTGTTAGGCCTGCTTCTGGAATACAATCCTACCGCCAACTACTGTCGTGGATATTCGCAGCTGGTCATCAAACACCACAAGGTCTGCGTCCATGCCTGGTTTGATAGATCCTTTTTTGTCCCCGATACCTAAAATCTCCGCGGGTGTCGCAGTTGCCATCCTCACCGCTTCGGTTAAAGGAACTCCAGCCAAATGGACCATATTGCGCACCAACCTGTCCATCGTTGCAACGCTGCCGGCAAAAAAGCTCCGGTCGGGAGCCTTGGCCACCCCATCTTCCACGATGACCTCCATCCCGTGTTCCAAGCTTCCCAGAATGCTCTTCCCTGGAGGCATTCCTGCCGCCCGCATGGCATCGGTGATCAAGGCTATTTTGTGAGGCCCCTTAATCTTATAGGCCAACTGGAGTAGGGGAGCTGGCATATGAATTCCATCGGCAATGATTTCCACTGTCAAGCGGTCCAACAGATAGGCACTTTCGATTACGCCTGCAAATCGTTTTGCTTGACGGCGAGTCACGCCGCTCATCGCGGAATAGAGATGGGTAACATGTGTGTAGCCGTATTCCAAAGCCTGTTCCACTTCTTCAAAAATAGCATCCGAGTGCGCAATGGCCACAAGTACACCATTCGAACGGAGGTATCGGCCAAAATCCAAAGCACCATGTAATTCTGGGGATGCACTCCAGCGTCGGATCCAGGGAAACTGGGTAAGAGTTTCGGTATATTCTTTTGAATCTGGGTCGCGTAAATACCTTGGATTTTGGGCTCCGGCTTGCGCTTTATTAAGGTAGGGTCCCTCCAAGTGCATACCAATAAATTGTGCTCCATCCCGGTTTTGCGCCTCGGCTCGTGCATAGAGGCCTAGAATTCGCGTCAGTTCCGATCTAGAGCTGGACAGCGTCGTGGGCATGAGCGCGGTTGTGCCATAGCGGGCGTGCAATTTAGCAATTTCAAGAAATGCATTTACGGTACCGTCCATGAAGTCATGACCCCCTCCGCCATGTACATGCAAGTCAATAAAGCCCGGAGAGAGGAACTGTCCTTGGACATCGAGCTGCGTGGCGTTTTGAACGATTGCCTGAGATTCCACCAATGCTTCTATTCTTGCGCCGGACACAAGCAAGCTGACTCCTTCCTGGATTCGGTCAGCGAGAATGATTTTGGCATTGTTGAATTGTATGGGACGTTCTTGCATATATCAGGTAAATTGATCTGGCGAATGCGGTTCAAAATTAGTCTGTCGAAGCCATAAAAAAGGGACTAAGGATCAGGCGCATTCTAAAAGGGTAAGCATGCGAATCCCCTCGAAGTGGATGCGCAAATGTAGGTGGTGTTGCTTAGTTTACTCATTTGTATCCCATGGCTTGCAAATGAAACAGCTCTGCATATTGACCTCCCTTTTCCAATAGTTCCTCATGACTGCCAAGTTCCGTCAGCTGCCCTTTTTCTAGGACCAAAATGCGATCAGCCATCCTAACCGTGGAAAAGCGGTGCGATATCAGCACTGCGCTCTTCCCCTTTGTCAGTTCGGCGAATCGTTGGAATACGCCAAATTCCGCCCTAGCGTCCAGGGCTGCGGTCGGTTCGTCCAAAATCAACAACTGTGCATCGCGCATATAGGCCCTAGCTAAGGCAATTTTTTGCCACTCGCCTCCCGATAAGTCGACCCCTTGGCTAAACCGCTTGCCCAACATCTGGCTATATCCATCCGAATATTTTTCCGTCAATTTATCGGCCATACTCTTCTTGGCTGAGCTTATGATTAGTTCCTGGTTGTCTTTCTGATCAATATTGCCGGCGGCGATATTTTGTGCAATCGTCATTTGATATCGAAGATAGTCTTGAAAAATGATGCCTATTTGGGTCCTCAATTCTTTAAGATCGTACTCTTTTAGATCACTCCCGTCCAGAAGGATCCGTCCTTCGGTCGGATCATACAAACGGGCAAGCAGTTTAACCAGGGTGGTTTTGCCTGCACCGTTTTCACCCACCAAGGCTAGTTTCTCGCCAACATGCAGGGTAAAGTTCAAATGCCGTATGGCCCAATACGAAGAATGTACGTACTGGTATCCAACATCTTCAAACGTAAAGCCATGCTGGATCGGGTTGGGGAAGGTTCGTGGATTTTGAGCCAACTGGATTCTCGGCTCAATATCGAAAAATTCAAAAAAATCACTTAGGTATATTGATCCCTGGGATACCGATGTGAAACGGGATAAAATTCCTTCCAGCAGCGAGCGGGTTTGTCGGAACGAGCCTGCCAAGAAAGTGAGGTCGCCAAGGGACAAGTGTCCCGTGATTGTCTGAAACAGGATCACCGCATAAGCTGTATAATAGCCGATACTGCCTACTAGAGCGAACCCGGTTCCCCAACTTGTTCTTCGTAAGGTTAGCTTCTTATTGTCTACATAAAATTGGGCTGAAATCTTTTTAAATCGATCGATAAAAAAGCCGGACAGGTCGAACATTTTTACTTCTTTGGCCGTTTCATCGCTAGCTCCCACATACCGGATGTAATCCAATTCCCGCCGACGGGGAGTTTGACCCCTAGTAAGCGCATACCCTAGATCGTTAAAATGCGACTCGCCCAGGAATGCCGGAACAACAGCCACGAGTAACAGTGCGATTAGCCAAGGATTGAAGACGACCAATCCGCCGGCTAGAAAAGCCATGGTAATTAGATCTTGGATTTGACTTAACACTTGCGAGAGCAATACCGTTCGCCCTGTAGTTTGTTGCCTGGCGCGCTCCAGTTTATCATAAAATACAGAATCTTCAAACTGATCCAGATCAAGTGTGGCTGCATGCGTCATGATTTGGACTGAGCTATAGTTCGAGAACAGGTCTCCCAACAAACTATCCAGTAAGCTAATGGCTCGGCCTAGCGCATCGGAAGCAATTGCCAAGAGAAACTCTAACACAACCAGCCGCCAAAGATGGCTTTGAGCGGTCATTCCATGCGTACGACTTAGCAGGACTACCTGATCGATGATCAGTTTGCCGACATATAGTATGGCCAGCGGCAGGGCACTGCGCATAATACGCAGGCTAGCGTTGGCAAGAGTCATCCGAGGACTGGCTCGCCACACAAGGCGAAAAAAGCGCGGGAGGTTACGGAGTGCCAAGAGCCGTTTGCCCCAAGTTAAGGGATCTGCGCTAGAGGCGGAAGAAGCCTTTTTGCCGTCTGGTTGTTTAATTTGATTCATGCTCATACGCTTACCTAAAAGTAAAACTATTTGCAAAGAATGGCCAAGGCCCTGCCCAAAGCTATACACTTGCCACCGTCCTTGGTCAGTTTACGATGGACCAAGGTGATCTGGTGTCGTGCCAAATCCATCCAAGGCATTCAGGCAATATTATTGAGGGTTTCATATAACCCTCATGGCGTAGGTTGCGGGTATAGAATATTTATTCTATCTTGGAAGCCTAATAATCGTGTGAAAAAACTAATCCTTGGTGCTTTGTTGATGTCGTTCTCGACCGAACCCAGACCATTAGGTCTGGACGGTTTGTCTACCACCTTGCTTGAAGTACGTTCAGGAAGTTGGCCTATCAATCTGGATCGATCAATTGAAAACAGAGACACATCGTATTTCCTCGAGTTTCGAGATGAACAGGTACTCTCTACCACCGTACTGGATACACTCCCTTTTCCAGATTTGAGCCAATTGCGATATTTTGAAAAAGCCTTGTCGGCGCTAAAGAATGGAACCAACGGCGATATCGCCAAGTTCAAGAATTACTCCATTAAACGGGCCGAAAAGAAATATGAAGGCACCTGGTATATTTTGCGAGCACAGTATGGAACGACCGATTTTCAACAACCGGAAGCCGACTTAATGATTAAGACTATCAGGAGTTTATGAAGTTAGCCGAGCGGTCCCAGAGGGAACAGAATGGATCTTGGCTTCATCTTTGCCAATTGGTCTATTGACCAAGGGGGAGCTACACGATGGGATTGTTTTTTGGGGGATAAGGCCCAATAAAAGATAATAGAATTAGATTTTATCCGTTTTACTGAATTAGGCGGATTTCCGGCCTAGAAAGCCAACTCCGCAGATTTCCGATACCTTTCAAAAGCCACTTTGCATGAAAAAAGTCCTATTTGTTGCCCTGTTTTTACCCCTAATCGCCAGCGCTCAATTTACCATAGTAAATACTTCAACCACCAATTTGGTCGAACTTCGAGCAGGCACTTGGCCACTAAATCTGCAGCGCATTATCAAAGAATCAGACACCTGCTACGTGCTTCAATTTCGCGACCAAGAGTATATCAACGAAGTGGTGATGGCTACGTTACGGTTTTCCAATCTGGAACAGCTTAAGTTTTTTCAAAAAGGCCTGGCGGCGCTAAAGAATGGCTCCACTGGTGACATCGCTAAATTCAAGGATTATACGGTTAAACGAGTAGATATCAAAAAAGAAGGGGTCTGGTATGTCCTCAATTGCAACGCCGCAGGAGAGACGACAAATTTCCAGCAACCGGAGGCAGATAAGATGATTGCTGCCATAAACGGCCTATAATTTTTTCCCTCCATTTCCTTGTATGAGGAGTCGTTCGGATAGGGTTACTTTCTCTTGCGCGTCAATGCATCTCAAGGTAGAAATTTATGACGCCAAGGTTTGCCTATCTCCTAGCCACCAGAGTATAGTTCCCAGCCAGCCTACCACCAAACAGGAAAGAGGATATACAAAAAAGGGCGAGTTTATGAGGGCCATTTGAACGGCGTTGCCCCCCTCGCCGATACTGATCATCAGGATGATGGCCCAT
Source organism: uncultured Chitinophagaceae bacterium (assembly GCA_963742225.1). Lineage (GTDB taxonomy): Bacteria > Bacteroidota > Bacteroidia > Chitinophagales > Chitinophagaceae > Puia. The sequence goes on along the minus strand of CAVULD010000002.1, from coordinate 185,954 downwards.
AGGCCGCTGGAGATTCCCTTTCTGATCTGTTTATAAAGTATAACTAAAGAGCCCAATCCGATGGCAATTAATAGACCTCCGATTGCCCTGATTAGTGCGGCATCCAGCGATTTAAGTTCAGCAGGCACTTGGAGCTTATCCATTTTTAGGTAACGCAGGTGGGCTAGAGGTAAAGGGTCCTCTTGGACGGTCAAGATTAGGTCTCCAATTCCGCCAACCAGCACCAGGTACGTGGCAAGTTGTAGCAGGATATATCCCTTTTTTTTAAAGTTCAGACTCATTGCTATAAATTTCTTTTGTAGCCAGGGGGAGTGATTGTAGGTATGCAGGGAACTGATATGTTACTGATCTTGGAGCGCCGAAAAATTTCAGTTTAGAAGACGCCCTTTACTGGCTGAATTTTCAAAAGACATAAAAGAGCTAATCGACCTACTTTTTCAAGATTTAGGTTTTAGCAAACCCAGGTAGCCAAGCCATTCATAATAGCGGTCAATCCAAGAGTCAGTTGGAATATGCTGGACTCTCATGCCAAATCCATGTCCACCACTAGCGTAAATATGCATTTCCACCGAGTGTTTGGATTGCAACCATTTTTCGTATAGATGCACACTATGAGACGTCAATCCAAGTTGGTCATCGCTTGCGCAAACCAGAAACATTGGTGGCGCATCAGCTAAGGGAGTACTCATTAGGGAATCAGGCATAAAGGCATAGATGGGGGCTATAAAATCCGGCCGGTTTTGTTGATTATAATCGAATCCGGCTGAGGCGGTGACCGTACCACCGGCGGAAAAACCAATGATACCAATCCTATCTGTCGATATGTTCAATTCCCTAGCATGGGAACGCATATAGGCTATAGCTGCCCTGCCGTCCGCGACACAAAGTGGAATAGTGGCCTTGGTTTCATTTTGCCATGCCATCTTTCGGGGTCCGTCACCGAGGCCAGCCATCATGTCTGCTAATGGATCGTCAGCATCTATGTGGGCAACCCTATATTTGAGGACCACTGCCGTAATGCCCTTTTTTACCAGCCATTGGGCTACCTCATTGCCCTCGCTGTTGATACTAAGAAAATGAAATCCGCCTCCGGGGCAAATGATAACCGCAGTTCCTGTCGAAATGGATAGATCAGGGGAATAGATGGTTAGCGTAGGGGTCGCTACATTATATACCAGGGTTAGGTGCGCGCTGTTTTGCGTATTTACCTTTTCCTTCCAGTTCCAGTTTTCAGATCCTGGCGCTGGACCTGGATACAAGTGAACTTCTTTGGGCTGCCCATAGCAGAGGGTGGAAATAAGCAAAATGAAACATAGGCATTTTTTCATATGTGGTCTATTTGTCTGGTTTGGAAATTATCAGGGGTAAATAAAGCAAGGAATTCCTATTCAAGCTTAGCGCATGTTACGCAACAAATTCAACCTCAAGTGCCAGGAATCAATCGCACTGACCGTGATGCATATCTTTTTCTGAGTTCCCAGCTAAGGTAAGGCATACGGTCTGCAAACTATTGGTACTTAATTGTCGCTTGGAAAAATCGACTTGGAATAGAAGGAAACGACGATGTCATAAAAATGAGGATTTTTTTTGATTTTAGACCAAGTTGGGCTTGCTGGACCATTCACCTTTTTATAAGTCATTGAAATACTGCCCCAAAGCAAAAAAGAGTCTGCTCAAACTTGGCGAACAAGCCATTCTGGCGGCAAATTGGAGCAGAAGACAAAATTCTTTATATTTAACAAGTTCAAGAAAGTTCATGCTACTTCTGCTATCCACCTAAAGTTCCAGCCGATTCAACCCGTATTAGATACACTTGAAACTAAAACTTTGGTATATGCAAGATCCTATATTAGTTGAAATAGAGTCCATCACGGGATGCACCACATATGGGGAGTTTGCCAACGATTATGCGGATGCTCAGCTTTTGCATGATGGGTTAACCAAGTATATTCTCAAAGTGGAGCGCCGGGCATTTGCCAAATCAGGCGAAATCATCATTGACCTCACCGAGGATGAGCTCGCTCAACGGGTGCTTGAAGAGCAACGTCTTTCCTTGCCCACGTTCGATGAAATGGATTTGGAAGGGGGCGAAGCATAACTTCCTAAACCAAATCGTACACTGCCGGGTCGGCTAGCTGGAGTGGATGGCAATGTGGGCGAAATAAATTGCCTAATTTTGGTAAAACCTCCACCCATGAGCTTTAAGATTGTATCGAGCAAAAAGGAGCTAATTGAAAATCCGCAAGGGACCTTGGACGAATTTATTATCCTGCTTTATGAAATGTCCGAGGAAGAGAGGCTTCAAGTGGTATCAGCCGAATATGCGCCGGACGAAAGCACGAAGCAGAAGTCCAAATAGCCCGACTGCAACCGCAAGCCCCGAACGCTACATAAAATACATATTGGTATTGATGTAATTGACCAGCGAGGCTGAATTTTTCAGCTTGAGTTTTCTAAGAATATTGTGGCGGTGCACCTCCACTGTTTTTAGGGAAATCTGCAGAGAGGTAGCAATTTGCCTGGAAGATCTACCTACTTTAACCAAATCGATGATTTGGATTTCCCGTTCGGTTAATGTACTTGCAACATCGAATCCATTTTTCTCATCTGCCGGTTGCTCAGAGATCAAGTGGCGTATCTCTTCACAAACATATTTTCTTCCTTGATGGACGTCAATAATGGCGTTGAACATTTCTTCTTTGGAGGAATTTTTGGTCACATACCCTTTGGCGCCCATCTGAAACATTTTAATGGCGAAGGCAGGCTTCGAATACATGGAGACGCCAATTATTTTGGCCTCCGGCAGTTCCCCGGTAATCATCTGAGTAGCTTCCATGCCAGAAAAAGGCTGCATGTTAATGTCCATGAGGGTTACATCCGGATGGAGGGCTTTGGCGAGTTGGACTGATTCCACCGCATTGTCGCAGGTGGCGATGACCGTGAATCTGGGGTCTTCATTAAGTATGTAAGTCCAGGTTTCCCGAATTAGTTTGTGGTCTTCGGCAATAAGGATACTGATCTTGCTCAAGGGTTAGCATTTTTGAGAGTTTATAAATTAAGATAAGGTGTGCGCAGGTTCTTACCTACAAGCCCTTCCCAGGGCAGACTGGCGGTGGAGATGGAGTAATATTAAGCATTCGTAGCCATACAACCAAATACCCCTAGTCTTTAGAAGATATTTATTTAGCGGGTCGAATTAGCCCGTATTTTCACGGTAATATGTGATATTTTTAGACAAGCTAAAGCAGGCTAAAACACGATTTTTTTGACCTTTTTAAAAGTTGCCCACTTGATTGTGTTCAGTTTACAAAGGTAGAGTCTTATCCTTCAAGGTAAATTCCCCTTTAACCAACCAAGAAATACCGAAAGTTACCAAGGCCATCGTTTCAAGTATTAGCGTGGGCTTTAAGTATGCGATCTTTTCATGGACCGCTTGTATTGCATCAATGGGAATGCCAACCACCGATATGGCCATAATCGCACCGCAGACCCGATAAACTCGATTTCTCTTTTTCTTTTCTTCGGTTTTGAATCCTGCGCTTTTTGTAAAGAGCCAAATAGACATATAGGATAGCAGGGCAAAAAAAATGCCGGCGGATATGTAATGCAATGTGCTGATAATATCGCTTTTATCATCAGTTTCCGAGGTCGGGAAAAAAGCAATGCCTAGCGCAAACAGACCTGCCAGTTTACTTATTATTGAATCCAATTTGGTATATCCAGAGTAAGATAACAAAAACATGGATATCCCGCACAAAATCCCTTCTAACGGATTACGCATGCTCGTGTAATAGTACGCACTTACCGAAACCTGAATTTGAGGAGGCTGATCAAGCAAAAGTGAACCGAGAACTAACACGGGAACAATGCAAATCCCTAGCAGACCAACCACTTTGCGTAGTGTCATGTAAGAGATTATGGTAGGGCTTGATTTTAGACGCACAGCAGGTTGGTTTGTCACCGCAGAAAGTTTTTATGGTACTAAGCTAATAATTTCCGTAAAGTTCATACCTACTTATCCTCTTTCCGGACGGAACGCAATGCAATACTACCAGGCCTGGCACGAATCAACACCGTGAGAAACTGTATCCTCCCATCAAACTAATCAATAAAGGAGCAAGGTCAAAGTAAGGATTGGTCCCCATAATCAGCCCGCTACATCTGCTAAATCGGCTTTTAACTGGGCAAAATCGAATCCGGGGTCGAAGCCGGTAGTTTCTGCCTGAGGAGGTAGAATAGCGTATGCTTCATCAACGCATTCATCCCACCAGGCCCAGGTTCCATTTTGCGTATTACCCCAAGTAAGCACCGTTACTCCCGTCTGGTCATAGGCTACGGCATATACCGCATGGCCATCCTTGGTGAGTTTGCCGGGGGTCCATGGTTTGCCGGCATCAAAGTCTTTTATGGCGTCCTGTTGCACATTGAAACCTAGATAAACACCACCAAAAAGGGTAATTGCTAGTTGAATATGCATGTGGCTCTTGGGCTCAATCTTGGCAAAAGCGAAAATCTTAGCACCATCTACCGGCTGAGATTGCCAGTAATTAAGCACATCCAGCTCATTTAGGCCCGTGTCGTTCCCCCCAGTCAAATGATAATATAACTTCAGAACCGCTTGTTGAGTCATAATATCCTTTTTTGCAATCAAGCCGGAATAGGTGGTGATAGCGTGCGCAAGAGCCGCGATCGTACAATCTCCCACTGTGTCATTGCCATCCATAGGAAATAATATTTTAGGATCAGAGATGTTGAGTTTCGAATATACGGTGGAAAGTACATTATAGTTTGCGGGCGGTGGAGCCAGCTTAGGGCTTAGGTAGTTTTTTAAGTTAAGTGTTCGATAATCCTGCTTTGCTGGATGTTTCCCAAAACGATACTTGCTCATAATTTGGTCCTCCTTATTTTAAATTGTTTACAATCCAAGTGGTAAAAATGATCTTTAGTTTGATCCCTACATAAGAGGGTAAAAACCTACGTCCAACTATGACTATAGACATAGAGCATGGTTAAATAATCCAAAATAATCAGGAATGGAGCGCCAAAATTCTTGCCAATTTGACTTCTTAAACGATGAGGTTCTATTTGCTCAGGATCAAGGCCAGATAGTTATTGTTTTGAGATTGAGCAGATCAGGTAGCTGCTTAGTTAAAGTACTATTTAAACTTTTCCAATGCAATACCACTAACAGAGTATTTGCCTCGACAATTCGGATTTTCAGTTTAATCAACGGTTTCCTATAACCTAATCTTGATACGGTCTATTGCACTATAAATCAACACATTTTCAACTCCGATTTTTGACTTGACACGTATGTTTTTTTCAGGACTAAATCACCTGTATAGTAATCCAAGGACGAGTCATGCCGAACAAACTAAAGCTGGGCGGCTTTTGCCCTGGCAGGTCTTATAACCTTGCTCATCTCCATGCTTATTGTTAGCCTTAAGTGTATAGAGGCTGCACAGGCCAATCCAATTAAAGCCCTTAGAGATGAATGAGGTAAATGCTTGCATTTTGTTTTCGCCCATTGCAGATGCAATGCTTATCAGAGGTGGCAAAAGGCGGTGAACAAAAACCTAGAAATTTATAAAGTATCAACAGATTAAAAGGTATTTCATAAATATTTGGCAGAATTTTGTCGCTGTTAATAATTAATCGTAATATTGCAATTGAATGGGACTTACAAAGACTGCAATATTTACTGATGAACAGAACAGGTTGGCTGTAATGATGAAGGCTTTGGCTCACCCAGCTCGTATTGCCATCATTCAACAGCTTCTAAAAGCAAATACTTGCGTTTGCGGGGATTTGGTTGATGAAGTGGGACTGGCGCAGGCAACTATATCCCAACATCTGAAGGAACTCAAAAATGCGGGGTTAATAAAGGGGACTATTGAAGGTACTAGTGTTTGTTATTGCATAGATGATAGGGTATGGAGGCAGTACAAGAAGGAAATGGATATTTTCTTTGTAGCTATCCGAAGCAAAGGTAACTGTTGTTGATTTTTTTTGTTCTTATGAATCGTTTTATTGCAATAAAACAATAAATATTCAAAGAAATATATGACAACCATAAAGCACAAGGTATTATTCGTATGTATCCATAATTCCGCCAGAAGCCAGATGGCGGAAGCTTTTCTCAAAAAGTACGGCGTCGAATCCTTTGAACCCGAAAGCGCTGGTCTAGAACCTGGCAAACTAAATCCTAATGTTGTCGAAGTTATGAAACGGGTAGGGATTGATATTAGCAATAATGCCACACAAAGCGTTTTTGATCTGTTCCGTAAAGGGAGGTTTTACAATGCCGTCATTACGGTTTGTGACGAAGCAAGCGCTGAGAGTTGCCCAATTTTCCCTGGCCGGGTGAAGAGATTGGCGTGGTCCTTTGCTGACCCCTCCTCTTTCACTGGAACAAGGGAGGAAATTCTCCTTAAAACGGCACATGTGCGGGATGAGATCGAAAAAAAGGTTTTGGAATTCATAAGCGAAGCAAAAGAGTTGGCTTATTGGGTATAAATATAAATTCATTTAAAACAAGCAAAAATGGAAACTACACAAATAGACCTAAAAGAGATTGTTAGGCAGAAATACAGCGAAATCGCGCTCAAAGACAAGGAATCCAATCAATCCTCTTGCTGTGGATCTGGATGCTGTTCAGAAGAGGCATTTAATATAATGAACGATGACTATACCGCCTTGCAAGGGTACAACCCCGATGCTGATCTAGGGTTAGGCTGCGGGTTACCAACTCAATTTGCTAAAATCAAAAAGGGTGATGTCGTGATTGATTTAGGTTCTGGCGCAGGAAACGATTGCTTTATTGCCAGAGCTGAAACAGGGGAATCTGGGAAAGTCATAGGAATTGATTTTACACAGGCGATGATCGAAAAGGCAAGAACCAACGTAGATAAAATGGGCTATAATAACGTGGAATTCCGGTTTGGGGATATTGATCGAATGCCAGTTACGTCAAATGTGGCTGATGTAATCGTTAGTAATTGCGTGCTGAACCTAGTTCCTAACAAAAATGAGGTATTTAAGGAAATTTTTAGAGTGCTAAAACCTGGCGGCCATTTCAGTATCTCCGATATTGTACTTATGGGAACCCTGCCAACAAGCCTCAGACAGGCGGCTGAATTGTATGCAGGATGCGTTTCCGGGGCTATTCAAAAACAAGCTTACCTGGAGCTGATTGATTTAAATGGATTTAAGAATATAACCATACAGAAGGAGAAAGCTATTATAATTCCAGATGACATTTTAAGAGCTTATTTGTCAATCGAGGAATTGGGCGAATTTAAAAGATCGGATATTGGCATATTCAGCATTACAGTATTCGCGGAAAAACCAGCCGAAGTTTGCTGCGCGCCTGGATGCTGTTCAAATTAAGGCTATGATCAAACGATTGATTGGGGAGTTCATTGGCACATTTGCCCTTGTTTTTTGCGGTACGGGGGCAATCGTGATAAACCAGGAATCTGGGGGGACCATTACACACGTTGGAATTTCCCTGGTCTTTGGTATCGTTGTAATGGCCATGATTCTTTCTTTTGGCCACATTTCAGGCGCCCACATCAACCCAGCTGTAACCATTGCCTTATATGTTGCCGCCCGGTTTCGTTTCCGAAATATCATTCCGTACATTTCTGCACAATTGGCTGGAGCCTGTGTTGCAAGTCTTGTTTTGAAATTCTTATTCCCGCACAATGTGTTTTTGGGTGCCACGTTGCCAAGAGGGTCGGATATGCAGTCCTATGTACTGGAATTTATTCTCACGTTTATATTGATGCTGGTAATTTTGACTAGCACCATGAGAGAAAACCAATCGCTGCTGATCCCTGCTATTGCCATTGGAGGAACCGTTGGTTTGGAGGCTCTATTTGCTGGTCCCATTTGTGGAGCGTCGATGAATCCAGCACGTTCTATTAGTCCCGCATTGATTGGTGGTCATTTTAAATCACTGTGGGTTTATATTCTCGGTCCGGTCATTGGGGCCATCACAGCAGTATATGTTTTCGCTATCATAAAAGAAAATTTCGATGAGGCTTAGGCAGGATACTGAAGCAGCGTTTTACTTCGTTTCAAATTCTTTGTCCCGTTGAATACTTGTATTGGGAGAAAAATGCAATTTATATAGGCTATGTAGTTCAATAATATGATGACCATAAATATGAATTGGCAATATCCCAACTTCCATTGACAAAATATTGCTTTTAGTTAGATATTACTTATCAATTAGCGATCCAAAGGATAGACACAAAGCAAAAGAACTTGCTGGGTATGAGAGGAATTTCATCCATAATTTTTTTTCAGTGTTGCTAACTTAGAATTGTATGAGAATAGCGCTTTTTTCTGACATTCATGCCAATCTTCCAGCTTTAGAAGCTTTTTTTAAAGACGTTGACGAAAGGAAGCCGGATGCTTTGTATTGTCTTGGCGACCTGGTTGGGTATAATATCTGGCCTAATGAGGTAATCAACCTGGTGCGAAAGAGATCAATTCCCACAATTGCTGGTAATTATGATTTTGGGGTTGGTCGCACCAGTGATGACTGCGGTTGTGCCTATAAGACCGAACTAGAAAAGGCAAACGGGGCCGTTTCAATTTCATTTACTAATCAAATTGTCAAAGAGGAGGAGAGGAACTATTTAAGAACTTTGCCAGTACATATAAAGATTGAATTCCAGCTTAATAACCATAAACTAAATCTTTTGCTCGTGCATGGTAGCCCGAGAAGGATAAATGAATATTTGTTTGAAGATCGGGAAGAAAAGAGTCTTGTGAGAATAATGGAGCAGGCGGATGCAGATATTATGTGCTTTGGTCATACTCATAAACCATACCACCGAATATTAACGATAGAAGAGGGGCGAGGCGAGCGATTCCGACATGCGATTAATATTGGATCCGTAGGTAAACCTAAAGATGGTGACCCTAGGGGTGGGTATATTATACTTTCATTCCATGACCATAGCACAACAATGGATAAAAGCTCTATTCAAGTAGAATTTGTGCGTTTTGAATATGACGTCGAAAAATCTGCAAAAGCCATTGAAAATAGCCCACTGCCCAATGACTTTGCGGAGAACCTTCGCAAAGGCAAATAAACTTCTCATTGACCTATTGGAACCCTTACCATTATTGGGCTGCGTGCCAATGGCACTACTAAAAACTATCCTTTTTACTTTCCTTCGATTCGTATAGTGACAAACCCCTACAAGGTAAGGGGCCTATCGAAATATGCGCGGAGAAGGAGGAATTCGAGGATAGTTTGCAAATAATTTAAAATCAGATATTTATTTATAATAAAATCGAATTAATGAAGCCAGCCTGAAGCAACATAACCTCTCTTACCTTCTCATCGTCTTCCCATCAGATCCAATATCAAAGTAATTTCTAGACAGCTAACCAATGATTTATGGTTTTCAAAATCGGGCTCGACAAATGATACATAGAATTGTTTCTAAACCGCCGCTTGGAATATTTAGTTTTGGGCTTTTGTTATTCACCATGAAGGGATTACTCTGTATTTCAGACCGTCCTTTGAGGTATTATTTTTATGCCCTTTTCCTCGTTGAAGCGTACCCTATCAATAGTCCAAATAGCCCGTTTGACATGGAAGTTTCTATCAGGTGTGCTATCCTCACTTGCTTTGGCATAAATGGGTTATCTAAGATCAGCTGTATAGCGGGCAAAAATGCATATAAAACAACGCACATTAAAATTATTTCTCTTTTGCTACCCTTCGAATATAGTAGCATAGGTAATCCAATAACAACCCATAGAAACCCACGTAATAGTTGAAATAGAAGAATAGAATTCTTTGCATGAATCGTCTGTTTAAATTGCGCTATAAATCCCAGTTTGTCTGGGCTACCCGAATAGAAGATACGTACTGCTTCAAATTGCCATGCAACGAAATAACCGAACACAAAGTAAATGACCACATAAGCAACCGATAGCCATAATAATTCTTTCCAATTCAAGCTCGCTTTTCCATGATAACCAGATCCCTTGGTATCCTGTTTCCACTTACGTAATATCCAAATTGCCAGCGGAGCAAAAATGATAGATGTAAGCAATGGCAGCAGGAAAAAATTTCTTAATTCATCGTTCGTGATCTTCGGCATCGCCGCCCGGAAATACCAGGTTTCCGTTTGAGTTATAAAGGTCTGGAGACCCCAAAATACGATTACCACTCCAAGAAAGAGTTTTATCCCCCAAAGTTCAAGGCGTTGGATAAGATAAATGAGAATGGATAAGTCCACTAGTAAAACAAGGAGCAACGCAAATGTATTGTTTTCTTTTTGCTCCACGATTTTTACATGTGGTGGGAATAAGATATTTGGCAAAACAAAGGAAATAGCAAAAATAAATAGCAGGAGTAGGAATGTTAGCAGGGTTCTCATCTTTGCATCAAGATTTGGGAATTTTGATAATGCAATGCTCTTTCCGTTGTCTGGTTTGTGAAACCAAAGTGTAACAAATTAAGAAATAAAATAAAGATTGTCGAAATAAAATGAATCTTTCCCCCTATGAAGAGTTTGATTTGCAATTGAGAAGGAAGTTGAAGAAATACTGCGGAGAAGGAGGGATTCGAACCCCCGTTACACTTATGAGGCGTAAAACTGATTTCGAGTCAGTCCCGATCAACCGCTCTGGCACTTCTCCGGGTGAATCTTAATTGCACTGATATCAGCCTAAAAAAGATCTAATTTGGGCACTCAACTTTCTTTAATCCTCGCAAATATATAAATCCTGATTTAAGCAACATAATCTTTAGTCGGATCTAGCCAACTCCCACCGACGATCTAAGGAAATCATTGTAAAATATGGTAAACAAAACACTGTTCCCGCATTACATGTAGGGTCGCACATTTAAATGAAGGTATTCCTCTTGGTTTTTAATCCAGGTCTCATCGTCGATATCATGGGCACTGATCCATTTTTCATCTGCAAGAGAAGCCCTCCATTGCAATAATGGCAGGGCATCCGGGCCTGCGGGATTTCTGAACTGATTGCGCTTACCTTCGGCAATATCCTTGATGACTTCAGCTACGGTTGATGGCGGCACATGATTTTCTAAGGATGCCGAAAAAAATGCCATTAATCGCTTGATTTTGGGATATTGGCTACCTGCCGGAACTTCATTTCCTTTGGTGAAAATGGGGGTTTCGATGACGCCCGGTTCCACAACTGCTACCCGAATGTTAAAGGAAAATACTTCTTGAGCTAGCGATTCGCTCAACGCTTCAACGGCAGCCTTGGTACCACAGTAGGCACTATGAAACTGACTAAACAATTTTCCGGCCACAGAAGTTACATTAATAATGCACCCGCTTCTACGCTTGCGCATCGAGGGTAGCACTTCTTGGATACAGCGAATAGTCCCAAAATAGTTGGTTTCCATTAGCGATCTATATTGGGAGAGGGTAAGTTCCTCCACAGACCCATGAACCGCAATTCCTGCATTATTTACCAGCACATCAATCTGACCTTCTTTGCTGATTACGCTTTGGATGGTGTCCTTTACCGACGAATCACTGTCTACATCCATGGCCAACACATAAATCGGCAATTTCTCTTTGGCTGCAAGCTGTTGGAGCTCGGGACTTTTCTGGGGATTCCGCATGGTCGCGTATACTTTGTGGCCTTCTTTGGCCAGCCTTAGCGCCGTGGCAAAGCCAATACCCGTACTACTGCCAGTGATAATTGCGATCGACATGTTGTTTGGATTTAGAATGACTGGGATGGCAAATATAATCCATTCTTTTTGTGGCCGGATCTTAAATATTGATGAAATACGCCTCGCAGTAAAATTCGATTTAAGGAGCGGCAAGAACCTTATGATTGGGAATTATTTTCCTCAGGAATAAGTAAAATTAGGGTAGGAACGGACCTGCATTTCGGATCAAGACATAGCCTTGACTCTGGCATATACATTTTCATTAGCCTTTAAAATATCGAAAATCAAGGGCATTTAATGGACATGTCGTGGATAAGCAATCGTATTAGGGGAGTGAAGTTCAGGCGCCGAATAGTCAAACTTCTTTTCTCAATACCTCCAAGGGAGGTTTGTTTAATACTTCCCTGCTGTTTATAAGCCCGATAACCACCGTAAGAAGACAAACGCTTATAAAGAGTAGCAAGACGATTAACCAATTGGGTGAAAAAGTGGCGTCGAAACTGTATGTAGCCAGGGCCCAGGTTGCTGGCAAAGAGAGCAATATGCCAGCAGCTGCTGCTAGTGCTCCCAAAAACAGGTATTCCAGTGCGGTTATGGTAAGAATTTGACGACGGCTTCCTCCCAATGTTCTAAGCAACACGGCTTCCTGGATACGTTGATATTTGCTTATCAGGACGGAGGCTATAAGCACGACCAGACCAGTCAGTATGCTAAATGCAGCCATAAACCGAATCACTAGGCCGATTTTATTCAGCACTTCATCCAGAACGCTCAGGATTAACCCCAGATCGATAATGGAAATGGTAGGGAATTCTCTGACGACTGCCTGTTGGAAGCGGGCAGACCCTTCGGATGAGGCTACTCGGGTGATCAAGACATGGAATTGAGGCGCCGATTCCAGGACTCCTGATGGAAATACAATTCTAAAATTCGTCTGCATTCTGCGCCAATCCACTTTTCTGAGGCTTCCGATTACGGTTTGGAGGATGGCTCCCTGGACATCGAAAGTCATTCGGTCGCCAACTTTCAAATGCATATGTCGCGCATAGTCCTCTTCCAACGAAATATGAATAGCTTGGTCTGGGGATCTCACAGGAGGGCCTAAACTGCCTGAGTCTAGCTCCTCCGATCCAGTCAGCAAGTCGCGGTAGGTAGCCCTGATCTCGCCTTCGAAACCCCGGCGACGCATGCCTTCGGAGCTGTCGTTATGTCTTGGCGTTTCCGGAGGCAAACCGTTGATTTCTGTTATGCGCATCGTGACCACTGGTATCTGATCCAGGATGGGTAAATGGTAACTTTTGACCAATTCTGCAATGGAATCCTTTTGACTAGTTTGGATATCAAAAAGCACCATATTGGGCTGATTCTTGCTTCCGGAAAGAGCCACCCGGTTGATCAGGATCGTGTGTACAAAATACAGAATTCCAATGAACGCGGTGCCTAAGCCGATCGTGGTGATCAGAATTACCGTTTGGTTGTTGGGCCGGTATAAATTCGCGAACGCCTGCCTCCACAGATAATTCCAAGAAGCAGGAAAAAAGCGTCGCACCGTCCAACGCAGCACCCAAGCCAGGGAGACTAGCACAATAAAAGCCCCTAGCACACTCACCGAAAAAATTAATGCCTTAGGCCAGCTGTGAATTTGGCTTTGAGTGAAATAGATGATAAATCCGAAAATGAGTGCATAAATGAATCCTCTTATCGGATCGATTAGCCGGGGATTTTCTTCGACGATCAGGCGTAGGGTATACAGCGGCGAAATGTTGCGAATAGACACCAGGGGTAACAGAGCAAATAGGATAGATATCACCATCCCCAAGGCAACTCCTTTAGCCAGGGATGCCCAAGAAATGGATGTCGATAATTCAATCGGCAAAAAGTCCTTCAGGACTAAGGGAAATAGCTGTTGAATGATCACTCCAAGGCCCGCACCAAGAACTGAACCCACCAGTCCAATCCCAGCCACTTGAATGAGATAAATGAAAAAAGCCTGCGTCCCGTTGGTTCCAAGGCATCGAAGGATGGCTACGGAACTAATCTTCTCTCGCATATAAATGTGTACCGAGCTGGCTACACCGATCGAACCCAGAAGTAGTGCGATAAAACTTATCAGGGTTAGAAATTCGTTAAAATCTGCGAAGGCGCGACCGGTATTTCTCTTGCGGGATTCAACCGTGTCGTATTCGAGCCCCTCTTTGTCCAATCGCCCAGCCAAGGCCGAAACCATCTTCTCGACATCTATGGTTGGACCGTATTTAAAGTAGTAATTGAAAGATATCCTGCTTCCGCGTTTTTGCAAACCCGCTTGCTGCAGGTATTGAAGAGGAATGTACACAGGAGGGGCAATGGTAGTGGAAATCCCTGTCCGACCCGGTGCCTTAGTCAAAATGCCGGCTATGGAAAAACTAAGTTCCCCAATCCTAATCGAATCGCCCACTTGAGCATTGTATTGCAACATGAGCGTTTTGTCCACTAGCGCTTCGCGGCCATGGCGGAAATCTTGGCCAGCTCCTTCGGGAGTGGTTTCTAACTTACCATAATAGGGAAATTTTCCTGCTAGGGCGTGTACCTGGACCAGGCGAGTGGCATTGTTTTTCATAAAATACACCATCGAGGCGAAGGCCCTGTCTTCAGATTTTTCTTGGCCTAAGGAGTCGATTAGTGCCATAGTAGCCGAATCCGGGGGTCTATTTGTCTCAATAGCCAGATCTGCTCCCACCAGCACCTTCGCCTGCGAATCAATATCTGAACGGACATTGGCCCCCAGTGAAAAGGTGGCTGTTAGGGCCGCGATGCCCAGTACGATCGAGGAAATGAAAAGCAACAACCTTGGCCGGTTGCGGCGCGAGTCTCGCCAAGCCATCTTCGCTAGCCATGGTAGATCGATGCGTTTTGACCAGCTGATTTGCGTTTCGTCCATGCAGTGGATTTAGATCCGATTTTTTGGTAAGGGATTTATTACTAACCTGGCGCATCAGAGACCTGCATGCTCATCGGCTACAATACTTCCATTACGAAGTCGGATGATGCGTTTGGTGCTGGACGCCAGTTCCAAATTATGGGTCACAATGATTAAAGTGGTGTTGGCTTCCAGATTAAGTTCAAACAACAATTGAATTACCATCTCACTGGTTTCACCGTCTAAGTTGCCGGTGGGTTCGTCGGCAAATAATATTTTAGGTTTGTTGGCGAATGCACGCGCCAAGGATACGCGTTGCTGCTCTCCACCGGAGAGTTGCGCCGGGTAATGGTTTCTGCGATCTGCCAGCCCAACCTTTGCCAAGAGGTCAAGCGAACGAGTACGAATGTTCTTTTCGGCCCGCAGTTCCAAGGGGACCATCACGTTTTCCAGGGCCGTGAGGGTTGGAAGTAACTGAAAGTTCTGGAAAATAAACCCCACATAACGATTTCGTACCATTGCCAATTGGTCTTCCGTAAGGCGATCCAGGGCAATATCATTGAGTTCTACACTACCCGAACTGGATCGGTCAAGGCCGGCACAAAGGCCCAACAGCGTAGTCTTGCCGCTGCCCGAAGGACCCACAATAGCTGTAGTTGAACCGGTTTCTACGGAGAAACTAATATCGCGCAAGACGGTAAGGGAGCGTCCAGCACTGCTGTATGTCTTAGTTAAATTCTGGATCTTCAGCATAGTCTAAAGGAGCTTAATGGGGGAATTGGCAAAAATGCCAACATGATTTTGGTGGTTCAGCAAATCAAAGTCAAGTAATTTACAGCATTTTAAAAATATTTGGAGACGGAGAATTAAATTACATGGCTAGCTGCTCGTCAGTGGATGGGGGCTAATGGGTAAACCAAAGATAGATATGACAATTCATTTCCATTTGATTTGGATAACAACGGGCATTTTGGCCGCCAGTTGCGGCAATCCGCAGGCCCCAGGGGAGAAGCATATCGACTCAGCCATTACCCCCACAGTTGTGGATACTAACCGAAACCTGAGAAATATTGTTTTTTTTGGCAACAGTATTACCGCCGGATATGGCCTGGATCCTTCTGAAGCGTTTCCCGCCCTAATCCAACGGCGAATCGATTCTTTGCATCTGGCCTATAAGGTAATTAATGCCGGCTTGAGCGGCGAAACGTCTTCCGGCGGGAAGAGCCGCATTGATTGGATACTGCGCCAGCCGGTAACGATTTTTGTGCTCGAACTTGGGGGCAATGATGGTTTGCGGGGGATACCATTAAAACAGACATCCGCTAACTTGCAGGAGATACTTGATAAAGTGAAGGCTAAATATCCCGAGGCGAAGTTGGTGCTCGCGGGAATGCAAATTCCACCCAATTTAGGACCGCAATATGCCGGCCAATTCAGCGCCCTATTTTCCCTACTAGCACAAAAGAATTCGATACACCTCATTCCCTTTTTACTGGAAGGGGTAGGTGGTGTAGACTCTCTCAACCAAGAAGATGGTATACACCCTACAGCCCGGGGAGATCAAATCGTAGCTGAAAACGTGTGGAAGATTCTAAAAGATCTCTTGTGAAGTTGCCGCGCAATTTCTGATGAGCCACATCATTAGCTAACAGGCTTTGCCCCACCAAGTGGCTAATTGAAATTGATCTCATATACCAGGCAAGACTCGGCGTCCGACACAAAGAGGGCGCTCCCACTCGCATTCACGGCCAGGCCCGCAATCCAGTTAAACTGTATGGCAGGATAGCTCGTAACTACGCCACTGGGCGTAATAAATCGAAGTTTTTGATTGAACGTGTCAGCCACATAGAGGTTTCCCTGCCCATCGACGACAATGTTGGTAGGTCCGAAAAATCCAGCAGCAGTACCTGTGCCATCGGCCGATCCTTTTGCTCCAGAAGGGCTACCGGCAAATACGCTGACATTGCCTGAAGGGGTGATCTTAAGGATATTGTTCCCTCCGTAGTTGGCCACGTAAATGTTCTTGTGCGCATCGACGCATAATCCAGCAGGTTGGTTGAGTAACCCTGCACTATCTAGAGAATCGTTTATTCCAGCCTGCGTTATATTTTGTATGTAATTGCTTCCGTAGTTGGAAACGTATATGCTGTTTTCGCCTGGATATATGCCGATGGGGCTGCCAAATGGAGGAATTTTCGCATTGGAATCTGGATTTAAGTTGTAGGTAATAGCTGGGATGATGGTAGCCGTAGCCGTGTTCACAGCACTTACGGAATTATAGGTCGGATCTGCTACATATAAATTTGCCGTTGTAGTGTCCAGGGCTAAAGTCAGGTATTGCTGGATATTGATCTCTTGATTACCGATGGGATTGAAACCTGGCGGGAAATTAAGTGAAAAGTTTTCCACCATACCACTCGGCGAAATGGTCCGGATAGCTCCTCCTGCCTCGCCTACCCAGAGATTTCCGTGCTGATCCATTGCTAGGCTAGTGGGGTAAAAAAAACTGGCTTCCGTGCCCTGGCCTATAGCATCATTCTTGTCTCCGTTTCCGGCGAATATGACGTCCGTTGTGGTGTATTGGAAAGTAAACACAGGGCCGACAATGGTCGTCCCATTGACTTTAATGGTCACCTCTCCAGTTCCTGCTCTGGAGGGAACAACCACCTGCAGTTGGGTAGTCGTAGCACTGGTTACAGAGGCTGGGACACCGTTAAAGAAAACGCTATCCTGAGAAGACGTTGCACTAAATCCCTTGCCCGAAATAACCACAGGCGTCGAATAGCTGCCGGAACTGGGTTTCAAAGAATCAATAGTCGGCGTGTTATTGGGAGGTGGCGTAACATCGGGGCTGCTCTTTTTGCAAGAGGAGGAACACACGAATCCCGAAATGATCACCAGGCAGGTGAGTTTCAGGATGCTGCTAAACTTCATTGTCATAAGGGTTGACTTGGAATGAGGAGTTAACTCAAGGTAATATACTTTGGGATTGCGTAGGATTTGGACGAATTATGCGATCATGCTGGTTTGCCGAACTTTCCGGAAAAGATCGGATTGGGCCCTGCCAATCTTCGCCTTACCTATAAAGCGAGCGATCGAATCGAAGCAGTGCTAACAGGGATCTTGAAGGAACTTAACATAAACGTCAGCCTCCTTGGTTAAGTACCTGCATATCACTCTGAAATGACTTTAGATCCCGGCATTTCGGGCTCAAAGATAGTAAAAGAAAAGAGATCCTATCTGGCTTCGATTTGCGCAGAACCCGGGCTTTTCTAACCAAGCAAATCTTGGACAAAGTAGGGCAGGCTGGGTAGCCTAAGTGTGGTCTCTTTGATCATTCGAAGTGCTCTAACTCACCAGACGAAAGATTTGGGATTGCGTAAGTTTAATACTAATTTAGAATGGGATGTCGACCGATTCTATTCCTTCCGGTTATCTGGCACCTTTACTCTGGATAAGCAAGAACAAATTTAATCCCTGCTACATGGAAGGCCTCGTTCGCGGGGCAAGGCAATCGATAAAGCCAGGCTGTACAACGCTTATTATTAACCAATTTAGCACCAATTTTATGAAAAAAATTACATGGGCGATCTGCCTGATGGCTGTCCTACCTGCATTCGGCCAGGACTGCGCGCGGTTTCTGTTCTTTCAAAAGGGGAAGACGATTGAAATGACTATCTATAACAAAGCGGGAGAGGTGAATGGAAGACAAATATACCAAGTGTTGGACGTTAGCAATTCTGGAGCCACTACCACTAGCAGCCTGACTTCGGAAATGTTTGATAAATCAGGCAAGTCCTTGGCGAAGACCACAAGTTCGTTCAAATGCAGTGGGGGGCAAATGATGGTCGATATGAAGATGATGGTTCCTCAGCAATCACCCGGATCCAACACTGTGGATGCCAAAATGGACAATGGGTACCTGGAATTTCCGGCCAGTCTGCATGTCGGCGATCAACTGAAGGATGGCAATATGACCATGACCATGACCATGCAAAATATGCAGGAAACAATGGTTGTGAATATTACCGACCGCAAAGTGCTGGCTCAGGAAACAGTTACCACCCCAGCGGGGTCCTGGTCCTGCTTTAAGATCAGCGCTAAGAGTACCGTTACGGTGAACATGGCAGGTCATGCTATGCCTCCCATGTCCACGGAATCCACATCCTGGTATGCCCCCGGGTTCGGGCTTATTAAAACCTTGAGCGCCAATGGATCAACCTTGATTACGTCGATCAAGTGAATCCTTCGGTGAATGTCTGCCTTTGAGCTCAGAAAGTTCGGAGTTCTCCACTTGGCTGCTTCGGGTAATCAAAGAGGAAGAACTTCAATGTCCAATCGAAATATGTCTTTGATTTTCAATTCATTGTACGAAATACTTCGATTTTCGGGCTGCATTACCGAATCCCAGCTCACGAGTTTCTTTCCCTGAAGCCGCCAACGCAATCCGAAATGCATTTTTAGCAAGGAATTTGCATAGAAGAAGGGTCGTGCGAGTGCGAAATTACTGACTGGACTTAGCAAGGAGGGATAGGTACGGCAAGTAAACCTAGTTGAAAATGAAAAAAATCTGGATCCTTTTGTTAGCGATGGGAATGGCGGCAACTTCGCAAGCTCAGCTCAAGGCAACGCCCAAATGCGGCAATTTTGTCGTGGATATCTTAAATGGCAACTTAAACCAAATCAAGCCGGACTTCTCGATGGCAGAGATCAAAGACAAGTTGCCCTGTTTTACAGGCACCGAGGAGGAGGGTGGCAGTTCCAAATGTGGGGGTGCAGTATTTTACAAAGACAAGGACGTATCTTTTTATACCCAGAGAAATTACATTGAGATTGGTGATAAATTCAAGGGGCAGCTCTCGATTCCCCTGCTGGGTGCGAGCCGCGCAAGCCTATTCAAGTGGCTGGGAAATCCCAAACTCAAGGATGAGACTTGGGACGCCTTTGAGATGGCATACGGAACCATGGTACTCCACTATAATGCAGCTGGCAAAGTCAAACTGATTCAAATCAGCACCAAGACCACCGATGCCCTTTCCCTTTGCGAATAGAGAAGAGCAACCCACAGCGCAATTTCGCCATCAAGGGCAGGGTGGCGTGCTCGGGGGTTTAAGAAGTTTTTCGACTTTTGGCCTTGAGCTTGCCCCAAGGTAACCCAAACGATTCCAGTTTCTTCACCGTGGTTTTAAAATCCGTATGACGCAGACCGCGGATTCCCATCCCTTCGGCCACCTGTACGAACATGGGCCGATCTTCAATATAAATAACCTGGTTGGGATGAACCTGGGCCGTGTTGAGGGCCACTTTGAATATATCTGTATCCGGCTTGCGAAAGTGCACAAAGCAAGACGATATAAAAAAGTCTACAAAATGATTGAGCTTGAAATTTTTGATCCGGTATTCCGTCAGTTCCCGTCCTTCGTTGCTAACTACGGCCACTTTCAAATGATGCTGTTTTTTTAATTGCGTGATCATGTTGATCATTTCCGGGAAAGCTTCTGATTGGCTGAACATAAACTGCCGAAAGTCTTCCATGGAAAAATGCCGTTTTTCATAAAACACCACCCGCCTCAAGTACTCTTCGAGCGATATCTTCCCCACTTCATAGGTGTCAAACGTCAAGTTATGGCGTTCCTCCGTCTCGATAGGATCCAGGCCAAAGACCTTCACGGCTCTCTTTCGTGCTGCTCGGTCCCATCCGTTGGACAGCAACACCCCGCCAATATCTAGAAACAGCGTGTTGATCTTGTATTTTTCCTTCATCAGGTAAACATTGTAATTAGGTACATAGTCCCGTTAAGCCACGGTAATTTTCTTGTCCAAATACACGTCTTGGATTGCGTGCAGCAACTCCACTCCTTCGGAGAGCGGACGTTGAAAAGATTTTCTTCCAGAAATTAATCCCATCCCCCCGGCTCGTTTGTTGATGATAGCCGTTCTGACCGCCTCGGCCAGATCCTTACCGCCATCGGATGCACCGCCGGAATTAATCAATCCTGCTCGTCCCATATAACAGTTGATGACTTGATATCGGCACAGGTCAATGGGATGAGGGGTAGTGAGTTTGGTGTAGATGCGTTCGTCCAGTTTGCCATAGCTGGAGCTCCCTGTGTTGAGCGCCTTATAACCACCGTTGTTTTCGGGTAGTTTTTGTTTGATAATATCGGCCTGGATAGTTACCCCCAGGTGGTTGGCTTGCCCCGTGAGATCGGCCGAAACGTGATAATCTACGCCGCCTTGCTTAAAGGCGTCGTTGCGCAAGTAACACCATAAAACGGTTGCCATGCCCAGGCTGTGAGCTTGCTCAAAGGCCAAGGCTACTTCCGTGATTTGCCTTCCGGATTCTGCAGAACCAAAATAGACCGTTGCTCCTATCGCGGCCGCACCCATATTCCACGCGTCGGTCACCTTGCCGAACATGATCTGGTCAAATTTGTTGGGATAGGTTAATAGTTCGTTGTGGTTTATCTTGACAATAAACGGGATTTTGTGCGCGTATTTACGGGCCACGATGCCCAACACACCAAAGGTTGAAGCTACGGCATTGCAGTTGCCTTCCATTGCCAATTTGACGATATTGGCAGGGTCAAAATACAGCGGATTCGGGGCGAAGGAGGCTCCCGCACTATGTTCCACGCCCTGGTCCACGGGAAGAATGGATAAATACCCGGAATCGGCGAGGCGCCCGGAGCCAAAAAGTTGTTGAAGACTGCGCAAGGTTTGATTGGTTCTGTTAGACTGCACAAAGACCCGGTCGACAAAATCTTGGCCTGGAAGTTGCAAATTGTCTTTCGTAACTGTTGAGCATGTATGCGTGAAAAGACTTTCATTTTCTTTTCCCAATAACTCAACCATCTGTTGGTAATTCATATGTGCATGGGTTGACGTGTCCACCGATTCGGGTATTAAATTTACTGATTCCTCGCAACACTAGGCAATTTCCTTTGCCGCCTCAAAAGCATGGCAGATTGGAGTCAAGGGAATTGGCAAAACAATACATCCTTGAAAGCTGTCGTACGTTTATCTTTGCTGCATCTTTCATGGGGTTCACCAATTTTGAAGATATGCGCACTCTATTTTTCTTTTTTTTCTTCAGCTGCGGCCTCGGATGTCTGGCTCAGGATCAGGATTATAATGACTATCGTCGCAAGACAGAAAGTTTCTCACACATATACGATAAATCCCTACGCAGCGATCTGGCTTGCTTTACCATTGGCGGCATCGAGGAGAGTTTGGGAAAAACACCCTTGGCCAAATTGCCCGTTTCATCTTATGGCAGCAACTACATCAGCTTTGATACCAGCCGTATCCAGGTGACCATCCGAGCCGCACCCTTTGTCGTGGGAAAGCATAAGATGCAATATGAAGGAAAACACTTGGTTCGGATCGATAATCGCCCGTACTATGGCAATTACGGTAAAGTACCTGCCTTAGCCATTACGGGTTTACTTGTCATTCTGGATCACGACACGGTGGCGATTCCAACAAGTGCCTACCAGGACCTCTACAATCCCAGCTTCACTTACAAAGATGCTTCCGGTGGGTTGATGTCACAGGACGCCGTCTTTTTGTCTGCGGATAAACGAACTATTTATATTTATATGCTGAACAAAGACAATAGTGGCAGCTATGAGGTGACTTGGATCATTCAGGACAAAAAGTACCTCAGGCGGATTTTGGATTGGGGTTTTACCAATTGACTATAGCCGCGCTTTACGCAATTAAGGCCCGTTGGCTGATGCATTACCCCGTAGTGCTATCGCCGCGTGCAGCAAGAGGGGCGAAAGGGGCCGGAGGAAATTTCCCTGTATCAAAAGCGAACAACCAGATGTATCAGAAACGAACTTTGGGTCCCCAAAGTACTTGTAACATATTGAAGATCAATAGGTAGTGATTCGGCACGAGGCTGGTAGCGAGATTGCGGGATTTTCGAAATTTGGGTAATCACCCTGAAACCGGCCGTTTACAAAAAAAATCGCTATGCTCAAAAATTACGTCCAGATTGCGCTGAAACACCTGCGTAAGCAAAAGTTGTTCTCCTTGCTCAACATCCTCGGTCTGACTGTGGGCATAACCTGCTGTCTACTGATTTTCCTTTTTGTCCAAAATGAATTCAGCTACGACAATTTCCATAAGCACGGCAAGAACATATATAGGGTCATGCGCGTGGGCAATATCAATGGCCAAGTATCGGATATCCCTTACCTATCGCCACCCTATGCCTCAGCCTTACTAAATGACTATCCCGACGCTGTGCAAAAGGCGGTACGCGTGATGCCGGATAATGACCTGATTACCTACAAGCATACGTCCTTTAACGAAAAAAATATCTATTTGGCCGATAGCAATTTTTTTGAGGTATTTGATTTTCCACTTTTACAAGGCAATCGTTCGACGGTACTCAAAGATCCAGGTAGCATCGTACTGACTGCTTCGGCAGCGAAAAAATATTTTGGTAATGAAGATCCCATAGGAAAGGTGGTACTCTTCAACCAAGACAGGCAATTCAAGGTAACCGGTGTGGCGCAGGATGTGCCAGTTAATTCCCACTTGAATTTTGATATGATTGTCCCGATTTCCAATTGGCGTAATAGCGAGTGGTTCAACCAATGGCCAAATAATGGGTTATTTGTGTACGTGCAACTAAACCCTGCCACCGATCCGGAACAATTGAAAAAGCGGTTTCCCCAGTTCATGGAAAAGTACATGGGAAAGTTTTATGCGGAGAATGGGTTCAAAATGGGGCTTACCATAAATCCGCTCAAGGACATTTATTTTGAATCCTCCACTCCCTTTGACCATGTGAAACATGGCAACAAGAAAATGGTTTACATTTTCATTTCCATAGCGCTGCTGATATTACTCATCGCATGCATCAACTTTATCAACCTGGCGACCGCGCGTGCTACGGATCGTTCCAAGGAGGTCGGGTTAAGAAAGGTTTTGGGAGCAGTAAGACATCAATTAGTAGGGCAGTTCATCCTGGAATCGTTTGTCTATGCTACGCTTAGTGCCTTGCTTGCAGCCGGCTTGCTTCAACTGGTCATGCCATCTTATGCTCGTCTGTTGGGCTACGCATTACCTGCGTATTGGAATAATCCAATCTTTTATGTTTTCCTGTTGATGGTGATTCTGACAGTAGGCATGCTGGCAGGCAGTTATCCGGCCCTATTGCTCTCTTCTTTTTCTCCTATAGAAGCGCTGAAAGGGAAACTGAAAACAGGAACCCGGGGGGCTTTTTTTAGGAAGGCATTGGTGGTATTTCAATTTGGCGTATCTGTATTGCTTATCATCTCGGTCACGATTATCACCACCCAAATGCGGTTTGTTAAGAATAAGGATCTCGGCTTTAATAAGAATCAGTCTATGATCGTTCGCCTGGATAATAATTCCATTTGGGATAAAAAGGTCCAGTTCAAGAAAGAGTTGTTGAATAACCCGGCCGTCGACAATGTGTCTTTGATGTCAGGCGAGCCGGGAGGTTTTTTTGACATCTATGGCTTTGAAGCTGAGGCAAAGCCAACTGAACGATTGATGTTTAATACCGAATATGCCGATTTTGAATATGCCAAAACACTGGGGCTAAAATTTATTGCAGGAAGGGATTTTTCCGCCAACTATCCTAGCGACTCGCTTCGGGCAGCAGTGATCAACCGTTCAGCCGCAACCAAACTGGGATATACTCCCCAGCAGGCCATCGGGAAATGGATTAGAAATCTGAAGAATGATTCGCTCCGCCGCACGATTATCGGGGTGGTCGAAGATTTTCATTTTGCTTCCTTGAAAGAGACCATTAACCCGCTGGTAATTGCCCCCAACCTGGATCGTCGCCTGGCCCTGATTAAATTGTCAACCGATCGCCTGGGGGCTACTGTCGATCAAATTCGGAAAGTATATTCCCAGATGGCCCCGGCGTACCCTTTTGAGTATGAATTCTTGGATGATACTTTTAACCAATTGTATCAGTCCGAGTCCAGCCAGGAACAGATTCTGGGCATTTTCTCGATGGTAGCCATATTTATTGCCTGTTTGGGTTTATTTGGATTAGCATCCTATACGGCAACCAAAAGAACCAAGGAGATTGGGGTAAGGAAAGTTCTGGGTTCTTCCATCGAAAACATCGTGGTGTTACTTTCTAAAGATCTGCTGAAACCTGTCTTATTGGGAACTGCTATTGCCCTTCCCATTGGATACTTCGCGATGAATCGTTGGCTGCAGGCTTTTGCGTACCGGATCAGCGTGCAGTGGTGGATGTTTGCGATGGCCGTGGCGGCTGCGGTGGTGATTGCCATGGTAACGGTGAGTTTGCAGGCGGTCAAGGCGGCACTGGCAAACCCCGCGAGCAGCCTGAGGAGCGAGTAAGGTGGAGAAGGGCGGGCATGGGCCGTTCCTTGGGTGCTTGGCCCCTGTATCTAGAAGACAAACCGCGCTGCGATTTGGTTGGCCCCTAGAACCCTTGACTACTGAAGTTGGTTGCCCAAGTCATGCTTTTAGACGCAGAATAGGGGGTCAACCTGATCCATAAATAACTTCTTCTGATAAATCGCTAATGCTTGCAGTTTTACTGGATACCTTAGGCAAGGGCCTGTCGAATGTTCCAAACGACGGGCTCATCTCCCAATGATCAGTATCATATTTGCAACTGAGAGGAGTCATCAATTCCACCGGATGATACAAATACTTTTAGGATCGAGGATAGAAGTCTCTCGTAATAAGTATGCACGGTTTTCGATTACTGGACCATAGACGGCAGGATGCGCTAGCCGCAGCAAAAAAATATCCAACAATACTTCCTTAAAACCAAAGAAGATGCATGAAGAAATTAATAAAATCGAGGAGACCGCGGAGCACTTCAAAAGATACTTAAACGCAAAAGTGTCGCAAATTAAGCTCAGCGTAGCGGAAAGGTTTTCTGATATGCTTTCTGTTTTGATAGCCAAAGCGTTGGCGGGCTTCGTTTTTTTCTTTTTTATTTTATTTGCCAGCCTCGCGGCCGCCGATGGCCTCGCTGATTATTTCGGCAAGACGTGGATGGGCTTTCTGGTCGTGGGGGGATTCTACTTTTTGCTTGGACTGCTGATTTGGTTTGCCAGAGAAAGGCTGCTGCGGATACCCATTATGAATGGCATTCTGAGGCGCTTATTTACTACACAAACAGAAGATGATGAAAAAAATTAGAAATAACGCACAATTACGTGCAGAGCGAATGCGTCTTCGTGTGGAAGAACTGGAAATGCAGCAATCGCTTCGCAGCGACTGGAAAGATATTAAGCGAATGGCCCAGCCTAAAGAATTGCTAAGAAACCAGCTTACAGACCAGGGCGAGGCCCATTGGATCATTCGCGGCCTTAGTGCGGGGGCGGAGGCCCTTTCCAGGCAAATGCTACACAAGGCAGCCGAGGCTATGGAACACCGAACTCAAACTGGGATCGGTAATATAACCCACCGGTTGCGTGGGTTGTGGAAAAGGAAAAAATGAGGCGTCTGGATTTGGATCTGATTGTTTGGCCAAAGCTATAACCTGTCTATAAGGATGCTCGTTCCGACTTGCCATGGATGAGGCCAAAAGCCGCTTCGTCCAATTTTGCCCGATGCTTGGGATGGGCAATGTCAATCAGGGCCTTGGCTCTATCTTTGAGGTTCTTTCCGTATAAATTGGCGACTCCAAATTCCGTTACGATATATTGCACGTGGGCTCTGGTCGTTACAACCCCAGCCCCGGGTTGCAAAACGGGCACTATCTTGGTTTCCCCTTTATTGGTTACGGAAGGCATGGCGATGATGGGTTTTCCCCCCTGGGATAAAGAAGCTCCCCGCATGAAATCCATTTGACCCCCCACGCCGGAAAACATTTTTAGCCCGATAGAATCTGCACAAACTTGGCCTGTCAAGTCAATTTCTAGGGCACTGTTGATAGCCGTAACGCGCGGATTCTGACGAATCACATGCACGTCATTGACGTAGGCAATATCGAGCATTTCAATGATCGGATTGTTGTCGACAAATTGATACAGGCGTTTAGTTCCCAGCATAAAGCTGGATACGATTTTGTATTTTCTTTGCTTCTTAAGTTCACCCGTTATCACTCCCGCTTCAATAAGGTCAATTATTCCGTCAGAGAACATTTCGGTATGGATGCCTAATTTCTTATGGGAGCCTAGCATACTGAGCACCGCATTGGGTATTTTGCCGATGCCCATTTGCAAGGTGGCGCCATCTTCTATGAGTGATGCAACATTCTCGGCTATTTTACTATTCAGTTCATCTGCGTCTTCGATTTTAGCCTGTAAAATCTCGTCATTGACCTCTACCATTGCGTCTATTCTGCTTGCATGTATGAAGGCGTCGCCATAAGTTCTGGGCATATTCGGATTGATCTGAGCGATGATATGCTTTGCGGACTCTAAAACCGCCGGGGCAATATCCACAGATACCCCCAGGGAACAATACCCATGCACGTCTGGGGGGGACACATGGATCAGGGCATAATCGATTTGGATGACCCTCTTTCTAAACAAAGCAGGGATTTCGCTTAAGAAAACGGGAATATAATCAGCGCGGTGATCCTGCACCGCTTTGCGCAAATTGGCTCCTATAAAAAAGCAGTTTACGTGGAAAATACCTGCGAATTCGGCTGCCGCGTAGGGTGCCACTCCCTCGGTATGCATCTGATAGATAGTGATGTCATGAAGCGATTCCGCTCTTTGCACCAGTCCCGCAATCAATTGCTGGGGTGCGGCCGCGGCGGTCTGAATAAACAAAGTACTGCCTGGAGTGATTAGACCCATGGCTTCGGCTAATGTGCATTTCATACTAATAAATTAATAAAAGCTATCGAAAAGTCCTCTCCCCGCCAAATTCCAAGCCTGGTAAAGGTCTTGGTTTAGGTATGATGTGCTATAAATACTGGACAGGGGTGAGCGTGTATGATCTGGTCGGCAAAACTGGGTTTTAATAAATGTGACACGGCGGATCGCCCAAACGATCCGGTTATAAGCAGTCCATTCCTCTTTCCTTCAAGCCACGAGAGGAATTGCGCATGCGTATCGAAGGGCAATTTCTCGGTAGCCAGACTATTGAAATGTAGACTTGCATATTCTTCCAAAAGTTCGAGGCTGGGAATATATTCGCTCGGCTTATTTTTCACATAAACAAATTCTGCTGGCAGGTCCGTCAGTTGCGGAAACAGATACGCAAATTGCTTTAAAGCAAATACGCTGTCTTTAGTGCTGTCATAGGCTGCCGCTAGACGCTCTATTTTTTGGAATGCATCGGGAACGACTACTACCGGGCATTCCGACCCACGCAATACTTCCTGCATGAAAAAATTAGGTTGGTCATTATACAAGCTATTTCTAAAAAGTTCATCACTAAGTACAACTAAATCCGTAAATCGACTTTCTTTTACAAATAGGTCCTTATTCCAGTCTTCATGAGTATCAATGAGGTGGTATTTGATGTTGGAGGATTGGCAAGCTTCTATGAATTTATTCTTGCTCTGGTCAACCATGCGTTGTTCTTCTGCCTTCAATTTGGCAAATGGCTCTGCGCTGGGCATATAACTAATAGCTATCAATTGGGACAACTCGATCGGTGGAAAGAAAATGCCCTTCACAAATATGGGTTCATTTTCCTGAATCAAATTAATGAATTGAAAGGCCCCTTTGGAAAAATGATCTCCGTCGCAAATAAATAATACTTTTTTCATTGTATTAGTGCTTGTAGGGATGAAAATGAATAGCCCAAAATTAGCTCGAAAGGCCTACTTCCCAACTGATCTTATTCAGTAAGTGAGATGATAAGCGTCATTGGGCTGAGCCCTTCTGGTGAACTTTTAGAGCCGCGCAAGATGTTACACCTGGTTGCGGGCATCGTTTCCCTTGGGAAGGTCAAATTCTGGGATACCGGGCGCATTTCTAGGTTCTTATTTCGATAGATAGGGGCCTAAGGGATAATTCTAACATCCTGTTTATGAAGTTGTTGCGTACGATTTGTTAACCTTTTTCCGCCTGGGAACTAGGTTCATTGCCCGAACCCAATCCAAGCAGCCTGTTTGGGGCACGGATTATGGGCTGACCTGGGCCGAAGGCCTGGAAGGCGATGAGCTAATTGGGTCAGGTTAAATTTATCTTACTGTTATGCATATGCGATCATTGCCCTATCAAGCTCCCTGTCTACGCATCAGTTTCATTGAGTCGGGGCGGGATTCATCGAATGATGTCCCGATTTAGATGTCGGCCAGGCGTCTCTTAAGATATCCCGCATCCAAAAAATAAGGCCAATAATGTAAATCATACTGAAGCCTGATGTCAGTCATAGTTCAACATTGGAGCAAAAGATAGTTTTGGTCCCATAAGAGCTATTAGCTCATTGGTTACCGGAAGATCGGACCATGATTTTAACCAACATTTTAGCACATTAATTAATTGTATGGAAACAAAAAAAGTTTTATCTGTCCTACTTATTGCCGGCCTGGCCAATACCCTTTGGCTAAATCAGGCTCAGGCCCAGCAAACGACTGCCGTGGATTCATCGTTACTAGACCGGATTACCGCTCTGGAAAACCAGGCTGCTTACAAAAAATCCGGGGAAGATCATTTATTGGTAGTGGGATTGACCACGATCGGATGGAATGCGAACACCACAACCGTAAATATGGGTGGTGTAAAACAAAGTGTTAAGACGAATTCGTTTCCCGATGATGCGGAATATGAATTCAGCCCCATGTTTCTGTGGAGACATGGCGACAAATTTCTGATGGAATTTGAGCCATCCTTTTCATCCGGAGGCCAGCTGGGAGTAAATTGGGCAGACGTATCGTATTTTGCCTGTCCCGGTCTGATCATTCGCGCGGGGTGGTTTGTTCTGCCTTTCGGAACGTACAACAAACGTTTAGCTGCTGGTTGGATCGACAAATTGGCAACTGATCCTCCGGTGGCGGATATTCCCCCTGGTACGGACTTCGGAGTAGAAGTGGAGGGAGGTTTCCCATTGGGAAATATGAAATGGAATTATGACGTCAGCTTGACCAACGGTAATCAGTTGGCAAGTGATGGCGAGATTCAACAAGTCGGAACCATTGACAACAACTTAAATAAGACTGTTACGGCGCGTTTAGGACTACTTCCCATTTCCAACTCCTCCCTCGAGATTGGCCTGAGCGGCCAGTTGGGCACTGTAGGAGACGCGGGCGCTCCGGACCAGAGTGCCCAGGAGAAGGCCTATGCCGTGGACTTGCAATACGTCAAGCTTTTCAGTCCATTCCTGGTCAATATTAAGGGTCAATATAACTATGTATATGTGACTAAGCAGAATTACACCAATCCCACCGATTCGAGCACCTATACATTCGATAACAAAGCAACCACCGGATTTGCGCAGGTTTCGGTTCGGCCAACTGGTGCTTCCAGTAAGCTGGTCAAGAACCTAGAACTTTCCTATCGATACAGCAACTATACGGCCCCCAGCGGCTCACTATGGGGTCAGAAGAACAACATTTCTGAGGCCGCCTTATTGTATTGGTTGAGCTGGAGAACAGTGCTTAAATGCGCTTATCAGTGGAACAACACCACCAGCACCGCATTAGGTAGTGAAGGGGTAATCACCCAATCTAACACACTTTATATTCAATTCTCCATACAATTATAAAAATGTTAAATATGAAACGCATATCTATAAAAAGTATCACGGTTATGTTGGTTGCAGGAGCAAGCCTTATGGCCACTGCCAACTTCGTCGGATGCAAGGCCAGCCAAAAAGTCTCGGCTAAGTCCGGGGTCCAGTTGTGGGCTGAGAATTGCCAGCGTTGCCACAATACTCCTTCTCCTGCTAGCTTTTCCCCAGAGCAGTGGGAAACACTCGGGATGCACATGCAAACCCGGGCATTGATCACCGATGAAGAGAGGACGAAAATTGTGACTTTTCTCAAGGGCCAGTAGACCAAAAAACAGTTTTGGTTCCGGTAGAAAGTGAGGAGGTTTAGTAAGGCTTGCGAGCAGGTTGCATAAACTAGATGCAAAGCGATTCGATCATTGGCTAAGAGAATTAACTCGTGCAACTGAAAAACAAAGAGACGGTAAGGCTTAGTTAAGCCGATCACCAATCGCCTTCGTGGTATTAAACGCTGCCCTGCCTGGCAATTTCATTTACCATGGCGGGGCAGCCTCGTTTTAGGTATGGGCGCCAGCGGAAAGTTGGGATTAAAGTTGCAATCGATCCCCTGTGGTCATGTAGGCGGAGTTTAGTACCTTGATTGCTGAAAATATGCACAGTATGATCAAATTTTTCGGGACCTTATTCTTGTTGGCAGCATGGGCATTTGCTGCCCGGGCACAAGTACGGTTCTCGAATCTGCAGGAGGCGCTTAATTACGCCGACAAGACAGGAACTGTTGGCCGTCGGTCCATGCTGCAGGAGCAGATCAGTCGAAAGGACGAAGCCATTAATAAAAGCGACCTGCTCCCCAAGTTGAATCTGTTTGGTACTTCGGAATATGACCCGCTAATTCCTGTCTTGGTGGTCCCCGCTTCGGTGGTGGGCGGCGCCCCAGGCAAATACCAAAAAGTCCAGCTGGGGCTTCCTTGGACCTTTTCGGCCGGCGCAGAACTTTCTTTTCCCGTGATAAATTTTGAAAAATGGGAACAGCTGAAGCGCTATAAACTCCAATCCCTGCAAACGGTCTGGACGTCCAAAGTCAACCAGGAATCGCTACATATCCAACTCACCCAGACATATTATCAGGTCCTTATTACTCGGGAATTGGTCGCATTAAACCTGTTGGACCTGCAAATCACCGAAGAGCTGATGCACGTCATGGACTCCAGAAAATCGAACGGAGTGCTTGATCCCGCCGATTACAACCGGTCAAAAAATCTTTGGCTCGACACCCGCAGTACGGGAATTGACTACAGGAAGAATTATGAGCAATCCCTTATTGACTTTAGGGAATTGTTGGTTTTGCCGGACTCCACGGAGCTGGAACTCACCGATTCCATCGGTTCGGTGGCAGCTGCCTGGACGGTGGTCCCCGAAAAAAGATCCATTAGCCAGCGTCCCGCTTGGCAGGAAGCTGCAGTGCAAGTGGCCGTTGCCGAACTGCAGCGCAAAGAAGCGAACCGGGCGGGTCTACCAGTGATCTCCTTGGATTCGAAATTCACCCATGAACTGCAAATGGAACCCGGCCAACATATTGCCTATGATTTCAGCAGTATTGGCTTACGACTCGATTTTCCCATCTTCCGTGGAAATTATTATAGGCTTAACAAGCAAAAAGCCGAGTTACAGGGGGAGTTGGCCAAAACCTCCCAGGAGCAGACTGCAGCAGACCTTCGTCAGCAGGAAGCCGGATGGTGGAACAATTACCTGGCCGCCGTCAAAAAGCAGGATGTACTTAAGCAAAAACTGGAAGTGGAAGAAGACAATCTACGCATAGCCCGATTAGAATTGCGGGAAGGAGTTATGGAATTCGATGAATTCAATAACATTTTTAAAGAATACAATAAAGCGAGAATGGATTACCTCCAAAATATCGACGACGGCATTGTCTACCAAATGCTGCTAAACCTAAATAACTGATTATGATCCGCTATGAGCTGGGATTTTTACTGGTGCTTGCTTGTTGGGGTGGTGGATGCCACTCCAAAAGAGTAGAAACGCAACCCCAAATGCGATCCATGACAGAAGCCGTGTATGCATCCGGAACGCTGGTGCCTGAAAAAGAATACCAGCTCATGCCGACCAATCAGGGATTTCTGCAGGAGGCCTTCATCAAAGAAGGGGATACGATAAAAAAAGGTCAGCTTCTTTTTACGTTAAGCAATGACGACAGAAGAACCGAGGTGTCGACGGCTTCTAGCCTCGTGCAGCGAACCATACCCGTGGTAGCGCCAAACGCACCCTCCATCAAAGACTTGGAAACCAAATTGGAGTCGGCCAGAGCTGGCATGCAGAACGATAGCCTTCTGTATTTTAGGTATAAGAATTTATTGGCCGAGCAGGCGATTTCTTCTAGTACCTTCGAGAAATATCAGCTGGCCTACCAAACCAGTCAAAATAATGTTAAAAGCCTCCAAGAACAAATTCAAGCGCAGCGCTTGAGTGCTGATCTACAGTTGCAACAAGCCACCAACGCTCTGGACATTGCACGCACGTCAAAAGACAATGGCCTGCTGCGGAGTCAAACTTCCGGGGTAGTATTTGAGATCTATAAGCAAACCGGAGACCTCGTGTCAGCCAATCAGTCCGTTGCACTAATCGGGAGTGGTCAGATGATTGGCAAGCTGTTAGTGGATGAGGATGACCTGGAAAAGGTCAAGATTGGTGCGGAGGTCTTGATTACCCTGGATGCCTATCCAAATAAAATATTCCACGCCCACGTAGCAAAAATATACCCCTTACTGGATAAGCAGGAGCAATCTTTCCGTGTCGATGCATATTTCGATGACGACATGCCGGTTAAGTTGTACGGCTTGAACATTGAGGCTAATATTTTAGTCCGACAAAAAGAAAAAGCATTGGTCATACCTCGCAAAGCGCTACTGGCCGGGGACAGTGTCCTCGTAAGGCAAGGGGGCCAGCTTGCTCGAGTCAAGATAGTCAAAGGGGCAGAAGATAATGACTTTGTGCAGGTATTGGGCGGACTCAGCATTTCTTCCATTATAATTATAGAGCAATGAATTGGAAACTGGCTTTGGAGATTGCCGTCACCCATCTGGTGACCAAGAAAAAGCAAAGTCTCGTGGCCATGCTGGGGGTCCTGTTTGGCATCTCGATGTTTTTGGTGATGATCAGTTTTATGACTGGGGTCAACCAATTTTTGGAAGATCTGGCGATGGATAATACACCAGATGTCCATATCTATAACCCGGTGGAGGTCAAAAAGCAGACCATCATTGGAGAATCCAAAGAACTTTCTAGAGACACGGTAGGTGGTTCGCGGCTGAGTGATTGGTTGCTTGTTGATCATCAACGACCCAAAAATGACCTTCCTAAAATCAAAGACGCACAACATATTTCGGATGCGTTAGAACGGATGCCCGAAGTAGTGGGGGTTGCACCCGAGGTAAGCTCCCAAGTTTTTTTTAATAACGGACCCGTGCAATTACAAGGAACTATTACGGGCATCGATGTGAAAAAGCAGGAACGCCTTTTCGGGCTAAATAAAAAGATGAATGAAGGAAACCTGGAAGACTTGCTTCGGGGAACCGATGTAGTCGTTTTGGGCAGCGGGTTGGCCGAGAAAGTGAATGCCCGAGTAGGTGATCGCATTAGCGTGACTACTCCGGAGGGAAATAATTTGGTGTTGAAAGTAGTCGGCATATTCTCCTTCGGTATCATTACAATCGATGATGTGCAGAGTTATTCCACAATGGCTACTGTGCAAAAAGTGCTCGAGCATGACCATTCCTATGTCACCGATCTGAATGTCAAACTGAAGAGTATGAATTTGGCGGTCAGCTTTGCCTCCAAGATTAAAGTGCAACTGCCTAAGTTGCGTGTCGAAGATTGGCAAAAGGCGAATGCGTCGATTTTAGCCGGCGAAAAGATACGAGATATCATGACGGCCGTAATATCCTTTACGCTGTTGCTGGTTGCTGGCTTTGGGATTTACAACATCATGAACATGAATATCATCAATAAGATGAAGGATATTGCGATTCTGAAAGCGATTGGTTTTGAAGGGAAGGATATTACTGCTATTTTTTTGTTTCAGTCCCTGATCATTGGGATTTTGGGCGGCATTTTTGGACTAATTTTGGGATATGTTTTGTGCTATTTGCTTTCCATCACGCCTTTTCCCGAAGGCAGCTTCATTCGCATTGACACCTACCCCGTCAATTTTATACCGCTGCATTACGTGTTGGGTCTGCTGTTCGGATTTTTGACCACCTTGTTTGCTGGATTTTTTCCGGCTTTGAAGGCATCCAGAATTGACCCGGTAGGTATCATTAGAGGGTAGAGCAGGGGCCGGATGAGTGATGCATTTTTTGGCCCTTTGGACTAAATCGTTTACGACCAGAAAGGCGGCTACAACTGGATAGATATGGAGACTATTTTAAAAGCGGGCAAGATTGTAAAATATTTTAATGACCCTGAGCCTTTCCGGGTGTTGGGGGGATTGAGCTTTGAGGTTAGTAAAGGCCAATTTGTTGCGATCGTCGGGAAATCCGGATGCGGCAAGTCTACGTTGCTGTATATTCTCAGCACTATGGATACGGATTTTGACGGTGAATTGGAGATCAATGGCCAAAACCTCAGGGGCCGCAACCAAAACGAACTTTCTAAATTCCGCAATGAAAACTTGGGCTTTGTTTTTCAGTTCCATTATCTTCTACCCGAATTTACTGTGCTTAAAAATGTCATGTTGCCTGCACTTAAGCGCGGCAAATTTGCGCGAGCGGAGGTAGAGGCCAGGGCCTTGGAGAAACTCAAGATGGTGGGCATGGATGGATACGCAAAAAAATTGTCTTCGCGCATTTCCGGAGGGCAGCAGCAGCGTGTGGCGATCGCCCGGGCACTGGTTAACGATCCGGCTATCATAATGTGTGATGAACCTACCGGAAACCTGGACAAAGCGAATTCACAAAATGTATTTGCCATCTTCAGGCAGCTTTGCAAGGAAAATAGCCAAACGATTATCACCGTCACGCACGACATGGACTTTGCGGCTGGCTCAGATCATACCATCGAAATGCAGGATGGTCGGATCATTCGCGCTTGAGTTTGCCTTAAAAACCTAGGTAGGGCGGGGCCTTGAGCCCTCCTTATGCCCGGTTAATTTGGCTTGACTCGAGATAATTACTGAATATCTTCAATAGGTGCGATGGAGAAGGCGGAGTGGGTGTCTTTTCACTTTTTTATGGACTGCCGATTGGGCGTACCTCCGTTTAATTATTTGCTTAACTTTCCAAACCAATCAACGCATATGAGAAATTTTCTTATTTTCTTACTGTATTCCATGTGGTTATTCTCCTGTCATTCCAATACCCCAAGCAGGACGGGTGGTGATACCCCCGTATCAGCCTACTTTAATTATGGGGATACGGGCCTGCAGACAGCTGGCATCAGGCTAATTCCAGTAACTACGCCGCTGGGCGTCTTTAAAGTGTGGACCAAGCGATTTGGCAACAATCCGAAAATAAAAATATTATTGCTGCACGGAGGACCCGCCTCGACCCATGAGTACATGGAGTGCTTTGAGAGTTTTTTCCCCAAAGAAGGATTTGAGTTTTACGAATACGACCAATTGGGTTCTTATTATAGCGACCAGCCTACCGACAGCAGTCTTTGGAAAATTCCCCGATTTGTGGACGAAGTCGATCAAGTGCGTCAGGCAATCGGAGGGGATTCCAGCAATTTTTATGTTTTGGGGAATTCCTGGGGGGGGTTGCTTGCCATGGAATATGCATTAAAGCATCAGGCCCATATCAAGGGACTGATTGTCGCCGATATGATGGCCAGTTGTCCCGAGTACGGAAAATATGCCAACGAAGTGCTGGCCAAACAAATGGATCCCAAGGTATTGTCCGAAATTAGAACGCTGGAAGCCAAATCCGATTTTCACAATCCACGCTACATGGGGCTGCTTATTCCTAACTTTTATCACCAGCACATATGCAGGTTAGAGGAATGGCCCGATGGCTTGAACCGCGCTAGCAAGCACGAAAACGAACAAATCTACATCCTGATGCAGGGCCCTTCGGAATTCGGGGTCGCGGGTAGGTTAGCCAACTGGGATATCCGCAGCAGGTTGAAAGAAATTGCCGTACCTACCCTCATGGTGGGTGCACGCTTTGACACGATGGATCCCCAAGCGATGGAATTGCAAAGTAAGGAGGTCCAACACGGGCGCTACCTCTATTGCCCGAATGGCAGTCACTTGTGCATGTGGGACGACCAGCAAGTATTCATGCAAGGGGTTATCCAATTCATCAAGGATGTGGACGAAGGGAAGTTTTAATCTATGGTGTGCTTTTGCTGGGTGATGTGCTTAGCCGCCAAGTTCGCCTTACTGTTCCATGAGCCTTTGGCCGGGCGCCTAAAACCTGCGTCATAGGGCACCTCCTCCGTTAATGGCAGCAACCCTTTCCCTCAGGTGATTCTTTGCGTGAAGAGGGGGGAACATCGTTTGCTGGATTCTCCGAAAAGAACCCCAAGGGTTTGAGTAGGAAGCCGATATACGCCGCTGGCATTACGGGGTAGTCTTCCGGACGAGGAATGTGGGTATGCCCCATCGTGTACCAGAAAACCAGATCCACGTCTTTGATGGAGCGATTTTGCGCTGTCCATTTCACTAGGCCGTCCCCACCCTGGCTTTGATTGGGGTAATCGCCCGCCGCAAATTTTTCCGATTCCTGGTAAGGCGTTACCCAGACATGATTCTCCACAAAACCGGCTCTTTTTCTCCAATAGGCATTTTTGGACGCAAAAGGAATGCAGTTGTCTCCAGCCATGAACTTATAGGCTACGGGTTCTCCCACCTGATTGATCCGTTTGTGGTTTACAATTTTCCAAAAACGTGACGTTTCTAGGTTGAGTCGGCTCATGGCTTGCGATTCATTTTCCAGCAAAGTAGATTTGGCAAAGAATCCATTTTCAAAGGGATTGTCGGGTCCCAGTTCTTCCGGTACTATGTTCACTTCGTACACGGCATTTTCGGTTCCATCCAGATCAAAATCGCATCGGACGCAAAAAAAATGTTGGTGGTTGGGAGCGTATAACTGCGGCGCAACCAGATTGCCATACTTGGGCTTAAGTCCCGTGGCGACCGCTCCTAGAGAGAGGATGCCGGTGAGCTTAATTTCCAATTGGATGTTGCCGTCTTGGTAAAAATACCAAAAGAAACCATATTCATAATTTTCGACTGTAGATACTGAGGATACCACCAACCTCCGGGATCTGCGCACTTCAGGCGTGGGTAGGCGCCTGTCGGTATGTTTCCACAAGATGCCATAATCTTCTTCGTGCATACAAATGGCATTCTTAATGGTAACCACATTTCCCTTGCTGTCTGTTACATGACCGTCAAAATACTTAATATAGCCGAGGCAATCACAGCCCAATTCGAGGCTATTGGCGCAGGAACCCATGCCATATTCCCCGCTATCGAATGCATTTTTTCGCCTTTGCGTTTCCCTGGGGTCGCCATAGGGCACAACCATTTCGGATAGAGACGCACGGTAGAGAATGGATCTTTTTTCACCCTGGTCTTCATAGCCAATATCGTGTAGCGTCAGGCCTTCACGAGCGTTGAATCCAATCACAAAATGCCATTTCTGCCAACTTACCTCATGGCCTTTGACCTCGAACGACGGGCCCTCGGGTTGAACGATCTCCAGCGGCTTTATATCCTGCCTAAACTTTTCCATCCGATGTGCGGCATAGTTGCCAGACCCGGGAGGTAGGGGCACGAAGCCATAATCTTCCACCCGAATCACTTCCATAGTGTTTAGATTGACAACCGGCCTAAGCCCTTCTATCGGCCGGGCATAACCGTTATCTGTAGGGTCTGACCTAAGAAAGCACAAAGGCCTGGCTAGCCGCAGATTCTTCTCTTCGTCCTCGCCGTAATAACCGGCAGACCAGATATCTACCATCACCAGGGAAGGGTCGTCGATCCCGTATTTATGCAATGCATCTTTGAATTCTTGGCTGGCAAGCACGGCTTGTTCACAGGCCACTTGCTCGTCTACCGCCATGGTTGGCTGGGCGCCGGGGATGTGCTGCCATTTGGTTATCCTGCCATCGGATAGGGAAACAACCGCTTCGTATGTTTGCTTTTTCCGGCTGTCATATAGCACGGCAAAAGCTTCTCGAGTTGGCGGCTCTTCTAAAGCTGAGCGCTTCCATAACTTTTTATTCGGCTCCTTCAATACGACTGAGATGAACCGCACTGCTGAATCCAAGTTCTTGGTTTCCCGCAGTACACTTACCGCTTTCTTTATTTCTTTAGGTGTTAAAGGTTCCAGAGGATGGATGATCAAATCTACCAGTACTTCTTGCATATTATTTTAATTTAATGTGATAATGGCATGGGACAATATGAATATCCGAAAGAAATCTTGGTTCTGAAAATCGATCTAATCCTTAATTGAGTAAATAATATTAATATATGGCTTCAATTTTATCGTATTTGATATTCTGTTATTTGAAATAAATTGGTTGCCAAGCCTAGATAGATTATGGAGGCCTTGCTTAGACCAGCCATCTCGAGGGCGTAGCCAGGAGTGGCCGCGGTAAATTAACCAGCGCGTCTAGACTGAGGCAAGCCTGTGCAGCAAGAAAATCCAGGGATGGATGACAGATAGCCCGGTTCGGAAATATCGGAACCGGTGGATCAAATTGGAGGTTAGATCACGCGGTTGACGCCTGGAATGCGAACTAAAATGGAAGCCAACAAAAAGCTGCCTGCAACTGCGAGCGGCGCTACGATAAGAAGCTTCAGGGCCGGTTCGATTGACCAATTGCGAAGCGCTAGGGCTAGACTGATCAAGACCAAGGGATGAAAGATGTACACGCCAAAGGTGTAGCGCGATAGCTTGGTAATCCAGGAACTCGGGTTATTCCATTTCTGTCGTCCTTTGCAAAGCAGGGCCATGATAATGGAAAAACCAAGCACTTGCTCCCACACGGCGTATAGGAATTGCTGCCAATGCCAGCCACCGATGAACCAATTTTGCGGCGTGTGCCAGACCGTTTCCATCAAATACCAGAGAAGAAAGACACTCAGCAACCGCGCAGCGAGCAAAGCAAATCGTCGGCCTGTTTTGCTGGCTATTTGGCTAAGCCACTGGTTGGGGGATGCGTAAAGACCCAAAATAAAAAGCACAACATATTGCGAAAAATACCCGAGCTGGAAACCTACAGGTCTAAGTACCCAGCCAACGGGAAAAAATACTCGGACAAGAAAACTTACTGCGCCAATGGCGGCTGCAACCAGAAGGATAATCCGAAACGATGGAGCAGCCACAGGCTTATGTGGCGTCCTGCTTCCACGAATCTGCATCCACAGTACATACGCGAGGGTAAACAGCAATAAAGCTGCCACAAACCAAAGCACACCAAAATCAATCCATTGGCTAAATCCCCTTAAATATTGCATATACGATATGTGGTACCCTTGGTCGAAATAGTAGATAAGGTAAGAGAGGAAAGGAGATAGAACGAAAGAATAAAAGATTAAGGGAATGCCTAGTCTAATCAAACGGTCCAATACAAATCGCCTGACGCCTTTTTTTTGGTATGAAGTAGGAATGAAATAGGCAGAAAGAAAGAAGAAAAATCCCATGAAAAAGGATTGGTTGATTGTCACGAAGACGGTCATCGGTGCAATCGCACCCGCTAGGCTTGTCTTTTGCGTAAAATACCAACCTCCGGGTGCGCCATAAGTAATAAAGCTGTGATGGAGTACGACCAGCACAGTCACCACGACTTTCAGATAGTCAATATAAAATATTTTTTTAGGTTGCTGCATAGCGGAGCCCGGCGAGGAGGCGACTTGTGTGGACATCGAGTCAGTCAAATTAATGAGTATTGGGGTGCTGACGCTAAAGATAATCAGATTTGCATCGTTCCTGCTTATGTAAATATGAATTATCTCTATAATACTCATAATGAATTATGTTACACACTTGAGCTTGATAGGGACTGATGGGTAAAGGGGATATGTGTATGTAATGAACAGGCAATTGGTTAAATCGGGAAATATAGAATTCGAAAAAAGGGCTGGCGTAATCTGTTCAGATATCTGGATTTTGCAAGGATGCACGATCGGTATATGCCATTGGGTTTGCATGGGTCGAAAGCATTACCACTGTATTTTGATCATATCGGTATGGTGCGCGTTTTAACGCAATTTTTGCAGCATAAGTCAGGGAAAGAATGCCTTATGGTGTGGTGATCTGAACGTTTTGCAAAAGCAAAACTATAGAAGCGACCAAATTTCCCAGTAAATGGGTTCGGGCAAAATCAAAGTACTCCTATGTGATAACCTAGTCTACCATTCGGCAAAGATGGGGGTTAGACATGGATTTCGCATGCAAACTATGCTTCAAATTAAATGTGAGAAGAGCTTCGGGGCAGGTCTTGGACAAGGATCACCTCAAGTCAATTCATTTTCTTCGAATTGGCGATGAACGGAACCACATCAGAGGTTTTGGTTGCGACATAAAATACAACATTAAATCGGTGAATCTCTTTTCTGCTTTTGGATTTGTTGCTAATGCTTGTCTGTCGACGTCATTATTTTTTACGGAGGACTTCGATAAGAGAAAAAGCCACATGGTGCTGGTGCATTTTTCCATTCCGGATTATAGGGAAGCGGGAGTCAGAACATGGCTACAGAGGCTGCTTTGTTTATGCAATGACGAGAGTGTAAATGCGTGGCTAAAATGCATGAATTATAAGCAAAATACATGTTAACACATTTTGCCTATAGGCAATATCAGTTCAAGTCAAAAAGAATTGCATATGAACCGTTTGCACCTCTCTCTGCTTGTGTTTATGTTAATCACCTCCATCCTGTACTCCTGTGGAAAGTCCAGCGTTCCGTATACACAGAACGGAAACTGGGTTTATCAGGGGGACTTCAATGGCACAGCCCGAAGTGAGGCGGTTGTATTTGTGATCGGAAATTACGCCTATATTGGAACAGGCATCGACAACAGCTTTAATCGCTATAATGACCTGTGGCAGCTGCAGGTTACAGGCAATAACTGCAGCTGGTTTCAGGTGGCCAGCGCGGTAAACATGACGCCCAGAAATTCGGCCGTGACCTTTACCATAAACGGGCAGGGGTATGTCGGTTCGGGTACCAACGGGACGGTGGCATTCAGCGATTTTTGGCAGTACAATCCCACCACCAACCAATGGAACCAGATCGCCAGCATGGGCGATTCACTCAATGGGTTCGCACCCCGGTTTGACGCGGTGGGTTTTGCCATCCAGACCGCAGGGACCGAGGGGCTTGGCTACGTCGGCACGGGCAACAACTATACGGAATATTTAAAAGATTTCTGGGCCTACGACCCAACGGTAAATACCTGGAGCCAGGAAGTAAGCTACGATGGATATAAGCGCACGGCGGCCGTGGCCTTCGTGTACAGCAACCGGGCCTACCTGGTAACCGGCCTCGGGACCGGCGGTACGGTAACCAATGATATGTGGCGCTTTGACCCATCCCAGCCGGATTCTCTCAAATGGTTCCAGCTTAATCACATCACCAACTTCAGTCCCGAATCGTTCGATGACGGATATACCACAATCGCACGCTACAATGCAGTAGGTTTTGTCATTCTGAAAGTTGTAACGGATGGAGGAGGCGACAAAGGATACATAAGCACCGGCATCAACGGATCGCTGTATGAATGGACATGGGAATATGATTTTAATCACGACTTATGGACCGAAAAAACCCCATATAAGAGGCCTGCCCGCCAGGGTGCAGTGGGGTTCAGCGTACAGAACCGTGGCTTCGTGGCCTTGGGGATAAGTGGTGGAACCAATTATGAAAATTTAGAGGAGTTTTATCCAGACTCAGCTTATAATCCTCTCAATTAATCCAACTAGACGGCCGCATTCTT
The DNA here is from genome assembly GCA_963742225.1 of uncultured Chitinophagaceae bacterium. Classification (GTDB taxonomy): domain Bacteria; phylum Bacteroidota; class Bacteroidia; order Chitinophagales; family Chitinophagaceae; genus Puia. The sequence goes on along the minus strand of CAVULD010000002.1, from coordinate 143,791 downwards.
GGATAGATTATCACGACAAGGACAAATCCGAGAAAGGACCAATAGAGTCATTTAGCTCGATGGGCCTAAAGACGATGCTAACGACTATTTTTTAAAGCTTTCTTCTTCGCTTTCTCGCGATCCTCCTTCAAACGGAATTTTACGATTCTTGTAATAAGTGAGGTGGGCATTTTCTGGTCTAGTGGAAATTGTACCGCGCCTTTCGAGCTCTTAAATCTGCCAATTTCCTTTTGGAATGCATGGATTGCGGATGATGTTGGATAAAATCCAATATGGTGTTTAAGTCCCGCAAAATAGACCAAAATGCCATGTTGGCGAAAGGCAGGCATTTGGTAACTTATGACTTCTTCTGCTTGAGGCGCTGCTTTGCGGATGGTTAGGCGCATGAGGGTCAACCGAGCTTGCCTATCTTCGGGGAATTTGCTAATATACTCATCTATTGTCTTGGGTTTTTTGCTGTCCATTGCGTTTTGGGTTAATAGGTTTCTTCCGCATGTTCTAAAAATATCCAGTTGAAATTTGCCAAGATTTTGCCTTCAGTTTATCGCTGGAAAATTGGATTGCCTAATTGGGGTCTCTCTGCCAGCAATTAGCCAAATGGTGGGCAAGAAAACCGCTATGACCTCATTTATAAGAATGAAGAACTGCCATTCGGGCTAGACCGGCACTTCGAGTCCTTCCTTGGCGAAGGCCGAATTTGGAAAATATTGCTGGCATTCGCTTTCCATGGCGTCCAGGAAGTCATCCGTATGATCAGGGTCGTGGTGCGTGATAATCAGTTTTTTAACCTGCGCACGAATAGCCACTTCGGCCGCGTGCTGCCAGGTGCTATGCCCCCATCCCTTAAATTTCTTGTATTCCTGGGCCGTATATTGTCCATCATGTACCAGCAAATCCGCTCCTTTGGCAAATTTGACAATGTTGCTATCGATACCGTCAATGTGTTCAATATCGGTGCAGACCACCAGCGAAACGGATTCGTCTTCAATGCGAAAGCCGTAAGAACCTCCCAAATAGAGGTGGTGTTGAGGAATGCTCCTGACTTTGGCGCCGTAGATGGTTTCTTTTTTCCCATAAGTTAAATACTCAAACTGCGCTCCCATCATCTCCAGGCCAATAGGGAAGTACTCTTTCTGCATTTGCAGGGAAAATATCTCCTTTAGATTTTTTGTTTTTCCTTTTCTTCCCATCGCAAGTATGCCAATTTTTTGATGTTCATTATAAGCTGGTGCGAAAAAGGGAAAACCCTGAATATGATCCCAATGAAAATGGGAAAAAAGAATATTGATTACTTTTTGGGAAAGGCCCGCACTCATAATTTCCTTTCCTAAATTTCGAATACCGGTTCCCGCGTCCACGATGGCGATGCGGTTGGCATTCTCCCTAAGTATTCGCATACATGTCGTATTTCCTCCGTATCGCTCAAATTCTCTGCCGCACACGGGAAGGGAGCCCCGAACGCCGTAGAACTTAATTTTCATATACGACAAGTTTGGCCAAAGTTCTGGAAAGAATTACAACATATGACCTCGCAAGCAGCCAGGGGGGAAACAATTTTTTCTCACAAATTTAAAGAATGTGTAAAACCGCCCTTAAGTGGATGGGCAGTCGGCAAAATGTAATGGGGCGCGAAAATCTTGTTATAATATACGGGAAAGCAATTGGTTAGTTAACGCCTAGGTAGTAGGTCTGAGTGAGCGAGAAGGGCATTTGGTGTCTCCAATCCGGAGTTCGGGCAAATGGGACTTAAACATGTGGGATGTGCACGCGCCTCGGGGGCCCTTTGTGCTGATCCGAATAATCGCTTTGAATTGATCTTTTTTGGTTTTGATACAGGGTAAATCTACGGGTACTTACCCAGGAGATGATTGTTCACAATCGTTTTTTTCAATAGAGCGGGGTCGACGATACCCTGTTGGGCATATACAATTTCTCCGCCAGGCTCGACCACGATGGTATAGGGCAATTCACCATTCCACTCAGCATGCACTGCTTTTATCATTGTATTTCGGTTTGCCGAGTCCACCATATAATTAGTATTGGATGCATGCTGCATGCGAAGCAAAGCAAGTGCATTGGATTGTTGAGCATTGTCGCCCACGCAAATAGTGATGAATTCAAAGTCCCGATCCCGGTACATCCTGTTGATAGCTTCAAACTGGGGAAATTGTGTGTACGACGGTTCCGACGACATTGCCCAAACATGGATTAAATACAGCTTTTTGGAGGAGTTTTTTAAAACGCGTTCTAGGCTATCCACCCCGATCGTGGCAAGCTCAACGGGTTCCTTGACCCACCGGTTGTTGGCTTCTTCCACGGAGCTTTGTTTTTCTGACCATTTAATGGAACACCCGAATACCTTAGTGGATTGGACTCGTATGTCCCGGTTGTTCAGGAGGTCGTCAATGGCATTACGGGCGTCTGTCTGACTAGGAGTTTTGAAGGGATTCTCCGTATCATCTACCCGGCCTTGGTAGCGCAATTTGCGATCCTGGTCAAAAATGAATACATGAGGCGTAGCAACGGGACCGTAAGCTTTGGACACTTCTTGCGTTTTGCCATCGTATAGGTAAGGGAAATTAAAGTGCTTTTCTTTCGCCCTAACCTTCATGTCCTCGAAGGAATCTCCTATATCTGAAAAATCGAGTTCATCCAGCCGAAGGGAACGGGGGTCGTTGGGCATAATGGCCACCACCGCGACGTTTTTACTGGCAAAATCCGCCGTCAGTTGGATGAGCCGGTCTTCATAGGCTTGAGCGGTTGGGCAATGGTTGCAAGTAAAGACTATGACCAAAATTTTTGCCTTATGGAAGGAAGAAAGCTGGTATATTTTGCCGTCCACACCCTCCAGACTAAAATCTGGAGCGGGTGCCCCTAGTGCCAAAGTCTTGTGATCGCTCTGACTCCGAGGGCTAAAAGCAGCGAGTAAAAGAAAAACCCAAATAGGGCTCCATCTTATTAAGTGCTTCATAGTATTCTGTCGCTATATAATGGCGAAGTTGAGGAATATGGCCTGTAAAAATACTGATAGTTTCCTGGATTAGTTTATCCCGGCTCTCTTGCGCAAAGCAATTCTCACCTGCGATTTGATTAAATTGCAAGCACCTTAAGTGCCTGACCCGTCTAGGGGGTGCAATGTGCAATACATGAAGAATTACCAGATTATCAGCCAAATCATGCTGTTTTGTCTCCTTGGATTGCTGGAGGTATCGGGCGAGCCCAGAGGGATTTTGCTCGACGATAGCCTACATAGGAAGCATCCCTTGACCATGGATGGCTTGAGGGCGGGAATCATACTGGACACCGTTTTCTGTAGTGCGGATCCGGCTCAGTCCTACGCCATCTATATCCCGGTAAAAGGTGACCGCAGTTCCTTACCACTAATTTATTTTTTTGATGCTCACGGGGCGGGCGCGCATCCCCTTCGGAAATATCGAACCTTGGCAGACGAGTTTGGTTTTATTCTCGTTGGAAGCAACAACTCAAGGAATGGAAACGACTGGACAACAGCTGCGTATATTTGGCAAAAGCTATGGGAGGACAGCCAACGAAGATTAAAGACGCGCACTAACCGAATCTATACATGCGGGTTTTCTGGAGGGGCAAAGGTCGCCGGTTTTGTGGCCTTAAAGTACCCTGGAGTGCGCGGCGTAATCGCTAATGGGGCCGGACTGCCGGATGGAACAGCCGCAGGCGATTTTGGTTTTGATTTTACCTCCCTCGCGGGCCAGGGAGATATGAACTTGACCGATCTTGTGGCATTTAGCAAGGACCTGGACAAATCACAAACGCGGCATCATTTGATTGTTTTCGAAGGTCTGCACGAGTGGGCTCCCGAACCAACCATGCGCATTGCGTTTGCCGGATTGCAACTGGACGCCATGGCGAAATTGTCAATTGCTAAAAACAAAGAATTCATCGACCAGTTTATATCGCAAAGTAAGAAGAGGCTAAACGCATTTTACCAGTCAAATCAACTGGTGAAAGCGGGGGATGAGTACATTCTCAGTATAAGCTATCTGGAAGGATTGTCAGATCAAGTCCTTTGGTTCAAAAAAGGGCTTTCTACACTTCTTAGCGATACGCGATATCAGAAACAACAACAAGATTGGCAAAGCACGATGGTTGAAGAGCAACAGACAAAAGCGGAATATATGGCACATTTTCCGCTTCAGGATAGCCGATATTGGGCTGGAATCGTTCGCGACCTTCGTTCGGGCGCTAATGCCAAGAGGGTCAAATCGGCCATGGATCAACGTCTGCTGGCCTACCTATCCTTGGCATTTTATTCATTTAGCAATCGACTGGTTAACGGTAATGAGGATGATGCGGCCCGATATTTCGTTAACTTGTATACAATGGTTGATCCCACCAATAGCGAGGCTTGGTATTTATCTGCCGTACTCTTGGCCAGGCAAGGGAGGCAACAGGAATCGCAAGCCGAACTGCTTAAAGCGATCGCATATGGCTTTCGAGATGAGAATCGGTTTAAACTGCAGCGTGAATTTCAGGCATTATTTACTCCTGCAGAAATATCGCGCTTAGAAAATAAGATGCGCACGACTCATCCTGGGGACTGACCAGATAAATTGAGAAATTTGGTAGGAAATAGCCTCAGAAATTGCCGAGATAATCTCAAGTTGAACAAGGTACCGCACAGATGGAATAAAGCAACCTCCAAGCCGGATTACAACTGGGATCCTGCAATTATTTATGACAAATCGGGAACAACGAGTCGCGATAGCAGAGGGAAAAATGAAACGAGCAAAGGAGCAGTGGAGGCTTTCTGATGCCGCCGACAGCTTCACCACAGAGGTCGGCTTGCTGCAACCCGTCTTGTTTGAAGGCATGCCGGCCATGTTGAAGGTTCCCTTTAAGCCGCAAGAAAAGCGTGGCTTTTTTCTGCTGGAATGCTGGGGTGGAATGGGTGCTGTAAAAGTCTTCGCTTTTAATGCTGATGCACTGCTCATGGAGCGGGCCACGGGAAGCGGGTCCCTCAAGCAAATGGTCTATTCCGGCCAAGAGGATCAGGCGAATGGCATCATTTGCCAGGTTGTAAAATTACTTCATGCAAACCCGTGCGGGGGTAATTCTAAGCTCGTCCCCCTGGTAGATTGGTTTCAAGCGCTGAAAAAAGGGGCAAAACAATACGGTGGAATATTCTCTGTTAGTCAAAAAGTTGCCGACGAGCTCCTCGCCAATCCCCTTGATAGGGTAGCTCTGCACGGAGACATTCATTACGACAATATTGTTGACACAGGTTCAAGAGGTTGGGTAGCCATAGACCCAAAGGGATTGGTCGGAGAAAAGGGATTTGACTATGCCAATATTTTTTGTAACCCCGATTTTGCCATCGCTGGGTCCGCAGAACGACTAGCGAGGCAAGTTAGGCTGGTGGCCGATGCTTCGGGCCAAGATATACACCGGCTGTTATGCTGGATTATAGCTTGGGCAGGACTGTGCGCAATCTGGACGCTTGAGGATGGAAAAGATCCCAAGCTGCCTATGCGGGTGGGGGAGCTAGCTGTGTTGGAGTTGGAAAAAATAAAGGCAACATTGTGAATTTGTCAAGCAGGCAATAAGAATGCCAAGTCGGGTACATCATAAAAGGTGGATTATTTTTGAAGCGGAAATCCTCTGTTTGAGCGTGCAGACTGGCCAAGCGGATATACAGGGGATCGGAAACTCGGCTGCAGGACTTTGCGAATTGACGTTAATGTAGAACCATTTAGCATGATGCAAGAAAGTATAATAGAAAATATTTCCAAGCATATTTACCTAAATGAGAATGAAATTTTTCATTTTCTGGCTCTTGTGAGGGAAAAACACTTTGAGCATGGAGACCAAATATTAAAGGAGGGTCAGCTTTGCAAGGAAATCAACTTTGTCAGCTCGGGCACATTAAGAGCCTATTTCGTCGACAAAACAGGGAGAGAATCCACCATCATGTTTGCGGTTACAGGGTGGTGGGTTACAGATATGTATTGTTTTGTGCAGCAGAAGCCCGCCATGTTGAACATTGAAGCAATACAATCTAGTTCTGTATTACAATTACAGAAGACAGACATGGACAACTTACTCACCGAGGTACCTAAGTTTGAAAAATTCTTTAGAATCATCTTTCAAAACGCATATATCAGGGAGCAACTACGAGTCATTGAGAATTTTTCACTTTCAGCCGCCGAAAGACACCGTATCTTCTTGGAAAAATATCCGCACATCGCGGCACAAGTGACCCAAAAGCAAATCGCTTCCTATTTGGGCATTACGCCTGAATTTTTAAGCGTTATTCGTAGCCGTAAACGAAAAGGCCGAATTTCTTAAACTACATTATGCTTGATATGGGAAATGTTTGGTTGCTTTGAGAAAATGAAATGGACTATGCTAATTCTTATTGCAGGCCCCTATAGAAGTGGAACCAATGATGACCCGGCGCTCATGCAGCAAAATTTGAAAAATCTTGAGTCTGTTGCATTGCCTTTATTTCGAAAGGGGCATGTACCTATTATTGGAGAGTGGTTGGCCCTGCCATTAATGCGCCTTGCGGGGTCTACTAAACCCGGAGATGAGCTGTGGGAGGAAATCCAATATCCAGTTGCTCACCGTATTATGCAAAAGTGCGACGCAGTATTACGATTGCAGGGCGCTTCCAAGGGCGCTGACCAAGATGTTCTTATTGCCAAACAAATGGGGTTAAGTGTCTTTTATGCTTTGGAAGATATCCCTGAATCCCTATAGCCATGCCCATGGCATGCATGCAGGAGTGTTCCGAATTGCCCAAGTCTCAGGTAAGAGTTTGGACTTTGTGCGCGTTAAGGTTTATTTGAATTGCATCAATTCTCATGGCAGGATTGGTTATCGGTTCATTTAGGAGCGGCGCAATAAAATATTCCCCCAAAAGAAACCGATTGGCGCCACTCATATCTATAGTTATACGTAAAAAACCCCAATGATCGTCGTTGTATTTTTCTAATGTATTATTTCCGTAACCAGGGATTTGACTGGTGGGAGTGGGAACTATTAGATTTTTTTGTCGCTTTAACTAAACTATTATGGTTTAAGTGATCAGTGATCTTGAATTGATACATCTAACCAAAATAGTATTACGCTACATCCTCGTATGAATTTCTTAAACATCGGTGGGAAATTAGGGTAGCGATTCGTAATAGGCAAGAGAGATGTTGTTGCTTGTATGGTTGCGGTACTTTCTATTACGAGTTATCATTTTAATCTACAATTGCACGGCAATTGCTCCGGAAACCGCAACAAAGAAGTGGAGGCCATCCTTGCTGCCCTTAACATTAATACCCCCTGCTTAACGGCTTCGCAACAGCGGCAAAGATCAGCTCGGGCAGGATCCCCAATTTTAGATCTGTAGGATTCGGGCATTCTTACAGATTGACTATGAGTTCTGAAAAGGTCATCAGTGGTTTTGGTTCAATAGTATGTCTTCGACTAGAGATTGATTGGCTAGTCACTTGTAGATCTTGCTATTGAATTATATAGAACCTAATGAAAATCAAAATATTAATTCGAACTCAAAAAAAAGCTAACGGCATGTCAACCTCTTCGTATTTCCCAGGACTTAATAATAAATTTGGACAACTAGTTTCAACCAGCGAGTTGCAACACGGGCGGGTTTGTTAATTTTCGTGTCATTGTGCATATTTGACCAGCGATTTCATTATATTTAGTATCATTAAATGCAATATTATTCGCCAACCATCATTTTTTCATAATTTAGAAATGAGGACTAATATGAAAAAGTTTACTCACAACCTAAGTACGATTGCCTTGCTTTTGGCAATGAGTTTCCAACATCAAAACATTCAAGCGCAGGCGGGGAAGACAGCTGGGGAAACCGGATTTTCTTTTGCAGTTTATGGAGATTCAAGGTCCATGCAGTGGCTACCGTATAAAGCTGATCAAGAAGCGGAAGCCCGTAAGTCATTGGTCGAAATGTTTTCTCTAGTTCTACCTGAGAAGGTTTCAGAAGCTGTGGTCGAAAAAGATGTTAAGTTAATTTATGATCCGTCCACCAAGGAAATGGTGCAGATTGTAATGCCCTTTATGACTGCTAGTCAAGTGACCACCTTGCATATTGATAAAGGATGGGTTACTGAAGCCTCGGTTGAAGATATAAAACTGTTACCCGGCGTGACCATACCTATGTATAGGATGGAAGGTGGTGACTGGGTGGATGAACAGATGGATAAAGACGTCCAAAGTGGACGTGCTAAGTTCATTCTCAGCACAGGTGATTTGGTTTGGTGGGGCAAACAGGGAACTGTTCCATCTGAAAATCCGTATTGGAAGTTGTTTCGCAGGGAAGTATTACGGAAGTTGCCGGCACCTGACCGGGAGATGCGCGACGCGGGATTGGATGGTCGATTCTTTCTGGCGGCAGGTAACCACGAAACCTGGGCTGATACCACGATGGAAGGCATGATGACAACCTTTCCTTATTTGAAAAAGTTTGGTGTTACACCGAGCAACCTAATTTATAAATTCGATTTCAGGGGCGTGCGATTTATTTTCCTTTGGACAGGCAAATATGACTATCGTGAGCCGACTAGCTGGGACGCAACCAGACCGCCATTCGCAGATCAAATGAAGCAAATGCAGGTCTGGCTAGATGAAGCCAAAGTTGCTGGCATCCACAAAGTATTTATCGCCTTCCACAATCCTGTATTTGCTAGTTCTGGAATGGGAGGGATTCCTGACAAGCAAAATCCACATAAATTTATTGCTCCCTATTCCAAGGACTTAGATATTGTGGTATTTAATGGCCACGTCCACACAACCGAGATCTACCAGGTGGATGGAGTGAAATATTTTTTATTGGGCGGAGGAGGAGCTGAGCAAGATCCCATCCTTCCTGGCCGAACACACCTCAAAACCCCAGTTGGTTATCCCACTGAACTGTATTGGAAAGGGGAAGCCCCGAGAGAGGAGTACAACTATTTGCTGGTTGATGTAAAGCCAGGCCAGCCAACCAAGTTTACCCTAAATCGCTTTAGACCCTGGTCTGCTGAACCTTTCGCCACAGTCGATTTATTCGGCCCGGCAAAATAATAATTGAAATCTACATTGAACAACACCGTTCCCAAGTATGCCCTTTTGTGCGGAAGTGCTTCATAATAAAGAACATTCTTTGGTTGTGACTTGTTGAGTTTACCGCCATGACACGTAATAATAGTATTGGTATCCCCTCAGTATCCTGAAAGGGAAGGTCATCATTCTGAACGCAGACTGTTTGCCGGCTTCTCAACGGCCGCTTTAATTGCCTGGAAACTTACCGTTACTAGAGTGATTATCAGTGCACCCAAACCCGCAACCACGTAAACCCATGAGGATATTTCTGTTCTATAAGGATAGCCTTTTAGCCAATTGTTCATTAAATAATAGGAAATGGGGATTGCTATCAACAGGGATATGATAACTAGCAGCACAAATCCCTTTGAAAGTAAATTCCAGAGATCAAATATCGACGCACCCAATACTTTTCGGACTCCGATTTCTTTTGTACGCTGTTCCGCTACAAAAGAAGCCAACCCAAACAGGCCCAAGCAGCTTATAAATATAGCCAGCGCTGCAAAAACTGTAGAAAGAATTCCGATGCGTTCCTCTGCCGCGAACTTTGCAGCGAACTCTCGGTCCGCGAATTTAAATTCAAATGGTGCAGAGGGGATAATTGATCGAAAAGTGGCCTGAATTTTTGATATTGATTCTGCTGGGCTCCTATTAGGGTTCAATTTTAGAATAATCCAGTTAACATTTTCATAGTCAAGGAAATAAATGGTCTGCCGTACGGGCTCGTAAGGTGATTCCATGAGCATATCATTAATTACGCCAATCACTTTGTAGTATTTTGCTTTTGCATCATCGCCCCTTTTTACGATGGTTCCAATTGGGTTATGAATACCCATGAATTTGACAGCAGCTTGATTCAAAACGATTGCGGATGTATCAGTCGGGAAATCCCTGGAAAAATCTCTTCCGTTCTTAAATTCCCAGCTTACTGCCTTGCCGAAATCGTGCGTTACCCAGATCGTCCTGAAATCCGCTTCCAGATTGGGATCCTTACCGGGCCAGCTAAATCCTGCGTTGTCGGACCATACATCGGTCAAGGGACTGGACGATTCAGCAAATTCTACAATTGCTCCGGAATTTTTCAAAGTTGTTTTGAGTATATCGAATTTTCCATAAAAATTTGGTGTTTTCATTTGGATCATCATCAAGCCATTCTGATTGTATCCAAGAGGCCTGTCCTTAGAATAGTTAACCTGTTTATATACCACCATGGTACCTATAACCAAGGCTAGCGAAATGGTAAACTGCGTTACCACCAAAATCTTACGCGGAATAGAGGCAAATCGTCCTACTCTGAAAGTGCCTTTGAGCACTTTTACTGGCTGAAAAGAGGACAAATAGAGTGCGGGATAACTCCCAGCTATCACGCTGGTAAACGCGATAAATCCAATACTCAATAGCCAGAAATATTGGTTTGCCCAAGGAACAGACATTTTCTTGTTGGCGATGTCATTAAACCAAGGCAGTGCAAGCTGAGCAAATAGGCAGGATAATGCAAAAGCGAATACTACGACTAATAGGGATTCGCAGTAAAACTGGCCGATTAATTGACCCCGTAATGAGCCAATCGCCTTACGAATTCCCACTTCTTTTGCACGTTTTTCGGATCGAGCCGTACTCAGGTTCATAAAGTTGATGCAGGCTAGTAGCAAGACAAAAACGCCAATTATGCTAAATAGGCGAACATATTCAATGAGCCCGCCGGTTTTTCTGCCATTGTCATCCCAATGCGACCTCAAATGCCAGTCCGCCATGGGGTGAAGAAATATTTTGAATTTATACTTCTTGTCCGCTGCGTCCACGTGATTGAGCTTGGCGTTGGCAATACGGTTATCTACCGCCTTAAAATCAGAATTATCTTGAATTTGAGTAAAAATTTGAAAGGAATTGTTATCCCAGGCTGTTGCATTGGCTTTAATCCAGGTTTCTGAAGTGATATATAGGTCCCAAGGAGCTATAAATGCGAGAGTATGAAATTCAGAATTGAAAGGGAGGTCTTCAAACACACCACTTACTTTAACATCCAGTTTCTGGTCAATCCTCAGCAGTTTATTCAACGGGTTCTCCGAACCATAAATGGCTTTTGTTGCGGATGCGGACAATAGTATGGAATGTGGGTCATTCAGTCCTTGGCGAGTTCCATACAGCATATTTAGCGAGAGCATTTCGGGCGCCTCCTTATCCATGTAAATGCCTCGTTGGGAAATGTTCTTATCCCCAGTACTCAGAATATGATCTCCTTCCCAGGAAGCCATTACAACATATTTAAAATCGCCGCTGAAATTTCTTTGTAACTCTTGGCCCATGGGAAATGGCATGGAAACATCTGAATAGATATTGCCATTTACTGTTGCTTGTTGCATTACTTGAGCAATACGGTCGTAGTTCTTAAACTCATTGTTATAAGACAGTTCATCGTAGATCCAAAGCCCAATTAACATCGCTACAGTAATGCCAACAGCTAATCCGCCGATGTTGATGAAGGAAGATGCGCTGTCTTTTATAAGATTTCTCCAGGCGACTCTAAAAAAATTTCGAAGCATAACGTTTAAAGATGAGTTTGAAAGGAAATCGATATTTTTTTTGTCAAACTTTATGCCATTGCATTATTGATTTAATAACCAATCTATTCGCTTTGCCAACTAGCATTTACCTTTCGGATTCGCCACTTCATGCGCACTGTTTTGGCCGTCGAAAGGTCCTATCCGGCTAGAACTTTACACTTGGTCTTGTTCTAAATCAGAACTGAAGCGGAGCATATCGAAGCACGTATGCTGGTTGTTCTCTTAGTTTTTTGGCCAATATAGTCTTCATTGAATAGGGAGAAACTAATATCCAAGGTCAGGATTCCATCAGCATCAGGCAAGGGCACAATTGTCATTCCGTACGCAGGCTCTTCACTGGATTCGCCAGTGCGGCCTGTATGCATTTGAAGGTGACGGTTACCAGGGCAACGAAAAGGGTTATTGCCCCAGCGGCCCCAAATACCCACCAGCTTAGGTTGGTTCGGTAGGCGTAACCTTGTAGAAAGCTGTTTAAGCCATACCAGGCTACGGGAAAGGAAATGGCCGCGGCAACCAGCACCAATACTAAAAAATGTTTTGACAACAGAGTAACAATATGCGGCAGACCTGCCCCCAATACTTTGCGTACGCCAATTTCCTTCACTCTGCTTTCAGCAGTAAAAGTGACCAAACCAAACAAGCCAAGGCAAGATATTAATATGGTTACAATGGCAAAACAATTAAACAACTGGCCCACATGGATATCACTTTTGTATAAATCTTCATACTGGGTGTCTAAAAAAGTGTAATCAAAGGAATAGTCAGCGTTATATTGTTTCCAAATGCTTTCGGCGGCAGCCAATGCACGCGGCGCATCCTTACCTGTAGTTCTTATATACATTTTCCCCCGCCAATTTTTGTCGTATTGCATCAAAAGGGGGAATATTTTTTGGTGCATATCCTGGAAATGAAAGTCTTTAACCACACCGGCAATTACCCCTCTAATACCGTGAAAAGTAAGCCGTTTGCCAATAACAGGTTCTTTTATGCCAGTTGCCTGAATAGCTGTTTGATTTAATATAAAGTTAGCGGTGTCGGCAGGTGAACCGGTAAAGCCGTTCCCTTCCACTAGCCGCATGCCCATGACCTGTAAAAAATTTCTTTCTATCGGCATCTGGATAATAGCAAATGATTGCTGGTCGTTCCTTTTGCCATCCCAGTCCACATCAGTGCTACCTGAACTGTTATCAATGATGTTAGCACCAGATTCTGTAACGCCTAATATGCCTGGTTCCTTCAGAAGTTCAGCTACTGCCGCATCATAATGGCCGTTAATATTACGCATCCAGAAGCTAAAAACGTTTTGTTTGTCATAACCCAGGTTTTTCTCCCGTATATACTTTAATTGTTTGTCTATGATGATAGTGCTTGTAATAAGCAGGATGGAAAAACTAAACTGCACAACTACTAAAACTTTTCGAAAATTGTTTTTGCTGCCAATACCGCTTAGCTTACCCTTCATAGCCTCCAGCGGTTTGAATGACGAAAGCGTTATGGCCGGGTATATACCCGCCAGCAGCAGTGTGGCCAGCAGCGTAAGGCTATATACCGCGAGCACATTGGGCGACCAGGGTTTGAAAACCATATTTTTGCCTGAAATATTATTGTATAAGGGAATTACAAGGTAAATAATGCTTGTTGCCAGAACAAGTGCTATCAGAAATGTGAGCAGCGATTCACTTAAAAACTGCATGAACAGTTCCGCCTTGCCCGCACCAACAATTTTACGCAGGCTAATTTCTTTACTGCGCTTCATCGCCCTTGCGGTGATAAGGTTTACATAGTTTATGCAGGCAATCAACAGTACGATTACAGCTACTATAAAAAACACGCGCACAACCATCATGCCCTGCTGCTTGCCGTCTACATCGTAAAGGTGTATTTTAGTAAGTGGGTTAAACAGGTATACAATGTGCTTGTTAGCCTCTATATCAAAGTTATGCCGGTGTATTATGCTCAATTTCTGCGCCGCCGCAGCAGGGGCCGAGTTGGGTTTCAGCAATACATACGTATTATAATTATACTGATCCCAGTTTGTATTAAGTGATTTAAAGTAGCCGCTGGTATCATATTCTTGTTCCAATTGCTGAAAATTAAAAACGATATTGTAACGTATAGATGAATTTGGGGGCATGTCCTTCATTACCCCTGTTACACGGTACATTTTGTTATCGTCACCTGTTAATACTTTGCCCAAAGGGTCTTCATCACCAAAAAATATTTTGGCTGTTGTTTCGGACAAAACGATAGAATAAGCATCAGAAAATGGGTGTTTCGTGTTGCCCTTAACAAGCGGGTAAGTAAACATGCTGAAAAAAGAGGGGTCCGCCAGACAGTTATGCCATTCAGTAAACTTTTTCCCCTTGTATGCAAATATGGAAACACGCCAATTATCCGTTATGCGGCAGGCATCTTCCACCTCAGGCACTTCTTTTTTGGCATACACTGCTGCAGGTGCAGGCGTGGTGCCCCAAACATTGTTGTCGCCAAACTTAATCGCCAGCTTATATATGCTAGCGGCGTTTACATTAAAGCGGTCATAGCTCAACTCGTCATTTACCCAAAGCAGCAGCAGTATACTAACAGCTAAACTTACAGATAATCCGGTAATGTTGATAAACGAATACGTTTTATTGTTACGCAGGCTGCGTAAGGCGGTGGTGAGATAGTTTCTGAACATCGAATTGATTTTGGAACACGTGAGTAATATTGCCAATAAAATGCCGGATTAATTACGATGTGATAATCAATTAGTTAAGATTTATCTATGCGAGTTAACTGTTCGAATGCGGGCACTCTGTGTTCTCTTATATAGCACGTGACAAAATGAATAGTCCAGCTAAAAAGAAACGGATGGTCATCTGCTGTTTTATAGTGAAAGTTGTCCTGAAAGGAATGATATGCACGAGTTTGTTGAATGCGATTTAACCATACTTGCTGTCCGGAGACTCATGCGCCATCGGTTTTGTTACAATTCGATCAGAAATGACATTATGTCCTCAGCCAGCTGTTGGACCAGGTTCATATTAGAAATATATAAACATATTTGATGGGATTACTAGGGGTGCTAAACATCATCGTAAAATATGCTAATTCAATCTGTTACTTAGGTTCAAATAGTTCTCTTACCTTTATTTGCCGTAGGAATGGCTCTCGCAACCACACCAACCCTCCCAAATAGCCAAACTATTCGACGTCTTCAGCATGATTACCGAAAGCCAATATATCGAGATCGCTCTTTCCTTTGCCCATAGTGAACAGGTCAAGCATTTTGACCGCATAGGCTTTAAGGTAAAGGGTAAAAGAATGTTCTCGACCTATCTAGAAAGGAACAATACCGCCAATCTTTTTTTAACTCCCGAACAACAGCTTCAGTATTGCAAAAAAGACCCGGATAATATCTATCCCGTTCCAAATAAATGGGGAGAGCACGGGGCTACCACGGTGGAACTGGACACAATCTCCAAAGAGCTGCTGATTGAGGCATTGACCGTGGCTTATCATGAAGTAATCAAGCCGAAAGAAAGGAAGAACCCACGGAAATAGGGCGACGCCTACTTCTTATCAAATGTTATCGTTTCTGGGTTTTGCTCATGTGATTTTTGCTGTAAATATCCATCATCATGAAAGCAGCAGTTATTCATGGGTTCAACGCGATTCCTCAATGGAGCGAATTTCCCGATCCCATTCCAGGCGAAGGTGAAGTCCTAATTGAGGTATTGGGAGCTGTGTTGGAGAATTTCGATAAGGGCATAGTTAAGGGTAATCATTACTCCAGCAAGAAATTATATCCTGAATTTCCTGCCATCGTCGGCACCGATGGTGTTGGTAGGACAAAGGAAGGCAAGCTTGTTAGTTTCGGCCATATTAAACCACCCTATGGGGCATTTGCTGAAAGGGCCCTGGCCGGCTACACCGTACCCGTACCCGAAGATATTAAGCCTGCTGAAGCCTCCGCGATTCCTTCTTCCGTTCTAACATCTCTGTTACCCTTAAAAAATACCGCCAAATTAAAGCCAGGGGAAACAGTCCTGATCAATGGCGCAACTGGAGTTTCGGGAAGGATCGCCGTTCAGGTTGCTAAGATGCTGGGCGCTGGGCGTGTCATAGGAACTGGCCGTAATCCGGAATCCCTTCAGCTGTTAGCGGGTCTTGGTGCAGATACGGTTATTGACCTGCGTCAATCAGACGAAGACTTGAAAAGGGCGTTTTCGGAGGTAGGAGGGGCCAAAGGAATCGATATCGTTCTCGATTTTGTTTGGGGGCATCCGGCAGAAATATTGATTAGCACATTTATTCCACAGGAGGTGGGTTTTGCGAAAAGAAATATCCGCTACGTAGAGATTGGCGGGATGGCAGGTTCCCATATTACCCTCCCTGCAGCAGCTTTGAGAACCTCCGGTCTTCAGATGATGGGTGTGGGAGCCATAACTTGGGAAATCCTCACAAATGAAATGGAAGCTATCTGGGAGGGGATCAGGCACCAAAAATTCTACATGGAAATACTTCCTGTACCGCTTTCGGAAATTGCCTGGGCCTGGGAACAGCATGAGCTGGCCGGCAAGCGTATCGTGCTCGTTCCATAGGCTTTTATCCTTTTAATTTGTTTCTGATCCGGCTCAAGTGAACAGGACTGATCCCGAGGTAGGAGGCAATATAATGTTGCGGGATGCGTCGAATGATTTCCGGTCTATCTTTTCGAAGTTGCTGGTAACGTTTAGTCGGGTTGTCCCGGATAAAAGAAAGGAATTTATTCATGTAATCGAGTTGTCTTTCGAATATGGCATTCATATACTCTTTACGGAAGGCGGGAATCTCCTGTAACTCACCCAGGATCCGGTCAAGGTCCCGCTTATGGATCCAATGGAGGATGCTGGGTTCAATGGATTCGATGGAAAAAAGACTGGGATTACCCTTCCTATAGCTTTCGGCCGAAGACACATATTGGCTTTCCAGAACAAATCGATAGGTGAGGTCCTTGCCATGGTTATTGAACCAAACGCGAAGGCAACCCTTCTCCACAAAATACGACTTCCGTGCGATCTCTCCTTCCTTTGTAAGACAAATTTGCTCGGAATTTCCATACGGTGGTAATAGCTAGTATATTCCTCCTATTTGGACGCGTCCAAAGGGCTTCGGAATTTAAGTTCATCAAATATTTTTCCGAACACGGTAGGGTTGTTTAGTTGGGATAAGTTGAGCTGGACACAAAAGTAGGGAATGCTCGGTTTAAAACTGTTCCTTGAGGATCGATTCAGATGCCCACTCTGGTATTAAGGGACAAAGGAACTCCGTCGCAGGTTCATCCCATTTAATTCGAAGGTGTATTTTTTGAATTCAGCGAAAAAAGATGTACATTAAATGCAAATCTTTATTGCTGGAATTCCATCAAACTTGCAGTATGAAATGGGGTATGCTTTGTGTTACAGCCGTGTTTATGAGTAGCTTCGCCTGCAATAAAACAGGGGAAAATCAATCAAATCAAACGAACCTCGCTGATACGGCTGCCAGTATTATTACCTACCAGATTGTAGGGATGAGCCCACAGGTTTCTTTCGAAGCGCCAAATATTTATGTACAGTTTCCGGATAGCACCATAAGCCCAGGCAATCTTATTGCATCGTTTACGCTGTCGGTGGGTGCACACGCAAGCATACAGGCAGTGGATCAGACAAGCGGCGTTTCAACGAACAATTTTGATTATGCCTTGATATATGATGTTACGAGCGCAAGCGGTAACAATAAGAATTGGGAAGTTATCGGTACGAATAACAATTACACCTTGAACTGGGGCTTGGGCCAATGGTTGCAAAGGGCCGTGAGTAATAATCGGGATTACGAATGGTATATTGGCCAACAAACCACCGATTCATGTGGGGATGTGAACTGTGGACCTACTTCTGTCACTATGGCAATAAAATGGGCAGATTCCACGAACACTACAACCGTGACCGATGCCAGAATTGCGTTTAGGAGTACTTGCGGTACTTGGACCAATAATTATCTGGCTGACTATTTAAATCAGAATGCAATTCCTTTTAATTGGACTCCGCTCCCTGAAAGCGCGACCCAAATGCGAGACAATTTTAAAGCTCAAATAGATTCAGGAAGGATTCTAATTATTTCGCTAACCATGAGTTCCATAAGGTTAGGTTCAGCTGGTTCAGGCACAAGAGTTGATAGATATTATGATGGAGGTTGGGATCATTGTATCATATTAAAGGGATATAAGCAAGTGGATAACGAGCTATTTTTTGAAGTGTATGATCCATGGGATCCCGGAGGAACTTACACGGATGGTACGCCATTGGGCGAGAATAGATATTATCGGTATGAGGATATTTTCACCGGCTGCTATAACGCAGGAGTTGGAGGAGGCACAGGAACTGCTGAATTGTCCGTTTATCAAAAAAGATGATTTTTCCCTTTTCGTTTAACCGGCCGTTTGGTTCTCCGCCAAGTAAAGGTTCGGGCCAATTTCTACAGGAAATTGAAGCAAGCAAAAATACCGTAGAGTCGTTCAAATGCCGAGAAGAATCTTCATCTGCCAGGCCAAGGGATTTCTGATAAATGGGTTTTCCCCGCTCTGCACTGAGCACGTTGACACTAAACTTCCCACTACTGTACCAGGCGTTGAAGATGCTATCAAGCCTTCGATACCTGTTATCTTGCCTGGAACCGAAGCTAATAAACAGGCTGAAAGTGAGCGAGAACCCAACTAGTTTGGCACACATACCCACCAAATTTTCCAGCAAATAAACAGATAGTATACGAAATAATTCGTACGAGTAATTTACAGCTTTTTCGTTTGTCGTGTTTGTCGCTGGCTGTAAATGCATCAGAAAGCAATAGGATTCAGTATTCAGCCTGGATTGGACTTACCTTAGATATAAGTACCCCTCACGGTAAAGGCTTGACAAAAATATCCTTGAAATAGGTGATGCTTTTGGGATCATGTCCTTGCAGTGCAAAGGTGCCGCTGGAAATGATTCTTCCGGGATGCCCCTCCGGGGGGCTAAAACCTTCAGGCTGCGTCCAGTCTACTACCACGGTTTCATTCAATTTAATAACCACATGCTTGCCCTCGACCTTAATATATTCGGTAAACCACTCATTATCTTTGACATAGACCTTTCTGATGTCCACTATGTCATATAAGCTGCCGGTCCTTTTCCAATCGGTATGGGAGTTATTAACCTGGACTTCAAAGCCTTTGTCAGGAAAGCTTTTGTCCTGGTAGGCGGTATGAAAGTAGATCCCTGAATTGGCGCCAGGCATCGTCATTACCTGTGCCTTAAACTCAAAGTTCTTAAAATCGTGATTTAGAATAGGCCCTTCATAGAATAAATGGGACGTAGGGCCTGCGACCTTGATGCAGCCATTTTCGACGGAAAAAGTGCCCGGTTTATCACTGGCTTTCCATTGGTCAATGGATTTGCCGTCAAACAGACTAATCCAGCCGTCCTGCATTTTGTTTCGGTGCAGATTGGAAAAAGACATTAAAGTCAATAGTGCTACCAAGCAAACTAGGGTCCTGTTCATATGAGATTTTTTAATACAAGAATGAAGTTATACATAAATTCTTATAATTGATTTACTCACTTGCATGGTTATTCTAGCGCAATCTTATATTTGCACATTTAGCGCAATTTTTTCTAACTGAGCAGGAAGGCATTATACCAATAATATAAATATTATGCGACGACAAATCTCAGAACCTTATCACATTAGGCTAATGATGGTTGGCCTACTATGTGTGATTTCATTTACATCTTTCAGTCAAGGTGCTGAAATCAACTCAAGTAGTCTGTTTGGCAGAAAGTATGTTATTGGAGAGACGTACCGCTATCAATTAACTCTCGAGGAGTTCCACAATGGGAATTGGGATCATACCAACGTTTCTGTGTGTGAACTTAGGGTAGTGAAGGATTCACTCGGAACCCCGTATGATGAAGTACATTGGATTTCCAAAAAGGTCTTCAGAGCGAAGGACAGTACAGATGATTCAAAAGACGCACTCTTGGTTAAACCTTACGTCATTTCCCTAGATCCTAAAGGCAAGATTGATTTGCCTAAGATCGAAGTTTCTGAGATGACCGAACCAATTCAAGATTTTAATACATTTTTTGTTGGTGTTAGCCCCCTCATTGGATCCCAAAAGCTGAAGAAGCTTGGAGATAGCACGAGTCTGCAAGTGCCAGTCAAAGCGGATTTTTCTAATGGTTCCACAATTCTTAAAGGAGAGGACTGCATAGGGATATCGATAAAAATGATTGATGTTACAACGCAAACGGTCACCTTGCGTGCATCATTTAATCCCCCTCAAATTCCTTGCTTATCCTTCTTGACTACTGATATGAATTCGCCCGTAGTCGCAGATACGCTGAACAATTTTCAAATGGTAATTCGAACAGGAGCCGACCAATACCTTATTCAATATGGCAGAGAAATGTTTTACATCAATAGCACTATCGAGAAATCAAATGGCAAAATTATAAGTGCTGTCATGTCTAATAAGCTCAATTTGAAAATGAAAATAAATTGTGACAAAGACTATAAAAATTGCCAGATGGAAATGCCATTTTCTGAGCAGCGTAATTTGAAATTGCAATTGTTATGAAGCAGTTGCATGCGGAGATGGCGACTTGTTAATGGCTTGCCCATGACCAAGAGCGAACATGGTTAAGGCTTGCTAAAAACGGGCTACTAGGCTTGATGGATGTGTATGAATTAGGGGTGCTGAAAAGGAGCACTAAATGTCGATAATAGTTGCCCCAATATATTATTTACCTCCTTGGAATGGCTCATCAATATGGAATGGCCAGCTTGATGGATGATGTGGGTTGGTTTGGTGGAAATAATTGGAAAAACTTCGTCTTTAGGGCCATGAATATGCATGAGTGGTCTTGGAACTACTTCATTTTCCCATTCAAGAACGGCTTTTATTCCCCATTTTACAAACCTGGAGTCAGTTTCCCGAATCATTATTTGGATAAGTTTTTTATCTTCTAGTGCTTCTGAGGAAAGAAAATGCTTGGTGATAGCAGCAGTTTTTAACGCAGACCCTGGAATCATTTTATGCAAGTTGAACCTTTGAAACGTTCTATAATATCCAGGCAATTGGGATGATTTAGATATGCTTGCGATAAGGACTGTTCCTGCAGGTTTGTAGTGATTCGCAATTTCAACTGCAATAATACCACCTAGCGAATATCCTATCAAAATAAAGGGGTCGGAACGGTCGATTTGTTTCCCTAACCTAACTGCATATGCTCTCAATGATTCGCCTCCATCAGGTATAATCCAATTCAAATGCACCTCTTCAATTCCTTTCGGAAGTTTGATATGCTTGAAAATACGACTGTCAGCCGCCATCCCACTAATTAAATACGCTTTCATAAAAGGGATCAAGTTATTTAGGGTAAGCTGGAAAATACGAAGAAATACATAAATTGGAAAAAAAACTGCCGTGTCCATCGCAAGGCCTGTTTCGTTTCAAGCGTTACTGGTTAAAATACGCCTTTGGCATCTTCCGTTTCCAAAATTACAGCCGCCTCATATTGCGAAACTGCGTCCACCAATGCATACCGCTTGCATCCGTCAATCGTCATCTCGTCCAGGATATCGACGATGTTTTTGTATGTACAAGCTGAAGTCGGTATCAATATCACGGCAAAATCAGCGATGTCGGTCCTCATTTTCTTGTCCAAGATTTGCGTTTAAATGTTGCCGACGTGAGGGGGTCAATCATGATGGTTTTTACAAAAGATTGTCAAGTCTAAATTTGGCAAAGTCCTGATCCACCGTCCAATTGTCGACTAGCTGTCTTAAAGGGGAAACTTGGCTCATGCCCACTACTTTTTATATCTAGTCGGAAACTAAATGGTTTCATTTAGTATGCTAACTTTAAGGGCGTGTGGTAGAACTGGGCGCTTGGATAGATAATATATCCTGTGTTGGGGTCCACATAGGATTCACTAAGGGCGCCGTCGAACAACCAAATTGGACTGCTGGTCGGATGAAGATATCTGTTGTAAGTGCAAGCCGTAATGTACATAGTATCTCCCGTATTGAATATGGATGTTAGGTCAGCCTTGGAAATTACTAAAGTATAGTTTCCCAAACCGTCTGGATTGAACTCGGTTTCATACGCCTTAACATAATTCATTTGACCCACGGACGGGCTTTTACCGATTAGCAACATGAAGTTCTCGTAGTACTGTACATACAGCAGCGAGGATGTGTCTAGCCTAATCGTAACATCGACGTAACCGCCATATGCGCTGACCAGCGACATACTATCTATTGCAGTTTTCACCGGTATTTGAACCAGATCGACTGCGGAAACTTCAGTGGGCACGGTTCCGCCTCCAAAATGAGATATACCATATCGATACACAGTTCCAAAGCCTGGCAATGCATAAGTCAGATCATAAGTGCCTGTTTGCATTCCATGAAATTGAAATTGACCATTTGCAGCAACGGTATCCACTCGTTGCGTGGTTCCGCTGATAAGGGTAACGACGGTCCCTGCCTGAGTTGGAAGATTGAACGAAAATTCATTATATAAAAAGGCGCTTCCGGTTATTGTTCCCGTATCCGTGCTAGAGGTTCCCCCTGGTCCAGCAGGACCTTGAGCGCCGGCGGGGCCCTGAACTCCAATCTGCTTGGTGCAACTGAGCAGTAAAGGATACCATAATATGAGGAAAATAATTTTTTTCATTTGGAAGAGCAAATTAGGGCCATATGAAATAATTCAATGTGGAATCGCCAACATATGGATAATCAACTGTCTTATAGGTATTGTAATTAAACCAGGTGGTCGCGGTATTGCTGACCGGAAGTATGTAGGTCTTAAAAAATATAGTATCACCAGGTTGATAGTTTAAGCCATAATTGATAAAATTCACCAGGTCATAGGAATAAGGATAAGTGTTGTTGGTACTCGGAATTGAATAGCCATAAGTATTGGCATATACGTCGTAATGATTCATACTGACTTGGTTCGATCGCGAAAAATAGAATCCAAAATCACGCCTTGTAGTGGAGCTTAAGGGTGGGCCATCGATGTTTATGTACAATTGTAGAGTTAGAATTGAATCATACGGATAAAATACTCCCTGCACTAGGGAAACGTTTTGGGAGATTATACTAGTCTCCACATGTTCGTTGATTACGACAATGCCGATAAATTTGTTCTCATCCCCTCCGCTGTTTATGACATGCACCATGAGTGAATCGAACCCGACTTTTTTGAAGAGCAGATCATAATTGCCTAAAATCAATTTCGGTAGACTAAAATTTCCAATAGAATTAGTGACAGAGCTAACGACACTGTCAGAGGCGTTGGTTGAAACGGTGAGTCCCGCATAGGAAGGCTCCGCAATTCCATATTGGTCAAATAAATTGACATAGCCAGTAATGGCATTTGGGCTGTCAATGGCATTCGGACCCGCGGGCCCCTGCGGACCTGTCGGTCCTGTGAGCCCTTCTGCAGTTTTTGTACATGAGCTTAGGAGTCCGATGATTAAAAAACAGCAGACTAATATGATTGGATATGGTTTCAAGAATTGCAATTCATCTGTTAATTTTTTAATACATTAAAAACCTGGACTTCGTTGCTTAAATTGCCAGCGCAGGGGTAAATCGCAATGCCTTGCTCGTTGAGATAGAAAAGCTGTTGCACATTATCAATGGCTGCCGATATATATAAATAATTGGCGGATTGTAGACTGTCTGAGTATTGTCCCAAAGATTCATCAAAACCTGTGTATACTAGCGTAGAATTATCCTGTTGCGTAAATAAATTCCGGAACGTATACAAACTGTTGGAATTGGTTACGTGAGGTAGGTAACTAAAAAAAAGCAATACGGGGTTATTTATTATTTGAGGGTGAGTCAATTTGATGGTGACAACTAAATATTGATAGGTTCCAAATGATGATGTATCTACGGTAAGGGAGATATTATACTGCGAATCCAATTGCTGTCCAGTTGATAATATTCCCGTTTGGGAAGCCTGGGTTCCACCGGGGTGTTGAACATTTAGAAAGCGCATCGATCCATAGCCAGCCTTTTGGAGATCCAAATCATAAGTACCAGTGCGCACCAAAGGAAGCAAAAATTTGCCGTCTAGAGCGGAAATGGCGTTAACAAGCGGCGAAGTGTGTTCAATGGAAATGGAGGCTCCACTATTATCTGCTAATGGGTTGCCGTGCACGTCATAGAGTTGGACTTGGCCTTGGATGTTCCCTGTAGCACTGTCAGAAAGTCCTGCAATACCTTGCGGACCTTGCGGACCTTGCGGTCCCACAACATCCACATCCTTAGTGCATGAAAATAAACATAAAGTAAATAAGATAACAATAACCGAAAATGCTAAAAATAAAATCGTTCTGATATGACTGTTATATTTATTCAAAAGGCTTCGCCATCAAGATAATACTAGTTATTCAATCATCCAACTTCAACCAAAAAAAATATTATTTGTGGTAATAATTTGACACGCAAACACTGACAGTCTACAGTATGAATATGAATATGAATATGAGATGACGAATTATACTTCCATTATTTGGAATAAGTGTTAACACTTATGGCTACACTACCTTGTAAAGTAATTTGCAGCGCGAAGACGTCCAGCATTAGCAACTATGTAATCCATTAGAAGATCTATTTGCAGAACACGGTAACGAGGTATTTGGCTGGAAAATGTGTGAATCTTGCCCATCGATTGCGTTTCTGTTTGACCCTTTTTTTATGTTGATTATCAAGCTTCTTCTCTGTCATCTGCGAGCGCAATGAGTGGATCAATCCTAGCGAAATGTGCACCAAACTCGGAGCCATGACGCTGACCAGTTTCTTCCTCAACACCCAAGCTATTCTCAATTATCGGAAAACAACCTAAAAAACAAATTGACAATCGCTTGTATCTATGAACTCAAATATATAATTTGGCGCATCAACTAATCTACTATCAAGTTAACTATTATGAGAAACCACCTTGCTTGCCTGCTCCTAGCAGCATTTGTCGTTACTTCTTGTTCCAAACAGTCGACATCCCCCGGCCCAACGGGGACGACCACCCCGCCTTCTCTCGGCATAACCGGCTTCCTCCCGAAATACGGCGCTGATTCTACCTTGGTCAGCATTACAGGCACCGCTTTCAGCTCCATAGCAGCCAACGATTCCGTTTTTTTTAACGGTAAAGCCGCAAAGGTCATTAGCGCAACGGAAAGTACGCTGACAGCCATCGTTCCTGAGCTTGCCGGTACCGGCAACCTCGTCGTAAAGGTCAACGCAAATTCTGTGATGGGCGGTACCTTTACCTACGACACAAGCTATCATTTATCGACCGTCGTGGATGGGCTCAATGGCCCCTATTATCTGGCAATAGACACGGCAGGTATCCTGTATGTTTCTCTGTATGGCAACGAAACGATTGTGAGGATCGACACCTCTGGTTCCGCTTCCACTTTCGTGAATCTGCCCGTTACCGGACTTGCCATCGATATGCATAATAATCTTTTTGCAGCGGTTGCACAGGGGCCGAATATTCTCCTTGCTAAGATTAGCCCGGCGGGGGATACAACGATTGTTGGCAGTACCCCCGGATTCGATATGGGTCTTGCGGTAGACACCTCAGATAATCTCTATTTCTGTAACTTGAGCCAAAACACCGTGGAAAAGATGACCCCCCAGGGTTTCGTTGATACGCTAGCCACCGGATTATTCAACCCTAGTGGTATTGGTGTTTCCTTAAATGGCACTGTTTATGTCGCCAACTACAGTGTTTCGGCATATGACAATGCCGCTGGCGCCTTGACGTCGATCAGCTCCGCCGGCGTCGTTTCCACTTTTTCAACTATGCGCTATGACGGCAATGCGGGCATCCTCGTTGACGGATTCGGTGATATTTATGTTACGGTGTATAACCAGGGATCCGAGGTCGGCTGGATTGAAAAGATCCCTCCGAATGGGGCGCCTTTTATCCTTCCCTCTGCCAACCTCAACTTTCCCTGCGGGATAGTGAGGGACAAGAAAGCAAATCTATATGTCGTTCAGCAGAATGATACGCCAGGTAGTGCGATAGGCAGTATCATTAAGATGACCCCATACTGACGACGTGCCCTTGCATTCGACCTATTGCGGTCTTACCAATGGGACCTGCCCACTTTTACTAAGAAATTCAAAAATTGCAATTGGTAAGACGCCGTTGGTATAAGTGATTAAATATAAGACAATGGGTTACCTACCTATATCATCGACTTAAACAAAAGCGGGTTCACCCTTTGGGTCTATGTGCGTGATCAATCTTCGTCGATTTTGCAAGTTACAGAGAAAAGCCCCTAGTGATATTATTTCAATTGTCTGAAATTTCGAACAAGGTTCCATATTATTGAAAAAAATTCTACGTTTGCGAATGCTGGCCTATGGTAATAATTTCAAAAGCGATACACAAAAAATTTTCAGAGACGCATCTGGATGCAGGAGGTGCATTGGAAAAATGGTACAGGGATATAAAGGCATCGGATTGGAAAAATTTTGCTGATGTGAAAAGAACCTCCAACACAGCGGACCAAGTTGGCCATCAGAGGTATGTATTTGACATTAAGGGGAAACGTTACAGGTTGATTGCTCTGGTCATTTTCAAAGTGAGGAAAGTGTTCATTTTTTTTATCGGTACCCATAAGGTATATGATAGCATTGAGGCTGGCAAGTTGACTTTTAAAAAATAACATGATATGCAATCAGAGATCAGGACAAAAAAGTCCTACCATGAGACAATGGTAGAAATCTATGACCTCATGAACAAGGGGGAAACGCAGCTCAGCAAGGCGGAGCTTAGAAAACTCCATCTGATGGCCAAGGCTGCAGAAAAATTTGAGGACGAAGTTTTGGGGCTGAGGTCCAAAGTGCCGAAGACTATCGTTGAGGCGATCGAGGTGAAACTTTTCGAGCGCAAAATGACCAGGACAGAACTGGCAAGTGAACTAGGTCTTGGGAAGTCAAAGGTGTCGGAGATACTTTCCGGAAAGCGCAAGTGCGATGTGACTTTCCTGAAAGGTGTCCATAAGGTGCTGAAAATTGATGCAGGGTTTTTGCTGGAGCATGGCTAATTGGAAAATCCGATTAGGTTGACCCAGGCTTGCACGTCAATTCCAATCAAAGACTCACTGTATCAGCGTTTTTTCCACTATATGGTTGAACGTTCGAAGCTGGAAGGGGAAAAAGTAGATTGATTTCGTTGGATACTAAAAACTAAGTGATAGGCACCTCAATTTTCGATAAAGGATTCTCCGATAAACCTTTTATCTGTCTGAAATGCTGCTCTACCAGCAGCAACGTTCCACCTAAACGAATCACATTTTCTTTTCGAGCTTATTTCACAATATGCACCATTTACTGTTATCCTCACATAAACCGGAAGTTCGCCATTCTTATGGTCTTTGCATTTTTTGAGGTGAAAATGCAAACCAAAACTCTTTTCCATAAATACACACTTTGAAAGGGTATAAAATTACGCTTGAAGCGCAGTGAACGATTGAGATCAGCTCATACAAAGTGCTAATAAAGAGAGTCTTGTGTAAAGTAGCCGGAGTCTTTGCAAAGGCGGATAAGACTCCACGAATAACTCCGGCTACTATAGTCATAAAGTGGAGTAAATGCAAGTATGACTAAAAATCAAAAAGCCCGCAATCGTTTGATTTTGCAGGCTTTCTTTGTTTCCTATTATCTTAAATAATTGATCCCAGCGGAGAGTGAGGGGAAGGAGCCTAGTCACTTCCCGCGTTTATTTTCAACGTGTTGGGCTCGGCGAGTTGGGTCGGTGCACCGAATTTTCCACCGCATCGTTTGGGTGATTTTGACGATATAAAGATAGCGTTCTTTATAAATACGCAAAATTTTTGGACATACTCCTGTGTTCATTAGTCGAGCGATATTTCTACAAATGAAATTAAATTTCATATATTGAAAGTTTTGTTTATCTTTGTCCCCAAATCAGGCTTTGTGGTCGTGATCAGTTATAGAACGATTAGAGAGTATATAGATGAGCAACTCGATGTCGAGGATCAATTGAACAACTGGTACAAAATTGCTGAAAAGTCTGACTGGGCCAATTGCAGCGAGGTAAAGCAAATGTTCAATTCCGTCGATGCTGTTGGAAATGACCTCTATGTATTCAATATCAAAGGCAACAATTACCGACTAATTGTCCGGATTATTTTCCGTGTAAGGACCATTTACATAAAGTTCATAGGCACACATAAAGAATACGACAAAGTAATACTGGATAACCTTTAAACTTTCCATATCAATGGCCACGTGAAGGGGCCCCAAAATTCGAGTTATGGCAAATCGTAAAATGAAAATCGGAAATGAAAAGGAATACAAAGCAACAATGAAGAAGATTGATGCATTAATGAAGAAAGGTGAAAAGAACCTGACCGACAAGGAAGCTAAGGAAATCAGGACATTAGCCTTGGCTGCTCAGGCATACGAAAAAAGCATTTACACAATCCCAGCTCCTAAGACATTCGAGGGCCTGATTGAATTGAAGATGTATGAACGCCGGCTCAAGCAAAAGGAGCTGGCCAAGCTACTCGGTATAGGCGAGCCCAAGCTATCTCAAATAATGAGCAGAAAACGAAAACCAGACCTCGCCTTTCTGAAAGCGGCCCATGAACACCTCGGTATTGATGGGAACATCCTCCTGGAATATGCCTAAATAAAAGTGGCTGAAACGTGGTTCGCGAGGAGGAAGGATTTCGACTTTTTTGGTTGCGAATGGCTCATAAAATTCAAAAGGGCAGAAAGATTTGTATTCCTTCGAGCCCAATTGTGTTCAAATCGATCTAAATTTTAAGCGGAGAGAGAGGGATTCGAATAAGTATTGTATTAAATACAAAATCAATGTATTATATATTATCTTATGATATACGTGAAACTAGGGTGAAACAAATAACTTCTCTTTTACCCTACCATCAACCCCTTTTCAGATTCTTTCCGGGAAATTTATCACATGGAATTACTCTAAAACCTATTGTCTTGAATAGGGGCATTAATGTCGTTGAAGGGCTGCGAGGTTGAAATGTTAATCTTCGCCATACTTTGTCCTTAGTATCGCATTGAGTTCTGAGATTTGATCTTCGCTTAAGCCCTTTGCCCATTCGGTAACATCTTTAAAGAGTAAATTCATACCTCGCAAATCTTTCCTGTTATAGGTCTGCACGACTACTTCTTTAAATTTGTCAACAAAATTTATACCATCTGAAAGTGTTTTGGAGCCTATGAAACGTAAAATAATTAATGAGCGAGCATTTAATCGCTCCAGTTCTTTTAGTTGTTCACTATTTAACTTTTGCATTTGAAGTAAATTAAATAAAAGACAATAAAATTAGAGTAGTGGGAAGACGGAAGCAGGCCTTCTAATTTAGTGGCAGAAAATAGGATTATTCAAAAATTCGAAGGAAAAAAAGTGGAGATAAGGATTCGAAAATATTCCATGAGAGTGTAAAATAATTTGTGTAAATACTCAAAGAGCAACTGCATCATAGCCTACATCTGTTTTCAAAGATAGTTACGAACTGATGGAGCACAAGTCCCCAGTTGTGCAGGGGCATATTCCACTTTTTTTCGATGTTCATAAGCGCCAGGTAAACTGCTTTCTGGGCAGCTGTGTCATCGGTGAACTGAACCTTGGTTTTGATATACTTGCGTATTCCCCGGTTCACGTTTTCAATCACATTGGTCGTGTATATGATTTTGCGGATTTCCAACGGAAAATCAAAATAGCTGGTCAGGTTATCCCAGTTGTTTTTCCAGGACTGGATGGCATGACGGTATTTGTGTTCCCATTTCTTGCTAAGGTCTTGGAGGGCCTGCTCGGCGGCTTCCTTGTTCGCGGCAGCATAGACCTCCCTAAGATCGGCGCAAAACGCTTTGCGGTCCTTCCAGACCACGTACTTGCAGCTGTTGCGGATCTGGTGGACGATACAAAGCTGGGTGATGGTATCCGGGAAAACGCCTTTAATGGCATCGGTAAAGCCTTTCAGGTTATCGGTGCAGGCAATCAGGATATCTTCCACCCCGCGGGCTTTCAGATCCGTCAGCACAGCCATCCAAAAGGAAGCCGATTCGGTCTCCGCCATCCACATCCCCAAGACCTCTTTCAGGCCATCTTTTTTCAAGCCTATTACCAGGTAAATGCACTTGTTGATGTACTTGCCATTTTGCTTCACCTTCAGCACGATTCCATCCATCCAGACCGTGTAGTACACTCGCTCCAGTGGCCTGTTCTGCCATTCCTTTACATGCTCCAGGATCCGGTTGGTCACATTGGACACCGTGCCTTCGCTCACATCCACCCCGTAGACCTCCTTCACCTGGTCGGAGATATCGGCCGTCGTCATGCCCCGGCTGTACATGCCAATGATGGCTTCTTCCAGCTTATCGCTCATCCGGGATCCTTTGGGAACAAGCTGCGGCTCAAATTCACTTTTGCGGTCCCTCGGAATATTGAGCACCATATCTCCCAGGGATTCGGTCTTAACTTTTTTGGAGTAGGAACCATTGCGGCTATTGCCCGTATTGTGGCCCTGTTTGCTGTACTTCTCGTATCCAAGATGCTGATCCAGCTCGCCTTTGAGCATTTCTTCTACCCCCTGCTTAAAGAGGGTATTGAAAAAGGATTGGAACTCCTCTTTGTTCTTGAATTGCTTGAAGAAGTCTTTGGGAAGTTGTAGTGGTTGATCGTCTTTGTCCATAAAAAACTGTATTTGAAGTTAATAAAAAAGGAGCATTTTTGCTACCTCCACCTTCCTGGTGGTTAACTCTAATACAGTTACTCTATAACTATTTACACAAAGAACTAAATACTACCTATTCCATCCTTAAATAGATTTTACAATTAGTGCCATTTCAAAATTTTATTGGTGAAACCTGCCTGAGAGGAATTTGGCAAGATTTCAGATTACCTGATCCTTGTTACTAGTAATGATATCGGCATTGAAGAATATGTAGTCTTTTATCTCGAATAGCATATACGAGTCTGTGTTCATCAGTTATCCGACGACTCCAACAGCCAGATAAATCCCCCTTCAGCGGTTCAGGTTTGCCAATTCCCTTATAAGGGGACCGGGATGAATCTTTAATCAATTCGTTGATCCGCAATAATATTTTTTTGTCCTGGCTTTGCCAATATAGATAATCTTCCCATGCATTAGTTTGCCAAACTAAATCCATTATCCTTCTATGAGTTTGTGCTTTGAATATTTCTTATTATCCATTTCCATTATAGCCGATTGCAATCTCTTACGATTTGTGGAAGTACTGGTAAGATGCATCGTTTCTTGAATTGAATTATACTCTTCCAAATCCATCACCACCACATTTTTACCTTTGTTTCGAGATACAACTACAATCTCTTTGTCATTATTTACTGCATTAAGGCTTTCGGACAGATTATTTCTAAAATCAGAATAATTAACTACTCGCATGGTTTATTATTTTAAGTACTTGTTTAAGTACAAAAGTACGTACAAATATTGAATAATCAAAATGGCAGTCGAATAAAGACCAAAATGCCTGCAATTACTTTTTGCAGGCATTATAATCTGTATTTGAAGGAAAATCAAATTGATAAAAGCGGAGAGAGAGGGATTTGAATAAGGTATGTAATTATTTATATACTAATTAAGTATATATTAATTTTTTGAATACGTGAAACCTGGGTGAAACAATTTTTCCAGCTTTTGATAGGAACTGTGATGTTACTAATTTCTCCGTTTCTGTTTGATTAATGAGCGCTAGCTAGTTTTTCATTTTTTATCATAGTAAGGTCAAAGCGATTTTGCAAGGTAAGCCAAGTCTCGGCTGATATCCCAAGCAAGTCTTCCAGTTTGAGCGCCAGCGAAGCGGAAATATTTCTCTTGCTCTTAAAAAGTTCGCTTAGATGACCAGGAAGTATCCCCAGACTTTGGGCCACAGCTGATTTTGCGAAACCGCGTGCTTCTATTTCATCTTTGAGCACTTCGCCTGGATGAGTTGCGATTTTGGAGTAAATGGGTTGCCTGCGGTTTCCAAGTACGATGTGCGAATTATTCATGTGATGTATTTATTTACTAATGATAATCTGTTAATTCATGGATCTCAGCTACTTCGATTGTCTCGAAGCCGCCTCTATGTTTCAAAATCTTAAACACAATACGGTATTGGTCGTTAACCCTTATACTGTTGAATCCTTTATACTCTTTTCTTAGTGACTCAAAATGGAGGCTCTTGAATGAGGTCAATTCTCTCGAATTATTTACTGAGGCCAAAATATCGATTTTCTTGATATATGATTTTACAACCGCCTCGCCGAATACAGGTTTCCCTCTTTCTTTTCCTTCCTGATATAAAAGCCTTAATTTTTCATCACTAAATATAACCTCCATTCTATATTTTTACCAAAAATAGGTAAATAAAATAGAATTACCAAAAAAAGGTAAGTTTATGGCAATTCGAAGCACCAATCTTTTTGGGGGAGCCTTTCAATCAGTCTTCAATAAAGTCTTTTGCAATGCCCAACTATCAGAACTCACAAATAGATCCCGGTGATAAAACGATAATTGGCGAATTAGTACATTATTTTGCTGCTCAACCAGCCGTTAAAGAGGCGTATTTCGGTTTTATATCATACGACAATGGGAATTCTTGCAATTTGGTTTTGGCTGTCGATCACGTAGGTGCTCTTGATGAGATTCAAAAAGTTAGTTGGGAAATAAAAACTTCTCATTTTCCAGATAAAACTATGTTTTTGGCGCCTAGGGAATCGCGTGGCGAGTCATTTGAATTAGTTAAGAAGAATAACTTCCCATTTTATTCAATTGATCAAATGAGATCATTAGAACAAGAAATATTAAAATATTGGTTCTACAAGCCGAAATATAAAGAGGAATTAATTAAAACGCTTAAGAGAACCAAAATTATCACGCTGGTAAAAAAAATGGATCGTTCTAGCTCTGAGATTACATTTCAGTCCTATATTAAAGGAGGAACGGAATTTGTCCCCCTATTTAGTGACAGGAAAATGTTGTCCTTGAATCCTTTAGGGGAGCTTCCCTCCTCTATAGATGCCCTTGAATTTATTTGGGTTGATTTGAATAATTTTTTAATTAAAAAATTGGAATCACAATTGTTTATTCTGAACCCTGGAACACCATTTGAGGTTGAAATTCTTGGGAATCAAAACACGGAGATTATTTCAAGGGGTTAGTAACAACGCGGCAAAAAATTTTCAATTTGATACCACTGTTGCCAGTATTAATGATGGATAAATGACATTGAAGGTAAAAGCGGAGAGAGAGGGATTTGATGAAGCTGTATATTCAATATAAAATCAGATTATTATACATTATAATTTCCGATACGTGAAACCTGGTTGAAACAAAATCAATGTCTTTTAACCACTTATCATTGCCTATCAGATTCAATCAAGAATCTCATTCATTTCGAGGAGCCGAATAATTCTACAGTCTCAAATGGTTCAGATGACAAAGGTCGAAACCGATTCAGTGTAAACTTTGTTGCCTGACCAGGCTTTACATCTACCAGGACGTAGTTGTACTCTTCCTGAGGAACTTCCCCATTCCAATAAAGATCGGCTGGGTAACCGGACGGCAAATTAAGCTGCGACCGGCCAGGAAGGATTGGGTCTTGCTCTGCGCCTCCGCCTCCCAGCAACAAATACTTGACTCCATCTACATTGTAAATCTCTGTTGTGTGAACGTGCCCATTGAAGACTACAATATCCAAGTCTTTAGCGTACGCAGCGATAATCTTATGCGGATTCTCAGGTTCAGGAATGGGACCCAAACCGGCGCGTGCGAATACCGGGTTGTGGAAATCGATGAAAACCTTGTGGATGCCTAAACGCTTAGCTTCGTCCATCCAAATCTGGAGCTGCTTCATTTGGTCTGCATAAGGAGGTCGGGTCGAGGACCATTCAGAAGGCGATCTATAATCGAAATGACCTGTCCATAGGAATATGAATCGGGCCCCTTTATAATCGAACTTGTAGATCAAATTGTTCAGATTTACGCCATATTTTTTTAGATATGAAAATGTAGTCAGAAAACCCTCCATGGTGGAATCTGCCCAGACCTCATGGTTCCCTACGGCAGGATAATATCGCCCGTCCAGACCTGCTTCTCGCATTTCGCGATCTGGCTTCGGTAAACGATCTAGGATTTGTTTTCGAAAAAGTTTCCAGTAAGGGTTTTCAGAAGGTTTACTCGCCTGATTGCCCCACCAAACTAGATCCCCATCATTAAGTACAAAACTCGCATGGCCACTTCTTACTTCTCTAACAATCTGTTCAGTAACCCATTGGCCGCCTGCCATTCGAAACATCGGTCGGCTTACGCCAGGAAGAAGTTTAGTGTCTTCCACGGAAGCTTCTGTGACCCAGCCCTTATCAATTTTCAAGGTCATCACTTCGCTTGCGCTAGCAAAAGGCTGAACTATTTGAAGAAGCTCCTTGGATTTTGGGTCGTACGTTATCTGTACATGTTTATCTACCACTTCTTCAGAGACCTTAACAGGAAAGACAAGTGAAAACATATCCACGAGTAACTGGTGCACTTGCGGCTCTTCGTCAGCCTTGTAAGGGAAGTACATCATAGAGCGCGAATCTCCATGAACGCAAAATGAAAACCCAGTATCTACGGAGTTTTGCGATTGCTGTGCTTGAGCGTTATGAGGTTGAATCAAGAGACTAAACAAGAACGCCCCATTAGAAAGAAACCGTATTATCTTGTTTACAATCTGTTTCATGCTATAAGGTTTGTTGACCATAAAGTTATCGAAACACAAATAGAAATAATATTATGTCAATAACTCAAATATGTAAATGGCATTGACTTGGCGAGTAAATATAATCGAAGAGAAAAAGCGGAGAGAGAGGGATTCGAACCCCCGGAGGTGTGACCCTCAACGGTTTTCAAGACCGCCGCATTAGACCGCTCTGCCATCTCTCCGGGCGCAAAATTAGGCTTTGGCTGGATACGGCAAAGAAAACCTGCCTTTTATTTTAACGGGGGAGTCTTACCTTTGAGAAAAGCTCTCATTTGAAATACCTCCGAGCGGTCAACAAATATTTTTGGAAATACCGTTGGCGTCTAATTCTGGGACTGATATTCATCGTTCTTTCCAACTATTTTCGCATACTTACCCCACAAGTTACTGGCTATGTTGTTAACGCTGTCGAAAGCGAATGGAAAGATAGTTTAGCCAAAAAATCCACCATTTTAAGCAAGGCTGAAACTGTTCGACAAACCAGTCAGTCGGTAAAGGACACGGCCAATTATGATATTCTTGTAAAGAAATTTATAAGGACCCTTAACGTGACCAAGCAGTCCTTTAACCGGAAGGTGGCGATTTGTGGCATCACCTTACTTCTACTTGCCCTGATTAGCGGTTTTTTTATGTTTCTAATGCGCCAGACTGTGATCGTCATGAGTCGATTTATTGAATACGATCAAAAGGCTGAAATCTACCGCCATTATCAACAACTAGACATTAATTTCTATAAAACGCACAGCACTGGTGATCTGATGAACCGAATGGCCGAAGACGTCAGCCGGGTTCGTATGTATACTGGCCCCTCCTTGATGTATCTGGGAAATTTGTTGGCCACTATCTGGTTTAGCCTCTATTTTATGTTGCGAAAAGACCCCTTGCTTACCCTATATGTACTCGCCCCATTGCCCATTCTAGCGATTACGATCTACTATGTGAATACAATAATTCATAAGAAAAGCGAGCGTATCCAGGCCTTACTGAGCAACCTTACCACGAATGCCCAGGAATCCTACAGCGGCATTCGGGTAATCAAGTCTTTCGTCCAAGAAGATGCCATGTTCCAGTATTTTGACCAAAACAGCGAGGACTATCGCAAAAATGCAGTGAACCTAGCGAAAGTGGAGGCCGTCTATTTTCCAGCCATGGGCCTAATGGTTGGTCTCAGCACGTTGCTTACTATAATGATTGGAGGGCTCTATGTTATTTATGGGCGCCATCACACCGACCTGGGCACTATTACGGAATTCGTGATATACATCACCATGCTTACCTTCCCGGTAAGCGCCATAGGCTGGGTCGCCAGCATGATTCAACGGGCTTCGGCTTCCCAAAAAAGACTTAACGAATTCCTGGAGACAAAGTCCACCATTCACAACCTGCCGGAAGCGATTAGCAGAAAAATTGAGGGCAATATCTCGTTTAAGGAGGTGGATTTCATTTATCCCAATACCGGAATCCAGGCATTGGAAGGATTCAACCTAGAGATTAAAAAAGGGGAGAAGGTCGTCATTATTGGTCGTACTGGAAGTGGGAAAACCACTATCGCCCAGCTGTTGCTGCGCATGTATGACCCCACCAAAGGTCAGGTATTGATTGACGGGGTGGATATCCGGCGCTTCGATCTCCAAAACCTGCGCAACCAAATCAGCTATGTGCCCCAGGATGTCTTCCTGTTCAGTGATACGGTGGCCAATAACATCCAATTTGGGATGAATAAGAAAAGCGAAGCGTTGGTTCGTCAGGCGGCTGCTTATGCCTGTGTGGACAACGAGATCCTGGGGTTTGCCCAGCAATACGAGACCCTCATAGGGGAGCGGGGCGTGACCTTGAGCGGTGGCCAAAAACAGCGTATTTCCATTGCCCGGGCCCTTATTAAGGACCACGAACTGGTCATTTTTGACGATTGCCTAAGCGCCGTTGATGCGAAAACGGAAAAGGAGATCTTGCACAACCTGCATATCTTTCTACAAAACAAGACGGCCCTGATCATAACCCACAGAATCTTTTCTCTATTTGATTTTGACCGGATTGTGGTCCTGGAACAGGGGCGGATTGTGGAATCGGGTACGCATAGCGATTTACTGGAGCTAAACGGCTACTATACCTACCTTTATGAGCAGCAGCAAAAGGCCAAAGAAGACGCCGTTAGCTGAGAGACGCCCCCCAATTTCTGTGGGTTTTGGGCGAGGTAAGAATTACTTCCTGCAAATTTTGCCAATTCGAAAACAATACTATATTTGTGCCTACTATTTTTTTATTCATATAAAAATACGATTGTGGCGTACGAGAACAATGACAAACGGCTGGAAAGCGTCTACAGCAAACGCATCCGCGCCGGCAAGAGAAGAACCTACTTTTTCGATGTTAGGGCGACCCGGAGCAATGATTATTACCTGACCATTACCGAGAGCCGCAAGAAGTTCAACGAAGACGGCTACGACAGGCATAAGATATTCCTGTATAAAGAAGACTTCAATAAATTTATTAAGGCATTGACTGAAGCGGTGGATTATGTGAAGACGGACTTAATGCCTGATTTTGATTTCGACGCTTACAACCATGACCAACCCACCGATAGCGAACCTGTGGCAAGTGAAAATGGGATCGATATTCCTGTGGTGACACCGGTTGTGGTGGAAATTGTCACCGAAGTATTGCCCAAGAACTTGGATGGGGAAATGGATCATACCGAAGAGGTCGATAAATGGTAAAATGATAAGGTGCGCTGAATAATATTTGAAAATGCCCCGGGTCTTCCTGGGGTTTTTTGTTGGCGAAAGCCAATCCAAAGACTTTTTCCAGACAGCCTCAATACCACTACTTTATATGGGATCGGCCAACTCTTCCAATTTATTGGCCCTGGATAAATTCAGCTGCCCTTCGCGTAGAATATCCCCAATAGAAATGCTCAAAATATCTTTTTGGAATTTCGGTCTCCAGGGAGGCCGCCGCCGGTATCAGATTCGCAAAACCCACCCAATCTCCATCATTGCAGAGCATGAGTTTACCTGCACAAAGGTCAGGATCTATTCCCAGTGCCCCGTGCTTTGTAGAAACGGCGCTTAGATTATTGCCTAATGCTTCTACGAGCTTGGTTTTGATGCCACCACCTTCCAAGATGGGGTTTAGAAACACATCGGCTCCTTGGAAATACAAATCCATATCGTCCACAAATCCCGCAAAAATGACGTTGCTGTACCCGACTTGGCTGACGCCCAGCGGGATACCGCGTCCACAGAGGAGAATCTTGTATAAAAAGTCTTTCTTAGCTAAAAGCAAGGGGTTGAGGATATCCACGATGGCGTGAAGGGCAGCCAGGTTGGGTTGGTAATCGAAGGCCCCATTAAAGAGCAAAATCTTCTGCTCCGGCGGGATTCCGAATTTGAGGCGTAAAGTGGTTTTAGCTCGCAACACCTCTTCCTGGCCAGGAGGGTGATCCCTTTCTATCCCATAGGTCATCGTGATGCACCGCGAAGGGTGCAATCCAAAATGGGCAATGGCGTATAATCGGTCCTGGTCGTGTATGAAAAAATTGTAGTCAGCCCGCCGATGGGTAAATCGCTCGTAGGCCCACAAGATGGGCCACCACCATTTGTCCAGGCTTTTCCACCTCAGGCCTTCGATGTTGTGGGAGTGTATGACCAGCTTAATTCGACAAGTCCATTTAACCAAGACACCCAACCAGCCGAAATAGGGGTGTTCGAGGATCAGGTGCGAGGCTTGATGTTGCCGGACTATCTTCCTTAAAGTCAGATAATTGCCGGGATTTATATACCTGGAAGGCGCATTGGAGAGAATATTTAGGACCTCATATCCCTCCGCAGCCGTAGGATCATTGCTCTGCGTAGTGACGCAGACCAAATGGACATATCTGGAAAAGTATTTGTTGAATAGAGCAATCCCCCGTTGCCCACCCACCTTAGCTGGAAGGAAACGATAGGATACCAAGCTTATTACTGTGGCCATGAGCTAAGTACCATAGCGGTTAAGGGTGAATGCGAAAAATTCAGTTTCATGCATGTTGCCGGACTTTATCTGCCTGAGCCAATCAAGATGCTGGTCTCATTTTCCCTGCTGGGGAGACAATAGGTATTCTTTTCCTTTTTTCCATCCCAACAGGATCGCCAACAAAAGCAAAAGGTAGGCGACGAGCGAGGAGAAAATAGTTATGGTGCTACCCAATTCGTAAGAATGGGGTTCAAATCGAAATTCAATTTGATGATTGCCAGCTGGCACGGGCATACCACGCAGAACATAATCAACGCGACAATAATCCACTTTTTTCCCATCCAAATACGCATCCCAACCTTGGGCGTAGTAAATCTCGCTAAATACCGCAAACTGATTAGTTTTTGAGGCAAAGCTGTAGGTGATCTTGTCGTTGAGGTTCTCCACGAGTTTGATCGTAGCGGTTGAATCCGCAACAGGCATAAACGTGATGATCCCGGCGTATCGTTTGTCCACGATGGCCGTATCCCGGACATTAATGCTGTCCAGGGCCTTCATTTCTTCATCCGCAGAATTGACCAGGTGAATCGATTTGACCAGCCAGCAAGGGCCAAAGGCATTCGGATTGGTCATGGCATCCCGCTGTCCGGTGGATGGGTTGGACCGGATGATGTACTTGGTGTTGAGCATATTGAAAACCATGAAATTACCCTTACTCAATTGGTTTTCGATCAGGTCCTGATATAGGGAAAGCTTGGCTGGATGATACCCACCTAAGGAATTGTGAAAATACGAGGTCCGTGCATCGGTCGTAAAATCTCGCACCGATTCATTGAATACCCGGAAGTTGCGGTTTGGATCACTGAGAATTTTTTGATCTGCCGCGTCGGGGGCAAAGGCCGATTCCATCGTATCGGCATCCACAAAATTGTCCTCGTTTAGGTATTTTTTTCCTTCCGCAAGCAAATCGTAGGAGCAAATCACCAAAAGTCCAATGAGTAAGACGATGGGCTTGATGCGTTTTTTGAGGAATAAGCCCACGAGCGCCGCTGCCAGGATGATGAATAGGGTCGTCCGTAGCAGGTCGGATCCAAAAAGAGACTTTCGGTCCTCTTTAATAGCGCTTATTACACCATTACTGATGCCCGAGACTTGCTGCTGCATTTCTGGTGTCGGCTGTTTGCCCCGGGCTACCTGCTGGAGCAGTTTCCCCGATAGATTATCCCTAAGCCCATTGTCGTTGGGGCTCTTAAAATCGCTGCTGAAATAAATCACGGTGATAAGCAGCAGAAGTCCAGCGGAAACATAAGCCGCCGTTTTGAATTTTTTCCAACCGGTATCCCAGTCCTTGTCGATTTTAATAAGTTGATTCAAGCCTAACCCAGCCAACAGGGGGAAGGAAAACTGGTCAAAGAACAATGCCATGGTCGGTGCGCGGAACTTGTTATAAAAGGGCATGTGATCAAAAAGAAAATAATTAAAGCTGGGAAAATATTTTCCCCAGGACAGCAGGATTCCCACCACCGCTGCGGTGACGATCCACCATTTGGTCCAGCCGTGCACAAAAACAAGACCTATAATAAACAGAAAACAAACAACAGCTCCCATGTAGACAGTCCCGGCCTGAATAGGTTGTGCACCCCAATACGAAAGCGAGTTGGCATTTTCAATCGCGGCATCTTCGGGGTAACCCAACTCTTCCATTTTTTGAACGAATTTGGAATCTTCGCCGTATAATTTTCCCTCTGTTCCTCCTCCGTAGGCCCCGGGCACGATCAAGGTTAGAGTTTCTCCGAGGTTATTGCTGTACTGGAATGCGTAGTCTTTATCCAAGCCGCCTTTGGATTTGGCTTTGCCGCCGCCTGTCAGTTCAGACTGGCCACCCCGAATGGTCTCTTTGGCGTATTCGTTGGTCGGCAATAAGGTGATGGCGTAGGTTCCAAACCCGATCAGTGCGGCTGCGATAGCCACGGGAACGCTTTTGGCTAGACCCATCATGTGCTTTTCTTTCCAGCAGTGGACCATATAGGCTACCGTAATAAACGCGCATAACCACCCGGTATAATAGATGATCTGCAGATGCTGGGTACTCATCTGCAATCCGATGAAGCAGGCGAGTAAGGCTGCGCCTGCAAGTCGTTTATTTTGGTAAATGAGCAGCAGGCTCGCTACCACCGCCGGTGCATACCCGATAGCCAGGAATTCACTTTCGTGCCCGACGGCAACAAGGACTGGATTGAAGGTGCCATACGAATAGGCCAGCGAAGCCAGCATGCCAACCCATGGATTGATCTGCAGCACTTGGGTCAAAATATAAAAACAAATGGCGGCCACAAAGAATAAACTAATAGGTTTTGGCAAACCCAGCGTCGTGATGTACGTCAAATAGCCAATTTGAATCTTGGATTTGGCGTCCATGGCTATATTGTAG
This sequence comes from uncultured Chitinophagaceae bacterium, assembly GCA_963742225.1. Lineage (GTDB taxonomy): Bacteria > Bacteroidota > Bacteroidia > Chitinophagales > Chitinophagaceae > Puia. Next base: position 102,910 of record CAVULD010000002.1, on the reverse strand, counting down.
CCGGGCATGCCGCCAAAGGCGCTTTCTGTCCAGAGGGGAAAGTGACCGTATTTCGCCTTGTATACAGCCGACTGCTGCGACATCCATTTATAATTCACGACATCCGACTGATTCAATACCTTTCCATCGAGAGCCGGTTTACAGTAGATGAGCGCCACCACCAAAAACAAGACCACGGCGACAAGATGAGGGAGCGCTTTTTTCAGCAAGGATGAATACATTGTAAAAATTAATTATTCCGGCAAATTAATGGCTTTTTAGGCAGAATTGTAGATTTTTGGGAAAAAAGCGCGCATTCTTTATCCAATGGTAATTATGGGATTTGTCCGATTTCTTTCTCGCGTCGCGTTCCTGTGCAACTGCTGCTTCTTGTTGGTATTGGCTATGCTTTTTAAGCGAGAGTTGCCACAAGGAGGCATGCTATCCCTGCTGCTCATACTTGGGTTTCTGCTGGCGGTATTTTTTAATGCCGTAGTAAATCTGTGTTATTTGGTGCTCTTATTGCTGCGTCATCCGGTCCATGTCAGGATTCCTGTTTGGCTCATGGTAACTAATTTTCTTTGCTTAATTCCGCAGATCGTTTTCATCGCTAAATAAAGCGTCCTTATTATCGGTGTAGGGACCTCGTAGGAGTTGCGCCGCGAGCGAGCGCGAACTGGGTCACGCTCGTGGTCGAGGGCAAAGGCTTGTTCGCTGCTCCTGCTCCCTGACCGATTCAGATACCAACCGCGCTTCCGCCAAGGTCCAGCTCCATTACGTAGTCATTCATGAAATAATTTTCACCGATATCAATATCCTCCTCGCGGATCACCCGAAAGCCTAGCTTTTCATAAAACAAACGGGCTTGATTTTGGCGATTCACGTTCAATTGCAAGCGCACCGCGCCTTGAGCGTGCACATAATTCGCGACAAAGTCGAGCAGCAATTTTCCGAGGCCCTTGCCCTGTTGGCTGGGGAGCACATACAGCTTATGGAGTTTACAAACGTCTGGTTCTGCCCCTGCTGAATAGGCGGCAAACCCGACTGGCTCTTCACTCTCTTCCACAATCAGGAACTGATGCTTAAGCTCAACCATCTGCCTTAGCAGCGAGGCGGGGCTATAAAACAGATTCATCATGTAATCAATTTGCGGAGGCGCTAATATATTGTGGTAGGTCTGCGGCCAGCTTTGTTGAGCCAGATAGCCGATCAGGGCAATGTCTTCACCGTCAGCGAAACGAATGGAATGGGGAATGCTCATAGTTTTCAGGTTTAGCCGTTAGGAGCATGATGTTGGGCGCGGATGGTACGCATCGCCAGTCTAAAAGCGATATAAAAAGTGGCAAACGCGCCAAAGGAGAGTATCCCTCCCGACAGGTTGCGTGCGATCCGTTCATTCTCTTGCAAAAATAAAAACAAATCGAAAGTGCCGTGGAAGAATACGGCGATCAGCAGACCTTTTACCAAAAACCACAAGGATCGCGAAGGATAGAGTTTGGCCAGCCCCACATTATATCCCATCAGCACGGCAAAGGAGGCATGAGCTGGAATAGCCAGAAAGAACCGGGAAATGCCGACTCCTATTCCGAACTGCTCGACATATTCGATGTTTTCCAGCGTCGCAAATCCCATTCCGATCATGACCGAAAATAAAATCCCGTCAAAAGGTTGGGCAAAGATTTTTTTGGGATACGCGTAGAAACGAAGCATGAGAAATTTGCTTCCTTCTTCACTAAACCCCACAACGCCAAAGGCAAACCAGGCGTATGATAACAGAGAATGGTTAAAATAGTCATTTCGGATGTCGTGGGCGAGCATCTGGACAGCAAGTGCTGGAAGGGTGCTGAGCATGCCCAAGAAAAAGGCAATTAAGAGGTATCGCCAGGGTTCGTTCCGGTATCTGTTTCGTGAAAAAATAAATACGCATACGGCCAGGCCTGGGGCAATGGCGAGGGAAAGCAGGAGCATGGCATCAAAAATAATGCATTTCAGTCAAGGCGCTTACGGATCGGATTGTGCGCAGTAAGATCGGGCAGCTTTCGGTAAATTGCATGTAAACCAAGAACTCATGCACACAAGATATTTAGGCAAATCCGGTATTCAGGTAGCACCGCTGGCACTCGGGGGAAATGTCTTCGGCTGGACGCTCAACGAAACTCGATCCTTTAGCGTGCTGGATACTTTTGTAGGCTTTGGATATAATCTAATCGATACGGCGGATGTGTATTCTCGATGGGTGCCTGCCAATCAGGGAGGGGAATCAGAGACTATCCTTGGTAAATGGATGAAGTCCCGCGGAAACAGGGACAAAGTAGTCATCGCCACCAAGGTGGGCAAGGAGATGGGGACACAAAAAAAAGGGCTCTCCTCCAAATACATTCATCTTGCAGTGGAAGATTCCTTGAAGCGGTTACAAACAGACTATATTGATTTGTATCAATCCCATGACGACGATCCGAACGTGCCGATGGCTGAAACGATGGAAGCTTTTGCCTCACTGATCCAAGCGGGAAAAGTAAGAGCCATCGGGGCGTCTAATTTCTCGGCGCCCAGACTCCAAGAATCGATTGACCTGTGCACACGATTTGGATATCCACGTTACCAAACATTACAACCTCACTACAACCTATATGACCGCTCAACATTTGAACAGGAATTAGGACCGCTTTGCGAGAAGGAGCAGTTGGGCGTGTTGCCCTACTATGCCCTTGCTAGCGGATTTTTAACAGGCAAATACCGAAGCGAGCGAGACCTTTCTAAAAGCCCCAGGGGAAAGGGCAACAAAAAATACCTGAATCCGCGGGGCTTCGCCATCCTGGATGCGCTGGACCAAGTCGCAGCCCACTACCAAAGTAGCCCAACCACGGTTGCGATAGCTTGGCTGCTGTCCAAGCCAACGGTGTCGGCACCGATCGCCAGCGCCACCAGTGCGGAACAGTTGGTAGAAATCGTTAAGTCAACGAGCCTAGATTTGGATACAGGGTCGCTCGACCTACTGGACAAGGCCAGCGCGTAAATGGCCACGGACCGAGCTGGTCAACATTCACTTAAACTGATGGGAATATGAACGGCCAGGCCACCATCGGAGGTTTCTTTGTATTTGCTGTTCATGTCTTTGGCCGTGTCCCACATGGTTTTGACGACTGCGTCTAGGGACACTTTGGCAAAATCGGGGGTACCCTGCAGGGCCAGTTGGGATGCGGTGATGGCCTTAACTGCACCCATGGTATTGCGCTCAATGCAAGGAACCTGCACCAAGCCGCCGATGGGATCGCAGGTCATACCCAGATGATGTTCCATAGCGATTTCTGCGGCCATCAATGCCTGCTTCTGCGTGCCGCCGGTGGCTTCGGTCAAGGCCGCAGCAGCCATGGCCGAGGAGACCCCAATCTCTGCTTGGCAGCCCCCCATGGCAGCGGATAGTGTGGCCCCTTTCTTAAATATGCTCCCGACTTCGCCTGCCGTCAGCAGAAATTGAATGATTTTTTCCGCCTTTTGGCCATGGCAAAAGCAAACGTAGTATTGCAGGACAGCTGGGATAACTCCGGCTGCGCCATTGGTCGGCGCCGTAACCACGCGGCCGAACGAGGCATTCTCTTCATTTACAGCCAGGGCAAAACAGCTCACCCAGTCCAGAATATAGCGAAAATCCCGTCCTCCTTGGCGAATAGCCTCGACCCAAGAATCATAATCGCTGTACTCTCGCCCAGCTATCAAATGGCGGTTCAGATCGGCCGCTCTTCGTCTAACCTGCAATCCGCCGGGCAGCATGCCTTCAGTATGGACGCCCCGGTACATGCATGCCGTCATGACCTTCCAGATACCTAACAGGCTTTCGCGGGTTTGATTTTCAGTCCGCCAAGTGGACTCGTTTTCCATGACTACTTCGCTGATGCCTAGGCCGGTCTTCATGCACCAGTGCAAAAGGTCAGCGGCCTTGTCGATCGGGAAGGGCAAGTCCGCCGTGGATCCCCCTTGAGCTTCTTCCCCTTCGCGCTTGATAAAGCCCCCGCCAATCGAATAATAGGTCTCCGACTGGTGCTCGCCGCTGGCCAACGTGGCCAAGAAACTGAGGGCGTTAGGGTGGTAGGGCAAATTCTCGCCCATCAGGAATTGAATATGTGCAGCGGGATCAAAATCGATAGCCTTAATTCCTCCCAACAGGATCCGCTTAGTTCGTGTTATAGCCTCAATCTTTGGTGTTATCTCGTCCACCTCAAAACTAACCGGATCATCCCCACTCAAACCCAGCTGGACTGCAATATCTGTCCCATGGCCCTTGCCTGTTTTGGCCAGGGAGCCATACAGCAGGATGTCTAGGGCCGTCACCTGGTCTAGCAAGCCCTGGCCTTGTAAAGAGGCGATGAATCGCTGGGCCGCACGCCAAGGCCCTAGGGTATGCGAACTTGAAGGGCCGATACCTACCTTAAAAATGTCAAAGACGGAAATGGCTTCGTGCGGCAAACGCGGGAGATTTGCACCAAAATTACAAGAAAAAGCCCTGAAACAAGTTCAGGGCTTGGTTTAGCAGGTAGTTTATGATTACTGCACATCGATAAGCGAAATATTGAAAATCAAAATCGAATTTGCTGGAATTTCCGCATTTCCGTTGGCTCCGTAGCCCAGCGAAGGCGGAATATAGAGTTTGATTTCCCCCCCGCCTTGAATCAGAGGAAGCCCCTCTCTCCATCCGTCGATCAGGCTTCCTAGCGTAAACACGACATCTGACTCCTGATCAAAAATGGCTCCACTGGTCAACTGCCCCTCGTAGGATACCGTAACCTGGGAACAGGGGTCAGGTGAAAGACCTGTTCCCGGTGTGACAATCTGGTAATAAAATCCATTGGAATCCAACACCGCGGTTTTTATTCCCACCGAATCCAGGTAGTTCTTTACCAACTGCTGCTCACCCGACGGAGCTACAACCTTATCAACACTATAACTACACCCTGAATTTTTCTTTAAGCATGAGGTAAACAACACGGAGCCAAACACTGCCCATAGCACGGATGTCCGCATGAAATATTTTTTGCAAATAAGTATCTACTCCTACTAAGACATCGACATCGGGATATGTGCTGCAAGTGCTTGGGTTTTTTTTCCCACCCGGTAGCATTGGGCAGGCTCCGGCGGGGGGCCTGGACCTACGGCTAGGGTCTAGCTTGGGGTGGCAGATCCTGCTTCCTGGGCCCTGAGTCTGGGGTAGGCTGATTTTTTTCCTTGGATTGAAGTTCCAGGTATCGTTGCTCGTTCCTTTCCCATTGGAAACGCTTAGAAAAAATGGCCACAAATCCGGTGATCAGCAACAAAGCCACTAACAAGACCCCTGGGTTGAAGTCCGTGGTATTTGCCTGCATGGCTGCACGCGTATACCACCCGGAAGCGAAATTGACAAGGATCGGAATTGCGAACAAGAGCCCCACCGGAATACCCAGGGCAAATTGCCAGAAAATCTTCTTTTGCTTCTGGCGGTTCAAGCGCCAATAGGCCATAAAATCTTGCTCTTCTTGGGTCAGCATGCCGCACAGGTATTTGTTGTCAAAGGTAGTCGGAGCCAGTGATTTAGATGCATTTATTTGGTCCTCGGTATAATTATTTAGACCAAATTACGTTGCTTTATTTATCCGTATCTTGTGAGTAAAATCCATTTGCTTTGAAATTGCCCTTATTACTGACCCAGTTCTTGTATGAGACTAAAAAATTATCCTTGCCTGGGATAGGGGATTTTACGCTGGATCCTTCGGCAGTCTTGCCCGATGAGCCGAACAAGGAGGGGAGAAGCGCCACGCTGGGCATCGGATTTACCCGCAACCTCAGTACAAAACCCGATGACAAACTCATCGAATTCATACGCGCCCATACCGGGAAGATAAAGCCCTTGGCGGTAGCTGACCTGGAATCCTACCTCACACTGGGCACGGAGCTGTTAAATATTGGCAAGCCATTTTATCTGGAAGGCATCGGTACCTTGACCAAAGACAGGGAAGGCCGATTTGAATTCTCCCCGGGCGAATATGCTACCCTCAGATCCGAAGACTCGCATGCCGATAAAGCCGAGCGGTTGGCCAAAAGGAAAATGCACGCTGAGGATGCCCGGACCGAACCTGGCGAAGAGCGCCATGGCAACCGAAGCATGCCCTGGCTAGTGGGCTTGGCCATCATTGCCGGACTTTGCCTGGTTGGATGGGGAGGTTATGTTATGTACAAGAAGAACGCGGCCCGAGAGAGCGAACGCAATGCCCAGCTAATCCAAACGGATTCGGCTCAGCGGACCGACTCGAGCCAAGGGCTCATCTCCTCTGCACGCGATTCGGTTGCCTTGGGCTTACGTAAAGCCAAAACCCCTCGCCTAATGGGAGACTCCGTGCGTTACAAATACGTCATCTTGCAAACCCACGATAAAGCCCGTGCACTCAAGCGGTACAACCAACTGCTATCCTACGACCTTAAAATAAACCTATACACGCAGGATTCCAGTTTTTTTAAAGTTTATTTTACCTTCCCGGCATCGCCTAAGGATACGGTGCACATCAAGGACTCCCTATACCGAGAGTATGCCCACCAGATCACCATCGAACCCTGATACTAACGCAGCAAAAAAGGATGCCGCATATTGGATCCGCCAGCTGCAGCTCACCAGTCATGTGGAGGGTGGTTATTACAAGGAAGTCTACCGCTCCCAGGCTACCACCCAGACGAGCCAGGCTGCGGGCGGTTCGCAGGGAACAAGGAGTTTAGCTACGAGCATTTACTTTTTGCTAACTATGGACCAGTTTTCGGCCTTTCACCGGATTTATGCTGATGAATTGTGGCATTTTTACGCCGGCCAAACGGTATTGATTTACGAGATCCATCCCACAGGAGAACTCCTGGTCCATCGACTCGGTCCAGATCCGGAGCGGGGGGAGTCGTTAGTGGTGCTCATCCGGGCCGGGCATTGGTTTGCCTCCCGGGTAGACCACGGGGGATCCTATGGGTTGGTTGGTTGCACCGTGACCCCAGGGTTTGAATTTTTCGATTTCCAGTTGGGTTCGCGTAAGGAATTGACTGCTTTGTATCCGCTCCATGAGGCACTCATAGCCTCGCTTACCCGCTAATCAGGAGGGTATAAGTCTCCATTTTTCATGACCAGACGGACCGCACGAACGGCGGCGATATTTTCTGCGGGATTTCCCTGCACAGCGACCAGGTCTGCCAGCAGCCCGCTTTTTAGCCGGCCAATCTTGGTAGATTGCCCGAATACATCCGCATTTACAGAAGTAGCCGAGCGTAGGACGTCTATGGGTTTCATGCCATATTCCACCATAAGTTCCATTTCGCGCGCATTGTCACCGTGGGGGTAGACTCCAACGTCTCCTCCCATGCAGATTACCACACCCGATTGCAATGCAGCTTGAAAGCTCGCGTGTTTGATCCGAATCCGGTCGGGTTGCGGATCCACCCCCTTTTTCCAGCCCGCATAGGTCATCAACGCTTCGCCAGCTGCGATGGTCGGGCAAAGAGCAATTCCTCGTTGTTTCATCATCTCGAAGAGTTGAGGGGTGCCCTGGTCACCGTGTTCAATGGTGGTGACTCCTGCCAGAATGGATCTGCGCATACCCTCCGCCGTTGACGCGTGAACGGCCACGATTCTGCCGCTGCTGGAGGCAGTTTGAACTACTTGGCTTAGCTCCTCCACCGAAAAAGTGGGTTCGAGTTCGTGATTCGGACCCCAGCCGTAATCGGCATAAACCTTCACCACATCTGCACCCTTACCAATTTGAGTACGGACCTCGCGGATCAGGTCCTCCGGTCCGTCGGCTTCTGCAGCCCCCTTGGGTGTAGGGATGTCGATGCTTAGCTGCTTTGGACCGTAGCTTCCCGTAGCCACAATCGCCCGGGTGGCGACGATCATCCGCGGACCCGGCACCACACCTTTCTCAATGGCCATTTTTAATCCCACGTCATCATACATCGCCCCTTCCGTTCCCAAGTCACGGACGGTAGTAAATCCCGCTTGCAGGGTACGACGAGCGTGCTCAACCGCTCGGGCAACCCGCTCGGCCCGCGACTCCTTGAGGACCTGGTCTTCCCAGGTGGTCTCATTGTAGGGATGAAGAAACAGGTGACTATGTCCTTCGATCAATCCGGGCATCAGGGTACATCCGGGCAATGGGATTCGGATGGTGTTGGCGGGTACCTGCAGGTCGCGAGGATCACCCACTGCCACGATTAAATGCTGGTGGACCAGCACCTGCCAGCCTGGATGCATTTGCTCACCGTCAAAGACGCGTTCGGCCGTTAGCAAATAAAAAGAGTCACTTGCCGGTTTTTGGCTAAAGCCTGCCGGGGTGATAAGCAGGATGGCAGCAGCTACAAAAAATGCGTGTCGTTTCATCATGCTGGGGTTTGATATAGGTAATATGTTCTGGCAAACAGCTGTCCTGTCGAGGCCGTCGCCTGGGGGCAGCTACCAATGCATTTGCTTCACGCAAGAAAAGAAGCAAGCATCCGGTGAAAATGGTGCGTTCCTTGTTCCCGGGTTACTGAATAGCGGCCATGCTGGTAAAATCGCGATCGAATACCTTGTTGAACCTGCTCGACAATTTGCTCATCCTCCAATTCCACGACGTCCAGGCTGGAACCGGCTCCGGTGTTGTATTTTCCTTGGTCCCAGAGATAGGTATAAAAGGACACTTTAGTCTCGGACAACCCCAAGGGTTGGACCAGGTTTACGGATAAACCCCAAGGATAAAAGTTGAACATCATATTGGGGAACACAAAAAAATAATAAGCGGCCACTTTTTTCCCTTCGTCGACCGCACCAGGGGGAATAAGGAAACAGTCCTCGTCTTCCTTGGCCATTCCCAGTTGCAGGCTGGATAGCCCAAATAGTTCTGTGGTATACTTGCCAAAATCAATGACGGCATTTAGGTTGGCATGGACGAAAGGAATATGAAAACCTTCCAGGTAATTTTCGCAGTACAGGGCCCAATGCGCCTTGACCACAAAATCCCGAGACAAATCGGGGCGGTATTTGAACTGCTGGATCGGCATCCAAGCCACCCGCTGGCGCATATCCGCTAAAAAAAGATCAGCTGGCATCGAATGGCGCAGGGAGGTAAAGAGCCACTTCCCCCAGTGGCTTAGAGGTAGCTCCTTTAAGTCATCTTCCTGCGAGGGAAAATCCTCCACGCCCTGGAATTCGGGCATCGACCGGAATCCGCCATCCAGATTAAATACCCGGCCATGGTAACGGCAACGCAAATGGGCTGATTGGCAGGGTTTTTCGGTTACAATATTACCTCGATGGGTACATACGTTGGATAGCAAACGAAGCGTATGGTCCCGATCCCGGGTAAGCACCAGGGGCTCGTCCAGATACCGCTCTAAGAGCGTAAGCGGATACTGATCCCCGACCTCGCTGGCCATGTCCTCATGACCGACATATTGCCACGAAAGGGCAAAAATCTTCTCCTTGGTAGACTCGAAAAGCTCGCTGGAGGTATAAAACTCGGTGGAAATCGTCTTTGCCCGGGAAATGTCCGGATCCACGAAGAACGTGCTCATGCAGATCAACTTTGCTCTAAGGTAGGTAAAGAAGGAAAGAAAAATCAATTCCTTTTCGTGTGGGTATTGCACATTCTGCGTAGTTTTGTCAAGCCGGTAGTCGAAGGCTCGCGGCGCACTTTTTTTCACCGTTATTTCGGTACCACCCACCCGCTTCGCCGTGCTTGTTCTGGACAACACAAATCGTAAGTTGACTTCTCTTTCCGAACCTTGAATGAACCGGTCGAAACAGGCTTACCCGCCACTATTTATTCACGCAAAAAAACCTATGCAACATGAATTGGAAATTGATTTTTCAGCTTTCCTTGTTCGGGCTGGCTATGGCCTTTGCCACCATTTCCCTGGTGCCCGAAAAGGCGGAGTTTGTCTTCTGGTTGATTATTTTTATTATCTGCGCGTACCTGATTGTAAAAAACTGTTCGGGTCGTTATTTTCTACATGGCTTTTGTGTAAGCTTGGTGAATTCAGTCTGGATCACAGGAGCTCATGTGTTTTTCCACAAAACCTATTTGGCGAATCATCCGGAAATGGTTTCGATGAGCGCCAATATGTTTTTGCCCAACCATCCCCGTTTGCAAATGCTGATTATGGGGCCGCTGTATGGGGCAGCTTTTGGGATTATTTTAGGTGTATTTGCGTGGGTGGCTAGCAAGCTCATTAAAAAACCGACCCAGGCCTAAGCGGAGGCGGCTGGAAAATTTGGGTCTGGTTAGGTTGATTTTTTGACGTACTTTCAGCTTGGGTTAACCTGGGCCGCCATCGGTCTATTTGATCATCCTTGCCTAACCAGCTAGTGGACCTCGCTCCAAGAGGGGAGGGGCCATGGCTATTCATCCAAAATTACTATAATCATGCTCCCAACTAAAGCTTACGCAGCCCAAAAGGCTGGACTCGCACTCGGCCCTTTCAATTTACAACGGCGCGAAGTGGGGCCACACGACCTGCAGATTGATATTTTGTTCTGTGGAGTTTGTCATTCGGATATCCACCAAGTCCGGGACGAATGGGGGGGCTCGATTTTTCCGATGGTCCCTGGCCACGAAATCGTTGGCCGGATCGTAAAAGTTGGCAAAGACGTCAAAAAATTCACCGTGGGCGATCTAGCCGGAGTGGGTTGTTTCGTGGATTCTTGCCGCGTCTGTCCAAATTGCCAAGCTGGCATTGAACAGTACTGCGATGTGGGGATGAACGCCACCTATAACGGATATGAAAAAGATGGCAAGACCCCGACTTACGGCGGTTATTCCACGCAAATCGTGGTGGACGAAAACTATACCCTACGGGTCTCCGATACATTGCCGCTTTCCGGGGTGGCTCCCCTGCTTTGCGCCGGCATTACGACCTACTCTCCCTTGCGCTACACGGGCGTCAGTAAGGGCCACAAGGTGGGCGTTCTGGGTCTGGGTGGTCTGGGCCATATGGCGGTTAAGTTTGCCCATTCCTTTGGAGCGGAGGTAACTATGCTGAGTAGTTCCAAATCCAAAGAAGCGGATGCGCGTCGTTTGGGGGCGCAACATTTTACCCTTACTTCCGACCAGGCCGCCATGGGGAAATTAAAAAACCATTTTGATTTCATCCTCAATACCGTATCTGCTCCCCACGACTACAACCAATTTCTAAACCTGCTCAATACCAATGGCACGATGATCGTGGTGGGTGCTCCGCCGGTTCCTACACCCCTGATGGGGTTCAGCCTGATCATGAAACGCAGAAAATTAATCGGTTCATTGATCGGAGGCATTGCGGAAACGCAGGAAATGTTGGATTACTGCGCCGAGCATCAAATCGTTTCCGACATCGAGCTGATCGAGATCCCCTATATCAATGAAGCCTATGAGCGGATGCTGAAAAATGATGTGAAATACCGATTCGTCATCGATATAGCTTCCCTAAAAAAATAGGGCCCTGCCATGTGGCAGATGGGCCGTCTCAAGGGTTGCGCTTTTTCCAAAATTGCCTGAGATCGAGCGTATAGGGGTATTCCTTATTGATTTCTTCCACGGGCGGATCGACCTGAAAGATCTCCCGGTTTTGCGCAATGTAATGTTGCACCACCGAAAGGTAGGGAGCAGGCCGAAGTACTTCTTGGGTATGGTAGGTATCGGTAAAGCGACTCACGCGCCGCGACTCCGCTTCGTAGCTGTTGATCGGGAACGTATCGTAACTCCTGCCTCCCGGATGAGATACATAATAGGTACAACCACCTATGGATCGGCTATTCCAGGTATCCACCACGTCAAAGGTCAGTGGCGTATCGGTGCCGATAGTGGGATGCAAGGCCGATGGGGGCTGCCAGGCCCGGTAACGGATACCGGCCACAAACTCCTCCTTGACCCCTGTTTCCTTTAGCGGCACCCGGGCTCCATTGCATAGTAGCACATAGCGCTCGGCATTAATCCCATTGAGTTTGACCTGGACGCGTTCCAGGGAGGAATCGACAAAGCGCGCCGTTCCGGCGCTCGAGACTTCTTCGCCCAGCACATGCCAGGGTTCGATCCCCATGCGGATTTCCATTTCCACGGCTGGAAGCTTCACTGTACCATAGTGGGGGAAACGGAATTCGAAAAAAGGTTCAAACCAGGACATTTGAAAAGGATATCCGGCCTGGTTGAGGTCAGCGACCACGTCCGCCATGTCCTGGTGTACGTAATGCGGGAGCATGAACTTATCGTGCAGTTCGGTGCCCCAGCGGACAAGTTCATGGACATAGGGCTTTTCCCAAAACCACGCGACCAATGCCCGGATCAGCAACATCTGGACCAGACTCATCTGCTTATGCGGCGGCATGTCAAAGGCCCGGAATTCCAGGATGCCGAGTCTGCCGGAGGCCGAGTCAGGGGAATAGAGTTTGTCGATGCAAAATTCTGCACGGTGTGTATTTCCGGTGATGTCGGTAAGCAAATGCCGGAAGATCCTATCGACCAAATAGTACGGAATGAATCCCTGCGTTGGCACCTGGTCAAAGGCAATTTCCATCTCGTAAAGTTTCTCATCCCGGCCTTCGTCGATTCGCGGTGCTTGACTGGTGGGTCCGATAAAGGCACTCGAAAATAAATACGATAAGCCGGGATGATGCTGCCAATACGTAATCAAGCTTCTAAGTAAATCCGGCCTGCGCAGGAGCGGACTGTCGGCTGGCGTCTGGCTGCCAATGGTGATGTGGTTGCCTCCGCCTGTACCCGTATGGCGGCCATCGAGCATAAATTTTTCGGTTCCCAGCCGGGATTGAAAAGCCTGGTCGTAGAGGACAGAAATGGTTTGGACTAATTCGCCCCAGTACCGCGAAGGCTGAATATTCACCTCGATCACTCCCGGGTCGGGGGACACCACTAGGCGCTCCAGGCGGTAATCCCGGGGTGGTTCATATCCTTCGATACGCACCGGCATACCGAGTCGCTGGGCCGTTGATTCGATGGAGGCTACCAGATCCAGATAATGCTCCAGATAATCCAGTGGGGTAATAAACACGTACAGGATGCCTGCTCTGGCTTCCACACAGAGTGCGGTCTTGATGACCGGTAGGTCAAACAGGGGCTCAACATGTTCGGGCTCTTCATCTGGTTTCTTCTTTGGCTTTCGCTTATCTTTCTCATCCCCCGGACCCGGACTGGGTTGATATTTGATGCGCTGGGGTATGGTCGGATGCTCCGTCACTTGTCCGTACCGCCCCCGGATGCTTTCATGAAAATGCGCCAGTTCGGGAAGGTCTTCGAACAGACTACGCTCCACTTTCTGAGGCTCGTTCTCTTTGGAAACTGCCGCAATGGAATCCAGTGGCAGCCTGAGCCCGATGGGGGAGTTGCCTGGTACCAGGAAAACCCGCCCCCGCTTCATGATCCATTGACAACTCTGCCAACTTTCATTCCAGTAGTTCCAACGCAAGGGTAGCACATAGCCGGCCGGGGTCCCCAGTCCCGCGTCCAGGAGCTGAGCCAGGGTGCGCCGCTCGATCGAATCCGTCAAATTCGATTTCAACGGATCGATGTTAACAGGCAGCTTTCCTTCCGACCACAAAAAATACGCCGTGTCTTCGTAGGCAGGGCTCACATTGTCCACGGGTACCGCCAAGTGCTTGGCCAGCTCGCGGGCAAATCGCTCGGCCTCGGCAGGACCAAATTGGGTGGGCGATTTTTCATCCGGAATAAGCTTCGGATTTTTCCAAATCGGGTATTGGTCTTTGCGGAAAAACAAACCAAATTGCCATCTGGGCAATGGTTCGCCGGGATACCACTTGCCCTGACCATAATGGATCATTCCTTGAGGGCCAAATTGGTCTCGAAGTTTAAGAATGAGTTCATGAGCCAGCTTGCGTTTGTTCTTGCTGTCTGCTGTAGTATTCCATTCGGGCGATTCCATATCATCGATGGAGACAAAGGTTGGCTCACCTCCCATGGTCAAGCGCACGTCGCCCTGCTCCAGATCCTGGTCAACGGCATAGCCGGTGGCTTCGATAGCAGCCCATTGCTCCTGGCTGTAAGGTTTGGTTACCCGGGGATCCTCGTGGATGCGCGTGACTGTATTGGAGAAGGAGAACACCGTTTTGCATACATCGGTGGCGCCTACTACGGGCGCAGCACTCGCGTAATCAGGCGTGCAGGCTAGCGGAATATGCCCTTCGCCAGCAAACAATCCGCTTGTCGGATCTAGACCAATCCAGCCTGCCCCCGGAATATAGACTTCCGCCCAGGCATGCAGGTCGGTGAAGTCATGCTCAGGGCCTGAGGGTCCGTCTAAACTCTTGAGATCGGCGGTAAGTTGGATCAGGTAGCCTGAGACAAAACGCGAAGCCAGCCCTAGGTGCCTGAGCATTTGGACCAGCAGCCAGGCGGTGTCGCGGCAGGAGCCGATCGCGCGGGAGAGAGTCTCTTCACAGGTCTGCACGCCGGCTTCCATGCGGATCGAATAGCCAATATCCCGATTGAGTTTTTGATTCAGGTAAACCAGAAAATCATTGATGGTTTTTGGACTCCTGTCCAATGTCGACAGCCAAGCGAGCAGCAACGGGCCACGTTCTTTGATTTCCAGATAAGGGACCAGTTCTTTGGGTAGCTGCCCCTGGTAGGCAAAGGGGTAATTCTCGGCGTATTCCTCCACAAAAAAATCAAAAGGATTGATCACCGTCATGTTGGCGATGACTTCCACTTCTATTTTCAGTTCGCGGGTTTTTTCCGGAAACACCACCCGGGCTTGAAAATTGCCAAAGGGATCCTGCTGCCAGTTGATAAAATGTTCTTTTGGGGAAACCCGGAACGAGTAGGATTCAATATGGGTGCGAGAATGCACAGCAGGTCGCAGCCGAAAAATATGCGGCGAAAGGGAAACTAGGCGATCGTAGGAATAAGTGGTTCGGTGGTTGATTGCAACACGTATGGCCATAAAATTTCACGATTGAACGACATGATATAGCTAAGCCCATCGATGAATCCTAAAATTACCTGCATTTTGCAGCAGTTCAAAATTAGCGCGGGTTCGGAATCTCGACGTTGATCCTGCGAACGTCCACCGAAACGGACAATTGGTGGGGGCCGCTGCTTAAGATGACACCTTTTAAAGGGGGTACGTCGGCGTAATCCCTTCCCCAGCCAATCGTAATATGTTGGTCGGAGGGCAGTAGGTTGTTGGTCGGATCAAAATCTATCCAGCCCACATGCGGAATGAAGGCGGAAAACCAGGCATGGGAGGCATCCACGCCAACGAGTTTTTCGGCCCCATTCGGGGCCAAGGTTTCAATATACCCGCTCACATACCGGGCTGGCATGCCCATCGACCTGAAACATGCAATAGCAATATGCGCAAAATCTTGGCACACGCCTTTTCTTTGGTACATCAAGTCCCGGATGGGCGTAGCGTTCGTCGTAAAACCTGGCTCAAACTCAAAATCCTGGTGGATGCGCTGCATGAGCTCCTTGGCGGCGTCATAGGCCGGCCGGTTGGGTGCAAAGGACTGGGCCGCATAGCTCCATATCTCTGCAGAAGAGGCCGTCATCGGAGTTTCCGGGATGTACTGTCGCGCATCTAGGCATTCGGGCAGCGGTTCATAAAGTTGCTCGCGTACCTGGTCACAGGTGCTGTTGGCATACAAATCCATGGTCAGCAGGATGGGCCTTTTTTTCTCTATTTCAGAGGACACCGTAACCGAGAGCTGCGTATGTTCATGCTGGATGGCGAAGTAGGTGACTTTGTTGCCAAAAAAATCTTCGTATTCATGGAATATGCTGGGCTCTGGATCGATGTGTATGAACGTTTTCTTACTGGATTGATTTTCTGTGTTGCGCGGAAACAGCCTCGCCATATTGTGGCATAAGACGACCGGCTCCTGGTGGACGTATTGCGTTTTATGAATGATCCGATAGTTCATGGCCTGGAGTTTTGTTTACGCACCGGCTTGGAGGTGTACAATTGTTTTTGGAATTGTGCATGCTTGAAAAATATTTTCGAAATGGCGTTCGGGATACCGCTCAGTAATTCGAATGCCTTGGACAAAAAGTCGTCCAGGTTTTTGTGGATGAGCAAACGTTCGTCGAGGGCCGACAGGGTCTCCTTGTCCGCCAGTTTTACCATGGTATGCGCCTCCAGGATCAACTTCTCATGCTCCGGCAAGGCATGGATACCGGGTGGTTTGGGTAGTCCGGCTAGATACGCCTTGAGCCTATCCAATTGATAAATGAGTGAGCGGGGATTGTTGCTGTCCAGCAACATGAGTTCCAGTACCAATGGCAATTGGATATGGACCCGGTATTTATATCGGTAGTTAACCAACGTTTCGTTGCTCTTGAGCACGGACTCTTGCAGATTATAGGCCACTTGTTCGTCGTACGTGTTGACGAGGGTGGACCGGAGCATACTGATCAGCAGCAGGCTTTGTTCCATTTTTCTGCCGATGTCCAACATGCTCCACCCTTGGTCTCGGGAGATGGTTTCTCTGTTTAAGCCAATGAAGGCAACCATGGAGGTGATCAAATCATCCAGCACGTTTTCCATGCGAAAATGCGTCAGGTTGGAAGAAGCGGCAGCGCGCCATTCTTCCTGCATGTCTTGCAGAAGCCTCCAGGTATCTATGGACCACAGATCCCGGATATGATAGATCGCCCGACCAAGCAACAGAAAATTGAAGCTGATGGTACCCGGTCGCTGCTGGTTGAACACAATATCGCGCAGTTCGGTCCAGGGATCAAAGAATTTAGATTCGTTTTCTTCCCCGACAAAGCCAGGGTAGGTACAGGTATAATGGGTGAGCGCCCGAAGAAGATGTTGCTCCGTCTCCGCTTCGTTTCCAGGCAAGAGTCTATTGCCTTCCACCAGAAATTGCATCACGCTGCGCTGGAAACGTGCGCTGCCCAATACGCGCTCGGCATAGCGCCCTACCCAAAACAAATTTTCGGCCGTATAACTGGGCAGGATGGTTCGGGAGGCAGCCGGCTGGTTGCTCAGCAACTCCCTGCGGGTGTTGAGGACCAACCCTTGCTCGGGAGAAATAACCCAGGTGTCTTTGCTGGTGCCACCCGACTGGTTGGAAATGATGAAGTGCCCAGGCCGCGCAGCGGTTCGCGTCAGTCCACCCGTCATGGCCGTGTAGCCCTCACGACCGCTCACCAGAAAGCTGCGGAAGAGCGTGTTGCGGGGTTCTATCTTTCCGTTAACAAGGCAAGGAGAGGAAGAAAAGGACACTCTTTCCTGACCCACATACAGATAAGGGTGCGCCCGGATGCGCTCTTTTAACTCCTGTAAGTCCTTCTGGGAATAGGACGAGGCATCCACCGAGGTGCTGGTATTGGATTCTTTGTAGATGCGCTTAATTACCAGCGATTGTATATTATCCAGTACATATTTCAATTCCTTGGGCTGACCGCACCACCACGTGGCAATGGTGGGCAGGATAAGATCTTCATTTAGAAAATGGCGCGCTATATTTTGCAAAAAAGACATCAGGCCCGGATTTTCCATGACGCTGCTGCCTAACGGGTTGGCGATCGTTACGTTGCCACTGCGTACCACCTGCAACAGGCCTGGTATGCCCAATTGCGAATCTTCTTTGAGCTCCAGGGGATCGCAATACACGTCGTCGACTCTACGCAGGATAACATCCACCTTTTCTAAACCGCTGATCGTTTTGAGCCAAACATAGTTGTCGCGCACCATCAGGTCATCCCCCTGGACTAGAGTATACCCGAGGTAGGAAGAAAGGTAGGAGTGCTCAAAATAGGTTTCGTTGCCCAGGCCGGGCGTCAGGATTACTATGCGCGGATTCTGCTTTTGATCGGGGGCAATTTCCTGGAGTGAACTGGCTAGGGCAGAAAAGTAAGAGGAAAGTTGACGGACATCCAAACCATGAAACAATTCGGGCAAAATTCTGGCCATGGCAATGCGGTTTTCCAGCGCATACCCGGAACCGGAAGGGGCCTGTGTACGGTCGTTCAGAACCCAGATTTTGCCATCTGGACTCCGGGCCATATCCGCGGCGTATAATATTAGGCTTCTCGGATAACTTTGCTTAATCCCAACACATTGACGTAAAAAACCGGGATGATTGTAGATTAGCTCCACGGGCAGCAGCCCGTTTTTGATCAGCTGCCGCTGTCCATAAATATCTTCCAAGATGAGGTTAAACAGCTCCGCCCGTTGCCTGAGTCCGGATTCAATGACGTCCCAATCGGTCTTAGAGATGAGAAAAGGAATGATGTCCATGCTCCAGGGCCGACTCTGACCTGAGGGGTCGCCATAGATAGTGTAGGTGACACCGTTTTCTTTGAGCAAACGATAAATATCCTGGCTCTTGTCGCGGATTTCGTCGGGTCCCAGCTGGCCAAAGGATGCAAAAAAGGTCTTCCAGTGCGGTCGCAACTCGCCGTCTTCGCCCAGCAACTCGTTGTAAGAATGACCCGTGTTGAAATAATGCTTTAAAAGAGATTCCTGTAGAGCGTCTGTTATCATGCCATGGATCCGGTCAGGGGTAATTTGGTTAAGGTTCGAAAATGTGTTCCCTCAAAAGGGTGATCCGTTTTAAAGTGCAGGTTAAAAATAATAAATATTACGCTACGAACCCACACACTTGGGGGCCCAAGGAGGCCTTTTCTGGAATTAAAACACTAAATCGCATGTTCATTCAATGTTTTCCCAAGAAATTCTGGTGATTTGATAAGATCAGCTTTTTAAATAATATGAGGTGGCTCAGCAGCACAATCATCACGATGAAGCTGGGTAGCCAAATAAAGGGAAAATACAACACTGCGCGGTTGGGCTCCTGCAACCCAAATTGCTGATACTCGGTAGGAAGCGATATAAAGGCGTTGACCATGATATTGAGCAGCAGTCCCAGAGCAAGGATGTTCCAAAGACTCAGAGTCACCCTGTGGATGATACGTCCCGACTTGAAACAATACAGGGCAATCAGCGGCGCCGACAGTCCGGCCAGTAGGTCGAAATTTCGCCCGGCAAAGGTCATCTGCTTGGGAATGGTATGATTTTGATAAAGCCAATACAGCACCAGCTCCACCGGAATCCTTACTACACTTAGCCATACTAGTCCTCGGGCGTCTAGCGTTGCCGCGAATGATCGGCCACGCTTGCTTGCCATGACCAGGATAACGGCTACCAGAGCCGGCAAAACAGCCAGCACGATGTGGGGCGGCCTGGCCCGGGTATTGGCATAAAATCCGCTTTGGGCTAGCATCCCTTGCAGGAGGAGCCAAGCCATAACCAGAAAAGTGATCGCGCGCTTTTTGACGAGGATACTAAACCATACTAGCGCCCCCAGCGCAGTTAAGATAAACGTGATGTTGATATAGGCAGGTAATCCAGGTAACATTGTGGGTTAAATTTAGCGGCCACAGGTCAGAAACCGTTTATGCGGAGTGCTATTGTTCTGCAGCATCCATCAGTCAAACTTGTTCACCCAGCCTTCTTTTTTCAACGTCTCAATCTTGGCCGTTACATCCGCTTCGAGGTTCTTTTTAAAATGTTCCACCTTCTCCCCAACAGCCTGGTCAAAGGCGCCAATTATCGTTGCGGCAAGGATGCCCGCGTTTTTGGCCGCGTTGAGGGCCATGGTGGCCACGGGGATGCCGTTGGGCATTTGCAAAATCGACAGAACCGAATCCCAGCCATCCATAGAATTGGAGGATTTAATCGGAACTCCAATGACCGGTATGGAGGTGATCGCGGCGATCATGCCCGGCAGATGGGCTGCTCCTCCAGCGCCCGCAATGATCACCTTCAATCCCCGAAGTTTGGCTCGGGAGGCGTAATCCACCATGCGCAGCGGCGTTCGGTGGGCCGAGACGACTGTCAGTTCAAAAGGGATGTCGAATTCCCGAAGGATATCGGCCGCGGCTTGCATGACAGGCAGGTCGGAATCGCTGCCCATGATAATCCCTACCAAAACGCTGGCTGACTTAGATGGATTGGCTTGGGGCATGGGTGCTCTAATTTTTGATGTTGTTTGCGTAATCCAAGGGATGAACGTGGGTCCTGCCGGAATACCGCGCGGCGCTGCTCGGCGTTCCCCCCTGTCTAAGGCAAAAATAAGCAATCTCTGCGGTCTGTTTTCGACTAAAGCGGCCCCCTCCGCACATGACTAACGAAGACCAGATAATTTCTCCAGAGTTAGGGGCTTGTCACTTTCAGCAGCTGTTTAATCCGGTGCGCTTTATGGATCAGGTCGGACTTGTCTTTGTGCAGGATAGTGACGTGTCCCATTTTTCGTCCAGGCTTGGTTTGTTTTTTGCCATAGATATGGACGAACACATTTTCCATTTTCAGCACATCGTTCAGCCCTTCATACAGCGCCACTCCCTGGCTGGACCCCGAGCCCACCAGATTCACCATGGCCGCAGGCAAAATATGGTTGGAATTGCCCAGTGGGTAGCCAAGGATAATACGCCACAACATGTCGAATTGGGAACTGTAGTTGGCCTCGATCGTATGGTGTCCACTGTTGTGGACACGGGGAGCCGTCTCGTTGACCAGCACGTCTCCGTTGCGGGTGACAAATAGTTCAACGGCAAAGATGCCCGGGCTGTCCAAAGACTTAGCGACTTTTAGTGCGATAGCTTCCACCTTCCACAAGACTTGCTGAGGAAGTTCTGCCGGGCTAATCTGGTAATCCAGCAGGTTCAGGTCTTTATCAAAAATCATTTCGACGGCTGGATAAATAGCCATTTCTCCCTTCTGATTGATGGCAATCATCAGGGCAATTTCTTGGCGGATATCCACCAACTTCTCTAAGACAGAGGGTGCGTCAAAACCCCGAGACAGATCTTCAGCCTTCTTCATTATCTGGACGCCGCGCCCGTCATACCCTCCCATGCCAATTTTAAGTGCAGCTGGCAAAAAGGATGTCATCGTCTGTAGCTGCGATAAGTTCTCCGAGATCAAGAACTCAGCCGTAGGTATTTGGTGGGCATGGTAGAATTGCTTTTGCTCGATTTTATTTTTTATGATCTTGAGTACCGCAGGCTTAGGATATATTTTTACGCCCTCTGACTGCAATTTCTCCAGCGCTTCGGTGTTGACCGATTCGATCTCAATGGTCAGTGCGTCCAAACCCTGTCCAAATCGGTACACGTCATCAAATTGTTTAATATCTCCTCGGGTAAAGCAGCTGCAAAGGTGAGCCGCCGGGCATTCTGGGTCATTTTCCAAGACATGCGTCTCTACGGGATAATTGGCCGCAACTTGCAAAAGCATTCTGCCCAGTTGTCCCCCGCCAAGAATGCCAACTTTGATCATATGCTGAAATTGAAGGCCAAAGATAAAGACCGTAGTGCACCTCCCGGATTCAGATGTCAAGATGTTAACAATTGGGGACAATTTGCCTTTGGACCAACAGGGGGAAATTATCCTGAAGAAGAGTACCTTTGGCTTGCTGATATGCTCCCCGATTATCCACATAAAGTCTTTGGTGACAAGCGCCTATGTTATTGCTTGCTGATGGAAGCGCTTGCCCAGGGAGCGACACCCCCCGCAGATAGATTCTGATGGTCTTTCCCCAAGGCCCCGCACGTGCTAGGAATCGGTAGGCCTAGCCAAGCAGGAAAGACTACTGGTTAGATGCCATTTCTTATCACATAGTAATCCTCTAACGATATGTCAACCATTATGGAAGTTAAACGCAAAGAGCCAAACCTGGTGGATTTTTTGCCACTGGAAGGAACCGATTATATCGAATTTTATGTAGGCAATGCCCGCCAAGCGGCACATTATTATAAGACCGCCTTCGGATTTCAGTCGGTGGCCTATGCCGGACCCGAGACCGGCGTTAAGGACCGAGCAAGTTATGTGGTACGCCAAAATAAAATAACCTTCGTATTCACCACGGCCCTGCGCACGGGAAACGCTATTGCTAATCACGTATACCTGCATGGTGATGGGGTGAAGGTGATTGCCCTACGGGTGGCAGATGCCGAGAGTGCTTGGAAAGAAACGAGGCAGCGGGGTGCTAAGAATTACCTCGACCCGATCCAACTTCGTGATGCATGGGGGGAGGTAACACTCAGTGGCATCTATACATTCGGGGAGACTGCACACGTATTTGTGCAAAGAGCCAAATACGAAGGACCGTTTCTCCCCGGGTACCAGCCTTGGACATCGATGTGCAATCCCAAACCCACCGGGTTGCAACAGGTAGACCATTGCGTAGGTAATGTCGGGTGGAATCAGATGGAACCTTGGGTGAGTTTTTATGAGCGTGTGATGGGATTCCGCAACATTCTTTCCTTCGACGACAACGATATCTCGACCGAATATTCCGCCCTCATGAGCAAAGTCATGGCCAGCGGCAACGGATATATCAAATTCCCGATCAACGAACCAGCCGGCGGCAAGAAGAAATCCCAGGTCGAAGAATATCTCGAATTCTATAACGGTGAAGGCGTCCAACATATCGCGCTGGCCACGCAAGATATTGTGAAGACGGTGACCGAGCTTGCCAGTCGTGGGGTTGAATTCTTGCAGGTCCCGGCGACCTATTATGCCGATCTGAAAGCCCGGGTAGGCGAAATCGATGAGGATATCGTCCCCTTGAAAAAGCTGGGCATCCTGGTTGACCGGGACGAGGAAGGGTATTTGCTGCAGATCTTCAGCAGGCCAGTGGAAGATCGACCTACCTTGTTTTTTGAAATCATTCAACGCAAGGGAGCCAAGAGTTTCGGCAAGGGTAATTTTAAGGCCCTCTTTGAGGCGATTGAGCGGGAACAAGCCGCACGAGGAAATTTATAATCTGCTGATTAATAATAAATTACCAATAAGTGGCTGTTTTCCTTCCGGGCAAATCGGCGGCCTTCGGGGATTTGCGCAATTAACAAGCTGTTTATATAATAAAGCGGTTCTTTTTTTGTTTTATAGGTAATTTTAGAGCCTTAGCAGCTATTGAAATTCATTTGTTTTAACTCTCATGACTGGACGACAGATCAACATGAAAATATTTTTGTTTCTCGTCGGGCTGCTGGCCCTGCCGTTTTGTGGTGCGCGAGCTCAAGCAACCGCGTACTCGGCTAATTTTTTGGCCAGCCAACGAGCCAACCCCAGGATTAGTGAGATCCTCAACCGAAAGGAAGACACACTGCGCCGCCAGTTCCAGTCAAAGGGACTCGTTTGGCCTGCCAGATACATTTATATCCGGTCCTTCAAATACGACAGCGAGCTGGAGTTGTGGGTGAAGAATAAAGCCAGTGAAAAATTCAAGTTGTTTAAGACCTACAAAATTTGCGCTCTGGCTGGATCCTTGGGCCCCAAACGGATGGCTGGCGATTACCAGGTACCCGAAGGATTCTACTACATCAATGAGTTTAACCCCCATAGTTTATACCATTTGTCCCTAGGCTTGAACTATCCCAACGAGTCGGATCGAATGCTCAGCGACCTCTCCTCACCCGGAGGGGACATCTATATCCACGGGAGTTGCGTAACGACAGGTTGCATCCCCATTACCGACGACGCTATCGAGGAACTGTATGTGCTGGCGGCACACGCCAAGGACTTGGGCCAGGATTTTATTCCCGTCCATATTTTTCCTATAGATTTCCGCAACCCCCACAGTGTGGCCTACCTGAATCGGTATCTGATGAATTTCTCCGAGTTTGGCCTTTTTGAAAAGAACTTAAAAAATGCGTTCAATTATTTTGAGCGCTACCGGCAAATTCCGCTTGTGGTAATAAACGACAAGGGTGAATACGTGATGGAAGAAGTGCAACCGCCTGCACCGGTGGAAGAAATGGCCGTAGAACCTAAGCAGCCAGAGAAAAAAGTGGTCCATCGTGAACAACCCATCAAAGAAGATGACCTGGCCATGGTAGTCGATCGTTTGCCGGTCTATCCAGGGGGCAACGAAGGGTTCAAGAATTTTGTTGACAAGCTCAGTAAAGATATGCTTGCCGAATTACAGGCAGGCCAACGCAAAACATTTGTTCTGGTGGAGTACATCGTGGACGGTTTTGGTAAAACGATTTATGCCAATGTGCTGAGCGGCGGAAACGAAGGCATGAATGAAAAGATCGTGGATGCATTCATGAAAATTCCCGGATGGGTTCCGGCTACCCGCTCAGGCAAAAATGTGCCCATCAAACTCAAGCAAACGATCATGGTCGGCGTGGATTAGATCGTTAGTCACATGCGCCCCCGCCCTCGGATTTGGCCCATTATTTCAGCAGAATTTGCAAGGTTGTTGGTGATTGTTGTTTAAGCACGACCGTTTTGTCCTGTACCAATGCTTGGACCACTTGGTCGCTATAATGCCGGATCGTCAGCAAAGTCAGCCCTTTTTCCATTTGCACGTCAAAGAAGCTAGAGGCCTCTAAGGCAAGGCTTTCCATCTTTTCCGTCCGGTCGTCCATACACAACAATACGGTAACAGCTCCACTCTGCACCAGGTTGGGTCGGAATTTCATGGCAGAAAGTAGCCGATAGAGCTCCGCCAGAAGTCTTTCGCCGACGAAGGAAAAATCTTTAGAATGGAGCTGTAACAGAACCTGGTTAGCCTTTAGTACGATGATTGGGGGCAAGTTGCGCAGGGGTTTGTCCTGGATTATCGTGCCCGGTAAACTGGGGTCCAGAAAACTTTTGACATGCAGGGGTATGCCTTTATTTTCCAGCGGCTTGATCGTTTTAGGATGAATAACTTGAGCGCCATAATAGGCCATTTCAATGACTTCATCGTAATTCAAGGTGGGGATCAGTTTGGCATCCGGGAATAATTTGGGGTCGGCATTCATGACACCCGGAACGTCTTTCCAAATGGTCAGGCTTTCTGCATCGAGCATGTTGGCGAATACAGCTGCCGAATAGTCGCTGCCTTCCCGGCCCAGGGTTGTACTTTCATTTTCATCGGTCGCGCCGATAAATCCCTGGGTGATGACCATATCGTACTGGGTAAATAAAGGCACAACGGCTTGGGTAACGCGCTGTTGAGTTATTGTCCAGTCGATGGATGCGTCCCTAAAAGTATCATCGGTTCTAAAAAGGTCGCGCACATCGATCCATTTATTGGGCAGGCCCCTTTCTTGAAGCCATGCGCTGATGATAGCCGTGGAAAGCAATTCTCCCAGGCATACTACCTGGTCGTAATAGTAGTCAAATCCCTTCTGTGGTTTTTCCCGCAGAAGCCATTCCATTTCGGTGAAAAATTCATGCATCTTGGACTCCGCGGCCAGGTATTGGGTTACCAGCAGATACTTAGCCACCGTAAGGTGGTGCTCGCGCACTTGATGGAATAGCCTGAGGGATTCTTCCAGGTGCGAGGCGAAATATGCGTCGACCACTTTTTCCAGCGCATTGGTCGTCTTGCCCATGGCCGAAATAACCACCAGGAGCTTTTCACCGGATGCGGTTTGCAAGATTTCATCTACCTGGTGGATTCGATCCACGGTGCTGATGCTGGCTCCTCCGAATTTGAATACTTTCATGGGTTATAGGCTGTTGAAGCGACCGCAAAGATAAGACTTGTGCATGCTTTGGTTCCGATAAGCCAATAGGCCGGTAGACCCAAATCGCATTGGCACCAATCACGTATTTTTGTAAGGCGATTGCAGGAGACTAAAATTTGTTCGTATGAATGTTAGCCGCAGGGTGCTTACCCTGGATGAGTTCACCATCCAGCAGCTTCGTCAATTTCCCCAAGCTACCGGTGAGCTTAGCAATTTGCTGCGCGATATTGGTTTGGCCGCCAAGCGCGTCAATGTGGAGGTGAATAAGGCCGGATTGGTGGATATCCTTGGCGATGCGGGATCGATCAATGTCCAAGGCGAAACGGTCAAGAAACTGGATGTGTTTGCCAATAACCAGTTTATGGGGGTGCTTCGCCATGGCATCAGTTGCGCGGGCATTGCAAGCGAGGAATTGGATGATATTGTGGTTTTTGATGACGAAGTGAGTAACCAATCGAAGTACGTTTGCCTGTTTGATCCCCTGGATGGTTCCAGCAATATTGACGTCAACTGTGCCATCGGTACCATTTTCGGGGTATATCGGCGGATGAGTCTCAAGGGAGGGCCCTGCGCTGTGAGCGATTTTCTTCAATCGGGGATCCATCAGGTGGCCGCGGGATATGTAATTTATGGTTCGTCCACCATGCTGGTCTACGCAACTCGCCGTGGAGTCAACGGCTTTACCCTCGATCCTTCGATCGGCGAATTTACCCTCAGCCACGACAATATCACCTGTCCCAAGGATGGGTCTTTTTACTCTGTCAATCACGGCCATTTTTTCCGTTATGCCCAAGGCGTACAACAGTACATCGACAGATGCCAGAGGCGAAAGGAGTCGGACGGAGGGCCCTATTCTCAGCGCTATGTGGGCAGCCTGGTAGCGGACGTGCATCGCAATCTGATCAAAGGAGGAATTTTCATGTACCCAGCGACGAGCGACAAACCCAGCGGGAAACTCAGGTTGCAATACGAGTGCAACCCCTTGGCCTTCCTTGTCGAAGTTGCCGGTGGGCGGGCTACGAATGGCCAGAGTAGGATCTTAGATATCCTGCCCGAGACGCTGCACCAGCGTTCCCCTTTTTTTATCGGTAGCGAGGTGATGGTCGATGAATTAGAAGGATACCTCCGACCCGATGCTAGGCCGTCGGCATCCATGCGGCCCTAATCGAGGGCTTCACCAAATGCCAACCCCCTCATAAAACAGCTTTTTTAAGATATAGTTTGCATGCTCTTCTTTACATTCGGACCTTAAAGAAATTACCCATGATGACCCGACCATTCTCTCGCTGGCGTTGGTTATTCCCATTAGTACTATTAGGTTGGAGCTTGCCTTCGTTCTCGACTAGCCTGCCGACCGCAGGGCGGACGCGGGATCCGCAGGATTCAACCCAAAAAAAGGCGCAACGCATGGCGCAAAACATCCTGAGGCTGCTCAACCAGGACCGCTTGCAAAAGGGTCTGACACCGCTTACTTCCAATCCCCTGGAGGCGGCAGTGGCCGCACAGCACAGTGCAGACATGGCTTCGGGAAAAACGCCCTTCGGTCACCAGGGGGCTCCATCCAGGATGGACGCCATCCAAAAGCAGCTTGGTCCTTTACAGGGCTTCGCAGAAAATGTAGCCTTTGGGCAATCTTCCGCTCAGGAGGTCGTGGACGAATGGTTGCACAGTAAAATACACAAGCAAAATATTGAAGGTGATTTTACCCTAACTGGAATCGGTATGGCCCAAGACGCCAACGGCAGGTTGTATTTTACTGAGGTGTTTACCCGCTAGTGCCCAAGGCGGAATTCGGATTTAATTGGCCCAAAATCGGAACTGATGTAAATTGCTAGCTTATGCAGCATGCGCCAACGATTATATCCGTAAGGAATTTGACGAAAAAATACGGAGATTTTGAAGCCGTAAAAGGGATCAGTTTCGAGGTGTACCAGGGGGAGATCTTTGGGCTGCTGGGACCCAACGGCGCGGGAAAGTCCACGACGCTGGAAATCATCGAAACCCTCAGGCAAAAGACCAGCGGAGAAGTCTATGTAGACGGTATCAACCTGGATAAAGGACCGGACGATATCAAAAAAATCATCGGGGTACAATTGCAGACTTCGGGTTATTACCCGGGACTCAATCTGACGGAGTTGATCGATTTATTTGCAGGATTATACAATCAACCCGTCAAACCCTTGGAATTGCTCGATCGGGTCAATTTGAGGGATAAGGCCAAGGCCAAATTCAAGCAGCTCAGCGGCGGTCAGAAGCAGCGCTTTTCCATCGCTACGACTCTCATCAACCACCCCAAGATCATTTTTCTGGATGAGCCTACCACCGGGTTGGATCCGCAGGCCAGAAGGAATTTATGGGACCTGGTCCAGGATATTCGTGCCAAAGGAACCACGGTTATCATCACGACCCACTACATGGATGAAGCCGAAGTATTGTGCGACCGGGTTGCCATTATTGATGCAGGCAAGATCATAGCGCTAGACACCACCGACAAGCTGATCGATAATCTGGTTGCCAGTGGATTTGAAAAACCCAGAGAAGTCAAACAGGCCAACCTGGAAGATGTCTTTATCCACCTGACTGGCCATGCCTTGCGAGAAGAAAAGTAGAGTGCTCAACATATGCCTATTCTAATCCAAATGCTATATTAACCATGACGCTAGATCTGCGCTATCCCGTTGGCAAATATGAGCCGAAGCCGTTTGCGGCCGATCTCAAGGAAACTTGGCTCAAAGAAATCAAATTTCTTCCCCAAGCCGTGGAAAATGCCATTCTTAATCTGGACAAGGCCCAACTGGAGACTCCTTACCGCGAAGGAGGTTGGACGGTACACCAACTAGTACACCATGTCGCCGACAGCCACATCAATGCCTATTGCCGTTTTAAGTTGGGACTGACCGAGCAAACTCCTACCATTCGGCCCTATGAAGAAAAGTTATGGGCCGAACTGGATGACGTCAAGCATCTTCCCGTCAATATTTCGATAACCCTCCTGTATGCACTACATACCAGGTGGTACGAGGCTATGAAGCATCTGGACGATCCCACGTGGTTGAGGATCGTT
Organism: uncultured Chitinophagaceae bacterium; assembly: GCA_963742225.1. Lineage (GTDB taxonomy): Bacteria > Bacteroidota > Bacteroidia > Chitinophagales > Chitinophagaceae > Puia. The sequence goes on along the minus strand of CAVULD010000002.1, from coordinate 74,401 downwards.
ATCCATCCCGATCAGAATCAGCAGATGACCCTCTGGCATTTGTTGGGCATGTATGCTTGGCATGGTAGGCACCATGTGGCTCATATAACGAGTTTGCGCCAGCGAAACCATTGGTAAATAGATAGCGCAGAGGCGCTGTGCGCCACGCGTATCCCATCATGCATCAAATTCTCAAGTATGGAAGACCTGAGCTGGAAGACCCTTTCTTCGGATTACCTCTATCACGACACTTGGTTTACCATTCGTAAAGATCGCTGTCAAACCAAAGAGGGAAAAATTATTGATCCCTATTACGTTTACGAATTCCCCACCTGGGTAACGGCCGTAGCCCTTACCGAGGACGGCCAGGTAGTCATGGAGCGCCAATACCGCCATGCAATAGGAGAGGCCCACTTTGAAATTCCCGGGGGATGCGTAGATGCCACAGACCCCACCCTGGAAGCAGCAGTTGCCCGGGAACTGGCGGAGGAAACGGGATATCATTTTACCCATTTTGAACACCTGGGCAAGATTTCCGCAAATCCGTCGACTAATAACAACTGGATGCACATGTACCTGGCTACGGGCGGTCGGATCTTGCAGCAGCAGGTCCTGGATCACAATGAAGAAATCGAAGTGTATCTGATGAGTTTGGACGAGGTGAAAAAATTGCTCAAAGAAAATAAGATCGTGCAGAGCATGCATGTAACGGCCCTTTTCTATGCATTTCAACGACTTGGTGTTCTGGCTTATTGACGCATGAGGGTCCTGCGCCTGGTTTTACGAAACGATCGCTTGGCGGTGCAGAAATTTTTGCGTTTCTACCTCCCCTACGACAAAAACGCTGCCGCAAACAACAATCAGGTCTTTTTTTGCTGCCAGCTCCAAGGCTGCCCTCAACGCCGAATTGACATCCGGATAGGCCTTACCCAAAAGCCCGGCCGCCCTGGCCTGTTCGGCTAATTGATCTTCCGGCAGGGCTCTGGGTATTTGGGCTTTGGTGAAATAGTAATGCCCTTGCTTGGGTAGCAAGGAGAGCATTTTTCCGGTATCCTTGTCATTGACCATGCCAAAGACCACATGCAGCTCTTCGTGGTCGGTAATTTCGATTTGGGCGGCCACCTGCTCAATGCCGTCTGCATTATGCCCAACATCCAGGACGATAGTGGGGTTCTCATGGATAATTTCCCAGCGGCCGTGGAAGCCCGTCAGCTTTTTGACCTGTCGTAAGGCTTTACGAACGACGGCGTCAGGCACATGCCATCCTTGGTGCTGCATTTGGGCGATCGCTTCCAACACCGTAATGAGATTTTTTAGCTGGTAGATGCCCGTCAGGTCAAGCTGAATAAACTGTTTGTCATTTTGCGGAACCGAGGTGACTTCAGCCACGAGTTCACGCTTGTCGAAGCGCCAGCCCGAAAAAAACCGTTTGTGGTCTGCGAAATGCAAGGGGGCGGCCACTTGCTCGGCCTTGCGGCTAAATACTTCAGCCGTCTGTGGTTGATATTCACCGACGACGACCGGGATATGACTTTTGATGATGCCCGCCTTCTCCCAGGCTATCTCATGGAGCGTATTGCCCAGCATGTTCATGTGATCATAACTGATGTTGGTAATGACCGAGAGTTCCGGAGTGATAACGTTGGTGCTGTCCAGTCTACCTCCCAGGCCGACTTCCACGATGGCCAGGTCTACCTGCTGTTGGGCAAAATAATCAAAGGCCATAGCAACGGTAATTTCGAAAAAGGAGGGCTCGATGTCGGTAATCGCCGCTTGCATTTTTTGGACAAATTCGATCACAAAGGCTTCACTGACCAATTCGCCGTTCACTTTAATTCGTTCCCGGAAATCCTTTAAATGAGGCGAGGTATATAAGCCTGTCTTATAGCCGGCACTCTGAAAAATAGCCGATAACATATGGCTGGTAGATCCTTTTCCATTCGTTCCGCCGATGTGAATGGATTTGAACTTTTGATGGGGATTACCCAACAGTTCGCAAAGTCTAAGGGTGTTGGTCAGGTCCTTTTTAAATGCCGACTCGCCTATGCGGCTGAACATGGGCAGGCGGGTAAATAAATAGTCGACGGTTTGCGAGTAAGTCATGGTGTATGCGAAACTCAAAGCTACGGCTGGAAAATAAAATAGCAATCCATGGGGATCGAAAATTATGAATTAGTTTCCACCGAAGATGGGGCACCAGTTTCGGCTGCCCCATCTTCGGTGTCCATGCTGGATGCGTCAAGGCTGAATTTGGTGAGTAGCCCTTGGTTTAGGAATTTCGCCTTGCGCCGGCACCAGACATACGCCCATGGTATGCGCCGGGCCAGGGTAACTCCCAGACCATTGGCCTAAACTCCCCCATTTTGGTTCGGAAACAATATTTGCAAACTGGATTTCGTATCCTAGAATTTTTTGCGCTAAATTGGTATCCAAATACCAAAAACACGTTGCCATGATACGCATTGCTTGTTATTTTCTGAAAATTGCTTCCTTCTCCGCCCTGCTCACGGTAGTATGCTGCTCCCTGTCGCAGGCGCAGACGGGAGATCCAAAACTGACAGAAGTATACAGTCCAGTTCCCCCCGTAGTCACTCCGGGCAAGAGTTGTGGGGATGCGCCCTCCGATGCCGTCATCCTTTTTAATGGAAAGAACCTGGATCTCTGGAGGTCAGCCAACGACACAACGAAGCCTGCCAATTGGACGGTAGCCGATGGGATTCTCACCGTAAGCAAAACGGCGGGTAATATTCAGACGCGGCAATCCTTCACCGATTACCAATTGCATATTGAATGGCGAATCCCTGCCAACATCACCGGAACGGGTCAGGCCCGCGGAAACAGTGGCGTGTTCCTGGCTTCCATCGGCCCAGGAGATGCGGGATATGAGCTGCAAGTTCTGGATTCCTACCATAACGACACCTACACCAATGGCCAGGCAGCCAGCATCTATAAGCAATCCATTCCCCTCGCCAATGCGTGCAGGATGCCTGGAGAATGGCAGACCTATGATGTGATCTGGACCGCTCCACGATTTAATGACGATGGTTCCCTGAAGTCTGCTGCTCGCGTGACCGTCCTGCACAATGGCGTCCTGGTGCAAAATAATTATGAACTCACGGGAGCAACCCTGTACATCGGCAAGCCCTTTTATAAAAAGCATGGTCCTGCCCCCATCAAACTGCAAGCTCATGGGGACAAAAGTGAGCCCATCAGTTACCGTAACATTTGGGTGAGGCCGCTTTGAAGATGAATCGGAGAACCGGCGCACCGGTTATTGACCGGTGATGGGTTTGCTAAATTTGGACGTGCCTGGACTTGTAGCCGCTGAATCGGGCGTGGTATAGATCCAACCGTTGCTAAACTGCTGCAGCTTGACCAGGGATTTATGCTTCAGGATTTCCGGTAATGTCACTACATCCGGATTATCGATGTCGTTGAACCATACAAGATATTGATGATTACCTGCGTAATATTTGTCCACCTCATTGGGAAAAACGATTTCAGGCAATAGGATAGACGATATTCCCGTATACAAATAGAAGGCATCAGCACCATTGGAATAAATCTTGTATCCTGGTGCAAATAGACCTTTGTTGTTCTTCAGAAAAGTCACCAGCGGCGATTCTGGCCAAGGGTCCTCGGTGTAACCAGGTATGCCTGCATCTTTCACGCCGTCATAGGTCTCATAGTCTTGAGAGAATTGATTATACTGAAATCCCGCCGCAGCCACCAAGCCCAGGACGGCTAGAATCAGGCTGCGGCGTCGGGGCAGCTGGGTAACAAGACGGGGCAGCGCGGCCGTCGACGCCCACAGAAAGGGAATAAACAATGGACAAAGAAGGCGGCTGCTAAAGAGTTCGAACCGGGAGTAGGTGGCGGTAATTATCATAAACCCGCCGAAGACCAGGCAAAATAGGGCGGAAATGCTTTCATAACCGAAGCTGATTGTCTTTTTTCGCAAAGCCTGCATCAGGACAATGGAGCAAGCGGCCAAACCGATCGCCACCACGCCCATAGCAACCCATAAATTTTCTTTTGGAACCGGAAGCCAATCGCTCAGGATATAACCCAGGTTGAAAATATTTTGGAAGAAAGGCGTCACCCCTGCCTCCCGATAGCCTGCAAGTGTGGCCGACACGTGGTGGTTTCTAACTAGGTTGGCGATGAGTAGAGAATTGCCAATCAAAGCATACAAGGCAAGGTGCCCCCATTTTCTTGGCAGGGCAAGCTTGCGATCAACCAGGATACATAAGCCACCCGTAGCCACTACCGTGATCCCTGCGTAGCGGGTGGAGCATGCCAATGCGGCGATTGCACTCACTAGCAGCAGCTGGGTCCAGAGGGGACTTTGCAGGTACTTTTTTAAGGCGATAAAGAACGCAAGTAATACGATTAGAAACAAGGTTTCTGACCACAGCATGGAATATACTTCCAATAAGGCTGGGCTGAGCACAAAAAAACTCAGCAATACACGCTTGTACCAGGTCGAAGGAAAGGCAAATCCGTTCATGATACTGCCGGTCAGATAGAGAAGCAGGGCGAAAAGACCGGCGTTGAGCACGGGTGCGAAAACCATGGGATCGACCCGGCTAATCCAATTGACCAAACTCAGGAAGGCGGGATAAAAAAAAGGAAAATCTACCATGGGCTCACCATCGTATTGAATCAGTCCCTGGCCATGGAACAGGTTTCTGGCTGCACTTAAATAGTTCACCGAATCCGGAGACACGCCAATTCCGCCATGCCTGGTAAAGACTAAAATAATCAACGACCCAACAGCAGCGGCCAAGAGGGAATCCACGTTTCGAGAGAGTGAAAAAGATGATTTTTGCGCATTCATGGTTGGCTGGGAATCGTGTCTCGGCGCGAAAATAAGGCATAAAGAAAAATTTATGGGTACTTGGAGGGAATAATTTGTTGGGGGCTACGTTTTGGTTGGTGAACCAAGCGCCGTTAGGAGCGAGCTGATTTGACAGAATTTTTTCTGTCGTGCAGATCAGGTAATTTCAAGTTTAAATCTGATCCTACCATGCCATTGCCCGGTAAACTGGCTTTTGTTTATCTTGTTTTTTCATCTCTGGTTGCCCGGTCTCAATCCTTTGGCGGCATTCCACACTCCCTCCATTGGAAACAAATCTCGACCGATACGGCCCGCATTATCTTCACCTCAGGAATGGAAACCCAGGCAGAGCAGGTGGCGTCCATCGTTCACGCGCTGAGCCGAAGTACCCTGTACACGATTGGAACCCAGCAACGCAAAATCAACATCGTTTTCCAGAATCAAATCACCGTTTCTAACGGGTATGTACAACTGGCTCCTTTCAAGAGCGAGTTTGAGTTGACGGCTGACCAGAACAGCTTTTCTTTGGGAAGCCTGCCTTGGCAACAGCAGCTGGCTATCCATGAGTACAGGCACGTTCAACAATACAACAACTATCGAATTGGCCTGTCCAAAGGCTTTTATTATCTTTTTGGGGAAGGGGGACAAGAGCTTGCCAATGACCTTTCCCTGCCCAATTGGTTTTGGGAAGGGGACGCGGTGTATCAGGAAACCCTGGTAAGCAACCAGGGACGGGGCAGGCTGCCTTACTTTTTTAATGGTAATCGCGCGCTTTGGGCCGGTCAAAAGGATTACTCTTGGATGAAGTTGCGTAGTGGATCGTTGCGTGACTATACGCCAGACTGGTACCCTGTTGGCTATATGTTGGTTGCTTATGGCCGGGAGCAGTACGGGCCGGAGTTCTGGAAAAACGTCACGCTGGATGCGGCTTCATTCAAGGGCCTGTTTTATCCTTTGCAAAGAGCCATTAAAAAATATTCGGGTCAGTCGTTTACACATTTTCGTGAGGCGGCCTTCCTCCATTTCAAGCAACAGATAAAACCGGACACCAATGATGCAATCGGCCAGTATGCGGCGGCCCATCCACATTTTATGGCGGACGAAGAATTCCCCCAGTTTGTAGACCCACAGCACCTGATCTATGTGCGGACGACCTATCGGACTCCTCCTACTTTTGTAATGCGTGATCTCCAGGCGAAGGCTGACAAGAAAATATCCACTCGGTCAGTCTCCTTGGATAATTACTTTTCTTACCGCAAAGATAAAGTGGTCTATGCGGCTTACGAGCCGGATACCCGCTGGAATTGGCGGACCTTCAGTGTACTCCGGGTCCTGGACTTGAAGACCGGGCAGGAACGCAGAATCACGACCCAGTCCAAATATTTTGCGCCGGATATATCCGTCGACGGAAAGCATATTGTCGCCGTCCTGCAAACTCCGGAAGGCAAGTGTGAGCTGCATATTTTGAGCAGCGAGACGGGTCAAGTGGAAAAAGTCATCCCGCCCAATCCGGAGTTATTTTATACCTACCCTAAGTTTTATGGTGACCACCAGGTTGTTTCTGCAGTTAGAAACCCAAAGGGGGAAATGGCTTTAGCCCTATTTAACATCGGAGATGGCATACCTATTTATCTGACCTTGTTTAGCATGAACGTAATTGGATTTCCTTCGGTTCAGGGTGACACGATTTATTTTACTGCCTCCTATAAGGGGCACGACCGCCTATTTGCTGAAGCCAGCGGCCGTTTGTACAAATTGGAGATTCCTGTGTCCAACCCAGCGACGGGAGACTACGAATTGCACGGCGCCTTCGGGAGCTACGCCTGGAACTCCTTTTCGGCCGTGGGGTATAAAATGAGTACGGCTGCGTCTGACATGGTGCAATTTCAACCTATTGCGGCCGATGAGTTGACCTATCCTTTACTTGTACAAGGTATGGACTCACTCAATAACGGACCTGCCGATTTGCTCAACAAGCTTACGTTTGGAAAATATCCCGTAACCAAATATTCGACGTCCTCGAAACTGCTAAATTTTTATGGTTGGCAGCCCTACATCAACGACCCTATTTTCATGCTTTCCTTTCTGAGCGAGAATGTGCTCAGTACTCTTCAGACGCAGTTGTTTGCTGCGTATAACCGAAACGAGCAATATACCCAACTTGGAGTCAATGCGACATATGGGGCATTCTTCCCATGGTTGGATGCGGGATTTAATTACACCTTTAATCGCAATGCGTATTACGGAACCCAAAAAGTGTATTGGAATCAGCTGCAGGGCAATGTCGGATTCTCCGTGCCGCTGAATTTTAGTCGGGGAAAAACTTATACCAACCTGCAATTCGGCAGCGACATTATATACAATCAGCGTTATTTCCAAGGCAACTACGTGGATTCGTTTAACCACCAGGGCTTTGCATATATAGACCCTTACGTGAATTTCACACACCAGACCCAACAGGCGCAAATGCAGATCTATCCCAGTTTTGCCCAAACTTTGACCATCAATTATGACCAGGCAGTAACCACTTTCCAAGCCCGGCAATTGCTGATCTCCGGATATTTCTATTTCCCTGGTTTCACCCGGACCCACAGCCTGGTCCTGGCAGCCGCCATTCAAGGCAGGGATTCTTTAAATAACTACAGTTTTTCCAACAACTTCCCTTTTTCCCGAGGCTACAGCGCGGAGAATTTTTACCGCATGTATCGCCTCAGTGCCAATTATAATTTTCCGCTGCTGTATCCCGATTATGGGCTGGGAAATGTGGTCTTTTTCCAGCGCATCCGGACCAATTTATTTTTTGACAATACCCAGGTCTACGATTTTTATGTAAGCGGCAGTAAATTCAATGCCGTGTATAATTCCTGCGGCATCGAATTGTATTTTGATACGAAATGGTGGAATGAGCTTGCGATCAGTTTTGGATTTCGCTATAGCAGGCTGCTGGATCCGGATTTCCAGGGCCGAGGGCCAAATCAATTTGAGTTCATTTTGCCTATTAATTTGCTTAGCCTCTGATGCGCGCAGTCAGATATTTTGTTTTTGCATTTCCGAGACGGCATAATCTGTGGCGCGCGCGGTTAGGGCCATATAGGTGAGGGATGGGTTTACGGAGCCCATGGATGGCATGCAGGAACCATCGGTGATGAATACATTTTTCACCTCGTGCATTTGGTTGTAACGATTGAGTACCGATGTCTTTGGATCGTTGCCCATCCGGGCAGTCCCCATCTCGTGGTTGCTGTTGCCGGGAAACGACATGCCGGGTTGGGTCCGGATGTTCTTAAAACCCGCTGCTTCTAGCATTTCCACGCCCGCCGCTACCATATCCTGGTGCATAGCTTGCTCGTTTTGCTTAAACTCGGCTTCGACGCGTAAGGTGTTCCTGCCCCAGTGATCTTTAAGTTCGGTATTGAGCGTCACCCGATTCGTGGGGTAGGGGAGGCATTCGCCGAATCCTGTAAAATCCATGCGCCAAGGCCCAGGCTCGGTCGCCGCCTCCTTATACAAAGGCCCGATCATATCGCCGACAAGTGTTCCTTGATCTGGCCTGCGACCGGCGCTACCTTGATAGCCGAAGCCCCGGAGGTATCTGGTTGGCTTAGTATCCAAGTTTCTGAATCTTGGGATATAGATTCCCGTTGGTCTGCGCCCGACATAATACTCCTGTTCAAATCCTTCCAAGGTCCCGGAAATCCCCAGTGTTTTGTGATGGTCCATGAGGTTGCGACCTACCTGGTCGCTGTCGTTGCCGAGTCCCAGCGGAAAACGTGGCGACATGGAGTTCAGCAGGATAAAGGCAGTGGCCAGAGTTGCGGCATTCAGAAAGATAATTCTGGCAAATACGGTTTCGGTTTGTTGGGTTTGGGTGTTGATGAATTCCACCCCGGTGGCTCGTTTTTTTTGTTCATCATAGATTACCCGGTTAACCAAGGTGTGTGTTCTCATAGTGAGCCGCCCGGTGGCAAAAGCAGCCGGAAGGGTACTTGCATTAGTACTAAAATACGCACCATAGGGACAACCGCGGTGGCAGAGGTCACGGTATTGGCACCGGCCACGGCCCTTTAGCGGTTCGGTTAAATTTGCAGTGCGCCCGATAGTCACTTTGCGGTTTGGGAATTTGGACTCTATGGAAGCTTTAAAATGTTTTTCCACACAATTCATTTCCATCGGAGGTTGGAACACGCCATCCGGCAGATGAGCCAACCCTTCCGGTTGCCCGCTGACTCCGATAAATTGTTCGACATAATCGTACCAGGGTGCAAGCTCCCTGTATCGCAGTGGCCAGTCTGCCCCATGGCCATCCCGAGCGTTAGCTTCGAAATCCAGGTCACTTAGCCGATAACATGCCCTAGCCCAGAGCAACGACCTGCCGCCAACCACATCGGCACGAATCCAGTCGAATCGTTTGGTTTCCTCATACGGATTCTGTTTGTCGCTGATGTAAAAATGTTGATTGTCTTCATGGATCGAATAATGTCTAGCCTGCACATATTTCTCTTCTTTCTGGGCCCGTGTAAGACTTCCCCTATGGGGCAATTGCCAAGGATCTAATGAAGCGGTGGGGTAGTTGGGATGATCCACCTGCTGGCCTCGTTCAAGCATCAGGACGTTCAGTCCTTTTTCACAAAGCTCTTTGGCCGCCCAGCCTCCGCTTATCCCTGAACCCACTATAATGGCATCGTAAATCCGCTGTTGAGGGGCACTTTTGTTAGGCTGCAAGGAATCTCCAGGCATACTTGCTGTTTGTTTGAATCAATTGCGCGGGTAAAGATATTAAGAACTCCCAATAGATTCGCGCGGCAACTCTTTGATTCGAAGTATTGCGAGCACCAAGGCCAAGCCATCTTCCGGCACCTACAATACTTCAACCTCCATCGTCGATTTGCCCCGATCGGTATAGATTGTCAAAAAATAGATGCCTTTGGCAATATTTGCCAGGTACATGGAATTGTGCAATCCAACTGCTTGCTGTGAGATGATGGTTCGTCCGGAGACGTCGTGTAGTTCCAAAGCCCAGCAATTGGTAATGGAGCTTATATAAACTGTACCTCCTAATAGGACTGGATTTGGGTAAACGGTGATAGCTGTAGTGCTCAGTTCATATTGCACTACCCGAACGACAGAGTAGATATACTGGCCATTGGAAAGCATAATCTTGAGACGGTAATAATTATTTCCCGTGACTAGGCTGGTGTCTGTAAATTGGTAGCTGCTGTAGCTGTTCGTAGTGCCTTTTGCAGTGACCATCCCGATGGGGTAAAAATTGACGCTATCGGTGCTTCTCTCCACAACAAACTGCGTCACATTTATTTCCTGGAAGGTGGTCCATTGCAGCAGCGCATCGAAATTGACGTACGTAGCGCTGAACGTGTCCAAGACCCCCGCCACGGGTTCAATTTGTGCTGGCCCTCCACCATTAATCCAAAATTCTGAAAAGCCCGTCACCTGGTATTCGGCATAGTATCCATTGGCATTGGGTATAATGGTCATATTTTGACGCGGCATCTGGAAATGGTAGCAGCCCGTGGAATCGTTAGCCAGGGTACTATCTTCCAGATTGGCTGTCCTGCTTGAAAATTGAGTAATTCCGGACTCATATGCATCGTGGATAGAAGTGCAGGTATTGCAACCGGAGGCCTGAATTAATCGATTGGCTTCGGAGTCGGTAAAGTAGAACCGGACGGAAACAGGGCCGGTGGGCGGGTTGGTTGGTTGAATGACGATATTCCGATCTAAATAATATTGATTGGTTGTATCACGCACGGCACCCGTATGGATAAACACGCTAACGCTGGTGTTGCCCAAATTCTGGCCTTTGGGATTGATGGCTGCGATCAGGCCGCCTGCCGAGTCAAAGTTGATCCAATTGTTGCCTGTAATTGTCTGGGAAAGACCGCTTGATATATCGCTACCTGTATACACACTCGCTTTATCGAAAATATGCACATCATCAATACCTACGCCATCGAAATTGGCGGCAGGATCGCTGTAAAATGCGATCCGGAACCTCACCTTGGGGGCCGTGGTGGGGATATCGATACTGGAAACATGCCAGATGGTGTCTGAAAGCTGCCAAGCCTGTTTGGCGGAATCGTCGTACCAATTGACTCCGCTGCCGTAAGCTCCGAGTTTTGTCCACGTACTGTCATCGGTGGAATATTCCATCCAATGGTAATCACAATCGCAATCATCCTCCGTCTGGAAAATATGGCTGAAGGACAATTCGGGCTGAATCAGGCCACTTAGGTCAAAACATGGCGAATACAAATACGACTGTTCGTTGTTGTTGTAATTGCCTTGCAGGTTAGTCACCCAGGCATTATTTCCATTGGCTGCTTTGTTGATGATAGGTTTTTCCGGATGACCCCATTGCCAGTCGCTATTTATCCCTTGCGCATACCAGTAGCCATTGTCGCTTTCAAAACCTTCCAAGTAGGGGTACGTGCTAATCAGTGGGGTGGTCTGGAAATTGATAGCAGGTAAGGTATCGTCTCCCCGGTAAGTATCCGAGGGATAACTCACCCAGGCGCTCAACGTATAATTCTGGTAAGCTGACAGGTCCGCTGTATGGAGGAACGTGTACGCAACCGTTTGTCCGGGGTATAGGATGGGCAAGGTTTCGGTAACCGTACTACCGTTTATGGAATAGGTAATCGGAATATTGGTCAGGGTATCGGTCGAATAGCTTTTCACCAGAACACTAATCGAATCGGCATTACCCAGTCCGCAATGATTAGCGAGGTTTGGCTGCACCAGCGATACCATGCCAATATCGTCTGAGGACCTCGTGAAGGTGATATCGTCGAAGGAATATCCATTATCTAGGTCTCCGTCCGGAATGACCGAATTAGTTGAAGTGAATCCCTGCTCACCAAATCTAACTTGGAAGCTGCTACTTACCGTTTGAGCCGGGCTGGCTGCAGCTAAGGCTCCGGAAACATTAATATGTTGGGATGGTTGATAAATTCCCACCTGAGTGGGATCGATCGACAAAGTATCTACAGGGATCCAGGCAGCCTGGTCGTTTCCCCGGATCCACACCGCATTACCTGGCAAGGAAAAGACGATCCCCTGGTTCTTGAAGTAAAAGTCGAGCCAGATCTGATCGGAAGCGCTGTAATTGGATAAATTGAAAGTCGCTGTCATGCTGTCTGCGGTGGAGGTGTGGCTGTTTCGCACCTGATCCAGCGTTGCGCAGCGGTTTCCCGACCGGGCAAAACCGGTGTTGATGAAGGTCCTCACCCTCCCGTTTGCATTGCTCAGGTTGAAATCGCAACGGTCAAGCTGCGCAAACCCCATAGTCTGGCTCGTGTAGGTGTCGATAGCAGCTGTTTCAAATCCTTCCGTGAAGGTTGGATTCAGAACGATGGGGTCATTTTGCAGCTGTTTGATAGTCTCCGTTACCGTATCGTTTCCGAGCGCCGGATCTCCCGGGTAGTCAATCCAAACCTGGATGGTGTAAGAACCAGGGGCGGAAAAATCATAACTATTGGCCAGGGAAAAAGTGTAGTCGTAAGCGGAGCTGCCTGCAATCAGCTGCGAGCTGGTCTCTGTTACTACTGGCCCGCCGTTGACTTGGTAGGATATGTTAAACGGGCTGGAAGATCCCACGCTGCCCAGGTTCTTAATTTCCACCTGGATCTGGCTGACACCCAACACGGCGGAGGTATATAACCTACCACTCAGAGGGGCAATCAGGGAATCCACGGTGAAATCGTTGTTGAATGCAGCAAGAGCACAGGAACCACCGTTGGGAATGGTATTAACGGAAATGGACCTGCGACCCGGAGTCGTATTGTTCACTGCGGCTACACCGAACCAATAGCTGCTGTCGCGGTTTAGGCCTCCGAGCAAAAAGCTTGTATCAATCGTGGTAGCCACGACCTGCATGCTATCGGCTACCAGCTGGAGGATTTGGTATGAAGTCGCCGAGGGAATACTATCCCAAAGCAGCTGGGCATAACCCGGACAGGGGTTGGTTACCTGTAAAATAGGCTGACCTAAAATAGTGAATGGGTAATGGCTCATGTCACTGAAGCCGACCCCGTTCTGCGTAACCCGGACCAGGGCAGTATTGGTTGCCAGGGCGGGGACCGTCCAGGGGAATAACCGGCTTGCTGCAGGTACGGAGTTGGTGATATTGTTCCAGGTGCTGCCGTTGTCAGCGGAGAAGTCAATCGAAAAAGTATTTGCGCCTCCTCCCCAGGCATTCCATCGGATATTTTCGGTCTCGCCTGGAACCCAGGTTTCGTTGCCAAAGGGATAGACGACAGTGACCGATGGATATATGATTTGATATACGACTACGAAGTCTTGGGATTGAGCCGGAATACTAGTGCCATGAACCGCAATCGTGACGTTGCCTGCAACTGGATTATTGATGACCACTTGTTCTATGTTGTTCAGGCTGTCAATGCCTTCCTGGGCATTGTTAGTAACGCCGGATGGGCTGGGATTGAGGACTAGAGGATAGTGTACCATGCCATCCGCTGCCGTTGCGGTGAGATCCAAATTATTTACAAGCGCAGTGGAGGCCGCCGGTAAGGCGGCTGGGTCCGGCCAGTACAGCATGATTTTTAACTGATAGACACCGCTAGGTAAATTATTAATCACAAAAGTTCTCGTGGCCGAGGTATCCACCGAGCCTATAAAGTATTGATTCTTTTCGATGGTTTCTACGGCCGTTCGCGCGTTAAGCATCCCGAATCCGTAACCAAAATCCGGTCCCGGGGGGCCGAGGTCATCGGCGCTGTTGCAAATGACGGCTTTGAGCAGGGACCCTAGCGGATCCTGCCCGCTATTCAATTGGCGATAACGCTCACAGAGCAGGGCCAGTGTACCGGTGACTGTAGGAGAAGCCATACTGGTGCCTGACTCCACCCCATAACTGTTATACGGATACGTCGATGTGATGGATACACCACCCGCCACGATCTCGGGTTTGATTCTGCCGTCGCTAACAGGTCCGCGGCTCGAATACGGATTGAGGGTGTCGCTGCTGTTATCCATCTGGCCTACATCCAAGACATTCTTTGCGCATTGGAAACCCGATTTTATGGTTGCATAAGAGTTTGGAAACGGATTACAGGTCAGCACTCCGTCGTTGCCGGCAGCGAAGACGTGCAACAGGGACGGCGAATTGAAGAGTTGAGAATCAACGTACGCACTGATGGAATTATATTCCCCTTCTCCGGGGCAGAGGGCAAGACCCGTATAATACGAATTGTTGGTAAGAACCATGTCGTAGTCGCTAATATAGGTCTGTGCATTAACTAGTATGTCGCTGAAATATTGGCTGACCAGGGTGGATCTGGGAGCCATTCCTTTATACTTGACGTTGAGAAGCCCAGCGCCTCCGGCTGTACCGGTGGTGTGGGTTCCGTGGTCGTTAACCGTGGTGGGATTGCGGTTAATCAATCTACCCGAAAAGTCAATATGGGTGGAGGGATCTGAATTATCTCCGACGCCAATGGTGACTTTGTCACCCTGAAGGTTCCTGCCTGCGGGGGCTTGTAGGGCATCGAGGGAGTGGGCCGCACGGTTGTTGTAATTAAGGGCAATGTCTTGGAGGCGCTGAGGGGCTATATAAGAGACGAAGGGCAGACGTGCAATTTGTACTATAGCTTCCGGTGAGGTTTTCACATACACGACATGGGCGGGCAGAATTTTGGTGCTCACCAGCTCGCCTCCGGCTTGGACCAATTCGCGTCGTACCTCCGATCTGTCTATGGAGCCATAGAAAAATACGGCCGTAACCTGATGAGGATCTCGGGGAAAAGAGCCAGCCTGAGTTAGGGCCGTTGGGGCTATCTTGAGTCTTGGCGGTAATGCATAGACACCATCGGCATCCAATTGTTGGAGTCGCTGGAAGGCACTGCTATCATGGATTTCGGCCAGAAAGCTGTTTTTGGGTAGGTAATCAAAGAGGTGTACGCCCTGCTCGGCCAGTAGTCTCTTTTGATCAGCCCCAGGCAATCGCTCAAAATGGATCACCGAATAATATTTGTTGGCGAATCGGATAGTTTGGAAGGCGGGGTTGTTGGGCTTCTTCCGAAGCAGGTTATTTTCAGCTGAGATGGTTCCAGTTTGTAGGCGGATATCCGCTGCCGGCTTCTGGGCCGAAACCACGGTAAAAAAAAAGCAGCTCGTAAGGGTTATCGCGTACACATGCTTCATCAAAGCTATTTTACTAGATTTTGGGTATTAGGGTTGTTTTTATCGACCGGCGCGTCAGGATAGTTTTCGTGGCTCCGGGTTTGTTTGGTAACCAGGCCGTTTTCATGGGGTTTGATCGGCGGATAGGATGGGTAAAATCTAAGCTGATAAACGTATTTTTGTTTTTATTATTTTGAGAGCTAAAAATTTGATTGTTAATTGCATATAAGTTAAATCCTGCATGCTAAGACCTGGGGCCTTGAGAAACTCAAAATCGGCCCCTAGGCCCAATCAGGAAGCTCGTCCTTGCCCTGGGATGGAGTTTACCGGCAGCGTAGCGCATCGAAATCTGTGTTTCGGCGTTATAAAGCACATTTTGATCAATTTGAAAGAGCACCGCCATATCACGCACTACCTGTTTTTTTTGCTGCTTCAACTAGCTGTCCATTGTCTCACCCCATCGCAGAGTTTTGCGTTTGCATCCCACAGCGACCGCTTCAGTGAGACTCCCTGCGACACCGTTCCCAAAAAAAAACCCAAATCCCAAAGTTCCATCACTCGATATATCAATATTTTGACCGACAAGGAGCAGCGAGATTCTCTGTTTAAGGAATTATCCAGACAAAATGCACCCAAGCCGGTTCCCGACAGCGTGCTGCAACAACGCCGCCAGGATGTATTCATGCCCTACAGGGGCAAAATTATCCGGGATATTTATTATAACCAGCTGAATGTTTTTGGGACCCAACTGCTGGACACATCTTTTTCGACGTCCATGAAATTGGTCCGATTTGCCAACAAACTTCATCTCAATACCAAGGAATGGATCCTGCGGCAAGCCCTATTTTTCCGGGAGAACGATACGGTCAATGCGTATAAGATGGTGGAAAATGAGCGTTACCTGCGTAGCCTTCCCTTTATCCAGGATGCGAGAATTTACGTCATCAACAGCTACCAGCAGAGTGACTCTATTGATATCGTCGTATTGACCAAGGATATCTTTGAATACGGTGGAGGAATCGGCAGCCTATCGGAAACCGCTCTTGGCGCCAACGTGTACAACAACAATTTGTTTGGTTTGGGCCAAAAAGTGCTGGTGGGGTATGATTATACGCAGGATTACACTCCGCAGTCCAGGGGAGAAGCCACTTATACAAAATACAACGC
The DNA here is from genome assembly GCA_963742225.1 of uncultured Chitinophagaceae bacterium. Taxonomy (GTDB): domain Bacteria; phylum Bacteroidota; class Bacteroidia; order Chitinophagales; family Chitinophagaceae; genus Puia. The sequence continues at coordinate 58,257 of CAVULD010000002.1, read as the reverse complement.
GCAAGGATCATTTACGAACATAAATGTTGGTTATAGCGCCTTAAACGACCAGGGAACAGCTGACACAGGCGTATATGAAAGGGCGTATTTTGTCTCGGCAATCCGTCCGCTGTATACTACCTGGGCCAAATTTACAGGAGGGTTCTCCGTAGGATACAACAGTTCGGTCAATATCAACTCCCAACCAGATTCGGAATTCCGGGACTATCACTACAATACCATTGATGCCTGGGCAGGGTACAATTTCACCAACCAGACCAAAAATACGGGCTTGAAAAGTGCGAAGCCCAACTATGCTATAGAACTAAAGCAATACAACCGGAATTTTGAGCTAAAGCCCAGTCAGCCTCAGTGGCAGAATGACCCCAATTACAACGACAACCACTATACTCTGGGTCAGTTTGTTCTTTTTCATCAAGACTTTTTCAAGACCAACTATTTTTATGGCTTCGGTAAAACGGAAGATATCCCAACAGGATACAACGCGATCGCCTCCGCAGGACTGGATGATTGGGTTGGGTTAAGGCGGTACTACACCGCTGTGCAGGGCCAGAAATATTGGCTTACGGAGAGAAAAAACCTGGTGAGCCTCATGTTTGGTCTGGGTTCTTTTTTCCTGCACGGAGTTCCTCAAGACGCGGTTATTCACTTGCAAGGGAATTTCTACAGCAATATTAAGCAGATCGGTCAAAGCAAGCTGAGGCAGTTTTTAAGCGTTGATTACCTCGCCTGTCCAAACCCGGTTCTGTATAAACCGCTGAACATTAATCGAAGCAACGGGATATTAGGATACCGCAACACCACCCTGAATGGTTACAAGCGCCTCAACATGAGTGCGCAAACTACCCTGTACAGCCCCATCAGCATCTATGGATTTAAATTCAACTTTTATGGACTTTTTCAAGCCTCCATGCTGGCCGATAGCAAACAAAATATTCTAAACAGCCCCTTTTATTCGGGCGTCGGCCTGGGGGTTCAAATCAAAAACGAAAATTTGGCGTTTAATGCGCTGACAATTGAGGCGACTTATCAGCCCCAGGTTCCGGGAGCCCCAAACGCCATTTTCATTCAATTAACTTCCACCACGCTGTTGACCTTTAACATTTTTGCCCTGACGGAGCCTCAACTGTTGCCTTTTCAATAGGTAATACCATGGTCCGGGCAGATAGCTCGAGGCCTTGAGGTCCTATCAATCCGGTTTGAAACCTTAATTTTGGACTATTCCCAACTCCAAGGCCCTGGCCACACTCAGAGAATTGGAAACTATGTAGAGATATTGATTTAAGCCAGTGGCCAAGGTCTGGTGATCGGGTCATTTTTTTTGGCCGACTCTTTTGTCAGGCCTCCAGGGTTGGTGAATCTGGGATCGCTTACGTGTGGCCAGACCTCTGGGTTGGCTATGGCCTGATAAACCCATTATTGAACAACGCATTATGGCAGAAAGCCTTATCCGCAAGCCACGAAAAATATGGGTCCGTGTGTCCAGGATTGTTGTGAAAACAATGATTGTTCTGCTTTTGCTGATTATCCTTGTCCTGTTTTTGCTTCAGACTTCTTTTGTTCAGGATTTTGCGCGAAAAAAAATAGAGTCCTATTTACAGGCAAAACTGCACACCCAGGTTCGCATTGGCAGCCTGTCGATTAAGTTTCCGGAAAAAATCGTTTTACAAGGTATTTATCTAGAGGACTTGAACCATGATACGCTTCTGGCGACAGGCCGACTGGAAGTGAACCTAGCGATGCTACAATTGCTTCGTCACCGCATCAAGGTGAGCACGCTGGCAGTAGACCATTGTACCTTGCGTATTCACCGGATAGGCGCAGACAGTACGTTTAATTACGCCTTTATCGTCAATGCATTTGCTCCAAGTTCAACGCTCAAGGAGCAAACTCCGAAATCCCCCACAGCTTTTCAGTTTGTACTTGGGCAAATCCATATCCGAGATTTGTCTGCGTCCTACCTGGATGATCGCTCTGGCATGGAGGGCTCCGTCCAGTTAGGGGACTTCCAGGCTGAAGTCAAGTCCTTTGATCCTGCGCAGTTGCTTTTCTCCGTTCCTGACGTTCAGCTCTCGCAGGTGACCGGTCACGTCCGCTTTTACCGCACCGCTTTGGATTCCTCACTTGCCCTGACCGGCAACCGCGCTGAAACCGCCACACCGTCTGGAGCCCAGCTGTCCATAGATTTAGGAAAGGTTGCGCTCCACCATGTCGACTTTGACTACCTCGATGAATTGCACGCCACACGAGCCGAGGTAAACCTCGGAACTGGCCAGATCGACGCAAGTCATTTGGACCTGAGCAAAAGACAAGTAGAGATTAAGCGACTCATCTTGAACAATACGATGGCCGCTGTGAGGCTTGGCAAAAACCAGACGAAGAATTCCAGCCAACCTTCCCAAAGCACGTCCAATGTTCCGGCGGTTTGGGCACTCATACTGGACTCCTTAAACCTGGACCAGGACCAGGTGCAATATGACGACGACAACAGGCAGCCATCTGCCAAGGGCATGGATTACTCTCATCTGAAGCTGACTCGGCTGCGCGTGCTGGCCAGCGCATTGGTCATGGACTCTGCCGGATACATGGGAAACGTTGGCCAGATCGCATTTGATGAAAAATCCGGCTTCTCGCTCAACCGATTTTCCGCTCTGCTCCTGTACAATGCGCAGCGTGCACAACTGGCAAAGCTGGTGGTGCAAACGAATGGATCGCGGATTGCCGGCTTCGTGACGCTAGGTAGCATGTCGGGTAAAGCTCTTGCCAAGAACCCGGCAAATATGGCAGTAGATCTGCAATTGGATCGTTCGTCGCTCTACGCGAAGGACCTGCTGCTCTTTGCCCCGGCACTGGAAACCTACCTGGTTGGCTACCAAAACACCACGTTTAAGCTGAACGGACGACTGAGCGGACGCATGAATGATCTGCAGGTCAAAAATCTGGAGGTAGCCGGCTTGCATAACAGTGTAGTGCAACTAACGGGAAGGATTAAAGGATTACCCAATGCTGCCAAGGCGCACTATGACGTCCAACTCCATAAACTGGAAACCGGTGCGGAGGATTTGCGGCATTTCATACCTGCAAAGGCCCTGCCGACCAATGCCCAAATACCCGCAACCCTGACTGCCAGTGGCTGGTTTAATGGGACAGTTGACGCCTTTTCCATGGCTTTACATGTGGCATCAGATCAAGGAGGATTGGATGTTGGCGGTAGCTTGAACCGCCAGAGCCACGCTTTTAGTGTGGAAGGGCAAACTGATCAACTGGACCTGGGGCGAATTCTTGGACAGGACCACCGATTCGGTAAGGTTTCCGTCCACCTGCATGGTAGTGGCACGGGGTTCGATTATAAAACGATGCGGGCTACTTTTTCCTCCACCTTGCGGCAAGGGAGCTTTCTGAACTATACTTACAGCAATCTACTACTGGAGGGTTCATTGGATAATGGCAAGGCAGTTCTTACCTCATCGATCCATGATCCAAATATTCGCTACTACTTAAACGCCAAATTGGGACTGCAAACCACATACCCAGCTGTAGAACTGCATTTGACGTTGGATACTCTCAATCCGCTGGCTTTGCACTGGACCCAAGACAGTTTGCAATGGAAACTCGCTTTGCAAGCAAATTTTTCAAATACAGATCCGGACGCATTAGAGGGTCACCTTACGGTATTCCATATCGGTATGGCACAGCCGAGCCGAAGGCTCGAGCTTGACTCCATCCAATTCCAGGCTACAAGACTAGGGGCTGAGCAGACAATGCGCTTACAATCGGATTTGGTGCAAGCCTCCTGGGAGGGTGAGTATAAACTTACTGAGGTGAGCCAGGCTTTGCAGCAAACAATTAATCGCTATTATCACCTCCCGAGATATGCTCCTATTACTATATCGCCAGAAAACTGGCAGTTGGCTATAAAGCTCTTCCCTAACCCTGGCTTGCTTGGCTTTGCGCCGGAATTACAAGGCACCGACACCGTCCGGGCTTCCATTGATTTTAACAGTCAAGCTCATGCGTTACATGTCGACCTAAGAGCACCCCAGATTCAGTTCCTGAACCAGCGGATTGACCAGCTTCACGCAACCGGCAAGGGGACCGACAGCGTTTTCGCCTACCGAATTGACCTATCCGGAGCAGGAAGCGAAGTTTTCCACCTATATCATTCCTCCCTGGAGGGCTCAATTGGGTCCAACCAACTTCTCGCTGGGCTGCGCCTGCAGGACAAAAGCTCACTCGAACGCTATCTGTTGATGGTCAAGGTCACCCCATTTAACCACGGCTTTCAATTGACATTTCTGCCCGACAGTCTGAAGTTGAATTATGACTCTTGGACCTTACCCCAAGATAATTTCATTCGAATCGATTCTTCGGGTTATATGGTGCATAACTTGAACATTGCTCATGGCCAGGAGTCGCTGGAAGTAAATAGCCGTTCGTTGTCTACTAAGGCCCCCATGGATATTTCGTTCCATAATTTTCATATCCTAACCTTTTCCGAGTTTGTGAGCCAGGATTCACTTTTTGTTGATGGGCTGGTGAATGGCCGGGCGACGCTTGAACATCGGCCTAATGGACTGGCCTTTACATCGGATGTCGCTATAACCGATCTGGCCTACCGAAGGGATACGATTGGCAATTTAAGCATCAAAGTAGACAACCTGGAGCAGGACACGTATCGGGCCAACCTGGAATTGTTGGGATCGCATAACCAGATTACGCTAAGTGGTACCTACCAAGCGGGAGAACGCAACCTTAATCTGGATTTAGCGATCTCCAAAATGGGACTTGCGCAGCTCAAGCCCTTCACCAGCGACGTACTCAAAGACATCGGCGGTAATTTGAGCGGGGCATTGCATTGGAAAGGAAGCCTTAGCGACCCCGAGATAAGCGGTCGCTTTCATTTTGACAGCACCCGGATTACTCCGGTTCTGACAGGGGAAAGACTAAAAATCCCCTCCGATGATATCTCCTTCGAAAAGAACCAAATCATATTCCGGCATTTTACGATCATAGATACTTCCGGAAACAAGGCTATTGTAGACGGAACCGTGTTGACCAAGGATTTTAGAAAATTTCAATTTGACCTAGCGCTCAAGACCAGGGATTTTCGTGTCATAAACGCGCCCAAAGAAGCGGACCGGCTCTTTTATGGAAAATTAAATCTCGATGCCGATGTACGTTTGAAAGGAACCACTAAAGCTCCCAAAATAAACGCAGATTTTCGGGTTAACAAGGCCACAGACCTAACCCTGATTCTACCCAGCAGCGATCCTGAAGAAGTGAGCAGGGAAGGGGTGATCGTATTCCGAGACAAAAATCATCCCAGTGATTCGGCGACCTTGAAGGCGAAGTTGGACTCCCTCGCGCAAGGATCTGAAGTAAAGGGAATGGATGTTTCCACCACCATCGAGACCGACAGCAGCGCCTTGTTTACGATGATCGTCGACGAGCGAAATGGCGATGCATTGGCCGTGCGAGGTCGGGCTGACCTGGTCGGTGGGATAGACAAAAGCGGAAAAATGACCTTGGCCGGCAACTATGAGTTGGAAAGCGGGTCCTATAGTGTCTCGTTGAGCTTGATCAAGCGTAAGTTCTTGATTCAGCGAGGCAGTACCATCACCTGGACTGGGGCTCCTGAATCTGCCAATATTGACATCACGGCTATCTACCCGGTCAACGCAGCTCCTATTGATTTGCTGGAGCAGCAATTGTCTGGAATATCAGCGGACGAACTGAATCGGTTGCGACAAAAATTGCCGTTCCAGGTGAACATGAAAATGACAGGGGAATTGCTCAAGCCCATCATCAGTTTTGAAATTACTCTGCCGCAAAATATCCTGTCCCAATACCCGGATGTGGAAAACAAACTTCAACAAATTAAGGCCGATGAATCGGAAGTAAATAAACAGGTATTGGCGTTGTTGCTGCTTGGCCGCTTTGTTCAAGACAACTTGCTGGCGAGTGCGACACCTGGCGCGAGTACGGTCATGCTGGCTAAGCAGAGCGTGAGTAGCTTACTAACCGATCAGCTTAATACCCTTGCAGGGAGCTTAATTAAAGGCGTCGATTTCAATTTCGACCTAAATTCGGACAACAACTATTATTCCGGAGGGTCGGTAGCACAGACGGAATTAAATGTCGTGGCTTCTAAGAAATTATTTAACGATCGGGTAAGCGTCACTGTTGGGAGTAACTTCCAACTGGACAACACCTTGCCGGGCCAAAGTACGACCAATATAGCAGGGGATGTGAAAGTAGATTACCGGTTGAGTAAGGATGGTAAGTATATGATCCGCGTTTATCGTAAAGACCAGTACGATACCGTAGTGGAAGGACAGGTGGTGCAGACCGGCCTAAGCTTTATATTGACCCTGGACTATAACAAGCTCAATGAACTCTTCAAGAACGCCAAAGAGAAAAAGAAAAATAAGAAAGCCAACCAAACCTCGGCTGCCGGAAATCCCAATTCAAGTCAATGAGACAAGTTATGTCCAGATTGGTTTATGTTAGCACAGTGGCATCGCTTGTCGCAGGCTGCCATGAGTCTAAATATATTCCCGCCGGACAGTATTTGTATGACGGTTCCTCAGTCCAAGTCAACTCTACGGCCCAGACATCGAAATCCCAAAACAAGAAACTTACCGCCGAGCTCAAAGATCTGGTAAGACCTATACCCAACAGCCAATTTCTGGGTATACGGTTCAGTTTATGGGTATACAATGCGGCGGGTACCCCTACGGGGAAGGGCTTGCGGTATTGGCTGAAGAATAAAGTAGGAGAACCTCCGGTGCTGGGGGCATACTCGGTATTTGAAAAAAATAGGCAGGTCATGCAAAACCGCCTGGAAAACCGGGGGTATTTTGCCGGTAAGGTTTCGTTGGATACCTTAACCCATTCCGGGAAGATTAAGGCGATATACCGAGCCAACAGCGGACCGCAATATAGCCTCGGACAAGTCACGTTTCAAGGCGATTCCTCCTTGCTGAGTCAACAGATCCAGCAGTCGATGCAGGCCACTTTACTTAAGCCAGGCGAACCCTATGACCTAGATCAAATTAAACAAGAACGCTCAAGAATCGACTCCTGGGTCAAGCAGAGGGGATACTATTACTTCAATCCAAACTATTTGCTGCTTATTGCCGATTCTACCGTAGGAGACCTTCGGGTCAATATGCGTCTCCAGGTCAAGAAAGCCACCCCTGAGGAAGCGGGCGAGGCATATAATATTCATGATGTCACCTTGTTTACCAATTATCAGCTCAGCTTTGATTCCAGTGAACTGAACGTCGATTCGAGCCGGACCACACTGGCATCCGAAAAAATGTTTGGCTACAATATTATTGACCCGGAACACAAATTCACACCCCAATTGTTTGGCCGGGTACTGGTGTTTAAACCAGGGGAAGTCTACAACCGAGACCTGCAAGATCTTTCCCTGAAGCGGTTGGTCAGCCTCGGTGTATTCAAGTTTGTGAAAATTCGGTTCGATAAGGTCGATTCCACGACCAGGCAACTGAATTGCGTTTATTACCTTACCCCCACGGAAAAGAAGTCCATTCGGTTCGAAGCTTCCGGCTTTACCCAATCCGACAACGCCAATGGTGCCCAGGTATCCGTAAACTGGCGCAATCGCAACTTGTTTGGCGGAGCGGAATTGTTGACAGTCAGCGTGTATGGAGGCCTGGAGAAACAAAATCTGGGGGGAGGCCAGTCCGCGAACAGCAATACCCTCGGCATCAATTTGAATTTATACCTTCCCAAAGTAATCGCACCCATCTCCTTGGGAAAAACCGCCGCCTTTATGCCCAAAACCAAGATCAATGTGGGCTATGAATACTACGACCGGACCGATCAGTATATTCTCAATTCATTCAAAACTAGTTTTGGGTACGTTTGGAAGCAATACCAGAATAATGAACAGCAATTGAATCTTCTGACGATCAATTTGGTAAACCCCACGCACATCAACCCAGCTTTCCAGGCCCAGCTGGATACCAACATCACGCTGGCACGCAGTATCGAACGTCAGTTCATTATCGGCCCTAATTACAACTACAACATCAATACCCTTTTGACTCCGAACGTCAAGACCAATAATTTCTATTTCAATGCCAACCTGGATCTGTCGGCTAATTTGATCGGCCTGATTTCGGGGGCAAATATCGACAAAGGCAATGTGAAAGAAATTTTCAACACTCCGTTTTCACAGTACGTACGCGCGGAATTGGATTTTAGACACTACCTAAGCTTCGACAAGAACACGGTCTTGGCCAGCCGAATCACCGGTGGCATCGGCTATGCCTATGGCAACAGTAGCACCATGCCATTCGTCAAAGAGTTTTTTGCAGGCGGGGCCAATGACATCCGAGCTTTTAGGTCGCGTTCGCTGGGGCCAGGGGCCTATAACGCAGCCGCCGAACCGACCTCCTATGTACCCGACCAACCTGGAGATATCAAGATGGAAATGAATTCGGAAATTCGGTTTAAACTAGTTTCCTTCATTCGCTGGGCATTCTTTGTGGATGCAGGTAATATATGGACATTAAGACTGGATACGTCTAGGCCAGGATCACAATTTTCCAGTCAATTTCTTTCCCAGATAGCCGTGGGAGTGGGTACCGGATTGCGTGTCGACGTGAGTATTCTTATCTTGCGCTTGGATGTAGGAGTTCCAGTCAGGGAGCCATATTTACCTGCTGGCTCCCGCTGGTTGTTTGACGATAACCACGCGGTTTGGAATTTCGCCATCGGGTATCCTTTTTAGTAGGTCACAATGCCTCTTCCAATGGTGGGTTTGCATTACGAGCAATAAAAAAAATCATCATGGTTGAACTCGTCGTCGTCCGCGCCCGACGAATACAATATAAAGACCTGGCATGGGTTACTGATGCGATTAATAAATTTGTCGGCCAATGAGTTGGCTATTGCGTTAAGTGAAAGGGTTATGATTTAACCTGACATTTTTTAATCTTGAAGCGAGATTTGGTCTTTCATGCAACGCATGAATAGGTAATATATTTTCAAATAGCAGCCTATAAAACTGATCGATCCGGAATGGGACAGCTGTTGTATTGAAAACGGACAATTCCATGGTTAGGATCAGCCTACGCGGCTGATGAACAACCTATTGGTAGATTGGCATTTAATTCGCTGTGCAAATGGCTGAAGGATAATTCTTATGTTCCAAAACTATTTCAAGACGGCCTGGCGCCACCTGCTGCACAGCAAATTTTATAGCCTAATCAACATCACCGGCCTAGCAGTCGGCCTGGCCGTTGGCATCATGATCCTTCTTTGGGCCCAAGACGAACTGAGCTTTGACCGGTCCTTTCCGAAAAGCAACCAGCTCTACCAGGTCTGCGCCCATCTCGGCACCGGCAGTTCGGCACAAGTATGGGGGACTACCCCGGCTCCGCTGGCAGTTTATGCCCGTCATTCCATGGCCGGCGTCATTGACGTAGTCAGGGTAGAAGGCCGCGGCTCATTATCTTTCAGCCTTGGCGATAAAAAGATCGCCGGAAACAACTCAGCCTTTGCCGATCCATCCCTTTTTTCCGTTTTCGGGATCCCGCTGCTCGAAGGAGACAAGAACCGCCCTTTTAGCGGGACCAATTCCATGGTGATCACTTCATCGACCGCCCGGAAATATTTTGGCCTAGAAGACCCCCTGGGAAAAACCCTGTCGGTGTTCAAAGAGAATTTCGTCGTCACCGGCCTAATCGCCGATCTGCCGGAGAACTCCAGCGTCCACTATGACGCGATCTTTTCCATGGACTATGCCGCCAAGCAATTTACTGCAAACGGAGGCAACGGCCCGTGGAAGACCATCGACGAGGACATGGGAAACTATTTTTACTCTATCTATCTGCGGCTAAGGGATAACGCGTCCCCATCCACAGTTGCCAAAGGGTTGACCGATACCTATTGGCGGCATCGCCCCGGCGACAACCCGAGTGGCGGGTATTTTGCGCTGCAATCCCTCCCCTCCCTGCATTTGGTAGCCATGGACGGCAACAGCAGCGCATTGCAACTTGTTCGGATTTTTTTCCTGATCGCCGTGCTGATCCTTGCCATAGCCTGTATCAATTATGTTAACCTCACCACAGCCCGGGCAATGCTGCGCTTCCGGGAAGTCAGCATGCGCAAGATCATCGGGGCTACCCGGCTCCAGCTCTTTATCCAGCTCGTGCTCGAGTCCACCGTTTTGTTCACGCTGGCTACGCTGCTAGCTTTCTGCCTTATCTGGCTCCTACTACCCCTTTATAATTCCCTTTCCGGCAAACATCTCCTCTTTAGCCTGGCTAACGGCAACGTCTGGCTGGTCGTCGGCGGTGCGGTCATCGGCACCTTGCTGATGGCCAGCATATATCCCGCCCTGTTGTTATCGTCTTTCCGGCCCATCCAGGCTTTATCCGGCAAGCTGTCGCTCGGGCTCGCCAATATCTCCTTTAGAAAAGGCCTGGTCGTCCTGCAATTTGTATTTTCTACCGGGCTCATCGTCGGGACGCTCATTATCGGCCTGCAGCTGAGATTTATTCGGGACAAGGACCTAGGCATGGACAAGGAGCACGTTTTTTCTTTTGGTCTGAGCGGCGGCCTCCTTGATCACCATGACGCCGTCCGCCAGGAGCTGCTCAGTCAACCCGGGGTCCTGGGGGTCGCGGAGTTTAATAGCGGAGTGGCCGGACTTAACAACTCAACCGGCGACACGTGGTGGGAAGGCAAACCGGCCAATTCGCTTTTCCTGATTCATCCTAACGGCGTCGACCAGAACCTGATCCCCCTGCTCAAAATTCAGCTGGTGGCGGGCAGCAATTTTACCGGCTCCAAATCGGACTCATCCCATTTGATCCTGAATGAAACCGCTGTCCTCAAGACGGGGATCAAGGACCCTATCGGCAAGCAGTTTGACCTCTGGGACAAACATGCGACCATCATTGGAGTGGTAAAAGATTTTAACTATGCCTCGCTGCATAAGGCGGTCGAGCCCGCCGTTTTCTACTATGAGCCCGACGGCTGGGCCTTCTATGTAAAAGCCGATGGCAGGAATATCCCCGCAGCCGTTGCAGCGGCAGAACGGATCTATAGATCCTATCCGTCCGACGACCCGTTCAGCTATACGTTCCTGGACGAGGAGTTTAGCCGGATGTATAAATCCGATCAACAGCTCGGTATCCTTTTTTCCGTTTTCGCCATCGTGGCCGTCCTGATCTCCTGCCTGGGACTGCTGGGGCTGGCCACCTACGCCACACAGGTAAAGACTAGGGAGATCGGTATTCGGAAAGTGCTGGGTGCCACCACCATGCGAATCAGCAGCGTGCTGGCGCGCGAATTCGTGTGGCTGGTTCTGATCGCTTTTGCGATCGCCACTCCCGTCATCTGGTGGGCGATGAAGCGCTGGCTGCAGGACTATGTTTATCGCATTGAAATCCCCTGGTGGCCCTTCCTGCTGACAGGCGGCATGGTGCTATTGATCGCCCTGCTGACGGTGGGCTTCCAGGCCGTGCGCGCGGCCATGGCCAATCCGGTAAACAATTTGCGATCGGAATGAAACTGACTTCAGGTATGTAAGATTAACTGTTGACCTCTATTGGCTATTTGTTGGTTCAAATAGTGGGCGTCATATTTCAAGCTCATAAAAGAGGATAAACTACTTTTGGCAAATGTAAATTTTTAGAAGTTATATTTTTTTTGAGGATAGTTTCCAAAGTGTACTATAAGAATGCTAGCATTAAAGCGGGTTTGTGGCACACAAACTGGATCAGTTGGCTGCATGGTTGGCTAGGAAATGAATTATCTGGTGTTAGGTTGATCTAGATTGGAATACCGGCGCAGCCTAGTAATCCTGCCCATGCGAGATTTTTCCTCGTATTCGGCTTCCCAATGGTTTCTCCTGCTATAAAGTAAAGAAAAAAAATATTGCTTAAGTAACTGGTAAACAAAATTATGTCTGAACTAGTAATCGTCCGTCACGGACAGTCTCAATGGAATCTGGAGAACCGCTTTACAGGGGAAGTCGATGTGCCCCTTACCCCGGCAGGGCGTCAGGAAGCAAAGGATGCGGGTCTAAAATTGAAAGGTTACCACTTTGCTAAGAGTTTTACCTCGGTTCTCGTCCGTGCCCAAGAAACCTTGGATATCATCTTGGCGGAAATTGGTGAGTTGTCCATGGAAATAGTGCGAGATAAGGCGCTCAATGAAAGAAATTATGGGGACTTGCAGGGACTAAACAAAGCCGAGACAGCCAAAAAATTTGGGGATCATCAGGTCGAGCTATGGCGGCGAAGCTATGATATTGCACCTCCGGGAGGAGAAAGCCTTAAAGATACGGCAGCTCGGGTGATTCCCTATTACGAAAAATTTATCCAGCCCTGCCTGGTCGCGGGAGACAATATTCTGGTTGTGGCCCACGGCAACAGCCTGCGCGCGTTGGTGATGCATCTAGAGAATATCAGTCCCGAAACGATCGCGACACTTAATATCCCCACTGGAGTTCCTCGCCTCTATACGTTTGATCCAACATTAAAAATCTCGGAAGCCCGTTACCTTTAAGTAAGGCCTATCCGTTAGCTGAGACCTCCCGAATCGGGAGCCCAAATGCAGCCGAAGGCGTATGTTTGCATTACTCAATTCTTTTCATGTCAGTAGCTTCGATCGGTAAATACAGGTGGTTTGTCGTCGCGCTCCTTTTTTTCGCCACTACGATCAATTACCTGGATCGCTACGTCATGGGGCTGATCAAACCCTTTATAGAAAAAAAATTTCTCTGGACGGAGACCGATTACGGACACATCGTCATGGCTTTCTCCTCAGCCTACGCGTTGGGCCTGTTACTGTCCGGTAGGTTTATCGACCGGGTGGGCACTAAAATTGGTTACGCCGTCTCCATCACGATCTGGAGCTTGGCGGCCATGGCACATGCATTGGTAACCACCACGTTTGGATTTGGAATGGTTCGAGCCTTATTGGGGTTTGGGGAATCGGGAAATTTTCCTTCGGCTATCCGGGCGGTGACGGAGTGGTTTCCCAAAAAGGAGAGGGCCTTGGCTACGGGGATATTCAATTCTGGGACCAATATAGGAGCGGTCGTGGCACCGGCCGTGGTACCCTGGATCGCCGTGCATTACGGCTGGCAGCTGGCTTTTGTTTGGACCGGTTCCATTGGATTTTTGTGGCTGGCCTGCTGGCTGCTCTTTTTCCAAGTACCGAATCGTTCAAAAAGGCTTACCCCTTCCGAATACGCGCACATACATAGTGACCTTCAGACCGATTCACAGGCGGTAGGCCGGGTGGCCTGGCTGCGGTTGTTTCGAGTCCCCCAAACCTGGGCTTTTGTTTTTGGCAAATTTTTAACTGATCCCATCTGGTGGTTTTTTTTGTTTTGGCTCCCCTCATATTTTTCCTCCTCCTACCACCTGGACTTGCAGCGGATCGGCCCCCCCATTATTGTCATTTACACCTCTTCGAGCATTGGCAGTATTGGGGGAGGCTGGCTTTCTTCTTGGCTCATCAAGCGGGGTTGGCCGGTATTCAAGGCCCGCAAGACCACAATGTTAATTGTTGCACTATGTGTCCTACCTGTGGTGTGTATCCAATATGTACACAACCTTTGGGTGATTGTCGCTATGATTAGCCTGGCTGCAGCTTGCCACCAAGCCTGGTCCGCGAATATATTTACCACGGCATCCGACATGTTTCCCAAGCATGCGATCAGTTCCATCGTCGGCATTGGAGGCATGGCTGGCTCCGTAGGAGGCATCTTGTTCCCGATGTTAGTGGGATTTGTCTTGGACCATTACCGGCTCGCAGGCAGTATTAACCGAGGATACAATATTTTATTTGTGGTTTGCGGATGTGCGTACCTGGTAGCTTGGCTGGTCATGCACGCCTTTGCACCTACAATGAAACAGGTCAACCTGGACCAACTTAGCCGCCCTAGCTGCTAGCGCAGCATTTGCGCTAATATGTTGTAATTTTGTATCCTAAACTTCTTGGTATGCGTGGGGTTTGCGTGTGGTGCTTTTGGGGGGGATTGGCATTGGCGGTGGGTGGATGCGGCAATGGCCGTTCGAAATCCGCCAATGCGGCGAGTGCTTTTCAGGTAAAAATTGATGGAGCCGTATCCTGCACTTCGATTGGGCTAGTACCTACCGATAGTGTGTTGTATATGCATGGAGGAGGTAGTGAATTTACCCCTACCCGGCAAAATACTTTGACGGCTCCGGTTCAGATATCGGGCATGGTTTGGATACCCGGCGGGGAATTCTCCATGGGTGGGATTAACCCCGTGGGCATGACCGATGGTGGGAACGTGTCCATGAATGACGCCCGACCCGTGCATCGCGTTTATGTGGACGGCTTCTATATGGACCAGACCGAAGTCACCAACCGGGAATTCGCAGCCTTCGTCCAAGCCACCGGATACGTGACCCAAGCAGAGCGCAAGCCGTTAAAAGAGGATTTCCCGGGTGCGCCAGAACAGAACTTGGTGGCTGGATCGGTAGTGTTTACTCCGGCCAGCACCAATAACCTTGCAGATCATTATCAGTGGTGGAACTACCTGCCCGGTGCCAACTGGAGGCATCCCCTGGGACCGCAGTCGGATCTCGCCGGGAAGGAGAATTTCCCTGTAGTGCATGTAACTTGGGAGGATGCAGCGGCTTACGCAAAATGGGCAGGCAAACGACTTCCAACAGAAGCCGAATGGGAGTTTGCAGCCCGGGGTGGCAAGGCCGGTGACTTATACACCTGGGGTAATCAATTCCAGCCAGACGGTAAGTGGATGGCCAATATCTACCAGGGAAAATTTCCAGAACATGATGACGCGCTGGATGGCTTTGCGGGGATCGCTCCGGTTCAGCAATTTCCACCCAACACCTATGGGCTTTACGATATGGCAGGCAATGTCTGGGAATGGTGCAGCGACTGGTATCGCGCCGATTACTACGAGCAGATTTCTTCGGGCCGAGTCGTGCGTAATCCCCAAGGGCCGGAAGGGCCCTGGGACCCGGCAGAACCCGCAGCAAAAAAAAAGGTCCAACGGGGGGGCTCGTTCTTATGCACAGATCAATATTGCACGCGCTATATGGTTGGTACCCGGGGCAAAGGCGAATACCGTTCGGCCTCCAATCATGTGGGCTTTCGCTGCGTCCGGGAACTGCAGTCCAAATCACTGGCCAAACAATAGTGAGCGGAAACCCGGATATAGCCTAATGCGCTCAGTGGGCTCAACCATTTTAACTTCCTTTTGGCAATCCGGGTATATCGATGCCCAAACACTCCGCGTTCTATGTTTTCATTACCCGCTCCAATTCCTTTGATTGCTAGTACCCACCTAATTTCATGCAGCACCTAAAAATGGTTGGTTTATGCAATCTCCAAGTCATCCCAAGCGGTCCATCCGGGCCGTGCTGTTCCTGTTGCTGGTGTCTATCCTCATCGATCAATGCTGCATTGCCAAACTCGCCCCCTGGTCCTCCAAGCTGTTTGGAATCAATTTCATCCCCGTTGTCCTGGGGATTCCCGTAAATTTCAAACTCACCTTGGGTCTTTTGCCCATTTTGCTGGTATTTGCGGGTCTGTATAGCCTTTGGTTGGCGGTAGACAGCAAAAGGGCCCAGGTTTCCCCTTCCCAGGATCAGGTTAAAACGAGATTTAGGAAAGTTTTCGTGGGCGTCCTGGCAGTCCCTTGTTTCATGTTAGTGGGAGGAACGCTCTATAACTTAGCACACGACTACCTACCTAAGGATTTGCGCAACGGAATCGAATCCATGGGGTTTAACGCCGACCTCTATCTGGCAGGCCGGGGCGACGACGCCATCCACCTCAATGGGAGCCTGGTTTTACTAGGCTGTCTTTTTGCTGGAATTCATATTTTTCGCAAAAAGGCCGAAGCGTTCGATTCCCAAACCGACCTGCGCCCGGCGATTCAGGAAAAAACGCTGGAGTCTGCCTGAATGTCCGCGCATACTGCGCAGGCTATGCAACAGGCCAATCGATGGTGGTTTTTCCGCCATGTTGTAGCACGCAAGCCATAGTAGCTCCTCGTTGCGATGGTCCGTTCTTCCCGCTTATTCATGAAAAAATACTCCCGCGCTTTGTCCTAATTTCGGGATGTCGATTGACCTACTATCATTATTTACCAAAAAAATAGTGTTATGAACCAATTTCTCATCATGGTCCGAGGGAGCGATCATTCCGTTGCATCCCCCGAACAAATGCAAAAACGTATGGAACTGTTCACCGAATGGGTCCAAAAAGTCCTTAACGGCCGGTATGTATCGGGTGCCCCGCTGGAAGAAGGAGATGCTTATCTGCTGAAAAGTAAGACCGATGTAGTAACCGATGGCCCCTTTATTGAATCCAAGGAGATGATCTCCGGCTACATGATTATTAACGCCAATGACATTAAGGAAGCGGTGGAGCTAACCAAACTTAATCCGTTGTTAGGAGAGTTTAACTTGGAGGTGCGCAAATTGAAACCCATGCAATAAGCGTATGTCTAGCGCCACGTCCGAACACCGCGTACTGGTCGACCATCTTTTTCGTCACGAGTCGGGAAGGATGGTCGCTAGTTTAACCAGGCTCTTTGGTGTCCACAACCTCGAGCTGGCCGAAGATGTGCTTCAGGATACCTTACTGGAAGCGCTCAAGGACTGGAGCCTGGGAGGCATTCCCGATCATCCGGGTGCTTGGCTGATGGTGGTAGCCAAACGCAAAGCCATTAACATTATCAAGCGGGAGAAGTTCCTTCGCCATTTTGCCAGCGATTTGGATAGTCTGCTTAAATCCGAGTGGACCGCCTCCTACACGATGGATCAAATCTTTATGGAAGACGAAATCAAGGATGCCCAGCTTAGGATGATTTTCACCTGTTGCCATCCCGCCTTGCCCGCAGAGGCTCAAATTGCGCTTACCCTTAAAACGCTTTGTGGTTTTGGTATTTATGAAATTGCTTCGGCCCTGCTGACTACGCAATCGAACATTAATAAGCGATTGTACCGTGCCAAGGAAAAAATACGTAGCCATGAAATTGATTTCGCGGTGCCCAGTGGCCCGGATTTGGAAAAAAGGTTGGACGCCGTACTATTGGTGATTTACCTGTTGTTCAATGAAGGATATAACTCGGTGGGAAGTCCGGTGGCGATTCGAAAGGAAATGTGCTTGGAGGCCATGCGCTTGGCTTTGCTGCTGACGGACAAGCCTATCGATGGCGACTATCCGCAGATTTACGCATTGCTCTCGCTGATGTGTTTTCATACAGCCCGTTTTGAAGCCCGCGTGGACAGCAACGAGTGTTTGGTCGTGCTGGAAGAGCAGGACCGGCGATTGTGGAATAACGAGTTGATCTCCCAGGGCATGGAATTTCTGCTTAAGTCCGCCACTAGCGACCGGGCAAGCGCCTACCATCTGGAAGCTGCCATCTCGGCCGAGCATTGTCTGGCCGAAAATTTCCAGCAAACCAATTGGACCAAGATTCACGGGTATTATACCTCACTAGCGAAATTGAAACCTTCATCGGTGATTCAACTCAACCTGGCTATCCTGGAGGGTAAAAAGGAGGGGCCCTGGGCCGCCATCGCGGCCTTACATGAACTGGAGCAAACGCGCAAGTTGGATGGGTATTACTTGCTAGCTGCTTGTTTGGGCGAGTTCTATAGCCAGGTAGGCAAAAAGTCCGAAGCATTGGCCTATTTCGCGCAGGCTAAGGCCTTAACCAAGTCCCAGTCCATCTGTACGCTCCTTGATAAAAAGATAGCGCTCTGCACATAGTCCCTCCCCTGGCTTCTGCCGGTTAGATCGATACATGCTCCCTTCACCAGATGGACTTTTGTGCTCCACACCCAATACGAAGCACACCCATGGCCACATTGATATAGGTCAGTACGCTCCTTAACAGGAATCATGGGAACCTTCCTCTGAAGTGGATAAGTTGCAGAACTAGACTACCGTACATGGATAATCAATCGGATATCACCCATAGTGCAAATAAGACGAACGGTTTTTGGGGGCAACTGGCACAGTTTTTTACGAACCTCCAAGAGATTTCCCAATTCATTATCCGCTTTTTCAAGCAGGCCGTTACGCCTCCTTATGAAATTAAGGAGATTGTACGCCAATGCTTCAAGATAGGCTATCAGTCCCTAGCGATAATTACGCTGACAGGATTTATTACGGGTATAGTCTTTACAAAACAGTCACGCCCATCCTTATCCGAATTCGGTGCTACCTCTTGGCTGCCTTCGTTGATTTCCATTGCCATCATCCGCGCCTTGGCTCCGCTCATTACGGCCCTCATCGCGGCTGGCAAGATTGGATCCAATATCGGTGCCGAACTCGGCTCCATGAATGTAACCGAGCAAATAGATGCGATGGAGGTGTCCGGGACCAATCCGTTTAATTTTCTGGTAGTTAGCCGGGTCTTGGCCACCACCTTGATGCTGCCCTTGCTCATGATATACGCCGCTTTTGTTGGACTCATGGGGGCATTTTTAAACGTGCACCAAAATGAACTGACGAGTTTTACCACCTTTATCCACGATGCGTTTGCGCGCATCGTGTTTCTGGACATTTTTGCCTCAGTGATCAAATCGATCGTATACGGATTTACGATCGGCATAACGGGGTGCTTCCTGGGCTATAAGGCAAGCCAGGGAACGGTGGGAGTGGGTAAAGCGGCCAATTCCACGGTCGTCGTTTCGATGTTCTTGATTTTTATTGAAGAGATGATTATTGTTCAAATTGTCAATGCCTTACGCTAAAGGATGCCAATGAATGCCATGCTACAACCACAACAACCCAGCGGGCCGCAGGAGGAAGTGATCTCCATCCATGGGCTGCGCAAATCATTCGGAGACAACCCGGTACTCCGGGGGGTAGATCTGGCCGTATGCAAGGGGGAAAACGTGGTGGTGCTGGGCCGGTCGGGCAGTGGCAAATCGGTGCTGGTCAAAATCATTTCCGGCCTCGTAAAAAATGACGCCGGTATGGTCCAAGTCCTGGGTAAGAATGTGAGTTCACTAAAACCAAAGGAATTGCAAAGTCTGCGCCTGCATATCGGTTTTTCGTTTCAAGGTAGTGCCCTGTACGACGGCATGACGGTTCGGGAGAACCTTGAGTTTCCCCTGGTGCGCAACAAAAGAAACCTGACCAGAAAACAGGTCCAACAATCCATTGAGCAAGTCCTCCAGGATGTGGGTTTAATGCAAACCATCAATCAAATGCCTGCAGAACTTTCGGGCGGCCAGAAAAAGCGTATTGGGATCGCCCGGACCTTGATTCTCAAGCCTGAAATTATGCTTTATGACGAACCCACCGGGGGCATTGATCCCATAACCTGCGTGGAAATAAACCATCTCATCAATAAGGTACAGAAACAATACAATACTACGTCGATTATCATCACTCACGATTTGACCTGCGCCAAAGCAACCGGCAACAGGGTGGCGATGTTAGTCGAGGGTACGATCTTGAAAGAAGGAAGCTTTGAGGAGGTCTTCCAGAGCGAGGATCCCCGTATTCGCGGATTTTACAATTACAATTTTATACGCACGTCATGAGTACAATACATGCTAACCGGGCTGTCGTTGTGGGGATATTTATCTTTCTGGCCTTGGTGATTTTCACCCTGGCCGTGTTCACCATTGGCAATCAGGGAAAGACCTTCGAAAAGACGGTTTCGGTAAACGTCATCTTTGATGACGTCTCAGGCTTGCAGCCAGGAAACAACGTGTGGTTATCGGGGGTGAAAATTGGTACGGTAAAAAAAATGAGGTTTCAGGGACTCTCTGAGGTCGAAGTCTTGATGCGGGTAGACCCGGAGGCCCAGCAACACATTAAAAAGGATGCCCGAGCCAAAATCAGCTCGGATGGATTTATAGGGAACCGAATTGTAATTATTTATGGCGGGACCCCGTCGGCCTCGCAAATCGCCAGTGGGGATTATTTGCAAAGTGAGAAATCGGTTGGTATCGATGATGTGGTCGCCACCTTGCAGAAAAATAACCTCAACCTGCTTGCGATTACTACCAATCTTCGGGATATTTCTGACAACGTCAAGAATGGCAAGGGCACGATTGGTACCCTTCTTAACGACCCTGCCGCAGCCCGGACTCTACAAGCTACCTTAGATCATTTTCGGGCGGCCTCGGCGAGCAGTCAGAAAGCAATCGCCCAGCTCGGAGATCTGATTGCAGGATTTACCAATAAGGGGACCTTGGTGGAGGAACTCCAAACCGATACCTCCATTTTCACGACCCTCCGCCAGACCGTGGGGCGGCTCAATGGGGCCTCGCAGCATATCTCGGATTTTGCCGACTCTCTGCGCGCTGCGGGCAGTGCATTGGGCAGAACCGATAACCCGGCCGGAGTTATCCTGCACGATCAGCAGGTGGCGTCGGATCTCAAAACGATAACCCATAACCTCACGCAAAGTTCGCAAAAACTCGACGAAGACTTGACCGCTCTGCAGCATAATTTTCTGTTGCGCGGCTACTTTAAAAATCAGGAAAAACAAAGCAAAAAGCAAGCGGCCGATAGTGCGCGAGCTACGGGACATTGAAAGCCCGTCGGTAAAACCTTTCCAACTTAGGAAATTTTCCTCGGGGCATCCATGCAGACATTGGGTGGACGCCTGGGGTGTAACCCACCGGATAAGCACGGCTCGATCAGTGCTTGCAGAGCAAATAATTGAAGCAGGTTATCGCAAGCAAACAGTCCGTAATTTAGTTCCCATCCTACTAGGCGGTTTTTTGCTTATGCCGAAGCACTTGGGTTTGGATTTCGTCTATGGCATTGCTAACAGCCAGATCGATCGTGGAAGCCTGAGCCTTGGCAAAAAAGACCTTTTTAGGTCCAATAATCTTTACTTCGGAGATATAATCCAGCCCTTTGCTGTTTTTTTCCGTTTTTAACATGATGTCGCAGCCAATTAGTCGGTCATACTCTTTTTCCAAGCTATGCAGTTTTCGCATAATGTGGTCCCTTACCGTCTGGGTCACTTCAAAATGGGGAGATTCAATATTCAGTTGCATACGGAGTGGTTTGATGTTGATTTCAAGGTCTGCCCGGAGGCACTTGATGATGGTAACGTTTTGTGAGGTCCGGGCTTATATGGTAAACATGCCCAAAACTTCTCGAAATGCAAATCGGTTTGTCGCGTGCAGATGTTTGAGTTTGCGTTCGGTGTGGGCAAGATGGCTGGCCTGCTTACGGGTTAGTTTTGGGTAGGTGAAGGACCCGCCATGGTAGCAATCCCGGCAATAATCGCTGTTAGCTGAGCCGTTTTTTTCTGTCCCCAGATCAGCCAGGGCATGAACAGGCCGGCCACAATTCTGACAATATAATTTTTCGTTCATGGAGATATACTTGATTTTGGCAAAAATAGGGCAGTGCCTCAAAGACGACCATGACCAATCTCATAAATTCGCATGATCTTGTCCGAGCATATGCTCGGGGCTCCCCCCAGGTCCGCATGGTAACCGGGAAGTGCAATGCCAATAATTTTTTTTTGCATGAGGTTAGATCTATCCACGCCGATTGGAGCCGGGATGGGTTTTTTGGCTATCGGATGCAAACCTAGCATAGAGGTCAGCCAAACTGATGCTATGCTGGTTTGACCAAAAATTGAGCGTGTGTCCTGGCAGGGATCCTAACCTCCCATAGCGGCTATGCCCGGCACTTAATTGTCCCGCAAGCCTTTTATGACCACATTACCGGTACCGCTCTTATCGCATGGATATTGGAAGGCCTTTTTTACTGCCGTCGGATTGTCGATGGTTTCATAAAACTCGTCAATAAATTTAAGCGTAGATCGCTTGAACTTATCATCCAACTCGTGGCAATTGGTTATTGTCCAATAGATGGAATCTTTCAGATGATTGTACAGGCCAATAACTTGGTCAAATTGTGTCATATCTTTAATGCAGTACCCCCGATACCTTCGTTCACTCACCGAACTCAGCATAAGTTCCTCCGCGGGTTTAGCATAAGGCGTATTAACCAAACCGGACATATCGAAGTCGTATGGTACGGGGGTGGGCATGGCATTGGAATCAGGCGCTAGCAGTTTGATATTTTGCAAATACTGTATTGACCAGTCGGTGTTGCCGATGAGGAACTCAAAAACAGCCATTTGCAGGAAGGCTTCGTGCTGCACCTGTTCTGGCCTCAATTTGCGGGTGATAATGACCGTACCTGTTCGAGTGGCCATTTCTTGCTCTTCTTCCAGGAGCATGCCGTAAAAGATTGGATAGGCCTTTTTCCTATTGCTGTCTTCGAGTTTGACTCGAACCAGCCGGGCTCGGAAACTTTGAGGGGTGACCAGATTATACAATCTGTATACCAGCCATTCCCTGATAACATACTGATCACCCTGGCATGGCATCACCAATTTGAGTTTGCGATTTTGCGAAAACAAAGAGGAATCTCGAGCATCGCTTTTGGTAAAATGCAAAAGCAGTGGTGGATAGGTACAGTTCTCCGCCTGGCGACGAAAATGCCCCCGAGTTCTTGCCTGAATCGGAATATCAATTTCGTGCTTGTCGTCATCCTGGTAGGTAAGGATTAGGTTATGGTAGGTGGACTTCTCCGACCGATCATTCAGCAGATCGTGCACACCGCCCTTAAGGCTAATGTCTAATATGGCATCTGACTCAAATACATCTTTGGATGGTCCAATCTTGTTCCAAGGTATTGGACCAGGATGGTGCGGTGTCCGCACGCCGCTCGCGGGTGGAACTAGAGCCAGGCAAAAAACTAGCCAAGGGTTTGCTAACTGGAATAGTTTCATATTATGCAGTTTATTAGATTATCCGGGAACTCTAGCACGGATCTTTAATTCCCATGAGACTTCGCTTGGCGCGCAAAAAAATACTCTTCTGTTGATGCGGGAATGGATTAAACCTACGACGGATGGGAGTGGCCGCCGACGAACAACCGAATGTACTTTGTTTTGTCATATTTCGTAAAAGGCTCTTGGTTTAAGAATTTATTGCGGGCTCGGTTGGCCGACGGATTTTGGCCTCCCCTGGGAGAATCTGTTTGGCTGGTGTTCGGACGCTGAACGGGTGGACCCCATTTTTGGCCCTATGCCTTGCTCCAGCCGTGCTGTCTGCAGCACTGCCTTGCGCCGGCTGCCCGCGCCGCCGACTAGGAATAACTCTGGGGAACCCAATTAGGCAATTGAAAGCCATGAATTTATATAGTTCTGTCCCACCTTTGGGAAGCCGGTAAATGGATCCCGGTCAGGAGGCTCCTGCCATAGTTTGAAGTAATTGATTACTAATAAGATGCTAATTATTTTTATTTTTATAGGTAAATTGTGTGATCGGGTTTTGGTCGATCTGCCCATCTCGTGGCGGGGACCATGAGTTTGCAGCGCAGAAAAAGCACCAAGACTGGGCACCTGCACAGGCGATACGTCGCAGGGCGATGCCCGTCGGATCCTGGATGGACCATACCAGGAAGGCAAACCAGGGGGTGAGGGATCCCGGGACCTATCTGGACGCAAACATCAAGGCCGACCAGCGGGAATTGCGCCGAATACTCCCAAGTAAATGACGATGAAAAAGCTATAGTTCCACGGCGACCCAGGATTTGCAGTTGCCCCATTCGATAAAGACAAAACAATGTAAGGTGGTATGACTAAAGCCCAGGCTGAAAACAACGGCGCTACGGAACGGCAATATTCATTCCTGAGTCTGATGATTTGGGCGATTGTGTTGTCTCGTCCATATCGCAAATGGGTCATCATTGTCCTATTCGCTATGGTGGTTGAAACGTTGATGAGTGTAGCAACACCATGGCCCCTGAAGATCATTATTGATGATGTAGTTGGCCATAACAGCCTTCCCAAGTCCCTTAGTTGGTTGCATTACCTTTTCCCCATCCAGAGCAAATTTGCCATGGCGGGTCTGGTTGCCTTGGGTTTTGTTTTGATCAACATCCTAGGTTCGGTAGCTGGCTACATTGACAATTATTTCAACGAAAAAGTTTCGCAGCACGTGGCCAATGACCTTCGACGAAAATTGTATCATCATTTGCAACGACTATCCCTGGCCTATTACGATACCCACCAAACGGGCAAACTGCTCAGCACCATTACCACCGACGTGGCCACGGTGCAGGATTTTGCGTCGTCTACTTTATTAACGATCCTGGTGGATTCCATGACGATTTTAGGCATGCTGGCCCTCATGTTTTATTTAGATACTGGATTTACGCTTGTGGCATTAACGGTTACGCCTTTTTTACTGCTTTTTGTGACTCGGTTTAAAAAGCTCATGAAAAAGGCAACCCGGGAAGTTCGTAAAGACCAAAGTAACATGATGATCATTATCCAGCAAGGGCTGGAGAGTATCCGGGCCGTAAATGCCTTTGGTCGCCAGGATCTGGAAGAAGAAAAGCTCAAGCAAATCAGCCAAGACACGATGGATGCTGCACTCAAGGCGAGGCGGGTTAAGTCGGCGCTCAATCCTGCGGTAGGTATCGTTGTCTCCTTATGCATAGCTTTGGTCTTGTGGCGGGGCGCAGATCTCATTTTCACCAAAGCAATGACCATAGGTGCATTGACCGTGTTTGTCTGGTACATGAATAAATTTTTCAGCCCGGTGCAAGACCTGGCTAAGATGACCAGCACTATCGCCCAAGCAACCGTTGCTTTGGAAAGAATCCAATCGATTCTGGATACTGAAACGGCCATATTGCCTAATACCGGGGGGCGCATACCAGGGAAACTCAGGGGGGATATTGTTTTTGACCATGTCCATTTTGCCTACACATCCGAGTCGCCCGTGCTGCGAGACCTGAATTTGCAGATCAAGAGTGGGCAGCGAATTGGTATCTGTGGGCCAACGGGCTGCGGAAAATCCACGGTGGTGAGTCTGATTGCGCGTTTTTATGATCCTACGCAAGGCCGGGTATTGATTGACGGGTGCGACGTACGAGAATACCAACTGGATGCCTTGCGGGGCCAAATTGGATTTGTGTTGCAAGACACCGTACTTTTTTACGGTTCGGTTCGGGAAAATATTGCGTATGGACGCCCAGAAGCCACGGAGGAGGAAATCATAGAGGCTGCTAAACTTGCCCACGCGCATGAATTCATCGCTAAAATGCCGCATGGATATGACACACTGGTAGGAGAAAGGGGCATCACGTTGTCGGGGGGCCAGCGCCAGCGCATCGGCATTGCCCGGGCGGTCGTGCGCAATTCACCTATATTGATACTCGACGAGCCCACCGCAGCCTTAGATACTGAGTCGGAGATCATTGTTATGAAAGCTCTGGACAATCTCATGGCCGGGCGAACGGTAATCACCATCGCGCACCGGCTCACCACCATTCGAGATGCGGATAAAATAATAGTTCTGGACAACGGGGTTTTAGTGGAAGAAGGCACGCATGATGAGCTGCTTATGCAGGAAGGTGTCTATTCGGACCTGTACAAGGCCCAGGCCCGGTCCAGTGCGATTCATGTGGAACCAGTAGAACAAGGAGTCTTGATAACACAGCAGTAAAGTTAACCTAGATAAAAAACTAACATATGTCTCACCGCTCCATAATTGTCCTCCCTGATGACACGGTCCATGCCATAATCGATGCGATCAATCATGCCGAGCTTTCCATTTTGATCAAAATGTTTCTGTTTTCAGATCCCAGCCTAATCCAAGCGGTTATTGATGCCAAGAAGCGGGAAGTGGACGTTAAGGTAATGCTTAATCCTGCCAGACGCAGTGGAGAGGAAGAAAATGAAGACACGGTAAGAAAGCTCCAAGAAGCAGGGGTGGAAGTTAGGGACAGTAACCCTGCCTTTGTACTTACCCACGAAAAGTCGATGGTGGTGGACAAGAAGGTAGCGTTTGTCAAATCGTTGAACTGGGAAACCCGAAATTTGACCGAAACCAGGGACTATGCCATTGTCACTTCCCACGCTCATGAAGTGGAAGAAATCATTCAATGTTTTGAAGCCGACTGGGACAGGCAAGAATTTGAGCCGGGCCAAAATTCTCACCTCATCTGGTGCGCCGTGAACGGTAGACAGCGTATTGCCCGGTTTATCGATGAAGCCAACCATTCGCTCTTTATCCAAAATGAACGGTTTCAGGATGTGGTAATCATAGAAAGACTCGTACATGCGTCTAGACGGGGAGTTAAAGTGCATGTCATGGTTCGGCCACCCCATACGCTAAAAATGGAAAAAATGACCGAAAGCATCGGCGGGTTGCGCATCATGGACGATGTCGGCATTAAGATTCACAAACTCAAACACCTCAAATTACATGGCAAAATGCTCCTGGCCGACGGATGCCGGGCAATTGTTGGGTCAATGAATCTGACCCCAGGGAGTTTTGACCACCGCCGGGAATTGGCCATTGAGGTTCATGATGCGGAAGTGATCGAACGATTGAAAGCCATTGCCCATCTGGATTGGGAAAATTCACATACCCTTGACCTCTCCGATGAGGGGCTTCTGGAAGATCTCGACAACTATGGAATCGATGGGGCGGACCGCTTCGTACCGGTTCATGATCCGAAGGCAAATAAGCATGATCAATCGTAGGGGAAATGCCCATCGCTCGCGTGAAAGCCAAGGGCATACCCATCACCAATCCTGCGATCTATCCCCGATTTCAGCCATAAAATTAGTAGCCACCCCGTTTGCGTATTTTAGAAAAAAAATCCGGTAACCATCGCCCTGGGGAGCCATTTGTTGGGCAAATTCGCATACACATGATTTCCGTCAGGCCCAAGTTCAGGCAAGAATTGGAGATTTGCCACTTAAAACCAGTTTTATGGTCATTCATCAGATTTATACCGGTTGCCTGGCCCAAGGTGCGTATTATATCGAAAGCCAAGGGGAGGCGGCTATCATTGACCCCTTGCGTGAAGTCATGCCCTATATTACGGAAGCCGGGCGCAATCAGGCTACCATAAAATATGTATTTGAAACCCATTTCCATGCGGATTTTGTATCTGGACACCTGGATTTAGCAAAGAAAACGGGTGCTCAGATCGTATATGGTCCGACGGCCAAGCCGGGTTTTGCGGCTCTGGTCGCCGTGGATGGCGAGTTGTTCCGGTTGGGCCAAGTGTCCATCGAGGTCTTGCATACTCCTGGGCACACCATGGAAAGCGTTTGCTACCTGCTCCGGGATGAGGGAGGAAAACCTCGTGCCTTGTTTACAGGGGACACCTTATTTATCGGAGACGTGGGACGGCCTGATCTGGCCCAAAAAGTAGATGCCCGACTTACCCCCGAGAAATTGGCTGCACATTTATATGACTCGATACACGATAAGATTCTTCCCCTGGCTGATGATATCATCGTCTATCCAGCACACGGCGCCGGTAGCGCATGCGGCAAGAATATGAGCAAGGAAACTACCGATACGCTGGGCCATCAGAAGGCGACAAATTATGCGCTGCGACCTGGGCTCTCCAAAGCCGCGTTCGTACGGGAGCTATTGACAGGCTTAACGCCGCCGCCGGCGTACTTTCCCCTGAATGTGCTTCTGAACATTAAGGGATATGACTCCATTGATCAGGTGCTGGAGAGAGGAAAGCATGCCCTTGATCCGGACGCCTTTGAAGCACTGGCGAGTGAAACGGGGGCGCTTATCCTGGACACTCGCGATCCCAACCGGTTCGTTGAAGGGTTTATTCCCAATTCCATCAACATCGGTATAGATGGCAATTTTGCGCCCTGGGTAGGGGCCTTGGTTCCGGATATCAATCAGCAGATCCTCCTTGTGGCCGATGAGGGAAGGCAGGAGGAGGTGATCACCCGGCTAGCCCGGGTTGGCTATGATTTTACAATTGGCTATTTGCAGGGCGGATTTTCGGCCTGGAAAAAGGCGGGCAGACAGACCGACCAGATTTCAACCATATCCGCTCAGGAATTGGCCCGCAAGCAAGCGCGCGATACGCTGCAGATTTTGGACGTGCGCAAGAAAAGTGAATTCGATTCTGAGCACGTCGCAGGCGCGGTAAATGCACCCTTGGATTACATCAACGAGAGCATGCTGGGGGTAGATAAAGACAAGACCTACTATGTGCAGTGCGCAGGGGGCTACCGGTCGGTTATTTTTATTTCTATATTGAAGGCCCGGGGCTTCGACCGTCTGGTAAACATCAACGGGGGATTCAATGCGCTAAAAAATTCCGGTGAATTTGCGGTAACCGATTATGCGGATCAAACCACCATGCTGTAGCTTGGGGCCTAAATCGCGACGTGCTATTATTCGGGTCCTTCCCGTTTATCCGTGGATTTCTGTATTTCGGTTGCCATTACATTATGGCGTGTATATTTGCCCGTAAGAAATTCCCTTCCAGGCCGAATAGTCTAGTTGAAAAACTACAATTTTAAGTCTGCTGGGACTTGGTGCCTGCACTTTGGGAAGGAGCATTGGGGATTCAAGTTTAACAACTAAGATGCAGCGCATAGGGATAACTCACAGGTCTATACTCTAAATGACCAAACTTGTACTATGGGAAAGAAGACGATAATGTTGCTAGCCTGTCTTGTTCTATCCGTCTGGGTGATGGCACAAGAGCCACCTGAGCATAAGCCATTCAAGGTCGACCTGGGATTAGGCATGGGTTCGCAGCCCGCGTTACCGGCAGGTTTACTCCTCTATCTGGAACCAAGCTATGCGGTTGCCCGCAGCGTACAGGTGGGGCTT
Source organism: uncultured Chitinophagaceae bacterium (assembly GCA_963742225.1). Taxonomy (GTDB): domain Bacteria; phylum Bacteroidota; class Bacteroidia; order Chitinophagales; family Chitinophagaceae; genus Puia. The sequence goes on along the minus strand of CAVULD010000002.1, from coordinate 29,575 downwards.
AAGTTTGAACAGGCTATCTTAAGCATGCGCGTGATCGGGTCTATGGCCCTTACGGGCAATTATTATGTTAATCGTCGTTCCAATGTTCGATTTTTTGTAGGAGGTGGTTTGAGTTATTTTAACACAACTGCCAGCGGGGGATGCGACCCTGGTCCTGAATCCACTAAAACGGTCCGAAGCACCAAGCATGGCGGTGCGTTAGTGAGGACGGGAATTGATTTCTTTCATTTCCGTTTAGGCGTTGAATATAATTTTGTTCCCAGTACCTATGTGTCTGCCGTAAATGCTAATGATCAAGCGACTTCGACTGTAGTGTACAAAAATGGGTATATAGGATTTATGGCTGGTATTAGCATTGGTGGGGGAAAGAAAACTGCCGCAAAGACGGCAAATTAACGGACCTAAGTACTTCTTGAGGCAACGGTTCCCAGTTCGACGTTGTTATGCGAGCTAATTTACCCGTGGATACCTCGTCCAGACTGTCCATCTGTTTCAACCGGTCCTACTGCTTTTGGAACCTGGATGCCATAGGATCACTCAATCCTTCACTCAAAGCGTAATCGTTAGCCGCAATGCGGGCACATGGGCAACTCGCAGCGCCATTTAGACTAGCCTCTCCATCGAAACAGGCCTGGTTGTCTGAGGCCAAGTGTGGCCAAGATGGTGCATAAAATTAATTTGCTAAATAACTTAGTAAATCGTAGCTTCGCTTTGGGTTAGTTTATTTGGATTATTGATCCCGCGGAGCCTCCTCTATGGAAGCTCTTGCGGGTTTTTTTTGGGTATGGAGCATTACCTCAGTTCATTCCGGATTCATATAATGGTGGAGGGCAAAACGTTCACCGGGACGATTATCCCTTTCAAATTCTTGTTGCCAAGCGGCATTCCCTACCTGTTCCGCGTGGTTTTTAGTGAAAAGTATTTTGGAGACCTGCGCTTCCGGGACGGCGCCTGGCAGTGCGAAGGCAAAGACAACCAGTTGGTGGAAGCAATTGCGGCATACATTACGCTTTGGTATCAATGAGTCTTGGGGCGTACTTGGCATGGTAATAGACGGTTTGCGTCGGAGGGTTTTGGACCACAGTAGCTTGTTTGGGTCGACTTATTTTCCCATAAACTCCACGAACGAAATCGCATAAGGCTTGTTGTCGTTTCCCATAAAATGCAATACCGGACTGACGTGATGTGGTTTTCCGGAAAAGCTGTTGGCGTCCCAGGAATAAAATTCAAACTGGCGTTTCGCATAATTTAGGACGACCTGGACCGCCACCGTGTCCGGCGCTTCGTAAAGAGGCAGGTTGGTGGGATATTGCCGAGCAGCGTTAGTCCAATCTTCGGATTGGATAACCGCAAGATACCGCTGACCGAGTTCAGCCTTCAGTACTTCGGCCTGGTAATTTCCTACTGCTTTTCCAAGGGTACCGTCCGCATTCACCGAGTAGCTCGAAAACCAGATCCGGCTGCCCGTCTTTCCGTCGGCGGAGCCCGGAATAACCTGAGCCTGAAGGGGAAAGCAGGCCGCCAATGCCAGGATTAAAACCTCTATTTTCATCCTGCGAATGTAGGGTAATTCGCTAAGCGAAACCCCGAGATCTTGACGCTGGAGATTCAACTTCCCCACCGGGTCAGCCAGTCGCCCCATTGCCCGTTTTTTTTGAAGCCCGCACATGGGCAATGCCAAAATAGATAAGCGGCTAATTACCCACCGGACAAGCAACCTTTTAGGTCTGGCATCGTTATAAAAGGAAATGCGAACCTAAAATATGACCTATGATGGGGAATCCACATCTCACCGACTCGGACTTAAGCGGGCCACTGTCTAGCATCGAAAATGCGCCATTTATAAAGAGTCCTGCAGGTAGATCAGCATGGTATACCCCTTTGCTCTTGTGGCTCTTTTTGCTCCTATCCAGTGGCACCTGCCACAAAAGCGGTAGCCCAAATAACAATGGCAAGTCCTGTAATTTGCAAACCGGAACTGCCGTCATCACATATGGAGTCAGCGTAGTTTACGCCGCCTCGGGCCAGGGCGGTGCAGCTATAACGACCATCAGCTACGATGGGCCCGCGGGCACCGTTTACGTTAGTAATCCTACACTTCCCTGGACCACGACGGTGAACCTAAGTACCGGCAATAGCGCGGGTATATCAGCCGTCGGAACTGCGCCTAGCGGCGGGGTGTTGACCCTTTCTTATGCAATTCAGTACCCGAATAACACCTTAACCGATACTACCAGTTGTCAGCATTAGCAGGGTAGTGAACTTTCGGGAATAGACCTCTTTTAACGTGCAGTAAAACACGATTTATGAAAAGCAAAGTTTGGTTTCGCAGGGAAATTCTGCAGACCTGGGTACTCGCTGGCTTTTGGATGGTCTGCTTAAGCGCCATGTCCTGCAGTAAGAAAAGCAATTCCAACTCCGCAACGAGTAATCCTATGGCCAATATGGTTAGCTATACAGGTGTTTTTGTGAAATCCGGTACGCAGGATAGCAGCATGGCCACGGGCAACGTGGTGGCGACCTTCAATACCATGACCCTCGAGCTTCAATATACCATTACCTGGCATAACCTAACGAGTCTACCCGTGGCCATGCATTTTCACGATGCAGGTCCCATAATCGTCTACATTACGGGATTTCCTGTCGCAACCGACCAGAGCGTATCAGGCGTGGCGACTCTTACCAGCGAGCAGTCCACAGATCTGGCGAACGGCCTGATTTATGCCATGATTCATACCCAAAATTATGGTGCCGGTGAAATTATGGCACCGATGAAGAAACAATGAACACGGCTTATACTGTCTCTTAGAGCAAAGATCCGAAGCGTGGCACACACGCAAAAGGATACCCCGGTGCATTCAATTTTCCAAAGGGCTATGTAATTTGTTCACCCAGGAACTTTCCTTATGCAGGATGGCTGGATGCTGTTGCAGATGCGTAAAACCCCAGGCCCGCAGTGCAGCAATAACTGGCAACAGAGTTAGTCCATATTCGGTTAAAGCATACTGCACCCGTGGCGGAATTTCCTTGAACGATTTCCTAGTGATAATACGGTCATCTTCCAGCTCCTTCAACTGGGCGGAAAGTACTTTGGTGGAGATATCGGGCAAAAGTTGGAGAAAATCTTTGAAACGCAGCTCGCCATTGCGCAAATACCAAACGATCATGGGCTTCCAATGCCCATCCATCACGCATTGATAGGAGGATACCGGGCATCGAACAGGATATTTTTTCATGTAAACTATTTGATCAACGGTACTTTTCTGGGGAAAGAGCTACATTTACATTACTTTCAAATATACAGTAAAATACTATGCGCTCCAACCTCCAGACCCAAATGCTAGACGAAGTCAACCAGAAACAGATCTTCGAGTTAGCAAAAGAATACGCCTATCGGTACCAAGAGACCGTCCGTGATCGGAACGTCTACCCAACGGAGGAAGCCCTGGAAAACTTGCACTTTTTCGAGGAGGATATGCCTCGTGCTAGCTCTCCTGCAAAGGATGTGATCGACCTGTTGGCTCAATATGGCTCCCCGGCAACCGTCGCGCAAACGGGCGGCAGATATTTTGGCTTTGTTAATGGAGGGGTCGTGCCTGCGGGATTAGCTGCCAAGTGGCTGGCAGACTTTTGGGACCAAAATGCGGCTATGCAAGTGCTTTCTCCTGTTTCAGCCAAATTAGAAATGGTGGTGGAGAAATGGCTCCGCCAACTTTTTGCCTTACCCCCAACAACGGTGGCCGGCTTTGTCAGTGGGTCCTTTGCGGCGACTTTTTGTGGATTGGTGGCCGCGCGGTACCGGCTATTAAAGAGGCAAGACTGGGACGTGAACGAAAAAGGACTGACGAGCGCACCTCCCATCCGGGTAATAGCCAGCAAACAAATCCATTCTACCGTGCTAAAGGCCATTGCCTTAATCGGTCTGGGCAAGGAGTCCATTGAATGGGTTGATGTAGATGACCAAGGACGGATACTTCCGGCAAAGATTCCCGCGCTGGACGACAGAACCATCCTTGTTCTGCAGGCAGGAAATGTGAATTCTGGATGTTTTGAGGACTTTGAAACGATTTGCGCGAAAGCCGCCAAAGCGCATGCATGGGTACATATCGACGGAGCCTTTGGTCTGTGGGCCGCTGCTGCCGCATCCTTGAAACATCTTACCCAAGGCATCGCACTTGCTAATTCCTGGTCGGTAGATGGACATAAGACCTTGAACACCCCCTACGATTGTGGCATTATACTTTGTGAGGATAAGGAAGCCATAATATCTGCCTTGCATATGAGCGCCAGTTACATCGTACTAGGAGAGGAGCGTGATGGGATGTTTTACACGCCGGAGATGTCCAGAAGGGCCAGAATTGTTGAACTCTGGGCGGTGATGAAATATTTAGGAAGGGATGGGATCGACCAACTGGTTTCGGGTTTACATCAACGGGCTCTTCAGTTTGCCGCTGGGCTCCAAAAAGAAGGTTTTGAAATTCTCAATGAAGTGGTGTTTAATCAAGTCCTGGTGTATTACCAAAGTGATGAATTGACCATGCAGATCATGCGCATAGTTCAAGAAATGCGCGTGTGTTGGTGTGGCGGCTCTGTATGGCAGGACAAAAAAGTGATCAGGCTGAGTATCTGCTCCTGGGCAACAACCGAAAATGACATTCGTCAATCCATAGACTCTTTTTCGAAAGCCAAGAAAATGGCCCAATCCGCCAGTGCCATAACCTGAAGATCTATATCCTTTAAGTTCTACACATTTGGCTCAATATCAATATGGAGTGCACAATAACTGTCAACATAATAAAGATGGAACAAACATTTTCCTACGGCACAAAACTCGAGGTGCGGTTTCCCTGTTTGCAAGTCATGGATATTGGCTCGATCGTCAATAATTGAACGGACAAGTGGTACAAAGAAACCCTTACTCGAGTAAATGACAGTGTGGTCAGGATAGGTATTGTAGATGAGGAATACCACTGCTATAAGCATGACCGAGATGAGGAATTCTTCTTCCAACTGGAAGGACAGCTGTTGATCGTTTTGGAGGATAGGGTGGTTGAGCTAAACCCAAACCAGGGATTTACTATCCCTGAAGGGGTTGCACACAGGAGCAAAGCACTTCAAAAAACGGGTATGCTGATGGTAGAGACCAATGCGATCCAGCCGGCAGGGGACTAAATCATGCAGCTCCGGGACTTCAGGTGACTCAGGTAATTAGGTAATCTGACTGCCTACAATCCTACCATATGCATTCAGGTCAGTTGCCGTTAAAATGCGTATTCATAAGTCAACGACACTTCCTTATAGCTATATTGATCTCCACTGTACACTCCTCCATGAACCTGAAGTTTTATTGATTGGTTATTTTTCAATGGCACGGACCAGGTAGCGCCAAGCCTACGATCCTGCACGAGGTCTGCCGTCACCTGGTGGTTCACCGTAATCATTCCGCCCCCATACCAGGTCCCATCCGCTCCTACCCACATTTTATTTTTGAAATAATAGCATGCATGAATTTGAAAACTGAGGATCGGATCTTGATGCAACTGTTTTTCACCCAAATACGCGTTGTTGTTGGAATAGAACCAAACGCCTGAGTAGGCTTCCAAATACAGCCTGGCCACCTGATAGGAGCCACCGATTTCAGGTTTAAAGCCCCAGCGGTGCGTGCCAATATTGATGTATTTATCATTATAGTATGTCCCTGTCGGGATGGAGGTAACCAGACTTAGGCCAAGAACGAATTTTTGCGTGTACGCGACGAAGTCCTTCTTGGCCAAGGCAGGCGATCCGATTAAATTGATACCAAATTTGATTCTGGAGTCGGCTAGTCCGCCACGATTTCCCGATGTATCCCGACCCTGCACTTGTAATCTACCAATAAGAAGGGCATATGGCACGCTAATTTGAATACGGGATAGTTTTCCCAACAACCCGAAGGTGTGGACGTAACCGAGACCTATGGATTGCGCGGTGACAGTAAAATTGGCAATGGGCAAAGCCGGCTCGGTAATGACATTGCCGTTGGTAAGGGCATAATTTAGAGCAAGGGCATTGAAGTCTTTGGGTAAATTGGCGTAGGCCCTGGGTTCCAGTTCCTGGCCTACTGCCGTGCAAGTAGTGAAGCAAACGGCCCCAAGTAGGACTAGGAATTTCACCATTGTTGCTGCATAAATAAGGAACAAAGTAGGAATTTTTTTCTTCCGGACGGGCCACTATTTGGGTGTCGATACCGGCAAGTGGGAAAGGTCGCAAATTCGGGTATTGGCTAGGTACCCCATGGCATGGTTTTCCATCTTTTGCCAACCCATCAGGTATCTCAAATAGGAATTCAATGTGCGAGTGATTACCTTTAATTCGTCAAAAAACCGACTAATATGAGAATTCTTTTTCCAGTTCAAGGGGGCCTGTTATGGCTCGGGCTAGGTTGGACCTTACTGTCCTGTAACAACAGCGAGGATAAGCAAAAGCCCGTGACCGACACCGTCGTAGTTCAAGGGGTAGCTCCTAAACCGATAAAGGAGACCGTTCTAAGCGCGGATGAACAAAAAGCACTTCTGCCGGATTCCGTCTTGCAAAGATTGAAAGAAGGTAACGAGCGTTTCGTGAGCAATAACGTTACCGCAAGGGACCACTCCAAACTCGTGCGAAGTGCATCATTTGGGCAGTATCCCAAAGCTGTAATATTGTCTTGCATAGATAGCAGGATACCCGTGGAAGATGTTTTTGACAAAGGTATTGGTGACTTATTTGTGGCTCGTGTTGCAGGCAATGTGGTTAGTCCCGACATATTGGGGAGCATGGAATTCGGCTGTAAAGTTTCTGGGGCTAAACTAATTGTCGTAATGGGCCACAGCAGCTGCGGGGCAGTCAAGGCAGCCATTGATGGGGTGAAACTTGGCAATATCACGGCCATCTTGGTTAAAATCAAACCGGCGCTGGCCAAGTCGCAAAATTTTGTCGGAGACAAGTCGTCTAAAAACGCAGCCTTTGAAGAGGTCGTTGGTAAAAACAATGTATTAGGGGCGATTGAAACCATAAGAACCAGCAGCCCCATATTAAAAGCCATGGAAGCCGCTAAGGAAATAAAAATAGTAGGAGCGTACTATGATATGAAAACTGGAATGGTGACTTTTTTGGACTGAAGTCACTAGTTGTTGGCACGTGAAGGTCATTTATTAGCAGGGCTGGTCAGGATGGGCAGTAACAATCATCCTGCGTAAGCCGATTGCGCATAATTTAGATGCAAGGAAGTTTAGCTGCTATTAGATTCCGGTACATTTGTTAACAAAACTCTATTCAATATGATCGGGGGAACAAAAAATCGCAACGGACAAGAAAAATCACCTTTGCGAGTTATAGCCCTGGAAGAGGCGTTCCTCCACCCCAAACTCCGGGCTTTGTACACCCCTGAATATGTAAAGCAACTTGATCTTATCAACGACCGTCTTACAGACGTTGGCCCAATGCGGATACAGCGCATGGATGCTGCCGGCATCGATTTGCAGGTGCTTTCGCACGTATCACCGGGTGTCCAGACCCTCGAAAAGCAAACAGCTGTTGAATTGTCAATTGAAGTAAATAACTGGCTCGGAGAAATTACCCAAAAATATCCTGACCGTTTTGCAGGTTTTGCAATGCTTCCTACGCAATCACCAAAAGAAGCAGCCGATGAGCTAGAGCGTGCTGTCCTAAAACTTGGATTTAAAGGGGCGTTGATTAATGGGCATACAAATGGGCATTATCTAGATGAAGAGAATTTCTCCATATTGCTGGAACGAGCACAATCCCTTGATGTCCCCATTTACATCCATCCTACCGACCCGCCACAGGCTATAACGGATACCTATTACAAAGACTACCCGGCTATGGTAACGGGCGGGTGGGGTTGGCAAGTAGAAACAGCAACGCACTTGATAAGATTAATATGTGGCGGAGTATTCGACCGGTATCCGCGTTTGAAAATTATTGTGGGACATATGGGAGAGCTTATCCCTTACAATCTGCAGCGCATCAACAAAGCATTGACTCTAGGCGGTTGGATAATCGCGGCGCAATCAGATGGAGTCAGTCGTTCTCCCAGTAGGAGTATGCAAAAAAGTGTATTTTACTACATGCGTAACAACGTATTTATCACGACCAGCGGAGTATTTGACCAAGCGGCCTTTGCTTGTGCGGTATCAGCCTTGGGCATTGATAACATTATGTTCTCCGTTGACGACCCGTTCAGCGATAATTTTGAGGCCATTGAATTCCTAAATGCCACGCAACTCTCCCCGGAAAATAAGTCCAAGTTAGCTTATGGGAATGCGGAACGCATTCTTCATCTTTCGGTTCCCGGAGTTGCCAAGAAGAATTCGACATCGATCTTTGCCTTGAATGTAAAGTCTTCCATTTTCCAATTCAAATCTAGTACCAAATCAAAATTAGGGCGAATGATCCTATCCTGGCTAGTGAAATAGATCTCAGACAACCATCTGGGCGTCAAAAGGCATGAACTATTTCTGGATTTGGCCTCGGCACTAATTAAATGGGTCAATCCAGCTGCAGGTCCAGGTGGTTTGAAACAATTGGGTATTTTTACCTAGTATTTGCATTTTTAAAATTTTGGTTATGTACTGTACAAATTGCGGAGCTCAAATTGATGATCATGCTGTCGTTTGTGTAAAATGTGGGGTGGCCACACAAAATTTCAAGGGAAGCCCACCCGCAACGGGGATTTCCGGTATTACCAGGTATGATTGGTTAACCACATTACTGCTGTGCTTTTTTTTGGGTTGTTTTGGGGTTCATAGCTTCTATACAAAACGGACTACGATAGGTGTAATTCAGTTGTTGACTTTAGGAGGCTTCGGTATTTGGGCCTTTATCGATTTTCTCATGATTTTGCTTGGTAGCTATAGAGATGGAAACGGCAATCTGCTGGTTAGGAACTAAATTAATAGGTATTCATGTCCTAGCCATTTGGTTATGAATTTGAGGCTTATATGATACTGGGTGTCTTTTGTTCCCCAGGAAAGAAGCCTCTAGGCATTCCTAAAATTCACACAGCGTAAGGCTTTTTTGGTTCGCAAAAAAGCTCGCTTACGACTTATGATTTCATATCCTATATACAATAAAAACCTATATACTATACAAAGAGGTCAAGTGGAAATATCGGCATTCAGGGTTGGGTATGTACAACCATACCAGCACCTACCTGTCAAAATAATTTCTATCATGTTGCCTGTAGCGTATGGAACAGACTGACAATCTCTTTTTGGGTCGCACTGATTGTTATCTTAATGCTGAAAACCTAAGGTGTGGGTATATTCATGTGCGTAATGGGATGCAAGTTCACCTTCATTCATCCTATTAAATGCTTCGATGTAGGTAGTCGTAACATTATTTGAGTCGGTTTCTCCAACGACACCGTCTTTTTTGTCGATGCTCAGTGTTAGCTTTAGATCCATGAAACTATCCTTTCCTTCTCGTCTGTGACCTCCCATCATAATTTCGTAAATTTCCGGGTTAGTGAACTTTTTGAGTTCTGTAACGGAAACCCTATTATTGGGAAGGCAAGTGAATCGGAGAAATTGAAAACCATTGAAACGGAGGACCGCAGTCTGAAATTTACTACTATTTATCGCGTCCTCTAATTTTGCCAAAGAACGCAGTAATTTATCCAGATTAATTCCATCATAGGAACTCGTGCGTATAAGATTGGCCTTTAGCGTACTTGTTTTGAATTGTTAATTTATGTACTTGATGTCCTACGTTACAAAATGCCCTAATAAGCTCTTAGACCTCCCTGTTCATCTGCCTACTTAGTCCTGCCAATACTGGATCGATGGTTGGGCAGGGGGTTTCCCGTATCGGTATCCGTCGTGGCGTTGGCTAGAACTATATGTAGTTCCCGATATCCTGCCCAAGTCCAGCAGAAGGGTTACTCAATTGTCCTTGCTGTGGATTGGTACCCATCTAATCCTAATGGCAATTTATTAATTGTTCTTCATTCTTTATATTAAGAACGCAGGTAGAATAGTAGATGCCAGGCAAACCCTTTTCGCAGTAAAACCCAACGATCTCCTGGTAATTTAATTAACCTAACCCTCCCACACAAGACCGCATTTTTCTATTATTTCATGCCCACTTTTTGACCAAAACCATGCTAATGGTTTTGGTCCCAGGCTTCTTGATCGGATCGAGGAGAAGCAACAGCTACCTTAATTGTCACGAGGGCTAAAAAGGCATGTTGACTATGGTCTCTGCCTAGCTGATTTGCAACTATATTGAAAATCAAGCGGATTTGACCGCTTCCGGGGGTCTCAAGCCACCGACAATGCGGTCCAAAAAAACGCAAACCCAAAAATCGCGGATGGCTATGTATTTGGTCATAAATTTGCTACAGGTATTCAAAGAGCTTTTTCTGCTACCCTCCATTTCCCTCACTACAAACATTACTACCATGTTGACCAAGGGTGACTCTGCTCCAGAATTTGCACTATTTGCCACACCTGACCAAAAATTTGCACTTCATGAACTGCGGGGCAGAAACGTAATTCTCGCGTTTTATCCTGCAGATTGGAGTCCGGTCTGTGGCGATCAAATGGCCCTGTATAATGAAATGCTGAAATTCTTTAAAAAATTTAATGCAGAACTCTTGGGTATATCGGTGGATAGCAAATGGTCTCATATGGCATTTATGCAGGATAGAAAATTGCATTTTACGCTCTTATCGGATTATCATCCAAAAGGAGAAACTGCAATGAAATATGGTGTATATAACGAGATTGAGGGCCAGTGCGAACGGGCATTGTTTGTAATCGACTCCGACGGAATTATCCAGTGGAGTTATCTTTCCCCCTTGGCCATCAATCCAGGGGCAGACGGCATCATTGCTGCATTAGAAAATATTCAAAAAAAAGCGCCCAACTATGCCTAAACTTACTCCCCCCGTAACAGAGTCGGATCATATGCAGGGTTTGACCAATGCTCCCATTACTTTGCTCGAATATGGCGACTTTCAGTGTCCCTATTGTGGAGCAGCATACCCCATTGTAAAAGAACTGCAGAAAGCTTTCGCCAAGGAACTACGACTAGTTTTTAGAAATTTTCCGTTGACTAATGTACATGAATTTGCGTTGTCGGCCGCAGTGGCGGCGGAGGCTGCAGGTCGGCAGCAACGTTTTTGGGAGATGCATGATTTGATCTTTGAGCATCAGTCAAGGTTATCTCCCCGAGTCTGGATAGAATTTGCACAATCGCTTAAATTGAACGTTCCCGTTTTTAAAATGGATCTGCAAGACCAGAAACTCGAGCAAAAAGTGGAAGCGGACTTTGAAAGCGGCGTTCGGAGCGGAGTGAACGGAACACCTTCTTTCTTTATCAATGATAAAAAATATGAGGGGAGCTACGATTTTCGTTCATTGGCGGATGCGATCAAAGAGAAAATGGAATTTGCTCATAGATAGCACTGGGGCATACAAGTACTGGCAATTAGACCAACGGAATCCAGCATCGGAAAGTAAATCGCAAAGGTTGGGTTCGATCGCTCAGGACGGTCTGTAAAGGGTTCCATTTTACATACTTTGCAAAGTATGTCTAGATGCAAGAAGGCAGTAAAGAGTTTGCCATAAATCTCATAAAAAAAAGAATATGAATACTGTACGACTTTCCAAGAGCATGGCTAAAGCGCTTAACACACAAATGACCAAGGAGGCTTACCAATCGCAAGTGTACCTTTCTTATGCCGCATGGGCGGATAGCCATGGATTTGAAGGGATAGCTAATTTTCTCTTCCGCCATGCCCAGGAGGAACGTAATCACATGATGAAAATATTGGAGTATATTTTGAAAAGAGGCGCCGAAGTAAAAATAGAAGCCATTGGGGCACCTTCTGAAAATCCTACGAGCGTAAATAACTGCTTTGAAAAGGTGTTTGAGCAGGAAGTAGGGAACACGGAAGCCATATATGGCTTGGTAAAAATGAGTCTTGATCAACAAGACTGGGCAACCTGGCATTTCTTGCAATGGTTTGTGAAAGAGCAAACAGAGGAAGAAACTTTGGCCATCGAGTTGCTGGACAAAATACGCATAGCCGGCGGCGAAAAAGCAACAAACAGCGTCTTATACTCCCTAGACAGAGACCTCAAGGATACTCCTGATGATGCCGGCATGGCTGAAGACGTTACGACGAGTAACCCATGACGGTTTAATAATGTTGGTATGAAAGCCTGCTGGATTTGCGTTCACGAATTAGTGCAAAAATCTCTGCTCTTTGCTTAGTGTAATTACCGGAATGAAATTAATGTTGCTCTTGACCCATTCCCCACAGTTTTCATGTCTTGTATTGGGAGGATTAAGTAATATCCATACATTGGGATTGCCAATAGCTACTCATTTATCTTTGGTCGCCAACAATCCTGGAGTCCAATACCCAGGATCAGCTTTGCCGTCACTAACCAGATTTTCATAAACAACATAGGTCTGGTGTGCTCCCGGGATTAAGTGGTCTACTTGGCGTTCATCTTGTAGCCATAAAAATATCAGCAGGCTGGAGGCAATCATAAGGCGAGACCAGTAATATTAATTATTGGAAGAAAGTTGGTTTTTAACCAAGGTAACAAATAGGTTTAATTGGAAGCAACATAATTTGCTCGATTTTGGTCGATTTCGTCTATCGTTTTGTCGATCTAAATAAAGTTTACCTAAATAAAGGTACAAGTATGAAAAATAGCTGTGCAGTTATAAGAGATTGAAATTGAGCTTCAAAAAATAAAGAGAAGTAAAATGAGAAAAGGATCACCGACTGGTAATCCTTCATTAAGTGACCCCGTAGGGATTTTTCTTGATTTTGATTCTCAAAACGGTTGTTGAATTGTCGATCTCTTTGTCTATTTGCGCCATCGAACTTGAGCATTTCTTACCTGCATTTATTCAGATAAATCTGTCTATATAAAGCTAAGTAAACTCTTGAATGTTCGAAAATAAATCAATAGATATATTTTATTTGGATAAAATGATATTAAGTTTTATCAAGTTGGTTCGGATATGATTATTACTTTTTTTTATTCGCATCCTTCTCCAGACATTCTATCACAGAAGGCAATAGAGCAGTAACATTCTTTAAGGTATTTCTGAATATATCCAGCACTATGATCAAGCAGGGGAGAGTAGAAGTATTTTGTTGATAGGGTAGGTTTTTATCTACAATAATCCAACAGTCAAAATTATGTTTAGCCAATAACTTGATCAAGTCACCATTTTTGACACCGTTCCAATTCATATCACGAACTGTATACACTTCATAAATGGATGGAAATCTAAGTTTAAAACGGATATCTATATTTTCATCAAGCAGAATTTTCATACCCCTATTTCTGATAGGAATTTAGCGGCGGCTTGTTCAATGACAGCTTCTGCTTGTTCCCGTGACACAGACGGAAAACCTTCTAAGAATTCTTCCAACGAACTGTCTTCCAGGTAGTCAAAAAGTGTTTTTACTGCAATTCGAGTACCTCTGAATATAGGTACTCCTGCTGCTGTTTCTTGATCGATAACGACATACTGATTTGGAATTGACATACTAATTCGTTTGATGCTAAATTACTGAATTCCAATATATTTATTGAGTCATTTCATAAGCTTAAATTAGTCATTTATCAAATTGATTCTATTTTGATCTTGATATAAGTCATTAATTATCATGATATAGCTCAGCAAATACCTGAAGTGATGCTCATACTTTAATTTTTTGAGGGAGTTCGTTTGAAGATAGTTTATTACCCAAAAAAAATTGACGTGCTGTCCATAAGTTTTGTTTATGATATTTTCTTCTAGTGAGGGAAAAGTTCGGTCACTATTCTGGCTAAGATTGGTTTCTTCAGCAATTGATCTATCTGTTATTTATAGCATTTGCATTTTATTGAGATATGCGATTTTCGGATTCACGTATGTAAGTTTCTCGCTTGTTTTTTTAGTTTCTTTTATACTTTATTACTGTATTTGTTATGAGTTGCTTCGTGGTGTGTCGCTGAGTAAGATTCTAACTGGGATTAAAGTTGTGGGTAAAGATTGCAAAAATATTACTTGGAAACAGATTATTTTTCGTGAATTGCTGTTTAAAGGGATTTTAGGATTGTGGGTTCCAGTTTACGCGCTGGAACACTTTTTCTCAAGATGGACGGCTATTCTCACGATTTTAATTCTTCTTTCCGTAATATTCTTATCACTTTTATTTTTCTTGTTCTTTAAGCGACCATGGTGGGAATTGTTATCCAAAACACGAACTGTAGCTGGCGTAGCTAATTCTAGGCAAAAAATTAGGCGTTCATTCATTTTGGTGGCGACTTTGTTAATCGCTGGCGTATTGGTAATTATTTATCCATTTTTAAGTGGCAAAGCGACACTTAAACAATCATTTACCCCTTCTTATCCGGTAACCCGCGAAACTAGATTGTATGCTGATTTCATAAAAAATCATGGGAAGGATCCAGTTGACTATGTGTTTGATTTATTCGAAAAATATGACATTGTTGTCATTTCAGAGCGATTGCACCCCGAATATTCCCAATACGAACTAATTACTAAAATCGTCAATGACTCACGATTTGTAAGTAATGTGGGAAATATTTTTACAGAATGTGGATCAGTCAGTTTCCAGGACACATTAAACTCATATTTACGCACCCATTTTGCTAGCAAGGACCAACTTGACCAAACTACGGGCAGACTTGAACTCAATAGCAACAGCATTTGGCCAATGTGGGACAATACAAATCTTTTTGACCTCTTAGAAACGGTAAATACCTCAAATGATTCACTTGCTAAGGGCCAGCAAATAATGTGGTATTTTACCGACTTACCTGTTGATTGGCGCATAATGTCTCATGAAAAAGTTGTTAAGAATGATACTGATCCTGGGCGTGACAGTGTAATGGCAAATCATATTCTTAAAATGTTCAATGGGGTGATTGCCACAAATAAGAGACATAAGGCACTAGTTATTATGAATACTCGCCACGGTTATGGGCTCATAGACAGTAGCTTTGGGGCTGAGGGAAACTTTGAGCAGGAGGGTACTACATCTCTGCTCATGAAAGCTTGCCCTGGCAAAGTAGCTAATGTTATGTTGAATTCTATTTCGCTGCAATATCTTTACCTCTTTACACCCGTTCAAGATGGGAAATGGGAAACGGCCTTTGCTATGCTTGATAACCCTAATGTGGGTTTTAATTTCGGTGGCAGCCCATTTGGAAATGACCGGTTCGATGCGGCAGTTTTTCGAACACCTAGCTTAAAGTATGAGGATGTATTTACTGGCTTTATCTTTTACAAACCGCTGTCAGATCACATTGTTAAGTATGGTTTTCCTTTCGAATTTGAAAAATATGAAGATACGTTGCTTAGGAGGGCAGGATATGTCAGTTCATCGTATTTAGCTATGTGTAAAAAGCGTTTATCGGATTTCAGGAATGGCAATGAATCGCTTATTTCTACAGATTCTGCGCATTATGCAGTTTTATACAATTTAATCAACATAGTTATTATTCCCACAATACTCCTATTTTGTTTATTGCTAAGCTTTATCTTTTTAGTGACAGACTTGAAAAGGATTCATAGCAATTAATATCTCATTTTGAGAATAGCAATGGTTGACTCTCCAAGAAATACACTGGAAATACAGTACGCTACCTCTATGTACTGCATGAAAAAAGCCTAGTATGTTGATTACTAGGCTCATTGACTGTACGCTTCCTTAGTCTACTGTACGCTGTTAGTGACCCCGTAGGGATTCAAACCCCAAACCTTTTGATCCGTAGTCAAATGCTCTATTCAGTTGAGCTACGGGGCCATTACTATCTTAGTCTGTCCAAATCATTTTCAAGCTCATCTCTATTATGTTACGGCAAGGTAGCCGTCACTTTCAATAAAAATGCTTGGTGTCTTTGAAGGGCTGCAAATATAATACAAAATTGCCTCAGGCAAAAATGAATGGTCTTGGACTATTCGTAAATCGACATGGCTGCTTTTTCTACCAGTCCCTTGGGTAAAAGCCATGTCATGAATTTTCCCAGCTTATTAACTATTCCGGTGACCACTTCAACCTGACCTGAAAGCATGGCATCTACGGCAATTTTTGCAACAGCCTCTGGAGTCATATTCATCCTGGCAGCAGCCTTTAGTCCTTTTTCTCCGATTTTCGCCCGAACAGTAAATTCGGTGTCCGTAGCTCCTGGGCAAACGCAGGTGACCGAAACGGGGCTTTTGCGCAATTCCTGGCGAAGCCCGCGGCTGAACATCAGTACAAAGGTCTTGGTTGCTGAATACAAACTCAGGTAGGGAACGGCTTGATAGGCTGCTGAGCTGGCTATATTTAGAATGTACGAGCGCGGTTGATTTCGCAGCATAGGTAAAAACAAATAACAGAGCGTCACTAAGGATGCCATATTCAACTGCATCATGTTCATATTCTCTTGCAAGGAAAAGCGCTCAAAGGGCCCACTGAGCCCGTAGCCGGCATTATTAACCAGTGCACCCACCTGGAAGCCCTTGGTCTCGCACCAAGCTAGGAGGTCCGCAGGTGCCGTAGAAGAAGAGAGGTCCAGGGCCAGGTAGGCCGCATTGACTTTGTACTGGGAAGACAATTGATTTGCTTGCTGGCGAAGCAGCTCTTCGGAGCGGGCTACCAGCAACACATTATAGCCGCGCTTGGCCAGTTCCTCGGTAATGCTTTTTCCAATTCCTTTACTGGCGCCAGTTATTAGTGCATAAGTCATGTAGGTGCAATTAGTAGTGGGGCCAAAAGCCGCAAGGTACGTGATTCGAAAGATCGACGCTGCCGATGCACGGATCCTTGAATAAGTTGCTGAGTACTAGTTTTGAACTTTGGCAGCCAGACGATGGTAAAATGGAGTCTTGCTCTTGTCGTGTTTGGGCATGTATTTTCCCGTGATGATAGGGACATACATAACTCGCCGCCGACTAGCCGCACCCAGGTGTGGGGACTGCTGGGCCCGATGCCAGATCCGGCCATCATGAACGGTGAGATCTCCCGCATTGATGTCAAATCCCATTTCACGCGGATCCGCGTTGTTATCGATGAAGTATTTTTTTCGAAATAATAACCGCAGCATACCCTGTTTGTGGGTTCCTGGTAACACGCGCAGACCCCCATTTTCAAAGGGGCAGGGATCCAGGTGGATTCCTACATTGAGCATGGGCATGATTCGCTGACCGAGGAAGAGGTCCCGCGGACTGTCAGTATGCCATCCCATTTGCGAAAAATTGCTCTTGGGTGTACGGACATAATGGTTCAGAATCAAACCATCCTTTTCGTTTTCTGCTATTCGGCCTTCATAAGGTTGGAGAAAACTAAGCAATGCATGCAGTCGTGGGTCTTGAAGGAATTCGTGAAAGGCAGGACTATATAAAGACAAGAAACAAAGTCGTTGAATGATCGTTTTGGCATTCTCATCTTCGCCAAATTTAAGGGGTACGCCGTTAATTTTATCTTTTCCCTCCACAAGCCATTGATTCTCAATGCGATTGATTTCTTGTATGAAAAAGTCAACGGTTTCCTTTTTAAGCACATTTCTGAATATAATTACGCCATTTTTTTGGAAAAAAGCCAACTGTTCTTCGGTCAACTTGTCACCTAGAGTAAAATCAGGGCATTGCAGTTTTTTCATAAACGTTGAGCATTTAACATACGAGATCTGAATCCGTTATACAATTCAGATCAAAGCAGAGCCTTAAATAGGTTAGATGAAGTTATATTTATTTAATTAAAAATTTTAGATTAATTCACAAATGTAGCAAAATTAAAACTTACCCATCAATTTGGCGGCAATTTATTAAAAATAACTAATATACACCGCGTTGGTTTTTCGGGGGGTGTAGTGCAATTTTGCCTCTATCCTTTGGCCATAGTACCTCTGCTGGATCATTTCTCCCTTGCGTATGCGAAATAGGATCTGTCAAACCTCGCACCAGTGAGTCTGCTGGCACCTGTTTTGTGGGGGGCCACTAGACGCAAAGGCCAATTAAGCCATTTTGGCTTCCGGGCTCTGCCCCTATTTCCAGAGCTTTGCCCCATCCTGGCCATCTCCGAGTTCCAAGCCTAGGCAATTATACCTTCTTTGCCCAATATCCTGCGCGCCAATAAATACAAAAAGTACGTAATAACAACGGCTGCCAAGATGTCGATGGTATAGTGCACTCGCTGAATCATCAATAAAATCGCCAGGGTCAGGGTTGCCAATCCGGCAATTATTTTGTCGGAGCGTCTTCGTAGGCATAGGAACATGAGAAATACGGAAGCCGTGTGTCCGGAAAAAAATAGATCCTTAGTGACGTACGTGGGTCCGTAGAACATATTGGTGATTGGGTCGGCCAGTGGCAACAAATCTGCTGGAGGATTAAGCGGGAAAAAATAGATAGTTAGGATTCTGGTGACGCAGATAAGGATATAAGTCCAAAGCAATACCAGAAGTAGGTTGGGCTCCTGTACCACCCGGATTATGACTAGCAAACTGACCGACCAGATGATCAAAAAAATCGGCAGGGAAGCGTCATGTAACGGAAGCAAGGGCAATATCCAATCGTGTAGGGTTACACCATTTCTTTTTTGGATAAATTGAAAAAAATACGGGAACAGAGAGAGGATCGTTACCAAGACCACGATCCCTGCTACAAACTTATTTTTGTACGCCGATGAAGTCCAAGCCGATTGCCACTTTTGCCTTATCGATTCATTGGTTGTCTTGGTCATTCTTGTTTTTTGCGTTTTCATTCCACGAACTTGCGCAGCACGAGAGGCAGCCTGAGCACCTTGTGCAGGTGGCGAATGCGCTTTAATAATGCCACCTCACAAAAGCCTCCATGGCAGCATATTTGGTAAGGCCTAATTGCGCATATAGGTTGGCCGTGCTGGCGTTTCGATCTTCGGCTCTTTGCCAGAATTCGCGAGCATCACTGCCTTGGTAGGGAACCATGTCCTTTTGTGACTGATGGATAAAAATACCGAACCTCTTCTTCATGACCTGGTCCGGGCTCATAGGGATGGCCATTTCGATCTCACTGACGTCCCATTCTTGCCAAGCACCCTTGTACAGCCAGACCCAGCAGTCCCTCACCCAATCATGTCCTTCGGCTTTAAGCCTACGCATGCATTCAAAAACAATATCCAAACACACTTTGTGTGTACCATGCGGATCGGCCAGGTCCCCAGCGCAATAAATCTGATGCGGTTTTATCTTTTTCAAAATATCCAGCGTGATATTTATATCCTCTTCACCCATCGGTTTTTTTTCAATTGTTCCTGTTTCGTAAAAGGGCAAATTAAGAAAATGAATATTTTCATCTTTAAGGCCAACGTAGTGACAGGTTGCTTTGGCTTCGCAGCGCCGTATTAGGCCCTTGATGTTTCGAATTTCTTGTGTGTCTGCTTCACTGGTCTTCTTGTTGTTAAGAAAGTTGGTGGCATTTTGCAAAATCTGCGTAGATTTTTTACTGTCAATTCCAGCCAGTTCTTCAAAACCTACGGCAAAATCCAGGAACCTTGTAACAAACTCATCAGTCACGGCTATGTTGCCCGATGTCTGGTAGGCAACATGCACGTCGTGCCCCTGGTCTTGCAAGCGCATAAAAGTGCCGCCCATGGAAATGATATCGTCGTCGGGATGGGGC
Source organism: uncultured Chitinophagaceae bacterium (assembly GCA_963742225.1). GTDB lineage: Bacteria > Bacteroidota > Bacteroidia > Chitinophagales > Chitinophagaceae > Puia. The sequence continues at coordinate 9,910 of CAVULD010000002.1, read as the reverse complement.
GAGAAGATCAGGCAACGTTTAGGGTAGGGTAGCATACGCTCGGGCGGATTGGGCAGGGGCTGATCTTTGCCGCCGGGCCATCCGGTAATGGAGTCGCGCACCATATAAAACACCTGGAGGTTGATTTCATAAGCATCTCCCTTTTCCACCAACAGATCACTCAGGCCGTTATCGTTGTAGTCGCCGTTGGTCAGACTCAGTATGGGTTTGCCCAGTTTCAGTGCGGTGCCGATTACTGCCTTGCGGACAATTTGGGGTGTCCACTCGCATTCTCCCGTTAACCAGGGAGATTTGAATCGTGTTAGGTCGGAAGAAGCAAGCTCGTCGGTAACGAATGTACAATCGATATGCTGCTGGAGCAAAGAAGCGGGGATTTGTTCGGTAACGTCCCCTTCCACTGCTTTTTTGATGACCGGGGCCTTGATTTGACCCCAAGCCATCAGTAGGATCCGTTTAGCCTTCAAAATGGTGCCGATGCCCATCGTGATAGCCAGCCGGGGGACCCTAGAGATGTTTTGGAATTCTTTGGCATTGGCGATTCTGGTGGAGTTATCCAGAGGTACCAGTCTCGTTTTGGAAAATAAACTGGACCCGGGCTCATTAAAGCCAATATGCCCATTGTTTCCGATGCCCAGGATTTGCAGATCAATACCGCCTACGCTTTCGATGAGTTTTTCATAGGCTGCGCAGTTTTGCTTGATTTCTTCTTTAGGCCATTCCCCATTGGGTATGTGGCAGTTCGCAGGATTAATATCCACTTTGTCGAAGAGGTATTTTTTCATGAACCGGCTGTAGCTCTGTAGCGCGTCCTGGTCGATGGGATAATATTCATCCAAATTGAATGCAATGACATTTTTGAAGCTTAGTTTCTCCTCCCGGTGGATCCGAACCAGCTCGGCATATAGGTCTTTAGGGGAAGAGCCTGTAGCGAGCCCCAGTACGCATTTTTCTTTTTTGGATTCCTTTTCCCGGATCAGCTTCGCTATCTCCTTGGCGACAAAGACCGACCCCTCGTGCACGGAGGGAAATATCTTCACCGGAATTTTTTCAAATGAATCAGCCATGCTCATATAGCAGCGTATTTAGTATTTGAATTCGTAAAAACTGATGCGAAAATAGCTCCTTTTACTAAATTAGATTGTGAAATCGGAGCCCCTGACCACCCCGAGGTGGTCCATGCAGTCGATGGCTCGGGGACTTTCCAACAAAATGCGGATGGGCAGCTATCCGGGTTCATGCGTATGAGTTGGCTAGCGAAGGATACGAAAGGTTATGGCCGGAGGCCTTTGACTCCGTATTTCGTTTCGGGTTTTTTCCGGAATATAGAGAATTAGGTTGCTGCCCTGCATCTTCCACCGAAGTTTTTCTGAGGAGCCAAGTAGGTCTGCCTCCGCGATATTGCCCGACGGGAAGGAGTTAATCGTTAGTTCGGCGGGCAGGCTCAGGGCCGAGGTGTCGGCCAGGTAGAATATATATATTTTTTTTGCATCTTTCGATTGGGTAAAATAAAAATTGCCGTCGCCATAGGGGGCGGTTGGCCGACTGGCGTAAATGCCCTCTCCGTTAATCTTCATCCACCGTCCAATATCCTTTAGACGATGATATGCTGCGGTGTCCCAGTCTCCATCAGGCCCAGGTCCAATATTTAGCAAAAAATTTCCTCCTCTGGACACAATTTTTACCAGCAGATGGATGAGTTCGAAGGACGATTTGTAGGTGTCGTCGGGAACAAAGCTCCACGAGTTACCCATGGTCATGCAGGTCTCCCAGGGAAAGGAGAGTGGTGTCGCAGGGACCTGTTGCTCCGGAGTTTGATAATTTTCAAATTCCCCCCCGACACTTCGGTCCACAATGATTAAACCAGGCTGGGCGTTTCGTGCCATACCTGCAATTTTTTTCATATCAATATCCTGGTCATAGTGGATAGATTTTTCCCAATCCACATTTCGGTTAACTGTTGACAGGGGCCTCACCCATCCACCATCCAGCCATAGTATGTCCATTTTGCCGTATCCTGTCATCAATTCCTGGATCTGCCGGTAGGTAAAGTCCTTAAACGCTTGCCAGCGTTCGGGGTATTTTGCAGGGTCGTAATTGACATTACGATCCTTGGGTGGGAAATAGGGCCACCAGTAATTTTCACTGTGCCAGTCCGCTTTGGAAAAGTAGGCGCCGATCATGAAATTTTCCTTGCGGAAAACATCAAATATTTCTTTAGCCACGTTGCTTCTGGGGTTGTAAGAAAAGGGGGTCCTAGCGGAGGTGATTTTGTAATCGGTTTCCTTGGAATCAAACATGCAAAAGCCGTCGTGATGTTTAGTCGTAAAGACCACATAGCGCATACCCGCATCTTTGGCCGCCTCGACCCATCTCTCAGGCTTAAAATAGTAGGGATTGAAGCTGGTTTGGAGTTTCTCATAGGCTTTTTTGTAGTCAAAATAGCTGCCACTGTAAGGGCCTTTGCGCTGGGTCCAGCCTTCGTCTTCCGGGCAAATGCTCCAACTTTCCACAACGCCCCACTGGCAATAGGTGCCCCAATGCATAAATAGCCCAAATTTGAGATCCTGCCATTGGTCCAACTTTTGAGCTACGAGGCTATCGGTTGGCGGTATATAATTGGTTTGAGCCGTACAGGGCGAGCTCAGCACAATCAACAATACCAAAAGAAACTTTTCCATCTACAGTCTATTGATAAGTTTGCGATTTGTACAATTAGTCGTCGGTCTAAATCAGCCCAAAAAGGGCCGAGCGAGGTCAGTGAAATTCGCCAGCTGCTTGAGCCTTTGCCAATCCATTGCTTTGACCAGATGACGGGAATCCCGCCGCCTGGGATGGATTAATGGCTGGACAATACGTCACTTTCCAAAGCTGGTATCTCTTGTATTGAGTCTGCATGCGGGTGGAAAAATCATCCCAATTGCGCTGATTTTTCGGACTCCACAAAACTTCACTGAGGGCACTCAGTCGAGGAAAAAGCATGTATTCAGCCTTGGCTTCATTGCTGATGTATTCAGTCCAAAGGTTGGCCTGTGCGCCTCGGACATAGCCTTGCGCATCGCCGACCAATTGCTTGGGTACAGGTTCGTAATTATATACAGTTTGTAATGGCAAGTAGCCTCCGATGGTAAGCGAATCCTCGTTTTTTACTTGGGCGTGATCAAAATATACATAGGACCCAGGAGTCATGATCACTTGGTGATGCTGATTCGCCGCATCGATACCACCTTGCTCTCCCCGCCAACTCATCACCGTGGCGTTGGCCGCTAGGCCCCCTTCCAGGATTTCATCCCACCCAATGATCTTTCTTCCTTTGGCATTGAGGTATTTTTCGATGCGTTGGACGAAATAGCTTTGCAGCTCATGTTCGTCTTTGAGGTGGTTGTCGAGGATGCGTTTTTGGCATTTTGGACAGGCTTTCCACCGGTCTTTTGGCGACTCGTCTCCCCCAATATGAATGTAGGTTGAGGGGAATAGGGCCATTACCTCATCGAGTACATCCTCCAGAAATTGAAAAACGGAGTCGTTTCCCGCGCAATAAATGTCCTTGAAGACGCCCCAGCGTTCCTGGACTTGGTAGGGGCCTCCCGTGCAGCCCAGGAACGGATAGGCCGTTAGCGCGGCCGAAGAATGTCCCGGCAATTCGATTTCGGGAATGACGGTGATGTATCGATCGGCCGCATATTGCACGATTTCTTTGATTTGGTCCTGCGTGTAATAACCACAATAGGGCACGCTATCGTACTGGGAGGTGTTGTGACCGAGGACGGTGCCATTACGGCAGCTTCCCACCTCGGTCAAACGTGGATATTTTTTTATCTCGATGCGCCACCCCTGATCTTCTGTGAGGTGCCAATGGAATTCATTCATCTTATGCAGCGCAATAAAATCAATATACTGTTTGATAAAATCGACGCTAAAAAAATGCCGCCCCACATCCAAATGCAAACCCCGGTATGCAAAGCGGGGATAATCGGTAATGTTAACCTCCGGGATCGAAAGAGAAGTCCCAGCTTGGACAGGTAGCAGTTGGATTAAGGTCTGCAGGCCATAAAACACACCTTCTTCGTTGTCACCGGCTATATAAATACCCTTTTTCCCTACCCTCATTTGATAGGCTCCCACAATGGGATGGTCCATTCGCTCAAAGTTGAGCACGATAGCCTGGCTTTCGGAGCCGTCCTCTACGATTGGCAAATGAAAACCATAGAATTTCTGGAGATACTCGTTCAGAAAATTAGCCGCTTTCCTAAGGCCACTTCCTTCCAATTTTATTTTCGTCTGGGCGGTCAACAAGAAAGCCCCCTTGCCAGCCACCATCGAGACAGGCTTGGGAATAATGGACAAGCCTTGCGCTTGAGTGGCCGCATGGGCGATTATCCATAAAAAAGGAATAAGAGCTCTTTTTAACATACTGCTAAACATATGACGGCTCAGGGATAAGCTGGGCCTTGCGGTAAAAAAATATGGGATTGAAATCAAGCGGTGAAATTAGGTAGTTTCTTCTTTGTTGGGAGAATTACGTCACGACGAGCTACTTTTTTACGTAATCATGATAGAGAGCCACCATTTCTTTGATATCGGAGCTCATTTCCTTTTGCTCAATTTTCAGATCAATGGCTCTATTGATTTGGCTAAATACCTCTTCCAAATTCCTTTTTTGATTCAAGCGAGCAGCGATCAATTCCGTACTAATATTATTCATGTTGAGCGTATTTACCGCCCATCCAGGATGTGTTGCAAAAAACCTATCCAGGCCATCGAGGCTGGACAGCTGCCGTCCCAGCGGTATGGCCCTGTCTTGCAGCATGCGGTGCATTGCATCGATGGCGTTAAACAGATCCGTATTGGTTACCAGCACATAGTCTTTGATGGGACCCTGGTCCTCATGGAGGGAATCGCCGGGTTCCTGGAATTCTGTCATGAACAGGACCAGGCTTCTCAGCTTGTAGTTTTCAATTTTGGACTGATAGGGGAAATTGGCTTTAATGGTCTTTATATCGTTATTCCATACTTGCAGCAGAAAATTGACCCGGTAGTTTAGAGGAAACCGGTTGAAAAAGTTAAACGAAAATTCCTCAAAATGCTTCCCATGTTTCTTGCGAAAGGAAAAATCAGACCGGTTAAATTTATAGCCGGCCGATTTCAGCAGTCTGACTAGGTTTTTTTTAGCGTATTTTTTGATGTCGGGCAGCCAAAGTTCGAGTTCTGGTAATTCTGAATCCGAAATCAACTTGGTTTCTGTCATGTGATCGGTACTTATTGAAGAGGTTTACCCACGGCCGATTTTGCCTGGACGCAGTAGTTCAAAATTACATGGAGAAAGTAGATTTTTGCCTGGCCTGAGGAAGATTTTTTCGCCTTGTATACAAATCGTCTTGTTCGGTGGGACTGCCAATAGCAGGGCCGGCTGCCAAAGAAAAACAAGGGAAAAATCACTCCTTCCAGCGACCAATTGAAGTCTCTGGTTTCAATTCCGTCCGGGGCCTCGGATGGGTTTGGATTCTTGGATCAGGCGCTAGATCCACTCAGTCTCAAACTTCTTAAAGTCGTCCTTGACGTCATTGAAAATCCTTCGAAACATGTCCATGCGGTCCCGCAGTAAGTGGCTCAGATCTACCCCGTTGGATTCCCGCTTTGCTTCAAACGAATCGCGAAATATGTGCTCTACCTTGTGTTGGGAATCGGGCAAATCGTGACGCAACCGGTCAATGACTTCTTTCTGGCAAATGAAACTGTTTTGAAAATGTTCTACCTGAGCGAGTCGTTCTTTCGGTAGTTTCTTGGAGGACATCTTTTCGAGGTGGTGTTCAAAGTGGCGGATTTCTTGTTTGAAGGACGAGAGCTCATGTTTCCATTCTTGAAGCTCTTCCTGAAACTGGTCGATGGAGACAGTTGATTCCATGGTCTTTACATTTCGTGAAGAAATAATGATACCAGCTCACTAAATTTAGGTAAATCAGGTGATGAAGTCAAATTTTTATTTCCACAACTATTGCCGGAAATGTTCTCCCGTGATGTCGCGGCCGTAGATGCTTTTGGTATTTGCAATTTGCTTTGATCGGCCTTGCAGTTCTTCACGCAGCTGGGGCTATGGGGAATACCTGCCCCAGGCCTTTGTCCTTGCAATTCGACTGTTTCTACCAAGGTAGGCAGGCAAATGGGCCAGAATTTTCCTCACTCTGCCAATAGGTATTCGTTAGAGTTCTTAAAACCAAAATCCCTAATTTCGGCTATCTTAAAGGTAGACTATGTCAGATCGAAGGAAATTCTTGCAAACTTCTCTTTTGGGCACCACGGGACTTCTCATGCATACCAAAAACCTGGCGGGCGAGAGACCCAACGGGAGACGCCTGGCGAATAAACCGATTGTTATTTCCACCTGGGATTTTGGCAAGCCGGCAAATGCGGAAGCGTGGAAGACTCTGGGTTCGGGCGGCCGAGCGCTGGATGCGGTAGAGGCCGGAGTGCGCATACCGGAGGCCGATCCCAACAACCATAGCGTAGGATACGCTGGATATCCAGACCGGGACGGACGGGTTACGCTGGACGCTTGCATCATGGATGAAAACGGAGGATGTGGTTCGGTGATGTGTCTGGAGTATATCATGCATCCCATATCGGTAGCCAGACTCGTTATGGAAAAGACGCCCCATGTGGTCCTGGTGGCCGATGGAGCCTTGGAGTTTGCTCTCGCAAATGGATTTACCAAGCAAAATCTACTGACACCCGAAAGTGAAAAAGCCTGGAAGGAATGGCTCCAAACGTCCAAGTATGCCCCCCAGGTTAATGCAGAAATGAAGTCTTATGACCATCCATTGCCGACGTCCTCCCTTCCGGGTGGCCCGGCAAACCACGATACTATTGGCATGATCGCCCTGGATGCTTCGGGGAACCTGAGTGGCGCCTGCACCACCAGCGGACTGGCTTTTAAAATGCATGGCCGGGTGGGTGATTCCCCGATCATTGGGGCAGGTCTCTTCGTGGACAATGAAGTGGGTGCTGCCACCTCCACAGGGATGGGCGAGGAGGTCATCCGGATTGTAGGCTCGCACCTGGTGGTGGAATTGATGCGCCAAGGGCTTTCCCCCGAAGAAGCCTGCAGGCAGGCCGTCGCGCGAATCACGAAGCGCAATCCGGAAAAAGCCAAGCGCCTGCAGGTGGGATTTCTGGCCCTTAACACGAAGGGTGAGTTTGGGGCCTATGCTATACAAAGTGGATTTTCTTTCGCCGTGCGTACCCAGGATGAGGAGAAGATCTACCAATCCAAAAGTTGGATCTGAGATGCGTAACGTCAATAGGCAACCGATTTTTTCCGGGTTACCCAACTGTTGCGGGCAATTCTCCAGGATTTTTGACCACCGACAAACGCGAGATGATATTTACATTGGAAATATGCTGCTTTAACCTCCCATCGACTCTGGAGGCCCAGCAGGCGGGGGCCAACCGCATTGAACTCTGCCAGGACGCGGCCAGTGGAGGCACCACGGCGAGTATGGGAATGATCAAAGAAGCCCGGTTGAAACTGCAAATCCCGCTATATCCCATCATCAGGCCACGGGGAGGTGATTTCTTATATTCAGCTGCTGAATTTGATATCATGCTCACCGATGTCAAACTATGCAAGCAGTTGGGCTGTGATGGGGTGGTCTTAGGGATGCTTAACCAGGACGGGTCGGTAGACCGGATACGTTGCGCAAAACTAGTCGACCTGGCGTACCCCATGGGCGTAACCTTCCACCGCGCATTCGACTGGTCGGCCAATCCCTTTGAGTCGCTGGAAGACCTGATCCAAATCGGTTGTGAGCGGGTGCTTACTTCTGGGCAGCGTCCGTCGGCCGCCGAAGGAGCCTCCCTGATCAGCGAACTAGTCCGCCAGGCCGAGGGCGCTTGACCGTCATGCCCGGATCGGGGTCAGGTCGACCAATATCGTGGATTTGGCCAGGGTTACGGGGGCCGAGGAATTTCATTGTCCGCTCGCGTGCTTTTACCTTCAACAATGGCATTTGTCCATGCAGCAATGCAGGAAGACCAAAGCCTCCTGGTTGCCAGCGGCCAGCAGATACGTGCGATGCGCGAGACCTTGGAGGCCTACGGGTCCGCTTCGTCAGAGGGTAATTGATCCGGAGAGGGCTGGCTGAATCAGCCCACCGCCGGAGATTGTGGGCCTTGTATCAAGACAGCCTTTTAGCAAAAACCAACACATGAGGACCCTTATTGTTTCCACTATTGTATACCTCGCCTTATCGGGCTCTGCCCTCGGCCAAAAAACGAGCCTTTCACCCAAGGAGTTGGACGACATCATCACCTTTGTGCCGGTCGATCCCTTACAGAAGATATTCAAGGAAATGGCTTTTTTTAACACCTTGGACCCGGTAGCCGATGTTGCCCAAGGAGAGCACGCCAGTTTTCAGTTCGTGGTACGGAGCGTCCAGACGATCACCCACCTGCAGGCCAGTGTAACGCAAATGTCCAGGAATACCGATCTTTTAAGCCACAGAACCTTTATTGGATTCGTGGGGTACACCCGGGTGGGCAGGCCACTGCCAAACCCAAGCAAAGACAAATTGAATCCTATCTCTGGGTTTTACCCGGATCCCATTTTGGACAGTTCCTATCTGGACCTGACCATTTTACCACGCAGCCCATATGGATCAGCGTGAATATTCCTGAAAACTTCCCCCCGGGGGATTACACAGGCCTCTTGGAGATTAAGGGAAAAATACACGGTAAGTTCTTTACTGTTGGTCGCAGGATTCTGGTAAAGGTCTATCCAGTCGCAATAAAGCGGACCCGGTTGTGGGTGACCAATTGGTTTGGAATGGACAAGAACCAAATGAAGAAATTAAGTGCAGGCCATGATTCGGTTGTTTATTCCGATGCCTATTGGTATTGGCTCAAAGTTGCGGCTAGGAAAATGAAAGACTACGACCAAAATGTCATCATGACCCCGCCATTGACACTCGCTCAGATCAGTGAAGCAGATGGGATTTATCAATTTAATTGGCAACGATTCGATCAGTTTGTCCAGACTTTTATCGACGCAGGCACGTTGCTGCGCATTGAAGGCGGACACCTGGGTGGCCGGATGGGCAATTGGTACAGCCAGTTTGGCCTGTCGGTTCCGTATTGGGTCAACGATAGTTTGCGTTTCCGGACGTTGCCCTTGGAGGATTCTGCCGTGCATCGGTTTTACGGGCAGTTTATGCCCTCGCTTCAGAATCATCTGAAGCAGAAAGGATGGGATGCATTTACCTGCAGCATATCTGCGACGAGCCTGAACCCGGCAATGAAAAGTCCTACCCCGAATTAGCAACATTCATCAAGTCGCTAGCGCCGGGAATAAAAGTAATCGAAGCCGTACACTCCCATGGGGTTAACAATACGGTAGACGTATGGGTACCTCAGCTTGACTTTTTCCAAAGCGATTATCCTTTTTATAAGGAAAGGTTGACAGCAGGTGACGAAGTTTGGTTCTATACCTGCCTGGCGCCCCAGGGCGACTATGCCAACCGATTTATTGAGCTTCCGTTGATCAAAACGCGCATTCTTCACTGGATCAATTTTCGCTACGGGGCTACCGGCTACCTGCACTGGGGCTGGAATTTTTGGAGCGATGATCCCTATAAGGAAACCTCAGGGATCATCCCCGAGGCGGGCAATATCATGCCCGGAGGGGACGCTTTCATAACCTATCCGCAAAAGGGGGAAATTCTTAGTTCCATCCGCCTGGAAGCCATGCGGGATGGCATAGTCGATTATGAGCTCCTGAGTATGCTGAATGAAAAAAACCCAGCTGCTGCCGGAGAGATCTGTCGGCAGGTTGTTTACGAGTTCGACAAATATGATGTGGATATCAGCGCTTTCGGGCCAAACGAAGGCGCATCTTGGAATTACTAAGTCAGTGAGTGGT
>CAVULD010000001.1:0-1083181 GCA_963742225.1 uncultured Chitinophagaceae bacterium | reverse complement strand
GATGTTGACCCACCTTTTGCGCAGCAAATTGACCCACTAAAGTTAACCGCCTAAAAGGTGCATGTAAAGAGCTGTTTTTTGAAGTTATTTTAAGTGCTTTTATTCGGTCTCTTCGGGCTCCGGTTTATTCCATTTTCTTCTCAAAGATTCCCCTTTTAGTTCGATGCGTTGGGCGTTGTGCACGATCCGGTCCAGGATTGCGTCGGCAATCGTTTTTTCTCCTATCACGTCATACCACTGCTTCACCGGCAACTGAGAAGTTATAATCGTAGATCGCTTTCCGTGTCTGTCTTCTATGATCTCCATTAAGCATGTTCTGCTCTGTAGGTCATAGGGTTGTATTCCAAAATCATCCAGGATTAATAAGTCCTGCTTTTCTATTCTGATCAACTCCCGGATCGCAGATCCGTCTGCCTTGGCCATTTTGAGTTGCGACAGCAGCTTGGTCGTATTCATGTAGAGTACTTTGAAGCCCAACTGACAGGCCTGATGACCTATAGCCGAAGCTAAGAAGCTTTTTCCAGTTCCCGTACTCCCAGTTATCAATACATTCTCCCTTTTGGTGATAAACTCGCCATCAGCAAGTCGGTGGACATGATTTTTATCTAATCCTCTTGGGCTGCTGTAATCCACCTGCTCGATGGTGGCTCTATAGCGGAAGTGGGCGTTTTTCATACTGCGGTCTATGGTCCGGTTATGACGATCATCCCACTCGCTGTCAACCAGTAAGGCGGTCATTTCATCGGCTGTAAGCTCGTCGTTCTTTGCCGTCTCCACGCTGGTCTTGAAGGCCCGGTGCATGCCGAGCAGGCGCATTTTTCGCATTTTTTCTAAAGTGTCTGTGTTCATGATGGGTGATTTTTAATGTTTAAAATGAGATTGCTTATTGGTAATAATCATTGCCGCGGATGTTGTGGTGGTTTGGCATATCCTGGGCCTGTTGCTGTTCTTCTTCGCTAAGCATATCCAGGTTCTTGCCTAGTATTTGTTGTACAATCGGATAGTTGTAGACGCCAAAGCTGTGGGCCCTTCGGCAGGCATTTACCAGTCTTTCCTGGCCCACCTTTCTGGCCAGGCTAAGGATCCCCGCACAGGACTTGTACGCCTGTTCCGGATGCTGCTTGCCTTCCATGACCAGGCATATATATTCGGCCAGGTCTTCGTGTATGGCCCGGGCTTGCTCGATAAACTTTTCCGGTGTCCAGTCCGTAACATATCGGTGAGCCGATGCCAGGTGCTCATCCAGCGTGGTATAATGGTATTTACGTAGCTCACGCTTATGGGATGCTATCCGCTCGTAATGGTAAAAGACTTCTACGCCAGTCGAGGTAAAGAGGATTTTTACCTTCTTGCCAATGAAGCGGAAGGGCACGCTATAGTAATGTTTGTCAGCACCCAAGCATACATGCCCGTTTTTCATGACCGTGACCATCGATTGTTGTTTAAACTCGTAGCGGTAACGAGGAAGTGGCTGCAAGGCAGCCTTCTCCAGTTCTTCGAACTGCTGGCGCCTGCTGTAATCTCTGCCCTTGAACAGTTCTCTATTGTTTATCTCCAAGGCTTCCAGTATGGCGAGGTTCAGGGAAGGAAGGGTAAAATGTACTTGGGTAGCTACTGTGCTGTAAATGCAGCGGTAGATGATCTTTACCATGCCTTCCACCAGGGATTTATCTTTCGGGCGGTAGGCCCTTGCCGGTAGCACCGCCGTGCTGTAATGCTCGGCAAAGTCTGCAAACGTCTCATTAATGGTGGGTTCATATTTGCTGCTCTTGGTAACGGCTGATTTTAAATTGTCCGGCACGATCGCGGCCGGAACACCGCCAAAAAACTGCAGCGCGTTTTCGCAGGCACGGATCAGGTCCTCTTTCTTTTGACTCGCTACCGCTTCCGCGTACATGAGTTGACTACAGCCCAAGATCGCTGCAAAGACCTCAACAGGAGTCACTTCTCCTGTCTCCCTGTCTGTTATGCTTAGTTTTTCTCCGGCAAAATCGATATACATTTTATCACCCGCCTTATGCTCTATATGCATGACTGGCTTGAACCGGCCTGTATGCTCGCGCCAGTACCGGTAAAATTGCGTCAGTTCATACCCGATGGGGTGCTCCTTGCGGTATTGTTTCCATAAATGCGATAACGTTACCCCTTTACGCTTCATCTCCTTTTCGATACCCGGCAATAGAAGCTGCAACTCGTCGTAGCGGCTGTCTTTTACCGGTTCCACTTCACTGCCAAAAACCGCTTCCAACGCATGATCACTCATCGCGTTGATGGATTCTATAGTAAGCCGCTTCTTTTGATATTCATGAATGTATTTCTTCAACGTATTTCGCGATACTCCGGTTCGCTCGCTAATCTTGCGCTTACTTTCCCCTTGAGCATATAATCGCAGGATCTGTCTTATCTTAGTCATGAGGATGATTTTATTGGCCATTTTGGAGTTGAGTTTAGTCGTCCAACATCCAACTTTTATGGCTCAAAAAACAGCCTCTTTTTAATGCATCTGGGGGTGGGTCAATTTAGAGCGCAATAGGTGGGTCAATTTGCTGCGCAATCTGTGGGTCACGTTCCAGCGAAATCAGTGGGTCAGTATCAGCGTTTTTTCCATCTATACTTATCAATCCATTCATATTTGGTGAAAAAATCGGCACTTTTTTGAAAATGAATTATAGCTTCTTGGAGGCGTCCTTGTTTGATTAACTTTATTCCTACCCTATGATCAAGAGGAATGAGATAATTTAGCGCGATATAGAGAAAGAAATAAGTAAAAATGGCGTATATAAAAAAGACCCTTTTATCGACTTGATAAAATGCAAGGCAAAGAATTCCGAAAATTATGAGTCGAGGAAATATTGAAAGAAACGCGTATTGAGTTTTTACAAATGAGATTGATGAGCTCATAATTTATATTTAATTCTTAAAATATCATTAATTCCGCTACTAAGCAGATCAACTAACTCTTCATCCAAAAATTCGTATTCATCAGCAATATTTAGAACTTCAATTGGAGGGAGCTCAATGTTATTATAGATATCCTTTATTTTATTTTTGTGGTCTTTTTCCATGACAAGTACCAAATCAGCCCATTTCAAGTCGTTCTCGGTGATTTTCCTTTGACTTTGTTGGCTAAGACCAGCGGATCGGATATTGAATCGATTATCATTCTTATATATATGCTCAGCAGTTCGGCTTCGTTTTTTATTTCTTCCACAAACGACGAGTATATTTGGCTTGTGACCCATTCATTGACATTTTGTTTAAGTGAACCTCAAATACTTGTATCGCTTTTTAAGTTCAAGAAAATCTACTTAAATGATAGAATCTTCGAATATGTTAAGGTGCACACCTTTTCCGAACATTTTATTTATCCTTGGTTGAATAAACCACACCCCAATTGCAAAAAACCAAATCAAGAAAAATTCACCAGCGTATTGGCTAAAAGTTACAGGTCGCTGCAATTCTACAGATTTGAGTTCTTTTGAAATAAAATACAAGGAATATATAAGGCAAAACATGGAAAATAGATGGATAGGTATTATCAAAGCGAACGCTTTCGGATTTATGGCTAGGGTGTGTGAATTAAAGGATTGATAGAAAAAAAAGGAAAATAGAGATATATATAAAATTGGGAATAGAAGAAGTAACTTGAATATCAGAAGATTCATGTGGACGCTTGGCGGAAGCATAGGGTGAAGATTTATTCCTATTGACCAAAACCATCCGAAAAATGTGACCATATAAAGGAACATAATTATTGGTATCACATAAAACAATGCTCTGACATTTCTGTTTTCTGCTAATTGCCAAAAAGCAATAAGTTCTAAAAGAATAGGTAGCCCAAACATTAGAGAAAATAATTGCCAGTGTTTTGCGGTAAGGAATATCTTCATAATGGCTTTTTGTTTTGATTATTCTAAGAGGCGTAATTACGTATTATTAGATTTTAAAGAATAGCGACCTAATATATTTCGAAGTCCAACCTGGTATAAATACATTCCAAAACTTCGATTGTGCTAATTCGTGCTTTTGCACAAGGCGTATTCCGCAAATAAGCGGATGATAAAATATGAAATATATTACAAGAAAGATTGCAAAATTGGCATTTGAAATATAGTGGTATTTGGCGGCAAGAACTATAGCTGCAAGTGGAAGGAAAATGCTTAAATAAAAAATAAATAGATTTTTCATTTTCAATATTATTTCGCGATTCGAACTTAAATAAATTAGGAAGTTTAGGATTTAGGAAATCTGAGAATTTCAGATCCGCACAGAATTCTTAAATATCCTATGAATCTGAAATTGAATCTTAAGCATGATCTTAGGCTCTAAGTTTTTGCTTTACCATCTTTTGATTTTGGAAAATCTCACGTAATTCTTTGATCTCGGTGGCTGATAGACTTGATTTTGGAATGAGATTTGCCATCTGTCTACTCTGGTAAATTAAAAACCATTTGCTTAGTTCGACAAGCTTATATGTGCTTTTCCAATCAAATTCTGACTTAAAACTCTCTCCCGTCACTTTGACTTTATCGTTTGAAATCTCATATTGAATATATTCACGAAGGCGAGCATTGGAATAGAAATTTTTTCTTGATGCGAAATATATCATGACAGGAGTAAAGATCAAGATTAGAAATACTGCTGATATTGGAATATAGGGACCTTCAGGAAGTGCTATTATTCCCATGTAGTAAAGAACGGTGCTTAATAAAGCTATGCATCCCATAATAGTCATTATTATTATCAGACTTTTGCGATAATAGAGTGAATAAATCAACTTTATGTATTCGCGGAAACCTAGTTTAGATTTTATTAACATTAAATGTTTGGCATCTTTGTTAACAAATTAGAAATAAAATGTGAAACCTAATAGTTCTATTTCAAGGCTTGTAAGTGTAAATATGTATTTCGAGCATGTGGTTGCAATTATCAAGCATCTACGCATATTTTTTTTAAGTGGTTGTCCTATGGGTTGTCCCATATTTCCAACATCGATCGCTATATTCATAAAGAGGTAATATTCAATTTAAGTTACAAAGCAATATGACTAAACAAAAAAATTCCAATAAGGTGATTTTGGATTATTTCTCATTGCTATTTCCTTTTCCAATTTCGAATCTATCTTGAGATGCTTAAATTTTTCTTCTATTACAGAGTAAGCTTTTTTTTCGTAACACTCAATAATCGTTCTGATAAGACTTTCCAAAGAATCGTATATCATTATCGTAACCTCGAAATCAGGATTACCCGGATAATAAAGTATAATTGACTCGTAGGTGTTTGAATTTACATCTAGATCAATTAGAAAAAATTCGCCTCCGCCGCTACCAAATAAAGGAAACATGCTTTTCTTCCAGTAAACGTCAGTATCATTCAAGCCCAGGTATAAACAAGTAGCTTTTTCTAAATCATAGTAAATGCCGAGCCTAAATAAGTAATAAATTCCAAGAGATTTCTCCTCAATTTCTACGCCATTTTTCCAATTATACATTTGAGATAATTGGTCTGAGAAAGGCAAACCTAGTTTTTGACTTTCTTTTTGGATTTGAGCAGTACTTATACCAGGTTTTAATAACTCCACCAGAGGGGAGTGATTGATCACTAATAGTTTAAATAATTTATCTAAATGACTTGAAAGGCTATTGCCTTGCATAAGACTCATTTAATGTTGTTCCGGAACCAACTCTACACCTTGAATTAAAAATAGAGGCTCCAAGCTTTTTGCGCCTGTTAAAGGGAAAGGCTACAACGTCAATTTGTTTACGCTATAATTCGGTTAATTTTAAAGACGTTTATTTAGCTAACACTAGGATAACATTCGATTATTTCTGGGGGATATATTATTGGATACGATTTTGTCCATTTATAGAAATTTGTAAGTTGAATATTTGGTAACCCTGGATATTTTCTATTATCAGTCGGATTAACGATAAATATCGGCAAACATACAATTTGTGATTTCCTGGAATGATTTATCCATTTTTTATCTGTTGTTTTAATAGCATCAACTATTAAAGCCCTTCTTGTTGTATCTCCTACCGTTATTAAATTAAAATCAGTAATCGAGCCTTTTTTGCTAATTGTTAATATCGCCAAATAACTTCTATCGGAATCGATCTGATTTCTGGAAGTTCGGGCGACAGAATTATTGAGTTCTCCTCTGCTAACACAATCTAACATATGTTTTATCAGAGCATGCATGCCCCCCGAATATTCAACAATACTAGAATCATACTGGCCCCAGGAAGTACTAAAACTTAAGATGCCTATTATAAATATTATAAGTTTCATAAAAACTCATTGTTTGCGTTGAGCCGAGCCCATTATCGAAATTATGTTCTATTAATTGAAGCTGATTTTGCTTCTAGTCTTCGAGAAAGCAAAATTGCGAATCTTATGATGAATAAATAAAATAAAGCTATTGTAATTAATGAAGGGATATAAAAAATATGAATTGCAAATAAAAAGAACAATATCATCAAACTAGGTATTAAAAGTAGCAATAAGGCAATAACCGTTAATAATGTATTTATTCGCTTCGTTGAATACGAAAAAAGAAGTAAGTAAACCAGGCTTAAGCAATAACCAATGAATAGCATTCGAAGCACATCAAAAATTTTAAATTGGCGATCAATCAATTCCTTAAAAGTTTGCTTTATTGCTACTAACATAGGGATTGATGGACCATCTAATTGAGGCGTAATTGTCCCCAAGAATGAAATGGCTATTAGAATCCTTAGGATTATTCCTTCATGCTTTAGGTAGAATCGTTTAAGCGCCTTAAGAGTCATTCGTTTTCTAGCTTTAGCAATGCAAACTAATTCTTGTATGATTTGACTGGTTTACAATTTACATTTCCGCACTCAATCTAATCTTAAATTGAAAAAATAGAGAACTTATATATTTCGAGGTCCAACCTGGAATGAATACATTCCAAAACTTCGATCGTGGTATCTCGTGCTTTTGCACAAGTCGTATTCCGCAGATACTGGGGTGGAAAACCCACCTGCTTTGACCCCCTATCCCCACACGAATTTACGTTTAAATGCTGCCGATGTGAGGGGGTCAATTATGATGGTTTCTCCATGCTTATTTCAAAGCCAAATTATGGTCCCTCCTGAGCCAGTATCTTATTCTAAATAAGTAAATTTGCATAAATCTCAGCATGGCTAAATCTTTGGAGCAAAGGATGATGAAATATTTCAGCAAATTAAATGATGCTGAAAAGAAATCTGTAATCCATATGCTAAAGATTCTTTTGGCTAATGAGGAAGAGAAAATAAATGAAAGTCTTCACTCAATGAATTATAACAAAGAAATTGACGAGGCAATTGCCCGCGTAGAATCAGGCAATTTTTATTCCCATGAAGAAGTAGTAAGGATGTCTAAAAAATGGTGACAAATGCCTTTATTTCAATTGGATACAAGTCAAAAAATTAGTAAATTTAGATGGTGAAAGAGCGTCGTTCCATACCCTTGGACTTTGAGGTTGATAGACTTACAAATTCTATTCAAAACGTTGTAACAGGCGACAGTTTCCAGACCAACATTTTGCATTTCACGCGAAACGATTGCAAAAAAATTACAAAAAAGGCGGGTTGGGTCTTTGACTGGAAATATGAACTAAATCAACCAGAACGGGAGGTCTACAAACTAACCATCATAAATAACATAGCGATTATTCAAGGATTAATAAGCTTAGAGCCTAAGTCCGACCATATCTATATGCATTTAGTTGAGGATGCTCCGTTTAATAAGGGTAAGTCCAAGATTTATTCCGGGGTTGCTGGCAACCTGGTAGCATTTGCGTGTAGGCTCTCATTTCAAAGAGGTTTTGAAGGAAACGTTTCGTTTGTTTCAAAAACTCAGTTAATAGATCATTATACCAAAGCATTAGGAGCTTTCCATTTTGGCGGGCATGTAATGATAATCCAGACGAAAGCAGCTTTAAAATTGATGAACAAATATTTTAATAAATGAAATCGAAAGAATTAGAACTGGACGTAGATTTTATTGGGGGGGAAAGACCTTTAACAAAGAAAGAAGAATTAGCTATTGGTGCATTCATAAAGGCCGACAAGGTAAAGAGAGAAAAGGCAAAGACAAAATCTGCGAAACGCAAACCTTCGAGGATAAAGAGCAAAAGGGTAGTTGCCAATGTCAAATAGTATGATGGTCCCTTATTGTAGGACAGATATTGTTGATAATTAAGATAGAAAAGAGCTACTATTACTACTACTACCTTTTTTGCTACTTTTTTTCTTTTCTTTTACTGTTCACGTGGATATGTGGATAACCTATTTTAGGCAGCCTTCATTTTCAGGTAACGACTTGCCCGTGTTTCATATCTCAGTGACTGATGCGAGCGCTCCTGGTTGCAAAAGGAAAAATATTCCCTCAGTCCCTGATAAAGCTCGACGCCGTCCGCAGCCACATGTAAATAAATGTGTTCGTACTTAACCGATCTCCAGAGCCGCTCAATAAAAATATTATCAATGGCCCTTCCCTTACCGTCCATGCTGATCTGTATGTTCCTGTCCAGCAATTGTTTGGTAAATAGTTCACTGCTGAACTGACTTCCCTGATCGGTATTAAAAATATCCGGCTGTCCGTATTCACCCAAGGCTTCTGCTACTATACTCGTGCACCACTCAGCGGTCATGGTATAATAATCAAGAATCTATCCTCGCAATTTACATTGCTTGATTGATTAAATAACGCAAAAATCAAACAGGCAAGGGGAATTGCTCTTAGAACCACTCATGTTTAATAGCAAGAATTAGCCGGCATTTTGTGTATACATCTCATTATTATGGAAAACCCACCTGCTTTGACCCCCTATCCCCACACGAATTTACGTTTAAATGCTGCCGATGTGAGGGGGTCAATTATGATGGTTTCTCCAATTTAGTCTGTCTCAGCGTTTTTTCCAACAATGCGGAGCGATTTCATTTGTGATCCAAGTTAGGAGTTTAGGAAGCTTAGGATTTAGGAAATCTCAGGATTTTAGAATTGCCCAGAATTCTTGAATTTCCTATAGTGTATGAATCTTAATTGGTAATTGCAATTTGATGAGTCCCCATTGATTTCCATTTAAGAGAGAGATTTACGAAAAGTTACAATCTTTAATTATAAACAAGATTGTCCGTCTTACAAAATTGTAAATGAAAAGTATTATAGATATAATGTAAATTTGATGCCAACGCCATTCATTAATAAGTCAAAACAATGGGCCATGTTCAAGAAATGCAATTGCTTATTTTATTTAATTTTCAGCTTTTCACTCCTGATAGCCCGATCTGGCTTTGCCCAATCGAAGATGTTGTCAAAAGGAGATGTAGCGCCTTTATTTACTACCAAAGCAAGCCTGGCCGGCCGTGAATTTGATTTTGCATTGAAAAACGCTCTTACGAAAGGGCCCGTTGTAATATATTTCTATCCTTCTGCCTATACCGGCGGCTGTGATGCGGAAGCTCATGCCTTCGCTGAACTCAAAGATAAATTTACAGCGGCGGGAGCCACCATTATCGGTGTATCTGCAGACGATATTCAGCGGTTAAATGCATTTTCTTCCGATTCGCAATACTGTGCAGGCAAGTTCCCCGTCGCTTCAGACCCCGGAGGTGATATTGCAGCAAAATACGGCCTGATAATGTCAGCTCCAAAGCTTGGAATTAAGGACCTTCGCGGCCAGGATCTAACACACGGCTTCATTCCACGAACTACTTTTGTTATTGATAAAGAAGGTAAGATTGCAGCAGTCTTTTCATCACAAACCGACCATATTTCGCCAACTGACCACGTCGATAAGTCGCTGGCAATTGTAAAAGGGTTATAATTCGCGAGTCTTGGTTCAAAATTTAGAACGAGTATGCTTGTAGACTTTATCTATGGGTTATAGAGATTAAATTTCCCCATATGTCAACCATTTGCGTTAGAGCATTGATTAAATAGTTGGAACCGCGGCTACAGAGGACTATAAATACAGTTCCCATTTCAAAATCATCGGAAAGTTTAGAAAATGGTAAAATGAATTCTTTCTTCTAAATGCTATGCTCCCTAATAGGATTTCATTAGAAAGGATTTCAAGCATTTCTATGAAAAAAATAATCCCTTACCGAAGCCGCGTAATTATTTTATTGTTCTTTCTAGTATTTATTACTTACCTGGACAGGGTCTGTATTTCATTGGTGGGTGTAAGAATTAAATCTGCCTTTCATTTAACAAATGAACAATTTGGCTTGGTGGTGGGAGCGTTCGCACTTGCATACGCATTATTTGAGATTCCTTCAGGGATTATGGTGGACCGCATTGGGCAGCGTGCAGTCTTCCTCCGAATTGTCCTCTGGTGGTCACTGTTTACGGCTCTTACAGGAGCTGTTAGCGGTTTAACTTCATTAATTCTGACCCGATTTTTATTCGGGGTTGGAGAATCGGGGGCCTATCCCACCAGTTCAAGCACAATTGCCAGATGGTTCCCAGCTGGCGAAACTGGTAGGAGCATGTCAGCTTTATTTGTAGGTCAAAATGCAGGGGCCGCAATTGCCCCACTGATTGTCGTACCAATTGCGATTCATTTCGGCTGGCGTGCTCCTTTTTATGTTAACGGATTGATCGGTTTGCTATGGGTACTAATATGTTGGTTGTGGTTTCGAAATGAGCCTTCAGAAATGAAAGGCATGTCCAAAGAAGAAATGACTTTAATAGAAGAAAAACGACGCTACTTACCGCATAAAGAATCATTTCCGTGGAACACTACACTTCGAAACTGGAAAATCTGGGCTTTGTTGGTAGGCTTTTTCTGCTCCCAGTGGGGGCTCTATTTTTTTGTAGCTTGGTTACCAATTTACTTGCAACAGGGGAGACATTTAACCGAAAACCATATGAAACTAACGACATCCTATGTGTTTGCTTTGGGTATTGCAGGTGCTTTGCTATCTGGTATATTAAATGATTGGCTTGTAAGGAAAAAAGGACTGGCTTTCGGACGAAGGTTTGTAGGCGTGATAGCGCTTGGCGTGGCAGGTCTATTTTTGGTGGTTACGGCAACTACTTCTAACGATTCCATAGCAGTACTTTGCCTTTTGATTTGTGGTTTTTCTTATTCATTCTTTGCTATTACCGCTTTTTCTACTTGTGTTGATATTGGTGGATCCAAAGCCGGCACCATAACAGGAATTATGAATTGCGCAGGTCAAACCGGAGCACTTTTTCTTTCCCTTGTTTTTGGAAAAATTGCTGATGTAGTACATAATTACAACACTCCTGTACTACTTATTGCAGGGATCCTTCTTTTGGGAAGTTTTTGTTGGTTGGGTGTTGATCCGACAGAAAAAATAGAGAACTTAAGTTCAGTAAAGATCGCCAATAAGAGGTAATTAACTCTTAAACACAGGGATTCATAGAGATTTCTAAAAACCAATGTTCTACAGTCTGTTCAGACCTATTACTACAATCATAATTATCTGATTTTATTGAAATCCTTTTATTTTTAAATAAATGAATGTCAATTAAATGACATGAATATTGAAGAAATTAAATGAAGAAAATTTGAACCGTGACTACTAAGGTCTACAAAAAAAATCCCGTCATCTTGGACGGGATTGTAACCTAGAACATTTTTCGTTTTATTTTTTCTTCGGGGATTCGGGATACAAGCGCTGCTTTTCGTCAACTTGAGCAATCTTCCCATCTTTCACCAGAACATCATCAACCAGATAAACAGAATCCATTTTGCCTTTTTTGTCAGTCCATGTTTGGGTCGACCATATAGTGACCCACGTATCGTTTTTGTCAGGATAATAGGCCGTTATCCAGGTATCTGGCTTAAGGGACATGGAAGCCGCATTAGCACGCATAGGAGTCATCATCGCTTCTAGGCTATCTTTCTTTCCAATAAAATGAAATTTGTCCGCAATGAATTCTACCGAATCAGCAAAGTAAGCGAAAGCTCCTTTTACATCGCCATCTGTATATTTCTTAAAGCTATTAAGAACAAGCACAGCATACTTTTCATCGCCCGGCTGCCAATTCAATGAATATTTTGCGATGTAAGGATATGTGTAGGTCTCTTTTTTCGCAGCGCTGTCGGTTTTGGTAACCTCCTGATTTGAGCCATTGGTACAGCCAAAAAAAATGATGAAAGAGATTAATAAGAGTTGAGATAGTTTCATAACCATTTTGTTTTGTTTCAAATGAATGATAAATACGTCTTTACAGAGGGTGCCATACATGGTCTGTAGGAGCTAGGCAGATTAAAGCGCCGACCATTTCAGACCGGGAAGCTTGGAATATCACAATTTAAATATAAAGAACAATTTTATATCCCAAAGTATTGATTTGTGAGCCTGGTTAAGTGTACAGTAGCAAGGTTATTGAGAAAGTGAAAAAGGAGGTAACAAAACTGGACTTGGCGCACGTGTTTATCAAAATCCTTTTTTTTTAATCAATTGATAAAAAAGTCAGTAGAAACAAATATTTGTCGAATTATATCCGGAAACATTCGAACCACTGTCACCAAGATCCACATCATATTCGGCTAGGTGACTGTATTTTATCAATTGGCTTTTCTAGGATCGGGTTGCTTTAATTTAAGTAGGCAGTCAAAAGGTATAAGCCTCCGTGTTTCTGCCAGTCTTTTGCCCTTTGTTATGATCTAAGATTAAATCCCAAATATGGTGTGCTTACTACTTTTACAATCCGGTAGACGGAAATGCCACGTCTATTCAATTACAATTTATTAATCATAGTTAGCGCTTTAGTCGGGAAAACAGTCTTTAAGTCTACGATTAAAATGTCTTATCCAACCAAGCCACAATTTCCTGCCAACAGGCAAGGGGGATTTTAGCATGCGTGGCATCTTTCATAATCAAAAATTCTTTCTGGTTACCCGGTATCAAGTCATAGAATTCTTTGACCTTGTCTATTTCGAATAGTTCATCTTTGTCTCCTACACCCACCAGCACGGGGATGTTTAAGTCTTTGGGAAGTCTGAGTTGCTTCACATCAATCATAGTCATGAATCGAAGGGTGTACCGGAAATTGAACAGGGTGTCCGTTGTGACGGTCATGCCCTCACGGTAATATTCGACAGCCTGGTAGGAAGGACGGAAAATAGCACTAGCTAAAATTTTAGCCTTTTGAAAAAGGGAAAGGGGTTTGTTAAGACCTTTTCTGCCTTCGTAAGCGCCGGAGAGTAATATCAATCCTGCGATTTCATGGGGAATTGCATCGGCTGCGCATATTGCAGAGGCTACGCCCAAGCTATGGCCTAAAATTACCACCCTGGAAAAACCAAGGCTTTTGATGTATTTTACCGACTCGGATAGATCAGCAATCCACCTTTCCTTACTTGGGCTATCGCCTCGGTTTCCCCCGGAAAGCCCATGTCCCCGGTAATCGAGGCCAAACGTAGTGTATCCTCCCGCTGATATAGGTAGGCCAGCCATGCTATAGGGTCCGCTGTAGGCTGTGAACCCATGGAAAATTAAGACGGCAATATTTTTCTTTGCCGAAACGACACTGTCCGGGTTCCAGCGGCGTAAGAAAAGCGTTTCCCCGTCCGATGTAATAAATTGCTCATGAGGTCCTATGTATTTCTGCCTCAAGAGAGCCGCTTGTTCAGGCGTAATTCCGTGGTTGTTTATTCTGGATTTGCTGGGCAGATAGGCTAAAACGAGCCCAACAACGAAGACCACTACAAGAAGCGATAGAAAAGTATATACAATTGCTTTAAGTATTTTTTTCATGGCGATCATTTGTAAGTGTTCTAATCGTTTTATTGCTTGTGAGATCAAGACCGAAACTACTATCCCAATGAGTAGTATATTACACGCGTGATTCAAATTCCACTTGTGAACCTATAGAGGATTCAAGCCATTGCTCTTTGGGTGATTTTAGTGCCGGTAGTTTTACATATCCCATGTCGTTTCGTGCTTCGAAAACCCCATTGTGGAAGGCCTGAAGTCCGAGAGGCCTGAAACGGGACCCAGCGCAAGTGATTTAAGGATTTGTTTACTAAATTAAGAAGTATGCGCGAATTCGAACTCGATTGCTTGGGAATCGAATTGCATGGGAAAGAAGCGTGGCAAACTTTCCCATTTGTTTTGGCCCGTGGGGCACCATGCTCGTCAATCTTATGCGGAAAAGGGATCTGTCGAATGCGAAGCGTGCGGCTGCTACTTTGACAAAACAGTTATCTTCCGCAGTAATTAGTAAGGGATCATCCCTTTTAGTTCAGTGCGCGGGGCTTTAATAAAATGGATCCATTGGAAATCGAGCCAGAAAGGATATTCATGAAATCAAGATTGGACTATCTGCAAATGGCCGGGGGGGTGGCCGCGCTAATGATTGTGTTGCTGCATATCAATGCGCGCGCTAGTTTTTCGCTTTTATTTACACCACTGGGGGGCATTTTCCGAATTGGCTGGAGCGGGGTCGATTTCTTTTTTGTGTTAAGTGGATTTATTATCTATTATACGCACAACACAGATATAGGAAAATTCAGCAAATTTGGTCCGTTTTGCAAAAGGCGGATCATTCGAATTTACCCCATTTATTGGATTATTGCTTCCTGTTATCTGCTACTTGTATTGCTGTTGAAAGATACCTTGTTGGGTAATTCGCCTGTAAAACAGTCGATTTTGGATGGCCCCTATTTGGTAAAATCCTATTTGTTGATTCACCAAGTTAGATTACCCTTTGTCTATGTTGCGTGGTCACTATGTTTTGAACTGTTCTTTTATGCCATTTTTGCTTTAGGCATTCTTCTTGGTAAGCGCGTCCTGCAGCTTAGTTGCCTGCTTTATTTCATCTGCTTTTTTTTCTTGCGCTGGCTCCCCAAGGGCCAAGGTTCTTTATATCATTTCGTCACATCAAATTATCATGTAGAGTTTATCCTTGGCGTGTGTGCTTGCATGGGTTATTTTAAACTGGAGAATATGCCCGCCGGGCGTTTTAATAAGGACTTCTTGTTCAGGTGGCTCGCTGTAAGTGGGTTGGGCTTATTTATCCTTTCTTCAGTTTGTTCATTTTATCTGCAATCAGATTTTGGCCCGGCGTCCACACTCAGCCGATGGGTATATGGACTTTCCTCGGCTTTAATCATCTTGGGACTCGCCCGGGCCCGAATAAAGAGCATGGGTACCCTAACTCGGTTTTTACTTCTGTTGGGGGAACGCCTCCTACGTATTGTACCTTATTCATTGGCCTTTTGTTGCGCTGTTGTTTACAGTGTATGCTCGACTTGCGCTAGCGACCAACATGGCCATGCACTATGGGGTTTGTACTCTGGCACTCATGTGCTCAGTCGGCTTAGCAATTATTATACATACCCATATCGAAGTCAAAGTAAATGCCTATATCGCCCGCAGGCTGTTATGATGTAGAGGTTGAGATTTGCAGAATGCCCCCGGCCATCGCGAGCCTGTTCCCTTGGGCCCCGCAATAATTTGGCTTTTGTTCTGCAGATGGATAGAATCCAGTAGGATAGATGCGGATCGCAAGCATGGCCAGATATTACGTTGATGGGTTGGCAACGCAAAGGCTATGGTCGAATGGCCCAAGCTAGACCATCCGGGCCCCCGCCGACATTAATATGCCCAGTGACCACCAAGTTTTTCAGGTCTATTACCGCAACATAATTGTCTGCGGTGCATCCCAAAAAGGCACGGGATCCGTCTGGATCCATGAGAATACCTGCAGCCCCGTGTCCGATATTGACCCGTTTCACTTCGCGGTGGGTGGCCGCGTCGTAAATAAATAAATCGCCGGTCCGAAGGCTAGTAATCAGCACCCGCTGGCCGTCAGGGGTAAACTTTAGCCGGTTGGCACCCAGTACTTTCGCATCGATCTTGGAAGTTAGTTTCCTGGATGCGATGTCGATAATGGAAATAATTCCATCGTCCGCCGATGCCGTCCACAACTCCCTGCCATCTGGCGATACGTCAAAGCCTTCTGAACCTCTGGA
Organism: uncultured Chitinophagaceae bacterium; assembly: GCA_963742225.1. Taxonomy (GTDB): domain Bacteria; phylum Bacteroidota; class Bacteroidia; order Chitinophagales; family Chitinophagaceae; genus Puia. The sequence goes on along the minus strand of CAVULD010000001.1, from coordinate 1,067,214 downwards.
TACTGGTATGACGGTCTGCATCCACTCCCAATGTGGTTTGGCTCCGGGTGGCACATTGCCCATGGGAGTGGGCCCAGGTTGGATCAAGGTGTCTACCAAAATGCTGACTGTTCCTGCATTCACGTTTGTCGTATAGACATTTTTCCCGTCGGGGGTAACATAGAGCATATGTGTACGGTTTTGTCCCGTTCCCATACACCAATCAAGTAGGCCCGTAGTGGGATCGTAGCGACCGACGGCTTTGGACCCTTCCGCCGTAAACCAAACCTTTCCATCGGCAAAGGTTAGCCCATGGGGGCCAATCAGGGGCCTGGTGTCGAGATTGGATATGGGCTTTTGCGCGATCAGGTCGATGATATTGAGCTCATGAAAACTGCCCCCACCATAGATCGATACGTAAGCCGTTTTGCCGTCAGCTGACGCAATGACTTCGTGCGGATCGGTCCCTACAGGAACCCGGGCGACAACCTTCAAACTTACCGGATCTACAATCGCGAGCATATGATCTGCCTTAGATAGGGCGAGCAGGGCGCGCGCAGGAGTCGGCTGGGCGACTGCCTCGATGGGTAGAGAACCTAAACTGGCCCAAAGAATACTAACTGCCAATAATTTAATTATGAGTGTATGACCTGCAGCAGCAGTCGCTGGGATGGCATTCGACGGAACTTTGATCATGGCGTTTACAACTTGTAGATTAAATAATAATTCGTTTCCTTATCTGGCCAACGAGTGGTTAGGTTAGTCAATATGTTGGAGCCAACAAATATAGTGAACCTCTATCTATGGATTAGGCCTGGTTTACCACCTGTCTTATACCATCCTCATAGCTCGTGGGTTTGAACGAAAAACGCCGCACAAATTTGCTGGAATCAAAAATATAATCCCTGTCATACTGGTACATCATTTCAGGCATCTCGCGCATAAACGGGATGAATATCCCCAGCAAGCGGATCATGAACATGGGAACAACCATTACTTTTTTGGACGCCTCCATCTCCCTGTTGAAAAGAGAAACTATTTCCCTGCCCGTGAGCACCTGGTCGTCAGTCGGCAAATGCCATACCTGGTTGAAGGCATCCGCCGTATTGCCCAATATCGCAGTTGCTTTGGCCGCATCGGGAGTATAGATAAAGGAATGCTTTTTGTCGGCATCCATAAACCAGTTGGGTCTTTTTCCTTTTTTGATGTTTTTGTAGACCATTTCAATTAACACACTCTGCTCGTTATGTGGTCCGTAAAAATCGGGCGCCCGGGCAATCAGGGCAGTCAGGTTTCCTACCTTCACTTCATCCAGCAGCATTTGCGCAATCTCTTTGCGGACCTCGCCTTTCTTGCTTGGCGGATTGACAAGAGAATCTTCCGTGATGTGGTTAAGCGCACTGCGGTCATAGAGGTAGATATTGTCGAAGAACACCAACTTGGCTTTATGCTTTTTACAGGCATCAATCGTCGCGCGCATCAAGTTGGGCCATTTCTCTTGCCATACCTGAACCTTGTATTCAAACCCAACCACCAGGTAAACCACCTCGGAGCCCGCCACGGCGCTATCTACCTGACTGCTATCCGACAAATCCGCCGTAAACAATGCGTCGTCATCGTTCACTTTTTTTGGTCTGCGACTAACTAGTCTAATATGATCTGTATATGCTTTCAATTCTTTGGCCAAAACGGACCCTATCGTGCCGTTGGCGCCTAAGATGGTTTGGAGCTTCATAACAAAGAGGTTTAATCGGTAATATCCATCCACTGCACTTTATTATATGCCGATCCGTGGAGTTCTCTAGGCAACTCGCCTATTATGGCTTGAACATCGCTTAGCAGTTTGGCTCATCCTTCGGCGCCTCGCTTAGTGGTTAAAACTGCTACACATAAGGTGCCCAGCAGCAGGTGAACGATTAATGCCAGAATAATCAGTGCCGTTGGTTTGGCCAAAGCTAGATACCAGACAAGTATGATTGCGACCAGGACATTATACAGCAAAAGGCTTCTAGCCAACTTTAGCCCCTCCCGCCCAGACGCCACGCCTCTGGATTGCCAGCTGAGGAAAGCCAAAAACGTAATAGCTGCCCCGGCAATCCGAGCTACGGTAACGCTTGTCAGCTCGCTCATCGTAAAGCCAAAAAATAACCCAGCGGTCCAGGACGGGAAGGCCAAAAACAATAAGCCGATCGGCAATTCGAATACCGCCGTATAGAGGAACAAACGGATCGCTTTTCTGTTCCATAAGTCTTCCGGTAATTTCTTCATGAAGCCTATTTTTAATCTTTCTGCTATAGCTGCCCGATGGGGCCTTACTCCTTGTGGTGGACACAGAAACCTTAATCTCGAGAGAGTACAGATTGTATTGATTGCCCTTTGCAGACTAGGTCGCCACAGCCAACGGGGTCCACAACCAGGATATTTGATACCTATTTAGCAGGTCCGGAACAATTGATTGTCAACGTGTAAACTATGCCAGCCTGCTATTTTGCGCAAGCGCTTGTGCCATTCCGAGACCATGCACGCGAGTTTTGGGTAGTAGCCACGAGGTAGCCCAATGTAACTATAATTCGGTGTATTTTTGTAGACCCTAGTAGAATCGTCGTTGGGCCAGAAAAATTAATCCATCATGGCAACTAAAAACCAAAAATATGAAAGCAAATAAACTAGTGCTTGCCATCTTGAAGTCGCTTCTTTGCATGGTGGGAATTTTTTTGGTGGGGTACTTTGGGTACCATTTTCCTGATGTCATGATTTGGGTTATCTCCATCGCTATCTTTTGCGTGTTTTCCTGGTATTTTTACGCCAAAGTCAATGAAGAGTGATGATCTTTCCTTCCACCCGCAGTATGTTGTATAATATGTGGGATTTAGCGCACGTCTACTAAGCTGGCCACACCTGGTAATCAAGCATTAACAAGGAACGTGCACGCGGCCTATCTTCCAAGACCCGCCCCTGCATGCAATGCCCCAATAGGTGTTATTAAGTAAGAAGCCGCCAGGTGCCTTCATTTAATCATAGAATAACTGGTGATAGGCTTGACAAAATTGCTCACCATTGAATTTTGCCAGGGCGATTTGGCGACTCTTTTTTCCCAGCGCTAATCTTAAAGAGGGATTAGCTACCAGCTCATGGAGCAAATCCACTGCTTGGTCAATGATTTCTTTTTCTGTTTGCGCTTGGATGAGCAAGCCGTTTTCCCGGTGGGTAATATAGTCGGGAATGCTGTCTACGGCAGTAGACAGGACCACTCGACCAAACGCCATCATCTGCATGACTACGATCGGCAGCCCTTCATAAGCCGAAGTCAGGATAAGCACATCGGAGCGTTGGTAGATAGATTGCATCCGGGATTCGTCATGCACGTTGCCATAAAAAGTGCAAAAAGGGAACTGCCCTGCTTCGAGCACTTTCTCCACATCACCGACAAACGAAAAATGGATAGGTTCTCCCATATCATGCATCCTCCTAGCGATGGCACCAATCAAATGCACCCTTTTTTGCGGGGCTCCTCGACCTACAAACACAACCTCCAAGGCCTGGTTTTTTGTTTCGGTATAGGGAGGTAAATCAATCTTGTTTTCAATAAAGTGCAGGCGATTAGTTAGATCCGGGGCTATATGTTCCCGGCTATATTGATCGATGACTTTTTGCTTCAACTTGAGCGTACTAAATACCCTATAGGTGATGAGCTCCGCAAATCCCAGGCTATAGGGTAGCCAGGTATCCAGGTGGCAAAGTTCTACACGACGCACCCGAGGGCTAAGATGGGGAAGAATCTTATAGAAAAATAGGCTCTCTCCTCCAAAAACGACAGCCTTCGGCGACTCATTGATCCATTGGGCTAGCACTCCCCGATAAAAAAAATTGAGCACATGGTAGATTTTATAATCTATCATCCTGTGCAGATCCAGGATGTGAAATCCCTGGAATAAAGGAAGGTAGCCCTTGTTGTGTGGCACTTTGGAAAAAATAATCAGGGGGTTATTTTTTGCGAAGCACTGGGCAATATCGGCATTGACCTTGATCGACCCGCCCAGATCGGCAGAGGGGGAAAAGATAAACACCGAAGTCTTTTGCTTGAGGGGGAAGATTCTACCAAAGAGTTTTCCGCACCAAACGAATGGCCACATGCACACCAATTCGAGCTTTCTTTTCCGTATGGCTTTTCTATAGGTCATTTTTGGGATAATACTTGCTTAGCAGGTGCGGCAGGTAGCCGGCATCGAACTGCATACCAAGTTGGTCAAATAATGGCTTTACTTCCGAGAGATCCAGGACGAGTTTGGCCCCTTTTTCTATTTTGGAATAGTTGGCCTTTTTTCGGGTAAATGATTCGATGCACTCGACGATGTATTGTACGGAATAATTGCTGGTATTGCCCACGTTGAGGATCCGGTTTGAAAACAACTGGTTGGTTAGAATAAAATCCACCACCCGGAACACATCGTCGATATCCATGATGTTGCGCTCAGCCCGCTGCCACAGGTCAAAATGTTCACCCTGCTGAATATGATAGTACAGAAAATTTAAGATCGTATTGCGATTACTTAGATTGCCCGCCAGATTGGTCAGCCGGAAAATGAGGTACCGTCCCGCGGAAGCTTCGATCAGGTGTTCCACGTTCAACTTGTGCTGCACGTACGGGGTATCCTGCAAATCCTGATCAGTAATACTGGTGGTGCTAAAATAGACCAGTTGCTTTCCAGGATGCTCATGCAAGTATAGCTTCAGCAGCGCCTGTTCTCGGTCAAAATCCTTGGCAGTGCTACTTTTAGAATCCGATACCCCGGAAGCAAAAATCAACAAGTCCTCTGTATGGCCATAGCTACTAAACCGACTGGCAACAAGTCCATTTCCAACTACCATAAGGATGAGTTTCCTAAGACAGGTTCAGTTGCGAGCAAACCGAACGGTTATATCTGCCTATTTTTTCCAAAGATATAAGATGTAGGTCAAGCTTGGAGCAGGGGCTCAAATAGTTCATCTCTGGAAAGCGCATTCGGCATGAAACCATTCAGAGGCTCTGGTATTGTTGCTTGAAGGAAAACAGGGGTACCGCTATCGACTTTTGGCTTCCGTCGGGATAGCTAACTTGGAAATACACCTGGTCAAAATCCAGGAGTTTTTGGAAAATATCCACTTTTTTGCCGGAGGAATCATTTACCCAATAGCCGCCCATGATCCGGGCAGTGCAGGATTGTTTTTCGTTGTCACAGTGGTCGAATGGAATGCTTGCCGGACTTGACTGGTCCGGCTCCACCGCCCAACCCGGGTCCTTTTGCGTGCGTATGGTTTTGGCAAAGGAAATGTGGATGCCATTTTTTTGCACCACATCATTGGGCACCATAATCGATATGAACTGGGGGCGGCTTTGCTGCTTGTCTTTGGCCACCGCCAGGGTGAGGTATTCTGCACTATCCAGGTTCTCCCGTTTAAAGGGGACGTCGAGGAACATCAGCGATCCACGGGCCACCTGTTGGATATCCCAGGTAAAGGACCTGATGGCTTGGTTGGCCATCGAGTTGGTCGAATCCGAAACTTGCGCAAAACTCGCATTGCTTATCGCGAGGGTCATCATGAGGAATAATCCTGGTTTCATCGCCTTGAAATTACCAATTCTTTTCGTCGGCGGGAGGATCCCAGAGGTTTTAACACCGTTTTATTGCCACCCTGCATCTTCACCCATTTCCACGCATTGGGTTTTCTACTTAATTTACCGGGCAATGAACGCTAGCCAATTGTTAGGCATCATACTGGCCTATTTCTTCCTGCTTATGGTGATTTCCAAATTGACTTCCCGCCATTCGCGGGATACGACTTATTTTGATGGCAATCGCGAGTCTATTTGGTTTTTGGTCGCCTTTGGCATGATTGGATCCGGGATTTCCGCTGTTTCCCTGGTGTCGATTCCCGGCAATGTCGGTAATAATAAGCTCTTCTATTTTCAGTTCATTCTAGGCACCATTGCTGGCTATCTGTTCATCGCCTTTGTGCTAATTCCTATTTTCTTCCAACTGCAGTTGGTTTCCATTTACACCTACCTAAAAGTGCGTTTTGGTAACGTGACCTATAAGACCGGGTCCCTGTTTTTTCTGGTATCGCAGTCTTTCGGTGCGGCCCTCCGCCTGCTGCTGTCGATCAAGATCCTCCAGGCCGCCTTTTTTGACGCCCTGCACATTCCCCATACGTTGACCATCCTGGTCGTGTTGGTGCTGATATGGCTCTATACCAATAAGTCTGGGGTGAAGACCATCGTTTGGACCGATGCCCTGCAATCTTTTTTTCTCATTACCACTATATTGGTTTCCAGTTTTATCATCAAGAAATCCCTGGGTTTTAGCTTACCGGGAATGCTCCACGCCATTATCCATCATCCCTACGCCCAGGTATTTAACTGGGACATCCATGCGGGCTCCAATTTTTTCAAACAATTTATCTCAGGCATGTTAATCACCGTTGCGCTGGTCGGGTTGGACCAAAGCATGATGCAAAAAACCTTGACGGTCAAAAATGCGCATGACGCGAAGAAGAATGTGCTGGCATTCAGCTTTTTTATCGCCCTTGCTCAAACGATGTTTTTGGGACTTGGTATTCTCATTTATCTATATGCCGAACGAAATGGAATCCAGCTTCCCTCCGAGCATGGTACATTTACTCAAACAGATAGCCTATATCCGTTGCTGACGCTCCATTATTTTGGCCAAATCGGAGCCGTTGCCTTTCTGATTGGGGTCATAGCTTCCACATTTGCCAGTATCGACGCCTGCATTACCGCCCTAACCACGGCGTTTAGCTATGATTTTATGGATATCGCAAACAAACCGCACCATGCAAAAAACCGAATTAAAAATTTGGTTTTGCTGGGTGTTAACCTGGCCCTTTTTCTGATCGTCTTGCTGTTTTGGCAGAGCCAGGGAGCCATCATCAACACCATCTTTACCATTGCGGGATATACGTATGGACCCATTTTAGGCTTATATCTGACGGGCTTGTTTACCCCGATCCAAGTAAAAGAAAAATGGGTGCCCTTGGCATGTGTTGGGGCTGCCTTGGCGACCTTTGGCCTAAATGGCCTTTTCCTGCGCACCTGGCGGTTCGATTTCGGTTTCCTGAATATTTTTGTAAACGCCCTGCTCACGATGCTATTTCTTGTGATGATAAAAAAAGGAAGGGTAGACCATGCAGCAAGCTTGTAGATTTACTCGCACGTCAGATCCGGCAGTCCAGGAGCTTTGTGCCCGGATGATGTCCACCTCGGATCCCTGGATCAGGTTGGGGATGAAGTACCCAGACTGCCAAAAGGCCTTTGAAGGGGAGGGGAAAGAGACCTATGTCCTCGAATCTGAAGCAGGGGAGCTATTGGGTTTTGCTATCATCCAAACCTCGGGAAGTTTTAAAGGCTATATTCAAACCCTTTGTGTCGATGGTAAGTATCGGGGCCAGGGGTTTGGTAAAACGCTTTTGCAGCGTAGTGAAGACCGCATCTTGGAGATTTCGCCCAATATCTTTATTTGCGTCTCCACCTTTAACCAGGGGGCGATCCGCCTGTACCAGGAATTTGGATTTGCATTGGTCGGCGAATTAAAGAACTTTGTACGCGAGGGATTTAGCGAACTATTGATGCGAAAAACGGTGGGCCCGATACTGGGATACGAGGACAAGCTAGGCCGGTGAACCCACCCGCTAATCTTGCAAACCCGAGAAATCATTGCCGACTAAAGGCTCTCACGAAATATATGCGGCGCCTAGTAACGGATCGTCAAACTGCAAATCCATATGAGCGGAAAGCTAAACAAAGCCTGGCACGAGAAAAATAAGATGCCTGCCCATCCGAGTTTCGAGCAAAAAGTAAAATGGCATCTGGCCCACCAGAAAAATTGTGCTTGCCGGCCCATTCCCGCCAAGCTGGCCGAGGAAATGACGCGCCGCGGAATTATCCACTGACACAGATTCAGAGGGGAGGCTCGCCTGAGTCTTCCAGTTGATTTTTTTTGTCTAACTTGAATTTTAACACGTCTAAAAAAAGGCCACATGAAAAAAATAGTTGAAAATATTTCGCTTCACACTCGGGTTCTGCTGATCTGGGTAGGTTTTCTTTTTACCCATACCCTGGGCCATGCATCGGGGAGCGCTGTCAAGCTATTTGATGCCTCTCCCTTGGAAGGCCGATGGGACCTAACCATCTACCGCGGCGCAAAGACTTCCCCGTCCTGGCTCGAGGTTAGCCATTCAGGCAACCATACCCTGGTGGGACAATTTGTCGGACCAGGGGGAAGCGCCCGACCCATTTCCAAGGTCAATTTTGAGGGCGGAAAGCTGAGCTTTTCAATACCGCCGCAATGGGAAGCCGGAACCGGTGATCTTACGCTGGAAGGAACCCTCCGGGGCGATAGTCTATCGGGCACCATGGTCACCTGTGACGGAAAGACCCTGAGCTGGGTTGGCGTGCGGGCTCCGGCTCTTCGTCGCATGTCCGAACCGGTCTGGGGCAGGCCTATCAGCCTGTTTACAGGCAAAGACCTCAGCGGTTGGCATGCCCAGGAAGGGGAGAACCAATGGGTAGCCGTCTCCGGTGTGCTTAGCAGCCCCAGGAAAGGCAGTAACCTCGTGACGGATAAAACCTTCAGCGATTTTAAACTCCATATCGAATTTCGCTATCCCAAAGGAAGCAATAGCGGGGTCTATCTTCGGGGGCGTTACGAAGTGCAGATCGTGGATAGCAAGGGCCAAGCGCCTTCGAAAGATTTGCTCGGTGCATTGTATGGATTTTTGCCTCCCAGCGACATGATGGACAAGGGTGCCGGGGAGTGGCAAACCTATGACATTACCCTGGTTGGCAGAATGCTCACGCTGGTCGTGAATGGAAAAACAGTTATCTGTAACCGGGAGATTCCGGGCATCACCGGAGGGGCCATTAACAGCCAAGAAGGGGACCCCGGTCCAATCCTACTGCAGGGGGATCATGAGGCTATTGATTTTCGCAATATTGTAATCACCCCTGCCAAATAAAGGGCTCCCCAAAGGACGTACCTTATTTCATGAGTTGTTCGTACATCGTCTCAAACGATTCAGCGCTCACCCGGAACCATCCGCGGAAGGGATAGTCCAGGACAATGATTAAAAAGATCAGCGCACCGATCAGTGCGCCCAGCAAGCCATTCATCAAAAGATGCAGGGACGTATTCTTTACGACAAAGAGCCAGGACAAGATCAAATTAACCAAAGCGCCGAATACGACGACCCACCAGATCATGTAACTTACTCCCTTGGTAGCAATTTGAATGCGCTGTCGCCGCAGTTGGATATACTGATTGTAGGCGTTAACCGCAGAGGAGTGCAAGATAATTTGCCCCTGGGAGACAGGTTCGTATTGATAGAGATCCTTTTGAAACTGGTCCATAAAGTCGACACCCGAGGTGGGGACGACCCCTTCTTCCAACTGAGGCCACGCATCGTCGATGAGGTAGCGGGTATATCTCGTTAGGTCCCCAGTCAGTTTAGTGCGGCTGGGTTCACTATAGCTACTAACATCTCGGTACAGACTAGACAGCGTTGCCGCTTCCTGCTCCACATTGGCACTGACACGAATGAAATTGTCCCAGACCCCGACAGCGATTAGGCCGAGGGTAATGCCATAGACCACGCCCGTGCCCGCGATATAATAACTAATTACTTCATTTTGCGCGGGAGCCGGTCCAAGCCAGCGCTCCACGCGTCTGCGTGTAATCATGAATCCGAGGATGGAAAATCCTGCGAAGAAGGAGACCACCAGCAAGAAAAATAAAAAGGAGGGCAAAGCGTAAAGCCAAGATAAATGCATAAATGGGCGGCAGGTGAGACCGCAATTTAAGGAAGAAACCTGTGCGGAATTGCCACTCGAAGGTCGAACCATGTTTAACCGTAAAATTTCACAGCATTCGCTGGTAGTCTTTCCTTTTTACGCTACCTTTAGTCTACTCGCAGTTGCTTCCACTGTATTTTGTTCATGCCGGAAGTCTGGTCTAAACCAAACTTTGACTATATCACGTATTTGGGAAAAGAAGCCAACGATCACCGGGCGACGCGAATAAATCTGGTCAAATAATCTGGGCTTGCTGCTGGCTTTCTACCCGAACAGATCAAAGGCAGCCGATACGATTTAAAATTTAAACCATGCAATTATTCCGAGTTTTATTGACCAAGCCATACCGACTGGGCCTGTGCTTTTGTCTGGCCTTGGCAAGTATTGTGTTTCTGGCTCCCTCCACCGCGTCCGCACAAATGAAAGACACGACCAAGAAATTTGAAAACAAGTATCCCAATATCCCGAAAATTAGTATCAGCCAATGGTTGCTCTATCCGAATTCTTTTCATGTGGCCTATGAGCGGGTGCTTAGCCACAATAAGAGCGTGGATATTTTTGGCGGATACAACCTGTTTCCATTAGACTTCAACCTTAATTTTACTGGGGTGACCTTCAAGGCGTCGACCTCGCGGACCGGCTATTCGATTGGCGGGGAGTTCAGGTTTTATCTATCCAAAGAGAACAAATACGACGCACCCCATGGCATATTCCTAGCGCCCTTTGTGAGCTATTATCAGTTTGGCGGAGACCGCGGGTTAACCCACACCGATTCATCAGGGGCTACAGAAACGGCGAACCTGGTTACCAAGACTACCTTTTTTAGCGTAGGGGGGGAACTGGGCTACCAATTTGTGCTATGGAAACGTGTAACCATTGATTGCGAAATGTTTGGCCCCTCGTTTACCTATTATACCTTCCAGGCCAGGATAAATGGCTCGATAACCGGTATTGATGAAAATTCCCTGGTCTCGCAGGTGCTTCAGGCACTCATTCAAAAAGTCCCCTTGCTTAGCGATTTTGCCAACGGAAAACAGATTAATGCATCTGGATTTACCAACCAGAGGTTCCCAGCCGTTGGATTCAGGTACGCCATTTTTATTGGCTTCAGGCTCTAGTAGGCCTTATCCTCTTAATGCGAGTGCGAAATCAGAATGCTGATGCCGCGAGAAAATGGAAGAAACTGGAGTATTTGGCCAGTTTGCATTGCACCGACCATCTCGACTCCACAAGTGCCGATTAGGAGGATACGGCTCCCGAGGGCTCCACGGGGGTTTCTTCCAAACTGGATAGATTTTTAATGCGGAGTTCAAAATTGTTAGTAAAGACTACCAGATACTTGTTGTTTGCCAGCAGGGACTTGGCTGTTTCGTCTTCTAGCAGTACATCGGAAAGCTCTTTGGCGGGCCCGGTAATGTACAGTTGGCTTGTTTTACCCAGGGCAAATTCCATGGTAAACGAACAGGGGTTCTTTCGACTATGCCCGGCTTTCTCAAAATCAATGCGGTTTACCGTAAATACTTGCTCGGAGCTGACCGATCGCTTCAATAATATGCGGATGATGGGCAGGTATTTTTTCCAAGTATAGGTATGCATAATCAGTGATTTGTTGTGTGCGCGTGAACTGGGGCCCCTAGGGTTGTTCAGGCACCCCGAAGGTGAGCTTTTATTTTCGAACTGGCGGAATTAAATCGTTAAATGGAGGTTCACCAGCAGGTTCGGGCCTTCAATTTCGCTGGCACTATGGAATAAAAATCGTAACTTACCATCTTAGGTGTCCCTTGCTGACTCCCCTTGGATTTTCCGCACTTTAACACGCTTTACCATGAACGACGACTCGATTGTACAATTTGTGGGCTTTATTACGACACTGGATTTTGACAAATTTGCCACGCGCTGGGACTATTATGTCAAGCTCTTAAATACGCCACGCAACCAGGCTAGCCTGCGCAAGCAGAATGGCTCGTCCAGCCGCTATAAATACATTTCCAAGCATTCTGGCATGTCGGGAGATTTTAGGTTTTCCTTCATGAACAAGCGGGAATCGGAGCATTTCCCTGAACATAACGCCAAAGTAGTGCATATGGGTGGTTACCAAGCCATTCAACAGGAAGCCAGTCGCTCCGAGAAGGCGCGCGGCAGGACGGTGCTGGTCTTTATCAAAGGCCGGGAGATCGATTTTGACCATTACCGCAGGCTTCGGGGATTTCAAAAACTCAATATATACCAGGCCTATTTTGAGAATTGTGTATATACCTATATCATGGAGTTCTTCGTCAAAGAACAAGAAGCTAAGGAGTTCATTTCGGGCCTGGGTATGGGAATTGCCGACGAAGCGGCTTCCTACGAGGAATTTGCGGTTTCCCACGCCTAAAGCCTAGTGCGGAGGCTTATCCAGCGTCCCTGCCCCATGAGCATCTATGGATTGGGCTACTACTGTCTGCTGATAGAAGGGTACAAAAATATCAAATGCCGGACTCTGCTTGGTCCGGCATTTGTTTATCATCCGTTCGCTGACGAATTACCACTTTTTGAAGTCGCGATTTTTCGAGGAAGATCCACCTGAACGGTCCTCTTTGGGCCGAGCTACGGTAACGGAAAGTGACCTGCCTTCGATTTCTTTTCCTTCCAGTTGTTCCATCGCCTGCTTGGCAGCTGCTTCTTCAGGCATTTCCACAAAACCAAAACCACGGGAGCGGCCGGACACTTTATCGGTGATTACTTTGGCCGAAGACACTTCGCCAAATTCCTGGAATAAGGCTCTCAAGTCTTCATCACTGGTGTGAAAACTCAAGTTCGAAACGTACATGTTCATACTTAGTAGATTGAGATGAATAAAATAAATGTAACAAAACCATATTGCGGAGAAGAATAAACAAATACAACAGGTAGATCGATGTAGCAGGATAGTCGTTCAGTACAATATGCTTTGCGTTCAAGTTGCAGTATTGAAGGTAGACTTTATTCCGGGAACCCAGGAATTTCGCTCGGGCTTATTTGTCAATATTTTTGTTAATACCCAGGCCGATGGGAACTTTCGCCGTGGGTAAGCCTAGGTGTCGGCCGGTTGTCCGGGTTCTTGGTCCTACTAATACCGGTAGCACACTGCGTTGATATTCATGCCCGCTCCGACTGAAGCAAAAAGCACCAAATCGCCCGTCACCAGATGGTAATCAGCCAATTTACCCTTTCGTACCAGGTCAAATAAGGTCGGAATGGTAGCTACCGAACTGTTGCCCAGCCAATGGATGCTCATGGGCATCATGTCAGCGGGCGTCTCACAGATCTGGTAGAGCTTGAGAAATGCCTTGACCATGGATTCGTCCATCTTCTCATTGGCCTGATGGATGAAAACCATTTTCAGCTGCCCAATGCTGTGGCCACTGGCATCAAAACATTCTTTCATGGCGCTGGGTACGTGGCGCAGGGCATACTCAAAGACTTTACGGCCCTTCATTTTGATGAAGCGCCTGTCAGGATCAAAATCCGGATTGTTGGATTTGTCAAAATGGATGTACCCAGTTTCTTCTTCGCAGTCCGAGCGAGTGCTGCTGGATAGCAGGCCCGGGCCGAGATCCGCTGGGGAGTCGAGATATTGCAGCACACAGGCCCCCGCGCCATCCGAAAATATCATGCTGTCCCGGTCGCAGGCGTCGATCACCCGGGACAGGGTTTCGGTGCCGATGACCAGGCATGTTCTGGCAATTCCCGCTTTCATGAAACAATCAGCCTGGATCAGGCCCTGCAACCATCCCGGGCATCCAAACAAAAGATCGTAGGCAATGCAGCGCGGATTGGCAATGCCCAGCTTGCGCTTAACCCGCGAAGCCAGAGCCGGCACGCAGTCGGTCTGCAGGGTTTGCATGGGGACATCTCCAAAATTATGGGCTAGAATGATCTGATCGATGGATTCGGGATGTATGCCGCTGTCCTTAATGGCCAGGGCGGCCGCCTGGGCAGCCATATCGGAGGCGCAGATGCCCGCCGCTGCGTAGCGACGCTCTTCGATGCCGGTGATTTTTCTGAATTTTTCTGCAATTTCGGCCGCCGACTTATCCATTCTGGAATGGTCCTCCGCATAAAACTCATTGGCCGCAAAATCTACATTCTTCTTTACAACATCAGGGATATAACAGCCGGTGCCAGTTATGACTGAACGCCACATAGGTCATGATTGTAATAGACTAGGAATACCGAGCGCATCTTGGATCAAAATTACATCAGGTTGCGAAACAGGGTTGGATTTATTTGGCCGATAGTTTGGTGAACTCCGAGCCGTTAAACATGCGAGACAGATTAGTATCTTTTGATTTCTTATAGTTCTCAATATTGGCTCCGGTCACAATGCGCCAGAAATTTTTAGACTTCAGTTCAGAATAATCGGACAACTTGATGAATATTCCTTCCAGAGAATTTCTGGTTTTGAATGCTATCTTAACCGGTTTGTTGATGTCGTCTAAATTGCCGTCAAGAAATTTTTCGATTTGATCGTTGGTCATAATATACTGATTTTAATTTGCCGAATTGAATGAATTGCGAGAAATGACTTTCCTGGGAACGGGCCTGTTGGCGGACGAAGACCTGGTCTTAATATCACGACTTGCTGGGGTGGTCGGCCGGGACGTAAGGTGACGCGGGGCAGCCGATTTGGCAGCGCTGAGGAACGGATGGTCGTGCACTACAGGAATGGCGCCGTCCAGCAGTCGGTGGATATCCTTTAAGAAGGCCCTTTCTTCGTGATCGCAGAAGGAAAAGGCGAGGCCACTGGAACCTGCCCGGCCGGTACGGCCGATACGGTGCACATAGGTTTCCGGGATATTCGGCAATTCGTAATTGATCACGTGCGCGAGCTCCTTGATATCGATGCCGCGTGCGGCAATATCGGTAGCCACGAGCACCCGGGTCCGTTTGGTTTTGAAATTCGTCAGGGCCCGTTGGCGCGCCGATTGCGATTTGTTCCCATGGATGGCCTCCGCGCTGATGCCAGCTCGATTGAGGTCCTTGGTGACCCGGTCGGCCCCGTGTTTGGTGCGGGTAAATACCAATACCGATTCGATCTGCCGTTCCCGGTCGTTGAGAAGATGAATGAGCAGGTCGCGTTTATTGGCTTTATCTACAAAATACATCGATTGCTCTACCAACTCTGCAGTCGACGAAACCGGACTGGCTTCCACATGGGCTGGATGCTTTAAGATGCTGGCCGATAGCTTGTTGATCTCCGGAGGCATGGTAGCCGAGAAGAAAAGGGTTTGTCGCTGCGGGGGGACTTTCTGAATGATGCGTTTGACGTCATGGACAAATCCCATGTCCAGCATACGGTCGGCTTCATCCAGGACCAAAAATTCCACGTCCCGAAGGCTTACCAGGTGCTGGTTAAACAAATCGAGCAAGCGACCTGGGGTGGCAATCAGGATATCGATGCCCTTTCTCAAGGCAGCAACCTGAGGTTCCTGGGAAACCCCTCCGAATACCACCAGATGACGCAGTCCGGTAAATCGTCCATAATCGGCAAAACTTTGCTCGACCTGGATGGCCAGTTCCCGGGTGGGCGTCAGGACCAATGCCTTTATCGTGCGCTTGGGAGCGGGATCGCTGTGGTGATCACCATATAAAAGTTGAAGGATGGGAATGGCAAATGCAGCGGTCTTTCCTGTGCCGGTTTGGGCACATCCCAGAATATCCTTTCGTTCAAGTATCAGGGGAATTGATTGTTGTTGGATGGAAGTCGGCTGTTCGTATCCTTTGAGTTTGAGCGCTTTCAATATGGGCTCAATGAGACCTAAATGTTCGAATGACAATGTTTAATTTTTATGTGAATAATGTGGTAAGGCTGTCAAAACTATTGACACGTTACCTGCCTTACGAATCTAAACCTGCACTGATTTTCTTTAACGTACGTCGATCAAAATGAGGTGGAGGAAGATCAGAAGTGGCACAAAGATAGTTGATTTTAGGCCAACCTGCCGGATTATTTTCGTTGGCTGGGCGGCAGGGGTGGTGTTAAGACGGGTAAGGCCGCATCCTGAACATGTAGTGGCGGGCCTTGTCCCTGCGTCAGATTTCCGCATCTAAAAATAAGTTCGTGGACCTGGCGGTGTCGTCGCATTCAATAATTAACAAATCCGCGCGTTTTATTTACGTTACCTTTGAGCGAGTTAAGTAAATCGTCGATTATGAATAAAGAGCCCGGGATTGAACTGTTGAAAACTAATTTTAAGCGCGTAGAAGATAAGTTTACCAGCTTTTTTGAAAAGGGTGAACCCCGGTGGCCGTTGGAAAAGCATGACTTTTTGAGGAATCATCATCAGAACATCAATAATTTTTCTGCCAGAAATATCACCATCGAGAAATTGGGTTTGTGCGATTTGCCTGAGAATATCTTGCAGGAGATTCGGCTTGCCTTTGAAGCCTTTCAAAAAGGGGAAGAATATAATTGATTGGCGACTGGCGGTCCATGCTTGTCCCATCAGCTTGGATAAGACAGGCTCCGGTTAATGGCTCACAGTTGACCCCGGCTTTGATTTACAGAAGAGATTCACGCCACAGAGTACTTACTTATCCTTATTCGTTTGCCGCACGAATCAGCCAACGGAATCCGTTGGGCTATTGTTTATATTTAATTTAGAAATCGCTTGCCATGGCTAAGGTTACTTTCAACAACAAGGACAACGTTTTTTTTCAGTCGCTTAAGACCCAAGTAGATCAGTATTTTGCCACGACCCACAAGAAAAAGACGGGCAACTGGAGATTGTACTCCAAAACTGGTATCCTGGTGACCGGAGCCTTGGTGGTCTATGCCAGCATTCTGTTGTTCAAATTGCCTTTGTTGGTTTTTATCGTGCTCAGTGGTCTGCTTGGCTTTTTGTTGGCTGGCATTGGATTTAACGTGATGCACGATGCCTGCCATGGAAGTTATTCGCGAAAAGCCTGGGTCAATGACTTGATGGGACTTAGCCTCAATGTCTTGGGAGGTAATTCTTTCATCTGGAAATTCAAACACAACATCATTCACCATACCTATACCAATGTCGATGGCATCGATGACGATATCGCCAAAAGTCCGCTGATGCGCCAATGCCCTTCGCAAAAGTGGGTGCCGGCCCACCGCTTCCAGCATATCTACATCGTCTTGGTCTACGCTTTGTCCTCCATCGCCTGGGTATTTGTCATGGACTTCAATAAGTACTTTAGCCGGCGTATCCTGCAGTCTCCGCTGCAAAAGATGGGATCACGGGATCATATCGTGTTCTGGATGAGCAAATTATTTTATCTGCTTGGCTATATCCTACTGCCGATCTTGGTTTTGGGATGGAAACTATGGGCCATTGAATTTGTAAGCCTGCACCTGACTATGGGTTTTACGCTGGCCATTATTTTTCAGCTCGCTCATGTTGTGGAGGATGTCTCCTTCGTTTATGCGGGACCGGATGATTCCCAAAAAATCGAAAACGAATGGGCCATACATCAGGTGATCACGACCGCCAATTTTGCGCCCAAAAATAAGTTCATCACCTGGCTAGCCGGTGGCTTGAATTTTCAGATCGAGCATCACCTGTTTCCACGCATCAGCCATATTCATTACCCGGCCATCAGCCGGATTGTAAAGGAGACCTGCCGCCAGTTCCAAGTGAGCTACCACGAATTTCCGACCATGACCAAGGCGGTTGCCTCGCATTTTAGAATCATGCGCCAATTGGGAAGAAGACCACTGCCCGCAAAGTAATTGGCCAGGTCCTTGGACCAGATACTGAACCTGCGCAACGGTGGGCTTATCGGGTGTCCCACCTGCCATCGGCCTTTTTAATTTGCCATTCAACCCCTCGCCCATCCGGGTATTCAGGAGAGCAACCCAACCATCATTGACCCATTTTTTGAGCTTACCTTAACTGTCGGCCATGTCAAAAGAGTATTTCCCGTTTTTTACCTTTAAATCAAGCCTGGAGTTTGACAAAAAGACTTACCAACTGACCATCACGCTTTTTTACAACAGCAAGACCAATAAAAAGGAATACGAAGTGGTTTCCAGCGAATTTGCGGGTTCCACCAAACTGCTGGTCCATAACAAAGTGACCGACAGCCAGCAAAAAGAATGGGTGGATATCAATAACCAGGACAATTCCTTGCTTATTCAGGAAATAGGTGAAGTCATCTACCGACACAACATTTAGGCTCCGGGCTCCGCTCCCCCTTTTGGCAAACCCAAGATCCTTCCACGACTATCTATTAGCGGGGTTTTTCCAGCTTTTCTCCAGGCGCAGGACAGATTCCTGGATACGCTGGCTTCGGGTCTCAGGTCTTTTGGCGCTGACTACCCATTGGACATATTCCTTTTGATTAGTGAAAGATAACCCCTCAAAAAAGGTCGCTGCCTTTTTGCTCTTAGCTATGGCTTTAGCTAGATCCTCGGGAGGATGCACCTTCCTGGCAACCAGATCAATATATTCCTGGATGGGAGCCGCCTTAGCCTTGGCTTGGCCAGCTGTAGCAGCTCCTTGCTGGATCCGCATGCCAAAAGCACTCCAGGTGTCGTCCAAGGAAATCAGGCTTAACCACTGCATCCCATCTCGCCTGAGCAGGCCTTCCCACCCGTGGTCACGCGTCAGGTCGGTCTGCAAGCCGGAGGTTCCCTTGGGATAATAGATCCAACAGATGACATCGGGTTGTAGCAGTTCAAGCACTTTGCCCATCTGCTTTTCCAATGCTGCCTGGTTTTTGACAAACCAGTGTATTTGTTGGTAGCCAGTACCCCGAGACGTTATTGTCACGTCAGGCGGGAGGCCCTGCAAGCGGGTGACAAAATCACTTGGCGCGTTTATCGTTAGGAGCTTCATCTGGGATTTGATCCGGAGTTTTTGGGCAGTGGGAAGTGCCATAAAAAGAATTTGCCCCTAAAATTACAGGATTCTCACCTGTAATATCCAGCCCCCGTGCAGGTTGGCTAACCAGCTTCGCACCTACTCAACCGTCGACCAGGGCGGCCCCATCATCCGGTGGTGTGATCCCTTTCTAACTATATTTGTTGCCACTCTAACGGGTTGACTCTATTTAAAAATGTATATGCGAGGAATCATTTTTTTTATGGCCGTCTTGCCAGCGCTCGGGCTACAGGCTCAAACCAGTCCAACGCCCAGGCCCAATATCGTATGGATCGTTTGCGAAGATATTTCCCCCTACCTGGGGTGCTACGGTAACCACCAGCTCAAAACACCGAATCTGGACCGGCTGGCAGCGGAAAGCATTCGTTTCAATCATGTCTATACTACGGCCGGTGTATGCGCCCCCAGCCGATCCACACTAATTACCGGTATGTATCAGACTTCCATCGGGACCCAGCATATGCGCACGCTCAATGGTCCGTCAGGAGCCCAGTACTCGCCAGTGCCCGATTATTCCGCCGTATTGCCGCAATACGTCAAGTGTTTTCCCGAATACCTCCGCATGCATGGGTACTACTGCACCAACAACGAAAAACAGGATTACCAGTTTGTAGCTCCCGTCACCGTTTGGGATGAAAATGGTCCTGCGGCAACCTGGAGGAACCGGCCGCCGGGAAGGCCTTTTTTTGCCGTGTTTAATTTCTTTATTACCCACGAGTCCCAACTATTTATGCGGGAAAACGACACCCTGCTGGTGGACCCGGAAACGCTCACCGTACCTCCCTATTATCCCGATACCAAGGTGGTCCGCCGAGGCATAGCGCGACTCTTTACCAACATAGAAATCATGGATGCCCAGGTGGGCCAGCTGCTTAACCTGCTTCAGGATGACGGGCTCTATAATCACTGTATCGTGTTTTTTTACAGCGACCACGGGGGTGCTTTGCCCTGGGCCAAGCGGGAAGTACTCGAACGGGGTATCCATATTCCGCTGCTGGTTCGCTTCCCGGGAGCTCGCCAAGGGGGAACCCAAAACAACGACCTGATCAGTGCGGTGGATTTTGCCCCTACCGTCCTTTCCTTGGCCGGCGTTAAGATCCCTTCGTATATGCAGGGCCAGGCGTTCCTGGGCCCCCAACGCGCAGCCCCGCGCAAATATATTTTCGCTGGCCGTGACCGCATGGATACCGAATACGACCGGGTACGAGCGGTTCGGGATGGCCGTTATGAATACTTGTACAATTACATGCCCGAGAAGATTTATTACCAGAATATCGCCTACCGGCTGAGCATACCCATGATGAAGGAGATTTTAGCCTTGCGCGACCAAGGAAAACTGGATCCTTTCCAGGCAGCCTGGTTTACTACCAAGCCCGTAGAAGAACTCTACGATATCGATCGGGATCCAGGCCAGTTGCACAACCTGGCCACCGATCCGAGCCATCAGGATAAACTCCGCGAACTGCGCGGCGCCTTTCAGCAATGGACTAAGCAAGTAGGTGACCTGGGTGGACTTTCGGAAAAGGAGATGATCAGCCGCTGGTGGCAAGGGCAAAGCCATGCTCCCCTTACCGATACGCCGAAGGTAGTAAGCTCCCCGCGGGGTGTTCGACTCAACTGCGACACTCGGGGCGCGTCCATCGGGTACCGTGTGCGTAAGGCGCGAGATACCACGGCCCTACCTCAGCATACAGTCTATACCTGGGATTTTGGCGTCCTGTTCAATACGCACTTGAAAAATGGCCAGCAGCTGCCTGCATCCCCTAGTTGGCAGGTTTACCAGGGAGAATGGATTGCCTTGGGCCGGGGAGATACGCTAAAAATACATGCGCTGCGCATCGGCTTTGCCCCAGCTACCCTGGATTATGTGCAACGATAAGATCCAGACTAGTCCCCGAGCGACAGCTGGTCCTTCCAGATTGGGCGGAAAGCCGATTGGCCAAAAAACATTTACCGAGTACGATAAACTTTGCGTCATGAGTTATCTTTTTATGCCGCTGCAGATTCGAGGTATTACCCTCAAGAACAGAATCGCTGTTTCGCCGATGTGTCAATACTCCTCCGTCGATGGTTTTGCCAGCGACTGGCACCTGGTCCATTTAGGTAGTCGGGCCGTTGGCGGTGCAGCCCTTGTCATACAGGAGGCGACGGCCGTGAGTCCGGAAGGCCGTATTACGCCTGATGATTTGGGGATTTATTTAGATCAGCACTTGGACATGCTCGCACGCATCACCCGCTTTATTCATGACCAGGGCGCCATCGCGGGCATTCAGTTGGCCCATGCAGGCAGGAAGGCAAGTCACCAGAGTCCCTGGAAAGGTAGTCATCAAATCGCACCCCAGCAAAGCGGTGGATGGCAAACGGTGTCGGCAAGTCCCATACCCTTTTCCGACCAGGAGCTTGCCCCCCACGAGCTGGATCTATCGGGCATTAAGCAAGTTGTTTCGGATTTTCTCGGGGCTGCACGCCGCGCTGTCGCCGCCGGCTACCGACTGATTGAAATTCACGCTGCGCATGGCTATTTATTTCACCAGTTTCTCTCGCCTCTTTCCAATTCGCGAACCGATCGTTATGGAGGATCTCTTGAAAACCGGTCGCGTTTGCTCATCGAAGTCGTAGAAGCACTGCGCCGGGAACTGCAAGACGGATTCCCCTTATTGGTGCGTTTGTCTTGTACCGATTGGATGGAATCGGGTTGGGATATCGACCAGAGTGTCGCTTTATCAACTTTACTCAAGACCAAAGGAATTGATTTGATTGATTGTTCCAGTGGAGGCACTTCACCCAAACAGGCTATTCCCCTTGGGCCCGGTTATCAGGTCCCTTTTGCTCAGCGTATCCGGCACGAAGCAGACATACTTACGGGTGCCGTCGGACTGATCGTCTCTGCGCCTCAGGCAGAAGACATAGTAGCTAGTCAACAGGCCGATCTCATTTTGCTGGCGCGTGAGTTTTTGCGCGATCCATATTTCCCCTTGCATGCGGCCCAAGCGCTGAAAGATCCGATTGCATGGCCAGTTCAGTATGAACGCGCTAAACCCAAATACTAACCGCACGCTCACCAGGGGGCTCTTAGACCTGGCCAACTGAGCGGTTGGGAATGTGGATAACTTCCATTTAATGGATTCTTGGTATATTTTTTGTTCTATATAGGTTCCTTATCCCCGCCGAGTGGAGTCGCTTCTAAGGAACTGTCGCTAACCTAGGCTATCTCGTTGGAGCTGAATGAAGATTTGACTTGAAAAATTAGCTTACCCATTATATTTCAACAACCATAAGGCAGCTGTACCGCCATGTGTTAGACGTTGTCGTTGCTTAATCCCTAAACGAACGATTTTAAACTACGATCTATCACTATGTGGAAATCCTTAAAACCAGGGGATCGAGTCGAGCCGGGCGATATCATTCGGCATACTTCAGCCCTTTCCAAATCAGCCTTCGGCGAAAATGACTATGAAGTGGTCAAGGCCGAATTGCATTATTTTGAAATCGAGCGGAAGGCCCAAGACAGACGCTTCGCTGAACACGGCGCAGAAAGGCGCATCATAAAATATATTGATATTGGCTATCATTTGCTGGTCGAAGTCTGGTTGGATACTTTCTCCCACTCCGGCGGAGTATACAACGTGTAGCCCGCGTCTCACATAAGTTTTTGCAGCAGTTGCGTTGGTGCGACCATCATCAGTGCCCACAACAGGAGGTCTTGGATTGGGCGTGCACTGGTTGTACCATTCTGATGACGTCCGTTTTTTTCCAGGCAACTATCCCATCCGCACATGCCATAGCTATTGGTTGAATTTAATCCGATCCTGCAAGTGGGATCCGGAAAAACCAGTAATTTACATGGGTATGGCCGCTACCACCTTGAACCGAAAATTGGATGCCTGGATATTCCTGCTTGCGATGGGTTGCGGATTAATCGGGATTGGAGGATATGCCTTTATTCGACCGCTGCACGCGTATTACTATCTGGTGAAATTTGGAGGCGTCTTCCTTTTGGTGCATGCTATTTTTTTATTGCTCTCCTACTATTCCCTCGGCGATAGCCCGAAGGAGAAAAGATGGATCCTACTGGAGAGTATTGCGGATTTTATTTTCGGTCTTGCCCTAATGGCCAATCCACTCTTCTCCTTTATGGTTTTCCCTTTTCTAATTGGTCCTTGGATTTTATGCGTGGGCTTGCTCAAGACCTTGGCCTCTTTCAACCTTAAAACAGCCATTCGCGGATGGGCCTACATTCTGTGTCTTGGCCTGTTGTCGATTGGTTTTGGCATCCTGGTCCTGTTTAATCCTTTTTCCACGTCCAATGGCATTACCAGGCTGATGGGAGCCTTCGGACTGACGCTGGGATCGCTGGATATCATCGACGCGATGCGCTTCAGAAAATCCAAAGACACCTTGGACATGATGGTTTAACTCTTCCTACTCAGCACAGGCCAAGACCCGAGGAACCCCCGAAGATGGAAGGCTTTGCGCCAATCCCTGGAGCCGCGCTTGCCCAACACTCTTGAATTAAATTAGTACCTTCAGCTTCTCTTCGATGAGCATGCCAAACAGCTAAGGAATGAACCTGCGGGTACTTAGTGTATTATTCGTTTTATTTAGCGCAAGACTATTTGCCGGCGACATCGTTTTGCTCCACCTTCCACTGGATAATCTTCCCTCGGGCGGCCTTTCCCTGGACGGCGGATGGAAATACCAAGCCGGGGATAATCCCGAGTGGGCCTCCGCAAGTTTCGATGACGCTTCCTGGTCCTCGGTGGATCTGGATAATTATGCGAGCTATCTACCCCCGCATCAAAACCAACTTGTCGCTTGGTTTCGTAGACGAGTGGTGGTGGATTCTTCCACTTCGGCCCACCCGACAGCGATTTGCCTTTGGCAGTTAGGCGCATCGGAGATGTTTTTGAACGGCAAGCCCTTTCTGCATCTGGGACTGATCAACCCGGATGGAAGATTCAACCCCGACAATCCGCACAACAAACCCTTCCTGGTCCAGCTGAACCCGGGAGATACCCTGACCATGGCGATCCGGTTCGCCACCCGGCTGCCCTTGACCCTGGGCCTGTTTAAGCGGACCAAAGCGTTACCTCTTTCCATCCGCATCGAAGAATGGAACCAGGCCCTGGACCGGTACGAGTCAGCCTTTCAGGATCAACGTGCCCCTGTTGGCTTCTCTTTTTTGAGTGCGGGTTTTGGGATCGTTTTCTTCCTGTTGTACTCCTTTTTCCGCGACCGCAAAGTATACTTGTTGTTTGCTGCCTTTTGCTTTTTACTCAGCACGATGGCGGGCATGCAACATCAGCTGGCTGAGGGTAATCTGACGGTGAGCAGTTATGCCCAGGTTTTTTTCCTCCACCATCTGGTCGATAAGACCGCGGCCGTCCTGGTGCTCTCCATCGTTGCACTTACGTTGTTTGGTCACCTCAGCTGGTACCAATGGGCGGTGATTTTTTATTTTCTGGCGTTTACCAGTTTATTGGATTATTTTCTTTCCCCTTCCACCGCGGCGGACTTGCCATCCCAAGTGGGCCGTGCGCTGCTAGGAGCCGAACTATTGCGGATGGCTTGGTTTGCCCTGCGCAGGCAGGCTTTCTTCATCGCCTTTATATCCATATTTAGTGGCGCCCTCAATCTGGGTTACGCCATCGACGCATTTAGCCATGCTGGTCTTTCTTCGCTGTATGACCGCTTGCATTTGGTCACCTGCTTTACGCTCATCACCGTTTATCTGATCAGCACTCTGCGCTCGCCAAATACCTCGCCTGCCTAGTGGCTGGGGCCAGCCCGATAAAAAGCAAGGCCATTTTCCCAAATAGGGAAGAGTCGTCTAAAAAAGAGCCGATGGGGTCGGCCAATATCTTCACAACTTATGGATTTATAGACACTTAGTTAGTGGCACAAGGATGGCTTTCTTTACTGTACTATGAAAGGCCTATACGTTTATACCGTATTGCTGCTTACTACCCACTTGATCTGTGCAGCTAATGGGGACACTTCCTTCGCCTCCCAGCAGGATGGCTCCACCCAGCTGACCATTTACAACCACAGCGCCAATTACAAGAAAGACTCTATCCTGGTGATTTACGATCGTTGTGACCATTCTGGCGCCGGGATCATTCTCAAAGTGTACCATCCCTTAAAAAATCACACGGTGACCATCGGGGACATTCCTGCCGGAAAATATTTCGTTACGATTCAATGGCTAGGAATCCACCACGATCGCATGGAAAAAATCGTCAAAATCAAAAAAGGCAAGTGCGAGGTCATCCCTGTAAGGCTGGGAGAATCGCAGGAATTCTCTAAAGGCCAGGTCCGCATCCCTTCGGAGCGCTTGGATTGGGCAAATCTGAAAGTATTCACGATGAAGTGAATGCCTAACCGATAGGCGACGGGTGAACTTGTCTGCGTTCCCCCTATTGCGCAGGACCCAGTGGCCGAGGCACGCGGAAGACAAAATATTTTTGCAAGAAATATTGGTAGGTCAAGCCCAGCAAGACCGAAATCAAAGTCTTGGCCAGCAGGTAGTGTAGCTTGAATCCATGTACACACACATACAGAGCCCCCGCAAACAACAGGAAGTTACCCACCCAGACCAAAATAAACCGTATCATCTGCATGCTCACTCTGCCCGCCGCGGCCTCAAAGGCCCAATTTCGGCAAAGCAGGAATTGGATGATGGCCCCCGTGATATTACCGGCCAGGTTGGCCAGGATATACCCACGGTGCAGTACTTCCGCCAGCAGCAGGGTAACCAGAAAATCAAGCACTGATCCTAAAATGGCGGCAGCCTGCGCTTTTACAAACGTGATCATCGTTTCCAGCCGTGGAGGGTTCCAATCGCTCCATCGGGTAAAAATACTTTACGCGAGCCGCCCCGGGTAAGAGCGCCAAATTATCTTTCCCTTAAGAATCCAGTATTTGCCCCTCCCGGCGGCATTGGCCACTTAGGCTCCAGAGGCCTTTCCCTGTCTTTTCTGCCTAAGGCAAAGTTCCAAGTAACTGAAAATCTGCATAGTGATTTAAGGGGGGAGGCTGAGAGGCTTGCGGGCTGTCCAGAGTCATCCAGCGGACCGCCACGTGATGGGGAGCCTTTCTGTTTGCCACCGAAGGGCAATTTGATATAATATTAAGAAATAGGCTACATTTGCGGATAATTATTACCATTTTGGAAAAAAAATGTTCGTTTTGAAATTGATCAGGCCAATCGTTAGATCGTGTCCAAATACAGCCGGTTTAGCAGGCCAGTCACCCTCTGGGTGGGTTCCCACCGACAGGAGGTATGGTTTTTGCCTGTGATATGACAAATAGTTTTATATGTTGAAATGAATAAAAAAATCCATTCCTTGCATGAAGATTCCTCAACTAACGATCAAGCCATTGATTTAGCCGGTAGAAAAATTTCCTTTCAGATTTTTCTATATTTTCTTTTGGAACGCAGCCTTTGATGGCCCTAGCGTTGTCATGTATACGAAATTAACTTGGAAGAACATCTAATCACCACCGATCTTGTGTACACACCCAAAAGGGCTGCCGCTGCTGTTATTGCCGTGCACGGCGCAAATCCTGGCCAGGACGGCTTCAGGGCTGGCACTGCAGGCTCGCCTGTGCAAGGTTACCTTACCATCCTACCAACATACACACCATTGCTAACTACTTTTATTAATTATTGTTATGAGTTCTGGTCACTTTAAGAAGGTAACCGCAGCCGGTTTAATTGTTACCCTAGGTATCATCTACGGCGATATCGGGACCTCCCCGCTCTACACTTTTCAAACAATTTTGGTTGATGGTGGGAAAGCTACCCAAGAATTGGTCTTTGGCGCCATCTCCTGCATATTCTGGACCCTGACGCTGCAGACCACCTTTAAATACGTCATCATTACGCTGCGCGCCGATAACCACGGGGAAGGCGGGGTTTTCTCGCTCTATGCCCTGGTTAAGCGGTACGGAAAAAATTTAGTGTACCCGGCCATGATTGGCGCCGGAACCCTTTTGGCCGATGGCATCATCACCCCACCCATTTCGGTTACCTCGGCGGTGGAGGGACTCAACGGGGTCAAGGGACTGGAGAATGTCATCGTACCGGGCAATACCCTGGTGGTGGAAATCGTGCTGGTGATTCTGCTGCTGCTTTTCGTGTTCCAACGCTTTGGGACAAAAATTGTAGGTGGATCTTTTGGTCCCATTATGCTCGTGTGGTTTTCCATGTTGTCGATCCTGGGAATAAACCAGATCCTGCATTACCCCCAGATTTTTCAAGCCTTGAGCCCGCATTATGCCGCTGAACTGTTGACGCGTCATCCCAAAGGCTTTTGGTTGCTTGGAGCGGTGTTTTTGTGCACCACGGGGGCGGAGGCCCTGTATTCGGATTTAGGCCACTGCGGAAGAAAAAATATCCAGGTCAGCTGGATTTTTGTCAAGACCGCCCTAGTCCTCAATTACCTGGGCCAGGGTGCCTGGGTGCTGTTGCAGCATAAGACCGACCTGGGCGGTGCGAACCCATTTTTTGCCATCGTGCCACACTGGTTTTTAGTGCCCAGCATATTCATCGCCACGGCGGCCACCATCATCGCCAGCCAGGCCTTGATCAGCGGATCCTTTACCCTGATCAGCGAAGCCATCAGTTTGAATTTTTGGCCGAAGGTGACGGTCAAGTTTCCTACCGAAATCCGGGGCCAGATCTATATCCCGAGCATCAATTGGATTTTGTGCCTGGGGTGCTTTCTGACGGTGCTGTATTTCCGGACTGCGGAAGCCATGACGGCGGCCTATGGTTTTTCGATTACTATCGCCATGCTCATGACCACCTTGCTAGTATACCGTTTCCTGCGTTACGTCAAACATATTCCCCTCTGGCTGGTCACCCTCATCCTGATTGTGTTCGTCAGCGTAGAGACTTCCTTTTTTGTGGCCAACGCCATCAAGATCGTAAAAAGACTTTTCTTCCTGGTCTTTGAAATCGGCCTGATCGGTACCATGTACATCTGGTACAAGGCCAGAAAAATCAACAACCGCTTCCTGAACTTTGTCAACCTGGAAGAAAATATTCCTTTGCTGGAACTGCTCAGCCACGACGAATCCATTCCTAAATTCTCGACCCATCTGATCTACCTGACCAAAGCCAACCGCCCCCACCAGATTGAGCAGAAAATCATTTATTCCATCTTCAGCCACAACCCTAAGCGAGCCGATGTGTACTGGTTCGTGCACATTGAACGCACAGATGAACCCTATACCATGGAATATGGAGTGGAAGAACTGATGGACGACAAAGTCATTCGGGTGGAGTTCCGCCTGGGCTTTAGGGTGCAGCCCCGAGTGGGGTTGATGTTCCGAAAGGTAGTGGATGAAATGATCAACAACCGGGAGCTCGATGTGGAAAGCCGCTTTCCTTCGCTCAAAAAACATAAGATCGCTGACGATTTCCGTTTTGTCATCCTGGAGAAATTCCTCTCCTACGACAACGAGTTTTCCGTCCGCGATGGGTTTATTCTGAACAGTTATTTTGGCATTAAAAAACTTGCCTTGGGTGAAGACAAGGCCTTCGGTCTGGACTCCAGCGAGACCTTGGTAGAGAAACTGCCCCTGGTGGTGGTGCCGGTGTCGAACGTGAAGCTCCACCGGGTTTTCTATCAATGCAAAGCCAAGCAAAGTCTCCACGATAAATAGGTGGCTTGATTGGACCCGGGCTTTCTTGCCTTGCGCATTGGCAACAAATGCCGCTTGTTCGCGCACGGCAGGCCCCGTCAGGATTTATTTTGGCTTCGATCCTACCGCTTGACATAAAATTGAATATATTAGGGGGACATTACCACCAGGACCCTTAAATCGCCTATGTCATGACTGCAATTCAACCCCCTCAGCGCCTTTATTCCCTGGATGCGCTTCGCGGCTTCGATATGTTTTGGATCATGGGAGCCGAGGAAATTTTCCATGGCATGGCCAAAGCAACCGGATCCAGTTTCTGGAACGCCCTCGCCAATCAACTGACGCATCCGGCATGGAATGGTTTTCATCTCTATGACCTGATCTTTCCTCTCTTTCTTTTTATCGCGGGCGTGGCTACCCCCTATTCAGTAGGCCGCGCACTCGAGCAGGGGCAGTCCAAGAACCGGGTACTGCTTCGGGTCATTCGGCGAGGCGTAGTACTGGTGATCCTGGGTATTATCTACAACAACGGCCTGCGCATCCAGCCGCTATCGGAAATCCGCTTCGGCAGCGTACTGGGCAGGATCGGCCTAGCCTATATGCTGGCCAATATTATTTATCTGTATTCCAAACAAACCGCGCAGATCGTCTGGTTCTGTGGGCTGCTTATTGGCTACTGGCTCTTGCTCAAATTCACCTCCGCGCCGGGTTTTCCCCGAGGGGATTTGACGATGGAAGGTAATTTTGCCTCCTATATGGACCGCACCCTGCTGCCAGGCCGACTCTACCTGACCATTCATGATCCGGAAGGATTGTTTTCCACCATACCCGCGATTGGCACAGGACTCTTGGGTATCATCACCGGCACGTTTTTGAAAACCAACCCGACCAGCCAAATGAACAAGGTCCTTCGTATGGCCGTAGTCGGGATCATTTTCCTGGGCCTGGCCCAGCTGTGGAATCTGGATTTTCCCATCAACAAAAATCTTTGGACCAGTTCTTTCGTCCTGCAGGTAGGCGGTCTGAGCCTGCTGTTGTTGTCTTTATTTTACTATATTATTGACGTCAAGGGACACCGCAACTGGGCTTTCTTTTTTAAAGTGATCGGCATGAATTCTATTCTGATTTACATGTCAGGGATGTTCATCGACTGGGATTATACGACCAATGGATTTTTTCAATGGCTGGGTCAGCTTGTCGGTAGTCCCTATGCTGTGGTGGTCTTGGCCTGTTGCTTTGTTGGGGTCAAATGGCTTTTTTTGTATTTCCTATATCAAAAGAAAGTTTTTGTGCGTGTATGACGCTTCGTGCGAGGGATAAATTTCCCGGAGCGTATGCGCAATTGACCGATATGATCTACCTTGTCCACCAGTTTTTTAACCCAACAACTAATTGCATATGAAAAAAATTTGCTTGATGACAGCCTTCGGCCTGCTAACCGGGTTTATATCCGTGCATGGCCAATCCATTTTTCCCTCGGTGTGGAAAGCCTACGTAGGGGAGATAAACGATACGGTCACCCTTCGACTTAAGGGGAACGAAAGCCTGTGCACTAGTAGTGCCGGAGACACCCTAATTAGATCCCAGCTCAAAAGCTTCAAGGACACCCTGGTCTTTTCCGATCTCGACGGACGCTATGTCTGCCCGACTGGACAAATGGGTACCTACCAATATACGATCAAAAGCGACACCTTGAGTTTTAGTTTGGTTACCGATTCTTGCGAATCCAGGAGCAATATTTCCAACATCGTTTGGATACGCTCCAAAGGCGACCCGGCAAAAAAATGAGCCAGCTCGCTTCTCTCAGGGGGTCTGCCATCCTCCAGCTCAGTTATCCATGACAGGCAATTCAATATGCGTCGGGTATTTTGCGGAAAAATAGATCCGTTCGGTCGTTTTCGTGAAGTCCGAGTCGCTAGCCTCAAAAATATTCGGTACATACTTTTGCGGGTTACGGTCGATCAGCGGAAACCAGGTGCTTTGTACCTGGATCATGATCCGGTGACCTTTGAGGAAAGTATGGTTGATTTGGTGTAGTCCGATAGTGAACTCCTCCGGTTTGCCGGGCACCAGTGGCCGGGGATCGGAGAAGCTTTCCCGGTAGCGGCCACGAAATACCTCCATCGCCACGGCCAGCTGGAACTGACTCATAAGCAGGTTTTGCTGATCTTTATCCGGGTACACGTCGATGAGCTTGACGACCCAATCCGCATCGGTGCCTGTGGTGCTGGCAAACAAACGGGCGAGGATATTTCCAGTTACGGTAAGGTCTTCGGTGAGTGCGTCGGTGGTAAAGCTGATGACATCCGGTCTAGTATATACGAAGCGCTGGTCTTCCACCTGCCAGGGACGCCACCGGCTACCCTGGCCATAAGTGGCTTCAATGGGTTGAATGCGGTAAGGGACGGGTTTTTGAGGATCGCTGACAAAGCTGATGTCCCCTGCCGGATCGGTAGGCTTGGCAAAGGAAGCATGGTGATCCGGCCCGGCGTACAGATTTCGGATCGAAGCTTCCTTGGGTGGCCACTTGCTATACGTCTTCCATTGGTTGGTACCAGTCTGAAAACAGGTGGCTTCGCTAAAATGACCATCTCCCATCCCTTTCAACCAGTAATCAAACCACTTTTTCTGCAAGTCCTGGAACCACAGACTGGTAAAACTTGCAAAGGCAATCTTGCCCAGACTGTCTCCTTTTCCACGTGCCCAGCCGCCGTGGTTCCAGGGCCCCAGGACGATAAAATTCCGACTGAAGCTATCCTTTTTTTCCAAATGCTCATACATGAGTTGGGGGCCATTGAGATCTTCCTGGTCGTAATAGCCGCCTACATGCAATTGGGGTATTTGTGGATAGTCGATATAGGTCAATGGGGAATTGGCTTTCCAGAAACTGTCGTAGTTGGGGTGCCGCACAAAGTTGTTCCAGGTCGGGATTTTGCCCTGGAAGAAGTTTTTATTGACGTTATTAAGCGATCCGAGGTGAAGGTACCAGTCAAACAGATCAAATTGCGGAAAGGGGAACTGACTGTCGGTGGTCTTGTCGAATTCCAGTTCGTAGGTATATTCCATCCCATAGCTTAGCCGAAAAGCACCGTTATGGTGAAAGTCGTCGCCTAAAAATAAATCCGACATGCAGGCTTGTTCAGAGGAACACTTCAGCGCCGGATGCGGGTCTACGGCCCCCACCAGGGCAAGCCAACCCGGATAGGAGATTCCTACAATGCCGGCCCGGCCGTTGTTGTTAACTACGTGTTTGACGAGCCAGTCCACGGCATCCCAGGTATCGGTGCTTTCGTCTACGGCTCCGGGATGGGTTCGGTGAATGAGGGGTTGGTGTATCTGCATGGTGCCCTCACTCTTATATTTACCGCGGATATCCTGAAAGACGAAAATATACCCCTCTTTGGCCATGTTGTAGTAGGGAAAACGGTTGCTTAAAGAGAGCACACTATCATCGGCCACTCCAGGTAAAGAGGAACCGTAGGGTGACCTGGTGATCAGAATGGGCACAGGGCTTTTGGCTTCGACTGGAACGAGCATAACAGTATAGAGCCTGATGCCATCGCGCATAGGGATCATCGCGCTGAGTTTCTTGTAATGGCTGATCGAGTCGGTTTGGGCTGGTAGAAACTGGGCCTGCCAAATAAAAACCAGCAAAAGGAGGATACATTTTTTCATGAGCAGTGTTGTGTGGGTATGTGGGCCGAAATATAGGGCGGAAATTTGAGCTAATGCAACCGGCCATATAAAAGATGGGGCATCCTGACTGCCGGCTCAAACACGCCATGCGCGTGATAGCCACCACGGCCCCGGCTATTCGTACCTGCGCAGCTGGTTTCGCAGCGCCGTGATCTCACGCTGAAAACTGTCGACCCGCTCCAGCAGGTGGTTGATTGCGTCGATTCCCGCCAGGTTGATCTCCAGATCATAATGGAGGTGGATCATTTTTTCCAAGAGCGGCAATTCCTCCGCGGGGATCATTTTCTTTTCGTTCACCGTCCGTAGCTCGATCAACCCATATTCATGCAAGGAATGGATGAAGTCGTATTCTACCTGGTAGTAGGTGCAAAACTCTTCAGCGGCCATGAATTCTTCGTGTTGCATGTCGTTAGAATTTAATCATGATTTGGCGAGTTCTCGGAAAAGCTCCTTTTGTTTATCTGTGAGGTGCTCCGGAATACGGATCGCATAGGTCACGTACAAATCCCCAAATTCACCCTCTTTTTTATACACGGGAAAACCTTTTGCCTTCAACCGGGCCTTGGTGCCATTCTGCGTCAGCGGGGTTACTTTGAGTTTGAGCTTGCTTCCATCCAGGGTGTCCAGCGTAACGTCGCCTCCTAGGATAGCCGTATACAGGTCCAGATTGACGGTAGTATACAGGTCATGACCCGTGCGTTTGAACCGAGCGTCGTCGCGCAGCACAAACGTGAGGTACAGATCGCCACTTGGACCGCCATTGACCCCGGGTCCCCCATGACCCTTGAGTTTGATCACCTGCCCATTCTCGACCCCGGCCGGAATGGTTATGCGGATATTCTTGTCGTTCACCGTCAAGGTCTGCTGGTGGGTGCGAAATGCCTCCGTAAGGCCAAGCAGCAGTTCTGCGTGATAGTCTTCGCCCCGGAACTTCACTCCCTGGCCAGCTCCCCGGGCGGAGCCTGCGCGCGAGCGACCGAAGAGCGATTCAAAGAAATCGGAAAACTCACCAGACCCTCCCGCGCCAAATTCATCCCCCGTTGGGGCCTCCCCCCAAGGGCTCCGGCCGGTACCGCCGGCCTGCTGCGTCTTTTCGTATTGTTCGGCATGTTTCCAGTTCTCGCCGTATTGGTCGTATTTTTTTCGATTTTCCGCATCGCTGAGCACTTCATTCGCCTCGTTGATTTGCTGGAATTTCTGCTTGGCTTGCTTGTCGTTGGGATTCAGATCCGGATGAAATTTCCGGGCCAGCTTGCGGTAGGCTTTTTTAATGTCATCCGTCGACGCATTCTTATCTACGCCCAAAATCTTGTAATAATCGATATATGCCATAATGTACCCACCAGGGTGTATTGAGAGGATCTGTAATTTACAACAATCGGAAATCTTGAAGAAGTAGATATTACGGGCAGGTCGGTGAACTCCGCCGGGCGTCGCGGTCAGGCAATTTCCTTGACCACGTTCCAGATCACTTTCGGCTTGCCCAGGGTATAATAATGTAGCACGGGCACTCCGCTCTGCTTCAGCTCCTTGCTTTGCGCAATGAGCCATTCGGTACCCAGTTTTTCGACTTCCTCGTCGTTACGGCATCGCATGATCGCCCCGCTCAACTCCGGCGGAAGATCCACATGAAATACTTTGGGCAGCATGCTGAGCTGTTTTTTATTGGTGATGGGCTTTAACCCGGGGATGATCGGCACGTCAATACCGTGTGCACGACAGGCTTTTACAAAATCAAAATATTTCTGGTTGTCGAAGAACATCTGCGTTGTCACATATTCGGCGCCTGCGTCAACCTTGGCCTTGAGGTACATGAGGTCGGTTTCCAGGTTGGGGGCTTCGAAATGCTTTTCGGGATAGCCGGCCACGCCGATACAGAAATTGGTTTTCCCTCCGTTCTTGATGTCCTCCTCGATATAGATGCCGTGGTTGAGATTTACTACCTGCTTGAGCAAATCCAGCGCATAGCGATGGCCGCCAGGTTCCGGCTCAAAGGAAGCTTCGTTGCTGGCAGCGTCGCCCCGCAAAACCAGGACATTATCTATGCCCAGAAACTGCAGGTCGATCAGGGCATCTTCCGTCTCGCGGGGGGCAAAACCACCACAAATCAAATGAGGCACCGAATCCACCTGGTAATGGTTCATAATGGCTGCGCAAATACCCACCGTACCTGGCCTTTTGCGAACCTCCACCTTATCAAAGGTCCCATCGGCCTTTTTCTTGAACATAGTCTCGCTACGGTGGTAGGTAACGTTGATGAACGAAGGCTTGAACTCCATCAAGGGATCCAGGTGGTCGTAGATGGAATTGATCGTTTTGCCCTTCAGGGGGGGTAGGATTTCAAAAGATACCAGGGGCCCTTTGGCCTGTTGTATGTGTTCAATAACCTTCATATCGGGAATTTTGCTTGACTCCAATGATTGCTGCGTGCAAACCAGCGGTCCTGCACGCTCCGCCGGTCCGGATGAACCCCTGAGGGGTGGTTTTTTTTGGCCAGGTTTACCCTGCGTATAATCACCTACATCGTTGACTCCGCAAACTTAATTCAAGTAGAGTAGAACACAAACTACGGCGCAAGTATTTTTACCCATGGCCGTGAAAGCAGTCCAGGCCTGGGGGCCCAGCGGGTCCTTGCCGCTAGGTCCGGTGGCGCATGGGTTTCTGTTAAAGTATGTTTTGGTTCAGCGATGGATTCATTTAGTTAAGGTAATTTTGCGACAAACCCATTGTTTTGAGCCTTACTATTCACACGCAGGATCTGGAAAAATCATACCGCAATCGTACGGTCGTCAACCGCGTTTCGGTCAACGTTCGACAAGGAGAGATTGTGGGGCTGCTGGGTCCAAACGGCGCCGGCAAAACGACGACTTTTTATATGGTGGTGGGGCTCATCAAGCCCGATGACGGGGACGTATTCCTGGGGGAAACCAACATCACCAAATTACCCATGTACAAACGGGCCCAGATGGGCATCGGCTATCTGCCGCAGGAAGCCTCCGTTTTCCGCAAGCTAAGCGTCGAAGACAATATCAAGGCCATCTTGGAAATGACTAAATTGACCAAGAAGGAACAAAAAGAAAAACTCGAATTACTCCTGGATGAGTTTCGCTTGCATCATGTCCGAAAAAATAACGGAGACTCCTTGAGTGGAGGAGAACGCCGTCGAACGGAAATTGCCCGGGCCTTAGCCGTTGACCCCCGGTTCATGCTGCTGGACGAACCGTTTGCGGGAGTGGACCCGATCGCAGTGGAAGATATCCAGGCGGTGGTCGCTCGATTGAAATTTAAGAATATTGGGATCCTGATTACGGACCATAACGTGAACGAAACGCTCTCCATCTGTGATCGGGCTTATTTGCTGATTGAAGGCAAAATATTCAAACACGGAACGGCCGAAGAACTCGCCCAGGACGAACAGGTAAGAAGACTGTATTTGGGCCGGAATTTTGAGCTCAAGCGCAAGGATTACCTGCATGAAGAAGTGCGCATGGAGGCGAACCAACATCTGGAACTGCTAATGAATTCCATTCATGAAGCGTTGGAGCATTTAGATAAATTAGAACAGGATAGCCTGCACATAACGGAGCCACTCGAGTCAAACGGCCCCCGCTTGGCCCATGGATCAGCGGATTCCAACGTCCTGTCTAACCACGATCAGATTATCCAAAGCACGCGCAGTGCCTTAGCGCATTTTGCGGAGCAAAACAACAAAAAAGAATTGTTGGAGCAGGCTAATCTGCTCATGGCGGAAGACCGGGACCTGCGCTCCGACTTGAACAAGCTCTTGGCGCTGCTGCAAGCGGAAAAGGGATAAGGGCAATTCAAAATTCTTACAGCCTCCATCGGTTTGGTGCACCAGCCTACAGCGCCGAATTTTCAAAAAGGCCGTTGGCGGCGCTTTTGGCGATTTCTCTTCGTTATTTCCAGATCATTCTTTACTTTGCCGGCAATGAAATTACTCAGCCCGGCCATATCCCGGTTGGCAAGACTGCGCCTGTGGCAGATTGAACAGTGGAGTCAGCACCCCGTTGCCGTGCAGCGTGAAGTCCTGCAAGACCTGGTGACCTCTGCACAATACACTGAATTCGGGCGCAAATATGGGTTCTCCCGGCTGTTTTCCATCAAAGAATTTAAAAAAGCAGTTCCGATACATGAGTATGACGACCTGAAACCGTATATCCAACGGATCATGAATGGCGAACAAAACCTGCTTTGGAATACACCCATTACCTGGTTTGCCAAGAGTAGCGGGACGACCAGCGACAAGAGCAAGTTTATACCCGTCAGCGAAGAAAGTTTGCAGGATTGCCACTACAAGGGCGCCAAGGATGTAGTGACGATGTATTACCACTTTAATCCCGAATCGGATCTGCTGACAGGAAAGGGATTGGTAATCGGTGGAAGCCACACTATTAACCAGGTCAACGAAGAGGTCCATTATGGCGACCTCAGCGCCGTGCTACTGCAGAACTCTCCTTTCTGGGGCCATTGGATCAGAACGCCTGAACTCAGTATCGCGCTGCTGGACGAATGGGGGGACAAAATCGAAAAGCTGGCTCAGGGCACCATCGGCGAAAACGTGACCTCAATCTCCGGGGTACCTACCTGGTCACTGGTGCTTATCAAGCGGATTCTGGAAATTACCGGCAAATCTACCCTGGCCGAAGTCTGGCCTTCCCTGGAATTATATATACACGGGGGTGTTTCCTTTACTCCGTACCGCGATCAGTTTTCCAGATTAGTGGGCAAGGATATTCACTACCTCGATTTGTATAATGCCAGCGAAGGGTTTTTTGCCGCCCAGGCCAGCCCCACGGACGATGGCATGCTGCTGTTTCTGGATCACGGCATTTTTATGGAGTTTATGCCCATCGAGGAATACGGAAAGGCCCAGCCCGAAACCATTGGACTGGCTGACGTAGAACTAGGACAAAACTACGCGCTGCTGGTCAACACCAACGGTGGACTGTGGCGCTACCTGCTGGGAGATACTATCCAGTTTACTTCCCTTAGCCCGTTTCGCATCAAAGTCACCGGCAGACTCAAGCATTTCATCAACGCCTTCGGGGAGGAAGTTATCGTAGATAATTCAGATCGGGCCATAGCGGTAGCGTGCGAAAAAACCGGTGCGGTAGTCATGGATTACACCGCAGCTCCCATCTATTTTAGCGACCACAGCAATGGCGCACACGAGTGGATGATTGAATTTGACAAGGAACCAGACTCGATTGGTCATTTTGCGTATGAACTGGACAAGGCGCTCAAAGACGCCAACAGCGACTACGAGGCCAAACGCTACAAGGATATTGCACTGCGCAGTCCGCTGGTCAAGTCCATTCCCAAGGGGGTATTTTCCGAATGGTTACGGAGTAAAGGTAAACTGGGCGGCCAGCATAAAGTCCCTCGTCTGTCCAACGACCGAAAATACATCGATGAAATTACCTCATTCTACCTGCAGCATCCGGTCTAGGGGCCTCTCGCTGCGGGGATGTCCCGCCGATATCAGGAACGTGACCCCAATCAAGCTGATAAAAGACGAGGTATAATACAAATACAGATAGGGTACGTCAATAAAGCAATAGAACACGACGATGCTGAGCTTTAGGGCAGCTAGTGCCAGGTTGGGAACGGGCCGACTCTTATTTTTTAGGTAGGTAAACAAAACGTAAGAAACGGGCACAGCAAAGGTCAGTACAATAAGCAGAAGGTGCAGCACCGAGGCATTGGCGGGTCCAAAAAATTTGGCAAATCCCAGGCCTCGGAGGAAAACGTCCGGGTCATTCTTCCAAACGAGGTGGGAAAAATGCACGTATTGGGCGGGCAGGCTGAGTAAGTCGGAGAACCTGCGCCAGCCGAAGGGAAGAATAAAAAATACCAGGAAGCTTCCCACCCCGATCAGGCTCAGCAGAAGGGCCTGTTTATTGCGCTTGTGCAGCATTAGGTAACAAAGCAAGGCCGGAATCGCACCTATCAGGGAAAAACGGCTGAGCAGGCACAGGGCGGCGGCTATGCCGATGAGCCAGACTTGGTCGGACATGATGGCCAGCACCAACAGCACATAATACACAACTACCACGCCCTCTTCACTCATGCTGATGAATCCGTGCTCCTCGTCCTGGATGAGCAACCAGCAAAAAAGTAAACTGGCCATCCCAAGGAGGACCAGCGAGGAATAGGGATTTTTTGCCGGCCTTAGCACGAGGATAAAAATGGCGAAGACGACGAATATGCATCCCGCGGTAATCCATCGCATATCAAAACCAAAAAGGACAGCAGGAGCAAAAGGAAGCCACATCGCCGGCAGGTACACGGGCTGGGTACCGTGCCAGATATCGGGTATGATGTCGTAGACTTTTTTCCAATGCCCGTCGATGAAGCGCTGGTTCATTTTTTGGATGACCGGCAACATGTCCGCATAGGCCGCGTTGATGTCGATTGATTGCAACGTGCGTTTGGATAGTAGGTACACAGCCAGAGCAATGACGACAAGCACCAGGGCTTTGAGATAACGGATCTTCGAGTTAATCTTCCGGTCCGCCAACCGAGAACCGGAGAGGCTCACCTGGGGCAGTGCGGTGGCCAGCAGCGCGATGGCAATGCCCGAAATAAAATAGACGAACGTTGACGGTTTGCTGATGGCAGGAATTTTCAAACAAAAGGTGGCGCACAGGGTCTCCGCAACGAACGCTGCGAGCAGCCAGACCCTTACCCTTTTTGTCGTGAACATATATGAAATGAGATATTTAAATATATTTATTTAAAACCAAACGGGCGAGTTTATATATTTGAGGATCTTTAAATTTATGTCATATGGCACTTCTGGAAGGGAAAACAGCAATCGTAACCGGCGCCAGCCGGGGCATTGGAGAAGCCATTGCTGTGAAACTTGCCCAGCACGGCGCGCAGGTCGCCTTTACCTTTTTAAACAGTGAAGAAAAGGCCTCGTCACTGGAACATAAATTAAAGGATTTGGGGGTGAAAGCAAAAGCCTATCGCAGCAACGCTTCGATTTTTTCGGATTGCGAACTCTTGGTCAACGACGTAGTGAAAGAATTTGGGACAGTGGATGTGTGCATCAACAATGCCGGTATTTCCAAAGACAATCTGCTGCTTCGCCTCACGCCTGAGCAGTGGGATGAAGTGATGACCGTGAACTTAAAGAGCGTTTTCAATCTGACCAAGCAGGTAATTCGGCCCATGATGAAAGCCAAGAAAGGCTCAATCATTAATATGAGTTCCATTGTTGGCCTGCGGGGTAATGCAGGCCAGTCCAGCTACGCAGCGTCCAAAGCGGGCATCATTGGATTTACCAAATCCATCGCACTGGAGCTAGGTAGCCGCAACATCCGGTGCAATGCCATTGCCCCGGGATTCATTGAAACGGACATGACGCAGTATTTGCATGAAGCAGAGGCGTCAAAAGCCTTTTTGGAGAAGATACCGCTGGGTCGTTTTGGCCGGGCCGAGGAGATTGCTGACCTCTGCCTGTTTCTATCTTCCGATATGAGCAGCTACGTTACCGGCCAGGTCATTTCCGCCTGCGGGGGGCTGAATATTTGACGACCTCGGAACAAAGGGAGGAATTACGCGTTCTAGGTACTTGAAACAACAGCTATGATTCCGATTGAGAAATTACTGCTCGATAACAAAGCCTGGGCCAGTCAAAAAATAGCCACGGACCGCCACTATTTCGACCGGCTTTCCAAGCTGCAGTCACCGGAATTTTTGTGGATCGGTTGCTCCGACAGCCGCGTTCCCGCCAACGAAATTACCGGACGCCAACCCGGGGAAATATTTGTCCATCGCAACGTGGCCAATTTGGTCATCCATACGGATGTTAACCTGCTCAGCGTGCTGGAATTTGCCGTAACACACCTCAAAGTCAACCACGTGATCGTCTGCGGCCATTACGGCTGCGGCGGGATCAAAGCCGCCATGACCAATCACGATTACAAGCAAGTGCTCAATATGTGGCTGCGTAATATAAAAGACGTGTACCGACTCCACCGCCAGGAACTGGATAGGATTGTTGACCCAGAAATTCGCGCCGATCGGCTGACGGAGCTAAACGTGAAAGAGCAGGTCACCCATCTGGCCAAGACTTCCATCATCCAGCGGACATGGAAGCATGAACGCAGACCGCACCTGCATGGTTGGGTCTATGGCCTGAAAGACGGACTGCTTAAACCCATCTTTGAAATGAGCCCGGATTTCCCCTTGGACAGCCTCTATAGCTTCGATGATTTGTAGGCCGGTCGATTTTTACTCCCCGCCAGATAGATAAGACAAGAACCTGGGTCGCTACTTGACGAATTTCTTGATGGCCTGCTTGGTATATTCACTGAGCACCAGCTTTCCACTAATGGCCGCTCTTTCGATCAGCATCTGGTCCCAATTCTCCGTTCCCTTCCAGAATAATTTCTTCAGCTCGGCCATAGCCTGCGGGTTGGATTGAGCCAGGTGGTTGGTCAGTCGTTGAATGGATTCATCCATGCCTTCGGTGGTCATGTGGAGCTCCGCGTACAGCCCCTTCTTCCTGGCCCAATCGTCGTTGCGCCACAACGTAGAATCGATGGCCAGTTGGGAAAAAGAAGAAACCCCGATTTTGCGTTCAATAGCCGCACCGACAATGAATGGGCCAAAGCCAAGGGCCAGTTCACTTAACTTGATCTCTGCGCCTTCTTTGGCAATGGCATAATCGGCAGCAGCCACCAGACCTACACCCCCGCCCACGCACTTGCCGTGGACCCTGGCCACAATAAACTGGGGACATTTACGCATGGCGTTTATCACGTGGGCAAACCCGCTGAAAAACTGAGATCCTTGTTCTTTATCCTTGATGGAAGCTAGTTCAGCGATGGATGCTCCGGCGCAAAACCCACGGTCCCCGGCTGAACGAAGGACAATGACGCGGGTATCGTCATCGTGTCCCGCGGAGTGAAATTCCTTCGCCAGCTCATCGAGAATTTTGGCAGGCAGCGAGTTGCCCTGCGGATGAAAAAACTCGATGCTGGTAACCCCTTTATGTTTTTCTACTTTTACGTAACCGTTATCAATCTGACTGATCATGTCGTTTTATTTTGGATTTATGTGTTAACCGGCGGTGCGATTCCCCCCTGTCCAAAACCTGGGCGCGTGAAGCACTAGGCGAAGGGAATGCATTGGAATAGCAATGTACGCAGGGGCGGAAAACAAAACAACATCCGCCGAATGCCTTTTTGTTGAGTGCGCTCAAATTGGCTTCATCTTAACCAGGGTGAGTACCGTGGCCAAGGCTACCGTGTCGCCTGTTTCGTCTATGACCTCCACGTACCACTTGACGATGCCTTTGGCCAGATCCTGGTCGTCCTTTTTCTCCTGGGGAATCTTTTCCATGCAGGTCAATCTGACGCCAATCGAGGAGCCCACATAAACGGGTTTAAGAAACCGGCATTCGTCCAGGCCATAGTTGAGCAGCACCGGGCCCTTTTTGGGATCCACAAACAATCCGGCAGCCGCACTGAGAATAAAATATCCATGGGCGACGGGTTTGTCAAATAAGGTTCCTTCCAGGGAACTGTGGTCGGTATGGGCATAGAAATGATCCCAGCTCAGGTTGGCGAAATTCCCGATATCGCCTTCGGTTACAGTTCGCTTGTGCGTAACCAGGCTGTCTCCAATCTGAAGTTCCTCAAAATATTTTTGAAAGGGATGCTTGTCTTCCAGACGTTGTGCGCCATGCGG
Source organism: uncultured Chitinophagaceae bacterium (assembly GCA_963742225.1). Classification (GTDB taxonomy): domain Bacteria; phylum Bacteroidota; class Bacteroidia; order Chitinophagales; family Chitinophagaceae; genus Puia. The sequence continues at coordinate 1,025,445 of CAVULD010000001.1, read as the reverse complement.
CTGGTAGACATGGGTAACCGCGCCAATCATGGTAGGCGAACCCTGTACGGCGACGCGTTGCATGTAGTGGAACACCCCCCGGATACCCCCCATTTCTTCGCCACCACCCGCCCTTCCGGGTCCTCCATGCACGAGCAGTGGCAGCGGTGCCCCGTGACCGGTACTTTCTTTGGCGCATGCCTGGTTGAGCACCAGGATGCGGCCGTGATAGGTGCCTGCTTCCAGCACGTACTCTCGAGCCAGCTCTTGCCGGTTGGTTACGATGGTGGAGCAAAGCGATCCCTTTCCTTTTTTGGCTAGCTGGACCACTTCTTCCAGATCTCGGTAAGGCATGAGGGTGCTAACGGGCCCGAAGGCTTCCACCGAGTGTGCCTCCTCGGTGGATAGAGGCTTTTGGTTCAACAAGAGCAGCGGGCCGAGGAAGGCGCCTTTCTGGGAATCGGCATCGATCAATTCCACGCTGTCTAAGGAACCGTAGATAAGCTGGGAGGAAGCCAGCAGTTTCTGCACCTGGGATTTGACTTCTACCCGTTGACTTTGACCCGCCAGTGCTCCCATACGCACCCGATCGTTTTCAGGATTGCCAATCAAGGTTTGGGAAAGGGACCGACTGAGATCTCCCATGACCTTTTCCAGTTTGTTTTCGGGTACAAAAATCCGGCGGATGGCGGTGCATTTTTGACCTGCTTTCACGGTCATTTCCTTTCGAATTTCCCGGATAAAAATGTCCCATTCCGCCATCTCGGGCTCTATATCGGGACCCAGCACAATGCAGTTGAGCGAATCGGCTTCCATGGTGAAGGGGACATTCTGGCTGAGAACCCTGGGGGTTGACTTTAAGGCAAGACCCGTGGATGCAGATCCGGTAAAGGTCACACAGTCCTGTGGTTGGAGGTGGTTGAGCAGATCACCTGCGCTGCCGCAGATCAGCTGCAAAGCGCCGTCGGGTAAGATGCCCGAAGCAGCGATTTGCCTGACGACCGCCTCGGTGAGGTAGCTGGTGATCGTGGCCGGCTTAACTACAGCGGGCACCCCGGCCAGTAAATTCACCGCTATCTTCTCCAGCATACCCCAGACCGGGAAGTTGAAGGCGTTGATGTGGACGGCGACTCCTTCTTTGGGGATGAGCAGGTGTTGTGCCATAAACGTATGGCCCTTGGATAGATTGACTCCTCCGGAGTCCAGGGCATACGGTTCGTCGGGAAATTTTCGGCGCAGGGCTGCATAGGAAAACAAATTGCCAATGCCGCCTTCGATATCAATCCAGCTGTCCGCGCGCGTAGCGCCGGTCTGGAAGCTGAGGCGGTAAAACTCCTCCAGATGGTCCTGCAGGTGCAGGGCAAGCGCTTTGAGCATACGCCCCCGCTGGTGAAAAGTCATCTTTCTAAGCGCCGGATTGCCCCTCGTTCTGCCGTATTCCAGTACGGCCGAAAAGTCCAGGCCGCTCGTTGTGGCTCGGGCAATCTCCGCACCGCTCACCGCATGGTAGAGCGGCACACCTTCCCCATCACCGGAGATCCACTGTCCTGTGACATAATTTCCAAGCTTAGTCATATGGCTCGAGTTTGATCAGAAAACTAAATTACTTTAAAAGTGTAGAACGCTGTTTCTCTTCTTTGCTGCGGCCTCGCCAAGGCAATAAGCGTGGAGCCGTCCAGGTCCCAAAAACTGGACCCAACCGGCCAAGGGGGGTGAGGTGATCCTCGCGTTTTTTTTCAGATCATGCCACAGTGGCACGGTCCGGGTTTGGTAAACATTTTGAAGGGACTGGTACATGGAACATGACTATCTTTTTATTGAAAGCCCTCAGGAAACCGATCAGGTTTTGCTGGACGCCTATTCCAAGACCATTACGGGAACTGTGGCGAGCGTATCGGAGTCCGTGGTACATATCCAGGTACAAAAGGGGAATCCGGGTGGCAAAGCTAGCGCCAGGCGCCCAGGGCCGGCTTCGGGCTCTGGTTTCATTATTTCCTCCGATGGATTCATCCTGACCAACGATCATGTCATAGACCAGGCCCAGGACATTCAGGTTGCTTTGGGCGATGGCCGCCTGGTCAAAGCCGAATTGAAGGGAACAGATCCTTCTACCGATATAGCGGTGCTCAAAATTTATGAAAATGGATTGAGGCCATTGTCCCTGGCTGATTCAGACCTGCTGCAGGTGGGCCAGATCGCGATCGCCATCGGTAATCCCCTGGGTCTGCAGCACAGCGTGACGGCGGGTGTGGTCAGTGCCCTGGGTCGTACCCTGAGGGCAAATAATGGCCGCATGATCGACGACGTCATCCAAACCGACGCGGCGCTGAACCCCGGTAATTCGGGGGGCCCCTTGGTCAATTCCCAAGGCCGGGCAATTGGCGTCAATACCGCAACCATTGCCAGTGCCCAGGGACTTTGTTTTGCTGTCTCCTCCAATCTGGCCGCCTATGTCGCAGGCAAACTGATCATGGAAGGCCGGGTAAAGCGTGCGTATATCGGCATTGCGGGCCAATTGGTTAAGCTGAGCGAGCGGATGATCCTGGCCAATAAACTGGAAAAAAAGACTGGCGTCTACGTGGTAGAAATTCTAGCCGACCAACCTGTCTACAACCGGGAACTGAAAGTGGGTGACATCCTGGTTTCCTTTGAAGGTAAGCCCGTTGGTTCTGTAGATGACCTGCACCGGCAGCTCAACGAAAAAGTTATTGGCCAAAGCTGTGTGATGGGAGTCTTACGGGAAGGCAGGCAAACGGATATTCGGGTCGTACCTGCGGAGTCCAAATAGCCGCCAGATCTTAGGCGACTTTGCGGGCGTCTACTTCCTTGCAAAGCGATTCAAAGATGCTGTCCACGCTGCCTTCACCTTTGATATAGATTACTTTGCCGTATTTCATGTAATGCTCTGCCACGGCTGCAGTCTTTCTTTCGTATTCTTCGATCCTGGCCCCAATTACCTCTTCATTGGTGTCGTCACTACGGCCCGAAGTGAGACCCCGATTCAAGAGCCGCTTGATGAGTTCGGATTGGCTCACCTGGAGAGCCAAAACCAGGGCGATCTGGGTGCCCTTTTCATGGAGCAGCTTATCCAATGCCTCGGCTTGGGCGTTGGTTCTGGGGAAACCGTCGAAGAGAAAGCCATTGGCCTGGGGGTTATTATCCAAGGCGGAGCTGATCATTTCGATCACTACTTCATCGGGGACCAGTTGACCTTTGTCCATATAACTTTTGGCCGCCAAGCCCAGCGGCGAGCGACCCGCTATTTCTTGGCGAAGCAAATCACCCGTGCTCAGGTGCTTTAAGCCGTATTTGGTAATCAATCTTTCCGATTGGGTACCTTTGCCGCTACCCGGAGGGCCGAATAGAATTAAGTTAAACATAGTGCTGCCTTGCGCTTGGGTGTGAACAAATATAATATGAGTAAGTTAAAGTTCCTTTAACATTTTTGCTATACGCCAAAATAGGGTGTGAATGTCTCGAAACGGGAAGATCAACGGATTGTTAAGGTATCGCATTGTCTTAAAGCGGACAATCCAAACGAACTCTCGGCCCGTACATTTGTTACAATCTATAACACATGTACAAATTCACACTTAATTCGCTGGTAATAGTTCTGGCGCTCTTGCTGCAGAACTGCACCTATTCCCAATCGGCCGACAAATCGAAATTCAGCACTATGGACTCCATAAAAAAGTCAAATGACCCGATTTATTCCCATACAGATACCTCCAAGGTTAACCTAACGGAGGCGGAATGGAAAAAAATTCTACCTGCGCAAGTCTACCAAGTAGCCCGGCTGAAAGGAACAGAAAGTCCGGGAACAAGCAGTTTCGAACACTCCACGGAAATTGGCACCTATTATTGTGCCGTATGTGGCAACCCGCTGTTTAGGAGCGATACGAAATTCGAAAGCGGTTGTGGCTGGCCGAGTTTCTACGAGCCGATCAGTAAGGAAAGCATTATCTATGAAACCGATAATAGTTTTGGCATGGAAAGAACGGAAGTGATGTGCGGGCGCTGCAAGTCGCATTTGGGCCATGTATTCAAGGATGGGCCTCCGCCAACGGGCTTGCGCTATTGCATAAATGGCGTGGTCCTGGATTTTGAAAAGGCAAAAGACATAGAAAAGAAATACAATCAAACAAAGAAGGATCCCTCCTGAGGCCATCACCCCAGGATTGAAAAGGCAGCCCGTCTGGGGCTGCCTTTTGCATTGAACAAAGACTTTTTATTCCACTTCAATTGCCCCGCCTAGTGGGCGGGCTTTAGTTTAAGTAGCAGTACGCCGTGGGGAGGAATAGGCCTACTGAAGGAACTGGCGAATGATCCCAAATCCATCTGGCGCCAAAGATCACGCAGAAGCACGCGTGGGGGTAGTTTAAGCGAAGAGAAAACTAAGGTGGGTTTTTGCCCTTGCCCCGAGAGGTTAAAAATGCCCAGGGCTTTGGAACCATCTTCCAGGTCTTTTACCCAAACCTGAATTTGCGCGGAGTCTAGCACCTTTTGAGCCGGTTTGGCCAGGATGTCTTGGTCCACCGCGAGTACTTCGCTATTCGTGAGTAAGTTAAGGGTAAATGCATCCAGTTGGCTCATGTCGCATCCGATCAGCAGGGGTGCGGAAAGCAGGCACCAGAGGCTGATATGCGTGTATTGTTCATCGGGAGTGAGTCGGGTATTGTGCAAGCTTGGACCCCATCCTACCCGACCAACGACCAGCATGTCGGGGTCGTTGAAATGCCCAGGCTGGGTGAAGGGTGCACAATCGACCTGACCAAACCCGATGCCGGACATGCTGGACCAGGTATCGGTAATATCCCCCGTAGTCCTCCAGCTGTTGCCGCCGATCTGGGCACCCCATTTCCATACGTCTCCCATTCCATATTGGCATAAGCTGAAAAGAATATCCCGGTTGCTCTTGTCGAGCGCAGCACGCATAACCCGGTAAGGCTTTTGGTAATCGTCTAGCGAAGGGTTGAGCGGAGCGATTTTGCCGTACGAGCACCAGTCGTATTTCAGGTAATCAATGCCCCATTTTCCATAGGTTGCTGCGTCCTGCTCTTCGTGCTGGTAACTGCCCATAAATCCTCCGCAGGTCAGAGGTCCCGGCGAGGAATAAATCCCCAATTTTAAACCGAGGCTGTGGACATAATCACTAAGTGCCTTCATATCAGGGAATTTAGCGTTCGCCAGTATTTCGCCCTGATCACTGCGCTTATCCTGCCATCCATCGTCGATGTTGATGTAAGTCCATCCAAAGTCAGCCAGTTTCTCGCTCATCGTCTTGGCCGAAGCCCGGACTTTCTCATCGCTGACGCTTAGCCCCCAGCAATTCCAGCTATTCCACCCCAGGGCTGGAGCTAATCCAATGGTGGAACCGCAAACGATACGCATATTTTTTGCGGCAGTGCCAACCTTGTTCTTAGCGCCCAGTTTTACGATAAAGGTGCCCGGGGAGCTAATTACGCCCGTGATGATACCGGAGGTTTGGTCTAGATGCAGGCCGGCGGGTAGCCCCGAGGCGGTGTAGACTATTGGTCGTTCGCCCGAAGCCGCAATGCGGTATTGGAACGGAGATCCTGGCCTTATCCCCACGGCGCCTGGTCCGTTGATTTTCGGAGTAGCCGCAGGCATTGGGGTCAGGATATACGGTATGCCTTCGGACACCGAAATGATTTTTTTACTCCGCTCCTCTTCGAACGTGTAGGTTGCGAGGTAGGATTTAGTTTCCGGCAAAAGTGTGTGCCAGGTGTATTCAAAAGGCCGGTTCTTCGCGAAGTCGATCCCGAGACTCTGCTTATATACCAAGGCTCCTGAAACAGGGTCGGTGACCGTGATCCGAAGTTTGCCGTTAAAATCGTACTGGTCGCTTATGGATTGCAAGACTATTTTCTTGGATACTTTTTTGTCGCTGCCAAATTCAAAATCGTTGGCGGTGGTGTTGATCACCAAGTAATCGGTCACGTCCATAACACTGATTCCATAATTGCCATCCCACATACCGCCGTCTCCGCCACCATCCCAAACCCGGACGGCGATGATATTTTCTTTATCCCATCGGATGCGCACATCGTTCAGAGGCAGGATATACGTTCGTTGGACGTCATAGGGACCTTTTTTTATATCGGGACTTCTTCCTGCATTGCGGCCAAGAAAAGAGCCATTTAAAAAGACCTCGTCGCCATCATCGATTTTGCCCAAGTCAAACTTGATTTTCTCTTTCAAATAGGCCTTATCCTTGATGGATGAGGGGATTAGGATGTGCAGGCGGTACCAGGCGAAGCCGTCGTAATGTGGGTAACCCTGTTCCTCCCATGGCTTACCCACGGCGATTGGCGCCCAACTGCTGTCATTGAGTATGGGCGAGGCCCACTGTGGGTCGTCTCCTGTCTTAAATTTCCAACCCGATGTAATAGAGACATCCTGGGCGTGTAGACCGAAGGAGCAAAGCAACAAACTGCAAGCAAGCCATTTTCGCATAAAAAAATATTATGGTCGCACAATTTACAAAAGAGCCCCTGATTATCTATTTTTGCCCTCTTTTCACCAGCCTCCTTAGCTCAGCTGGCCAGAGCAGCTGATTCGTAATCAGCAGGTCGTGGGTTCAAATCCCATGGGAGGCTCAATATGGACGTGGCTTTCACGAAACATACCATTCTTCTTTGTCATTGATTACATACTTTTTAAATACTTCTTAAGTTGACCATGTCAAAGGATCCATTTAACCAGTTCTTCACTCCTAAATTACTTTTACGGAGTTCATTTAAATGCTTTGACTCTTCTTCAATAGATAAACGATCAATTGATCCATAAATAACTGTTTGTACGTTCTTAGTACAACTTCAAAGGCTTCTCCTACGTTGACAATCTGGCTATTGCTCTTGATGCGGTATTGTTCGGAGTCTGTTATAAAATCCTAGATATCCATTTATTTTAAATTCTTTTCAGTCTTGCTCTAGATATTATTTGTAACTATTGGGCTAGAGGCCCGAATAGACATCCTGTGAATTCCTGGCTAATTTATTTTCTAATTGTCTTTTAGAATATAGCTTGTGCTTCTTCCTCCTGCTTTTTCCTTGATAAGAATTTCTTTCTCTAAAAGATAGCTAATGTCACGACTCGCAGTGTCTTGCGAGGTCTTGGTAATTTTCGCCCATTTGGAAGATGTCAATTTTCCTTGGAAGCCATCCAATAATTTGTTAAGCATTATCCTTTGACGATCATTCAGAGGTATTGAAGAAAAGGTATCCCAAAAACGAGCTTTTTTCAAGACCACTGCTAGAGTTTCATCTGTATTGCCTAACGCTCGGTCGAGGCAGCTCAAAAACCAATCCAGCCAGGCTGTAATATCAAGTGACTCCTTTTGTGTTTTTTCCAGCAATTCATAGTATACATTTTTTTCATTCTTAATTTGAGAAGACATACTATAAAATCGCTGATTACTATGGTCGGCGCGGCAAAGCTGCATATCAGTTATTGCTCTTGCTATTCGCCCGTTACCATCATCAAAGGGATGGATGGTGACAAACCACAGATGTGCTATTGCGGATTTTAGAACCGGGTCTAAGTTGTTCCCAGTATTGAACCAGTTTAGAAACCTACTCATTTCCACTGGGAGCAATTGCGAATCGGGCGCTTCAAAATGAACCCTCTCTGCTCCCAGCGGGCCTGAAACGACCCGCATGGGATCTTCCTTAGCATTGTCGCGGAAGCGACCAACAACAATTTTGCGCATGCCGCTTCTGCTGGTAGGGAACATTGCCCCGTGCCAGGCAAATAATCGATCCTCGGTAAGAGCAGCATTACAGTGTTGAGTAGCATCAAGCATCACTTCTACAATGCCCTCCACGTTGCGGTCGGCCTGAACCAAGCCCCCGATTTCCATTCCCAAATGTCTGGCAATGGAGGAACGAACCTGGTCAGGATTTAATATTTCTCCTTCAATTTCGCTTGATTTGAGCACATCCAGTGTGAGGGTACGCAAATTGGCTTCAGCCTGCAGATTGAAACTTAGTCCCTCCATTTTGCCCAATAATCGTCCTTGCCTATGTCGAATCTCGGCAAGTTTTTCCGCCAGTATCTCCTTGCCCCACACGAAATTTGGCCATTCCTGGAGCTGATGAATATAGACTGTCATATTTTATTCTCCGCATATTATGCGGTGAATATACTACTTATTCTCCGCATCAATAAATTAATCTCCGCATTATGGGCGGATATTATGACATATATTCTCCGCATCAATATTTCCCATCCAGAAAGGGCCTCATTGGAGGATACATGATGAAAGCAATTGAAAAAAAAACTGATTCGTAATCAGCAGGCCGTGGGGTTAAACCATATGGGAGGCTCCTCAAAGTCAGTTCATTAGGTTCAGGTAATTCCTTTTTTGAGTCCATCTGTGGATAGTATCATTATATGCAGTAATGACTGATACATACCTCTGCCCGAAAGGATTAAGTATATCCTTCAGATTTGTTAGGATAGAATTGAACCGTGGTGCAGTAATGCGTTATCCAATTATCAAGCTTCACCTTGAGATTTTTTCGCATTTATCAAAAAGCAGGATATAGATTGTATTTCCGGGAAACTGCCTCAGGTTGGCAGACCGCAAAAAATAATTAGCGTTGCGCGCTTACCAAAAAGTTGGTGCGGAACAATTGTTAAATGAGCCTAACCTGCAATGCCTTCATGATCTGATTACTTGTTAGAATAGCAGCATCGGATTCAAATAGTATTATTTACGGTAAATAAACGACCACACCCCATGCCAGACTATTATCATCTTCCACATTTACGATTGGCAACCCACCAGATAAAGGCGTAACCTGCCAAACTTTGACCAGCGCAGTTTCAGGAGGGGTAGCATTGCCAGGGATCATGCTGGCATCCATATACCCAAGGGTGACTAACAGACAGGAGTCAGCAAACATACTAGCCATATATGGGAAACTTGGGGCGGAATTGGCCAACCCACCACTAGACCCGGATTCGGCAACGTGGGCTAAGAATGCTTGCCTCAAAGCGGATAAGGTTTGGCGGGTCGTTAGGTCATCATTGGGCGCAGGTCCAGTATACCCATCATTCTTTCCTCCGGACGTAAATATTCCTCCATTAAAGGTAATAGAATAGCCTCCTACCCAGGCAGGCAATCCATTAAAGAATTGCGTTGCCGTTACTTGTACTGCCGGCCCCACATACCCAGGCGAACCAGGATAACCGGGCGCTATCCCTGAACTGTAAAATGTGGAATAGCTCAGGAACTGCAAGTTGGCAATGGAAAGATTATTGGCCTGAAAAAGGGCAAGAATGGAATCAAGATCAGCCCCAGACACCTGGTAATCTGTCGCTTTGGGTACTACTCTGGTAATGCACGTGCTATCGGGAATAGCCTGGCTAGATTTGGTGCAGGAGGGGCATACTATACCTATGGCCAAAGACAATAGGAACAGCAGGGGTCTAAAATAAGACGGTAGGTTGGTTTTCATCGTGCATTTCGGGGGTTGACAATTGAGAAATCCAAAGCGTTGCTTTTCCGTGGGCATTATTTTGGCGCAGCTATCCAATCGGGTCTAGACAGATAATCACGGGGAGGATTAACCGCGAAACTTGACTAGATGAATTAAGTGAAATAAAATCCAATAGGAAAGCATTGGAAGCATGCATAAATCTGAAGCATTTAATTTGTAATAGCCATTACATGAACCGTCCTATAGCAAATATGAATCAACAGTTAATCCTACAAAACTCAATTCAGTTTCATTCCGATCGCAGATTTTTAATGGGATTGGCCATAGCCGCCCTGATCGATTGAAAACTCACGGTGATCAGCGCGATTAGGATAGCGCCCGCTCCGGCCAGCGGGAACACCCACCAGGCTATCGGCCGCCTATAAGCAAAATCCTGTAGCCATTGATGAGTCAAGTACCAGGCGACCGGTGAGGCGATTATTAGGGATAACAACACAAGCCCCACAAAGCCTTTATTCAGCAAGGTCGTGATATCCACGATTGTTGCGCCAAGCACCTTGCGGATGCTGATCTCCACAGTTTTCCGCTGTGCCGTAAACAACGCCAGCCCGAAAAGCCCCATACAGGAAATAAAAATGGCCAAGATCATCACTGCCCGCACTAATGCAGCCGTTTTCTGCTCGGTCTCATAAAGGCTCGCAATGGTCTGATCCAAAAAATGATAGGAGAACTCACCCTTAGGGTAAATGCCTTTGTACACGTTTCTCATTGCCGAAAGTGTCTCCTTGACCTCTTCTGGGCTTTTGGACACGCTGGCCAGCTTCACTCCGAGAAAATGTTCCAATCCGGGAACATGACCGATCACTTCAGGCAGTATCGGATCTTTAAATGAACCCTGATGAAAATCCGCCACCACGCCCACGATTGGAAATGCCTTGTCATTACAATAAAGCAATTGACCGACCCCATCTCCAGGGTCCTTGAACCCAAACTTTTGCGCCGCGGTCTCGTTAATGACCAATTCGATGAGTGTATCACTCCGTCTGATGTTGCGACCCGCTACGATCCGCATCCCATAAAAGGGGATATATTGCTCATTCCCGTAATCCATCATCGCTTCCAACGTAATATCTTTCTTCCCCTTCCGAGTCATCACCATAAACCACCCTCCGTAGGCAAGGGGTGCGTCCGACTCCCGGACAACCTCGGCAACCCCAGGGAGCCGCTTCATTTCCTGCTCCAGAACTTGCATACCTCTGGTAGTATCGAAGATTCCAAAGTTGACTGGTACCGTCACAATAGCATCGGTCTTAAAGCCATAATCCGTATTGAGCATATAGCGTATCTGGTTGCCCATGAGCAGGGCGACAATAATAAAAATCAATGAGGCGGTAAATTGAAATACTATGAGGCATTTCCGAAGCAGCCATTTTTGGCCACCTTTTTGTACACCCCCGCCTTTTAGGCTTAGGACAGGAATGTATCCAGCCAGGACCTTTGCAGGATAGAACCCAGCCAGAAGCGTAGTGACCACAGTTATCCCAACGAGAAAACATAGCGTGGCCGGGTCCAGCAGCGTGAAGTGGACGCCAGAGGGGAAATAATCCCGGAACCACCCCATGACAGGCTGCACGAGCAAAGCCGCTACCACCACCGCAAGCACCGTTATAACCAGGGTTTCGGCGAGGAACTGTGATGCGATGTTAGCCCTACTGCTCCCCAATACTTTCCGCACGCCAATCTCTTTTGCGCGTTGGAGGGACTGAGCCGTGGACAGATTGACAAAATTCACTGTCCCGAGAACCAGCATAAAGATCGCTATCCCCATTAAGGTATACAGCGTGGGGGCATGGGCTTTTCGCGTTCCGTCATCGAAATAGTCTGAATTGAAATGAATGTCTGACAGAGGCTGCAGCAGCGTTCGGAAGGGGTGTGCCGAATCCGTGCCAATGACCTGCCGGGAGAGTTCCTGCAATCTTGCCGACAGTTGTTCCGGCTTGACGCCTTTTCCCAGCTTGACAAAACAACGTGGCCAGATCGGGGCATGCGGACCACCGCCATTGGTAGCCCAATCCCTCATATGTATCCTTTTCTTGAGGAAACTGGCATCGATAGTTGCAAAGGAAATGAAAGTGGAATAGGGCATGTCGGTATTCGATGTCCAGCCCTCTACGATGCCTGAGACGCGCACCCGCAGGGAATCTTCGAAGATTAGCTCCTTGCCGATATACGATTCTGGTGGAAGTGAGCCAAAATATTGCCGGGCCTTATTCTCAGTGAGCACAACCGTAAATGGCAAGCGGAGCGCGCCGGGGTCGCCGACCAACCATTTATAGGGAAAGATCGAAAACCAATGTTCATCCGCTATAATATAGTTCCCTAACCGCTCCTGACCATCCACTTTGGAAGAGAACTGTGCCCCCTGCCTGTTCGCCTGGCCAGGGATGGTCACAGGCGTATTACCTTCTGATGTGAAGATGGTGGACACTTCTTCAACACCGGGGACAGTCCTGCGAATGGCATCAGGCATCGGAGGGATGATATACGCGCTTTTCGCACCTAGTTTGTTGCCCAGCCTGTAAATCCTGTTGCCGTCCGGATGCCATCGGTCAAAGCTGAACTCATAATGGGCGACAAGCCAGACGACAATACTTCCGCAGATGCCCAGGGCAAGGCTGAAAACATTTATCAGGGCGTACAGCCTGTTCCTGCCGATGATCCGCGAGGCTGTGCGGAAATAATTCTTAAGCATGGATACTGTTTTTAGGGATACCAATCCGCCAGCCAATTCCGTACCGTCATTCAATCAATTAATTTACAAATGTTTGCACTTGTTTGTTGTCTCCGACTGTCCGTTTTCAATGACGTAGTGTCCGTTTTCACACTATTTGAAAATATACCACCTATTCTACTTGTGTAAGCCCAAATCTCGCTTCAAAATGAAATTGTGTACGGTTAATCTTAGCTAAATCATTTAATTTATAGCCGTGGTGTTTGACCCTCGCAAATGAATTCGACTCGCTTTGTCTAGATTTTCTTTTGTTTTTGTCTCTATAGTCAAAATAGTCAATGAAGGAAACCCTGATTGGAGACTAGATATATCGCAGGATCTTAGCTGGTTTACATTCAAAATATAACTTGAATCAATTTTGTATAAACCAATGTCGTCTTTTAAGATCTCATGGTTAATTAGGAAGAGCGTCGCGCTGGGGCTTGATGAAGAATACCTCCTTTCAATCTCAGGTAATGCAATAAAGTTAAAACTTTGGGGGTTCTTTAATACTATGAATATTTGACTTTGACCATTTTTTGTTGAGTCTTGCTCCTTCATAACTCGAATGGATATAATCTTATCTGCATCAAAAAAAATATGGTTGAGGTCGACCGGGACCCCATCAAGGTAATAAACAATTTCCTTAGTAGAATTGGACGACATAGTAATTTCTCTTGCTTGACCAAAAGAAATAAGCGTCAACAGTGAAAATGTCAGAGTACTGAAATAGTTCATAAAACGAGGTTTTATGGCAGGAAAATGAGCTTCATTTCGGTAGATGATTTAGCTAACCTAGGATGGGTCTAAAGTGTCCCAGGAGAGAACAGGAAAATGAATGCTGGTAAAGGTAATGAAGAATTCGAGCGCAGGCTGTGAAAATACCTTGCGCGCCATGAGATCAAGCTCTGGACAGGACCATGGCAACCGCAAGATGCATGACAGTCTCAATCTAAAATCCTAAATTGACGATAAATGCCGGTAGAATATGTATGATATGATCGGGGACATCCATGGCCATGCGGTAAGACTTAAGAAGTTACTGGTTAAATTGAGGTATTCGTATGGCAAAGGCACCTATACGCACCCGGGAAGAAAAGTGCTGTTTATAGGGGATTACATCGATAGGGGACCTCAAATACGGGAAACGCTGGAAATAGTTAAGGGCATGGTCGATACGGGAAACGCTGTTGCCCTGCTAGGGAATCACGAGTACAATGCTCTTTGCTTCCATTGTCAGGAATCGAAAGGTGGCCATCTGCGCAAGCATTCGATCAAAAACATAATCCAACACTATGAGACGCTCCGGCAATTCCAGGGCAGGCAAAAAGAATATGAGGATTATTTGAAGTGGTTCAAATCTCTACCCCTCTTTTATGAAACTGAATCCTTTAGGGCGGTCCACGCCTGTTGGGATAGTGACTGTATTGCGTACTTGCATCAGCATCTTTATAAAAGTAGGCTAACCGATGAGCTCATCGCCCAATCCGTAAGGCAGGGCTCAAAGCTTAACCACGCGATAGGAATCACGCTCAAAGGGGTAGAACTGGAAATACCGGACAACCTTGCGATTTCCGACACCGATGGGAACAAAAGGACCGAATTACGTATAAAATGGTGGGAAAAGGCTACCGGGAAAACGTTTAAGGAAATGAGCGTCAAGAAGAACGCTAGACTCCCCGACATACATATCCCGAGATCGCTTTTGCCCAAGATTGCGTATTACAAAAAGGAAGAAAAACCGGTTTTCTTTGGGCACTATGCCCTTGACGGGAACCCAATTATTTGCAGAGATAATGTTTGTTGCCTGGACTACGGAGTTGCTAATAAAGGGCATCTGGTAGCGTATCGATTTAATGGGGAGACTCATCTAAGCAGCAAAAGTTTCGTGCAAGTCTAGGTGATCTTACCCTTGAGTCAAAAATATTTGCCGTCTGATAAGCATTACTGATTTAGCTTCAATACTCCTTGATCTGCTAACTTGGATTCTGCCTGTCTAGTTATTCTGTTCTCAAACTTTTTATGGGATTGCCCAAGGCAACTTTGATTGCCTGAAAGCTAACTGTTGCCAGCGCTATAAGCAATGCAGATATTCCTATGATGGCAAACATCCACCAGGTAATATCAATTCGGTAAGTAAAATCCTCTAACCATCGGCTCATAACCCACCAGGCGATAGGCGCGGCGATGACTATCGAAAGGAAAACCATGACTAAAAAATCCGATGACAGCATGGCCACAATATCTTTGACGCTTGCTCCAAGTACTTTGCGAATGCCTATTTCTTTGGTTCGGTTGGTGGCATTGATCGAGGAAAGCCCAAATAATCCCATGCAAGCTATAAAAATAGCAAAAAAGCAAGAAGCTTGAATAGTCCTTTGCCACCGTAAATCTGTTTCGTACATTTTGGAAATGGTGTGATCAAGAAAGGTGTATTCAAACGGGTAATTATTGGTTATCTGCTTCCACTCTTTTTCTATTTTTGAAATCGCCTGCTCCATCTGGCCTGCCTTTATTTTGAACATGAAGGATCCTTCAAAATTTCTAGCAAGTACGTGTTCCTCTGGCTCAATTTTTTGAGAAAGTGTCTCGAAATTATAATCCTTCACGATTCCGATAATGGTTGCGTCTATAGGCTCACAGTATTGCCCCAGCTTAGCCGTTTTGCCAAGCATGGCAAATAACGTCTCGTTCACTATGCAGGCACGTGGATCCCTGGATGAGTCCGAGGGGAAGGCCCTGGAGAATGATCTCCCCTGGACAAATTTGAGTCCGAGCATTTCGAAGTAGTCATAGTCCACGGTGAGCTGTTTTCTCTCTTTATGTTCGCCATTCAACTGAAAGCCGTTGGTATTGTAGGAGCCATCAAGGCCGCCATTCATGCCAGAGAATCTGACGATATAGGGTTGCGTTTTGGCAAATTCACGCATGCGGTCACGAACTATCTTTGTGAAATTAAAGTCGAAGGTCGGGTTAGACACCATCAAGACTTGTTCTCGGTCAAATCCCAAGTCTTTATTGTCGACATACCTCATTTGCCGGTGGATTACGAAAGCCGATATCATCAAGACCACACAAGCAGTATATTGTACGACGACCACAACTTTCGAGAAACGCGGATTAATTTTTAATGAGCTAAAGCTTTTAAGGATAGATACCGGTTTCATTTTGGAAATGATCAGCGCAGGGTAATATCCAGCTATAATTCCCAAGCCAATACAAAGCACCAGTAGCGCGGGAATGATCTGGCTCCAACTGAATTGATCAAAACGCAAATCACTACCAATCATGTTGTTAAAAACAGGAAGCAATAGCTTGCTGAGAATAAGTCCAAAAAAAATGGAAATTAAGACTACTAGCTGCGTCTCCACCCAGAATTGGATAATGATCGCTCGTCTATTCGCACCCATCACTTTGCGCACCCCTACTTCCTGTGAACGTGCAGCTGCATTGGAGATGGCAAGCAGTACATAGTTGAGCGATGCGATCAGTAAAATGATGATGACTAGGCAGGCTAGCTGATAAATATTGTTTGCGTTGGTATAATGCCCCCATTCCATGGCTGCATTGTAATGGCAATCGGTTAAGGGTCGCAGAAACCAGTGAAAATTATTTAGGTTTACATTTTGAAATTGCTTCACATAGTCATTGAAATAGGCTTTAGCCCAGAGGTCTAATTTTTGCGCAAATTGCGCCATGGGAACACCGTCAGCTAGCTCCACTATGAACAGGTGAGAGCTATGGTTAAATCGTTCTTTTACGTCGGCCCCATAACTGGGGTCTGATTGGATAGGCAACAGGAGGGTATACCGGATGCTAGAATTTGCAGGAGCGTCTTCCGCAATACCTGCGACCTTGAATAGGCGGTTGCTATCCGTCACCAGCTCAATGGTTTTTCCGATCGCGTCTAGTTGCCCAAAATATTTTTTTGCTACGGATTCAGATAAAACTACATTTTTGGGTGAGGCAAAGACAGTACTAGGGTTCCCCTTTTTAAGGTGAAAAGATAAGTTGTTAAAAAAGTTATTTTCTACATATAAGACATGGGGCTCTTTATATACTTGCTGATTTGCCTTTATCAGTTGGGCTCCATAATGATCGCCCATATCCTTAAAGCGGGTAATGCTCTTTACTTCCGGGAAAGTATTTTGCATGTCCGTGCCTACTACTAAGGGAAATATGAGGTTATTGCGTACGTCGTCATTTTTTGTTAGAAAAGAGAACAGATGTGCCTTCGGGTTTTCACGCGCAGGCTCCCATAAATTGGTCATTTCTAAGCGGAATAGCCGGTCTTTCTTTTGGTGGAATGAATCGTAAGATTGTTCTTGCCTGATATGGAAAAAGAGTAACAGGCAAAACGCGACCGAAAAGGATAATCCTACAATGTTGATGAAGCTGGACGTCCGGTGCTTTAACAAATTTCGCCAGGCTATTTTGACATAATTCTTAAACATAGATGATTTCTGGTGAATAGTGTCGCGATGTTCCAATGAGCTACAGCTTTATAGCACCCACTAAGGGAATGCCAATTTTTTAAAAAATTCTTAATCAATGACTTGAAAGTCCGTCGGAATTCTGGAGCGACCGGATTCGCTACACATGGCGTCCTTTATTGACCATTCGCTGACCCGTCCCCAAAGAACAGTGACCAGGATGTCTTCGGGTTGAATTTATTGGTTCAAATCACATAATTCCAGGAACCTGTGCCACCGGATGGGCGGAATAAGATTGGAACAAGGGGAAATGCACCCACCTAACCAAGCAAGGCCTCTTGCTGAGTCCTTCGCAGGAACATTTGCTGTCAAGAGATGAGACCAAGCCACCGCATACAATAGCGTCGGCAAAAAAAACCACTACTGGGTAGTAGTGGTCTGGTGCCTTTGGCACCACCAGATATGTTTATGGAGAACCCGGTTAGGCGAAACCAACCGAAGGTTTCCATGACTGATCTGTAGATTGCATGAATACCTCCTTTTCTTTAGTGAATAATTGTAAATGCCAAGTCAAAAATACGCAAATTTACGGTTGGGCCAACTTCGAGTAGCTTGTCCGAATAGGTTCTTTTCATGGTTAGGGGACCAGGGGCCAACGGCAGGCAGCAAATTGGAAAAAATAGGAAATGCCTTTACTTTTGGTCTTTGACCGGCCTCCATCGGGTTCACCACCCGAGCCAAGATGACGGTTGCCCAAAGCAAGTCAGTTTCTATTGCTTTTTTGGAGGTGCACTTTTCAGCCTTCTTGAAAAGTAACGATCATTTTCGAACCGGTCCGGATACCACAACCTAAAACCCGCATGGATCCCATTAGCAAATTATCGATCATCATACCAGCCTACAATGAGGGAAGGACTATTCATCTTATCTTAGATCGGTTGCGCGACACGACTCTGATCAATGGTGTGCAAAAAGAGCTGATAATAATCAACGACTGTTCCAAAGACAATACGCAGCAGGTAATAGAATCCTACATGCAGGCAAACCCCGAGTTGGACATGCACTATGTCGGGCATGCCGTCAACCAGGGCAAGGGGGCTGCCATTCAAACCGGTATCGCCCAAGCCACGGGCGAATTCTTGATCATTCAGGACGCTGACCTGGAATATGATCCGGGCGAAATCAATCGCCTGCTTAGACCCGTTTTCATGGGCGGTGCCGATGTGGTCTTTGGCTCCCGGTTTGTCGGAGGCAATGCGCACCGGATCCTATTTTTCTGGCATTCCATTGGAAATAAATTCCTCACGGCGCTCAGCAACATGTTCACCAACCTGAACCTGACGGATATGGAGACTGGCTATAAGCTCTGCCGCACCTCCATCATCAAGCAATTTGCCTTGAAAGAAAAGCGCTTCGGATTCGAGCCCGAGATTACCGCTCGAATTGCTCGGGTTCCCGACATCAGAATTTATGAAGTGGGGATCTCCTATTACGGCCGGACCTACAAGGAAGGAAAAAAGATCAGCTGGCGAGATGGGTTCCGGGCTTTATTCTGCATCTTAAAATACAACCTCCTTTCCCGATGAACCACAAGCCGGGCGCCGGGTTCACTACCCGGTCTAGAAATTAAAATTCCGGTACAAAGCCATGCGCCGTACCGGAATTTTATATCGATTAACTCGCTAGAAATCCCTTAATTACCATTTTGCTGTTTGGAAGGTATGCCTACAATTTTGGTAATTTCGGCATAACTCATGTCTTGCACCTGCTGTTTGGTCATCCCCTTGAGTGGTCCGGAGACCATGGTACCATCGGAAACTTTGCCTGGCACGACCACGTAACGGTAATCCAGCCCATTGACCAGGTTGGTGTCCCCTGCTAAGGAGATACTTCCCACGGAATAATCTTCACTCACGCCATACTCAGCGAGAAAAACAGAACCGCTGGCTACGTCGGATGCGCCACCGTTTCCATTTGGCTGGCCGACATAGGTTAAAATGACACCGCTATCTAGGATCTGTTGCGTAATGCCGGGGGCAGGAATTGTCTGTTCATCCAGTTGGTCATTGGCATTGTACACCAAGTTCAAGAGTTGCCAGCCTCCGTAGACCACGCTGTCTGGTCCAGCAGGGCCAGCGGGTCCGGCAGGTCCTGTCGTGCCCTTTGAACACCCCACTGCAATGACGGCTACCACCAAGACCAAGATAGAATACAGTTTCAGACTTTTCATAACTGATTGTTTTAATTTAGAATATTAATCAAAAAGCCACAATACAACGCTTTAAATACGCTTAGCGGCACAGAATTATTGTGTATTGTTCATTTGGGTTTAGCAATTCGCCAGATGTCTTCTCGATTGATGATTTAGATGCACAGGGCGCTGTGACCGTTCCTGCTTTCAGACGCTTGTGGCTTGTACCAACGATGGTGCAATATAGATGGAAATATTCAAATTGGCGGTTGCGGAGCTGGCTTTTTACAGAAAAATCGGTCCAGTATTCATCGATCCCGGTCGGTGTCCTTCCAACGCCACAAATGAACACAGGCGTAGCTTCGGTAGGGACTCCATTTGGCTGCAATCGACACGACTTGCTCTCGAAATAGTTTGCGGTCGCCATCCTCCAAGCCATACAATTTCATCATGGCCAGTCGGATGCCCAGGTCATCAGCCGCAAAGACATCTTCGCGACCCAGCGCAAATATCAGTAAGACTTCAGAGGTCCACCTGCCTACGCCTTTGATTTGGGTGAGGTAGGTGATGGCCCCCTCGTTACTCATCTGTTGCAGCTGACGATAATCTAGTCCACTCTCCAAGGCAAATCGAGCCACATTATGTATGTATCCTACTTTAGCCCGGGAAAGGCCGATGGATCGCAGTTGATCAAAGGAAGTATCCCGTATCCGCTCAGCGGTCGGTTTGCCTTGATAAAGATCCACGAAACGCTGGTGGATGGCTTGCGCCACTTGCGTGGAGAGCTGCTGGCTCATGATGGACCGACAAAGATAGGGAAGGATCTCTTTGCTCCTTGCCAGTTTGATTGGAGCCTGGTGAAGAAGTATTTTTTTGAATTTCTTGTCCTTAGAGAGATGGGCTATATATTCCATGTCTAGTTGCGGTTGCTCGTTCGTGCACCCGTTTGCTTTGAGTTCTTTGGCTTAGCCTTCGCGGCCGCAGTGTGCACCAGCCGCGGGATCTGTTCGCCAGCAGTAAATGTAAATGCAATTCTTGCCCGAAAGAAATGCAATTCTTTCCCGACGGCGCGGCACCGCCATCAGAAGCGTATTGGGCAGTTGGTATCCACTGGCATCGCTTCAATGAAGCGGCTTTGTTCACCCCTCCCCGAGGCTACCAAAAGAACCGGAGACATAACCCTGACTAGGGAATCATGACCTGATCAATTTTATGAATAACTCCATTGTGCGCCATCTCGTTGCCAAAAATGACATTGGACGCCGATGGATTGAGCTTGCCTTGCACCTGGTAATACCCACCGGACCCCAGCTGCGGTACCAGGGAGGTAAACGTACTATCGCTCAGACTCGTCAGTTGCTGGCCAGTACTCCAATCGCAGGTGAAGATCCGGTATGGGATGATATGGTAAGATATGATAGCGGCCAAACTGTCCGGGTTAGCGTTGTTGATGGCACTAACGGAGGGATATCCGGCTGCAATAAACGCGCTATTGGTTGGGGCGAAAACCGTGTAGATACCTCCCTGGGAAAGCATACTGTCCAGGTTGATAACCGGACTGCAAGCCGTGAGGGCAGCCGTCATGAGCGTGAGCGAAGTATCAGCCTGCAGCGTTTGCCACAAATTTCCAGTAGCCGGAAACAGGGGGTAGGAGAGTATATCGATTACCCCATTTTGGGCTACGATGTTGCCAGCAACAATGGAAACGCCATTGACCCACAGGCTACCGGCCAAGGTCGTAAGAAACAAAGAATCTCCATTGGCAGCGATTACTTTTAAATCCGTGACCACATTGAGATTCGTTGTAAAAATCGCCTCGCCGGCCACGGTACCGTATAAAATCCAATTTCTCACGACGCTGTCCGGATAACTGGCCAGAGTGGTTATGGTGATATTGGCTGCAGCATAGGTATTGTCAATGGGCAGGAATAGAGTAAAGGGTCCAGGTTGGCTGAAAATCGTATCCACACCCGTACTGTTCATAGCGCTGTCGAAAATTGTGGCGTTGGTGGAAGCTCCAATAACCTGGGTGATGGTGCTGTTTGGAGTCACCGACGAACCATTTGAGCTGACCTTATTGCATCCGGCCCAGGCTAATGCACAAATTAGCGTCAGATAAACCAGGCCTGTCCTTTGGGTTGAGCGTCTCATTTTCATATAAGTTACCTTAGATTAAGTAGTGTCAAGATCTAGTAAACGTGCCTTTGAGTCTACCATTGCATACCGACTATACGGAAAATTTGGCGTAAGGTTGGCTGGCTGCCACCAGACGCCGGGCCCGGCCACCTATTCCACGCTGAAACTGACCCGTCCATCCCGCTCATCTTTGAGCATAATCCCCATTTGCATCAATTGGTTACGAATCTTATCTGACGTCGCGTAGTCTTTTTTTGACCGGGCTTCTTTGCGGATCTCGATCAGCAATTCCATGACCGAACTCAGTTTTTCTGTGTCCAGATTTTTTTCCTCCCGGAGCCCGAAAATGTCTTCTAGGAAATGGCCAAATTGACTCTTGGTGACGGCCAGGCATTCTGCCGACAAGGTATGTTGCTCCCACTGTCCGCTCTTGAATGCATTGATGTGGCTCACAAGCAGGAACATGCTGGCCAGCACCTTTGCGGTGTTGAAGTCATCGTCCATGAACTGATCAAACTCCGCGCAATGATCGTGAAAGAGTTTGTCCAGCTCAGGATCGACCAATTTAGCTGGGTCAAATTCCAATTTCTTTAATTGGCCATAGGCCTCCCAGAGGCGTTTCAACCCTTTTTCTGCAGCTTGCAGGGCGTCGTTGCTGAAATCCAGAGTGCTCCGATAGTGGGTCTGCAAAATGAAAAAGCGGATCGTCATGGGGGAATACGCCTGCGCCAGCAGGGGATGGTGGCCGCTGAACAGTTCCGTCAGGCGAATCACGTTGTTGTAGCTCTTGCCCATCTTTCGACCGTTGATGGTAATCATGTTGTTGTGCAGCCAGTAGCGAGCAGGAATCTGTTTATGGCAGACGGTGCTTTGCGCTATTTCGCTTTCGTGATGAGGAAACAACAGATCCATCCCTCCGCCATGAATGTCGAACTGATCGCCCAGGTATTTGGTGCTCATGGCCGAACATTCGATATGCCAGCCCGGAAATCCTTCGCCCCAAGGGCTGTTCCAGCGCATGATATGCTGCGCGGGGGCCGATTTCCACAAAGCGAAATCTTGCCAGTTGCGTTTGTCCTCCTGGTTTTCAAGTTGCCTGGTGGTCTCCAACAAATCGTCCAGTACTCTGCCGCTTAGTTTTCCATAGGGGTAATGTTGGGCGTATTTCACCACGTCAAAATAGACCGAGCCATGGGCTTCGTATGCATAACCGAGCTCCATGATCTGTTTGATCATGTCTATCTGTTCCACGATGTGGCCGGTTGCTGTGGGTTCGATGCTGGGATCCAGGTTATTGAACTGATGCATGGCCCAATGAAACAAGTTGGAATACTTTTGTACCATTTCCATCGGTTCCAGCTTCTCGAGTATGGCTTTTTTCGAGATCTTGTCTTCGGGGTCTCTTCCCTCTTCTTCAAAATGCCCGGCGTCGGTGATGTTTCGCACGTACCGGACCTTATAGCCGAGGTACAGCAGGTAGCGGTAGATGAAATCAAAGGTGATGAACCCCCGTGCATGCCCCAGGTGGCTTTCGCCACTCACCGTGGGACCACAAACGTACATGCCCACATGCCCAGGGGTTAAGGGGACAAACAATTCTTTTTTCTTCGAATATGAATTATGAACGCTTAGAGAACTCATGCCTGTGTATTAAAAATCGGGAGTTTTTTCGTTATCCGCATGCTTGTTGTGGGGCTTTGCCAGCCTTAAGCAAAAATAGATTTTTCGCCCTTAACGGGACAGCTACAGAGACCGTGATATCGACATGATGTAGGCAAGGAGAAATGATTTGCCCAAATATACGAAAAAAATCCCCCAGGCCCGCCGGTTCAAGGCAGTTCCATGTCCGCCACCACCGGGTGATGATCGGAATACGGCAGCGAGAAGGGGCTGCATTGCAGGACATGGAAGCGCTTATCGGCCAGGATATAATCGATGCGTAGCGTGGGGGACAGGTGTATGTAGGTGCGGCCGATGCCACAGCCTTGGGCAATAAAGGCATCCTGGCGATCGCCTCGAATCCTAAAATAGCTGTAGGAGTTGGGCACGTCGTTGAAATCGCCGCATAGGATCACCGGATAGGGGCTGAGGTCAAGCTGCTCACGGACCAGGTCCGCTTGGCTGCTGCGTAGGCCGTTGGCACGCTTGAGTTTCTTGGCGATGGATTTGGATGCTTCTACCATCGAGTCGTCCACATTGCGAATGATTTCGACGTCGCGGAATTCCTTATCTCCAAACATGACCGACTGCAGATGGGTCGAAAAGACCCGGATCGTCTGGCCGTTGATCAGCAGGTCCGCCCGGATCAGACTCTCGGAGGCTTTTAGCCCTGGTCCGGCAAATTTAGTGAGTTGAGTGGCCTGCATGGGGTATTTCGAAAATATGATCTCGCCGGTTTCGTAGGTCCCATCCTTGCGCACATAATCATGGGAGACAAAATAAAACGGATAATTCAGTTGGTGCTGAAAATAGGGGATATTGGATTCGAAGGTCTTGGGGTCATTGGAATCAAAGAACTCCTGCAAACAGACAATATCTGGGTGCATGGCACTTATGAATTCCAGCATCTTGGCCCGATGCCCGGAGGCCCCTGGTTTTTTGGTGATGAATTCATCCCAGCGTCGCACGTTCCAGGTCATCACGCGCAGCGTGCTGGCCGAAGACTTGGCCGGATTAAATCGCTTAGGCAGGTTTAGGGCCAGGAAGGCATGAATATTCGACCACCCCAAGACCAGGGCAAGCAGCGAAATCAGCGCCAGATGCCGGGAAGTAAAGAAGAGCCAAAACACCAAGAACCCCACTACGAGCAAGAGCAGCAAGGGGAATATCAAGGCCAGCAGCGAGATCATCCACCACCGGTCCGGGTGCATAAACTGGTTGGCGCAGGACAGCAAAAAAATGGCCGCTACAAATACATTGGCGGCGATTACGATGCGCTTGGTAAATTTTCTCATCCCTCCTGCCATGGCTGGCCCGTAAATTACAAATCTTCCTCTTCAGCAGCCCGTTTCAGGATGTCTTTTTCTTCATCCGTCAGGAACCGGTAACCCTGCTGATTGATCTTATCCAGGATGTCGTCGATCCGCTTTTGCGTAATGTTGGGGATTTTCTTGAAGGGCTGGGTCCCCGATACATTGTAGAAAAACTCGCCTTTCGATGAAGTACTTGGTTTTTTCTTCTCCGGGTTAAACAGGTCATTGACCCAATCAAAAAATTGGTTCATCCAACTGCTCCAGTCAACACCTCTGCGCATTTGGTGGATGAATACAAAACCCATCAAAACTCCGCCTACATTGGCCACATAGGCCCCGGCATCGCCATAGGCGATGCTGGAAAAATTGACCAGCATATAAATCAAGGTGAGGATCCACAGAGGAATCCCGCCATTGATCATGGGGAAGATTCGATAGTCCGGAGCCACCGTGGTGGTGGCAACGGCAATGGCCATGATGGCCGGGTTGGGTCCGACTAGCGTCGCCACCTGGGCCTGTAATTGCAGTTTGGGGAAAATGCTGTAGGCCAGGATAAATAGGCATGCGCCGGTTATCCCCCCATATATGTAAATAGAAGCCAACTTCCTGTTTCCGGTAAGGTCTTGGAGAATATAGCCGAAGCTCCAGAGCCAAAACATATTGGAAACGAAACGAAGGACATGTTCATCGCAAAACATGTAGGTAAGCAAGGTCCATGGTTGGCTGAATAATTTTTCCCCACTGGCCGGTAAGACGAACCAACGGAAGACGTTGTTGGCGAAGGCATCGGGCTTCAGATGCGCCATCAGGTAAAGGACATAAACAAATTTAAGCACCACGAAGAGCACGGCGTTGACGATGATCAGGCGAATCAGCACGTTACCGTCCTGTCCCAGGTTCATCCGCTTGCGGTAGCTTTCTTCCATTACATCCATATCCTGATTGACGGTTGAGTTCTGCCTTCGCTCGGGCACGGGCCCGCACGTAGCTAAATTAACAGTTAATCGTATAAATGGTTCAATAAAAATGCTTGCGATCAAACCTTTTCCAATACAGTACCAGCAAGATGCCGACGATCGCTCCGCCCAGATGCGCCCAATGCGCCACGTTGTCTCCGGCCGAATTGCGGACGCCAAAATAGAGTTCTGCGCCGGCATAAATCAGGACAAACCATTTGGCCTTGATGGGGACGAAGAAATAAAGGTAAATCAGGCTGTTGGGGAACAGGTATCCGAAGGCTGCCAGGCATCCAAAAACGGCGCCCGATGCGCCAAGGGTAGCCTCATTGACCATGAAGTTGGGACTATACAGCAGGTCCTGCTGCTGGTCAGCGGGAAGGGAACGAAAAGTCTCCATAACGGGGGCCATCTCGCGGTACAGCACGGCCAGGTGTAGCAGGCCCGATCCAATCCCGCAGGCCATGTAAAAGATCAGGAAACGCTTGGGGCCCCAGTAATTTTCCAGGATCGCCCCAAACATCCACAGGGCAAACATGTTAAAAAAAATGTGGTCTAGGCCGCCATGCAGGAACATATAGGTGATGAGCTGATGGGGCTTAAAAAAGACGGAATGTACATCGTGCAAGGCAAATAAATTCTCAATGTTAAAGGACGGATTGTCTCCAAAGGTCTTCTGGGCGATGAACACCAAGACATTGGCAATGATCAGGTTCTTTATCACCGGCGGGATCATTTGAAATCGCCCGGGCCGAAATTCAGTCATAACAAGTATTTGATTGAGGTCTGCAAATTACTACTAATGTGCCAATAGAACATGCTTTAAGTAGAGGGATTCTTATAGGTTAATTGCACCACATTTTCGATGTGGTGGGTATGCGGGAACATGTCCACGGGCTGAATCCGGGTTACCTCGTATTGATCGCAAAGCAGGTTCAGGTCCCGGGCCTGCGTAGCCGGATTGCAGCTCACGTACACCAGCCGGCGAGCTCCCATACTGAGAATCTGACGAATCAATTTTTCGGTCATACCTGCCCGTGGTGGATCGGTTACGATGACGTCCGGTGAGCCGTGCTGGGAAAAAAAATCATCGTTGCACACCGCCGATACATCTCCCGTGATGAATTGGGCATGCTCGATCGAGTTTAGCGCTGCATTTTCTCGGGCGTCAGCTACTGCCTCGCCGATCACCTCCACGCCGATGACCCGGGCTGCCAGGGGGCTTAGAAAAATGCCGATGCTCCCGGTTCCGCAATACAGATCGTAGAGGATTTCGGTTCCTGTTAGCGAGGCAAAGTCCCGGGTCACTTGGTACAGCTTCTCGGCCTGCCTGGAATTGGTTTGGAAAAAGGATTTAGGGCCAATCTTAAAGCGAAAACGCTCCAGCTGTTCCAGCACATAACCCTTGCCGCTATACACGATGGGGGAAAGGTCATGGAGGCTGTCGTTCTGCTTGGTATTGATGGTATAGAGCCAGGTCGTCACCTGCGGGAATTGTTCCGAAAGCGACTGCAACAGCTGGTCTTTTTTTTGGTCGTCATAGCCCAATACCACATTTACCATCACCTCTCCGGTGGTACAAATTCTGACCTGCATGGTACGCAAAAATCCCTGATGAAGTTTAATGTCGTAAAATGGCATCTGCTGATCCAGGCCCCATTGTTTAACGGCTTGACGGATAAGGTTAGTCGGTTCGGCTTGCAGAAAGCAGGTTTCAATATCCACCACTTTGTCAAATACTCCTTTGGCGTGGAAGCCTGCCGCTGCTTGATAGGAGGACACGCTAGGATCCCGGAGTTGTTCAATCGGCAGAAAGCGCCGGTTGGAAAAAGTGTACTCCAATTTATTTCGGTAGCGCTGGTCTCGGTCCGCGCCGATGATCGGTAGCAGGGCTGGCAGGGGAACCTTGCCGATCCGCTCCAGACTATCCTGCACTTGTTGTTGCTTGAACTGTAGCTGTTTTACATAAGGCAGCATCTGCCATTGGCATCCCCCGCAAACCCCAAAATGCGAACAGAATGGCTGCGTCCGGTCCGGGGAATAACTGTGGAAGAAGGTGATGAAACCTTCCGCCCAGTCCTTTTTACTGCGGGTTAGCTGAACGTCAACCACGTCACCGGGAACGGCGTTTTCCATGAATATTACTTTACCCTCCACCCTAGCTAAAGATTTGCCCTCGGCCGCATAATCCTCCACACGTATTTTCTCCAATTTGATCAGTCTCTTGTTTCTTTGCACGCCATAAAAGTAACAACTATTGATTTTCTGGCATTAATTTAGCAAACTGTTAACTCATTCAATTATTCAACAGGTATGATCTTGACCCACCTCTGCGCCCAGCTGTCCCACACACCCATTTGCCCAGGTTCATCGAACGACCAAAAAAAATATTCACGGGGGCAGAAAAATAAGCAGCTGCCCTCGACCGTTTGGGGAGAAAATTATGGCATGGTGAAATCGAGCCTTGTTGGTCTGCTTCTGCTGCTGGTTGCCGTCTGTGTGCAAGCCCAGGGGGACTACGACATCAAACTGACCCTCAAACCCTTCACCCATGGCATCGTGTACCTGGGTTATTATTATGGAAAAATAAAGGCGGTGGCCGATTCGGCCGTGCTGGATGGCAATAGCCACGCTGAGTTCAAGGGTAGCCAGCCCTTGCCCGGAGGTATCTATTTCGTGGTCTCTCCCAAAAAGGAGATTTTGTTTGAGGTGCTGATCGATAAGGAACAGCATTTCTCCATCGCTGCCGATTCCGCCGATTTGCCGAAGAACATCCGTTTCACGGGTTCGCCAGACAATACGCTGTTCCAGGCCTACACCACCTATATGGCAAAAAATGGCAAATCCATTACCGACGACCAGGCCCAGCTGGCCCGGGCGCACGGCAAGGCAGACTCGACTCAGATCCTGGATCGAATCAGAAAGACCAACACCCTGGTGCAGCAATTCCGGGACAGTATTGAGCGTAACTATCCATCCTCTTTTCTGTCGGCCTTGCTAGTCTTGCTTAAGGAACCGCAGGTTCCAGCGGCTGCCAAACGACCGGGAGGCAAATACGACACCTCCTACGTGTATTACTACTACCGAGCCCACTACTGGGACGGGGTTTCGTTTACCGATGAACGCCTCATCCGAACGCCAATCTTCGAACCCAAGCTGGACAAATACTATAAGGATCTGGTGCCTCCCCAGGCCGACTCCATCAACCGGGAAGTGGACATGATGTTGCTGGAGGCGAGGACCAGTAAGGAGATGTTTAAGTATTTACTTATCCATTTTGTGCAGAAATACATCAATCCCGAATACATGGGACAAGATGCGGTCTTTGTGCATTTGTTTGAAAAGTACATCAATACCGGTCAGGCGGAATTCTTCACCGAGAAATATCGAAAATTTGTCAACGACCGTGCCTACAGCCTGATGGCTAATTTGATCGGCCAGCCGGCGGCCAATCTGGAAATGACCGATACCCTGGAGCATCCTATGCAACTCTATGACGTGGAAGCCCCCTTTATTGTGATCTGTTTCTGGGATCCGACATGCAGCCATTGCAAGGAGACCGTACCCAAGGTAGATTCCATTTTTCAAGCCAAATGGAAGGGGGAGGGCATCAAGGTGGTGGGGGTTATGGTCGATGGGGGCAAGGAAAACTGGCTTAAGTTCATCCACGATCACAATTTGAAAGACTGGATACACGTTTACCAGTCGCCGGCCCAGCGTGATGCCGAGGAAGCCTCGGGTAAGCCCGGTTACCGGCAGCTTTTCGATGTGTACCAAACTCCTATTTTATACCTCTTGGACAAAGACAAGCGGATCGTTGCCAAGAAACTTTCCTATCAGCAATTCGATCAAGTCATCGACCTAAAACTGAAAAACGCCAAATCCAATTGACATGATGGACATCTTTCGCCGATTGAGGATTGCATTCATTGGTCTGCAGCTTTTGGTCGCAACGCCGGGTTTTAGCCAGACTCTGTTTACCTATGGAGGCAATTCAGTCAGCAAGGCGGATTTCTTGAAAGCATATCGTAAAAACAACGCCTCGGCGAAACCTTCCGAAAAATCCTACCACGATTACCTGGAGCTGTACTTGCGCTACAAACTCAAAGTGCAGGCGGCTTACGACTTGAAGCTCGATACATCGGCCGCAGAGGTCACGGAATTGCAGAATTTCCGCCGACAGATCGTGGAGTCCTACCTCAATGACGAGGCCAGCTTGAACAAAATGGTCCTCCAAGCCTTTGAGCGCAGCCAAATAGATATTCATTTAGGGGAAATTTTCATTTCTTCACCACCCACGGCATCGCCTGCCGATAGTCTGGCCGCCGCCAAACGGGTGGCTCAAGTATACGAGGCCTTACGGAAGGGCATGAAGTTCTCCGATGCCGCGGTAACGTATTCCTCGGACCCCAATGCGAAAGCCAACTTGGGTGACCTGGGCTATATTACCGTCTTTAGCTTGCCCTATGAACTGGAGGATCTGGCCTACCAGACGCGTCCGGGACAAATTTCGAAGATCTACCACAGCCACGCTGGCTACCTTATTTTCAAGAACTTCGGTCAACGAAAAGCCTTGGGCCGAATCAAGGTGGCACAAATATTACTCAGCTTCCCGATCGGCGCAAGCGACCAAGCCAAGGCCGTTATTAAGCAGCGAGCTGACTCCCTATACGAGGTATTGCGTCAGGGCGGGAATTTTGCTCAGCTGGCGCGCATCTACAGCGGGGACAACCTCTCCTATCAGCTCGGGGGAGAATTACCGGAATTCGGCGTGGGAAAGTATGATCCCGTTTTTGAAGACACGGCCTTCGCCTTCACCAAAGATGGCCAAATCAGCACCCCCTTCCTGAGCGCCTTTGGATACCATATCCTCAAACGCCTAGGCCGCAGACCCGTCTCGCAAAAGCTGGACAAAGGGACTGCTGATTTTCTACGCCAGCAGGTGACCAGTGATCCGCGTATTGAGGTGGCCAAAAAAGACATGCAACAAAAAATCTACGCCTTCACCCAGGTGAAGGAGCTTCCCGTTAATGCCAAAAACCTTTGGGCCTTTACCGACAGCGTCCTGCGCGGCCGTAAGGTGACCAAATACCCGGGTCTGGAACTGTCCAGCGTGCTGTTTAGCTTCCCAGAAAAGAAAATCATCGTCAACGACTGGGTGGACTACTGCAAAACGGTTAAAAAAGTTCCCGGTCCAGCCACCCAGAAATCCTATCCCGAGCTCTTCGATAAATTCCGGGATAATTCGGTCAACGAATATTACCGCAACCACCTGGAGCAATACAATGCGGACTTCGCCTATCAGGTGAAGGAATTCAAGGACGGAAACCTACTGTTCGATGTCATGCAACGCATGGTCTGGGACAAAGCTGCATCGGACAGCGCGGGATTGATGAGCTATTATCAGGCGCATAGATCCAAATACGTCTGGCAGCCAAGTGCAGATGCCCTGGTGTTTACTTTCCAAACCGAAAAGGCCGCCGAGGACCTGACCGAAAAATTGAAAATGAACATCAGCCACTGGAAAAGAATTGTAGATAGTGCGTCCAACCAGGCGCAAGCCGATTCTGGCCGTTTCGAAATAACGCAGCTGCCAATGGCTGAGGCAGGAGCGCAAAAAACAGGTCAATTCACCTCGTTGGTGAAAAGTCCATCGGATAATACCGTAACCGCCGCCTATATTCTGAAAATATACCCCGACCGCGAACCCCGAAGTTTCCGGGATGCGCGGGGCCTCGTCGTCAACGATTATCAAAATTCCCTGGAAGAAAGTTGGGTTGCCAAACTAAAGTTGACCTATCCCGTACGAATTAATCAAGCCGTTTTTGCCAGTTTGCCCAAGTAGTTTGCAAGCGGTCGTGAACCTGCCCACTGGGGAAATCAGGAGGGGTCTGCGCTGTCAATCATATTGAGAATTTTGCTGTCCTGGTGCATATCAAATTTGCGCGCCATGAATTTGTCTGAATCCACCAGCGAGTCGTAGTCTTCGCTGGTGAGAATTTTTGGATTACTTCCGCCCTGTGACCAGTCGATGTAATAAAAATTGTTGTTGATCACACTTTTGAAATAGGCCGAGTTCATGATCAGGGTGGGTATCAGAAATTCGTCCGTCCCCCAGGTGAAGTGGCAAAATGTCCGGATCCTGCGGTTGGAGGCAATAAAGTCGCAGACATAGGCTGCGCAGTCCGAAGTCAGGGTCATGCACATGGCCCGGGGTCCGCCGTAGAGCACATAGGGTAAGGGAAAATGCCGGTCGGGTAAAATGGAATTCAGCAAATATTCCAGGCGGTATCTGCCCCGGAAATCAAAATTGATGAAGTGGTATTTTTTGATTCGGTTGATCGCATGGCTCCACCAGTGGGCATCCTGGTCTTCAAAGCAAATAAAATTCTTTCCTTTGTTGCGCTCCAAATACGCGTAGAATTGAGGAACCGGCTTGATGGGGTAGTCCTGTCCGCTCATGACGCTGATAAAATCATAAGCTTGGCCACTGTCCAGGATTTGCTGGAAGGAGGTGAGTATGGCTTGGACAAAACTATAGGATGCCCACCGGACTTTGGTTCGCTTGACGATAAAGTACACGCCCTTGCGTTGGGCTAGATAGGCGAATTCCTTGAAGTTGGCTTTTTTGTCCAGATGGATATAAAAATCAAATCCGGGATGATCGAATTTTGCCAGCAATCGCTCGATTTGCGCAGGTTCCTTATGCACCATCATCAAACAAGCCACTTTCATGCAGGTCGTATAGATTTAATATGAATGATTCGGCTATCGGGCGGCGTCCAGCGCGCCAGGGGTAGACCTTGGGTGTTTGCGCCGTTGCCGGATCCCTCCGGGCTTCCTTTCGCCGCTCTTGACCCAACAAAAGTACTATCCAAATTGTTTGAAATCAATAGCCAAGGCGTACAGTCCCGACTTTTAATCCAGACCTGGCGCCCCCTTAAAGTCCCAAACGCATGCCCGCTTTGAGGCCAATCCAAGACGAATACCCAACCGGTTGCCCACTGCCATTGGCAAAGCCATCATAGTCTGCCAGCACTTCAAATGGACCCAGTTTGGCACCAAGGCCCAGGTCCGCAGAAAACCGGGAACTGTTTACCAGATCATTTTTGACGAGCGCCACACCCGCATCCAGCTGGACAAATAAAATCTTGCCCACCAGGACATATTTTCGCAGGCCACCCTTAAACGGGACATAGGTGTAATTGCCCACCTTGGCATGGCCTTGCTCGATAAAGGAACTATATCCTACCGTGCCCACAAAAAATGTGCTTCCTACTCCGATACCGATGCCCCCTTCAACTCCCAGGCCATAATTGTAGTTGCTCTTGAAATAGCTATCGACGGGTACCTCGTAGGCTAGGTGACCAAACAAGAAAATAAGCTTTTGCGCTTGAAGTGGTCCTACTGAGCACAGCAAAACCAAACTCAGCACAGGGGTCAACCGCTTTACATTTTCTCTCATGGTAAAGATCCATGGCGGAACCAAATGTTGATCCACCGAATCTTGTTGTATCAATAATCATGCAAATATTCCTTAATGCAAAAACCCCGCATTGCCCAGCTGCACGCCGCCATCTGGAATCGGCCAAATGATTGTACCTTCAAAAGCAAGTTATGTTCATGAAGCCCTGTGTCCTGGTAGGTCTGGCACTATCGTTGATCCTTAGCGGAAAATGGCTTGGGGCCCAGCAGGTCAGATACTCGCCGTTTATCGATGATTCGTTTAGCATTGCCGGAAAAGCTGGGCATTTCTATTGGATCGAGCGAAAGGAAAAACTGCGCATGTCCAGGCACCCGGCACGCTGGTCCCGGGCGCAAGCCTATGATCTGTACAACGAGCGCATGGATCTAGTCTACAGCACCCCTTCGATGGCCGTGTTGCCCACTACGCTCAAGGAATATTACGTTTTTGGCGATGAGTATTTTGATCAGTTGCTGCTGATGGAGCAACCCCATGGGGTCCTGGTTAGTCTAAACCGCTTTGCTGCCTCCGGGCAGCTGATCCAGGCTCAGCTACCTGTCGCGAGTTTTACGACGGAGGAACCAGCCAGCAGTTTTCTGTTGATTCGTTCGGCCGACAAAAGCAAGATCCTGCTGCTGTGTTTTCAAACGGTTCCTTCCTCTGGCCTCAATGTGCACACGGTGCTTTTTGACAAAGACTGGCACGTGCTCGGCCGTCTCCTGTATCACCACCCCTTTATCTCCCAGCCCTGCATCCAAGACGATTTCATCAGCTATCCGGTGGACGGCTTTAGCAGCGAGCCCGTGAAAATGACCAATAGTGGCGAATGGCTTATGGCCTGCCCTTCGCGGGAATCCTACGATTTCTTGTTGTTCCATTTTTCCAGCCAGGACACGAGTTTTGTGTACCAACGAATTAGCCTGCCTGCCCGCTCCACCTTTGAAGACGTTGCCATATCGGTCAACGACCAGACCGGGGAGGCATTCGCCGGCATCTTGTCTAAATTCGGATACTCTGCCCTCAAAAACGTTCAAGTGGTGCACTATTCCCTGCAGGATCACCAATTTGATTTTGATTCGTCCTATCGCTTCAACACGCTGGTCGGCTATAGCGTAATGCAGGATAAGCTCACCCGGGAGCGATTTGAGGTTGTCCCAGGCGCGGGATTTATCCTGCTCAAGGAATATGGCAAGCCCTTTACCCTGGGAGATGACCAGGACCGTTTTTATGACTTTCTCGAACTGGCCGCTTCTTTCAGCCAAGATTCTTTGACTGCCTCTCCACCAGCGCTGTTGACGAATCCTTCGGGATACAACCGGTTCAGCCAATTGCGTGGCGTAAGACGCAGTTACGACCGCGGTGACCTGAGTGTGTTTTACTTTCCGGGCCGCAGCCAAGACAGTTGTTGGAGCGGCATCCTGCACGAGGAACAACTTACGGACTTTCATGCAGCCAGCCTCTCGTATTTGGTTGTCCCGTTCAACCGGAGGATTTTCCTGCTCTACAACAGCCGGTTTAACTATGGAAACGATCTGCCTGAAGCCAATTCGACGGTTCTGGATTATCAGGGAGACGAGCTTAGTGGCCAGGGGCTGATCTTTTGGAAAATCAAATACAATCTCTTGATTCACCTCTATGTCCAGACCCAAGAAAATGAAGTGATGATTCCCTACCAGTACTTCAAGAGGTCAGGGTTTGCCGCGATCCGCCTGTAACTCAAATTGTCTACACGACGATGCCCTATGGCGAGGTAGACCAAACCGATCTGATTGGCCAAACCTGGACACGGTCAAACACGTTGGATCCCCCTTCGCTAAATAAACTCAGGCCCTGGTCCTGTGGATCGGGGAAGATTTGCATCGTCAAAACCGCCACTCCCCCTTGCGCAAAAATTTCCACCAGGCTGTGGTCAAAAAAGACGTCCAGATGCAGAACGCTATCGGCCTGGGTCAGGGTGACCTGGCTCTGGGATAGGGCTGCGAATTTGGCATTGAATGCGCTTTGTCCAACACCCTGTCTACTGACGCGTAAGATTCTGCTAGACTGATCAAAGGAGATTTCCAGCGGATGGCCGCTGCCCGTCGCCAGCCTGATGCCTGAAACAGAACCCGGCGTTGGCTTCCAGCTTAGTCGAATCTCACATTGCTGGCTGCGTATAGGTATGGACGTTTGATGCTGCACGATCACCTTTGTGCCCTCCCAGGGGGACCTGCGCTGGGCATAAATCGACCTAATGGGCTGCTGAAGCAGGATCCACCCGCCGGCATTGTACCTGAGGGATAATTCCCGAGGTAGGGACATCATCCCCTTCCAGGGTTGGGTTGGAATATCTGCTGCATAGGCCCAATTGTTGGCCCATCCCAGCAGAATGGGCGCTTGACCCGGGGGGAGATTCTGGTAGGTGACGGCCGCATAAAAGTCCGGACCATAGTCGGCCGGATGAATTTCCTGTGGTGGATTTTCACTCCGGAAGCGAACCCCATCGAATTCCCCGACAAAATATTGGACCCCTTGATGGGCCGAATTAAACAAAACCCACTTGGTTTTTCCCCCGCTGGCCTGAATGGGTACTTCAATCAAGGAGGGGCATTCCCAGACGCCAGATGTGTCTCCGGCGGGGCCAAAATCGCTGAGATGATCCCAATGGATGAGGTCAGGTGAACCATAAAACTGGACGATATGCTTGTCGGCAAGGACCAGCGCCATCACCCATTTTTTCCCGGGAGCATACCAACTTAGGGCAGGGTCCCTAAAGTCCCTTAAGCCTAGATCAAGAATGGGATTGTTGGCGTACTTAGTCCAGGTCATGCCCAGGTCCAGGCTGTAGGCAAGCGACTGAGCCTGGTAGGTCTCATCTGGTTTATTGGGATTGGGCATGGATTGCCCCGTGTAAATGGCGACCAGGGTGGTCTTGCCCGGGGTGTGCGCTAAGCCCGACCGATTGGAGGGATCTGCTTGCAGCGAACCCGAAAATATCATGGTATGACCCGCCTCGGGTATGGCCAGGGGCAGATGCTTCCAATGCAGGAGGTCTTTACTCACAGCGTGTCCCCAACTCATGTGCCCCCACTCGTTGCCCTGGGGATTATACTGGTAGAACAAATGGTAGGTACCCTGGAAATAATATAGCCCATTGGGATCGTTGGTCCAGTTCTTAGCCGGCGTAAAATGAAATTGTGGGCGGTACTTTTCCTGGTATGGGCTACTTTGCGCCGCGCTGGACAGCGCAATCCAGCCAAACACAGAAAGCAAGAGGTA
Source organism: uncultured Chitinophagaceae bacterium (assembly GCA_963742225.1). GTDB lineage: Bacteria > Bacteroidota > Bacteroidia > Chitinophagales > Chitinophagaceae > Puia. Next base: position 989,818 of record CAVULD010000001.1, on the reverse strand, counting down.
CTTCATTGCCAAGCGCATTGAATCTCGCAAGACATGGCCTGCCGGGTAATCAAACCACCAACGCCGCCGCGCCAAATACTCCGGCACTGTCTCCCAGAGAGGGTTTTAGAATGGGTACATCGACCCGGTTATTGAAGATAAAAGTTTTCAAAGACGCCAGGCCCTCGGAATAGATCAGGTCAATATTTCCCACCCCACCCCCGACCACGATGACATCGGGGTCCAGCAGGTTGGTTACTACCGAGACAGCTTTGCCGAAATAATGACAAAGGCGATGGAGGGTTTTTTCCGCCGCCTCATCCTGATGACGCCCGTAACGGGCGACAATTTCTTTTAAGGAAACTGAGTCGCCACTCAGAGATGCGTAATACCGTTGCAAGGCGGGGCCGGACAGGACCGTTTCCACACATCCCGTCTTGCCACAGTAGCAGGGGCCGCCGGACTGGTCCAGGAAATTGTGGCCCCATTCCCCCGCAATACCATGGCATCCGTTCCAGGCTTTGCCTTCCATCACGATGCCTCCGCCCACGCCGGTTCCGAGAATGATGCCAAAAACCATTTTGGCCTCGGGCGCTTGCTGTTTAACGATGCCCCAACGGGCTTCTGCCAGGGCGAAGCAGTTGGCGTCGTTGGCTAGGACGACGGGGATTTGCAAAGCCTCTTCCAGATCTTTTTGTAAAGGCTGCCCATTTAGTGCCGTGCTGTTGCAGTTCTTCATGGTCTGCAACAGGGGGTCGAGTACACCCGGTGTGCCGATGCCAATTTTTTTCGGACGAGTGCCACCCTGCTGGGCCATCTCATGGACCAACCGGGTTATCTGCTGCACAATATGCTCATATCCCCGGTGGGCTTCGGTATCGAGGCGCATCCGCACCAGCGGTTTGGGATCACCGGTAGGAGGCAGAATGACTCCTTCGATTTTCGTGCCGCCCAGGTCGAGTCCCCATAGTGATTGGTGCATAACAAGTATATAGATGAAAAGATAAATAAATTTTCACATTACCGCCAAATAACTCGCAGCCGGTGTAGGTCGAGGCCGATCAGTTGGTCTGTTGTTTTAGCAAGGCGCTGGTCCCTGCAGGAATTTTTCCTCCTGGCCGAATAGCAAGGAAAAATGGCCTATATTGCTCCGCGTAGGAGGTACCTTGGGGTTCTTTTCCCCAGTCGAACGGAATTCATTATATTTATTTAGTACATTGAACGATTGCCTGCCGGATAGTCTCTGCTTCCAAATATATTCTTTATGCGAGCCAGCGAATTGCTCAATAGCTATTTTGTTGATCCCCATACATGGGACGAAATGTACCAGGATTCCGCGGTACGGGAGCAATATCAAGGTGTGGTCGAATTCTTGCAGCAGCTCAGTCTGGAGGAGCTTAACCGCAAAGAGGAGATGGCCCGCAACCTGTTCATGAGCCAGGGGATTACCTTCACCGTCTACAGCAGCGGAGAAGGCATTGAAAAAATATTTCCTTTTGACATTATTCCCCGGATCATCACCGCTGCAGAATGGAGCTATATCGAACGCGGGATTAGACAGCGACTCAAGGCCCTCAACTTCTTTCTAAAAGACGTCTACAACGACCGGTTTATCCTGAAGGACGGCATCGTACCGGTAGACATGATCTACAGTTGCCCGCATTACCTGCGGGAAATGCATGGCTTTCCGGTCCCCCACGACATCTACGTGCATATCGCCGGCATTGATCTGATCCGCAATAACGACGGGACTTTCTACATTTTGGAAGACAACCTGCGCACCCCCAGCGGGGTAAGCTACATGCTGGAGAATAGGGAAATCACCAAGCGAATCTTTCCTGACCTGTTGCCACGCAACAACGTCCGGGCAGTTACCGGTTATCCCAATATCTTGCACAAGAACCTGGTTTCTCTTTCCCCCCGACAAATCAGCAATCCCACTATCGTGGTGCTGACACCGGGAATTTATAATTCGGCCTATTTCGAACACACCACCTTGGCCAGGCTGATGGGTGTGGAGCTCGTCGAAGGCCGGGACCTGGTCGTGGATGGTCACCGGGTGTACATGAAGACGACTTCCGGCCTTCAACAGGTAGACGTGATTTACCGCCGGGTCGATGACGAATACCTTGACCCGCTCGTGTTCAACCCGTCCAGCATGCTGGGCGTGGCCGGCATCATGAGTGCATACCGCAAAGGGAACGTGGCCATCGTAAACGCTGTCGGCAATGGCGTGGCCGACGATAAGGCGATCTATACCTATGTGCCGGCCATGATCAAATATTATCTCAACGAAGAACCGGTTTTGAAAAACGTGCCGACCTACCAGCTGGGCAACGCCGAAGAAAAAGAATATGTTTTTAGCCGAATGGACCAGATGGTTATAAAAAAGACCAATGAAAGTGGTGGTTACGGAATGTTGATGGGCCATACCGCCAGCGAGGAGGAAATGGCGCGCTATAAGATCGAGATGCTCAAAGACCCTCGGCAATATATTGCCCAACCCATCATCAGTCTGTCTTCGGCCCCCTGTTACATGAACGGCAAATTGCAGCCCAGGCGGGTGGACCTCAGACCCTACGCGTTGTGCGGGCCGGATGGCATTCAGATCGTGCCCGGCGGACTGACGCGGGTTGCTTTGCGGGAAGGTTCGTTGGTCGTCAATTCCTCGCAAGGGGGAGGCAGTAAAGATACCTGGGTCCTGGCGGTATAAGTGACCCAAAGGTCCGGCTAGGAAATGGAGTCAGCTAGAACAGTTCATACATACATCATAAACCCCATACGTAGTCATGCTGAGCCGAGTTGCCGATAGTTTATACTGGATGAGCCGGTACATCGAACGTACCGATGGAATTCTGCGTATGCTCAAGATCAACTACGCCTCTTCCCAAGACGATTTGCATGAATTCTCGTGGAAGCCCGTTCTGCGCATTTTTTCCTATATCGAGGAGGAGCAGGCCAGCACCATCGACCACCATTCCAGGGCCGTACTGCAATATATGGTAACCGACAAGGAAAATCCCAATTCTGTCGTCAACATTGTTACCCACGCGCGCGAAAATGCCCGCAGCGTGCAAGATCATATCACCAAGGAGTTGTGGCAGTGCCTGAACGATTTTTACCATACGGTACGCGACGAAAACTTGATCCAACTACTGCACCGTGAAGATCCCGTCACTATCCTGGACGTGCTGATCAAACAGGGCCTGCTGTATTACGGTACCACCGACATCACGATGGCCCGGGGCGAAGGGTATTCGTTTATGAACATCGGAAAATTTATTGAACGCAGCGTGCAGTCGGCTGATATCCTGGATATCAAGTTCAGCGATGTAAATTATGATTTTGACAAGACCGATACCACCTATTGGAAGTATTTGCTCTTGTCGATTTCCGGCTATGAATTGTATTTGAAAACCTACCGCAGCGGATTTGACGCAAAAAACGTCGTGGAACAAATCGTGCTGAATGAAAATTTCCCGCGTTCGGTAGTGTATTCCATCAACAAGCTGCATGTGCATTTTCAACGATTGAAAAGCGAAAGGAACCTGGAAGCCTACCGCAAGATTGATTTTATGATCGGCAAAATACGCAGCAAGGTGCAGTATTCCACCGTGGAATCCATCATGGACGAAGGCCTTCATATATACCTCAATGGGATCAAAGACGAGCTCTATGAGGCGGCTACGGTGCTCAATCAGCAGTACTTTGCCTACTCGTAAGGCACAAAAGACGTATTTTTGCCCAGTCAGCGTACCCTAAACCAAAACAACCACACGCAGTAGATGCCCCGATTTAAGATTCATCATGTCACCAAGTACACTTACGAATCCCCTGTGAGGGACAGTGCGAACCAAATTGTGCTTTTTCCAGTCAAAGACGAGTTTCAGGAAGTACTCAAGCAGCAGCTCTTTATTACCGGAGAACCGGAGCTGGATATGTACCGGGACTATTACGGCAACGAGATCGGATCGTTCATGCATGCCGAGCCTCACGCCGAACTGCTAATCGATTCGCGTGTCGAAGTTGTCACCAAACCCAGACCACTACCCCGGGATTCCATGGCCAAAGAAGAGCAATGGCGCTGCCTGGAATTGATTCAGCATCAAGCGCCGTACATTGACTTCTTAAATCAGGAGCGCTTTGCCGCCATCGGAGAAGTGGTTCAGGTTACGGGAGGTGAGCGCTGCAACAGCTGCACACCACTGGAAAATGCGAAAACCTTCACCCAATACGTGTACACCAATTTCAAATACATCAAGGGCCTGACCAGTGTGGAAACGACACTCGACGAAGTGTGGACATTGAAGGCGGGGGTTTGCCAGGATTTTGCGCATATGCTGCTGGTCATGCTGCGCATCATTCGCGTTCCGGCCCGGTACGTAAGCGGATACATCTGCCCCAACAAGAATGGGATGCGTGGTGAGAGCGCTACGCATGCCTGGGTGGAGGCCTATATTCCGGATTATGGATGGCTGGGTCTGGATCCCACCAACAACTGTATTGCTGGCGACCTGCATGTGCGACTTGCTGTGGGTCGTAATTTCAGCGATTGTTCTCCGGTCAAGGGAACCTATAAGGGGATGAGTGAGCACAAACTGGAGGTCGGCGTTTCCGTTTCGTATGAAGATGGAAAAACGGTGGAAGAGGCCAGCACCATCCTCACACCACAACCCACCAAGAACGGGCAGCAACAGAATTCCTACCGGCGCTACATGGAAATGATGCAGCAGCAACAACAGCAACAGCAGTGATTTACCTTTCCAATGCATAGGCCTCTAGTAAGCGGGTCAAGTTCAATACCCCGCCCCGCGCATCCTTGTCGCTGGAGTTGCACAACACCAGGATGCCTCGGTTTTTTTCTTTAAGCACCACCGCACGACAATCAAAGAGTAGGGAACGTCCCTCGTGGAACGAATAAGATACGTTTTCCAGCACCCCGTTATTCCACCCCATGGCGTAGTCCAGGACCCCGTAGTGTAAATATTCCATATCGACTTTGCGCAGGTGTGTCTTCTGGCCCAAAAGGCCCCGCAAATTTTCCTGCATGAACTTGATGTAGTCGCCGAGCGTGATGTTGATGTCTTGGGCCGGATAAAGTATGGCGCTGGGCTTTGCCCAGGTGTTGTGGTCTTCGGCATGAAAACTGTTTCCTTGAAACCAATGGCCCGACGTTGCTAAGGAGTCTTCCAAATTGGGCCACCCATAGCGGATGTTGATTTTTAGCGGCTTGCTCAGGTATTCCACTACCAGGTTTTCCCATTTTTTGTGGGAGACTTTTTCCAACATGGAAGCCGCGATGACGTAACCGGCTGCCGAGAACCCATATTTGGTGGGATCGGCTTGGTAGGGGGCGGGTTTTTGTTGCAGCATAAAGAAGGTGAATGCTTTTCTCCTGGCCGACATAGTCGGTCCGTCAAAACCGGGAATCGGTGACCATTGATCCGGCTGCACCATACTGGGAATGCGGGTGCGGCAGCTAAGCAGATCCGACAGGGTGATATTTTGATATACGGGGAAGGCGGATTTGCGGAATTCGGGATACACATCGAGCAGTTTAGTGGTCCAAGTGATTTTACCTTCCTCCACGAGTTTGGCCGCGATGTAGGCTGTAAAGGCCGCCGTGTTGGTGCCGATATCGAAGCGGTCAGTGAGCAGAAGCGGATCCTTGGTGCGGTATTTTTTGTAGCCCACGGCCCCCTGGTCCAGGATGCTGTCGCTCGAAAATACCGCGAACACGATGCCGGGGATCCTCCGGGTGAGGCGAATGGAATCGGCCGATTGCAGCAAGCTTTGGGCTTGAGTCAGGACGGGGGACAGGATCAGCAATAAGCAGGGTAATCTCATGGGGATCTTTTTTCAGGCTTAGGTTGATGGTTGGTCAAATTTCGCACCCGCCGCCGGATGGTAGGGTTCAAAGGGTATTTTCAACAATTTTCCCATCCGGTCGTTGTCTTGGGCACGGGGGAGGCTATCGATACCAAATCGAAGGCTCATGTGTTTGGGCTTGACTACATAGGTGCCGAAGATCCGATCCCAAAGGGAAAAAATATTGCCATAGTTCCGGTCGGTGAAGGGCTGCCTGTCGTGGTGATGCACCCGGTGCATACCCGGGGTAACCAATACCCACCTGAGCGTCCAATCCAGCCAGCCGGGCAAACGGATGTTCGCGTGGTTGAACTGGGCCATCAGAACCGACAGGGATTGGTACAAATAGAGCAACCATATGGGCGCCCCAGCAATCCAGACGGCCAGCAGCGTGCATGCGGCCCGGAGTACACTTTCTCCTGGATGATGCCGGTTGGCGGTGGTGGTGTCGACGCAGGTGTCACTGTGGTGTATAAGGTGAAACTTCCACATCCATTTTATTTGATGCAGCACCCAGTGGATGAACCAAGCGCTAATGAAATCCAGAATCATCAACCCGACTACCAGGTACAACCAGAGAGGTATGTGGACATAGTTCAGCAAGCCACTTTGGCGGCTGGTTGCATAGCGACAAGCTTGGGTGATCACGTAGGCGAATAGTAGGTTGACGATAATCGTGGTCAGGGTAAAAAACATATTCAGGCCGGCATGCCGGATCTTGGGATAGGTAAAATGAACCTGGGGAAAGAAGCCTTCCAGCATCCAGAAAAACGCAATGCCAGCCACCAAAATCAGCGTTCGCTGCCAGGATTCAATGTGTTGAAAAAAGGCTATTACGTTTTCCATGACCTGGGAGTAAATCAATTGCTGCGTTAGCGGGTTCAAAAATAGTGCGACACCGAATCCAAAACTAAGGGCCGCACCTATCAGTCCCGGAGTTCGGGTTCCTTCATTCCCAGGCTGCGTGCAAGTAGGGTGCTGAGCTTTTGCAGAATCTTCGGCGTCTTGGCGCCGGCCGCCTGATCCGCGGGTCGCTCGGCGGGTTCAGCCTCTGGAGCACCTAAGGTTTGCTGGCTAGTGTTCTCGGCAGCTTCAATCAACTGCAGTGCGCGGCCGGCCTGCGATTCGAACACCATGAGTTTAATGCCCCCGATCGCATTGCTTAATAGCGGGTCAATGGTCGTGGTGTATTCATCCTTTAAATGACAATTGATGCCCTTATCCTGGAGCATACCGAGTTGGATATTCGCCTGTACATAGTTGTCAAAGGAGCGAAGATGGACAAAATTCATGGCTGAATTTACTGAAAAATTAGCCAACTGAAGAAAGGCGCTCTTTGGTGTAGTCGTCCCGCAGGCTTATCGACCAGGGGCTTGCCCAGGCTTAGGATAAACGCACCAGCGCTTTTTTGAGCTGACTAAACATATCAGGGATGGATTCCAACGAACAAGTACCCACGCTGAGCCGGTACCAGGGGGACGATTTGGAGGCGCCAAAAGCCGTGAAGGGTACTACCGCCAGTCTGGCCTCATCCAGCACATAGGCCGTGACATCCGCTTGATTTTGCAATACCTTGCCCGCAGGGGTCTTTCGACCCACCAAATTGATTTTTATGGTGAGATAGATGGCAGCCTGAGGGGCAATGGCATCCACGTCAAAACCTTCTTGTTTCAGTTGGGTGAAGCCCGCGTAAATGCTCTGCAAGCGCAGTTCAATTTGTTTTTTAAATCCGAGTAGGTAGTGGTCGATTTTCTCTGTCTGCAGCAAAAACTTGGCTGTGGCTTTCTGTTCGGCCATAGGGCTCCACGCTCCTACATGTGTCAGGAGCGCCTTCATTTTATCCATAACCGCAGTGGGTCCGAAGGACCAACCCACCCGAACTCCGGTCGCCGCAAATACTTTACTGATGGCATCAATGTAGATAGTGAAGTCCCGCATGGCGGGCCGCAGGGAAACCGGATCGTAATGAATATACTGCCCATAGGTCAGGTGCCAGTACATTTGATCGTACATCACATACAATTTCTTTTCCTCGGCGCCGCGGCTGGCATTTTCCACCAGGATCATATCACAGATGGCTTCCAGATCCTTTTTGCGGATAGTCGTGCCAGTGGGATTCTGGGGCGAGCACAGACAAAGCATGGTGGCTCCCCGGATATGGGGTCGTAGATCATTGGCATCCGGCATGAAATCATTTTGGACCTGGGTTTCGATTACGACGTGTTGGCCTCCGACAAAATGGGTATAGTGGTTGTTGTTCCAGGAAGGAACGGCATAAACAATGCGATCTCCCGGGTCCGCGATTGCCCGAAAGAGCGCATAAATCAAGGGACGCCCACCAGAGGCCACCAGGATCTCCGTGGGACTGTATCCGAGACCTTGCCTGGCCTGAATAAAGGACGAGATAGATTGGCGCAGATCCAGGTTTCCTTCGGCAGCCGGGTAATTGGTGAAATGCTGTCGATAGGCATGCACGATCTCTTCTTCAAGGGCTGCAGGAATGGGAAACAATTTGGGATCAAAATCACCCACAGTGAAATTGTAGATCTTTTCGCCCTGACGAATCTTTTCGCGAATGATGCCACCCAGGGTGACAATTTCTGAACCGATTAAGGTGGCTGAGAGTTGTGATAATTTCGTGTCCATAAAATCCAGTGAACTTGAATGGGACGAACACTCCACCGAAGAGTATCCAACCACAAACCTACAGGATTATACTGGAATAGGTGTTGGCAAATGGAAAATATAGGCCGGCCGGTTGGCGGCACAAAAAAACTGTTCCAGCACCCTAGCAGCTGGAACAGTCACCTTAATTGACCAGCGCGGAGGCTGGCGTAATCAGTAAACGCACACATGATGAGCGCAGCTGTTGTTAGATTTTGGTAACAACAACGCTTTCTATTTCATGTGTATTAATTTCAAAACTCTGTTTCAGGTCAACGTCTTTGGAGTCGTTGATGACAAAAGTCAGCTTGCCTGAATCGGGTTTGGGTAATTCGAATTTTTTGTCAAACTTCTTTTCCGAATAACCCGCCCGGAATATTTCGTTGCCATCTTCATCCAACACAGTGACGATGAATTTGCTTCCGGTGGGATTGTCAAATGTTACGTCAAAGATGACGGCGTCATTGGACGAGCCAAGGTATTTTACCTCCGCATTTTTTCCCGCTTGACGGGCCGGTGCAGCCATTGCGCTGCCGGCGGCTACGGCGGACATGAAAAGAACACCCAGGGTAAGCTTACTGATTGCAGTGATTACTCGCATTTTCATATAAAGTGGTTTTTGGTGACGATAGTAATTATGATGGGCAATCGCGTAGCAGGCAATCGGGATGGCTAAAGGCAATCGGAACTGGAGAGTTGTTTTAAGCGAGAGCGGTAGTCGTGGTGTTGGGCACCAAAGGAGTTAGATGCGCTTCCTTCTGACGTTCGTATTGGTGATGTAAATGTACAAATTTTTTGCCACTCTCTTGCCAGGCAATATGAATTAAATGTTAATTGCCGGGCTGATTTTTTTCATACTATCTGCATAACGCCGAGTGGCACGTGCGCATTGTGTTAAAGAAAAAAAAATGTTAAAATATTTTGCATAGCAAAAATCTGCAATGCGTGGAACTTACCTCACGCAGATATTTCGCGGGTCTCATTCAAGGATTTCCACAACAGGTCCTTAAGCTGTTGCAAACCTTTATGCGTAAGCGAAGAAATAAACAGATGAGGAATTTGCGCGGGCAATTCTTTGGCTATCGCTTCTTTGAGTTCATCGTCCAGCATATCGCTTTTGGATATGGCAATGAGCATCTTTTTATGCAAAAGTTCAGTATTGTATTTTTCCAGCTCATGCAACAGCACCTCAAATTCTTTTTTATGGTCCGGGCTATCTGCCGGAATCAAGAAAAGTAGGATGGCGTTTCGCTCAATATGACGCAAAAACCGGTGCCCCAGCCCCTTGCCTTCTGCTGCGCCTTCAATGATCCCCGGCAGATCAGCGACACAGAAACTTCTTCCATCGCGGTATTCCACCATTCCCAACTGGGGCGCTAGGGTGGTGAACGCATAATCGGCAATCTTCGGCGTCGCCGCAGTGATCACCGACAGCAAGGTGGACTTGCCTGCATTGGGAAAACCCACCAGTCCGACATCGGCAAGGACTTTGAGTTCGAGCACTTTCCAACCCTCTTGACCCGGTTCACCGGGTTGGGCATGCTCGGGGGCTTGATTGGTCGGGGTGGCAAATTGCGCGTTGCCCAGGCCGCCTCGTCCGCCCCTGACCCAGATTACCTCCTGGCCGTCTTCCAGGATTTCCGCATCTACTGTACCCGAGGGCTCGTCCCTGGCAATCGTTCCTAGAGGCACGTCAATCACGATATCCTTTCCAAACCGGCCGGTGCAATTGCTACCGCTGCCATTTTCCCCGTCTTCGGCCAGCACATTTTTATAATAGCGCAAATGCAGCAGCGTCCACAAATGCTTATTTCCGCGTAAGATGATGTGACCACCACGACCTCCGTCGCCACCATCGGGGCCCGCCAGCGCGTTGTATTTGGTGCGCATGAAATGTTTACTCCCGGCTCCCCCGTGGCCACTGCGGCAAAATATCCTGATCTGATCTACAAAGTTTGATTTCTCCACGCTTGGCTTTATTGAGATGCAAATATCGTCAAACCCCAACAGAACCCGGGTTCGATCTTGGGCAGCGCAACTATCCTGCAGTAGGCGAGGGGATCTAAATGAACACTTTAGTACCCTTGGTGAAACTTTCTCGAAATTCTTTGGGCGTGCAGCCTTTTTTCTTCTTGAAGATGCGGTTGAAGTTGGAAATGTTGTTAAAGCCGCAGTCGTAGGATATTTCCGATATGGAATGGGTGGTTTCGATCAACTTCTTGGAGGCATGTCCCAGCCGGATTTCGTTTAAACTGTCGATGAAGGTATTGCCGGTTCGCTTCTTAATAAAGCGGCTGAACGACACCTCCGTCATGCTGACCAGCTTGGCTACCTCGTTCAGGGAAATGGACTTGTCGTAATTGGTATTCATGTATTGAAAGGCTTTTTCAATGCGCCGGCTGTTGTAATTGAATTGTTCGTTGGTGAAAACGGCATTGCTCAGGGTCCTAGAATTGCGCGAAACGGACAGATCGTGCAGAATGCTCATGAGTTCCAGCACCGAATCAAAGCCACTTTTTTCATCCAGCGAAAGGAGCCTGGGAGCTAGCAATTCAATCGTCTCTCGGGAAAAAGTAATCCCCTTGGAGGCCCGCTCAAACATGGAGCGGATAAAATTTAGTTGGTTGCGACCCAGCAACTTGTCGTCAAAGAGGTCCTTATGCCACTGGATGGTTATTTCCTGGATCTCCTCCGATCGGCAATGGTGGGTGAACCAGGCATGGTACAGATTGGGGCCAATGAGTACCATTTCCAAGTCATCCACCACCTCAATGCTATCCCCCACAATGCGCTTGGCCCCCTTGGCGCTGCGGATAAAATTGAGTTCAAACTCTTCATGATAATGCAAGGGAAAAGAGAATTCCTTCTTGGTGCGAGAAAAAATCGTGAAGCAGTCGTTTTGTGTAAGCGGGGTAATTTCCCGCATGATGTCCTTGTGCATAATGGTAACCAATCATAGACATTGTAGGTAACCGATTTGCTGCACGGCGCTGAACAGGATAAAAAAATACCATAAAAGGATAATAAAAGTATCCTTATATAGCAATTTAATAATCAATATATTATCATGAAAATGAAGCTGCAAAAACCTGTCCTAGATAAATTAAAATTATTAACGGGCAAAAAAGTATTATACCTGATTGGACAGCTAAACTTATATTTGGCAAGGACACAAAGCATGCTGCCATTAAAGGGAATACCTTCTTGCATTGTACTATTCCTGGCTGCCCTGGCGGCATCCGGACAAGCTGCCGATATGCCCGTCGACAAGAACGCCACTGCAGAGACCGTCCGTCTTTACCAGCACCTTAAAAAAAACCTCGCCGAAGGATTGCTGTTTGGCCACCAGGATGACCTGGCCTACGGGGTAGGCTGGAAATATGTGCCGGGCCGCAGCGATATCCGGGACGTTACGGGGGAATATCCCGCGCTGTATGGATGGGAGCTTGGACGCATCGAGCTGGATCAGCCCGTCAATCTGGACAGCGTGCCTTTTGATAAAATGAGGCAATTCATTCAGCAGGGATATGAGCGGGGTGGAGTGATTACCATCAGCTGGCACCTCAACAACCCGCTAACCGGCAAGACGGCCTGGCAGCCCGCCGCAGGGACCGTCGAGTCGGTATTACCCGGGGGGGAAAAACATGATTTATACCTGCAATGGCTGGACAAAGTGGCGGCCTTCATGGGGAGTCTGAAAGGTCAGCACGGCGAGTTGATTCCGGTAATTTTTAGACCCTTTCATGAACTCAATGGAAGTTGGTTTTGGTGGGGTGGCAAGAACTGCCGCCCTGAGCAAACCCAGGAGCTGTACCGACTCACCGAGACCTACCTAAGGGATAAAAAAAATGTGCACAATCTGCTGTATGCCTACAATACGGACCGCTTTAGTAGCCCGGAGGCCTACCTGGAGCGCTATCCCGGGGATGATTGGGTAGACATCACGGGCTTCGATATCTACCAAGCAAACAACATCCGAAGCAATGCGGACTTTGCCCAGGAGCTGGACCGGACGCTTACCCTTTTGGAAGCTATTGCCAAGGAAAAAAACAAAATACCGGCACTCACCGAGTTTGGATACAATGGTCTGCCCGATAGCTTGTGGTGGACCCAGGTCTTCTTAAAAACGCTAAGCGTCCATCACGTCGCCTATGCCCTGGCCTGGCGAAACGCCGGATTTAAGCCAGGCGGCCAAAGTGAATTTTATGTGCCTTTCGCGGGACAGCTATCCGCCCCGGATTTTGTAAATCTGTACAAGTCCGGAACCGTGTTGTTCCAGCGCGGGGTGGCCAAAGAGAAGCTGTATCAATGAGGGATTTAAGTGTGGGGAGGATGGACACATCGGACAAGGCAACGAACATAACCGGTCGCAACCATACATGAAGTTAAAACCTATCGATCTTGCCATACTGGTTGCCTACCTGATCACGATGCTGGTGATCGGTTGGGTGCTGCGTAAGAAGGCAAGGCAAAATGAGTTGAGTTACCTGATGGGTGGAAAGTCCCTGCCATGGTACATGCTGGGGCTTAGCGACGCATCGGATATGTTTGATATATCGGGCACTATGTGGATGGTGAGTTTGTGTTTTGTATACGGGATGAAAAGCATCTGGATCCCCTGGCTTTGGCCGGTGTTTAACCAAGTGTTCCTGATGATGTACCTGTCCAGGTGGCTGCGCCGCTCCAACGCTACCACCGGCGCCGAATGGCTAGCCAGTCGTTTTGGCAAACAAGGCCCCGGAGTCAAGGAGTCCCACAATGTGGTGGTCGCCTTTGCCCTGCTAAGTTGCCTGGGATTCATGGCCTACGGGTTTGTAGGCCTGGGGAAATTTATGGAGATCTTCATTCCCTTTAGCACGGTCCAACCCTATATTCCCTGGCATATTGCTCCCCAATACGTTCCCCATTTTTACGGTATCGTCTTCACGCTGTTTGCCACGTTTTACTCCATCCTGGGTGGCATGCGCAGTATTGTATGGGGAGACGTAATCAAGTACGTGATCATGTCGGTCGCTTGCATTAGCATTGGGGTGATCGCGATGATCCGCCTGCACGGCCATGCCGTCCATGTGCCAGCCGGTTGGTCAAATCCTTTTTTTGGCTGGAGGCTGAACCTTGACTGGACGAACCTGGTGCACGATGCCAACAAAAAAATACACGAAGATGGTTTCTCGCTATTTGGCCTGTTTTTTATGATGATGCTCTTTAAGGGCATTTTCGCGAGTCTGGCGGGCCCCGCGCCCAATTATGACATGCAAAAAATCCTCAGCACCAAGTCCCCCCAGGAAGCCAGCAAAATGAGCGGCTTTGTTTCCATAATCTTGCTACCGGTCCGCTATTCTATGATCATCGGCCTGACGGTTCTGGCCCTGCTCTATTTCAACCAGATTAACGGAGATCTACAAACGCCAGGCGGGACGGATTTTGAAAAAATTCTTCCCGCGGCCATCAACAACTTTTTACCCACCGGGCTGATGGGCTTGGTGCTCACCGGCCTGCTGGGAGCATTCATGGGCACTTTTTCGGGTACGCTGAATGCGGCTCAGGCCTACCTGGTCAATGATATTTATCTCAAGTATGTCAACCCCAAGGCGTCGACCCGCAAGGTCATTTCTATGAATTATCTCGCCGGATTGGCTGTCGTAACCACCGGGGTAGTATTGGGGTTATTTGTAGAGAACGTCAATACGGTGCTGCAATGGATTGTGTCGGGGTTATATGGAGGATATATTGCGGCCAATATGCTCAAGTGGCATTGGTGGCGCTTCAACGCCAGCGGATTTTTCTGGGGTATGATCTCGGGCATTGTGCCGGCCATCGCGCTGGCCGTGCTGAAGTATTTTGATGTGCTCAAAGAGCTGGACTTGTATTATTGGCCCTTCTTGTTTTTGCTGTCGTTGGCGGGATCGATTCTGGGAACCTACGCGGCACCGCCCACGGACTTGGCTACGCTGAAGTCCTTTTATAAGGTGGTTAGGCCCTGGGGCTTTTGGAAACCCATACACGATCAAATTTTGGCCGAAGACAAAAATTTCGTCGGAAACCGCAATTTCCGGATCAATGCCTTCAACGTGGTGCTCGGTATCGTGGGTCAACTGTGCTTGACGATTTTGCCTATGTATGTGGTGCTTTGGCTCAAGCTGCCTTTACTGATAACCGTGCTGCTCCTCGCAGGTATCCTCTTTATCTTGAAGAAAACCTGGTGGGACAGATTGCAGGAGTATTAACTGGTATTTAAATGCCTCCTTGTTATGAACGACACGTTTGACAAAAGACTTCGAGAGCTCCAAGGATCCTGGGATCGGTTGGTGCAAAGGCCTAACGAACCTGCCCAAGGCGGCAATGGCATTTACAAGCGGTTTCGATTTCCGGTACTGACCGCAGAGCATACCCCGCTGTACTGGCGATACGATTTGAATCCTCAGACCAATCCGTTGCTGCTAGAGCGATTTGGAATCAACGGGGTTTTCAACGCAGGAGCGATCAAATGGAAGGATAAGTATCTTATGATGGCTCGGGTGGAAGGAAGTGATCGAAAATCTTTTTTTGCTGTTGCCGAGAGCCCCAATGGCGTAGACCAGTTTTCTTTTTGGGACCATCCGGTAGTCATGCCGGAGACCGAGGAGCCAGATACTAATGTTTACGATATCCGCCTCACTTTGCACGAGGATGGCTGGATTTATGGCTTGTTCTGCACGGAGCGTAAGGATCCCGACGCGCCGAGTTACGATCAATCGGCGGCCGTTGCCGCCTGTGGTATCGCGAGAACCCGGGATCTGAAGACCTGGGAGCGGCTGGCGGACCTGCAAACCCGCTCACCGCAACAGCGCAATGTGGTCCTGCATCCAGAATATGTGCAAGGCCAATACGCGTTCTACACTCGTCCGCAGGATCGATTTATTGAGGCGGGTAGCGGAGGTGGTATCGGCTTTGGCTTATCGCCCAGCATTGACCGGGCGATTGTGGAGAAGGAAACAATATTGGATCCCAAACGCTATCACACGGTCTATGAGTCTAAGAATGGCCTGGGTCCCGGACCGATCAAAACCAGCCAGGGTTGGTTACATTTGGCCCATGGAGTCAGAAACACCGCGGCGGGCTTGCGCTATGTGTTGTATTTGTTCATGACCAGCCTGGAGGATCTGACTCGGGTGACGCATAAGCCCGGGGGCTATTTTTTGGCGCCCCAGGGGGAGGAGCGGGTGGGAGATGTGTCCAATGTGGTGTTCTCCAATGGATGGATCGCCGAACCCGACGGACAGGTTTTCATTTATTATGCATCCGCCGATACGCGGATGCATGTGGCTACCTCGACCATCGACCGGTTGCTGGATTACGTGGTCCACACACCGCCCGACGGGTACCGGTCGGCCGCGTCGGTCCATATGCTCAATACGATCATCGACAAGAATAAGCCCTTTACCCAAACCCATTAACGCAAAGGGCCGGCCAGCGCAGAGTCCGGCTGTTCACTAATTCAAGCGGTTGCCTATATGACTAGTCAGCTTAACATATATAAAGAACAACTGCAGCAAGAGTTGGAGGCCATTTTAGCCTACTGGATGGAGCATGCCGTGGATCAGATATATGGTGGGTTCTATGGAAAAATCGATGCCCTCAACCAGGTTTATCCCGAAGCGCCCAAAGGGATTGTGCTGAACAGTCGAATCCTGTGGACGTTTTCGGCGGCTTTTGACCAGACCCACAAGGTGGACTACCTTTCGCTTGCCAAGCGAGCCTACCTGTATATTGTGGACCACTTTGTGGACCCCGTCTATGGGGGCGCGTATTGGAGTGTGGACTACCGCGGAGATCCACTGAACGATCGCAAGCAAGTCTACGGAATCGCCTTCTGTATTTACGGGTTGAGCGAATACTATAAGGTCTCTAACGACCCTGAAGCATTAAACCAGGCAATTCATTTATACGGCCTTATCGAGCAGCACGCCTTTGATCGCAAACTGAAAGGATATTACGAAGCCTTCAGCCGGGATTGGGTCCTGCTACCAGATCTACGATTAAGCGCTAAGGACGCCAACGAAAAGAAGACCATGAATACGCATTTGCATATCCTGGAAGCCTATGCGAATCTGTACCGCTCGTGGCCGGATGAAGATCTGAAGCAACAAATCGAAAATCTGCTGGAGGTGTTTGCACACCACTTCATCGATAACCAAACCCATCACCTGAATCTATTCTTCGATGAAGACTGGAATCTGAAATCCAATCTGATTTCCTACGGCCACGATATCGAAGCCGCCTGGTTGCTGCAGGAGGTGGCCGAAGCCATCCACCACCCTGGCTGGACGGTGACGATGCGGACCCTGGCGGTGCAGATGGCTGACGCAGCATCCACGGGATTGGACGAGTCGGGGGGCTTAAATTACGAATACCAGGACGGCCATGCCGTGCGGGAAAAACATTGGTGGCCGCAGGCCGAAGCGATGGTAGGTTTTTTTAACGCCTACCAGGTCAGTGGAGATGAGAAATATTTGCGGCGATCGATCCAAAGCTGGCAATTTGTAAATAAATTTATCAAAGACCACACCCATGGGGAATGGTATTGGGGTACCGAGCCAGATTACTCGCTCATGGAAGGCTATGACAAAGCCGGTTTCTGGAAATGTCCCTACCACAACGGTAGGGCCTGTATGGAAATTCTTCGTCGCATCGAATGTCTGTACAATCTGCAAGACTAACCCGCCCCCTAGGCTTCCTGCGCTGGGCATATTCAGGGCAGCGTACTTCACTTGTTCAACGAAAATTAATTGTCTATGAAGAGCCTAGCTCGATGGATTAGTATGGTCTGGGTATTGTTTACCGCTTCCTCTATGCAGGCTCCCCAGCCCAGGCGCATCATTTTTTTTGGAGACTCCATCACGGAGGCGGGAGCCAAGCCTGGTGGCTTCATCACGCTACTCGCCGATGCGTTGCAAAAAAAAGGGATGGGCTCGCAGTTCGACCTGGTGGGCGCAGGCATTGGGGGCAACAAAGTGTATGACCTGTATTTGCGTATGGATGATGACGTGCTAGCCAAACACCCCAATGCCGTGGTGATTTGGATTGGCGTCAACGACGTGTGGCATAAGCAGCTGACGGGAACGGGAACCGATGCGGATAAGTTCGTCAAATTCTACACGGCCATTATTAAAAAACTGCAGGCCGCCGGTGTGCAGGTCGCTCTGTGTACACCGGCTGTCATTGGAGAGAAAACCGATTGCACCAACCAGCAAGACGGAGATCTCAATAAATACGCTCAGCTGGTGCGTGACCTGGCCAAGAGTTTCGGCTGTAGTCTAATCGATCTGCGCCGAATTTTCCTGGATTACGACATCCAGAATAACCCCGACAATAAGGAATCCGGCATTCTTACAGTTGACCGGGTCCACCTGAGCGCCAGGGGAAATCAATTGGTGGCAGAAAAAATGGAGCAGTGGCTTAGTGGAAACTAAATGGCTAACCTAGCCCATCAGGCGGGGGACCCTGCCTGGTGATGGGGTTCGCATAGTAATCACATCTATACTATACCGTGAGTACGCTATTCCATCCCGTTACCCCATCGGGTTCGCGAAGGGGGTTTTCAATATCCTCCATCCACATTTTGTCGTCTATGAAGAATTTGTAGTGGTACTTCCCATGCGGCAGCATGGGGATCTCGATTTTCCAGAATCCACGCTCCTTGGCATTCAATTTTAAGTCGTCGTGTGCCCAGTGATTGAACGTGCCGGCGAGGGAAATATGGGTAGCGGCGTCGATTGCGATGTGGAACTCGATGGTCTTTTTTCGCTTATTGACAAAGGGGGATTGATGGGATTTCATGGTGGCCTCCATTTTTTAGATTTTAGACCTGTTTTCCAGGGACAAACTAAGGTAACGGAGTTTGATCAGTCGGGTGGGATAGGTTGATGCATGTAAAGATTCTACCTGCAAATCCAACTACCAGTAAGATACGCTTTTTTTGTTTATGTATTGCGCCGGGGCAGTTCAAATTTTTCACTCCTTTGACCCGATGGCCATGGCGCCCAGGGTGGTACCCGAGTTATCTTGGGGCAATGAGTTTGGCCAACAGCCCAGTCCAGCCCGTTTGGTGGGAGGCTCCAAGACCTTTTCCGTTGTCGCCGTGAAAATATTCAAAGAATAGCAGGTAATCCTTGAAATGCGGATCGGTTTGCATTTTGGTCGATGCGCCAAAAGCCGGACGATTGCCATCTGCATCCAGAAAATACAGACTGAGCAGACGCTTGGACAGCTCCGTGGCAATGGCTTCTAGGGTGAGATAATTACCCGAGTGGGTGGGGTATTCGACGACAAAATCGTCTCCGTAATAATAATGAAATCGTTGCAAGGATTCGATAATGAGGTAATTGGGCGGCATCCAAACCGGACCGCGCCAATTGGAATTCCCGCCAAACAAAGGCACGGTCGATTCTCCTGGAGTATAAGGGACGCTGTAGGTTTGGCCGTCGATGGTGAATTCATAGGGATGTGCTTCATGGTATTTAGACAGCGCACGAATGCCGTGAGGACTCAAAAATTCGGTCTCATCCAGCATGCGGTACAAGATGCGTTTCATACGGTGGCCTCGCAGCAGGGAAAGCAGGTGCATCTCACCTGAACCCTTTACCCGCCAGCGCGATACCAGAGAAGAGAGCTCTGGGCGATTGTCCAGAAACCACTTTAGTCTTCGAGCAAACCTAGACTGGGATTCCAACAAGGATTCGTCTAGCAACTCCACGGCAAAAAGCGGGATGATTCCAACCATGGACCTGATCTTTAAGCGGATGGCCTGTTCACCGGGACGTCTAATGACATCATAAAAAAATTCATCTTCTTCGTCCCACAAACCTTGGCCGTCCGGGCCCATGTTGTTCAACGCAGCGGCGATGTAAAGAAAGTGTTCAAAAAATTTGGTGGCCATGTCCTCATACACCGGATTGGTCTTGGATAGCTCCAGCGCGATACGCATCAGGTTAAGGGCATACATGGCCATCCAACTGGTACCATCGGCCTGCTCCAAATATCCTCCAGTAGGGAGCTTCATGCTGTCGCGGTCAAACACCCCGATATTATCCATGCCCAGAAAGCCCCCTTCGAAGATGTTGTTGCCTTCCATGTCCTTACGGTTGACCCACCAGGTAAAATTGATCAGCAGCCTATGAAATATGGTTTCCAAAAAGACCAAGTCCCCTTGGTTATTCTTTTGTTGCTTGTCTAGTTCATACACCCTCCAGGCGGCCCAGGCGTGAACGGGAGGATTGCTGTCGCTGAAGCTCCACTCGTAAGCAGGGAGCTGGCCATTAGGGTGCATGTACCATTCGTGGGTGAGCAGGATCAACTGGTGTTTGGCGAATGCCGGATCGAGTAGGGCAAGAGGAAGGCAATGAAAGGCTAGGTCCCAGGCAGCATACCAAGGGTATTCCCAGGTGTCGGGCATGGAAATGATGTCCGCATTATTCAAATGTCGCCAATCGCTATTCCTTCCCTTCAAGCGCTGCGCAGGTGGGGGTATTTGAGCGGGATCGCCTTTGAGCCATTGGTCCACATCATAATAATAAAATTGCTTGCACCAGATCATGCCGGCAAAAGCTTGGCGTTGTACCATTCTTGCCTCCGCTGACTCAACCCCTTGCTGCAGGGCCTGGTAAAATCCATCCGCTTCTGCGATTCGCTTTAAGAAAATCCCATCATATTGGTCAAAGGGCTGTTCATAGCTTTGGTTGCATAGCCGCAGTCGGACAACGACAGATTGGTTGGCCCCAATAGTGAAGTCCAGATTGGCCGAGGCCTTAGTGCCCCCCCGGTCCGGGTTGACAGAAGGGGACTGATGAATCAGGTAATCGTTGATTCCATCCTTGGTAAAACGTTTGCCATCCTGGTGGTTGTAGAGCTTCGGACAATTGCTTTCGTTATCGCAAAACAGCAGCTCTTTGGAGCCTTCTGTATACAAGCGGTAGGTACCCAACAGGGCGTGCTGGATTTCTATCACATCCTTGCTGATGGCAAACATCTTGGGCTCCACATCGGAATAACCCCAGCTCCAGGTGTTGCGAAACCAAATAGTGGGAAGGACATTCAGAGAGGCTGTCTCTGGCCCACGGTTGTGGACGGTTATTCTAATCAGGATGTCTTCGGTGTCCACCTTGGCATACTCCACGAAGACATCAAAATATTTGTCCTGGTCAAATAGGCCCGTGTCCATAAGCTCGAATTCAGGATCCAACCTTGTCCGCTGATGATTTTCTTCCAGCAACCACGCATAGGGAAATTCCGCTTGCGGGTATTTGTAGAGCATTTTCAGGTAAGAGTGGGTGGGCGTGGCATCCAGATAATAATACAGTTCTTTAACGTCCTCGCCGTGGTTACCCTCCAGGCTGGTGAGTCCGAAGAACCGCTCCTTCAAGAAAGGATCCTTTTTGTTCCATAAACTCACGGCAAAGCACAGATGCTGACCTTGATCACACAGGCCCCCGATACCTTCTTCCCCCCATCGCCAGGCTTTGGAGCGCGCCATATCGTGAGTAGTATAGGTCCATGCCTGGCCGTCCGGGCTATAGTCTTCTCGGACCGTGCCCCACTGACGGTCACTCAAGTAAGGTCCCCACATTTTCCAGGCGTCCAGCGCTAGCCTTTCCTTTTCAGGCTGGGGGATGGGCGCGCTATTGGGCTCTGTGCTTTGGTTTACATCCGTGGACATGGTGGAGAGTGTTTGATTTAACCGGGTGTAGAGTCAGGGAAATGTACTCGTTTTTTCTTACCCGGCCATTGCCGCCGACCAATATTGTCGAAGATTTAGCAATGAGCTGGGGCTGTGGACCAGGCTTCTTATGTTTGGTGCGATAGGTCGCTTGCTAGGCAACTTGGTGGGTTTCCTTGATCAAGACCATGCAGTTTCTTAGCTCCAGGGGGATGAATCGTCAGCGACTAGCGGCAAACAGGTTGTCCTCCCGGTAGATTCGATCGATGGCATCCTGGTTTTTTTCCGTGATCACTTTTCTTTTCAGGCTCAACTTTGGCGTCATTTCGCCCGTTTCAACGCTCCATTCCTGCGTCAGAAGCTCGAATTTCTTTATTTGCTCCACGTGGTTGAAGTTCTGGTTATATTGTTCCACAATTTGCTTGTAGAAGTCCAGCACCTTCGGCTGACGGACGATTTCTTCGTTGGAACCTGCCGGGACACCGTTTTGGATGCACCAGCCTTTTAGGTTGGAAAAATTAGGCACGATCAGGGCGCCCACGAATTTCCTTTCTGACCCCACTACGATGAGCGACTCAATAAACCGGGATTCTTTAAGTTTGTTTTCGATGGCTGCTGGGGCCACATATTTTCCCCCGCTTGTTTTGAACAGTTCCTTCTTACGGTCCGTGATCCGCAGAAAACCACCCGGCTCGAATACGCCGATATCACCGGTATGCAGCCAGCCATCGACAATAGCCTCGGCGGTCAAGTCCGGTCTCTTGAAATATCCTACCATGACCGTGGGACCTTTCACGCAAATTTCTCCATCTTCGGCCAGCTTGACGTCAATGCCTTTGATTATGGGTCCGACCGTTCCGTATTTTGATCTGCCTGGCCCTTTGCAGTTGACGCTTATCACGGGTGAGTTTTCCGTGGGGCCATAGCCTTCATACAGCGGGATGCGTGCAGCATTGAAAACGCGCATGAGGCGCTCCTGACAGGCTGCCCCGCCAGTCACAATATGTTTGATGTTGCCTCCCAAGGCCTCTCTCCATTTATTAAATATGAGTTTATTGGCCAGGGACAACTTCAAGTTGTAGATAAAACCGTCGCTGTTGAGATTGTCGTATTTCTGGCCGATGGCGACAGCCCAGAAAAAAAGCTTGCGTTTGATGCCTTTCAGCTCGGCGCCCTTTGCCATGATTCGTTCGTAGACTTTTTCCAACAAGCGAGGCACAGTCGTAAACGTATCGGGATGAATTTCCTGCAGGTTTGCTCCAATCGTATCGAGGCTTTCAGCATAATAAATGCCTATGCCACTAAACAGGTAGATGTAACTAACCATCTTTTCAAATATATGGTTAAGCGGCAAAAAGCTCAAGGCTTTGAACTGGGGTGCATCTTCGAAGGGAAAGCTTTCCCGAGAAAACTGGATATCCTTAACGATGTTTCGATGAGAGAGCATCACCCCTTTGGGCACCCCCGTGGTCCCCGAGGTATAAATGATAGTAGCCAGGTCCTCTTCGTTGATGCTGGCCTTCATCCCCTCTACGCCGGCCAGCAGGGACTCCGTGGCCAGATTCAGCATGGATGTCCAATGCTCCGCACCCGCCACTTCGTCGAAGGAGATAATCCTTTGCAAACTGGGTATCTTAGGTTGAATGTCCTTGATTTTGCTGAACAGTTCGGTACTGCTGACAAATACGTGTTTGACCGCAGCGTCGTTAAAAATAAATTCGATTTCGAGCGGATTGGTTGTGGGGTAGATGGGAACGAGAATGGCCCCCGATTGCTGAACCGCCATATCCGTAATCAGCCATTCGGGTCGGTTGTTGGAAATAATGGCTATTTTATCTCTCCCCAGCGTGGTCATATCGTTTCCCGAAACCCCGATGGCCCGTAAGCCGGCAGTCAATTGATCTACTTTCAGGCGAACTTCCCGGGTGCTGTAGGTGCGCCAAACACCCTTTTCTTTCGCCACCAACATGTCTTCTTTGGGAAATTTTGCCAGCTGGTGGTCGATACAATCAAACAATCGTGTAGGTTCATTCATGGCAGTCAATTACGTATTCAAATTAGGCAAAAAATCAGGTTTCCCAAACTATAAGCCCGCTTACCCGGCCACAGGCAATGCGCAGTTGCCCGGATTATTTTGCGGCATTAACCTGATAATATTGGCCAGGGGGCAATTTAAATACCCGACCCTGCTGGAAATTGATGAACCGGCTATATTCGTCACTATGGGAGGCTGTCCACGCCTGGAAAGCAGGTAGGTTCTGCGCGGCGCCGAAGATCCATTGGTTGTACGCGTCAAATAGTCCGGCCTTCATCAGTTGTCGATGGTAGTCAAATAACCGGAACGGAAAATTTGGAGCGTAGTGCTCAAACCACTCCAAAATAAAGCGGCTTCTTAGGGCGGTGAGCGATTCGGCAGAAATACCCGTGGAGATGGCTGCGGCCTGATCGTTGGTCACTGCTAGATAGGCGACCACAAAAGCGTTTTTTGCATTTTGATTTTTCGATAGCTTAGGGTCCGAAAATAGCTTCTTATAACTCTGCAGCAGAATTTGCTTGATCTCGGAGGTTCTCTTGCTGTAACTTTCCAGGTTCACAAAAATTTCGCCATAAATAATGCTCCAAACCTTGTCGACCGTAAAGTAATAGAACTTGGCGGCATTATAATAATTGGATGAGAAGTTAGGGTCCACGTCAATGCCTTTTTCCCAAAGTTTGATGGCTTCATAATCCTGCTTGGTCCACAGCATTTCTCCGTACTCATTATACAGCACTCCGCTTTTGGGAAATCGTTTGATGCCCTGTTTGTACATTTTCTCGCATTCTTTTCTTTCTTCAATGGCATTATATACCATGCCCAGTATTTGAAAGCACGGTACGTCCGCATCGGGGCGGTCGATCAGGGGCTTGGCGGTTTCCAGGGCCTGGCTGAAATTTTTTTGTAGGTAATAGCTGAAGGCAAGGTCCTTTAAAATCTCAAGGTTTTGCGGATCCGTTCGAAGGCCCTGGTTGAGGACCACGATGGCGTTGGAATAATCGCCTTGCCTCATGAACGTCTTAGCCGTTTGGTGCAGGGAATCCAGATCCCTGGATTGGGCAATCGTAGAATAATGACCGAACAAAAGCAAGACAACAAGGCAACAAAACGGCTTCATGGATATTAAAATTAATCTATTGCGCGAATGAGAAAACAGAATAGGTCGACTTTTATTTATTTAGGTGTACCTGGTGGCATCTTCTGGACCGAGTCAACGGATCAAGTGGGTTAGCAAGCCATCTCTCAATTTGGGTTCGAACCAGGTGCTCTTTGGGGGCATGACTTGGTTGGAATCTGCAATATCGAAGAGTTGTTGAATGCTAACCGGATACAGGCTGAAGGCTGCTTTCATGCTTCCACTATTTACCCGGTTCTCAAGTTCCCCCAGTCCTCGGATCCCTCCCACAAAATCGATTCGAGCATCTGTTCTAGGGTCTTTGATGGCAAATAACTTGTCTAGCACATTGCGCTGTAGAATACTCACGTCCAACACCCCAATCGGATCGGAAGCAAACGTTCCTCCTTTAGCCAGTAGCCTATACCAATGGCCATTTACATACATCCCAAATTCATGGAACTGGTTCGGTGCGAACGGCTGTCCTACCTGACCTATCAAAAATTGGCTCTCCAAACTCTTTACCAAGCTTTGTTCGGTCATTCCGTTGAGGTCTTTGACTACCCGGTTGTATTCTAAAATATGCAACTGGTCGGAGGGAAACAGCGTGGTGAGAAAAAATCCGGATTCCGCAGAAGGATTAGGTCCCATCATCGAGAGCACTTTAGCCGCTGAAGCGGCCCGGTGGTGACCGTCGGCGATATAGGTCTGGGCGATCTCCCGACCAAAGGTTTCGGTTATTTGGTTGATTTCGGCCGGTCCGTCGATTACCCAAAGGATATGACGCACCCCATCTTCGGCCGAGAAATCGTATTGGGGCACATGGCTGGCCTTCCAGTCTTCCAATAGCTGGTGCAAGGAGGGGACGGCTCTGTAGGCCAGAAATACATTGCCTGTCTGCGCGCCGGTGGTTTTGATGTGATTTATTCGATCCAACTCTTTGTCAGGTCTGGTCAGCTCGTGTTTCTTTATGATGTTTTGCTCGTAGTCATCGATCGAACTAACACAAACGAGTCCGGTTTGACTGCGGCCATCCATGAGGAGTTGGTAGATGTAATAACAGGGTTCCTGCTCCTGGGAGAGGATACCCTCGTGGCGAAAGATCTCCAAATTGTCTTTGGCCTTATCGTACACACGCTGGCTATGGCTATCGATGAATTCGGGCAGATCAATTTCCGACTTCGTGATATGCAAAAAGGAATACGGATTGTCGGCCGCTTCCACTCTTGCTTCCTGCGTATTGAGCACATCATAAGGCCGGGAAGCGATTCGCTGAGCTACATCTGGACGGGGGCGCAAGGCTCGAAAGGGTCTAATAGTGGCCATAAGCGATTGATTAACTTAATATTGTCCAAGCCTAAACGGCCGCCAGCTCGGGCCGCAAAGGCAATTGGGTAAACTCTCTAGAAAGCGAAAACAATTTTGGTACCAGTTCCTTGACAGCGTGATCGACAGGATGAAGGCCGTCGCGAGGTCCGCTGAGAGATCACTGGTAGACTTTGGTCTCGGGTCTTTTTTCGAAGCTAGTCTTGATGGCATCGGCCGTACATTTAGCCTTTTCGGCTTGCAAAATCGTCCATCAGATCGGTGAAGGCCTGCACGCTTTCCAAGGCCACTGCATTGTAAAGGGATACCCGGAAACCACCCACGCTGCGGTGGCCCTTGACGCCGACCATGCCATGTGTCTTGCAGGCCGCCAAAAATTCTTGTTCCAGGCGCGCATCGCTCGTCGTGAACACCACGTTCATCCTAGAACGGTCTTCCTTGGCTACCGTAGGATGAAATATGCCACTGCGGTCAAGGGCGCGGTATAGCAGGTCGGCCTTTTGCTTGTTGACTTGTTCCATCGCGGCCACTCCGCCTTGTTTCTTCAACCACCGAAGGGTTAGCAAACAAACGTAGATGGCAAATACGGGCGGAGTGTTAAGCATTGATCCATTTTCGATATGCTGCCGGTAATCCATCATGGATGGCAATTTTCGAGTCACTTTCCCCAGCACGCCAGGCTTAATCACCACCATGTTGACTCCCGCCGCACCAATATTTTTTTGTGCACCGGCATAAATGAGCGCGAACCGGTTGAAATCCAGTACACGGCTCAGAATATCACTGCTCATGTCAGCGACCAAAGGAACGGAAGTCTGCGGAATGGAAAACATTTCCGTACCCTCTATCGTATTGTTGGTCGTATAGTGGAAATAGGTTGACGCAGGCGGAATCTCAAAGTTCTTAGGGATGTATGCGTAATTCCTGTCTTTGGAGGAGGCCACTACCTCAATGTTCCCATAGAGCCTGGCTTCTTTGATTGCTTTTGTACCCCATACACCACAATCCAGGTACGCAGCTGACGCGTCTTCATTCAACAGATTCATCGGAATCTGGAAGAACTGGGTGGTGGCTCCCCCATGCAGGAACAATACTTCGTGTTCACTATCCAATTGCATAAGTTCCTTGACCGAAGCGATCGCTTCGTCCAGGACTGCCTGAAATAATGAGGTCCGATGCCCTATTTCCAGAATGGATAAGCCGGTTTGGTTAAAATCCAAAATGGCTTGGCTGGCTTGTTCAAATACTTCTCTGGGTAAGACGCTCGGTCCCGCATTAAAATTATGTACCACGGCTTGGTCGATTTTTAAAGAGCTGCAAGTTAGCAAAAAGTAGCGGTAAAGTTAGGATTGCTGCTTGCTGTACTTCGCAAGTATTGCACGGCTACCCGTGGCCGCTGAGTGAAAGGAACATATGGTCAATCTTCGATCTGCGTCACGCCACCGGATATGGCGAATTTCATGGCATCCGCGGAACTGATGTCCGTTAATTGGCGAACGCGCTCTTTTTTGACAAAATACAGGTGGCCCGCAAAAGCATACGATTGGGGTACGTAGACTGCCACATAATCTTCCAATCCGAATTCATGGAGGTCTTGCTGGGTAATGAAGCCCACACGCCACACGTCGACGGATTCAATGCTGACCAGCACGGCCTTGTCGAATTTTCGTTTATTGCCCGCGAAGGCCTCGAAGAAATCCTTGATGGTAGAATAAATGATCTTGATACCCGGAGTCTTCTCCAGGATATTGTCAAATAATTCAACCAAGCGACTCACAATGAAAGAAGATGAGACGTAGCCTACCAGGAAAACCAGAAAGATGACGATGACGAATCCCATGCCGGGAATCGTCTTGGGATTACCGCTGCCGTCGAGTCCCAGGAGCTTAGGGAACAGGCCGTGCATCAAGTTGGGCAGAATGCCATCGACCCAATTAAATAGCGAAACAACCGCAAAAATGGTAATGGAAATAGGCGCCAGGATGATCAATCCCTGCAAAAAATACTTAAACATTTTGCGCAACAGCAGACGCGGTTTCATGGTTTGGCAGTTTAGATTTCAAAATTAGTCAAACAATGTCAGCTTATCTCATGGTAGATAACGCATGGATTGTTAGTGTATTAGCGGAGATTGCGGAAGTCGGTCCAGGTGAAGAAATTATTAAATTATGTTGGAAACTTTGGCAACAAAAAAAGTTTCCTTAGTTTTGTGGCCGAAATCTGACTTACCCGTTGGGGATGACCAGTCGGGCAGAGAAAAAAAACTAAGAGCCACAGGACAGGAACTGCGGGCTCTGGCAACAACGTATGGAAGCGAAAGAAAGAATACTTGAGAAGGCCACCGATTTGTTTATGCGCTACGGCATTCGCTCCATTACCATGGACGAGATAGCCTCCCAATTAGGCATCAGCAAAAAGACCATTTACCAGTTTTTTACCGATAAAGATGCGGTGGTGGACGCCGTAGTCGATGCGGAAATCAAACGTAATGAAGACAAGAGTGTTCATTTCAGAACTGAGGCGGAAAACGCCATTCATGAAGTTTTTATGGCCATGGATTATATGGAAGAAATGCTTCAAAGCATGAACCCGCTGATCATGTACGACTTGGAAAAGCATCATCCCCGGGCGCATAAGAAATACCGCGACCACATTCATCACTTCATGTACCAGTCCGTCAAGGACAACTTGCTATCGGGCATTAAGCAGGAGCTTTATCGTCCCGATATGAATATCGACATTGCCGCCAAATACCGTATTGAATCGGTTTTCATCCCCTTTAATCAGGACGTATTCCCACAACATAAGTTTAAGTTGTCGGACGTGTGCTATGAATTAGCCATTCTTTTTGTGCATAGCGCAGCATCAACCAAAGGCAAGAAAATGATTGAAAAATATTCCGCTGAACGAATAAAACACTTATCTCATGAGTAGCAGGTTTAAGCCCGGCAGAGGGCTGGTTGGTTGGAGTTTAATGTTGATGGCCATCCCCAGCCTGGCACAGCCAGTTGTGCACCAATTCTCGGCAAAGCAAGCCATTGAATACGGCTCGAAAAACAGTGTATTAGTGAAAAATGCCCTACTGGATTATCTGATCCAGGAGCAGAGCAATCGGGCTACTACCTCCCAGGCCTTGCCGCAGGTAAACGGTAATATCGGGTTTACGGACAACACACAGATTCCCACTACGCTGATCCCGGGAGAGTTCGTGGGGCAGCCCAATGGAACCTTCATTCCGTTGCAATTCGGGACCCAGTACAACTCGACTTTTGGCGTAACCCTGAAGCAAGTCCTTTTTGACGGCCAGGTTTTTGTGGGCCTGAAGGCGAGAAAGTCATCGCTGGACTTTTACAACAAAAAGCGGGAGATCACCGAGCAAATGCTGCGCGCCAACATTTATAAGATTTATTACCAGCTTCTGGTTAGCCGCACGCAAATGGATCAAATTGAGGCCGTCATCGCTTCCCAGAAGGAACTGTTGCGTAGTTCGAGCGCGATGTACCAAAGCGGGTTCGCCGAGAAGCTTGACGTGGACAAAGCCAATGTGCAGCTCTCGAACCTGGAGTCCGAGAAGATACAGACAGAATTTAATATCGATAACGGGTACCTCGGCCTAAAAGTATTGCTGGGCATGCCCATACAGGACTCGTTGTATCTGACCGATACCCTGACCTACGACATGGTACGCAATGCGGTGCTGGATGACAATTACAAATACAGCGACAGGAGGGATTTTCAACTCTTGGAAATTGACAAGACCCTGAATGAGTTCAATGTCACGCGATTCAAGAAAATGTATTTGCCATCGGTTACGCTCAGCGCGAATTATGCCCAAAACCAATACGTCGATCATGTGGATCCCTTCATCTTCAGAAGTTGGTACGCATCATCTTATGTTGGTTTAAATGTGGCCATTCCCATTTTCGATGGCTTCTATAAAGACGCCAACATACGTAGCGCCAAATACCAATTGCAGCAGGTGGAAAACAGCATGGACTCCATGAAGATACGGATCGATAACGATGTCAAGCAGTCGCAACTTCGATTTCGGGCCGCCCTGGCATCGCTGGATTACCAAAAGAAGAATCTCGATCTGGCCGAAAGTGTCATAGATCAGACTCGCAAAAAGTACGAGCGCGGGTTGGGCTCGAATACAGAGATCACGTCGGCTCTTTCTGACTTAAAGCAGGCCCAGGCTAATTATTTTAATGCCTTATACAGCGCCATTGTAGCGCGGGTAGATTACCAGAATTCCATCGGCGCCTTATAGATTTCCATATAGAATTAAAAAACATAAAATTCCTCGTTATGCATAAGATACTCAGTTTGGTTTTGGTCGCCACGTCTTTGGTGCTGGCGTCCTCCTGCGGAAGCGGCTCTGAAAGCAGCAGCGATCCGCTACAGGCGGATAAGACAAAGCTCGCCGATTTGAAAGCCCAGCAGGTGAAACTCAACCAGCAGGTAAGTGATCTGGAAGCCAAACTTGCCAAGGAAGACCCTTCGAGCGTGGTGGCTGAGAAGGCCAAGCTGGTGTCGCTGAGTACCCTAGTGCCGACAGCCTTCACCCATTATATCGATTTACAAGGGAACGTGGAGGCCGTGAATATTTCCTACATCGCGCCCCGCAATGGAACGGGCGGCGTGGTTCGGGAACGGCTTGTATCCAAAGGAGACCGAGTTACCAAGGGACAATTGTTGCTAAAATTGGACGATGCCTTGCAGCGGCAACAGCTTACCAATGCGCAGACGCAAGTAGACTATGCCAAGGATCTGTATCAGCGTCGCAAGAGTCTTTGGGATCAACACATTGGGACGGAAGTGGACCTGGTAAACGCCCAAAATCAGGTCGACATGGCGCAAAATCAACTCAAAGTAGCCCAGCAGCAACTTGATTTTACAGACGTGCGGGCCGACATCGACGGCACCGTGGACGACATTACGGTGCAGACCGGAGAAATGTTCACGGGCATGCAGCAGCTGCGGCTGATCAATACAGACAACCTTAAGGTGGTCGTGCAAGTGCCTGAAGTATACCAGGAGCGGGTGCGAGTGGGTACTCCGGTTCAAATTGCGTTGCCGGAGCTCAACAGCCGAATTATTCAAGGTACTGTGCGGGTTACCGGAAAAGTAATCAACATGGGAAGCCGGACATTCCCCATTGAAGTGAGAATTCCCAATGATAAAGATATTCGAGCAAACCAGATAGCTATTGTCAAAGTGCAGGATTATGCCACCACCGGAGCGATCGTCATTCCGGTCAACACGCTGCAAAACGATGAAAAAGGAAAGTTTGTTAT
Organism: uncultured Chitinophagaceae bacterium; assembly: GCA_963742225.1. Lineage (GTDB taxonomy): Bacteria > Bacteroidota > Bacteroidia > Chitinophagales > Chitinophagaceae > Puia. The sequence goes on along the minus strand of CAVULD010000001.1, from coordinate 958,841 downwards.
GGTGGGCATTTTGGAAGACGGCAAATTGGTCGCGCACAAAAAGCCGGTGACCATTGGGCTGCTGTATGGTGACCAAATCGAAATCAAGTCGGGGCTTTCAGCAGGAGATCGCTTGATTACCGACGGTTTTCAAAGTTTGTATGAGCACCAATTGATCACCACCCAATAGGTTGCGCATGCCAGGGAGCCTTTAGTTCATCCAAATCAAAACCGCAATATGAGCGCTTTAGAAAATTTTTCCGATAAATTCAAACAATTCAGGCCAACCACCTGGAGTATAAAGAATAAGACGGCCATTTACCTGATCATGCTGTTTGTCAGTATGGGGGGGATTTACCAGTTTGTGACCTTGCCCAAGGAACAATTTCCGGATATCGTTATTCCCACTATTTACGTGTCTACCACCTATGTGGGTAATTCGCCAAAGGACATGGAAAATCTGGTTACGCGCCCGATCGAAAAGCAGATCAAAAGCATCACGGGTGCGAAAATCAAAAAATTTACCAGTACATCCCAGCAGGACTATTCAGCCATCATCGTGGAATTTGAGACTGATGTACAGACCGATGTGGCTCTGCAAAAAGTCAAGGATGCAGTCGACAAGGCGAAGCAGGATCTGCCCACCGACCTGACCCAGCAGCCGACCGTTTTAGAAGTCAGCTTTTCGGACCAACCCATCATGTATGTCAACATCAGTGGCGACTACGACCAGCAACGGCTGAAGAAATTTGCTGATGACATGAAGGACAAGCTGGAAGAACTACCCCAGATAAACCGGGTAGATATTGTCGGGGCGCCGGAGCGCGAATTCCAAATCAACGTGGACAATTTCCGGATGCGCAGTGCCAATATCACCTTCGACGATATTGAAAATGCCGTTAAAGCGGAGAACCTGGATATATCTGGGGGCTTGCTGGATGTGGGCAATATGAAGCGCAACTTGCAGCTGAAAGGGCAGTTTCATACAGCCTCTGACATCGCCCAAATCATCGTGCGAAGCCCCAGTGGCGGCGGCTCGGTTTACCTCAAGGACATTGCCACCATTAAGGATACCATCCGCGATAGGGAGAGTTATGCCCGGTTGGACGGCAAGAATGTCGTCACCCTCAATATCATCAAACGTTCAGGAGAAAACCTCATTGAGACATCAGATGGCGTAAAGCAAACTGTGCAGCAAATGAAAGGGTCCTTTCCCAAGGATCTGAATATTGTGATTACTGGCGATTCTTCCAATTTGACAAGAACCTCTTTCAATGATCTTGTCAATTCCATCGTCATTGGCTTTGTCCTGGTGCTCATTATCCTGATGTTTTTCATGGGAGTGGTTAATGCATTCTTTGTGGCTTTGTCCGTGCCACTGAGCATGTTTGTGGCTTTTGTATTCCTGCCCGGAGCGAATTTGATCATCGGTAGCCAGGTAACCTTGAACTTCATCGTTCTGTTTGCTCTGCTGTTTGGCTTGGGTATCATTGTGGATGACGCGATTGTGGTGATTGAAAACACGCATCGAATTTTCACCCAAGGAAAGGGTCGGATCGATACAAACAAATCCGCCATGATGGCCGCAGGGGAAGTCTTTGTTCCTGTCCTGGCCGGTACACTCACCACATTGGCCCCATTTTTTCCGCTGCTATTCTGGCCCGGAATCATCGGCAAGTTTATGATCTATCTGCCGGCCATGTTGATCTTTACCTTGACGGCATCCCTAATCGTTGCCTTTATCATGAACCCCGTATTCGCGGTGGATTTCATGAACCATCCGGAAGAGGCAGGAAAAACTTCCAAATTTTCGATTTTCAAAACACCAGGATTCTGGATCGCGCTGATCCTGGGGATAATTCTGGATCTGAAGCACTACACTTTTCTGGGCAACCTCCTGCTGCTATTGGTGATCCTGGCCATCTTGAATAAATTCATTCTAGAGGGCCTAATTCGGGGCTTTCAGGAAAGAGTATTGCCCTGGGTGATGGGCCACTATGAGTCGCTGTTGCGTTGGGTCCTCAAAGGCTGGAGGCCCGCTTGGCTCCTGCTGGGCACTTTTGGGTTGCTGATTTTCTCTTTCTTGTTCTTTGGCATGCGTCAGGTGCAGGTGGTATTTTTCCCCAAAGGGGATCCCAACCAGGTATACGTATATCTGAAATTGCCGGTGGGCACCTCGGTGGATTATACCGATTCGATTACCCGTGTGCTCGAGGGCCGGGTTTACCGCGTGTTGGGTATGGAGAACGGCAAGCCTAATCCGGTAGTGGAGAGTGTGATCAGTAACGTAGCCATCGGTGCCAGCGACCCGACCAGCGGGGACCGCAGCACGCGAAGCGAACTGGGCCGGATTCAGGTCTCTTTTGTGGAATTTGGCAAACGCAACGGAATCAGTACCTCGCCCTATTTGGATTCCATCAGGTCTGTCATGAAAGGAATTCCCGGTGCTGAAATATCGGTGGACCAGGAACAAAACGGACCGCCCACGGATCCGCCTGTAAATATCGAGGTGGCCAGTGAAGATTTTGACGACCTGATCAAAACAGCAGTATCGCTCAAGAACTATCTGGATTCTATTCAAACGCCCGGGGTGGAGGAACTCAAAATGGATATAGATCTGACCAACCCCGAGATTACCCTTACCGTGGACCGCCAGCGGGCGATGATAGAAGGGATAAATTCGGCTACTATTGGCCAGCAAATCCGCACCGCACTGTTTGGTAAAGAAGTATCGAAAATCAAGGAGGGGAAGGATGAATATAAAATCCAGCTTCGTAATCAGGCGATCCAGCGCAAGAATTTGTCGGATCTGATGAACATGAATATAACCTACCGGGACATCGCCGGCGGTGGAGCCATTAAAAATGTGCCCATCAGTACCTTGATCAAGGTAGACTATACTAGCACCTTGGGTAGCGTAAAGAGAAAAAACCAAAAGCGGGTAATCACGCTCCGTTCCAATGTACTAAGTGGATATACACCAACGGCCGTAAATCAAGTGTTGGCACGACACATCCAGGATTTCAAGAATAAGGCCGACGATGTATCCATCACCCAAACGGGCGAAGGGGAGCAGCAGGCCGAGACCGGAGCTTTCCTGGGAAAGGCCTTGGTCATTGCCCTAATGCTCATCCTCTTTATTCTGGTGGTTCAGTTTAACTCGGTAAGTAAATCAGTGATCATCCTCAACGAGATTTTGTTCAGTGTGATCGGCGTGCTATTGGGCTTCGCCATCACCAAGATGCAGGTCTCCGTGGTCATGACCGGATTGGGTATTGTAGGCTTAGCGGGTATTGTCGTAAAAAATGGTATCCTGGTCATCGAATTCTCAGATGAACTACGAGCCAGGGGTCTAAAAACCAGAGAGGCGGTAATTCAGGCCGGTAAGACCCGTATTATTCCCGTTCTGCTGACTGCACTAGCGGCCATCCTGGCCCTGATACCACTGGCTATCGGATTTAATATCAATTTCGTGACCCTGTTTTCTGATCTGAATCCCCATATTTATTTTGGGGGCGATAGCGCCGTTTTCTGGAAGCCTCTTTCTTGGACCATTATTTTCGGTTTGGCCTTTGCCTTCTTCATGACCTTGTTCATGGTCCCCAGCATGTACCTTATTGCCGAGCGATTGAAGAGACCCATGAGGCGCCATTTTGGAGGCACATGGATATCTTTTATGGCAATCCCACCCCTGACCATTATTTTCATTTTCTTGGTTTTCTGGACTATGATTCGCCACGCTGTGGAAGTAGCTCGAAGAAAAAGAAAGCTCGGAGAAGCCGTAGGCAAGACCTGGTTGGGAAGTTGGTTTTGATGACCTTGTTTTTTACCATCCGGGAAAAGGGACAGACTGCATAAACCTGGAGTTTGTCCCTTTTCCAATTTTAGCACTCGGTAGGCAGGGATGTCCGGGGTGGACTCTGTCAATCCCAAGGGCTAAGAAACAAAAAAACCTGACGGGCATTTCGACCGGTCAGGTTTTGCGGATTTGCTTTGGGTTGATCTACCCTGCTTAGTTTCTATTGGATAACTTGGCCAACAGACGCAGAATCTCCAGGTAGAGCCAAACGATAGTTACCACGAGCGCAAAAGCTCCATACCATTCCATGTATTTGGGGGCCCCAGCCGCTGCACCCTGTTCGATAAAATCGAAATCCAAGATCAGATTCAAGGCCGCCACAGTAACTACGACGAGAGAAAAACCTATGCCAATGGCCGATCCTTCGTGTATGAATGCGATATCGATGTTGAACAGGCGAAGCAGCATGGCCAGTACATAAAAGATGGCGATGCCCGCTGTAGCCACAAAAATGACCGATTTAAAGCGCTCTGTGGCTTTGATAATCTGAAACCGGTAGAGCAGAAACATGGCGATCACAGTTCCAAATGTGAGTAACACCGCCTGCATGACAATGCCCGGGGCTTGCTTCTCGAAAGCGTTTTTGAAGATGGCAGAAATACCCCCTACAAATACCCCTTCTAACAAGCCATACAGCGGGGCCAGATACATCGACCATTCCCGCTTGAATGCCATCACCACAGCCACCACTAGTCCACCAATGGCAGCACCGATCATCCAACCCATGACATTCTTGCCATCGTTGAACGCTCTCCACGTGAAGGACGCAGAGGCCATTACCATCAGGGCCAAAAAGAAAAATTTATTCAGGGTCCCTCTTTCGGTCATTACTTCCGCGCCTGGAGCAACCAGGGTATGTTCAAAGGTTTTTCCACTTAGGGCGGGATTGCCGGATTTAAAAATAGCCATATAAATAGAGTTTTAGGATATGCAATTTAACCATTTGGGCGCAAAGAGAAAACCCAAAATTGAAGGCTGGTTCTGCCTAATATAAGCTTAACAAGACGGCCTTGATGTCGTTAAATTTTGTCCAGGGAATGAAGTGATTGGCACCAGCAATCATGGTGACACTGGTGCGGCTGGCATGGCTCAGCATTTTCATGCCGTAGTCGACATTTGCCGGAGGAACCCAGGTGTCTTTGGCACCGTGAATAAAATATACCGGGCAGGTCACGAGGGCAAAATCTTTTTTTAAGTCTTGCAAATCAGTTTTTAAATACCACAATTCCTGGTTGGAAGGCCGCATAGCCCCCGGTACAAAATAGGTTAAGGGAGTCTTGAACAGGATGGGCCGCCATTTTTCGGGATCTTCCTGTGCTGGGTCAATGGAGCCGGAGATGATCACCAGTCCGGAAAACACACCGGGGTTATCCGCCACCAGTTTAACGGCCATCGGCCCTCCCAAGGAATGGCCGGCAATGAACATGGGCCGGTGGTTGGCCAATGCGTGAAATAGGGGGCTGATGATGCTAGATTGTTTATCCAGATGTTCGGGGTGACCATAATCACTATAGCCAAATCCTGGTCTGTCGATGGAAACCATCCGAAAATGGGCGAGCAAATCTTTATCCTTCATGTAATCGGCAAAAGCGTCCCAGGCGCCAGGCGTACCGTGGATAAAAAACAAGGTGGGCAGCGTGTCGCTACCTGTGCAGGCATAATGGAGATGATGGCCTTCCACCGTTAAGGTAGACGTAGTTAAAACCACGCCATCGGCAGCAAATTCCCGAATAGCTTGGCTATCGGGGGTTCTAAAGCGCAACGTAAGCTGGGCGAGAACCAACCAAAGCACAAGCGTGATGGCAATTACCCATACCATGATCTTAAGCAAGCGTTTCATGCGAATTCGGCACAGCCGTTTTCAGTTCGCGCCGTGGCCCAATGGGCGCATTTGGTAATGTGAGCATTGATCCGCACACAGGATTGCTGGCCAGCCTGCCGCAGCAGCGGGCTTACCTGGGTCTGTTTCGTCGCCTGTTTTGTGGAGGCCGGTTATCCTGGTGCCTTTTTTTGCGGTCGGCTTTTTCCAGCGTTTTCAAACTGATCTGACCTACCAGATCGACAAAGCCGTGTTCTTCCTCCTTGGGCTTGCCGGTATGCAGGTCGGCGGGTTCTAGCCCATCTGGAATGATATTTTCTTGATTTAGCTTCTTAATTTTTTTTACCCGCTCAATAGTAAGGGGGAATTGTTTGCTGCTGTCAGGCAACACATACCACATCAGGTTCTTGAAGATATCCTTTTTGATGAGCAGCGCGGTGCCCTTTGCCACCTGCAGGGTTTCCGCATTATCGGGAAAATTTTGCAGGGCATCTAAATAGGTGTCCAGTTCATAGTTCAAACAGCATTTCAGCCGGCCGCATTGACCGCTTAGCTTGCTTTGATTGATGGAGAGATTTTGATACCGAGCGGCCGTGGTGTTGACCGATTTGAAATCGGTAAGCCAGGTGCTGCAACACAATTCCCTGCCACAGCTTCCAATGCCCCCCACCTTTCCCGCTTCTTGTCTGGCGCCAATCTGTCGCATTTCGACTTTGAGCCTGAATTCGGAGGCAAATATCTTAATCAGTTCACGAAAATCCACTCGGTCGTCGGCGATATAAAAAAAAGTGCCCTTGCGCCCATCGGCCTGAATCTCGACCTCCGACATCTTCATATTGAGTCTCAATTGCCGTGCGATAGCCCTGGACCGGACCAAGGCTTCCTTTTCCCGGCCTTTGTTTTGGTTGAGCATTTCCAACTCCTTATCGCTGGCCCGGCGCAACAGCTTCTTCATCTCGGGATTGGATTCCTCCAGGTTTTTTTTCTTTAGCTGGAGCCTGACCATCTCCCCGGTTAGCGATATCATGCCCACGTCAAATCCGCTTACTCCCTCCACCGCGACCATTTCGCCCTTTTCGAAGATATGGGTAGTCAGATTGCGGTAGAAATCCTTCCGGCTGCCATTGTTGAAGCTGATCTCCACGACCCGGCAGGTACTTTCCGGACTGCTCAAGGGCAGATTGGCCAACCAGTCGTGTACATTTAACCTGTTACACCCCCCCGAGCTGCAGCCACCATTGCTTTTGCAACCCGATGGCTTACCGCCTGCCGTTGCACAACTAGTACATCCCATATTTAAGCATTAAAAATGAATAAATGATTCCAACTGCAGTGAAGATGTGAAAACCGGCAAGACAATCCTGATCAGGTGCCGAGGGGCGTTTGAAGCAGGGATGCACATAATATATAGGGCCACTTCATTCTGCCTCAGTGGCTAGAATCACATGTGGGCGGCCAGTCATGTGCTGCCGGAGGCAGCAGGTAAGGCCACAATAAAAGCTATGTCTGTGCAAAAAGACTCTTTTTTAACGGTTTGGCATCTACACTCACTCTCCTCTGTTTTGATCACGGGTTGACCCGGACGAAAACTCCCATGGGGCCCTTTTGAGGGGGCTATGGACAAATATACTATGAATTTCCAGATATGCACGCATAATGCCCCGAACCCCATTTCCATGCATTAGGGCACTGGGATTGGGTCGATTAGAAAGGCGCTTAGCACCTGATCTAAAAGCGGCTTATTATCTGGGTAATTGGCTAAACCCTGCAAGATTTGATCGGCTCCTTGTACCCAACGGCCTTCCACCAACTCCTGACGCCCATGCTCCACCATGGCCTGTACCAAGGTGCTGGTTGCTTCCAGGTGAAATTGCAGGCCAAGGATTTGGCCCGCAACCAGAAACGCCTGATTTTGACATCCAGCCGAGCGGGCCAGTTGTACGGCTCCGGGCGGTAAATCAAAGGTATCTCCATGCCAGTGAAATACTATTTTGCGACCCCCACTCAAGGAGCCCAGCAGAGGTGCTGAGGCGCTCAAAAATTCCACCGGGAAAAAGCCAATTTCAGTATACCGGTTAGAATAGACCCGGGCACCGAGGGCTTCCGCCACCAACTGCGCACCCAGACATATGCCAAGTATTTTCTTGTGCTGCTGAATGGCGCCGGCGATAAACGCTTTTTCTGCCCTGAGCCAGCCAAATCGAGCCTGGTCGTGTACACTCATCGGACCACCCATTAGGATTAGAGCATCGAATTGGTCAACCTGGGGAAAAGGATCCCCCAGATACGGCCGAGTAAAGGATAGGCTGTAGCCATGATCTTCGATCCAGGACTGAATGTGCCCGGGAGTTTCAAAGCCAACATGCTGAATACAGTGAAATCGCATGTGCTAGTCTGGGATTGGTCTATAATGAGGTCCATCATCGATCGCCCGGCCTACCGGACTTCAGTGTACGGAAGCTATCTGATGATCGGCGATAATGTGGTAAATTTTGATCGTCAATGCCTGAAACAGCATTTTAGCGTTGGCATTACGCTCCACGTAATAAATCGCCTTGTCTAGTTCCTCCACAATCGCCTCTTGCTGGGCCAGGTCGGCTATCTTGTTTAGTCGCTCGGCAAAATCCTTCTCCTTTTCGGCGCCGTGCACGTGTGCGGGTCCCATTACGCGAAGACGAATGGCCTGCTGTAGCAGGTGATTAAAATAGCGCAAGAACTGCTTTTGATTTTCTCGGCCGGCTTTACTAATTTCCTCCACCCATTTCACCTGGGCGGCTGGTCCGGATTTTAAAATGGTATTCAACCAATCACGCAGAGAAAGTTCCCAATTTTCCCCCGCATGATCCAACAGTTGCTGGGCCTCCCGGTAATTGCCTTCGCTGATCGAAGCCAATTGCCTTGCCTGGTCGGCCGCCAGGTGGTCCCGTTGCATGAGGGCCATTTCGATGTCCGTGGCCGCGAGGGAGGGAATTTTGACCAGCTGTATTCTGGAGCGAATGGTCCCCAGAATTTGGGATTCATTTTCTGCCACCAATATGAACAGCGTATCCTCCGGGGGTTCTTCTATGAGCTTGAGTAATTTATTGCCTTCGTTGCCCAGGTATTCCGGCATCCACATCAGCAAGATCTTAAAACGGCTCTCGAAGCTTTTCAAACTGAGCTTGTGAATGATGTCGTTGCACTCGTAAGCGCTAATATTCCCTTGTTTGTTTTCCGCTCCTATAAATTGAAGCCAGTCATACACATTGCCATAGGGTTGTTGGCTTACAAATTCCCGCCATTCCACGATAAAGTCCGTACTAACGGGCTTGTCCCCGGCTTTTTTGGTGACAACCGGATAGGAAAAATGAATATCCGGATGGACTAACTGAGTGGCCTTCGAAAAACCGGGTTGTTGCTCCATCCACTGGTCGGTCTCGGTCTGGATGGACGTATCGACACTATCGGAGGAGGGTCCTACGCGTTTTGCATCCCGTAGCGAACGGGGGGAGGCAGGATCATCCCAACTGGGCGTGAGGCAGACGTATTGAGCAAATGCCAAGGCAAGGGGTAATGCGCCACTGCCTTCTGGTCCCAAAAACAGCATGGCATGACTAAGTCGGTTCGCCTGGACCAGTTCGATCAGGTGTCTTTTAACTTCCAGTTGGCCAATTACGTCCTTGTACAGCATGCAGCGCAAAGATAGCCTCTCCAAGGTTTACGCGACCGGGCAAAACAAAGGTCAAAAATGGGTATCGGAAGGACCCTATTTTTGGCCTTGGTTGATCAGGCCGCCTCCGTTTGTGGAGACATGCACCGGAGGGGTTGGCCTAATTGAGATATTTTGTCAGTTCGTCACTCATGGGCGTGACTTTGCTTGGAAATACGGCAATCAATTTCCCATTTTCATCTAGCAAGAACTTGGTGAAATTCCACTTGATGACCGGATCGGCTACGCCGAGTTTTTCTGCCTCTTGCGTCAAGTATTTAAACAAAGGATGAATATTGTCACCGATGACGTCGACTTTGTCCGCCATGGGGAATGTTACGCCGTAGTTCTTGGTGCAAAATTCTTTAATCTCCGAATTGGTGCCAGGTTCCTGTTGCCCGAAATTATTGGCTGGAAATCCTACGATCACCAATTTATCCTTATACTTTTCATAGAGCTTTTCTAAATCCGCATACTGGGGGGTGAACCCGCATTTGGAAGCCGTATTGACAATGAGCAGTTTCTTGCCCCTGTATTGAGACAAGTCGATGGTATTGCCATCCAGGGCAGGGACTTTGAAATCATAAATGCCGACGGCGCCGGCTAGCAGGATGGATAAAAAGGCTAATCGTAACATGGTAATAGATTTATGTTTGAGGATGAGTAGATGAGCGACGCTGAATTGTAGTACAAATATGGGGCTAAAATAGTTGCTCGGATCCACAATATGATGAGTGGGTCGAGCGGATTTCACCAACAGGCAAGGATTCGGGGTAGTTGGGCCACGGGTTGGGACCGACCCGAGTGCCGGTTGGAACCACTATTTGATCGCAATAGCTGATAGACCCGCCGGGCGCTCGGCAAAATGGTAATTTTGTTTCGCACTGCAGTTCAGCCTCGATACAGCTGCCGAAGGCCGAGACCTGGAGTCTGCATTGGTCGGGGATCGGATATGAACCTAAAAAAAATATTTGTACAACTCGTCTACCCGGCCCATGCCCACTATCTCAATGCTAAATTTTTGGGTGTTCAGTCCCTTTTGGTTGTATTTGGAAACAATGATCTTTTCGAATCCGAGTTTTTCCGCCTCGGCGATACGTTGTTCGATCCGGTTCACCGCTCTGATTTCACCACTGAGGCCTATTTCCCCCGCAAAGCAGACATGCTGGGGAATGGCCGTATCCTCATAGGTGCTTAGCAAGGCGCAAAGCACGGCCAGATCAATGGAAGGATCCTCCACTTGTAATCCGCCTGCAATATTTAAGAACACGTCTTTCATGCCAAAATGAAAACCTCCGCGTTTTTCCAATACCGCCAGTAAAAGTTGTAGACGGCGCAGTTCGAAACCGCTAACCGTTCTTTGCGGCGTACCGTATACCGACTGGGTCGCCAGTGCCTGGACTTCGATCAGCAGGGGCCGTAAGCCCTCAATGCTGGCTGCTATGGCAATTCCACTGAGGTGTTCCTCCTTTTGAGAAATGAGAATTTGACTCGGGTTGCTCACACCTCGCATGCCTTGGTCAGTCATTTCGTAAATGCCAAGTTCGGCCGTACTGCCGAAACGATTTTTCAACGTGCGCAAAATCCGGTATGCATAGTGTTGGTCGCCTTCAAATTGCAATACGGTATCGACCATATGCTCCAGAATTTTGGGTCCGGCGATGCTTCCTTCCTTGGTGATATGACCAATTAGCAAAACGGGTGTGTTGGTTTGCTTGGCAAAGCGCTGGAATTCTGCGGCGCATTCGCGTATTTGCGATACACTCCCTGCCGACGACTCGATATAACTGGATTGAAGCGTTTGAATCGAGTCAACTATGACCAGCTGTGGTTTGAGTTTTTTGATCTCTTGGAAGATGATCTGTGTCGAGGTCTCCGTAAGCAGAAAGAAATTTTCCTTCCCCTGGCCTGGACCGCTAGGGATCAGGTTGAGCCGATCGGCCCGCATCTTGATCTGCTGTTCACTCTCCTCTCCGCTGATATATAAGGTTGTGACTTCGCGCAGCAGCAGGGCATTTTGCAACACCAAGGTGCTTTTGCCAATTCCTGGTTCGCCGGCGATAAGTACGATGCTTCCTGCAACCAGGCCACCGCCCAGCACACGATTTAGTTCCGGGTCCGTCGTGATTATCCTTTTCTCTTCCCCGCTGATCACTTCATTCAAGGAAACGGGTTTGGTATCTTTGCTGACCAAAGAATATTTTTTCCAATCGTGGCTATCCTGCTTGCTGTCTTTGGTAATGACTTCTTCGACGAAGGTATTCCACTGGTCACAGCTCGGGCACTTGCCCGCCCATTTGGCGCTTTCGTATCCGCAATTGCTACAAAAAAAGGCCGTCTTAATTTTGCTCATGAAGTAAAGGTAGAAGGTATTGGCAATAACCAAAGCGGGTTCAATCAGATGAGCGACCGAATGGTTTTAGCAGGGGCTGCGTAGTTTTGCGAAAGCGCCAATCTTTAGTGCACCTAGCCATCCACAAACGCTACATGCAGTCTACGTGTGTTGCGTTGCATCCTTTCGCGCTTCATGTGGTGAGTCCAATGCAAGCACAGGACAAGTATGAGATGCAATCCAAGCTGGAGCGGTGGGGTGTGACAGCAGAATTATTGGAGGATGCAGGGCTAAAATTGCGCAGGTAGACTAAAAAGTAAAAAGGCCGGCAATGAAGCCGACCTCTTACTTACTAACCCATTAAATTCTTGCACTAAATTACAAATAAGCGCCACATAACAAAATAAATTTTTGATCCTGTGCATAACTTTAGGCCGGTCCGGGTGCTTTCCGGGTCGCCTTTATATTGGTGTAAATATTTGATAGTTATATAGTTATGAGCTTCACCGAAAGTGAAGAGTATTTAAGGGATTGAAAATGAAGAAGCAATTAATTAATCCTGACAGCGGTTTGGGCAGGGTTCGAAAATTCGGAATTTCCCGGTTTTTTTCCGGTCGCAGGGGTTGGGTTATGACGCATAATGAAAAGTCATATATATATTTGTCATTAAATTATTTGACAATAATTTCCAAAACAGGATAGGTCATTTATATTATCAAATTTCATTATGCGAAATGTTTTGAAGAGTCTTTTTTAAACAAGCTTGCGTCCATCTTGAGTTTCGGCCATTCCAATTAGATGGCACTGGCCCAAGCGATTTCGGACCCTTAGCAGAGTCCTTTCATATAACGTTATTTTACCATTGCAAACGTCGGAAATGCTGTCTGACGACTCGGCCCCGGATCAAATGGGCGGTCTAAGGCAAGTTGGCCGGCCAAGGGATTAGCACATCAGGTGCCCCTATGGCTCCGCGCTAGGGTCAACGGAGGGCCAATCATCCAGCTTGTGGGAGCGGGGGAGATCAGAGTTTTATTTCCTCTTCGTGTTTATCGTAAAAATGAAATTCCGTGAGGTGGTAGTTGGTGTTGGATTTAATGCGGACGGGTTGCTTATATTTCCAGCGCCAGCGCCATTGTTTGGATCCAAACCAAAAGCCCTTCGTTAGGTAGGCATGCATGATCGGGTGGACCACCAGGGTAAGTTCCTTATGTTGGTGATTGATCAGGTAACTCAAATTCTTTTCGATCTCGTCTTCCAAGATCAAGGCCGAGGAGATCTTTCCCGTACCGTTGCAGGTCGGGCAGACTTCCTGCGTATTGATGGTAATCTCGGGCTTCATGCGCTGACGAGTGATCTGCATCAGCCCGAATTTTGAGATGGGCAGCACAGCATGCTTGGCCCGATCGGTTCGCATAAAGGATTCCATGGCATCCATCAACTTGCGCTTGTTGTCGGGAAACTTCATGTCAATAAAGTCCACCACAATGATGCCTCCCAAATCACGCAGGCGTAATTGCCGGGCAATTTCTTCGGCGGCCTCCAGGTTGGTTTCTAAGGCGTTCTGCTCTTGGTTATTGCTCACACTCTTGTACCCGCTGTTGACATCAATAACGTGCAGGGCTTCGGTATGCTCCACAATGAGGTAGGCCCCGCTAGGTAAATTCACCGTCTTTCCAAAAGCCGCTTTGACTTGCTTGGTTACGCCAAACTGGTCAAAAATGGGTGACCCGTTGTTGTAATAGGATACAATATCGATTTTTTCTGAGGCAATGCGTTGGATGTAATTCTTGGTGTCATTATAGATGTTGCGGTCGTTGACTACGATCTTATTAAAATCTTCGTTGAGCAAGTCGCGCAACATGCTGGTGGTCTTTGTCTGTTCGCTCAGTATCTTGGCCGGGGCGGTGGCACCTTTGAGATTATGTTGGATCAATTTCCAGGTGGCTACCAACTCCGTCAAGTCTTCATGGAGTTCGGCTGTGTTTTTGCCCTCAGCCGCGGTGCGCACAATGACCCCAAAATTTTTCGGTTTGATAGCCTCCACGATTTTTTGCAGACGCTTCCTTTCATCGGAGGAGTGAATCTTGCGGGAAACGGCAACAATATCGTTAAAGGGGGTGATTACCACGAACCGTCCGGGCAGCGAAATTTCACAGCTCAGTCGGGGTCCTTTGGCGGCAATGGGCTCCTTGAGAATTTGCACCAGAACGCTGGGTTTTCCATTGAGCACTTCGTTGATCTTGCCCGTCTTAACTATTTCGGGTTCGACTTGGAAGGTTCCGAATTCAAAACCGCTGGTGCCAGTATCGTTGATGGCCTGATGTGTGAATTTCAACAGGGACCTGGCATAGGGGCTCAGATCGGTATAGTGGAGAAATGCGTCCTTTTCAAATCCTACGTCGACAAAGGCAGCATTGAGGCCGGGTATGAGTTTCTTGACTTTTCCAAGGTATAAATCACCTACGGCAAAGCTGGCATCGGCTTTTTCATGGTGTAGCTCGACCAGCTTCTTATCCTCCAAAAGGGCAATTTCCACACCCTGTGGGGCTGCATTTATGATTAGTTCCTTGTTCAAGTGTAAATACAATTTACCTTCTCCATCAATTCATCACCAAAAGGGAAACAACAGGCTAAAGTGGCTTTATTTAAGTGCTGCGTCAGAAGCAGGCTCTTGCGTGGGTGGCAGCAAATAAAAGGTTCAGCTTTAGAAAGAAAGCCGGATCACTCGGGGATCGGCTTTGAAGTGCGTTTATTTGTTCTTCTTCTTATGACGGTTTTTGCGCAATCTCTTCTTTCGCTTGTGCGTTGCAATTTTGTGACGCTTACGTTTCTTACCACAAGGCATTTAAAATTCGTTTTTTTGTTAACTAATAATTTTTAATTTGTTCCCACTCTAGCTTCTTCGGATAAAGAGTCTATTGTAATGATTTGATTCGCTGATCAATCTCTTGGACCATTTGCTTATCAACAATCAGTTTTCGAGCTTGCTGGTACCAACCAATGGCCGCTGGTTTGTCTCCCTTGCGTTCACAGGCGTCGGCCAGGGTTAAGACCGCATCCAGGTTATCGGGCTCGTGCCGAACTACCTTGGTCAAGCGGTCGATGGCCTTGTCAAACTGCCCCGACTCGATGCCTCCAAGGCCCAAAATGAATTGGGCATACATGTTTGAGGAATCTTTGCGCACCACCTCCAAAATTTGCTGGATACCCTGCATAACCTCTTGAGGATTACCAGCCGTACCTCCGAATATATAGGATCCACCAAGTCCAATCTTTGCTGAATCATTGGCGGGATTCATTTGCAACACGCGTTCAAACAACTCTTTAGCCTGGTTTGCCATCCAGGTCTTTAAGGCCGGATCTTCTTGAAAACGCAGGTTATAGAAGAATAATTGGGCTGCAAAGGTGAGACTTTTTTCAGAACTTTCCAATTTAGCTGCCTGCGCCGTATAATACGCGTAGGGAAGGAAAGCCTGTTGTGCGGAATCTTTCCAAAAGCTGGCCAATTGTTGGTCGACATGCATTTGCTGATTCTTCACGTCCCCTCTAACCACACTATTCTCCAACTGGTTCACATAGGCTTGTTGCTGAGGACTTAATCTGGATTTGGAAGCTTGAAGGATTTGCTGAAAGTCGATGGTCTTGCCAACCGATGCGCCTTGGTCTTTGACCAGGGCTGGCTTTTTGGGAGATGGTGCCGTATTGCCAAAAAAATACAGGACAATGAGCAAGGATGCGCCTGCCGCGACCAGAATAATCTGCTGTTTATGCACGCTGGAAATAAATTAGAACAGCAAAATTACACTTCTTTATCCGGGTCAGGTTGGTCTTCTTTCACCGATTGCAATTTCTTCACCTCCGCCACAAATTCTTTGGCGGGCTTGAAAGAAGGTATATAATGTTCTGGAATATGTACCGCGATATTCTTTTTGATGTTACGGCCGATCTTGGCGGCGCGCTTCTTGGTGATAAAACTGCCAAATCCTCGGATATAAATATTCTCCCCCCTGGAAAGAGTATCTTTTACTTCCTTGAACATGGTTTCCAAGGTGACCAGCACGTCTACCTTGGGAATGCCCGTTTTATCCGATATTTGATTAACAAGGTCTGCCTTTCTCATTGGCGTTAATTTTATAAGTTTCTGATTTTAAATATATAACAAAATAATTAAACAACAATTTCTTTCAAAAAAACAGTGGCCGAGAAAAACAAAAGTTTTTGCCAGGACCCAGTGGAGTTATTCTAAATGATTGATTATGAGTATTTAACAAAGAGTGCCCGGGACGCCACCGAAGCCTTGAGCGGCGGATCAAAAAAACCCAAAATCAGCATGACCAGCGACTTTTCTAAAAATTTGTTAAAATGGAATACTCTCTCCAACACGAGGTCCATGCCGTGGAAAGGAGAAAAAGATCCCTATAAAATCTGGTTGAGTGAAATCATTCTGCAGCAAACCCGGGTGGAACAGGGTTGGAAATACTATGAAAAATTCCTGGATCACTTTCCCAATATTTTTTTACTGGCTAAAGCGCCGCAAAAACTAGTCTACAAATTATGGGAAGGACTAGGCTATTATAACCGATGTCGTAACCTGCAGGCTGCAGCCTGCCAAATCGTGCAACAATACAACGGAGTCTTCCCCACGACCGTGGAGCAGCTGCAGCGACTTCCAGGTATCGGACCGTACACGGCTGCTGCCATCGGTTCCTTCGCATTTAACCTGCCATGCCCGGTCGTCGACGCCAATGTAAAACGCGTGATATCCAGGTATTTTGGAATCGACGTACCGCCCGACAGCGCAGCGGGGAAAAAGATGTTCGACCGACTGGCCGTTTCTTTGCTGAAAAAAAACGATGCTGCAATCTTCAACCAGGCGATCATGGACTTCGGAGCTGTCGTTTGCAAGCCACGGCAGCCCCTTTGCGCAGCATGCATCCAGCAGGCTGGCTGTAAGGCCTACCAGTATGGCCAGGTGGAGCAATTGCCCATCAAGACGAAAAAGTCGCCAAAGAAATCTCGGTGGCTCTATTACTTCATCATCCAATCCAAGTCTGGAACCTGCTATTTGCGCCGGCGTGACCAGGACGATATTTGGCGCAATCTCTATGAATTTGTCTTGTGGGAGCCTGGCAAAGAAATCAGCAAACGCGCACTGGCCAACACTACAAACCTAATCGAGCTTCTTGCAGGTCAATCCTTTCGTGTAACCAGCGTGTCTAAAAAATATACACAACAACTCTCCCATCAAGTTATTGCAGGTCGTTTTATCCGTCTAATGGTGGACCAACCACTGGCTGCAATTTCTTCCTATGATCGGATAAAAAAGCAGCATCTGGTCCAGTATCCGTTTCCCCGGTTCATTTCGACCTATTTGCAGGATACACACATCGAGGAGCCCTCAGGACTCGGCCTTCACCAAAGTGCCACTGCTGCAGGTGCTCAGCTTAGGTAAATCAATAGCATTCATTTGGTTGGCTCAGGTAGGCGAGTAGGAAAAAATTATCTGGTTTGGTTGAAAAAATTTAACTTTAAAAGGATTTTTTCGGCAGCATATTGCAAACATCAAACTTCATTTTATGCGAGGCGTAAACAGGGTGATGCTTATCGGAAATTTGGGAAAGGATCCTGATGTGCAGCATCTCGATGGGAATATTGCCGTGGCCAAGTTCTCCTTGGCGACCACCGAAACCTTTAAGGACAGAGCGGGGAAATTAATTTCTCAAACGGAATGGCACACGGTGGTCCTGTGGCGCGGACTGGCCGAGCTCGCACAAAAGTATTTGCACAAGGGGAGTCTAGTATATATTGAAGGTCGGCTGCGGACCAGAAGCTGGGAAGACAAAGACGGGAACAAGAAATTTGCGACCGAAGTAGTGGGCGATAACCTCATCATGCTGGATAAACGGTCGGATGGCACCAGCCACAGCGCACTGCCTCATGAAGGAGTGGAAGGCATCGGCAATCCGGACGTCCCTCCCATAGGAGAGCCTTCGGAAGATTTACCTTTTTGAGACAAACAATGTAGTAAATTTGCAAGCTTACTTAACAGGCAGGCCTAGTGGGACCTGCCTGTCTGATTACGGCGATATTATTAACGAAACCCGTTTATTTTGGATCACCTCGCAGTCAATATGTGGCCTGTAGAACATCTATCGCTTTTCCTTTTGATCATCAACGCACAGGCAAAGACTATTTTGGTAATTCTGATTCTGTTTATGCTAGTGGTGTCCTTTATCATCTCAGGCTCCAAGATCGCCTTTTTCTCCTTGACCGATAAAGACATCAATATCCTGAAAACCAAGCAGGATAGCTCGTGGAAGAAGATTGTAAACCTGCTGGAAGAACCCAAGATCCTGTTGGCCACCTTGATGGTCGCCAATTGCCTGGTGAACATTGGCATCATCATTTTGTCTAATTTTCTGATTGACCAGATGGTTCCGTTTAAACAGGATTTCTGGTTTTTTGAATTTCTGATCAAAGTAGTGATGGTCAGCTTCGTACTTATTT
Source organism: uncultured Chitinophagaceae bacterium (assembly GCA_963742225.1). Lineage (GTDB taxonomy): Bacteria > Bacteroidota > Bacteroidia > Chitinophagales > Chitinophagaceae > Puia. Next base: position 940,657 of record CAVULD010000001.1, on the reverse strand, counting down.
TATTCGGTGAGGTCATGCCCAAAGTCTGGGCTTCACAGAACAACCTCCAGTTTGCCTACTATACTGCCGGAGTAATCGAGATTATCCATCTGCTGTTTTGGAGGGTGGGCAACTGGTTGGTGAAACAGTCTAACAAACTGGAGCAAACGTTCGGCACCAAGAAATCGGCCGCCCACAGCCTGGAAGAATTAGACCATGCCATCGACCTGACGACCAGTGGAGATGCTACGGTGGAGGAGAAAAACATCCTGAAAGGGATTATCAAATTTGGAAACATTACCGTTAAGCAGATCATGAAAACCAGGCTGGACGTCAGTGGAGTAGAGGATGCTTTAAACTTTAGGGAGCTCAAGCGCAAAGTAGAAGAGCTTCATTACTCTCGACTTCCCGTGTACAAAAAGAGCCTGGATGAAATTGTTGGGATGATCCATACCAAGGATCTTATCACGTTTTTGCATGAACCTGATCAATTTGACTGGCATGCATTACTTAGGCCTCCGTATTTTGTGCATGAGCATAAAATGATTAAGGATCTGCTCTTTGATTTTCAGACCAATCGCATTCATTTTGCCATCGTGGTCGACGAGTTTGGGGGGACTAGCGGCATTGTCACCTTGGAAGATATCCTGGAAGAAGTCATTGGGGACATCAAAGATGAATTCGATGAGGATGAATCCTCCGGTAATCAGCAGGCCGATGGGACCTATCTATTCGAAGGCCGAACGATGATCAATGATGTGTGTAAGGCCATGAACTTACCGCTCAATACATTTGATCAGGTCAAGGGAGAAAGCGATTCGCTGGCGGGGTTGATTCTTGAACTGGCTGGGGAAATTCCGAAGATTAATGACGTAATTCGCTGTGGAGATTTTGAGTTTCACGTAATTGATGCCGACAGCAGCCGAGTAAAAAAAGTACAAGTGGCTATTAAAAAGGAGCAGCCAATCCTCTAACCAGCAAACATGCCAATCGATAACTTCAAGTATTCTTATTTCCAGTCCAAGGGCGAACCACGGGATTGCCGGTCTGGGTCAGGTGGCCCGAATTCTCTGGCGATTTGGTCCCTTTGCCTCTGGGTTTTGCTTTGCACCTCTTGCAATAGCACCTATACGCCCAAACCCAAGGGGTACTTTCGGATCGATTTTCCCGCGCACCAATACCGAAGCTTTGACAGGCCTGATTTCCCCTATTCCTTTGAATATCCGACGTATGCGGAAATTTCCCGGGATACCGCGTTTTTTGGGGACAAACCGGAAAACCCCTATTGGATTAATATTGATTTTCCCGAGTTTCGCGCCCGCATGTACGTCAGCTATAAACAAGTCACTGCCCATAACTTTGATAAATTGCGCGATGACGCTTTTAAAATGACCTATGAACACAGCTACAAAGCGACCTCCATCGACGATTCCGTTTTCCAGACTCCCCTCGGGGTATCGGGCGATTTTTTCAAGGTGGGAGGCAATGCTGCGACGGCCAGTCAATTTTTTGTGAGCGATTCGGTGAAGCATTTTTTGCGGGGTGCCTTGTATTTTGACTCCACACCCAACGAAGATTCGCTGGGCGTGGTCAACCAATTCTTGCAGCAGGACATGCGACACCTCATAAATACCCTGCGGTGGAAGAATTGAGCTAAACGCTGGAAATTCCACGCCATTTCTGTTAAATTTGCAACCATCTCAAACTATCCACCGTGATTTCTATCGATAATACCCTGGTAAGTGATGCCATCGTTGAGGAGCAATTCGTCTGCGATTTACATAAATGCAAAGGAGGATGCTGCGAAGACGGAGAGGCAGGTGCTCCCCTGGAAAAGGAAGAATTGGACCTGATCAATGCCGATTATGAACGGATAAAACCATACCTTACCAAAGAAGGAGTGAGTGCAACCGAACGCCAGGGGCGCTACCAGTACGATGTAGAATTCGGATGGGTCACACCGACGATCGAGGGAAAAATGTGCGCCTATGGATTTCGTAATGCCCAGGGCGTCATTTTGTGCGGAATTGAACAAGCCTACCGAGATGGTCACATCAGCTGGAAAAAACCAATCTCTTGCCACCTGTATCCTATAAAAGTCAAAAAAAGCAAGAGGGAGGATCTGCAATATCTAAATTATGAGCCCAGGGAAGGGATGTGCAATCCTGCCTGCTCACTTGGTAAAAAATTAAAAGTCCCAGTTTTCGCTTTTTTGAAAGAAGCATTGATCAGGAAATTCGGTGAAACCTATTACCGTACCCTAGAGGCGACGGCCAGGCATCTGGAGAAAATCAAATAAATATATCCATCTTCTGTCTATGCGTTGTTCATTTAGAGCTGTTATTTGGGCCCTGGTCATTGTGATACCGCTAGTTACTAAAAGCCAGAGCGCGGAGTCCTGGAAGCCCTACCGCATTGCCAAGTATATTGATACATCCAACTTAAATGCTAAGAAATTATTTCACGACAGCCAGAAGGCCAGTTCGCTTCAATATAACTTAGCGGAGTTCTATTTATATAAAAACGGAGTCCTGGTCAAGCCGACTGGTAAGAGCCAGACGGATTTTTTCCCGGCCGCCTGTCTTTGTCTGAAATTCAACGACACGCTTATGTTTAACAGTGGGTTGGGGAAGCAGGCTGGAGTTGGCGTGGGCATCAAGATCTATAACGGCCGTTTCCAGGGTTCCCTGCATGCCAATTCAAAGAATGCTTTTATCTACAAGGCAAGCCGAGAAGACAGCACGTACGTCAACGACATTACGGTGGAGGCGCAATCCCAGTCCCTGAAACTGCAGCGTAATCCCCAGGGCGAGTCAAAGGAGATTATCGTAGGTGAATACAAAGCCACGTATCGTCGATTTTATGCAAAAAGACACCAAGGCACCGACCAATCATTACGCTACACCGTTTTGCTGGTCTTTAAGTGTAGGGTCACTGGCATGGACGGATTACGGGAGCAATTGCAATCGCAGACCAAGTAACTCATTATTCATCGCACCCATGGGCTAGCGCGTCCTCCCCCTGTGGTGCCCATGACCTTCGATCATGACCGAAAATGAAATAACGTTTACCGCCAAAAGCACGGTCAAATCCGAAGACCTGGATCACCGCCGCAAGATCCTCTTCAATATCGGCAAATACAACCTGGCTGTGGTCGCCGGCAAGCAACAATTTGATCAACTGGACCTGGCGCGCCAACGAGCCAAAAATGTCAAATGGCGGGCTCTGGAAACCTTGGATAAGCAGCTGGAAGACTTTGAAGCCAATTTTCAAAAGCGGGGAGGCAAAGTGATCTGGGCGCAGGATGCCAAACAAGCCTTGGAGGAAATCCAAGCCATCTGTGCCGCAAAACAATGCCGCTCCATCGTGAAGAGCAAGAGCATGGTGACCGAGGAAATCGGGCTCAATGATTATTTGGAAGAGCAGCACATCGAAAGCGTCGAAACCGACCTAGGGGAATACATACAACAACTAGATGGGGAGGCCCCCTACCATATCGTTACACCCGCCATGCACAAAAGCAAAGAAGACGTGGCTAAACTGTTTTACGAAAAACTGCATACCCAACCCAATCTTTCGCCCGAGCAACTTACCCTGGTGGCCAGGGAAAAGTTAAGGAATAAATACGTGGAGGCGCAAATCGGAATAACGGGAGCCAATTTCATCGTGGCCGATATCGGGGGAATTGCCATCACCGAAAATGAAGGAAATGGCCGGCTCAGCTGCTCCTTTCCAAAGACCCATATCGTGATCGTCGGCCTGGAGAAAGTCATTCCGAGTATGGGTGACCTGGGCTTATTTTGGCCGCTGCTGGCGACCTATGGAACCGGTCAGCGACTGACCGTCTACAATACGATTGTGACCGGACCACGGCAGCCCGGCGAGCCCGATGGACCTGATGACATGTATGTTATCTTGCTGGATAATGGCCGTACCAATATCCTGGCCAATGCAAAAACGCGAGAGAGTCTGTACTGTATCCGATGCGGTGCGTGTCTGAATGCCTGTCCCGTGTACAAAAATATCGGGGGACACAGCTATGGCGCAACCTACAGCGGACCCATCGGATCGGTCATTACCCCCCACCTCAAGGATATGGGCGAATGGAAACACCTCAGTTATGCTTCCTCCCTTTGTGGAAACTGCACGGAGGTGTGTGCCGTGAAGATCAATCTGCATGAATTGCTGCTGGAAAATCGATTCGAAGCGGTTGAACTCAACTACGCGAGTTGGCAGGAGAAGCTAGCCTGGAAGCTATGGAGGCGAGCCAGCTTAAGCCGAATGCTGATGAACGGCGCAAACCAAAAAATCAAAAATTGGATGGTCAACCGCTTGTTTAAGGGATGGACAAAGCACCGAGCCGACTTGAATTTTGCGGAACAGACATTCAATCAATTGTGGAAACAACAATCCCGGTAAAAAATACGGTCTTAATGCGTATATTTTCTGGTCGGTATATATGGCGACTTTTCTATTTTTGGTGAACCCTGCCCATGCTGCTATACAGTCCATATCGCACAAACCGACTAACCTATGTCGTGGGTTTTATCGGAAAGGAACTATTCAATGAACCTATCGTCACATCGACGGACAAAGCCGAGTTTCTGGCCTACCAGGGACCGAAATTAAATTATTCAGATCAGGAACTTACCGGAGAGGATTTTTTTATCAAAGCCACCGGGCTGTTATTCGAGACCGGCATCCGACCTATCGAGATTGATTGCTTTGAGGCCAATTTTTCCAAAGCTTTTTTCCAGACCAGCGGAGATTTTCCCTTTGATATCCTGGCAACCTGTTTTTATTTGCTGAGTCGGTACGAAGAATACCTGCCCCACCAGCCGGACCAGTTCGGACGCTACCCCCACACGGCCTCCTTGGCCTTTCGAGAAGGCTTTCTGCAAAGCCCACTCATCAATATCTGGTTGCAGGATTTTCGAAAAGCGCTGTTGCATAAGTTTCCAGATTTGGTATTGCATCGCAGCAACTTCAAATTCGTTCCTACGTACGATATCGATATCGCGTATTCTTATCTGCACAAAGGATTCAAGCGAAATGCGGCGGGCCTGATCCGGTCGGTCTCCCTTGGCCAGTGGTCGGAGGCGACTCAGCGCATACAGGTCCTGATGAAGCAGAAGAAAGACCCCTTCGATTCGTATGAATGGCTTGATTCCCTGCATTTGTATTGTCGGACCCGCGCCTATTATTTCTTTCTATTGGCCCGTTCACCTCATGCACACGACAAAAACATTTCACCTTACAACACGGCCATGCAAAACCTGATCCGCTATCACGCCAGCGGCTATACGGTGGGTATCCATCCTTCCTGGCAAAGTGGCGACGAGCAGCGATTGCTCCGCGAAGAAATCGAGTGCCTGGAGACCTTGATAGAGAAAAAAATCGAATACAGCCGGCAGCACTATATCCGCTTTAGCCTTCCCACCACCTACCGCCAACTGATCCAGTCGGGTATCACTAAGGACTTTTCGATGGGGTACGGCAGCATCAACGGGTTCAGAGCGTCCGTGGCGGCTTCTTTTTATTGGTACGATTTAGAACGTGAACAACAAACCCAATTGCAGCTTTTTCCGTTCTGTTTTATGGATGCCAATTCGTATTATGAACAAAAGGCTACTGCTTCCCAAGCGCTGCAAGAACTCATGTACTATTATCGAATTATTAAAAAGGTGCATGGGCTGATGGTTACCATTTGGCACAACCAATTGCTCGGCGATGATCCTCAGTTCGCTGGCTGGAAGGAAGTGTATGAAATTTTCCTTCGGGAAGAGGTGTATTGGGACGCCTAATCATCCAGGCCGGCTCATCGGTTTGGTGGACCGGCTTTGGTAAGTATCGTTTACCAGGTATACGCCATATAAGGCGATTAGTCCCCCCAGGCCGATAAACATGGTAAGTCTTTCCCCGAATAACCAAGCTCCGAGCAAGACAGCTACTACCGGATTTATGTATGCGTATATAGATACCTGCTCCGTAGGCAAGTGTTGCAAGGCATAGAGAAATGCCAGAAAGGACAATCCCGAACCAACCACGACAAGATATAGAAGGTCTCCCCAGGCGGCCGCAGGAATTTCGATCAAGGGCAGCGTTTGGTGGCCGGCCAGGGCGATTGCATAAAAGGCAATGCCCGAGATGATCATCTGCAGGCCTATGCTGAAATAGGGGTTGAACTGGGTAGCTTGTTTCTTGGTATAGAGGGTACCCAGGGCCCAAGACAGTGAAGCCAGTAGGGAAATAAGTATGCCAAACCTAAAATCGGCATGAAAAAAATCGCCCAGGTGCTCAAAGAAAATCACACAAACCCCACCGAATCCCAGAAGCAATCCAAGCAAGGCCTTAGGGGGGATTGGGGACCTGGGTTTTTGCAGCAGGCCCAGCAACACAAGCCAAAGAGGGAAAATGGCTGCGATGATGGCGGCCAGGCCGGCTGGTATAAATTTCACTCCCCAGGTGGTTAGACCGTTGGTCAGAAATAAATTCAGAAAACTCAATACCAAGATACTCAGCCATTCCCGGCCGACCGGCCAGCTGCTCTTCTTTGCCAGAAAGTATACCAGAAAAAGCACACCGGCAAGAACCTGCCGGATACCGGCCAACTGAAACACCGGCATCAATCGCACCGCGTGCCGGGAGGCGACCCAGGTCGTGCCCCAGGACAAAGAAATGAACAGCAAGGCTACAAAAGCCTTGGTCCTGCTCGTTCTGGGTCGAGTGAAGGGGGGATATGTTTTTTGCGCAATTCGCATCCGGTGGTCCTAGTTAAATGCCATTGCCCCGAGGCTCTTACCGTAGATTATGAACGCGGACTAATGCAAAAAATGCCTCATTCCCGTGATCACCATTGCCAAATTATGTTGTTTGCAGTATTCGATGGAGTCCTTATCCCGGATCGATCCTCCCGGTTGAATGATCGCTCCCACTCCTTCGGCATCGGCAATCCGGACGCAATCGTCAAATGGAAAGAAGGCATCCGAAGCCAGCACAGCGCCCCGCAGTTCGAAACCAAACTGCTTGGCCTTGGCAATAGCCTGGCGCAGCGAATCGATTCGGCTGGTTTGGCCGCATCCCTTGCCGATAAGCTGATTGTTCTTGACCAGGACAATAGCGTTTGATTTGAGGTGTTTGCAAACCAGGTTGGCAAATACCAGATCCCGGCGCTCGTACGATGTCGTTTCTCGTCCACCCACCTCTTCCCATTTGAAAAAATTGCCTTCATCTACCTGCTGAACCAGTGTGCCGTTCAGAAGACTCTTGTATTGGTTCTGGTCAGCTGACAGGCTGATGGAAAGCTCCAACAGGATTCGATTCTTTTTGGTCTTAAGCACCTCTAGGCCTTCAGGCTGATAAGACGGCGCAATGAGCACTTCGAAAAATATTTCATTGATCGCTTCAGCAGTCGTTTTGTCGATCTGCTGGTTACAGACAAGCACGCCCCCAAAGGCACTTTCGGGATCCCCCTGCAAGGCAGCATGCCAGGATGCAAAAACATCTGGTCTTGTAGCAATTCCACAAGGGTTGGTGTGTTTGATGATGGCAAAAGTTGCCTCCTTCGGGCGACTGCCCTCGGGTGGATGACCAAATTCGCAGATCAGCTTTATGGCCCCGTCAATGTCGACCAGGTTGTTGTAGGAAATCTCTTTTCCGTGAAGTTGCCTGAAAGACCGCGATAAATCCCCAAAAAAACTTGCGTGCTGATGAGGATTTTCGCCGTACCGCAGGCTGTGTTGTGTCCCCTGGTTCAGAACCTTCCATTCCAGGCCGGGATGAAAGTAGTTTCGGATGGCAAGATCATAGTGGGCAACTACTTCAAAGGCTTTGGCAGCAAAATGCTTTCGTTGTTCCAGTGTCAAGGATCCGGTTTGCTCGGAAAGGATCTTCTCCAGCGATGTATAATCGCTCTTAGCGGCTATGACCGTGACGTCGCGGAAGTTTTTGGCTGCGGCCCGGATCATCGACGGCCCGCCAATGTCAATTTTTTCGATGATGGTTTTTTCATCGCTGGTACTTGCCAAAGTCTCTTCAAAGGGATATAAGTCCACGATGACCAGGTCAATTTCGGGAATCTGATATTGCTTCATTTCCTCCAGGTCGGAAGGCAGATCTCTCCTGCCCAAAATTCCTCCGAATACGCTGGGATGAAGGGTCTTTACCCGTCCGCCCAATATGGACGGGTAGCCTGTCAGGCGCTCCACAGGAATGCAGGGGATTTTGAGTTTTTCTATGAATTGCTGGGTACCTCCCGTCGAATAGATGGTAATCCCCAACTGATCCAACAGCTGGACGATGGGTACCAGGCCTTCTTTATAAAAAACGGATATCAGAGCAGAACGAATTTTTTTAACCATAGTAGGTAGAGTTAATGCAGTGGCTTATGAGGCCGGTCTCGGTGACGGGTGAAAAGAGCCGCAAAACTACACCAATAACCGTGCTTCGCAAAGGCAGTTTTTCGCCGCAGTCTGGTCCAAAAGGGCCGGTCAATCGCCCAGGCACCCGGAGTCGATGTCGGCCTTGGGTAAACCTAAAACCAGGGAATGCGCGGCCGTCAGCAGCGCGCGATTAGCGGGATAAAAAGGAGGCTATAATAGCTGAGGCACGCCGGCAAGCCTCTTCCAAATTGGCATTCACCAGGACTTCATTGAAATGCTCCTTAAAGGATAATTCATACGCAGCTTTATTGAGCCTGTCCTGCAGGCTGTCCGGTGTCTCCGTTCCTCGGGTAAGTAACCGGTTTTTGAGTACTTCTAGACTCGGGGGCTCAATAAAAATCGACAAGGTATGAGGGTACTGTTCCTGTACATGGAGGGCGCCTTTTACATCGATATCCAGCAAGGGTACCCGCTGCAGACTCCATATGCGTTCTAATTCACTGTGGAGGGTACCATAATATTTTCCTTCATACACCATTTCCCATTCTACAAAGGCGTTGTCGTGTATCTTTTGCTGAAAGGCTTCCACAGTCATGAAATGGTAGTCCACTCCATCTTGTTCATAGCTTCTGGGCTTGCGCGTGGCAGCCGAAATGGAAAAAGCCAGCTGTGGAAACTGGTCCAGCAAATAGTGGGTGATAGACGTTTTGCCTGCCCCGGAAGGCGCCGTAATGATGATGATTTTATGAAGACTTTTCTGCTGGCTATTCATGATTGTATTGAACAATTACGCTGGGAACGATATGGTCGAAGTCCTGACACCCCCTGGTTTGCGGATCGGCTTAAATTTCACCAATCCGTTGGATGTCAGCTCCCAGTTTATTGAGTCGTTCATCAATATACTGGTAACCCCGGTCAATCTGGTCGATGTTTTGGATCTTGCTTTTACCCTCCGCACTCATGGCCGCAATCAGCAAAGCCACCCCTGCGCGAATATCCGGACTGCTCATCGTGATGCCCTTGAGCTTTTGTTCTCTGGCCAATCCGATGACCGCCGCTCGATGGGGGTCACAGAGGATGATTTGCGCGCCCATATCGATGAGTTTGTCCACAAAGAATAAGCGGCTCTCAAACATTTTTTGGTGAATTAGCACACTGCCCCGGGCCTGGGTGGCTACCACCAACAGGACGCTGAGTAAATCAGGTGTTAACCCCGGCCATGGATGATCGGAGATCGTGAGCACCGAACCATCCAGGAAGGTTTGAATTTCGTAGACCTCCTGCGACGGAACATGGATATCGTCTCCGGAAAATTCGAGCTGTATGCCCAGCTGGCTAAACTTGCTGGGGATTTGCCCCAGGTTTTCCAGACTCACCTGCTTGATCGTGATGTCACTTTGGGTCATCGCAGCCAGGGCGATAAAGGATCCAACCTCGATCATATCGGGCAGCAGACGGTGCTCTGTCCCTGCGAGGTAAGATACTCCCTCGATAGTCAGTAAGTTGCTGCCGATGCCTTTGATCTTGGCTCCCATTCTGCCCAGCATATGGCAAAGTTGTTGCACATAGGGCTCGCAGGCGGCATTGTAGATAGTCGTAATCCCATGGGACATGACGGCCGCCATGATGATGTTGGCGGTCCCCGTTACGGAAGGCTCGTCAAGTAGCAGGAAGGTCCCCTGCAGTTTGGGTGTGTGTAGGTGGAAAAAGCCGTCCGACGTTCCGTAACTGAATTGGGCGCCGAGTTTTTCGAAGGCTACTATATGGGTATCGAGCCTGCGTCGGCCAATTTTGTCACCACCTGGTTTGGGGATGAATGCCTTGCCGAATCGGGCAAGCATGGGCCCAGCTACCATTACGGCTCCGCGTAGCCGTCCACTTTTTTTTCTGTACGTTTCGCTATGGAGGTAATCAATGTTGACGTCATCGGCTTGGAAGATGCAGGTGTGTCGGTCTGGCCGGATGGTCTTCACCCCCATGTCTTCCAGCAATTCAATGAGCAAGTTCACGTCCAAAATATCGGGGATATTGCGCACCGTTATTTTTTCCGGCGTCAGCAAAACGGCGCTAATGATTTGCAGGGCTTCATTCTTGGCGCCTTGGGGAATGATTTCGCCCTTAAGTTTCTTACCGCCTGTTACTTCGAAGGAGTACATGGTGAAAGGTTGACAGATTTAGGAACGAATATCCGTCAAATCTGCAAGGCAAGCTAAAAATAAAAAGTCGGCCCCGCTAGGTGGGCCAACTTCTTCACAAACTTTTCAATCCTGTATTATCTCAATACCTCTTCTTCTTGAATTTAGGATTTCCTCCTCCTTGACCGCGGTCATTGCGGTTGTTATTCCTGGGCTGAAACTTCGGATTGCGCTTGTTGCGGTAATCACCGTAACCTCCCCGATCACTGCGGTTTTCGCTCGCCCGGAAACTCTTCACATAAGGCGTGTTGGTGAATTCCAATTGACCACCCGTAATATTGGTTAACTCGCTTTGAATAGCATCGTCGTGCACCGTTTCCTTATGCCAGTTGTTATAAGCCAATTTCATGTAATAGGCCACCGCATTGGCAAAACCACTGCGCTTGTCCGGGTTTTCTTCCGACAGGGCTTTGTTGATTACCAGTTCCAAGTTCTTGCCGAGGTGGGAAAATTTAGGGTAACGTTTAGGATATTTCAGCGGCTTGGGCCTGGCCTTAAGCGTTTCGCGCGTGGGAATGGGGTAGGGAGAAGCTACCTCGAGTTTGAAATCCGAGATCAAAAATAGATGGTCCCAGAGTTTGTGTCGGAAATCCTCCACATTCTTTAAATGCGGATTGAGAAACCCCATCAATTCGATAACGGATTGAGAATTTCGTTGCCGTACCTCGCTGTCCTCGATGGTCAGCAGGTACTCAATCATTTTTTGGATGTGTCGTCCATATTCCCGCATAACCAGGTAATTCCTGGTAGTATTGTATTCCATAATGACACTGTATTTCAACAAACGTACATGAAAAAGCTGAATACGCAAAGCGTATTCAGCTTTCCACCACAGGGATTGCCTTTGTTTAAGGAGCCGTGCTGGGTGAGTCAGGTAAGTTTTGGTTCGACATTCGGTTTGGGCCGCAGGGCTTGGTTATTGCAGCAATATTTTAGTGATGTATTGCTTTCCCTTAGACAGGTCTTGGGCTCGTAATAGGTAAATGCCCTTGGCCGGATGTGTCGTCAGGTTGAGGCTCGTCACATTCGTGGCCGACATGTTCACTTCGTTTTCTTGCATGACTTGTCCGGTCAGGCTGACCAGCTGAAACAAGAAATCACCAGTCTGATTTTCATTAAACTGCACGGTTACCGAGCTGACTACCGGATTGGGGAAGGTCTGTATGCCTATCGAACCGGTGGTTTGCAGATCCACTTCCTTAATCATGGAATAGACTACGTTACCGTTGGCATCCGCACGCTTAATGCGAAAATACAGGGATCCCTGGTCAGCCGGAGCTAAGGGATACTGGTATTGGTAGGCGGTCACCGTTACCGAAGTCGACGGCGTCGAAGCTATATTGCCTATCGTCGAATAATTGATGGCGTCGCGGCTATATTGTATTTCGTAGTTGGCATTGTATTGATCATTGCGGGCCACCCACTCGAGCAATACGGTGCTGTTCTGCTGCTTAAAGGCCGAAAAATTCGAGATCGTGGTGGCCAACGGGGCAGAAGGACACCAATAATAGGTAAGATTCAAGGTGCCTCCGATGATGGTCGAAATACTGTCCTTATAGTTGAGTCCTCCATCCAGCGCAATCAGACCGCCGTTGATTTGATAGGTAAAGTCCACGGTTCCCAGTCCAATATAGGCGGGGTTTCCCCCTGTGCCGGCAGAACTGGTTGCGTTATTGAAAATGTTGTCCGGACCATAGGTGATCGTGTCTCCTGGTTGCCCATCGGCGTTCAGGGTATCCGGACCGTAGGTCTTCGTAAAGAGCTGGTTGATGTTGATGCCAGGTCCGGAAATTACGTTGTTAGCCGTCAGCAGAAACGTATAGCCGATTCTAGAGGCGGCGCTATTGAGCACATAGGTCGTCGAAATGCCGGAAATAGTGTCCTGAAGGCTGACGCAGCTCAGCGTACCGACAGAAGGATCGAATTGCTGGAAGGAAAAGGTCAATGTACTGGCCAGCGTCGGCGCTATCGTTACAGATTGATCGATCGGAGTTGCAGGTAGACCACCCGTACAAAGGCATTGTGCGGAAGAGGGCTGTGGAATAACCGCAGCTATGAAAGCAAATACCACCATTACCACATAGTAAACGTGTTTCATAGATACAGATTTTGGGTGACTGGATTGAAAAGTTCGCTCCCCACAAAATTATCTAACTTAGGCAAGGATGTGTACGCAGTTCTACTTGAAAAACGGCCTTAGTAAAAACCGCAAACACACGCAGAAGGTTCAAATTTATTTTTGCAAGTTGCATGTAATCAATACTTTATATATCATCAGAAAGCACCCCTACCTAAGTAAAAATTATCCCCAATATGCGGATTGCCATTGACTGCAAGGCCTTGTTTGGAGACTGCCTGTCCCGGGGGGCAACCCCTCATATCACCCATTGCCTCATTAGCCTGATCAGCGAAAATCCTCAAGTGGATTTTTGGTTGTTTTGCGATAGAATGCCAGACCCCACACTATGGCCAGAAACCCACCAGCATTGCATCCAGGTACGTAAATCCAGGCGCGGAAGGCTGGGTAGGGGGCTTTGGCAAGACTGGCAGCTCCCCCAGTGGGTAAAGGAATCAGGAGTCGACGCCCTGCTATTAACCGGTAGCGCTGGATCTGCCCGACTAAAAATTCCAACTTGCCAATGGATTGCGGATCCAAGGGATCGGTTTGCCGAAATCCGAGACCCTGGATACCGAAGGTTCGTCCAGGCTAGAATCCGAGCGACCCTGCGCGGGGCGGGGGCCCTGGTGACGGGCTCCTGTGCTGCACAAGTCAGGCTATTTGCGCAGTTCCCGGAGGCAATCGGAAAAACTACCATCGTCCATCCCGCCCCCGACGAGCATTTGGCACCCGTCAGTTTCGGGGAACGCGAAATCGCAAAGCGGATCTACGCCCAGGGAAAAGAATATTTCCTGCTGTCGGCCATCAACACTCGTTCCGATGAACTTATCGGTCTCTTGAAAAGCTTTTCAGCGTTCAAAAAAAGGCTGCAATCGAACCTGCAGCTGGTAATAATTGGTACCCATACCAGCGATCACAAGCCTTGGGTAGACATGCTCCCGAGCTATAAATACCGTGGGGATGTCCACCTGGTTACGGATCCAGATCCCGAGTCCCAAGTCAAGGTCTTGGCTTCCGCCTATGGCGTGATCGGCTTGGGCGCAAATGACTGGATGGTCCTTAATGCTTTTAGAGCCGGGGTCCCTGTCGTTGACTGCACACCAGGGGGTTCCGAGGTGTGGGGCGCCGAGTCAGTGCTGTGGTTTCCCGAAGGCGACCAGGATAAGCTGGCCAGCCAGTTGATGTTGCTGTATAAAGACGAAGCTTTGCGCAGCAACTTGATCCATGCAGGAAAAATCCAGGCGCTTCAATTTAGCTGGCAAAGCTCGGCGGCAATTTTGTGGCAAGCCATCCTGCGAAGTCAGGGTAAGGGGCCGACCAGGGAAAATTTGGGCATTCCGGCCTGACGGTTTCGTAGTACCTTCGCCCATTGAAATTTTTTTATGAAACAGTCCTCCATTACCATTGATGTCCTGCTAGACGCAGATAAGCTGCCTGCACAAATTAGCTGGAGTGCAACGGACACGACGGCCGAATCGGCCAGGAAGGCCAAGGCCATGATGTTGGCGTTCTGGGATGGAATGGATAAAACAGCTTTGCGCATCGATTTATGGACCAAAGACATGATGGTCGATGAAATGGCTGATTTTTTTTACCAGACCCTTATGACGATGGCCGAATCTTACGGCAGGGCGACCCAGCAGCAGGATCTAGCGGAAGATTTGAAAGAGTTTGCCAAGGTTTTTTACGGTAAATTCCGGGCGGCACAACTGAAAGAAAACAAAATTTAAACAAGTAAAATATCAGCAATGAGCCTGGAACAACGAGTTATGGCGGATCTCAAGCAAGCCATGCTGGCTAAAGACGAAAAGGGGCTACGTAGCCTCAGGGCGATCAAGGCGGCCATTATCTTGGCCAAGACAGCCGATGGTGCGGGTGGTGAAATTGGAGAACCCGGGGAAATCAAATTGTTGCAAAAACTCATCAAGCAGCGAAAAGATTCCCTGGACATTTACCAGCAACAGCATCGTGCGGATCTGGCCCAAAAAGAGCAGGAAGAGATTGAGATTATCGAGAAATTTTTACCCAAGCAGATGAGCATAGAGGATTTGCGCGTGGCATTATCCGGGCTGATCCAAGAGGTGGGCGCCCAATCGATGGCTGATTTGGGCAAAGTCATGGGTCTGGCATCCAAACAATTTTCCGGTCAAGCCGATGGAAAAACTATCAGCGCGATAGTAAAGGAATTGCTTTCCAAGTAATCGCTCGATCGAATATATCACCAACGCATGGCCGGTCATTCGCATGCGAAGAACCGGCCCTTGCCCACAGGCCATTTATGCTTCTACATCATGTTGATTGATATTGTCTTTTCGGTGCTCATGCTGATGGCTCTATCCAAGGGGTTGCGGAGGGGACTAATTGTAGCCGTCTTTTCTGTGGCGGGCCTGGTAATTGGATTGGCCGCAGCCATGAAGTTCTCGGCCGTGGTGGCCCGGCATCTGCATCAAAGCTTGCAACTGTCTACCAAATGGCTACCGGTGATTGCCTTTATCGCCGTGTTCATCTGCGTGGTATTGATAGTCCGGTGGGCAGCTAACCTGCTGGAAGCGGCCGTCAGCATGGTATGGATGGAATGGCTCAATAAACTTGGTGCCGTAATTTTGTATGGCTGTCTGTATACGGCTATCTACAGTGTTCTGTTGTTCTATGCCAAGCAGCTGGGTATTCTTTCGCCGCAAGCCATCGCTACTTCCCGGGTCTATGGTTTTGTTGAACCTTGGGGCCCCACGCTGATCAACGCTCTAGGAAGAATAATACCCCTATTCAAAGACATGTTCACCCAATTGGAAGACTTTTTTGCTGGCCTCGGCTAGCCAGTGAAAGCCACATTGCCAAGGCCCGCGTGACGGATGCATATGCGTGGTCCTTGCTTAAAGCCATAACGGGCTGGGAGCCAAATGACCAATTTGTCTCTGCTTGCATAGCCAATCAAACAGATCAACCGGACCAACAGATTGTATTGTTCAAGCCTGCCGCGGATCAAGGCTTCGAGATACTGCCAGACGAATCCTCGCGCGAATTCGGGGGAGCCCCCATGATGTTTATTTTTTCATTAATTCTTAACGCGGTTACAGATCCATCCTCAAGCATCCCCCAATTTCACGCCTTGGATAGCACGAGTTGTCGTAAATTTGCGTTGAAAAATGGTTATTGGTTCAGAAGAGTCGATTTTTGGCTTAAATCATTTATTTTAGCGATTAATTCTAGATACCCGATCTTAGTACGTAATGCAATACGAAATTAAACAGGAAGAAAAGTTCAAGTTTATTGAGGAGGGGGAAGGCGAACCCCTGGTCCTGTTGCATGGTCTATTCGGCGCCTTGAGCAACTTTAAAGGCCTGATCGGGTATTTCCGCAGCCATTACAAGGTCATCGTGCCGATGCTTCCCCTGTTTGAGTTGGACCTATTGCATACGACGGTCGGCGGATTGGAGAAATTTGTCCACAAATTTATCGAGCATCGCAATTATAAGAACCTCCATTTGCTGGGTAATTCACTGGGTGGCCACGTAGCCCTTTTGCATGTATTGAAACACCCGGAGCGTATTAAATCAATAACCCTGACTGGCAGTTCTGGCTTGTTCGAAAATGGCATGGGAGACACCTACCCAAAAAGGGGGGACTATGCCTATATCCGCAAGAAGACGGAACTTACGTTTTACGACCCCCAGGTAGCCAGCAAAGAGCTGGTTGATGAGGTGTACGAAATTGTCAACAACCGCCTCAAGGCACTTAAAATCATCTCGCTTGCTAAGAGCGCCATCCGAAATAATTTAGGCGAAGAACTCAATCAAATCAAACAACCTACGTTATTGATTTGGGGCAACAACGATTCGATTACCCCGCCTTTTGTGGGTCGGGAATTTCAACGCCTGATTCCCAACAGTGAATTGCACTTTATTGACAAATGTGGTCATGCCCCCATGATGGAGGTTCCTGATGAGTTCAACGCCATTCTGCATAAATTTTTGAAAAAGTTGAATGAACCGGCAGCGGTAGCCTGAACGTTTCCGTCTTAGAAACTAAAACCCTGACCTTGTTAAATAGAGATATCATATCTATCACCATTCCTGCACTCCAACTGGATGATTCTGTTGCCCGAGCCCAGGAGCTCATGATGGATTTTCGGGTTGCGCACTTACCCGTCGTGGCCGAAAGTAAATTGGTCGGACTGGTAAATGAGGACTGTTTGCTCAATGCGGCGGACAACGACATGCCATTGTCTTTGCTCGAACATGGGTTTTCTAAAATTGCCGTCCATGCCGGGACACATTTTTTGGAGGCGGTTCGCTTGGTCAATGAATTCAATCTGACAGTGATTCCCGTGATCGACAAGGAGATGGAATACCTGGGTGCTGTTGCGGCCACTGACTTGCTAAAACATATCGGCAGCATGATCGGTTGTGGCGAACCGGGAGGGTTGATCGTCCTGCAAATGGATAAGGTCAGTTTTTCTTTTTCTGAAATTAGCAAGTTGGTCGAAACTAACGACGCACAAATCACCCAGTTAAACACCCATTTCGATCCGGTTACGACCTCCTTTTTTCTTACCCTGAAGATCAACAAGCTCGAAATTTCGGATATCATTGCCACGTTCCAGCGCTATGAATACAAAGTGAAGTATTACTTTGGCGAGGAACTGTATGAAAATGAATTGCGCAGCAATTACGACCACCTGATGAATTATCTTAGTATTGGTGGACTTCAGTAGCGGTCGACTTTTAAAATCCTGGCCGTGTAGTTAGCCCAAGAGGAGGTGCCTCCCCCCACCCTTGTTTTTTGTTTCCCTAGTGCGAGCTTGGAAGCTCCTCTCAATTCAAACCAAGCCCTGATTATAGTGCGGAATTTATGTATACATTCGCTGGGTTCGAAGGGCCGTTTCACTGGTACGTACGGCCGCGTCCTTTTGCTACATTTGCCCTTGAACGACTTGGCCCATCTCAAGGCGCCTCCCATTCGGGCAAGACATCGAGTCGCAATCCCTAGGCGCGGGGCGGGATAAAACTATAACCATGAAAGTAGCCATATACAGTCGCATCATAGACAACGAGCAACAACCGCAGGTCCAACATTTGTTCGACGAACTCAAAGCACAACATATCGAACCCGTGATCTATCATTCTTTCTTTGAGAAAATCCGCTCGAGTTTTTCTTTTCCCCAGGATGTATCAGTGTTCAGGGAATCATCGGACTTGGATGAATCCATCGAATTTGTGATCAGTCTGGGGGGAGACGGTACCCTGCTGGATACGGTCTCTTTTATCCGGGACAAAAATATCCCGGTACTGGGAATCAATTTCGGACGCTTGGGTTTTCTGGCTGGAATTGGTAAGGAGGACTTAGCCACGGCTGTCACCTCCTTAGTGAACCGCACGTTTGTCGTGGACAAAAGATCCTTAATCCACCTGGATGCCAACAAACCTTTATTCGACGAGGTGCCTTATGGGCTCAACGAATTCTCCATCCACAAAACGGACACCTCGCCCATGATCAAGATTCACACTTATCTGAATGGAGAATTCCTAAACACCTATTGGGCGGACGGACTAATTGTGTCCACGCCAACGGGCTCAACCGGTTATTCCTTAAGCTGCGGCGGTCCGGTGGTTTTTCCCGATTCTGAAAGTTTTGTCATCAATCCGGTGGCCCCCCATAACCTGAGCGTACGGCCGATCGTGGTGCCTGACGATAACATCATCTCCTTCGAAATAGAAGGGCGATCTGATCAATTTATTTGCGCTTTGGATAGCCGCAAAGAAATTGTGGACAAACATGTCCAGCTGGCTGTCCGACGCGAAAAGTTCACGTTGAGCCTGGTCAGGCTGAATGAGAATAATTTCCTGCAGACCTTGCGCAATAAACTCTCCTGGGGTCTTGACACCAGAAATTAACAAGGATCACAAAAGAAAACGCCTATAATTTCGTTTACCCCCCGGGATCATCTTTTATATAGCGGTATGGAGAAGTCATTTTTTGTCGGATTAGCCTTTATTCTTTGTTCTTTGACTACCCAGGCCCAGCTGCAAAGCATTGCCCAGGATGGCGAATTCGGCATTGCAGTTGGAGCGGCTCATTATTTCGGCGACCTCAATCCCAATGTGCACCTGAACCAGCCAAAAATCGACGTGGGGGTGTTTTTCCGCAAGCAATACAACAATTATATCGCACTTCGAGTCAGTGGATCCTTTGCCCAGCTGGCGTATTCGGACGTATACAACACACAGAACTATTATGACCTGAGGCGGAATTTGAGTTTCAATACCAACATTTGGGAAGTGGCCCTGCAAGGGGATTTCAACTTTTTCAAATTTGATCCAACGGACCCCGACTACCGATTCACACCCTACATTACTTTAGGGGTGGGTGCCTTCAGCTACAACCCCTACGTATACTATCAGGGTCAGAAGGTATACCTGAAGTCCTTAGGCACTGAGGGTCAAGGCTCGACCGCCTATCCCAACCGCAAACCCTATGGCTCCATGGCTGTCTGTTTTCCTTTTGGGGTAGGGGTGAAATACAACTTCAATCCCCGCATGGATATTGCTTTTGAAATCGTCTACCGATTTACTACCACTGACTACCTGGACGACGTCAGCACGACATATGCCGGACCAGCCGCCTTTCCCCCGCTTCCCAATGGTCAACCTTCCCTGGCCGCCTTGTTGCAGGACCCCTCGTACCAAACCGGCACCCCCATTGGAATTGCCGGCCGCCAGCGCGGGTACGCAAACCAAAAGGATTCTTATGTTTTTGCCCAGGTGATGGTTTCTTTCAATATTACCTCCTACCATTGCCCCAGCGCCAAATGAGGCCGATCCTCTGTCCGAGGCAAACAAACCTATTCTTTCGGGGATCGCCTAGCTAAAAATGCCTACCTTCGTGCCCTTGCAAAACAGGCTTATGGAGTCGTTGAAAGGTAAACTGGATCTGCAGCGGCTGCCCCTTCACATCGCTATCATTATGGATGGAAACGGTCGGTGGGCGAGAGAGAAAGGGCAGGACCGTCTCTACGGCCATTACCATGGGGTGGAAAGTGTCCGCGACATTGTGGAAGGTTGTGCCGAACTGGGCATCGGATACCTCACCTTATATGCTTTTTCCACCGAAAATTGGGACCGACCCGATTATGAGGTCAATGGCCTCATGGAACTGCTGGTCGAAACCATCCAAAAGGAAGTGGAAAGCTTGAATCGCAACAACATCAAATTGCACGTAATTGGCGACATGGCCATGCTTCCGGACTATGCCCGCCAAGGACTGCGTGAAGCCATGGACATCACGGCGCAAAACACTGGTCTGCACCTTATCATGGCGCTCAGTTACAGCAGCCGCTGGGAAATGGCCGAGGCTGTCAAGCGCATCGCCATAGACGTCAAGTCGGGTAAGTTGGACGCGGGGGATATCTCCCAGGAAACCTTACATCAGTACCTGTGTACCAGCAGCTTCCCCGATCCGGAGCTCATGATCCGAACAAGTGGTGAATACCGGATCAGTAATTTTCTTTTATACCAATTGGCATATGCTGAATTATACTTTACTCCAGTTCGTTGGCCAGATTTCCGAAAAGAAAACCTCTACGAAGCAATTCTCGATTTTCAAGGACGGGAAAGACGCTTTGGAAAAACCAGCGAACAAGTCAGCCGCGAAATCGATGCCGAAGGATGAAATTCATTGTGAATGAATCCGGTAAAGCCCATCCTGGGCTACTTTTTAACAAAGACTTTTGATAAATCCCCTTAATTTGCCGCTCTAAAAAACCGACTGGATGGAAAGATTACTGACTGGTGTTTTTTTTACCACTTTCTGCTTATTGATCATAACCGCGGCGGATGGACAGGTTGGTGACACGACCCACCCTCGCGCTACGGATACCACCGGTCCAGTTTCTGTAAATCCTGAATTAATTGCCCTGGCTACTTCCAAAACACCCAAAGAATACACCCTGGCAGGCATCAAAATTACCGGCAGCAAATATCTCGATGAGTCGCTGCTGGTCTCCGTTTCCGGGCTTACGGTAGGCGATAAGGTGATGATCCCCGGTGGGGAAAATTTCAGCCGGGCCATCACCAAGCTCTGGAATCAGAACCTTTTTTCCAATATTGCCATTTATTTTACGGCCCTCAACGGCAACGATATCTACGTGGAAATCAACGTGTCAGAGAGACCTAGGTTGCAGAATTTTTATTTCAAAGGGATATCCAAGTCAGACGCTGATGATTTGAAGACTAAGACCGGGTTGGTCAAAGGTCGAGTAGTGACTGAAAACATGAAACAAACCGCGATTGAGAATATCCAAAAATATTACGCGGACAAGGGTTTTCAAAGCGTGTCCATAAAAATTACCGAAGCCAAGGACCCCTCCACACCCAATTCGGAGGCCTTGACTTTTGTGATTGAAAAAGGCACCAAGGTGAAGATCAATGAAATCAGCATTTTTGGAAACCAGGTGGCCACCGAGGCTCAACTCAAATCGCAACTCAAGGATACCAAAGAACTGACGCGCATCACCCTGTACCCTACCACCGATACCAGTTATTATGGCGTAATCAAGCCCATCACATTCAAGGATTATGTGGACAATTGGGGATTCTTGTCCTACACGGGAACCAAGGAATTTATCGACCCCTATTTCAGGTTTAAACTCTTTAGTTCCTCCAAATTCAACGACAAGAAATATCAAACGGATAAGCAAAACATCATTGACTATTATAACTCGATGGGCTATCGCGACGCGACCATTGTGGCCGATACAGAGTATTACAACAAGAAGGGGCAGATGGACATCAACATCAAAGTGGATGAAGGACACAAGTATTATTTTGGCAATGTGAGCTGGAAGGGCAACACCAAATACCCCGATTCGCTGCTGACGTTGATCCTGGGGATCCATAAAGGGGATACCTACAATCTCGACATTCTCAACAAAAAGTTGGGCAAATCTATTTCTCAGGAAGGGGGTGGCATCAGTGACTTATATTTAAATGACGGATACCTTTTTTTCACTATCAATCCCGTGGAGACTTCGGTGTACAACGATACCATCGATTTCGAAATCCGTATGACCGAGGGCCCGCAGGCTACGATCAAGAATGTGACCATAAGCGGCAACGAAAAAACCAACGAATACGTGATACGCCGTGAGCTGCGCACTATCCCGGGCGAGAAATTTAGCCGGGAAGATTTGGTTCGCTCCAACCGAGATATCGTTCAGCTTGGCTTTTTCAACCAAGAAAAGGTTCAACCGAATATCAATCCAAACCAGGAAGATGGCACGGTGGATATCAACTGGAGCGTGGAGGAAAAGTCATCCGATCAACTCGAATTGTCTGCCGGTTGGGGTGGTGGTATCGGGTTGACGGGTACGGTGGGGATTACCTTTAATAATTTCTCCACGCAGAACCTATTCAACCGCTCGGGTTGGGATCCGCTTCCGACTGGAGATGGACAAAAGGTGAGCTTGCGTGTGCAGGCCAACGGGAAGGCCTATCAATCATATAATGTATCGTTCACCGAACCTTGGCTCGGTGGCAAGAAGAGAAATTCTTTGACGGTGAGTCTGTATAGAAGCGTATTTCATACGGGCGGCTACCAGACTGGAACAACCAAGTATCAATACAGCGATACCAACTCTCTTAAGAACTGGGGCGCAACCATTGCCTTGGGCAAGCAGCTAAAATGGCCGGATGATTATTTTACACTCAGCTACTCGTTCAGTTTCGTGCAGTATGACCTCATGAATTATTCGCTCTTCACGCCGGCCTTTCGTAACGGGATTTCGACGAACATGAGTTTTAAAGTGGCACTCAATCGCTATTCTGTAAACCAGCCCATCTACCCAACTTCGGGGTCCAGCTTGCTGCTCAGTTTGCAGTTTACGCCGCCGTATTCGTTATTCAATTCCAATTATGCCAATACCGGTTATTACGAATACCCGGAGTATTATCTGTGGCGCTTTCAAAGTGACTGGTATATACCCATTGGTCCGGCCATGGGGGCAGATCATAGCCACCAAATGGTGTTGAAGGCGTCGGTAAAATACGGGTTCATGGGCAGGTATTCCGCCGCACTGGGATTTTCTCCCTTCGACCGGTTCCAGCTCGGAGACGCCGGCTTAACGAACAACTTTGGCTTGTTAGGCTACACCATCATCTCGCAGAGAGGCTACCCGGTATACCAGAACTCAGACCCCCGGGTCAATCCCCCGGCCCAGACGGCAACTGAATTTTTTACCTTATTTAATAAATATACCCTGGAATTGCGCTATCCCTTTGCGACCAATCCCAGCAGCACCATTTACGGGGAATGCTTCTTTGAAGCTGCCAATGGATGGTACGATTATACCTCGTATAATCCCTTCCGTCTTCGTCGCGACGTAGGCGCTGGGTTGCGGTTCTACCTGCCGATGTTCGGCTTGCTAGGATTTGACTACGGCATAGGTCTTGACCGCATTCAAAATGGATCTCTCAAAAATGCTTCTCAGTTTACGTTCATGTTAGGGTTTGAACCCGAATAATATTAATTTGGGGCGCTGGATTTAACATCTAAATGGTCAGATTATGAAAAGGGTACTTTTGGTTGCGGGTCTGGTTTGCCTGGTGGCATTGGCCGCCCATGCGCAGCGCTACGCTGTAGTAGACACCAAATACATCCTGGACAGAATGCCCGAATATAAGGAAGCCCAGAAAGAGCTGGATTCCACGAGCGTCCAATGGCAGAAGGAGATTGATTCCAAACAGGCAGTTCTGAACAAGATGTACAAAGATTACGAAGCCGAACAGGTTATGCTGAGTGATGAGTTAAAAAAGAAGCGGGAAGATGAACTTTTCAACACGGAAAAGGAGGTTCGAGAGCTTCAGCGCAGGCGGTTTGGCTTCGAAGGGGACTTGTTCAAGAAGCGCCAGGAACTCGTCAAACCAATACAGGACAAGGTCTACAACGCCATTCAGAAGATAGCAGTGCTCAGATTATATGATTTTGTTTTGGATAAAAGTGAAGGAATTACTGTTATCTTTGCCGACCCTAAGCTGGACAAAAGCGAGGATGTGCTCAGGCTGCTGGGGATCAAATAACCCGTTGTTCAAAACTAGGTAGAGGCTCGAAAACTTTCAATCATAAATAAACAAAAAACGAAAATCGCAAACAAACATGAAAAAGATTGTTTCAATCGGACTAGTGGCATTAGGCATGATGATGGTCGCCAGCAAAGCGCATGCTCAAATGAAAATTGGTTATATCAGTCAAAATGAACTGATTGCCGCTCTGCCCGAATATAAAAAGGCCGATTCTTCCATGGCAGACTACCAAAGTGCTCTGCAACAGAACTTTGACGACATGAAACGGGAATTCAGCGAACAGGACAGCTTGCTCAATTCCAAGGATACGGCCAAGTACACTCGTGCACAGCTCGAACTGAAGAGAAAAAATCTGGGTGAAATGTATTTGAAATTGCAGGGCTGGAATCAACAGGCTCAACAATTGATGCAGCAAAAACAAACCGACCTTATTTCCCCGATCCAAAAAAAGGCTTTGGACTACGTCCAGACCGTGGCTAAGGAAAACGGCTATAACTGGATCATTGCCAAGGAAGCCTTGCTCGTGTATCCCAATGCAGAGGACTTAATGCCTTTGGTAAAGAAGAAGTATAACCTCAAGTAAGTGTATTTTCCATACAGGAATCGACGCCGGGCATGTCACCGGCGTTTTTTATTTTTGTCCCATGAGCTTGAACAATCCCATTGGTGTTTTTGATTCCGGGTATGGCGGCCTGACCGTGCTCAAGGAGATGGTCGCTCGGATGCCCAACTACGATTTTGTTTACCTGGGGGACAACGCGCGGGCCCCTTATGGTAACCGGTCCTTTGAAACGGTCCACCGTTACACCCTGGAGTGTGTCCAGTGGTTTTTCACCATGGGCTGCCCCTTGGTCATTTTGGCCTGCAACACGGCGTCGGCAAAAGCCTTGCGGACCATCCAACAGCAGGATTTGCCGATGCTGGGCAAAGAAAAGAGAGTCCTGGGAGTGATCCGCCCCACCACCGAAATCATAGGCCAGTTCACCCAGACAGGTGCAGTAGGTATTTTTGCGACCACCGGGACAGTTGTTTCCGATTCTTACGGCATCGAGATCCACAAATTCTTTCCCGGTCTAAAGGTCTTCCAGCAGGCCTGCCCCATGTGGGTCCCGCTGATCGAAAATAACGAGCACAATCAACCCGGGGCCGACTACTTCGTCCAGGAATACACGAACCAGTTATTGGCTAAGGCCGGCAACATCGATACGATCCTGCTGGCGTGCACGCACTATCCCCTCATGCAAAATAAGATTGCCCAGTTCTTGCCGGCGTCGGTCAAACTGATCTCCCAGGGCGAAATCGTAGCCCGAAGTCTGCTCGATTACCTGGACCGGCACCCCGGAATGGCCGGCCTCTGCAGCAAGCAAGGCCAACGTCAGTTTTTTACTACCGATTCCACCCAGGATTTTGACCTGCACGCCGGCTTATTTTACGGAAGCGCCCTGAGTTCCAAACACATCGATCTGTCGCCGGAAAACCTATAATCGAGTATCGATCCCTTGGGAAGGCTTCCCGGACCCCTCGTTCCGAGGGTCCTAATTTGGCCCATATTCCTGTTGGCCATAAAGTTGAATTTCCTTAATTTTGCCCTCCCTTTGTAGTCCTGCTGGTAATTTAGCCGCGGTTCCCCTTGGGAAAATCGGATGACGCTTTCGTCACACACTGATTATCAATGGGTTGGTAAATAAAAAAAAGAAACATGAAACGTACATTTCAACCGCACAACCGCCGCCGCAAGTCAGTACATGGCTTCCGCAAGCGCATGCAAACCGCCAATGGGCGCAAGGTATTGGCCAGCCGCCGCAAGAAAGGCCGTACGAAGCTGACTGTTTCAGATGAAGCAAAACTGAAATAGATCCACCTACTGATTTCAGCTATCCAAAATGGATGGCGGAAATTTTGGGTAGGTTAAATCATACTACGATAGCTCCGCTAGTACAGTCGGAGCTATTTATTTTTTGTGCCAACAACCATCAATACTATGGCCAAACAATTTACCCTGGGCAAGAGGGAGCGCCTGAAGAGCCGCAAGCTCATTGAACAATTGTTTACCAGCGGTAAGAGTTTTACGTTAGCGCCCTTGCGTGTGTTGTATGGACCCGCTGCGATCGGGGAAGTCCTGCAGGCGGGATTTGCTGTCAGCGGTAAACATTTTAAGCGTGCAGTCGACAGAAACCGCATCAAGCGTATTATGAGGGAAGCCTGGCGGCTGCAGAAACTACCGCTGCAACAACAACTTGTCTCCCAACATCTGCACTGGGTTGTTTTCCTCATCTATTCGGCTAAATCCTTACCCGATTACTCAACTGTTGAGTCCAAAATGCATCTCATTATTCAACGCTTGATTGCACTGGCTAATGAAAACACTACTCAACCTACTTAGTCTGCCATTGATCTTTTTGATAAAGATCTATCAATGGATAATTTCACCGTGGATAGGTCCCAAGTGTCGGTTTACGCCAACTTGTAGCCAATATGCTATCGAGGCATTGAAGAAACATGGAGTGCTAAAAGGAAGTTGGCTTGCCCTAAAAAGACTCAGTAGGTGTCACCCCTGGGGTGGGCATGGATACGATCCCGTGCCATGAGGTTCAGGTCTTCCGCCGGTTGTTTCACCCTCAATTGCTAAGCGGGTTCACGGTCATTGGCGTGAGCTTTTGAATTATCTCCCGGACTTCAGGGTTGGTGTAGAACTTAAAGATTTCCGGAACTGACCCCGCGTCAAAACCAGAAGGCACGGTGGTATATGGGCCAAACACTTTGGCTTTGGTATTGTCACTGATCTTTTGGAGCTTACCTGGTGGAATAAAGAAATTCCTGCCTGATTCCGTGATATTTTGACCCAGGATCAGTTTCTTCAGACTATCGATGCGAAGTTTCAGTTGATCCTGCGTGATGCTGGTCTCGCCTTCTCCGGTTCCGGTTCTCTGGTAGCTTCCAACTACGGTATCTTGCTGCAAATTCAATATATACAATCCATCGCCGGAGGCCTGCAGCGTAAACTTACCCGCTGGCGATTGCGCGGTCAAAGTTAAGTCCCCGGAACCCGGAATTTCCCACTCCTTTTCTGTATGGGTGGTCCCGTCGGCTACCGTAATATTCTTTTTCGATTCGTCCAGCTGAATGTCGTTGCTGGCATAGATCAATATTTTCTTGCCATGATTCGAACAGGCCGTCAGCCATAGGGAGGCTAACAGGATGCAGCATATTTTTTTCATTAGTCCAAGTTTAAAGCACAATCCCGGCATGGAATACCGGGATTGCAAGTACGCTATTTTTTCTGAATTCGACTCATAAAGCTGATTCGTAGCGCTTATTAATCACCTTCCAAGCAATGACATTCCAGAAAGCGCTTAGGTATTCGGCCCTACGGTTTTGATATTTCAGATAGTAGGCATGCTCCCATACATCAACGCCCAACAGGGGGATTCCTTTGACTTCGGCCACATCCATCAGCGGATTATCCTGGTTTGGCGTTGAAGAAATCGCCAGTTTGCCATCCTGCTCGATTAGCCAAGCCCAACCGCTGCCAAAGCGCGTCATCCCCGCCTGGGAAAATTTTTCCTTAAACGCATCGAAAGACCCAAAATCTGCGGTGATTGACTCGGCCAGTTTTCCTACGGGACTGCCGCCCGCAGCGGGGGCCAGGCTTTCCCAGAAGAAACTGTGGTTCCAATGGCCGCCTCCGTTGTTTCTAACCGCAGGGCTGATGCTGCCGGCGTGTTGAACCAGCTGGTCCAACGATTTACTTTCATTGGCTGTCCCGGCAATGGCTTTGTTTAAGTTGTCTACATAGGCTTGGTGATGCTTGCCGTGGTGAATCTGCATCGTTAAGGTATCAATGTGAGGTTCTAATGCATCATAGGCGTAGGGCAACGCAGGTAATGTAAATGGCATAATGAGTTTTTTTTATGATTGAATAAAAATGGTTGATTCCATATGCAAGGGGTAACAAATTTACGCATCAAAGGTTGATTACTCCAAACAATTGGCGTTAGTATGGGTGAAATATATTATAGGCGGTTCAATTCCGCGACTCGGCATCCTCGACTGCTTAAGCCGTCGACTGGTCTAGATGTTAACCTAAATTTTATTTTGGCGTATCTTCCCCGCGGGGTTGACGACCTGTTTTTAATTGCAACCGTTTATAAATCTGTTCGTTTGGTCTTTTCTTTCCCGGCGGATGCAGGTCGGCATGCGAGGAGAAGACCTCCGCGGCGGGATCCGAAAATGGATCGCAAACGATCTAAATACGAAGACTATGCATAAGCACTTCTCCACAACCGGTATATTGCCAGGTATTTGGCTAATGATTTCCTTTTGCCTAACCGGCAGCGCTAAGGCCCAAGACGGGGAAAATCAACTCAGTGCGCAAGAAGCCAAGCAAGGCTGGTTGCTGCTGTTCGACGGCCGAACGACGCAGGGCTGGCGAACCTATCAAAATAAGGCTGATGACAGTTGGGAAGTATCCAATGGGGAATTGCATTGCAAAATGCAGGGCCCTACTTCCCGGGCCGACTTGGTGACCCTGGATCAATATAGCAGCTTTGAACTAGAATTGGATTGGAAAATTGCCAAGCAGGCCAACAGCGGCGTTCTGTACCACGTCCTGGAATCCCACGAGGCCTCCTATGAAACGGGACCTGAAGTCCAGCTGATTGATGATTTCGGCTATGCAGACAAGTTAGCAGATTGGCAAAAAAGTGGAGCCGATTATGCGATGCACCCGCCCATGCAGCTGGTCTCCAAGCCAGTCGGTGAATACAACCATTTGCGTCTATTGGTAAACGGTGCACAGGTTACCCAATGGCTCAACGGCGTGAAGGTAGTGGAGTTCATAGCCTGGACGCCTGAATGGGAAAAATTGAAAGCATCTGGCAAATGGAAAGATTATCCGGACTATGGCCTGGCTAAAACGGGACTGATTGCCCTACAAAATCACGGAGGGGGAATATGGTTTAAGAATATAAAGATTCGCAAGTTGTAAGCAACAAAGCCCTACCTTTTGGATTTAAAGAAGTCTTTCATTAGTGCTGCACATTCTTCCTTCAACACACCGTGGCTGATTTCGGTTTTAGGATGAAAAGGCCATGGGGCAACACCCAGCTGCTCCAGACCCGGACAAGGGAGTATGTATTTTTTGTACCCATTTTTTTCATCGCTTGCGCCGTAAATTACCCGCGCGATCTTGCTCCAATACAGTGCCCCGGCACACATCAGGCAGGGCTCAACCGAAATGTAAATGGAAGCCTGAGGTAAATACTTGGATCCGAGAAAATTGAATGCCGAAGTCAAAGCAATCATCTCCGCATGGGCCGTGGGATCATTGAGCCGTTCCACCTGATTGTGTCCTCGGGCGATGATTTTATTATCGATCACGATGACCGCGCCTACAGGCACTTCGCCTTCATCAAAGGCCCGCTTGGCTTCCTTGATGGATTGCAGCATGTAGTACTCATCGGTCATGGGATACAAAAGTAGGCATTTCTTTATTTCGTCTGGACAGGCGGATGATGGATGGAAATTTTTGTCCAGTTTATCAATTAATAATTTGCCCTTCACTAACTTGTAGATATAAGACGTTTGCCCTTGCGGCCATGGCTGTTCCATTTAACCATATTGTAATTGCGCTATTGGCGGGCATTGGAAGCATCGTTTGGCTGACTCTCAAATATCGTGTGCACGCCTTCTTCGCCTTGCTAATCGCTTGTTTTATTACAGGTATCGGAGTGGGTATGCCTTTAACAGACATCGTGGCGACCGGTAAAGATGGCTTTGGTGCAATCTTGAAATCATTGGGTTTGATTATCGTATTGGGCACCGCCTTGGGTGTGGCGCTTGAACAAAGTGGCAGTACAAGAATCATGGCGGCCACGTTGCTGAAAGTGACCGGGCATCGCCATGCGGCCTGGGCCATGAGCCTAACGGGCCTGGTCGTTGGCCTGCCTGTCTTTTGTGATTCAGGCTATATCGTACTGAGTGGATTGGTGCAACCCATGGCCAAGCGATCGGGAAATCCTGTTGCCACCATTGCCGTCTCCCTGGCTACAGGGCTCCTGTCCGTACATTGCCTGTTGCCTCCCCATCCCGGTGCTTCCGCCGCCGCGGCTACCCTCGGAGTGAATTTCGGCAGGATGATTGTCTGCGGTTTGTTCGTAGCGATTCCGGCCATGGTGGTAGGCCATGGCTGGGCCAGGTTTGCTGGGCGAAAGCAATTCGTCCCCTTTCCCGAACAACGTGCAACTCAGGAATCAGCAGGATCTAAACGTGGCGTTGCCCTGGCCTTTCTTCCAGTAGTTTTGCCCGTCTTGTTGATCGCTTTGAAATCCTTTGTTCTGACGCAGAATGCTACCGCAAATGGCTGGCTTGCTGCGCTCAGCACGCTGGGAGACCCCGTGATGGCATTATCCCTGGGGCTCGTGCTGGCTTTGAGCGCGAAACGTAAGTGGCCTTCGCGGGCTATCAGCAACTTACTCGGCGAGGCCGCAGAAAAAGCGGGTAGCATCCTGGTAATCATCGGAGCTGGCGGCGCCTTCGGTGCCGTCCTGGCCGCAACGCGACCTGGCGAACAGCTTAGCCATCTGCTGAATTTGAACGGTCTGGGTTTGTTGTTCCCGTTTTTGTGCACTGCCGTATTGAAAACGGCGCAGGGCTCCTCTACAGTGGCCATTATAACTGCAGCCTCCATCATGCAACCGCTTTTGGGTGCGCTGGGTCTGGATGGAGAAAACGGACGTCTGCTTTGTGTGCTTGCGATGGGCGCGGGGTCGATGGTCATTTCGCATGCCAACGACGCGTATTTCTGGGTGGTCCTCAAGTTTTCAGGACTCGACATGAAGACGATGATGCGGTTCTACTCCCTGGCAACCCTATGGATGGGATTGGTATCCCTACTCATGGTATATATTTTATCTCTATTTCTTCATTAGCCTTCATGCATATACTTATCGCACCCAATGCCTTTAAAAACGGTCTGCACGCCGACGAGGTGGCTACGGCCATAGGTCGCGGCTTGGATCTAAGCCGTCTATCGTGCACCTATAGGTGCTTTCCAGTAGGCGATGGAGGCGATGGAACCGCAAGATTGCTGGCAGGTGCCCTGCACGCAGAACCAACCTCCATCCAGGTACTGGATCCGCTAGGGCGGAAAATCCAGGCTACTTTTTGGCTGACACAGGTTCGGAAAACCGCCTTAATCGAGCTAGCCGAAGCCTCCGGCCTCCGGCTCTTGCAGAGTCGAGAATATGATCCACTTACCGCCTCCACCTTCGGTACTGGCGAGTTGATTTCCGCTGCCCTAGACTTTCAAGTGAACCGGATCGTCATCGCGGTGGGAGGAAGCGCTACGGTGGATGGTGCCATGGGAGCCTTGAGTGCCCTGGGGATCCGGTTTTTTGATCGCCATAACAAGCCGATGGCCATCCGACCTTCCGCACTAACCGGTCTAGGGCGCGTCGATACATCAGGCCTGGACCCAAGAATACGTGGCGTGGAATTGATCATTTTATGCGACGTGAACAACGCACTGCTTGGGCCGCTGGGTGCTGCCCGAGTATACGGGCCACAAAAAGGGGCAGATCCCTTGCAAGTGTCCGCTCTCGAAAAGGGACTTTCTGCATTCAGAGATATTAGCCTAGGCTCTACCGGTATCGATATGGCCTTATTACCCCGAGGGGGTGCTGCCGGAGGGACAGCAGCCGGGCTTGCCCTTTACTTAGGTGCAAAGCTGGTCAGTGGGATAGATTATTTCCTGGATGCGACTGGATTTAACCAAGCCTTATCTCAGGCCGATGTAGTAATCACTGGGGAAGGAAGTATTGATGAACAAACCCTCCAGGGCAAGGGCCCATTCGGGGTTGCCAGCCGAGCCAAGCAGCAAGGCAAGCCAGTGATCGGTCTTGCAGGAAGTGTACCTTTGAGGGAAAGCCTTGGCCTACGAAGTTATTTTGATGTCCTTATGTCGATTGTTCGAGGGCCGACTGAGTTGCCCCAAGCGATTTTGGAGAGCGAGGATAACTTAGTTAGAAGCGCAAAGGAAATTGGAAATCTGTTAGCCCTTCGGTTTAACCAGTAGTTAAAATTCTTGCCATGGATAAGACCAGCCCGTCTACCAGGATGGCCTCGCAACCTCCAGAGCCTATCGCCCAACTTCGGCTCATGCGAGCATATTTCCAATCCATGGCGACCAGGTCTTGCTCCTTTAGGCTGCAGCAACTCCAACGATTAAAGCAAGCGGTCATAAAATACGAGCGGGATATTGCCCGTGCTCTGATGGCCGATTTGAAGAAGAGCCCCGAGGAATCCTATGCTACGGAGACCGGCCTGCTCCTTTCGGAAATCAAGCAAACCATGGCCAATCTGCGGCACTGGATGCTGCCTGATCGCGTGGCTACAAATCTGGTCAATTTTCCCTCCTCCAGTCAGATTTACCATGATCCCCTGGGGGTAGTGCTAATTGTGGCCCCCTGGAATTACCCCTTTCAATTGACGATGATTCCGCTGGTCGGAGCTATTGCCGGAGGTAATTGCGCCGTGGTTAAGCCTTCGGAGTTCGCTCCGGCGACGGCCGCCCTCATGGAAAGAATTATCCGGGAGATTTTTCCGCCCGAATTCGTCCTGGTGCTTTTGGGTGAAGGAGCCCAGGTCGTCCCTAGCCTGATGACGCAGTTCAGATTCGATCATGTTTTTTATACCGGTAGCGTGCAGGTGGGTAAAGAGATCTACAAGATGGCCGCCCCGGACCTGGTACCCGTTACCCTGGAGCTGGGGGGAAAAAGCCCCGCGGTCGTTGAAGCCGACGCGGATCTGAAGGTCACGGCGAAACGTATTGTTTTGGGGAAATTTACCAATGCGGGCCAGACCTGTGTTGCCCCCGACTACCTGTTGGTTCACAACCAGGTAAAGGATCAATTGATCCGGGTTCTCAGCGCTACGGTTCAGGATTTTTTTGGCGCAGATCCTCGCCTGAGCAAGAGCTACGGCAAGATCATCAACGAAAACAGGTTTGACCGACTCGCGGGTTACCTCAGCGAAGGAAGGATCATTTTTGGAGGCGAATTTCATAGGCCTTCCTTATATCTTGGCCCTACACTCATGGATCAGGTACCCCTGACGGGTGTGCTGATGCGTGACGAGATATTTGGCCCCATCTTACCTGTCTTTGGCTTTGACACGACAGATGAGGCCATGCATATTATTGACCAGCACCCATACCCTTTGGCCTTTTATGTGTTTACTTCCAACCCCGCGCAGCATAAACGATGGATTGCATCGGTGGCCTTCGGAGGGGGGTGCATCAACAACACCAGCTGGCAATTTACCAACCCCTACCTGCCGTTTGGCGGAGTGGGGTATAGTGGCATGGGAACATACCATGGCAAATATTCCTTTCAAGCCTTCACCCATGCCAAACCCGTCATGACCACACCCACCTGGATCGACCCTGCGATAAAGTACCCACCCTTTGAAGGCAAGCTTAAATGGTTTAAATGGTTGATTCGTTAAAGGCGTTAAACAAATGAAGGGCAGCAAACTAAAATCTATTGTGGTTGTTTTGGTATTAATACCCGTTGGATTTTGGATTTGCGTCCAAGCCCACAATCAAAATTCGAAAACTATGACCGGAAAACAGAAAGTAATACGGACCATTTACCCCGCCCTGATGAAGATCACCCGAGTCCTGGGAAAGAACAGCAAATGGATCAAGAACCCGGCCCGGATCGGACCTGCCGTGTCTTTTTATTCGCTACAGACCACACTCAACAGCGGAGAGCATGTTTCCTTTGATCAGTTCAAAGGAAAGAAAGTCTTGCTGGTCAATACGGCTTCCGAATGCGGCTATACCCCGCAATATGAGGAATTACAACAATTGCATCTCCAGTTTGGTGATAGCTTAGTCATAGTAGGCTTTCCGGCCAACGATTTTGGCCAGCAGGAAAAAGGCGACGACCAGCAAATCAGCCAATTTTGCAAATTGAATTTTGGAGTTGATTTCATGTTGGCAAAAAAGAGCACCGTAGTCAAGGGGCCTAGTCAGAATAGCGTTTTTGCCTGGCTCAGCCAGCGAAACGAAAATGGCTGGAATGATCAGCAGCCAATTTGGAATTTTTCCAAATACCTGGTCGATGAAAATGGTGTGCTAACCTATTATTTTGATCCCTCCATTTCTCCCCTGAGCGATGAGGTGACATCGGCTCTGCGTAAATAAATGTACGATTATGGCAACGACCGCTTTAATCACGGGAGCATCCGGTGGCATAGGCCTGGAACTAGCCCGAATTTGTGCCGAACATAAATTTGATCTGGTGCTGGTAGCCCGCAACGAACACAAACTGGATGCCCTGGCTTCGGAACTGCAAGGGTCCTATGGCATTTCGGTCTTCGTGTTTGCCAGCGATTTGTCCCAGCCAGAAGCTTCCAAAGCGATCTTCGAACGCTGTGAGAGCCAAGGGCTAATCATCGACATACTAATCAACAATGCGGGTTTTGGTGATTTTGCTTTTTTTAGCGATTGCCACTGGGAAAAGCAACAGCAAATGATCCAAGTGAATATTACGGCGCTCACGCAGCTGACCAGACTGTTTCTGCCTGCGATGATTGGCAGAAAGCAGGGAAGGATCCTGAATCTGGCCTCCACCGCCGCCTTCCTACCAGGGCCGGGGATGAGCGTCTATTTTGCCACCAAAGCCTATGTGCTAAGTTTTTCTGAAGCTATTGCCAATGAGCTTGCCCGAACCGGGGTCACGGTTACGGTCCTTTGCCCTGGACCTACAGAAAGCGGATTCCAGCAGGCGGCGGCCCAGCAAGAAAGCAAGTTGGTAAAAGGCAAGAAATTGCCTACCTCCAGGCAGGTGGCAGCATTTGGATTCCGCGCCCTGATGCGGGGTAAGGTAGTTGCCATCCATGGATGGAAGAACGCGATGATGGTCTCGTCCCTGAGAATCTCTCCAAGGTCATTGATTCGGCAGGTCTCACGCCGGTTAATGGACAAAGGCCACTGAAGATTTTCCTGCTCGATTGGCCTTCAGCGGATGAAAGGTATGCTAGGATAATGAAAAAGCTCCCCCGAATTGGCCTTAATGGCTGCCACCAGGACCAAAACCATCGAGACGATCTTCACTAAGGAAACGGTGATGGCCAAGCCCACGCCGCTCGAGATTAGGCCAACCACGTTGCCCGAGAAAGCACTATAGCCAAGGCTGCCGAACAAGAAGGCCCCAAAGATCAGCGTGATGATCGTCATGGTGAGCTGGAAGTTCAGCGATTCTTTGCCATGTGGATCAATTTCGGGCAATTCATTTTTTTTCATTTGCCAAATGATCAAGGGTCCTAGAATGTTGCCGAATGGGATCAGTAAACTCGCAAAGGCGGAAATATGGCAAAGCATGGACCAGGTGCGTATCTGTTGATCTCGGGTATTCATAAGCTAGATAAGGAGATGAGTCGAATTTAGCATGAAAAAATGAAACAATCAATACGCACAGGTTTCCAAGTCAACTTCTGGATGCAAACTACCGCTTCGATCCAGAACAAATCCTTCATAATGGCGGTGAATCTGTTGGAGTATGGCCTCGATTTCTTCGACCGTGTGCATTTGGACAAGCTGATTCCTATAATCTTTGATGTGTGGAAGGCCTTTCAAGTAGTTGGTGTAATGGCGGCGCATCTCCAAAATGCCAAGTACCTCCCCCTTCCATTCTACCGATCGGAGCAGGTGTTCTCGGATGACTTCTACCCGCTGCTCAATCGTGGGTGCAGCCAGCATTTCTCCCGTCTGCATAAAGTGTTTTATTTCCTCAAAAATCCAGGGATTACCAATAGCGGCTCGACCGATCATGATGCCATCCACTCCGTATTTATTCCTATAGGCTAGGGCCTTTTGGGGTGAATCGATGTCTCCATTTCCAAAAATAGGGATGTGTATACGCGGGTTATCCTTCACCTGGGCGATCAGGGTCCAGTCGGCCTCGCCTTTGTAGAGCTGCGACCTCGTCCTGCCGTGGATCGTAAGTGCACTGATGCCCCGGTCCTGGAGCCGCTCGGCAACCTCCACGATATTTTTTGACTGTTCGTCCCAGCCAAGCCGGGTTTTTACCGTTACCGGCAACCGAGTCGACTTTACCACAGCGCCGGTTAGCCGAACCATGGCATCAATATCTTTCAGCACGGCTGCCCCCGCTCCCTTAGCAACTACTTTTTTCACCGGACAACCAAAGTTAATGTCAATTAGGTCAGGGTTGGTTGAATCAATGATGGCGGCGCTCAACGCCATCGCTTCTTCATCCCCTCCAAAGACCTGGATGCCAAATGGACGCTCGTATTCAAAGAAGTCCAGTTTTACGCGGCTCTTAATGGCATTTCGGATGAGGCCTTCACTGGAAATGAATTCACTGTACATCAGGTCGGCTCCCCGGTGCTTGCACACATACCGGAAAGGCGGGTCGCTGACGTCTTCCATAGGCGCCAGCAGCAGTGGGAAATCAGGGAGCAACAAATGGCCAATGCGAAGCGGCATAACTCAACATTATCGAGGGGACGACATGGACGGCCCCAGGTGAATAAACTATAAAATCCAGGTCCTAATTGCTACCTTGCGCACAGGCACCCGGCTCGCCCCGAGGCGAAGCGCAAATTTAAACACTTAATTCAAAACGGCGAAGGTTCTCGTATGAGTATTAACCTGAAAAGTAAGGCTGCGTGGATTCAACTATTGGTTTTTGGGGGCTTGACTGTTGTCATTTCAGCAATCGTATTGCCGGCAGGATTGCAAGTGGTCTTGTATGCAAACCACATGAACCCATCGGTAATGGGCAACTTTAAACCCGAAGATTATGCGCGGCCCGAGAACGCTGGTTTTGCCAAAGGAATGGTAGTCGTTAATTTCATTGGGTTCTTCCTTTTGCCGTCTCTAGTATTTTCTTGGCTTGCTGACCCCAGTCCCTTCCGGTTTGCTGGATTTAAAAAACCGGATCAGGGCAGATTTATCTTGCTTGGTGTCCTGGTCATCTTGTTTTCCTATTTTTCGGTGGAGTGGCTTGCCCTGGTCAACCAGCAACTGGTCGACCACCTGCTTCCCGCGAGCGCGCGGGCGTGGATAGAAAAGGGCGAATCGGATATTGGAGGCGCAGAACAAAATATCCTCAACATGAAAAGGCTGGCCGATCTGGTGACCTCTGTATTTTTGATGGGGTTGTTGGCTGCCGTCGGCGAGGAGTTGTTCTTTCGCGGCATCCTGCAGCGGATTTTTATTCAATTGTTTAAGAGCCCTTGGTGGGGAATAGTGGTCACTGCGGCTATCTTTTCGGCGATGCACGAGCAATTTCTGGGTTTCATTCCCAGGATGCTGCTGGGTATCGTGCTGGGACTGCTGTATTGGTATAGCGGAAGCCTGTACCCCGCCATAATTGGTCATTTTGTTTTCAATAGCTTGCAGATCTTTCTGGTTTACTTTAAGATTGTTGACCAAGACCAGGCTGCGGCGGTGCCGTCGCGGTTTCTTTTTGCAACCGGAATCGTCTCGGTCATCGTGGTGGTAATCTTGCTTCGCTATTTACGAAAATGGTCTTCTGCCACCTACACGTCCGTGTATCCAAGCGCTGCATCGGAATCCGAGGGTATCCAAATTATCGGGAGCCTTCCCGATGAATGACATGGCGGATTCATTACCTTCACTTCATGGCATTGAACCTGAAAATTTTCAAAACCAGGGCGATTACCGGCCTCATTTTCGCTGCCGTAGTCTTGTTGGGATTGTTGTGGAATGAATGGAGTTTCCTGATTTTATTATCCGTCATTCATTTCGGTTGCTGGAGTGAATACCAAAAACTGATTGGATTAATCGATCCGGGCTATGCACGGATTAGTTTTCTGCATCGCTACGGGGTGATGGTTGTGGGCTGGGCCATCATGCTGCACTTTGCCAGCTCCGATTTTCGCATCTTAACCATTTCCCTGCATACCCTCGGCAACTGGCTTGGCCTGGTCGTGTTGGTTGCGTTGGCCGCCTTGGAGGTTATTTTTATTGCTAAGATCGATTGGAGAAATATCGGCTATTCAGTCCTGGGGTTGGCGTACATTTCCTTGAGCCTGGGTTTGTTCACTAGCCTGCGCAGCACCTATCCCAGTGGGAGCTTGGAATACGTGGATAAGATGCTGGTACTGATGATCGTGGCCTCCATTTGGATCAACGATACGATGGCCTATATCGTCGGTTCGCTGATTGGCAGGACGCCGCTGACGTCTATTTCTCCCAAAAAAACCTGGGAAGGAACCATCGGTGGCATCGTCTTATCGATCGTGGTGATGGGCATCGTTGGTTATCGAATAAATGAATTGGACTGGGCCGTCATCGTGCAGTGGATGATCATTGCGGCCATTGCGTCGATCGCCGGTACGTTCGGAGATTTATTGCAGAGCAAAATTAAACGCATGGCAAAGGTCAAAGACAGCGGCCATTTGCTGCCCGGTCACGGTGGGTTTCTAGACCGTTTTGACTCGCTGTTGATCGCCGCACCCTTTGTGTGGTTATACGTACATCTATTTTCCAGCTGATTTGAATACGGGCCATTTGCTACCTTTGCGTTCTAAACCACTCGCATGACCATTCACCGGGAGGGCTATAAAACGATTGCCATTGGAGTTTTTGCTTTCGCCTTGATTAACCTGCCCTCTTTTTATTTCATTAGTTTCCGGCTTCCTT
This sequence comes from uncultured Chitinophagaceae bacterium, assembly GCA_963742225.1. Lineage (GTDB taxonomy): Bacteria > Bacteroidota > Bacteroidia > Chitinophagales > Chitinophagaceae > Puia. The sequence continues at coordinate 902,210 of CAVULD010000001.1, read as the reverse complement.
GGTTGAGCTGGTTGATTTTTTTGTCTACTCTAGGCTTGTTGCTTTTTTTGATTTCTTTTTTTCGCGTACCCGCCAGGACTCTTACCACGGGCGACAGCCTGGTCATTTGCCCCGCAGACGGCAAGGTGGTGGTGATGGAAGAAATATTTGACGAGGAATACTTTAAAGACAACCGCATACAGGTTTCCATATTTATGAGCCCCGCAAATGTCCACCAGAATCGCAATCCGGTATCCGGGGAAGTTATCTACAACCAATACCATAAAGGAAAATATCTAGTCGCCTGGGATCCGAAATCTTCGACGGCTAACGAAAGGCATAGTGTTGTGATCCGCCGCGAGCAGGGGGAAATTTTAGTCAAGCAAATTGCCGGGGCCCTGGCCAAGCGGATCGTCAACTATCTGGAAGTAGGTGAGCGGGTGGACCAAAGCGCAGAAATGGGGTTCATCAAATTTGGTTCCCGAGTCGACGTCTTGCTGCCCCTTGGAACCAAACTCCAAGTCAAGCTGGGTCAGGCTGTCCAGGGGGGCGTAACGGTTCTTGCCGAATGGTAAGTCCCGGACGAGCGCGTCCGAACGCAAACACCCCCATGATTGAGTTAGAAAATCGAATCCAGCTCTTTTAGAGAATAGACCATAAAAGTTGGTTTAATCGTCGGCGGTAGATGCAGATGATTTACAAATACCTGGTCAAGACCTGCGTTAATCGCCCCTTGGATATCTACTTCCAGGCTATCACCGATCATGATACTTTCTTGGCGCAGGGCGCCGGTTTTTTGCAACGCGTAATCAAATATCTCTTTATGCGGTTTTAAGCTTCCGGAGGCTTCCGAGGTGATAACAGCGCCGAAAAAGCCATCCAATCCCGAGTTTTTTAGTTTGCTTTGCTGCGTTTTTTCGAATCCATTAGTGATCAGGTGCAGGTGATAATCCCTGCTTTGTAGATACTGAAGGATTTCCAGGGCGTAAGGGAAAAGCAGTTTTCGAGTAGGCAATAAGTCCAGGAATAATTCGCCCATGGTTCTGGCTAGTTTTTCGTCGCCGATTTTGAAATCGAGCAGCGTCAGCCACATGCGCTTCCACCTCAGTTCATCCACTTTTATAAATCCATTGCGGTACCGATCCCAAAGTTTTTCGTTATGCACTTGATAGCATCGATTGAATCGGTCGAAATCGTCAATTCCTTTGGCTTTCAGGTCGAGCGTCTCCACCACATGCAGCAAGGTTTGGCGGCTGTTTGCCTCAAAATCCCAAAGCGTGTGGTCCAGATCAAAGAAAAGGTGTCGGTAGTGCATTACGCAATTTACGATTTGGATGGGCATAGCACCGCAAAGCGCCGCTCCATGGTGTCGTTTTTAAACTTAACTTGCCCCGACCCCTTGCGTAACCATTCAAATTGCTTGAATCATGAATGTCGTCATTACCGGCGCATCCAGAGGACTTGGCCTCGCGCTGGCGGAGCGGTTTGCTTCAGCTGGCCATAATCTGTATTTGACCGCCCGTCATGCCTCCGGATTGGACCTTGCGAAGAAGGATCTGCTGACCCGATATCCGACCTTGGTCATTGGGGCAAAAGCCTTTGATCTGTCTATTGACCGGGAAGCCAAAGCCTGCGGAGAGTGGATCTTGGAACAAGGATTTTTCATAGATGTGTTGATCAACAACGCCGGGCAGTTTCTGCCTGGCAGTATTCACCAGGAAGCCGAAGGGACCTTACAGACGATGATGGATATCAACTTGTTTTCTGCCTACCACCTGACTCGATGCCTGCTGGCGAAACTAGTGGGCCAAAAGCAGGGGCATATTTTTAATATTTGTTCTATAGCCTCGCTGGAAGCCTATCCCGGCGGCGGTTCGTACAGCATCAGTAAGTTTGCCCTGGCGGGCTTTTCCAAGAATTTACGCGAAGAAATGAAGCCCTTTGGCGTCAAGGTAACGGCTGTATTTCCAGGCGCCGTGTATACGGATTCCTGGGCCGATAGTGGTGTTAGCCCCAATCGGATTATGGCATCGTCGGATGTTGCTGATATGGTATATGCCGCATCCCAATTAACTGCGCGGGCTACGGTGGAAGACATCGTGCTAAGACCTCAAGAAGGCGATTTGTGAGGCGGCCTTTCCAGAGGTTGAATTTAACGTGGTTTTAACCCCACAAGCCCTTTGGAGGCAAGCCATCAAACTTTATATTTGTGTAGCGGGTTTATGAAGGAGGTTTATCGGAGTTGAGATTTATAAAATTCATCGATATCGATACTATTTTACGCTTTCGTTTTGCTTTCTTGCTGATGGCTGTGCTGCTCGTTAACCAATCTCTGGCTCAGGTTAAATTTACCACCGTGGCTAGCAGTAACCAGATCGGTCGAGGGGATTATGTCCAGGTGGAATACGTGATTGAAAATGCCCACCAGATTCAGCAATTAAGCCAGCCCAATTTTCCAGATTTTCGCATTGTTCAGGGCCCCATTCAATCCAGCGGGATGAGTGTCGTCAATGGCATGACTTCACAATATCAAGGACTGTCCTTTGTCTTGCAACCCTTGCGTACTGGTAAGTTCACCCTGCCAGGGGCTTCGGCGACCGTTGATGGAAAACCCATGCATTCGAATTCGGTCACCATTGTCGTAAGTTCGAATAGTTCGGGCAGCAGCAACAACATCCAGCCATTCGCCCCACCTTCCTTGCCTGACCCCATGGACGTGGATCGTGAATATGTTCTTAAACCGGGAGAAAAAGCGGCCGACAAAATCCGCAAAAATATTTTTGTCCAAGTTCAGGTCAGCAAAACTGACTGTTACGTGGGCGAACCCATCGTAGCCACCTATAAGTTGTATTCTCGTCTGCAATCCGAATCCAGGGTCACTAAGCACCCCTCCTTGAATGGGTTTAGTGTTTTTGACATGATTGATCCAACCAAGGATAATGCCACCGTGGAGACCGTGAACGGCCGACCCTTTACTGTCCACGTGATTCGCAAAGCCCAGCTTATTCCCCTACTGGCCGGGACGATCGACCTGGATCCCATGGAGGTGGACAATACCATCCACTTCGTAAAGACCAGTTCTACCCAGCACGCCCACCACACACCAGGATCGCTGCAAGATTTATTCGATCGATTTTCAGAAGACGAGCTTAATGAGACCCCCATTGAGCAGGAAGTTACGCTCAAGTCCAAGCCTGTTTCGATCTCGGTAAAACCGCTGCCCACGGACAACGTGCCAAGCGATTTCAACGGAGCTGTTGGCCATTACACCCTGGAGGCGAGCATGGAAAATAAACCGGTTGCGGCTCGTGAGCAGGCCGTGCTAAGCCTCAAATTAAAAGGTGATGGCAATTTACCACTGGTCAACGCGCCGACCGTAGACTGGCCGGCCGGCATTGCGAGCTATGATGCCTCCTCGGCCGAGGATATTGACAAAACGGTTGCTCCACTGCATGGCACGAAGACCTTCAACTACAGTTTTATTCCCAAACAGGCGGGCGCTTACGTGTTGCCTGCTGTATCGTTTTCCTACTTTGATCCCCAGGCTGGATTGTATAAGACCGTGAAGAGTAAGCCACTCAATCTGCAGGTGGCTAAGCAGAGCCACCTGGCTTCGCGGTTGCCATCCGTGGTTACCGGCTCCTTGCCCATGACCGGAATGACCGGCTGGTTTAGTAGGAATCTGGCCCAACACCTTGCCTGGTTGCTCTCGGTCGTCCTGTTAACTGGCTTCGCGGTCTACCTTTTGATCCGAAACAAACAGCTCGCCAAAATCTCGTCCGTTCAACCCCAGTCCAAGCAATCGGCCTTGACCCAATCTACAGCTCTGGTTCCTGCTCCCGATCCGCTGGCTCGGACCAGGCGATATTTTGAGTACAACGAGTACAAGAATTTTTACCACGAGCTATACCGCGCCCTTGGGGAGGCGGTGGAAGCCAAATTGAACCTGCCGGGCAGCAAAATGAACAAACAGCAAATGACCCTTAAACTGCGCCAAAGCGGGTGGGACGAGGCGTCAGCGGCCATGCTGGAGAATGTGTTGAGCGAATGCGAATTAAAACTGTTTTCTCCTGCATATAGTGCGATCGATATGCAGCGTATCCTGCAGGAGGCCGAACAGATTATGACAGGGCTGGAGCGGATCTCCGATTAGCTATTCGGTGTATTTATATCCCACGCCTCTAACGGATTGGAAATATTTAGGCTTATGGCTGTCCTCTTCAAAATATTTTCGAAAATTAAGAATGAAATTGTCGATCGTCCGAGTGGTGGGGTAGACGTTGTATCCCCAGACCGTTTGCAGAATTTTTTCCCGAGTTACGACTTCGTTTTTATTTTCAATAAGCAGCTTCAGTAGCATAGTCTCTTTCTTGCTTAGCTGGACGCGTTGTTTGTCTTTGGTGACGGCTTCTTGGGCCGCGAAGTCAATGCTGTTTTTCCCAAAGATGTATCGGTCTGGTAACCCCCCTCTATGCTGTATTTTCTTGCTCTTCTCGATCAATTTGTGTACCCGTAACAATAATTCTTCCAGATTAAATGGCTTGGTGAGATAATCATCAGCCCCCTTTTTTAACCCCAGCACGCGGTCTGCGCTGCTGTTTTTTGCACTGAGTATCAGAATGGGTATGTTGTTATTTTGGACGCGGATGGTTTCGGTGACATGGATCCCGTCTAAGACGGGGATCATGACATCCAGGATGATCAAATCGAAATACTCCTGCTCCACCGCTTTTAGCGCGGCATTACCGTCAAAAGCAGAGGTGACCTCAAAGTCATCCAGTTCCAGGTTAAGCTTCAGCGCTTCGTGGAGATTTTCCTCGTCTTCGACCAGCAGGATGGATTTTTTGGATCGGTTGGTCATATTAAGTTGTTACTCGTTTTGAATGTTCGTGCGTGCTACCTTCAGAATTTAACGGTAAAAATACTCCCCACGGGCAAATTGTCCATCACTTCAATATGGGCCTTATGGTCTGATACGATCTTTTTGCTCAAGTAAAGGCCCAGACCGGTGCCCTGCGTAGTTCGGGTCAGTTCGTTGCCAATACGGTAAAATTTTTGGAATATGCTCCTTCGCTCGCCAAGGGGAACGCCGGGTCCCTGGTCCTTTACGCGCAGGATAACATGGTTGTCCTCCGATGCCAGATCCACGGATATAAGTCCCTGCTTGGGCGAATATTTCAAGGCATTTTCTATCAGATTATTCAGCAGCATCTGCAGCAGCAGTATATCCCCTGCCACGACCAGATCTGGATCAATCTGACTGCTCCAATTTCGATCCGGAAATCGCTGGCGAAAGTCTTGGACTACGCCCGTAGTCAGGGCCGACATATCCAACTGTTCTCTTGCAGACAAATACCGACCACTGTCCAACTGAGCCGATACCAGGATGTTGTTAGCCAAGCCGTCCAGCCGATTTATTTCATGCAAGGCTGAACCCAGGATTTTTTGTTTCTTCGCTTCGTCCAAGGGATATTTCATGAGGGTTTCCATATTTAGTTTAGCTACCGCAATCGGGGTTTTTAATTCATGGGTAACGGCCATCATAAAATTCTGCTGCTGATGTTGCAAGTTGATTTGCCTTCTTACTGGTAAGTAGACAAAAATGGCTCCTACCAGGATCAGCAGCAAGAAAGTCGCACCCTCGCCGATGTTTCGCGTGGTCTTCAGCTGCTGTTCGTAGAGTATTTGACTGGATTTTGCCACGTACCCTGGATCATCCAATTTGAGCTGGGAAATTTTGAAACTGGTCATTTGGTGGTTCTGCTGCTGCAGGGCAATAAACCACCAAACGAGGGCGGCTATGATATAGACCAGCAGAAACCAATACACCATGGTTGCAATCAATAACCTTCTACGTTTAAACATGCCCATCTGTTGCTGCTTGATAATTGGCATTGCCCAAGGGGCTCATCGATTTGCCCGTTGGACCCGAATGCCGACGTTCAATACTTGTTGCAGAGGATCTTCGCGCATAATCTGTTCGATGATCATCCGGTAGGATCCAGGCTTTTTGAATTTGGTATCGGGCTGTATAAGCACCCGGTTTTCATAAATGTCGTCCATGGCGCTGCCTAACCAGCCCTTTTGATTGGTGGCTAGTATCAGATTGTACTGGCCGCTTTTGCTCTGGGTGGAGCCGGGTTCCAGCACCGTGGCTTTGATCCAGATGTTATTGTAATGGTAGGCGTCGGTATGGCGCAGCACGAGGAAAATGTCGTAAACGGAGGCGGTATCTTCAATGGTAAAGCTGATTTCTGGAGTAAAGCTGCTTTCCCAGCGATGGTTGGGGATAGGCACATTTTTTTCAAAAACGCCGGTGGGTAGGGTACAAGAATCAACCAGGACAACAAATGCTACAAGAAAAGAATACTTGGTCAATGGTATTATTTTTTGCAAAAATAGGATCAATGGAACAAATTTGGGGTTGGTCGACACCACTTAGCGCTTGGTCAAAACCATGGGCTAGAGCACATTCAGCACTTGTTCTTTCGCCTTTTCCAGCTCGTCCTTCATCAGGACCACAAATTTCTGGATGGTAGAATCATAGGCTTTTGAGCCTGTCGTGTTGATCTCTCGGCCAATCTCCTGCAAGATGAACGACAATTTCTTGCCTTTGCCATCATCCGGCTCCTTCAATATGGATTTGAAATAATCGCAGTGATTCTTCAATCTGACCTGTTCCTCACTGATGTCAATTTTTTCGATGTAGTAAATAATTTCCTGCTCCAGCCGGTTGGAATCGTAGCTTTCTTTGCCCAACTGTTCATCCAAGAGCTTTCTTAGGCCTTCTTTGATCTTTTGCTGGCGCAGTGGTTCCAGCTTTACAACTTCCTGCTGCTGTTTGGATATGTTCTCAATGCGTAGCAAAAGATCTTCTTCCAGGGATTTTCCTTCATCTATTCGATGCGCGTTCAGATCCTCAATGGCGGCCAAAATTACCTGCTTGAATTCGAGCCATTCGGCGTCCGTCAAGGTGTCAGCGGTCGGCGTGATGACTTCAGGCAGTTTGATTAGGGTACTCAAAATGTGGGAAGGATCCAGCTTCAATTCATGAGACAATTCCGCAAGTGCCCGATAATAGGCTCGGGCTAAATCGGTGTTAATGCTCACCGGCTTGGCATTGCCCGTTTGCTTTAAACTGATGGTGCAATCCAGGCTCCCTCGGCCCAGTTTCTCTGAAAGCAGTTTGCGGATTTCGAATTCAAAGGGTTTTAAGAATCCTGGTAATTTCAGCTGCAGTTCAAATTGTTTTCCATTGAGTGATTTTATATCTACCAAGAACGTTTTACCTCCTACCGTTTGTTCAGACCTCCCAAAGCCCGTCATGGATTTCAACATAGTGTCAGAGTTTTAAATGGAAAGATAAGCATTTAGTTTGTTGGCTGAGATTGGTCAGTGCGGGTCGTTGTAATGGCCGCGCAGAGCCACCGATCGACCCGGACTGCCCCGCGACGGGCGGATTTACTATCCCTTTCTTGGGTTGGGTCGCTGAGTTCTTTTCGCGAATAAAGCTCGGTAGATGTCATCGTGTTGCAGCATACGCAGCTCTGCCGGTTGAAAACCCGCAAGGCTAAGGTCCGCGATCCGGTAGCGTATCAACCGGAGCGTAGGGAAGCCGACCTTGGCCGTCATTTTACGGACTTGCCGGTTCTTGCCCTCCGTCAGTACCATACTGATCCAGCTAGTCGGGATATTCTTGCGGAAGCGGACGGCAGGATCGCGGTCGGCCAAGCCGCTGACGTCGGAGAGTAGCCTGACTTGGCAGGGTTTACTGTGGTACATTTTTCCATCGACGGCAATATCCACCCCTGCTTCCAGTTGATCGATGGCTTGCTGGCTGATGGTTCCTTCTACTTGGACCCAGTATTCCCGTTCATGAGCAAATTGTGGATGCAGTAGAAGGTGGTTGAGTTCTTTGTCGTTTGTTAAGATCAGCAGGCCCTCGCTGTCGTAGTCTAACCTGCCAAGTGGGTACGCGTCGGAGGGCACCGTAAAGACGTCTTTTAGGGACCGTTTACCCGGCTGGGGGGAGAATTGCGAAAGCACTTGAAACGGTTTATAGACGGCGCTGTAATAGTTCATAACGGGGTAATCTTGACGAATCATACAGGGACGCCAGATCGGTCGGCAGAACTCATCTGCCATCCAAGAGCTGGTTCTGCTTAGGTCAATACAATAAAAAATCCCACCAGACGGCGGGACTTTTATTTATTTGGATGGGTTAGTAAGTACGGGAAATCAAATTCCCTACACAATATTAAAAAGAATTTTCTCTAACAAAAAAAATTTACACTAAAATTTATGCACAATTTTTTTTGGCCTGTGGAAAAGCTATGCTGCCAAGGCGAGTCATTTCGGGGCAGTTTTCGTTGCTTGAACGTTCCGGATGATCCTTGAAGATGCGGGAGGTTTGCTTACTTATCATTTGTCGCAATGGACAATCGGGTATTTGGAAGCTGCGCTATAAACAAGCTAGGGGGGTAAACCCGCAATCGGTTCGCTCAGATCTTCATCCACCAGCCGGATTGTTTGGGCAATCGCTTGGTCGGGGCAAACCCTAACAAGTTTGGGTCCGAAGCGATGAAAGGTCGAGTTATCCCCAAAACCCATCCTTTATATCCCCGCCCCTTGTTCAGATCCACGTGTGACACCCTAATCCCAAGCCCAAGTTAGGTTCTTGACTAGGTCGCTTGCAGGATTTTGATGTAGGTTTACAGGAAATTTTACTGCATGAAATTTCCCACTCCAGTTTCCATCCAGTGGATGGCAGATTTCTTGGGGGCTGAACTAATTGGTAATAAAGACGGGCAGGCTACCGGAATCAACGAAATTCATAAAGTCGAGAAGGGTGACCTGGTCTTTGTGGACCATCCGAAGTATTATGATAAATGCATTCAATCTGATGCCAGCTTTATCATCATCAATAAACCCGTAGCCTGTCCAGAAGGGAAGGCCTTATTGGTCGTTGAGCAACCATTCGAGGCCTATTTGCAGATTGTGAAGCATTTTCGCCCTTTTGAGCCTGCGACAAAGCAGATTAGCGATTCGGCGCAGATTGGTGAGGGGACTTATATTTACCCGGGCGTTTTCATCGGCCATCATGTCCAGATCGGAAGCAACTGCGTGCTTTATCCCCAGTGCAGTATTCTGGACCATTGCGTCGTTGGCAATAATGTGATCATCCAGGCTGGCACGGTGGTGGGCTCGGATGCGTTTTATTACAACAGTAAAAAGGATCGGCCTCTGTGGTACAGGAAGATGGATAGCTGTGGTCGGGTGGTCATTGAAGATAATGTCGAAATTGGTGCGGGATGCACCATTGACCGGGGTGTAACGCACGATACCGTAATCGGAGAGGGTACTAAGATGGATAATATGATCCATATTGGTCACGATACGGTGGTTGGTAAAAATTGCTTGTTTGCTGCCCAAGTTGGCATCGCCGGCGCGGCCCAGATCGGCAATGGAGTTACCCTCTGGGGTCAGGTCGGGGTGAGCAAAACGCTTACAATTGGCGACAATGCGATCGTGTATGCTCAAAGCGGGGTGCCCTATTCCGTAGAAGGCAATAAGGTCTATTTCGGTTCGCCGGTAGAAGAGGCGTCGGTCAAGAAAAGGGAATTTATCTGGATCAAACGAATTCCAGAAATTTGGGAACGGGTTAAGGCGCTCAAAGGATGACCCGGAGCCCGGCCTCGCCTTCTATGGAAATACTTCGCACTGGGCTATTCAGGATTATAATCGTAGGGTAACAATTCTGCGAGCTTTTTCCAGGCCCAGTAGCCCAGATTGGTGACTTCGGATTGTTCATAAAAATAGCCATTCTCTTCGATGACAAATCCATCCGTCAGGTCCAGCGCGGACACCTGTTCCCTTGCACTTAAGGGAAATTTGTTTATGGTCAGGTATTTTTGATCAGGCAACTGACCCGAATAGCTTATCCGGATGCGTCCCTTGAGGCTGATAGCGACATCGCCGCTATCCACTGCGTAAATCACCGGGTTATACGTATCTGACAACTTGGTAAATTTGCTGTTGTCGGCGGAGTCAACCAGTTCAATGGTGAATCCCTCATCCGCTAGCGTAGAGTCGTACCAACTGCGCATGAAATGCAACCGAGAGCCAATATAGGACCTGAAACGGTTCTTCTTCCAGACTTGTTGTTGTTCGGGAGTGCCCGGCAGCTCTTCAAATAGCGGATAGCCGGTATAGCTGCCAATATTGTTGTTGTATTCATACACGAATGAATCCAATTGGTATCTTATTTTGTAGCCCAGTGCCAGGTTGGTTACGATGAGATCCTCTTTGGCCCGGACTTTGAGTTTATTTCTCTTTTTATAAAAGTAAAATTTAAGCACTTCTTTGTTGTCCAGGGTGCACTGATCTGCATTTGGGGTGGTACCTAAGAAATTGCGCAAAAAGAACTGGCCATATTTGTCCCAACCATCCAGCACTTCGGCACTGCCCGCAACGACGACCTCGCTCATGGCTTTGTCCTGTTCTTTCAATTCGATGGTCATGGCATTGTTTTCCTCGTTTCCGTTGCTGATCCTGGACATGCGCGTTTCATACCCCGTATAGGAAACGACCAGATCATATCCCCCGTTTTTCAGACGCAAGAAAAAATTTCCTGCGCTGTCGCAGGTAGTTCCTACCGTGGTGTTCTGGCAAAATACGCTCGCGCCGGCCATAGGTTGTTTGGATTTCTCATCAATTATCTTGCCTTTAACGATGAAGTAAGCCTGTTGGGACAAAGCCAGCTGAGAAAAAATCAAGACCAGCATAGCGCAAAAAATAGACTTCATGATCAATCTTTAAGTATTTAACTTAAACGTATTCTCCAATTAGCAAGTATGCCGATAGCCAGGTTTTGTCAGCCCATCGACCTGGTTCGTTGAAGATACGCGGCACAACTTTTTTCGATAGTCTGGGCAATGGGGGTGAAAGTGAAATCCGGCAGGTACTTGAGAATCTTACTGTTGTCAAAATGCGTTTTGGCTTTGGCCACCCGGGCACTTTCTTTGGTGAGCAGCGCTGGGCGTCCAGTAAATAGCGTCTTTATTTTCTCCAGTCTCCAAGCCAACGCTGCGAGCATTGGGGTGGCTTCCCGGCTGGGATGTTTTCTGGACAGCCCATCTGCGATAAGATCAAACAATTCGTGAAAGGACAGGGTGCCCCCGTTTAAAATAAATCGCTCTTGGCTTATGGGCTTTTCCAGTAAAAGGACCACCACACGAGCGATGTCCTCGACATCTACAAAACCATTTTCTCCGTTTGTGTACCAGGGGAATTCGTCGTAGACATTTTTGAAAATGGCGCAGCTGGAGCTGTTCCAGTCACCATATCCAAGAACCATGCTGGGATTTACGATCACCGCATCGAGCCCTTCACCAATGGCACGCCAAACTTCCATTTCCGCATGGTATTTACTCCTGGCGTAGGAGGTATCCAGCTTAATTGCTTCCCATTGATTTCCTTCGTCTACCGTAGCCCCATGCATCGACCTGCCTAGGACAGATACGGAGCTGACATAGACCAAACGCTTGATCCCTTTTTCCATGGCCGCGTTAACCACATTGGAGGTTCCTTCGATATTGGTTTTGTATAATTCGTTTTGGTCTTCTGGCGCAAAAGATACTTTGGCCGCGGCATGCACGACGGCATCGCAGCCTGCCATTGCCTCCTCCAGACCCGGTACATCCAGAATGTCGCCTTCCACCCAGCGGACCTGAGCCAACACGGCGGCATCAATGAAAAAGGGCAATTTGGGTGACCTGCGAATGGCCGTCACTTGGTAACCTTTGCAAATCAGCTCGCTGATGATGTATGCTCCTAGAAAACCGGTCCCACCCGTCACAAACACGCGGCTAATGCCGGAACCGAGGGCGGCCTTTTCTATGGTCATGGAAAATGAAATTTGTTGCAAACTTAAGATTTCGGTCGCTATCCGGCGTTTGGGCCTTTGGTCTGGGTGTAGTCGTAAAAGCCGCGACCGGATTTGATCCCCCAATCCCCTGCCTGGACTTGGCGTTTTTGCAGCATGGAAGGTAGTAGCCGGGGCGGCCTACCCAGGCCCTCATATATGGAGCAGCTTACCGCGTAGTTGACGTCGTTTCCGATCAGATCCATCAATCGAAAAGGCCCCATCTTAAATCCCGAGGCTTCCATAATCCGATCAATCGTTTCAAAACTTGCGATCCCCTGAGCGGCCAAGTAAAGAGACTCCAAATAGAAGGGTCGGGCTATGCGATTGACAATGAAACCAGGTGCGTCCTGGCAGATAACGGCCGTTTTCCCCAAATGAGCGGCCAAGCTGAGTACCTGGTCCAAGGTCGCCTGGCTTGTGCGGGATGTTCGCACGATTTCCACCAAACGCATAACCGGGGCTGGGTTAAAAAAATGCAATCCAACCACACGCTCCGGATGGATCCGTTCGCGAGCCAGATTGCTGACGGACAGAGAAGACGTATTGGTGGTGAGAATGGCTTGGTCTGAATTCACTTCTTCGAGCTGGTTGAAAAGCTTTTTTTTCGAATCCATTTCTTCGATGATCGCTTCCATGACGAAGTCTGCTTTGCAGTCCTCCACCCGGTGAGTAAAGCGCAAGCGACGAAGCGTCGAATCCTTTTGAGAAAGTGTCATCCTGGACTTTTCTACGTTTTGTTGCAACCGGTCTGCAATTGAGGCACTTGCTTTGTGAATTGCCTCTTCGCTTAAGTCAAACAAAACCGTGGCAAACCCACTTTGGGCCGCTGCTTGGGCAATACCCGCACCCATGGTGCCTGCACCACAAACGCAGACGGTGGTTTGCATGCCGTGGCGGAGTTCAAATGGAGCTGAGGTAGAGGAAGCTTTTTTCATATTCCCGACGTGAACTGCTGCAAAAACCTAACGTCGTTTTGCGAATACAGCCGAAGATCATTGATTCGGTATTTAAGCTGGCAGATGCGCTCAATGCCCATGCCGAAGGCAAAACCACTATAAACTTCGGGGTCGATGCCAAAGTTTTCCAGCATCTTCGGATGGACCATACCACTGCCTAAGATTTCCACCCAACCGGTATGCTTGCATACCGTGCAACCAGAACCACCACAGATCAGGCAACTGATATCCATTTCTGCGCTTGGTTCGGTAAAGGGGAAATACGATGGTCTGAACCGAATCTTCACCTCGGGGCCAAACATTTCCTGGACAAAAAAGTAGAGGGTTTGTTTCAAGTCGGCAAAAGAAACCTGTTCATCCACGTAGAGGCCTTCGGTCTGATGGAAAAAACAATGCGCTCGGGCACTGATAGTCTCGTTTCGGTATACGCGACCCGGACAAATGATCCGTATGGGTGGTTTTTGTTTTTCCATGACCCTCGCTTGTACGCTGCTGGTGTGCGTACGTAGCAGCCAGTCCGGGTTGCGATGGATATAAAACGTATCCTGCATGTCTCTAGCCGGATGGAATTCCGGCAGGTTCAGCGCGGTAAAATTGTGCCAGTCATCCTCGATTTCCGGGCCTTCCGCAACCGAAAACCCAAGCCTGCCAAAAATATGAATGATTTGGTTTCGAACCAGGCTAATGGGATGGTGCGAACCTAGAGCCACCGTATCTCCCGGGAGAGTCAGGTCCTGATCGCCTGACTCGCTGCTGGTGGGATGGTCGGCAAGGGAGTTTTTCCAAGAATCGTAGGTGGCCTCCGCGAATTGTTTGAACTCATTGAGCAGTTGACCGAATTCCTTTTTCTTGTCATCGGGCACTTGCTTGATCTGCTGAAACAGATTTTTGACGATTCCTTTGGTGCCCAGGTACTTGATGCGGAAACTTTCCAACGATTCCGGGCCATTCGGGGTAATGGAAGAAATCTCCTGCCGGTATTTTTGTATTTGATCCAACAATGGCTCCATGCCTACAAAGATAAGCCTTAGAAGGCAAGCCCAAAAAGCCAGCTACGTATCCGTATGGGAGGCGCCGTGTAATGCCTCCCTACGTTGTCCCGGGCTATCTTTTGACCACCAGTACCTGGAAGGTGCCGGGTATCATTTTGGGTCTTTCCCCCGGCTTGGTATCTTTCTCGAATTCTGCCGTGGGTAAAAACACTTCATGGGTCAATTCATCGACCGCGCAGGTTCTCGCTCCCCGTTTGGTAGGCACATTGTCAATGACCTTGAACTGATCTGCCGACAATTCCTGGACGACTGATAATTTGCCTTCGCCACAAGATGCAAATACATAGCCCAGCCCGCTATCGAATCCTACTCCATCGCATCCGTCGCCGATAGGTAATTTGTCTACCACAGCGCCGGTGACGGCATTTAAGACAATAAGCAACTTATCGCAACCAGCAAATAGCCTCTTCGTTTTTCTATCCATGGCCAATCCCGTGGGTCCTTCTCCGGGAGCAATGGACCAGCGTTGCGCTACCGTTTTGGTTTTCAAATCCACACGGACGATTTCATTTTTATCCTCGATGTTGACAAACACATTGCCTGCACCGTCGGATACAGCCGTTTCCGGCTTGCCGCCTACGGGGATAGTCGCCGTCACCGTGCCTGTAGCCGCATCGATTATGGACAGATCTTGGCTTCTCCCGTTGCAGGTAATGACCGACTTGGAATAATCCTCATACATTATGGCGTCGGGGTTTTGACCCGCCGCAATTTGGGAAAGCACCTGGTTGGTGGACAGGTCAAACACGGTCACGGTATTGATTCGACCGTTGCTGGTATAGCCCTTGTTGAGGGCAGGCGCAAAGGCAATGCCGTGCACCCCGGTGGTATTGGGAATATAACCCAAGGAATCGCCGGTCTTCTGATCCAGTATATTGACCTGCGTTCCGTGAGAAACATAAATCCGTCCGTTGCCGGGGCCGGCAGCAATGTAATCCCAACCTCCGCCGCTGGCAATATGGAAAACGGAAGCAACGTGAAAACCACTTGCATTTTGTGCCCCCGCAGACAGTACTCCTTGAATGAGGACCGAACTGATCGTCAAGCTTTTCGCTAATAATTTCATGTTATGCAGAGTTTGATTTAGTTAAAGCAGATGCCCATTTGGGTCCGAAAGTAGAAGGCGATTCTGAGGAAAAACTGAAGTTTATTCAGGTCGCAATGTACTAACTTTCCAGTCGTTGGTGCCTACTGCTCCACCAGAAGGTTGGCGGTTTGGACACCAATATTTAGACATGCATATTCTCATTATTGAAGATGAAAAACTGTTGGGTGAGAGCATCACCAGTTGCCTGAGGCAGGAGAATTTTGCCTGTGATTGGGTCGGAGATTATGCTTCGGCACTCGAAAAGATCGATTTCGCCGATTACGATTGTATTTTATTGGATATCAACTTACCCGGTGGCAGTGGATTGGAAATCCTAAAGCAACTCAAAGAAGACCATAAATTGGACGGCGTGCTGATCATTTCGGCCAGAAACTCCCTGGAGGACCGCATTGAGGGATTGCAACTGGGGGCCGATGACTACCTGGCCAAGCCGTTCCACCTTTCCGAGTTGATGGCCCGGGTCAAGGCGATTATTCGCCGAAGGCATTTCGGTGGCAGTAACACCCTCCAATTCAACGAGCTGGTCATTGATACTCTAGCCAAGGCCGTTCGGGTACACCACAAACAGCTGGAATTGACGAGAAAAGAATATGAGCTCCTGTTATATTTTGTCTACAACAAGGGCCGGGTGATTTCCAAAAATGCCATCGCTATGCACTTGTGGGGAGGAGAAATGGAGGAGGCTGCCAATTACGATTTTATTTATACCCATGTCAAGAATCTTCGCCGTAAGCTGATGGATTCGGGGTGTTCCGATTACATTCAATCCGTTTATGGAATGGGGTATAAATTCAATGACTGATGAAGCTGATCTCCAAATATAACCGCGTCAACATCTTGGCTACCATTATTGTATTGGCGGCAGGCAGCGTTTGCTATTATTTTATCATCCGCTATACCTTAATCAAACAATTGGATAATGCCCTCAAGGTGGAAGAAGCCGAAATCCGGGATTTTGTCTCACTGCACGATCGCCTTCCGGAAGCTACCAATTACAAAGACCAGCACATTAGCTTCGAGGTGGCTACAGCACCAGTTAACCGCCGGTTTTTCAATATCAGCGTGTTCGATCCTCGGGACGGGGACCATGACCCTTATCGTCAGTTGCTCTTTCCTCTCTCTGTAAATGGCCAGCTGTACACGGCTTCGGTGACCAAATCGGAGGCAGAAACGCAATATCTGGTTGCCCTTATTGTCTTGATCACCGTGGCCGTAATTATTTTGTTGTTGCTTAGTTTGTTTTTGACCAATCGCTTGTTCCTGCGCAGGACTTGGAAACCATTTTACGATACCCTTTATTCGATGCGCCAGTTTAATCTATCGGGTAAGCAGCCCCTCGGCCGCCAAAATACGGATGTCGATGAATTTAGGGATCTGGATCAAGCCGTGGATTCGATGACCCAAAAAATCATGCGCGATTATGAATCCCTGAAAAATTTCGCCGACAACGCTTCCCATGAAATGCAAACGCCCCTGGCCATCATCAATTCCAAGTTGGACCTGCTTATACAGGGACCCAATCTGGACGAATCTCAAGTCAGGCAACTTCAGGCTATTTATGATGGAGTCGGGCGACTGACCAAACTCAATCAATCGTTGCTGTTGTTGTCTAAGATTGAAAACAATCAATTTGCTCAGATAAGTCAGATAGATGTTAGGACAATGATCGAAAAGAAACTGCAGCAGATGGAAGATCTCATAATGGCTCGCAGTCTGCAGCTTGCCCTAGACCTGGGCAGGGCAATCATCGAAGCCAACGAATATCTGGCCGATATATTGATCAACAACCTGCTAAATAACGCGATTCGTCACAACAGGTTCGCCGGGTCCTTGCGCATTAAGCTCCAGGCCCATGAACTGGAGATAAGTAACGAAGGTCAGCCACATGCGTTGGACTCCCTGGAGATTTTTGAACGTTTCAATAAAGGCAATGCGTCGGAAGGCACCGGGCTTGGCCTGGCCATCGTCAAACAGATTTGTGATTTGTATCATTTCTCAGTCGGATATCATTTTGAAAATGGGATTCATTTTTTTCGAGTTTGCTTTTAGCCGCTTAATTTATGGGGCAGGCGATTTTTTGCAGTAAGTTTGCTATCAAATACCCTGTTCATGTTGTATAACCTGCATATTTTAGATTTTCTTGATCCAATCAACCTGCAGGACTTATCGGGAGAGGAGGAGTATAAAGACGGCCAGATTGGCAAGCTAATAGCGGTATATGATGAAGCCTTTCCCGATTTGATCCAAGCGGATGTAATCCTGGTGGGTTGCAAAGAAGAGCGGGGAGCCAGAAAGGGAAAAAATATGTACAATGCGCCAGATCATATCCGGGAACAATTGTATCGATTATTTTACTGGCACACAGACGTTAAGCTGGCTGATGTCGGCAACATCATTGCGGGAGCCACCCTGGCAGATACCTACGCAGCTCTAAAAACCGTGGTCACGGAACTCACGGGCATTGGAAAAACGGTAGTCATCCTAGGAGGCTCTCATGATCTGACGCTTTCGCAGTATTCCACCTACGCCACGCGGAAAAAAATCATAGAAGTGACCTGCGTAGACGCCCTGATCGACCTGAACATCGATTCGGTCCATCGCAACGACAATTTTCTGATGGAATTGCTGACCGACGAACCCAATTACATACGCCATTACAACCACATAGGCTTTCAGAGTTATTATGTTCATCCCAATATGCTGGAAACGATGGATAAGCTGCGTTTTGACTGTTTTCGCGTGGGGACGGTGAAGGAAAACATAGAAGAAATGGAGCCCGTGATCCGTAATTCGAATTTGTTCAGTTTTGATATTTCTGCTATTGCTAATGCCTACGCGCCGGCTAATGCGGTTTCGCCTAACGGATTAACTGGAGAAGAAGCATGCAACCTGATGCGCTACGCTGGCCTGAGTCCGAATGTCAATACGATCGGGGTATACGGATACACTCCGGAACGAGACAAAGAGCACCTTACCGCCAAGCAGATCAGCCATATGATTTGGTATTTGCTGGATGGCAAAAGTAAGGGCAAGCGGGAAGCAACACTTAGTGAGCGGGAATCTTTTGTCGAATACCACACGGCCTTTGCGGAGGTTGAGACCACTTTTTTACAGAGCAAGAAAACCAACCGCTGGTGGATGCAAATGCCAGATCAAAAATACATCGCCTGTTCGTACAAAGATTACCTGCTGGCCAGTAGCAACGAAATCCCCGAGAGGTGGTTACGAGCGCAGGAACGCACCTGAAATCGCCGGATGGCCTATCGGTGGCAAACTGGAGAAATCTTTTTTCATTCACCCTTATTCCCGATCGTATTGCTACACTACACTTGCCGATCCCCTGTTATTTTAGCCATCTCGGTGCTGGCTTTGCTGGCTGCCTGCCGTGAACAAAAGAATTTGACTGCCAATGGCTCTATTAACCCCATTACCGATTCGGTCCTCGAGTCAGCCCATGTCGGCGTTTGTGTGTTGGATCCCGAATCGGGCCGCTATTTGTACAATTACCAGGGTGACAAATATTTCGTGCCAGCCAGTAATACCAAACTCTTTTCGTTGTATGCTGGCCTGAAGTACTTGGGCGATTCGCTGGTAGGTATTCGCTATCTGGAACGGGACAGCGACTTATTGATCTTGCCAACGGGCGACCCCACACTATTGCACCCTGATTTTGACCACCAGCCGGTAATTGATTTTTTAAAATCCAGGAGAGGGTCCATATACGTAGTCGCGGGCAATTGGAAAGAACAGCCGCTTGGGGCAGGGTGGTCCTGGGACGATTACAACGATTCGTATATGGCAGAGCGCAGCGCGTTGCCGGTGTATGGCAATGTGATTCGCTGGGTGGAGCAGCGCCAGCAGCAGGAAAGAAATAGCCTCCAATTCGCCTCCACCCCATCGGTCTATTCCAATCCAGAAGTGAACTGGAAAGTGCGCTTTACTGACGATAGCCTGAAAAAGGGATTTTATGTCAGCAGGCACCGCGATGAAAATGTGTTCGACATTTCCGAGGGCAATGAAAATTACCAATCCCAGGATGTTCCTTTTGTAACGCATGGTATCTTGTCCGCTTTGGAACTCCTGCGTGATACAGTTTCCACCCCCATGGCGGCCCTCAACAAGCCTCTTGCCAGTACCCTGTCCTTCAAGCTCATACATTCTCATCCAGTAGATTCCTTATTTAGGCCCATGATGTACCGGAGCGACAATTTCTTTGCAGAACAAACGCTGCTCATGGTCAGTAATGAGCGGCTCGGGGTGATGAGCGACAGCCAGATAATTGATACCCTACTGGCTGGCGACCTGAAAGGGCTCCCGCAAAAGCCCAGCTGGGTAGACGGCAGCGGCCTAAGCCGGTACAATTTATTTTCCCCCCAGGATTTTGTCTGGCTGCTCGTGCAAATGAAAAAAGAGTTTGGCCTATCCAGAATGGAACGCCTGCTTCCGACCGGGGGTACAGGTACTCTCGCCGGATACTACAAGGCAGACAGCTCATTCATTTTCGCCAAAACCGGCAGTTTGTCAGGGGTGATCTGCTTAAGTGGGTATCTGATGACAAAGAAAAATCGGTTACTAATATTTTCGGTGATGGTGAACAATCACCATGCAAGCGGCTCTGCCATACGCAGGGCGATCGAACGATTCATCGAATCGCTCCGAAATCAGGGCTGATGGGTCTGTTTGGGCCTACCAATCCAGGTTCGGGCCTCAGAGTCCTTGCGCAAGGTGCTTCCCCGGGCAGGTAGGCTGGGCTCGGTTCCCTATCGTCCAAATACCTTTTCCAAATAGTCTTTCTTAAATTCCAAGAACGTGGGGTTGCCTGCCGGTGTGCTGTTGGGTTGAAGGCAGGAAAAAAGGGCTTCTAGGAGGTTTTTCATCTCTTTTTCCCCCAAGGGCGTCCCGGGTTTTACGGCATGCTGGCGAGCCAAGGCCCGGATTAATTTCTCGCGTGGCGAGAACATTTTCTCGTTGCTGAAGTGTTTGAATTGTTCCAATAAATTTTCCAACGAAGCTTGTTCATGGCCGCTCGCTATGTCTGCAGGCGTTCCCTGGATAATAAAACAATCGCGGCCGAAGGGTTCCACTAGATAGCCGAGTTCGCACAGGTCAGGCAGCAGTTCGCCCAGCAAGACAGCATCCGGTCCTGACAGTTCGATCGTGACGGGAAACAAGCTGGCTTGCGCCGCCATTGGCTTGGACGAGGTGGCCGCTGTGTACCGTTCATATAAAATGCGTTCGTGAGCGGCTTGCTGATGGATAAGCAGAAATCCATCCTGGGTATGGGCAACAATGTAGCAATGTTGGATTTGGCTGACCGGGGCCTCCCGCTGCCAAGGTTGGGCTGCGTGTAGCGGCAGGCTCGAACCCATGTCCCTGTCCACCTTGGTCAGCCCATGCAGATGGTCCGCCCAAGATTTGAGGTTACTCTTTTCATCAGCCTCAATAAGGTGGGCTTGGTTTTTCTGGGTGAAGGTTTGGTAGAGCGAGGACGAAGTGATAGACCATTTTTTTTCTTCTGTCAAAGGTTTACTTACAGCATCCAGCCGCTGGATCTCAGGATCAAGGTCGAAATCCAAGGTAGGGGTGATGCTGAATTGAGCCAGTGCATGCTTTAAAGCAGCCTGAACAAACGCATAAACTATCTTTTCATCCTCAAATTTGATTTCCTGCTTGGTCGGGTGGACATTGATGTCTAATTTTTCTGGGTCCAGGTCGATGAATAAGACATATAAGGGAAAACTATCGGCAGGGATCATCTCTTGGTAGGCACTCATCACGGCATGGTTGAGATAAGGGCTTCGAATGAAACGATTATTGACAAAAAAATATTGATCGCCCCTGGTTTTCTTGGCTGTTTCCGGTTTGCCTACAAAACCATAGATGTCCAGGTAATCGGTATGTTCTTGGACGCTGACCAATTTAGCGTTGTTGCTGGCTCCCAACACCTGAATCACCCGCTGCTTAAGGGAGCCTTTCTCCAGGTGAAAGAGTTCCTGCCCGTTGTTAGACAAGGAGAAAAAAAGACCTGGGAAGGCCAGGGCGACTCGCAAGAATTCATCAATGATATGGCGCATTTCCGCAGCGTTGCTTTTCAGAAAATTCCTGCGCGCCGGAACATTGAAGAATAAATTCTTCATGGCGATATTGGTGCCGACTGGGCAGCCCACCGGTTCCTGGCGGATGGGTAGGCTATTCTGCATTTCAATGAATATGCCGGTTTCCTCCTCCGCTTTTCGGGTCTTAAGCTCAACCTGGGCCACGGCGGCAATGGAAGCGAGCGCCTCACCTCGAAAACCCATGGTTCGGATATGAAAAAGATCGTCGATATTTTTTATTTTGGAGGTAGCATGACGAGCAAACGCCATCCTGGCATCGGGGACGCTCATACCCACTCCGTTATCGATCACTTGCACCAGGGATTTGCCCGCGTCGGCTATGAACAGCTTAATCTGGTCGGCGCCTGCATCCACCGCATTTTCCAAAAGCTCCTTTACCGCACTGGCCGGACGCTGAATCACTTCACCAGCTGCTATCTGATTGGCAATACTATCGGGCAATAATTGAATGATGTCTGGCAATTCTGTCTTAATTTGGAGTTGCAATTTACTGCGAATAATTGTAAGCCATCTTAAGTAGCTATATGTTCAAATTCCTACTCCCAGCCCTGCTGGTTGTTTTTTGCTTGCCTTCCTATTGCCAGTTCACCACCACTCTCAACTCCGAACAATGGGTAGACAGCGTGTTTAAATCCTTGACAAAGGATCAAAAGATCGCGCAACTCATGATTGTTAGGCTCTCTTCCATTGATCCATCAACCCGACAGATCACCTTTTATAATAAAGAAGTGGAAGACGCGATCCGTCGATTTAACGTAGGCGGCATTTGTTTGTTCCAGGGGGGGCCTGTGACGCAGGTGAGTTACGTCAACTATTTTCAAAGCATCACAAAGACGCCACTACTTGTGAGCATGGATGCGGAAAACGGGGTGGGTATGCGCATGGACAGTGTGCGTCCATTGCCCAGACAGATGATGCTGGGGGCTTTGTCAAACCCCGACCTGGTATACCAATTTGGGCATTTGGTAGCGACGCAATGCAAGAGGATCGGGGTCCAAGTGGATTATGCACCCGTCGCGGACATCAACAACAACCCCGACAATCCTGTGATCAACGACCGGTCCTTCGGGGAAGATAAATACAAGGTCGCCACTTTCGCCGTGCAGTACATGAAAGGGCTTCAGGAGTCGGGAGTAATGGCGTCGGCGAAGCATTTTCCGGGCCATGGTGACGTGTCGGTAGACTCGCACGTCGATTTGCCCGTCATCAACAAGTCGATGGAACAGCTCGATTCGGTGGAACTCTATCCATTCAAAGAGTTGATAAAGAATGGCGTGGGCAGTGTAATGGTCGGTCATTTGTTTGTGCCGGCCATCGACGACCAGGCCCACCTGCCCAGTTCGCTATCCTATAAGAATGTAACACTGCTGCTCAAAAAGCGCCTGAAGTTTACGGGCCTGAGCTTTACGGATGCGCTGGAAATGAAGGGGGTAACTAAAAATTTCCCAGGCACCGAGGCCTCGGTCCAATCTCTGGTAGCTGGCAACGACATGCTGTGCTTGCCGGCGGATATCGAGGGCAGTATTGCCCAGGTGGAACTGGCCATAAAAAAAAGAAAACTTAAATGGAAAGACCTCGATGCCCGGGTAAAAAAGGTGCTCGCGGCAAAATATGCCTATGGTCTGGCTACTTGGCAAAAGATTGATACAGCTCATTTGGCCGACGACTTAAATAGCGAGGTAAACGACATGTATAAACGGGTTGCAGAAAATGCCATCACGCTGCTGCGCCAACAGGATGCAACCTCCTATCCATTGTCCACGGGAGGAAAGAAGAAAATCGCGTATTTGGGCATTGGACTTGCCGCGGATAACGAATTTGCGACCAGGATGCGCACGGAATACCATGCACATATTTATTACTTTGACTATACACTCGACAGCAACAAGGCAGCGGCGGCTGCCGAGCTGATCAAAGACCGCTACGACGAAGTCATTATTGGAGTGCATAATTACAACCGGTTCCCTGCTGATAATTTTGGTATTAGCAAACCTGCGGTCTGGCTGGTGCAGCAGCTTCAGCAACAGGGAAAGTCCATTACCCTGGTTTTCGGCAACCCTTATGCGATCAAAAACTTTTGCGACGCTCCAGACTTGGTTGCCTGCTATGATGACAATGAGATTACGCAGGACGTCTGTGCCGATTGGCTTGCCGGCAAGTTTCCGGCGCGGGGAAAACTGCCCGTATCTGTTTGTGACCGACTACCCTTCGGGTCAGGTATCACCAATCCCGCAGGGCCCTTACCTGAGGCATCTCCAACATCACTCGGGTTTATACCAGAACGCCTGCTGGTCATCGATTCCATTTGCCAAGCTGCTATTGCCAAGCAAGCCACACCGGGTTGCGTTGTGCTTGTGGCCAAAGATGGAAAAATTGCCTACGAAAAAGCTTTTGGGTACATGAGCTACGACCGATCGGAGCGAGTCTATCCGGAAACCATTTACGACCTCGCGTCCGTGACCAAGATTTGTGCCACAACGATGGCGGTCATGAAATTGTACGAAGAAGGCAGGCTCGATCTGCATAAGACCCTGGGCGATTACCTACCCTGGCTGCAGGGAAGCAACAAAGCTTCGCTCAAGATTTGGGATGTATTGCTTCATCAGGCTGGACTGAAAGACTTCATTCCTTTCTATCAAGAGACTATAACCACGACAAAGGAAGGATATCCCTTGGCTACTATTTACTCAGCAAAGCCCGATAGTATCCACAGTATTCGGGTGGCTGAAAACTTATATATGCGCAAGGACTGGAGGGACACCATGTTCTTAAGAATTCTGCAGAGTAATCTTGGCCCGACAGGAAAATACGTGTATAGTGACAACGATTTTATTTTCATGGGTAAGGTGGTGGAGGCTATCACAGGAAAGACTTTGGACCAGTATGTCAAAGAGACCTATTACGATCCTTTGCGCATGGGGACCACCGGCTTTAGACCGAGAGAGCGGTTTAGCATAGATCGGATTGCCCCGACAGAAGCTGAACCCATTTTTAGGCGACAAGTAATCCGAGGCGACGTACACGATCCCGGGGCAGCTATGTTTGGTGGCGTGTCCGGTCACGCAGGCCTGTTCAGTGACGCCTATGACCTGGCCATTCTCGAACAGATGTTGCTCAATGGTGGGCAGATGGAGGGCCAGACCTTCTTGAAAACGCAAACCATTGATTATTTTACTGCCTACCACAGCGATACCAGCCGTCGAGGCCTTGGCTTTGACAAGCCTGAAAAAGACAATTTGACAAGGAAGGAGCCCTATCCCTGCCTCAGCGCTTCGCCCCAAACCTTTGGCCACACGGGATTTACCGGAATCTGCGTTTGGGTGGATCCGAAATACAATCTCATATTCATTTTCTTATCCAATCGCGTGAATCCCTTTGGAAACAATACGAAACTATCGAGCTTGAGTGTACGTGGTAGCATTATGGAAGCTATTTACCACGCCCTAGACCTGGACCGGGAGACGATCCTGAATAAAATCAATTCGTGGTGAAAAATTTTGTTAAAACAGGCCGATTTCTGGGGCCTCGATCAGGCCTTCTAATCGATAAGATCGGCCATTTCCCACCTAAGCCAGATCCCTTTAGCTGCGAGTTCGGCTATGCTGTGCAGCCATCCCACCTCATCACGTATAGGGCCACAAGGCTTTCGCATGACGGGTGTCAAGGATTACTTGAACTAAATTTGTAACTTTGAATCATATTTAAAATAGTCATCAGTGAACCGCACCAAGAAAGTTCTGCAGGATGTCGTGATCAAATTCGCCGGTGATTCCGGGGACGGCATGCAATTAACGGGTAGCCAATTTACCAACAATACAGCCATGCTAGGCATTGACCTGGCCACTTTCCCCGATTTTCCCGCCGAAATTCGCGCTCCCCAAGGGACCTTGCCAGGAGTTAGTGGATACCAACTCAGGTTTTCTAGCAATCCCATATTTACTCCCGGAGACGAGTGCGACGTGCTGGTCGCTATGAACGCTGCTGCGTTAAAAACTAACCTGCACGGGCTGCGCAAAGGGGGAAAGATCATCGTCAACCTGGAAGGTTTTGATTCAAAGAATCTGCGGTTGGCCAATTACGCGGACGGAGTGAATCCGCTGGACGATGGCAGCCTGGATAATTATGAAGTCATTAAAATTGACGTGACGAAGATGACGCGCGAAGCGCTCAAGGATATTCCCATGGGCATGAAGGAGAAAGACAGGGCTAAGAATATGTTTGTCCTAGGTTTCCTATATTGGATGTATAACCGGGACATGGATACGACGATCAATTTTCTCAAAGATAAATTCGGTAAAAAGCCAGACATTTTGCAGAGCAATATCAAGGCGCTGCAAGCAGGATACAATTTTGGTGATACGACCGAAACGTTTACGACAACCTATAAAGTTGAAAAGGCAAAGATGGAACCAGGGGTGTACCGTTCCATCATGGGAAACCAAGCGCTAGCCTACGGTCTGATAGCCGCTTCTCAGAAAAGTGGACTGCCCTTGTTTCTAGGTTCCTATCCCATTACGCCCGCTTCTGATATACTCCACGACCTTAGTCGCTATAAAGCTTTTGGGGTCCGCACGTTTCAAGCTGAAGATGAAATTGCAGGTATTACCTCCGCCATTGGAGCTAGTTACGGAGGTTCTCTGGGGGTGACTACCACCTCGGGGCCAGGAATGGCTCTAAAGGCCGAAGCCATGGGGCTTGCGGTGATGTTGGAAATTCCACTGCTTATCTGCGATATTCAACGCGGGGGGCCATCCACCGGATTGCCAACTAAGACCGAACAAAGCGATTTGTTGCAGGCATACTATGGCAGAAACGGGGAATGTCCCATGCCAATCATATCAGCCTCCACACCGAGTGATTGTTTCGCAGCTGTGTACGAAGCGGTCCGCATTGCCGTGCAGCATATGACTCCTGTAATCCTGCTTAGCGATGGATATATCGCCAATGGAGCTGAACCCTGGAAATTCCCGCAGAGTGATGATCTTCCAGCCATTGAGGTGAAATTTAAAGCGCCTAGCGCGGAGGGAGAAGATAAGTTTCAGCCGTACTTACGTAATGAGAAATTAGTTCGTCCGTGGGCTATCCCCGGGACCCCTGGTCTGGAACATCGCATTGGAGGCCTAGAAAAACAAAATATTACAGGTAACGTCAGCTACGAACCCGAAAATCACCAGCTGATGGTTAAGATCAGGCAGGAAAAAATTGATAAGATCGCTGATTATATTCCTTTGCAAAAAATCGAGCTGGGTCCCGAAAAAGGCAAATTGCTTGTCCTGGGATGGGGGAGCACGTACGGTTCCATCAAGAGTTCAGTATCCGAGTTGTTGCATGAGGGGTACGCGGTCGCTCATGCTCACCTTCGCTATTTAAGACCTTTTCCCAAGAACCTGGGAGCCATATTGAAGAATTTCGAGAAGGTGCTTATACCGGAAATCAATAACGGGCAATTAATTAAGATTATCCGCGATCAATACTTTATCGATGCCAAAGGGTATCAAAAGATCATGGGCATTCCTATCACGAAGACAGAAATGGTCATGAAGATGAGAGAGATCCTGGGATCCAACAATTAATTCTAGCTTCCGCTCATTGTGTCAACCTACCACGAAATGCGCTCGGCTTGCCAGGTTATCGCTGCCGAGTATGACCGAATTTTTCAACGAATGAGTAATGAGTGCGGATAAGGCAGGTGGTCGCTATGTCCGTATCTTGGTCAGATTAGGCTGGGCTCCTTAATCTACGGCCCCTTAATGAATAGCCAAAACAACAACACCAATTCCCCTACTGGGGTTGACTGCTTGATCAGCTTGCCTCTAATTACAAACTGCATACCAAGGGTAAATGTGGCCCCCAAGATTAATCCATTGATTTCTTGTTCTTAGATGGATGATTACAGAAAGCTAGAGCTAGGCAAAACTGGGGATTTTGATGGGTTCACCAATCGAGAAATTCTCCCTTGACGGAACGCTAATTCCTGGTACCCAGCAGGGGCCTAGATCGGCGCAGTGGGGGCAGGTCCTGCCGATGCTTCGGGCCAATTTTGGTAGTATATTTAAGATATAGAACTTATTGCTTAACTATAAACCGATGCATTATGATTATTGTACACGATATTTTTGTTTGTAAGCCAGGTAACGCGTCTAAATTGGCTAAGAAATTCAAAGAGGCTATGGCGGGCAATAGCGAGTTTGTTCAGATCATGACGGATCTGACCGGTCAGTTCAATCGGGTCGTTATGGTAAGTAAATATGAAAGCTTAGCCGCCTATGAGAAAAACTGGGAAAAATATAAATCGGATACCGAGACCATGAAAAAAATGAATGAAGCCATGGCGGGATATCAAGAGATGTATCACTCGGGTTCCAGAGAAATTTATCAGGTGTGGTAGAGCTTAATTAGAATTTTGTACTCGACTTGAGAAGTGGGGGGGATTAAGCTGGCCGGTTTGGTATGCAAGGCGGCCAGGAGTCGCCCTCAAGTGCAAGTATCCGCTGCATAAATAGGAGAGCTGGGACTTGCTTATCCTACGGATTCGGCGGCCAATGCCCGAACCAGATGAGAGTTAGATCACGAGTAGCTTTTGGCCAACCAAAGCTCACAAAGAGGCCAAGTAATCAAAACTTTTCTTTAGCGCAATTTGGGGTTCACTAACCATATCCTGCTCAACAATAAAATGGGTAACACCTGTAGCCTTGGCTTTGGTAAGAATGGCTTTCAGATCGAGTACGCCGTTACCAGCCGTAGTCATATAGGGAAATAATTCGATCCATTGTTTGGCATCTCCGCCATCGCCCGAAAAATGTACTTTCTTAGCCATATCCTTTATGTGCATCAGCTTATACCGATTTTTATGATTTTCCAACAACACCAACGGATCGGCTCCCCCAGCTGTCGTCCAGAAAAGGTCCATTTCAAAATACACTAAGGAAGGGTCTGTACTGGAGAATATCAGCTCTTCGGGTATTTGCCCATCCAATTCTTTCCATCCGTATCCATGATTGTGATAGGCAAATCTTATCCCACGCGATTTGGCCTGTTTTCCGATAGAATTGAAGACGTCAGCCATCTTTTTATAATCGTCAAGGGTTTTCCTGTTTTCCGCAGGGATGGCAGGCAGTACGACATAGGTATTGCCCAAGACCTGAGCTGCCTCTCCAAGCTTATCCATTCTCGTTTGTAAGGTATCTAAGTCGGTATGAATTGAGGGCACGGATAGGCCATTATCTTGAAGCAACTTTTTCATTTCTTTTTGGGTATGGCCAAAAAAACCACTTCCTTTAAAGCCCAGCGAAGGAGCAACATCATTCCAGCGTTGAATGGCCGAAGGACTGCTAAAAGGGTAGGGGCCATAAAGCTCCGCTTCTGTATATCCTATTTTTGAAAGCATGGACAACGTACCGTTCAAATCTTGATCGAGTAATTTGGGTACGGAAAAAAATTGTATGCCTATTTTTGGCAGTAGGGGACTCGCATTTCGAATCCAGGAAGAAAATAAAAGCGCAGACGCAGATGCTTTGGCGGAGTCGCCGATAAATTGTCTTCTTTGCATGTTGTTGATAGATTTGGGAGCGGCCAGGTTGGTTTGCAGAATAAATATACAGTAGTTCTAGGTTTTGCGCCTCAAAATGCATTCCTTATTCGCCGTAGCTCATTGACTTGTCCTGAAAATCAAGGTAATACTTTGCCCGAACTTGCTTTAACGCAACTTGGCCGCCTGTTTTCTCGTATCCTCATCGAAACTATTTTGTATGAAAAAAATCACGTTTTACGCCTGGGCACTGATTTTGGGCGTATGCACTGTTGCAGCCGTTTCTTGTGGAAAGACAAATACCTATAATTCTAATTCGGGAAACACGGGTGGTTCAGGCAACAACAACTCAAGCGGCTCTGGTAATGCAGTAAGTTTGTTGAACATGAGCTTTTCCCCCGCCACCCTGAGCGTTCCGGTGGGAACTACTGTTGTTTGGACCAACGATGATGTGGTGACGCACACGGTGACGAGCAATACCAGTGCTTTTGACAGTGGAAATTTGACGCCTGGAAATAAATTCTCAATGACCTTTACTTCAGCCGGAACCTATGCGTACCATTGTAAAATCCATGCTTACATGACTGGTTCTATTGTAGTGCATCAGTGATTTGTCCCGCGTGTACGCATCTTATATAGGTTGTTTACAAGCCAGAGGTGCTAAGCCCTTGCTTAGGACAAGCCAAGGCAGTGGGCTTACTGCTCAAGGATCTGGACATCAAAACCCCATTTCCGTCTTGACATCCTTTATCGCCAGCAGCAGGACTTGGATATCGGGGGCGAAAATCCGGCCGATCGTCCCGATTCGAAAGCAGTTGGCTTTGGTGAGTTTGCCCGGATAGATAACGAGTCCCCGGTCATTGAGCTTTTTATAAAACTGCCCGAAATCAAATGCGGGATGGGTGGGATAGTAAAATGAGTTGATAATATAGCCTTGATTTTCTCCCCGGAGATAGGGTTTAAAACCTAAAGCGCACATGCCTTCCGAAAGGACGCGGTGATTTTCTTGATAGCGCTGGGATCGCGCCTCTATACCACCTTCTTGACGCAATTCGTGGAGGGCTTGGTGGAAGGCGAGTAGTGCATGGGTTGGGGGGGTAAACCGGAACTGACCATCTTTCTCCAATCCTTGCCACTGGGCAAATAAGTCCAGCGCCAAGGTATCGGCTTGGCCTTGACATTTGCCAAGACTTTCTTTCTCGGCGATGACAAACGAAAAGCCGGGCACACCTTCTATGCATTTGTTGGATGAGGAAACTAAAAAATCAACATGCGCCTCGGAGATATTGATCGGCACAGCTCCAAAAGCACTCATGGAATCGAGAATATACGATACCCCATACTGTTTAGTCAGTTGACCGATAGGCAGGACTGGATTGAAAATCCCGCTGGTTGTTTCGCAATGGACAACGGCCAAATGACTAAATCGCCCGGATGAAAGCAGCTCCATTGTCTTGATTAAATCTGGCGTTTCATCTTCTGCACAAATTAAGGTTTCGTGTGCAATCTGGTGGATAGCAGCAATCCTAGCCATGCGTTCGCCATAAGATCCATTTATCAAAATAAGCAGCTTGCCGGATTTAGGAACAGCAGAAGTGAGGACCGATTCAATACCAAAGGTGCCTGATCCTTGGATTATCACCGATTCGTAGCCATACTGCTGAGAAACCTGGCCCAAGCGCAATAATTCTGATCGGATCTCCTTAACTAGTTGAATGAATGAATTGTCGCGAGAGCCTACGTCGTGGAGCATGGCTTGCTTTACGGTTAGGCTTGTCGTGAGAGGCCCTGGGGTGAAGAGTAATTTATCCATTTTGGCAAAGGAAGCAAGTTAATATGACCTTAACGTTACCAAATGGTATAGCGCTTTGCCATCCCCTATGCCCCAGCCTATCTGGACAACTTCTACGAGACCAAGGTTCCTTTTACCGCCCTGTCTTGAAATTGGTATAAATACTCCTCCGTAGATTGCAACGAATTGCTTCATCGCAATTTCTCGAATCGGCCTGGGGCCAAAGATCAAGGACAAAAGTGTTATAGTATGCATCGGGAAGACTACTATAAAAACTATTTTTGCATCTCAATTGTTTGGACCAAAACAGGCAACCTTTATGGAATATCCAACTACCATTACCATCGCCGGGAAAACAGACCATCCATTGACAGTTAATAGGATGGGTTACGGTACCATGCGCTTAACAGGGGAAGACATCTATGGAGAACCCCCCAACAGGTTGGAGGCCCTGCAGATCTTGCGGCATAGCGCGGTGGTCGGTGTCAATTTTTTAGATACTGCTGATTACTATGGCGAGGATGTAACAAACCGGCTTATTGCCGAAGCGCTTCATCCGTATCTTAAGGGACTGGTCATTTGCACCAAGGTGGGAGCAACGCGCAAACCAGACAAAAGCTGGGTTATTTTCAACCGGCCGGAGAACATCCGGGTAAGCATTGAAAAAAATCTTCGTACACTAAAACTGGACCAATTGTCGCTGGTGCATTTTCGCATTATGCCAGAAAGTAAAGTTCCGATAGAAGATTCCTTGGGCGCTTTGTTTTCGATGCAAAAGGAGGGAAAAATCCTGCATGTTGGTGTAAGCAATGTATCACGACTGGAGTTGGAAAAGGCGCTTACTCTAGGAGAAATAGCTACGGTGGAAAATATGTATGGACACGCGGAGCGCATGACGGTCAAGGCGCCCTATGGCGAGAGCCGGGGAGGCCAAGAAGTGCTTGACCTGTGCGAGCTGCACGGTATACCGCTCATTCCCTACTTTTCATTATTCAGGTCCCTGCCAAAGAAAGATCATCGAATTGACGTCATCGCGCAAAAATATCAGGCCAGCCATGTTCAGATTAACCTCGCTTGGTTGCTGCACCGGTCCGCGTGGATATTACCGATACCTGGTACCTCTTCCTTCCGGCATTTTGAGGAGAATATGCAAGCAACCAAAATTAAGCTCACGCCCGAGGATATGCAGTTTCTGGATTAAGGGGAAGGAATCCGCCTTTACGGATCGCCTATTAGGGTCGCAGGTAGGACCGTTTAAGGACAGAGCCAGCGCCCGTACTCCAATTGCATTGGCTACAAGCCAATTGGATGAATTGGATCAAAGCAGCAGCGTAATGCTAAATTAGATTTTTGACCAGCAACCAATAAACCAGTAGCGTGAGTGCTCCGTTTATCCATACCCTAGTGGCAATCAAATTCATTTTTGAAGATATATATCCCAGGTAATTGCTGAAGATTAGGGAAAGAAAGTAAAACCCCAATCCGCTAACCATGATGAGCACGATAAAGGTTTGCTTATCTATGGCACCGGGATTAAGGCTGTTGTTTCCAAAAATATGGGTGGCAGGATAATTTGGAAGTCTTGCAAACAACAGCAGGCTGATCAATACAGGCAAAAAGGAAATTGCTAGGCAAAGGTAGCTGCTTTGTTTTCTGGTCACGGAATAAAGGTATTATTTAGGACGGAAAATAAAAAGTTCCCAAGACTAACTACCTTAGTTCACACAAAGCGAGGGAAGTTTGCTACGCGGATAAGTAATTGCGACACCTTCCACAAACAGCACCATGCGTGTAGCCGTATTTAGTACCAAATCATACGACCGGGAGTACTTGTCCAAATTCAACACTACGGACAAGCAGGAATTGACTTTTTTTGAAGCTTCGCTAAACCGGGATACAACCAACCTAGCGATCGGTTTTGAAGCGGTTTGCGTGTTTGTCAATGACCTGGTCGATCGGGAGACCATCTCCAAATTGGCCGAGCACGGGATCCGCCTGATCGCGCTAAGATGTGCTGGATTTAATAACGTAGATATCGAAGCCGCTAATGCGGCCCGTATTAAAGTCGTACGAGTCCCTGCCTATTCGCCCCAGGCGGTGGCCGAGCATGCCTTGGCTTTGATCCTTACTCTGAACAGAAAAACACACAAGGCGTATAACCGAATTCGCGAAGGTAATTTTTCCCTGGAGAAAATGATCGGCTTTAACCTCTACCAGAAAACGGTGGGGGTAATCGGCACGGGCAAAATTGGCGCCATTTTTTCTGAAATAATGTTGGGCTTTGGCTGTACGGTCCTAGCCTATGATCTTGTGGAATCGGCCGGGCTTAGAGCCAGGGGTGTCAAATACCTGCCCATGGATGAACTTCTAGCCAATGCTGATATCATTTCCCTGCACTGTCCCTTGACTCCGGCGACCCTGCACTTAATCAACCACGACACCTTGGCTAAACTAAAACCAGGGGCCATGCTGATCAATACGGGACGAGGGGCGGTCATTAAGACGTCGGCGGCTATCGAGGCATTGAAAACGGAAAAATTAGGATACCTGGGTATTGATGTGTACGAGCAAGAAGAAAGTCTTTTTTTTAGAGATCTTTCGGAAAGCATTATTCAGGACGATTTATTCTTGCAGCTGATGAGTTTTCCCAATGTACTAATAACGGCACACCAAGGTTTTTTTACCAGAGAAGCGCTTGATGAAATAGCCGCTACCACGCTGCGCAGCCTGCGCGATTTTGACCGTGGGGCCCCGCTTATCAATGAGGTTCGTATAGCTCCTGTTTAAGGCTGCATCCGTTGGCCTTCAAGCAAATTTTTTTGATCGATCCCTTCATGTGGTCTTGGCATTTGGATTATCTTCAAGTCATGAATCGGCAAACTCAAGCCTTTCCACGGAACTGGATTATTATTTCCTTGATAACCTGCATATGCAGTTGTTCCTCAAATCCCTATCGGGCAAGCAACAAACAATACAAATCAAGGGCCCGTCAACTCGCAGAAACCCTAAAGCAATATCCCTTGGACGACTCCATAAGTCAGTCTACGGCTTGGATTGGTACGACCAATTTTGACCTGCGCAAACCGAATTTCGTAATCATCCACCATACGGCGCAGGCCAGCTGCGAGCAAACTTTAAAGACCTTCACGACGGAGAAGTCTAAAGTGAGCGCGCATTACGTCATTTGCAAAGATGGCACCGTGCACCACATGCTGAATGACTACCTGCGCGCCTGGCAGGCTGGCCTAAGCAAATGGGGTAATGCTACCGACATCAACTCGTCAAGTATTGGTATCGAGCTAGATAATAATGGATTTGAATCTTTTAGTCCCGAGCAAATTAGCAGTCTGATCGAATTGCTAGGGGTGTTGAAAAGGACATATAATATCCCGACCGCCAATTTTCTTGGCCACGCCGATGTGGCTCCAGGCCGCAAGGTGGACCCCAACCGATTTTTTCCCTGGCAATTGCTTGCGGACCGGGGCTTTGGTCTGTGGTTTGACACGACGTCTACCCAAGTTCCGCAGAATTTTGATACTCTCGCTGCCCTTCGAATAATTGGCTACGATCTGAAAAACCCTCAAGCGGCCATTCAATCCTTTAAATTGCATTTTGTGCAGCAGGATAGTACCCAAACGCTAAATGAAGCAGATCTGAAAATCCTCTTTGACCTATCCAAAAAGTATCAGTGATTTGCAGTCAAGCGGCAAACATTTGGGATGCTAATGGGGTTAGCCACTAGGATCGGCCAAAGACGATGATCCGATCTTTGCGTTTGAGGTACGGTCGCCAGATTTCTAAGTCCGTATAAAGCGATCCCTACTGGGGTGGCAGGCCTAGTTCCACAAGGAAAAATAAATGCGTCAACTCCTTTTATTATTCCATCTTCAACAGGTAATATCATGAAAATTCCAACGAACGTTACTTTCTCCATGGCCATTTGCTGGATCTTGTGCGCACCGATCCAAGGCGTCGCAACCAGCGAACTTAATTCTTCAAAAATCCTATTGACAGAAAGGCCTGCCTGGATCCTACGTGACCAGCCATCAGCGCCGCCCTTTTCAAGCGCCATTGAAAGGTTACTTAACTATATTGAGGAACATATAGTAAACCTGGCGGAAGCGATGCCGGAAAACAAATTCTCCTTTTCCCCCGAGGAGCTAAACCTTAAAGGCAGTGATTTCAAGGGAGTACGGACCTTTGCGGGACAAATTAAACATCTGGCTACCGATAATTTTGCAATCTGGAGCCCGCTGACGGGAGATCCCATGCCCCCAGGTGTCGAGGACGTCAATGGCCCGGAAAACTTGAAGACTAAATCCGAGATCATACAATATTTGAAAGCCTCATTTGCCTTAGGGCATAAGGCCATTAAGACCTTGACGGAGGAAAATGCGATGGAAATGGTCCCCTTTCGCGGAGGCAGTTTGCCGAGACTCGATCTGGCATTTTATGCGCTTACCCATGCCAATGAACATTATGGACAAATGGTGGTTTATATTCGTATGTGTGGAATTATTCCCCCTGCCAGTTTGCCTTCTAAGAATTAACTATCGGGGTCGGCAAGCGCAATATTGTCCAGGGGGATCCATGAAAGGAAAGTAGATTAATTTCGCTGTCATCTTGCGTCGAACCCAAAAATCAATTGCTCATGCTACCTATTGTAAAGCGAAGATTCCTGACTGGCTTAGTGTTTGCCTTGGTCTTGCTGAGACCGGGTGGTCTGGTGGCCCAGGTTCCCGTGGTCCAGGAACCGCATCACCGGGTGGCGTTGGAGAACGAATACATTCGCCTGATTGACGTCTGGATTAAGCCTGGAGACACTACCCTATATCATGTGCACCAGCAACCATCGGCGATTGTCTTTTTATCCACGACGTTCACGGGTTCGCAACCTCTGGGCGGAGCTCCGTCCAGTGGTCAAAATTACCCCGGCAATACGTTTTTTGCCCCCTATGATCAAAAGCCTATCACGCATCGCGTCTGGAATCAAGATACGGTGGTATTCCATGTAATGGATATCGAACTATTGAGGAGCGGTCAGCCAGATCCTTGCCCACTGCAAACTGGACCTGCCGTGGAGCTTGCTTGGGAGCAGAAAATGGCGGCTATCTACAGGATTCATGTGGGGGTGGGGGAATCGCTTACCATACCTAGCTCATTTTGTGCCCATCTGCTTATTTTGATCTCGGGTCGGGCCCATGCCGAAGTGGCCAATCACCCATCCACCAAGGCCAACTATTCTACAGCCGGCGATCTTAACTTTTTTCCGGCACAAAGCGGTGTAGTGATCATCAACGATGGAACCAAGAACGCGCAATTTGACTTGCTCGCACTAAAATGAATGGCGCATTGATCAATCGGCAGGTTCGGTTAATCCTAGCGTAGTGGAGATGTTAATTTGGTAAATAATTCAAGACTATGCATAAAGCAACTATTTCAATCCAGGTAGGTGATGAAGGTACGATGAGGGCCTATACGGTGACTCCGGTAACCAAGGGCCCCTATGCAGCCGTAATAGTATTTCAAGAAGCGTTTGGGGTGAATCCCCATATCCGTAACATAACCGATCGGATTGCTTCCGAAGGCTATCTAGCCATTGCCCCTGAATTGTTCCATCGATCGGCCCCTCCCGGTTTTGAAGGTAATTACGGCGATTTCTCCTCCGTGATGCCCCATATGCAGAAGTTGACCGTGGAAGGTCTCGAAGCAGATATTCGGGCAACGTACAATTGGCTGCTGCAGCAGCCCAATGTGAACAAGGATAAAATAGGAAGTATCGGGTTTTGCATGGGAGGACGGGTGGCTGTTTTGGCCAATGCCGTGCTTCCGCTTGCGGCGTCCGTTTCGTATTATGGGGGCAATATGCCGTCATTGCTAGACAAAATCAAAAACCTCCATGCTCCGCAGCTTTTCTTCTGGGGAGGCCAGGACAAGCATATCCTTCCGGAACATATTGAGACCGTAATAAGAGCCGTCGAAGAAGCAGGTAAACAATATACCAATGTGGTCATTTCGCAAGCCGATCATGCCTTTAATTGCGATGATAGGCCCAGCTACAATCCAAAAGCGGCCAAAGAAGCTTGGGCCATGAGTGTAGCCTTTTTAGCTAACAACCTGCAGACTTAAGTGACGCAGTTCAGGCAAAGTTGGGGCCTAAGCCTATGCAAGGTATTGCTATGCGGCACGGACCTTTTTTTCGGATCGATTATAAAGCAACCAGGTTGTGTGGATAAAGCCTAGTTTTGCTCATTCACTTTAGGTTCAACACAGGGCAGGC
Organism: uncultured Chitinophagaceae bacterium; assembly: GCA_963742225.1. Lineage (GTDB taxonomy): Bacteria > Bacteroidota > Bacteroidia > Chitinophagales > Chitinophagaceae > Puia. The sequence continues at coordinate 865,473 of CAVULD010000001.1, read as the reverse complement.
AAGTACATTATTGTCTGCTGCTGATATGAATCAAGATGCGGTCTGCTCTAAATCAACCCTTGGCCCAAGAAATATCATTTAGCTATTTATCGCAATTTCTAAACTTCGCCGGGCAAGAAAATGGGCTTGATCTGCGGTTAAGTGCTATCCCGAGTCGGGGTGAATAAAATGTCATTTTACCATGGTACGTAAAGGGTGGATCGAAGTGGTCTTATGTTTGGTAGCTTTTCAATCATTATCTGTCCACGCACAGGATAGTGCTACCCAGCATTTGCCGGCGCAATGGGATCTGCAAACCTGCCTGGATTATGCCAGCAAAAACAACATCCAGCTTAATACCCTGCGTCTGAGTCAGCAAATCAATAACCAGGACCTGCTTTTGGCCAAGGCTGCCAAGTACCCTAACCTGTTTGGAACCCTGGGTGCCAACGGAACCCACAGCACGAACGCCAACCCTGTTGTCGGCGGATTTAACACACAGTCCAGTTTTGCCACCAACTCTTCTCTCACATCGGCTTGGACGATCTATAACGGGGGGTACCTGAATAATAACATCAAACTGCAAAACCTCAATCTTCAGTCGGCTGGCTTGAATGTCTCGGTGAACGAAAACAGCCTTGTCCTGCAGATTACTCAAGATTTTCTCAACATCTTATTGGCCAAAGAAAATATCGTATACGAGGAGGATTTGGTGAAGACCTCGCAGGCCCAAGTAGACCAAGGAAAGCAGCAATACGACGCCGGCAGCATTGCCCGCAACGCGTTGATTGAGTTACAAGCACAAAATGCGACGGATAAATACAACCTGGTAAGTGGGCGAAGCTTGCTTCGCCAAAATCTGCTTATCCTAAAGCAATTGCTTCAACTGCCTACCGGATATGCGATGCAGGTGGCTATACCTGATACCGTGATTGCGACAGCACTGGTCCCTTCCTTAGATGAAGTGCAGCGCACGGCATTAGCAATCCGGCCAGAGATCAAGAATGCCCAGCTTGGTGTAGACATTTCTCAAATGAACCTGAAATTGGCCAAAGCCCAGATGCTTCCCGTTGCCACTGTTGGCGCATCGATGGCTTCCGGGTATTCAAACAACGAATCCATAGCTTATCTCAAACAATTGGACAATAATTTTTACCAACGCCTAGGGTTGGCCATTTCCATACCCATATTTAATAACCGTATTGCCAGGACTCAAGTGGAAATATCGAAGATAGAAATTGACGAGGCGAAGCTTTCTCTTTTGGGGGCCCAAACCACCTTGTCTCAGGAAGTAGAGCAGGCCTATATCAATGTACTCAATGCCCAAAGTCAATATGATGCGGCTGTCGAGCAGTTGAAGGCCAGCCAAGAGGGGTACCGTGTCGCAAACGAGCAGTTCAAAGTCGGGGCGTCCAACCTCGTTGACTTGTTGCAACAAAAGAATTTGTATGTCCAGGCCTTACAGAATTATATCCAGGCAAAATATACGGCGGCACTAAATATTCAGATATACAATTTTTACCGGGGGATACCGGTAAAATTGTAAGCGGGCAGAATCGAGAAATGTCGAATTGGACACCTCCCAATGGGGTTTTGTAGTCGGCTTGGTAATCACATTAAATAGTTTTCAGATGAAAAAGCTCAGGGTCCTCATCGTGGTTGTTTTGCTGGCCGTGGCAGGGGCCTCAATCTGGTATTTTGGCTTTAGGAAAAGTGAGCAAAAGATCTTTTTTATCACCGAAAAGCCGCAGTATGGGTACATTGCCAAAAGTGTGACCGCTACGGGTACTATTGAACCAGTGGATACCGTCACAGTGGGCTCGCAAGTTTCCGGAACCATCAAGAACATCTACACGGATTTTAATGCCCGAGTCCGCAAGGGACAATTGATCGCCGAACTCGATAAATCGTTGTTTCAGGCTCAGGTAGATCAATATAAAGCCAATCTGGAAGTGGCCAACGCTACGCTGGTATATCAGAAAAGCAATTTCGACCGGCAGTCTTTACTGTACAAAACCGGTGCAATAAGCAAGGCTGACTACGAAACGGCCGAGGATACCTATCTAACAGCCAAAGCCACCGTTGCCAGTGTCCAGGCTCAACTCAATGCTGCCTCTAAAAACCTGGAATACGCCAGCATCTATTCGCCGGTGGATGGGGTAGTACTGCTACGCAATATAAGCATCGGTCAAACAGTTGCTGCCTCATTTAATACGCCCACCTTGTTTATCATTGCCAAAGACATAACCAAGATGCAAGTGCAAGCAGCGGTGGATGAAGCCGATGTGGGTGATGTGCGCGATAGCCAGCGGGTTATGTTCTATGTGGACGCCTACCCGGATGTCACGTTTTTTGGCGTAGTGAACCAAATCCGATTGGAGCCAGTAGTATCCTCCAACGTGGTGACATACACGACCATCGTGACGGCACCCAACGAAGACCTGAAGCTAAAACCAGGAATGACGGCCAATATTTTTATTTATACCAAAGAAGTCAACAATGCGATGCTGATTTCCTCCAAGGCCCTCAAATTCAAGCCCGACCCGGCTACGGTAGGCAAGCAATTTGTCATCCTGTCGATTCCTCCCCCACTTAGGCAGGAGAAAGCTGCCGCTGCCGTGCCTAAGGACAGTCTAAAGTCTCATCCCAATAATGCGGGCAGCAGTATAACCGATACTTCAAAGAACAGAATTGGTTTTGTTTGGGAACAAGTGGGAGATACCCTGGAGGAGAAGCTGATTCGCACGGGAATTAATGATGATACCCATGTGGAAGTGCTTTCCGGACTCACGGCCAATGACGAGATCATTACGTCCATCAATCAGACGACTAATAAAACCGTTTCTGCAACCGGGGCTGCGCCTAAAAGCCCGTTCATGCCCACCAGACAGCAAACGCCTACCAGGCCCCCTGCCTCCGCCGGGAGTAGGCCATGAAAGAAGGGGACAAGAGCATCTGGACGGGCAGGCAAAGGATTAACTAAAGCAATCGACATGGACAAAAAGATATTGGAATTACAAAACATAAAGCGGGAATTTAAGATGGGGAGCGAAGTAGTCCGGGCCTTAAAAGGAATAACCTTTGATGTCATGACCGGGGATTTCGTGACGATTATGGGGGCCAGTGGTTCAGGAAAAACGACGCTTTTGAATATTTTAGGCTGCTTGGACAGACAAAGCGACGGACAGTATCTTCTGGACAGCGTGGATGTAAACAAATTGTCTCGTAACCAATTGGCTCATCTAAGAAACACCAAGATTGGCTTTGTGTTTCAATCCTATAATTTACTTCCCAGAACTTCCGCACTGGAAAATGTGGAATTGCCCCTGATGTATAACAGGCTGGTAAGTGCAAAAGATAGGAGAGATCGGGCCATCAAAGCGCTCGAAGCAGTCAACCTGGCCGACCGGTTGGATCATAAGCCCAACGAGCTTTCGGGGGGGCAGCAACAGCGTGTGGCCATTGCCAGGGCATTAATCAATGAGCCGGTCATGATCCTGGCCGACGAAGCCACAGGTAATTTGGATACCAAAACGTCGTTCAGTATCATGGCCTTATTGCAAGACTTAAATGAAAACCAGGGAAAAACCATCGTATTTGTTACCCACGAGCCGGATATTGCCCAATTCAGTAGCCGTACGGTAACCCTAAAGGATGGCCGCGTCATTAAGGACCATGTGAATGAAAATAAAAAAAATGCGAAACAAGCCTTAGCGGCTCTGCCTGTTGGAGACGACGTGTAGATCGGGTAATCGCTTCAAAAACACACTCATGAATTTTGTCAGTCTTTTGCGCATAGCCATAAAAGCCTTGCTTCGAAATAAGCTACGGGCTTTTCTAACCATGCTCGGCATCATCATTGGAGTGGCATCCGTCATCGCCATGGTGGCCATCGGCCAGGGATCAAAGCAAAGCATCCAAGCGCAGCTCTCGGGCATGGGTTCCAACATGATAGTCATCCGTCCCAATAGCAACGTGACTGGCGGGGTCCGCCTAGATGCTACCGCTGTGCAGACCTTGACCTTACCTGATGTTATTGCCTTGCAGAAGAAATCCACCTACTTAAGCGCTGTTTCGCCATCGGCCACTGCCCGTGGGCAAGTGATTTACGGAAACAACAACTGGTCTACTACCATTCAAGGAGTCAATACCCAATATTTAGATACCATCCGCCAATGGCCTATATCCGCTGGCAATGAGTTTACTGACAAGGACATTGCCACCGAAAGCAAAGTTTGCCTGTTGGGTCAGACCGTCGTGAGCAACCTATTTCCTAATGGTGAGAATCCGGTGGGCAAATACATTCGATTTGTCCAGATACCCTTTTTGGTTATTGGCGTGCTTTCGCCCAAGGGAGCCAACGCCTTTGGGCAGGACCAGGATGACGTCATCTTGGCCCCTTACACGAGTGTACAAAAGAGGATATTATCTTCAATTTATTTTCAAAATATTTACGCCTCTGCTCGAGACGAGTCCTCGACGGTACTTGCGGCGGCGGAAATTTCACGGATTTTGCGTGAATCCCATCGTCTTAAACCCACCGATGATGATGATTTCGCTGTGCGGACTATGGAAGAACTCATCAAGACCTTCAGTTCGACCAGTCAGTTGTTGACGATATTGCTTGCCGTTATTGCAGGCATTTCGCTGGTCGTAGGTGGAATCGGCATCATGAATATCATGTATGTATCGGTTACCGAAAGAACCCGGGAAATCGGATTGCGTATGGCCATCGGCGCGACCGGCGTAGATATTTTGCTGCAATTCCTTACGGAAGCTGTCATGATTAGCATTACCGGGGCCGTCATTGGCGTCGTTTTAGGCATTTCGGCCGCCAAATTGGTTACCATCTTGCTTTTCTGGCCCACACTGATTACACAATCCTCGATTCTCTTGTCCTTTATGGTTTGCGTGGTGACGGGCGTATTTTTTGGGTATTATCCGGCTCAAAAAGCATCCCGCCTGGACCCCATTGAAGCACTTCGATATGAATAGGTGCATGGATGGGCATGGATTGGGTTGATCCAAAAGACTCGCATAACCTTTGGTTCCCGCATTCGGTGGACACGTGTCGATTCATTTCCGTTGCAGGGAGTGCTATTGATTGCCGCTCTCCCTGCCTCTGCAGGCTTCCATTTGGCCTATTTCTATTACCTTTGCCTGAATTAACGGATCCTTGGTCGACCCCTGTTGCCGAGGACCCATTTAAACAATACCCTAATTTGCGATTTTCTGAATTTGACCTCAATAAAGAACTGCTGGAAGGCATCGAAGCTTCAGGCTATGAGACCGCTACTCCCGTTCAGCAAAAAGTGATACCGGCCATCTTGGCTGGAAAAGACGTAATCGCATCGGCCCAGACCGGGACCGGTAAGACGGCTGCTTTTCTGTTACCCATCATCCACCGATTACTCCATCATCGAGTGGAGGGCCAGGTAAGCGCCCTGGTCATCGTGCCCACCAGAGAACTGGCGATCCAAATCGCTCAGCACGTGGAGGGACTCTCTTACTTTACCAACATCAGTTCGATTGCCGTGTACGGAGGAAATGATGGCAATAATTTCGTCAGTGAGAAAAGGGCTTTGCAGCTTGGCGCCGATATCGTAGTGTGCACACCTGGCCGCATGATTGCCCATTTGAATATGGGCTATGTGGCGCTCAAGGGCTTGCAGGTCTTGGTGCTGGATGAAGCCGACCGGATGCTTGACATGGGATTTCAGGATGACATCCGAAAAATCATCTCCTTTTTGCCTGCCAAAAGGCAAACCCTGCTATTCTCGGCCACCATGCCCGATAAGATCCGCCAATTGGCGCGCTCCATTTTGAGCCAACCCGAAGAGGTCAATATTGCGATTTCTAAGCCACCGGAAAAAATCCACCAGCGTGCCCTAGTCATCTATGAAGCGCAAAAACTTCCCCTGATCAAATACTTGTTGAAAAATATACCGTTCAAGAGTGTGCTTGTCTTTTGTTCAAGAAAACAAAGTGTAAAGCAATTGGCTAAAGAACTCGAGCGTTCGCGATTTACCATTGGTGAGATGCATAGCGACCTGGAGCAGGTCCAGCGTGAAGACATCCTTAGCCGGTTCACTAGCGGTCGCGTTCCCATATTGGTGGCGACAGACATCCTGTCCAGAGGTATTGATATCGACACCATTGATGTGGTGATCAATTACGATGTACCAGGAGATGGGGAAGATTATGTCCATCGCATAGGCAGAACGGCTCGAGCAGAAGCAAATGGCATGTCCTTTACCTTGATCGGTGAAAAAGAACAGAACCGCTTTGCGGCCATCGAAGAGCTTCTGGGCAAGCCGGTCGAAAAAATGCCAGTGCCGAAGGAATTAGGCCCTGTGCCGGAATACCGGCCGAACCATCGGACAGCCAACAAAGGAAGCAGACCTCATGGGCGTAAACCTAATACTGCTGGACATTTTAGAAGAAGATAGTGTCGATTGTCGCCCCTTCGTGAATAGCTCGCCAAAACTAGGACCTGGGCGCGGAGAGACTACGGATCCGCAGCATGCCTTCGCCGGGTTGCGGGTGCGGGGGTGGGTACATGCGAGAAGTGAAAAATTCATCCATGACTGCAGAACAACAGCGACTAGCCGTTAACAACACCAAGAAGATACCCCTTGAGCAATGGGGACCCTATTTGAGCGAGCGCCAATGGGGGACAGTCAGAGAAGATTACAGCACCAACGGCGACGCCTGGCATTACTTTCCCTACGACCATTCCCATTTCCGTGCCTATCTCTGGGGTGAAGATGGCTTAGCCGGGATATCCGATTTCTTTCAAAATCTCTGCTTTGGAATTTCCTTATGGAATGGCAAAGACCCAGTCTTAAAAGAACGACTCTTCGGCTTAGGCAACAGCCAAGGCAATCACGGAGAAGATGTCAAGGAATTGTACTACTACTTAGATAATGTTCCCACCCATTATTATATGGAATATTTATATAAGTACCCTCAAAAAGCATTCCCCTACGACCAATTAATCAAGGAGAACCGACTTAGAACTAAGGAAGAACCAGAATTCGAAATCCTGGATACGGGTGTATTTGATCAGGAGGAATATTTTGACGTGCTGGTAACCTACGCCAAACAAAATGCCAAGGATATTTTCATTAAGATACATATCCATAACCGGCATACGAAGGCCGCGGATATAACGGTATTGCCTACCTTATGGTTCTACAACAGGTGGTCCTATGATCTAGATAAAAAACCTTCCATTACCAGCCGGGATAAGAATTCGGTAAAAGCTACCCACGCGCGGCTGGGGACATATTATCTGTATTTCCAACCACCCGCCGACAGGCTCTTCACGGAAAATGAAACCAATCTGGAGAAAGTGAACGGTACGCCCAACCATTCCATTTTTCTTAAAGACGCCTTCCACCAGGCGATTATCTCGGGCGAAAACCTAAGTGCCCTGAGGCAAAAAAAATCAGGAACTAAGTTCGCCCCTGTGTACCGCTACCATATTGAACCCGGAAAATCGCAAATCGTTTACCTGCGCCTAAGCAATAAAGCCCTCGACATACCCTTCGCCAGCGGGTTTGAGTATATTTTTTTGAACCGCAAGCAGGAGGCGGATGCCTTTTATGAGGAAATTCTGTCGGCCGATAGCACCCCGGAAATGAAGAACATACAGCGCCAGGCAATGGCCGGTCTGCTGTGGAGTAAGCAATATTATCATTTTGATGTAGAGCGATGGCTTTCGGGGACCGATAGCATCACGCCGGCCAACCCAGGAAAGCAACACGGGCGAAACCACGATTGGAATCACCTGAAGAACCAGGATATTATTGCCATGCCCGATAAATGGGAATATCCCTGGTATGCAGCCTGGGATATGGCATTTCAATGCATCCCGATGTCGCTCATAGATCCCTGCTTTGCCAAGCACCAACTACTGCTCATCATGCGGGAATGGTACATGAAGCCAGATGGTCAATTACCCGCGTACGAATGGAATTTTAGCGACGTGAACCCCCCGGTGCAGGCCTGGGCCGCGATGCAGGTATACCGGATCGAGAAGGAGCAAACCGGAAAAGGGGATATCGTCTTTTTAAAGCGGATATTCCAAAAGCTACTCATCAATTTCACCTGGTGGATCAACCGCAAGGATCCCAATGGTAATAATATGTTCGAGGGAGGATTTTTGGGATTGGATAACATCGGCGTATTTAACCGAAGCATTCATTTGCCCGGCGAAATGCAGTTGGAGCAGGCAGACGGTACCAGCTGGATGGGGATGTATGCGCTCCATATGATGGATATGGCGCTGGAGATTGCCATGAAAGACGAAGCCTTCGAAGACACGGCCACGAAATTCTTCGAGCAATTCGTGCTGATTGCCGAAGCGCTCAATGAACACGGCATGTGGAATGAAGAGGATCGATTTTTCTATGATACGTTGTCTATCGCGGGTTCCGTTCCGCTGCAGCTTCGCATCCATTCCATTGTCGGCATCACGTCGTTGTTTGCTGTCTCGATCATCGAAAAGAAAAAACTCGACAAACTGGCTGACTTTAAAAAGCGGATCAACTGGTTCGAAAGCTATAGATTAAAAAATAACCGCTTCTGGCCTAACGAGGAAAAATCCGATGGGGAGACGATACTAGTATCGCTGGTCCCCAGGGAGCGCTTGGTGTATTTGCTGGAGCGGCTGCTCAATGAAAATGAATTCCTTGGACCAGGAGGTATCCGGGCCTTATCAAAGTACCACGAAAAAAATCCCTACTCGATCACTTTGGACGCGGTCCATTATACCATTCAATATGACCCGGGTGATTCGACCTCTGACCTATTTGGCGGTAATTCCAACTGGCGCGGTCCCATTTGGATGCCGATCAATTACCTTATCATCCAATCCATCCGCAAGTATGGAGATTTCTACGGTGATTCCCTGCAAGTCGAATGCCCTGTCGGTTCGGGCAGGTACCTTAATCTTCATCAGGTAGCCAATGAACTCACCAGGCGGGTAATCAGCCTGTTTCAACGGGACAAAAAAGGCAGTCGCATGCTGTATGGCAAATACAATTGGTTTTACCAGAAGCCTGGGAATGAACACCTGCAACTGTTTTTTGAGTATTTTCATGGCGATTCGGGCGCTGGACTGGGCGCTTGCCATCAAACTGGATGGACGGCACTAGTCGCGGAATTGATCCGGGAACAATACGCAGGGCAGCAGGCAAGTGGTCAGCCGATGACCCGACCTGCGTAACCAGCCAGGCCATATGCGCCCCCCTGGGGATTTCCTAGCTGGCAACAAAATATATTATTTTCATCGGCGTTCATCCTTTATGCAAACCCTTCTTGAATCGATTGGTCAATTATTTGCTTCCTACAGTGATGACCCCATCCTTCGCATTGACAAAATACCCCAGTCGGGCAGCAACCGGGCCTATTATCGACTCTTTACGGCTTCCAAGTCCTACATCGTTACGCATGGAAACAACATCGCCGAAAACCTCACTTTTGTTCGTTTCTCCAGGCATTTTTTTTCTTCCCACTGTCCGGTTCCTGAAATCTACGCCGTCAATGAATCTTTGACGCTGTACATCCAAGAAGATTTTGGCGACCAGTCTTTGCTTAGCGTCCTGGAACAGCAAGGCTATGTGCCTGCTGTGTATCAGTTGTTTCAACAAAGCCTGCAGGCCTTGGCTCAACTACAGATTATGGGGGATCGCGACCTCGATTACAGTTGGTGCTTAACGTCGCAAGAATTCGGCAAGCAGGCGATTATCAGTGATCTGCTTTATTTCAAATATTATTTTCTCGATACGTTGCAGATACCCTACGACAAGGAGAAGCTTCTAGGCGACTTTGACTCCTTAAGTACTTACCTAAGCCAGGTCGACCACAAGTATTTCATGTTTCGTGACTTCCAAAGCAGGAACATTATGATTGACCACGACCAGGTGCATTTCATCGATTTCCAGGGGGGCATGAAGGGGGCATTGCAGTATGACGTGGCCTCCATGCTGTGGCAGGCCAAGGCAGAATTGCCAGATGATTGGAAAAAGACGCTGCTGGATTATTATATGCAATGTGTGGAACAACTACTGGGCACGCCGATCAATCGATTGCGATTTGAAAGCCAGTATTATGGATACGTGCTGATTCGGCTGCTGCAGGTACTGGGGGCCTATGGATTTCGGGGCCTTTTTGAGCGCAAAGCGCATTTTTTGATCAGCATTCCTCTGGCATTAAGAAATCTCAAATGGTTCTTAGTCAACAAACAAGTAGGCATCGTACTTCCCGAATTTGAGCGGCTTCTTCGGCTGATAGTGGAGGACGAGATCATCGGTCGTTTCGAGCCACTCCAAGCGGATGAAACCACCCCGTTGGTCGTTCGGATTTTCAGTTTTTCCTACAAACAAGGGATTCCTTCCGATAACTCCGGAAATTCCGGTGGCTTTGTTTTGGATTGCAGGGGCATTTTGAATCCCGGGCGTCTGGACCGATTCAAGACTAAGACGGGAAGAGATAAAGAAGTGAAAGATTACCTGGAGCAGGAGACCCAAATGCCCGAATTCCTCCGTAGTGTATACGACATGGTGGACATCACCGTCACCGACTTTATTAAGCGGGGGTTCACTAGTTTGATGGTCAGCTTTGGTTGTACCGGCGGTCAACATCGCAGTGTATACGCGGCCGATGCGCTAGCCAGGCATTTGCGCAACAAATTCAAAGTAAAGGTGGAGTTGCAGCATAAGGAGCAGGAATCAAAGAACTGGATAAACACCTGAGTTGACGGCTTCTCTGAGCCGGATTTGCCAACAACACAAAAGAATCGATGGTGCAACGTGGTCACGCGATCCGTGCGCTGACAAGGGGATACAGTATATTTGCCTGGCGATGTATTACCTCGTTTACGCTTTATTTTATTTGCTATCTCGGATGCCCATGGGGCTTCTCTACTTGCTTTCGGATGGAATTTACTGGATAGGGTATTATCTGGTGGGATATAGGAAGGAGGTAGTGATGCAAAATCTGCTTCGCGCCTTTCCGGAAAAAACCCTAGCGGAGCGAAAAACAATTGCGAAGCAATTCTATCACAACTTCATTGATAGTTACGTCGAGATGATAAAACTCCTGACTGCTTCTAGAGAGTTTATAACACAGCATTTTCAGGTCGATAACCCGGAATTGTATGAACAGGTATTGGCCGGTGGACAAAAATGCCAGGTTTTATTGGGCCATACTTTAAATTGGGAATATGCGAATTTGGCTTTGCCCTTTTACACCGAATATCGTTTTATTGTGGCCTTTATGCCGCTGACTAACGGGGTTTTTAACCGACTGTTGCTGAAACTGCGCAGTCGCACGGGTACCATTATGCTACCTGCCAACCAGCTGCGTAGATCCATTATTCCATACCGCAAATCCGTCTATATGCTGAGCCTGGTGGCTGACCAAGCCCCTAGCAATCCGGGTGGTTCTTATTGGTTAAACTTTTTCAGCCACCCCACGCCTTTTCTACGCGGGCCTGAACGAGGAGCTCGGGTCGCTGATGTCCCCGTGCTGTTCTGTCATTTTTATAAAACTGCCAGGGGGAGTTATCGCGCAAAACTGGAATTACTCGCCGAACATTCAGGTCAGCTACCCGAGGGAGAACTCACCATGCGATATGTTGCACGGCTGCAGCAAGCAATCAAACAGTATCCGGACTTATATCTATGGAGTCACCGCCGGTGGAAATATACCTGGTTACCCGAATACGAAAAATTGTGGATAGATCGTAGCGATCCTATACCTTTGGTTGGAGCCGGCGGACCTTAACCTATCGCTAGGCTGTTTCTTGTTTTTCTGGCTCTGGGAGGCAAGACCGGCAACTCCTTGGCGTATTCAATTTCCAACTCGATGTATTATTTTGTTTATGGGATCTTTTACGTGTTCTCCCTTATCCCCATGCGTGGTCTTTACCTGCTGGGCGATGGGATCTACCTGATTGTTTACCGGATGTTAGGATACCGGAAAACGGTGGTCATGGCAAATCTGAACTGGGCATTTCCCGAAAAAACCGAGAAGGAGCGCTTGGCCATTGCGGGAGAATTTTACCACCATTTCATCGATTCGTTTATGGAGGTGATCAAACTGTGCTCGGCCAGCGAAGCTTTTTTGGAAAAGCGATTCTCCATCGACATGGAGCAGCTGGATGAAATCTATGCCAGTGGTAAAAGTTGCCAGGTTCATCTGGGTCATACGTTTAATTGGGAATGGGGCCAGCTGGTACTGGGTACTAAGACTGGATTCAAAGTAATGGTGGTATATATGCCCATCAGCAATGCAATTTTTGAAAAGCTCTTCTACAAGCTTAGAACGCGAAGCGGCAATATCTTCCTGTCGGCCACCAAGATGCGTGACGAAATAACACCCCACCTGGATAGGCAATATTTACTAGGCCTGGTGGCAGACCAAAATCCAGGCAGGCCGCAGACTGCTTTTTGGCTTAATTTTTTCGATCATCCGGCACCCTTCGTTCGTGGACCGGAGCAAGGAGCCCGCGAAAATGCACTACCCGTAGTATTTGCCCATATGCAAAAACCTAAAAGAGGTTATTATCACGGGGTAGTCAAACTGGCGACTTTAGACGCGAGCAAATTAGAACCCGGTGAGCTTACCAGACGATATGTTCGATATTTAGAGGAGGCAATCCGCGAGAATCCCTCCATGTGGTTATGGAGCCATCGCCGCTGGAAGCACCAGTGGAAGGAAGAGTATCGAAACATGTGGATCGATGACCGTGAACCCATGGCCGGGGTGTCGTATCCTAAAGACTGATTTATTCGGGCCATCCGGCTGCCCTAGTTATGCGAGCTGCGTTTAATTCAGCACACTTTTTTCTTTTTGAATTTCGATGCCGGGTTGTTCTTTTATAAGTTCCCATCCACCCTGGACGTTGCGGATGTTGTGAATGCCTTGTCTTTTAAGCAAGGAACTGGCGATCATGCTTCGGTATCCGCCAGCACAATGAACATATACATTATGATGGTCTTCTATGGCGGCCATGCTACCTGGATCGTTGAGTTCGCTCAACGGGATATTGATCGCTCCTGCCAGATGGCCGTCGGCGAACTCGGCTTCTCGGCGCACATCCATGACCTTCATTTTAGGATCGAAGCGCAGATCAATAGCCAGCTCCTCGGCGTCTACGTTGATAACTAAATCAGACGGTTCGCCCGCATGTACCCAGGATGCATATCCGCCTTGCAAGTATCCCTGCATCTTGGAAAATCCCACTCGGGCTAGCCGCACCACGCTTTCTTTTTCCTTGCCGAGTTCAGTGACCAAAACCATGGGTTTATTAAAATCCAATAGGCTGCCTGCCCATTCCGCATAGCGACCTGCTAGCCCGATGTTGATCGAACCTGGTACAAAGCCATCGGCGAATTGACCCGGCTCGCGGGTATCCAGGATGATGCAATCCTGCTCCGCTATCTTTTTCTTAAATGCCATCACATCCAGGCTCTCCAGCCCACTTCGGAGCACCTCATCCAAGCTTTCATAGCCTTCTTTATTGATTCTGGCGTTAATGGGAAAATATTGGGGAGCCAGGGGAAGATCTTGGGTCACCGATTGGATGAACTCCTCTTTGGACAGGCACTTCAGGGCGTAGTTGGACTGCTTTTCCACACCCAGGGTACTGTAGGTTCCAGGGCCTAAGTTCTTGCCGCAGCTACTACCCGGGCCATGTGCCGGGTAAATGACTACATCGTCGGGAAGAGGCAGGATTTTCTCATGCAAGGAGTCAAATAGCAGAGAGGCCAGTTGTTGCGTAGACAAGTCACCACTGCTTAAATCGGGCCTGCCTACGTCGCCCACAAACAAGGTATCGCCGGTAAATACGGCCTGCGGCTTGTGGTCCTTATCCTTGACTAAGTAGCAGGAAGACTCCAGTGTGTGCCCGGGGGTGTGCAGGACCTGCAGTTTAATGTCCCCCAACGCGAACTCTTCGCCGTCATGCGCTTCATAGATTGGAAAACTCGTATCCGTGTGAGGGCCGTAGACAATGGGTGCCCCGGAAGCTTTGGCAAGATCTAAATGCCCGCTGACAAAATCCGCGTGAAAGTGCGTTTCAAAGATGTATTTAATCTTGCTTTTGCGCTCGGCTGCTAGTTCCAGGTAGCCCTCTATATCACGCAAGGGATCGATGATTGCCGCCTCACCATCACTGTCTATATAGTACGCCGATTCACTGAGGCAACCCGTATATAACTGCTTGATGTACATCCTCTTCACATTTTTTGCAAAGGTAGCCATTAGAACGTAAATCAAAAAACTGGAGCGCTACCTAGCGTCCGGGGCGGGAGCAAAGAAAGCAAGTCTAATCAATCAACGCATCAACACATTTCATAATATCCCCAATGCGCTTGTGGTTGATAGTATAATAGATAAATTTCCCGTCTCTTTCTGTCTTCACGATTCCCGCGCGGCGAAGAATGGCCAAATGCTGCGAGGCAACGGACTGCTCGAGTCGCAGTTGAACATATAATTCAGTGACTGTCAATCTTTTATTCTCATCCAGGATCCTAATTATTTGTTGGCGCAGTTTGTGGTTGAGTGCCCGGAGGATCATGGCGGCCTTCTTGAGGTTTAGAAAATCCACCTTTACCGGTATTCCTTCCCCAGCCCCGTCTGCATTTACTACCATCCAATAATTGCTTGTTGCTACGCTCATGTGATCCGGTTTTGAATTAAGAATATTATAAAATAAACAAATTTAATAAGCCGGAGCAATAAAACCTTGTTTAAAAATTATTAAATGATAATATAGTTATTTATTAATATGAGTGTAGACTTCCTTTATATAGGTGGGTTCACTATCAATTAAATCGGTGAATTGACGTTTCAAAAATTTTTGGTATGAGATTGCGCCCAGATAATCAGCAAGTAAGCTACCATCTGCAAAAATGGCCTGGGCACCCGCAGAGCAGATCAGACGCCATTTGAATACCCCATCGCCCGTGAAAAGGGTTTTGTGAAGAATCAGTTCAGACTCGAATGTATTTTTTTCTAAGGTAACTGCAGTCGGCGGAATTACCGTCCTCAGATCCGTCGTGAACAAGGCTGTGAAGGCATCCATCCTCCTGGCATCGATCATGGCGCAAATGCGCCCTGCCCCTTCATTAAGCGCCTGTTGTTGTGCACTTAAGGCCATTACCAGCAAGGTGCTTTCCGTTATAAGTGGAATATCCAGGGCATAACAAAGACCCTTGGCCGTAGCCATTCCTACTCTCAGGCCGGTATAGGATCCGGGTCCGGCCGTTACGGCGACCGCTTGAAGAGCCTTAATGCTGAGACCCTGAAGGCGCAACATCTGCTCGATGGCGCCGTGAAGCCAAGCCGCATGATCTTTTTGATCGTGGTTCTCCTGGATGATCAAAGACTCTCCTTGATCAAACAAGGATACGCTAGCCTGAGCGGTGGATGTATCGATATTAAGAATCATTCCGTAATGGTTCCTTGCGTTTAGATCAAGTTGTTTTGGTAAGTTTCTGTGATAAAGCCTGGGAAATACTATACCGCACGTCAGCTTGCTGCAGCGTCTGCAGCAGCTGGTGGATTTGCACCAATCCGATGCGATCGGCCCACTCAAAAGGACCGAGCGGATAATTAGTTCCCAGTTTCATGGCGGTGTCGATGTCTGCCTTTGAGCTGATCCCTTCCTGGAGTGCGAAATAGGCTTCGTTAATGATCATAGCGACGATCCGAGCGCTGACCATTCCTGCCGTATCGGGCACCAGTTGGTAAGCCCATCCCAGTGGATCAAAAACATTTTTCACTTGCTGTGGCGCGTATCCTGATTGTATGGCCAGTTCCCAAACGGGTCTGCTCAGGAAGGTAGGCCAACCGTTGGCGCGGATAAATGCCTTGCCTATGCGCTCCAGGGTCGCCGTGACGGAATTGACGATAACCGGTTTTGGTAAAAGCGTGGCCAAGGCTTCAATCCGGGGAGGCTCGGCCTCGAAATTAAAATCGAAATAACCATCCATGGAATCCATGGCAATCAGACCATCTATTGAGTCAGCCCAAATCAATTCCACATGATCTCCAATTTTTTTGGCCTGAATTTCTTTTCGCAATTCGTCATGGGCAAGAAAGGCGAGTTTCATTGACAGATTTTAAGGCAAAGAAAGCCATTTACCATGAACTGCCGAGCCTGAACTTTACTTACTTTTGGGCCATGGAAAAAAAAGTCATCAACACACCGGGCGCTCCGTCCCCCATTGGCCCCTATAACCAAGCGATCTTGGTTCATGATTCGATGCTTTTTATCTCAGGACAAATTGCCATTAATCCATCAACCGGCAATATCGATGCAACCGACGCAATTGGCGAGACCCACCAAGTCATGCATAATTTGAGGACGATTTTGCAAGAGGCAGGCATGGATTTTAGTCACGTAGTTAAGACAACGATTTTTTTAAGTGATATGGCACTTTTTGCTGTGGTGAATGAAGTCTACGGGAAATATTTTAAAGGAGAATTCCCAGCCCGAGAAACCGTAGCGGTAAAGGGGCTGCCCAGGAACGCCAATGTGGAAATCAGCATGATTGCAGCAGCCTCCCTCAAGGCAGATTAGGTTGGATTACTGCGCCGTCTTGGCTCAAGGAGTTTGGAGTTTTGGCTTGAGAACACCCAACTCGCGTCCCACTTTCGTAAACGCTTGGATCGCATTATCCAGATGCCAGTCTTGATGGGCAGCGCTCAGTTGCACGCGTATCCGGGCTTGGCCTTTTGGTACCACGGGGAAGAAAAATCCTATGACATAGATTCCTTCCTCTAAGAGCCTGGAGGCAAATTGTTGAGCAATGGTTGCATCGTACAGCATTATAGGCACGATGGGGTGTACGCCGGCTTTGATGTCAAATCCAGCGGCCGTCATCTTGCTTCGAAAATATTGGGTATTGTATTCCAGCTTGTCTCGGAGTTCCGTTGTTTCGCTCAGCATGTCTAACACGGCTATGGACGCGCCGGTGATGGCCGGTGCCAGGCTATTGGAGAACAAATAAGGTCGGCTTCTTTGCCTTAGCATCTCGATAATTTCCCTCCTTCCACTGGTAAATCCCCCGCTGGCTCCCCCCAAGGCTTTACCTAAGGTGCCCGTGATGATATCAATTCTGCCCATCACACCCCGATACTCATGGGTACCTCGACCAGTTTTTCCTAAAAACCCCGAGGAATGACACTCATCGATCATCACCACCGCACTATACTGATCTGCCAATTCGCAGATCCTGTCCAGCTGGGCGATGGTGCCATCCATGCTAAAGGACCCATCGGTAACGATTATCCGGCTGCGCGCCTGTTGGGTGGTTTTCAGCTGCTCCTCCAGGTCCTGCATGTTGTTGTGTTTATAGCGGCAGCGGAGGGCTTTGGAGAGGCGCACGCCATCGATTATCGATGCGTGGTTCAGTTCGTCGGAAATAATGGCATCAGATTCGCCGAATAAGGGTTCGAACACGCCTCCATTGGCATCAAATGCCGCCGCATAAAGGATCGTATCTTCCGTGCCCAGAAATTCGGATAATTTTCGTTCCAGTTCCTTGTGTATGTCTTGGGTCCCGCAGATGAAGCGCACGCTACTTAGCCCAAACCCGCGGGATTCTATAGCTCGGTGGGCCGCTTCAATGACTTTGGGATGAGAGGAAAGTCCCAGGTAGTTGTTGGCGCAAAAATTAAGTACGGTGGTTCCCCCCACCTGAATTTCTGCGCCCTGCTCGCTGGTCAGGATCCGCTCTGATTTAAACAGACCATTGGCTTTAATTTCTTCCACTTCTTGGGCAATGCGCTTAACAAAGGCTTCATTCATATGCGAAAGGGATTTGCATGGGACAAAGGTAAGGGGCAGCTATTTGTCAGCAGAATGAGACCCTGGGGATTTTTGCAGGCCGAGGGTGTCGAGAGACCTGTTCGGATCCGAGGGAGTTATGTATCAAATGATTAATATGATTTTTTAATCTTCTGGTAACATATTTTGCTCTACCTTCGTCCTATCAGGGAACTATTTTTCTCATGAAAGCAAGAACCTCTATCCGAATTTTCTTTTTGGTCATCGTTGCCTCAATCAGCCTGATGCTTTTTGCCTCTTCGAGGAACAAAGTGGCGGCTAAGGATTGCCCAGACAGCGACAAATGCAACCTGAATCCGGTCCAGACGGAGTTTATCATCTGGCAGGCTATTTCTCACCCCCTGCTTGGAGACCGCTAGTGACCGCGCTTCGCTCGGCGGGATAAATATTCGCAGGCCACGTACGGATGACGAGCCGCCCCAGGCCATTTCTCAACCTTAAAATGTTCTACCTGTAACTTATCGCTCCATTGGGACGTATTAAGCTACAACAAAGCGGAAATCCACCTAATCTCTACAGCAGCTGCTCATGACAGAAAGGCATTATAATGAATGTGTTACAGATTATGCGGATCGCGTGTACCGCTTTATTCTGAAAAACCTCCGGCATGAAGAAGACGCCCGGGATGTGGTGCAGAGCGCTTTTGAAAAACTGTGGCGCAACCGCGCGGAGGTGAGTCCGGAAAAATGCAAGTCGTATTTGTTCACGATCGCCTATCACCAAATGATTGATCATCTGAGAAAGGCGAAAAGAATGCAACTGAAAGAGGACATGAGCGTGGCGGCGGGGAGTTACGACAAGCCGGCGACCAACCATAATCTGCGCAAAGTCCTGGAAGAGGCACTCGCTCGATTAAATGAAACGCAGCGATCCTTGGTCATGCTCAAAGATTATGAAGGCTATTCCTATGCAGAAATAGGGGAAATCACGGGATTAAACGAAAGCCAAGTTAAGGTGTACCTGCACCGGGCAAGGCTGCAGCTTAAAAATTATCTGGTAAGCCCGCAGCATGTATTGTGAGGGGTGGGTGCAGTGTGCAGGGTAGTTCTCAGACAGAGTCAATGTATAGTGAACCATGAATGTAAACAGACAAAATTACGAGGAATTTTTTCTGCTCTACGCCGATCATGAATTATCAGCGCAGGAACGGGAAATGGTGGATTCTTTTCTCCAGGAAAACCCCGACCTGAAGGAAGAACTGCAGCTGCTTTTTCAGCTACGCGTGAAACCCGAGGCGGGTATCTTATTTGAACCAAAGGCCTCCCTATACAGGCATTCGGTCCCTTCGGATTCTGTCATCTCAAACGATTCCATGCACTTGTTGCTCCTATATGTGGATGGCGAGTTGGACCAGGAAAATAAAGCAGCGGTAGAAAAAATGGTTGCCCAAAATGATGTGCTGCGTCAGGAGCTGATGCTGTTGGAACAAACCCGCGTAGAGCCGGACCTGGATATGGCATTCCCCGGTAAGGACATGTTGTACAAGCGGGCATCGAATACTCCCCCACGCCTCGTGTGGTGGCTGCGGGTGGCCGCGGCTGCAGCAGTCTTGTTGGCCGCGAGTTGGCTGATGCTGAGTCGCACCACCTCCCAGCGCCAACCGGCCAACCGCCTTAGCCAGGATCTTATTTCTTCCCCTTCAACACGGACCAGTCCAGCAAAAAAAAGTTTGGACCCTGTAACATCAGGTTCTGTGGCAGCGTTACATAAGGCAATGGATAAACAGGCTGTAAACATGAAAATGCGCACCGGTCAACCGGGGTCCAGTAGGAGCCAGCTAGGGCGTCCACAGGTGACAAAGCAAACCGGGGTGGCTTTCACTGATGAACCAGCAGAAGCCGGCTTGACGCCGATTCGAGTAGTGCAGATCAGGTTGCCTCGAGTCGCCCAACCCCTGGACAAATCTAGTGGGGAATATGCATCGTCCTTAGGTGCGGGGACGGAGGCTGTGCTGTTAGAGTCGACGCCTCTTGCGCAGGTGGTTGCGAAAAATCAACGATCACCTAAGATCGAGGCCCCCGCCATGGAGGAGTTCACTCAAAACAAGGAAGACAATATCAATTTCATCGTATTTTCTACAAACAAAAATAGTATGCGTGGACTAGTGCGAAAAGTGTCCCGTGTGTTTGACAAAATGACCAATGCCGATGACGAAAGCAAACGAAGTCTGGTGGTTGGAAGTTTTCAAATTCCATTAAAGTAATCCTAAAAGGTAATTTATGAAACAGCGTTTTTTATTGCTGGCAGCGCTATGTCTATGTCTGTCCGCTTGGGCTCAAAACGATTCGACCGCAAGAACCAACGGGACCAAAGAGCCCGATACGCTGCACATTGGGACAATGACCATTGTGCGAGACGGGGCGGCTCAAACGGACAACGACCACGAATATCATTGGCATAACAGCCATCACTATAAACCCTCGAACCTCACGACGACCTGGCTTTCGCTGGATCTGGGGTTTGCTAACTTCAATGACAAAACCAATTACGCATCGGCATCTGCGCAACAATTCGCCCCTGGTGGTGACAGCTATTGGTTCAGTCTGCGCAATGGCAAATCGGTCGACGTGAATATTTGGTTTTTCACTCAACGACTCAATCTCGTGAAACACGTAGTTAATTTGGAATACGGCTTGGCCATGGAACTCAACAATTATCGGTATACCGAAAACATCAAGTACCTGACCGGACCCACTGAAGTCATCATGGACACCATCAACTACAGCAAGAATAAATTGGCGGCCAATTATTTCACCGTTCCCCTCATGCTGAATTTCAATTTTACTCCACAGCGCAAAGAAGGCTTTGGGATCAGTGTGGGCGCCAGCGTGGGGTACTTGTATTCAGACCATCAAAAATTGATTAGCTCCGAATTTGGCAAACAGAAAACACACAACAGTTTTGATCTCAATCCCTGGAAGATTTCCTGGGTCGCAGAGATTCAGCTAGGACCAATCAAATTATATGGCTCCTATGCTACGCAAAGCATGTTTAGTAAAGGGCTGGATCAAGTGCCCTATACCGTAGGGATACGGATATTGGGCTTGCAGGTGAATAACTAGCAGGTTTGTTTTCCAAAAAAGGGAATTGTTTGCTAAAAGAAAATAAATGTTAAAATCGCCAGGTAAACCAAGTGGTTGCCCGGCGATTTGTTATTTGGTGTTAATTATTAGTCATATTTTATGCACATCCGAAAATATTTCTCTGCCGCCAAACGTTCAAGAGGTTTAACAAAACGGGCGTTATGGCCATCAAGAAAATCCTGGTTTTTTGTTTCACGATAAGCTTGCTTTTTTCGTTTCGTGATGCAGGGACCAGGGCGGTACGCCGAAGCTTCTTCAATCGCCATTTAGATGGCGACGTGTACATTCAAATCGTGAAATCAGATTACGAATTAAAAGTATACGACAAAGACGGTTGGTACGCCACCTACCCGGTGGTATTCGGCAGCAAATCCCTTGATGACAAAATGATGGCTGGCGACCGCAAAACACCCGAAGGGGAATACCACATTCTGTCCAAGCGCGAGCATGAAAAATGGAACAAGATGATGCTCATCGATTATCCCACACAGGCGGATTTAGACAAGTTCAAACAGCGAAAATCCCAAGGACTTATACCCAAAGACGCCAAAATCGGTAGCGGCATTGCGATCCATGGCACCTGGCCACATGATGACATCGCGGTCGACTTATACCAAAACTGGACTAACGGGTGTATTGCGCTAAAAAATGAAGATGTCGATGAACTTTATGACATCGTACAGATAGGGACCAAAGTGACTATCCAGCGATAATCGCCATCGTGTGGGGCCACCCCCCTGGCATAATAGCTACGCTCATCTGTGTATTACGCATATCATCCGGGAATCTTTTTTCCGGTAATTTCCAATGCCAATGTAACTGCCTGATATGCATTCAGGATACCCCCGCTCGCCGATAAGCTGCTGAAAGGGACCTGCACGTTGGACTGCGGCCTATTTACCAATTGCTTTGGCTTAAAGGTTGATTCCAAAATAATTTTTTTTACCTGTGCGCTAGAAAGGGACGGAAAGTAGGAAAACAGCAGTGCGGCTACGGCGGTTACGCAAGGGGTGGACATACTCGATCCCGATTTGAAATCATAGGCGTCATTTGGCACCGTTGAAAAGATATCACTGCCTGGTGCGAATAAATCCACATTCGTTTTGCCGTAATTGGAAAGGGGATGAGCCAGCCTGTAATTAAACGCCGGCCGATTCCACCCTACAGTTAGGAAATTGTCTGCTTTGGTGCCATCCAGGTAGTTCGCTGTTGGATAATGATCATTGGTTGAGCTATCAATATCTACTCCGTCGTTGCCAGCGCTGTGAATGATCAATACATTTTTATCATCTGCATAGCGTATTGCCTCATCGACTAGGGATTTATCGGACGAAAATATCTTCGAAAAGCTCATGTTTATCACTTGAGCGCCATTGTCTACTGCGTAGCGAATAGCGTTCGCTACATCTTTGTCCCGCTCATCGCCACGGGCGGTGGTCGCGACGATCGGCATAATCAAGACATTATCTGCGATGCCGTCCATGCCGATATGGTTGTTGCGCTGGGCTCCAATAATACCCGCAACATGAGTCCCATGACTTAGTAAGGGAGAGAGTTTATAATATGGACTTCCATAGAAACGGTTGTTCTCGACCTGTGCATCATTAGCAATTAAGGCACTGGAATGATAGTCTATGTTGTAGGCATACTTCACGTCATTGGAATCCGTACTGTTGCTAATTTTACGGAGCATCGCGCTTTTGGCTTGTTGAAATTCGTGGTACTCTATTTTTTCCGAAGGATTTAGCAGACTCGTATCGGCCTTGTCATATTTCTGTTTCCAGGCCGAGACAACCTGGGTTTCGCCAGCCTGTTCATTTTCGATGATTGTCCCATCCGCGGCGCCCCGGAAATTCCAACCATGCACATCATCAATGTATCCATTGTGGTCGTCGTCAATGCCGTTGTCTGGGATTTCTTTGGTGTTGGTCCAGATCCTATTTTTTAGGTCTTCATGATTCACGTCCACCCCATTGTCTATAACGGCTACAATAACTGGTTTAGAAGGTCTTCCTTTCAGCAACTCATAGGCGCGGTATAAGCTGATCCCGGCAACGGAATCGGCCGTCGGATCCAGTTGTAGCCAGTCTCGGGGAGCACTGCCCTCGCTTGGCTGATAGTCAAAAATGGCAGGAAAGGTCAAGAGGGCGCCTTTGGTTGCCGAAGTTGCCTTGAGGGACACAAAAGCTAGGCGCTGAGCGCCATGTTCGTACTGCAGCCGGTAGATCGCTGCATGCCGTCTTTGACCAAGCTGGCCCCTGAGGTCGTAGAGCAGCAGCGAGTCGTGGGTTTGCTGGAACAAAAAGGCGCCCAGCGTTTGATTAGCAGCAAGGTGTTTAATTTTTAAACTGTCACGACTAAATTCAAGGCCTATTTGACCCAGCAGATTTTCTGGTCGAATGCATATCCAATGCGTCTGGTTCAAAGACAGCTGCGCCGCAACAGGGAAGGAAGGAAGCAGGTTCAAGGAACAAACCAGGAGCGCGAAATAGAGCTTCCGGGATCTGCAGGAGATAACCATGAAGTCAAACATCTTTTGGCTGTGATAGGGGCCTGTGAATTACCATCAAATATAGACGAAATCCTCGGTTGAAACGCAGAGGCGTATTGCTTGGTCTTTAAGGCAAAAAGTCAACTTGGCGTTCGTTGCCATTTACAACTTCCCGTCCTTTATTTGATCTACCACCCCGGGATCCAGCAACGTGGTTATATCGCCGAGGTTGTGGGTCTCGCCTTCCGCAATCTTGCGTAAGATCCGACGCATAATTTTTCCGCTTCTGGTTTTGGGTAGCCCGTTGACAAATTGAATCTTGTCGGGTTTGGCGATAGGCCCGATAATACGGGCTACAGTTTGCACGATGCCCCGCCGGTCGTGCTCTGCATCGCCCAGGCCGCTGAAAATGACAAAGGCATAAATGCCCTGGCCTTTTACGTCATGAGGGTAGCCGACCACCGCGCTTTCAACCACGCCCGTATGCATGTTAATGGCGTTTTCTACCTCGGCCGTACCAATGCGGTGACCACTCACGTTCAGCACGTCATCTACCCGCCCGGTGATCCGGTAATTGCCCTCTTCATCCCGGTAGGCTCCATCACCGGTGAAATACAAATTCGGATAACTGGCAAAATAGTTTTGACGACAGCGCTCATGGTCTCCATAGGTAGTTCGGATGATGGAGGGCCAGGGCATCTTGATGCATAAATTGCCACTGACATTATTGTCTTTGATTTCTTCGCCTTTTTCATCCACCAGAATGGGAAAAACACCGGGCAGAGGCAGGCTTGCAAAAGAAGGTTTTTGCGGAGTCACTCCCGCGAGATTGGATATTAAGATGCCACCTGTTTCAGTCTGCCACCAGGTATCCACGATGGGGCATTTGCCTTTGCCGATATGGTCATGATACCAATGCCAGGCCTCCTCGTTGATCGGTTCTCCGACGGTCCCCAGGACCTTGAGGGAGGAGAGGTCCTTCTGGATTACATAGTCCAATCCGAAACCCATCAGGCTGCGGATCGCTGTGGGCGCCGTATACAGGATGTTGACTTTGAATTTATCCACGATATCCCAAAAGCGTCCAGCATCGGGCCAGGTCGGGATACCTTCAAACATCAGCGATGTCGCGCCCGCGCTGAGCGGGCCATAGGCGATATAGCTGTGTCCGGTGATCCATCCGATATCTGCAGTACAGAAGTAGATATCCCGCGGCTGATATTGAAACACATTGACAAAGGTGTAGTTGGTAAAGACCATGTACCCGGCACAGGTATGCACCACCCCTTTGGGTTTACCAGTTGATCCCGACGTGTACAGAATAAAAAGGATGTCTTCAGCGTCCATCAACTCTGCCGGACAATCAGGATTTCCTTGCGTTTCCACTTTCTTGATTTCGTCCTCCCACCATACATCCCGGCCTTTGATCATGCTTACGGGCACCCGCGTACGGGTCAGCACGATTACCCGTTTGACGCCCGAGCTTCGAATGAGCGCGTCGTCAATGACCGATTTAAGGGGCACCTCTTTATTTCCCCGGAAGCCTCCATCGGCGGTGATCACCAAGCTGCATTGGGCATCGGCGATTCGGTCGGCAATACTTTGGGCAGAAAAACCTCCAAACACCACCGAATGAATTGCTCCAATCCGGGCACAAGCCAAAACGGCAATGGCCAATTCGGGCACCATGGGCATGTAGATGCATACCCGGTCACCTTTTTTGACCTGATTATTCTTTAATACGTTGGCGAATTGGCAAACTTTGAAGTGGAGTTCTTTGTAGGTGAGTACCCGGTGATGCTCCTCCGGATCATTGGGTTCCCAAATGATGGCGGGTTGACTGGCTCGTTCGGCCAGGTGCCGATCCAGGCAGTTTTCGGTAATGTTGAGTTTTGCCCCCTGGAACCATTTCACGCTGGGTTCTTTGAAATTCCATTCCAGTACTTTATCCCATTTCTTATGCCACTGGAATTGATCGGCAATGTTGGACCAAAATCCTTCGGGGTCTTCTTCACTTTGCTTGTAGGCAGACCTGTACTGCTCTAGCGACTGAATCTGGTTTGGATAGCTCATACGGCAACAGCAATTTTGTTGCGTAAATGTAAAACTTAATCGAATATTTCTTTGCAGGCTGGGATAACAGGCGAGTTCCTGGTCAAATGGCGACAGAAAGGATCTCTTAGGAGGCTTGCAGGTTTTTACCTACCTTAATCTTCCAAAACCCTGCTTGCATAATGAAATTAACTGCTTCCTTAATTCAATTCACTCTCATTGCCGCTTTGGGCGGACTCTTATTCGGATTCGATACGGCCGTCATCTCAGGGACCACTAGTGACCTGGTTAAAATTTTTCAGTTGAGTGATTTTTGGCTGGGTCAAACAGTAGCCATTGCGCTGTACGGCACCATCTTGGGTTCGCTGGTCGCCGGATTCCCGGCCGAGCGCTTTGGCCGTAAAAAAGTACTGATTATCGTGGCCGTACTCTATTTAACCTGTGCCTTGGGTTGCGCCACAGCAAACAACTGGTATGTTTTTTTGGTGTTCCGATTTTTAGGCGGGTTGGGTGTGGGCGGTTCCTCCGTCGTGGCTCCTTTATATATTGCAGAAATTTCCCCACCGTCAATCCGCGGTAGACTGGTGGGCATTAACCAATTCAACATTGTCTGTGGAATTCTGCTTGCCTTCTTGTCTAATTACTTGATCTCCAAAAGCGTTCACCAGGACGCATGGAGATGGATGTTGGGCGTGCAGGCCCTCCCGTCCTTTGTGTTCTTTGTGCTGCTGTTTTCCATTCCGGATTCACCGCGTTGGCTGGTCAAAAAGAATCGGGAGCAGGAGGCTAAGAAGGTCTTGGTCAAGACGGGTATTGCCCAGCCGGATGTCCTCATCGCCGAAATCAAGGAATCTATCCACTCGGAAACCTCTAAAGAACATGTGGAATTGTTTTCCGGCAAATACCGGCGACCCATACTCTATGCGGTGCTATTGGCCATGTTTAATCAACTGGCTGGGATAAATGCGATTTTGTATTATGCCCCGAAGATTTTTGAACAGGCAGGATTTGGTGCCAGCTCCGCCATGCTGCAATCGGTGGGAGTAGGGCTGACGAACCTCATTTTCACGATCCTGGCCATGAGTCTTATTGACAAATTTGGACGCAAAACCCTGATGCTGGTTGGTTCTGTGGGGATGATTCTGTTTCTTTCGCTGTGCGCAAGTGTCTTTTATCATCCTTCTACGCAAAACGCTTCCCTGTTGGTCTATCTGGTGGGATTCATCGCTTTTTTTGCCTTCTCGCAAGGTGCCGTCATTTGGGTTTTTATTTCCGAAATCTTTCCCAACAAAGTGCGTGAGAAGGGCCAATCCCTGGGAACATTCACGCATTGGGCCATGGCCGCGATCGTGACAGGGACGTTTCCGGTAGTGGCGAACCGGCTGGGGGGAGGAACCTCCTTTGTTTTCTTTGCGGTCATGATGGTTTTCCAACTACTGTTTGTGTGGAAGGTCATGCCAGAGACCAAAGGCCGGTCGCTCGAGCAGATTCAGCATGATTTAGGTATTCATTGATGCACCAAGGACTACAGGGCATGGCTGGACGCATATTTTTGATGGGCGCGCTGATATTGACCGCTGCGGCCGGTACGATCCGGCCATTGCCGGCATCGCGCGCATTGCCGGCAATGGCCGAGATCCCAGACCAAGCGTGGGCGCTTTTGCCATTCACTAAGCTAAACCGCATCAATCCCATCCTGGTGCCGGGACCGGGCGTCTTCCGATGCCCTGTGCTGGGGAAACGAATTTCCTGGGAGTCGAAAAACGTGCTGAATCCCGCAGTGGTCGTTCATGGTCAGCAGGTAGTGATGCTCTACCGGGCCCAGGATAGCTCGGGTACCTCGCGGATAGGGATAGCCGAAAGTTCCGATGGCCTGCACTTTGTGCGGGGAGCTAAACCCGTCCTATACCCGGATAACGACCAGGAAAAAAAATACGAGTGGCCGGGAGGCTGCGAAGATCCGCGAGTCGTGCAGGACGACCAGGGAACCTATGTGATGACCTATTCCGCCTTTGATGGTCATACGGCGAGGCTGATGGTGGCTACTTCCACCGATTTGCGTCACTGGCACAAGCGAGGGCCAGCCTTCGCTCTTGCCTATGGGGGCAAATACCTCAACAGCTGGTCCAAGTCTGGCGCGATCGTTGCGCGCTATGAAAACGGAAAGATTCTGGCCACTCGGATAGGAGGGGTCTACCGAATGTATTGGGGGGATAAATTCATATGGGAAGCGGTATCTTCTGATCTGATTAGCTGGCAGCCGGTGGAAATGACACTTGGGGAAAAGCCACCCGTGCAACTGAAAGGAGAAGCGCTGAACATGCCTGATCTGCGCATTGTGGTCGCGACCCGTTCTCGACATTTCGATTCCGACCTGGTGGAATCCGGCCCACCGGCCATGTTGACGGCCAAGGGCATATTGCTCCTCTACAACGGCCGCAATATCCCTGAAGATGGAGACACCAGCCTGGTGGAAGGGACTTATGCCGGGGGACAGGTCTTGATGGATAGCCAAGATCCCAGCCGCGTAATAGGTCGATTGGACAGGTATTTCCTGAAGCCCGACCAGCCCTATGAGCAGCAAGGTCAGGTAAATCAAGTATGCTTCTTGGAAGGGCTGATCAATTTTAATCAGCATTGGCTTTTGTACTACGGCACTGCGGATTCTAAAATCGCCGTAGCCTGGAAAAATTGATCCCCTTGGGCAATATATAAAGCACATGGCATGGCATCTACACAGGAAATCAGGAAAATCATTGTAGCCTCTTCGCTGGGCACACTGATCGAATGGTACGACTTTTATATTTTCGGCAGCCTGGCGACGGTATTGTCCAGCCAGTTTTTTCCCAAAACCAACCCCACCGCCGCGCTCCTTTCTACGCTTGGCACTTTTGCCGCGGGTTTTATTGTCCGTCCCTTTGGCGCCCTGGTCTTTGGACGGTTGGGAGATATGGTCGGCCGGAAATATACCTTTCTACTCACGCTCATCATCATGGGCAGTTCGACCTTTGCCATTGGGTTGGTTCCAGGCTACGAGCGCATTGGTTTTGCTGCCCCACTGCTGGTTTTGCTACTCAGGCTCTTGCAGGGCCTTGCGCTGGGAGGAGAATACGGCGGTGCGGCAACCTATGTCGCTGAACATGCGCCAGCAGGTCGACGAGGCTATTATACGTCCTGGATCCAAACGACGGCCACCTTGGGTTTGTTTGCATCCCTGGCGGTCATCCTGCTTACCAGGCATCTGCTGGATACCGATCAGAGTCTGTCTATAGCTAAATTCAATGCCTGGGGTTGGCGCATCCCCTTTTTGGTCTCTATTATTCTGGTCGTAGTGTCGGTTTACATCAGGCTGAAAATGAAAGAGTCTCCCCTGTTTACCACCTTGAAGACAGAAGGAAGGACTTCGAAGAACCCGCTGCGGGAAAGCTTTACCCAGAAGGTAAATTTGAAGATGGTCCTGCTCGCTTTATTTGGCGCAACTATGGGCCAAGGCGTCGTATGGTATACCGGACAGTTCTATGCCCAATCGTTCATGGAAAATGTATGCAAAATTGATTTTGACCAGTCCAGAACCATCCTAATTTGCGCGATTTTGGTCGCCACGCCATTTTTTGTCGTTTTTGGGGGTTGGAGCGACCGAGTGGGTCGAAAATGGATCATGATCGCAGGCATGTTCTTGGCCGTGGTATCTTACCGCTTTTTATTTGGTCAACTGCTGGCCGTGAGCGACACCAAAAACAGCCATGAACTGGTGGACAAAAAAACGGTCAATACCCGTTTGGTGCCGATTGGTCAGAGCGGCAATTTAGTCAGGACCAAGGTGGCTACGTCCTATTTTGAAAACGGCGTATCGGTCCATGAAACCCAGCGCGATACGCTTTTTTCGGACCCAGCGAAAATGACCCATGCGCCGGACGTCAAGACCGTAAAGACACTCGATACGGCCCCTTACCTGAAAATGGTATGCATCGTATTTGTGATGATTCTCTACGTCACGATGGTCTATGGACCTATTGCGGCCTTCCTAGTGGACTTGTTTCCCACGAGGATCCGATATACTTCCATGTCGCTACCCTATCATATCGGAAATGGGGTCTTCGGAGGACTCACGCCGTTTATTGCTACCCTATTAACCACCATCTATACCAGCGATAAGCTGGTCGGACTTTTCTATCCGATCATCGTAGGTACGATGTGCATGATAATCGGATCCCTGTATATAACAGCCAACCAGTCGCGGGATCGCGAGGGGGTTGTCGTTGTTCAATAATTGACATATGAATAAAATAAAAAAAATCGCAGGATTGATTTGGATGGCCTTGGGTCCTCTGTCCGTCTATTACCTGGTCAAAACAGCTGTTGCGGAAATAGCCAAAAAACCCCTGATGGATACCAAGATTCAGTGGGTTGCATTTGTAGTCATTATGCTACCGATCGCTGTCGGCCTGGTGCTTTTTGGATATTATGCCTGGATAGGGGAGTACGAAGACCAGGCCAGTGCTTCCTGACGGCTACTCTCAGGCTTACTGTCGACCCCTCCCAGGCCTTCATGCTTTTTTAGTAGGTTTGCCAAACTATGTCCATTGAAGTACGGAACCTTACCAAGATTTACGGGGAACAAAAGGCCATCGACTCGATATCCTTCAAGGTTAACAAAGGCGAGGTAGTGGGCTTTTTGGGTCCTAACGGGGCGGGAAAATCCACTACGATGAAAGTGCTCACCGGATACCTGCACCCGGATGGTGGGGAGGCGGAGGTATGTGGCGTGGACGTACAACGCCATCCTTTGGAAACCAAACGCAAGATTGGTTACTTGCCGGAAGCCAATCCCCTGTATTACGACATGTTTGTCAAGGAATATCTGGACTTTATTGCGGATCTGCACCGGCTGGATAAGAAAAAAAATCGCATCACCGAAGTAATCGACACCGTCGGGCTAACGACGGAAAGTACCAAGAAGATCGGCCAGCTATCCAAGGGATACAAGCAACGCGTGGGGTTGGCAGCTGCGCTCATCCATGATCCCGAGGTACTCATCCTGGACGAACCAACCAGCGGCCTGGACCCCAATCAGATCGTCGAGATAAGGGAGGTAATCAAGCAGCTAGGGCATCATAAAACGGTGCTGTTTTCATCTCACATTCTCCAAGAAGTGGAGGCGATTTGTGATCGGGCCATTATTATCCATAAGGGAATCCTGGTCGCCGATAACCGACTGAGTAGCCTGAAGGAACGGGACAATGCTAAGGTGGTACGGATCTGCTTTGGTGAAGACATCGACGCCGAACGGCTGCGACGACTCACCGATGTCTCGGGTGTAAAGCAAACGGGCAACGGGCAATGGGACCTTGTTTGTACGGATCCGAGCTTAGTCAAAAAACAATTGCTGGAACTGGCTTTGCAAAACAACCTGAACATTGTTTCTTTGCAAAGTGAAAGTCAAAGCCTCGAAGAGGTGTTCAGGACTTTAACGCAGGAATCGACGGATGTCAACTGAACAACCCCTAGGGGCAAGCCGATAGACCATTTACTCAATCCAACGTTGGACATCAAACTATAAACCATCGATCAACCATGAGCTACATTGCAGAGATTCACGCCAGACAAATTCTTGACAGCCGCGGTAATCCCACCGTGGAGGTGGATATCGTTACCGATGAGGAGGCCCTTGGACGTGCCGCTGTGCCCAGTGGTGCCAGCACCGGAGTGCATGAAGCGGTGGAACTGCGTGATGGAGATAAAAAAATCTATCAAGGCAAGGGGGTATTAAAGGCGGTTCATAACGTCAATACCATCCTGGCTGAGAAGTTACTGGGATGGGAAGTCGCCGACCAGGCCGGATTGGATCAATTCATGATTGACCTGGATGGTACACCGAACAAGGCAAAATTGGGAGCTAACGCCATCCTTGCTGTGAGTATGGCTGCAGCTAAAGCGGCTGCCCAGGAATCAGGACTGCCCCTGTTTCGCTATATCGGGGGTACTAATGCCAGGACTCTACCCATTCCTATGATGAATATCCTTAACGGTGGGGCGCATGCTGATAATAAAATCGATTTTCAGGAATTCATGGTCATGCCGGTAGGGGCCTCTTCGTTTAGCGAAGGATTGCGCTGGGGGGTGGAGATCTTTCATACCCTCAAAAGTGTACTCAAGAAAAAAGGCTATTCAACCAACGTAGGGGACGAAGGCGGCTTTGCGCCCGATATCCAAAGCAACGAAGAAGCGATCGACACTGTAATGACGGCCATTGGCGCTGCGGGTTTCAAAGCCGGCACGCAGGTTGCCATCGCGCTGGATCCCGCCGTCAGCGAGCTGTATGATGCCACCAAAAAGCAGTACCATTTCCGAAAATCCGACGGCCGTAAACTTTCGATAGAAAAAATGGTGGATTATTGGGCAGGCTGGGTTAAACATTATCCTATCGTATCGCTGGAAGACGGCATGGCCGAAGACGACTGGAAAGGCTGGAAACTGCTCACCGACACCCTGGGCAAGAAAATCCAGCTGGTTGGCGATGACCTGTTTGTCACCAATGTAGACAGGCTAAAAAGAGGAATCGATGACGGCGTGGCCAATGGGTTACTGGTCAAAGTCAACCAAATCGGGACCATCACCGAGACCATCAATGCGGTGACGATGGCCCAGCATAATGGCTACAATACCATCATGAGCCACCGCAGCGGAGAAACGGAAGATACTACGATTGCGGACCTGGCCGTGGCGCTAAATTGCGGGCAGATCAAGACAGGCTCGGCTAGCCGTACGGACCGGATTGCCAAGTATAACCAACTGATCCGCATCGAAGAAATCTTGGGTGAAAACGCTGTTTTTCCAAAAGGAAAAATTAAATTTGGAAAGTAAAGGCCTTGGTTCGCCTGGCCACCCCTGGGAGGAAGACAGGTTCCCGGATGCTCGGGCTCCCTGGCGAAGCAGGGCGAATTATTATAAATATCATTCATTTTGAAGCTGTTAGCTAAAATCCCGTCCTGGCTCAAAAACAAGTACCTGCTCACGGCCGTGGGCTTTTTGATATGGATCTTGTTTATTGACGACCGGGACTTCATCACCACCCATTTCCGGCATGCCCAGGAGCTTAAAAAGCTGCAGCAGAGCAAGAAATATTACGAAAACCAAATTGCAGCCACCCAAAAAGAGCTTGACCAGCTGAGATCCGATCCTGCCATCCTGGAGAAATATGCCCGGGAAAAGTACCTCATGAAGAGGGACAATGAAGACCTATTCCTAATTCGGGAAAAGTAGGGTTTTACCTTGATTTGACGTTGATTCGCCCTCTGTTGACCCTTTCAAACTGGTATTAAACCTGGCATCATTTATTTTGATGATCAGTACAATAACAGCGACCAATTCCCGTTTTTTTAACGGACGTTTCATATTTACTGCTTCGGAAAATTTAGGACATTAAATGGTTTTGCCTATGACACTCTTTACACCGGAGGATCTTTTACGTTATTTGTATAAAGAGTCATCCCCCGAATTAACTGCTGCGGTTGAAGCAGCATTAAACGAAGACTGGACGCTTCGAGAAAAAATGCAGGTTCTGCAATCCTCATCTGACCACCTGGACAAGGTCACTGTGGCCCCCCGCATGGAAGTTATCCTGAAAGTTTTGCAATATGCCCGGGAAACAGCAGTGGAGTCTGTGCATCAGCCCTAATTCAGCTGCCGATACGAATTCTCCCGTACTTTCGTGGCTTATCCCTTGCAGCGATGACCAGGAAGGAACGGTTTGATTTCGTTATTGCCTATTTTCAAGCGCATTCACCTGAGGCCGAGACCGAACTGGTCTACCGCGATCCGTTTCAGCTACTCGTGGCGGTTATTTTGTCTGCCCAGTGCACCGACAAACGCGTGAACCTTACTACGCCCGCGATCTTCGAACGATTTCCAGACCCCCAGCGATTATCCGAGGCGAAATTCGAGGAGCTTTATCCCCTAGTCAAGAGCATTTCCTATCCCAACAGCAAAGCCAAGCACCTTATCGGCATGGCCTGCATGCTGGTGGAACAATTTCAAGGTCAGGTCCCGTTAACGGTGGACCAATTGATGCAATTGCCGGGAGTAGGCCGCAAAACGGCCAACGTCATTACCTCCGTTGTTGACCGGCAGCCCAATATGGCGGTAGATACCCATGTATTCCGGGTTTCCGCCCGCATCGGTCTAACCTGGCGGGCAAAGACGCCCCTGGCTGCAGAAACCCAACTCGTTGCCCTTATACCGCAGCATTTAATCCATAAAGCCCATCATTGGCTCATCCTGCATGGCCGCTATGTTTGTGTAGCCAGGAATCCAAAATGTACTCAGTGCGGCCTGAGGCCGGCATGCCGGTACTACCAGCGGTACTCGGGTCTGGGGCGTCCCTCCGCAACAGCCGATTAGCCGCTATCTTTACCCAAGCCGATGGACTACATCAAAGAATATAAAAGCTTCGCAAACAGCCACCATCTAAGCGAAGGGTTAAAAATTACCGCGGGGCTAACCCTCCCATCGGTTCTGCTTGGTTATTTTCATGATTTGTCGGCCGGAATCATCGTCTCCTTAGGAGCCTGCTGTGTGATATTTGTGGATAATGCCGGCCCTATTCGTGACCGGCGCAACGCCATGGCAGTGTGCAACCTGGTCATTTTTGTGGTGGCTCTACTGACCGGGCTAGTTCATACCTCCTCCATCTGGCTCGGCCTGTTCATCCTGGTTATCTGTTTCTTCTTTTCGATGATAGCCGTGTATGGCAACAGAGCAGGTTCCATAGGGCTGGCTGCGATGTTTGTCATGGTGCTCAACATCCGGCGCAATCCGCATGGCTGGGAGGCCGTAGTCAACGCTTGTTATGTGCTCAGTGGGGGACTTTGGTACATGCTGCTGAGTTTGCTGTTGTATAGTTTTCGACCATTCAAGCTCGCCCAACAGGCGCTTGGAGATTGCTTGCAATCCACGGCCGAATACATGAGACTGAAGGCGTCTTTCTATCTGAAGCAGGAAGAGTATAAAAAAAATTATCGGCTTCTGCTGGACCAGCAGGTCATCGTACACGAAAAACAGGATCTGGTCCGGGAACTGCTCTTTAAGAGCCGCGATATCGTCAAAGAAACGACACATACCGGTCGGGTACTGGTGATGATATTCCTCGACGCAGTCGATCTGTTCGAACTAGTCATGAGCTCCCACCAAGACTATGATGGCTTACACCGACTTTTCGACGACAGCGATGTGCTGGAGCAATTTCGAGCGGCGATTATTTTGTTAGCCGATGAGCTAGATGATATCGGGATAGCTGTGAAGAGCGGCAAATCCAGGGACCAAAACACCACGATCGACAAACGACTTGGAGAGCTGAAAACGTACTTTAATGATTTTCGGGATAGGCACCGCACGTCTACCAACATCGAAGAGTTCTTAAGTCTGCGCCATATTCTGGATAGCTTGGAAGACATCGCTGACCGGATGCATATCTTGCAAACCTACACCAGCTATGACCTAGCGATCACCAGGCAACAACGCCAACAGGTCGAACTCGAACAGTTTGTCACCCCGCAGGATAAACGAATCGATCCCAAATTGCTCTGGGAGAATTTCAGTATGCGTTCCAATATATTTCGCCATGCCCTGCGGGTCAGTCTGGCAACGGTGGCCGGCTATACTGTTTCGCGATTCTTTGCCGTCGGCCACAGCTATTGGATCTTACTGACCATCATTGTGATTCTTAAGCCTGCATACAGCCTGACCAAAAAAAGGAATTACGACCGGCTGCTGGGAACCTTGGCTGGAGCTGCCATTGGCCTGGTAATCCTCTTTTTTGTTCGGGACAGGAACCTGCTTTTCGCCTGCATGATCTTGCTGATGGTGGGAGCTTATAGTTTCATGAGGTCTCGGTATTTGCTATTTGTTATCTTGATGACCCCGTACATTCTGCTACTCTTCTACCTGCTCAATTCCAACGACTTTGCCACGGTGATCCGTGACCGTGTCATTGATACAGTGATCGGCTCGGCAATCGCTTTTCTGGCCAACAGTTTCATTGTGCCGGCCTGGGAACACGAACGGTTCAAGGACTACCTGCTCAACATGATCCAGACCAATCGGATGTATTTCCTGGATGTGGCAAACGCCTTTGTCGGAAAAAAGACCCCCGTCAACCAATTCAAATTGTCACGAAAAGCGGCTTTTGTCGCTCTAGCGAATTTGTCGGATGGCTTTAACCGGATCTTATCGGAACCTCGAAGAAAGCAAAAGAACTTGCCCGTATTGCACTCCTTTGTGGTGGCCGAGCATATGCTTACCTCCCATATCGCCACCCTGGCATCCTACGTCGATACGCTTGCGCCAAAATACCAGTCGGCCGATTTTTTGCCTGTTATTGATTCCATTCAAGCGAAGATGAATAATGCACAAACTGCCCTGGAGGCAACCCATGCGCCAAACGAGACAGTGACCGGCAAAGAAGGGCTTCGGGCGCTCAACAATAGCGTAAACAGGCTGATGGACCAGCGCAGACAAGAATTGGATCTAGGGATAGGGGATAGTCACGTGAGAAAGCAGTTGTCCGGCATCAAAGCGGTAGCCGATCAGTTTAATTTCATTAGCAAGATTGCCTCTGATGCGGAGAAACTCTGCCGCGAACTGCGGGCTATCTGAACGGCTTGCGGCGTTCGCCTTTATTGAGCAGGCGCTTTTTTAGCGGCAGCCAGATTTACATATTTCTTCTGTATTGGCCTCCGACTTGATATAACGCATGGGTGATCTGGCCCAGCGAACAATACTGAACAGTTTCCATGAGCTCCTCAAAAATATTGCCGTTCTGCACAACGACTTCCTGCAGGCGGCTGAGCTTTTCTGCGGATTTGCCTTCATTCCTCTTCTTGAAGGCAGCCAAGTTTTGTATTTGCTGCTCCTTTTCTTCTTTCGTACTCCGGATGACTTCTCGGGGTATCATCGTTGGCGAACCTTTCTTATTTAAAAATGTGTTTACACCGACGATGGGTAACTCCCCGCTATGCTTCAGACTTTCATAATAGAGACTTTCTTCCTGAATCTTATTGCGTTGATACATGCGTTCCATCGCGCCGAGCACGGAGCCCCGGTCGGTCAGACGGTCAAATTCCAGCAAGATGGCCTCTTCCACCAAATTGGTCAACTCCTCTATCAAAAAGGAACCCTGGATGAAATTTTCTGTCTTGGCGCTGCCTAGTTCTCGGTTGATGATTAACTGTATGGCCATGGCACGCCGAACACTTTCTTCGGTGGGCGTGGTGATGGCTTCATCATAGGCATTGGTGTGAAGAGAGTTGCAGTTATCGTAAATGGCATATAAGGCCTGCAGGGTAGTGCGGATATCGTTGAAATCGATTTCCTGAGCGTGCAGACTGCGGCCGGAGGTCTGGATGTGGTATTTGAGCATCTGACTGCGCTTATTGGCTTTATAGCGGTATTTCATGGCCTTGGCCCAGATGCGCCTGGCTACCCGCCCGATCACGCTGTATTCCGGATCCATCCCGTTGCTGAAGAAAAAGGACAAGTTCGGTGCAAACTCATCGATTTTCATTCCTCGGCTTAGGTAATATTCCACATACGTGAATCCGTTAGCCAGCGTGAAGGCAAGTTGCGTAATGGGATTGGCGCCGGCTTCGGCAATGTGGTAGCCGCTGATAGAAACGCTATAAAAATTCTGTATTCTGTGGCGGATAAAATATTCCTGGACATCGCCCATAAGTTTTAGGGCAAAGTCTGTACTGAATATGCAGGTGTTTTGCGCTTGGTCTTCTTTTAAGATATCGGCTTGAACGGTTCCCCTCACCTGACCCAGCGTGGCTTCCTTAATTCGTTGATACACGTCGGGAGCCAGCGCATCCTGGCCACTGGAGCCAAGCAAGGAAAGCCCGAGCGGTTCATGATCCACCTCGGAATACAGCTTCAGCAGGTCGACCGGATGTCGACCTGGCTCGTTCGGATTATAATAAGTTGGTCTAGGGGCGTGTCGAAATTTTTCCTGCATCCGCTGTGCCGTTTCGGCGGCCAGACCCTGTTCGTTTAGATATTTCTCGCATTGCTGGTCGATCGCCGCATTGAGAAAGAAGGCCAGTATAATGGGGGCCGGACCATTGATGGTCATGCTGACGGAAGTCTTAGCATCGCAAAGATCAAAGCCACTGTAGAGTTTTTTCGCGTCATCCACCGTGGCAATATTTACTCCGCTGTTGCCGATTTTGCCATAGATATCCGGCCGATTGTCAGGATCTTCTCCATATAAAGTCACCGAGTCGAAGGCCGTACTGAGGCGCTTGGCCGGTTGATCAAAGGACAGGTAGTGAAACCGCTTGTTGGTTCGTTCGGGGGAGCCTTCCCCGGCAAACATCCGCGTCGGGTCTTCCCCTTCGCGTTTCAGGGGGAAGACTCCGGCTGTAAAGGGGAAGGAACCTGGGACATTTTCCTGCGCCTGCCAATGCAGGATGTCACCCCAATCGGCGTATTTGGGTAAGACAACTTTCGGAATCCGGATACCGGAGATGCTGGTCGTGAACATTTCTTGCCGGATGGTCTTGTCCCGGACGCGGAATTCGTAATAATCGGCCTGATAAGCCTTGAGTTTGTCTGTCCATTTACGGATTAATTTGCGGCTTACGGGAGTCAGTTGGTTTTCGTAAAAAGCGACCAGCTGACTGAGTTCTTCACTCTGTGGCGACTGGTTTGATCCTTGCTGTCTGAGAATCGCCAAGGCCCCTTGCAACTGGTACAGCTTGGAGGCAAGAGCGGATTGATCTTTGACCAGAAGATCGTAATTGCGGTTGTTTTCGGCAATTTCGGACAGGTAACGTACCCGGCCGGGAGGAATGATGGGACTTGACCCGAAGCCTTTTTGGGTAAAGGACGTTTGATCCACGTCTCCCAGGTCAATCTGACATTTTGTTTTGATCGTGCGCAGTAGCCAGAAAAACAGCAGATTGGTTCCCGGGTCATTAAAATGTGAGGCCATTGTGCCTACCACCGGCAAATCTTCTTCTTTGGCGTTCCATAGTCCGTGGTTTCGGCGATACTGTTTTTTTACGTCACTAAGAGCATCCAGTGCTCCGGCTTTGTCAAATTTGTTGATACATAGTATGTCAGCATAGTCCAGCATATTGATTTTTTCCAGCTGCGACGCTGCGCCATACTCGGGCGTCATAACGTACAGGCTGATGTCGCAGTAATCAAGGATACTGGCATCGCTTTGGCCAACTCCAGCTGACTCCAAGATGATAAAATCAAAAGCTGCAGCGCGGCAAACCTCGATGCCGTCTTTGAGCGCTTTGCTGAGCGCCGAATTCTCTTCCCGGGTAGCCAGGGAACGCATATAAGCCCTGGGCGAAGAGATGGAATTCATGCGGATCCTGTCGCCAAGAAGCGCACCACCTGTTTTCATCCGGGATGGATCTACCGAGAGAACGGCAATGGTCTTTTTCGGAAATGCCTGAAGAAAACGTCTCAGGATTTCATCGGTGACGGAAGATTTTCCGGCCCCACCCGTCCCGGTGATTCCAATAACGGGGCATGGGTGGTTGCTGGGCTCCGGATTCTCGCCCCTAGTCGCCCCTGCTTCTTTTCTCAGCCAATCGACCTCGGAGGTATAGTCCTGCCCATTTTCGGCCTTGGAGATGGCTTCGGCAATCCGGATGATGTCTTTCCATTCGCCAAGTGCAAATTTTTTATCGTGGTGGTTGGATCCCAAAAGGTGGCTAAGCAAATCGGGCCGGCCCAGCTTCTTTTGTGTCGTTGAGCCCGATTCCGCCAGTCTAATGAGGTCCTCGATCATACCTTCGAGGCCCATCTTGCGGCCATCGTCTGGGGAATATATGCGCGTAATGCCGTAGTGCTGGAGTTCGTTTATTTCAGCGGGCAGGATGGTACCGCCACCTCCTCCGAAAATCTTAATGTGCCCGCATCCCGAATCGTCTAACAGATCCTTCATGTACTTGAAGAACTCTACATGTCCTCCCTGGTAGGAGGTTATTGCAATAGCCTGAGCGCCTTCTTCTATGGCGCATTCTACAATTTCGCGGACACTTCTGTTGTGCCCCAGATGAATCACTTCGACTCCTTTGGCCTGCAGAATCCTGCGCATGATATTGATCGCGGCATCGTGGCCATCAAAGAGGCTTCCCGCGGTAACGATGCGCAGTCGTTGATCTACGATTTGACTCATAAGAACAAGCGTTAGGACCGACAAAATTAATTCAAAAACTAATGAGTGTTAGTTTTATTGTGGGGCAACTATATACCAAATGGGCGAAGTGGATTTCAGGGAATTTGTCTGATGGAGTCTATCACACTAATTGCTTTTTTTACTCCATCAATACCGTACAGCATTTTAGATGAATTGCAGCCTAGCCAATAAAGTAGTTCTAAAATCAACTCATACCGCCTAATAGTTCTGTTCGTTGAAATAGTATTTTTGGAAAAACAGATTGGCTCATGATGGGCAATTCTGTTTCTGATATCATTAATTTTTATTAAGTTTTGAAATACCTTTTTTTGATTTATCCCATGCGGGCGATTTGGGAAAATGTTTAGTAACGTGCTGCCGGCAGCCGCAAACTGCTTTGGCGCAAATTGGTAGGTCCAAAACCCGAAGGTTAGCCTACTTATCAAATTATCGTGTGAATAATCGGTTCCCAGTTTCTGTATAGTCTCCTGGACTGCGTGGTAGGATTCTTCGCAGCCCAGATAGGTATCAAAATAGCCCCCCTGTTGAACCGCATCCTCCAGCCATTCCGTACCCTTGACGCCAATGAAATGCCTATCTATAGAATTCCGTAAGATTATTTCAAAGATTCCAATTACCCCGTATAGCTCGCGAGATAATGTTATGTTTGCCCGGTATAGTTTGAGGGCCTTGCGTCTACTATTGTTACACGCTAGAAAATACCGCTCAAATCTTGGCTCAGAGATGGCTGTATGGAATTGAGAATTAGGCATTTACGCGTATTTATCAAACAAATCATGTAGCGATAGCTAACGCCTCTTGTTTTTAAGGCAAAAAGTAAGTACTTTTGCTTCGTATTCCTGCTATGCCGCTGTTTAACTGAGAGGTTAATTAAGCTTGCAGGTTGAAATTTTTAAAGGGCTATTTTTATAGCCCTTTATTATTTTAATCAAATGAATGGTAAATATAAGGATAACGCGCAGAACTCCTATTCCCCCGGTTCCTTATAGGTATCAATTTCAATGGTTGGATTTGAAATAAGATCAACATATTTAAGCCTAAGGTTTGAACTTTTCTTCACGGCGTTTTGAAATCTTTCATTATCTCTGTCTTTTCTAGCGTTGTACCGACCAGCAAATTCATCGCAGTATCTATGAAGATGCTTTGGACTAGTATAATGATAAATGCCTATAATCCCCCTCTTTAGCAGGCTCCAAAAATTCTCAATATTATTAGTATGAAACTTATTATGATCCACGTATTGCCCTTTCGAGTGGTTTACAATGACGTGATTGTATTTTAGCCCCACCCTATTGTACATAGCATAGGCGTCGGTTACCATAGTCGAGCCCTTGTCTATATGGGTAGTTATTAGTTCTTCTACCGAGCGCCTATGCACCCAAGGAACCACTTTAACTATCACCTTGCCATTCTGCTCGTAAAGGCCAACAACTGGTGTTTTTGTACCACTCCGACCCTTAGGCTTTTCGGCTCTTTTATCTGCGTGTTTGTTGCCCTCTTTACCCCCTATATATGTTTCATCGATTTGGACCGTTCCTTTCAACATAGTAGGTTCGGTTTGTTTAAACATTTCACGTATGCGGTGCAGAAGAAACCAGCCAGTTTTTTGCGTCACCGATAATTGCCTCGATATCTGCAATGAGCTAATTCCCTTCTTTGAAGATGAAATCAGGTATATAGCTCCATACCATGTGCGCAATGCGATTTTACTTGCTTCAAAAATTGTCCCAACTGTTGCTGAAAATTTCTTTGCGCAATTCTTATCAGCACAACGATATTCAGGTATATCTTTTTTAGCCGCGTTCTTGCTTCTGCTTTTGGTAACATAGATCTTTCCTGATCCGCAATGCGGGCAAATAGGCTTGCCATCGTCCCATATTTGATGAGCTAAGAACTCATAACAAGTCTTTTCATCTTTGAAATAATCAAAGAGTTCAATTAGGTTTTTGAAGTAGTCTCTCATTTTGTATAAATGTCATAGATAAAGGTAGCATATTTATTTGTTACTTCCAAATTTATTTTTTACTTTTGCTACCATTATATATGACACTACTTATGAAACAGATAGCCAAGTTATTCCCAACAGAAGAAAGTTGCGTCCGGTTTATCGAGGATTTTAGATGGGGTGGCACCCCGATATGCCCATACTGCGGATCTTCTAATGCTACCCATGTGAAGAACGAGAATAGATACCACTGCAATACTTGTAAAACCGGATTCAGTGTAACTGTTGGTACTGTATTTCATCGGTCAAAGGTTGATTTGCGAAAATGGTTCTATGTATTAGCAGAAGCATCTTCCGGCGATGAAATGTCAAGTTTGAGAACTATTGGGAAGGAGATAAATGCAACTAAAGACACGGTTGCTAAAATGATAAAAAGAATTAAGTCAAGCTATGCCGAAAACCAAAAGATAATAACACAAATTTTAAACCATATTTTATGAGTCAAATATTGCAGGCTACACATGAGGGTGAATTAGTGATTGGCGAAATGAAAATTCCATGCGCGGTTTTAGCGGATGGAACAAGACTGTTAAGTCAAGGGGGATTTTTGAAGGCTCTTGGACGTTCAAGAACTCCTAAAAGCGGAACGGGTAGTTCTGTCGCCGAAACCCCCTTCTTTTTGTCTGCAAATAACATTAAGCCATTCATTGACAGTGAATTACAAGCGTCGACAACACCCATTAAATTTCGCACATCGGGAGGCCGTGTTGCGTTTGGGTATAAAGCCGAATTGTTACCCAAAGTTTGTGAGGTTTACTTAAAAGCGAAGGACGCGGGCGTGACTTTGCCTTCTCAATTAAAGACGGTTAAACAATGTGAATTATTGGTTCGTGGGTTGGCTTACATTGGAATTATATCATTAATAGACGAAGCAACTGGTTATCAATTAGTAAGACAGAGAGATGCCCTTCAAAAGATTTTAGACAAATATCTTAGAAAAGAATATGCCGCATGGGCCCGGAGGTTTCCTATGGAATTTTATGAGGAATTATTTAGACTAAAGAACTGGACCCTAGATAAAAAAACTATGAAGATGCCCGGAGTCGTCGGTAAATACACCAATGACCTAATATATGATAGATTGGCACCTGGAATTCTTGAAGAATTGCATAAGAAAAATCCCATTATAGAAGAAACGGGAAGGAGAAAAACAAAGCATCACCAATGGCTAACAGATGATATAGGTCATCCAGCCTTAGATAAACATTTTAGCGGAGTAATGGCTTTGATGAGGGCTAATACACATTGGGAGCAATTCAAAAGGGGGATAGAGCGGGCCTATCCAAGAATTGGTACACAGCTAGCTTTAAAATTTCTTGAAGAAGACGATGGGGATTCTAAAATATGACCAGAAATAACAGCACCAAAACATCTGCTGTGAACCTTGTAATGCAGCCCTCTCATTAGGGGTATTGGATGGCCGTCCAGCGCATTACAGGGGTTTCCTTTTGTGAAGGTACTTAAATTGGCCTAACTTTATGGGCATGAAAAGGGCTAAAAAAGAGTCTAAACCAAAGAAAAAGAGAGCATCCAAGTATGAGGAAAAGCTCGCTGTAAGAGGTTCCTTTGCTGACGTATTTAAGGTTATCAAAAAGAATAAAGAAGAAAA
The DNA here is from genome assembly GCA_963742225.1 of uncultured Chitinophagaceae bacterium. Taxonomy (GTDB): domain Bacteria; phylum Bacteroidota; class Bacteroidia; order Chitinophagales; family Chitinophagaceae; genus Puia. The sequence goes on along the minus strand of CAVULD010000001.1, from coordinate 822,173 downwards.
TAAAAATAAGCCCTAATGATAGGAAAGACTGCTTTTGTTTTCTGTATTGGCTTATCCCTCTCTAACGCCTCAATCAGTCAGAAAATACAATACAAAGATTTAATTGGTACATGGATAGGGTATTGGGAAATTAAAGACTCAACAAAAGATCACCCTCCCGGCTCCCTAGAAATTAAGGATAGCATTAATGCCGCTTGGCGATTATGGGATAATTATGTTTCAAGGTTCACCTACTCTTTAATTTATAGTCGCGGTGGGATCACATCCACGCCAGTGACCATTTTTAGCATGGGCGGAAATAATTATCAAAATCAATATGTTAACACATTTGCCATTCTCACGCCATACGGAAAAGACACTCTGAAAATACAGTGGCTTATTAATCAGGATAAGCCATTAGCAAAGGGTGATACCGCGAAATTTCACGATACAGTAATTTTAGTTAGACAAAAACCATAGTACGTAGAAAATTACAATTCAACGATCGATTTTGGATTGCTTTTGCCTTCGCCCATTTGGTATATAGTTGCCTATTGTGGGGCAACGATATAGGAGATAGACCCTGGGGGGAGATTGAATCATCTGCCTTCTTCTAAATAAGCATACAATTCGTTCAGTCAATACCCCAGATGAAAGGCTATTAATAAATAGTCCCATCCAATAAAGATAATCCCCACCGTCACGCCGAAATTAAATAGCGTGTGTGCAGGGAACAGAAAAAAGGGGAATAACGCAGCAAATAATGAAACAAAAAAGGGATCATTATCGTCTCCCCTTAACGCCATTGTAGCAATGAAACTGGCAAATGCTAATGTCTCAATCGAAACTGCAGAAATGATGAATATGGGCGGACTAAAGATTTTCATTTCTTCTTAGGAACCCTTGGCTTCGGTTTAGGTGATGGATTGCATGCAACAGAAATGTTGATGACATCCGCCAATAAGCCGGTTATTGCTGGAGCGGTATCGAATTTTGATGAGATCAGTATCCATCTTAAGGACCAAGGTGCAGACAACGTTCCATCATAGCTGGGATACTTAAATTTTCTATGCGATTTTGCTCGCGAACACCCAATCGAAGGGCCCAATACACCCACACCCTTGCTTTGCCTCACTATTTCATCTTCACATAGACCGCCTTAATCATATCGTCGATCATATCGGAATTAGTGATGTTCATGTTTTCATCAAAAAAATAGACAACGACCATTTTTTGGGTCAAATTATTTCGCCTTATCTGGGCGAAACAGCGGACCAAGGTTCCAAATTTTCTTGTCGTATCCCCTTTCGCAATGGATTTGCTCAAAGAATCAATGTTGGGTACCATATAGTCCACTTCTTCCTGATAGAATGCCACGCTATCGGTTTTTCCCGCCTTTTGGGCATTGCCCAGTTGTTCTTTCACTCGGTTTAACGCTCGTACATATATAGAATCGTCTATGATGCGTCCAAGTTGTTGATTCATCGGATGCATATCCATATACCGAAAAGAATCGAGGGCAAGAGCAGAATCGATCAACTTTAAATGGGCAGTAAAATTTTCCCGGAGTTGATCCGAAAGACTAATGGAGTGTGTACAGCTGGCAATTAAAATAAATAATAGGACCACAATAACTAAACGGTGTTTCATCTGTAGGAGGTTTTGCTTTGGTTGTTTTCTATTTTGGTCATGCCCAGACGCTCGGCTATTAAAAATACACATTTAGTGGGTTGATAAGTGAGCTTTGATGAACTTGTTGGTTGCAAGTGTGTATCCGGGTCCAGTAGTGTACTTGCTAAACCCACTCCTTGCGTGGATTCAAAAATGGGTATATGCTCTTAGGATTGACTAGTTGCTTTTATGGTATATCCATATTTGGACCCGGCATGGGCCATACTCGCCACCCGGATAGACGATCAGCTTGAGTTTATTGTTTACATACCGAATCGAGTCCAGGTACGAATAGCCCATATCGATATACTGAAAGGAGGTGGTTACATTTTTGTAATGCATTTTCAAGAACTTGCCTACCTCAAAAGCCATGAGATTGCTGTCCAAGCCACCTCCGCTCGGGTAATATACCGCGATCTGGCAGTCTGCAGAAGGAATTAGAGAAAGGAGTTTGGTCGTATCGCCCGGATTGAGGAATCTAAAGGTGAGCGGATGTCGATTGTCAGTCCCTTCCCCGGCGTTACTCCGCCTGTCCATAGGCTTAGTATCTTTTTGGTTAGGTTCCTCGCTTCGGGTTTGGTTGTCAGCCGTTTTAATCAGGGCTGCAGTTTCCTGGTTGAAGGAGGCATTGGAGGTTAGGCGCCGGTGGGGGGGTATGGCCAATATAGTCAACAGCATGATCGACACGCCCAGGACGATCCATGCAACTATGGCTACATTGCGCTGGATCTTGGGCCTTTGAGACGTTGTAATGCGGTTGGGTCGGAATCTGGATTTCATGGGAACCAGGCGATCAGTTTTAATTAGCAAGTAATCACCGTTGCTCGTATGTAAACGCCCAGTAGGCCTGTTTTAGTCAAAAAATGGACGAAAACCTCGGTGCTGCATCCTGGGTTCATGATCCCGCAGCAAACCCGAGTGGGCCCACCCTTTAGGTGGAAGACCAGCCCCTCGGGCACGGTTTGCTCTGTACCTGTAGTATATTGCAGGACGATGAAAATCAAGGGCCAAGGAAACAAAGACGTGAACCGCAAAGGGATCCACCGGGGTACGGAGTGGAGTATTTTTGGGGTGCACGCGAGGAGTGGGATAGTTGCTGGATCCCGGTAGGAAGGGCTGCCCGATGAAGGGGACAATTTGTTCGGCCCGCTTGTTTTGGCTATTCGGACTGGACAGATGGGCAAATAAGCGCAGTACCGCAGGATGGCAAGATCAAGTGATAGGAGGAGCTAATTTCTGCCTTGGCAAAAAAACCTTAAGTTTAGCTACAAAACGTTCCATCATGAAACTATTTCGCCATGGGACCCCAGGGGATGAGCGTCCGGGTTTTCTTTTAGCTGACGAGGAACCCCGGGATCTCAGCTTATTTGGCGAAGATTTTGACGCCGATTTTTTTTCCTCCGGTGGCATCAGCCGGCTTAAGGAATGGGTGATCAAAAATCCCGGCAAATACCCCTTGATTGAGCCTCGGGTTTCTCGTTATGGCCCGCCGATAAAAACTCCCTCCAAGCTAGTCTGTATTGGGCTGAATTATTCCGATCATGCCAAGGAAACGGGGACACAATTACCTCCCGAACCGATAATTTTTTTCAAGTCCACTACAGCCATCACAGGTCCTAATGATCCAGTTGTCATCCCCAAAGGGAGTCAAAAAACCGACTGGGAAGTGGAGTTAGCCGTTGTCCTGGGCAAAAAAGCCTCTTACGTCCAACAAGCCGATGCGCTGGATTATGTGGCGGGATATATGCTGCATAACGATTACAGCGAAAGAGCGTTTCAGCTGGAGCGTGCGGGTCAATGGGTGAAAGGCAAGAGTTGCGATACCTTTGCTCCCATAGGACCCTACTTGGTTACGCCCGAAGAAATTCCCGACTTGGACCAACTTCGGCTGTGGTTAAAGGTCAATGACAAAACCATGCAGGATGGCAATACCCGTAACCTGGTCTTCAAAGTCCCCTATTTGATTTCTTATGTCAGCCAATTTATGACCCTGCTGCCGGGAGACATCATCAGCACCGGTACGCCACCGGGTGTAGGCATGGGGCAAAAGCCCCATCCCATTTACCTGAAGCCGGGAGATGTTGTGGAATTGGGCATTGATGGTCTTGGATCAGCCAAACAGCAATTGGTGCCTTGGCAACCTGGTAGGCCCTGATTGAGCCTTCAAAGTAAACGACCCGGAGAAAACGATTTTTCAGGGTACTTAACTAAAATGTAAAGAGCCATCACATGAACGGAGAGCAACAAGCGAAAAATGAGGACGAGGGGGAAGCTTCCTGGCAGGGAGTCATTGATTCCCATGTGCATTTCTGGAAATACGATAAACAACGAGACGGCTGGATCACCCCTGACATGAAGATCCTGCAGCAGGACTACTTGCCTGAGCAGCTCTCCCTGAATCTGAAACGAAACGGCGTAGACGGATGCGTCGCGGTCCAGGCCGATCAATCGGAATTGGAAACCCGATTCTTAGTTGAACTGGCCAAGACCCATGAGATGATTAAAGGCGTTGTCGGATGGGTGGATTTGCAAGACCCCGATGTCGAACAGCGGCTCCAGGACCTTTCGGCCTATAGCATTATTAAAGGATACCGCCACATCGTGCAGGCGGAATCTGCCGATTTTTTGCTCCGGCCTGAATTTCAGCGCGGAGTGCGTGCGCTCAAAGCATTTGGGTACAGCTATGACCTGTTAATTTACCACCATCAGCTGGCCCCTGCGGTAAAATTTGTTTCTTCGTTTGCAGACCAAAAACTGGTTGTCGATCATTGCGCCAAACCGGATATCCGTCAGGGCCAAATGGCGGAATGGAAAAAACTCCTGCGGGATATGGCCCTGCAGCCCAATGTGTATTGCAAATTATCGGGCTTGTTTACCGAAGCGGCCTGGAAAACCTGGAGTCCCGCCGAATTCTATCCCTACTTGGATGTCGTTTTTGAAGCCTTTGGGACCAGTCGCTTGATGTTTGGTAGCGACTGGCCGGTCATCTTGGTATCGGGGATGTATGTCCAATGGAAAAGTCTATTGGAAAAATATATGGAATCCTTTTCCATCGAGGACAAGAATAAGGTCTTTGGTTTAAATGCTATTGAATTCTATCAACTCACTCCCTAGTCTCGGCAAGGGGTTTGAACTGGGTACGACATGTTTCAATTGACCAATAAGACAGCGATTGTCACGGGAGGTGGCAGCGGAATTGGCAGGGCCATTTCCAAGATTTTTGCTATGCAAGGGGCTCGGGTAGTGATCCTGGATCTGGACCAGCCGGGTGGGGAAGCCGTGGTCCAGGAGATCCTGGCAGAGGGTGGTCAGGCTATCTTCAAACCTTGCAACATTGCCCTGGCAGATCAGGTCGAGCGAGTGGTCCAGGAAATCGTTCAGTCCTTCGGATCCATTTCGATCCTGGTCAACAACGCAGGGATTGCCCACATCGGCAACGCGGAAAACACGACGGAGGCTGATTTCGACCGCCTCTTCCAGGTCAATGCCAAGGGTGTGTACAATTGTTTACATGCCGTTTTGCCCACGATGAAACTGGCTGGCGGGGTTATACTCAATATGGCATCGGTCGCTTCTTCGGTCGGTATACCAGATCGTTTTGCTTATTCCATGACTAAGGGGGCGGTAGTGGGCATGACGCTATCCGTCGCCAAAGACTATCTGAACTACCGTATCCGTTGCAATTCAATTTCTCCCGGCCGGGTACATACGCCTTTTGTGGATGGGTTTATACAGAAAAATTATCCTGGTAGAGAGCAGGAGATGTTTGATAAATTATCCAAGACCCAGCCGATAGGACGCATGGCCGAGCCGGAAGAGGTGGCCGCACTTGCCTTATATTTATGTTCCGATGAAGCGGCTTTTATTACAGGTTGTGATTATCCAATCGATGGGGGATTTATTACCTTGAACAATTGAACCGCTGGCGATGCGGTGATGCGCCGGGGGCAGGCCGACCTCGATTGCACTATTTTTTGCATGGCCTATTAAATGTTCATTTATGTACAGTCGAAGGATGATTACACTGCGGGGAATTTCGCTGACCGGGTTCTTGCTGCTCCTACTCGTTGCTCTGTCTGGCCGTGGTCAGGCCCTTACGGTTCCATCGGGCCTGGATCCTTGGGTGATTACCGCCGAGAAGATTGATCCTGCCCACTATTATGGAGTCACGGTCGCCAACGGTATGCTAGGGGTTGTGTCCTCGCCTGAGCCATTCAAGGTCAAAGATGTGGTCCTGGCGGGCGTGTATGATTTATACGGAAGAGGAAGGGTTAGTAATTTCATTCGCAGTTTCAATTTGCTTAACATGTACCTGGAAATTGATGGCCGCCGTGTCGATGCCAGTGGCGTCTCGGGATTCCAGCAACAGCTCGATATGCATCATGCGGCCTTTACTACTACGTTTGACGTTGGTGACAAAGCCACCGTAACCTATACCTATTATGCACTTCGGCATTTGCCTTTTACGGTACTGATGGACATCACCATCAAAGCTAAAAAAGACATCTATGTCACTGCAGCCAGCGTCATGGAGGCCCCGGATGCATTGAAAGAGGTTCAGAATTACTACAACGAAATTGACCGACCGCATGCACTAATCAATTTGCTGACGTCGACGGCCAAAAGCCCCACCGGCAAACTGCTGCTTTGCGCGTCCAATACTTTTTTGTTCAGCGAGCCGCGTGGACAGGAGCCGCGCGTCGTGCATGAAATGTGGGACAACAACATGCACCTGATGAAATTCAGCCGCAGAATCGTCGCTGCAGAAACCTACCGGTTTTCCGTCGCGGGCTCTTCCATCACCTCCGCGCAGCACGAAGATCCCCTGAATGAAGCCGAGAGGCTGACGATTTTTGCCCGCCTCGAAGGTCGAGATCGCTTGATCCATTTTCACAATCTCGCCTGGGATGAACTTTGGAAAAGTGATATTCTGATCGATGGAGACCAGCAGTCGCAACAAGACGTGCACAGCATGCTCTATCACCTGTATTCTTTCTCGCGGGCGCAAACAGCCTTGAGCCCATCGCCCATGGGACTAAGTGGTCTGGGGTACAACGGCCACGTATTCTGGGACGCCGATTTGTGGATGTACCCGGCGCTTCTTGTGCTGCATCCGGAAATTGCGAAGTCCTTGGTCGAGTATCGCTTTGAGCGGCTGGATGCCGCCCGAAAAAATGCGTTCTCGCATGGGTACAAAGGGGCCATGTTCCCCTGGGAAAGTGCAGCCAGCGGGGTGGAAGAGACACCCGTATGGGCCCTAAGCGGCCCTTTTGAACATCACATCACAGCTTGCGTTGGACTAGCCGCCTGGAATTATTACTGCGTAACCCAGGATAGAACCTGGCTGCGGGAGAGGGGCTGGCCCATTTTAGAGGCTGCGGCCGACTTTTGGGCCTCCCGCGTGGAGCGAAATGGGCCAGGACATTACGATATCAAGAATGTGGTGGCTGCCGACGAATGGGCAGAGAATGTGGACAACGACGCCTTTACCAATGCGGCTGCCAAGGCCGTGTTACAGGATGCTACCACGGCCGCCAAGCTCTTGGGCATAGTGGCAGATCCGGATTGGAGCCTGGTGGCGCAGAACATTCCTTTGGCACATTTTGCCGATGGGGTAACGCGTGAATACGACAGCTACGGGGGCGGCGGGATCAAACAGGCCGATGTGAATTTATTGGCCTACCCCTTAAAACAAATCACCGAGCCCGAGCAAATCAAAAAAGATTTGGAGTACTATCAATCCCGAGTTCCCAACGAAGGAACACCGGCTATGACGCAGGCCATCTTCGCCCTACTGTACGCCAGACTGGGTGATGGCCAGAAGGCCTATCACTTCTTTAAGGACGCCTACGAACCCAACCTCAATCCCCCTTTTCGGGTCATTGCCGAAACCAAGGGAGGGACCAATCCCTATTTTGCCACGGGAGCTGGTGGCATTGTGCAGGCCGTGCTCATGGGATTTGGCGGACTCGACATCACGCCCACCGGCCTGGTGCAGGTTAAGTCGACCCTGCCGGGAAGTTGGAAGAGTCTGACGATAACCGGGGCGGGTCCGGAAAAAAAAACTTATACGGTTAAATAAAATTTTATTAATTTGGCCGCTTGTGAAGCGAGCTGCTGCCATATTACTGCTTGGAATACTTTCGTTTAACTATTTCGGTTACCGGATCCTGACAGCTTATTTGGAAGGCCAGGCCAACGCCGATCTGGAATCCCGGCTGGACGACAATAACTACGACGCTTCCCAACTGATCTCTGTAAAAGTGCCCGCCTCCCGGCTGGCCTACTATAGTTCTTCGCACCAGTTTGAACGGGTCGATGGCCAGATGGAAATCGGGGGCATCGAATACAAATACGTAAAGCTTCGCGTGTATAACGATTCGCTCGAGTTGATGTGCATCGCCAACCCAACGATCATGAACCTCAGGACGGCCAAGGATGACTTTTTTAAGCTGGTAAATGACCTGCAGCAGCGGCCTGGCCAGGACAAAAAATCCGACTCCCATCCCGATTTTTCTAAGAGTTTTTCCACGGACTACTATACGGTAAACGATCTAATAACCATTAGACCTATTTCCCTACTGAGTTCGAGTAACGCCCATCACTTTTATTTCCAGATTCCATCCTGCTACGCTCCAGTAGCCGAGCAACCCCCCGATTTCTGTGTCTTGTCCATTTAATGGCAGGCAGTTTTCCTCGATGTCAATATAGCCAACTGGAACAATTTTGCTGTGATTCTCCCTGCGTCTTTTGCTGCGCACGATAGGTTACTTCCATAGTCGTTATGGGGTACCGACAAAAGCGCAACTCAGATAGACAAAAACGTCCCCCAATTTCTTGGGCGATTACAGCTTGAAAAGCTGATAGTCCTCAGATGTGGGGAAGCAGGGAATGATATCTAAACATACTTGGTATCAGACGCGAAGCGTACGCTAGCGTACAGTGGACTAACGAGGATGACCTCAAGCCTCTCGTGTTAGAGAACAAATCTATTTTCCTTCTTTTTAAAGCGCACATTTTATGGCATACATTCAACTCAATAACGAAAACCTTCCAGGGATTGTAGGCTTACTCGATTACAGCCCCAAAACCGCTCGTCCGTTGTCAGATCTGGCCGAAGTATTACTCTCGGATGAACACAATACGCTCACTCGCGCAGAAAGGGAAATCATTGCTGCCACTGTCTCTTACCGCAATGGCTGCCATTTCTGTCACAGCTCCCACGGGGCAGTCGCGGCCGCACATTTGGGCCGGGGAGTAGATTTCCTTGACGAGATCAAAAAAGGCCTGCCGGGTCCGATAATTTCTGATAAGCTGCGTGCCTTACTGCAGATCGCCGGGCACGTTCAACAAAGCGGTAAACAGGTTACCGACGATGATATTGCCCAAGCCAGAAGCCAAGGGGCTACGGACCAGGAAATCCACGACACGGTACTCATTGCTGCGGCCTTTTGCATGTATAACCGCTACGTCGATGGGCTAAGAACTTGGGCTCCGAAAGAAAATGCCGACTTCATGGATATGGGTAAGCAATTGGCCGAACATGGCTATGCGTCCGTTGGCGCATTGCAACCTGCTTAATTTTTGATATCTGCTAAAAAAAAATCTAATGAATGCAAATGCATGGACCTTCTTAAAAGCAACATGTTTGGTGCTTTTGTTAATTACCTCGGCTGCCGAGGCGCAAACTCCCGACGATGCCATTATGATGAACAAATACCAGTGGTGTAATGGGGCAACTTACGAGCACGACCAGTGGAAAGATTACTGGGAAGGGACTTTCAAGCGGAACAACCAAAACATCGGTACCCTAACCACCCAATCGGTGATGGCGATGAGTAATTATGGAATAACCGATAACCTAAACGTGATGGCCTCCGTACCCTACCTATGGACCAGTGCTTCGGCAGGTACATTGCATGGCATGAAAGGATTCCAGGATGTGAGCGTTTTTGTAAAATGGAGACCTTTCACTTTCAACCTGGGTAAGGGCAAGCTTTCCTTATTTGGCCTTGTTGGATTGACTACGCCAACCAATAACTACGAGATCGATTATTTACCCATGTCCATTGGGCTGGGCAGCACAAACCTGACGTGGAGAGCAATGGCCTATTACAAACAGGGTATTTTCTTTGCCCGGTTTTCGGGAGCATACATATGGCGCAGCAACGTATACTTGGAGCGAACCGCCTATTATACAGATCAGCTTAACAATACCAATGAAGTCTTTATGCCCGATCAATTGACTTTCAATGCCAGCCTAGGAATCTATAAAAAATACTTGATTGCCGAGCTCATGGTTGACAACCTCACTACACTTGGAGGGGACGACATTCGAAAAGACGATATGCCTTTTGTTGCAAATGAGATGAATAGCACATCGGCCGGCGTGCATGTCAAGTATACCTTCCCGTTCGATACACATATCTCGGCTAATGGAGGCGCTAATTATGTTCTTACCGGCCGCAACGTGGGTCAAACTCTTGGTTTGTACATTGGCGCGTATTATGCGTTTTATGTGAAGGGGCCTTCAAAACTGTACACTGCACAATAGTCAAATACATAATTGTTATGAAAAATAGAATTTATATTACGCTCTTCGTGGCCATATTGTTTGCTGGATCTCTTGTATCCTGCAAGAAGTCGATCACGGGAGTAACCGCCAATTTGCCAGCTCTTGACGCCACAAGCGAAGACCTGAATGCCGGCTCCTGGCAGACCGTGCTATTGCCCCGACCTGACACTTTTGGAGTCGCGGCACCAGCGGCCACCAATTCGACCTCCTACGCATCAGAACTTTTTGAAATCCAAGGGTACCAGCAGCATCTAAGTGCTGACCAGCAGGAACAGATAAAATACTGGTCAGCAGGCGGGGTGCTTCGATGGAACGAAATTATGCGCGATTTGGTGGCCAAATACAATCTGCCTCCCTATCAAAATTCGGATAGTACCTATCCTATTCCCAGTTCCACTAACCCGTTTGCATATCCGCTATTCCCATTTGCCAACCCGCCCTACGCGGCAAGGGCATATGCATACGTCAGTGCGGCGCAGTACGATGCCCTGGTTGCCTGCTGGTATTACAAAATGCAGTATAACCGGCCGGCGCCCTACGTGGTCGATAGTGTCATAAAGGCCGAAGTAACCAAAACAAGGTTACCTTCTTATCCTTCCGAAGCGGCTGTGCTGGCCGGCGTTACAGCCGAGATGATGAAATTGCTATTCCCTGACGAAATCGCCAATATCCAGCAGCTAGCCGATCAGCAGGAATTGGCCGCCATAATGAGCGGCGCCGCAGTGCGTAGTGATATTGTAGCAGGGGATGCTCTGGGTCGCCAGATAGCCGACCTGTTTATTGCCAGGGGCAGGACCGATAATGCCGGTAAGGCCGTAGGCACGCCGGCTGAATGGGAGAGCCTGGTAACCGGTGCTCTATCGGCAGGTGAAATTCCCTGGTATAGCTTAGAATCTCCTAAGCGTCCACCGATGCTTCCACTTTTTGGGGCAGTTAAATCTTTCCTAATCGACTCGGCCAACGTGGTTTCCCTTCGACCAGGACCTCCATCCGTTTCGGGCAGTGAGCAATATCAGACGGAAACGGAGGAAGTAGCTAATTATGTAAAGAACCCAACGCGGGCCAATATCGCACTCACCCAGTACTGGGCGGATGGCGTTGGTACCTATACTCCTCCAGGTCACTGGAACGCAATTGCTGCCAGCGATTTTATCTTGCAAAATTATAGCGAAGTCAGGTGGGCGCGCAATATGGCGTTGCTCAACATGTCTTTGATGGATGCGGCGATTGTTTGCTGGAATATAAAATATTACTATTTCAATGCAAGGCCATCCCAAATGGTTCCGAGCATTAAAACCCTTACCGGTATTCCCAATTTCCCGTCCTATGTCTCTGGTCACTCCTGCTTTTCTGGTGCAGCGGCGACTATATTGGGCCGCATCATTCCATCGAGGTCCGCTGCTTATTTGCAGATGGCTCAGCAGGCGGCATTATCTCGGTTGGTTAGCGGCATCCATTACCGATCGGATATCGAAGTCGGCCTCGCGGTGGGAGAAAATGTAGGAGGCTTTGCAGTGCAGCGGGCCAATATGGATGGAGCCAATTGATGTGCGTGTGGGATGGCCAAATTAAAGGAAAAACGCTGGAGTTTCTGAAGAGCATCTTTTCCGGGTCTTGCATTGAGGCGTCTAATTTGGGGACTCGTGGAGAGCCAAGTGAAATGCAGAAGGGATAGTCCCAGGAACCGTCGCCATAGTATAAAGTACGTAATTGTCATAATCAGTAAACAAACGCCGCTAGTCTTGGCGGGGTTAATTTAAGCCTTAGCCCTCAACCACATCAGTCACGCCCTAGAAATAGGAACACAAGTTATTTTGTATGGTCATAAGCAACAGAGCCCGACTATTCTTGGTCGGGTTTCTCATTTTTTAGCGCATCGGGAGAAAGCGTCCGGTTGTCATGCTATTCTAATGGCTTCGAGTACTGTGCTTTAATTTTTCTTACCTTCAGATCTAAATATTTCTTTTCCACATGGCAAAGCGCTTGTTTCTCTTGTTATGTTGTTTTCCGCTTGTAGTAATGCTCTCGGCGCAAGAACCGCCGACGCCCGATAAAATCTATGGAGATTTGTTTATTGACGTGCAAATGCAGCGTGTTTTCCCGGACGGAAAGACCTTTGTCGATTGCATTCCCAAGCGCAAGCCTTCGGATATCATGTACGATTACGGCATGCAGAAGGGCCCTAATTTCAACCTTAAAAAATTTGTAGAAGATAATTTTGAGCTGCCGTCCAGTGCGTCAGGGGGCTATGTTACCAATAAGCAGGAAGACGTTGTCGCGCATATCAATAGCCTCTGGACCGTATTAAAAAGAAATCCCGATAAACCGGTAGAAGGCAGTTCCTTGTTGGCGCTCCCTTATCCGTATATCGTCCCTGGTGGCAGGTTTCGCGAGATCTATTATTGGGATTCCTATTTTACTATGCTGGGTCTAAAGGAAAGTGGGCGAACGGATATGATAGAAAACATGATTAAGAATTTCGCCTACCTGATTGATACCTATGGCCATATCCCCAACGGCAATCGGACCTACTACCTGAGCCGGTCGCAGCCGCCTTTTTTCTCCGCCATGGTGGCCCTGCTCGCGACGATCAAGGGGGATAGCGTATATGCCGAGTTCCTGCCTGCCATGGAAAAGGAATACCGGTTCTGGATGGAGGGGGCGGATAAATTAAAACCCGGTCAGGCATTCCGTCGGGTCGTCCGACTCAAAGACGGGGCCATATTAAATCGCTATTTTGATGACTACGCGCAGCCCCGCCAGGAGAGTTACCGCGAAGATGTACTCACGGCCGAGAAATCGACCAGAAACAAAGCGGAAATGTACGAAAACCTCAGGGCCGCGGCCGAAAGTGGGATTGATTTCAGCAGTCGGTGGTTCCAAGACAGAAACCGACTCACCACCATCGAAACTATTGACCTGATTCCCGTGGATCTCAATGCCCTGCTTTATCAGCTGGAGACCGCCATTTCCCGAGGCAGGGAGATTGTGGGTGATGACTCAGCGGCGCAAATTTTTATGACCAAAGCCCATGAGCGGAGCCTCAACATTGATAAGTATTTTTGGAATAAGGATCTGTCTTTTTTCACCGATTACAATCTCGTCACGCAAAAACAAAGTAGCAGCATCAACCCAGCGGGTCTGTACCCTTTTTGCTTTTTGAATGAGCACCCCGATTACATGAGCTTTCTGGGCGAAAAAGTGGCGGCCGTGGTCAAGGAGAAGCTCCTCAAACCGGGAGGCTTTGTCACCAGTGAGTACGCTACCGGCCAGCAATGGGATGCGCCCAATGGCTGGGCTCCGCTGGAATGGATGATGATCTGGGGGCTCGATCGCTGTGGGCAAAAAGACCTTGCCCGCGAGGCCGCCCATCGCTGGATTACGCTTAATGTAAGGGCTTACCAGCAGACCGGAAAACTAACTGAAAAATACAATGTAGCGGATATTACCAAAGAAGCGGGTGGGGGCGAATACGCCGATCAGGATGGTTTTGGATGGACCAATGGCGTATTGCTTCATCTGATCAAAATATATGGCATGAATTGACTAGCAATTGCCGAGGCGCGCAAGGTTGGTTACCCTTATGGGTGACAGAAGTGTGTCGAACTTTGCGTCAGCCTTTTCACCTAGATATAAAAGTGTTGGTCACAAGCGTACCGCGACGCCGCTGTGGGTGACAACTAGGATCCGTTTCTGCGCGTGTACGCCCCGGGACTTATCTTTGCCCCAAAAAAATGCCACCTATGCTGAAAGCCTTTTGCGCCCTCTGTTTGCCCGTCATTCTGCTCTCCTCTTGCTCACTTAATAATGTTACCGAAGACGATCAGTTGGGGAGCTATTTTGATTCCTTGCACGTGCGGGGTTGTTTTGGCTTGTTCGACAACGGTAGCGGGCAGTTTACCATCTATAACCTCAAGAGATTTCGCGATAGTTCCTATACTCCCGCATCTACATTCAAAATTGTGAATTCACTTATCGGCATTCAAACTGGTGTCATCTCCAACGAGAACATGGTCATCAAGTGGGACGGCGTCACGCGTTGGAATCCGGACTGGAACAAGGACCTATCGATGGCCGAAGCGTTTCGGGTATCGGCCGTCAACTACTACCAGGAAGTTGCCCGGAGGATCGGCCATGAGGTGATGAAAAAATGGATCGACTCCCTGGGATATGGCAATAAGGACATATCTGGTCCGGTGGATTCGTTCTGGCTGAACAACCATCTGAAAATTACCCCTGACGAACAGTTGGGCCTGGTAAAAAAATTGTATTTCAACCAATTGCCTTTTTTTAACCGGACGCAAGAGATAGTGCGCAAAGTGATGATTCGGGAAAGTAACGCCAACTACCGACTGAGTTACAAGACAGGTTGGGGAGTAAGCGAAGAGGGTCACCAGATCGGTTGGATCGTCGGCTGGATTGAAGAGAACAATCATCCCTATTTTTTTGTGCTCAACCTGGAGTCGACCGATTCCCAGATTGACATGATGAATGTGCGCCTGCATTTGCTCAAAAGCATCTTGGGTAAACTTGGCTTTTTCGAAGCCAAGAAGTAAGCACTGGAAGCGAGGCACGGATTTGGCGGAAACCCAAATTGTGAAAGAAGGATTAATATCAGATTGGCCTTCTTTTTGCACTCTTTAGTTGCCTATATTGCAAGGGGAATTGCGCCTACGGCAAGATCATTCAAATCATTCAAATCGCGATGCGTTTCCAGCATGATGAATTTTTCTTGGGATTGCTCAGCATACCGGTTTTGCTGCTGCTGTTTTTCAGCTTGATTTTTTGGAAACGGAGAGTGACCAGAAAAATGGGTGACCCATCTTTGATTGCCCAGTTGGTCAGAAACTACTCGCCAAACCTCTTTCTGACCAAGTTTGTCTTGGTGGTGGTGGCAATGCTCTCGATCTTGGTTGGTCTGGCTAACTTGCAAAGGAAAGGACCTCCTGAAAACATCAGCCGGACGGGGGTAGACGTCATGCTGGTTTTGGACGTCAGCAAAAGCATGCTGGCCGAAGACATCAAACCCAGTCGGCTGGAAAAGGCCAAGGAATTGCTCAGCCGGCTTTTGGACAATCTGCAAAATGACCGGGTCGGCATTATCCTGTTTGCCGGCAGGGCCTATATGCAAATGCCTTTGACCATTGACCAAGGTGCGGCGCGTATGTATATTCGCAATGCGGGCCCCAGCGTAGTGCCTACCCAAGGCACCGTCATTGCGGACGCTCTGTCGATGGCCAACAATTCGTTTAACAACCAGGAGCATAAGTATAAAGCTGTCGTTCTGGTGTCTGATGGGGAGGACCATGATCCGGACGCTCTGGCCACAGCCAAGCACCTGGCCGACGACGGCGTTATGATTAACACCGTGGGCATAGGAACACCGGAGGGGTCGGTATTGATTGATCCGGAAACCAAGGAAACCAAAAAGGACAAGAATGGGCAGGTGGTGATTTCTAAACTCAACGAAGCCGAATTGCAACAACTGGCTAGCGCGGCTAATGGTATTTATATCCGGCTTGACAATATGGACGACGCCTTGATCACACTCACCGCGCAGTTGGATTCGATTGAGAAAAAATCTTTAAATGACAAAGAATTTACCAATTACCGAAGCTTGTTTCAATGGTTTTTGGGCTTAGGGCTGCTACTTTTGGTGGTGGAATTCTTGTTGCCCGAACGAAAATTTAACCTGGTTTGAATAACACAATTTCCATAATCTGTTCGATAGTGGCACTGTCGACTTCGTTGTCGGTCTCGGCCCAAAAGGAGGACGTCCTGATCCGTAAAGGAAACCGCTATTATAAGGAGAAGCAAATGGACCAGTCACAGGAGCAGTACCAAAAGGCGCTCCAATTGGCACCCGGCAATCCAGCGGCCAATTACAATTTAGGCAATGCCCAGTTTAGAAAGAATAAATTTGATGACGCGGCCCAGTCCTACCAGACCAGCATAGATAAGAGCACCGACAAAACTTTGCAGGAAAAAGGACTGTACAATAAGGGCGTGGCGGAGATCAAGCAGCTGAAGCTTGAACAAAGTATCGATTCCTGGAAAAGTGCCCTCAAGCTGGATCCAACGGATGAAGAGGCCAGGGAAAATTTAGAAAAGGCTTTGATTGAATTGAAAAAGAACCAACCTCCGCCTCCTAAAGAACAGAAAAAGAATCAGCCTAATCAACCCAAACAAGATAACCAAGATCAGCAACAGCCCAAACAGCAGCAGAGTAAACTTACCAAACAGCAAGCCGAACAACTCCTCAATGCGCTGCAGCAGAAAGAAAAAGATCTGCAAGACAAGATGAATCGAAACAACCACACCCTGGGTCAACCAGACATTGATTGGTGAAACAATATAGCAGGTACTGCAACCCAAATAGTCACGGAAGAGATGGATATCCCTAAGGACTGCTGCTTTCAGTCACCCTCAATGGATGACATGGACCTCTTTTGCTAGCGTTTTGGCTGATCAAACCGCGACCGGCCGCTGACCTAAACTATTAGTTCTGTTTGCTTTTCTGTCCCGAAGAACTCCCGTTATCAGCCACAAAGCGAGGATTGCGCCGTAGCTACCTCCACGTTCTATCCATTCCATTAATTCATAATGTGGATAGAAGAGTTCACTTGCCACCTTCCATATAAATAATGCCATGAGCATGGGGCGCCAGGGTTGTAGCAGGACCGCGCAGGAAGCGAGGATTTCGGCTAAACCAACTACCTGGGCTACCTGTGCTGTCGATGAAAAGCCAAGGCCATGGTATTGGTCCAGCAGTGCATTTTTTCCGATCCAATTCAGCCACCCGTGACCAAATAGCAAGAGAAATACAACGGCCCGTAAACAATAGCTTGCCCTTTCATATGATTTGGTGTCGTCCAATTGAAAGGGAGACAGACGCGTCCACCAGGAACTAGGCTTTTTCATGTCAAGGCCGGAAAGCATGAGTAGGGCAAGCGGGGCCCCGAAATTTCCTGCCCGCTCAATAAACTCGGCCAAAGGCTCACCTGATAGCGGTCGTAACAAAGCGGTCACGATTCCCCATAGTACGAGCCATGCCGGAAAGCCAGCCAAAGGATAGAAGAGCATGCCAACACCCATCAGCACGTCAATCCCACCTACCACTGGCATTAACCTGTAGGCTAGGTCATGGCCAATACCGAAAACGGCAAAGTAGTTAGCCCAAATGGGTTTGGTGATAAGGCCAAAGGCTCCGTGCCCGACAAAACACATGGCTACGGCCAACCGAAGGGTATAGTGTATTTTTTGTTGCGGTGTACATTCTATCATGACGAAAACGAATACTTAAATGCCATTAAAAATAGGACCAGGTTTCTCTGATCGTTTTTCCTTGAATTGTTTGGCTAAAGGGCCAAGGGGCCAGACATTCTGGCTGAGCGGCCAACTCGCGGCTGACTATTTTTTTTCCATCTTAAGTCGGTTTACCACCAGTTCACCTACCGCTTTACCCATGCCGGTGCTTCGCTCGCAGCAATACAGATAATGGATGCCCCCATAAAATCGGGAAACTTGGGTCTCCAGCGCTGCTTGTCTAAAAGAGGAATAGTGACGACTATCAATACCAAATTCCAATTCCGTGGTATCCGTATAGGCAAAATTGTCGCCGAAAACGCTCGTCAGGGCCTCGGCGGCGGAAGCAGAAATGGTGCAGTGTCCACAGGTATATTCTGGAAAAGGAGGGGTTTGCAGATGAGGCCTCCAGTTGGGGTCAAAGTATTTGTCTATTACGGTTTCCGGCCTGATGGTATTGTAAATATACTTGATATTCCAGCATTGGATAAATCCGTCAAATAAAGCAATTGCCGTCTTCGCATAGGCATAGGAAGTATGTTGAAAATCGGCGCCCGATGTTTTCGCAGCGATGCCTACGATGCCCATCCAGTGACCTCCTGGAGAAAATTTTTTGGTGGCGAACATCAAATGACCAGCAACATTTAGTTTGAACGGGTTGTCGTCCCAAAAATCGGCAATCCATTTTTGCTCAGCGCTTAGACTATCTCCAGTCTGCTGAATCTTTTTGACTTCTTGATAATAGTCGCTACGCTTGTCGGTTACGTCGAACTTATAAGGCGGTGGGGGCATAAACTGGTTAACGCTGTCAATGACGAGATTGCGAATCTCCCGCCAATGCGGTTCGGCAGCTGGCGAATAGGCCGGCGGTGTAGGAACCCAACGGCCCGGAGAATCTTTCACCTCGTATTCCGGCGCTCCTCGGGTTTGCAGGTAATTGTCGTGGCGACTCCAATCCATGATGACAGACGCAACCGTGTCCGCATAAGCAATTGAATTGTCCATCAGCGCGGAAGGCATTCCATGACTAATTGCCAATTGCTTCAAGCTGTCTACATAGTCTTGCATGCTGCCCGCAGGAAATGTAACCGATTCTCCAAGTTTGCAGAACGCCAATAAAGATGCCAGTTCAAAATCGACCTGTTTATCCTGAGGTGGTTTAGGTACTTCGCCCAATCCATGTACCTGGCCTGCCAAGGAGGTATATCTAGCAGGGTATCCCGCAGCGACGACTTCGTACCCCGCAATCGACGCATAGAGATAATTTCTGGAAGCCACCATGGGCGAGAAGTTATTGCCCATAACTACGGTATTGAGTCGATGGACGGCATCACTGTACAGGTTAGGGTCCTTGAATACTTTCTCGTAATCTGTGGTGGTATGGCAAGCAACAAAGCTCATCACGACAAGCGTGATAATGGAAATCTTCTTCATAATTAGACGTAGTTAATAAGACAATTGATAGGTAATGAAAGATTTGATCCTCGAGTAGACCCTCGAATGAAGGCCGATTATCAAGCCCTGGGGGGTTGGTCGATGGGGGACAAATAAAAAGACCTGGCAGCTGCATTTTGCCACTGAGGTTTTCTCTTTTTAATTTGACGCGATGGGTTTGTGATCAAAAAGTCCTCGTATTTCAAATATTCAACAGATACATATTTAAATGAGGCCGTGTGAGGGACAGATTTTCTGCTCTGTCCGGCCTGATCAAGACCGCTAGCCAAACGGCAAAACTCTGCCTTCTGGTTTCCTAATTGTATCTCCTCGTAATTCGGCACGCATTGGAGCTCCAGGGTGTCATTGAATAAACGACACTGTACAAAATGATATCGTACACCAGAAATCTCAATTTCCCCATCCATGCGCTGGTATTGGTGGGAGTTGCTGTAGTAGGCTAGGTGCTTAATAGGAACTTTGAATGAAATCAAATCTTGCAGACTAAATAAGTTGCTGTTCAGGCTTTCTTCAAGTTTCGCATTTGCCTTATTTTCCAGAAAATAATACAGCAATTGGTAGCCAAAGAGGTTAAACAGAATCGTCCCTAAAAGCAATATGGAGCTAGCCTTTTTCAAATCCACGGCAAGGTATAAAAAATCCATATATATGTCAACTTATAAGCCAAAGAAATAGCCTTTAACTAGGCAATAAAGGGTTGCTGAGGCCAATAGGTGGATAGGAACCACAGTCCGCCCCCAATAGTTCATCAATTTTCCCGGTCTTTGAATGGATTAGGGAAGGAGTTTGCCGTAAATAGTTGGGTAAATACTTTTACTATAGGGTTCAAGTTCGTGCTTCGCAAGCGGGTTTGACCATGATGTAGAACATCCATGCTAAAATTATTGACCGGATTGATGGAAAAGAGCTCCGGTCTGATTTTTTCGCTGAGTGCCAGGCGAGGATAATCTTTAAGAGATTATTCAGCATGCTGTGGCTGACTCTGAGGCAAAGCCCCCGAATATTAATCAAGGAATAACCTGGATTTCGTAACAGGTTTCGCAAGGCTGTGGTGCGATTGCTCTTTAACGTGATTACCAATAATTTTGTAGTTGACGGCTAGTGAGAATGGATCCGTTTGTTCATTCCCAAGCAAAGCTGGGCCGGGACTTTATCGACTAGGGTATTCAACAGGTTGTGAAAATCATCA
The DNA here is from genome assembly GCA_963742225.1 of uncultured Chitinophagaceae bacterium. Lineage (GTDB taxonomy): Bacteria > Bacteroidota > Bacteroidia > Chitinophagales > Chitinophagaceae > Puia. The sequence continues at coordinate 801,999 of CAVULD010000001.1, read as the reverse complement.
GGAATCGAGTAATCGTTTTCGTTACTTCTATAATGCGATAGGGGATTTTTTTGTGCCCTCTTCATCGTGTCAGCGGCTTTAAGAAGACTGAGTTTTCCAGTACCAGATGAAAATTGTCGGGATTAAAGATAATGTCGTTATGCTCCCTTGGGCTATGGACGAACAGGATCCGGCAAGTTCGAATGACCTCAGCGTTTAATGCGCCTTCCTCCACGGAAGTAGTGACCAGTCCCTCTTTGTTCAATTGTTCCACAAAGGCCATGGACACCTGATCGGTACCGCCTCCCTGGTTGGTATACCAATTAATAAACCGGTTGGTCGAGTCCGATTGAATCCACCGATCGAAGCAGTCGGTTTCGCCATACAAGGCATCGAAGAGCACGACTTCATTAATCTGCACACCACCTTTGTCCAATATCTTAGCGATCACCCGGTAAGCTCCGCTGTGCCCCGCCAGGATGACGTGGCCAATTGGAATCTTTGCGGAGACAAGCTGCCGAGATTGAAGTTCGTTCAGGGCGTCCTGCACTAAGGCAGCAAAATCGCCCGGTTGTTCAAGTTTTCCGCCGTAGGAATCCGGCGCATTCTTGGCCGTTTCTGCCAGGATTAGTATTGCCTGGCGGTTAGCCTGCTGAAATTGCGAAAGAAGGTGGTAATAGCTAAGGGCCGTGTCTATATTATTGCGCCAGCCATGGAACCAAAATACGAGGTCCAAGGTTTTCAGCGATTTGATGTGTGCCGGCACGACCATCAGGACAGAGCTGTCGTTGTAGTGGCTAGCCCGGTCATAGAGCACGCTATCGTACACGTGCCCCTGGGCGCGTCCGGTATCGGGAAAAGACGTATGGGTGGATGACATCCGCACCGGAACCATGTTGCCCTCCACCTTGGGCTGAGCCTGCACCCCCAAGCACAAGCCCATCACCACGGCAGTCGCCAAGGGACACAATACGTAACGATTCAATAACCTCCAAAAATGGGCCAGCATTTGTTATTTTTGTATTTTAATTGGTTGCCAAATATATATGCAAATCTATTGTAATTCACTCACGTCGTACAGTCGTCTAAAGACCCGGGAAGTTCGGGTGGGGGATTTGCTGCTGGGCAATTTTCATCCGGTCCGCATTCAAACGATGACTACGACCGATACGATGAATACCCAGGCGACAGTGGAGCAGGCCATCCGGTGCATCCAGGCCGGATCGGAACTGATCCGGATCACGGCTCCCAGCAAGCTGGAAGCCGAAAACTTGGCCCTTATCAAGAGCGAACTGCGCAAACGGGGCTATCAAACGCCTTTGGTTGCCGACATCCATTTCACACCCAATGCGGCAGAGATCGCAGCCCGGATCGTGGAGAAAGTACGGATCAATCCCGGCAATTACATCGATAAGAAGAAATTTGCCTTCATCGAATATACCAATCAGGAGTATACCGAAGAGATGGAGCGGATTTACGAACGCTTTGCGCCGCTGGTGCGGATCTGCAAGCAGTACGGTACCGCCATGCGCATCGGGACCAACCACGGCTCCCTTTCGGACCGCATCATGAGCCGCTATGGCGACACGCCCATGGGCATGGTAGAAAGTGCCATGGAGTTCCTTCGGGTGGCCAGGGCGGAGGCGTACCACAATATCGTACTGAGCATGAAAAGCAGCAATCCGCAGGTAATGGTACAGGCCTATCGGTTACTCATCCAAAACATGGAGGAGGAGTTTTCGGAATGCTATCCCTTGCATTTAGGAGTTACCGAGGCTGGCGATGGGGAAGACGGGCGCATCAAATCCGCGATCGGGATTGGCACTCTTTTAGAAGATGGGGTGGGTGATACCATCCGCGTCTCCCTGACCGAGGATCCGGAATTTGAGATCCCTGTCTGTCGCGAACTGGTGCAGAGATACGAACGGCTGGCCTCCCGTGCAACTGGCCATAGCGCACTTGCTCCGATCCAAAAACTTCCCTATTCTCCCTTTGTATATAAGCGGCGCGAGACCACCGCCGTGGCCAATATCGGGGGCAAACACCCGCCCGTGGTGGTGGCCGATTTCAGCCGTAAAGGTCAGATCACGCGCTCCGATCTGCGATCTATTGGCTACGTGTATGACGAGGGTATCGATAAATGGTCGATCAGAGATGGGGCCGCTGACTATATGTATGTGGGGACCAATCCACCTGATATTGCCCTGCCTGGAACTTTGCGGGTGATTTGTGACTACCCGACTTGGCAGCTGGTTTCGCAGACCGATCGACCGGAGGGGAAAAATTATTTCCCGTTGTTTAGCGCGGAGCAATATGTGCAATCCGCATGGGGGTCTTCGACCGTGAATTTTGTCTCCGTGGATGCGGCGGAACCCTTGGCTATGGCCTTAATCGAAGCGACAGAGCAAACGGATAATACGGTGTTGTGTGTACACTCTTCCTATCCGCATCCCATGCTGTCAGTTCGAAGGCTCCTAATGGACCTGATGGTGCGTGGGATTGGGTTGCCAGTCGTGTTGGAGGTGGCGAGCGACGAGCAGCAAATCGATGAGCAAATCATCCATTTTGCCTGTGAATCCGGAGCCCTGTTCCTGGATGGCATGGGCGATGGGATCTGGCTTAAAAACGATACCACCCCGAACCAGCCCAGCCACCTCAGCGGGCGAACCTACCTGGAAGCAAAAGACAATCACCAGTTTATTAACAATACGTCCTTTTCCATTTTGCAAGCTACCAGGACCAGGATCTCCAAAACCGAATACATCTCCTGTCCTTCCTGCGGCCGTACCCTCTTTGATTTGCAGGAGACCACCTCCCGGATTCGCGCTGTTACCCACCACCTCAAAGGCGTCAAAATTGCCATCATGGGCTGTATCGTCAACGGGCCGGGGGAGATGGCCGACGCTGATTTTGGCTATGTGGGCTCGGGACCAGGAAAGGTGACACTGTACAAAGGCAAAGAAGTAGTCAAGCGAGGCGTGAACAGCGAGATCGCTGTGGATGAGCTGATTGGTTTAATCAAGCAAAGTGAGTCTTGGTGCGAACCTCCCGAAGACTACCCGGCGGCGCAAGAAAGCGTAACAATCAGAACGTAGTTGCCTTGACCTGGCAGCGACGCATCCGTGCATGGACTAGTATTGAAGGATCTTCACCTTGTCGATATTGCATGCGCATAATCGACCAGCCGACTGTACCAAAACCGGGCACCCGACAGCCTGCCCAAAAGATAGCCAACTGATAACTAGCTCCGTTGTAACATGGCACCATATTGGAGCGTCTAATCTCAATTGCGCGAGCCAGAACCGTCTGTCCCCGTTATCACCTGGCGAATAAAACCTACACCATGTTCAGAAATTATTTTAAGACAGCGTTCCGCAACCTGGTCAAAAACAAATTTTATACGGCCATAAATATTTTTGGACTCGCTTTCGGGCTGGCTACCTGCCTATTGATTCTGCTATACGTTTTTGACGAACTCAATTTTGACCGCTACAACCTGCAAGCCAAACAAATCTACCGGGTAAACAACGAAATACAGTTCGGCGGCAATCATTTTGATTTGGCGGTTTGCAATGCAACGATGGGACAAACGATGGTAAAGGAATTTCCTCAGGTGACGCAGTTTACCCGCTTGCAGAGTTATGGAAGTGTCCTGGTAAAGAAAGGCAACGAGAACCTGCGGGAAATGGATGTTGCTTTTGCCGATTCCACCCTGTTCGAAGTCTTCACCCTGCCCATGCTCTATGGCGACCCAAAGACCGCATTGAGGGAGCCTCATTCCCTAGTGATCACTGAACGGATGGCAAAAAAATACTTTGACCGTGTAGATGTCACGGGCCAAAGTTTATTTCTCAACGACAAAGACAACTATAAAATTACCGGGGTGATTAAAGACATCCCTAAACAATCGCATTTCCATTTCGATTTTTTTATTCCCATGACCGAGAATCAATCCAGTCGGGATGACAATTGGCTCAGCGAAAATTTTTCGACTTACGTGATCTTGAAAAAAGGGGTGGACCCCGAAAAGCTAGTCCCGGAATTGAATCAGATGATGGACCGGTACGTTGGTCCGGAGATGAAGGCCGTCACCAATTTATCCATGGATGAATTCAAAAAGACCGGAGGGTACGTGCGTTGCAGCCTCACGCCGCTGCTGGATATCCACCTGCATTCAAATCGGGTAGGCGAACTCGGGGCCAACGGCAACATCCAATTTGTGTATATTTTTTCAGCCATAGCCATGCTGATCCTGCTTATTGCCTGCGTCAATTTTATGAACCTGTCCACGGCTCGGGCTTCTTCCCGGGCAAAGGAAGTGGGCGTGCGCAAGGTCTTAGGTTCACTGCGCATCAATTTGATTCAGCAATTTATTACCGAGTCCGTGCTGATGAGTTTCCTTGCGCTGGTGATATCGATTTTGCTGGCCTGGCTGCTGCTTCCCTATTTCAACCAGTTGGCAGGAAAGCAGATTAAACTCGGGTCCTTGTTTCAACCCTGGATGCTCCTGTCTTTTGTGCTGCTTATGTCCGTGGTGGGTTTTCTGGCGGGGAGCTATCCAGCCTTTTTCTTGTCGGCTTTCCAACCCATAAAAGTGCTGAAAGGCAAGTTGTCGGAGGGCTTCAAGGGATCCATCTTGCGTAATGCCTTAGTGGTGTTTCAGTTTTCTATTTCTATTATCTTAATTGTTGGTACGATCGTTATCTATAGTCAACTCACCTATATCCGAAACAAAGACATTGGATTTAACCGCAACCAGGTCATGGTACTCAAGGGAACGGATGCGCTGAATGACCATGCCCTCAGTTTCAAACAAGATTTGCTCAAAATAAGCGGCGTTTCCAGCGCCACCATGACCGGGTACCTGCCTGTCGACGGCTACAGGAACAACAGCGCCTATTTTCCGACGACTTCGCTGGATCCCAAAACGGGCATTTCGATGCAGCAATGGAGCATCGATGAACAATACATTCCTACCCTGGGCTTAACCCTGGTACAAGGAAGAAATTTCTCGCCCGACTATCCGACCGACTCCAACGGAGTCATCATCAATGAAGCGGCCGTCGCTTTCTTAACCACGAAGGACGTGCTGAACAAGCCTTTGTACCGGGTGGAAGATGTAAAAACAAAGAAACTCGGGACCTTCCATATTATTGGCGTGGTCAAGAACTTTAACTTCAGCTCGCTACGCGATGTGGTGACCCCGGTCGGGTTGATGCTCCAGAAAAACACCGGCAACATTGCCCTGCGCGTCAATTCGGCGGATATCGGTTCCGTTGTCTCTCAAATAAAGGCCAAATGGCAAGCGATGGCGCCGGGGCAGCCTTTTGATTACAGCTTCATGGACGAGCAGTTCAATAGCCTGTATGCTTCCGAACAGCGAACCGGAGAAATCTTCATCACCTTCGCTATACTCGCGATCCTGATTGGCTGTCTGGGCTTGTTTGGTTTAGTGACTTACGCCGCCGAACAACGCACCAAAGAAATCGGGATTCGCAAAGTGCTGGGTGCATCCGTTGGAAATATTGCCGGCATGCTCTCCAAAGATTTTTTGAAACTTGTGACCATCGCCTCCGTAATTGCTTTTCCGGTGGCTTGGTATGCCATGAACAAATGGCTCTTGGGTTTTGCCTACCGGATAGGGATCGGTTGGTGGGTCTTTGCCGTGGCCGGTGTACTTGCCGTAGCGATTGCGCTGGGAACCGTAAGTTTTCAGGCCATTCGGGCGGCGCTGACCAATCCCGTGAAAAACCTGCGCACGGAATAAAAAGATTCGGTTTCCGACGGGTTCAGATACAGCCTGTACCCACGAAAAAAAACTGCTCTTTCACCTGGCCATGGCCTACTACCTGCTCCTAGAGGCATACTGGATCGCCTAGGCCGGACTCTAGGTGCTGCCCCGACCCCGATCCGGGCATTATCCCCATCCCCAGACAGGCTCCAATCATTCATTTTACGCTGAAAACCAATAGTTAACAAAAGGATTTGTTAAAACGCATTGTGGTGTACTAGATGCGGGGTAATTTCCGTTGTCAAAGCGATCCTTCATTTACAATATGCTCCTTGTCTAAGCCCGCAGTCTTTATATTACTGGCCTTTTCCTTTTTTTATTTAGACCGTGTGCATGGGCAAAGCGATACCCTGCCTAAAGCGCCGAAAACGCAGGACACGGCCCGCCACAAGCATGTCGGTTTCTGGAGTGATACCTCCAATGTGGATTTGGTCGATGTTTGGCATTTATTAAGCAAAAAAAAGGGGGACACAACCATCCCTGGCGTGCAGGAGGTAGGTAAGTACCACGTGGCGGTGGTCCCCGCCATCGGCTATACCCTGTCTACCCAGTGGGCAGCTATCGTGGCGGCGAATATTGGCTTCTATACCTATGATCCGGCGCATACCAATATCTCGAGCATCACGTCCAGTGTGGTGTATTCCCAGTTGAATCAGCTGACGATTTCGGTCCAAACCAATCTGTGGAGCCGGAACAACAACTTCAATTACGTTACCGACTGGCGTTATTATAAATATCCACAATATACTTATGGAATTGGAGGATACAGTTCACTGAATGACACGACCCTTATTGATTATTCACACATTCGTCTGCACCAGTCGGTATTAAAGAAGATCACGCCTAACCTCTATGCCGGGATAGGGTATTTTCTGGACTACCACTGGAACATCACCACGCCAAATGATTCAGTTAATGAAGTCTCCGCTCCTGACGTATATGGCCTGACGTCTACGTCGATGTCCTCGGGTCCGGTGATTAATTTGCTCTACGATAACCGCAAAAGTTCCATCAATTCCCAGCAGGGTATCTATGCCAATGTCCTATACCGCGACAATTTAGTCGCCTTGGGAAGCAACAGCAACTGGCAATCTTTGACGATTGACGTCCGAAAATATTTCAATTTTGGCGGAAGAACCGAAAACGTGCTTGCCCTGTGGAGTTACGACTGGCTTACCCTGACAGGCAAGCCACCCTACCTGGACTTGCCCAGTACGGGATGGGACGCGTACAACAATACGGGCAGAGGCTATATCCAGGGACGGTTCCGAAGTCCCAACATGCTGTATTTAGAAGCTGAATACCGCGTGGGCGTCACCAAAAATGGTCTCTTCGGCATGGTATTTTTTGCGAATGCGGAATCTTTTTCGGAGTATCCCTCGGGTGCATACGAAAAAATTTGGCCCGCGGCCGGTCTGGGGCTCCGGATCAAAGTGAATAAGCACTCCAACGCCAACCTGGCGCTGGATTACGGATGGGGGGCGGACGGCTCCCATGGATTATTTGTTAACGTGGGGGAAGTATTCTGACCGGCCATTGGCTTGCATAGCTCAAAGGATAATTTTCGCGCCATCTTCAATTTGGGTGACGTAGGTTTCTGGAATTATTCCGAATTGCCTTTCGTAGCTCTGCTTCGTGCGGTGTAGGAAGTCATCTAGGGCTTCGCTTTGTACCAGATTGATGGTACACCCCCCAAAACCTCCTCCCATCTGTCTTGCTCCCAATACGCCCGGCTCTTTTTTGGCCAGATCGACCAAAAAATCCGATTCCGCGCAACTTACTTCATATTCCGTGCGCAGGCCTTCATGCGCCTCAAACATCAACCGGCCAAAGGCGGGTAGGTCGCCTTGGGCCAGGTGCTCACAACCCGATAGTACGCGCTGGTTCTCCTGGACTACGAAGGCGCAGCGACGGTAGACCAATGCAGGGATCTCGTGGCGGTAGCGCGCAAGCAGATCTGCCGTTATGTCGCGGAGAGAATCCGTATGGGGGGCATATTTCTTTAGCGTGGCAACGCCCTGCTCACATTGCTGGCGGCGCTCATTGTACGCGGTGCCGCTCAGGGCGTGACTGACCATGGTGTTGACCAAAACAATCCGAATCTGTGGAAAATTAAAGGGAACATACACAAAGTCCAGGCTTCGGCAATCCAGTTTCATGACATGCCCTGCCCGGCCATGCAGGCTCGCAAACTGGTCCATGATGCCACACTGGACACGCGCGAATTCATGCTCCGTTCTTTGACCCAGCAGGGCAAGCTCCATGCGGGTCAAACCTAAAGAAAACAGCTCGTTTAGTCCGAAGCCCAAGGCCGAGCAAAGGGCAGCCGACGAACTCATGCCGGCGCCTACCGGAACATCGCCGTCGACGAGGATATCCAAACCACCCAAAGGGCCATGGTTTTGCTGCAGCTGATAAATCATGCCCAACAGGTAGGTAGCCCATCCTTCGACCGGTCTAATTTGGGACTGCGAAAAGGTAAATTTCTCCTGGAATTGATTGGCCTGCATACGAATCAACCCCAGTTCGTTACTGGCTAGCGCCACGCAGATCCGCTTGTCCACTGCTGCGGGTAGCACAAAGCCTTTGTTGTAATCGGTATGTTCTCCGATCAGGTTGACGCGACCGGGGGCGGCCGCCACAAGGGCAGTAGATCCGTAAAGCTGTTTAAATTGATTGCGCAGGTCGCCTACCATGATGGAAAAATAATGATTTTCTATACATTGCATCGTCGCCCTTGTTAATCGCCTAGACAGGTCATGGAATTTTCAATACAACACGTTACGGAAAACGGATTGCCGCTGGTTGTGCTTCGAGATAGCAGGACCGGCACCCAAGCCAAAATATTGCCGCAGATTGGCGGCTTGCTGCACGCATTCAGTATACCTGTAGATGGGTCGCCTTATAATGTTATCGACAATTATCGGGATCTGGATCAAGCACAGCTGGACATCGGCCGATCCTACAAGAGTGCTAAACTTTCCCCCTTTCCTTGTCGGATTCCCGAAGGACAGTACAGTTTCCAGGGCAAGGTCTACCGCTTCAAAAACAAATTCACCGACGGATCTGCCATACATGGCTTGCTCTATAACAAGAGGTTTGTGCAAAATAATGAGTCTGTCGGCGCACAGGGCGCGACGCTGGATCTGGCCTACCTGTACGACATGGACGACGACCAATACCCCTTTAGATATCGGTGTGAGATTCAGTACCGCCTGGCGGAAAATAGCGAGCTCCAGGTCCTTACCCGCGTCACCAACCTGGGTCAGACTTCCATACCCATGGCCGATGGATGGCATCCGTATTTTCAGTTGGGAGGCCGGGTCGATGACTGGCTACTGTCCTTTGATTCGCAGTGGATGATTGAATTTGATGAAAAACTCATTCCTACCGGCAAGCTGATTGCTTATGAGAAGTTTCAGCAACCTCGCGCCATCGGCGCGGATTTTTTTGATAACTGTTTTGTGCTTCGCGCCAGCCATTCCGCGCCTATCTGCACGTTGCGTAACCCGCAAAACAACTTGTCCATAAAATTCTTTGACCTGGCCAATTACCCTTATTTGCAAGTATACACGCCGGCTCATCGCAAATCGATTGCCATTGAAAACCTAAGTTCGGCACCGGATGCGTTTAATAACCACATGGGCTTGGTCTTGCTGGAGGCCCAACAGGCGCAAACTTTTGTGCTTCGCTACCAATTGACCTTGGGCTAAAATGCGTTACTTTGCCCAATAAATTCAACGAGATGAAAACGGTAAAGTATGGATTTTTTCTGGTCAGCGTTATTTTTTGGGTTGGCTGCATCGATATTCAGGAAGACATCTCGATCAAAAAGGATGGCACAGGTCAGCTTACCGTCAATACGGACATGAGCCAGTTGTTGGATCTCATGCAAACCTATTTAGGAAAAGACGAAATGGACAAGCAGCTTCCTAATCGATCGATGGACACGACGATCTGGTTGAAAGACGTATTGGACACGGCCAAAGACCTCAGTGCGCAGAAAAAGGTGCTTGTCCAGAACGCCAGTATCCGTATGCAGCTCAATATGGATAAAAAAGTATTTAGGTTTGATATGCATTTTCCTTTTAAGAACTTAAATGACCTGCAGAAGCTCTATGTATCCATGAACGACGGTTCGCTGGGGACGAACAATCTGTTCAAGGGGCTAGCTTCAGCCAAACCGCAAGACGTGGCTGCTACCGACAGCTCCCAAGCCGGCATTCCGGACATGAATCAGTTTAATGCCATTTATGATTTTCAAGCTCGCGACGGACTACTCTCCAGAAAACTCAATCAGCAAAAATGGAAAGAGCTTCAGCAAGATCAGCAGTTTGGCCAGATGAAGGATGCCGCTAATATGGGCATTCAGATTCCCTATACCCTGACTATTCACCTTCCACGCCCCGTCAAAAAAATTGATAATGCCTTGGCGGTCCTGTCCGAGGATAAAAAGACCGTGACCATTAAATACAATATCACGGAGGTATTTGACCAGCCCCAAAAATTTGAATACACGATTGCGTATTGATGGTCGAACTTGGCCGGCCTGGGCTTAGGCTAAAGAAGGGCTGCGCAGGTACCCGGACATGATTTAATTCAACGTATGAGACAGCAGGTTGATTTTTTGGTGGTCGGTTCTGGCATTGCCGGACTCAGTTATGCGTTAAAAGTCGCCGAGTTCTTTCCGGATAAACAGGTAATGGTCATCACCAAAACCCGGGCGGATGAAACCAATACCAAATATGCCCAAGGCGGGATCGCCGGCGTGACGGACCTGGAGCACGACAGTTACCAAAAACATATTGAAGATACGCTCATTGCGGGTGATGGCCTGTGTAACGAGGCCGTGGTGGAAATCGTGGTTAAAGAAGGTCCCGAACGCATCAAGGAGATCATCGCCTGGGGGGCCCGGTTTGACAAAGATCAGGAGGGAGAATTCAAACTCGGCAAAGAAGGCGGCCATTCGGAGTTTCGGATCCTGCACCACAAGGATGTCACGGGTAAGGAAATCGAACGCACCCTGCTGGAAGCGGCCGAGAAGCAGAAAAATATCGAGATCATTAAACACTGCCTGGTATTGGATATCATTACCCAGCACCACTTGGGTTACCTGGTTACCAAAGCCACGCCGGATATCGAATGTTTTGGCGTCTACGCCCTGGATTTACACAGCGACAAAATTGTCAAGATTCTTTCCCGCGTGACCTTGTTTGCCACCGGGGGCAATGGGCAGGTCTACCGCTCCACCACCAACCCCAAAATCGCTACCGGTGACGGCGTAGCGATGGTGTACCGCGCCAAGGGAAGAATTGAAAACATGGAATTTATACAATTCCATCCCACCGCACTGTATGAACCCACTGTTAGCCCATCGTTTCTGATCTCGGAAGCCGTACGAGGGGATGGTGGGGTCTTGCGCAACAAATACGGCGAAGCCTTTATGGAACGCTATGACCCGAGAAGAGATCTGGCCCCCCGGGATATCGTCGCCCGCGCCATTGACAGTGAAATGAAAAAAACGGGTACCGAGCACGTTTTCCTGGATTGTCGGCACATGGACCAGGTCAAATTCATCGAACACTTCCCCAATATTTATGAAAAATGCAAATCCATCGGCATCGATGTCTCCTCCAGCCAAATTCCGGTAGCCCCGGCTGCGCATTACAGTTGCGGGGGCATCAAGACGGATGAATGGGGAAGGACCTCCATCCGGAACCTCTATGCCTGCGGCGAATGCGCCTCCACGGGACTGCACGGAGCCAACCGACTGGCCAGCAATTCGCTGTTGGAAGCGCTGGTTTTTAGCCACCGATGCTATCTGGACAGCGTGGCCGTGGTGAGCACGATCGCTGAACCTAAGGCTATCCCGGATTGGAACGCCGAGGGGACTACCAAACCCGGGGAAATGATCCTAATTACCCAAACAGAAAAAGAATTGCAACTCCTGATGAGTGACTATCTGGGCATCGTGCGTACGAACACCAGGCTTGAGCGGGCGATTAAGCGACTGGATTTACTGCACGAGGAAATCGAAGCGCTCTACGAGACCACGGCGGTGTCGCCCCAACTATGCGAAGTCAGAAACTTGATTACGGTGGGATACCTGATTGTGAAAAGCGCACAATTCCGCCATGAGAGCCGCGGTCTGCATTTCAACACCGATTACCCGTTCAAGAGCAATTTGATCCAAAATATAGTCTTGTAATAGGGGTACACGGGCCGAAATCGGGCGACGATATGCTTCCTTGTTTTTATACCAGAGCAAACGATGAGCGAGCAAAATAAATCCCACATAGCCGCGCCCCCGGGCACGAAGGCCATCGTCTTTGCTGCGGGCATGGGCACCCGATTTAAGCCGTGGACGGACCTGCATCCCAAGGCCCTGGCCTTGGTCCACGGCAAGACGCTGCTGGAACGCAACATAGAGTATCTGCAAGGATTCGGTATCTATGACCTCATTGTCAACGTGCATCATTTCCCTCAGCAGATCATCCAGGCGATTGGTGCCTCCTCAGGTTGGGGAAGCCGCGTCAGTATCTCGGACGAAACGGGGGAGCTCTTGGAAACGGGAGGGGGGCTAAATAAGGCGAGCTGGTTTTTTGATTCCGGCCCGTTCGTGGCGATCAATGTAGACATCCTGACCGATCTGGACTTGGGCAGCATGCTGAGCTACCACATGGAGCGTAGGCCCTTGGCCACCTTGGCGGTTACGGGTCGCAGAAGTTCCAGGTATTTCCTATTTACCCCGGAAGGTCTGCTCGGCGGCTGGCGAAACGAAGCTACCGGGGCGGAAAAAATTCTGCTCACCGACCAACCGCTGTTGCCCTGGGCCTTCAGCGGGGTACAGGTCCTTGACCCCCGGCTATTTTCCGTCAGTCCGGCTGGCCGGCAAATTTTCACTGGTGGATCTGTACCTGGACCTGGCCCGATCGGAAAGAATCCTTGCCTATGATCACAGCGGATCCAAATTGATCGATGTCGGACAGAACCGAGGCCGTCCAGGAAGCGGAAAGGTTATTTGCCTAGGCGACAGGGGCGGGATTCCCCGGGTCCGAACTCCAGAAATGCCCCAGATTATTTTCCCGTTAATCCCCCCAAATAGTTATTCCTTAAAGGACCGCGTGCGGTAATTTTGTCCGATGCAACCCGTTTTCCGAGTCTTAGTGCTCTTGCTCAGCTCCGCTACGCTCGTGGCCCAAGGGCCGAGCCAACATCTCGCGGAGGTGAAAAACCGCATCACGCTGCCCAACGGATGGTCCCTGACGCCTGCCGGCAAAAGCCTGCCCCTGGGCGATTTGCCCCTGAACATCGCCGTTAGTCCCACCGGAAACCTGCTGGCAGTAACCAACAACGGCCAAAGCACCCAATCCATTGAGCTGATCGATCGTGCACGCCAAGTAATCCTAGATAGCGTGGACATTGCCAAATCCTGGCTGGGGTTGAAATTTTCCAGCGATGGTAAGAAGCTCTATGCCTCGGGGGGTAACGATAACCGGATCCTGGTCTATGCCATTGTAGGTAAGCGACTCGTATTGCAAGACAGTATCCAACTGGGCAGGCCCTGGCCGGAGCGGATTTCTCCTGCCGGACTTGACGTCGATGACCGGCGGGGATTGCTCTACGTGGTGACTAAGGAAAATAATTCGCTCTACCTGATCAGTCTCGTGTCCCACGAAGTGCTCGGCCGATTCTCCATGGCTGGCGAGGGCTATACCTGCCTGCTGTCTATGGACAAAAAGATTTTGTATATAACCTGCTGGGGTTGTGATCGGGTGTTGATTTTCGATACGCAAAAGAGGCAGTTTGCGGGCGAGATTGCCGTGGGCGACAATCCCAATGATGTATGCTTGTCCAAGTCAGGAAAATATTTGTTTGTGGCCAATGCGAACGACAATTCCGTGACGGTGATTGATCTGGTAGCTCGGCGCGCAAGTACAAACACTTAATGCGGCCTTGTATCCGACGGCTCCCAGTGGATCAACAACCAATGGACTAGCCTTGAGCGAGGACGACAAGACCCTGTATGTGGCCAACGCAGATAACAATTGTTTGGCCGTATTCGATGTGAGTCAACCGGGATCTTGTGTTTCCAAGGGATTTATACCGGTTGGATGGTACCCTACGGCAGTGAAGGTAGTCGGACACACCATTTACGTCGCCAACGCCAAGGGGTTTTCCTCCCTGGCCAATCCCTATGGACCCAATCCCACTAGGCATCGGGAGGACGTGGTCTATGAGCATGGAGATCAGACCAAACCTAAGCAGGTGCAGTATATCGGCGGACTTTTTAAAGGTGCGCTCAGCCTGATTAGCGAACCCGACCCGGCGACCTTGGCCCGCTATTCCCAATTGGTCTACCAGAATACGCCCTACACCAAGGCCGGCGAACTGGATGTAGCCGGGGTGGACAGAGGCAATCCCCTGCCGAGCAAAATCGGCGACCCGTCCCCCATCAAGTACGTGTTTTATATCATCAAAGAGAACCGCACCTACGACCAGGTTTTAGGCGATATGCCGCAAGGCGATGGCGATTCCAGTCTGGTCCTGTTTGGTCAGCACGTTACACCCAACCAGCATGCGCTGGCCAAGCAATTTGTTTTACTGGACAATGTGTATTGCGATGGCGAAGTCAGTTCCGATGGACACAACTGGAGTATGGGGGCCTATGCGACGGACTATTTAGAAAAAACCTGGCCTACGGGATATGGTAACCGAGGTGGCGATTACGATGGAGAAGGCAACCGAGCGATTGCCAATAACAAAACGGGATTTATTTGGGATCATTGCCAGAAGGCAGGGGTGAGCTACCGGACATACGGGGAATTCGCCGATGATTACAAACCCAATATCGCGGCCTTGAAGGATCATTTTTGTCCCTATTATACCGGTTTTGACCTGGATGTCCGGGATACCGTAAGGGTCAGTCAGTGGAAACGAGATTTTGATTCTCTTCTTCAGGCTCATGCGCTGCCCCATTTCAATTCGGTTCGCCTGGGTAACGACCATACCCAGGGTCTCAAGGTTGGAAAACCTACGCCATTTGCCCAAGTTGCCGACAACGACCTGGCAGTGGGCGAGTTTATGGAACATTTAAGCCAAAGTTCAATTTGGAATGAATCGGTGGTATTTATCGTAGAGGACGACGCCCAGAATGGTCCAGATCATGTGGATGCTCACCGGACTACGGCCTACATCGCCGGCGGATACGTGAAGCGAAATTTTGTAGACCACACGATGTATTCGACCTCTTCGTTGCTTCGAACTATGGAGTTGATCCTGGGCATTGCTCCCATGAGTCAATACGATGCAGCCGCAGCTCCCATGTGGAGATGTTTTGATAACCACCCCGATCCATCCGGATATCGTGTGTTGACGGCAAACATTGATTTGGGTGAGCTGAATGTTACCCATAATGCACTGGCTAAAAAGTCCGCCGGTTTTGACTTCACCAAAGAGGACCGGGTTCCGGAGGCGGACTTTAATGAAGTCCTGTGGAAGAGTGTGAAGGGTCTGAATTCGCCGGTCCCAGCCCCGCGTTGTGCGGCTTTTGTGCGGGTGCTGGTAGCTGATGGCCAAGATAGAGATTGAGGGGACCCTGAATACGCCAAAAAAAGCCCACCAAGAAGTGAGCTTTTTACGGGTATGCTGATTTTAGGGTATTACCACCTTCCATAATGTCTCCAACGGCGCTCGTGATAGAACCTACCATAACCATAGCCGTAGGCGGGACCTGCAACCACCGCACCACCGCCGTAATAAGGGGCGGGATAGGGAGCTGCATATACTACGCGGGGAGCACAATACACGCGAGGTACGGGGACGGGTATTCCAAAACGAACACCACCCCGGACAATTACCTGGGCTTCAGTCTTGGTCGCTGCCAGCGTACCGACCAGAAGCATGAGGGATAAAATTAAGCGTTTCATAATAGTACATTTTAAGTGATTGATTGTTTTAACTGAGGCCTTGTGCCTTGCAGTCTTCTTATATAAGACCTGCGAAGCGTTCAATAATTTAATGGGGTTGCCTCGGGTAATGTTAAAGTAATTGTTAAATGAAACGGTGACCACTTAGGAGGTCACCGTTCTAACGCCTATCTATACGGCTGATTTCTCAATATCAGGGCTTGAATCCAATGATTGCCAGGCCATCGAGGGGGGGCATTGCTCGCCGTTCAGCCTGGAAGTTGATAAACCCCGCTTCCGAAAAAACATCCCTGAAGTGATCAAGGGCGGAGTCGATCTGCTGCTGGCCAATCGAAGGATGCAGGGTAAAAACGAGGACTAGCTTGCCACCGCTCTTGAGCAACCGTACATACCGCTCTAGCAGAACCACGGGATGATCGCGGAACAATTCCATACTGCTGGTATACACCGTGTGGAAATATTGGGAGGGATATGGTAGTTGGATCGCACTTGTGGGGTGCAACTCAACGAGTTCCCGGCGTATAAATTTTTTATTTCTCTTATGCGCACGCTGGTACAACTCCACGGATTTTTCCACTCCGGCAACCAAGCCCACTTCCAATTGTCCTGCGAGTTCATGGATGGTGTCCCCTGGCCCGCAGTCTACTTCGAGAATATGCTCGTATCGACGGATGTCCAATTGCTCGATGGTCCAGTCGATTTTTGCCTTATTGGCTGCCTGGTTTAGCCCATCAACCGCCTTCCCGCGGATGCGGGAAGGATGGAGCAAGGCAGCAGCGCCCGCCGAGGCCCGAGACTCGGAATAGACTTCGGAAGTACGCGCCAAATGCTTTGTAGTGTATGCCAGCGGCATGAGAATAGGTTTTGGTTTAATGTAGTTGTTGCACCGCAGGAAAAGCCATCACTCCGTGGTCTTCTGTTCTGCGCTTGGTTCTTGTTCAAAAGACCGAAAACGCCTAGGTCCACAACGGGAACTCCATTCCTGCTTAAATTTTTCCCTTTCCTCCGGGGTCATTTTCATCCATTTGTCCCGCATGTGCTGATTCCAACGATGGCGACCTGCCCAAGACCCACCGCGAAATCCGCCAAAGAGTAATTTAGCGAGGACGAGTAAGCCGAGCGCCTGCCAAAAACTGATGATGGGTAGATGAAAAATGGTGGGTAAAAGCGCATTCCACAGCAGCATCACGACGCCTCCGAAGACGAATACGCCAATGATGCCCATGAGTATAAAACCGATCACTCGGCGAATTTTAGATTGTACCATAATGTCAAGAGTTTGTTTTAATGATTAATAATTTCTTCATACAGGGTTATCAGGCGTTCCCTCAGATACAGGACGGCATATCGTTTTCTCGATATCAGGGTGCTTATGTTATCGCCTGTGCGTCGAGCGATCTCTTTAAAGGAAATATCCTCCAGTTCGTTCCACACAAAAACGTTTCGCTGATCTTCTGGTAACTCTAAAAGGCCTTCGTCCAGTGTTTTCCAAAAAAGGCTGCGTAAATGTTCAGTCTCTGGGTTCTTGCTGTCGTCAGTCAGGATATCTAAAAATCCGACGGCTTCTTCATCGCTGGCCCCTTCCTGTAGGTCCTCCAATAGCAGCGGCCTTTTTTTTCTGTATCGGTCGGTAATCTTATTCCTGGCAACCTTGAACAGCCAGCTGGAGACCTGTTCAATGGGTTCGGTATCGACCGTGGCCGTGAGTTGATACCACACGTCCTGTAAGATATCTTCTGCGTCGGCCTCATTGTTTACTCGCCTGCGAATAAAACCAAGCAGCCGCTGGCCAAACTGGCCCACTACGCTGGAGATGTTTTTTCTGACTGGGTTATTCATTCCCATTGGTATCGTTAACGCTTCGTCCATGTATAATCAGGTAGACGGACCAGCAGCGTTTATATTTTAAATTCCCTGAGCCAAGCTGGAACATAAATATCCCCAATCCTTATGGAGCTGAACCCTAACAGATCTTAGAATTTTTCATGTACTTGATAGTCATTTAGTTATATATTTTCTTGCTGATTATGGTGCCCAACAGAATGGATAGCTATCCCTTTAGAGTGCGTGTATTACATGGGTGACCACGCCCCAAACAGAAAAGTTCGCACATGTAGGATCAAGGTCGATAGCCGAAAGTCCGCTGGTTTCTGGAACAAGCTGGATTTTGCCGCTATGCAGCACAAGACGGCGAATGAGCATCGCTTCATTCAACACGGCGATGATGATCCGTCCGTTGGCGGGTTGAATAGATCTGTCCACGATAACCATATCGCCATCGCATATGCCGGCATCTGACATGGCATTGCTGTGAATCCGCTTGAGGAAGGTGGTGGTTGTGTTTCGGGTCAGACGAGCATACAATTCTGGGTCCACCCCCGGGGATTCCTTTGGCGGCAAAGATTCCTCTTTATAGTGGGAAGCATGTGGCTGCGCATGGGCGGTCTGGTGGGAGGTGGTGAAAGAAACATCGGGAGTCATAAAAAGAATTTTGCAATACTAAATTATTTAGTAAATTTATGCTAAATTATTAGGGAAACAAAATTTTCCATGCGAATTTTGCTTCGACAGTGGGATGCATGTTAAACTTCTTTTACCATGAAACAGATGATCCAACAAATCCCCGGGTACCGAGTAAATGAATACCAACTCGTGCTTAGACCACCGGAAGAATTGACGAGCAAGATCCTGTCGATAAAAAAGGAATTTGCCGCTCAGTATCAGGCGCCACAGGCATCCTGGGCCAAACCCCACATTACGCTGGCCCGATTTGCCCAGTATGAAATGATGGAAGAGCGCATCATGAGCCGTCTTACAATAGTGGCTATGGGATACCGGCCCTTCAAAGTGGAAGTCAAGGATTTCGGGAGCTTCCCTACACACACCATCATTTTTCAGGTGACCAGCAGGGAGCCCATTCGCGGTCTAGTCAGGGAAATCAAAGAAGCCCAGCGGCTCATGAAATTGAATGACGATAACAAACCCTATTTTACGGACGAGCCATTCATCACCCTGTCGGGAAAGCTCAAGCCCTGGCAATATGAAAAAAGCTGGCTGGACATGGCGCAAAGACCCTTCAGCGGGCGCTTCATTGCCGACAGCATGCTGCTGCTGAAGCGTAGAAAGGGCGAAAAAGCCTATCAGGCTCTAGGTCTTCCGTTTAAGAACCTACCAGTCGCTACCCGACAGGGCGAGCTTTTTGCCCACAGCTAACTCGGCCTGTGGCCCAATGAAAGTGAGCTAGATCCTGGAGTAGCCAGGGACTGCAAGCTAGCCAAGGCATCCATTTCTAGGTTTCAACACACTTTGCCATGTCAGATCCACTCCAGCAAGATCAAGTGCCCATGGTCCCTTCCAGCAAGGACCAAGGAGAATCCTACCTCAAAGGACGGGGAGCCCAGATCAATACCAAGAATCGTTTTTTGAAGGATGAACGCACTAAAGAACACCCGGAGGGTATTGACGACTGGACAGAAGACCAGTCCCCCACGCAGTACCTGGAGCAGCAATCCAAAACAATCGTAAACCAGGTGGACAGTCCCGACGTAGGTATGTCTTATAGCATGAATCCCTATGCCGGTTGCGAACACGGCTGCATTTATTGCTATGCCCGAAACGTCCATGAATATTGGGGGTACAGTGCGGGCTTGGACTTTGAACGCAAAATCATTGTCAAAAAAAATGCGCCTTCCTTACTGCGAAAATTTCTGATGCATCCCAAATGGCAGGGGACACCCATTATGCTCAGCGGCAATACGGATTGTTACCAGCCTGCCGAACAGCAATACAGGCTGACCCGCAGTCTGCTGGAAGTCTGCAACGAATTCAATCAGCCGGTTGGCATTCTCACGAAGAACTCCTGGATTTTGAAGGATAAAGACGTGTTGCAGCAGATGGGGAAAAAAAATATTGTGTCCGCCATGGTGTCGATTACGTCCTTTAACGAAGATTTGCGCCGGGTTATGGAGCCGCGGACCACAACAGCTAATCAGAAATTAAAAGTTATCGAGGAGCTGAGCGCAGCCGGAGTTAGGATGGGCATCATGATGGGTCCCATGATTCCGGGCTTGAATGAACATGAGATGCAACGGATCATGAAAGCGGCCCGAGACCATGGGGCTACGTTTACCGCCTATACGTTTATACGCCTCAACGGTGCAGTCAAACTGCTTTTCCACAACTGGCTGTACAAGAATTTTCCAGATCGCGCCGATAAAGTTTGGCACCTGATCGAATCTAGCCATGATGGCCGTGTCAACGATAGCCGCTGGGGACTTCGCATGCGAGGCGAGGGGAACGTGGCTGAACTGGTTTCACAGCAGTATAAGAAATATGGCAAACTCTACGGAATGAACGCCGAAGAATGGCATTTGGACCAGACCAAGTTTCGAAGGCCAGGGCAGCAGGGCAGTTTGTTTGCGCTTTAGGCCATGCAGCTCCGATAAGCCGGTACCCATCAGTGATCAGCGACTTCGCTCAAAGACCTTTTCCAGTAAGCATTCTTCTAACACCATTCGTTGGGGTATTCCCGATTTGTTTTCCCACTTAACCAGGCGCAGCGCCCCTTCAGCTATTTCGATGCCGGTGATATCTCCGTCATCAAAGCAGCAGCAACCGGTGTTAAAATAAGTCGGTAACGCGGTTTCTCGGGTTTGTTTTTTTCCTTCGTATTCCAGGCTGCGGTCCTTCAGTTCGGATTCAAGAGCCAGAACAGCCGCATGATCTTGCTGGTTCTTAGCCCGGGTTAATTTTTGGGCTAACCTGTCCAGGTGGTCCAGTGACGCAAAAACGGGCTTGTGGGTATGGCCCGAGATAAAAATCAGGTTGTCCTGCGTGGCCGCCCAATTGTACATGATTATATTGTGTTTATCGGTCAATTCAAAACTGGTAGCGGGCGTATTGATGCTTATCCTTAGGTAACGCTGAATGGGTGTCCAGATATTGGCCACTACCCAAACGCTGAACGGATTGCCGTCGTTGCGCGTGTCACCCTGGTGCCCGTGCGCTAGGAAAAAAGAAAAAACATCCTGGTTAAAAGAGGTTTCCAGGATAAGGCCTTCATATACCTTGATTTTACTACCGAAAACAGGCTTTAGGAAAAGGTTTTGCTGCAGCTTATACTTCCAAATCAGGTCATGATTGCCGAAGATCCTGCAGTAGCGGTTAGTCGCCATAAATTTTTTCTCCGCTTCAAAGCAGGTCCTGTTCTTATCCATGATGGCATCGGCGTGGTACTTCCAAAGCTCCTCACAATCGCCCAGGCTGACAAAATAGTATTGTTGGTCTGCATAGTATCCAAGCGCGGCCAGGTAATTGGGTTCTGCCGCCTGGAAATCGTCACCCGGGTCGCGGTTGCCTTTATGCTGATCGGAGAATATGATGAATCGATCCTTTTTGTAGTCGAAGGATTGGATGAAACCTTTCTTTTTTTTCCCTTTGCGAATATCACTCAGGAGTTTACTCAGGGAATAAAAAACGTCCTTTTCATTCGGAGACGAAGACAAGTAATTGGCGAGTATCGCAATCGGTCTTCGAAAAAGCAGTTGCAAGATTCTACGCATGTAAAATATCCGCCAAGTTACGGATTCTGGGAAAAACAGACGATGTGGCACTTTTCATGGCATACCCATTAAAATAGTCTGGAGCTTACAATATGGCAACTGAAGGGCTTCGGCACAATGCGAAAATGGGATTCTTCACATTGGATCATGAAATGTGTCCTATTATGCTGCCCCCTGCAATAATTAGGTAAAGGAATTATATATTCGCTTAACTGTCCGGGTCTGCTGGATTGGTATAGCTTGGTTTGGATGAATAGACGATTATCTTCAACATAGTATGATTTATTAATGAAAGCAGGTAAGTACATCGCTTCTCTTACCGGGGTTAGAGCCGTTGCGGCGTTTATGGTATTTTTCCATCATTACAATTACAGTCGAGATGTCTTTTCCTCATTTTTTTATCAGATATTTAAGCAATTTCACACGGGAGTTACCATTTTTTTTGTGCTCAGCGGGTTTTTAATAACGTTTCGCTATTACAATGCGTCTGAATTGTCTTCGCAATGGTTCAAAAAATACCTCAAGAATCGGATCGCTCGAATATATCCTATGTATTTTTTATTGACTTTAGCTGCCTTTTTTGTAGCCTACTTGATGGCAAATGATGCGATTTACGCAGGCTTCAAGAATAGGTTTTTGGTGGTATTTTGTAATGTATTTTTCTTGCGCGGTTTTTTTGATTCGCTTAAATTTTCGGGATTATCTCAAGGATGGACCTTAACTGTAGAAGAATGTTTTTATTTTTCTGCCCCACTTTTCTTTTTGTTTATCCATAAAAATAAAAAGTCTCTTTGGATAATACCCATGGTCCTGATAGGAATAGGATTGCTATTGGTTCTTGTATTTGCGCGGATCCATTTTTATGGCTTTTTTGACAACTACCGCTTTATGCTATTGTACACGTTTAATGGGCGTTGTATCGAGTTTTTTTTAGGTATATACCTTGCTTTGATAGTGCTGAAATTAGAGCCTATAAAAAAGAAAAATCCCTGGTATACAACCCTGGGTGTAATGACCATGATGGGTACGCTGGCTTTGATGGCCTCATTGCCTTTGGTGAGCGGATATAATTTGGAAGTGTTTCATCCCTTAGGAATAGTGTACAACAATATTGTTTTGCCAATTGGGGTAACCCTATTTTTTTATGGACTCATTACAGAGTCTAGTTATATTAACCGGTTTCTTAGCTCGGGTATCATGCAAATCCTGGGTAAAAGTTCATATATTTTTTACCTGATTCATATTGGATTTATTGCGGATTGGATCAACAGGTGGACCGTGCCGGCCGCTAAGTCTTTTTTCGAATGGCTTTCCCCAAAGCACTCATCTTAGTTACCGGTGCCCGCCCATAGCCTAATATTTACTGTCCTGCTTGACTTTGTCATATTGAACGTTTGCTCCATATTGTTGTTTAATATGCTTGATGAGCCCTTGAACAAGATCGTAAGAAATTCTTCTTTTTTGAATCCGAAATCTCTACTACTATACCTAAGATAGACGTTGCAACTCTCCAATCTAGTATCGATGCGCTTGCTGCCAAACTCTAACTAGCTAAAGATATATATCTTTTTTTTTTTTTTTTTATTCTACGCATGTAAAATATCCGCCAAGTTACGGATTCTGGGAAAAACAGACGATGTGGCACTTTTCATGGCATACCCATTAAAATAGTCTGGAGCTTACAATATGGCAACTGAAGGGCTTCGGCACAATGCGAAAATGGGATTCTTCACATTGGATCATGAAATGTGTCCTATTATGCTGCCCCCTGCAATAATTAGGTAAAGGAATTATATATTCGCTTAACTGTCCGGGTCTGCTGGATTGGTATAGCTTGGTTTGGATGAATAGACGATTATCTTCAACATAGTATGATTTATTAATGAAAGCAGGTAAGTACATCGCTTCTCTTACCGGGGTTAGAGCCGTTGCGGCGTTTATGGTATTTTTCCATCATTACAATTACAGTCGAGATGTCTTTTCCTCATTTTTTTATCAGATATTTAAGCAATTTCACACGGGAGTTACCATTTTTTTTGTGCTCAGCGGGTTTTTAATAACGTTTCGCTATTACAATGCGTCTGAATTGTCTTCGCAATGGTTCAAAAAATACCTCAAGAATCGGATCGCTCGAATATATCCTATGTATTTTTTATTGACTTTAGCTGCCTTTTTTGTAGCCTACTTGATGGCAAATGATGCGATTTACGCAGGCTTCAAGAATAGGTTTTTGGTGGTATTTTGTAATGTATTTTTCTTGCGCGGTTTTTTTGATTCGCTTAAATTTTCGGGATTATCTCAAGGATGGACCTTAACTGTAGAAGAATGTTTTTATTTTTCTGCCCCACTTTTCTTTTTGTTTATCCATAAAAATAAAAAGTCTCTTTGGATAATACCCATGGTCCTGATAGGAATAGGATTGCTATTGGTTCTTGTATTTGCGCGGATCCATTTTTATGGCTTTTTTGACAACTACCGCTTTATGCTATTGTACACGTTTAATGGGCGTTGTATCGAGTTTTTTTTAGGTATATACCTTGCTTTGATAGTGCTGAAATTAGAGCCTATAAAAAAGAAAAATCCCTGGTATACAACCCTGGGTGTAATGACCATGATGGGTACGCTGGCTTTGATGGCCTCATTGCCTTTGGTGAGCGGATATAATTTGGAAGTGTTTCATCCCTTAGGAATAGTGTACAACAATATTGTTTTGCCAATTGGGGTAACCCTATTTTTTTATGGACTCATTACAGAGTCTAGTTATATTAACCGGTTTCTTAGCTCGGGTATCATGCAAATCCTGGGTAAAAGTTCATATATTTTTTACCTGATTCATATTGGATTTATTGCGGATTGGATCAACAGGTGGACCGTGCCGGCCGCTAAGTCTTTTTTCGAATGGCTTTCCCCAAAGCACTCATCATGGTTACCGGTGCCCGCCCATAGCCTAATATTTACTGTCCTGCTTGACTTTGTCATATTGAATGTTTGCTCCATATTGTTGTTTAAGATGCTTGAAGAGCCCTTGAACAGGATGGTGAGAAATTCTTCTTTTTTGAATCCGAAACCGCCGCTTGCTGATTCCTAAGGAATAGGCGTTTGCAACCCTCCAATCAAGTGTCGGTGCGCTTGCTGCGAGACGCTACCTGGCTAAAAGAAGGAAAGTAGCTTTTTTTTCCCGACTGAGGACGCTAAACTCTGATGTATATTTTTCTTCTATCCATCCAGTAGGCAATGCACCAATAGAACCCAACCACTGCCAAGGCATATAGCAGAGATCCGATTTTAAGATTGTCCGAGACAGGGCGACAAATATGGTTGTAAAACCACGGCATGGGGCTGGTATACCCCGGTTGGCCATCTTGAGGTAATCCTTCCGGCCATCGCACTAGGCTTAGCAACCGGGGGATGAATCCACTGAGTACGTAGATAAACAGCGGGTTTTTCCCGAATACGCTAAATCCTTTAGTCCATACACCCCTCGAGTTTCTGAGTTCAATCAGGTAAACCAGGGTACTCAAGACAAGGATGGCTAGGCCCGATGTATATAGTACAAAAGAGCTGGTCCAAATCTTCTTGTTGATAGGAAAAACCATGTCCCAGCAATAGCCAATTAGTGTGAGAATACAACCAACTACAAAAAGGCTGGAAAGCATTTCATAAGTTCGCCCCTTCTCCCGAATATAATTACCTACAAAATAACCCATGATCACCTGCACGATAGCTGGGATGGTGCTCATAATTCCTTCGGGGTCAAAAGCCACATGTTCGCCCCGGTAAAGGTGAGCCGTTCCTAGAATCGCCTTATCAATTGGGGTTCCAAAATATCCCATAAGACTGTAAGGATCTCCTGGGGCGCCCAACGTCAGGCAAAGGGCCCAGTAGCCCAGTAACAAAATCGCACTCATAGCAAAGGCGCCGCGCAACTTAAAATAATAGATGATAAGGGATGCAAAAAGATAGCACAAGGCGATGCGTTGCAGTACCCCCAAAATTCTGACTCCGAATTCCGGATGCATCGGGTTAACCCACGGTCGAAAGCCCAGATGGCCATCTTCCCAGCGGACAAATGGAAACCAGTTCATAAAAAAGCCAATACCAAAAATAATCAGCGCTCTGATGAATACCCTTCTTAAAAAGGCAAGGTCCCCCGCTGCGTCTAGTTTGGGCATCACGAAAGCCATGGCATTTCCAACGGCAAACAGAAAAAAGGGAAACACCAGGTCGGTGGGTGTGCATCCATGCCATGAAGAATGCTCTAAAGGGGCGTAAATAAAGTCCCAATTGCCAGCGTTATTGACTAAAATCATGAAGGCGACTGTGGCGCCGCGAAACACATCGAGAGAATAAAATCGCTGGTTCATTGTAAGTCTTAAGATTATTGTGGTCATCCATTTTTGCCAGCTGGTATAGTGGAGGGTCTATAGTTGCTAACTTGAAATTCCACACAAGACGAAAAACCTCCAGATCTGCCAGCTGAGTCCAAGCGTGAATAAAGGTAGATAATCATACAATTTTTTTTCGCTAATCCGCTGTTTTTCAATAAATAATCAAAGAATTTTAAATCTTAAAATCTACTATATTTGCAACGCAGAGAATCCGGTATCATATTCAACGCTGAAAACCAAAATATTTGGATTTGTGGTGTATTGGTTTTCAAGGGGTTGGCTAAAACAATCGATTAATCCTGTGGAGAAGAAGTCGAAGCAATTAGTTTGTATTGAAATATTTATTTGGAAGGGTGTAAGGAGTATCGCATAGAAGCTCCCTTACACCCTTTTCAGTTTTTGGGATGTGCTGGGTAGATTGAATATTGATGGCTTTAAGAATCAATTGGTTACAATTGTAATTTGTGACTGACGTGGCGTAGCTGTGGAAAATTCTGGAAGACACCCTGATTGGCCTCATGATATAATGGGTTAGTTTGTGCAACAAGACTGCCTTAAATTAAGCTTAATAAGTTGGCAGGATAGAATAAGAAAGTCAAGTAAGGATAAAATAAAATATGTCGGCCCTCAAGCACTGGTATGTGATTTATACCAAACCTCGCTCCGAAAAAAAAGTGGATGCGTTTCTTACTCAAAAGGGGCTGGAGAGCTATTGTCCTATAAACAAGGTAACTAAGAAGTGGAGTGATAGGATTAAGACTGTGGAAGAACCCTTGTTCAAATCCTATGTGTTTGTAAAAATTGCGGAGGAAGATCAGTCTAAGGTTCGTATGACGCAAGGGGTCGTAAATTTTGTATACTGGTTAGGAAAACCTGCTCAGGTAAAAGATAGGGAAATAGAGATAATACGCCGCTTTCTATATGAATATGAAAATGTAAAAGCTGAACCGCTCACCTTACAGCCCAACACTAAGGTCAAGATCAAGCAAGGACTTTTTATGGACAGGGAAGCGACTGTAGTGAGGACCCAAGGGAACAAGGTGCAGGTAACGATAGAAAGCATAGGGTATAACCTAGTAGCGACCATTTCCAAATCAAACCTTGCCCGTATGTGATTTCGTCAAGGATTGCTGAGCGGAATTGGTATAAGACCAAGGTTTCTATTTCCTACGTTCCCTGGTGTGCAAATCATGCTTCTTGTTTAATATCTTTGGTAATCATCCCATTAATTCAGAAATAACCAAATGATCGTACGGAATTGTTTCTTTGGACTTAGTTCAGCGCTCATAGGATTTGCTTTTATGGTGGGCTCCTGCGGAAATACGAGAAATCTTACCTACCTACAGGGACAATTTGATACAGCGAAGCTTAGCCAGGTCAACGCCATAGAACCGATTATTCGCAAAGGTGATTTGTTGAGCATCATTGTCTTCAGTGATAACCCGGCGGCTACAAGAATCTATAACCAATCGTTAATAGCCGTTTCTGGAACTTCAGCTTCTTCATCTAGCGCAAGTGAGGGAGGTACTTTGCCTTCCGCTCCCGGATACCAGGTAGATTACAACGGTAATATTGTGTTCCAAGGCCTGGGTTTATTGCACGTCGAAGGGCTGACCAAAGAACAACTAAAAGACACTCTCGATTCGAGGTTGGATAGTCTACTTGTGCATCCATATTTCAACGTTCGTTTCCTGAATTATAAGTTTACTATGCTAGGTGAAGTAAATAAGCCTGGCGTTATTAGCATACCGGGAGAAAAAATCAATTTGCTGGAAGCCTTGTCATTAGCAGGAGATATGACTTTTTACGGTCGCAGGGATAATGTACTTATCATTCGGGAAACCAACGGACATCGTGATTTTGCGCGCCTGGATATTACAAAACCGGATATTATGGCTTCTCCATATTATTATTTGCAGCAGAATGATATAGTGTATATCGAGGCTACCAAGCAGAAAGTTTCTAATACCGATCAGACATTCTTGCGAGCACTCACGGTCGTAAGCGTTTTGGTGTCCACATTCGCGATACTTTATTCTATTTTTAAATAGCTACGGTAATTTATAGTCTCTTTTATGCCTGAACAATCCAATCGATATGATCCGCTTAGCGCGGAAAATGCAAATGTCTCCTGGAAGCTTGGGCCAAGGGATTTTGTATTTAAATATCTGAAATATCTTCCTTGGATAATTATAAGCATGCTCATCGCCCTGGCCTTAGCATTCATAAAAATACGGTATGCAACTAAGATCTATGTTTCCACCTCCTCGTTATTGATCAAAACAGATAAAGGGCTAAATAAACAAACGGGCGACCGGTTTGATTTGTTTATGGACCAGGGAAGTGCTAATCTCAACAATGAAATTCAGATTCTGAAATCCCGACCTGTTTTAGAGCGCGTAGCTAGGGATCTCGATTTTCAGGCCAGCTACCTAAACAAGGGGAAAATCAAAAAAGCCAGCCTCGTTTATCCTGTCTCCCCGATCAAATTGGTAGTCATTCACAATTCTGATCCAGCTGTAGGTTTTTCTTTCGATATTTCCATCCTGGATGATCAACAGTTTACCTTGGGTAAGGGTGGAAGAAAAATCGTATTCGGTGAGCCCTTTATTGTTAATGGAGACTCATGCGTTATTCTTAGAAACAAAGAAGTCCCCATTCGTTATCTGAGCAGTTTTGATTTTACTATCAATTATAACACCCTTGCAGATGTGGCAACCTATTTCTTAGGAGGCCTTAGTGTGGTGCAATTTGATATTCAAGCGAATATTCTCACGTTGCAGTTTAAATCGGAGAATATTGATTTGGCTAATAACCTGTTGAATACCTTAATGGCTGTCTATGATTCTATCACGATTGAGGACAAGACCAAGGTAGCACAGAACACATTGAATTTTATCAACGGCAGGTTAAAGGAAGTTGGAGATCAATTGTCTTATCTAGAAGGAGGGGTAAAGGATTTTAGGGTTCAAAATAATGCATTTGACCTCGAGGGTCAATCCAAAATGTACCTAGACAACATAAGCGAAAATTCTAAGCTGGTTCAAGAACAAGATGTCAGGATTGAAGTGTTGGATTATTTATTGAACTACGTAAGCGATTCCAAAAACATCTACAAACTAGTGCCCATCAATGTTGGGATTGATGAGAAAGTTTTGGCGGGATATATAGAAGATTATAATCGTCTTGTATTGGAAAGAGACCTCAATTTGAAAACAACTGCCCCCAATAATCCGCTCATCCGAGGCTATGAGACTTCTTTGGATAACGTTCGAGGTAACATGATTCAGGCCCTTCGCAACATTAAGCAATCATATATAATCGCCAAGAATGACATGATCCATCGAAGCAACGGTATTGAATCGGAATTGAGATCCATGCCAGGTAAGTCCATGGGGTTAAGCAAATTAACCCGCAAGGATAAGATTTTAGAAGAAATCTATTCTTTCCTGCTTCAAAAGAATATCGAAACGAATATATCTTCAGCATCGATAGTTTCCAATTCAAAAGTTATTGAGCCAGCCTTGTGTTCTGGCGTTCCAATATTCCCCAATAAGTCCAATATCTATATGCTATATTTTTTCTCTGGGATCCTGATTCCTGCATCCCTCATAGCTGGGAGAGAGCTTTTGAGAGACAAAGTAGCTAACCGGGTAGATGTGGAAAAGCGGACGCAGGCACCCATTTTGGGTGAGATTGGCCATTCGGAAGACGAACAAACCTTGGTGGTTACAAAAAATAGTCGGCGATTTATTGCGGAACAATTTCGTATTATACGGAGCAACATGAAGTACATGACTCTAAAAAGAGAAAATCCAGTCATCATGGTCACCTCTTCATTTAGCTCGGAAGGCAAATCCTTCATAAGTACGAATATAGCAGCTGTCATGGCACTAAGCGGGAAAAAGACTGTCTTGATGGAATTTGATATTCGTAAACCAAAGGTTTTAGAAGGCCTGGGCTTAAAGCGAAAAATGGGGATTACCAATTATATCATCGGCAGAGCTACGGTAAACGATATTGTTATGCAAGTTCCTGGGTTTGAGAACTTTTTTGTAATTCCCTGTGGTCCGATCCCTCCCAATCCAGCGGAACTACTTTTAGATAACAAATTAGAAGAATTGATGAAAGAGGTGCGAAGCCGATTCGAAGTAGTTGTGATGGATACAGCCCCTGTAGGCTTGGTAAGTGATTCAATCACGCTGGGTAAATTTGCTGATTGCTCTTTATACGTGATAAGGCAAGGCCACACGTATAGGAAAATCCTTAGACTTGTGGAAGACATATATCAAGAGAAAAAGCTGCCCAATATCTCCCTTATCCTAAACGATGTGAAACTAGAAGGCGGCTATTACAGTGGCTATTATGGTGGTTATGGCTATTACGGAGGTTACGGCTATGGTATTGAATCAGGCTATTTTGAAAAACCTGCTAAGAAGAAAGCAGTTCCTCCCCATAAAAAGGTGGTCAGGTGGTGGAACAAGTGGTTTAGCTAACCTGCTATATGTCGATTTGATTCTGGCTTTATAAAATAAGGGTCACATGCCAAATGCAGACCGGTGTTTCTGTTGTTTCTAACTTATGTATTTACCCCCCTTCTTAATTCGTGTGCTAAACAAACTGAGGCTATTAGCTTCGGTTAATGGGTTTTCAACAATTGTATTGGAGGGTAAAAAAATTCGAATACCATTGATGGGGGGCATGGGCAGTTCTAATCTACATTTGCCTGAACCTTGGATGACGGATGTGCTTCTCAAATTTCGCCCTTTTTTTGGAGGGCATTTTGTAGATGTTGGGATTAATGTAGGGCAAACATTGGTTAAGGTCCATGCCCTTTTTGATGAGATAAAATATATTGGATTCGAGCCTAACAGCTCATGCGTTCATTATTTGCAGGAATTAATAAAAATAAATGGGTTGGTTGGTTATACAGTCCTTCCAATTGCCGTAGGGGCCAAAACGGAAATGTTGAAACTCAATTTCTTTGCCTCAGATTCTAGTGATTCTGCTGCCTCCATAATTGAGCGATTTAGGCCCAATAGTAAGGAGGATCATTTTATTTATGTGCCTGTTTTTAATTTTCAAGCAGTGGCAAATTTCCTGCCGACTTCACCCAATTCAATTGTAAAAATTGACGTGGAGGGCGCGGAGCTGGACGTTTTGCTGGGATTACAGGATTGGATCAAATCCAATCAGCCCTTGATACTAATCGAAATACTCCCGGTCTATTCCGAAAAAAATACTGAGCGTTTGAAAAGACAGGATAGGATTGAAGAGTTGATGCATACACTTAATTACAAGATTAGCAGGATAAAAAAAGGGGTACCAGTGCATTTGGAATCATTAGATTCAATTGGCATCCATTCGATAATTGAAGACTGTGATTATGTTTTTTATCCAGACTCATCCAAGCAAAGAGTTGTAGAGTGTTTCCGCTAACCTGGGTGCCCAAACTCATACCCTCGCCTTTGGCTAAGTGAAACTTCGATGAATTTGCTTGCGGTTGGATTATGTTAAATGAAATTGGTATTTATAAAGGAGCTAATACCAATAGTGCACTTGAATAAAAGTATCAATTCGGATATGCGGGAAATACAAAAGGACTATGGCCTATTTTGCTCATGAGACTGCTGTTATCGATAAAGACGCCATAATAGGGAAGGGAACGAAGATTTGGCACTTCTCTCACGTAATGACGGGGGCAATAGTTGGTAACAATTGTAACCTTGGTCAGAATGTTGTCGTATCGCCCCACGTGGTTCTAGGGGATAATGTAAAGGTTCAAAATAATGTATCCATATACACCGGGGTAGTTTGCGAAGATGATGTTTTCCTAGGCCCCTCAGCTGTGTTTACAAATGTGACCAATCCTCGTAGTGCGATTGCTAGGAAAGATCAGTATAAACGAACGATAGTGAGAAAGGGCGCTTCCATAGGGGCAAACGCTACTATAGTTTGTGGTAACGAGATTGGCACTTATGCTCTTATTGGCGCTGGTGCTGTTATAACAAAACCAGTAGCAGCATACTCACTTGTAGTCGGAAATCCGGGTAGACAAATTGGATGGGTCAGCGAATATGGTCATCGGTTGGAATTTGATTTGCTCGGAATTGCCATTTGTAAGGAGAGTGGGCAAAGATATTCGTTGAAAAACAACGCAGTAACAAGGCTTTTATGAAAGAAGATAATGAAGCGATTAGGTTTGCCGTTGTTGGATGTGGGCACATTGGCAAACGCCATATGGCCATGATTGACAAAAACCCAGAATGCTCATTGGTAGCTATCGCTGATAACCACTCAGCTGTTGAGCTAGACTTGCAGAGTTATGAATTGCCTTTTTATGAGTCGCTAGATGACATGCTTACTGCGGGACCAGTATTTGACGTACTCTGCGTGGCTACTCCAAACGGACTCCATGAAGAGCATGCGATCAAGGGATTAAGGTCAGGTCACCATGTTGTAATTGAAAAACCTATGGCGCTCAGCAAAGCTGGGTGCGAACGAATTATTTATGAAGCGTTGCATCAACACAAACAAGTTTTCTGTGTTATGCAAAATAGGTATTCTCCCCCTTCTGTTTGGCTCAAAGACATACTTCGACAAAAGTTATTAGGTAATATTTATATGGTCCAAGTGAATTGTTATTGGAATAGAGATGACCGATATTACCGAGCGGGTAACTGGCATGGCACGAAAGATATGGATGGGGGTACGCTTTTCACCCAGTTTTCCCATTTTATTGACATCATTTTTTGGTTATTTGGTGACATTCAAAACATTCGGGCCCAGTTTCGTTCATTTAGTCACGCCGATCTCACAGATTTTGAAGATTCTGGATTAGTTAGTTTCGATTTTGTTCGGGGAGGAATCGGTTGCATAAATTTTTCCACATCGGTATGGAATGAAAATTTAGAGAGCAGTATTACCATTATAGGAGAAAAAGGAACCGTAAAGGTCGGTGGACAATATATGAATGAGGTGCAAGTCTGCAATATTAAAGACTATATTATGCCCGTTTTACGCCCAGCCAATCCTCCCAATGATTACGGGGTATACAAAGGATCAGCAGCCAATCATCATTATATATTTGAAAATGTTGTTGACGTGCTTAAAGGACGGGCGTCTATTACGACCAACGCTTTGGAGGGAATGAAAGTTGTAGAAATTATTGAATCGATTTACAAAGAAAAAGCTTGACACAACTGGCTGTTTTATCGATTAGCGATGTGCTTTCATGAAATGTGTCACTAAAATGCAAAACAATCAGATTTTATTGTCCTATCTCCATTAACATGCCTTATGAATTAATAATCGAGGCGGGGACCTCCGAAAAGAACTATTGGAAAGACCTGTGGCGGTACAGGGAGTTGTTCTATATTTTGAGTTGGCGCGACCTTAAAGTTCGGTATAAACAAACTGTTATCGGCGCAGCTTGGAGCATCGTGAGACCCATTCTTACAACAATCATTTTTACATTTATTTTCAATCGGGTTGCGAAACTACACGGAGTTGGTACTGCCCCATATGCCCTTATGGTATTTGTAGGTATGCTGCCTTGGCAATTTTTTGCGAATTCACTCAGTGAGGCCAGCTTGAGCTTAGTGAGTAATTCTAACCTCATAACGAAGGTTTATTTTCCTAGAATGATCATTCCCGCTAGCTCTGTATTCACAAGTTTGGTTGATCTGGGAATCTCCATGATCATACTAGTAGCCATGTTTTTTATCTTCCGATATACTCCACACCTGACTATTATAATGCTTCCTTTCTTTATTGTAATTGCGTTTATTGCAGCTTTTGGTGTAGGCTTGTACATTACTGCTCTAAATGTTAAATACAGAGACTTTAGGTACATTATTCCATTTATTGTGCAATTTGGTCTTTACGTGACACCCGTTGGATTTAGCAGCAGTGTAGTACCAGCTGAATGGCGCTTGCTGTATGCTATTAATCCAATGGTTGGGGTGGTTGATGGATTTCGATGGTGTATTTTAGGTGACCCACTTTATATACCTGGCTTTCTGGTTTCTATTTCCGTTTCCTTATTTTTCTTGTGGTTAGGCATTTGGTACTTTAGGAAGACAGAGAAAAAGTTTGCAGACAATATATAGGATATGTCAAAAATCATCAAAGTCGAACATATTTCAAAGCAATTTGTGATTGGCCATGAAGCTGCAGAGCGTTATAGCACCCTTCGGGACGAGATTTCCAAAAGGACAAAGAAAATATTTTCATTTAGGAAGTATTCTTTTAGAAGTCAGGGACAACCAACACGAGAAATATTTCATGCTCTCCGGGACATATGCTTTGACGTCGAGCAAGGGGATCGACTAGGGATAATTGGAAGGAATGGCGCTGGAAAGTCTACATTGCTTAAAATCCTAAGCAGAATAACTGAGCCCACTACGGGCCGAATAACTATTAGGGGTAGAATAGCCTCACTATTGGAAGTAGGAACTGGGTTCCATCCCGAGTTAACAGGAAGAGAGAATATTTTTCTAAATGGTGCTATCTTGGGTATGAGTAGTAGTGAAATAAGAAAGAAGTTTGATGAGATTGTTGCGTTTGCTGAAATTGAAACATTTCTTGACACTCCAGTAAAGCGCTATAGCAGTGGAATGTATGTCAGGTTGGCTTTCGCAGTTGCAGCTCACTTAGAACCAGAAATATTAATTGTCGATGAGGTATTAGCGGTAGGAGACGCAGATTTTCAAAAGAAATGCGTCGGTAAAATGGAGGATGTAAGCAAGAATGATGGGAGGACAGTAATATTCGTTAGTCATAACATGGGTGTGATAAAGACACTTTGTAATAGAGGAATTTTGTTATCAAAAGGCGAAATAATAGGAATCGGAGAGTTAGAAAACTTAGTACCTAAATATCTGGACACTGGCAAAGGAATTGATAACGCCGAGTATACTCATCGCCAGGGTGGCAAGATATTTCGCATTACTGATGTATTTATTAACGGATCCAAAAACGCGCTGGTTAAAATATTTTCTGAAATTATTTTTATTATTCGTTACAATGCAATTGATTTCAGAAATGAGGCGGAATTCTTTTTGCTTATTTATAATGATGAGGGCGCTTGCATTCAAGGTTCTTTTCAGGAGGACTTGAAATTGCTCATGACAATTACTCAAAGTGTAGGCGAAGTTGAACTGAGATTTATTAATTCATTAATCCCGGGCAAATACTTCGTGTCTGTGGGCTGTTTCGATAAGAAAAGAAATTTTTTGGATTGGGTAGAATATTGCGAAAGTTTTGAAGTTGGCAGTACTTATGACGACAACCGAATATTTCGGAAGAGACTAGGCGCTACATTAATAAATGATCCCAAATGGGGAATGAAATAATTCATTGCATAGGAGATAGTCACGTAACTTTCTTTTCGGGATACGACAAAATACAGCCCGAGTATCCCTTACCCTCAACGAATAAATACACCAATTTACAATCATATCGATTGGGAGCGGTTTTAGCTTACAACTTGAATAAATTAGGTACTTCGGAAAAGGGCAAAGAGAAACTATTTGATTTAATTGAAAAGATTGACAAAAACGAATCTCTGCTCCTTTGCTTTGGCGAGATTGATTGCAGATGCCATCTGATTAAACAAGCTGAATTACAGAAATTGCCTTTAAGTAGTATTGTTAAAGATTGCGTTCAACAATATTTTGAGACTATTGATGAAATTCGCAGTATTGGTTTTAGAATTATTATCCTAGGAGTTGTCCCTTCACCAAGGGAGAATTATCCAGAATATCCTACATACGGAACGATTTCGGAGAGAAATATGTGTTCAGAAATGTTTAATAATTTATTAGAATATGAATGTTTAAGAAGGAACATTGTGTTCGTATCAATTTTTCGGTACCTTGTCAATAGGCGAATGAATACTAAATCTGGATTTTTTTTTGATTCTATTCATTTAGGACAAATTGCGCGCCCATTGATGGTTCGAGAATTTCAAAGGCATAATATATCTATTTCGCCTTTGCGATATAATAATACTCGTATTAGTGCAAGCATTTTCGCGGCATATGTGTATTTGGCATTTAGAGCGATTTATAGATTCATATTACCAAGAAATGTTAGGAATGTAATTGCGTCTTTGAGAAATATGAGGAAAGATGTCATTGGTATCAAGGCATTTTGGTAAAACAAATGCATTTATTTGAATTTCATTTTTAGGAATAAGTATGCAATGCCCTGCCTGTAAATGCGAGACTGTTATGTTGATGGATGCAATATGCGTTCCGCAAGATATGACTCTTAATATATTGGACCCTTTTTATCGGATAGCAATATGCAAAGCTTGCAATTTATATTTTAAGGATTCCTTGCCTACTGACTCAAAATTGAATTTATTTTATAATTCAATGCCTGAAAACCTATGGGATTATGATCGTTTTCATCCTCACGAACGATACTTGAAAGGAATATTGAGGGGCCTGCCAGATGGGTCTAATATTCTAGACGTGGGATGCAATACAGGGTTGCTGCTAAAGGATGAAATTTCAAGACTGAATTGTTACGGAATAGAAATAAATGAACATGCTGCGAAAACTGCTAGTTCAGCGGGAATTAAAGTAATAGGGGCGAAAGTCGAAAATAATGTATTGTCGTTTTGTAAGTTTGATTTTATCTCGCTAATTGATGTTTTTGAACATTTGAGGGATCCATTGCCACTTATTCAAGAGTTAGCCGAAGCGCTTGCCCCAAATGGAAAGTTATATTTATTCAGTGGAGTTAGTGACTGCCTTCCAGCAAGATTGTCGGGGTCCATGTACTGGTATTATAAGCCTGCGCAACATATTATTTTTCTGAATAGAAAATTCATTAAATGGTACTCTAAAATGCACCCCTCCTATAAGGTATCTCTCAAACGAATGGGGCACTTTGACTCTACTTTAATACGCGGTGTTTACGAATTATTATGGCATTTGACTTGGAGATTGTTTAGCCCAAATAGTCCATATCGAATTATTTCTATCAAGAGATTTAATCGCCTAAAAGAGCCTTTTATGATTACGGGTTGGAGAGACCATATTTTCTTCATCATTCAGAAAAGATAAAGTAAGTATGATCAAAAAATTTATAGTAAAACAGTTTAGGGATCGAGGGTTTGAAATATATAAAAAAGGTGTTACGGATCGGGTTTCGATTGCTTACCGTAACATATTGGCTACATATAAAATCGACTTAATATTAGATATTGGGGCTAACGAAGGTCAATTTGGAATCGATATGCGAAAACTAGGATATTACGGGACTATGATTTCCTTTGAACCCGTTTTGGGGGTATATAATCGACTTGTTGAGAATTCTTATGGAGATGATAAATGGCAATCTTATAATTTTGCGTTTGGAATGGAAGCGGGTGAGCAGTTCATAAATGTGTCTAAGAACACTTGTAGCAGCTCTTTGCTAGAAATGTTGCCAAATCATGAAAAGGAGGAGCCAGATTCAATATATGCGAGTAGAGAAAAAATTATTGTAAGGCGTCTTGATAGCTTCACTAATAGTATTGGTCACAATTTTAAGGGAATAATGTTAAAAATAGATGTACAAGGGTATGAAAAATTTGTATTAGAAGGCGCGGGCTTTTTTTTAGAACAGGTTACCCTGATTCAAATTGAGATGTCAATCATTCAATTGTATAAAGATGCGATCTTGTTTAGTGAGATGTTAAGTTATATGGATAAATTAGGTTTCACTTTGTATAATTTATTTCCTGGGTTCAATAACTATGAGACCGGACAACTATTTCAAGTTGATGGAATTTTTGTGCGAACTGATTTATTAAAATTGCATGAAAAGAGATAGGATAGCACTTTTATTTGATAGGACATATATTGATGCACACCCTTGTTTTCTAGAACTAGCAAATCATTTGGTTAGGATTGGTTTTGGTATTGATTTATATATGAAATTTAATTCAGCGAATTACCAACCCTTTTTTGAAAATCAAGATATTCAATTAATTCCCTTCCCAGTGTCTAAAATTCAGCGGACGGAATATTGGTACAAAATTTTTTTATCCAAGGAAAGGAAATATAAGGCGATTATTGGTACGCCGGTTGCAGGGGCTTGGCTTGCATTTAGAACTGCTCGGGTTCTTGGAATGCCTTATTATTATTTTGCAGATGAACTGGTGGAGCACCTGATTATTAGTAGCCCTGAAAAAATAAGGGCAAGAATGGCATCTCAAAATTATAAGGCGAATCGTTTTGCGCGTGCAAGTATCGCTCTAGGAGAAGTGAGATACTTGGAGCAAAAGGAATTAAACAAAATTGATTATCCGCACGAGCATGTTATTCTACCTAATGCGCCTTCGGGCCCAGCAGTTCACTTGAGGAGTAATTATTTTCGCGATATATTTAATATTGAAGATAGAAAGCCCATTTTGCTTTTTATTGGCACTATACAATGGAATCTGGCAAAAAGGCTGTATGAGGAAACTAAGGATTATTCGGATAGAGATTATCATATAATTTTCCATGGAAGGACACTTGGCCTAATGGGAAATGGTGACCATCCGTTTATTAAGGTATCAACGTTCCCACTTCCTTCCGCATTAATGAATTATGCAGTAAGTTCTGCGGATATCGGCCTCGCATTGTATGACCAATCCTCCACTAGGGAATCCAGAAACGCGTTCACAGGAGGGAAAATAGGGACCTATTTAAAAAACGAATTGCCAATCATTGCAGGCAATGCCGTAAGCCTGAAAGTTTTTGAAGAGCAGAAAGTGGGCATCTATTGGGATGGTGAATTGGAATTCGATGTGGTCGCTAAACGTGCAATAACCAATCTTAAAGATTTACGACAAAATATTAGGGATTTCTACAGCAAGAATTTTCAATACGAATTATTTTTTGAATCATTTAGGAAGCATTTAATTGACGATTTGGGTAAATCAAGTGGTTCTAAAAGATGAATTCTGAATCTAGGCTCATAAAATACTCTTTGTTGAGTATGTGTTTGAAAAATCGCTTTTAGAGTAGTTTAGCCATGCAGTTAAAGCCTGAAATAGTGAATTTAAAAAAGGTGCTTGATCCCAGGGGTAATATTTCAGTAATTGAAGGGGATGCCGAAATTCCTTTTCAAATTCAGCGAGTTTATTGGATCTATGATGTGCCTGGGGGGGAGTTGAGAGGAGGACATGCTTACAAAACACTATTTGAATTTATTGTTGCACTTAGTGGAAGCTTTGATGTAGTACTAAATGACGGGATAGAAGAGATGAGGTACCATCTAAATCGCTCGTATTATGGATTGTTGGTACCTAGGATGTATTGGAGACACATGGATAATTTTTCAACAAATTCCGTTGCGCTCGTTGTTGCAGACAAAGAATATGACGAAGAAGAGTATATTCGCGATTTTAATGACTTTAGGAGGTTAATATTATCCAATGGGTAGGAAAAGTGTTTTCGACTGCTCAATTATTGGGTTGCCCCAAGTCAAGAATCGTGCTGGGAATATTACTCCAGTGCACAACTGCAAAGAAATTCCGTTTAATATCGCCAGGATTTTCTATCTATATGATGTGCCTGGTGGAGAATCAAGAGGGGCACATGCACATCTTACTTGCCATCAATTCTTGATTGCTGCTAGTGGCGCTTTTGAAGTCCTACTCAACGACGGTATGACTACTCGTCAAGTGTTACTAAATAGACCATATTTTGGTCTACATATACCTGCACTAATATGGGCCAGTGAAATAAATTTTTCATCAGGTTCTATTTGCCTGGTACTAGCTTCTGAGAAATATTCTGAAATGGACTATGTTAGAGATTATGATCAATATTTGAAACTAATTGATGGCAAAATCTAGCTTCGAAGAAGAACTTACTTTGGGTCTTAAGATCAGGCTGGTCGAGACAAAACTTTTAGAATTGTTTCGGGCAGGTTTGTTGAATGGTACCGTGCATACTTGTGTTGGTCAGGAACTAACTGGTATTTTCGTATCTAAATATTTAAGAGCAAGTGATTATGTTTTTTCCAATCATAGAGGGCACGGTCACTATATAGCTAGAACGAACAAGACCAAAGAATTGATCCTTGAACTTATGGGCAAAAAGAATGGCTCTTGTCATGGAATCGGGGGAAGTCAGCATTTATATGATAAAAATTACCTATCTAACGGAATCCAGGGAGGCCTCGCGCCTATTGCGGCAGGCGTAGCTTTGCACTTTAAATGCGCTAATATGGAAAATATTAGCATAGTATATATCGGTGATGGTACCCTTGGCGAAGGAGTTTTGTATGAAGCATTTAACATTTCAGGAAAGTGGAATTTGCCAATTTTATATGTTTTGGAAAATAATGGTTATGCACAATCGACCTCCCAGAAGCAGACATTTTCGGGGAATATGAAAGAGCGTATTGAGGGATTTGGTATAAGCTATGGCCGGGCAAATATTTGGGATTTAGAAAATCTTGATCGATCAGTTAAGGAATCAGTTTTTAAATCAAGAAGCGGAAAACCGACTTTGCTTGAAATTGATTGCTACCGCCTTAATGCTCATTCAAAAGGGGACGATAATAGAAAGGTAAAGGAAATAGAATCTTTCAGGTTGAGAG
Source organism: uncultured Chitinophagaceae bacterium (assembly GCA_963742225.1). Taxonomy (GTDB): domain Bacteria; phylum Bacteroidota; class Bacteroidia; order Chitinophagales; family Chitinophagaceae; genus Puia. Next base: position 761,759 of record CAVULD010000001.1, on the reverse strand, counting down.
ACCCGATAAATCGATTTGTCACAGAGAACGGCGAAAAAGGGCAAGCGCTTTTTAATCGATTAACAAAGGAACTAAATGAAATTGTTGAGGCGGCAGTTGTCGATGAAGATTTGGATCATATTGAGAATCTACCGCAATTCTTGAATGAGGATTTGTCATTCTCCCAAATAGAGGCTAATTGTTTTACAAAAGAAAAATATAATGAAAGGATTTATGCTGCTCTTAAGGAGCAATTGGCAAAGGGGAACACATTTCTGCTGGGGGAGGACATAGAGGGTTCAAATGAGTTTACAGAACATGAATACGGCGGGGCATTTAAGGTAACTAGGGATTTAAGTGATTTGTTTCCGGGGCGAGTACTTAATACGCCTATAAGCGAAGCTGCAATTACAGGTGTGTCTATCGGCCTTGCCATTTGCGGTAATCGGGCTTTTGCAGAAATCATGTTCGGCGATTTTGTAACCTTGATCTTTGACCAAATATTGCAACAAGCGTCAAAGTTCTATGGCATGACCCAAGGCAACATTCAAATGCCGCTTGTGATAAGAACACCAATGGGGGGTTATAGGGGATACGGACCAACTCACTCGCAATCGTTAGAGAAGCATTTTATGGGTATTCCGTATTTGAACGTTATTGCTTTAAATAAATACCTTGACCCGAAAATTATCTATAATAATCTAAACGAAGTATCTACGCCAACCTTGGTAATAGAAAATAAGATCCTATATACAAAAACTGCTTCTAGCCCTTTTGAGATTCTTCGATATGAAATAAGCAACGATAAATTTCCTACGATTAAAATATCTCCTAAAACATCGATAAGAGACTTCACCATTGTGTGCTACGGAGGTATGCTGGATGTGGTTGAAAGAGCGGTCTACAAGCTGCTGTTCGACCACGATATTTTCTGCGAAATTATTGTGCCATCTTTGATAAACAATCTGAATATTGCCCCGATAATCAAATCGCTGAAAAAAACCAAGAAACTCTTGGTTGTTGAAGAAGGGTCAAATATAGCATCTTTTTCGGGCACATTGGTTTCAGCTCTTGTACAAGATTGTAGGTTCTTATTTCAATATCGAACAATAGGTAACAACACAATTATTCCTTCAAGTTATAAAGCTGAATTATCTTTGTTACCTTCTGAAAAGTCGATTCTTGATGTAATTCTGATAAATTATTACAAGGAAAATGAATAAAGTTATTATTCCGAAGGAAAATGTTTCTGATAATGAATACAAGATAGTTTCTATTGCAAAGAACTATAATGATTTTGTTAAGTCTGGTGAGTTGATTGGTGAGATCGAATCAAGCAAGGCAATTATTGAGCTATTCGCGGAACATGCTGGATATTTTTATTCTGATCTTAAGGCCGGTGATATAATTGGTGTGGGAGAAGTTTTTGGTGTCTTAAATGATATCGAATTTATCGAGAGGCCACTAATTAGAGTTTTGGCAGAACCATCCGAAAACCTAACAGTAGGAAACGCCATTATCACTAAGAAGGCCCAAGAATTAATTCTTAAATACAACGTTCCTATAGACGAGCTTGTTAATTTGATGGGGGACAAGGAAATTATTAGCGAGCGGGATATATTGAAACATCTTGATGGGAATTTCGTAGAATTAGAAGGAGTTGAGCTTGCAGCGAAGTATAGTTCCTTTACTTCAAAGAAATTGAAACGAATAGCTATTATTGGGGCCGGAGCAAGTGCTATTCAGACTATTGATTTGATGTTAAGCATAGGAGAATATGTGCCTGCTTGCATATTTGATGATACTCCCTATAAAATTCAGAAAAAATTACTTGGCGTACCAATCTTGGATAGAATTGATTTTGAATCCATTGCAAAATATTATGAAGATTCTTACTTTGATCAAGTCATTGTAGCAATTCCATCTTCGATCCCGTTTAGAGCCAAGGTCTATGAAGGATTAAAAGACAGAAGATTGCCATTTGCAAATTTAATTCATGAATCTGTTTATCTAGGGCTAAATGTCGAAATTGGTGACGGCAACATTATTTTGCCACATTGCCATATAGGCTCATGTACTCGAATTGGTAACAATAATTTTATTACGTCAATGTCAAGTATTGAGCATAATAATGAGGTTGGAGATCATTGCACATTTGGACCTGGCGTAATGCTTTCAGGTACTGTTACTGTAGGTAATCGGGTCAAGTTTGGCACAGGTATATTTGTGGAGCCATACGTTAAAATAGGGGACAATGCTGTTATTTCATCTGGATGCATACTTACTAAAAATGTTGAAGAAAGTACTACCGTTATAAATAATCGAAATTTAGTCTACAGAAAGTGATTCCTCATCCCGACGATTTCTCTGATTTCTATAATACGCAATTGATGAGCTTTGATTTGCGATTAGCGTATTATGGCTATTTGCAGTTCAAACCGTTTTTTTATGGACATTCATGCCTGGAGCTAGGCCCGGCCACAGGGTACATGACAAAATATTTATTGAAGGATTTTAGCGAAGTAACTGCGGTCGAGGGTTCGTTGCAACTACTAAATCAAATAGAAGGTAACTCCAAACTTGTTAAAGTCCATTCATTATTTGAAGACTTTAAGCCGAACAAAAAATTTGACACCATAGTAATGAGCCATGTCCTTGAGCATATTTCTGACCCAGTCGGTTTATTGCGACGTATCAGAGGATGGATGCATGAGGCTTCCGTGTTTATCTTGGCAGTTCCGAATGCTAAGTCATTCCATCGGTTGGCTGCGGTGCAGATGGGACTTTTGCAAAGTGAATATGACCTAAATGATCGTGATAGAGCGCTTGGCCACTTTCGCGTATACGATATGGACCGACTTGTCAAGGACGCGGAATTGGGGGGATTCAGAGTGAGTGAGAGGGGTGGCATATTCATAAAATTTCTTTCGAATAGCCAAATGGAAAAAGTTTTAGACAATGATATTTTGGATGCGTACTTCAAATTGAGTGAACGGTTTAAGGAGAATTCGGCAGAGATCTTTATAATTCTTAAATTATTATGAAGATCCCTTTTTTTTCGTTTGCGATTATGAATGCTGAAATTAAACCTGGAATCTTTGAGGCGTTTGGAAATTTTTTTGATAGTGGTTGGTACGTTTTGGGTGAAAAAGTTAGTCAATTTGAAAGGGAATACGCGGATTTTACTGGTGTAGCTCATGCCGCTGGTGTCAGCAATGGTCTCGATGCACTACATATAGCTCTAAAAGTTTTGGGGATCGGGCCTGGTGATGAAGTAATTGTACCCTCCAATACATATATTGCCACTCTACTTGCTGTTTCTTACGTTGGAGCTAGACCAGTTCTTGTTGAGCCTGATGTAAATACATATAACATTAATCCTGCAATAATAGAAGAGGTAATCAATTCTCGAACGAAAGTGATATTACCTGTACATCTATATGGCCAGGCTTGCGAAATGGCGGAGGTGCAAAAAATTGCAGGCAGTGCTGGTTTGTGGATTGTTGAGGACAATGCTCAGGCACAAGGAGCTACGTATAATGGTAAAATGACAGGCAGTTTTGGATCTATAAACGCTACCAGCTTTTATCCAAGCAAAAACCTCGGAGCATTTGGGGATGCCGGAGCCATTACAACGGATGATTCAGCTCTTGCCGATAAGGTTAAAGTGCTTCGAAATTATGGGTCGCAGAGAAAATATTACAATGAGGTTGTTGGATACAACATGCGATTGGATGAATGCCAGGCTGCTTTTTTATCAATTAAATTAAAATTCCTTAGAAAGTGGAATGCTGATCGGAATGTAATTGCCGATCAGTACAATGAATTGTTGCGTGGAGTTGGGGACATTAAACTGCCAATGGTTGCGAAGGGGGCGACTCACGTTTATCACCAATACGTCATACGAACCTATCTAAGGGACGAGTTGCAGGTGTATTTAGCAGAAAAGGGAATAGGTACTTTTATTCATTATCCAGTTCCACCTCACATGCAAGAAGCATATCGACATTTAGGATTTAAGAAGGGGGATTTTCCTTTGGCTGAAGAAATTGCAAATACCTGTCTAAGTCTGCCAATTTGGCCAGGACTTACAAAGGAGGAAGTGGAAAGGATATCTAAATCAATTAGGATTTTTTTTAGTGGTAGATAAACAACCCCTCGTAAGTATAGCTGTAATTTGCTATCAAAATGAAGCATTCCTACATGAGTGTATTGAGAGTATTCTCAATCAGACATACACATCGGTCGAAATAATCATAGCCGATGATGGATCTACAGATAATTCTGCTGAGATTATAAAATCGTATGCTTCTTCACATGAGAATATTTCTTGCATTCTGTCTCCAGTCAATAAGGGTATTTCCAATAACTTAAACCTGGCCTTGGAGTTATGCCGTGGCCCTTACATTTGTATGATTGCTGGCGATGATGTTATGTATTCACATAAAATCGAAAAGCAAGTTGAATTCCTGGAATTAAATAAAGATTTTTCCCTTTGCTTCCATAATGTCGATGTGTTTGACAATTCGGCAAATACGGTAATTTACCGATGGTTGGATAAGTATTTACCGGGAAGAAATGCCAAGGATGCGCTTTTTATTGCTAACTGGTTCTTTAAGACTAGGCAGAGGAAAATGCCGTCGGGCTCTTGGTTCGGAAGGGCATCATATATAAAGAAAGGTACTAACGACGACCGCATTCCCAGTTATCATGAATTTATTTTTGTTCTAGGGATGCATGCTGCTGCCCCCGAGGCCAAATGGCATTGTTTGCCGGAAGTGCTAGGTGTATACAGGGTTCATGGAGCGAGTTTGAGTAACCGCCAAAGAAGTTGGCCCGATCATGCAGAAGAAGTAAGTATTAACTACGCTTTAGCTGCGGTAAAATACCCGCATTTTGACAGGCAGATCCGAAATGAAGCGGCTTATTGGTGGTTTGTACAGTTGTTATACGATCAGGTGCCAAAAGAACATGCTAAAGACTACCTAATGAAGTTTATTCGGAATTATGGTATGATAAAGTATATGTATCTGATTCTGTGCAAGATACTTTTGAGTAAGGCACTCTCTCCCTTGAGGAAAATACTCAAATAAATGATGGAAGATCAATTGAATTATTATGCTAATGTGGCAAAATTATCTCCTTTGACCCCAAAGACTCATGCTAGATAAGGTTAAGCGAAATATTCTAAATAAGTACTATTGGCAACGCTATGTGACAGCGCTACAAGCTTTTCAAAAGGCTGTACCATATCGCAATTTTTTGCCGGACGAGGAATTCGACAGGATCGTTTCTGCATACGGAAAAATACCAGTTGGACCGGCTCAGGACTATAGTATCGAAGGCATGGAAGCCCAAGCTATTAGCCGGGTCAAGGAGATTTGGAAAAAAGTTCATCAGCGACCAGAAAGTGTTCTCGAAATTGGACCTGGAGCAGGCTTTGTTTTGAAAAGATTTAAAGAAGAGGGCATTAGAAAAGCGGTTGCGCTAGATATAGTGGATAACCTTTATCCTGCAGTTAAGCACGCGGGAGTGGAAATAATACTTTCCAGCGCGGACAACATGAAAATCATTGGAGATAAGAGTTATGATCTGGTCGTAAGCTGGAGTGCCCTTGAACACATACCTAATCCCCAACTAGTGTTTAATGAGTGTTTGCGAATTATGAAACCGGGCGGGTATTTCTGCCTTGAATTTGGCCCATTATATTACAGTCCATGGGGGTATCACCACTATTCCGTGCTCAAATATCCATATTTGCATCTACTATTCCCGGAATCTCTTATACATAAATACGGAAAAAAATTGCGAGGGGATGAATATGCAGGATATTTGCCTTGGACCAATGGTAACGATGCGGACTCTTATAAATTCCTGAAGCAACAATTACCTTTTGGTTACCTGTTGGATTCGTACCGATCTGGTTTTGATTTTTATTCTTCCGGTATTATCTTGAAATACCCGGAAATTTTCAAATCCAAACAGGTTTCCTTTGAAAGCTTTTTTATCGACAACATCCAAATGGGTGTTTTTCGCAAGAGGTAAGCCGGATCAGATTTAGTTTTATCAGAATTACACATTATGAATTTAAAGAATCAAACCGTCTTAGTAACTGGAGGGACTGGGTCTTTTGGAAATAAAGTGGCGAATTATCTAAAAGGAATGTCCCCCAAGAAGATCATTATCTACAGCCGAGACGAAAAGAAGCAGTATGAAATGCAAAAGCATCACCCCGATTACCAATATGTAATTGGTGATGTTCGTGACAAGGATCGGTTGTTTCAGGCTTGCAAAGGAGTTGACTTTATTTTTCATGCAGCTGCACTTAAGCATGTACCGGCTTGCGAAAGCTATCCTTATGAAGCGGTAAAAACTAATATCATCGGTTCAAACAATGTGTGTGAGGCAGCTATATATAATAATGTCCAAAAAGTTGTCGCTTTATCAACAGATAAAGCTGTAAAGCCTATTAACGCTATGGGTCTATCGAAAAGCATGATGGAGAAAATTGTTTGTTCACAGAATCAATTGCCAGTAGATACTATTTTTTGCTGCGTTCGGTACGGTAATGTGATGGGTTCTAGGGGATCGGTAATTCCTTTTTTTAAGCAACTAATTAAAGAAGGAAAGCCTTTGACTATAACCGACCCGAAAATGACCCGCTTCATGATGACACTTGACGAATCTGTAGAACTGGTATTGCATGCAATGAAAAATGCCCATGGAGGCGAGGTGTTTGTTAAAAAATCACCGGCTTGCTTAGTGACTGATTTAGCGACGACTATGGTTAGGAAATACGCATCTGGTAAAACATCGGAGGTGCAAATTGTAGGGGTGCGACCGGGCGAAAAGATTGATGAAGTCTTAGTCAATGAGTATGAAATCCGAAGAAGTGTAGAAAATGCGGAGTTTTTTGAAGTGCAGCCAGAATTTCGACCATACGATGTCAATCATACTTACCCAAGTGGATATGAGTATACCTCTGCCAATACTCAACAGCTAACTTCATATGATGCAATTTCACTCCTATTGGATAAAATGGGTGAAGAGGTATATTACAGCTAATGTCAAGGGTTTTATAACTGCTTATTTGCATTAAATCAGCTGATTCTCCACTTACTGAAGACAGACTTGGCATATTACTGAATCCGCTCAAGCATGAAAGCATTACTAAAGAAAATATGGCTTAAAACTCCGATAGGTAAGAAATACTTGAAATACTCGACTTTCTGGGAACCTGGGCATTATTATAGTGCTATACCTGATAACGCAACGGGCTTAACTGTTAGCAAAAAGTTGCTAAAGACTCAATCAGCGATAAATGGAATAAACCTTAACGACAAATTACAGCTAGCTCTGTTCGAATCCCTTCGTCCATTAATGGCATCAAGTGTCTTTCGCAATAAAGACAAAGAACCTTCGCATCGTTTTTTTAACCAGAATGGTATATATGGTTTTAGCGACGCGTTGATACTGGAAGCCATGATACGCCACTTGAAGCCAACTCGGATTATAGAAGCAGGATCGGGCTTCAGCTCAGCCCTTATGATGGATGTAAATGAGAAGTATTTTGGGGGAGCTATTAAATTGGAGTTTATTGAGCCATATCCGGATCGACTTTTCACACTACTTACTGAAGAAGACAAGAAGAATGTTACGCTTCGGATAGAAGGTATTCAAACGGTCGATCTAAATGTATTTAGCAGTCTTCAGAATAACGATATACTCTTCATCGATTCCTCTCATGTGGCCAAGACTGGAAGTGACTTACTCTATCTTTTTTTTGAAGTATTGCCTTGTCTTAATAAGGGTGTGTATATACATTTTCATGATATATTTAACAACTTCGAATATCTTCCTGATCATTTCGCTACAACCAAGGGGTTTGGCTGGAATGAAAACTATTTTCTTCGTTCTTTCTTGATGTATAATTCGCAATTTGAAGTAGTCTTGTTCTCAAATTATCTCGACAATAAGTATAAGGACCGTATACTCTCTCTCATGGCTGACTATCCACTATTTACTGGAGCACAGATTTGGTTGAGAAGGATTTAGTTGTTTTGTACAGTAGCCGACTAGTAACGCGTACCTCTGCCCTTCGTTGAATCGAACAATGGCTAAAAATTATTTGAAAAGGCAATTAGTAATCATCGGATCCCGAGGTATGCTTGGGCAAATGGTTAAATTGTATTTTGGAGCTAAGACTAATTCGTTGATTTGTTATGATGAAAAATTAACAGATGAGTCAAGGCATGAATACTTAGACTTTTTGCGTTCACTAAACAACGCTATAGTTATAAATTGTGCAGCTGATATAAACAATGATTCTTCTGAGCGCAAGAATGTTTACGTTGCCAATGTTTTGCTACCATTAACTTTGCGCGAAAGTTTGCCCAAGGATGTTGTCCTCGTTCAACCAAGTACGGACGGAGTATTTAGGGGCAATAAGGGGGAGCCTTACGGAATTTCAGATATAGCGGACGCAGAGGACGATTACGGCTGGTCTAAGCGGCTTTGCGAGGCCGGCCTGAAAAATCGCACAAATACATTAGTTCCAAGGGTAAGTATTATAGGCCCTAATCAAATTCATCCTACTAAAGGGCTGTTTGCATGGGCGCTGAGTAACAGTCCTGGTACCACAATTCAGGGATATACAAACCATTTGTGGAATGGCATTACCACGCTGGAATGGTGCAGAAGGATTGAGGATTTCTTGATTAATGAAAGTAATTTCGAATTTACTTTATTGCAACTAGGAACTAATGAGCATTACTCTAAATATGAGGTTCTCCGGTTGATCAATGAGACTTTTAAATTGAAGCTTAACATAGAGCCATCATTAGGACCAAGTGCCGTCGATAGAAGGCTCATTCCTGATTTGGTTTCCGAAAAGCTGGAAGTCCAATTAATGGATCTTTATTTATGCATCAGAAACAAGACTTTCAATGGATAATATGGAATATCGCGTAAGAGAATGTTGTGCGATATGTAAGAACAAGGAACTGTACAACATAATCAGCTTTGGTGATGTCCCCCTTGCAGGGGATTTTCCTTCTAAACAAGAACTGCAAAATGATCGGAAATATGAGTTATCCCTGCAATTTTGTCCTAATTGCTATTTGGTACAAACGGATTCCGTAGTTAATGCTAACAGGCTCTTTAGAGATTATCGGTATATGTCATCAATTGGCTTGGCTGGACATTTTACTGAAGTTGCAAGTCTTTTGAAAAAAAGATTTAATCTGGATAGCCATTCAAGCGTCGTGGAGATAGGTTCTAACGATGGCGTATTGCAAAAGCCATTCATGGATTTAGGAGTCCGTTGTGTTGGTTTTGAACCGTCTGTAAATATTTCTAAGGTCGCCCGTGATAAAGGATGTGAAGTGATAAACGATTTCTTTAACCAGGGAAATGTATTGAAATACATTGACTTTCAAAGCGTTGATCTGGTTGTCAGTAATAACTGCTTCGCCCATATAGACGATATCCACTCCATCGTGCAAGGCGTGAAAAGCATACTGAGGGAAAAGGCATTTTTTGTTATTGAAGTGCACTATGTAAGAAAGCTTATTGACCAAATGCAGTATGATAATATTTATCATGAACATATCTATTATTATTCACTACAAGCTCTTCGGAAACTATTTGAACAATATGGAATGACTATTGTGGATTTTGATGAAATCCCTGTCCATTCTGGGTCCATCCGGGTATTTGTAAAAAATGCCGCTGAGCCTATTCCAAGTAAAGTAGCTGAAAAACTTGAAGAGGAAAAAGAGGCTGGCTTGACAGAACAGAAGTATTATGCGGAATTTGCCAATAGAGTTCGTGAACATGTAGCAAATATAAAGGCAAAACTGATTGAACTGAGGAGCAATGGTTCCATGATCGTTGGCTACGGCGCTTCTGGAAGGGCAAATATGTTGTGTAATTTATGCGGATTATCTACCGATTTGATTAATTATATCGTTGACGAATCCCCAGAACGATGCGACCGATATATTGCAGGAGTGCATATTCCTATTGTTAGTCGTGATTTTCTGTTGAAAGATGATCCAAGGCCTAAGTATATTTTTATTTTTGCGTGGAATTATGCAAAAATGATAATGGATAAATTAGGTGAGTATTCATTTGTCTTTATTTTACCATTTCCAGAGATGAGAATTGTCAGTAGATATTCTGAATTGAAGGACTTCGTGAGCATTTAAATAATGTAATTTAAATAATTGCAATCCAGCGGAAATTCTTGCACAATCCTTGTTTTAACCTACAAGGGAAAGCATCATCTTGAACTGTTATTACCTACAATCAAACAGGCAATAGAGAATTTTCGAGGCGAAGAGAGCATCGATGTACTGATAGTAGATAATGGGTCTGATGAATTGACAAAAGAATTTGTTTTGAGCCAGTATCCAAATTTTAGGTACGAATTCTCACCTGATAACGATTACCTGTTTTCGCTTAACCGATTTGTCAAAGCTTTATCGACTGATTACCTTCTCATGCTTAATGACGATATGAAGTTGGATGAGAACGTTTTGAATCTGTTGTTGCCCTGCATCGAAAAAGATAAGTCGCTGTTCGCCGTTACCTGCAGAATCATGGACTTCGAAGGGAAATATACCGCCTCTGCGGTGCGAGCTGCGCGGTATACTAAAGGATGGATGTATAATGCATACCTCGATCCATCTGAAACGGAAATTAAATATACTTTATATCCGGGCGGCGGGGCAGCAGTATTTCGTACTGAATATTTTAATGCTCTTGATGGTTTTGATCCCTTGTTTCGCCCCGCCTATTGCGAAGACACGGATCTGGGAATTCGTGCCTGGCAGCAAGGCTGGAGCAGTATATATTATCCGGCCGCCATACTTTACCACCGGGAAGGGGGGACTATCACGGATCAATTCAAGAAGGATAAGCTTGAGCAGACGATTAATAAAAATAAGATATTATGTACCTTAAAGAACACACGTTTTCCAGGCTTTCTTTTCTGGTTCTACATACTACTACCCTACAGGATAATACGGAGTTTGGTTAAGGATAAAATAATGTTCAACGCTTGGAAACTTTCCTTTAAACAGTTTCCACAAGCGCTCGCCAAAAGACGAAGCGCGCGAGTTTTGGTGATGGATCCGGAGTGGATTGGTTTGTTGAATAAGCCTTATCCGAAGCAAAAGTTGAATGGATAATTTCACTGGGTACTTGCATACATTGCTAAGAGAAAGAACAGTACTAGAAACAAAGGGAAAGGTCCTACATTGCTCTCACAGTTATGAATACGGCAGCCGAAACTAAGTTTAGATACATACTCTTTCATACGCATAGTTTGGCTTTCCGGGGAGGTGTGGCGGATTACACGGACAATTTTGCTCAGCATCTTATGGAGCAAGACAAGCTGCTGGAAGTAGTATCACCGCTCGCAGACCCCAATCTGCGAGAATATAAGGTAAGCCAGTTCAAAATTAAGCTGATTCGAAGTGCCAGTGGGCTGGATAAGTGGTATATAACCAGGAAGATGCGCACGCTTGGTTATTTTATCCAGGTATACTATCGTGGCCTAACTGGGTTACGAAAACTGATGAGGAAACAATACGGCGCGCGAATTATTTTTACTGAATATTATACGAAGCCATTTGATATCATCATTTATTGTGCTCGCTTTCTTGGCATTAAGTATAGCATCATATTTCATGGTATGGACCTTTTGAATGCGAGGTCCAATGGTTATTTTCATTTTATTGGAAATCTTCGAGGTGCTGATTTTATAATATTCAATTCGCATGCAACCGCCACACTTTGCAGGGAGATTTACCATTTTGAATCGAAACGTTATGTTATTCTTTATCCAGGTATCGATATCGAATTGATTGAACGCAATCTCGCAAAGAATTATGTAGGTAGAGTGTTCGAAAGAAATAGTGATAATGTGGTTTTTGTTACTATTTCCAGGCTAGTGGAAAGAAAGGGTATCGACATTGCAATTCGAATTGTGCACAAATTGGCAAAAAAATACAAGGTAAAGTACTTTATTGGCGGGGTGGGTGCTGAGGAGAAAGCGCTTGAAAAATTGATTTCCGATCTTGGCGCAAGAGACTATATATTCTTGCTTGGTTCAGTAACTGATCAGGAGAAATATAGATTGCTTCAAGACTCAGATATTTACATTTTGCCTACCAATAGTGCCCATAAATCAGATTTTGAGGGATTTGGCATCAGCTTTATCGAAGCATCCCTTTTTGGTAAAGTAGTTGTAGGAGGAAACCACGGGGGAGTTAGTGAAGCGGTTGTCGATGGGTGCACGGGGTTTCTGCTAGACTTTGATAACCCAGGTGCGGTCGACAGTGCTATTGAGATTTTAACCAGAGTTATTGAATCGCCGCAACTTCGAAGCGACATAGGATTGAAAGGCAGGGCCTTCGTTCGGAGCCACTTTACTTGGAAAAGCCTAATCCAAATCTTTAATCGGTTCGAGCAAGATGTATTGCATTGACCCCGAAATCGTTATAAATGCGCAACCGCATCAAACATGTGTAAAAACTCCTCGAAAGTGGGACCGTTATGATGAAGCATTGGGAGTTGAAGCATGAAGAACAGCCGAAAATTCTTCATCATATGCACTTATTTCAAATTCATTAAGTTGCGCCAATGATCGATGGGGTACAATGTTCGTTTTAGCGGGATTGTCGACATACTATCGATTTTTTTAAGCTCGAGATTTTGAGATGTTATTGACTGTTACATGAAGAAGCTTGTGCTATTTACATTTGATTATGAATTGTTTCTAGGTCGCTCAAGTGGCCAGCCTAAGGACTGCATACTTGACCCCACCAATCGATTACTGCAACTTCTCAACCGATTCGGGTTTAGGGGGATTTTTTTTGTGGATACCGTATATTTAATGCGTCTGACAGAAGTGAGCAAGGACTACTCGAATGCTATGGAGGACCTGACCGGCATATTGGAACAGCTAGCCCGAATTTCTAAACAGGGCCATTATATCTACCCGCATATTCACCCTCACTGGATCGACGCTGAATTTCACCCTAGTAAAAATGAATGGTCTTTACAAAATATACGCTATTACAAGTTCTCCTCTTTGAGTCAAGGTCAGCAACAGAAGTTATTTGAAGGATCCTTCAACATCCTCAGATCGGTTTTGAGCACAAATGAAAACCATGCTGAGTTGGATGGTTATCGTGCAGGAGGATGGTCCATACAACCTTTTGAGTATTTTAAACCTTATTTTCAACTTTATGGTATCAGGCATGAATTCAGTGTAATTCCGGGCAAATATCAGCGCTCAGATACACATTATTATGATTTCACTGAAGCACCGGCAAATCAGCCGATCTATCGCTTTAGTGATGAGGTTTGTTCTCCTGATCAAAATGGAATGTTTACAGAATGGACCATTTCGGTTCTGCCATTGAATTCGCGGGAGCGTTGGATAGATTTCAAAGTATCTGGGCTGCTTAGACGGCTGCGATTCACTGGAAATTTCAGAGGTAGTACCGTAACAACGAATCACAAAATTGACGGGGATATAAACGAAAAAGAAAATACTTCACGCTACATTGCATCTTTCGAAGGACTTAATCCATATCGCTTGGGAAAGTTCAAAAAGTTAATTAAAAGCGAAAATTATTTTCATTTTATTTCGCATCCAAAGCTTTTGAATGATTTTGAGTTTCGGATGATTAGTAAGTTATTCAGTCTACTCTCTAAGATTGGGCAAATAGAGACAGACTTCCGAAAGGTTTCTTACGCATGATCAATATTTTGTTTCTTGCTTTTGAATTCCCGCCATTGAATCGGGGAGGTGTTCACCGTGCACTGTCGTTTGTAAAGTGGTTACCTAAATTTGGAATAAACCCAGTTGTGGTAACATTGGATGAGGCATGTTATCCAAACGTATTCAATGAATATGGGTTGGATAAATTATTGGGCTTGGAAGTGAGAAAAGATGCAGATTTAATTGCTATTAAGTCGAAATTGCCATCAAAAGAAAACAGAGTTCAAGAGTTTGCTTCCATTTTTTTTTCGCTTTATGGTAATGAAACTAGGTTTTGGAAAGATAATTTTCTAGAACGACTCCCAGATATTATGGAAATGTATAGACCGGCGGCCGTCTTAGCCACCGCTCCTCCTTTCAGTATTTTACCTTTGGCTTTGCAAGTGAAAAGAACATACAGACTTCCGCTTATTATAGACTTTAGGGATGCTTGGTCACAATGGAGAACCATTCCATTTGGAACTCGCTTGCATTATTGGGCTAATCTTTTTGTTGAAAGAAAATATTTGAAAGAGGCTGATGCTATACTTTGTACATCTCTAGAAACATTAAATGACTTCGAACGTTTACATCCCCATGTTTCCCACTCGAAATTTCATTATGTACCGAATGGGTATGAAGGGCGACTATCGGAATGGACGCCTCTGAACATTGCGCAAAGGGGGTTTACTATTGGATATGTCGGCAGTTTCTACTATTCCCCGGAAGCAAGGAAACAGATGCTTGCACCTTGGTGGAAAAAACGGGGACATCGTATCCTTCAATATATTCCTCAAAAGCAGGATTGGCTTTACCGATCGCCATTCTTTTTCTTTAAAGTTTTGCAACACTTAAAATCGATCGACCCCTCCCTGTCGATGCGTATAAAGGTGAAATTTGTTGGTAAGACGCCAAGCTGGCTTACTGCAATGGTTAGCGATTTGGGATTAATTGGACAAATTGAATTTCTTGGTGAAATGACCCATGACGAGGCTATTGTTTTCCAAAGGAGTTGCGATTTGTTACTTATCACATCCGCTAAGAGAATAGGAGGTAAGGACTATAGTGTCGCAGGAAAAACGTTTGAGTACATTCAGGCTCAGAAGCCAATACTTGCTTTTGTGTGTGATGGAGCGCAGAAGTCACTTTTAGAAAATACGGGTATGGCACTCATATGCGATCCTGACATGGAGCAGGAGAGCGCTGAGCAAATAAGTGCACTCTTAAGAGGGGAGAAAGTGCTTCAGCCCAATAGCGATTTTGTCAATGCACTGTCCAGGGAGCGTGTTACAGTTGTACTTGCTGATATAATTCGAAAAGTAGTTCAAACTTAATATGGCTTGGAGTACAAGTAGAATCAAGTAAGCTTTTTGAATATGAAAAAAAAAATACTTTTGATTGCCGGGACCAGGCCTAATTTCATTAAGCTAGCGCCCTTGTATCATCAGTTAAAACTCCGCGATGGATATGAAGTCCTTATTTGTCATACGGGCCAGCATTTTGATTTCAATATGTCGGATGTTTTCTGGGAAAATCTGGAATTACCTGCTCCTGATTTTCAACTTAATATCCAAGGGGAAGGTGTGGTTGATACCATTGGAAAGACCCTGCTGGGTATTAATGAGGTTATTCGAAGCAAGGGGCTTGATCTAGTGGTCGTTTTTGGGGATGTAAATGCAACTGCTGCTGGGGCGATTGCTGCGGCGCAATCTCAGGTCAAGGTCATGCATGTGGAATCTGGCCTGCGAAGTTTTGACCGATCTATGCCCGAAGAGATCAATAGGGTGATAACTGACCATGTCTCCGACTTTTTGATGGTTTCTGAGCCTAGTGGAATCGAAAACCTACAAAAAGAAGGATTTAGCAAGGAGTCATACGAATTGGTCGGGAACATAATGATAGAGTCCCTCATTCGAACTCGAAATAAATGGGAAAGGATTAAGCTGCCCCCAGAATTTGATCATGTCATCAGCGAAAAGCCTGTGGTCATCACCTTTCACCGACCTGAAAATGTGGATTTTGAAACCCCTCTAAGTTTGGTCGCTCGTATAGTGGAAAGAATTTCGGAAGAAAGCCAAGTAATCTTTCCAATGCATCCTAGAACCAAAGCTAAAATGGTGCAATATGGCGTTCTGGATAAAATAAGCAAGAAAAAGCAAATCTTGCTTACCGAGCCGCTGGGATATTTCCACTTTTTAAAAATTATTTCTTATGCATCCGTGGTTATTACCGACTCAGGCGGAATTCAAGAAGAAACTAGCTTTCTAAATATTCCCTGCATGACTTTTAGAAGGAACACAGAAAGACCAGTGACGGTATCGATAGGTACAAACAAGATGATGGACATAAATGACCTGGATTTCGTTAAAAAAATTGCACAGCATAAGGAGAATTTGGAAAAACGTCCCTATCAACCGATTCCTTTGTGGGATGAACACGTTAGTGAGCGTATCCTAAAGTTTATTGATATGAAATTGAATTTTCTGCATGAATAAGAAGCGTGCTATCTTCTTGACCGAGAAGGATCAATTAAATTCGCGCATAACTGGGGGAGTCCAGTTGTGCTCCCAAGAGTTTCGCCATATTATTGCGAATATAGATGAGGTTAGCCTTGAGGATTATTATGTTCCGTTTACTAAGAGTTTAATACAGCGATTACAAATCAAACTTGGTTTGGAAAATTATTCCATGTATGATACACAAAAAGATTCTCCAGCATTGATAAAGTACATATCGGAGCAAAGCATTGATTTGGTCTTCATAAATATGGCTTCTGCGGTTCGCTTTGCTCGACCAATTAAAGAATATTTTGGTACGAAAGTGACCACTATATTACTGTCTCATGGTAATCATTCGGGTGATTTGCTGCACCAGATCTCAAAACCCATGGAAGGCGACTCTATTATCAAAAAGATGATTCGAAAAATGCGATTGAGCTCCTTGATGGCAACCGAATCTATGTATCGGGTGAATTGGCTTGACGGCGTTGTGGCCATGAGTGAAACGGAAATGCAGATTGAAAATTGGTTGGGTGCGAAAAAAGTATCGTTTTTACCTAGAAGGTTATATAAGGATTTCTTAGAGTATAAGCCTATGCTCGGGCGAGTTGGTTTTGTTGGTCGATTGGACCACCCACCAAATTTGCAGGGCATTCTAATTTTGCTCCAAGTCCTTGCTAAATATAAGCACAATGTAGACATTCGTTTGGTTGGCGCGCCTATACAGGTAGGACAAAATATTGAGAAACAATTCCCATTTGTCGAATATTTGGGGGAATTGTCCGATGTGCGGTTGGAAGAAGAGGTATCCACTTGGGCGTTCTTACTCAATCCTGTATGGTGGTATGCCACAGGAGCCTCGACTAAGTTGGCTCGTGCGATCAGTTGGGGCGTGCCTATATTGACGACAACAGCTGGGTTGCGCGGATATAAGTGGCACCAAGGAGCGCTTTTGGTTTCAGACGAGCCTTCCGCAATGGCGGCTCTGCTTGTTGAAAAGGCTGGTGACATGGATGCGATCATTTATTGGAAGGAACAAACGAGGCTCATTGCGGAGAATGGCCTGACGCAGGAGGAATTGGCTCAAAAAATCAGATATCTTTATACTTAATGCCGACTGTTTTTATAGCTGCACCCTACTTTCCTCCTTCGGCGTTGCCGCCATCACAAAGAGTGCGTCTACTTGTCAGGCATTTACGCTCATTCGGTTGGGATCCAGTTATATTCACTGTGGACTCTCGCTTTCGAGAAGATACTCCGGATCCATGGATGGTAACTATAGCAGGGGATCAATTTGAGAGTTTGGTTGTACCCGCCTGGCACCAGAAGAATGCTCGGAAATTTGGAATTGGCGACCTGGGAATTCGAGTATTTTTTGGGCTCAGCTGGTCTATTTTTCGGCTGGCAAAAAAAAAGAAACCCGACTTGATCCTGTACCCAGTTCCACCTTGGTATATTATGGTGATGGCGCCAATGATGAAGAGAATTACCCGCGTACCCTACGTGGTCGATTTTATTGACCCGTGGGTATATACTATTCAAGGCGCAAATCTGAAGGCCCGAATAAGCCAATGGATAGCCCGTAGACTCGAAGGGTATGTGTTAAAAGGCAGTAGTGCGATATTCGCAGTATCTGAGGGAATTCTCAATGACTTGAGGGCCAAATATCCTAGGATTACATCCAAGCCTTTGGTCGCAGTCCCCTATGGCGTGGAAATCTCAGATTTCCAAGCGGTCAAGCAGAAGCCGAAAGCCCACACGCAGGTACAGATCAGGTATATTGGGGCTGTGTCAGATAGCATGTTGCCCGTAATCAATGCACTCTTAAAAGTTCTAAAAAGCGTGAACGAGGTTGAACCTATTAAGGTATTCTTTACCGGGACATCCTATGCAGGAAAAAAAATGGTGAAGCCCGTCTTGACTCATCTTATCAAAGCAAACGATGTGGGGCACCTAGTCGAAGAGCATCCAGAACGGGTCGGATATAAAGAAGCTCTGGAGTTGGGAAAAAGCTGTGATCTTCAGTTATTGATCGGAGACACAACTCCCTACTATGCCGCTTCTAAAATGATGGGATTGGTCGCATCGGGCAAACCTTTTTTTGCATTTGTGCACGCCGACTCCTTCCCGGCTTCATTTTTGAACGAATTGGATTATCCCAACAAAGTACTTTTTTCCCCGGAGGCCCTGGACGACCCAAACGCTTTGAAAGAATTGTTTGATGGCCTACTAAAAGCTATCCAAAACAGGAATTATTTTGCACCTTTTAGCATCCATCATCCTGTGCTAAGTCAATATACAGCAATGGCAATGACGAAAACTTTTACTGACGTTTTTGAAAAAATCATTTATGAATAATAAACATTACGACAAGATCAGAGGCAAAAAGGTATTAGTAACCGGTGGGTTAGGTTTTGTGGGTCATAATTTGGTCAAAGAGCTGGTCAATGAATACAATTGTCAGGTGATAGTAGTTGACGATGGGACCAATAGTAATGAATCTACCATAGCCAATGTGCGCCATAAAGTGAATTTTCAAAAAATAAGTGTTTTGGACGAGTCGAACTTTTTGCCGCTCCTCCAAGACGTGAATTATATTTTCCATTTGGCTTGCATACAAATTGCCGCATCGGGATCTGATCCCCTTAGGGACCTGCAAGTAAACGCACAAAGCACTATGCAAATCCTCGAAAGGCTCCGAAATGTTGATCATCCTTCTCTGGAAAGACTAGTGTATACTTCTTCCTGCTCTGTTTACGGGAGCTCTTCGCGCATGCCGGTAAGCGAAACCGACGCCACCCGAGTTTTGAGTAATTATGCAGCAACGAAGCTTCTCGGGGAACAATATACATTAATCTATAATCGCAACTATAGCATTCCAGTTTCTGTCGTGAGATATTCTAATGTTTATGGATATGGACAATCACCGAGAAATCCCTATTGCGGAGTACTCGGTAAATTCATTCATAATAGTTTGACCAAACAACCACTAAGTATTTTTGGCGATGGAGAGCAGACGAGGGATTATACATTCATAACAGATGCAATTGATGCGACGATACTTTCGGCTGTTCACCCAATGGCATACGGTGATTTGTTTAACGTTGGAACCGGCATTGAAACTTCTGTCAACAGGCTAGTGGATCTGATCGCTGAATATGTTCCCGACTGCGAAGTAGTGAATGTACCCGAAAGAGATATTGATAATATTCGCAGACGGATGATCGATATTGAAAGGATTCATCAACGTCTGGGTTGGGTCCCGAAGGTAGGGATACAAAAGGGGCTGAGGCTGACCATCGATTGGTACAAAACTACTCTCTGAAATGAAGCCATTAATTGATATACTTCGTTTTTTATTTACACACCCGCTAACTCGAAGGCATAAGGTGTCTGCGCTAATGCGATTCTTAAAATGCCAGATGGTGATGCGATGGGTTAAGTATCCTGTTGTCTATCCTTTTGTCGAAAGTAGCAAGTTGCTTATCCAAAAGGGGATGGCGGGAGCAACGGGAAATGTCTATACCGGGTTGCATGAGTTTGACGATATGGCTTTCACTCTGCATGTTCTTCGAGAAAATGACTTGTTTGCGGACATAGGCGCTAATATTGGTTCATACACCGTTCTTGCTTCCGCAAATGCGAGATCGAACACGGTTTGTGTGGAACCAATTCCCGCAACCTGGTTACGATTAAAGCACAATATTGCTGTCAATGATATCGAATCAAAGGTCACTGCCCACAATTGTGGAGTCGGCGAACAGCGAAGCCAACTGCTATTTACTAAGAGCAATGATTCATTAAATCATGTTGTCACCAAGACCGATCCGGAAGAACCAAGCATTACAGTTGATGTATATTGCTTGGATGAACTCTTCAGCGGCCAAAAACCGTTGTTGATGAAGATCGACGTAGAAGGTTTTGAACTCGCTGCCTTGCGTGGGGCGGATTCGATCCTTAAATCAGGTGAATTGAAGTGCTTGATTGTGGAACTTAATGGAAGCTGCCGTCGCTATGGAGTTACTGAAGACCAAATTCACAATCATCTTTTGTCTTATGGCTTTGGGATTTATTCCTATAATGCCTTTGATCGGACCTTGGCTAAATTGATTACTTATAACTCGAACGGGAATACGATCTATGTTAGAGATTTTTGTTTAATCGATCAAAGACTTAAATCCTCGCGTAAATATTCCATTCTCAATCAGGAAATTTGATTGCCCGCCTTCAAGTGACCTGGATGGATCAGACCTTGCATCATACTAAATTGGAAGAGATATCAAATAGAAATGCTTCGAGAAATTTATCAATTCAGACAGGAGAGATCGATCCGCTTTACACGGATTACGTAATAGCGAACGGGGGATAATGAAAATAGATGCAATAGAATAGTCATGGCAAAACTTGCAATTGTTACAACGCATCCAATTCAATATTATGCTCCGCTGTTCAAGATGATAGCAGCGAGGGACGAAATAAATCTTAAAGTGTTTTATACTTGGTCTCAGACCGAAGCAGGGCCAAAATTTGACTCCGGATTTGGCAAAACTGTTGAGTGGGATATCCCACTATTAGACGGGTATGATCATGAATTTGTGGCGAACCTAGCTAAGGACCCCGGTGCACACCATTTCCAGGGAATTATTAACCCGAACTTAATTGACAGGATGGAAAACTGGAAACCTGATGCGATTTTGGTAATTGGCTGGAATTATAAAAGCCACTTGGCCTGTTTACGATATTTTAAAGGGAAAGTACCCGTCTTGTTTCGCGGTGATTCTACGTTATTGAACGAACGGCCAGGGATTAGAAGGATCGCCAGAAGAATATTCCTCAAGTGGGTATACCGACATATTGACTACGCTCTATACGTAGGGGAGAGGAATAAACAATATTACCTTAGGCATGGAGTTCACTTATCTCAGTTAGTTTTTGCACCCCACGCGGTGGATAATGCGCGCTTTTCTTCAGATGAAATTGTCCTAGAAGAAAAAGCCAAAATGTGGAGAACTTCCCTTGGCATCCACCCTGACGATCTAGTTGTCTTATTTGCAGCCAAGCTAGAAGCAATAAAAAACCCCTTATCATTGATTCGGATAGCAGGTGAGCCACATTCAAATAGTATTAAATTTGTTGTAGTGGGCAATGGGGTTTTGCGGGATGCCATGAAATCAAAAACAATTGGTGATGAGAGGTTCATTTTTTTAGATTTTCAAAATCAGAAGAAGATGCCTGAGGTCTACCGAGTGGGGGATATTTTTATACTGCCCTCGATCACAGAGACCTGGGGCCTGGCTGTTAATGAAGCATTTGCTTGCAAGAGGCCAGTAATTGCTTCCTCTAAAGTTGGTTGTGTACCTGATCTGGTGAAACCGGGGGTAACGGGCTGGACATATGAATCAGGACCCGAGGGCGAAATGGCGATTCACAATCTTTTACAAGAGGTTTCGGAACAAAAGAGCTTATTAAAAAGAATGGGTATCGAAGCGTTTAACCGAGTAAAACTATATAGCTACGAAGCGATCACAGAGAATATTGAAAAGCTACTTTCTTCCATCTCTGCGAAAAGTGTATTAGTGGGGAAGTCAAAGGAGGAGACACAATTATAACCTGATGGATCTAATAAAAAGAAATTTTTTTACCTTTTTCTTGGCGGCGGTCTTCTTGCTCTCGCTGGTTACTGATTGGTATGAATTCCTATCTATGTCGATGCTTGTTGTGACTACTATAGCAATCTTAGATAAGTTAGGGAAGGGTTTGGTGCTTCGTGAATTGATTGTGCTGCACACTATATTAATTTGCTTAGTAATGCCCGAGCTGGGCTATCGGGTGTATAATTACAATGACCCGCTAGCAAGAGCGTTTGTGCGTTATATGCTGGTTCCAGAGGATGTTTACTTCGGGTACACTTTACCTGCTGTGGCGTTATTTTCAGTAGCCATGTGCTTTCCAATAATGAGTAAATCTGGCATCGAGGATGAAGGGGAAGGCTTAAATTCTTTAATGCGGGAGGTTAAGAATCAACTGTTGGTCTTTGGCAAAAAAGGAATTATAATCGTGCTTGTCGGAATCTTAATGTTGTATTTGACAGAGTACTTACCTGCTGGACTTAGTTTTGTGGCGGCTCTTTTCTTTTTCTCGTCTTTTGCCGGCAACCTTTATGTGTATTACGCTCCATCTTTTAAATACAAAAAATTACTGCTTAGCATGTTTGCGCTATTTGTGATAGTGGGGACGATTCAAACTGGCGTATTTACACTTATAGTATACATGGGGATTACTATCCTCTCCTACTTGTTTCTTGGAAAAAAATATGCACTGTGGAAAAAGTTTATCGCATTTACGGTGGGGTGCCTAATTCTTTTTATCATTCAAGGTGTCAAAGGAAGTTATCGAGAAGTCACTTGGAAAGACCAAGACTATTCAGGAAATAAATATGAATTATTCGGCAATATCGTGGTGGATAAATTTAGGAATTGGGACCAAATATTTGACGAAAAGGGTTTTTTCCCTATTTACATGCGCGCCAACCAAGGATACAATATAAGCCGTGTAATGAAACGAATTCCGGCAGTTCAAGATTTTGATCACGGTAGCCGTCTGCTATATATTGCGAGTTCTTCATTAGTGCCTCGGTTTCTTTGGCCTGACAAGCCTGAGGCAGGTGGAAAGGAAAGTATGAAATATTTTACTGGCATTGACATATATGGTTGGTCAACCAATGTGAGTCCACTGGGGGAGGCTTATGGCAGTTTTGGCGTTTGGGGCGGCATCGTATACATGTTTTTCTTGGGGCTATTTATACGTTGGGCATACAAATTAGTGTTCATCGTTGCCAGAAAATTACCGCTGATCATTCTTTGGATACCCTTACTTTTCTATCAAGTGACTTCTTCCATGGAAACTGATACGTTACAAATATTAAATTCTTTATTAAAAGGTGCTTTCTTTTTGTGGGCCCTCTATAAGATTCTTCCATCTTGGTTTGGAGCAGCAAAGCAAGATCGAGTCGCGCGGCGAAGGCTTTTACATCGTACTGGACTTCCAACTTGAACTGAATCCTTGATAATTCATGTCGCACAACAGTATAGGAGTCAGAAATCAACACTCGCAAAAGGCGGAAATTCGACTAATTTTCAGAAAAAGGAACCCTTATTTCTTTAGTATTGAGAATGTGTTTTCGTCAATCGAGCCTTACCTAAGGGAAAAATTCGATATTCGGGAAGAGGTTTTGCCTCATTACACTTCCTCCTTGCTTAATGCGGCAAGAAATATATTATCCATAAAAAAGGACAAAACAAGCGTTTTTCATGTGACAGGAGATGTTCACTACGTGGTTTTATTGTTGCCTACTGCAAGAACGATTCTCACGATTCACGATACAATTTTTATGGAAAAATCTCATGGGCTTAAACGAGCTATTTTTAAGTGGCTGTTTCTGAAAATGCCGATCCATCGATGTCAATTTATCACCACTATTTCTACTAAGTCGAAAAATGAAATTATTAAGTATACGGGGTGTACTCCAAACAAAATCGTGGTGATTCCCGATCCTGTTGGTAAGGAGATTCGATTTTCGCAGAGGCGCTTCAATAAGGATATGCCGGTCTTGCTTTTCGTTGGTACAACCCCGAATAAGAATTTGGAGCGAGTCGTCCAAGCATTAAATGGAATTCCGTGCGAATTGGAAATAATTGGTCTGGTTTCTGATAAGCTCAAGTATCTACTGAAGACCAATAAGATACAATTTAAGCATTTTCAACAGTTGTCTAACGAAAATATGGCAGAACGATATGCAGCTTGTGACATGGTGGTCTTTCCTTCCTTATATGAAGGGTTTGGACTTCCGATTATTGAAGCACAGATGGCTGGCCGCGCGGTTATCACTAGTAATATTGCGCCAATGAACGAAGTAGCCGGGGGCGGCGCTTGTTTAGTGAATCCCCTGGACGTCGCTTCGATACGATCGGGCATTTTAAAGGTCATTGATAATGAGCAATATAGAAACGGTATAATTGCCTTAGGTCTAGACAATGCGCGAAGCTATGAACCAGAAGTAATTGCTAAGGAATATATTGACTTATACGACCACTGCATAAGCAACGTCCTCCATTAGATACCTTCATTTTATCATTCCGTCTGTAAGCTATTCGACGCTAAGCACAAGTATGGGGAGGTGGACTCTATTTGGGAATCACAAGTGCCTGGAGCCCTACTTTTTTAATCACTACATTTCTACAGGCAATTTCTAAATTGGTCTATTGCTAGGAGGTAGGTTTGAGAATCTAATTACGTGCAGTTTCCGAGTGCATCAATTAGGTGGATAATCCCATTCAAGAGTCTAATACCACAGATTTATTTAGCCACCAAATGGACAAGCGAATTCTGCTTTTTACCGACTGGTATTCACCCGGATACAAAGCTGGCGGCCCAATTCAGGCCTGCCGAAATTTAGTTGACCTTTTGAAAGACCAATACGTCTTTTATGTGTTTTGCTCGGACCGAGACTTAGGTGATACGGGGCCCTATCGAAATATTAAAACAAACCAATGGCTTGAAGTTGAACCTCATGTTAAGATTTGGTATGCCCGGCCTAAGTCCAATTGGCAAGCCGATATTCGCAGACTTTTTGCGGAGGTAAAGCCAACCCATGTATATTTTAATAGCATGTATTCGGTATCGTTCACATTACTTCCTTTAAGATTATTGCTAAGGCAAAAGTATTCTGGGAAAATTATACTTGCACCCAGAGGTATGTTGCACCCTGGAGCAATGCGACGAAAGACGCTTAAGAAAAATATATTTATTGTACTTTTTAAATTGATAGGCTGGCATACTAAGATAGTCTTTCACGCGACAGACGACCAAGAAAAACTAGATATTAGGTACCATTTTAATACCGGGGCCAAAGTCTTCGTTGTGAGAGATATTCCGGGGATACTTCCTATAACTCGGCAGCATTGTGAAAAGACACCTGGTGAACTGAAGTTAGTATTTATTTCCCGGATTCATCCAAAGAAAAACCTTCTCTTTTGTATGGATAGATTGAGAGAATTGGGTGGGGAATTTCGAATCGATTTTGATATTTATGGAAATTTGGAGAGTAAATCGTATTATGTAAAATGTGAAAGAGCTGTCCGAGGGATGGATTCTCGCGTCAAGATTCGGTTTATGGGACCTTTACGTCGTGAGAAACTTTTCGAAACTATTGATGGTTATCATCTTTTTGTGCTTCCAACCTTGGGCGAAAATTACGGATACGCTATTTTTGAAGCGCTTTCTGCGGGAAGGCCCGTATTAATTAGCGATCAGACTCCCTGGAGAAACCTTCAGGTGACGAAGGCTGGGTGGGATATTGCCCTGAGCGATCCTGCTAGATTCCGGGAAGCAATCAGAACGGCAGCGGCTTGGAATCAGCACCAATTCGACGATTGGAGTAAAGCCGCTTTTGAATTTGCAAAGAGCAAGGTTGATTCAGTAGATATGCACCAAAAATACAGTCAATTATTCGCATGAAACAACGAGTCAAAAACGATACCTATTCCAACGACTGGTTTAGGCGTGAGATTGGAGCATCTTGGATCAAGCAACGGCTTTGGTATGTGGTAAACGTGCTATTTTTCATTAATCCACTTAATGCCAGTTCTGGATTGAAGAAATACCTATTAACGCTTTTCGGCGCCAGGATAGGAAAGGGAGTAAAATTGAAACAGTCGATCAACATTAAATATCCTTGGAAATTGCACGTTGGGGACTATAGCTGGATAGGGGAGAATGTGTGGATTGACAATTTAGCTGAAGTGAGAATAGGCAATAGCGTATGCATATCTCAAGGGGCAACTCTAATGACCGGTAATCATGACTACACGAAAGCTGGTTTTGACCTTTTTGTAAGTATGATCGTGCTGGAAGACGGCGTTTGGATTGGAGCAAGATCCGTGGTTTGCCCCGGGGTAGTTTGTGAGACGCATGCTGTCTTGACTGCTAATTCAGTGGCCACCCAGAACCTAAGCGCGTATAAGATTTATCAGGGGAATCCAGCACTGTTTATCAAGGAGAGAGTGATTGGGTAAAATCTAGGTATTATGGTGATCTCCATTGTTACAACAACGTTCAATAGTGCGGCCACTGTTAGAGATACTCTAGAGTGTGTAAAACAGCAAGTTTATCCAAACGTTGAACATATAGTGGTGGATGGACGCTCGCAGGACAGTACACTAGAAATTGTGCGAAAATTTCCTCACGTTGCCAAAGTAATCTCTGAACTGGATAAAGGCGTTTATGATGCTATGAACAAGGGTATTTCGGTGGCTTCTGGCGAAGTGATAGGGATACTTAACTCAGATGACGTATATTTAGACCAATACGTGCTCTCTAAAGTGGCAAAGGCCTTTGAAGATGACCAGATTCAAGCTTGTTATGGAGATCTTCAATATGTAGATTTACATGACCCAAGGAAAGTGTTGCGGACCTGGAGATCGGGTAGGTATTCGGCCAAATCATTTTATTGGGGATGGATGCCTCCACATCCAACTTTTTTTGTTCGTAAAGAAGTATATACGAAGCTGGGAGGTTTTAATACCCGCCTACGGTCTGCTGCCGATTATGAGCTGATGCTGCGGCTATTACTGAAAAATCATATATCTGCTCGCTACATACCTGAAGTATTAGTTAGGATGCGTGCAGGGGGTATCAGTAATGTTTCTATAGGCAACCGCATTAAGGCGAACAAGGAAGATAGAATGGCCTGGAAGATTAATGAATTGCGTCCATATTTTTTCACTTTGTATATGAAGCCCATTAGGAAGATACCTCAATTTTTAACCAGATAACTATGCCACGAGTTGCGCTGATTACGGGAGTTACAGGTCAGGATGGTGCCTATTTGAGTGAGTTATTGCTAGATAAGGGATATATAGTCCACGGAATCAAGAGACGTTCCTCCTTGTTTAATACAGAACGGGTTGACCACCTGTACCAGGATCCACACGAATCTCATGTGCATTTCAAATTGCATTATGGGGATCTTACCGACTCGACCAACCTGATACGGATCATCCAGGAAACCCAACCCGATGAAATATATAATTTAGGCGCGATGAGTCATGTTCAGGTAAGTTTTGAGACGCCTGAATATACAGCCAATGCGGACGGTGTCGGAGCTCTCCGCATCCTGGAAGCAGTTAGATTACTTGGACTTACCAATAAAACTAAGGTTTACCAAGCATCGACATCTGAACTATATGGTTTGGTACAATCGGTTCCCCAAAATGAAAAAACGCCATTTTATCCTCGTTCGCCTTATGCTGTAGCAAAATTATATGCATATTGGATTATTGTCAATTACAGGGAGGCCTATAACATGTTTGCCACCAACGGCATTTTGTTTAATCATGAATCTCCATTGCGAGGGGAGACATTTGTGACAAGAAAGATCACTCGTGCCGTCGCCAAGATTGCCCTTGGTCTTCAGGACAAAGTCTTTCTTGGAAATCTAGATGCCAAACGAGACTGGGGACATGCAAAAGATTATGTGGAGGCCATGTGGCTCATCCAGCAACAATCCAAAGCCGAAGATTATGTGATAGCCACCGGAGTTACCACAAGCGTCCGGGATTTTGTGCAGTTGGCTTTTGCTGAAATTGGGGTGGAGCTGGAATTTAGTGGGCAAGGAAAAAACGAAACTGCTAAGGTAACGGCTAGCCGAGATTCGCGCTACAAGGTGGAAATGGGAAAGAAAGTGGTAGTGGTTGATCCTAAGTATTATAGGCCAACCGAAGTTGATTTGTTGATTGGAGATGCGAGCAAGGCAACACGGCAATTAGGGTGGAAGCCCAAATATGATCTTCCAATGCTTGTAAAGGAGATGGTTCAGGCAGATCTTGAATTATTTAAGAAGGAGAAAGTGTTGAAAGAATCCGGGTTTAATATTAAGAATCAATACGAGTAATGGTTTATCGCCCGATAATTCTGGGCATCTATCGAAGATCCGGTTGGCAGGAGGGGAATAAATCTTTAATTTTAAGAGTACAAGGAAATAAAGCTATTTCGGAATAATTCCCGCTTGGAACAATGAATAAACAGGATAAAATATTTGTGGCCGGGCATCGCGGCATGGTAGGATCTGCCATTACCAGGAAGTTACGACATGAAGGGTTTGAAAACCTCGTGTCTAGAACATCTAGTGAGCTTGATTTGAGGGACCAGCAGGCGGTTAATGATTTTTTTGAATTGGAACGCCCCCATTATGTATTTCTTGCCGCGGCTAAAGTGGGCGGTATCGTTGCCAATAATACCTTTCGAGCCGAATTTATCTACGACAACATTCAAATCCAAAACAACGTTATTCATGCCTGTTGGAAGAGCAAGGTCAGAAAAATGATGTTTCTCGGATCCTCCTGTATTTATCCAAAGCTCGCACCCCAACCCCTGAAAGAGTCTTATTTATT
The DNA here is from genome assembly GCA_963742225.1 of uncultured Chitinophagaceae bacterium. GTDB lineage: Bacteria > Bacteroidota > Bacteroidia > Chitinophagales > Chitinophagaceae > Puia. Next base: position 733,059 of record CAVULD010000001.1, on the reverse strand, counting down.
GACCGGTGAACTGGAGCCCACTAACGAGCCTTACGCTATCGCTAAAATTGCTGGAATTAAAATGTGCGATGCCTACCGGTCACAATATGGGTGTAATTTTATTTCCGTAATGCCAACTAATCTTTACGGCATCAATGATAATTATGATCTGCATAATTCTCATGTATTGCCGGCCCTGGTACGTAAATTTCATGAGGCCAAAGTAGCCGGAGATCCCCATGTAACTATTTGGGGTACAGGCACTCCTCGTCGGGAGTTCTTGTACTCAGACGATTTAGCAGACGCTTGTTTTTTCCTTATGCAGCATTATCAGGATCCAGGGTTCATCAATGTCGGAACGGGCATAGATATTAGAATCATTGACTTAGCCATTCTGGTTAAGAAGATTACCGGTTTTACTGGAGGGATACAGCATGATCTGAGCAAGCCCGACGGAACTCCACAGAAATTATTGGACATCAGCCGTCTTTCTTCTATGGGATGGCAAGCTAAAACGAGCCTGGAAGAAGGAATTGGTAAAATTTATAACGATTTTAAGAAAACAGCTGGGGCTGCCGCATCCATTCACATTACTTAATACTTGTTGCTTCATGTTTTCCATATTTCGAAATAAGTCCAAATCTGATCAGTTGACCGACATGAGCGAGGTTCGCTGTGATATGCACTCTCATCTAATCCCCGGTATCGACGACGGGGCTGCGGACATGGAAATGGCTCTGCAAATGATCCGAGGCATGCATGAACTCGGCTATCAGAAACTCATAACTACTCCCCACGTTATGTGGGAAATGTATAAAAATACCAATGCAATCATCCGAGCTGGATGTAAAGCAGTTCAGACTAGACTTGACCAGGAAAAAATACCCGTGGAATTCCACGCGGCGGCAGAATACTTTCTAGATGAGCATTTTGACGAATTGTTGCAATCCGAGGAGCCCCTGCTGACGCTAAAAGACAACTTGGTATTAGTTGAATTCTCCTTTATTCGCCAACCCGTTGAGCTCAAAGAGATGCTGTTTAAATTGCAGATTAAAGGCTATTTGCCCGTAGTAGCCCATCCGGAACGCTACCTTTATTTCAGCAAAAACAAAAATTGGTATGACGAAATAAAGGAACAGGGTTGCCTGTTCCAGCTCAATCTCCTGTCCTTATGCGGCTTTTACGGCAAGAAGCAACTGGAGCTATCCGAATACCTCATCAAAAAGAAATATGTCGACTTGGTAGGTACTGATTTACATAACATTCGGCATCTACTCATCATCAAATCGTCCCATTCCATTATGGGTTCCATCAAGAGATTATTGGATTCTGGAATGTTGCAAAATCCTAATTTATAGGACTTTATAGATTAATTTAAGGCAACAGCTTCTTCCTTTCTCCTTCCCTTTGGCATTTCTCCCTATTTCCACGGCAATCGCCTGAATCCTAGACTTTACCAATCTGCATTCTTCTGCTCCATCGAGCATATCGGCTAGCCCTTCACCTGTTTCGGGGGACAAAAAATAATGTTTAATTTGTGTCAGACAATGGTTGAACAAAATAAATAACCTGTTTGTAGTCAATTAGTAGTCTATTGCCATGTTTTATGAATGCATTTACCATTAAGGACCTGGAGAATCTTTCGGGGATAAAAGCGCATACAATTCGCGTTTGGGAGCAGCGGTATTCATTTTTGAAACCTATGCGTACCCAAACAAATATCCGGTACTACAACAATCAGGAGCTCAAGAGCCTGTTAAATATTTCGTTGCTTCTCAAATATGGCTACAAAATATCCCGCATCGATAAAATGGATGAGCTTGAAGTGAAAGAGAAGGTTACCCAGCTCTCCCAAGCGCAGGCCCACCAGGAGAGGATGGTTAATGAACTCATTCAGTTCATGATAGACCTGGATATGGATCGCTTTGAGATAGTCTTGGACAATTATATCATGGCTAAAGGAATTGATAAAGCGATTACCCAAATTATATTTCCATTCCTTGACCGGATCGGCATATTGTGGTTGACCAATCACATCAATCCAACGCAGGAGCACTTGGTAACCAATATTATACGACAGAAATTGATCGTTGGAATTGAAAGTGCCGTGACGCATCTAACCAGTGACCAAACGATAATCTTATTCCTGCCGGAGGGGGAGCATCATGAGTTGGGATTACTTTATATGTATTATTTGCTGAAAAACAGAGGGGTTAAAGTGCTTTACTTGGGCGCTGACGTGCCTGTTAAAGATATCGAATATCTATGCGCAATTAAGCGGCCGGACCAACTCTATACCCACCTCACGTGTATTGCAGGGAATTTCAATTTGGAAAAGTTCCTTCAACAAATTCACCAGCAAATACCCGGCATAACGTTAACTATCTCAGGCCGCCTGGCTGAGAACCAAATTCGGAAAATCCCATCCGGCTTCCATTTCAAGAAATCCTTGGCTGAGGTTATGGATTTTGTTGGTTGCTTGTAAACCCTTCTCCGATTCTTTTCGTATCTATTAGCGAGCGCTGGGCGGGAGTCAAGCATTAAGATGTTAAAGAAATCGAAAAGTTTTCCTTCCTCACTCAGAATTGTTTAATTTTACGTTAGAGATAGTTAAACATTATTCTATGTCAAGTCTGGAGTTCAATCAGCTCTTGGTCAATAATGCAGAATTTCTGAAGCCGTTTGCGATTACCCTTACCCGGGACAATGAAGCAGCCAAAGATCTTTTTCAGGAAACCCTTTATCGAGCACTAGCCAATCGGGATAAGTACAATGTGGGCACAAACATCAAGGCATGGTTGTATACCATCATGCGTAATATTTTTATCAATAACTACCGTAGAAAATCAAAGCAAAAAACGATATTTGACAATACGCCCAATGATTTTTTGCTAAATAGCAGCCGCCTTGCGGTTGCAGATCTCACCGAAAGTAATTTGCGCGTTAAAGACATCCAGGGAGCCATAAACAACCTTCCAGAAATCTTCAGAAACCCGTTTTTGCTATACTTTGACGGGTTCAAGTACCATGAAATCGCGGATATGCTTGTGGAGCCGCTGGGTACCATAAAGAGCCGAATTCATTTCGCCCGTAAACTGCTCAAAGCGCAGATACAGCGTTATTAACCCTTCATTTTGCCTAAGAAACTGTTTGTTATTGGAAGTGGCTTCGCGGGCATGTCAGCAGCATCATTTATGGCAAGGGCTGGCTGGGATGTAACAGTACTGGAAAAGCACAACCAACCCGGCGGGCGGGCTCGCCAGTTGAAGGCCGCTGGATTTGCATTTGACATGGGTCCAAGTTGGTATTGGATGCCCGATGTCTTTGAGCGTTACTTCGCCCAGTTCGGTAAGCAGGTCACCGATTATTATACCTTGAAGAGGCTGGATCCCTCCTACAGAATTTACGAGGCCGATGGATATACAGATATTCCCGCTTCTTATGAAGGAATTAAGCAATTGTTCGAGCACCTAGAGCCCGGATCGGCGTCAGCTTTGGATAAGTTTATGCATGGAGCGGCTTTCAAGTATCGAACGGGAATGCAAAAGTTGGTGTTTAAGCCAGGACAGTCCTATCTCGAATTCTTGGATGTGGACATCATAAAGGGGTTATTTCAGCTCGACGTGTTCACCTCGATTAAGCGGCATATCGCCAAATACTTTCACCATCCCCTTATTTGCAAACTTCTTGAGTTTCCCTCCCTGTTTCTGGGCGCACTGCCCGAAAATACGCCCGCGCTCTACAGTTTAATGAATTACGCGGATATACAGGGCGGCACCTGGTATCCTCAGGGTGGAATTTTTAGCGTTGTTGACGCCATATACCAAGTGGCAATTGATCAGGGAGTAAAATTTGAATTTAATCAAGAGGTGACTCAAATTACCTCCGATGGGTATAGTGCAAAGGAGATCATAACCGGTGACAACAGGTATGCAGCGGACGTAATAATTGGCGCTGCGGATTACCAATACATTGAAAGCGCCCTCCTCCCCAGCGCGGATCGCTCTTATCCAGACACCTACTGGAGCAGGCGTAAAATGGCGCCATCCTGCATTTTGTATTATGTGGGGCTAGATAAAAAATTAAATAATTTACATCACCATTCGCTCTTTTTTGATAGCCCGTTTGATCAGCACGCCAGGCAACTGTATGCATTTCCCCAGTGGCCTACAGATCCTTTGTTTTATGTTAGTGCGCCCTCAGTCACCGATGACACCGTTGCTCCCTTGGGATGTGAAAACCTTTTTCTTCTGATCCCCGTGGCAGCGGGTCTTGACGGTGATTCACCGGAAATTCGAAGCAAATATTTTGAAACCATAGTGACTCGAATGGAAAAACTGCTTGGCCAATCTATCCTTGCTGCAGTTCGGTTTAACCAATCTTTTGGGCCGACTGATTTTATTAATGATTATCACGCTTACAAGGGCAATGCTTATGGACTAGCCAACACGCTTGGACAGACAGCTATTGGAAAGCCCTCTTGCAGAAGTAAAATGCTAAAAAATTTGTTTTATACAGGACAACTTACAGTGCCTGGACCGGGAGTCCCTCCGGCCTTGATAAGTGGTGAAGTCGTAGCAGGGGAAGTGTTGAAATGCTTTGATCCCAAATCGAACAGCTTAATGAGTAGGTAACGGAAGAAATTGAACGAACAGTAAGGTAATGGTGAAGGTAGTTTGGGAAATAGGCCTTAAGTGGGGTTTTTGGTAAATTTGCTTCGGTCAGGCTGAATGGTTTTTTTAGAAATCTTAATGACACCAATCAAATTATAAGGCCAGTTTAGGGATCGGAGGTAATAGAAGATCCCCTGGCAAGTTGGCTACGAGACCATGTTTCTGCACTCAAGTTTCGAAAATGGAACAAGAAGTAATACTGGTGAATGAAAAGGACGAGCAAATGGGAACGATGGGAAAAATGGAAGCCCATCGCCAAGGGCTACTTCACCGTGCATTTAGCGTGTTTGTGTTTAATGCTAGAGGTGAAATGCTGCTGCAACAGAGGGCGAATTTAAAATATCATAGTGGAGGACTTTGGACCAACGCATGCTGCAGTCATCCCAACCCAGGTGAGGACACCTCCACTGCTGCCCAGCGCAGGCTTAAGGAAGAGCTGGGGTTCAGTGTGCCAGTTACAAAAGCGTTTGAATTCCGTTATGAGTCAACATTTGAAAACGGCTTGAAAGAGAATGAATTTGATCACGTCTTTGTTGGCACATATGATGGGTTGATTGACCCGGACCCGGGCGAAGTGCGAGATTATTGCTTTAAGAACCTGGATGAGATCACCGCCGCGCTCATCAAAGATCCAAAAGCATACACAGTTTGGTTTGGTATAGCCTTCCCTTTGCTTCGATCCTGGATGACTAAGGAAGACAGTTGAACTTCACGGCTTGAGTGATTTATGGCTTCCCGATAAAACTAACGCCGATCAAGTCTTAGTTCCAAAATTAAACTGGATATGAATCCCCTATTCATTGATAAAGATCAGGTAGCGACTTCATTGCCCATGAATGATTGCATTACCGTCATGGAGAATGCATTCAGATCGTTGGCCCAGGGCAAGAGCAGTCAGCCTTTGCGTTCCCTGATGTGGCTGCCGGATCATTCGGGTTTGCTGGGTATGATGCCTGGTATAGCCGTAAGTCTGGGCATTATGGGCATCAAAGTAATTAGTGTTTTTCATGGAAACCAACAGAAAGGCCTCCCCTCGCATCAGGGCATGGTGCTCTTATTTGATGGCACAAATGGAAAACTCTTGATGTCTTTTGACGCTTCAGAGATCACAGCCATTCGAACAGCTGCGACTAGTGCTTTAGCAACTCGGCTCTTGGCCAGGCCGGACTCAAAGGTCCTTGCTGTCATTGGCACAGGCGAGCAGGCAGCACGACACATTGAAGCAATACTACTCGTGAGAAAAATTGGCCAGATTAATGTTTGGGGTAGAAATGAGCAAAGAACTAGAAAATTTGTGGAGTCTACTTGCCAAAAATATAAATTACCTGTAGAGAGCATGTCCAGCGCCGAGGCCGCAGTCAAAGGTGCGGATATTATTTGCACTGTCACAGCGGCAAAGGAACCAGTAATTCTAGGAGCATGGATAGCTCCGGGCACACACATTAATGCAGTAGGTGCCTGCACCCCAGCGGCCAGGGAACTAGATACAGCAGCTGTCTTGAAAGCATCCTTATTTACGGACTCCCGAGAGTCTCTACTGCATGAAGCAGGTGATTTCTTGATTCCCAAGATAGAAGGGAATATTTCCGACGATTCCATACTGGGAGAGTTGGGTGAAGTTCTAATGGGCGCCAAACCCGGAAGAAGACATGGGCAGGAGATTACGATTTTCAAATCGCTAGGCATCGCTGTGCAGGATATCTATTCTGCCTGGTATATTTATGAGAAGCTCAAACGCCTTGACTCGGCCACCTAACCAGAACTCGTATTCTAAGAAGGCACTATGCCAGTATAAATTAGTGAGTACATTCTACTTTCTTGGCGACATTCTTACCTCACGAATCAGACTATCTAGTTTTAGGGACAATTTTTTTGCCCCGATCTCATCCAAATGGTCCGCGTCATAAAAATCGTTGCTATCAAAGTCAGAATCGGACAGGAGATTGAAATAATAAGTATTCGAATACTTGTTGGTAATTGCTTTTGCTTCATTAATGGTTTTATTTAACTGATTTTTGTCGAGTTGTTGAACATAGGCTTTATACGCAGGCGACGTAAAGAAAAGTACCCGTATATTTTTCTCATATGCAAATTGTGCCAAAGATCTCAGCACGGTAATGTTGGTAGGCAAGAAATCGTCATTTTTAGCCAATTGTTTTTCTGCTTCCGATCTAGCGGAGACCTCGAGATTCTGCTTGTCTCCAAAACGATCGACTGTCCCCCATCCCAATGTAGAGCAAGTTATGGGATTAATATGTCTTACATAATATTGAAAAAGCCTGACCTTAGTCATGAATAAACTACCACTTATGAATTCACTATAGTCCGTCAAATGATTAGTTGTATGCATCCCATAATAAATGGTGTAATACTTAACTCGCCAGGATTCAATCCCCGTTTATAACTCTGAAAACAAGGAGAAGTAATCCACCGGTATGACAATCACTTTTAAGCTTTCCCATTTATCCTGGTATTTCTTCACGATCTCAAAATCATATTTCAATGACTGCGAAGGGTGAGCAGCGTTGAAGCACGGTGGAGAAATAAAATCCGGATTAATGCCAAAATATGCGTGAGAGCTACCTAAACACAATATCTCAACACTTTTAGAATGCATATCCAAATAGCGTTTCTTAAATTGGTATTCGTTTGGGATGTTACGCAAAAGTAATTCCATCCCTAGACAAGCTGCAAGCAAGGGGAGCAGAAATAGGACCGCATTTCTGAAAAACGATGGCATCTTCAAAATTGAAAGTAGATAAATTGTTGCTCTGTACTGGCGTATAAAAAAATGATTACCACAAGAAAATAATAGGTTGCCCATCTACCCCATTTGGGTAGTTTTAGTTCTAGGTTCGCAAGGGCATAGGGCTTTTTTCGACTAAACCATTCAATAGTAAAAAAACTAACCAGCAGAATCATAAAAGGAACCCCAGGAATGAGGGAAGGAGGTGAAAATAGGGTCCTCGAAAATAATCTGGAGAAAAACTGGAAAGCATAGGAAAGACTTGGAGACCTGAAAAATATCCAGGCTAGAGTGGTCAAAGAAAAGGTCAAAGCCATCGAAAAAAATTCGGTTAAGTTAGGCAGTTGTTTCCCTTCTGCCACTATATTGAGATGCTTTCTGTGTGTAGTAGAAAGCATAGATGGCAGAATGAACAAGGCATTTAAGAGTCCCCAAAAAATAAAAGTCCAGTTTGCCCCATGCCAAAAACTACTGATCAGAAAAATGATCAAGATATTACGGATTTTTACCATGGACTTTACCCTACTTCCTCCCAGAGGTATGTATATATAGTCTCTGAACCAGCTGGTGAGTGAAATATGCCAGCGTCTCCAGAACTCCGCGATATCCCTGGAAAAATAGGGGTAAGCGAAATTTGTATATAGATCAATACCAAAAAGTTTTGCGACCCCAATGGCAATATCCGAATATCCTGAAAAGTCGCAATATATCTGAAAGGTGAATAGTATGGCGCCTACTAAGTTCGTGCTGCCTGCAAAGTGACTATGGTTGTCGAATATGGCAGATACAAATCCCGAGCAATGATCTGCTATGGCAATCTTCTTGAAAATTCCCCACAAAATTTGTCTTAAGCCTTCGGTCGATTGTTTCCAATTAAAGGCTCTTTTGTTTTGAATCTGGGGCAAAAGATGCGTCGCACGCTCAATCGGGCCCGCCAGCAACAGAGGAAAAAAACTGACAAATAAAGAATAGTTGATAAAATTCTTCTCAGGTTTTATTTTTTGCCTATAAATGTCGATCACATAAGAAAGTCCATGAAAGGTGTAGAATGAAATTCCAACTGGTAGGATTAAATTAAGTGTCCAAGGATTCACATGAAAACCTAGATCATAGAGAGCTTTCGAAAAGGAGGAAATAAAAAAATTATAATATTTGAAGAATCCAAGAAAACCAACATTAACTAATATGCTAAGCCAAAGCCAGAGAAATCTTTTTGTTGGCTTATTCGATACAAATATCCGAAGGCCTGTAAAATAGTCCAACCCGGTTGAAAAAATAAGTAGAAATAGGAACCTCCAATCCCAGCAGCCGTAAAAAAAATAGCTGGAAAGTAATAGAAGAATATTCTGAGATCGCAAGTTTTTGTTTGTAACTAACCAATATAGAAGGTAAACCACCGTTAGGAAGAAGGCAAAGCTTAGAGAATTGAAGAGCATTCGTTTTCTACGTTATCGGGTTTCTTTAAGTGATTGCAATTTCATGCCGCAAAATTCTGCAGATATAATCACCAAGCAGTTCTTACAGAATGGGAATAAGGTAGAAGCTGCTATCTAAAGAATGCCCATTATCAAATATAGGGCTCCAATCAATGTGAGTAATATTCCAACATACCACAATATCTTACGCCTGGTTAAAATTGCAATCGCCGAAATGGCGATCGCGACCTGAAAAATAGTTACGGCCTTGGACAACGTTACATGCGTCGAAAAATGTTGCTCCGAACTTTTTGCAAATTCTTCGGCCTGAACCTTGATCTCATCTTTTTCCTTTTCGTATTTGGCTAAGGCTTGCACATTTTCCTCTGGCACCGTCTTTCCAGGGAAACTGCCCAATATCTTAGCGGTGGACGCGGCAATTTCGGATTTTATGCTTTTAGCCTGGTAAAAGCTCCATTGATCAGAAGCTTTGATTTGCTCCATGACGGCCTCATTTGCATGGTGGCCGCTGAGTAGTCCGGCAATAGCCGCTAGCACAGCCATAAATGCTGTGGAAAGGGCCACCATCAGGGTCCACCTTTCTTTAGATTCTTCGGCTTTTTCTTGAATAGCTTCATGCAGGTGTTCAGTTGGGACTTCGATTTCTTCCATAATCGCTGGCTTTAAGTTGAGTGTGATTGCACCGGAAAGATAGGTAATCTAATGAAATTAGCTAACCCGCCCATCGCCAAAATAGATAATTAGCCCCATCTGGGTTAGCCCTAGATTCGCCAACTCATATGGGCTTATTTTTAATAACTTTAACCGCTACTTGCGGACCCAACCTTTAATCAAAAATAACCGACTTATGCCCGGCAAATTATATCAAACATCACGACTGGCCTGCAGTATCATGCTGATTCTTTTCTGGATTTGTTCGACACGGGTATACTCTCAGGATCGCCTTCAGGGAAGACCGTTTGCTACACGTTCCGAAGTGCTTGCGCAGCATGGGATGGCTTGCACAAGCCATCCCTTAGCCACTATGGCGGCCATTGCGATTTTGAAACAAGGCGGTTCTGCCATGGATGCGGCCATTGCGGCCAATGCCGTACTAGGAGTGGTTGAACCGGAAATGAACGGCATAGGGGGTGACATTTTCGCCATTATATACGACGCCAAATCGGGTAAATTATTTGGATTTAATGGATCCGGGCACTCCCCGGAGAGCCTTACACTACAGGAGTTTAAGGGCCGAGGCCTCGGAAATATTCCTGCGCGGGGGCCGCTGTCAATATCAGTTCCTGGTTGCGTAGACGGATGGATTGAAATGCACAAAAAGTTTGGCCAATTGCCTATGACGCAAATTCTTGGTCCCGCCATTGGGTACGCACGGTACGGATTTCCTGTAGCCGATGAATTTGCCTATTACCTTATGCGAGTAGATAGTTCGTTGGCTCAAAACCCCAATTTCGCTTCATTGTATTATCCGGCAGGAAGAGCGCCCGAGAAAGGTGAACTATTCAAGAACCCGCAATTGGCGCATAGCCTCGAGCAAATCGCGCAACGTGGACGCGATGGATTCTATGCGGGTGAAATGGCGCAAACCCTGGGAGCCTTCGTGAAAAAAAATGGCGGATTTTTGTCGTATCAAGACCTCTCTGATCACCATGGCACCTGGGTCGAACCGGTTTCTACTACGTATCGAGGTTTTCAAGTATTTGAAATACCTCCAAATGGCCAAGGTATTGCGGTGCTACAGATGCTAAATATCCTGGAAGGATTCGATTTTTCAAAAATTCAATTTGGTAGTCCTGAGCATGTTCATTTATTTGTCGAAGCAAAGCGATTAGCTTATGAAGATCGCGCCAAATATTACGCTGATATGGACTTCGCTAAAGTTCCAGTCGATCGGCTTATCTCTAAGAGCTATGCTGATGACCGAAGGAAGTTGATCAACTTGCACCAGGCTTCATCCGATTTTGGCGCAGGAGACGTTGGACCCTCGACGGGAGAAACGGTGTATCTGACCGTTGCCGATTCGGCGGGTAATATGGTGAGCCTTATCCAAAGCAATTTTTCAGCCTTTGGATCGGGATTGGTGCCCGATGGCCTTGGATTTGTGCTGCAAAACCGGGGGGCTCTTTTTACCTTGGAACCTGGTAAGAACAATACCTACGCGCCGCACAAGCGCCCCTTTCATACCATCATTCCTGCCTTTGTGACCAAGGACGGAAAACCCTACATGAGCTTTGGGGTGATGGGCGGTGGCTTCCAACCCCTGGGCCAGGTTGAGATCTTGTTGAATATGATTGACTTTGGTATGAACGCCCAGGAAGCAGGCGATGCGCCTCGTATTGATCACGACGGCTCTTCGCAGCCTACCGGGGTGAAGAAACAGGGCGTGGGTACCATTTACCTTGAATCAGGCTACTCATTCGAAACCATCCGTGCACTTATGGAAATGGGCCACAAGGTGGGTTTTGAGATTCCAGGTAGTTACGGGGGCTACCAGTGCATTCGGTACGATCCGGTAAACAAGGTCTATTATGGCGCTTCGGATGCCCGCAAGGACGGAATGGCTGCTGGCTACTGAAGCTTCTTTCACACACTTCAGTCTTCATTATGCTTAGCCGACGGGGTTGGCAATGGGTATTTCAGCCCCTAGGTTTGGGCGCTCTTGGAAAGTTTTTTTCGAATATACCGTTGCATCGGGCGCTCAAATTGATGATAGCTCAGAAAAGAAATGCTCAACAATACCACAAAGAAAAAGACAAAGGACTTATGGCCGAAAAAAAATCTTTGACCAAAAGGTAAATATGGCACCAGCAACATGAAGAAAAGTTGTAGGGGAAAATGCCACAAATAGGTCGAATAGGAGATGTCGCCAATAAATCCTATCCTAGCTCCCAAGGTGCCCCTGTAAGTCTCCACCAAGGCCAAGAAAAGAATCGTCACAGGAAATAAAATACCCGAGGAGAAATAAATTACCGTCAGATCCATAGTTCTGTGCAGATAAAATACATCTGGCAAAATTTTGTCGTAATGTGCCGCGAGGTCGTGCTTGAAAGTAATGATGGTAATTAGCCACAGAAGCGCGGCTATCAACCCTGTAACCCAGCATAACAGCTTCAAATTGAATTTGATCAACTTTTGATAGATTAGAAAAATCCCACCTCCCATAAAAAAACAGAATATGCCATTGGTCATGGTACGTGGGAGGTAAGGGATGAAAAAGCTGCCCAAGACAATCAATACGGTAATCACCATGGATCTAGCTCCACCAGCCAAGGCCACCAGAAAAAAAAGAATATACAGGAATACTTCAATAGATACGGACCACACGGGTGCGTTGAAAGACAACCCATGTTCGAAGCCCCAATTGGAGAGAAAAAAAATGTTTAGTACAAAATGATACAGGTCATTGCAGGGGTAAACCGCAAAACTCCCGGTTAAAGATTTGGATATGATTTGTTCCACCAGCACAATTATCAAGGTCAGGAAATGCAAAGGATAAAGCCTCGAAAAACGTAGCACAAAAAATTCTCTTCCGTTGATTTTTCTGTCTCGGATTGCCTGGGAATAAAGCCAATAAAAAATGAAGCCTGAAAGGGAGAAAAACAAAGCGACGGCAAAATTTCCTTTTTCGTAAAACAGGGAGAAGGCAGCATAGTAGGGTTGTGCTGAGATGAGAAACTTTTCCCCAATCGTGCCGGCGTAAAAAAAATGCTGCCAATGCCAAAGTACTACACTTAGAGCGGCGATCCCTCGAACTACGTCAAGGGAATGGAACCGTTTCGGCATCTGCGCATTTTTCATACATAACAAAGTCGAAGCTGGTAAACTCGCACATTTTCTCAACGGGCAAGGAAAAGCGAATTCACCCTTTAGGGTCCATGCGAGGATTCAATTTCGCTTAATAAGCTATTTTACTGGTCTGCCAAATGTAAAGGTTTGGTGGGAATAATTTCCTTTATTGTGTAGGGAAACGGCTTCAGCTCGACTGGTGTCCTTTCACCGGGCTTGTCATTTTCTCCCCTACGTTAGCCGTCTGATTTTTCGAGAATCTTCCCCTGTTGGCCCTGGCCATCCGGGAATAGATGGAAATCTTGCGGTCAAATAGAAACTTAAAAAGTAGAACCGTATATGATCTATGGTATCCCAAGGTATCGTAGTAGGAATTGGCAATACGCCTGATGCGGGGTAGTTTATTCCAAGGAACGGAAGGGAAATCATGATGTTCGTTATGATAGCCCACATTCAGGTTTACGGTGTTAAGCACACCATAATAGCTCTTGGTTTCTTGGTCTCCGTGAGTCAAAAAATGCTCCTGAATCCATCGAGCTCCCAGGGGATGCAATCCGATGGAAAAGAAAAAACTGCAGATCATAAAAACGCAAGACTTGGCGCCCAGAAAATAAATGAAAAATCCCATAAACGTGAACTGCACGATCATATTGATGATTGTCCACTTATCCAACCACGCGATCTCCTTGAGGCGGATGGGTCGAACCATTTGGAACAAGGGATAAAATAGCAGCCAGATGGCCTTGCCCAGTGCGGAATTGTTGATCAAGGCAGCTTCCCAACGATATGGCATATCCGCATCCAATTCCTCCACCCCTTGAAAGGAATGGTGCTTGAGATGATATTTCTGAAAGGAAACAGCGCTTGGAAATACCAGCGGCAGGTTGGCAATGATGGCTGCGACTGTATTTAAAGCCCTGTTCTTAAATAGGAGGTTATGTGTGCATTCATGGATGCATACAAAAAGGGTGTGGCATGCAAAAGCGCCAATAAGGTAGGCCGCGGCCAGGACCAGCCACCAGGAGGCATCTTTAAGCAGCCAGGAGAGGGTGATTTGCACTGCGACGCACAGCAAGATGACAAGGAAAGTGTACGGATTTTTGCCAATCAGTTCTCTAATTTCCGGGTGAACCTGGATGATTTCCTTGGTTCGCATTTTATGCGGTTCACTCTCCAAACTCCACCTAAAACTGCTGGGCTTGTCCATAAATGGTATAATTGGCCTCAAAATGGCCCGGAAAGGTAAGCAAAAACTGGTTCTAATGACAGGTTCAGCAAGGTTAAATTACGGTTAGGATGGAGCGACTCCTGGTCCACTGCCATGGGGGCATCTGCATTCGCAAGCCATGGCGGGATGGTCTGATCGCTGTCCGCTCGAACATTTTAGACCCTTCCCCGTGGCCAAGAAGCTCCTAAATCAAAACGAAGGTAACAGGTGAGCTTCTCTCATAGACCCAGGTGACAGGTTATGCGGAGAGGTTCTTTTACTCAATCGCCGTACCTTCAAGTGGCCCTTATCCAAGGGTCAACCTGGGACAAAATTACTCATCACCTCAATGTCAATCTCGTGGCAGACCATTATGCGGGTATGTTTACCAAGTCAAAGGCCGGAGGGAAGCTCTCGAAATACCGCTTGGCAACCATCCTGGCGATCTTGCTGCATGCCGTTGGTCTGGTAGGTTTGCTAGCCATAAACGAAAGGCTATTCCTTCCAGCGACGCCGCTTAATTTATTGGGGATGTTTTTGTTACTACTCTGGACGCAGGTAGACCGGAACCGGAGGTTTGTCATTTTTCTGGCAACTTGTTTTTTGGTTGGGATGGGGATCGAAATCATGGGGGTACGAACAGGAGTATTTTTTGGCTGCTACTCCTATGGCTCCTTATTGGGGCCTAAGCTTTGGGGTACTCCCCTCATACTTGGAATAAACTGGTTTAGTGTGGTGTATTGCTGCGGAATCTGCGCCCACAGGCTGGTCCAATGGGCTAGCCGTAGCGCCCAGCCCCGCAATTCCCGCATCAGCCAAAAGGGTGCCGCCATCGCCACCATATTAATGGGCGCCCTGCTCACAGTGGTCTACGATTGGATCATGGAGCCGGTCGCCACGAAATTGCATTTTTGGACTTGGCGTGACGGAGGTCAGATCCCGATCTACAATTATGTTTGTTGGTTTATTTTCAGCCTATTGTTGCTCACTCTTTTTCAATTCAGTAAATTTGACAAGCAAAATAGGTTCGCCGCTAGATTACTTATCATCCAGGTCCTGTTCTTTTTGTTACTGCGGTATTTTGAAAACTGAATAGTAAGGAGCACTACTCATGGGCCTAATCTATTACATATCCATAGCCCTGGTCACGTTTGTTCTCATGGAAGGGTTCACCTGGTGCTTGCACCGGTATGTTATGCACGGTTTTCTGTGGGGCTTGCACCGGGACCATCATCAGAAGCGGCCAGGTTTTTTTGAACGCAACGACTTATTCTTCCTCATTTTTGCTGTTCCCAGCTGGCTATGTATCATGCTGGGGGTGATCTACAAAGCATATTGGGTCATTGCTGTGGGGGCAGGACTAAGCCTATACGGCGCTTGCTATTTTCTGGTCCACGACGTGATAATCCATCAAAGAGTAAAATGGTTTACACGCTCCAACAATACCTATATCCGATCGGTCAGATGGGCGCACAAAATGCATCACAAGCACCTCGATAAACACCACGGAGAGAGTTTTGGCTTTTTATGGGTAGCTAAAAAATACCGGGAAAAGGTAAAAAAGGATAAAATGGTAAACGAGAAGCAACACGTTGGATAGGCACCTTACATATTTTCTGATTTTGACCGCGACCTTTGTCGGGCCCTTCGCCCTAAGTTTTGATCATAAAGTGGCCTTTTATAAAAAGTGGCGCTTTCTATTGCCGGCCATGATCTTGCCCGCTCTCTTTTATATTGGCTGGGACGTATTCTTCACGTGGAAAGGGGTATGGTCGTTCAATCCAAAATACGTAACAGGAATTAAGCTCGCCAATCTGCCGATTGAGGAGGTACTCTTTTTTTTCTTGGTTCCTTATTGTTGCGTATTCCTGTACTGCTGCTTGCGCGTGTATATTCCTGGAATTGCTCAAAAAAGGCGGGGTGATTTTTTTTTGCAATTGCTCGCCGTAGTTCTACTCGTCCTGGGACTCATCTATCATGACAGGAGCTACACGGCGTACACGTTTATTTTTTGTTCCCTCTATATAGGTCTGATTTACGGATTTAGGAATTTTTTTCGTGGCTTTGACGCCAGTTCATTTCTGGTGTCCTATGGGGTTATCCTGCTTCCCTTTATGGTGGTCAATGGCTTTCTAACAGCCATTCCTGTGGTGGAATACAACAATGCGCAGAATCTCGCCTTTAGGATATACTCCATTCCTATCGAAGATGTGATCTATGGCATGCTGCTGTTGCTCATGGTGGTTTCCTTATACGAGCGAAGGCTGATCCAGAATACCTAGTCTCTGCGAAGTTTTCCGGAGCTGGTCATAGGCAGTTCTTGGACAATGGTCAAATATTGCGGCGTCTTAAAACTGGAAAGTCGCCTGCGGCAATAGGAGAGCACTTCGTCTACATTGATTTTTACGCCCTCATGCAACACGACTTCTCCTTCGAGGATCTGACCCAACAGATTGTGCTGCTTGGCTGTAATACGAGCGGTTTTGATTTCTGGTATGGTTTCCAGAAATGCTTCTATTTCTTCTGGGAAAATTTTGATTCCGGAAACATTGATGACCGATTTGGCTCTTCCTTCAATCTTAACCAATCCGTCCGCAGCTTGCGATGCATAATCGGCCGTCATGAAATATCCATCCACCAACACGTCCTCGCGGCGACGAGCAGGCATAAGGTAGGCATCAAACATTCCCGGGCCCTTGATCCCCAAATGACCAACGCGGCCCGGTGGCAGCGGATGGAACTGGTCATCCAAGATAGCCACGCTATAGTCAGGCAAGGGATAGCCTACGGCATCCGGAGAGGTAACCGATTTGGCTGAATTGATCATCGGTAAGCCAATCTCTATGATGCCGTAAGCCTGGCTCACATCCAAGCCGTAACGCTTGGCAAAACGCTGGCATACGTCGAGGGAAATGCCAGCCGAAGTAGATATAACTTTCTTTAACGAGGGCATCATTTGACGGCCAGGGTCATTGGCCAGCAATCGAATTTGCAGAGGCGAGGCGTACAGCATGGTGGCTTGGACCCGGTTGGCGATATCCAGGATATGGGCAGCCAAAAAGTCCCTGGCAATGGCAATCGCTGTGCCAAAACGGATATATAAGACGATCGAAACGACGAAATGATATGCCATCGGCAAAACCCAAACCACTACGTCTGCGGCGCCCAGACCCAGTCCTTTGTTGGCTGCTTCAATGCGCTCGCAAGCCGCCTGGTGGGAAATGATGACCCCTTTTGATTTTCCGGTCGTGCCTGAAGTAAACCGGACAAACGCGGGGGAGTCTACCAGGGGGGCAAAGACAGACCCTTTGTGGTCAATCAAGACGTACACAGTAAAGGGGTCAATCCCGCTAATTTGAACCTGGTCGCTTGATTCGAAAAGCGGTCGAGGCGCACCTTCTTCCAGCAAGACGTGCAGACCTGTGTCCTGAATCATGGATTCGATTTCCCCCTTACGCAGCTGGTGGTAAATGGGCATCACGGCTGCACCGCAGCCCACTACCGCAAAAAGACCGCGGATAAAATTTCTGCCGTTTGGAGCCTTCAAACCCACTGCCATGCCCGGGCCGATCCCCAGGCCAATCAGGCTTTCTCTCAAGTCCTCGGTTTGCTGGAAAAGATCGGCAAAACGGAGCTCCCCCAACTCATCATACACGGCAGGCCGTTCAGGCCACTGGACGGCAGCCTGTCGCAGCATCTCATAAACGGGGAATTGCGGCATGGCGCAAATTTAACAAAGACTCCGGGCAAAAGGCCCGAACTCCGAGGTTTGGATATATTGCACGGCATTCTCTGTAGCAAGGCCCAAGGCTTGGGCTGCGGCCAAATGGCCGGCAGCATACCCTGTTTGCAGGCAGGTGCCGATGACCCGGGCACTGGCTATGGCAGCGTCTGTAGCGGAAATGCATTTGCCAGCCATAAACAGGTTTTCCATGGCGGCGGATTGTAAACACCTTGCCGGAATCTGGTAGTATTCCCCCTTGGGTAGGTAGCGCATCTGCGCGCGCCGATCCTGTCCCCATTCCTCAATTGGCCAGGAGCTGTTTGCAACCGAATCGGAAAACTTGCTGCCTCTCAGGACGTCATGTTCGGTCAGTATGTAGCGACCGATGGCGCGGGCGCCGTCTCTGATGCCGACCTTCGGGGCAATATGGCTTAGCTTGGCGGTTTTAAACAATGCCACATGGGCGATGAGATAATCCGTCAACTCCTGAACAAGACGCGTCGCCAGAGCTTTAAGTGCTGCCAGGTTCTCCTGCGTGTGTGTGACGGCCAAGGGGATCGCGATTTTCAAACTTACCCGGTGCATTCTAAGCGAACCGGGTACGATATACACCCGGTCAAAATAGGAGGGCAAAATCTGAGTGGCAACGGCAACCCCCAATTCCTTGCGCAAGACCAATCCCAGCGTAGCCTCATCCGTCTTCCCCAAATCGCTGATCGTGAATACCTGGGCAGCTGCCTGGTATTTGTCGCTAGGAATCAAAGGTAATTCGGCCAGCTGGCTGATTTGGCTGAGCCCCGAACAATCGACCACCGAAAGACATCGAAATTCAACCGAACCCCGGTCCGTTATGGTGGTAACCTGTTCTATCTGCTGCGCACTGCTACGGACAGCATGCAGGGCCGACTGAAGATGCAGGTCCACTTTTTCTTGATGCAATCTCTCCAGGCAAAGTTGTCGGAAAGCCGAAACTTGATAGGGCAGATAGCGCAGGCCATGGACATCGCATAAGCTGGCGGTGGCGGAGCGTTGAGCAAGATCTTGGGCAAATTCTGTTGCGAAGCGGCTCGCGATGATCTCGACTGGCTGATCTTTGTTGAAGTTAAATAAGCCGCAAATGGTACCCACCTCCGATGAGGTGGCACTGCCACCCAAAAACGTATTGCCATCAATGAGCGACACCCGCAGTCCGGCCCGTGCGGATGCTACGGCTGCAGCTACCCCCGCTGCACCGCCACCTAAGACGACGACGTCACTATGTATCCTTTTTTTCATCGCTTGTTTGCAAAAGGCCCGCTTTCAATTCCTGGATTATACAGTCCAGCTCAAAAGTATTTACAATGTCCGAAGAGTAGGTGATATTTATGCTTAGCGCTTCCTGGTGTTTGAGAAAAATAAACGTTAGCCCAGGAGGGTAGGTAGGGAACGGCACGATCATGAGGTTGTCAATACGCTCTCCAAAGAGCGAGGATAAGCCGTTAAAATGTTCACCTGTAAAAGAATATACAAAACTTGAGAAACTATCCGCCCCCCGGGTATTGACCATGAGATAATAGAGGCTGAGCGGGAGATGGCGCATCATGTTGAGCAGCAGCTGATATTTTTGGGGCATCTTGGCCGCGATCTGCTCAGTCATTTGTGCCTGCAGGCAGCCGACGGTTTCCTTCATGCTCCCCAGGGCTTTAAGGGGTATGCGATAAAACAAATAGGATACCACATTGGAGATGAGCGGGCCAAAGGAACCGCGTCGCCTACCGTCATAAGGTACGGGAATCCACATCGTCCCTGCTGTCTTGCGTAGTTTGAGCACTCGGTTTACGGCATGGACACAGCAGGATAGATAAAACAAGTTGGCTCCGAACTTGGCGCCAGACTGTGTTGCACGGTCGATCGACTGTTGCGTTTCCTGCTGGCTCAGTGCAAGACGCAGGTAGCGGAAAGGACGAACAATTTTACTGTTTTGGGTAGCAACAGAGGCGATAGGTGGTTTGGAGGAAGCGTCGATAAAATCCTTTACCGCATACATATTTCGGATATGGTGAAACAGTCCTGCCTTGGGTTCGGTTTGCGGGAAAAGCTCATACGCCGAATGGGATCCGCGGTATTCGTCAAGATCGGTCAGGTGTTGCAACAGCATACCGAATCCTTTGCCATCCATGACAATGTGATTCCAGGATATTACCAGCACGCTGCTGCCATCTGGATAATGAACCAGATCGGTATCTATAAACCGATTTCCGCTGAGGGGTAGATCTCGTAGCAAAACGCCATCCGGTATCTCACCCCTTGTGGAATGATCCATTTCGTGCAGCTCCATCTGGTTCCCTCGATCGAGGAACTGCCAGAAAGGAATGGAAAATGGACTTTTCCTGACTAGTTTAATATTGCAAAGCCAATAAATCAGTGGTGACTTATCCAGAGCATTCTTTATTCTATCGGAAGATAATCGGACCTGGAAGTGAAAAGCCATGCGAATGACATTGCTGCAAGCAAAATGCGACTTGGCGTGCCTATCCAAGACAAGATGAAAACAATCGGATCCGCTCAGGAGTACCTTTTTGGGAAGCGCCGCTGTATCGAATGGTTTCATGAGCCAAATAGATTAGGCAGAAAGTTGCAGTACGAGGCGAGCCAGGTAGCGCAGCGTGGAGAAATTTTCGGGAACCAGCTGGTCGTCTGGAATGCTAATATGGTATCGCTGCTGGATAAACAGGATAATCTCTACAATAGAGAACGAATCTATTCCAGCTGTTTGAAACGACGAATCGGGATCCAGTTTTACCGCCAAATCCAAGATGTCCGATTCGATAAATTCCTTGAGTTCTGAGATGATCTGCTGCTCGTCCATGGGCTAAATTTTCCATTAGGTTTTTTACAATCGCGCATTGAAGTAGTGCCGTTCCCTAGACAAAGGTCCAACCTGCTATTTGAGTCCCTCTGCGATATACTCCTTTATTTTACTAAGCCGGCCGTAATTTTGGCCGACAGCAAACATAGCGGGATGCTCGGTCCAGGGTGCACACTTCCGCCACAGAAATACAAATTGCCGAATTCTTTGGAAAAATTCGGATGGCGAAGAAAAGCCGCAAATTTATTGTTTGAGCTATTTCCATAAATGGCACCAAATGCGCTCGATGTCCGAGCCTCGATCACGCGCGGGTCAAACACCATTTCGCTTTCGATCATAGGTTCAATATCTGTTTTCAGCATGCGGTTTATTTTCTGGATGACATTGGCCCTAGCCTTGGAGACGAGCGCATCCCAGTCTTGTCCGCTGTTATTGGGTACATTGATGAAGGTAAACCAGTTTTCGCACCCAGCAGGCGCATCTTCCGAGGTATGCTTGCTCGTAATATTGATGTAGATAGTGGGATCATCTGAAATGGTTTTTTTGGAAAATATGGATTCAAACTCTGCCTCGTAGTTACCACTGAACAAGATATTATGCAAACCCAGTTCACTAAATTCTTTGCGAATGCCCCAATAAAAAATGACCCCCGAGCTCGATTTGGGTTGATCCAGGGATTTGGTGGGTCGGCGGGCATGCGGCATTAACTTCCCATAAGTATTATGGACATCCATATTGCTTACGACCAGGTCGCAAGCCATTTCTTCTCTGTCCGTGCGGACAGCTGTCACCTTCTTGTGCGCCGTCACAATCTCCCGTACCGGAGTGGAAAAATGAAACTGAACACCGATGGATTGGGCGAGGTTGACCAGGGACGAGGTAATGGAATACATGCCTCCTATGGGGTAGAAAGCACCCTTGACGATTTCCACATGCGAAATGACATTGAGGGTAGCCGGTGACAAATACGGACTGGAACCGTTATAGGTTGCATAGCGGTTAAAGACTTGGACCAGGCGGGGATCAGAGAATTTTTTTTGGTTGGCTCCATGCATGGTATCAAAAGCCCCAATTTTTCCAAAGTTCAATATTCCCCGCACGGTAGGCCAGGTAAGGAAGCTGCGGACTTTATGCAGGGAATTTTTCAGGAACACATCAGCCGTGAGATGGTAAATGGTTTCGGTACGGTTGAGGTATTGCAGGATCGCCTCCTGGCTGTCTTGGGTGTTGGCTGCCATGACGGCGGCAAACTGCTGCTTGGAATGATGGGAATGTAGAACGCTACCGTCTTCAAAGAAATACCGATATACTGGGTTTAGAGGAATGTAGTTAAAAAAATCGCGGGGATTCTTGCCGGATAGATAAAACAATTCATCGACGTACTCGGGCATCGTAAAGACCGAAGGCCCCATATCAAAACGGTACCCCTTGTCTGTTTCGCTGGATAATTTACCTCCGGCAAAACTATTGGCTTCAAACACATGTACATCATGTCCCTTATTGCGCAGGCGTATGGCTACGCCAATACCGGCGACACCGGCTCCAATGACCACGCAGGACTTGGTCCGTCCTAGTTTATCGGCTGGTGCGACATGCATGACTATAAAATGTTCAATTGGCTGCGTATACCTGCCTTGGCGACGATGACGATTTTCCCATAATTGGGAATGCGAATCCGCTGTCGCAGAATACGAGAAGGCTCTATGCGTTTGATTCTTTTGAATAAGGTCAAATAGTATTTGTAGGCCACGTACACGCCAAATTTGGCTTTAATGGGAAGCAGAACAATACCCATGAATGCGCGAGCGAAGTCTTTTTCGATATCGGCCTCGATTTCCTCTTTCATGGACCAGGTGAAGTTGTCGAAATCCACTTGGGGAAAATACGTCCGGTTTAGCTGTTCATAATCGGCTTTCACGTCACGCAGGAAATTGACCTTTTGGAATGCCGCGCCAAGCGACTGGGCATAAGGCTTCAGTTTTTCATAGCAGACCATATCTCCCTCGCAAAACACATGCAGGCACATCAAGCCAACCACCTCAGCGCTGCCATAGATATATTGCTTATACGAGTCGCTGTTATAGACTGTTTGGCTTAGATCCATTTCCATGCTATGGAAAAAAGCATCCACCAATTCCATCGGGGTATGGTATGCCCGGACTGTGCGCTGAAAGCTGTGTAAAATGGGATTTAAACTGATGCCTCTTTCGATAGCCATATAGGTCTCCCGCTTAAATTCCGCCAACAACTCTTGCTTGTCGTGCTCATGAAAGGTATCGACGATCTCATCGGCAAAGCGCACAAAGCCATAAATATTGTAAATGGGACTGCGAAGGTCTGGATGGAGTAACCTGATCGCGCTACAAAACGAAGTGCTGTATTGCTCAGTTGTAGCTTTGCTGCAGCGCTCACTCAGTTGATGAAATAGGGAAATCATAGTCTTGCTTCAGTTTAATGGTATCTGTTTCAGTATGGACGGACAATCCAGCTGAGGTTATGGTTCCAAGTTTTGGCCTCTGGAGGTAACCTGTATCCCTGGTATCACAGCACGGTTGCTACTGTTCTAAGCTTGTTAACCGGGGCAAGTTTTTTGAGGGTTCGGGAAGCAATACTAGCCAATTGAAAATACGAATTTTATTTTGATACTTCCTAACTCTAGGCCCAAATCCCGCTGGGGACTTGCAGCCCCCACCGTTAGCGCAAGCAAAAGCCTGGTCTTCGGCCGGTCGGGCAAGCCGATCTGACGGCAAGTGCCGATTTGCGGCTTGCCTCCACGGGATATACGCTAAAGACCCGGCCTTGGAGATTTACCGGGCGAGGGTATTTGTGGATTTACCCCGAGGCAAGGACAGCTGCACCCGCCGGTGGGTACTGGGAAGTCTAGCAGCGGCGCAAGAAGAAAGCCTGCACCGTTTCTGATGCAGGCTCGGTGACCTCGACAGGAATCGAACCTGTATATCAAGTTCCGGAGACTTGCGTACTATCCATTGTACTACGAGGCCGGCAGGGAGGTTCTACTCCCATTTAAAATTTAAATGATTGATTAACAATTAGTTATATTTAATTTGGGGAGCTATTTAATTAAGCCACTTGCGTTGCTGGAAAATATCTTCACGGCAATGGCCAGCAAAATTACGCCAAAAAATTTACGCACCGCGATCATTCCGGCCGGACCTATCAAGCGCTCAATCCGTCCCAGCGATTTAAGGACGATAAATACAAACAACAAATTGATCAATATGGCCAACAGGACGGTAGTCTCCTCGTAATTCGCCTTGAGAGCCATAATGGTCGTCAGCGTCCCCGATCCGGCGATTAGGGGAAAAGCGATCGGCACCATGACGTTGGTTTGAGCCCCCTTATCGTTCTTAAAAAATTCCATCCCCAGAACCATTTCAAGGCCCAGGATAAAAATCAGGATGGACCCCCCAACGGCAAAAGAATGCTTGTCAACGCCCAGAATATTCAGCAGCTTCTCGCCGGCGAAAAGGAACAAAACCATCAAAGCGCCGGAAATGAGGGTGGCTTTTAGTTCTTGGATTCCGCCCGCCTTCTTCTTGAGCGAGAGCAGTAGCGGTATGGAGCCAATTATGTCAATAACAGCAAAGAGCGTAAAGGTCACGGTGATCAGGGCATTCAAATCGTGCTGCATGGGTAGTGGTTTTGGCAAATATAAGACCTGGCCGACCGGCAAGTTATCCTCTCCCGTGACAAACGGCCGTCAATCGCCCTTTGCCCAAGCAATGATCCTTTTTCCGTCGACAACTCCTCTTTCGTTCCCCTGTCCGACCGAATGGATCATGGCAAGACCAATCTCCCGCAATCGGCAAAAACCCATCGGGTACAGCAATCTTCCTAGGGGGAATAGCCACCCGAAGTAGCGATAAAGGGAGAGCGTGTTTTTGAGTCCCTTGGTGGGTTGGATAAAGCCGGGGCGAAAGGCAAAAACCTGGGCAAAGGGTAGGGACATCAGATCGTTTTCCGTCTTGCCCTTTACGCTAGCCCACATACTGCGGCCTGTTTCTTTACTGTCGGTACCCGCGCCGGACACATAACAAAACGTCATAGCTGGATTGATTTTCGCCAAAGTTTCCGCGAAATTCAGCGTTAGGGTATAGGTGACTCGATAATAATCTGGCTCCTTCATGCCGACGGAGGAAACGCCCAGACAAAAAAAGCAGGCGTTGTATCCCCGGAGTTGATCTTCGATGGACGACAGATCTAGAAAATTCTCCAGGATGATTTCCCTGAGTTTGGTGTGGTTGATGCCACAGGGCTTTCTGTTGATAACCAAGACGGCTTCGACCAAAGGGTGCTTCAGGCATTCATGCAAGACGCCTTCCCCAACCATGCCCGTCGAGCCGGTTAGGATTGCCCGGATTTTGAGATTCGGCCTTGTTTCCATACACAGTAGGTTTAATGAACGCATGCAAAAGTAGGTCAATAGTGCTTGCCGGCGAACGAAGCAAGGTCCGCCCCCGAACACTACAAGCTCAAGGCCACCCCGCCCATAACCATGAGGGGTATCGAATTATACCCATAGATGGTAAAGAATTTTTGGTTAGTGATATTTTTTCCATTGAAAAAGACCTTGATAGCTGGCGTAAAGCTATACTGCAAGTACGCGTTTAAGGTATAAAAGCTGGCCAGAGTCACGTCTGGAAGTGGATCGAAACTGGCGCTATACCCCCCGAAATCATACCGCTTACTCTCGTAATGGGCGCTTAGGTTAACTAAAAGTTTCTTGGTAGCCATCAAGGAGAGCGTGATGTTAAGGGCATTGGCCGGGGTCCTCAGAGCATAGTTGTAGACCGTATCGGCATAGGTGATCCGGCTTTGGGTGTATTGTTTTACGTGCAAGAATGTATAGTTGGCCGTAACCGAAAAGATCCTGCTGACTTGAATTTTATTCTCCCATTCGATGCCCTGGGCCGTTTGCTGATCATAATTATAGTACTGGTTGCTGAAATAGTTGTAATCAATGCCGTCCAAAATCTGGCGGTAAAAATAGGTGAGCCTGATGTTCAGGCCCTGGTTGTTGAATTGCGCGCCTACTTCATAGTTGGTGGAACGCTCCGGTTGTAAGTTGGGGTTGCCCACCATCCCCCCGTACAATTGGTATAGAGAAGGCGCTTTAAAGCCCGTGGATATACTTAAGTAGGCCTTCCACTGGTCGGTGAACAGAAAGGAGGGATTGAACGAGTAGGTGGCGTTGCTTCCATACCGGGAATTGGTGTTTAGCCGCCCCCCGAACTCGGCATTTAGGCCAGATTTGCCAGCGTAGGACAGGGAACTGTACATGGAGGTCTGGCTGATGGAGGTATCGGGGAAGCTGAGCGGATAGCTGCCGGACACGCCCGTTTCATTCATGGAGGCATGCCGGTAGTCGGCTCCATTAAGCAGGGTAAAGCCGGCGCCCAAAGAACTGGTCGCAAACAATTCCACATACTGGGTGCGGCCGGAATAATTATCGACATAATAGGTCTGCCCAAAGACGCTATCTTCCAGAAAATCTCTCGAAAAATTGCTGTATAAGTAATTGCCGCTGATCGTAGTGCCCGGGATCTGGAGAATGAAACCTCCGCCAGCCATGAGGTTCTTGTTGGTGCTGTTGTAGTCTTTGGCGTCGGTAAAAGGAGCCGCATCCAGTCCGGTTACGTAGCTGCCGTATTGGCCAAACCCTTTGATGGTAAGGGGGGCACATGCCTTCCAGGCCAGGTTGGCAGTTATTGCGCCGCCATGGAAACCGTCCCGGTCAAAATTCCCCTTGCCTGTGCTGTCGTACGCGGTCGAATAGCCTTGGGTACTTAGACCCCCGTAGCGAATATTGTACAGCAGCTGGTCGGCAAGTTTGCCAAATACCTGGGCATTGCCCTTGAACGTGCCGTAGTTGCCTGCACCTACAGAGGCCTTTGCGGCGAAAGGCTCCTGCATATCCGGTTTGATCGTGATGACATTGATTACTCCGGCCATCGCGTCCGATCCGTAAAGGGTGGACTGAGCACCTTTGCAAATTTCTATCCGTTCGATGTTTTCGACGGGCAACAAGTTGATGTCAAATTCATCGTTGATACTGGACGGATCTCCGACAGGCATCCCGTCAATGGTGATTAGGGTCCTGCCCGAGCCTGCCCCACGGACGTTGATGGTCTGTGGCGTTCCAGCATCATTTAAGGAACCATTGACAAGGACTCCGGCTTGTTCGTTCAACACCTCACCCAAGGTCTTGGCCCTGCTTCGGTCGAGCTCTTCTTTGGTGATGACGATGATTACTTTGCCAGTCTGGCTTTGTTTGATGGGGTAGCGGGTTGCTGTTACCACCACCTGATCCAGTTGTTTTACCGTACTGTCGCGCTGGGCCATCATCCTGGCGGAGACCAGCCATAAGGCGATCAATAAAAATAGTTTCTTGCTCATTCTGCTTTTTTTTTGTCTCTTTTGCTCAAAAGAGACGGTCCATTAATGAATGAGCCTCCGGAATACATGAAAATAAAGTGGAAACATAAATTGCCCTGAGGCATTTTACATTCCTTGCTTTTCACCCGAAAGCTTTGTGAAATGTGCTGTCTGATCCTGGCAGGTCTTCTGGCTTGCTCCCTGTTCAACACCTTCCCATCGTGGAAATAATCGACAGTGGTATGTAGATTGAACAGTGGGTTTTGCTTGGCCTTCCTGAAACCCTCTAAGAGCATCAAAATAAGGCGGACAAAACGCTGGTTGGCGGAGCTTACAGCTACGGGGATAGCGCCGGAATTACACCGGACTTCCCTTTTAATCACGCGATAAGACGTGAACCATAATCAGGACAAAAATAGCCCAGTTGCCAGAAATGCAAAAAGAAATTATGCACAACCGGGTGGACCGTTGAAGAGGCTGCTAGCGGAAAAGTTCATTCAGGTTAATCCCCACATAATAATTGATTCCTGGAGCCGCATTGAAGTATCTGCCGGCTGCTGCATTAAAGTCATCCCCCAGGCTGTAGGTGACATTAAAAATATTATCCACCCCCGTGAAGAGTTCCAAGTGCAGGCGGTGTTTCACTACCGTGCGGTAACCTAATCTTGCACCAAGCAGGTTATAAGAACCCGCGTAGGCAGTATTAGCGTCATTGAGGGGCTCCTTGGCCGTGTAGCTGTAGGTGACATTGGCGTATACCCCACAGGATGCAGCAATGTCCATACCGACCACCAGAACCTGGGGAGGTACTCCCGGGAGTTGCTTACCAGAATAATTGTTTACCGTCGTGGATTGGCTATTTACATCGATAAAACTTTGGTAGCTGAATGCGTCCCAGGCATCGCTTGCCCAGAATTTCAGGTTTTGGATAAACCAATTCGGCCGGTCAATACATTGGTAGGACACATGGGACTCCAGGCCATTTTGCTTTGTCGACCCCGCATTCACATAATAATATACGCCGTTGGTATCAATGCGTTGAACAATGGCATTTTGGATATGGAAAAAGAACGCGTTGACGTCGAAGTACAGTTTACCGGCGAGCAGGTTTCCTCGGGTGCCCACTTCGTAATCAATGCCATCCTCCGGTTGCAGGTTGTAGCCGATAACCCCGCTAGAAGTCAGCAATTCAGACACGGTGGGCGGCGAAAATCCCCTGGCAGCACTGGCGTACACCGAAATATTTTCTGTCACGCGCTTGAGCAGCGCAACGCGTGGTGCAATCTTGTTGTTAAAGACCCGGGTCTCGGTTTGTGGATTGGTGGCGGCCAGGTTGGCATAGGAAATAGATGATTCGTTGGAGCTGGCCCCGGCCGTCAGAATCCAGCCATGCGTAAAAGTCAGATCGACCTGCCCGAAAATCATATACTGCCAGTTGTTGATGTTTTCATTGTCCTGCATCGCTCCAGGTTTGCCTAAGTTGTTGGCAAAATCGGAGGTATTGAAAAACCCATATTGGGCCTCGGCGCCAAAATTCAGCTGCAACTTGGTTTGCTGGATCCGTTGATTAAACTTAAAGACGGTGCGTCCGCCAAAATTGGGTTCCTTTCGAATTTCGTAGACACGGATGCCGGGGTTGATGAAATTGGTGTAGCTGCCATAAACTGCGGTCGTGTTCTTCCAATGCTCACTCATTTGGTATTCGTTACTGATGCCCGTTACAAAGGTTTGTTGAAGAACGGCGGCCTGTGCCTGCACAGCGCTGGGCGAGGTGCCGGAGGCCGGCCTTGCTTGTTTTGGATCTTGGTCATACTGGGTCTGCGTCAACCCGCCCGGAGTCTGGTAGTATAGGTCACTGTAATACATATACGCATGCAGGGTTTGCTTCTGGCTGGCCTTTACTATGGTTTCCCAACTGGCCACATCCCGCCGCGTTTGGGTCTGGACCCGGTAACCGTTGGAAGAAAGGTGGTTGTAATCCACGTAATTCTGCCTGCTGCTGTCGCCCCAGCGCACGTTGGCATTCAGGTTATTGGTTGCATAACTGCCCACCGAGTAATCGAGTTCAGCCCCCGGATGCCAGTCGGTTGGCATGGTGCGGATGAGTAGGCCGCCACCAATAGCGGCTCCATATAAACTGCCGGCAGGGCCTTTGATCACTTCCAGGTCCTGGAAATTATAAAAACCCAACCCGTTGAGGTAGGTATTGCCACTTGGATCGGTCAGTGGAATTTCGTTATAGTAAATTTTTACGTCCCGAACGCCAAAAGGAGAGCGTAGCGAGCTGCCGCGGATGTTGAGTCGATAGCTGGCAGGCGACCGTTCCTCCATCCGCACGCCGGGTATGGTATTCATGGCAGGCAGAATGCTGGTGTTGCTGAACCGGTCCAGTTGGACCGGCGTGAGCAGGCCTATGGCAGCTGGCACTTCGATCAGCTTGCGGTTTTGCTCATAGGCTTTAACCAAGACCTCCTGCAAGGATTTGGGAGATGTCGTATCCCGAGGGGCTTGCCCCGGCTGCGATTGAGCGGTTACTACAACCACGCGGGCTAAGCAAAGAATTAGAAAGGTGATGTATTTCATGCAGTAGCAGGTTTGCCGTTCAAAGGTAGAATAGATTTATTCATTATCTTGACGGTCGATCAGTGTCCCGACTCGCAGTGAGCCGAATCGATGACCACAAAGTTCACAAACGGGGCTATCCCAGGAAAATTGTATGCGCAGAACGGCTAAGTTGAATCTCTTTGATTTTACGATGATCGTCGTGGGTTTGGTCATCGGGATGGGTATCTTCCGAACGCCGGTAAATGTGGCCCGTTCGGTAAACACCCCCTTTATATTTTTTGCGGTCTGGCTGGTCGGAGGATGCATCGCCCTGTGCGGTGCCTTGACCTATGCGGAGATTGGTTCCCGGCTTCCCGTGACGGGCGCCTACTATAAAATTTTCTCCTATTGTTACCATCCATCCTTTGCCTTTGCCGTCAACTGCATCATCCTGGTGTCCAATGCCGCTTCTCTGGCTGGAGTTGCGCTGATAGGAGCAGAATACATCACGAAGGTCATATTCCCTACACTGGCTGACACGCAAAACCTCGAAGTGGGAATTGCCATTTTTGCGATAGTGATTTTTTATGGGGTCAATTTGCTGGGGCTACGCATGAGCGCTCGCGCGCAGAATATTCTGACGGTGGTGAAAATCACCATGATCCTCCTGCTTATTGCCCCGCTGTTTTTTGCCCCCCATGCCCCGCCCCCCGAGGCCCTGGATCTAGCCAAGCCGTCCCCCAGCGTCATGGAGTACCTCAAATCCTTCGGGATCGGTCTGGTGGCGGTTTCGTTTACCTATGGGGGCTACCAGCAAACCATTAATTTCGGCGCGGAGGTTGACCGGCCAAAAAAGACAATTCCTCGGGGCATATTTATTGGCATATTTATCATTATAACCCTCTATCTGACTATCAACTACGCCTATATCCGGGTCATCGGATTTGAGGATCTCAAAAACGCGAAAGGTATTGCAGCCATCATGGCTGCCCATGTTTTCGGCCACGGAGCAGCCCAGGTCCTTTCCGTGTTGCTTTTCCTGTCAGTGCTTGCCTATGTGAATGTCCTGCTCATGAGTAACCCCCGTGTGATGTATGCTATGAGTGATGATGGCGTTTTGCCTGCCATCTTTAAGAAGCGTAGCCCGCGCACGGACGTGTTAGTTACATCGCTCAGCGTCTTTGCTTCGATTTGCGTGTTGATCGTTTTTTGGGCCAAAAAATTTGACGAGATCCTGAGTTTCACCATTTTCCTGGATTGTATTGGCATGGCCACTTCGGCGGCCACTATTTTTATCCTGCGCAAAAAGACGGCCTCTCTGGACCCCGCAAGCATCTATAGTATCAAATTTTATCCCTGGCTGCCGCTGATCTTTATCTGCAGCTATGCGCTGGTGGCCGTCAGCATTGCGCTGGATAAACCCAGAACTGCGGGCACGGGCCTGACCGTTCTGGCAGTTTTTATCCTACTTTATTTCGCGGGTAAAAAGCTGGGCAGACCGCGTAGTGAGCCTTTGGGTTAGGCCCGTCGATCTTCAAAATTGCCACAGAATGCATTGCTAAATTTGCCGGGACACTGAAAATGCGTTTCATGAAGTACCTCGTCTGGTCCCTGGGTTTGTTGTGGATTGGTTCTTGGGCTTTTGGTCAAAAGCCCGCGGGTAAAAGCTCAGGAAATGGGACCATCATGGGCCGAATTCTCGACTCGTTGTCGGGTGTGGGAATTGAGGACGCAACCCTTACCCTATACAGGTTGGGCCAGCCGCGGCCGCTTAACGGTGCGATAGCCGATAAAAAGGGGAAATTCAGTCTCGAAGGTCTTGAACCGGGGCTCTACGAGCTCAAAATTGAATTTATCGGATTTGCGTCGCGGACCTTGGACCGCGTGGAGGTCTCGGACAAAATGAGCGTGACTAACCTGGGGGACATTCGGCTAGTCAAAAAAGCCGCTGCCCTGCAAAGTGTAACGGTGACAGCTAATGCAGGGCTGGTAGATTACAAAATCGACAAGATGGTTTACAATGTCGAGAAAGACCTGACCTCACAAGGCGGTGTCGCCACCGATGTGTTGAAAAAGATTCCCATGGTTTCCGTTGACGTGGATGGCAATGTAGAGTTGCAGGGCAGCTCAGACATTCGTTTTCTAATCAATGGAAAACCTTCCAGCGTATTCGGAAACAACCTGGCGGACGCCTTGCAATCCATACCCGCGAGTCAGATTCAAGCAATTGAAGTAATCACCAGCCCAGGAGCAAAGTACGATGCTGAAGGAACAGGTGGGATCATCAACATCATCCTGAAGGAAAGCAAGGTCAAAGGCGTCAATGGTAACTTGTCGCTTTCCGGGGGAACTCGACTGGAAAATGGTTCCTTCAACTTGAACGCGAGGTCAGGTGCTATCAGCGCCAACCTTTTTTTCAGCGGGAATGCCCTATTGCCATCCACTACCATCAACAGTTTGAATAGGCAATCCTTCGATTCTGCAGGGGTGATTACGACTCAATTAGTTCAAAATGGCAACAGTTCCCTGCGCCGCAGCGGGTATCAAACGGGCCTGGGGTTGGATTGGAACGTGGGGAAAGGAATGGACCTATCGGCTTCTTTCGGATTCAGTAATTTCGGCAACAACAGCCAGGGGTTTTACAATCAACAATTAACCACGTTTGATTCAACAGCCAAGGTGTTGTCCTCGGCCAGCTTGGTCAACGATTTCACCAGTAATTTTCGCTCGCAGTCCAAGGATTGGAGCCTGGGCTATAAAAGAAAATTTCCGAAGGAGGACCAGACCCTGGATTTGCTGTACGCGGCCAGTTATGGTAACAATCATGCATACTATAGCCAGGACCAATATTCGCTAGTCAACGATACGTTTTATTCCGGATCCTACAGTAACAACCAAGGCACGGACTTTGAGAACAGTATCCAGCTGGATTATGCCCAGCCCTTCTCCGAAAAAGTTAAAGGGGAAATGGGGATAAAGGGGGATATCCATCAAATCACGAGCCTTACCAATACGTATTTGGCTCCTGCGGCTCCGCCCACCTACTTGTATGATTCGGCGCTATCCAACCAACTAGATTATCGGATGGGTGTATATGCGGTGTACGCATCTGTTTCGTTCCCGGCCTTTGGTTATCTTGACATTCAGGCAGGCGCACGCTACGAACGAACCGATACCAAAGCAAATTTTTTTAACGGGGAGAATATTGCCATTCCCCCATATAATACCCTGGCTCCTTCGCTGATCGTATCGCATACCTTCGACAACGACCAGACGATCAAGGCGACCTATTCCAAGAGAATAAACCGACCGGGGTATCGCGAGCTCAATCCCTACATTAACGCCAGTGACCCCAAGAACATTACGACAGGGAACCCATACCTGGAGCCTGAGATTGGGATAAAATACGAATTGGCCTACGTCAAGTCCTTTACCAAGGGAGGAGCACTAAACATTGTGGCTTTCTACCGGCGAAACGTGCAGGATATTCAACCCTACGTCACGTATTACCCAACCTACCAGGTTGGCGACTCCTTATATACGGATGTGGCCGTGAGCACGTTTCAAAACATCGGCGCCGAAAACAACTATGGATTGAATATATACGGCTCTATACCGTTTACACCCAAATTTACCGTCCGAACTAATCTGGCTTTTTTTCAGCGCTACATCATCAACACGATTCCACCAGGCAGTAGCATCACCAGTTTTAACTACCGGATACAGCTGAATTTGACGTACGAGTTCAGTAAGAGTTTTGTGGCCGAAGCGTTTGGGCGATTTAATTCACCGCGCAATGAAGTGCAGGGTCGTTATCCTTCGTTCACGTCCTACAGCCTTGCGTTTCGCAAGCTGATTTGGAAGGGCAAAGCCAGTATTGGGTTCACCTGCACCAACCCCTTCAATGAATACGTAAACCAGCCGACGGCAATTTCAGGTCCTGGGTTTGTCATCAATAGTGACCGCAAAATTCCCTACCGTTCTTTTGGCATCACTTGGATGTACAAATTCGGCAAACTGACGTTCAAGGAAGATAAGCAACCATACAAAGAGCCCTCCACCCCGGATGAAAGCAATTAAATAGAGCTGCCACGCTTCAGGGTGACGAATTTCTCTGGCGCGTGGACTGCGGTCCTTGCACCGGATTATTCGCTACGTAACGCCCCCATGGGGTTGGCTAAGGCCGCCTTTAACGCCTGATAACAGATCGTGAGTAGGGTGATCAATACGACTGCAGCACCGGCAAACAAAAAGACCCAGGCGCTCAGGTCCACGCGATAGGCAAATCCATGCAACCACTGATTCATGGCCCACCAGGATAGGGGGAAAGCAACCAGAATGGCCAACAAAACCAACCTAAGAAAGTCGCGAGAAAGCATGGCCACGATATTGGTGGCGGAGGCTCCCACTACTTTGCGGATGCCAATTTCTTTTTGCCTGCGCTGAGCGGTAAAGGCGGCCAATCCAAATAACCCCAGGCAGGATATCAGGATGGCAAGGCCGGCAAAATACCTCGACAGTGTTCCTACCCGTACTTCGGTGGCGTATTGTTTTTGATAAGCCTCGTCCAGGAAATTGTAATCGAATGGGAAGCCCGGATTGTACGATTCATAAAAACGTCCGATTCGCTCGATCGTTTCTTTTTGGTCGCCTGCCCTGATCCGTACCATAATCTTGTGCCAGGGGTTTCCACCAGGTTGTAAAGCGATCCAAAGGGGTTTTACGGGTTCGTGAAGCGATTCAAAATGGAAATCCTTTACCACGCCAATGATTTGGGATGGCTGACCCTGAAATCGGATGGTCTTGCCCACGGGGTTCTTCAATCCCATGAGACGGACGGCGGCTTCATTGATGACGATGTTAGCCGAATCGCTTGGAAATGCTCTTGAAAAGCTTCGCCCGGCAGCCATTTGCATGCCCATGGTCTCGATAAAGTCCTCGCCCGCGCCAATGCCTTCAAAATAGGTGTACGCATTGGGATCCTTTCCATCCCAAAATAACCCGTCTCCACCGTAATTACGCCCCACCATATTGTGGAAGGTATAGCTGGCGTTGACGACACCGGGTATTTTTTTGAGTTCTGCAATAAAACTCTCCTCCGAACTGAGTACTTTGCCTTCCGCCTGAAACCGGATGATATTGTCTTTGTTGTAACCCGGACTGGTGGATTGGATGAATTGAATTTGTTTATAGACTACCAATACTGCAACGATCAGCATCACCGAAAGGGTGAACTGAAAGACTACCAACCCCTGACGCGCCCACAGTTCGCCTGCGGATGCTTTAACCTTGCCTTTTAGTACACTAATGGGATTGAATCCGGAAAGGTATAAGGCTGGGTAGCTTCCTGCGAGCACCCCAGTAACCAGGGTGATGACGAGCACCGAGGCGATGAGTTTGGGGTCAAATCGCAAGCTGATTTCCTTGGCCGTAAGCTGGTTAAATTCCGGCAACAGTAGCCATACTATCCCCAGTGCCATCAGCACAGCTAGGGACGCCAGTAAAATGGATTCTCCTAAGAATTGGAAGATGAGCTCTTTTCGACCTACGCCGACTACTTTTTTGATGCCCACTTCTTTTAGCCGCCTGGAAGCCTTAGCGGTGGACAGATTCATGAAATTAATGCAAGCGATAGCCAGGATAAACAGGGCTATCAGGGAAAATAGCCTCACGTATTGTATTTTTCCACCCAGCCTCGCACCATGGCTAAAGGTATTTTCGAGGTAGTTATCCGAAAAATGCATAGCGAAGGCCGAACGGGTTGTGTCTCCGCCATTTTTGGTGATCACCCCTGCGATTCGCTTATTAAAGGCTTCAATGTCGGTGCCCTTCTTGAGTAGTACAAAATTGTGCGGTCCGGTATTATTCCAGGTTTTTACCCAATCGTTGTTGTCCTTATAGTACTCGAAGGAAAGCACAAAGTCGAATTGCTGCGAAGAGTGGTAGGGCAAGCGTTCAAAGACACCGGAAACAAAGAAGTTTTTATCGTGTTCAAACCGGATCTGCTTACCCAGGATATTTTCGGTGGTGCCAAACAACTTGCGCGCAAGGTCTTCGGAAACGACAATGGAGTTTTTGTCCTGCAGGACGCGGGACTTGTCGCCTTCCATCATCTTAAAGGGAAAAATATTAAAATAGTCTTTTCCGACATACTGGCCTACCGCTTTAATGTTTTTATCTTCTACGGAAAGCGTGAATTTCTGGAACCACTCGGGTGGGGCTACGGTAGCGGCATATTCGATATCGGTCATTTGTGCAGCCAAAGTTTCTCCCAGTAGGCCCGAGGATTCGTCCGAAACAAGTACCTCGGATGGAGATTTTCGGTGCTCCATCAGCTGGTACAGCTGGCTATCCTTATCGTTGAATTTGTCAAAGCTCAGCTCATCTTGCACCCATAGATAAATCATCAAGGTGCAGGCTAGTCCAGCAGAAAGTCCAATAAGATTGAGGATGGTGAATTGCCGGTCTTTGATCAGATTGCGCCAGGCAATTTTGAAATTATTTTTGAACATGACACCAAGTTTAATGTATTAAAAGTCACTATTTTTTGTCAGGAAAGTGCTGTCGGGTAATCGTGCCAATCAAAGCAAGAAAAATGCCCCACAGATACAGCCCTATAAATCAATGAGTAACGATTTCGCTGCCGGAGCGGATCGTTCGCTTTTAGAACAGTATATGTTCAATTATGAAAATTCCTATTCCCGCTAAAACCGCGCATGTGGTCTGTCAAAAAAACCATTTTGGATGCGCAAAGACGCATGAAAAAGGGTGCTTGTCGCTTGAGGAAATACGGCCTATCTAGAATCGTTTTCTGCGTGCATGCAGGGAGATTGGGAAAATTGGATCCCCAACCCTTGGCGCATGCCCGGAAACCTGATTTGGCATTCGGCTAGGCTTTTACAGGTAGTTAAGGCCGTTAGCCCCAGAGGAGGCAACTCGGACTGGATTTTCGAATTCCCTTTACGAGGTCTTTGGGCTACCCGCGCTATTGCACGCTAGCCGTTGGTGCCAACGGCCGAAAGGGCCACGCAGAAGTGGACATAATTCTTGACCGATTCAAGTGAGCGGCTGGGGCGACGCAAAGACCGCCGTAATGTGTACTAGCAACGCGATGCTGCAAAAGTTACCCTACCGATACTAGGCTTTCACGCTCTCCGTCTTTGCAGCCAAAAGCCCAATGCACTGTCGACATGGGCAGCGGTTCGAGTAAATCCTGCAAAATGGCCAGTTTTGGGCTTTTTTTCACGTTGCATCAGAGGAGTATTCTGTATTTTAGCGAAATTTTATTAAGACCGCTTATCATAAATCTGCGTTGCAGCAGCCAACTACTTTTAATTTTGTTTCATGAGCTTTAAAAAACCCCTGTTTTCCCCCTTTCTTTTTGTCTTGCTAACATACCACGCCGTTGCGCAGGACAAATGGGACTTAAAAAGATGTGTTGAGTATGCCGTGAACAACAACATCTCCGTAAAACAGCAGGATGTTTCAGCCAGGCTTGCTGCACTCATTTATAAACAGAATAAACTGTCCCAGATCCCCACCCTGGGGTTCAATGGCAATATTTCGCTGAATTCCGGCTATGCCCAGAACCCCCAGAACTTTCAGTTGAGTACAAGCAATCTGTATTATAACTCCCTGGCCCTTCAATCCCAGGCCAATATTTACAATTTCGGGAGCTTGCACAACAGCATTGCGGGTGCCAAGTTTGCCTGGGAGGCGGCCATGGCCCTGACTGACAATATTCGAAATAATGTGTCGCTGAATGTGGCCAATGCTTACCTGAATTTCTTGTTGGCGAATGAAACGGCGAAGGCGGGAGCTCTCCAGGTTGGTATGTCGCGGGCGAACCTGGACAATACGAACAAACTGGTAAGGGCAGGCAGTGTACCGGAATTGAATGCCGCAGAGCTGGAATCCCAGTTGGCCCAGGACAGCGCAACATATACTACCGACCTCTCCAATGTGCAGCAGGATATCTTAGTACTGAAAGCGTATATGGGTTACGATGCGGCGGCACCCTTTGACCTCGATACGCCTCCCGTTGAATCCATCCCGGTGGACCCCATCTCGGAGCTGCAACCAGATAACGTATTCGCCCTGGCCATGATTAACCAACCTTTGCAAAAATCCGACAAACTGCAAATTGAGTCTGCCATCAGGTACGCCAAATCCAACCACGCGGCCATGTTACCTAACCTAACAGCATTCGGCAGTCTGAGCAGTACCTATACCAACCAGACACAGGAATTAAATTATTACCAGACGCAGCCCGGCTACCCCATTGGGACGACAACGGTCGCCGGGACCACCTACCCGGTCACGAGCCTTCCTTATGAGGAGCCGGTGCTCAAGGGGCAACCTTATTTCAGCCAGCTGAATACTGCCTTTCGCCAAACCATTGGGGTATCGTTAAACATTCCCATTTTTAACGGAGGTACTTTAAAAACTAACTACCAACGGGCCGAACTGAACCTGAAAAATTACCAACTTGCGCAGGAGCAGGATAACCTGACATTGAAGGAGAACATATATACGTCCTATGCCCTTGCGGTAGCGGCCATGCAAAAATTCGAAATGCAAAAGAAAGTGGTGGAAGCCACACAGCGTAGTTTCGATTACGCACAAAAAAGATACAATGTGGGCCTTTTGGAGACTATTGACCTGTTGACGCAGCAGAATAATTATTTTAAAGCAAAAATTGACCTGATATCGGATCAGTTTGATTATGTCTTCAAAATGAAAGTGCTGGAATTCTGGAAGGGCATGGGCATAAAATTGTAAAAAAAACTTAACCTGGGTACAATGAACAAGAAATTATTATGGGTAATCATTATTCTGGCTGTGGTTATCCTGGTGCTGATAGTCTTGAGTAAGGCCGGTGTGTTCGGCAAGTCCGAGGGAATTCAAGTGTCGGCTGAGAAAGCGCAAAAGCGGACCATCATCGAAGTGGTCACGGCCAGTGGCAAGGTCTACCCCGAGGTGGAAGTAAAGATGAGCCCCGATATTTCCGGCGAAATTGTGGAACTCACCGTGCAGGAAGGAGATAGTGTGAAAAAAGGACAGGAACTGGCCAAGATTTACGCGGACATTTATACCACGCAGCGCGACCAGGCAGCAGCCCAGGTGGATCAGCAAAAGGCTATGGTGTCCAATATTTCCGCCACGCTGCCGGGCCTGCAGGCCAACATGGAGCAGACCAAGGCGCAATACGAGCGGCAAAAACAACTGCTGGACCAGAAAGTTATTTCGAAATATGAATTCGAACAGTCCGAAGCGGCCTACAAAACCGCCGAGGCCACGTATAATGCAGCGGTGCAGAACGTGAAGGCAAATATTGCGGGGGTGGCCAGCAACGAGGCCAACCTGAGCGTCGCAGCCAAAAACCTAAGCCGGGCCACCTTGGTTTCTCCTATCGATGGCGTCGTGTCTTTGCTGAACGTAAAAAAAGGGGAACGCGTGGTCGGCAACTCGATGATGGCGGGAACGGAAATGATGCGCGTGGCCGATATGAGCAAAATCGAAGCTATTGTGGACGTGGGAGAAAACGATATCCCCAAAGTGCACCTGGGGGATTCGGCCTTTGTGGAAGTGGACGCTTACAATACGCGTAAATTTCGTGGCGTGGTGACCCAGATAGCCAGTAGCACCACAACCTCCAGTAGTTCCACTAGCTCCACAGTCTCTACCAATGACGTAACCAATTACAAAGTGCACGTGCGGTTGTCCCCGGATTCCTATAAGGATCTGATGAAAACCAAGTTACCCAAGAATTTTCCCTTCCGACCCGGCATGACCGCGAGTGCGGATATCCAAACCCGAACCCATGTCGATGCTCTTTCGGTGCCTATTAACGCGGTTACTACCCGGGAAAAAGAAAGCGATAAAACAGCCGCCGCAGCCAAGAGTCCAAGTAAGGATGATGGAGGCAATGCCGCAAGCACAAACAATGGGGGTGGCGATAATGCAACTGTCGGCAGCGGCGACTTGGACGAAGTAGTATTTTTGTTGAAAGCAGACGGTACGGTGAAAAAAGTCAAAGTGAAAACCGATATCCAGGATATCAACTACATCGAAATCACCGACGGCTTGAAGGAAGGCGACCAGGTAATTACGGGGCCTTATGGCACCGTGAGTAAGATATTGCAAGACGGAACAAAAGTTAGCGTGGTGCCCAAGGAAAAGCTCTTCGAAGCAAAAAAAGACTAAGACCACTGTATCCGCGACCTGCCGGCGACGAAAACCGGTTGGCCATATGTGGAAAGGGCGGGATAATTATTCTCAAGGAAACCTAATGAGGTGAAGCATTTTGGTGTAATTGGCAGCGGTAGCTGGGCCACGGCTATCGCGAAAATACTGACGGACAAAAAAACATCAGTCAATTGGTGGGTAAGGAATGAAGCGGTTATCCGGCATATTCAAAAACGGCACCACAATCCTCATTACCTTAACTCAGTCTATTTTGACGACGCCCTCTTGACACTGGATAGTGATGTGAGTCGAGTGATTGGCTCCTCCGAGTGCTTAGTCATAGCCGTTCCTTCCGCTTATCTGGCAGACACGCTAGGCAAACTTCCCCGAAATGCCCTAGCAGGGAAAAAAATTATTTCCGCCGTCAAAGGCATCTTGCCTGAACAGAACCTGCTGCTAAATGATTACCTCAAACAGGAGTTTGATTTGGACATCCGGGATTATTTTACCGTCATGGGTCCTTGTCATGCCGAGGAGGTGGCGGCGGAGAAATTGTCTTATCTCACTTTTTCGGGCGTCGATGAAACCCAGGCCGAGGAAATTGCGTCTCATTTTTCCACCGAGTACCTCAACATTATTGTGAACAACGATGTCTACGGGGTTCAGTATGCTGCGGTCTTAAAGAATATTTACGCTTTGGGAGCCGGCATGGCTCATGGGCTTGAATACGGCGACAATTTCCTGAGCGTATTTATTGCCAACTGTGCAGACGAGATGGCCGGTTTTTTGCGCAAAGTGGGCATCCATCATATTGAAGTGGGCGTCCACCACCAGCAACAAGGCAGTTCCAATCGCCGCCAGGGCAACTACGCCGCCTCGGTCTATTTGGGTGATTTATTGGTTACCTGCTATTCGTTGTACAGCCGTAACAGGACCTTTGGCAACATGATCGGCAAGGGCTACTCGGTGAAATCGGCGCAGCTGGAACTAAATATGGTCGCCGAAGGCTATAACGCAAGCAAATGTATCTGGCTGATCAACAAGAAGGTAAACGCAGACATGCCCATTGCGCAAGTGATTTTCCAAATTCTTTGGCAGGATCTTAAAGTGAGCGATGGGTTTAAACGAATTGAGGCTATATTGGTCTAACTTTACGTCAGCAAGATTGTAATCATATGATGCCTCTTTCATATCAAGGATTCGGATTTACTGCTATCATCCTGATGGTAGCCATCCTGGCCTTCAGCCAAATGTTCCGTCGTGCAGCGGACCGCCCCCACAAACAGGATCGGGTGCACGATTAATTACCTGGCTCCAAACGTTCAAAAAACAAATCAGCAGCAATCCCGTCCGCAAAGAGCTTCCCCGCTTCGGTAAGCGTGAGACTTCCCTTGGACAAGCGCATACGACCCCCTTGGATATAGGGTTGCGACTGCCTGCGTAGCGATTCGCTCGCCGCCGCGCCGAACGCGCTCTGGAAATAGTCCAAGTTGATACCTTCGGAGGTTCGAAGCGAAACCATGAGGTATTCGTTGACGACCTGCACGGGGGTCAATTCCTCTTTTTCAAAAGCCAGCTCACTGTGCGCCAAGGATGCCAAATAGCGCCGGTTACTGGACACATTCCATTGCCTGGAAGTTCCGTTGTACGAATGTGCAGAAGGCCCCAAACCCAGGTAGGATTTGCCCAACCAATAGCCGCTGTTATGGCGGCTTCTTTTGTCGGGGAGCGCAAAATTGGAAATTTCATAATGGTCGTATCCTGCCGATTGAAGCTTATCGGCCATCAGTGTGAATTGCCGGGCTTGGTCTGCCTGCTCGATGGAAGGGGACTTATGGAGCATCATATTTTTGTGCAGGGCCGTACCGGGTTCCACAGTCAGGGCATAGCAGGACAGATGCGGCACCTCCAAGCCAATAGCCAGATCCAGATTTTTCAGCCAATGCTCATCGCTCAAGGTAGGCGTACCATAGATCAGGTCAATTGTCAGGTTCAGGCCTTCGTCCTTCGAAGATTGGATGCTTAGGTGGGCTTGTTGCGCGTCATGGGCCCTGTTCATCCAGCGCAGATCCTGATCAAAAAAAGATTGTATCCCAATGCTGAGTCGATTGATGCCCGACTTTTTCCATGCCCGCAATCTGCTGGTTACTATGTCGTCCGGATTGGCTTCCCAGGTGACTTCGGCGTCAGGGGCTATATCGAAAGTCTGGCGCAGTTGGTCCATCAGCCGCTGCAGATCATCGGTAGTCAAAAGCGAGGGTGTGCCTCCGCCGAAATAGATTGTTTCTACCCGCTCGCCTTGCAGATAATCGCTGCGCAATTCAGATTCTTTCAATAAAGCAGCCACAAAGTCGTTTTTATCCTTCATCGAAGTGGAAAAGTAAAAATTACAATAGACACAGGCCTGCTTGCAGAAAGGGATATGGAGATAGATGCCTGCCATCTGAGTTGAATAATTTAATCGGATATTACGCTTGAATTTTTTACCCGGCGAATGACAAAATTAGGGTTATATACCGTTACAGTTCTGTGGTTCGTGCTGTGGGGCGGGCAAGTGGCGTTTGCGCAATACCCCCTGCATGTCCGATGCGTAGACCGGGACTCTGTATTTGATCAGAAAAACCTGGGTTTGCAACGGGTGTTCCTGAATAGAGGATCCTGTATGGACTATGTCAATAACCTGCCTGCGCTGTTACAGGCCAAAGGTTTTGCGACGGCCTCCGTCGATAGCGTGCACAGCGATTCGCTGGGGGCCTTCGTGCAGTTGTTCATCGGTGACGTGTACACCTGGGGGCATATTTTCACCTCGCGACTAGACGCACCTATTCTTTCGGCCAGTGGTTGGGCGGATCGGCGATTGCCGGCCCATCCGTTCAATTACGCCCAGTTGCAGTCGGCCGAGCAACAGATCCTCAATTATTTGGAGAACAATGGCTACCCCTTTGCCCGCATTGGCCTGGATAGCATTCAGTTGGACAGCGGGCGGCTTTCAGCGCACCTGAAAATTGACCGGGGACCGCTGTACCACATCGACAGCATCCGGGTCTACGGCTCGGCAAAAATTTCCACCGATTTTTTGCAACGCTACCTCAATATACCCAACGGGAGCTTGTACCGAAAGGATCGACTCGAGGTAGTCGACAAGAAAATCATGGAATTGCCCTATGTCCAGGAAGATCGAAGCTGGACAATGACCCTACTTGGTGCGGGCTCGATTCTCAATTTGTATTTACGACCCCGTAAAGCCAGTCAGATCGATGCCCTGGTCGGACTGCTGCCCAACAACAGCCAGTTGCCGAACAATGGGCTACTGGTCACTGGAGAGGCCACAATCAGGCTGCAGAATGCATTTGGAAATGGCGAGAATATCGGAATCAACTGGCAACAGCTGCAGGTAAAGTCCCCGCAATTGAACCTGGATTTTTCCCAACCATTCATTTTCAAATCTGCCTACGGTTTGAATTTCTCCTTTGATTTGTTTAAGAAAGATTCCTCCTACCTTAATGTGAACGGGATATTGGGACTGCAATACATTGCCTCTACCACCAAATCTGGCAGCATTTTTTTTGAGGCCTCGTCCTCCAATTTGCTAACTGTAGATACCCAGGAAGTGATCGCGACACACCAGCTGCCTTCTCAGGCCAACGTCAGTTCTGTTGGCCTGGGCGTCAATTACCAACTCTCTAATACCAACTACCGGTTCAATCCTCTGCGGGGCAATGAATTTCAGATCACCGCCTACATAGGCACCAAGAAGATCAAAAAAGACAATACCATCGTTCAACTGGTGGATCCGTCGGATTCTGCGTTTTCTTTTAATTCCCTGTATGACACCTTGCAACTTAGTACCTACGAATTGCGGCTATTTCTGTCTGCTTCTCATTACCAGCAGTTGGGTCGCGTATCCACGCTGAAGCTCGCCTTCAACGGCGGAATTTTCCAAAGTCCGAGCACCTTCCGTAATGAAGTATACCAAATCGGGGGCTACAAATTGCTGCGTGGATTTGATGAACAAAGTATTTTGGCTGCCCAATATGCCGTGGGCACAGTAGAATACCACTACCTTATAGCGCAGAATTCCTTTCTGTTTGCGTTTGTGGATTTTGGATGGGCGGAAAACAATGTACCTGGATATAGCATGAACAGCACCTACCTGGGTTTTGGGGTAGGATTAGCGTTCCAAACCAAGGCGGGGATTTTTAATATGTCCTATGCCCTGGGCAAGAGCAGTGAAACCGATTTAAGTTTGCGCGAGGCTAAAATACATCTGGGCTATGCAACTTTTTTTTAGACGGCTGTCGCCGGATGGGAGCTGTTTGCCAGGGACTCCACTGACACAGGTTGATCAAGCAGAGGTATCGCCGAAGGCCTTCGATTACGGACTAAAGCAGATCAGGACTGAGCAGGGTAATTTATATATTTTTGACATCTAACTCTATTTTGTGGCTAACCGTTTAGTTTTTGTTTTCTTGTCTTTGGTTGTAAGCAATTGGTCGCTGGCTCAAACGGCTCGCGATTCCATTGCTGCAACAGATTCAGTCGCTGGTTTGTCAAGACACATAGTGATGGATACGGCCAGGTCGCAAAAAGACAGTGCATCGCCTAGCCTTCATAGGATTAGACCCACACTAGGCAAAGCGAAAAAAGACAGCCTCTCTTTATCCAACGCCAGTTTGCCGGTTGTTGTCGCAGGGCCCAAAGCCCAGAATACCCAAGAGGAAGATGCAGCCATATGGCGTAGCGCGTTGTTGGCCAACCCCTGGTTCAATTTTTTTTCCAAGCCACGTAGGCTCGAGGAAGAAATTCATGAGGTCCATTCCTATGACAGTATTTTTTACCTAATTGTGGGCCTGCTTTTCTATTTTGCCCTGGTCAAAACCCTGTTTGGAAAGTACTTGGGTAACCTGCTCACCCTTTT
Source organism: uncultured Chitinophagaceae bacterium (assembly GCA_963742225.1). GTDB lineage: Bacteria > Bacteroidota > Bacteroidia > Chitinophagales > Chitinophagaceae > Puia. The sequence goes on along the minus strand of CAVULD010000001.1, from coordinate 688,614 downwards.
TTTTCGGGCCTCCATGCGTCAGCAACAGATCCGAGAACAAGTCCTTCAATTGCCCTTACCCTCCCTTGCTCTGAATTTCTTGTTCGTCATTTCCGGGGGGTTATACCTAACCTTTCTGATTCACTATTTTGGCTATGCACCCAAAGCCGATTTCTGGGTGTTGTTTGGCTATTGCTGCCTGGTTCTGGCCTTGATTTACCTGGTCAAATTCTGCCTGCTCAAATGTTCGGGCTGGGTCTTCCACATCCAGCGCGCTACGGACACCTACATCTTCGTGGTTTTCCTCACGAACAAGATATTGGGCATTTTTCTGCTGCCTTTCTTGGTAACTCTTTCATTTTCAGGGCCTCTGCTGAGCGAAATCGCCATAACGGCTTCGTTGATGATGGCAGCAGTATTCTACTTGCGCCGTTTTTTGGTCTCTTTTGCGCCGATTCGCAAAGAAATAAAAGTAAATGGGTTACACTTTTTTTTATACCTTTGCGCCTTCGAGATAGCACCCCTACTCTTGATTTACAAGGTGTTATTAACATATTTGAAAAAAGCTTATTAACTTTACAGCACTTGCCAAATATCTCCATGGTTAAGAATAGGGAAAAAAATGGTGTAACAGGGTTATCTGATAAAATGGTGAAGAAGATATTAATTACGCAACCCCGGCCAGAAACTGACAAGTCGCCGTATTTTGAACTGGCTAAGAAGTTTGATGTGGAGTTGGCGTTCCATCCATTTATTCGCCTTGAGCCCATTGCGGCCAAGGATTTTCGCAAACAAAAGATTGAAATCAGCGGCTTTTCGGCCGTTGTCTTTACCAGCAGACATGCCATTGATCATTTTTTTCGCATGTGCGAGGAAATGAAGATCAGCATTTCCCAGGACACTAAATACTTCTGCATCACGGAAGCCGTCGCGCTGTACCTGCAGAAATTCATTCTCTATAGGAAAAGGAAAGTGTTTTATGGGGTGGACGGTACCAACAAGAGCATGTTCGACGTGATCAATAAGCATAAGGAGAACGAAAAATTTCTTTATCCGTGTTCCGAAAACCAGCAAGACAATGAGATTGTGGGCTGGCTAAAGAACAACCATTGTGGATTCGCCACGCCCTTTATGTACCGCACGATCAGCAACGATGTCAAGGAGATTCTCGCGCAGCAGTACGATATCATCTGTTTTTTTACACCCAGCGGTGTCCGCAGCCTGTTTGACAATTTTCCCAAGTTTAAGCAAAATGGCACCAAGATTGGGGCCTTCGGAAACAATACCTTTCGTGCCGCCGAAGACGCGGGCCTCACTTTGGAAATCAAAGCCCCACTCCCCCAGGCACCGTCCATGGTGTCAGCCTTGGAAAAATACCTCGCCGATAGCCTGAAGAAAAAATAAGCCTCCGGGAGAGTCGCCCACTATTCCTTTTGCACGTTTCCTTGCTTAAGCCTGCTGGTTCCCGGGCGCAGGGGCCGGATTAAAACCTGTAGCTTGCAATCTGAAACAAGATCGACGCATGTCTACCGCCAATCGTTTAGCCAAAGAATCGAGTCCGTATTTGTTGCAACACGCCCACAATCCAGTTGACTGGTTTCCCTGGGGCGAGGAGGCGTTGCGAAAGGCCGAGCGGGAAGACAAGCCCATTTTGGTGAGCATTGGGTATTCTGCCTGCCACTGGTGCCACGTGATGGAACGGGAGAGTTTTGAGGATCCTGCCGTGGCGGAAATCATGAACCGGGATTTCGTGGCCATTAAAATCGACCGGGAAGAGCGGCCCGATCTAGATCACGTGTACATGGATGCAGTTCAAGCTATGACTGGAAGCGGCGGCTGGCCGCTGAATGTTTTTCTTACGCCCACTGGCAAACCTTTCTATGGGGGAACCTATTTCCCGCCGTTACCGGCTTATGGCAGGCCGTCCTGGAAGCAATTATTGACCAGCATTGCGCTGTCTTTTAGAGAAAAGAGAACTGATCTGGAGGAACAATCCGAGAACCTCCTTTCCCACCTGCTTAAATCAAATGAATTCGGAGTGGGTAGTGCCAGCCACCGGGACACGGAGTTGGAGTCGGTTTTCAATCAGCCAAACCTGCGCCAGGCGTGGGACCGCATCATGGATACGGCAGACCGGCAGTTGGGTGGATTTGGTAGAGCACCTAAATTCCCGCAGACCTTTATCATCCGATTCCTGCTGCAATACTACCATTGTTGGGGGGACCGGGGCGCTTTAGATCAGGCTTGCCTAAGTCTGGATAAGATGATTCAGGGAGGAATCTATGACCAGGTAGGAGGTGGATTTGCCAGGTATTCCACGGACAATGAATGGCTGGTTCCTCATTTCGAAAAGATGCTCTACGACAACGCTTTGCTGATCATCGCCCTGGGGGATGCCTATCAAATTACCGGTGCGGTGCGATACCTGCGGGCGATTAGCGAGACGATGGAATTTGTGCGTCGGGATTTGTCGTCTCCGGAAGGCGGTTTCTATTCGGCACTGGACGCGGATTCCGAAGGGGTGGAGGGCAAATATTATACCTGGCAGCAATCGGAAATTGAGCAGCTCCTGGGTACAGATGCGGCCTTGTTTTGCGCCTACTATGGGGTGCGACCAGAAGGGAATTGGGAACACGGCAATATCTTGCACGTGGATGCGGATCCTGGTGCTTTGGCTCAGCAAGCAGGCATCGACCTGCCAGAGCTTGAACGGCGCCTGGCTCAAGGACGGGCAAGGCTTCTGGCTCACCGCTGCAAGCGGGTTGCTCCTGGCCTCGACGACAAGGTCCTGCTGGGTTGGAACGCGCTGATGATTACGGCCTGCTGCAAGGCCTATGCGGCCACAGGAACCCACTGGTACAAATCGCTTGCGGAGCAGAATATGCGGTTTGTCTGGACGCATTTCAGGGGGAGTGGCCTGACTTTTTTCTACCATACCTATAAGGATGCGGAAGCCAGGATTCCAGCATTTCTCGACGATTACAGCTACCTCATTGAGGCGCTTATCCAACTGCAGGAAGTGACGGGAAATAGCGAGTATTTGGTACAAGCCCGTGAACTCACGGAATTTGTCACGGAAAATTTCAGCGAATCATCCACCGGCCAATTCTTTTTCACCCATCGGGATCAGCCGGACATCATAATAAGAAAAAAAGAGATATATGATGGAGCAGTGCCTTCAGGAAATGCAGTCATGGCCTTGAATTTGCTGTATCTATCCGTCGTTTTTGTGCGGTCTGACTGGAAACAACGGGCCGTACACAATTGTCTAGCCCTTTCGGACGTTATTCTTCGGTATCCCATCTCCTTCGGAGTATGGGCAACTGTGATGCAGGCCTTGACGTATGGTATGGTGGAGGTAGCAATTACGGGTGCTGAATTGGACCGTGTCCGGGAGGAGTTTTTGCGTACCTTTATTCCCTATCGAGTCTTTCAATCCGCGACCCAAATCAACCACGATTTCCCGCTCTTGGAAAATAAGCCCATTACTGCCACGCCGCTTATTTTCTTGTGTTCGGACTATTCTTGCCAAAACCCTGTTACTGAGGTACATGAATTAATCCGTCTTCTAGAAACTGTGCGTAACTAAATCAGTAGCAAGGCGCAATAATACTCGTAAAAATACCGTTTACAAATTTACCGTTTCAAAAACTTTGACTTGTTAAAAATAAACTCTAAAATTGTGATGAAGATTTTGCCAAAACATTATTTTTGTCCAATACCCTTTAATATTATGAAAATGAAAAACCTATCCATTCCTCTGTCTGCTGCCGCATTGCTGTTATTTGCGGCTGGATGTGGTAAAATCGGAAAATCACACAAAGGATTACCAGACGACGGTCAGCTGCACGGAGTAGCTCCCGCTAGTAAATACAACCTGTCTAAGCCCCCGGGCATGGTCTATATTCCGCCGGGTACCTTCCATATGGGTCCGAGCGACGAGGACATCAATTACGCCTTTACTTCCCGAAATAAGCAAGTTTCCATCAGTGGCTTCTGGATGGATGCCACCGAAATTACCAACAATGAATATCGTCAATTCGTGAACTGGGTGCGGGATTCTATTGCCGCTACCATGATGCAGTATGGCAAGGACGTGGACGGTAAATTTGCTGTAGACTGGAAGAAGGCCGAGTCAATTAAATGGGAAGACAAGGCCACTATTGAAAAGATCGATCAGCTGATTGTGACCCCTGAAAACCGGATTTTTGGCAAAAAGGACCTGGATCCGGCGAAAATGATCTACCACTATGATGAATTCGATTTAAAGGAAGCGGCCCAGAAAGTCAATGAAGGCAAGGCGCGCTCCCATTTCATAAGCCATCAGGATATTCGCATATATCCCGATACGTTGGTTTGGGTGCGGGACTTCTCCTATTCGTACAATGAGCCCATGACCAAGCGCTATTTTTCTCATCCGGCTTTTGGCAATTACCCAGTAGTTGGGGTCAACTGGAAACAGGCCACCGCCTTTTGCGTGTGGAGGACCCAATACCTGAATGCCTACCTGGAAAAAACCAAGCAGGCTACGGAATCGGATTTCCGACTCCCTACCGAGGCAGAATGGGAATATGCGGCCCGCGGCGGTCGTTCCCAATCGATGTTCCCCTGGGGTAACTACTACCTGCGAAACAAAAAAGGCTGTCTGCTGGCTAATTTTAAACCTGGTCGCGGTAACTATCCTGAAGACGGCGCTTTTTACACAGCGCGTGCTGACGCCTACTGGCCCAATGATTTTGGCTTGTATTGCATGGCCGGCAACGTCGCCGAGTGGACTTCTTCGGTGTATTATGAAGGTGCCTACAACTTCCAACACGATATGAACCCGGATATCCGGTATACGGCCAAAGATTCTGATCCTCCGCGTATGAAACGTAAGGTTATTCGTGGCGGTAGCTGGAAAGACGTAGGGTATTTCCTACAAACCAGCACCCGTACCTACGAATACCAGGATACGGCCAAATCGTTCATCGGTTTTCGTTGCGTGATTGATTTGCCGCCCACGGTAGCTGGTACGAGGTAATTTTCCAGATCTTAAAATTTTTTTACCAAAAGCTCGTTATTGATTTTAATCAAATAAACCAAAATCAACGGAAATTCATTTTTCCGAAGCCCTTACAAAACCCATTAAAAAAAATTAAACTTACAACTATGGCCGGAGTTTCAAAATCTACAGACAGACTCGTAAACGTAATCGTATGCGTTGGCGCGGCGGTCGTCATATTTGGTGCGTGGCAGAAGATCACTCACCAGCGACTGGCTGACTTTTTCCTTACTGCTGGTTTGCTGACGGAAGCGTTAATATTCATGGTATACGCTTTCTTACCCCCTCCCGGAGGTGAAATGCATGCCCTAGTTGAAGCTTTGCCAAAATTAGCTGGCGGTAAAGACGGAAACCCGGCCTTGGAAAAAATGGATAAAATGCTGGAGGAAGCTGGGATTAACCAGGCGAACCTCGGCAAACTCAGCGAAGGATTTAGGAAATTCGGTTCCACCGTGGATCAGATCAAGGACGCTTCCGGCGTTTTGGCTGCCACCTCTGAATATACCTCTAAGACCAAAGAGGCAGCCGTGGCTTTGGATGGCATGAAGAATGCTTACCAGGGTGCGACGGCTACGATCGGTCATTTCAACAATGCGGCCGAAAGCACCAAGCAATTCCATTCTCAAGTCCAGGTACTGACCAAGAATCTTGGTTCCCTGAATGCGGTTTACGAGCTCGAGTTGCAGGATACCAACAACCACCTGAAAGCGATGAACAGCTTTTATTCGAACCTCGTGCAGGCTTCTGAAAGCATGCAGAGCAGTGTGGGTGATGCCAAACGCACGCAGGAACAGATCGCTCTGCTGGCTAAGAATTTAGGTAACCTGAACCACGTATATGGAAATATGCTGAGTGCAATGCAGGGCAGACAATAATAAATAGTTCGATCCAATACCCATAAAAATTAGGAAAAACCCATTGTTAATACATTAAATTCTCCCGATCATGGCCTTACCTAAAGAGCCCAGGCAGAAGATGATCAACATGATGTATTTGGTGCTGACTGCCTTGCTAGCACTGAATGTATCGGCTGAGATTCTAAATGCCTTCAAAACCGTAAATCGAAGCATTGATAAATCCAATAGCGTCATAGCCGAAAAAAACGATTTAACTTATAACGCGTTTAAAGCCAACCTGACGGACCCCCAAACCAAGGCCAACGCCGAAGTCTGGGCCCCGAAAGCCTTCACGGCTCAAAAATTGTCAGGCGATTTATACACCTATTTAGATAACCTGAAGCTAACGCTCAAGAAAGAGTCCGGACTGGAAGTGAGCAAAGAAGGCGAGGAATCTTACCGCGAGGCTGACCTGGATGCTCCTACTCGCCTGATGGACGAGCATAAAGAAGGGACCAAACTCTATGACGCTCTTGAAAGACTACCGGCAGAAAATGCTCGACATCCTGGATCCTAAAGATCTACAGGCAATCAACCCGACTTGGGCGAAGGAAGCCAAGGAAGCCCAGGAGGAGTTTAGCAAGGAATTGCCGCTAGATTTGTCCATACCTAAATCCCAATCGGGTAATGCAGACGCAGGTGGCAGCGTGGAACAGAAATGGACCACCAGCTATTTCCATATGACGCCTACCATTGCCGCTTTGACCATCTTAAGTAAATTCCAGAACGATATAAAGAACTCCGAGTCGATGATGGTGGATTTTTGCCACAAGAAAATTGGCGAAGTGAAAGTGGTGTTTGACAAATTTCAGGCCCTGGCCCAGGCAAGCTCTAATTACCTGATGTCGGGAGACAAGCTGACCATAACCGCCGGAGTCGGTGCGTTTAGCACGGCTGCCAAACCCAAAATTTTCATCAACGGCCAACAACAGACTTTAAAAGACGACGGAACCGCTGAATTTAATACGGTAGCCGAAGGCGCGGGTGACAAGACGGTAGACGTTCGCATTGAATATTACCAAACCCGATGGAACTCCGGACGTTATCGATAAACCTGTTAAGTATACGGTCGGTATCCCTTCCGGTGCTTCGGTATTTCTCGAAAAAATGAACGTAGTCTATGTGGGTGTAGACAATCCCACTGACCATCTCCGGAGGCAGCGTGGGTAGTGAAAAAGTGCATGTGGAATTTACCAGTCCCAATGCCAGCCTTACTCATACGACCGGTGACCATTACATCATTAAACCAACGACTCCAGGCGAAGCCAAGCTTATCGTGACTGCTAACGGAAAGCCCTTCCCATTCCCGATTCGCGTCAAGAATCTGCCGCTGCCGGCCGGATTCGTAGGAACCAGAAAAGGCGGTGCGATTCCGTCTGCCGAATTTAAGGCCGATGGCGGACTTATCGCCAGGCTGGAAGAATCAGATTTTGAAGCCCATTTTAAAGTAGAAAGCTATACCGTGGGATTTATCGGTGGAAGTTTCAATTCCTACCAACAAACCTCCAATACAGGTAATCGCTTTAATGGCAGAACCTTGGATTTGGTGGGTAGGGCGACGCCAGGTACCAACATCTTTTTTGACAACATCAAGGTGACTGGGCCAGACGGAAAGCCTAGGGATATTGCACCCATGGTCTTTAGTTTGAAATAATATATTCGGGCTTCGCCGCGTTATACGTGGCGAACTCGTTTAGGAGAATAGTGATATCATAACAAAGCGTTAAATTTTTTGCAATGAAGTACCGAGTTATCAGATCCTGCTTGTTGGCGACGGTGATCGCATTGGCAGTGGGTACGGTTCAGGCGCAGGCCCCACCGCCCCGCAAGAAGTCTAAAAGGACAACCAAAAAGACCAATACCAACAAGAACAGCGCCTCCGCTGCGGCTGTAGTGCCTGCCAAAGACACCACGGTTAAGGCTCCGCCTGTAGTACTGGAAGCTGATATCAAGCTGGATACTCCGCGCCGTTCGCTGCGTAACGATGCAGCCATCGAACTCAATCTGGTTAAAGACCGGACTCCGCTGCCTTACGAGCATATCCGCGAGGATGATGCCGTATATCGCCAGCGCGTGTGGAGAGAGCTCGATGTCCACGAAAAAATGAACTTACCTTTTGTGTATAAGGCGGATGAGGATAATGGTAACCAGCGGTTCATTTCGATCCTGCTGAACCTGATTAAGAATGGAGAAGCAACGGCCTTTGATGCCACGGCCGATGACCGCTTTACTACCCCCATGACCTTTCGCCAAATTGCCGAACTCGTGGTGGGAAAACCTAAAACGGTATCGGTTCCCGACTTTGTCAATGACCCTGATGGTTCCAAAGGCCTCATGCGGGATACGACCATTAACCCAGAGTGGGCTCCCGATAAGATCGAGCGCTACCAGATTAAGGAAGAGTGGGTATTTGATAAGGAAACCTCGCGCATGCACGTGCGTATCCTGGGCATCGCTCCGGAAATGACGGTCCTGAATGCCGACGGTTCATACCGTGCTTCCTTGCCGATCTTTTGGGTATATTATCCCGACCTTCGGCCGATGCTTGCCAAGTATGAAGCCTACAATGGTAAGAACTACGGCGCCCGCATGAGCTGGGAAGAACTTTTCGAAAGTCGCATGTTTGCGTCGCGAATCGTTAAATCTACGATTGATAACCCGAGTGATCTACCGATCGACGGATATGTGAAGGATGATATTCTGCGGCTGCTTGAAGGAGATAATGTCAAAGAAAAAATCTTCAATTACGAACAGGATCTTTGGTCCTATTAATTGACCTGCATAAGGCTAAAAAAGGGGTATCGTAAATCTACGATACCCCTTTTTTTTTCTGTATATGGCCGAGCAAGAAGTTTACTATTAATCGATTACGATGTTTATATTTTTTTCAAAATAGCATCAGCCTACTATTGTTTAATAAAATTGTTTTACTACTTTTACAATGGTTTTTCATAGGATATTGGATTTTAAAAACGGGGCTGGATGTCTATTCGGGCCCCTTTTTTTTGCCCCTACTACTGCTTCTTGCCGACTTTCAGCGTGCCAAAGTATTCTCCCAAAATTTTTGCCTTCGACTTACCCACGATCCGTATCAACTCTGTCTCCGGTGCTGCCTTTATCTTGGTAACAGATCGAAATTCTTGCATCAGCAAGTCAACTGTAGCCTTGCCAATCCCGGGGATTGTCTCCAGCTCGTTGTGAAAGGTTCCCTTGCTTCTTTTGTGTCGATGAAAATCGATGCCAAAGCGGTGCACTTCATCACGGATTCGACGAACGAGTTTGAGGCTGTCACTTTGGTAGGGTAATTTAAGCGACTCCTTATCCAGTCCAAAAAAGATTTCCTCTTCGTTCTTAGCCAACCCAACCATCGTGAAGCTTCCGTCCAGGTGCAAGTCCCTGATGCTTTCCAGTGCGGCATGGAGCTGGCCTTTGCCTCCGTCGATGATGACCAGTTGGGGCAACGGCTGTTGTTCATCCAGCAGGCGTTTGTAGCGTCGGTACACGACTTCTTTCATGGTGGCAAAATCATTGATCCCTTCTACGGTCTTGACGTTGAATCGTCGATAATCTTTCTTGCTGGGTATCCCGTTTTTAAAACATACCATGGCCGATACTGGGTAACTGCCTTGGAAATTGGAATTATCGAAGCATTCGATGTGCACGGGCAACTCGCTCAGTTGCAAGTCTTCCATCAGATCATAGAGGGCCTTTTTGGGACCTTCTTCACCTTGCTGCTCTAGGTGGAGGGCTTGCTTGCGCTGGTGTTCACCCTGAAAATAGGCAGCGTTTTTTTCCGCCAGATCTATCAGCTTTTTCTTATCGCCCGCCCTCGGCACCGTGATCGTCACGCCATCCTGTGGATAATCAATCCGCAAGGGCACGATGATTTCGGGGGCCTGGCTGTTAAACCGATCACGCAGTTGGGCAACGACAAAGCTCAGTACTTCTTCGTCGGATTCTTCCAGGTGCGTTTCGACGGTCGATGTATGCGTCTGGACAATGGTGCCATTTTGCACCATGAGGTAGTTGACAAATGCTTGATCCTTTTCCCGGGTCATGAAGAACACGTCTGCATCCGCTACATGGCCGCTGACCACCACAGAACGAGCGCGGTAGTTTTCTAGATGCTCTATTTTTTTTCGCATGGCCTCTGCCTGTTCAAATTCCATTTTTTCGGCTGCGCTTTTCATTTCTCGCTTAAATTCTCCGACAACCGGTCCCAGATTGCCTTTGAGAATGTTGCGCAATCTTTGCAACCCCTCTTGGTAATCCGCTTCCGTCTGCAGACCCTCGCAGGGGCCCTTACAATTGCCGAGGTGGTATTCCAGACATACCTTGAATTTTTTGCGGTCTATATTTCTTTTGGTCAGGTTAAGCTTACAGGTGCGAAGCTGGACGTTAGCACGCGCAAAATCCAGCAATTCCCGCACGCGCGCCACGGATGTGAAAGGACCCAGGTAATCGGAGCCGTCGTCAGTTTTTCTACGGGTGAGAAAAATCCGGGGAAATGGTTCATGTTTAATGACGATAAAGGGATAGCTCTTATCGTCTTTCAAATTGATGTTGAAACGGGGTTGAAACTGCTTGATCAGGGCATTTTCCAGCAGGAAGGCATCCTGCTCGGAATCAACCAGCGTAAATTCAATGCGGGCAATACGGTGCACCAGCTCGTGCGTCTTGTACGTGGTAAAGCCCCGGTTGAAATACGAACTGACTCGTTTTCTCAAGCTCTTGGCTTTCCCCACATACAGCAATTCATTCTTGTCATCATAGTATTTATAAATACCAGGCGCGGTGGATATGCTCTCGGCAATCTGTTGAAATTGTTCGGGTGTCATGCTGCACGTTTAGTCCACTTTGTCCCAAACGAGTTTGACTTGTTCGGTTGTGGGGGGCCGATTGGCCGGCTGCCTTATCGTAATAACTTGAATGGATTGCTTGGCCATCCAAATCATTTTCTTTTGTACCAAGGTATCTTGATGCATCTCAGTCTTTTCCATATAGATGCTTTTAATCTTGTCGAAATCGGGGTTCTGCGCGGCTAGCACATCCACGCGTTTGAGCCCGGGTCCATCGTCTTTAGTAGCGTAGGTAAAGGTGACGGACTGGGTGCTTTGATCCATAAAAGAACTCTCCTGGAAATTTTTTTCAAAAACCGAATCGCTCAATTCCGCCGGCAAAAATTCCTTGGCCACGCTGTCAAATGCGGCGGTAGATGCATAGGAGGTATCGGATTTGCCCATTCGGGTGTGGTACTTGGCAAATCCAATCGGAGTGGAATCCATCAGGTTAATCTGGCCCCGTATATAATCGGCGACGGGGAAAAAGTCATTCTTTTTGGTGGTCGGCTTCCCTTTGGCGGAATCCGTTGCCCCGACCTCTTTGGGTGTTGCGTTTTGACAGGCTACGGTATATACCAAGAGACCAAGGACCAACGCTATTGGTTTTCTCATGGTTAAAATTACGCATTTACGGTACTGAAAAAAAAGTGGGATCTCGACTGGAAATGTTCACGACTTGACATGCAGGAGCGGAGGCGAGAAAAGGGTGCTCCCAAAGCGACTAGCGAAGGATTTTGCTGATGCCGATTTTGATGCCGTATTCTTTGAGGTTTTCCTTGAGGGGATAGTCGTCGGTATAGGTGGAAAGCATCTGGTAGCGGAATTGTGGACCGATCTGCCAGCGTAAACCACCCGCCTGGTAGGCGAGATAAGCTTCCGCAGCCCCATTGACATTCCATCTTCTGAACAAGGAAGGCTCTTTGACATAACTCATGTAATCACTGGTCAGCAAGTAAGAATTCCGGTTGAGCAGGTAGGTTGGCTGGACGCTCGCAGCGACTACCACTTGCAATTTTCCATTGCCCAGCAGGCGGTATTCAAATCCGAGGGGAGCGGAGAGCTGATAGTACTTGTTTTGGAGCGTGATTCGGGATTTGCCACCGAAATTGCGGACGTTGGTATAGCTGGACACCGAATCGGCCAAATAGCCTAAATAACTCACATACGGAGAATTCAGCGCTATGGTTCCCAGTTCGACTGCAGATGAATAAGCCAAAATATTATACTTGCTGAAATTAAATTGGGCCCCGGCCTTGAACGTCAGATTGCGGCTGATTCGGTATAAAATACTTGTGCCTGCTTCGTAGCCAATGGCGGGGGAATGGTCCACAAAATTATTAACATCGCCAAAATGCACAAGCGCAATGGGCACATTCTGCACCGTCGTCTTGGAGGCGTCATAATTGGCGCCGGACAAATTGCGGTAATTTACGGTTGGAGAAAAATATACCTGAACGCCCACTCTATGCTCCCTGATCGGTGTCAGATGCTCCAGGGCATAATCCTGGAGCCAGTTGCTCTGGATCTTGTCTTGGCTGTTCGTCTGTGGATTGACTAGGCCGGGGAGGCTTGATTTCTTGGCGTCTGCCTGCGTCCCGGATCCCGGCGAGGCGCCGTTGTTCGGTGCAGCAGCTAGGGGCACATGGACTTGGATACTCGAACCGAGGGTTTCTACACCCGCAGCTATGGGGCTCTTAGCCTCTGGGTTGGAAGACGTGCCGGGCACGGGGGCTGGGCTCAGATTAGATGCGGAGCCGCTTGGTAATTCTGGGGATTCCGAAATGAAGTAACTAGCCGGATCCGTATATGCAACCACGACTTCCGCCGGTGCAACACGGGCTCCCTCGTTGAGCGGGGAAGACAATGGGTTATCCAGAGGGCTGGAGCCGGCCGTGGCCAGCGAACCCGCAGGGCCAGCTGGACGAAGCAAAGAGGCATTTTTGAAATCGATAAAGGCCCCGATGGCGCCGGTAGCCGAGTTGGACTTAGGCAAATCCGTAAAGGCAATTTTCACAATATTTTCCGAGTGCTTGGTTGGTTGAAGCAATTCAACCGCCGCAACGATCAGGATACCTCCAATCAACACCGACATGCCTATCACAAATCGCCTTCTCCTGGTATGTAAAGAATTATAGATTTCCTTCCACACTTTGTCGGAAGGATACATTTTAAATTGACCCGTTTTTTGGCTGATCAGCTCTTCAAATTCATCACTATAGAAATTTCTTTCCATCATTATCAATCGTTTTGGAGCTGTTTTACATAGGTATAAGCATTCGTTATCTGATCGCCGAGAGCCATTCGATTTTTTCTTTGGGCCGTGGAATGATGTTCTTTTTCACCAGGATCTCTTCCAGCATTTGTTTGGCCCTGGTATACTGCGAGCGGCTGGTGCTTTCTTCAATATCCAGCATGCTCCCAATTTCTTTGTGCGAGTAGCCTTCGATAGCATACAGGTTCAGCACAGTCCGGTAGCCGATGGGTAGTATTCGAATGCATTCGACGATCTGTTTGGCTTGCACAATGGAGGGCACACTTTCCTCTCTTACTTGCAGGCTGCTGGCATGAAGAATATCTACCCGCTCGTTAAAGCGTTTGTTTTTCTTGAGATTATTGATGCACGTGTGAACAATAATCCGACGTATCCAACCTTCGAATGCGCCTTTGTTTTGGAAGGTATGGATCTGGGAAAAGACCTTGATAAATCCCTCCTGGAGCATGTCTTCGGCATCCTCTCTGTTATGGGCAAACCGGTAACACACGGCAAGCATCTTGGGGCTGTACCGGTTGTACAACTCCCGTTGGGCAGCAGCTTGATTCTTTAAACAGCCTAATAAAATGGCTTCTTCGGTCATAATAACCCAGTTGCCCTGTAATTTAGACAATTTTTGAAAGTGAAAGCTGCTTTGCGGCAAAAAAAGAGATCCCCTTACAACCGGGCCAGCAGGAGCCAGGATCCCGGCTTCGGGGCCTGGATAAGGGGGCTAAATCAGGATATCGCCAGTCATTTCAGGTGGAATATTCAAGCCCATGACGCGGAGGATGGTGGGCGCAATGTCCCCCAGTTTGCCTGGCTTAATTGGCCCACGCCAAGTCTTGTCGATGATGAAAAGCGGAACCAAATTAAGCGTATGTGCGGTGTTTGGACTGCCATCGGGATTGATCATGTAATCGGCGTTTCCGTGGTCGGCTGTGAGAAAGACCGTGTATCCATTTTCCAGGGACGCGCCCACGACTTGTTCTACGCAGTGGTCCACCGTCTCGACGGCTTTGATGCCCGCGGCCCATACGCCGGTATGGCCTACCATATCGGCATTGGCGAAGTTCAGACAGATAAAATCAACCGACTTAGCCTGGATTTCGGCCACAATTGCCTCGGTCACTTCTTGGGCGCTCATTTCCGGCTGCAGGTCATAGGTGGCCACTTTGGGTGAGGGGATCATGATTCGCTTTTCTCCGTCGAAAGGTTTTTCTCTACCGCCACTGAAAAAAAAGCTTACGTGGGGGTATTTCTCAGTCTCGGCAATGCGTATCTGTTTCAAGCCCAGAGCAGCCACAATCTCGCCGATGGTATTTTTCAAGTCATCGTTCTCAAAAATGACATGTACGCCTTGAAAGCTCTGGTCGTATTGGGTCATCGTGGTATAGTAAAGCGAAAGTTTTTTCATACCCTGATCAGGCATGTCACGCTGGGTAAGTACTTCAGTAATCTCCCGGCAGCGGTCGGTGCGGAAATTGAAACATACCACCACGTCTCCATTTTCAATCAGAGCCAGCGGCTGACCAAGGGTGTCGGTGATGACTGTCGGTTTAAGGAATTCATCGGTGATGTCCCGATCGTAGGATACAGAGACGGCTGCGGCAGCATCGGTCGCTTTTTCTCCTGCTCCAAGTACCATGGCGTCGTAGGCGAGCTTTACCCGTTCCCACCTTTTGTCCCGATCCATGGCATAATAGCGCCCACTCACCGTGGCGATTTTGCCCACCGAGCCTTGCAGGTGCTTTTGGAGGTTTTGGATATACCCAAGTCCGCTCTTGGGGTCGGTATCCCGCCCATCGGTAAAGGCGTGAATAAAGACGCGCTCTAGCCCGGCTCCCTGGCATAAGTCAACCAGGGCATGCAAATGCGTGGTGTGGGAATGAACCCCTCCGTCGCTGACTAGCCCCAGTAAATGCAATTTTTTGTTTCCAGCCTTGGCCGCTTGTAGGGTTTGCAGCCAGGTGGAATTCTTGGCCAATGATCCATCTGCTATGGCTACATTGATGCGCTGCAATTCCTGATAAACGACTCGCCCGGCACCCAAGTTCAGGTGCCCGACCTCGGAATTGCCCATTTGCCCGGGTGGCAAGCCAACGGCTTCCCCGCAGGTAACCAAGGTGGTATGTGGGTAATGACTATACAACGAGGAGACGAAGGGCACTCGGGCGTGCTGGATGGCGTCGGCTGATTTGACTTGTCCTATTCCCCAGCCATCCATGATGACTAAAACCACCTTTTTGTTCGGCATAATGTTGATAACTCCTTGCAGGATGCTTTTTGACCCCGCAAAATTAGTGGAATTGCCCTGTTAATTAGTAAATATCCCTGTAGGAACTACTTTGGCATATTTTTGGTTACCCTAGGATAATAACCGTCAAGTATGAAGAAGCTAGCGGGACTCGCGATAATCCTGTTGTCGTTTGTCCTTTTTTCATTTAAGTCCGTTTTCAGCCTCGATGCTGTCGCCGTAGCGATTCGTACCGGCGATGTGGACCAATTAGCCCAATATTTGGACTACCGCGTGGATATTTCCCTGCCAGACAAGAGTGATACCTACTCCAAGAGCCAGGCCGAGATGGTCATTCGGGATTTTTTTGCCACTAATGAAGTCAAGAATTTCCAGGTTAAAGCAAAAAGCGAGAATAACGGGGCCGAATATTGTACCGGGGTTTTGCAGACTCGCAACGGAAACTACCGCACTTCCCTTTACCTGAAACAAAAAGGGGACAAATTGCTACTCGAAGCGATCGATTTCCAGATCATTCCCTAAGTCCGATCCGATTCCATCCAACGTATTGACCGATTCTCTGGCCGCAGAAGTTAATTTCCCGGCTGCAGGGATATGGAAAAAACAGAGTCCCAGGTCTTCAGCGCGGCTTTGGGCTGTAGCGTGGTATCCACCAGCCCGAGCCAGGCAAAATATTTTAGGGAAGCGGCATCCTGTGCGGATAAACTGGATAATTCTATATCGGTGAAGGTTAGTTGAAATACCGCGGTGGCCTGCGCCTGCTGTAGCAGGATGCGCTGACGACTAATGTAGCTGGCCTGCACAGCCTCACTGCTGGAAATGGTTTGCCCTGAAAAGCCAGCAAGGGTCTGGGAAGTCCATCCTCCTTCTGCAACGAATACGCGAAAAGATCTTCCTTGTACCAGGCGAGCATAATAATTGGAGGGTATATCCTGTGGGCTGGCATAGCTAAAATAAGGATAGGACGAAAGACCGACTTCCTGCATAAAGGGGAAATCCGTAAAGTCTTGATCAATCCCTTGGTAAAAGCCCGAAGCGCCAAGCACTCCCCAGGCCGTCTCCACCTGCACGCTGATGCTCAGTTTGACTTGGGGGTCGAAAGCTAGCATGTCCTGAGCCGCCCCGTTGCTGGCTTGGCGCACCCCCTGGTAAATCGAGTCTGGAGCTGCGGCCCGAATCAGGTTGGTTTCCATAGCCAGGCCAAGATGGTCAGGGCGTAGAATGCTGTCCATCACCCGCACATAGTTTCTGTAGACCTGCTGGATATTGGCCTGCGCAATGCTTTTCCCCATCGCAACCAGCTCATCCGCGTCCGCCGTCCTGTTTAGGCCGTTTTCGGGATCGATATATACCCAGAGCTTGAGATGATTGGACCGGTACAGATTGGCTAATCCCAGGAAATTGTCTAGCACATAGGTGGCCGCCGATTCTCCGGACAGCAGGGAATCCCACGGGACCTGCGAGGCGATGATTGCGGCATCCGCCCGAGTCATCCACCGATTAAGAGATTGCTGGTACAAGCTGTAGTCTAGTTTGGGCGCTGAATTTTCAAAACCCATGCGGAAGCTTCGCTCAGCTTTCGCTACGCTTGTTCGCTGGCAGCCCAATGTGAGCATGCAGAGGCAGGCGGCCCAAACGATAGGAAGAATACATTTTGACATCTACAGCAACAATTCGGAGGGAAAAATTTCTCCCATTGGTCTTTACAACAACTGCAAAGCCGCACAATTTATTGGATGGGCAGAGAGGCAATTTTTGGCTGAGCCAGGTTTCTTTAAGCCGGCCTATCTGGATGGATATGCATTTGCCCGAGGGATGGACCGATCCTCGATGGGTAGGGAGTCTGGCTAAGGGAGCGCATTGAGGTCAATACGCTCTATCTGTCTGCGGTGGCGCAGGACATGGACTATCGCATGCTCGGTCAATTGCTCGATGTCGTAGACCTGGCCCCAGGAAGTCTTGATCTTCCCTGCCGGCTCGAGTTGTTCCAAATCTTGTTCCTGCAGTTGGCCGAATACCTGTTCTGTTTTGCGAAATAATGCCGTCAAGTCCTCAAGGTATTCCGGCACAGTCAGGTGGAAGGTTTTCGCGGGCCTGGTGATATTGGTATTCCATTTGAGGTTTTCTATATGGTTGGCGTAGCCATAGCCTGAATGCACCACATGCGATAATATCATTTGCATTGACCGGCAGTTTTCATCCTGGGTATGCGGATCAAAAACAGCCGTTAGGGCGCTGTCCGGGATTGGCTCTATAACTCGTTTTAGATCTGTAATCGCCCGTTCGTACTCATCGAGCAGGGCGCCGATCGCCCCTTGTCTGGATGACTTTAGCATAATTCCATGTTGGTGGTGGCGCCAAAGGTACCAATAATCACCGGGCAGATCGGCAGCTGTGTACAATCGAATACCAGCAGTCCGTCACTGGTCAGACGCATTGGCTTTCTGCAGGTTACCGTTTGCCGATCGTTAATTAATCAATATTTAATTTGCATTTCCTAAGCAATGGCCTACCTTTTTTGTCCCAATTCACAACCTTAATTCTCACGAAAGTAAAATAACATTCTATGAAGCAGCATGTGCACGAAGCATCTACGGATGCCCCTACTTACCAGGACCATCGTTTGGATTCGATTGTAAAATCAGCCAAGCTTTTTGAAGCTTCCTACGGGTTGGAACCATTTCGTATTCTACTAGTGGAAGACTTTCTTACCAAAAAGAAAATACTCCGGCTCCTGGAGAGCCAGCATCTACCTATTCAGCATGGACCCTTGATCGTCATTGCGGTCCGACCCACGATCACCAAGTCCCTGATCAACCATTTCTTTGATGATCTGCAAACGGTAAAAAAGACGTCTAGGGATTCGTTTTCTTCTTACCGCAAATGGATGGAAACCTCGATTAATTTCGCCGGAACAGACGGGTCCAGCTGGCCGCAGCGCCAGGCCATGACGGCGCTGGAAGTGCTGCAAAAGGCAGCCGATAAGGCCGGCGTTACCGTCAAAAACCTTCAAGTAATCGACCGCACGCAGGTCGATCAAATTCTTGACCTGGATGAGCAAGGCCTCAAAACCTTTGCGGTAGTCTCCTTCCAGTAGGACTACCGAAGCTGAGCCGTGGTTTAGCCCAGCTAGGGACGCAAGGCGACGTCGTCTTGGGGAAACGATGCTAAGCATTTGGTGATTTGCATGGACACTGGCCGGGCGAAGCCTGTTGCTACACGTATCTGCGGAGTAGCATGGGAGGGAGGATTGGCTAGAACTTGACGCATGGGTTGCGTGGGTAAGGCCGCCACAAAGGCAAATAGCTTGTCGGGTAACCTGGGCCACGTGCGAAGATAATATTTTGCGCTGCGGCTATATAGGCCTCCACTTAAAGGACTTGTCATCGAGTGCCCGCATGGTGCAGAGCACGCCATCCAGATGGTCGCATTCATGTTGGATCAGTTCGGCCAAATCATCCTGCATGTTCCACACGCAAGGTTTCCAATGGCTGTCCAAATAGCTAACGGTAACAAAGCGGTGACGTTTGAGTTTGACCAGCAGTTGAGGGAAACTCATACAGTCGTCCCAAAGTTCCATCAACTCATCACTGCAGTTCGACAAAGTAGGATTAATGAATACGAGGGGCTGGTCAATGTGCATAAAAACTAAGCGCCTCATGATCCCTACTTGAGGAGCGGCAATAGCTCGGCCGAACCGGTAGGTGGAGCGGAAGGCGTCCATCACCTGACTGAGTTCGGCTACCCATTGGTCTACCAGGGACTTCTCATCGGGCAAGATAGGAGCGCATACTTGATACAGCCTGGGGTCTCCTAGCAACAGTAGGTCTTGAAGAGTTTTTTCCATGCAGAAGGAGTTGCTTTTCGACTACGCTACATACGCTGCGGCCCTGATGCTCATTATTCATAAGCAGCCTGCACGCGCTTTCTGTACTTATCGTACATCTGTTGAACTAGTTGAATGGAATTGCCTTGGGCCGAAAGTCGGTAATCCTTGCGTTCCAGTACCCATTGCCATTCCCAGCCCCGGATAGATTGCTCAAACCCTGCGAGATCGGCGACCGTTCCGGTTTGGAGACTTTTGAGCAGCAAGCCGAAGAATTGTTCCCAACGCGGACGATAAAAATCATTCAGCAATCCGCTCCATTGTCTGCATGCGTATTCATGCAAGGGACTATTTTGATCACCCCACAAAGTTATCAGATCGCGGGCATTGCGTTCGTAGATCGCCTGTTCTGGCGTGGTCTTGCCCCAAGCCCTCGCGTCATGGATCCAGGGTCCCAGCAAGAAGTCCTTTCGCGAGGCTAGTAAGGTGTCCATGTCGCTGATCAGGTCCAGAAATTCGCGGCTGTACCGCGCAAATTCAGCCAGATTTTTTTGTTGGTAGGCACGGACCCAGCTTCGTTGCAGTGGTAATGCGTAATCGGCCATTACCTGGCGGGTTAAATCCACCAGATCGAATGCAAAACCGTCACTTCCGCGGACCGCTGGGATGGCTTGGATGAAATCATCCCAGGCGGGAAGCAGATCTTTTGCCCTGTAGTTCAACTGGGTCCTGGTCCAGGTAGTGGAAGAATCCAAGGTTGGTCTGCCTGTGATAATGGATTCGGCGCCGTCTCGGATGCAGCATCCATTGTAGGCTGTTTGGTGAAGTACCTGCCAAGCCGAAAATAGATGATCATTTGCCGCGCCATAACGACAACGGATGTATTTGGGTATCCATTCCTGCAAACTGATGGGTTGGCTACGCCAGCTGTTTTCCATCATCAGTTCGTAGATCACTGGGTTTTGCTCAATCCCTTCCATAGTAAGCCCAATTCCTTCCAAATGCCCGGATTCAGGGCTGTTCAAGGCCATGGCCGGACCCGCAGCTACTTCGTCCATACGGCCAAAAAGATTGATGTTGCCGCCAAAATTGTTCACCATGTTCCAAATCCAGGGTTTACCGTAATACGCTTGGGTTCTTTTCCATACCGCGGAGATTTCGGTGGCCAGATCTAAGATGATCATGTGGTCATTGGGCACGGCATTAAGCAAGGCCTGGACCTGAGTGGGTTGCCAAAACTTTCGCTCATTATAAAACAGCCAACCCTGCATGACCCAGATGGCCTTTGGATCGGCTTGGCTCATCGCCTGGTAAACTCGTGCGCTCATCGCGTCCAGATACGTCGAATCGTTGGATGGTGGTAGATTTTCATTGAATGTGTCTGCTGAATATAAATGGTCGGTCCCATACAGACTGTTCTGGGCATCCAGAAATTTCTTTCCTATTTCAGCGAACAAGGGATCCTGTGTGTCCAAGATGTACGTATCGGCAAATCCATTGGTCCAATTCGTTTTTTTGAGTTTAGAGCTTGGAAAATATTTGGTGAAGGAACTTGGGACATGTCCGGTGAATGATTGTAAGACGGGTTTCATGCCCAGAGATCTTTCCCTGGCCAGAATTTCTTGCTGCAGTTTCATATGGCTGAGCATCCAGTTTAGCGGAAGGGGTCCGCCCCAGCCGTCCAGGTTGCCCATCCAGAACCACGAAAAATATGCGGGCCCGCAAAAAAACCCCTCCAAATCCTTATCCGAAAAGCCCATCGCCCGATAGACTTTATACCAGGTATACTCCTGGCCGGTCAGGGCCAAGGGCAAGTTGATACCGTGCAAGGCCATCCAATCAATTTCCTTTTGCCAGCGATCCCAATTCCACCAGCTCATCGAATAATTGAATGTGCAATAATTGAGGTAGTAGCGATATTTGTATGGCGATTCAATACGCACAGTGTGGACTATGGCCGGCAACTTGGCGGGAAGCCGCAGGTTTACGCCATTCCAGGTGACTTGACAGTGGCAATAGTTGGTTAAGTAATAATACAGAGCAGAAGCCACCGACACACCCGAGTTTCCTCTCAGCACGATCTGGTTTGCCCGGCTTTCGATTTCAAAGACGTCCTTGCCCCCGGAGTTTTTGACAGGTTCAACGATAAAATGCTCGGCATCGCCAGGTATTACCCTTTTGATCAAATCATACGATGGACGGCTGTCAAACTGGCTAAAGGCAGCCAGGTTCACCAGCTGGAGGATGAAAGACAAATAAGTAAGTCGGCAAAAGCCGCGAAATTTAAGCCTGTTCATGGCTACAAGGTTGAGATGAGCAGATTAACTCCATTTCTTTTCAGTTGAACCAGCGCTTGCCGGTCGAGCCTGTCTCTAAGGTGATGGAAACATAGGTAAAAATAAGTAATAGCGTGATAATCTGGAGCTCGATCCTAGAGGCTAGGCCAGGTTTCGCTTACCTGCAAGCGGATGGAAATAGCAGCTCCCAGTGGCGATTCCTTTTCCCGGTCACGGTTAAACTTGTCGAAGCTCCATGGTGGCGCGCCACGACCGTTTTGCAACTTGAGTGCACCCTGACTTAAATTACTTCTCCAAACCAGCAAAGGCCTTATCTTTATTTGTGATAGAACATGACTAGAAGAATATTCCTGCTGCTGTTTTTGTCGCTGATTGCTGTCCTGGTATTGGCCTTGGTTTGTAACGGAATCATTGATCGGGCCGCCGAGGGGAAACTCTATACGGACACAGCAGCGATTCCCTACAACAAGGTGGGTTTGCTGTTGGGAACATCTAAGTTCCTTCCCGGCGGAGCTTCCAATCCCTACTACCAACACCGCATCGAAGCCGCCATAATTCTACTTAAAAGCCGAAAGATAAAATACTTAATCGTCAGTGGAGACCACCGTGAAAAATATTACAACGAACCCAAACAAATGAAGGAGGATCTGCTCCGCTTGGGTGTCGATTCCACCTTGCTGTTCATAGATAACGAGGGTATTCGCACATTCGACTCCATTGTGCGGCTCAAGGAAATTTTTGGACAACAGCGGGCGACCATCATATCCCAAGGGTTCCACAACCAACGCGCCATTTACATTGCCAGTAGGGAGGGTATACAGGCCATCGGCTTCGACGCTCAAGATGTTCCTGGCATTGAGGGGTTTAAAACACAAGTGCGGGAAAAACTAGCCAGGATCAAGGTGTTTATAGACTTCTTCCTAGGCAGCCGACCTCAAACGATGGGGGATAAAATCGCTATTCCCTGAATAGACCCAGCGCAGTTTGCATCAATGGCAGGCAACTGGTGCTGCAAACTCTGATCCGGGTCAGCGGATTTGCTGCAGCAACCTTTTCCAGCGTATGCCACCGCCATAGCTCATCCATACGAAAGATGCCCGACCTACGATATGGTCCTCGGGGACAAATCCCCAGGATCTCGCATCTTGGGAATTGTGCCGGTTGTCACCCATCATCCAGAAATAATCCATTTTAAACGTGTAGTGATTGGTCGGTTGGTCATTTAGGTAAATAGTCCCATTCCGCATCTCCAATTTGTTGCCCTCGTAGGTTCGGATGATACGCTCGTAGAGGGCATAATTTTCAGGCAGCAATTCAATTTGGGCCCCTTTTTTGGGAATCCACAACGGACCGAATTCATCCAGAGTCCAGCTATGGTATCGATCGAAGGGAAAGACTTTGCCCGTAGCCTTGGCTGAATCGATGTCAGGGACCGCAGATTTTGCTAGCTTATTGTTGAGCATTTTTGTTCTAGACCAAGTAGTAAGCAGCATACTGTATTCTCCCGGCCGCTGGCCGACTTGAAACTGGTCGGGGTCGCTCATGTCTACATCATATTCCTCCTTGAGGACCGACTCATCTAACGGCTGGCCATAGGTAACGACATCGTAAAAGGTCTCGGAATTGGGGGGCATTGTTGTGGGCTGGCCATTGATATGTACTACCTGATCAATAATCTGGAGCGTGTCTCCAGGCAAACCCACGCAGCGCTTCACGTAATTTTCCTCCTTATCCACCGGCCGAATAATGATGGGATAGGTGTCAGGATCGCCTAGGATCGTACGGCGGCCTGCATCCACATCGCCCCGGCCTTCCCTTCGAATCACTTGGTAATAGGGGTCTTTAGAATCGTAGTCATCCAGATCAATAACGGTGTCGCCTACCGGTAGATTAAAAACTACCACATCGCCCCGCGTAATGGGCTGGGCGAACCAGCGGATGTAAGGAATCTTGATCCATTCCACATAGGATCTGATGCGCCCAAAAGGAAGCTGATTATGTACGAATGGCATCGCCAGGGGTGTATTGGGCAACCGCGGGCCATAGCTGATTTTATTGACAAACAAGTAGTCGCCGACAAGCAGGGTTTTCTCCATCGAGGCGGTCGGTATGGCGTAGGCTTCAAAAACAAACGTGCGTATAAGGGTAGCAGCAATAATGGCAAATACGGCAGCATCTGCCCATTCACGGCCTTTCGATTTGTGGTATGCCAGGGCTTTTTCGGGACCAGAAAACGAATTGTTCGGATCTAATCCGATGTAGATGAAATAAAAAAAGGGAGCCAGGGCTGCCATCGCGTGCTGGTAGAATTTGTACTTCCCGTAGCAGCGCACAAAATCGACAAAGATCCCAAGGGTAATGAACCAACCTACTATCGGAATGAACTGGCAGAAAAATAAATATCGGGGACGCTTGGCAAGGCGCCCCATGATCCAGGTATTGTAAAAGGGTACCAGTGCCTTCCAGCCAGCGACCCCTGCTTTTTCAAACATTTTATATAGACCTGGGGCGGGGAGCATCACCAAGACAGTTTCCAGACCTAGCATCAGAAAAAATTGGTAAAGCGGCATATTCGATAGGTTATGTTCAATGAAAAATACCTCTTTTGGCAGGCCTCCGGAAATATTTTCCCTGAAAGTTTTGTTAAGTCGTCCGTCGCCTCTAGGGACAGGCGCAGCGGCGGGGGGTTGCAACTATGGGAACAAAGTGCCTTATGTCCACCAGGGATTAGCGCTGTTTTCTTAGAAAAACTACAAGAATTGGGTTTCCAAATGCCAACGATTTGTCGCCGGTAGGCAAGTGTCGTCGCCTTATTCTACCTTCATATCCATGAGTTTTAGTAAATTAAAAATTATTTCATTCAGGGACGGACCCATCATGGAGTTATGGGTTGGTCGATCGAACAACAACCCCATTTACCATGCGAAAATTTACTAGACACATTTTTAAATACATTCTGATCGCTGCATGCCTTGGGTTGGTTGTCATTTTGTGGAAGGCGTTGCCGATCATTAGTGGATTTGGGGCCAAGGCACTTTGTTCGGATATTTTTTTATCCGGCAGAAACGCCGATGAAGTCATCGCGGATGATTTGCAGAGTTTCCCTCTGGGCATCGCTTCCTACAGCGTCAACATGCAGGATAGTTCAGTAACGGCTTCCGTTTTAGGGCTGGCCCGAAAAAAAGCGGTGTTCAGAAGCGGACTGGGGGCTACCCTCGTCAGCGGAATTTCGGAGGCGGAGCTGCGAAGCCAACGTATGGACCTGGCCGAGCCTCCCCGGGTGAATCCGGATAGCCTACCTTGGCCAGATGGTGACCAGATAGCCGATAGCTTGACCCCTGGATTGGACAAGAAGCATCTGGATTCGATCCTGGAGGATTTGTTCAGCCAGGGGGTCTTACATCATCAACCTACCAGGGCTCTAATCGTCTTGTATAAGGGACAATTGGTGGCCGAGCGCTATGCACCCGGCTTTTCCAAAAACACGAAACAAAATGGATGGTCGATGACCAAGAGCATCACCAATGCATTGCTGGGTATATTGGTAGGTCAGGGGAGGATGGATATAGACAGGCCGGCTCCAGTAGAAGCCTGGAAAAACGATGGACGCCGTGCAATTACCATCAAGGATCTTATGCATATGAGTAGTGGTCTGCGTTGGTGGGAATTTTATGCGGCTCCCAGCGACGCCACCAACATGTTATTCAAATCTGCTAATATGGGGACCTTTGCCGAAGGGGCGCCCCTTCGATACCCGCCGGGCGAACACTTCACCTACTCCAGTGGAACGGCCAATATCTTATCTTCCATTATACGCCAGACCATCGGGGATCGGGATTATTATCGATATCCTTATGAACAACTTTTTTATCCCATCGGGATGTTCCACACGACGCTGGAGCCCGACGCGGGAGGGACCTTCGTGGGCTCTTCCTACTGCTACGCTACAGCCAGAGACTGGGCACGGTTTGGACTACTCTATCTCCAAGATGGAATCTGGAAGGGAAAGCGCATTTTGCCTTCGGGTTGGGTCCCGTTTACTGCTGCGGCTATTGCTGCACGTAACACAGGCAGGGGGGGAAGATATGGAGCGCTTTGGTGGCTTAACGCTGCCGATCCAGCAAATCCCTTAGGCCGGGTATATCCCCATGTTCCGGCCGACTGCTTTTCCTGCCAGGGTTTTGACGGACAATATGTATGGGTGATCCCATCCAAACAACTGGTGGTCGTGCGAATGGCCCTCGACCACAATAATTTCTTGAATTGCGATGCCCTGTTGCAAGGGATAATCGATGCGCTTCCTCGGTAATTTACACGCGAAATCTACCCGGGGTTAAAATCGCCATCCGTAGGTTAGATCTACGGAGGTGTTGCGGTAATTGGCTTGGCGGGCGGTTGAGTTTTCTACAGGGGGCTTGATGTTTACCAACCCAACGGTTGCTCCCACTTGAGAATAGAAGCTATTTCCAGTAAACTCCAGGAAGAAATTTAGCCCGCCATCATAGCGCTTATAATAGGCCCCGTAATTTGTCGCTGTGGCAGGGACCTCGTGGTTATTAAATACAACTCGCATGGCGCTGGAATCCTGCTCAAATTTGCCATGCAGAGCGATGCCACCATATACGCCAACGCCCAGATTTAGATCGGCCTTGCGGTTCGGATTGCGGGTCATGGACAACAACTTGATAATTACGTCCACAGGGGAATTGAGGTACATCAGCTCCGTCTTATAATTGACCGAGTCGCTGGTTTTATAGCCCTTCCAGCTTAGGAGCAGTTCGGGCCGGATACTCAGCCCAGGCCTCAAGGGGATATCAACATTTCCTCCTCCACGAAACCGAACCAGGTTCTCTCCCATCGGGTCGTAGCCGTTAAACCCCCAGCCGCTGAAATGACTGAAACCCAGCCCAAGCTGAAGACCAAACCGGATGCTGTCCGGTCGGACTTCGCGTTCAGTACCCTGAGCTTGGCAACACTTCGAGCCCAAAACCAGGCATGCCCCACATAGCCAGCTGAGGACCAGTATCCTGACCTGCGGATTGCGGGCTGTTAGGTGCTTTTGCAGTCTCGTCTTGTAAAGCATGGACCGGTGTTTCAACTACGAATTTACAAAAGCGTTTGGTAGGGTCAAAGAACAGATTGTTAAAAATCTGTTCCGCCATCACCTCTAAGTAATTAATGATGAGGAAGATCGAAACGCCACGCAAAGCAAACCGGGGTAGGCGCATGCTGCTAGTACCAGGCCTTGGGTCGGCTACTGGGAGGAGACTTTCACGCCTTTCATCGTGCGTTTTTCCACTTCCAGCTTATTTACCACACTTTTATCGATCATCAAGCCGGCATAGCCTCCATCGGGCTCGATATGGAATTCCAGGCTGTCGTAACTAATCAATCCGTAACCGGAGTTCCAGGCCTTGGCAAAAATCAGGTAGGGATCCTCGTGGGTACTGATGCTGCCTTGACCAAATTCCAGGTATTTGCCGGATCCGTTCTCAAACGAAATGCGAACGCTGTGATCAAGTACCTCGGTACAGACCCCGGGGGTATTTTTCTTGAGCAACACGATTTGCATGTACTTGCCATTTTCAAACACGACTTTGCCTGAGGTTACCGTGGCTTTGCCGGATTCAAGTTCGCGACGCAGTTCCACGTCACGGTCCACGTAGAATTGGACTTTGGAAATAGGTATCGAGGAAGATTGCAGTTCGTGCTTGAGATCGCTGGTAAAATAGGTTTTTTCCGTGCTGCAAGAGACAAATAAGACCAGCATAGGGGCCAACGCAAGGATCCGTGTTTTAGTCATAAATCATACAGGTTTGATCAAACGTTCTTAAAATGAGTAGCGACCACTTAGACTGGCCCGACTGGAACAGGTTTAATGGATCCCGTAAATTGGTCCACCAAATCAAGCGGCCTAGCTTTAGCCTACTTAACGCAAATTTGAAGACTAATTGCTGTAAATTCTTTGGGAAATTGAAAACATGTTGTTAATCAACTGGCTGAATGGCGGCTCAAAGGCAGGGACCGGGAAACCCGGCCATCTAGTTGGAGTTTCCCGCGCCTTGCCCAGGGATTATTATTTCGGAACCTGATTTGGAGCCATCCGGATCAGCAAATTGGGAGCGAGTCGATTTATCCAAAGAGCCAGGTTTTCTTTTCCCGTCTTGCCAATATATGCCTCGAACTTGCCTGCTGCAATGGCTTTTGCCATTTGACGCGCCGCCTGGTCGGCGGGCAGACCGTTGGCCAGATCGGTTCCCTGCGCGCCCCCAGCCAACCCACTGGAGTTAAAGACATGGTGGGCAAAATTAGTTTGGATATACCCCGGAGTCAGTAAAGTTACCTGAATATGGTCTTTTTTTGTTTCAGCCCGCAGGCAGTCAAAGTAACCGTGCAGGGCGTGCTTGGCTGCCGCGTAGGCGGAGCGTTTGGGTGTTCCAATTTTGCCCATCACGCTACTGAGGACCACAAAATGGCCACTTTGCCGTTGTTGAAAATGAGGCAGGATTTGAGCCGTTAGCTCCACGTAACTAAAGTAGTCTATCTCCATCACCCTGCGGTGGACCGTCATGGAAGTTTCCCATGCAAAGGATCGCTGCCCAATGCCCCCGTTATGGACCATGATATCTAGGTGGCCAAATGCGGAAATCGCTTGTGCTGCTTTGGCTGGAAAGCTTTGTCCATCTTCCAAATCAAGGGGAAGAATGTAAATATGCTCCGGTCGCGAGCTGGCATTTTTCACCCGCTCCAATTCGGACAGTCTCCTGCTGGAAATTATAACCCGTGCACCCATGGAGTTAAGCAGATAGGTTAGGGCTTCTCCAATGCCGGAAGATGCGCCCGTAATCCACACTATTTTGTCCTGAAAATATTGCATAAAACAAAGATAAGCCAGCGGCCATTGCAGTACAGATTACATATACCTCGATCCGATGAAGCGGGATGCCCCGGCAGGCAGAAAACAAATATAATAAATATGTCATGTGTAGTTTGCCGCGCAGATTACTCGTGACGCCGGGTAAGTTATTTGTTTGGGTTGAATTGAGCATCTGAAGGCGCCGAAGCCAAGTAAAATACTAGTGTAGTATGTCCTAGATTTCGCCATGTCCCCACGGCTCGATTTTGGCATTTAGGCACGCGGGCAACCTTTCGGCAAAAAAACTGCGTATTTCTTCCAAAGGTATCGATGGGGAATGGGGTTAGAGAACGGGTTCTCGTGCCTTGCAGTTGAAAAAGAAAGGATTTGGTATCCTTCCTAAACACCCAATTAAAAGAGTTAATTTTGGAGCGGCTATAAGGGAAGCCCGTTGGAAGCTGGCAACCTGCCTGTTTAAAGCAATAAACCATGAAATGTTGGTTCTGTAGCCTATGCACGATGCTTTTAGTCCCTGCCTTTATCCAAGCGCAGCCCTGTCCCCCCAATATCAGCTTTTCCCAGAAAACGCTCACCCATTGGTTTGCCTATACCGGGGATAACGAATTTGGCAACGGCCCATCAGCGATTATGCAGCGCTATGATTCCACCGTTAATGCTCCGGCTGGAACCATAAATGCTACGACGTTTTATGAGTACAACCTCAATCCCGCAGTTGTTTGCATACAAACACTCAATATCCCAACGATCGATTATTTTGGGAGATTTTCGACGGTGCCCACCATCAATGGCTATTCGTATAATTATTCTGTCCTTTTAGGGTCTACCGCAGTGAATTACGGCGGCAATACAGGCACTCCGGGAGGGTATATTCGCGGCCTGAGTTACGTAATCGATGTCCCTGCCACGCCCGTCAATCAGCCTTATACCATGACCTATGCCTATGCAATGGTACTGGAAAACGGAACCCATATCTCTTTGGAGCAGCCTAAGATTTCAGCGACCATTTCAACCGCTGACAGTGTTATCACTTGTGCTTCTCCCAGCTACTATCTACCCACTTTAAACAATACCAATCAGGAGGGTACCGGAGCAACGCTGGACACCGCGGCGGCCAGGAAAAATGGATTCACACTAAGCCCTCAACCTTCCCCTAACCTGAGTCCGAATCAGTTCGGCTTCGGTGTCCATTTGCAGGATGTCTGGACCAAGGGTTGGACGGAGGTAACTTTCGATTTGTCTCCCTACCGCGGTCAGCGTGTCACGCTGAATTTCGAATCCGACAACTGCATTCCGGGTGGTCATTTTGCCTATGCCTATATAGCTATTCGCAATACTTGTGCAGGTCTGCAGATTAGTGGCGATTCGCTGGTTTGCCTCAATAGCGATGTACTCTATACCGTGCCTGCTTTGGCCGGAGCGACCTACGAGTGGCAATCGACCTGGACCCAGGTGTCGGACAGCCTCAATTTCTTCAAAGTCGTTGGGGGATCCAGTCCCACACAGATCATCGTTCATGAGCAAAACGATTGTGCCAATCTCCGAGACACGATCATGGTGAAACCATCCTTTCCAGCCATCGGCGGAACGGTCAGCCCGGATTCGACTATTTGTTCGGGAAACGATGGACCAGCCCTTACTTTGACTGGATACCTGGGCAAAGTCGTGGGTTGGCAGGGATCGACCAGCCCAAATATCTGGTTCGATGTGCCTGTCAACACCGATACCACTACCTATTTGCCGCTTGCCCTTACAACCACGACGACTTTTCGAGCCTTGGTAGTAAACGGACTAGCCTGTGGACCGGATAGTAGTTCGACCGCAACTATTACTGTTGATCCCCAGACCATTGGTGGCTCCGTCAATCCCCCGGATACGGCAATTTGTGCCGACCAGACTGTGCCCGATGTGCTGAATTTGCAAGGAAATGTGGGATCGATACTTGAATGGCAATCGTCGCCTGATGGCATCAATTGGACCGACATCAACAATACGGCAAACGATTCTATATTTCAGGTTTCGAATTTGGCAAATGCAATGCATTACCGGGTCGTCGTGCAAAGCGGCGTTTGCCCACCTCAACCCAGCGCAATTACAAATGTGGATTACTTTAGCACCCCCTTCCCGCAAGCGACGGGGGAACCTGCCGATACTATTATTTGCTATGGAGGTTCAGCCGAATTGAATGGGCTAATAAGTATCGGCACGGCGTACAATTGGACAAGCACACCGGCAACCGTTCTTGGCTTTCCTAGTAGCGGAAATGTAAATACCGTGCCGATGCCCTTTGATAATTCTGTATCGCCATTAACTACCACGAGTTATATTCTCAATGTACAGAACGGAGGCTGCCCCAACTCCCTATTTGACACATTCCGCGTAGCGGTTCAGCCTCCGATTACGGTAAGCGCCGGAAATGACACGTCTGTTGTAGTAGGTGAGCCACTTCAATTGCAAGCTACGGCGTCCGATTCCAATGGTGATTCATTCCTTTTTATGTGGTCACCTGCATCCTACCTAAGCAGTGTTACGATCTCAAATCCAGTCGCTACGTTAAATTCGAGTGTCGATACCATCCGCTATGAGGTCACGGCGTATAGCAGCTCTCAGCAGAAGTGTTCAGCCCAGAATTCTATCCTGGTCCGAGTCTTTAAGACGCCACCCGATATTTTTGTTCCTAATGCATTTACCCCCAGCGGCACGATCAATACAGTATTCCGACCCATCTGCGTGGGCATCACTTCCCTGGAGTATTTCAAAGTCTTTAACCGTTGGGGCCAGCTGGTGTTCAGCACTTCGCAGATTGGCCAGGGTTGGGATGGAAACATTGGGGGAAAACCGCAGAGTAGTGATACGTTCGTCTGGATGGCCCAGGGAACCACCTATACAGGCAAGACGATTTTCAAGAAGGGGTATATGGTTCTTATCCGCTAGCACAACAAGACAGGGTAATCTCCAACGCAAATCGCCTAGGTTGCGCATAAGATCAATTTGGGCATGATCGCGATGCCATTAGAGGCCACTGCGGACGTGTTGCACAGTAGAATTGACAAATTTTCTTTATGTCATTTATCACGCTCCACCTTGATGAAAGGTTAATTATTTTTGGTTATAAAAAGAAAGGAAAATAAAATGAAAGCAAGCCTATGTTTGATAGTGCTCCTGTATTTAAGCCAACTGAATTGTTTCGCGCAGGATTCGCGGCAGGGTCGTGTCGACAAGCTCTTTGAGGCTTACGACCACGCCAATACCCCCGGGTTGGCCTTGATGATCATTGACCATGGCAAGATTATTTATCAGCGAGGATACGGAATGGCTGATTTGGAACACGAGGTTCCTATCAATGCGCAAACTGTTTTTGAGATCGGATCATTTTCTAAACAATTTACCGCTTTTTGCGCGCTGTTACTTGCTGACAAGGGCATCATTTCCCTGCAGGACGACGTGCGTAAATACATCCCCGAGCTTCGCGATTACGGCCATCCTATCAGGATCATCAACTTGATCACACACACCAGTGGCTTGCGGGATATTTGGGTATTGTTCTCCCTGGCTGGCCTAGGCTTGGAGAATTATTACCCGCCGCAGATGATTTTCGATATGATCAACCGCCAATACAAACTCAACTTCAATCCCGGCGATACGTTCATGTACAGCAATACCGGATATTTTCTGCTGACCGAGGTCATCGAGCGCGCAAGCCACGAAAGTTTGCGACGCTTTGCCCAGGAAAATCTTTTTGGTCCGCTGGGTATGAACCATACGCACTATCACGATGACTATACAGAATTAGTCAAAGGCCGGGCGTTTGGCTACGACAAAATAGATAGCGGATTTCGCTGGAATATTTCTTTTAATACATCGGTGGGCGCAGGGAGACTTTATACGACGGTGGGGGATCTTTTCTTGTGGGATCAGCATTTTTATGTAAACAATTTGGGTGCAAGCAAAGACCTAATCAGCCAGGAGACGACTCCCTTTGTCCTGAACAATGGCAAGCCCATCAATTATGCCTTTGGTCTTTTTGTGGGCACATACCAAGGATTTAGGATCGTGGAGCATAACGGAGCCTGGGCGGGGTACCGCAGTGAAATCCTGCGATTTCCTGATCAACAATTTTCGGTTATTTGTTTATCCAATCGCTCCGATTTCCGCGCAGTGGAGGTAGCCAAACAGGTTGCGGCTATTTTTCTTCCGTTGCAGCCGGCTGTTGAGTCAGCGCCAATACCCAGCTCATCTGCTGTTGCTGGCGACCAAAAGAGCCTTTCAGCTCAAGTGGTCGGGCCTTCCGAACTGAGCCAACTTGCTGGCATATACCAAAGTCCGGAGTTGGATGTAATCTACAGGCTATCCGTGCGGGATAGCGTTCTGGAGGTCCAACCGGGATATGGCCAAGCGTATTGGGTTACGGCCCAATCCCGTAACCGTTTTGTCAAAGATTCTATGGTAATCACTTTTACCCGATCCCCTCAGGGCGTGGTTACTGGTTTTTTGCTGGATGACGCCCGAGTCAAAGGCATTGAATTTTTCCGCAAATAAATTAAGCCAGTTGCTCCGGTAGTGAGCACTTCCTCGGCGTCCAAGACTGATAGCACCCCAGCTGTGGTGCGATTCAGGTGCCAATATGCTTGACCTTGCCACCGCATGCACACAGTGGTTGGCTTCGGTTGATTGGATACTGGTCATTCGGTTAACAGCAGCTTCACAGATAACTGGTTTTCTTTAACAAACTCTGGAATCCTTTTTCGTTCTAATATAACAGAAAGAGTTGATCCGCCGCGCGAGGGATCAGCAATCAAAAAAAAGTTACGAATTCATCAACCTAAAAAAAACAATCATGAAAAGGAAATATCTGATCATCTTCATGGCCATCTTAATGCTTGGCACGACACTTTCCGGATGTTATTGTTATAGGTGTCATCCGCATCATTACTATCACTATTAATCCGGACTGTAGTTCTAATCAATCCGATTGGGTGGGATTCACAAATCCCATCACCTCAAAAGCCAGTACGCGATTACTGGCTTTTTTTTGCCTTGGTGTACCCGGGTTGCGGATCTGCGGTGCATCTTAAAGAATGATTGGGTGGAACCGAGTGATCTATTTACTTTAGATGGTCGCGCATGGCGAATGGGAGCCGTTATTTCGGTCTTGACTAAGTGTATCCGACACTAACTTCTTACTAGGGTTCATCACATGAGGAATACGGCTGAAAAAAATAAGATAGGCTTGTGGACTAGCACTTCCTTGGTCATCGGGAACATGATTGGGGCGGGTTATTTTCTGTTGCCCGCAGCCCTGGCCGCTTTTGGAACCGTTGGCTTGGTGGGATGGGTTGCTTCGGCAATCGGCGCCATTTTGCTGGCCACCGTATTTAGCAATTTAAGCAAGATCATGCCCGAAGCTACTGGAGGGCCGTATGCGTATACCCGAGCCGGATTCGGGGATTTTGCCGGCTTCCTGGTGGCCTGGGGGTACTGGATTTCCATATGGACGGCCAACGCCACCATAACCGTCGCTTTTGTGGGGGCACTAAGCACTTTTTTTCCATTGCTGGGCACGCAGCCCGGTTTGGAGATCATCACCGGCCTAGGGGCAATTTGGTTCTTGACCTGGATTAACTGCCTGGGAATTCGCAAATCAGGTCTTGTTCAACGCATTACCACACTGCTCAAGCTACTACCCATTGTCTCCATCGCTGTGGTAGGGCTTTTTTATGTGCGATGGGAAAACTTTACACCATTCAACATCAGTGGCATGTCGAGCCTGCAAGCCATCCTGGCCAGCGCAGCGATGACCTTTTTTGCCTTTACTGGCGTGGAGAGCGCTACCATCCCATCGGGAAGCGTGACCAATCCGCAGAAAACCATTCCCCGGGCCACCATGCTGGGCACTGCCCTGACGACTACATTATATATTCTAGGTACGGTAAGCGTGATGGGGATAATTCCCGCAAAATCATTACAACATTCGCTTACACCTTTGGCCGATGCGGCGGTGACTATATGGGGAGCACCTGCACGCTATTGGATTGGTGCCGGAGTTGCAGTGGCTGCTTTCGGTGCGCTGAACGGATGGATCCTGATGCAGGGACAGGTGCCCTTTGCCATTGCTAAGGATAAATTGTTCCCAGCTGTGTTTGCGCGAGAAAACAAGAAAGGCGCACCAGCCCTGGGTCTGGTCATCTCTAGCGTCTTGATGTCGATATTCATGGTGATGAACTTTACCAAAGGGTTGGTCGAACAATTCAAATTCATGCTACTCATCGCGACCCTAACGGCCTTGATCCCTTACCTTTTTGTGGCTGCTTCTTACGTCATTCTCGTGATTCGAGAAAAACAGGTTTCGGCTGCAAAGTGGATGCGCGTACTGCTGGCCGCCTGCTTTTCCTTTGCCTTTTCCTTCTTGGCCACCGTGGGATCAGGAATGGAAACGGTCTTTTGGGGATTTATTCTGCTGCTGGCAGGAATTCCTTTCTATGTGTGGATGCTTTGGACTAGAAGACAAACCCATAAACCCGAGTTATGAGCTACACCTGCCAATCAGAAACGGGTAAATTAAAATCCGTTTATATCAAAAGGGCCATCGATGCCTTCGTGGATGAGCAAAGCTTAGCTAGCGATTGGAAAGCTTTGAATTATCTATCCAAGCCGGATTTGACCGAATCGCTGGCCGAATATGGGGTCTTTGAGTCCCTGCTTCGGAGCTCGGCAGCGGATGTGTTTTTGTTGCCCAAAGACGAACACGTAACCTTGGATTCCATGTATTGCCGCGACGCAACAATCGCAACCGACAGAGGGATGATTCTCTGCAGCATGGGCAAGCCAGCCCGGCGAAACGAACCCAGTTCACAGCGTCGGGTATTTGAAGCTGCAGGCTTGTCCGTCCTGGGCGAAATAACCGACCCCGGAACGCTGGAAGGAGGAGATACAGCCTGGTTAGATCCACAGACCTTAGCAGTCGGCCATACCTACAGAACTAACCCCGAGGGGATCGGCCAATTGAAGAACCTGCTAAATCCTCTGGGAGTTGAGGTGATTGTAGTTCCCTTGCCCCACTACAAAGGACCTTCCGACGTGTTTCACTTGATGTCTATTTTAAGTCCAGTGGATAAGGACCTGGCAGTCGTTTATTCACCGCTTATGCCTATTTCGTTTAGAAACTATTTGTTGACCCGTGGATACCGATTGGTGGAAGTACCTAGCGACGAATTCGAATCTATGGGGTGCAACGTGCTAGCCTTAGCGCCCCGGGAATGTTTAGTGGTATCTGGGAACCCCATTACCCAAAATCGACTGATGGAGGCAGGTTGTCGGGTTCATATCTACCCGGGAAATGAAATCAGCATAAAAGGCGGCGGAGGGCCAACCTGCTTAACCAGGCCAATTTGGCGAGCTTGCTAAATTGAGGGCTACAAGAGTACGGGGGCTTTGGCGAACCTTATGTCCATGGACCATTTATTTGGATCACCGAGAGGGCTATACCGCAACTTCCGTCTGGACAAAAACTCCGGCGACCATCAGACGATTGGCCTCGGTCCGCTTACCATCGCCGGTGGGGAGCCTTCAAATCTAGACTCCTGATGCGAGGCACACACTCCCAAGAAAGTTCCTTCGATTCCAGGTTTCTACTGGGTCACTTGCTGTATGCTGTAGCGATGGTTTTCGGTTAGTCATGCAGGATAGGTGGCATGACAGGAAGAGGCAAAAAAAATGGGGTCAGAATAGAAATTCAACCCCGTTTTAAAATCCAATATCCTATGAAAAACCATTTCCTAAACGAGTATTCGCTTATTCCTATTGTTCAAGTGGCAGACAATCTTATGCACATGTGTTGGTAACCCCTGGTGGGTGTAAACGAACCGCTGCTGCCGCTTATGCTCGGTCCGGTCGAACATTTACGGAGTCTGCGCTTCGGCAAAGGCCAATGGTGGCCTTGGGTGTGGTTGCGGCATAATACTGCATAAAGTTTGAGACTAAGGGAGCTTATTAGACGAAGAAAAACCCGAGCTGGCACACTTGCCGGGGGAAGGCGAGCTTCACGGAACCAAACCAATGGGTTTGACAAGGTTAGCAGAATGGAAAGCGAGTAAACTCGCGCCGTCATCAGGGGCGTCGTTTGGGGCGCCCCTCCATGATCAAGGCAGACAATATCATTTTCGGGTCGCCACAGCTTGCTGATCGTGATTCACTTCACGAACCACCCGGTCAATGTCTTTTTGTAGAGTGCTGCGTTTTTGAAAGCAGGTACTAATTACTGATAACGCTTGCTCGTCTTCGCGAAAAAAGGATTTTAATTCGTGCTGGATTTGCTCAGGAGGACTGAATGAAGAGATGCAAATATACGATCCGTCCTGTTTTTCAAACGTGAAGTGTTCCTCACTCATCTGGTGGTACAATTGGGTGTAACAAAATAGGGTCGTGTTCGGCCCGGTAACGAGCGGTTGCACAAACATGAGATGACCTTCCTGATCGATGGGCTTGGAGACGTATGCGTACTGCTTTTCTTTAAATGAAAAGCCAAAGCCTTTAATATCATCCGGTGTGAGATTTAGATAATTGCCACTGCTATCAGGCAATTCAACGGTGTGGTTCAGTTTGGCCTCATTCAACCTGCCCCATGCATCCACATGAATGACCAGGGTCGTATTCACGGTATCGTCTCGCTCGGATATAATGTATCCTTTAACCAGACGGACATTCGCATGGACCAAGGTCGTGGAAAGGGCAAAAAGAAGGGAAAAACCGAGGCATCTAGCCACCAGGTAAGTAGATAAGTATTTGATTTTTAATTGGTTATTCATTGGATGGGGTTTTCGAGGGTATACCTTCTTAAACGCTTAGCTAGTGGGATTCATTGTCCAGGGGATAAGATTCTCCAGGCTCAGAACCTGGGGTTTTCCAATTCCAGTACTGGGAACTTAACCTGCACCAGGTCAGAAATAACGCAAATCCCGATAGATTTGTGCAAAACCAAGCCAATGAACAAGCTGCCTCCCGAAGTTAGTCAGTGGCTCGCCGAACCATTCCCAGTGAGCACAGAACAGGTAGACTTTTTCCGAACCCATGGGTTTATCAAACTAAAAGATGTGCTAAGTCCGGCCGTTATTTCCTTTATGGACAAGACCATCACCCGCGAGGTGGAGCGGTTGAATTCACAAGAGTTGCCCCTGGAGCAAAGAGATACCTACGGTAAAGCCTTTTTGCAAATCATGAATATCTGGACAAAATCCGAAGTAGTTAAAGAAATCGTGTTCAGCAAGCGCCTCGCTAAAATTGCAACTGACTTGCTGTCGGTAGCTGGAGTTCGGCTCTACCATGACCAAGCGCTCTACAAAGAACCCTCCGGGGGACACACTCCCTGGCACGCCGACCAATATTATTGGCCCTTGGCTACTGACAAGACCGTTACCGTCTGGATTCCATTACAGGCTACGGATTTGCCGTGGGGTCCATTGGAATTCAGTTCGGGGAGCCACCTTATGGTGGCTGGTCGTGACCTTAAAATTAGCGATGAAAGCCAACAGCGTCTGGACCAGCAGCTGCTAGATCAAGGATTTGACCACGTCGTTGAACCATTTGCGTTGGGGGAAGTTAGCTTTCATTCGGGCTGGCTCTTTCATCGTGCGGGCCCCAACCGTACGGGAAAGACCAGAAAAGTGATGACCATTATCTATATGGACAAACATATGACGCTTAAGCGTCCGGTGAATCCAAACCAAGTTAACGACTGGAATACCTGGTGCCCAGGTGCTGAGGTAGGAAAGCAAATCGCTACACCGATCAATCCGGTGGTCTATGAGTCAGACCCCGCCTGAACAGGTTTTCTTTGCAGATGCCATCTGTACGGAATTGGTAGTAGGGCATGCACTCTCCCAATGTCCGAAGGGGTGGATATGATTGCTACGCGCAGCAGGAAGATCCCTACAAACTTTCCTCGCGGTAAACCGTTGCCAAACTTTTCGACGAGTTCGGATGCAGGGCCTGCACCAAGATAGGATTATTTGTAAGTGAATACTACCGAACCGGATTGCGAACCAAGGGTTTCAGCCACCCGAGTCACCTTACCATTACTGATTGAGGTGGGTGTTAGCGTCAAACCGCCACCGGGTGGCAGGATGCTTCCATAACCGGAAACGCTTGTTGCCAAATTCTTAGAAATGAAGTCTTCGTAACCTCCAAAGGCGTTTAATGTCAAGAAAAATAATAAAGGGCCGGCGGTGTTGGATAATAGCGAGTCGTATGCTGGATTGGCGTAGGTGCCATAGGTAAATTCCAGGTCAGCGAACAGCGAGTCGGCATTGCCTGCCGTGTTAGGAGCATATATGTGCTGGGCAGTGATATTGCCGTTTTCTATCAGGAGGGTATCGGTCTGGCTGTTGGAAAACGACCCATTGTATAGAACCGTTATGGCAATCTCATTGGTCGGGTAGGTATAATAGGCGACGTAACCCGTTCCACTCAGGCTGGTGTCTTTACTTATTCGGTTTTGGCCGTCAAAGGTCAATTGATGCATATCGTAGTTCGGTCCATTCTGAAAATACGTGAATGTGTACCCATTTGGGATATCTTCATTTGCGTTAAATGTAAAGGCATATAATTGGCTGTCAATGGCTGGGTTAATGCCGTTTGTACTGTCGTATCCGAAATAACCCAGGTTTACCACGCGATGGCTACTATCGTAAGAAATTGAATCGGCTATCTGAGTGCCGGGCAAATAATTATTGATGGAGGTTAAATAGGTTGTCTCACTGGTGGGCTGTCCGCCGCCCGAGTTGCTTTTCTTGCAGGATAGCGCACCGAGCAACAAAGCACAAAGTAGGGTCAAGGGGTAGATGAGATGGGGACGGAAACTGAGTTTTCTGTGGGATTGTTTTTTCATGATTCTTTTTCTAGTTCATCTTAAACGTCAAAAATACCGAATAATATTAAAATTGTTACTTAGAGCTGGTGTCCGAGCTTAGATATGGGGGATCATGGCAGCTGGCCAAGGGATGTATCCGGATACGAGCCTGTCTGATAGCTGATCCCCACCCAATAGAGTTAATAAAATGATTATGTGGGCTTAGCGCATTCGGAGAACTTTTTTGAATAAATTCACTGGACAATGGGGAAGGGAGCCATCCCTTAACCTAAACTATATTCATTATGGATTCAAGAAGGGAATTTATCAAGAAGGCAGCCTTACTTTCCGGGGCGGCTGGGTTGTTCCAGGTATTGCCCACGTCGATTCAACGAGCCTTTGCCATCGAGCCTGAAATCGGAAGCACCTGGAAGGATGCCGAACACATTGTGATACTCATGCAGGAGAACAGGTCCTTTGACCATTGTTATGGTACCCTGCGTGGGGTACGCGGGTTTAATGATCCTCGCGCGATTCAGCTACCCAATAAGAACCTGGTATGGCTTCAATCCAATGCGGCCGGTGAGACCTATGCTCCATTTCGCCTGGATATGCGCGACACCAAGGCTACTTGGATGGATTCCCTTCCCCATTCCTGGGCAAACCAGGTGGAGGCCAGAAATGACGGCAAATACAACCGGTGGCTGGATGTAAAGCAAAACAGCATACCTGAGTATGCGCATATGCCGCTGACCTTGGGATATTATAACCGCCAAGACATCCCTTTTTATTACGCCCTGGCAGACGCCTTTACGGTTTGTGACCAGAACTTTTGTTCTGCGCTCACGGGCACCAATCCCAACCGCTTATATTTCTGGAGTGGCACCGTCCGAGAGAAACAGGACGGAAATTCCCGGGCACATGTTTGGAATGATGATATGGATTTCGGGACCTTGCACTGGACGACATTTCCTGAGCGATTGGAAGCCGCTGGGGTATCCTGGAAATTCTATCAAAATGAAGTGAGTATTGATGTGGGATTCGAGGGAGAGCAGGCCGATTGGCTCTCCAATTTTCAGGATAATCCCCTGGAATTTTTTGACCAATACCACATCAAACTCTATTCCAAGCATCTGCTTCAGCTCCAAAGGCGATCGGCTGCCTTGCCTGGGGAAATTAAATTGCAAGAAGATAAGCTAAATGCCTTAGCCCCATCCGATCCTCACTATATGGCAGCAAAGGAGAATTTGGCCAAAAAAAGGCAAGAACTGGAATCGGTACGAAAAGATCTTGACGAGTGGACACCCGAACGATTCGCGTCCCTCAGCGAGAAAGACAAAAACCTGCATAGGAAAGCCTTTACTGCGAATGATCAGGACCCGCATGCGCATCAACTGACCAGTTTGTCCTATCAGGACAATGGGGTTGAGCGGCAATTACTCGTGCCACGGGGTGATGTCCTGCATCAATTTCGCGAGGACGTAAACCAAGGTAATCTGCCCTTGGTTTCCTGGCTGGCCGCTCCCGAAAATTTCTCAGACCATCCCAGTTCAGCCTGGTTCGGGGCCTGGTATGTGTCTGAGGTGTTGGACATCCTCACTAAAAATCCAGCCGTTTGGAAAAAGACCATCTTTATCCTGGCTTATGACGAGAACGATGGGTATTTTGACCATGTCCCTCCTTTTGTAGCCCCGCATCCAACTAACCCCGCTACGGGACGCACATCCAAGGGTATCGACACCACCGTGGAATTCGTTACCGCAGCCGAGCAGCGCAACCGCAATGGATTTCCGGAACCATATGATCGGGAATGTTCCATCGGACTGGGATATCGTGTTCCCCTAGTCATCGCATCGCCTTGGTCCAGGGGCGGGTGGGTTAATTCCCAGGTATTTGATCATACTTCTTGTCTCATATTCTTGGAGAATTTCCTAACGCTAAAAGCCGGTTCTCCGTTTGTGGAACCCAACATTAGTTCTTGGCGGAGGGCGGTGTGCGGGGACTTGACTTCTGTATTCCAGCCCTACACAGGCGAAAAGATCAACATGCCTGAGTTTCTGGCTAAGGATGCTTTTCTTGAAGCCATCCATAAATCTAAATTCAAACCTCTTCCAACAGGGTATAAGAAATTAAACGACCAGGACATTAGCCAGTTTAATCTGGATCCACAGTCTAGATCCTGGATGGCTGTCCAAGAAAAAGGCAAACGCGCATCCTGCGCGCTACCCTATGAGCTTTATGTGGACGGAAAATTGAGCAGCGATAAAAAAACACTGGAAGTTCGATTTGTTGCTGGGAAGGACATTTTTGGACAGGCCTCGGCGGGATCGCCATTCACTGTATATGCCCCTGGTAAATACGTGAAGGCGGGTCAACCAGGAGACATAACCTGGGAAGACCTGCGAACTTGGGCCTATGCGGTGGAGGCGGGAGATCAGCTCACAGATGCTTGGCCCCTGGAGGAATTTGACCACGGGATTTACCATCTGCGGGTTTATGGTCCCAATGGGTTTTACCGCGAGCTAAAAGGGAGTGCTGCTGATCCAAGGTTGGAAGCAACTTGCGGATACGAGCGCGCAGCAGCCAGCAGCAAAACGCTCACGGGTGACCTCACATGCACTGTCCGAAGTGCTGAGGGGACTTCTCCATACGAGTGCGAGATTGTGGACAATGCCTATCAAACAAATGGGCATTCATGGACGCTCCAGGCGGGCAGCACAAACACCATCACTCTACATCTGGGACGGAGTTTCGGATGGTACGATTTTACGCTGCGGGTCAAAGGATTTAACGGGTTCGAACAAAGATTCGCAGGCCGGGTGGAAACCGGTAAGCCCAGTTTCAGTGACCCCTTTATGGGACGAGAGATCGTAGGCTGATCCATGGTATCAAAATCCTCTCTGATAGGCTATTTTTGCAAGGCATCTTACTTTCGTTCACGTATCCCATGCCGGGATTTCGGCGCAAGTAGGCTTCAGCACCGATATGGCTGAGCAATAGCATCGTTATGGTCAAAAGAGCCAAATCCCTCTACTTAATCCTTTTTGTGTTGGTGACCAGTTCCCTAATGGTCTGCGGGCAGACACCGGCGCCAGTAAAAGAGTTCCGCCGCTCGGATTTCACCGTCGAAGACAGCTTGCGGTTAGCTAAGGCCTTTGGAGAAAACAAGGTTCTGATAGGTCCCTTCGCCCTGCAAACTTTGATTGCCTTGTCCTATTTTCCGGAACTAAAGCATACGCAAATCCGGTTTATCTATATTTCTACCAGGTCGCTGCTTACGACTCGTCCAGTATTTCCCGCTGTACTGCACAAAAGATCGAAACGGACATTTACTATAACAATCAGCGATAGTTCGATAGCGAAGCTGGATCCCATTCGTCTAAAATGCATGGACTTTAATGCACAGGTAGGTGTCCTCGGACACGAACTCAGCCATGTGGATGATTTTTCTCACCAAAGTTTGTGGTCTCTGCTGGGTTCGGGCATTGGCCATCTTTCTACTTCTTACATTGACCGTTTTGAATATAGAACGGACAGCATTTGTATTGCTCATGGCCTAGGGTACCAGTTACTTGCCTGGAGCCGGTTTATTCGCCTGACCCTACACACAGAAAATTATGATGGCTCAGATAATATTGATATGCCCGTAATGAATCGGGAGCGGTACATGAACCCCTCTACGATATTGAAAAGAATAGCGTTGGATCCTCGCTATCCGCAGCCCTAGATTGGTTGGGCGATTGGATTTCGGGCTTTGCAAACCAACTGGAGGCAGGAATTTAGAGACTATGAAGGGAAAGGGTTTGCCCTACTTGCGTGAAGCTAACCACAGACAATGTATTTTGCGCAACTCGAACCTGCTTAGTTCCGGCAGCACCGGGTACATGCCTTCGCTTAAACCAGTACACACATCTTCAAAAATCTGGTGGGCGAGTGGGCCTTTTTTAGCTGGTTACGTCTGCGCCATGCAGTTCGGTGCCCGAAAGTAAAAACTTCGAAGCATAGCCTCCCTCGTTGTTTAGTCCGGTAATATGCCATTTTACCCATCGGTAATGTCCATTTTTCAGGCGGAGACGGACTTCCACTTTTTCCTTGGAGAGGCGACACTGGATCATCGCCGTCTTGCAGGATTCCAGGTCATCGGGGTGAATAAAATCATAAAAAGTATTATTCATCACCGCCAGCAAATTCGGGTGGATGCTCTTTATCAGCTTGGCATTGATGAAGATGAAATGGCCTTCCATATCGACCACTCCTAGAAAAAAAGCATGGGCACTGTGCAAGGCCTCTATCCACTCATTTTGCCCCCTATCTTTTTGCTCCATGTCGCAGAGAGATTTTTTGTAAGTTAACTTTAAGCGTTGGAATTTGGCTAGCTTTTGGGGATGCCGGCATTAGAGCTTGGATTTATCTAAAATCATCTTCGGAATCAAATCGAAATCCTTTGATTTGTCGAAAAAATGGTGAGCCCCCAGTTTTTTGCAGATATTTCGGTAATTCTCGGTCGAATTGTTAGTAATGACGGCGGTTTCAATGGAGGGGTACTGCTCGCGGATTAGCTTCAGCAGTTCCAGCCCGGTCCTATCCGGCAGGTAAATATCCAACAGGACTACATCCGGCTCTACTTCCCGAATTATATCAATGGCCTCACCATAACTTGCCGCTTGCAGGATGATTTGGATGTTTTCCAGTTCCTCCAAAATGCCGATCAGCCTTTCGGTGATCAACACCGATTCGTCCACGATTAATACTACGAATTTCTCTTTGCCCAACTCCTCAAAAATTTATTCCGCAAAGGAAACGTATTGTAGGTGGTTAGAAAATAGCTCAACGAAGCAATCTGAAGTCATTGTTGCGCCTACTGCGGTGTAGATTAAATTCTACACACCGCTTGCGGTCATGAAAGGCTACTCCCAGAGGACAAATTTGTTACATTAATTTGTTTTCCAGTGCATACATGGTCAATTCCGCGTTGCTTTTCATTTTCATTTTGTTCATGATTCGAGACCGGTACGTGCTGACCGTGGTGGCACTCAAGGAAAGGGAAGAAGCAATTTCGGAAACGGATTTTCCAGCCGCCAACAACTTAAGGACATCGAATTCCCGGTCTGAAAGTTGTTCATGCGGCAGTTTGCTGTAATCGCGAGTTAAAGAATTGGCCAGGTTTTCGGCCATGGCCGGAGAAATATATTTCTTACCAGCGAGCACCAAGCGAACGGCCTTGACCAGTTCGTCGGGGGCTGTATTCTTGGACAAGTAACCGGCAGCACCTGCCTTTAAAGCCCTGATTGCGTATAACTCTTCGGGGTGTATGCTCATGACCAATACCGGCATTTTGGAAAAGAACTGGCTAAGTTGGTGCAGAGCATCCAAGCCACTGCGTCCTGGCATAGTCAAATCCGTGATTATGACATCCCAATTTCGATTAATGGATTTTTTGATCAGGTCCTCGGCATTATCCACCTCTTCGATCTGGGCGCTTGGAAATTCATCCAGTAGAATCTGGATTAGCCCTTTTCGAACTACGGTATGGTCGTCGGCGATGAGAATTTGAATCATACAGGAGAACTGGGTTTGC
Organism: uncultured Chitinophagaceae bacterium; assembly: GCA_963742225.1. Lineage (GTDB taxonomy): Bacteria > Bacteroidota > Bacteroidia > Chitinophagales > Chitinophagaceae > Puia. Next base: position 643,928 of record CAVULD010000001.1, on the reverse strand, counting down.
GAACAATGGGTTGCGCCGGCAGGGAAACCGTAATGGCCGTCCCCTTATCTGGCTCGCTGACAATTTCACATTTTCCGCCCAACATCAGCGTCCGCTCTTTGATCCCCAGTAGGCCAAAGGTCTTCCTATCACCTGCGGCGAGAATGTCAAAACCTCGTCCGTCGTCGGCAACGGTCAGCACGAGTCCTTCTTCATTTAATTGCAAAGTGGTCATCACCTTTTTCGCCCCTGAATGGCGTGCTACGTTAGTCAGGGATTCCTGATAGATGCGGAATAAACCTGTTGAAATGTTGGATGGAAATTCAAGCTCAGGTATACCGGACAGGAATTCTACTTGGATACTAAACCGGTTGCCAAATTCTACGCTTTGCCATTCCAGAGCATCCACCAGGCCAAGATCATCTAGTACGCTGGGTCTAAGCTGCGTGGCGATTCTGCGGACGCTGCCTACCGTTTGATCTATTAGTTCATTCATGGACGAAAGCTTATGGAGGTATTGGTTGTCTTCGTTTTGCATTTTTTTTCTCAGCCACGCTATATCCATTTTTAAACCGGTGAGCTGTTGGCCCAGTTCATCGTGAATTTCCCGGGCGATGCGGGTACGTTCTTCTTCTCTGATATCTTGCAGATGGGCCGACAGGTGGCGCAGCTGTTCATTTATTTGCTGCAACTTGACTTCTGTGTGCTTGCCTTCTGAGATGTCGAAACCGGTTCCCAGGATACAAAATTTTCCCTCATACCAGATGGGGGCACCGGTCAGGTGGAAGGGGATGGCTTTTCCCTCCTTGGTAACTAGGGCCACCTCTAATTCTGCCTTACCTTGATTGTAAATGTCCTGCACTTTTTGGCGCAAAAAGGGCCGGTCTTTTTCATTGAATAAATGGAGCTCTTCGAGTTCGGAGAGTTCCTTTTCGCTGTATCCGCTGATCACTTCCAATTGTTTATTCCATTTGAGTAGCTTACCGGGGAAGGCGCGCAAATAAAATATGCCAGGCAGGCTATTTATGATCGATTCGGACAGCTCCTTTTCCTTGCGGATCTGGTCGGCCGCTTTTTTGCGTTCGGTGATGTCGCGTAGGATCCCGAGGATTCGGCCGTCGGGGAGCGTCTTGATGCTGGCTTCTACTTGCAGAATGCTCCCATTCTTGTGTTTGATGCGTCGTTCCCGAATCACGGACTGCCCGTTTGCTATCAAATCTAATCGAAGAGGATCTGTTTTCAGCTGCTCCGGATCGATCAAATCTTGGACATGGAGTTTTAGCAACTCTTCGCGGGTGTATCCGGACCAGCTACAGGTACTCGAATTTACCTCTATGAATTTTCCATCACGATCATGAATGACGATAGCATCGGAGGCCTGGTCGATCAAATACCGGTACTGCAGTTCAGTGGCCTTTAGTGCTTCTTCCGCGTTTTTGCGTTCTGTGACATCCGTACAAAAGCCATCTCTCAACACACTGCCATCCTGCAGACGTCGTGGCGTGGAACAAATGCGGATCCAGCGGATAAAACCAGTATATCCCTTGATGCGTACCTCGATGTCCAGGGGTGTCATGTCTCGAAAGGAAGCTTCTTCTGCGTCGCGAAAGCATCCTTGATCCTCAGGCAGGATCACCTGGCTGAAAATATCGGGCTTTCCAATGATCTCCGCTGGTTTCTTGCCCGTGATGAGCTCCACGCAATTGCTGGCAAAAGTAAACCGAATCGTTCCTGATGTGTCACGGACAACCTGATAGATCATCAGGTCTTTCAAGTTGTTACTGAGCGTTTCCAACTGCACGGCGCGCTCTTTGATTTGCTCCCCGGCTTTTTTCTTATCCGTGATATCGCAAATCAAGATCGAAAGCCCGCTACGGGATGGATAGATTAGGTATTCAAACCATCTATTGCTCCGAAGGGAAAAGTCCTCCAGATATTGAGCACACTGGGTAGTCATAGCTTGCTGGCATGCATGAAAAAATGGCTGGCCAACCATGTGTGGTAGGATAGTCCAAATAGGTTGTCCCTGTAGGTTCAGGTTTGGACAACCGAGGATTTCACCGGCTTTAGGGTTCAGGTACGTTAGATCCCAATGCGCATTTACGCCGATCAAACCGTCCGAAATGCGTTCCATGACTTCCTCCAATCCGGCAGCCATTTCCGGAATTTGATCACGTACCGCGTTGTTTTTTTTCATTTCTATAAGTTAATTAAAATGCCGAGACCAGGGTCCAATCTTAGATCCAAATCCGCTTGGGTCCACCAGGTCGACCCACTCGGCAAGATCGGTGCAGGATGATGCAAAATTCAGGCTCGAGTAGGCAATAGCTGAAAAATTGTGGGCTTACCGCAGCACTTAATGGGTTGGTGTAGAACTTCAAGAACGAGTCCGCAGATCCAGTTTCTTGGATTTCCCAGGCCCGACAAAAGCCCGCCAGATGCAAAGGTAATCCATCAGGGAATATGCCCCGGTTTTGAGTTGATGGCATGCCGTTAAGATTGGCGGATACAACAACCATGGTGGGGGGATCGGGCCAGCTTACGATCCCAGAAGCTGAAGAGGAAGTAGTAATTTTGAACAGGATCGGACATTTTTTGTTGTATAAACAATAATTTGCCGCTTTTTTTGGGCTTGCCTTGCTTCGCATGCTTTGGGTTTTGACAAATACCGGTGCTGCACCACCCCAAGCTGAGCTTTTTGCATAAACCACCAAAAATGAAACATGTCCTACTGCTGATCCTGCTTGGATTTCCATTTTTTGGGCGGGCGCAATCTATGCGTACCCTAAGCGGCACAATCCGGGATAAGCATACCGGTGAAGCCCTCGTCAGTGCCAGTATCGTCGTCTTAGGGCTACCCAACGCAGGAGCCGTTTCCAATTCTTACGGTTTTTATTCTCTGAGAGTACCTGCGGGTACCTACTCGGTCGTTGGAAGTTTTGCCGGATATCAGCCCGATACCTTACAGGTCATCCTCAGCCAAAATCTGGTGTTAAACCTGGGACTCAACAGTTCCGGCACCCAACTGCAGGACGTAGTCGTAACGGCACATAAAAAAGACGACAACGTGACCAAGCCGCTCATGAGCGTACAAAAGCTATCCATGAATGAAGTCAAGTATATTCCAGTGATTTTTGGCGAACAGGATATTATGAAAACCATACAATTGCTTCCGGGAATAAAACCAGCCGGCGATGGCAACAGCGGTTTTTACGTTCGTGGCGGGGCTGCTGACCAGAATCTCATCTTGTTGGACGAAGCGGTGGTATACAACGCGTCGCATCTATTGGGTTTTTTTTCCACGTTCAATTCTGACGCTGTTAAAGACGTAACAGTGTATAAAGGAGGATGGCCGGCCGAATACGGCGGGCGGTTGTCCTCCGTCGTCGATGTAATTATGAAAGACGGCAATAACCAAAATTATGGGGTAAGCGGTGGCATTGGCCTGATATCCTCCAGGTTGAATGTGGAAGGTCCAATTGTTAAAGACGAGGGCTCCTTTACAGTAAGTGCCCGGCGTACCTATGCGGACCTTTTTTTGAAGCTTTCCCGTGACAGTACGATTAACCGCAACCAGCTGTATTTTTACGACCTGAATGCCAAGGCCAATTACCGGATCAACGACAATAACCACGTTTACCTCTCCGGCTATTTCGGCCGAGATGTCCTTTCTTTTGCTGACGTCTTTGGTATCCAATGGGGAAACGCTACCGGTACCGCCCGCTGGAATCACGTGTTCAACAGCCAATTGTTCTCCAATACATCGCTTATTTACAGCAATTACAACTACGTTATCAACATCAATCAAAACAGCAATAGCATCAGTTTGGTCTCCAAGATTTCGAACGTTTCCTTAAAGGAGGATCTGCAATATTATATCGACCCCAACAATACCCTCAAATTCGGGCTGGATGTTACACATTATATGTTTTCTCCAGGCATTCTTAACGCATCGGAGTCTTCGAGCTACAATTCCCTGTTTCTACCCAAAAAATATGAATTGGAGAGCGCGGTCTATGTGTCCGATGAATGGTCGCCTTCCCAAAGATTGCATCTGATTTATGGTTTGCGGCTCTCGTCTTTCACGATTTTTGGCCCCGGGGAGTTTTATAGCTACGACAGCCACGGTAATACGCTGGATACAGCCAGTTATTCATCCTGGCAAGTTGTCAAGAACTACCTCAATCCCGAACCCAGGATTTCGGCCAGTTTCCTATTGAATAAGGAAAGTTCGATTAAAGCATCCTATTCCCGCAACGTGCAAAACCTGCACCTGCTGTCCAATTCAACGACTAGCAATCCCACCGACCTGTGGATCCCCTCCAGTAACAACGTTAAGCCGGAGATAGCAGACCAAGAAGCGATTGGGTATTTCCGCAATCTTCACGCCAATCAATATGAGTTTTCTTCGGAAATCTATTACAAGAGCATGCAGAACCAAATCGACTACAAGAACGGAGCTCAGTTGGTTGCCAATGCCAATGTGGAGTCCCAACTGTTGTTTGGCAAGGGTCGGGCCTACGGTTGGGAGCTTTTTCTAAAGAAAAAGACCGGACGCCTCACAGGCTGGATTAGCTACACGCTGAGCAAAACGGAATTAAAAATAGACAGTATCAACAACGGAAGCTGGTATCCGGCCCGACAGGATATTACCAACGATGTGTCCATCGTGGGCATCTATCAATTGTCTAAAAAATGGACCCTTTCGGCCACCTGGGTCTATTACACAGGATCCCCCGCCACGTTCCCGAGTGGAAAATATGAAGTCAATGGTCAAGTCATCTTCTATTATACCTCGCGCAATGGCTACCGGATGCCACCGTACCACCGTCTTGACTTGGGAGCCACACTGCAGGGCAAGAAAACAAAGAAGTTTGAGAGTAGTTGGACTTTTTCGGTATACGATGCATATGACCGCGCCAATGCATATAGCATCGTGTTCCAGCAAGATCCCAATGACCCGTCGAAAACACAGGCTGTTCAATATTCATTATTCAAAATCATTCCTTCGATTACCTACAATTTCAAATTTTAATCATGAAGTCCTTGCTCCTATTCTTGGCTGGTTTTATTTGCATGGCCGCAGAATCCTGCAAAAAGGTCATCAATATCGACCTCAACAGCGCCAATCCCCAAATCGTCATAGTGGGGGAGGTGACCAATGCGGCCGGCCCCTACCAAATCCAGATCAGCAAAACGGTGAATTTTAGCGACCCCAATACCTTTCCGGCGGTATCGGGTGCTCTGGTGACGATTGCCGATAACCAAGGCCTTTTAGATACGCTCCTGGAAAATGCCCCGGGAGTCTACCTGTCCCATAATTCCTGGCAGGGTGTCCCTACCCACAGCTACACGCTGAGCGTCCTGGCAGAAGGAAAAGTATATACCGGAGCTTCGACCATGCCCGAGCCTGTGCCGCTGGATTCCGTGGGATTTTATTTCGATCATTCTCGCGGTAGCCAAACGATCATTGAAGCCATTCCCTATTTTCAGGATCCTCCGGGGGTTGCCAATTATTATCAATTTGTTGAAAACATAAACGGCCAGCCGCTAACGGAAATTTTTATCTTCAGTGACCAATTATCCGATGGCAAATATATCAGCCAGCCCCTGTTTGACGACAGCACCTATTCGCACTTACTGCCAGGTAACAACCTGCAGCTGAGTATGTACTCGATCGACCAGGCGACCTACGGCTACTTCAATACGCTCCAGCAAATTAGTTCCACTACGCCGGTGCAATCTGTGACACCGGCCAACCCCAATACCAATCTGTCGGGTGGTGCGCTGGGCTATTTTAGCGCGCACACAACGGAATCAAAGGATGTTACCGTGCCCTGATCAGCGGGGCTAACAATTCGTCGTGGGCGGGGTGCCGAAAAAAACGCCCCTGAATTAATGTTAAAGTATTTTTGGCTTCCGAAAATTAGGTTAAAATTGGTCCGGCTTTCTCATGCTGAAAAGCCCGGGACGGGTGATTAGACGCGATAGTTAACTACTTTGACGGGAACTGAGAAATGACCAGAACTCGGCCGGTCGAGCGGCAGGAATTTACGGGGTATAATCCACTGGACCGCGAAAAGTTAAAAGCCTTGCCATAGATGAAAAAAAATGCGCGCCTAAACGAATATAACCACCTGCCGGCAGGCTACAAGCTGCTTGGTGCGTTTGGCTTTTCCGCTGTATTCGTCCTGCTGCTGTGGGGCACTCCCATGGAATGGATAACCCGAATCATGATCTGGTGGGACGTCTTTAGCCTGGTGATGATCTCGATGAGCGCAGTCACTTTTTTCACCATGCGCCCGCGTCAGATCCGACTGCTGGCCAAGATTCACGACGCCAGCCGTACGGTGGTTTTTATCATCATCATGATCTCCACGGTGTCCAGTCTATTGGGGATCTTCCTCTTGTTGCTCAATAAGAATGATTGGATGTTAAATAAATATTTGGAAACGGCAATCTATATTTTTGGGGTGAACAGCTCCTGGATCCTGCTGCATACCACCTTCACATACCGCTATGCCCACCTGTACTACGAAGACCACGAATCCATCCCTAATCAGGTGGCCGCAGGATTGGAGATGGCGGAACCCTACCCGGATTATATAGACTTCGCGTATTTTTCTTTTGTGATTGGGATGACATTTCAGGTTTCTGATATTCGCATTGTATCCCGCCAAATTCGCCGCCTGGCCCTTCTACACAGTTTGCTATCCTTCCTGTTCAATACTGTGATCGTAGCGCTGAGCATCAACGTCATATTGGATTTGAAAACTTAATTATTTCATAACTTCAACGGCCTCGTTCATTGGAGAATGAGACCGCCCTGGACTATGCAACGAGAATGCCCGGCCGCTGACCATAAACCGGTCTACGATCCATTTGGGTCGGTGTATGACGCTAGACAAGGCAGTTAACCTTTTGTCCATTACCTGCAAAGCCTATAGTTTTGCTAAATTCCGAATTCTAAGCGCTGTTCCACCAAATGAATCGGTTTACTCGATAACTTGGTATCCCTTGCATCATCTCAGAAAAATTCTTACGGCTGGTTTCATTTGTTTAATAGTGCAAGCATCCCATGCTCAGGATAGTTCCGCGGTGGGAAGAAACGCGCGCATGGACAGCATTCGCCATGCACATGAGAAGTTACACCTATTCAGCGGCCAAGACCAAGTCGATATCCTGGATGTGGGAGGGTTCATAATTCATTGGGGACATGTGGTCCACCGACAGGACAGCACGGTGATGAAGGTCGGGAAGGTTTATGTCGCAGCCCTGCCCTCGGCTCAATATACCTTGCAAACAGGATTTGCCGTTTCCTTTGGGGGCAACGCGGCCTTTCTGACAAGTGATGTCAAAGGCGAAAATATTTCCGATGTTACCTCCAGCTTAAACTACAGCCAGCACAAACAGTTTTATATTCCGTTAACGGCCAATATTTGGACCGATCACAACAGATACAATATCTTGACGGATTGGGTATTTTCGATCTTTCCGCAAAACACCTATGGCCTGGGGGGCTTTACCACGGAGCAAGATGGGTATCCAATAGACTATAACCAGGTGCGGCTGGATCAAACTGTATTAAAGACCATCGCACCTAATTTCTATTTGGGTGCCGGCTACAATTTCGAATATTTCTGGAATGTCTCTCAAACCATCCAACCCAGCGATACGATCACCGATTGGGATAGATATGGTTTCAGTAAGACGTCCATATCTTCGGGCCCGACGCTAAATGTACTGTACGACGAAAGGCGCAATCCCATCAATCCGTTTCCGGGTAATTATGCCAATTTGGTTCTGCGCTCCAGTTTTACCTTTTTGGGAGGCGATAATAACTGGACTTCCCTGCTGGTAGATTTGAGAAAATACGTGCATTTTCCTGCAAGTTCCAACAACACGTTTGCATTTTGGTCCTACAACCTGTTTACCCTGAGTGGTAAACCGCCCTATCTAGTGCTGCCCTACACGGCCTGCGATGAGTATGCCAATTTGGGCCGGGGGTATGTCCAGGGCAGGTTCAGAGGCACAAACCTGGTGTATTTGGAAACCGAATACCGCTACCGGATAACCTCCAACGGCTTTGTCAGCGGCGTCCTATTTGTCAATGCTCAATCCTATACCGGGCCCCAAAACAACCAGTTCCAAACCATTTTACCTGGTTGGGGAGCGGGCCTGCGGATCAAATTCAATAAATTCTCCAAGACCAACGTGTGTTTAGATTACGGCTGGGGTATCAATGGATCCCATGGCATTTTTGCAAACCTGGGCGAGGTGTTCTAATTAATGGTCGGCGGCCGGCTTCTTTGTCCTAGCCCCTTGGAAAGGGGCCAGAGGATGCCGCGCCATCGCCATCCAAGAAATTAGGCTTATTTTTTTTAAGCTTGGTATGACTATTGATTTATTAGCGAGCAAACCTTTTGTTCCTTTTCCACGTATTGGATACAACAGGTCACCAACCTGGTACTACATTGGCAACATAAACGTTATGTATTGATGAAACTAAGTCTTGTGCTTCTGGCCGCTATGCTAACGGTATTTTCCGTTCCTTGGCATTATAACCTGCAGGAGGCGAAAGAGATTGCACAGAAAGAGCATCGGCACATCCTGCTCAATTTTTCCGGCTCCGACTGGTGCGGTCCGTGCATACGCATGCACCAAGAAATTTTCGAAAGTCAAGCCTTTTTACAGGCCGCTGACAGCTTCTTGGTGCTGGTGAATGCCGATTTTCCTCGCATGAAGAAAAATCAGCTTTCCGATAAACAGCAGCACATCAATGATGCACTGGCTGATCAGTACAATCCCTCGGGCAAGTTCCCATTCACGGTGTTGATGAATGCCGAAGGGAAGGTACTGGAGTCCTGGGATGGTTTTCCCAGTGGCGGGCCACCGGAATTTATGCAGCAATTGCAATCAACCCTTGCTAAAGATCACTAAGTCCATGAATCAGCCAATCGCGTTTAAGAAGAGTCTGAAATTGATGGGAAACCACTTTGAATTGAGTGTGGTTGCCCACCAACAGGACTGGGCTTTGGAGCGCATTGAGGCGGCGGTATCGGAAATTCAGCGGATCGAGAGGCTACTTACCACCTTTGACCCGAATAGCGAGACCAACCTGATAAATGCGCAAGCCGGCATAGCGCCCGTTCGGGTCAGCCAGGAGACCTACAACATTATTGCACGATCCATAAGGATATCGGCTGTCACGCAAGGGGCTTTTGACATCACCTACGGATCGGTAGATAAGAAGCTATGGAATTTCGATACCTCCATGGATGAACTTCCCGACCCGGTAACGGCAAAAAAAATGGTGAGGCTGATCAATTACCGCAATATCATACTTAACCCCCAGGAGTCTAGCGTTTTCCTAAAAGAAGTAGGGATGCGCATAGGCTTTGGCGGTATCGGCAAGGGCTACGCCGCTGAGCGGGCCAAAGAAGTCATGAAGAAAATGGGAGTCCAAAGCGGTGTAGTAAACGCCTCGGGCGATTTGACAGCCTGGGGCCTGCAACCTAACGGTAAGCCTTGGACGATTGGGATTGTCAATCCCAACCAGGCCCATCAAATATTTTCGTATTTGGACATCACCGATTTGGCCCTTGCAACATCTGGCAACTATGAAAAGTACGTCATGATCGGTGGCAAAAGGTATTCCCATACGATTAATCCCCGGACCGGGCTGCCTGTCACTGGAATAAAGAGCGTGACCATCATTTGTCCCAATGCGGAGGTGGCCGATGCGATGGCCACACCAGTTATGATTATGGGAATCCAGGCGGGTTTGCATTTGATCAACCAGATGAAAGACATCGAAGCGATCGTCATCGATGACGAGGACAGAATTTATTCATCGGCCAATATTCGATTCAATAAAAAACACCAACATGCATAAAAAAAATCTGAAGACTAGTTGGGCCATCTGGCTGCTGGGGCTCCTGGTCGTGCTCGCTGCGTGCACCCACGTAAAGGAGTACCAGAAAAGCCGGCTCAACGATTCGGAAATGTCGCTTGGGAACCGCAAAGTAGAGAAAACGGAGCTGAATTTTCAGACTTACCGCGAAGGATCTTCCGGAGCCAACGGCGGCAAGACCGGAGGCGGCTGTGGATGCAACTGATTCACCAAAACTTGACGAAACGACATGAGAAAAATTTGTCTTACGGTAGTGGGTTTGTATCTAATGCTGCTGCACGCTTTTTCCCAAGTGTCCAGCACGGATTCTTCCGCGTTTAAGTCCCGCGCGCTTAAGGTCGATGAAATAAACCTAGTATCTAGTTACTATTGGCAAAACGGGGACCATTCACCCATTACAGGAGGTATCGGAACCGAACAGGGTACCGATCTGTCCAATGGCTTGGACATTACCTTTGTGGGATGGGACAGCAAGGGGCGCAAGAATAGCTTAACGGCGGGCCTGGGAGTGGATTACCACACGGCTGCCTCGCAGGCCTATGTATCCCAGAGCGGAGCATCTAAAACCTATGGCACGCGGATTTATCCCTGGCTAAATTGGGAAATCGCCAACGATAAGAAAGGATCCACCTTCGGGCTGGGGGCTTACTACTCTGGCGAATACAATTATAAATCGTTTGGACTGGATGCGGATTTCTCTAAGAAGACCCATAACAATGGACAATTCGGGGTCAAACTCACCGGTTACTTTGATGAAGTGAAGATGATTTATCCCTCGGAACTCATCCCTGTGGATACTGTCTCGGCAACCACAACCTCCACGGCAGACAGCGTGACGATAATTACTACGGCTAGCGGTCGGACGGTGGAGTTGAGCTCCGGAGGAACTGTGGTAGGGGAGAGCAAGAGCGGTAAGAAAAATATTCCTTCCAGTCCCCGAGATTCGTACTCGGCCTCATTTTATTTTTCTCAGGTCATCAATACCCGTATGCAGGTGGGCCTGTTGCTAGACTTGGTGTATCAGAGTGGCTATCTGGGATTGCCTTTTCACCGGGTTTATTTTGCCGATGGGACAGATCATGTGGAAGCGCTGCCTTCCCAGCGATTTAAGCTGCCCGTTGGCCTTCGGGTAAATTATTTCCTGGGGGATTACATTATCCTTCGGGGGTACTACCGTTTTTACATCGATGATTGGGGTATCAAATCCCATACCCTGAGCCTGGAAGTGCCGATTAAATTATCCCCGTTTCTGTCTGTTTCCCCTTTCTACCGGTATTATGTGCAGTCGGCTTCCCAGTATTTTGCGCCTTACGAAAAACATACCATCCAGGATACATACTACACCAGTAACTATGCGTTAAGTGCGTTCAGCAGCCAGTTTTATGGAGTTGGTTTGCGCTTGGCACCGCCCAAAGGCATCCTTTTCCAGGGATTTAGCGCGCTGGAGATCCGGTATGGGCACTATACCCAAACTACCGATCTGGTGTCCAATATCATTTCTCTGGCCTTAAAATTCAAGTGATCCCGACGCTACATGATTGGCAATTGGCTGAGATGACTTAAGTAAACGTGAGGAGAATCGAGGGTTACGCGCCACCGTTTTCCAGGACATCGGTCACCTTAATTTCGCCGTCCACTATTTGAATGGTTTTTACCCACAAGCGGTTGCGGATCGTGACGATTTGCATGGTTTTGTTCCCATCGGAGATTTCCACTGCCATGCTCGTTGCATAGCCAGGGAAAAAGCGCGCCACCCGCTGCCTTACTTCCCGATCCATTACGCTGCCCGAACAACAATATTTCAGACTGTACAGAAAATTGCCCTGGGTATCGTACAAGGCTTGCGCCCGGCTGCCTTCCATTTGAAAACTTACCGTCAAGCGGTCTGAAGTTCTGTTCCAACGCTCATCCACCGAACTGGGAAAGTTTTTCCTAAAGTGACGATAGGCATGGATGCTGATTTCATTGATAGGGACGTTGCAAGAAAAATTGCGGCCTTGGTCCTCGTAGTGGTAAGCGGCCGAGTTGGGATCACCTTGCGTGGAAGGCGCAATGGGTTGGGCATTCGTGTCTTGAGGAGACTGTGCATACGAAGTGGTTACCAGCACTAAGAGGGGCAGCCAAGCCAGGGCTGTGCGCGCAAAGGAATTGGTCATAATCAGTGACATTTAGAAAGGAGGTGAATAATGTCTGGAGAGTCCGATATTGAATGAAAGCCATGGCAAAACGTATGGGCCAAATCGTAATAAATTGATTTACAATGCATTAGGATTTTTAGTTGGTAATAATTTGATAATGAAAAGTTAATATTAAATTAACATACAAAACAAAAATCTTTCCCACCGCAGGCAAAACTTCCCTTTTAGCCCGCTGTATTGGCAAAACTTAACATTGGCTGTATTAAGTTTATATTAAATTTAGGCTCCAAAAAATGTAACTATGGCAGAACACGAAAAAGAAACAAAGGAACAGACGACTTCCAAGAAGCGTTTGAAAGGTGAAGTATTTAAGAAGTTAAGCGAAGCCCTAGCTGAATTCAAGAATGGATCTCCTGAAAAAGAATTTGCTGATTCAATAAAAAGAGCAAGCAAGATTTTGGCCAAGGATTTCGCCAAGTCAGAAAAAAAATCCAGCGTTAAAAAAGAGAAGACCAAGAAGAAGTCAGCTTCGAAGAAACTCAAGCAGGCTTAGATTGGACGGATACCCCAGGCCAACCTGTGTTAGATAAGCTGGAAATACGGCTTTTTTACCTTCCTCAATAGTTTCCTACACGCAAATTGGATTGCCCGGTAGTGACTGCCGGTGCTTGACCCAAAATCCCAGTGGCCTTATCTTTTGCGAGGCTTATAGAGTCCAGTCTTAGGTCGGTGCCGATTCATTTGACAGATGACCTCTAGGTTTGTGCGGACTTGGTCGAGTTGACCGGGCCAGCTGTGCACTCTGGGCAGGCAAGCTGCTTGCTTAGGCAAACCACGTTGCTGCATTAACTCGGCTTTAACAGCGGTTTTCCATTTGCTGCTATACCCTGAACTGCATTTTCTCGTCTAATTAAGTAGCACACAAAATGCAGGAATTATGGAAAGGTCATTTGCCGCGCAGGAGATTATTCTAGTGACGGGCACCAGTTTTTCGAGCAGGGTATCAAGCTCGCTGGCTCAACCCGGAGCCGAAGGGTTGCACTCCCCACAGGAGCAGTTGTTGGAAGTTTGCTGGAATGGCCTTCTGCAGGAAATGCTGCCCGAAATTTGCGGCCTGCAGAGGGTGGACCAGAAGTTATTTCTCTGGCAGGTCCGGGAAGGCGAATCCATTTTGGAGCTGGACAGAAGTCCATTTCCTACCTTGAAGGATGTTCACTGGTCTATCGACCCCTATGAATTTATCCGATTTAACTGCACCAATTAAATAAACCACAATTAGGCATGAGTTGCTCGAATCATGCCGATCCGCATGGGCTGCATCTCGTAGCGGCACCCTACAGTCGAGTGCATAACGGGATCTGCGGCGGCAAGTTCTTCGGCCTCCCCTTGGTTATTCACCTCCACAATACCTAACCCATAAGGTGCCACAGGATCCAAAACGGGTCCGAACAGAATGGCAATGCCCCGCGAGGTGAGGTCCCGCCAATAATCCATATGGCGCAGCATAACGGCTCGTTCCGCCTCGGTCATATCTTGGGAAAAACTCGGCCGTGGCGGCAAAAGTCGCAACATAAAGAATTTCTTTTCCATGTCTTGTCTAGCAGTTTAGATGGATCCACCGATCAAACCGTTAGTAATTTAGCCATTTTATCAATCTGGGCAAGGAGAGTTGCTTCAGAGAAGATACCTGCTCTTCGTGGATCGGGCGCTTTTCCATCCCCAGCCCAGCTTTCGGCAACGACCAATTCGAGCGCAGCATGATTGCGATCTACAAAGGGCCTAAAGTTCCAGCGCTTAACTTTGGTAATTGGCATGGATTCTGTCTGCCAATTCCCCGGGATTGGAATAAATTCGCTAAGTTTAGTTTGATAAAATTGCCTGCCATGCCAACTAAAACGAGTATTATGGGGCTCCATTTCCGTTATCGGTTGTGGATTGCCGAAATGAATTACCACATCAATATCCTGAGGATTTTTGAAGATTATGTTGGGGAACTTACCTCCAAAAAAAATGAACCTGAAGTAAAGCGGGGAATCGAAAAGTTTGAGCTGGAGTTTGTCAACATACGCAAAGAAATTGATCAATTGCGTCACGAAATGCATCTGGCTAAAATGACGCTGGCAGCCTATTCCAAGCAGATCAAATCCTTGGATGCAAAGGCGTTGGTCAAAGATAACCATGCCGATTTGCGCAAACGATATCTGGCCTACAGGAAGACATTTGAACGGGTGAAAAAGGAATTTGGACAATTTGAAAGCAAGTGGCTGCAGTAGCCGACCGGGCCTCAGGTTACCAGATGGATTTTAGGTGGTAAGGCCAATATTTTCCCATCCATGTTAATTGCAGTTCCTATTTATCCGGTCGTTTGAAAACCCGTGGAGAGAAGCCTAATAGACAAATACTAGTACTATGCGCTCCGAAATTTTTGATCAGTTACCTTCAATGCTTGTAGCGTCATTCATTTTTTTGGCTATTCTGGGCGCGATCTACGGAGGATTTCGATACCGCCGTTGGCTTTTACGTATGCACCGCATGGAGAGCAGGGAAAGTATTGGAGCGATCGAAGGTTCCCTCCTTGGGCTCATGGCCCTCCTGATGGCCTTTACGTTCAGTATGGCTGCCGATAAATTTGAGAACAATCGAAAAGTCCTGGTGGAAGAAGCCAACGACTTAGAAACAGCCATTTTGCGTTGCGACCTATATCCAGACAGCATTCGAACACTGCTGATGGCCGATTTTTCGAATTATGTGGACGCCAGAATTGCCTATTACGATGCCGTCAACAATCAGGCATTAATCACCGAGTCCTTGCAAAAGACCAATTACCTTGCGAAACGAATTTGGATGCGGATAGCGCAATCTGCACAAGATCTTGAAAACCGGGCGCGCACGGCGCAAATGGTCCCCGCTTTGAATAACATGATCGACATTGTAACAACTCGGGAATCGACCAGAGTGTCCAAGGTCCCATCCATTGTTTTTTGGACCCTAGTCCTCATTACCATTACAGGGGGCTTCCTGGTGGGCTATGCAAACGACGCCGAAAAGGAAAATATAGTCATGGTTATCGCCTTTGCCCTAATGACTGCCATGGCGCTGTTTCTGATTATCGAACTGGACAGGCCTCGGCGAGGAGTTTTAAATATTGATGCAGCAGAGCAACTTATAGTGCAATTAAAAACGTACTTCGTGGCCTCCAAATAAGCTCACGACGTCTCACAGGCGACCAAATCGGCCGCCACCAAACGAGCGGTCGGCTTCGCACTAAGTGGATTCGTGGTGGGGCAGTAAAGCGATCAAGGTATCATTTTTCAGGACGACATTTCCAGAAATAATTTCTTGGTCAATGGCCATAAAGTAGGGGATTTGGTTCAGGGCCGGGTAAAGCCTATGCAATTGCAATGTGAGCTGGTCGGTGTTGGGAATATTGTGCAGCGTCAGGCTTCGCTTTCCGAGGACTTCTGTCATATGGCCAAAGGCAACCACGGTGACCTGCATGGGAATCTAATTTTGCGTTTGGTAAAGAAGGCTTTGCATCATCAAGCTGCATCTTGGAACACGTATGCTCGCCAGCTGGCTCCGGTGTTTGCTAGGCGAGTTGATCCAACTCCTTTTTATCCGCAAGCTGCTCCAAGATCTTAACGGATTGATTTTCGGAGCTCACCAGGTCATGCAAGGTAATTCGATCAAGAACCTGGTCCACGGTAAGTTGGATCAATTGCCAAAGTGAGCGAGCTGAACAGTCTACCGAGTTGGTGCATAGGGTCAAGGTGCCTGCATGGGATCCACAATAGGTGGAATTGAACAGGGCTCCTCCCAGGGCTTTGAGCACCTGGTTTATGACAATCTGTTCGGCAGCCATCGCCAGAACATATCCACCTTTATTGCCCGGGGTGCTATTGATGAACCCTTCCATGCGCAACATCCGGGTGAGTTTAGCTACATAATGGCTACTCAACCCTTCGGATTCACTGAGCTGGGGAATGCTCATGCCTTCTTCCTTATGGCATCGGGCGATGCGGATCAGGATGCGTAATCCGTATTCTTCTTGAGCAGTAATTTTCATATGCGTGCTTATTCGATGGATGAATGATCTTGCGTAATGTCAAATTTCTCCCGAACCAGTTGCTCCATACGAGTTTTAGTATCCTCGGATTGCCTTTTGACGCAGGTCCGGTCATATTGCTCAGCCAGCTCATCGGCAATGGCTTGGGCCGACCTCCCTTCGATCTGGTGCCGATGGATGAGGTGGAGCAATTGCCCGCTCTTGAACAGGGCGATGTTGGGCGAAGATGGCGTTTGTCCTGGCAAATATTTTTCTCGAAAAAAGCCCACGGCATCCTTTTCCATTCCAGCGAAAAGGGTGACCAGCTGATCGGGTATGTGGTCGTTGAGCAGCGATAAAATAGTACCAGGCCTGGCTACCCGAGCCGAGCAACCGCATACCGAATTGAGCACAACCAATACCACCTGGTCGTCCGTGCGTCCCAGAGCTGCCTCGACGTCGCCGGCTGTAAGCAGCTGGGTAAAGCCGGCATCGACCAATTCCTGGCGGTAAGGTGCAGCGATGGCTTCTGGATAGCTGGGTCCACTGTTACCCAACAAGCTGTTGATGCTGATTTGAGGCATATACGTATTTTAGGTTATTTATCAATCCAATCATCCATCCGCCCAAGACAAGGACATAAAACGATCTTCAAATAGATGGGGTAAATTCTTTTGTTAGCCCCTTTTACATCATGCCTAGTTCAAGTCTTGCTTCTTCACTCATCATGGCGCGGTCCCATGGCGGAGTCCAGGTCACCGACACGTGTACGTCGTTCACCCCTTCGATCTGCCTGACCTTTTGATCCACTTCCACCGGTATGGACTGCGCCGCCGGGCAACTTGGAGCGGTTAGGGTCATAACGATCTGCACGTTGTTCACAGGCAGGATCGCCACTTCATAGATCAATCCCAGCGCATATATATTCACCGGTATCTCCGGATCAAAGATCGTTTGCAGGCACGCAACCACTTTTTGTTTCAAAGCTTCTTCGTCCATCATTTTGCCGGCGAGGCTGTTTTAATTTTATAGGCCAGAGCAATGGTCTTCATTTGCTTGACCATGGCCAATAGTCCATTGGACCGCGTCTGGGCTAGGTGGGTGGTCATCCCGATTCGCCCTATGAAATCCAGTCGCGCATTGATGATGTCATCGGGACGCTGACCACTAAGCACCCGAATCAGCATGCTAATCAGACCTTTGACAATGATCGCATCGCTGTCGGCTTTATAGCATACGCGTCCATCCTGGAAAGTTGACTCCAGCCATACCGTAGACTGACAACCGCGAACCCTGTTCTCATCAATTTTGTACTCGGGCTCCAGGGGAGGCAATTTTTTTCCCAGATCAATGATGTATTCATATTTGTCATCCCAGGAATCCAGTTGGGAAAATTCCTCTACTATCTCTTGTTCTGTGGCCTCTATGGTTTGGTGTTGATGCATGGTGGTTCAGGAAAGCAATTGGATGGTTTTAATCAAACTGCTGATCAGTATGTCTATTTCTTGTTTGGTGTTGTACATGCCGAAAGATACCCTGGTGGTCCCGGGTATGCCAAACCGGCGCATCAACGGCTCCGCGCAATGGTGCCCGGTTCGAACCGCAATCCCCCGGTTATCCAGAAGAATGCCGATGTCTTGGGCATGCAATTTTTCGATGACAAAAGAGATTACCCCTGTCTTTTCCCGAGCTGTTCCGATGATCGAAAGCCCCGGCAATTGTTCGAGTTCTTGTGTCGCATAGGCCAGAAGCTCCTGCTCATGGGTTCGGATCCTTTCCTGGCCGGTCTTGGTCACAAAATCCAGCGCCGTCTTCAAGGCGATGGTATCGGCTATATTGGGTGTACCTGCCTCGTATTTATAGGGAAGGTCATTGTAGGTGGTTTTTTCAAAAGTTACTTCTTTGATCATTTCTCCTCCCCCTTTGAATACAGGCATCGTCTCCAGCAGATGCTTTTTCCCAAACAGCACGCCAACCCCCGTAGGGCCATAAATCTTGTGGGACGAGAAGGCAAAGAAATCGCAGTCCAGGGCCTGGACATCGATATCCAGGTGGACGATGGACTGAGCCCCATCAACGAGCACCTTGGCGCCAGCTTGGTGTGCCAGATCAATTATGTGTTTGACAGGATTGATTGTCCCTAGTACATTGGACACATGCACAACGCAAACCAGTTTAGTCCGATCGTTCAACAGTTTTTGGAAATCGTCCATGGACAATTCTCCCTGGTCGCTAACGGGTATGATGCGCAGAGTAGCATTTTTTTCGGCACACAGAATTTGCCAGGGTACAATGTTGGAATGATGTTCCATGGCCGAAAGGATGATTTCGTCGCCCGCAACCAGGTGTTGCCTCCCCCAGGTATAGGCGACCAGGTTGATGCTTTCGGTCGTCCCACTGGTAAAAATGATTTCTTCCCGGTGGCCGGCATGGATGAACGATTGCACCGTGTCGCGAGTCAATTCAAAAGCCTGGGTGGCTTCTTCCGCCAGAGTGTGTATGCCTCGATGGATATTAGCATTATAGCTTCCATAATAATGGACCAGGGCGTCGATGACCTCCTGCGGCTTTTGGGACGTGGCTGCATTGTCCAGATAAATCAACGGCTGGCCTTTCACCTGCCTGGAAAGCACGGGAAATTGCCTACGTAGCTGCTGAACATCCAGCCTGCTAGCTATGGTAGCTGTGTGGATCACGACGCCTCTATTTGTAGTCGGTTTGAAATAAGTTGATCGATATAGGTTCGCAAAACCGCAAGCCTGATCGGCTCCAGAATGTCCAGGGCAAACGCCCGCAGCAGGAAAGCGCGGGCCTGTCCTTGACTGAGTCCCCGGGAACGCAAATAAAACTGGGCCTCCTCGTCGAGGCTGCCTACTGTGCAGCCGTGGGAGCATTTTACGTCATCGGCAAATATTTCCAACTGCGGCTTGGAATTCACCGTGGCATCATCGGAGAGCAACATGTTTTTGTTGGACTGATAGGCATTGGTTTTTTGTGCGTCCTTTCGAACCCATATTTTTCCGTTAAAAACGGCCACTGCCTGCTCGTCGACAATGCCTTTGTAGAGTTCATTACTCATGCAATTGGGCACGGCATGATCCACTAGCGTATGGTTGTCTACATGACTTTTTCCCTGCAGGCAATACAGTCCGTATATATGCGATTCTGAATGACTAGAGTCCAGCACCACATGGAGGTTATTGCGAATCAGGCCGCCGTCCAAGGAAACGGTCAGTGACTGGGTTTGACTACGGCCGATTTGGTGAATATGGGTCGTGCTGACTTGGGTAGTCTGACTCCTATCTTGTTGAATCTTGTAATAGTCTAGCACCGCATCCTTTTCCACAACAATTTCTGTCACATGGTTACTAAAATTTTCCAGCTGCCCTAGAGTCACAAAATTTTCCACTAGCGACAGTCTAGCATGCTCCTGCAGATAAACCAGGCTTCGAGGCTGGCAAAGCAGGGGGGATTGTCTGGCTTCCGTGACGTGGTAAAAATACAGCGGCTGATCTTCGGCCTGCCCCCTTTTAGCCAAAACAAATACAGCACCGTGTAAAAAGGCAGTGCTGAGGGCGTTGATCCCATCGGTTGCGTACCGGCCGCTATGGCCAAGGTGATTGGCTACCAACTGGCTGTATTCGCTGTCCGAGGCTGCGGCCTGTTCCAAAGGCAGCACGATGAGCTGGGCGGAACGCACGGTTGACAAAGCCGGCGCGTACAGGCCGTTCACGAAAACGATAGTCGACGCCTGGTCATGGCCGGGCAGTTGTGCAGCCCGAAGCGCTTGTGCAGACAAGTGATGAGCCGCCGGGTCAAGCTCAATTTGATAGTCCCGTCGGAATCGACTGCTGATCCGGGTATATTTCCATTCCTCGTGTTTGAGCGCGGGTATCCCTAAGCGGTTGAACGCCGAAAAGCCCTGCTGGCGAATCGGCCTCAGGTTGCTGAGGCGGTCAACCAACTGCAGTTGATCAAATTTCTCTTTAATATATTCGATGCTGCTCATGCTTGGCAAATGGGATAGTTGGGAGTCTGTGGACATAAAATAGTTTCGCTTTGCAATAAATGCAGCCTCAGGCTTCCTGCGGCGTATTGACTTGTTGTTTGATGAATTCGTATCCTCGCTCTTCTAGCTCAAGGGCCAGCTCCTTGGATCCGGATTTAACGATGCGACCATTGTACAGGACATGGACAAAATCTGGGACGATATAATCCAGCAGACGCTGATAATGGGTGACTACCAAGATGGCCTTGTCCTTAGAGCGCAGGGTATTTACTCCGTTGGCCACGATACGTATCGCATCGATGTCGAGGCCAGAATCTGTTTCATCTAATATGGCCAGCTTCGGCTGCAGCATGGCCATTTGGAAAATCTCGTTGCGTTTTTTCTCCCCCCCGGAAAACCCCTCATTCAAGGAGCGGCTAAGCAAGGACTGATCGATATTGACCAAGGCCATTTTCTCTTTCATCATCCGCAGAAAGCTGACCGCATCCATGGGCTCCTCGCCCCGGTATTTACGAATTTCATTGACTGCAGTCTTAATAAAATTGGTGGTGCTTAAACCCGGTATTTCGACCGGATATTGAAAGGCCAAGAACAATCCTTCTTTGGCCCGTTGTTCTGGCGACATACTCAGCAAGTCATGTCCCAGGAAGTCTACCGTGCCGCCACTGACTTGAAAGTTTTCTCGGCCGGCCAAAACGGAGGCCAGCGTACTTTTTCCCGATCCGTTCGGACCCATGATGGCGTGGACTTCACCGGCTTTGATGTCCAGATTGATACCATGCAAGATTTCTTTTTCTTCAATCCCTGCCTTTAAGTTGCGAATTTTTAACATGACATTGTATTTGCGAATGAATCGATTTTTATGTAGTTGCTGCGTGTCGCTCTAGCCCACGCTTCCTTCCAAGCTTATGGCGAGCAGCTTTCTGGCTTCTACAGCGAATTCCATGGGCAGTTGATTCATGACTTCACTGGCAAACCCATTGACGATGAGCGCCACGGCCGTTTCGGTATCGATGCCCCGTTGGTTGCAATAGAAGATTTGGTCCTCCCCAATCTTGGAGGTCGTTGCTTCGTGTTCCACGATGGAGGAATTGTTCTTGACTTCAATGTATGGAAAAGTATGTGCCCCGCATTTATCGCCCAGAAGAAGGGAATCGCATTGCGAATAATTGCGCGCCTGCTGTGCTCGCTTATGCACCTGGACCAATCCGCGGTAACTGTTGTTGCTTACGCCGGCCGAAATACCTTTAGAGACGATGCGACTCTTGGTATTCTTTCCCAGGTGCATCATCTTGGTGCCTGTATCGGCTTGTTGATGATGATTTGTCACGGCGACGGAGTAAAACTCACCCACCGAAAAGTCGCCCTTGAGGATTACGCTGGGGTATTTCCAGGTAATGGCCGATCCCGTCTCCACTTGGGTCCAGGATATCTTGGCGTGGCTGCCCGCGCAAATACCTCTCTTGGTAACAAAATTATAGATTCCACCCTTTCCGTCTTTGTCCCCGGGATACCAGTTCTGAACCGTCGAATATTTGATTTCCGAGTTTTGTTGGGCAATGAGTTCGACCACCGCGGCATGCAGTTGGTTCTCATCTCGCATGGGGGCAGTGCAACCTTCCAGATAGCTAACATAGCTGCCCGGTTCAGCCACTATCAGGGTGCGTTCAAACTGTCCAGTATTGCCCGCATTTATTCGAAAGTAGGTCGACAATTCCATCGGGCACCTGACGCCTTGCGGAATGAAGCAAAAGGATCCATCGCTAAATACCGCTGCATTGAGCGCAGCAAAATAGTTGTCTGTGGCGGGAACGACCGTCCCCAGATATTTACGCACCAGATCAGGATGTTCCTGTATGGCCTCACTCATGGAGCAAAAAATTATACCTAGCGCGGCCAGCTGATCTTTAAAGGTAGTGGCGATCGAAACGCTGTCGATGACTGCATCCACGGCGACGCCGCTTAGCCTTTTTTGCTCCTCCAGCGATATGCCCAGTTTGTCAAACGTCCGCTTCAGTTCGGGATCGATTTCGTCCAGACTATTGCGTTTCACTCGTTGCTTGGGTGCTGAATAATAAATGATGTCCTGATATTGGATGGGGGGGTAGCTCACATTGGGCCACGTGGGTTCCACCATGGTCAACCAATGCCTAAATGCCTTGAGCCTCCATTCGAGCATCCACAGCGGTTCCTTTTTCCTGGCGGAAATGAACCGTATCGTGTTTTCGTCCAATCCCTTAGGAGCCTCATCGGCCTCCAGGTTACTGATGAATCCATACTTGTAGTCGCTCGAAACAGCATGCTCAATGGTGCTTAAGTCTTCATTCATATATCACGCGCTTTGGCCAGGTAGATTGAAACCACAAAATTAAGGCTTATTTCTACAAAAAAGTAGAAATAATGCTGCTAGGTTCTTCCACGCGAGCCCATTTCCCTTAGTAACCTGAGGTCGCCGGCCGCCTTGATACGGACGGCTGGAGCAGATCATTCGGAGGCCATAACCCAGCGGGCTTTGCTATATCGTCCGGCTGGCAGCGTAACGGGGTTCTGGCAAGATCAAATTAAAACACTGATAATCAAAGATTAATATCATAACCAATTGCTTGTTAGCAAAAAGTTATAACGCTGCGCGAGATTAATCTTTCTAGGCCGATGGGCCATCTAAGAGGCAGAGAAAAAAATAAAGCTATGAAAAAGTGTATTGTGCTCATGCTAGCAGTCAGTCTGGCCCTAGGCGCCTCGGCCCAACGAGTTGGTCATGGAGGGTATTATGCGGGGGGCTACGGATATCGACCCACCGTGGTGGTGGGCGTTGGTGGATACTATCCTTTTTTCCCCGCGCCTTATCTGGGCTATGGGCTTTTTTACCCTTATCCCTATTACGGCTATGGATACTCAATGCCAACCCGGATGCAGGTCCAGGAGCAGGAGATTAAAAATGATTACGCAGATAAGATCGCCTCGGTTAAGGCGGACAAAGAGTTGACTCATGATCAAAGAAAGGAGAAGATCAAGGAACTCAAAGCCGAACGAGACAAGAAGATCTACCTTTTGAAATCGAACTATTATAAAAACTGATCTTGGTTACAGGTTAAGTTGGATAGGAATTGAGGTTAGCTCAAGGCCCCGCTCTATCGAGTGGGGCCTTTTCGTGTTTCGCCTTGGCGTGGACTAGGGAAAATCCTTAGGGTGTTGGTCATTAAACCGCGTAGCTTCTTGGTAGGCCTTGGCAAAGGCAAGCAGCCGTGCTTCGTCAAATAAATTACCAATAAAACTAATGCTGGCCGGCATGCCGTCTGCCATAAAGCCATTGGGCAGAGTTATGGAAGGGTTGCCGCTCAGATTAGTGATCGCCAATTGGTCGCCCGCTTCCGGGGGGGCGATGACGATATCGAAACGACTGAAAAACTGCGCCATCTCTGTCATGATCTGGTAGCGCATGCGGCAGGCATTGATGTACTCCACGGCCGGAATCATCTGTCCGATCCGGAATGTATTAGGCCAGCGGTCATTGTTTTGTTGAACCATTTGATCATCCCGGTTGGATCTGGTCAAGGGATCGAAGGCGGCCGCGGATTCAGCAAATATGATCAAGTTCAGCAGGGCATCTCCATGCAGCGTATCAGGGAAATCGACCGGGGTAACCGTGGCTCCCATTTTCCGTAACACAACCAGGGTATTTTTTTCCGGACTGCCGGCGGGTAGGCTATCGATGTAATTGCGTGCATAACCGATCCGGAGCTTTCTTATATCCACCTTTCCGGTGTAATTGAAGGGCACGTTGCGGGCTGAGGCGTCCACGCCATCCGTACCATGTATATAGGCAAATACCAGGGCCGCGTCTGCTGCGCTTCGGCAAATCGGTCCGATCTTGTCGGAGCTCCAAGCCAGCGCCATTGCTCCTGTTCTGGCTATGCTGCCAAAGGTGGGGCGCAGCCCTGTTGCTCCACACCTGGAGGAGGGATCCACGATGGATCCATAAGTTTCAGTGCCAATCGCAAAAGGCACCAAACCGGCTGCGGTGGCCGATGCCGATCCAGCCGATGAGCCCCCGGACCCCTTGGACGTATTCCAGGGATTTCTGGTCAGTCCGCCGAACCATACATCGTCCAATGCCAGTTCACCCAGCGATAGTTTGGCAACCAAGACCGCACCCGCCTTTTGCAGTTGTTCGGCAACAAAGGCTGTCTGATCAATGACCTGGTCTTTGTAAGGTGGTGTTCCCCAGGTGGTATGGGTTCCTCGGACCGAAAAAAGATCCTTGATTCCATAAGGAATTCCCTGCAGGGGACTCCTGTAGATGCCATGGGCCAAGTCACTGTCTGCTTTTGCAGCTTGGTTCATGGCTAAATCTTCCGTCAGTTCAATCACGCAGTGCAGGGTGGGGCCGTATTTTTTCAGCCGCTCCAGGAAAAAACGGGTCAATTCCACGGAGCTGATTTTTTTATGGCGGAGCAGGGAAGCCAGGTCCAGGAGGGAATAAAATGCCAGGCTATTTTTATTTGCGGGCAGGCTCACCTCCGGTGGAATAGCCCATGCGATGGCCGATTGTTTGGACGGCAAGTGCATACCCGGCAACAATGGATCAAACCATAGCGGTGTCGCCAAATCGTTCGCTAAATCCGAACGGTGCATCCATTGATAGGTATGCAACTTGTCGAGTAAACCACTTTGCAGGGAATCTCGTTTGGCCGCGCTAAAATGCAAATCAAACATTTTTTCCGCACCCATAATTTGTTGAATGCTGATCGAGTCCTGAGCCTGGGCCCTGCAGCAGCCACACACAAGGGCTGCGAAGGCCATTTTTTGTAATGCTGTCATATGCAGTTTTGTTGGTTGTAGAAAAACAAACCAGAATCAGCTAACCAGTTCGTTTCAATTTATCCTTGCGGGTGATCTTTATTTGGGGTTCATCCTGGCAAACAATTCTTCTCCCATTGCCCGGATCCCATTTGCCTGTCCGATGGGGGCTTCCAGCACATCGTTCTGCAAGGCATCCATGGCTTCTTTAATAAACTCGCTAACGGGCATGCCCCCATGCGACTGCGTCTTATCTGCCCTGCGTTCATGGCCCAATTCGGTATCGACAGACGGGGGAATAATTTCAAATACCTGCACCCCCGTAGCCCGAAGCTGATGTCGTAGGGAAATGGTCAGAGAATGCAGGGCGGCCTTGGTGGCGCAATATACGGGCATAAAAGCAATCGGTACAAAAGCCAGTCCCGAAGAAACGTTGACCAGGGCGGAGCGGGGCTTTTCGGCCAGATGGCTGGCAAAGAGGGAGGCCAAATGCAGGGGTGCGACGAGATTGGTTTCCACTTCTTCTCGAATTCGGTTCAGGTTGACCTCCCGGGTCAAGTCAGTAGCTAGTTGTATGCCCGCATTGTTGATCAAGACATTGGTCTGGGGAAATTCATGCAGGATCTGCGCGTGCAAGGACCGGCGTTGGCTCTCGTCGGACACATCGCAGGTTATGGTGATCAGCCCGGGATAGGTTTGGCGCAATTGGTCCAGCCTATGCTGCCTGCGGCCGCAAACGATAACTTGGCTATGCGCACGATAGAATTGTTCGGCGAACGCCTGTCCGATGCCGGAGGTTCCTCCCGTTATTAAAACCGTGTTGCCGGCAATATCCATAGAAAAACTTTAGGGTAAAGATGAAGAAATTCCCCTGCATTATGGCGGCCAAATTTAACGCCCTGGAGCACTAAAAGCGCGGGCCAGGAACTGCGCCAACCGCTCCAGGCCCAGGTGTGTCGATGCCAGGATTCGGCTGGGCCAGGACCTTCCCGTCGGGCGTCGCTTCCTGGTTTTGGTGGTACGCAAGCCCCGGATTCGGTTGTCCAAGTCTTTCAATAGCTTTGCTCCCGAAATTGACCCGGCTCGGAGGTTACCCCCCTGAGCGTGCCCGATGGCTCCGGGATTAGGCATTTGATAGCTAGACTATCGTCTGATTATAAATCGATAAAATATGCAGTTGTGTCGACCTAGGATGTATGTGCTGTTGTCTGTAGTTTGGATGGGCATGTTGGTTTGCAGCGCGGCTAATGCGCAAATGGATTTGCCGACTAAACACGAAAAAGAAAGAGCGCACAAAAAGAAAATCCGGCATCAGGCAGATTCCGTGTGGAAAAAAGACATTGAAATCACGGATACGGCGGCTGCTCTGGTCTTAAGTCGGATAGAAAACATCAATACGGCCCTGGCCAATATCAATGACGTTATTGACCGGGGATACGACACAACGGAAGCGGCGGAGAATTTGCCCATTTTCGACCGAAGTATCAAGATCATCAATTACAACATTGCTAATCAGTCAGAAGAACGAGACTTGAACCGCCTTTATCTGGAGGAAGCCAGACTCACCGAAATGGGGGAGGATCTTAAAGACTGGCAAGGTTCACTACTTAGTTACTATACGGTCCTGGTGGGGCTCACTACCCAGATTCGTGGTATGGCAGTCGATTCATCGACCCGGAATCTGCCTGTGGACAGCACCCTCCGGCAACTCTATGTTCGCCAACTCAAGGATTTGCAATCCAAATGGCGGTCAACGGACACCGTGACCAAGCGTATATTGTTGCGCGTCGATGTGCTGCAAAGCCGGGTGTCGGGACAATATTTCGAAGTCGTTGAATTGCAAAAGCAAATCAAAGGGTTGATCACGAGCTACACGAAGAAAGCCTTTGGAAACGAATATGGATACCTATGGGACCCTTCGGCAAGAGCGCCTGGGCAGGCACTGAAACAACGCAGCTTTGCTAGTGCTCTAAACACATCGGGCCGGGTCTTACAATACTATTTCAGCAACAACTGGCAGCGCGTTGCCTTGCAGAGCCTGTTTTTCGTGGCGTTCATCCTGTGGACTTTAATCAACCTGGGACGTCTTCGGCGAAATAATCCAGACGCTACCCAGCGGCTCAAGTACATTCGGCATGTGGCCGTATTGAGCTCCCTGGTCATCGTGTTTACCATTGCTCCTTTTGTTGACCTTCAGCAACGCCCGCCGGTGCAGTTTATTCAACTACTGCAATGTTTACTTACCCTGGCGCTTTCCGCATTGGTCTTAGGAAAATGGCCTCGCCCCTTATACCTATCCTGGTTGTTTATCGCCGGGTTATTTTTTATTCATTTAATCGTAGGATTTGCGTCCATTGGCCAATTCCATGTTCGGCTGGGGATGCTGCTGCTGGATCTACTGGCCTTGGTTGCAGGAATTGTCTTTTTTCGGGAAATCAAGAAAAGTCATACGTTTTTCCCGAAATATTTCCGGGGCATCATTGTTTTGTATTTGGCCCTGCTTGCAATGGCCATTTTGTGCAATCTGATGGGCCGGGTTACCCTCGCCCGAATTTCGGAGACTGCGGCGATGTCCGGATTAATCTTGGCAACAGGACTCGTGGTATTTATGGATATTTTCCTGGACGCCATTTACCTGCAGTTGGAAGCGGACAAAAAATCCAGACGATTCACGGCGTACCTCAATTATGAAAATGTGGGATCGCACATATTGCGCATTCTGACAGTTCTGGCGGGCCTTTTTTGGTTTATCAATTTGGCGCAGAACCTGAATCTGTATGACACGGTCCATGACAGCGTTTCAGATTTTCTGACGGAAGAAAGAAACATAGGTAGCGCGAGTTTCACGATCGGTAGCATTTTGATTTTCTTCTTTATCATTTGGCTATCGAACATCATGCAAAAATACATTGGCTATTTTTTTGGTGATTCAGGAGACGATTTACAACCCGAAAAAAAATCAAAGCTTGGCACATCCATCCTGCTGGTTCGGTTGCTGGTCTTAACGGCGGGCTTTTTGCTGGGCGTTACCGCCTCGGGAATTCCCCTGGATAGGGTTACCATCGTCATTGGCGCCCTGGGCGTGGGTATTGGACTGGGACTGCAGAATATCGTCAACAACCTGGTATCTGGTGTCATCCTGGCCATAGAGCGGCCGATCCAGGTTGGCGATTTGATCGACGTAGGCAACAGCAGTGGCCGGGTCAAGGAGATCGGGATACGCTCCACCCGGGTAGTTACAGCCGATGGAGCTGAGGTAGTTATTCCTAACGGAGATATGTTGTCGCAGAAACTCGTCAACTGGACTTTGAGCAACAACCATTTGCGCGTTGAGATTGACCTAAAACTGGCAGACGGAACGAATTTGTCCAGAGTCCAGGAAATTATCCTGGCTTCGCTGGCCGAAAATCACGAGGTCCTCAAGACGCCGGAGCCGCGGGTGCTGTTCCGCTCCATAAATCAATCTGGAGCAGATCTCCAGGTGCTGTTTTGGGCCAATGACATCAACAATTGGGTGCAGGTAAAAAGCGACTGCATTCAAAAAATCTACGAAATCTGTCGCCAAGAAAACCTGGTTGTGCTCTAGCGGGCTGGGACGGTTAACTCCGCTAAGTTTCTTGGTACGCGTACGGGAATTCGGCCCACCCAGCAAGGACGAGTCATACCCTACAGTTCCCATCCCTTGCGGTATTCACGCACCAGATAGGCATTGGCTTGGCTGTCGTTGGTGATTTTCATGTTCAGCGAATCATAGTCCACTCGCTTACCCGCGCGCAGGGCCACGCCACCCAGCAGGATGGTTTCCGATATAGGTCCGGCCAGCAAAAAGCTTCCCGGGGACTCCGTTTTTGTCCGAAAGGCATTGATCCAAATGTTTTCGTTGCGATCGACTACTTCTTTGGGCATGGTCTTGCCTTGTAGGTAACTGCGCATGCGCTTATCCGGTAGTAGCTGGGGGTTCTCGCACCGGAATCCGGCCAATATCTTCCCTTTGTCCCCAACGAAAAGCATGCCCTCGCGTTCTAGCGTCTTGCCTTCGGCCTCCATTTCCTCAGGGACCCGGGGCCTCATCCCTCCGTCATACCAGTATAGGTCGAAGGCGGGCAGGGTCTCTTGTTGGGCAAATTTGAATCGGACCATGCAGGAATATGGAAAGGCCACCTTGTTGATGACCTCATCGCTTACTTGGTTGGTGATCGCGCAGGTCGTGGTTCCATAAGCCTCTGCACTGATGGGAGCTGTGTTGATACCCAGGGTGAGGAAGAGCGGCCACAAACTGTAATGGCCCATATCGGCGATACTGCCGGCGCCAAAATCATACCAGCCTCGGAATACGCAGTTGGTATAGTTGGGGTGGTAGGGGCGGTGCGGTACAGGTCCCAGCCACAAATCCCAATCCAAACCATCAGGCACGGGTACGGCTTCTGTCGGATTCGATGTCCACTGTGGCCACACGGGGCGGTTGGACCAGTTGTGGATTTCCTTGAGGGTTCCAATGGCCCCATCCTGGATCATTTGGCGGACGACCTGGTCGCCGCTGATCTTGCTATAGGCTAGCAAATGGGTGCTCACGCCGGTCTGTCTGGCCGTTTGTATCGATAGCCGAGCCTCGTACATCCGGTTGGCGATGGGTTTATGGATGACTACCTGCTTGCCTTTTTTCATCGCCGCAATGGCGATAGTGGCATGGTGGTGATCGGGTGTCATGATCTTTACCGCATCGAAGTCCTTTTCCGCCTCCAGCAATTCACGAAAATCGGCATAGCTCTGGCAACTTTTGTAGGACGGGTTTCCCGCGATCCGGCCATAGTACCTATTGACCAACTCCTGACCCACATCCCGGCCGCCCGGTATCCCGTTGAGGTTTGCACCCCAGTTGGGGTCTGCCAGGGTTTTTCGGATCAGGTCGCGAATTTCGTCCGAAGACCAGTCCACGTAATTGGTGCTCATCTTGTTGGGGTCACATACCGCAACAATCTGCAAGGCTGGGTTGCCAATCAGCTCGGTCATTTCGCGAAGACCTTGGGTGCCACACCCGATGTAGGCGAGAGTGAGTTTATCGCTGGGGGCGACAAATCCCCTGCCTCCCAGCACATGCCGGGGGACGATCGTAAAGGCGAGTGAAGCCTTGGTCGTAGCATCCAGGAATGCTCTGCGGGTGACTTTTTTTTTGTGTATCATTTTCGTATTGATTTATTTTAACTGGGTGAGAGGCAAAAACCGGCGAAGACTCCGGGACGGCCGCATATAATGGGCACCACACGGCAATGCGCAAGAAGACTCGCGGACCTTGGCGGCGGGTGTATAAATTTACGGATTCTGACTTTGAATCCGAGTGGCTGTTCGAACTTACCTTAGCATTTTCCAAGAAAATATCAACTTATGCTAGCACGATTGATTGTCCGGGTAAGCCAGGCTTTATGTTGCCTGGCACTAGCGCTGCCCCTGACTGTTTCAGGTCAGCCAAACGCGCCCCAACAGATCCCACTTTGGCCTCAGGGCGCCCCAGGCTTCGAAAGCCGGCGCAATGAACCGGAGCAGGCCAAGGATTGGTGGGTAAAAAACATACATAACCCATCGATCACCGTTTTTCTGCCACCCAAGGACCGAGCTAACGGAGCCGCAGTGGTGATCTGCCCTGGTGGCGGACACCGTGCCCTGGTTTATACTGCGGAGGGCCGCGACCCGGCTATTTTTCTAAACAGTCTTGGTATTGCTGCCTTTGTTCTTAAATACCGCCTAGCCAAAGAAGAAAATTCACCCTATAGGTTGGAAGAAGAAGTGCGCCAAGACGCCTACCGGGCGATGCGCCTGGTGCGTAGCCGAGCCAAGGAATGGAATCTTGACACCAGCCGCTTAGGCATGCTAGGCTTCTCCGCAGGCGGAGAAGTCGTAGATCTGATTGCCTACCGCTCGGGCTTGGGCGACCCGCATGCACCAGACACCATCGACCGACTCGACGGGAGACCAGATTTTGACATGCTGATCTATCCCGGGCCTTATGGGATTCCAGACCGGATACCCACGGACTCGCCGCCGGCTTTTCTGCTTGTAGCGGAAGACGACAGTTGTTGTTCGGTATCCGTCTTGAAATTGCTCCATGATTACCGGGAGGCAAGGATCCCGGTGGAAGCCCATATTTATGCGCAAGGCGGACACGCCTTTAATATGGGTGACCGATCCACACTAGTTTCTCTGAAGAGCTGGCCGCAACGAATGGCTGATTGGCTATCGGACAGCCATATCCTCTTGCCGTTAACCTCGACAGGGAAAGAAAAAAAATAAGCCGCCGGACCTTTGGGTCAACGAAAGTTTGGCTATACCAAAGCAGTCGGTAAAGTACGTGGGTCCACGGATGTAAAGATGGGCTCTGGACCTAGATCGAACCTGCTGGAGCAGGTGCTGGTGAACTACGTACGAAATAAGGGGGCTATAACGAGCCAAGCAAGCACCGGGAAAAAATGCATGGGGATGGTTAAGCCAGGAAAAAGCTCCGGGCTTTGTATATCCAAGGGAAGCTTGACTGCCAGGGGGAATGTGATGCTGGCAAAGGAAATGATGCTGAAGCTTAGGTTGAAAATTATTTCGGCTCGGGAGGCGAACCATTTTTTCATCAGGCTGTAGCCCACCGCGGCAACCAAACAGCTGAGCAGGTTTGCTGCAACGAGTGCCGGTATATTCACCAGTTTGGAAAAATTGGTTTCGAAGGCAAAAATGTAAATCCGGTTGTAAATGATGGCGGCCACCGATGCGAGAATGCCCGCACTAAGACCATGGTAGAATAATCGCTTAAACATAAAGCAGAGTAGCTGGGTTTAGTAGGCCAAACAGAGTGGATTCCACAGGTTCCCGGTTGTCTCCAGGGCCAAGTCAAGGAGACGGGCCCTGGAGCGTTCCGGACGCTTTATTTGGTGACAGGAACGGAGATCTCAACTTTCACAACAGGCGATCCGTGCGTCGGCTCAGCCGTATTGATATTGTAGTCAAGACGGTTGCAGTCAAAACTGGTAGTAAAGGTATTGTTTTGAAAGGTAAACGGAATGGTAACCACCTTTTGCACCCCATGCATTTCCAAGGTACCCTTCGCCTGGTAACCGGTAGGGGTGGCGGTAATTTCGGTCGAGGTAAATTTGATCAAGGGGTATTTATCCGCATCGAACCATTTTTCACTCTTCGCGTGGGTGTTCTTCATGCCGTTGCCGGTGTTGATGGTGGATACATCCACGGAGACATCAAATTTCGATGAGGCTAGGTCCTTGTCGTCAAAACTGATCGTCCCCTTCAGCCCGCGAAATACGCCGGAGGGATCTTCGCTGGTGAATTTGACGGAATAATCGTCCGTAAACTTCCAATCTTGCGAACGGATCACGGTAAATGCGGAGGCCGTAATTAATAGAATGGCCGCGAACGGATACATTAGTCGTTTCATAATAAACTCATTTTTTTTTGTAAATTAAGGATTTTCCCTCCTGATAAAACGTTGGTTTTGATAAACGGTTGCTTTACCAAGGCAGGCTGGCTAACCGGGGCAAAACTAAATAAGGCGTGTTCTCAGGGGCCGACAAAGCGATAAAAGCCTGGATTTATGCGACAAGATGGAGTTTTTTACCATTGGGCGACAAGCTATTATGATTTTGGGCTTTTAGGCTTCTTCTTCTTTTCTTTGGCGTAAATTCTTTTGGCTTGGTTTACCAGGTCAAGGAATTCCTTTTGCGATGGTTCATTGGCATCATAACTGTGGGAAGCCAGCTCAATGACGTCGTCCCAGCTGAGCTGTTGGGTGAACTTGGAGTTTTTTAATAATTCACCAAACATAGCCACTGAGGTGGCAAAGCGGTAACTGTCTGGTAATTTGGAAAAAGCTGTGACCTCTTGCGTGCAGGCATTTAGCGATTGCCTAGCGTTGGAATCCCCGGGGAGCTTATAGTGAAGGCAGGTCCTGGCAAACCCCGGCAGACTCGCATTTGGACCCTGCGCGTCCGGAGGGCTGGCGAAATGAATCTCAAACATAGCCAGCAAGGAATGCCCCGAGCCTATTTCCCCACCTTGAAGACCATTTAATGTATCGTAAAGAGCCTGCAGTTTGTTATCAAATCCAATAAGCCGGTAATTGTCAACGACCTCCGGATTGAATTCCACGTCCATGACCGCATCATCGGCCACTGCATAAATAGTTTGCGTAAACTCTTGCATCAATACTTTTTCGGCTTCCTTCTCCCCGTCGATATACGCGAAATTGCCGTTGCCTCGTTTGGCCAATATTTCTAGCTTGGAATCCTTATAGTTGCCCATGCCTACGCCCAGACAGGTCAGATAAATCCCTGATTTACGCTGGGCCAGCACCAAGTTTTCCAGCTCCTCCTCCGAACTTTCGCCCACATTGAAATCACCGTCCGTTGCCAAGATGACCCGGTTATTGCCACCTTTTATAAAGCTGCTTTTGGCCAGTCTATAGGCGGCCCGGATTCCGGCTTCTCCGGGGGTTGGGCCGCTGGGGTTCAGGTCGTCGATAGCTTTCAATATTTTGTTTTGATTCGCTCCGGAAGTCGGAGGCATCCACACGCCGACCATGCTGCCATAGACAACAATAGAAACCGTGTCCTCAGCGCGCAGGTTTTTGACCAGCAACCCAAAGGCGGACTTCAGCAAGGGTAGTCGGTTGGGTAGGTCCATGGAGCCGGAAATGTCGATTAAGAAGACCAGGTTGGCTGGAGGGATTTTGTCGATATTGGCTTTTTTCGCACAAACATGCAAATACAGCAGGTTGTTGTCGGAGTTCCAGGGGCATTCACTCAGAAAGGAATGGAAAGAAAAATTGCTATCTGCTGCAGGAGCGATGTAGTCGAAATTAAAATAGTTCATCATTTCTTCGATGCGCACGGCGTCTGGGGGTACCACACTTTGCATATCCAGAAAGCGTCGCACGTTGCTGTAGGAGGCTTTGTTGATGTTCATGGTAAAGCCGGTTTGGGGGAAGTTCTGCGCAGAAATAAAATCGCTTTCGATTAGCGAGCTGTAGGTTTCCGTACCCACGGTCCAGCCCTGCCAATCGGCGGGCTTCAGGTTTTTGGTGATCGACATGAGCCGGTTCTTGGGCTGGGACGGCGGAGGAGTGTACAGAGGAATAAGGGTGATGTATTGGTATTTGGTAGCGTCTAATAGTCCCGCATAGGTTTCGTAGCCTGGTGCCGCAATGGTAACCGAATCAAAACGCTGGGCAATCGTGATGCCAAATTCGCCTGTACTGCCTGAATAGTAAACGTATCCATTGGATTGAAGCAGGATTTTGATGTTGGACATAGGACCCTTGTCCCGATCCTTGATTTCCCCTCGCAGGTAAAATTGGGCCGTTGACCTGGCGAGCAGGAAAGTGCATAACAATATGGCGGCAATTTTTTTCAATCGGACATACTTGGACTTAAAAACTTGGTGCTACAATCAAAGGGCCTTTATCAGTTCACTAAGCCATGCGGGTGCTACTCCGACAGCCGGTAAATATCGGGACGATTTCTGCCCAGCCCATTGTAATCCAATCCATATCCGACTACGAATTGGTTGGGAATCGAGAAGCCGATGTACCTGACCTGGATCGGGTAAATGGTGGCTTCAGGCTTATGCAATAGGGCTGCTACCTGCAGCGACGCGGGCTGCTGATGTTGCAATTGGGGCAAGAATTCGTGTAAGGTGTTGCCGGTATCCACTATGTCTTCTACGATGAGGACATGCCTGGCGAAGACTTCCATATCCAAGCCAATTGCAGTGACCAACTGACCGGAGGATTTGGTCCCTTTATAGGAGGCCATTTTGATAAAGCATATCTCCGCATCGATGGACACCTGCTTAAACAAATCGGCCGCAAACATAAAAGAACCATTTAAGATCGCTATAAACAAGGGTTTTTTTGTCGCAAAGTCCATGTTTATCTGGCTAGCGATGGAGTTGACCCTTTCTGCAATCGAGGAGGCGGTGAGGTACAATTCAAAATTCTTATCATGTAGGCGGATCATGGGCATATTAGTCTTTGTAGATGATCAACTCCTGACCCGCTTTCAGGGTTAAGGAGTCCAGTTTATTCCACTGCTGAATTTTTTGCGCATCCACACCGTATTTTTTGGAAATGCTATAGAAGGTTTCTTTGGGTAGCACCACATGCGTAATGGGGCTGGTTGGAGCGGGCAAACTCAGGTGCGCGTTGTCTTGCTGGGTCGAATCGACCTGGGCCTTGGGTTGCGCCAGCTTGGCTGAGCCTCCCAGGGACTCGGAGGCCAAGGCAGGCCGGGACGGCGCCGGGTATGCCAGGTAGATTTTTTCACCCAAGGCCGGCTCTTGTCCGTCAGACAGGCCATTGTACTGCAGTATGCTTAGGTAGCGGACGCCTTCCGACTGGCAAATGCTATACATAGTTTCCCCTTCTTGCACCACGTGAAAATCACTGGCCCCGGCTTTTCTTTTTCGCTGCAGGAAGATCAGCTGATCATTGACCAGGACGTCTTCCTCGCGAAGATCATTGAATTCCAGCAACCTAGCCAAGGGTATGCTGTATTGGTCGGAAATGGCCAGTAGCGAGGTTCCCGCTTTGGCCAGAAATACCCGGGTCTGGTTGATGACAAACTCACCAGCCGGATACCCAGCATGAAGCAGCGTGTTGGCGGAGTCAAATTTTTGGGCTCCCGAAACGCCCGACCGGGCCGAGTTGATGGCCACCAAACCATTGTCGTTGTTCTGGCCGGTACCCGCGGGAACCGCTCCAGGCTTTAGCTTGCCCATGGCGATGAGCGAATATTGTTGCAGGTTATAGTCAGTAATAAGGCGAATGAGGATTTGTGGGTATTGGGGATTGGTGGCATAGCCTGCCTTTTTCAGGCCATGGGCCCAGGCCACATAATTCAGAGGATCCAGTTTAAACAAAGACTGGTAGCGGCTGCTGGAGCTCAGAAAATCCGAATGATCCCTGTAGGAATCCTCAGGACTGCTATAGCTACGAAAGCATTCTCCCTGGGCATCGTCGTCGTGGTGCACGACCGAACCGGTCCAGGTCTCTTTGCATTTGATGCCGAAATGATTGTTGGATTGTCTGACCAAATCACTGGTGCCCGCTTGGGTCTCGTGGATTCCTTGAGCCAGGGTGATGGAGGCAGGAATTCCCGTCCGCTGCATTTCTTTAACAGCCAAATCCTTATAGGTATTGATATAGGTGATGATGTCGCTCGGCGATTGAGCTTGGGCCCTGCCGGAAAGCAAGAAAATTGCAGCCAAAACCTTAACTCGTCGTGTCATGACAGTGTTCCATTTACTTTTTGCGGATCATCAGCAAGCCGTCGCGGATGGTCAGCAATACTTGGTCTACCGAAGGGTCGGCTTTAACTAGTTCGTTAAATGCGTTCATGGCTTGGGCATTCTTTCCTTTAATTTCTGGTTCCAGCACCGTTCCATGAAAGAGCACATTATCAGCTAGAATCAGCCCCCCGGGGGCCAGGTTGGGCAATATCTTTCGGTAATAGGCCGCGTACGACACCTTATCGGCGTCCAGGAAAACCAGGTCCCAGGACTGATGCCGCAAACCCTCGAGTACATCTAACGCATTTCCGAGGTGCAAAATTATTTTATCGTCGACTTTGGCCTCCCGGAAACGTCGCCTTGCCACCTGAGCGTCTTGCTCCCGGCATTCAATGGTATGCAATTCCCCCCCAGGGGCGAGGCCCTTGGCCAAACAAAGCGTACTATAACCCAGGAAGGTCCCGATTTCGAGGATCCGCTTTGGGCGGATCAGGCAGCTGACTAATTCAAGAAATTTACCCTGAACCTGTCCACTCAGCATATGGGCATAGGGATGATCTCGGGACCCAAGGGTAATATCCCGCAATATGGGGTCTTCCTCCGAACTAAAGCGTTCAGCATAGGCCAGCGCCAAAGGATGCACGATATCCAAATCCAGGTTGTTTCGCGCAAAGATAAGCAACCCTTGAGTTCTGGGGTTGTTGGCCGGGCAGCTGCGGCGCGGTGCTTCAGATGGATACGTCGGAGGCTGAGGGCTAGAAATTGGGCTGCAGGGCGTGCTTACTATAAAACTGAAGAACGTGTTCGGCTACTTCTTCGGCGGTATCGGCAATATTCAACAGACCGAGGTCCTGCTTGGAAATAGTACCCGCACGCTCCAGCATCGTTGCCTTCATCCAGTCCAGCAGACCTGACCAGTATTCAACGCCGACCAAAATAAGCGGAACCGGCGACATTTTTCCGGTTTGAATCAGGGTAGCCACTTCAAAGAATTCATCCATGGTGCCAAATCCGCCAGGCATCATGACAAAACCTTGAGAATATTTAGTAAACATGACTTTTCTGACAAAAAAATATTCAAAATGCAGGGCTGCATCGCGATCCACGAACGGGTTGGAGTGCTGTTCATAGGGCAATTCAATATTCAGTCCGACCGACTTGCCCCCGCCTAGCTGGGCCCCCTTATTGGCCGCTTCCATGATGCCTGGACCTCCTCCGGATATGATCCCAAAACCTTCTTCCGATAATCGCTTAGAGATCTCCACCGCCAGCTCATAATATTTTTCTCCGGGCTGGGTACGCGCCGATCCGAAAACGGAAATACAAGGACCTAGTTTAGCCAGGGCTTCGAAACCGTCCACGAATTCGGCCATTATTTTAAAGATCTGCCAACTGGAATGCGCCTTGGATTCTGCCCATCTGCGCTGCTTAGATAACCTGATGGTATCGTTCATACACCGTTCTGTTTAGGGTGAAGATACCAAGTGCCACCCGCCGAATAGGGATGGCACCTGATGCATGTATAACGAACAATCAATCGGATTAGTTTGCCGGTGCTTGTTTTTTTGAGATTAACCACAGCCCCAGGTAGGTCAACAGGCCGTTGATCAGCAGGAGTTCAATGCCGATCTGAAAACCATTCAACCACTGGGCTGAACGGCTGGAAAGGACATAACTCAGCAGGGGTGCGGCCAGGCAAACGGCCGTCACCAGCCAGGAATTCGGTAGGCTACGCTTGGTCAGTATGCCAAAAGCAAAGAGGCCCAGAAGCGGACCGTAGGTATAACCCGCCAGATCCAAGATGATGTTGATGATGGATTTGTTGTTGATCCATTTAAATACCAATATGCAGATTAGAAAAATTATGGCGAAACTAACGTGTACGGTCATTCGCGTTCGCTTGTTTTCGGACTCCTTTCGATCGGTGCGTTTCTTCAGGCCCAGCAAGTCAATGCAAAAAGACGAGGTGAGCGCTGTCAGGGCGCCGTCAGCACTGGGAAATAGCGCGGAGATCAGACCGATAATGAAGATGATGGATACAGCCTTAGGTAAATAGTGCAGGGCGACGGTCGGAAAGACATCATCTCCGATTACGTTTTTTCCATCCACGATCAGCTGATGCCCTTGGTAGACCGCTCCCTTGTCTTGGAGGTACAGGTAGATGAGTCCGCCGAGCAGCAGGAATACGAAATTTACAACCACCATAATGACGCTGAAGGACAGCATGTTTTTCTTGGAATCTTTCAGTTTTTTTACGCTGATGTTTTTTTGCATCATTTCCTGGTCCAGTCCGGTCATGCCAATGGTGATGAACATGCCGCCAATGATTTGCTTGACAAAAAAACCTCGACTGCGAAAATCGGTATTGAGCAGCTGCATGTACCCCTTCGATCGGAGCGTATGGATCGTCCCGCCTAGCGAAAGTCCCATATGATGCATGATGTAGACCACGCAAACAACCAGTCCGAGCAGCATGAATGTAGTCTGCAGCGTGTCGGTATAGACAATCGTCCTGACGCCGCCTTCAAAGGTGTACAGTAGGATCATCACGAGAATAACGGTCGCGGTGACTCCGAAGGAAATGCCAAAGTCATTGAGGATAAAGATCTGCAGGACATTGATTACCAGGTACAGCCTTGCAGTAGCTCCGACGGTGCGTGATAAAATGAAAAACAAGGCGCCAGTCTTATAGGCGATTTTTCCAAAGCGCGTCTCCAGGTAATTGTAAATCGAGGTCAAGCCCAGGCGGTAGTACAAGGGGAGTAAAATGAACGCCACGACGAAATAGCCGAGCCAGTAGCCCATGACCACCTGAAAATAGCCGAATCCCTTAAAGGCATCGCCCGAAAAATCTCCCACGGTGCCAGGCACGGAAACAAAGGTGACTCCTGACAGCGAGGTGCCTATCATGCCAAAGGCAACGAGCATCCAATTGGAGCCATGGTTGCCTATAAAAAATGATTCGTTGGTCGAATGGCGGCTCGTTCGGTACGCCACAGCCAGCAACAAGAGGAAATAGCCGGTCACGAAGGAGAATAGAAGTGGTGCGCTCATGAGCTGGTGGTGCAAATAAATTTAAGGGGAAAATTAGGAATTACAAGTATAAAATTTCAATTTTAGTTTGCTGAATCGAACACATCTTATGAATACACAATCCGTGGCGGTTTTTTGCGGCTCCAAATCCGGAACCAATCCGGTTTTTGCGCAACACGCCAAAGAATTGGGCAAATTGATCGCGGTCTTAAAACTAAAACTCGTCTATGGCGGGGGCAGCCGGGGACTTATGGGCATCCTGGCGGATTCGGTACTTTCCCACAATGGTCATATCATGGGTATCATTCCCGAAATGCTCATCGAAGGTGAACACCAGCATCAGGGATTGACTGAACTAGCTATAGTACCGGATATGCATACGCGAAAAAAAATGATCTATGAGCGCGCGGATGCCGCCATCATTCTGCCAGGCGGTTTTGGTACCCTCGATGAGTTGTTTGAAATGCTAACCTGGAATCAGCTCAAGATTCACGACAAGAAAATTTATGTACTTAACTCCGACGGGTTTTACCAGCATCTGCTAAAGCATTTATCGCTGCTCAAAAAAGAAGGGTTTCTCCACGACCATCCCGACGAACAACGCATCGTTTTCTGCGATACGCCGATTGAAATTTTTAATAAAATCGACTAAAACGCCATGTTGTATCCGAAGCCAAAAACAGCTTGGTGATAGTAGGGAGACAAGGGATTTTGCACTACGTCATACATGACGCTCAGGACAATGGCGCCCCGGCCGGCCGGAATGGCCGCTCCGCCGCCTAGCAGCATACAAGGCACGAACTGACCGGGCAGCTTGGCAGTGACCGTAGGGTTGTATACTGTGGTTTGGCCCCAAACATAATCCACTTCTGGTTGAGCCTGGATGAAGAACTGCCGGATTGGGTAAATTCTGCCAAATACATTCATCCCGGCATAACTGTATACGTCCCGTTCGCCAAGCGAACCGTCATAGTTGTAAAACCGGTAGTTGTAATAAATATAATTTAGACCTACGCCGGCTGCAAAAATATTGGAGAAATGGTAGCCCACTTGCGGGGTAACCAAGATTGTGGTGTAGGAGCCGAAGCTCAGCCCGAGATTACCGCCTACAAATAGCCTGGATTTGTCAAATCCGGATGGGCTCTGATCCTGCTGCTGCGCATACGATAGGGAGACGACGAATACCAAGAACGTGGTGCCTAAAATTACTTTCTTCATGATGTTGCTTTTTTCTTAAAAAAAATTAGAGGTCAATTATTTTTCCTGCATTCAGAATATTATGCGGATCAAAAATGCGCTTAATCTGCCGCATCAGCCCCAGTTGCACCTCGCTAAAGACGATATCCATATATTCTTTTTGAACTAGGCCGATCCCGTGTTCGCCGCTGATGGTACCCTTCAATTGATGAACCAGACGGAATAAGGCGCGCAGGGCTTCCACGATGACTGGATCATCCTGGCTATTGCTCAAGCCTTCTTTTTTAATCCGGATATGCAGATTGCCATCTCCCGCGTGCCCATAGCACAAGGCCTGAAAACCAAAGCGCTGTCCCAACTGTTTTACTCCTCTGATAAGGGCAGGCAATTCCGCTCTGGGAACCACTACGTCTTCTTCTATTGTGTAGCCACCGATCTTCACGGCTTCGGCCACGCGCTTTCTGAGTTTCCAGAGTTCTTCTTTTTGACGTGCATCATCCGCCAGTAGCAGGTCGGTGGATTCAAAAGACGTCAACAATTCGGCAATCCCTTCCATTTCCTGCATGAGCGTTTCGAGGTGGTTGCCATCCAGCTCAATGAGCAAGTGGGCAGCCAGGTCGTCGCCCAACGGAACGGCGCTGGACTTCACCAGACGGTTGGCGATTTTCAACGCGTCGATCTCCACCAATTCCAATCCACTGGGCGTAAATCCCGCGCGGAAAATGGCGCTCACGGCTTCGCAGGCTTTTTCCAGGGAGCGGAAAGGAGCAAGCATCAGCAGGTCGTATTTCGGTAGCGGGATCAGCCGCAGTACAATTTTGGTTACCACCCCCAGGGTGCCTTCTGAGCCGACGATGAGCTGCGTCAAGTTATAACCGGTTGAATTTTTCAGCACGTTAGCGCCGGTCCAGATGATCTCCCCTGTTGGCAAGACTAGCTCCAGATTCAAGACATAATCCTTCACGACGCCGTATTTTACGGCTTTGGGGCCACCGCTGTTTTCCGCGACGTTGCCACCAATAAAGCAAGATCCTCGGCTGCTT
The DNA here is from genome assembly GCA_963742225.1 of uncultured Chitinophagaceae bacterium. Taxonomy (GTDB): domain Bacteria; phylum Bacteroidota; class Bacteroidia; order Chitinophagales; family Chitinophagaceae; genus Puia. The sequence continues at coordinate 602,494 of CAVULD010000001.1, read as the reverse complement.
GGATCCGGGGGATAAAATAAGCCCTTTTCTTTCACAGCATTCTGCAGGACCTCCGTAATCACACCCGGCTCCGTAGTGAGCTGCAGGTTGCGTTCATCGATCTCGATGATCGAATTCATCCGCTCGGTGGATAGGACCACCCCACCTAGCTGTGGTAGGGCACCGCCACTTAGCCCCGTGCCGGCTCCCCTGGGGGTGACTGGAATTCGATGCGCATGGCAAAGCTTCAAAATCGCACTCACCTGTTCGGCAGTGCGTGGTTTGAGAACCACCTCGGGAAGGTAAAACAAATGCTCTGTCTCATCACGCCCGTAGGGTTCTAGGGACCGCTCATCAGTCAACACGTATTTCTCTCCCACAATCACCTTAAAGCGCTCAACCAGTTCTTTATGGATAAGGCCTTTTGCTGCAACCAGTTCCATGCACCAATTTTTTTGTAAAAGTCGGACAAAACGCCCAGTTGGGGAAATCGTCTGCGCAGAAGTTTACGCTCGCTTAGTGCCTGGCCTTGTTAGCGTGATCACAATTAACATCCGGTTTGCGGTCCACGTCGTGGGGCTTGGCGCAGGGCTTACTGCCGGAAGTTGGGACATAAGGACTGATGGCGGTCCCCATTGTATTGGTTGTAGAGGCCATTTTGTATAAGCGCAAATTCCCAGGCGCCACGGCTGCCGTTATATTGACTCAAGGCAGATGAAGTGACGTCATAGGTAAACATCAATCGAATATTGCGGTAAATAAATCCCACCATGGGGATAAAGGAATCGCCCACCCGGTAATAGATTCCTCCGACGATTTGGTTGTCGCCATCCTCCGCCAGATTGTACTCCAAATTAAATCCGAATACCGTTTCCGAGGCACCGGCCTGGTTGGTATAATAGCCCATAGGATTGAATATCACCTGGTCGCTGGTCTTGAAACTGGCATTTAGAAATCCAATGTAGCGCCGAGGGATCTCGCTGTCGAAGCCGGAAGGATCTGTCGAGAAAAAGGATTCCTTTGGGGTATTGATATGCTGGACAGAAAAGCCGGCATTCACATAGGTCTTCGAGTCGGGAAACCAGGCGTAATTCATCCCGACCTGCATATCCAGGTAATTCACGTTGGGGACATCAATCACGACGCTAGTGGGAAGGGTGTTGTCGAAAAACTGTCCATCAAATTGGTCAGGGAATTTGAGTTGCGAGCTGTTGATCCGTTTGTTTACCCAGCCGGTATTGAATCCGATGGATAGCAGACTGGAATAGCCTAGCATTTGGTGGTAGGCTACGGAGCCATACACCTCGGTAGTTGTCAGGTTACCCGATCCAGCCACATCATGCAAGATGACTCCGCCCAAGCCAAGCCAGCCAGATTGTATCCTGTTACGAAATACTTGTGCGTCCCCAAATATGCTCATCGTCTTGTAAGGCTCCTGCATGACCGAGGACCATTGGTTACGGTAATTCGCACCAAGCCGGTAGTCTGCGTCTGGGATGAATCCGGTATTGGCCGGATTGGTCGTCAGGGGGGAATTAAACCACTGGGAAAAGTGCAAATCCTGCCCTTGAACCTGGACCAAAGCCATGATCAGCAGCACCTGCAGGAAAAGTATGTTCTTTATTTGGTTCATGTCGAATTCCATATTTCGGGGGTCCATTGGACCTGATTGCCCTACCTAATTAACGTTATATCACCGGATTTGGTTGTTTTGGTACCATCACTGAATGTGGCGCTTATTGTGTAAGCGTATACATCCATGGGCTCCGGATTACCCCTAAAGTTACCATCCCATCCCTGTGTGGGGTCGTTGGTCTCAAATACGACCTGCCCCCAGCGGTTGTAAATCTTCCAAATCATACTAGTGATGCCATATCCCGCCACTTTGATTACGCTATTCTGGCCAAAGCGGCCGGGTGTAAAGGCGTTGGGCACATCCAGCAAGGGGTTAATTAAGGTCTGCACGTTTTGACAGGTGTCGCTTGAACAGCCAAAGCTGTTTGTCGCTATCAGGCAAGCGGTAAAGGTCCCTGTCGATGGGTATAGATGCGAGACGGTATCCGAGTTATTGGCCGGTTGCGTTACACCGTCGCCGAAAACCCAAAGGTATGAAATTGCCCCCGTCGACAGGTTGGTAAATACAATGGGCTTATTGGCCAGGGGCGGTATCGGCGCGTAGGTAAAATTCGCCACGGGTCGGTCATGGACCACAATGGTATCGGTATAGGAACTGGTGATGTTGCAAGTATTTGAATCAATAACCGTAAGCTGGACGATATAGGTACCCACCTGAGTATAAATATGGGTTGGGTTTACTTGTGTAGAGGTCTGCATGTCTCCAAAATTCCAAAAAAACTGCTGGCCACCCAGCGAAGTATTGTTGAATACGGCGGTATCGGGCGCGCAGCCCGAGTCGGGGATCACAAACTGGGCCTTTACGAGGCTGGCGATGCGCAAGGTCATGGAGGCGCTATCCGGGAAATTGCAATAATTCGTATCGTTGAGCTCTAGGCTGACCGTATAGGTTCCCGGGGACAGATACGTGTGGAACACCGAGTCCTGGCCCGGCTGTTGTCGCTGGCCATCTCCAAAACTCCAGCTAAAAGAGCTGTCCGAAAATGGTTTACCCACGGGAGGGGTCGAGAGATTGACAAAAAGATAAGTCAACGAATCGCAGGGCGGCTGCTTAATGGCGCTGAACTGAAGGGCTGCACTGTCGCTTCGCGCCCGGATATCGAGGTATACCGTGTCGCTCACATTACAGCTATTGGAATCAATGGCGATGAGCATGACGCGGTAGGTACCCGGATTGGAATATAGATGGTACAGTTCGTAATTAGGTGTCGTATCCTTGGGGCTGTTGTCGCCAAAATCCCAAATGTAACTCTTCGCGTTTCGGATGGTATCACTGAGCAGCACATTCAAGGGCGCGCAACCAGAACTGTCAAGAACACCGTTGATATAGGAGCGCAAATCGGCCGCGACGCCGGCAAAGTCAAAGGCTATTTTCACGGCCGCCAGATTGCACCCCGTGCCGCCCGTGCCGTTAAAGGGGGCCCAAACGCCCGGCGTGGTTGGAAATGGCGTGAGGCTGTGGTCGCCACAGTTGCCGCAAATGGCTTGGTAGATGATGCCGTTTTCGTCGTAGCGGCTCGTGCCGCCATCTACGTGTTCGCTAACACTCTGGGCGCCGTCGGTCTGTCCGTAAAAAGTGCCGTACAGCAGGGAGGAGGCGTTTTTTTTGAGTACAATAAAATAAAAGTCCCGGCCATCGGTATATGGCTTGATGGCGTTCGGTGTGACAGGCATGCCAATGGTCCCGGAAAGCCCATAAGGATCGGTCTCGGCAAATATCCAGCCTCCCCAGCCCGTGGCATACACATTTTCGCAACGGTCAACCAAAAATGCTACGGGAGAGATATTGGGACTGGGCGCAGCTTTGCCAAACGTAGTGGAATAAACGAAACCGGAAAGATCGGGCTGTAATTTGGAAATGTATTGTTTGGCGCCGGCATTCGCATAGGCGACGTTAAGTACCGGCCAATTGCCCGTCGTGCTTCCCATGACATAGGGAAATCCGTTCTTGTCAAAGCCCAGCCCGTAGACCGCGTCAAAGCCCGGCGTTCCCAGGTAGGTGGTCTTGCGCTGGGTAGTGCCGTCGCTGGAAATGATCGTGACAAAGGCGTCGGCTAACCCTCCCTGGTAGACCGGTTGCATGACGCCTGCCTTATTGCCTGGGAAATCCACGCTGCTGGTCGCCCCGGCCACATCCAGGTCACCGTTTTGGGGATTTACTTTGATGACAAACGCAGCATCTGCATCGGAGCCCCCCAGATACGAGGACCAGAGTAAGCTATTGCAGGCCGGGTTGATCTTCAGCACTACGCCGTCCTGAATACCTCCACCAAAATTCGGCTGGAATACTGGTCCCACGATCGGAAAGGAATCCTGGTTGGTCGATTGGGTGGAAGCGGCTACGTAGATATTTCCCGCTCCGTCCAGGATGACCTCGCTTCGGGAATCGTCTCCATAATTTTTTATCAGCGATTCGGCCACCTCATGGTCTGACTCAAACTGATCTTCAATATTCACGCAATCGTTACCTCTCCCTCCAATGACCATCGACCCGGCAAGGTGTCCTAAGGGGTCGAGCTTGACGACAAACATATCGGCCAGGCCGCCAGGTCCCATCTTGGTCAAGGCTGGAAAATTTGGAGAAAAAGTCCTGCCCAGGATGATCAAGTCGCCCTGAGGATCACAAATCAGGCTGTGGGGCGTCTCATCGCTGCTTCCCCCCAAATATGTCCCGTAGACACGGTTGGTTCCGTTCGGGCTGAATTTGATTATCCCCACATCAATAAGACCGCCGTTGAAATTCACCTGGAATGCACCTGGAGATACCGGGAAGCCATCCCCAAAGACAATGCCACCGGCGAAAAAACTTCCATCTGGACCAGGGGTTGCGGTAAATCCCCAGTTACTGGCCTTGCTTCCGGTAAACGAACAGAACACAAGGGTGGGATCGATAATGAGGGTGCTCGATGGCGAATAGTTTTTTACGTTGAACTGGACTGTGCTGTCACCGGTGACTACGTATTTGCAATTGACTTCATTTTTGCCTGTAGCGTCCAGTTGATAGCATACGGGGACCAGTTCCTGCACCTCGCCAACCGAGGTGTGGATTTGCAGTCTATTGGCATGGAGGCCCAATTTACCTACACCTGCATATTTCAAAGTCAGCCGGCTGAGGTCGCCTCCAGGGTGGACGATAATATCGTATTTTACTTGTCCATTATTGGAATAGTAACGTACATCGATATGCGGGTAGATATTCTTATAGGTGATGCCCTGGAATATTTTACACCCAGGGGCCCAGCGGGAGGGATCATTGCCAATGTAATAATTGTTGTAGCTAGGTAGGGGCTTATCTGGCAATATTTCCATACCCGGATTGCTTGCGCCAAAAGAAACTCTATAGGCATGGGCGTGCAGGATCCTGTTGGCCGACTTTTGTGTGGAGATGGCTAAGGCCGAACTAGGCGCTTGAGAGCCAGCAGGCGCAAGAAGGTTTTTAGCACCACTTGCCGAGTGGCTATGCCGCAGCGACTCCAGATCATCGTTGTTGTACAGTAGGACGGTGAAGCCGTTTGGCTGCATATAAAATGCCCCGCTATTGAGTTCTCCTTTGAATAGGACGGATTTATCCCACTGCCCCTTGTTTTCGATAAACTCAAGATTGGAAGAGCCATTCTGTGCGTGCGTCTCCAGGCTAACAAACGACAATAAAAACCAACCTATAAAAAAATGCTTCCTCAAAGGGAGTTGTTTTACTATGAATCCAATAACCTCAACTTCCGGTTGTCCCAAACGCTCGGCGGACGGAATTGTAAAACCATTGTATATATAGACCCGTCATATTGCTCAGGGTTGGGTTTGGTCTTGCATCCTTATTCCAGCGCGACCGATACCCGCTGTGTTTTAGTGACCCTTTATCTGATCAGCGTGATATCTCCCGTTCTGGTTGTTTTCGTGCCGTCAAAGAATGTAGCGGATAAAGAATATCCATACACGTCCATGGGCTGCGCATTTCCTCGGAAGCTGCCATCCCATCCTATGTTAGGATCGTTGGTTTCGAAGACCAGTTGCCCCCAGCGGTTGTAAATCCGCCAATCCATGCTGGATATACCAAAGCTCGCCACCTTGATGATGCTGTTCTGACCGAACCGTCCGGGGGTAAAGGCATTGGGGACATCCAACAGCGGATGGACCAAGGTCTGGACCGGCATGCAGGTATCTGCGGCACAGCCAGATGCTAGGTTGACCGCGATCAGACAAGCCGTGAACGTCGTCGTTTTTTCATACTGGTGTATGACGGTGTCGAGTGTGTTTTTGACCGTGGAATCCCCGTCGCCGAAGCGCCAGATAAAATGATTAGCACCCGTGGATAGATTGGTAAATATATTGGGTTGATTAGATATAGGCGGCACGGGTGCCACCGAAAAATTCGCATACGGCGTCGCGAAGACATGGATGGTATCGGTCACGGTGTCGATGATATTGCAGGTGTTGGAATCGACCGCAATTAAAGTGACGGCATAAACCCCAGGAGTGGGGTAGACATGGGAGACAGGGCCAATAGAGGTCGTAGTGTCTACTGTACCATCTCCAAAATTCCAGAAGAACTGCTGACCGGCCAGTGATGTATTTTCAAATACGGCAGTATACACTATGCAGCCGGTATCTGGCGTCAGGAATTGCGCCTTGACCAGGGGGGCAACATTCAAGGTATCCGTGATTACTTCCGGGGAGTTGCAGAAACTAGTATCGTTTAGGGTAAGCGTCACGATATAGGTTCCCGAGGACTGGTAAGAATGTGTCTGCTGGCCATTTCCCGTAGTATCATTGGGTGAGCCGTCGCCAAAGTTCCAAACGAAAGCTGTTGGCGTAAAATTCTGCCCGAGCGGGGGCGTCGATAAGTTCTTAAAAATATAGGAGAGAGATTGGCAGGGCAATTGTTTAACTGCGGTAAAATTGACTGTAGCCGGATTGTTCCTTGCCCGAATGTGGATGTAGACCGTGTCACTCACGTTGCAACTGTTGGAATCTATGGCGATAAGCATAACCTGATAGGTGCCGACCGCGCCGTACATGTGGTATAGCGCGAATAAGGTGGTGGTGTCGCGGTTGCCGTCACCAAAATCCCAAATATAAAGTTTGGCGTTACGGAGGGTATCGCTCAGGTAGACATTCAGGGGTACGCAGCCCGAACTATCGGGCACGCCATTGATATACGAATGCAGGTTAGCACCGACGCCCGCAAAGTTAAACGCGATCTTCACCGCCATAAAATTGCAGGCCTGCCCACCGGTTCCGTTTTGCGGAGACCAGGTTCCCGGAGTGGTCGGCACATTGGTGGGATGCAGGCTCGCGCTATAGCAATTGGCACAGATGCCTTCATAAATCGTTCCCTGCTTGTCAAAGCGGCTGGTTCCTCCGTCCACGTGGTCACCCAGCTCACCGTCCTGGCCGAACCAGGTTCCATAGAGCTGACTCTGCGCGTTCTTTTGCAGGACGAAAAAATAAAAATCCATGTTGTCGGTATGGTTTTTCAACGCACCGGCAGTTATGGACAGGCCACTGGTATTGGAATTGTTATACACCGCACATTCGGTCTGTCCGGGTCCACAGCCTTCCGTTTCCAGGCCGCCGCCCCATCCCGCCACATACACGTTTTCGCATCGGTCCACTAAAAATGCCGTGGGGGAAAGATCAGGGTAGGTGGCACCCTTCCCAAAAACGGTAGAATACACATAGGCGCTGAGATCAGGCTGGAGTTTAGCGATAAATTGTTTGCCTCCTTTTTGGCTCCAGGGGGCGTTGACGATGGGCCAATTGGAGCTATAGGTGGTGCCCATGATGTAGGGAAATCCTTTGGCATCGAATTTAATGCCATAAATGGCGTCGGTTGTGTTCGTGCCAAAATAGGATGTCTCGATCAGGTTGGTGCCTGTTGGGTCTAATACGGAAACGAATCCGTCGATGCCGCCCTGGTTGGTTGGATGCAGCGTGGCCATCTTCCCTGTACCGGGCAGGTTGGTACTTTCCGTGGCTCCTCCAACGTAGATTTCACTAGTGATGGGACTAATATCCACCACAAAACAGGCGTCGTTGCCGCTACCACCCAAAAAGGAGGAAGCCAGCACTGTTTGCACGCCAGGATCAGTCTTAATAAAAACGCCGTCCTGCAATCCCCCAATATTTGCCTGGAAGGGGTTTACCGTAGGAAAATCAGCGGACTGCGTACAGGAGGACAGACAAATATTGCCCGCAGGATCCAGGGCCACTTCGCTTCGACCGTCATCGCCGTAATTGAGGCGAATGGAAGACTGCCCCATCGGTACCGGAAGGTCAGCGTATTTGGGGGCTATATTTACGCCATCGTTCTGCGAGCCCCCAATTTTCATCGAGCCAATAAGATTGTCGCCGTTGGCGGAAAGTTTGGTGATGAAAATATCGTAATAGCCACCTGGTCCGTAGGTGCCGTTGGTGCAGTTCGTGCACTTGGTCGGAAAATCGGGGGAGCTGGTCCTACCTGCAATGACCAGATTATTGCTGGCGTCAACGATCAGACTATGGGGTTGTTCGTTACCTTTTCCACCCAGATAGGTGCCATAAATCATGGTACTGCCGTTGGAGTTGAACTTCATAATGCCCACGTCGTATTCGAAGCCGCCATCACTTTGATCTCCTCCCGAAAAGGTATCCTGAAAGGCACCTGGGCGGGTAGGAAAGCCATTGCCATTGTTCCAGTCGTTTAGGATAATGCTGCCTGAATAGAAATTACCGTCTGCGTCGTAGGTGGCCGTATAACCCCAGTTATCGGCGGGGCTTCCGGTGAAGGTGCAAAAAACCAGCGTGGGGTCAATGATCACCGTTGCATCAGGGGAATAGTCCTTTATCTTGAAGCGGACGACACTGTCTTTTCCCAGTTCATAGCGGCATTCCAGATCTTTACGGCCATTGGCATTTTGCTGGAAAGTGTGCGGTTCCAGGCCCTTGACATCCCCAACCGAGGTGTGGGTAATCAATTGGTTATTTTTTACACTCATGCCGCTGGTGCCTCGATATTTCATGGCAATCAAGTCGGGGTTCGCCCCCGGATGCAGGATGATATCGTATTTCAGGTTTCCTTGGTCGGTGTAATAGCGCACGTCGATATTGGGGTACACATTACGGTACGTGATACCCTGGTAGACCTGGCAATTCGATGCCCATTTGGCGTGGTCATTACCAATAAAATAATTGTTGTACGTAGGCAGGGGCTTGTCGGCTACGAGTTCGGCGTTTTCACTGGCGTTGACAAAGCTTACGTCGTAGAGATGAGACCGGATTATCAGGTTGCTCGAATCTGCCGGAGCGGCTGCTTTGAGGGAAGCAGAGTTGCCAGGGAGCTTTGTGGGTTTTGCCTTGCTCGCAGTGCTGGTTTTACTGGACCTGTGGCCATGCATCCGTTCCTGGACTCGGTCCAGATCGTCCATATTATGCATCAGGACCTGAAATCCATGGCTGGTCACCAGAAAATGGCCATTGGAAGTCGCTGCATTGAACTTGACGTGGCTATCCCACTGACCCTTGTTTTCTATGAATTGGAGGTTGGCGTGATTGCTCGGGCTCTGGGCGGAACACAAAAAGACCTTGGCGAGTAAAATCCAGGCTATTAACAGTCTTCTTTTCAAGGTTGGCGTTGATGTTTAAAAAATACTCAAAGTTCCGCGGCTGAACTTGGTTAACTGGCTGTAAGTTAAGAAATTCTGCTCCATTGGGTCTTCCCATGCCTGGACTGGAGGTAGCTTCTTAACATCAAATTTTCGGCCATATTCAACTCAGGATCAGCATCCAATATTCGATGGGCGAGCTTTCCGGCCAGGTCAAGCAGATCCCTGTCCATTACCAGGCTGGCCAACTTGAAATCCAGCGCACCACTTTGGCGGGTTCCGGCGATATCTCCCGGTCCGCGGATCTCCATATCTTTTTCCGCGATCTTGAACCCATCTGTGGTTGAACACATTATCCTTAGACGTTCCCTGGCATCATGGTTTAATTGGTCATTTGTTAATAAGATGCAAAAGCTTTTTTCCTTGCCTCTGCCTACTCTCCCCCGAAGCTGGTGCAGCTGGGAAAGGCCAAATTTCTCGGCACTTTCCACGATCATGACGGTCGCGTTGGGGATATTTACCCCCACCTCAATCACTGTCGTGGCCACCATGATCTGGGTATCAGCCTTCACAAAGCGCTCCATGTTGACTTCGCGAACTTCCTTTGGCTGCCTGCCATGAACCATGCTGATCCAGTATTTGGGCTCGGGAAAATAGGCTTTAACGTTCTGGTATCCCTTCATCAGGTTTTCATAATCCATTTTTTCCGACTCTTCGATCAGGGGAAATATGATGTACACCTGCCTGCCCTTGCCGATTTCAGCCCGCATGAAATCCATGACCTGGGGCCTGGCACGTTCATAACGGTGGACGGTGACGATGGGTTGCCGACCGGGAGGCAACTCATTCATTTGGCTGTAGTCCAGGTCGCCGTACGCAGTCATGGCCAGGGTCCGGGGAATCGGCGTGGCCGTCATGACCAGGACATGCGGCGGCAAGGCCGATTTATTCCACAATTTGGCTCTTTGAGCCACCCCAAAACGGTGTTGCTCATCGACAATGGCCAACCCGAGATTGGAGAATTGCACGGCATCTTCGATAATGGCGTGGGTACCGATGAGGATATCGAGCTTTCCCTCCGCGGTCAGCGCAAGGACGCTTTTGCGGTCCTTAGCCTTGGATGAACCCGTCAGCAGGCGGACCGTCAGGGGAAGGTCTTTGATCAAGTGCGTAAAATGATCCAGGTGCTGCTTGGCCAGGATTTCCGTAGGAGCCATCAGGCAGCTTTGGTAACCATTGTCGGCCGCCAGGAGCATGGAAAGCAAGGCAACAATGGTCTTGCCACTGCCCACATCGCCCTGCAAAAGCCGGTTCATTTGCCTGCCGCTTCCTGTGTCCTTTCTGATTTCCTTCAAGACTCGCTTCTGGGCACCCGTCAATTCAAAGGGCAGGTACGTGGAATAAAACGAATTGAACAATTCTCCTACCTGACTAAATTGCACGCCCATGGAATAGCGGTGCCGTTGGATCCGGACCATGCCCAATCTGATCTGGGCAATAAAGAACTCGTCGAATTTCAAGCGTTTTAGCGCCTGGTGGTAGCTATCCAAATTATCTGGGAAATGAATCTGCGTAAAGGCTTGGAACCTGGACATCAGGTTCAGTTGCTGAACCACCTGCTCCGGGAGTATTTCGGGCAATTGCTGCTCGCTCAGCAAAGAGATAAGCTGCTGGGTCAATTTCCCGATCTGTCTGCCGTTCAACCCCCTGGATTTCAATTTCTCGGTGCTCGGATAAATGGGCTCCAGATTGCCGGCGGATTGGGGTTTATCAGGGCTTAGCAGTTCCATTTCCGGATGGCTGATTTGGGGACTGCCTTGGTAGAATCCTACTTTTCCGAACACCACGTAGCTTCGGCCTATTTCCAGGGTTTTTTCCACCCAGTTTATACCCTGGAACCAAACCAGTTCCAGCGCGCCCGTCCCGTCCTGCAATTCAGCCACCAGTCGTCTGGCCCGCTTGCTACCTAGGATCTCCTTGCTCACCAGCTTTCCTGAGACCTGGGTAAAATCCGTCTCGGCCGTAATTTCCCTAATTGGGACTACTTTAGTCTTGTCCAGATGACGGAAGGGGTAATATTCCAACAAATCCGCAAAGTGAAAAATGCCCAGCTCTTTTTTAAGCAGGTCACCCCGCTGCGGGCCTACCCCTTTGAGGTATTCAATGGGGCTGGAAAGTATGTCCGGATTGAAAGCGATGGGAGAGAGTTTAAACAAAAATAATTCAAAATCCTGTGCTAATTTTTTTGGCGTAAAAATCCGCCAAAAGCCTGTGTGCAGTGCCTTTAAATGTGTACTTTTACGGGCTTCGCCATCGTTACATATAAGCGCAAGATCCGCTGTCCTGGGTTAGGCCCAAACACCTAGACAAACCTTTTGTATAACTCAAAGAACGCTATGTACCTTTTTAAAAACCCTGGCTGGCTCAAGTCATTCGATTACCCGTATGAGAAGTATGAACAAATCCCGGATCATGTATTTGATGACATCAACCACAACCTGGACCAACGGCTGAGCAAGGAACCCCTGGTTTCCATCCTGATCGCCGCTTGGAATGAAGAAATTAATATTCTGCGCAGCGTTTCTACCCTGTCCAGGCTCCAGACCTCCATCCCATTTGAAATCATCGTCATCAACAACAATTCCAAGGACCGAACCCAAGATACGATCAACCGGCTCCACGTAAGAAGTTTGTTTGAATCTCGCCAGGGGTGCGGCCCTAGCAGACAAACCGGGCAGCTTAATGCCCGGGGTAAATACGTACTGCTGGCGGACGCCGATTGCCTGTATCCCCCCTGTTGGATGGATGAAATGATTAAGGTTTTGCAAAAGCCTGGGGTGGTATGTGTGTACGGACGCTATGCCTTCATCAGCGAGCCTGGTTTTCCACGCTGGAAATTGGCCGTGCTAGAAGCCTTGAAAGATGTCATGACTGAAATCAGGCACATCAAGCGCCCTTTTCTCAGTGCCTACGGGCTCAGCTTTGGCTATATCAAAGAATATGGCCTGAAGGTAGGCTTCATCACCACCAAATTTTGGGGCGACGACGGCAAACTCTGCTACGATTTGATGGCCTATGGCAAAATCCGGCAGGTGAGGTCCAACAGGGCAAGAACTTGGACCGGGGTGCGTTCGCTGCAGCGCGACGGCAGTTTTTGGTCCGCCTTTAGGGTAAGGGTGGTAAAAGAAATAAGCCGTTTTTCGATCTATTTCAATACCCGAATGACGCAGGATCCCGACGGTTCCGAGCGCTGAGCTTCGGGGCGGGATTATAGGGGGTGGGAAGGAGCGCGGGCGTCGGCTCAACAAGAGCGAGGAGGCTGTAAAACTGCCTGATCATCATGAAAAATTACATTCTGCTGCTTCGACCCAAGCAATGGGCAAAAAATGGGTTCTTGTTTATTCCGGCTTTTTTTGCCGGACATTTTTTTGTGCCCGCGCAGATTGCCCTGCTCGGGGCAGGGTTTATCGCCTTTTGTTGTTATGCCAGTAGCATTTATATTATCAACGATTACCGGGACATCGAAGACGATCTTCGCCACCCCGAAAAGCGCCATCGTCCCCTGGCTTCAGGAAAAGTCGCCAAAGGGGCGGCAATTGCTATTGCCGTGGGCCTGATTGCCGGCGGCACTCTCTTGGGGTATTGGGCGGACCACAGTTTCAAGCTGCTCTTTGTCATGGGGATCTACTTTTTTATGAACCTCGCCTATTGTTTCGGACTCAAGAATATTGCCATACTGGATATCTTGATCCTCTCTGCGGGCTTTGTGTTGCGCGTCAAGGCGGGTGCCATCATTGCCCAGGTGGAGTCCTCGGATTGGCTGATCATTATGACCTTCCTGCTCTCGCTTTTCCTGGGCATAGCTAAGCGAAGGGACGATATGTTACTGACCATGTCTACGGGGACAGGTATGCGCAAATCAATGACTGGATACAACCTGGATTTTCTAAATACCATGCTAGGATTGTTCGGCGCCATACTCATTGTTGCCTATATCAATTACACCGTTTCCCCCTCCACCATCGCACGGCTGGGTACATACCGGTTGTATTATTCTAGTTTGTTTGTGATTGCTGGGGTAATGCGCTACTTGCAAATCACGTTTGTCATTCAGAAATCGGGGAATCCGACCGAGATGCTGTATAAAGATCGGTTCATACAAATCACTATCATCTTGTGGGTCGTTTGTATTTATGCCCTGCTTTACTTAAAAGATATCACTGTGTTCAAAAAATGAAAAAGACGATCGCCAATTGGGGCAATTACCCCGTCATGGAAAGCGAAGAGAAAAGTTTTTCTTCCTCCGATCAACTGCATGCACTAGTCCAGTCCACGGATGGGTACATCGCCCGGGGCAATGGCCGTTGTTACGGCGATGCGTCCTTGGCGTCTAAAACATTCTCGACCCTCAAATACGACAAGATGCTTTCCTTTGACGCCGATGCCGGCCTTTTATCTTGCCAGAGTGGCGTGACCTTGGATCAGGTGCTGGAGGTGGTAGTCCCCCGGGGCTGGTTTCTACCGGTTACGCCGGGTACCAAGTTTATTACGGTGGGAGGGGCCGTGGCCAGCGATGTGCATGGCAAGAATCATCACGTGGATGGCTCTTTTTCCAACCATGTTCAAGAATTGGAATTGGTTTTGCCTTCCGGTGAATCGATAACCTGTTCGCCTTCTCGCCAAGGCGACTTATTCGAAGCTACCTGCGGCGGGATGGGTTTGACCGGGGTCATCGTGCGCGTAACGTTTAGATTAAAAAAGATAACCACCTCCTTTATCAAGCAAAAACAGATCCAGGCCTCCAATCTCCAGGAGCTGATCGAGCTGTTTGAAAAATACCAGCATTATACCTATTCGGTGGCTTGGGTGGATTGTCTTAAGAAAGGGGAACATTTTGGACGCAGTATTTTAATGCTGGGTGAACATGCCGAGATGGCCGATTTGACAGCAAAACAAAAACAGCATCCCCTGGCCTTACCCAGCAAGCGGCAACTGGTTTTTCCCATCAATTTGCCCTCCTGGGTACTGAACCGGTTTACTGTGCAGCTATTCAACCTGTTGGTATACCACAAAAACCTGAAACGGGAAGTCAATAACGTCATCTCCTACGAACCTTTTTTCTATCCGCTGGACGCCGTGCTCCATTGGAACAGGCTCTACGGCAAGAAGGGGTTTGTCCAATACCAGTTTGTGCTGCCCCTCAATGCCAAGCAAGGCTTAGTGGACATTATGAAACTCATATCCAGCCGGGGGTTGGGATCCTTTCTGACGGTGCTCAAGGTGTTTGGTAAACAAGAAAGCATCATTTCATTTCCCCGCGAGGGCTATACCTTGGCGCTGGATTTTCCGGTTCGCCCAGGGTTGTTCGATTTTTTGGACGAACTGGACCATATCGTGCTCGAGTTCGGAGGACGGCTGTACATGTCCAAGGACGCTCGGATGAAACCCGAGGTACTACAGGCAGGTTACCCCGGACTGGAACAATTTCGAGCCATCGTAAAAAAATACAACCCAGACGATAAAATTCGCTCTGTTCAATCGGAGAGATTATTTTTAACCTCCCATTAATTTTATCCCTTCATGCCAACTGTTCTCGTTTTGGGTGCAACTTCCGACATGGCCGCGGCCATCGCCAAACAATTCGCTGCGCATAACTATGCTGTCCAATTGGCCGCCAGGAGGATCGACCAGCTCAAGCCGCTGCAATCGGACCTGAGCATTCGCTACGGGATCGCGTGCAGCCTCCATCCCTTTGACGCGCTGCAGTTTCACAGCCACCAGGCTTTTTTCGACGGCTTGGAGCCCAAGCCCGATGTGACGATCTGTGTCTTCGGAACTATGCTGGACGAAGTCCGGGCAATGCACCAATGGGATCTGACTAAACTCATGATCGATACCAATTATACTGGCGCCGTTTCGATTCTGAATGTGGCCGCCACCTATTACCGGGGGACCCACAAGGGCACGATCGTAGGGATTAGTTCAGTGGCCGGGGACCGGGGACGAGCCAGCAAACTCATCTATGGAAGCAGCAAGGCGGCAATGACGGCATACTTGGCGGGACTGCGTAACTTACTGTATGGCGACCATGTCCACGTAGTCAGCGTTAAGCCTGGGTTTGTGTACACCCGAATGACTGAAGACCTCGCGTTACCGAAGCTGCTTACCGCTAGCGTCGCAGAAGTGGCCCATGCAGTGTACCACGCGGTGGAGAAGAAAAAAAACGTGGTATACGTCAAATGGTTCTGGCGCTATATAATGTTGCTGATTAAGAATATCCCGGAGTTTCAATTTAAAAAAATGAAATTGTGACCAGACGCATCGCTTTTTTCGATTTCGATGGTACGATCACCTCCAAAGATACCTTGCTGGAATTTATCCAATACAGCAAGGGTAAGCTGCTTTTTTATATCGGACTGCTGATTAACTCACCTTGGATCCTGGCTTTCAAACTCCGGCTCATTTCTAATCACCAAGCCAAACAACGCATTCTCCGGTATTTCTTTGGCAGAACCAACGCCGCGCAGTTCCAGCTGGTGTGTGATGGTTTTGTTTCTTCGATTCTGCCCCACTTGGTTCGCTGGAAGGCGATTAAGGAAATCAGGCTGCATCAAGATTTGGGATCGGAGATCGTCGTGGTTACTGCCTCTGCGGAAAATTGGATTAAAAAGTGGAGTGACTCCACGGGACTACAACTACTTGCCACCCGACTGGAGCAAAAAGCCAACACCCTGACAGGAAAAATCGATGGCCGCAATTGCAGTGGCAAGGAAAAGGTTCGCAGAATTAGGGAAAAATACGATTTGAGTACATACGATGAAATCTATGTATATGGCGATTCCTCCGGAGATAAGTACATGCTTGCCCTGGCCACGGTTCGCTTTTACCGACCCTTTCACTGACGATCTTCCTGACTTCAGGGATCAAGGATCGGTTAGTCGGGATGGAAGGATTTCGGGGTATGCAGAAATTCCTTCCTATTTTTTTTCATTTTGAATAAGGCTTTGACCATCGAGACCATCAGTATAGGCACGTAAAGTAGAGCTTGGAGGGTGCGTAAGGAATAATATTTGGCGGGTATGGAGATGGCCAGAGTCAGGGCAAAGACGCCCATACAACCCAGCCACCACAGTGGGCCCGGAAACAGCAAGGCCACCCGAAAATACCACTGGGCGAGCAGGACCACAAAGAGGCCGCTGAAAACCAAAAGGAACAAGACGCGCGGCAACAAGAGGTTTTGCACCAGCTTATGGTAATAGATCTTAGTCTTGGGCACCTGTTTTAAATCGGGATAAAACAAGCGACGCACGTGATGCGCCTGCGCTTCGAGCCATCGGATGCGTTGTTTTTCAAATACCCGGGCATTAGCCACTTTTTCGTCGTACACAAACGCCTCGTCGATAAACTCCATCGCTATTCCCCGTTTCATGAGTTGAACATCAATTTCCCGATCCTCGCCGGGATTTTGCAGGATTTCATCCGTGGAAAAGATATCCCGTAGCAAGGAAAAGCCGAACGCCATGCCCGAACCAATCGGAGCGGCGGACAGATGCAGTCGAGCCGGACCTCTTCTGAACAGATTGACGTTTATTTCTTCTGAAATGGCGTCGAGTAGAGCTACGGTGGTCTGTTTATTTTTGGCCGTGCGGTGGCATTGCACCGCCTGATCGCCCTGCTGGAACGCGGAGTTGATTTTTTCCAGGCAGCCGTCCCCCATCACATTGTCTGCATCCAGGATAACAGCCAGGTCAAATTCTCCATCGCTTTTTTGGGTAATCGCCTGGTGGATCGAGCGCGATTTCATGTCCTGGTCCACTTCCAGTACCTCGACGGGTATGTCCTTAAGTTGCTGGACCGTTTGAGGCTGGAGTTTGTCGGCTATCACCAGCACCTGGAAGTGCCCTCGGGGATAGTTGTGTTGGTATGCCTTGCGAGCCGTGTCTACAATGATGTTGTCTTCTTTGTAACTGGGTATGAGTAAAAGCATTTTCTTTTTGCTGGGATAGGACGGGAAGAGCGGTTTTTTGCCAAATCTTCCCGCGCAGGCGAGCAGGAACAAATAGGCTGTGCCCCCTGCCAGGTACAGGAACAAGAGCAAGGAAACGCCGAAGAGGAGTTGTTGGGCCATGGATAATAAATATCGTTTATAATAACCAGCGATTCGCCCCTTTTGAGCCGCTCATCCACTTGGGGACGGGTTCCCTTCAAATTGCCGAGCGCTTAGAGGAATGCAGGTTCCACCAGACTCCTTTGAAAAACCATTTTAATTCTTCATACTGGCCGTTTGCCACATACCGGAAAACGGACAACGGTATGGTGATCAAGCCAAAATAGAAGGAAAAGACCAATAGGTGGAACCAATCCTGGTTGCGCCGCATGTATAAGATGCGGTTGCGCGTATGGTAATATACTTTCATAGGATTCAGTTTACCCACGGACATAGATTCTTTGTGGTAAATAGTGGCATCTGCCGTATACCAGATACGGTACCCTGCCTTGCGAATGCGAGCAGTCCAATCCCACTCCTCGTAGTAGAGGAAAAATACTTCGGGGAACATGCCCGTTTTTTCAATGACTTCACGTTTTACCATCATGGCACATCCATGGGCTCCGGCCGTAGGGCCAGATTGGTCAAACTGACCCCGGTCCTGCTGCAGATCTCCGATGGTCGAGGTACGCCCCGTGAACTTATTCATGGGATTGAACCCGGCATATTGAATTATACTCGGGGAATCAAAGTATTTGATTTTCGGGCAGCTGACCCCGATGGAGGGATCCGCTTGAAAGGGGGCCAACAGCTGGCGCAACAATCCAGGTGTCACTTCCGTATCGTTGTTGACAATGAACAGGTACTCTCCCTGCGCCTGGCGGATACCCCAATTGTTGCCAGCCGCGAAACCCAGGTTCGTGGGGCTCCGCAGCAGCCGGGTATGCGGAAATTTTTCAGCTTCTATGATCGAGGTCGGGTCTTGGTCCGAGGCCATGTCGCAGACCAGGATCTCGTAGCGAGGATAATCCAGCGACTTGGTGGATTGAAGAAAGGCACGGGTAACCGTCGGCTGATTGTAGTTGAGGGTGATAATTGAAACCAGAGGCTCCTGGGATTGCGTGGTCATGCGTGATGAGGAATATGAGACAGCCAGTCCCGCCTGGTCGCTGGACTGGCTGCTCGCCAAAGATACAAACTAGACGCTGGATTTTTGAATCAGCGCAGATGGTGTATTGGCCATGATCCACAAATCGTACATGAAATTGTATTTGTCCGCGTAGTCGATATCCAGGTTGATGCGTTCGGCCACCGACATGGCTTCCTTTCCTCTTTTTTTGATCTGCCATAGCCCCGTGATTCCTGCGGGAGCCAGAAAGCGCTTGGCGCATTCGTCCGTCGTCAGGGTAGCCGCTTCATACAGAGGCAAAGGGCGGTTACCTACCAGGGACATATCTCCCAGCAGCACGTTAACAAGTTGGGGTAGTTCGTCCAGACTGGTATTGCGCAAAAACGCGCCCACGCGGGTTACCCGGGGATCGTTATTGATCTTGAAGAACACGGGCCCGCTGCTGGCGTTGTCGCTGTACTGGTTGAGGTGAGAAAATTCGCTCATCTTCTGATCGGCTCCTGCATACATGGTCCGGAACTTATAGAAATTGAAGATCCTGTATCCTCGTCCAGCCCTTTTGGCAATGTAAAAAATGGGTCCCTTGGATTCCAACTTGATCGCCAGGGCAATCAGGGCAAAAATCGGGCTCAGTAAACTCAAGGCAATGACCGATACGAAAATGTCAAAGGATCTTTTAATAAAGTGCGGCGCATTGACATATTCCTTCAGGCTCTCGCTATCGCCGGGTTTGGTTTGCATATCCACCGCCTTCGATTTTACCTTTTTCAAGAATTGAATCTTCACCATCAGATCCCGCTCTTCGATAGATTGCAGAAAAATGATTTCGTCGGCCAGCTGATGCTTGCGGTGGAGGGTGAGTTCCATTTCGCAAAGGTTTCCTGCGTCCAACACAAAGGGAATGGTGGTAAAGATCGGATGGTTACTCAAAAAGGAACAAAAGCTCTTTATCGCAGCAAAATCAAACTGGGACTCGCAGAAAATGATTTCCGGAATAATGTTCTTCTCCTGCACCAGTGAACGGGCAAGTTCCGATTTGGCATTTTCGATG
This sequence comes from uncultured Chitinophagaceae bacterium, assembly GCA_963742225.1. GTDB lineage: Bacteria > Bacteroidota > Bacteroidia > Chitinophagales > Chitinophagaceae > Puia. The sequence continues at coordinate 583,133 of CAVULD010000001.1, read as the reverse complement.
CCCTCGGAAGCGTATCCACGTTTAAAAAGTTTTACTAATTTTTCAATATTGGCAGGATTTTTGCCTATATAGTAGAATCCACTCTTGGTGTAAGCTACAGCTTTGTCCGAGGCGACTTCCAGCGGGCGTATGGAGTAGCGGACAAAGGACATCCCTCTTTGAGTTGCTTTGGGTAAAAAATTGATTTCCATAAATAGGTTTAGGTTTAGTGTTTCAGTGTACTGATTACGATGGTCATAAGGTGGCTGTCATAGGGAAGTACTTGTCGATGGTATTCTTCTCGATGAGTTCATGCACAGTAGATACCAAGTCGACCGGATTAAAGGGTTTTAGAAAATATCTTTGTACGCCATATTCCAGGCATTTCCTCGTTGTTTCGGTCTGATCGAGTCCCGAAAGCACCAGCACAGGAATCGACTTATAAATTCCACTCGATGCGAGCTGCTGAATCAATTCCCAGTTTTCCATGTCGGGCAACTGGGGATCGGCAACAATCAGGTGCGGAAAATTTCTTTTAGAAAGCCAGTACATCGCTGAGCAACCATCTGCTACTGTGATAACCTGGTAATCCTTTCCGAGAACAGTTTGAAGCAAGAACCGGATAGCTTTGCTGTCATCGATAGCTAAAATTTGTTTTTTCAAGGGCATAACTCAAGAGTATTTAGAGATCCGATTCTTCAGTAGGATGATACTTGGAGGTTAGGTGGCTACCATGAGATATTGGCTAAAACTTGCGATCTGCAGGTTTGAGGATTTGTGGCCAATCAATCGTTATGATCAAATTTCAAGATGGACAATCAGGTATTGGGGAATTTCTAGGATGGACGGCTTATGCGTAAGCCTCTCGTCAAAACAACCTGATTTTCAAAGGAATTGAACCGGATGGGGTCAAATTGTGTGGTAAAAGTAGTGAAAAAATCCTATTCTCCAAACATTGCCCCAATCATTTTATCCACCTGCAAAGATTACGCGGGAATCTAATATAATCAAATACCCCATATAGGGTATTTTAGGCCATTTTTTGCCGGGCGGCCTTTTCCCAGGTAACGGCCTGCCTTTTTCGGATAAAGCGGTAAAATCCCGCAAAAACGGCCATATTCATAAACAGGAAGTAATAAGGTATATAAAGGGCCTTGACCTGGAGGTTCCTGTTGGCCAAAAACCAGCCAAGGAGGGCCAGACTGTAAAAGATCCCTTGGAGTAGGAAAAATATACCATACAGAGGACTGCCTGTGGCGCCCACAAGGACCGCATTGCTGACCAGCAAGCCGATAAGGCACAGCGGGCAGAGGGTCCAACGCAGGATGCGATGCGAAATCAATTGAAAGGACAGCGTGGGGTATTTGAATACATTAAATAAGCCTTTAAGCATGCCCATGGCCTGGAAGGCCCCGGCACAGATGCGGATTTTGCGTTTTTCCTCTTCCTTCATGGACGAAGAGGGAGTTTCCATGGCAAAGGCAGCAGGCTCATAGCGGATGGTATAGCCCTTGGCACAAATACGCAGCGACTGCACAAAATCTTCAATAATGGTATTTTCCGGTGCTTTGTCAAATAAAGCGGTGCGCACCGAAAAGAGTTCTCCAGCAGCCCCAACCACCGAATAAAAGGCCGAATCCATCTTCTTCAGGAAGCTTTCGTATTTCCAATATAGACCTTCTCCCGCAGCAGAAGCCAGATCGTCGGATGCGGAGATGATCTTCTTTTCACCGGCCACCCCGCCGACCTGGGGATCGACATAATGCTTGACAATCTCTTTGATACAGGCTGCATTCAGTAAGGTGTTGGCATCCGAAAAAATGACGACTTCCGTTTTTACAAAATCCATAGCCCGGTTCATGGCAGCCACTTTACCTCTTCGTGCATCTTGATGCAGTAGCAAGATATTGTGGTAACGGCCAATGATGGCCGCGGTGGAGTCGGTCGATCCGTCGGTAATAAAAATCAACTTGAGTTTGGCCGGATCGTACTCCAGCTCAAAGGTATTGGCAATCTTTTTTTCTATAAATTCCTCCTCGTTGTAGGCGGCAACCACAAGGCTGACTTCGGGCTCAAAAGCGAATGGCGCTTGGCTGCTGGTCCGGCGGGCGAAAACCTTTTTGAGTTGCACCAGCAGGAACATTAACATTCCATACCCGAGGTAACTGTACCCGATTACCAGCAAACAGAACCAGAATAGGAGTTTCCAAGCCATCATAAATGTAAATACTTAGCGTGTCGTCTCGTGCCAAGCGCCTCCAATTCAACGGCCTCCAAGACCAGGCGGTAGACTCTGCAAACTAAGCGTTTGGGTGCAAAATAGAATCATTTGCATGGAAATGAGGGGTCTAATAATTTTACTTTTTGGAAATAATTGCTAATTTTACCCGCCGGTCGACAGCACTTTTTTCATCGAGTAGCCAATATCTAGGCGTGCAGCAAGCTGTAAACCATTGCCACTTTCCTTCGTTTATGAAAGCCGCCATCCGTGCATTACCTCCAATATTCAACCGATCGGTTTTATAGTCTCAACGATTCAAAACTAAATATCCTGCAAAAAACAGTAGTAGCGCTTTACCTTTTTTTATTTAATTGAAACCACAATAAAGATTTACCGATGGATGTAATATACCTTCTCAAAGTCATCTCCAGGCGAAAATGGATCATCCTGTTCAGTACCTTGCTTGGGGTCACCGGGGCCCTGGCTTTTGTGCTGCTAAAGACCAAACAATATGTGTCCAGCGCCCAATATTCGACCGGCCTTTCCCAGACACAGCGCGTAAGTCTGCAATCCAATGAAATTACGGACTTCAATGCTATTGAGTTCAGGCTCAATAACTTTGTGGAGACTTTTAAGTCCCCTATCGTGCTTGGGATGGTGTCCTACGACCTGCTGTTGCACGATCTGGAATCGGTTCGCCCCTTCCGGATCCTAACCAACGAGCAAAAAAATGACACGGCCTACCGGTCCTTGGACATGCAGCGCGCCAAGGACGTGCTGCGTGAAAAGGTGGATAACCTACAATTACTCACGACCTACGATCCCCTGCAAAAGAAGATTTGGGATTTGTTGCGCTTATATGAATACGATGAGGCCAGCATTGCTGCCGATCTGTTAGTGGAGCGTGTGCCGAAAACCGATTACTTGAAAGTCAGCTACAGTTCAGAGAACCCGGAATTGTCCGCCTATGTGGTCAACGCCATTGGGGTAAAATTTAAGGAATTCTATACCTCGCTCACCAGTACCTATACCAAGCAGTCCTTATCCATGTTGGATAGTTTACGTGAAAACAAGCGTCGCGAAGTGGATGAACTCCGAAAGAAATTGCAAGATTTCCGCTCCAAGATTGGTACACCCAACCCGGGTGATGCGGCCACGGCGGCCATGACCGGATACCAGGAACTGACCACCCAGCTGACCCAGCAGGAGGCGAACCTGAATGACCTGCGTCAAAAACGAAGCTCGGTGATTGATCAATTGGCGGCCCTCAACAACAACGGTACGCCCTCCAATTCGCCAGCCGTTTCTTCCAACAACAATGCCGACGAAATAATGGCTTTACGCAAGACCAACGATGCCCTGGCAACCCAGTTGGCCCAGAAAGGAGGCAACGACCCCGATATCCAGGCCAAAATTGACGCCAACGTGAGTAAGTTGATCCAACTGCGCTCCTCGAGTTCGACAAATGTTACCAACAGCCAGAAATTACAGGACAAAAGGGACGCCCTCGTCAAGGAAAAACTGGACCTGGAAGATCAGATTACGTCCACCAACGAAAATATGGAATTGTATAAGAGACGGGTGGAGGAATTCCGGAGAACGGCATTTTCCGGCGGTGGGGAAGAGGTAGTCGCCCATGCTTACGAGAACGACCTGGGAATCGCCGAGAAGGACCTGGAAAAATACAACAGCAGTCTGTTTGCGTCCCAGGATATCAACGTTTCACCGGATTTCAATTTCAAGCCGATCATTTTGGGCCAACCAGCGATCAAACCCGAGCCCACGCATGGGGTACTGATTGTAGCTATTGCCGGATTGACGATGTTTTTTATTTCCTGCCTTTTCCTTATCATCTCGGAATTGGTGGATTCCTCGCTTCGAACGCCCACTATTTTTCATAAAGAGACCAACTTGGACGTGCTCAGTGTGGTGGGTCAAATCGACCTGAAAGGAAGATCGCTCAACCAATATTTCGACGTAGATTCCTCCTCGGACCGGAGCAAAAATTCCAACACCTTTGTCGAACACCTCCGCCAACTTCGATACCAGATTGAACAGAGCGGCAAAAAAATCATTCTGTTTACCAGTCCCAAACCCGGTGAGGGGAAGAGCCTGCTGTTGGAATCCCTGGCGCACACCTTTAGCATGAGCAAGAAAAAATTGTTGCTCATAGATGCGAATTTTTCCGACAACGCATTGACTCGTGAATTCTCCGCAAAGCCCACCTTGGAAAGCTTCAGTTTAAACGGCCACGATAATGTGATGGATAAGGTGTGGGGAATTACCACCTTGACCAGCATCACCAATACGGATATTGTGGGTTGTAACGAAGGCAATTACACGCCCTCGGAAGTGCTGGGAAAAAACAACCTGATGGAGAATCTGGGCAAAGTAATTCAACATTACGATTACATATTCATCGAAGCCGCCTCACTCAACGATCATGCAGACAGCAAGGAATTGGCCGCTTACGTGCAAGGGATCATTGCCGTTTTTTCCGCTAAGAATGGCATCGGGGAAGTAGATAAGGAATCCCTGGAATTCTTACGCCACAGTGGGGGGAAGTTTATCGGGGCTGTCTTAAATGATGTCAATCCGGAGAATCTGGAATTGTAAGATGCCGATCAGGCAAACCAGGTCCCGGCCCCATTGGGCCGGGGCTATAAATAAATTATGCGGGGCAACGGACGCAGGGACAGGGAGACGCGCAGGTTAAGCCTTTGGCCGCTTTCAGACAAAGAACCTTATGAACCATAATTTCATTCGAAACAGGGATATCGTGTTTTTCGGATTCCAGCCTTGGGAATCCGAAATTGGTTCTAATTTTAAAGACATGGCCTTGGAACTTGCCCGTTTCAACAGGGTCCTATTTGTCAACCGCGCCCTGGATCGCAACTCCCTGCTCAAGCAAGCGTTGGGCCCGACAAAAGCCAAGGGTCGGCCATCCGCGCGCAACACCAAGCGTAGCCTGGTGCAGCTCGATGATAATCTTTGGCTGCTACATCCGCAAGGTGTTCTGGAGTCCATCAATTGGTCTCCTTCGGTCAGGCTATTCGATTTTATCAATCGTATCAACAACAGGCGCTTGGCGGCCGAAATCAACCAGGCTCTTTCCCGGCTTTCGTTTCGGGACATTATATTCATCAACGACAACGATTTTTTCCGCGGCCTATACCAAAAAGAGCTGGTGCCATGCGAAACCTACATTTATTATATCCGAGATTATTTAACCATTCAGCCCTTTTTTAGAAAATTCGGACCACGCTGCGAAAAACAAATGATTCGGACGGCCGATATGGTGGTAGCCAACTCGGCCTATCTGGCTGAATACGCGAGGCGATGGAATCCGAAGAGTTTTGACATCGGCCAGGGCTGTACCATTGAGCATTTTGCAGCCGAAAGCTTGCCTCTTCCTGCCGATATGGCTTCCCTTCCAAGGCCCATTATCGGATATTGCGGCTTCATTACCGATATGCGTCTGGATATGGAAGTAGTTGGCCATATCGCCCGCAGTTTGCCCCATTGCAGCCTGGTGCTGGTTGGGCCCACCGACTCGTACCTGGAAAGGAGCGATCTGGCGAAGGTGCCCAATGTGTTCTTTTTGGGCCGGAAGGCTCCCGAAACCATTCAGAACTATATTTGTCACTTTGATATTTGTATCAATCCCCAATTGGTCAATCCGCTGACTATTGGCAATTACCCGCGGAAAGTTGATGAGTACCTGGCCGCGGGCAAGCCCGTAGTGGCTACGGCAACAGAGGCCATGGGCATGTTCAATGAGTACACGTATCTGTGTTCAAATAAGGAGGAATTTGTGGAACAGATCACCAGGATTCTCTCCGAAAAGTCATCTTTTTCCGAGGCCGAAAAGGAACGTCGCCGAAATTTTGCTTTTGGCCACACGTGGGAAAACAGCATGGGTTGCCTGGGGGATGCCTATAACGAGGTTACCTATAAAAATCAAAACGTGGTCTACTCATGAAGACTCAAGAAGGAAAGACCAAGAGGCTTTTTGATATTATTACCACCTGCGTGGTGATCATATTCCTTCTATTTATCTATATTAAATTCGTCTACCGATAAGGACCATGAATAACACCGCGACCCACCATCATCAATCTTCCTCATTGGGTAGCCTGCTGCGCTACCATTTCCTGCAGCGGAAATTAAATACTCCGCTGGGCTTTGTATTCATGGGGTCGCTGGCCATTTTGGTTGCCTATTTGACGGCTATAGTTAATTATCGAATCGGTCCGGCCATCGTTGGCGTTATTGCCAGTGTCGGTTTTCTCATCGCATTCATCAAGTATCCCTATTTTGGATTTTATTTCACCATTTTCTTTTCCGCCATTAGCATGTCGTTGATCCGGTTGATCGACTTCAGCTGGGCGTACCTGATCGCACCCATGTCGGGATTGGTTTTTATCGCAGTTTTACTAAAATATGACCTGCGCAAGGAAATCAACAAGCAATTTTGGCGCAGCCCCATTACAATCAGCTTGCTCGTGCTGTTGGCCTACGCCGTGGTAGAATTATTCAACCCCCAAATGAAAAGTGAGCAGGGATGGCTCAGCTATTTTCGTACCCAAGTCATGTTATTTGTTTTCTTCATGACGGCGTATTGTCTGTTAAACTCTAAAAAGAAAATCATTCAGTTCATCTACTTTAACATTGGGCTGGGTACCGCATTGGCCCTATATGCCTGTAAGCAGCAATGGTTTGGTTTGGCCAATTTTGAAGTCTACAGCATTTATAAGGGGGGCCCCGAAGTCTATAATTTACTCTACCAGGGGGGATTTTTGCGTAAGTTTTCGACCATGGCAGATCCCGCCACCTCGGGGATTGTATTTGCCACCTCGGCGATGCTTTGCGTTATTTTGGCCATCAGGGAATCCAACTGGTGGACCCGGATCCTGCTGCTGGTTGCCATGTTTATCAATTTCCTAGGCTACAGTTTTTCGGGCACCCGTACGGCCACCATCATGTTCGTGGCCGGCATCGCCATTTATTGCGTTGCTACTTTCTACGAAAAACGTACCCTGGTGTTCATGTGCATTAGCGCCTTGTTTGCACTATTTTTCATGAGAACCTTCAAGGACAATATGGTGATTAACCGTGTCAAGACGGCCTTCGATCCGGCCGATCAATCGGTTAACATACGTGACTACGACCGCCACCAGATTCAGCCCTATTTGTTCGATCATCCCATGGGCGGAGGAGTTTTCACTTGCGGAGCAGAAGGACCCAAATACAACCCCGGACATTATCTGGAAGACTTTCAGCCGGATGGAGGCTATGCCAAAATGCTCGCCGAGCAAGGTTGCATCGGACTGGGCCTGCTGTTGGTTTCCTACCTGATAGCGATGCGCGTGGGTATCCGCACATTTTACCGGACCCAGGACATCTTGACTCAGAACCTATCCATCGCCATGGTGGCGGTGGTTTTCTCGATCCTGGTGGCGCAGATGGCCCAGATGGCTGTTTCCCAGTTCCCGGTAGTTTTCTTATTCTATGGCTACTTAGTCATAATGGTCAAATTATCCATTTACGATTCGACACAACTTAAACCCGAAAACAATCAAACTCAATAGCATGAAGCCCATCCTGATCTTTCTGTTGATATCCGCGCACATGGCATTTGGCCAGTCCACATCTCCTGCACAAAAAAAGCCAAATACCGCCTATCCGATCAGTGCAGATACAGGTAGGGTCATGGATATTCGCGAAAAACTCGTTCAATTGGCCTTGCAGAATCCCCTCTACGAGATGGCCGACAACACCGTCGCTATTGAGCGCTACCAAGTGCGACTGGCCAAATCCAATTGGCTGTCCATCGTTACGATCGCTGGGAACATCAATGAATTCACCATCAGCCCCGAGGCAGCCAATGGGAACATTTATGCCTTGTATTATCCCAAGTATAATTTCGGCATAAGCATCCCGCTGAACTATGTCGGATTGAATTCCAACAATGTCCACATCGCTCGCATGAATCTGTTGAACGCAGAGGCCGCGAGAAATGACAAATTCCGCCAGATTAAGGCCGATGTGCTCACTCGATACGAAGATTATTTGCTGGCCAAAGAAATGGTGGAATTTCAGACCCGTATTTCCCAGGACCAATATGAATTGTATAAACGCGGTGAAAAAGATTATGAAGATGGTCTGATTAAACTCGAGGAATACGATAAATTCTACATCAATTGGACGGCTGAACAAATCAAATTGCTCACCTACAAACGCAACCTGAACGTAGTGAAACTGGACTTGGAAAGAATGACCGGGGTGAGTCTGGATAGCATCTTGCAGCAGTATAAATAGGTGTCGCTGCAGGCCCCTACGTCCACTCCAGGGTCCAGGGTCAAAAGTCGAACCGGTCAGCTCTGCGGCCTAGTCCTAGTGATTGCCAATCAGATATTTAGGCCCAAAAAGGGGCCTTTTGGTACTTTTTTTGGCGTCTTCTTTGTAACTTCGAATTAAATTTGATATTTTGAACCGTAAATGTAAAAGGCATCCGTCTATGAGGATTTTTTACATCGTGGCATCTTTTATCCTATTGTTAACCGTTCAGGCAAAGGCGCAAACCCGTTTGGGTCCCTTGCAAGACCCGGAAGATAAGGTTATTAAATACTACCCCAACCCCGCTATTTCCCTGATTAATTTTGAATTTCAAAAAGCATACGACAAGGGCTACTCGATCCAGATATTTAATTTCCTAGGAAAAAAAGTATTGGAATTCCAGACCCTCGAGCCAAAAACGCAAGTCAACTTGTCGGATTTTTTTCGGGGGATTTATATCTTTCAATTGCGCGATCCAACAGGCCGGATTATCGAATCGGGCAAATTTCAGGTGGTCAAATAGCCCGGCCAGTAGTTCCCTTCTGCAGCCAAATCATCGCTAACCCACTTCCACAATCAAGAATTTCAAATAATGGGTATTTTCCATGGTCCAAACAATGGGATGGTCGCTGGATTGGGTTTGGAAACACACCTGCCTTAATCGCCTACGCGCATCTTGGGCCGCCTGTTGAACCACATCCAAGAAAACGCCGGATGAAACCAGATTGGTGCAAGAAGAAGTCACCAAAAAACCTCCTTTTCTGAGCAACTTCATACCCCGCAGGTTGATCTCTTTATACCCTGCTATCGCCTTTTGAATGTTTTCCCGGCTCTTAGTAAAGGCAGGCGGATCGATCATAACTACATCAAACTGTCGATGCAGTTTGGACCATTTTTTTAATGCATCGAAGGCATTGATCGATTCGAACTGGACAATCTTTTCCAGGTTGTTAAGCTGCGCGTTGTGCTTGGCCATCGCGACAGCGGGTTCGGAAATGTCAAGACCCAAAACCGATTTCGCGCCATAGCCACCCGCGTGGATTTCAAAGCTGCCGGTATAACTGAATGCACCCAGGACCTCGGCGCCCTGCGCCACGTGGCGGATGGCTCGGCGATTATCCTGTTGGTCCAAAAAATAGCCCGTCTTTTGCCCATTGGCCAGATCGACGCAGAAGCGCAGGCCATTTTCGTTTATGATTATCTGCGTATCAAAGGGTTGTGATAAAAAACCTTTTTGCTGGGCCAGCCCTTCCAATTCCCTGACGGGCACGTCGTTTCGCTCATAGATACCTTTAGGATGAAACTGCCTTTCCAAGGCCTGGACGATGGCAGTTTTCCATAGGTCGATGCCTAGGGCCAGGGTTTGAATCACAAAATATTCATTGAATTTGTCGATAATCAGGCCGGGTAGCTGATCGGACTCTGCGAACACCAGCCGGCAGTTTTCGGTATAGCCGATTTTTTTGCGGTACTCCCAGGCCTGGGCAATGCGCCGATCAAAAAACCCCTCGTCGATGGCCTCCGTTTTTTCTCGGCTTAGGATGCGCACTAAGATTTGGGACTTGGGATTGATATATCCGGAGCCAACGAATTTGCGGTCGTGTGTATACACTTCGACCGTTTGGCCCCCTACGGGTTCAGGTTCTACCCGGTTCACCTCGTTGGCGTAAATCCAGGGATGGCCTTTCTCGATGCGGTTGCTGATTTTGCGGTTCAGGAAAACCTTTGTCATGCAGCAAAAATAGGTAACCCGGTCCAGGCCCGCGTGAAAGAGGCCTTTTGCAGGACAATTTGTCTCAAAAACAGACTTGGCAAAATAATTGACAATCTTACCTTTGCGACAATTTGTTAGATTATGAAAGAAAAAGATGCAAGATATTCAGCCCAAGAAGGGGGAAAACCTCGCGGCAAGGAAGGTGGGCAAGACGACTTGGCTGAGGATATCAACACGGACGAGAATGTGGCCGGAACGCTCGGGCTGGACAGCCGCGTGAGCGATGGAGATGAGGTCGAAAAACTAAAGGATGAACTCCAGGCTCAAAAGGAAAAATACCTGCGACTCATCGCCGAATTTGACAACTTCCGGAAGCGCAGTGCCAAGGAGCGTCTCGAGTTGGAAACTACGGCCGGCCGCTCGATCATTGTTTCCTTGCTGGACGTCCTGGACGATTGCGACCGGGCAGAAAAGCAGCTCCAAAACAGCCAAGACATCAACGAATTAAAAGGTGGTGTCCAGCTGGTATTCAATAAGCTACGTGCGGTTTTGCAGAGTAAGGGGCTGCGGGCGATGGAGACCCTGCACCGGGATTTTGATGTCGAAAAGCATGAAGCCATCACCGAGATTCCAGCCCCCAGCGAGGCCTTAAGAGGTAAAGTGATCGATGAGGTGACCAAAGGATACCTGTTGGGGGATAAAATCATTCGTTTTGCCAAAGTTATCGTAGGTAAATAAGATTATATCCAAGAGGCAGTCGCCATGGCCTGCAGGGGCCGGAAGCGACTTGCCGTTCGGACTTTTATGCTTTTTGGAGTACATTATGAAAAGAGACTATTACGACATTTTGGGGGTGCAAAAGAACGTTTCTCCCGACGAAATTAAGAAGGCGTACCGCAAAGTGGCGATGCAGCACCACCCGGATCGTAACCCGGGGGACAAGTCAGCTGAGGAGAAATTTAAGGAAGCGGCAGAAGCGTACGAGGTCTTAAGTGATGCGGACAAGCGCGCCCAATACGACCGGTATGGCCATGCCGGCTTAAGCAACAATGGACGGGGTGGTGGTTTTAATGGCGGCAACATGAACATGGACGATATCTTCAGCCAGTTTGGAGATATTTTTGGAGAGGATATTTTTGGAAGTTTCTTTGGAGGCGGCCGCCGCTCCTCAGGCGGGGGCGCTCGTTCCAGGGGAACCCGTGGTAGCAACCTGCGTATCAAGATCAAGCTCAATTTCGAAGAGATCGGCAAGGGCGTAACCAAGAATATAAAGGTCAAAAAGCACGTCACTTGCTCCAGTTGCGGCGGCTCCGGCGCCAAAGACAAAAACAGCATTCAAACCTGTGGGACCTGCGGAGGCAGCGGCCAGGTACGTAAGGTAACCAACACCTTCCTGGGTCAAATGCAAACTGTCACTACCTGCCAGACCTGTAATGGGGAAGGCAGCGTGATCACGTCTAAATGCACTACCTGCAAAGGAGAGGGGCGTGTCTACGGAGAAGAAACCGTTTCGATCGATATACCGGCCGGAGTCCAGGAAGGCATGCAGCTTAGCGTGGGTGGACGGGGTAATGCTGGTGAACACGGTGGCCCCCCCGGGGATCTCATCGTCCTGATTGAAGAAGAACCGCACGGCGAGTTGCACCGCGATGGTTTGAATGTCGCCTTTGACCTGCATTTATCGTTTACCGACGCAGTATTCGGTATCCAAGTAGAGGTACCCACAATAGACGGGAAAGCAAAGATCAAAATTCCACCGGGCACGCAAGCCGGCAAGATATTCCGCTTAAAGGGCAAGGGATTTCCCTCGGTTAATTCCTATGATAAAGGGGATCAGCTGATCCATGTTTCCGTTTGGACTCCGCAGCACCTCACGGCCGAGGAAAAAGCCATGCTGGACAAACTCAGTCATTCCCCGAATTTCCAACCCAAGCCCGATAAGAATGAAAGAGGATTTTTTGACCGCGTGAAGGAAATGTTTAGCTAAAATGGGATCGTCCTGCGTCTACACGGTCCTGTTGGCATCATGCGAACATCTGATTGTGCACCCCCTTTTCCGGGGGGTTGTTTTGCCCAGGAGTCGGCTTTAGAACCGGGGGCAAAGCACTTTATTCTTCGCGGAATTGTCGCGATCCAAAAATCCGATGTATACGATGGACAGTTCGGTTCCACCCTGCCCTTGACTGGCCACCTGCAGCGAGGAGATGTTGATGTCGTAGCTGATGCCAACAGAGATTGGATACATATCAATCTTGATGACGGGGATAATGGCGTCCTGCCAGCGCAGGAAGGCGCCCACGCTTAGCGTGTATTTTGGATTATCTACAAAATCCCCCAATTTGTACGAATACATGACTCCGCCGATAGTTTCGATATCAGGACCCTGCACCGTGTGATCGGCTTGGATGGTAAAATAGGAATAGTCGTCGACCGCAGCTTTTACGCCCACAGAAAATACGTATTTGGGGTCCAGTTCGCTCGCATTCTGATAAAAAGAGTTGGTTGGTCGGTTAAGGTGCTGGTATGAGGCACCCATGAAAAAGCTGTTTTGCTGGTTTTGGCCAAATGCGGTATTAAAACTCAATCCTACGCTCGCATCCCAATAATGGATGTCTGGGGTAGCAAAAGATTCCCCGTCGGGCAGACTTGGATTAAAGGCTGCACCGCTGAACTGGTTGTTGGTGGTAATTTTTGAGCGATCGATATATTTATCTGCATAGCCGCCCATGAAACCTAGCGACAGATACATGGGCTTCTCGCTGCTCAGCGATTTACTGTAGTTCAGTGCCGGCATAATCTCGCTGGAAGTTAGCCCGGCCGTTCCGGCTTTATCGTAAAACATCTGCATCCCTATGGTCAAATAATCATTGCCTTGTCCCACCGGCATCTTGTACTCCCCGTTAAACGAACCCGTTCGGTACGCATTGGTAAAACTATTCCATTGGTCACGGTATACGCCTTGAATTCGGTAATCGCCCGTGAATATCCCAGCCAGAGCTGGATTGCGTAGCAAGGGGGCTTCGTAAAACTGGGAAAAATGCACGTCCTGCCCAAAGGCTGCACATGCCACAAGCATGCTTCCCAGCAGCCAGGTGAGGATGGGTTTATATGGAATAGGGTTTCTCATTCGGGGTCGAGTCATTTTTTTCAATTACCTGATTAAGGCTACGTTTCCGTGATAAGGTATTAGTGATGAATTATCGCAAATAATATCTACAGTATATACATACACGTCGATGGGTGCTGGTTTGCCACCGATGGTTCCGTCCCAGCCGGCCGCCGGATCATTGGCCTGGAAATTTTGCTTTTGGAACACGATCTGGCCATAGCGATTGTAAATTGTCATGGAGGGAATCGTACTGAGACCTGTGCCGCGCACGTAGAATATATCGTTGACTCCATCTCCATTGGGAGAAAACGTATTAGGAATAAAGAAGTTGTTGTTGTTACACACCACTTGTATGGTGATGCTGTCCGACACGGCGCATCCTCCTGCATTCACGGCGGTAATCACATAGGTCGTCGTGGCTTGCGGCGAGGCGAGCGGACTCAAACAGGTGGTGCAACTCAGGCCCGTTACCGGTAGCCAATTTTGCGATACGATATCGGGTGATCCGGTAGCCGGAATCTGGTAGGATGCTCCGACCAGGATCTGGGTGTTTGGACCGAGGGTCACGGTCGGATAATTGAAGACCGTCACTTCCACGTTCTTGGTATCGAAGAAACATTGTTTGTTGTCGCTGCCCGTAACCTGATAGTTGGTGGTAGTTGCTGGCGTTGCTACCGGATTGGGGATAGTTGAATTGTTCAAACCAGCAGCCGGAGTCCAGGTATATAATGCTGCGCCACTGGCCAAGAGTTGAACGCTTTGGCCGAGACACACCGAGTCAGAAGGCGAAGCGACGCTAACGGTCACAGGTTGGTTCACGGTGACGATCGCTGAATCAGTAGCTACGCAACCATTGGCATCGGTACCTTGAACATAATAAGTTGTAGTGACCAGCGAACTGTCGATTGGATTCGGGCTGTTTGGATTACTCAACCCTCCGGCCGGCGTCCATATGTAAGTCACGGCGCCACTTGCATTCAACTGCACGGTTTGGCCAAGGCAAATGGTTGGTGTATCCGGAGAGACATTGAGTGTGGGTAACCCATATGCAAAGGCCGAATCCAGGATGACGGTGGAACAACCACTCAGGTTGGTCACCGTAAGTTGGGTAAAGTAGAGTCCTGCTTTAGTATACGTCGGGGGCTGCACAGTTGGATGCTGCATCGTGGCCGTACCTGGGAAATAATTCCAGGACCATTGCCAATTTGCCGTAGAGGTATCGACAAAAGTTGGGTTTCCGAACAGGGTTAACGAAGACGGCACGCACTGCGAAATCTCGCCTGAAATCGTGGCTTGCGGACTGGGCACAACTTTCACTGTACTGTCGACAAGCTGGGTTTGCGAACAACCAAACTTAGTCGTTACGGTTAAGAATGGCTGGTACAAGCCAGTCACGTTATAATCGTGCGATGTATCAGGAATTAATCCCGGGCCTGCTGAAGTGCCGTCGCCAAAATTCCAGAGATAACTGGTTATCGTATCGTTGCTCCAGGTCTTGCTCGTGAACTTAACGATGCCGCTGTCGCAAAACAGTTTATTGTTCATCGAGAAGGCAGGAAGAATTCCTACCGCCAGGACGGAATCGCTCAGGCTATCGCCAAACTGTGCGACAAAACAGCCGTTGGGGTCTTCCAAGATTACGCCCGGCAAATATTTTGCGGTCTGGCCGGGAGGCGGGGGATAATAGGTATGTGTAACCGAGGTAGTAGGAACGGGCCCCAGCGTCGAATCGTCACCATAAATCCAAATATAACTCGTCACATTGGATGCCGTTACGTTAAGGTTCACCACCACGCTGTCACAACCTTCAAGCGGCGAATAATTCAATTGACCGGTCGGGCCAAGTACCGTGATGAGCTTAAAGGCCGTATCGGTGCATCCTCCCGGAGAGGTAACGATCAGCTTCGCCGTATCCGTCCCCGGTTTGGTATAAAAATTAGTGGGTGTTAAGGTATCGTAGGCAACGCCACCATCGCCGAATTGCCATTCAATCGACTTGTAGTAGGCGCCTCCAGTATAGGTGAACGCCACAGAAAGCGGCGGACATGATCCGGTTGAATCGTTCACCGAAAAAGCGGCCATGGGCGAACCAACTGTAATCGTATCAATTGCTTTAGAAACGCATCCGTACATATCGGTCATGGTTACTGAATCATAATAGATTCCTGCCGCTGCGTAAGTTGCGGAGGGTGGATTGGATCCCGGCGCCGGAGGTCCGGGTTGGAAATACCAAAGGAAATTGGGGTTGTACCCTCCCGTGGAGGTATTGCTAAAGTTCATTTGTGTGTTTGGACAGGTGGAGTCACCCCCGATGGCGCTGAAACTGGCTTGCGGCAAAGAAACCGTCACCATGTTTAGATGCGTGGAACTGTCCGTGCACCCCGATGCGTCTGTCAAGGTCAGTGTTACCGAATAGACGCCCTGCGTCTTGTAGGTATAGGTAAAGGGTAAGGCATTGGGAGCGGTATACAGCGGGGAACCATCGCCAAAGTTCCACACTCTCTTCACAATAGCATGCGTGCCATCACTGGTAGAATTATCAGTAAAGGTGACCAGCAAAGGCGCGCAACCCACAGTATCAACGGCTGTAAAACTGGCCGTTGGGCCATATATTACCACTTGATAAGGAGTAGGTAGCGAGTCAACGCAACCATTTTTGGTAGTGACGGTCAGCTGCACTTGGTATTTGCCGGCTTGCGTATACGTATGATTCGGGGATGCTACGCCTATTGGACCCCAAGTTTGTCCGTCTCCAAATTCAAAGTAATAGGATAAGTCATTACTCGTATAATTTAGGGTAGTAAAGGATATGGTCGTATTCTCACAGGCTGTGTCTGGGTTAGCAATCAACGAAAATTGAGAATTGGCAACCACCGTTTGTGCAGGGCTCGAATTCACACAGCCATTGCCATCAGTTACCGTCAGGACTACGGGATAGCTTCCCGGCGCTGCGTAAGTATGCATGACCGGAGATCCGGACCCTAGAGGTGTAAGATCCCCAAAATTCCAACTTTCTGCAGTAATGGGGCCCGCAGTCAGATCGGTAAACGTAAACAAACTTTGATTTGCGCAGCTGTAGTTGTAGCTGAAATTCACTGTAGGTCCCGTCACTGTTATGATTAAGTTCGCTGCCGTATCTGCGCATCCGTTGTTGCTTACGATCTCTTGCACGTTATACGGACCCGGTGCAGTATAAGCATGCGTTGGGTTCTTCTGGGCTGCCGTATAACCACTGACTCCCGAACCATCCCCAAAATTCCAAATGTACTGGTACGAACCAACGGGCGTACTGGCGTCGGTGAATTGCACCGGTTTATTGGTACAGACCGGGTTAGGAGCCGCACTATTCAGGGCATTGGGCTTCGTAGTACCCACATTTAAGGAGTCGGACACACTCGCCACGCAACCGCCATTTGTCGTGATGGTAACGGATATTAAATAACCTCCTGGTGCATAGGTTTGAACGGGCGGAATTTGAAGAGTAGACGTGCCATGGCCCGGGCCCAAATTCCAAGAGTAAGACGCGACTCCGTCTACTGTGGAATCTGCTAGCGTGGGCGTAATGACCAAGGATCCGCAGCCAAAGGCAGGAAGGTTGGTGATTTTCACCGTAGGCGCCGAAATTTTGACGAACTGATGTAAAGTAATAGAGTTGTTGCAATTCGTGCCATTCGAAATGCTCAGCATGACATCATATATCCCGGGTGCCGTATAGGTATGCGTAGGGTTTTGGTAGGTAGGTCCGCTTCCCGACCAGGGCGCTGTGCCGTCACCGAAATTCCACGTCCAGGACGTTGGATTCCCAGTGGATAAATCCTTGAAATTTACCGTTAAGGGTGCTTGGCAACTGGCTGTAGGACTGGTGGCCGTAAAATTGGCCGTCGGTCCATTTACAATAGTCACACTGGCATAGGCCGTGTCGCTGCACAAGGCATAAGTATTTACCAGTTGCGCGGTATACGATCCTACGGCGCTGTAAGTAACTACGGGGCTTTGCGAAGTACTGGTTCCCGGGGTTCCTCCTGCAAAAGTCCAGTTGGAGGATACAGGGATGGGCGTGGACGTATTGTTAAAGGGTATGGGTGTATTTACGCAAGCTGTGATCGCCGTGGGCGCTATGCTTGGATGGACTCCCGTATTGGGGATGAATATTTTTTGCTTGAAGGAATCCACGCATCCTGCCGTGCTGGATACGACCAAGGTCGCGGTATAGGAACCTGAATTGGGATAGGCATAAGAAGTCGAGGGTGATGCACTTGGTCCGGACGAGTTGCCATCCCCAAATTCCCACAAATAACTTAATCCTGGTGCTCCTCCGGTGGTAGTGCTAGTAAAATAGGCTGTGGGCGAACAGCTCGTCGTTACCGAGTCTGTAAAATTGGGAATTATCCCGTTGGGGATAACGATATAGCCTGAATTAGTCTTAAAGCCAGTTGATCCCGAGCAGCCCAGATTGTTGGTGACTTGGAGGGTAACCGGAAACCCAAAGGTCGGTGGTAACCCAGCTGAAGTATATGTATGCGACTCTACGGGCAGATTGCCTAAGGTGCCATCACCAAAACTCCACGAATAACTACTGATGGTGGCCCCAGGGCCTCCAGCCGACGAGGTGCTGGTAAATTGTACATTAAGAGGAAAGCATCCCGTGGTTGGTGTGGCCGTAAAACTGGCTACTGGAGTGGGGTTCACCGTAACTGTCACCGGCGTAGCCGTGCCTATTAAGCCGTTGTTATCTGTCACCGTTAGAGTTACTGTATAGGTTCCTGCAACCGTAAAAATAGCGGGCGTAGATGCCGCCGTACTAAGTGGCGGTGCAACCGTGGGGCCAAAATTCCATTGATATGTATAGGGGGCAGTTCCACCTGTTACCGAACTGGTAAAACTAATAATAAGAGGTGAACATCCCGCTGCAGGAGCGCTTGGTGAAATCACCGGCAAAGGCTGTGCCGCGACAGTCAGGGTTAGCAACAGTCCGGATAAAAGGGATAGTAGTAGTTTTCTATTCAACGGATAGGCGGTTTAGAAATTACAGATTGCTTTAGCTTAGCTTTCAAAGGGGGGTACTCACCGTCGTTAGTAATATATCAAGGAGGATATATTATCCGTTTCGGGGTACAGATTATAGGATTAGGGCACGCTCGGAATCTGCAGGGCGGATCCTCAAACGCTGGTATAAGGTACTTAAGACTCAATAACGCCCAACGGGTCAAAAAAATTGCTTTTACCGGCGCAAATGCGTATAAAAGTACCATTAAAGGGTTACTACTATATGTAGCGAGGATTAGATGTTTATGATTATCTAGGGAGACGGAACCGCACATTGCGATTACGAGCCAAACAGATATAAATCTGGGGCAGTACTAATTAAGTAGCTAAAAATCAGGGCCGATTGTAGGAATCGAAATGTTGGCTCAGATAGGCATTATTGTTTGTGGAGATTCAGAATATTGGTTGCAGAATCCAGCGTTGTCGTCGCAGCAACGGAATCGGTATAACTGTCTGTGATCGTCCATATGGCGTTGAGTTCATTGAGTGGATATCCTGCTGCAGGGAAATTGGAAGTGATCGTATGCGCCGAAATGTTACCCGTCCACGTACCGTCGGAAACCGTAGGACCGTTGGTCCCCGTCACCACACCATTGGATTGAAACTGAAAAACATATCCCGAAAATGCGGCCGTAATGTCCGAATCATTTTGCAAATACCGGGTAACGACCCAAGTGCCATTGGTTATCACCGCTTCCAGCGCATTTTGCTCCTGCTGCTGGACGATCTTTTTGCAAGAGCTCAGGGAATCGCTGCCGATCAACACTAACAGCACGTACAATAGGGTGGCGGCTCTTTTCATTGGTTAAAGGATTTAGCTAAACGACGCTCAAAATTCATAAATTTTCCTGTATTTATCAAGCAGGTACTGCATAAAATACCCAACATCGAGTACTTCTCCGCTAACCCGCCGGCAAAGCTCTTCGCTATTGTACATACGACCAAACCTGAAAATTCGTTGCCTCAACCAATGGAGCAGCGAGGAGGTATTGCCAGCTTCAATTTGGGCCGCCAAACCAGGAATTTGTTTTTGTGCGGCCGTAAACAGCTGCGCCGCATAGAAACTCCCCAGACTGTAGGTGGCAAAGTACCCGAAACTCCCATGGCTCCAATGCACATCCTGCAAACAACCTGTTCGGTCATCCGGGGGATCCAGGTGTAGGTATTTCCTGTATTGCTCGTTCCAGTACGCAGGAATGTCGTGGGCCGACAACTGCCCTTCGATCAAGAGTTTTTCCAGTTCGTACCGGATCATGATGTGGAAATGATAGGTTAATTCATCCGATTCGGTGCGAATAAACGTCGGTTCCACTTTATTGATGCCTTGGTAAAATTGGTGTAAGGGCACTCCCGCCAATGCGTGGGGAAAAGCAGCTTGCAATTGAGGATAATGGTAGGTCCAAAACCCCATGCTTCGGCCCACCTGATTCTCCCAGAGTCGAGACTGTGATTCGTGGATGCTAATCGATGTATATTCCCCCAGTGGTAGGCCGTATTCGTGTTCGGACAGCCCCTGCTCATATAGCCCATGGCCGACTTCGTGAATACAACTCCAGGTCATAGCGGCCAGATTGTGCTCGTTGATCCGCGTCGTAATGCGCACATCCTGTACACAAAAACTGGTGGTGAAGGGATGCTCCGAGAGGTCCTGACGCCCAGCCTGTAAATCGAATCCAAGTTGGCCAATGAGTTGCATGCCATAGTTCCATTGATCTTGTTTGGGAAAATATTGTCGAAGAAAGCCGTCATCCACCTGTTTTTTCTCCAGGATTTGATCGAGTAGATTTTTTAATGGGCCTTTGACCAAATCGAAGGTTCTATCCAGCATACTGACTGTACACCCCTTTTCAAACTCGTCTAGTAAGGCATCGTAGGGATGGGCCGCATAGCCCAACAGATCCGCTTGCTGTTTCTTAAGTTCGATTAATTGGGCCAGCTCGGATTCAAAAAGGGCAAAAGAATTCTGCTGGCGCGCATCTACCCAGGCGTGAAAACTTTGGGAAACGGTTTCACTAAGTTTGCGCACGAAAGAAGAGGGATATTTTTTTTGTTTGTCGTAATCCTCCAGACTCAAGGCCACGTTTTTTTTCTCCTCTTCTTTTAAAGAGTCTAGAGCCGATAAATCCCCAAGCAGGTTGGCTAGTTTTTTTTGGGTCGACAATTGATGCACCAGGGAAGAGAGCGTGGACATTTGCCTGGACCGAAACGAGGCGCCTTTCTTTGGCAGGTAGGTCTCCTGATCCCATTGCAGGACGGCCAACGCATTTTTTACATCTGCTATTTTTTGCATATGTTCACGGTAGCGTCGGTACAGATCTTGGGATGAATGAACCACCTTCATTTTAACATTTTTTTTTCTAATTGAAAATCAAATTTTAACGAAATTAAAATCATTTTCATTTCTTTGGCCATTAAGCTGAGATTTGCAGGTAATTTTTTAACCGTATGAATACATTTCGCGCAGGCCTCCTTGTTGCCCTGGCTTTTGTGGCCGGCGGATCGGCAGTTGCTCAAAAAATAGATTCCTTAATGAATCTTTTCGCCGAGAGTTACCCCCAAGAAAAAATTTATGTCCAATTCGATAAGAAAGTATACAATCCTGGAGAAACCATTTGGTACAAAGCCTATCTTTTTTCGGGTATTGATCCATCCAAGATCAGCAAAAATTTCTATACCGAGCTCACCGATGCCAGCGGCAACATCCTGCAGCGCAAGGTAGCTCCAATCACCGAGTCTTCGGCTTCAGGCAGCTTTGACATTCCATCCAGCGCTCACAATAGACAAGTTCACTTCCGAGCCTATACGACATGGATGCTGAATTTCGATACCGCTTTTCTGTTCGAAAAAGACATTCGCATTCTCAATACCACGGGGGATTCCTCCGCCCCGGCTCCGCCCCCGGAGGACAGATATTTTCAGTTTTTCCCTGAAGGGGGAGACGTAATTGCCGGGTTGGAAAATAATATAGCCTTTAAGGCCACCGATCAGTATGGAATTCCCTGTAAGGTGCAAGGGGTGCTCAAAGACGCTTCAGGAAAGGATGTGCTTGAATTCAGTTCGCAGCACGACGGTATGGGTAAATTTTTATTGTCCCCGGAAAAAGGAGATGCTTTTTATGCGATGTGGAAAGACGATAAGGGAATGGAGCACAAAACGGATTTCCCGACGGTACAATCCTCCGGCGTAGTCCTTCGTGTGATGAGTGCCAAAAAGAAGGTATTCTTTTCTATAGCCCGCTCCACCGAAGATTCTCTATCCTATGCGCACTTGACGATAATTGGCCACATGAACCAGATCTTGGTGTATAAAGCCTACGTCAATCTCGAGAGCAATTTTATTAGCGGAGGCACGATTCCCACCGACCAATTGCCTTCGGGAATCCTGCAGGTTACGGTCTTCAATAAAGCCAACAAGCCGATGGCCGAGCGCGTGGTGTTTGTGAATAACAATGAGTATCGATTTTCTCCGGAAATCACTGTGGAGACAAAAAGTATGACCAAGAAGGGCAGGAACTCCATTGATATTGACGTCCCCGATTCCTTGCCAACGAATTTGTCGATTGCGATTACCGATGCTGTGGCTGATGGGATCAATCCAGGTGACGATAATATCATCTCCCGGCTTCTGCTTACTGCAGATATTAAAGGGTATGTGTACCATCCGTACTATTATTTCACCAATCAATCCGACAGCTTGATGCAGCAGCTCGACCTGGTTTTATTGACCAATGGGTGGCGCCGATTCAAGTGGGACGATATGATGGTGGGCAGGATGCCAAAAATTAAGTATCCTCCCGAGGATTATCTGTCGATTAAAGCCGAAGTGTTGGGTATCGACGTGGCCCGAATTGCGCGGGACGAAAGCATCAATATGATCATGCGCAAGAGTGATTCCAGCACGCAAATGCTCACCGTGCCACGAATTTCACCAGGAAAATTTGGCGTCTCCGGCCTAATCTTTTACGACACGGCAAGGGGCTTCTACCAGTTCAACATAAACCGAAGCCTCAGTGACCAGAGCGCCGTTCTCTTCAGCAACGGGTTGTTCAAAGGCAATAAAAGGATCCGCCTGCGTGCGCCTATGTACAGCGGATGGTCGGCTGAGGACTCTGCCTTACTAAAGAAAAACAGGTACGTAGCGGTGGAAACCGAGCGCTATCATCCGTCGTTTGAAAATAAAGTGCAGACACTTTCTTCGGTGACCGTAATCGGTCGCGAGAAATCGCCTGCCCAGAAATTGGATGAACAGTATGCCTCCGGGATGTTCAGCGGTGGGGATGCCTATACCTTCGACTTGGTCGATGATCCAGCGGCCTCGGGATACACGGATATTTTCACCTACCTGATGGGGAAAGTGGCCGGTTTGCAGATTACCACCCGGGGGGCGTCCACCACCCTGGCCTGGCGCAACGCGGTCCCCTCGCTGTATTTGAATGAAATGCAGGTGGATATGTCCCAATTGAAAAATACCCCAGTCGCCGACATTGCCATGGTCAAGGTCTTTCGTCCGGGTACTTCCTTGGGCGCTGAGAGTGGATCGGGTGGAAGCATCGCGATCTACACCAAGAAAGGGGGGGAAAAGAGGATTGATCCCAACATCAAAGGATTGGAGCAGACCCGGCTCATTGGGTATTCCGCCCGAAAGGAATTTTTTTCTCCCGATTACCTCAGAAGGCCGGATCTGGCTTCGGTCGAGGACTTGCGCACAACCCTATACTGGAATCCATGGATACTCACCGACAAGAGTAATCCGCGGGTCACGATCCAATTTTACAACAACGATTTTTCAACTCAAATCCGTGTCGTTCTGGAGGGAGTTAACACCGATGGCAAACTGACGCGGATCGAAAAAATTATCCAATAGGGTTCCCTGTTTTCTTGGCTCACGCGATGTGGTCCACCCGCGTTTTGTTATATTTGACTGGTTATGCAAATTGCCGACATCATTGCGCATCTCGAATCGATCGCACCCGCCTTATACCAGGAAAATTACGACAATGCAGGTTTGCTTACCGGTTCCCCGGATTGGACTTGCTCGGGCATCTTGATCAGCCTGGATGCAACCGAAGGTGTTCTGGAAGAAGCTATCGCGAAAAAATGCAACCTCGTCATCACTCATCACCCCATTATTTTCGGGGGTCTAAAAAAAATAACGGGCCTTGACCATGTCCAAAAGACCATCATCCGGGCTATCAAGCAGGATTTGGCAATTTATGCGATCCACACCAACCTGGATAATGTTGCGCAGGGTGTAAACGGCAAGATAGCCGATCTGTTGGGGTTGATTAACATACAAGTCATGGCCCCCAGAGCAGCTACGATCGAAAAGCTTTTCACCTTTGTCCCCACCTCGCATGCTGCCATGGTGTTGGACTCCCTTTTTGCGGTTGGGGCAGGTCAAATCGGCAACTACAGCGAAGCCAGCTTCCATGCCCAAGGCAGTGGGACCTACAAGGCTGGCCCGGGTGCCCACCCTTTTTTAGGCAGCGTAGGCCACAGACATACCGAAAATGAAATTAAAATGGAGGTGATCTTCCCTGCGCACCGGCGCCAGCAGGTGGTCCAAGCCTTGTTACGCTCCCATCCTTATGAGGAAGTGGCCTATGACGTCGTTGTCTTGGCCAATACGGACCCCGCTATAGGATCAGGCTTGGTCGGGGACCTGGTCGACCAGATCGAAGAAAGGGCCTTCCTTGGGCTTCTAAAGGCAGCCTTTCGCGTTCCCGTCATCCGCCACAGCCCTTTGACTGGACGGGCGGTCAAGCGGGTTGGACTTTGTGGGGGAGCAGGTAGTTTTTTGATTTCCAATGCGTTAGCTCAAAAGTGCGACTTTTTTATATCAGCGGACATCAAATATCACGACTTCTTTAATGCCGAAGGCCGGCTGGTAGTGGCCGACATTGGTCACTTTGAGAGTGAGCAGTTCACCGTGGAGCTGATCTATGAAATATTACGGGAAAAATTTCCTACCTTTGCCGTCCTTAAATCGGGTACAGAAACCAACCCGGTTCACTATTATTCTTAACTTATGGCCAACGTTAAAGAGTTCTCAGTAGAAGAAAAATTAACCTCCCTAATCGCGCTTCAAAAAATCGAATCCAAATTAGACGAATACCAGGTACTCAAAGGGGAGTTACCCATGGAAGTCAGTGACCTGGAAGATGAGATCCAGGGTCTTCACGCCCGCCAGACCCGGATCGAAGAAGAAATTAACGGTATCCAGGAATTTATCAACCAGAAGAAAGAGGCGATGAAAGAAGCCGAGGCGTTGATAAAAAAATACGATAAGCAAAGTCAGAATGTTAAGAACAGTCGGGAATTCGAAGCGATCAACAAGGAAATCGAAATGCAGCAGCTGGAGCTGAAGCTCGCAGAAAAGCACATCAAGGATGCCAACGAAGAGATTGCGGAAAAGGTGCTTTTGCTGGAAAAGGCAAAAAAGACAATCGGTACAAAGGAAGCTGTTTTGAAAAATAAGAAGGACGAACTCGAAAAGATTATCGGAGCGACTGAAAAAGAAGAGCGGCATTTTAGTAAACTCTCCTCTGATGCCAGAGAAAAGGTAGAGCCTAGGTTGCTGCATTCCTACGATCGGATTCGCAAAAATTACCGTAACGGGTTAGCCGTCGTGCCTGTAGTACGGGACGCCTGCGGAGGTTGCTTCAACGCCATTCCACCTCAGCGCCAAAGCGAGATTCGCCAACGCAAAAAAATTATCGTGTGTGAAAACTGCGGACGTATCCTCGTCGATAATGACCTCAACGACGCAATCGAAATCAAGTAAATAAGCCTGGGCTTAATTTGGCCAGCTGCTGCTCAACTAATGGTAATGGATAGGCTTCTGAAGGAAGCCTTTTTTCATGTCCAGACTTTTCCGGGCCCTGGTTGTGGACGGGTTGAATTATCTTGCGCTCATGACGAATTCGCTGCCTGCCACCCTGCATAATGCTAGCTGGGTTGTATCCATTTCTCGTCGTACTTGCGGCCAAAGACTATGCCGCTGCATGCGGGCAGGCCTAGTATTTCTCCTGTTCCTTTCGCACGAGTCGCAAGCCCAAAAAACCTTCGATTTTAACGAGAACTGCCAACAAGCATACCGGGAGATCATTCAGCTTAAGCTAGATCGCGGGGAACAGTTGCTTCGGCAAGAAAAAATAATTCATCCCGATAACCTCATCGCTGATTTTTTGGCCAATTATGTGGATTTCTTTGTGTTGTTTTATAATGAAGACCCTGCGGAATATAAACTAAGGAAAAAAAATTTGGACAGCCGACTGCAACTGATGAATTTGGGACCATCCGGCTCGCCATTCTATCGGTTTACCAAGGCCGTTATCTATTTTCAATGGGCAGCGATAAAAATTAAGTTTGGCAGTTTTTGGGAAGCTGGCTGGGAATTTAGGCGATCCTTTTTGCTCGACCAGGAGAACCAAGACTTGTTTCCTGCGTTTCTGCCCTCCACCATGCTCAACGGAGCCATGCGGGTTGCGGCAGGCACAATACCGGAGGGGTACATCTGGCTCGGCAATTTGTTGGGCATTCGCGGAAGCGTTGTCGGGGGAATTCGACAATTGGAAACATTTCTTAGTCAACCCGATCCTTGGGCTCAGCTGTTTCACGACGAGGGAGTCTTTTACTACCTCTACCTGAAATTTTATATTCAAAACGATCGGGCGGAGGTCTTCCATTACATCCGCAACAATAACCTGGATATTATCAACAACCACCTATTTGCCTACCTGGCAACCAATCTAGCCGTAAATGACCAGCGTGCAGCTTACGCACGAGGGGTAATGGAACTGATGAACCCCGGCGCAAATTACCTGAACATGCCCGTCTGGGACTTGGAAATGGGGTACGTGAACCTCTATCACCTGGAAGGGGATGCGGCGCATTATCTACAAAAGTTTCTGGCAGAATTCAAAGGCAAATTCTACGTCAAGGATGCCTTGCATAAATTAAGCTGGTTCTATTATCTGTCGGGCGACATGACTAAGGCGAGAATGTATCGAGAATGGACACTCACCAAGGGCAGCACGGAAACGGAGGCCGACAAACAGGCGCTTAAAGATGCTCGATCGGGCAAATGGCCCGATCCCTTGCTCCTCAAAGCCAGGCTGCTCAGTGATGGCGGCTATTGGCAGGAAGCGTTTGGACTACTGCAAGGCAAAAGTTCCGCCAGTTTTTCGACTACGGAAGATAGGCTCGAATTTGCCTATCGCATGGGCCGGATATACGACGGTCTGGACCGCGAAGATGAGGCGATTGCAGCCTACCTCACGACGATTAAACTGGGCCAGCAGCGTAGGGAATATTATGCGGCTCGGGCTGCACTACAAATCGGCTTTATTTACGAAAAGCGCGGCGACAAAGCGCTAGCCCAGTCGTATTTTCAAAAAGTGCTGAATTTGCAAGACCACGAGTACAAAAACTCCCTTGACCAGAAAGCCAAGGCAGGGATTGCCCGATGTACAAATCAATAACAGAGCATCCGGCCAGGAGCTAAACCATCCCCCTGAACCCAATGCCGGGGAAACAAACTCCCGTACCTCGCCAAAAGTATTTGTAAACAGCTCGTCTGCTAGTTCAATAACCTATTGATTGTAAGAGGTCTGCTAAGGCAGGGGTTCTTTCCCCCGAGGGTCCAACAAGCGATTTGCCTGGCCCCATCCGGTCCAGGGCGGATTGCTCCTGACTAGGGAGTTTTTGGGCGAGCCGGGCTGTAAATGAAATTGTAAATTGCGGCATGCTCCAACATTTGCATATACAGAACTACGCCATCATCGATGAAATCGAAATTGATTTTTCCGACAAGCTCAACATCATCACGGGGGAAACGGGAGCTGGAAAATCGATTTTGACTGGTGCCCTGACTCTCATTTTGGGGGCCCGGGCTGATACGTCCGTATTGCTTTACCGGGATAAGAAATGTTTTGTAGAAGCCGTATTTACTACGGAGGCGGCCTTGGGAGTCAGGCAATTTTTGAAAGACCATGACTTGGATTCGGAAGACGAATTGGTCATCAGGCGCGAAGTGGGATCCAATGGCAAATCCAGGGCATTTGTCAACGATACGCCGGTTAATCTGGACCAATTGCAAACATTGGGGATCTTATTGGTCGATTTGCACCAGCAGTTTGACACCCGACAGCTTGCGGAATCCGATTTTCAACGCAGTGTGCTGGATGCACTGGCCGGTCACGCCCCGCTGGTCTTGCAATACCAGGAGGTCTACCGTCGTCTGGCCCTAGCCAGAAAGGAACTAAAGAGCCTCCAAGAGATGCAGGAAAGTGCCGATAAGCAATCCGATTATTACCAATTCCTATTCGAGGAGCTCCAGCAGGCCGGATTCCATGAAAATGAACTCGAGCAGCTCGATCAAGAATTGAAGCTGTTGGGTAGCGCAGAAGCAATCAAGACCACCCTATCCAAGGTTTATTTCAGTTTGGAGGACTCGGAACAGTCTATGTCGAAGCAGCTGAAAACCCTGGGTCAGCAATTGCAGCCTTTTAATGCGTACCATCCTGCTTTGCCGGAAATTCTGGCTCGTTTGCATTCGGCCCAAATCGAATTACGCGACTTGGCCGGTGAAGTAGAACGCATCAACGACCGTTTGCAATATGACCCCAAGCGGATTGAGCAGGTAAGTGAACGCATCGCCACGGGTCATAAATTGCTGAAAAAACATGGATTGCAATTCACCCATGAGTTGATCGGCTTAAAAAATGCATTGGAAGACAAGTTGAAGGTCGTCAGCCACCTTGGTGAAAATGTAGCGCTCAAAGAAAAACAAACCCAGGAACTGTACACCCAGGCTAACACCTTAGCCCAAGTCATTTCGCAAAACAGGGGCTCCGTCACCGGGGCATTGGAACAGAAAGTCAATGCGCTGCTTGTGCAGGTTGGCATGCCCAATGCAAAACTCAAAGTCCGTCTAGAACATGGCGATTTGGATTTGTTTGGTATGGACTTGGTGGAGTTTTTATTTGATGCCAACAAAAACAACCGTTTCGAGCCGCTGGGTAAGGTGGCCTCGGGGGGCGAACTCAGTCGCCTTATGTTATGCATCAAGTCGCTGGTTGCCCAATCCATTAATTTACCCACGCTGATATTCGATGAAATAGACACCGGAATTTCCGGTGAAGCAGCCAGGCAGGTAGGGATCATCCTGAAAGATCTCTCCAGGGCAAGGCAGGTTATTTCCATTACACATCAACCTCAAATCGCCAGTAAGGCAGATGCGCATTTTTATGTGTATAAAGAGATCAAAGACGGATTAATCAAAACCAAAATCCGCCTGCTTTCACGCGAGGAGCGGGTGACTACCATTGCGCAAATGCTGGGCGGAGAAAAACCCACAGCGGCGGCTCTTGAAAATGCTCGCGAGATGGTGATGAACTAGGTGCTGCATTCGAAGCCCTGGACCATGCCCGGTGGTGCAAAGGGCCACGGGCTGGGATATCTTGAGCGTTATTTTTGGTTCGCACGGCCGGCCGCATTTATTCCCTGTTGCAATGAAATAACTTCTTATTTTTACGCCCACCAAAATCAAACCGATTTTATGCCATATAATCTGTTAAAAGGTAAGAAAGGAATCATTTTCGGAGCCTTGGATGAAAAATCGATTGCCTGGAAAGTTGCCCTGCGGGCGGTAGAAGAAGGGGCTCAAATTACCCTCTCCAACGCCCCGATTGCATTGCGGATGGGGAAGATCAATGAATTGGCTGAAATCTGCCACGCCAAAGTCATCGCGGCAGATGCAACCAATGTAGAAGATCTCAATAAGGTCTTCGAGGGCACGATGGAAACACTGGGGGGAAAGGTGGACTTCATTCTCCATTCCATCGGCATGTCTCCCAACGTACGCAAGCGTATTCCTTATACGGATATCAATTACGATAATTTTCAAAAGACCCTCGATGTTTCTGCTCTCTCCTTTCACAAGGTGCTGCAGACGGCCTTTAAACTCGATGCCATCAACGAATGGGGATCGGTACTGGCACTGACCTACATCGCCGCACAGCGAGCCTTTCCAGGATACAACGATATGGCCGACGCCAAGGCCTTACTGGAAGGTATTGCGCGCAGTTTTGGTTATGAGTATGGATTCAAGAAAAAAGTGCGGGTAAATACCATTTCTCAATCGCCGACTATGACTACGGCTGGCAGTGGGGTGGAGGGCTTCGACGCGTTTTTTCAGTATGCCGAAAAAATGTCCCCTCTGGGTAATGCCAGCGCTGACGCCTGCGCCGAATACTGCCTAACACTGTTCAGCGATTATACGCGCATGGTCACCATGCAAAACCTATTCCATGACGGAGGTTTTTCCTTTACCGGGGTGAGTCACCAGGTCGTCGAAGCAATCTTGAAGGATAAATAGGGAGCATCCTATGGAAGGGAAAAGCCGCTTCCTGCCGGAGGCGGCCTTTCTGTCAAATGATGGTGCTTATGGGGAGGCTAGTATTCGTCTTCGTTAAAGAAGAAGTCTTCCTGGGAGGGGTAATCGGGCCAAATGTCATCGATACCTTCGTAAATTTCTCCTTCGTCTTCTAATTCCTGCAGATTTTCAACTACTTCAATCGGGGCACCGGAGCGGATAGCATAATCGATCAACTCATCTTTCGTAGCCGGCCAGGGTGCGTCTTCAAGGTAGCTGGCTAATTCAAGTGTCCAGAACATCTTTTCCTTTTTTAATTTTTTTCAAATAGTGGCGATTTAGGGACAGAAAGAAATCCGGTTGGGCTGATCTTTGGTCAGGCTATCGACCGTCTGCCTACGGCTAATTTTTCGCAAAAGTAATTTTTATAATGAAATCACCAAATACCAATAGAAAATTAACACCCCATAATGGGGATTATTGTTCGATTTTAGCCCGCAACCACGAATTTTTCAAATTTAAGTGCCTAATGGGCAGAATCTGAGGTCGAACCTGTAGGTTTGTATTAATGTGTATGGTCAATGGAAACAGCATGTTAACTGCAACCAATATTCACAAATACTACGGTGATCTTTGGGTTCTTAAAGGGGTAAATATACAAATTCACACAGGAGAGATCGTTAGTATCGTTGGCCCTTCCGGATCTGGAAAAACCTCTCTTTTACACATTTTAGGTACCCTGGACCTGCCTACGGAAGGGGAAATTTACCTGCGGGACAAGAAAATGAATGATCTGAAGGGCAAATCCATGGCTGCGTTTCGCAATAAGCATATAGGGTTTGTCTTCCAATTTCATCATTTGCTGCCCGAATTTAGTGCATTGGAGAATGTCTGCATCCCAGGCTGGATTGCTGGTCGCAAAAAAAAGGAAGTGGAGAAACAGGCAACGGTGTTGCTAGAAACCCTGGGTGTGGGCCAACGCCTGGAACATAAGCCTGGAGCCTTGTCGGGTGGGGAACAGCAACGGGTGGCTGTAGCTCGAGCCCTGATCAATAATCCGGATATTATTTTTGCCGATGAACCTACAGGAAACCTCGATTCCAGTAATGCCAGGGAACTCCATCATCTTTTTTCCGAGCTGCGCAGTAAATTTAGCCAGACCTTTCTTATTGTTACCCACAACGAAGAGCTCGCTCAAATGAGTGACCGGGTCTTGCATATGAAAGATGGGAAAATAACCTAGTCCATCGACTGGACCATGGACGTTACACAAACGCTCCTCACAATCTAGGTTTCCAGGGAATCTCCACGGCGTGAACTTGCTGGCCAATATGGCGGGCAAGGACAAACAAATAATCGCTTAAGCGGTTTAGATAGATGATGATCAGCGGCTCGACAAACTGATCATTTTCTTGCAAGCTCACACAAACTCGTTCCGATCTACGACAAACGCAGCGGCAGATGTGCGCCGTAGAGACGGCTACATGGCCAACCGGCAAAATGAAGGATTTCATGGCGGGCAGCTTCGATTCCATCTGGTCGATTTGCTTTTCAAGCCTCTCCACGTCGCTTGGCTTGAGATCCGGAATCTTTAATTTAGGTTCTTTGTCCGGGTCACAGGCAAGCGATGAACCGATGGTGAACAGCCGGTCTTGTATCTCAATCAGCATGGCTTTGGTTTCGGTGTCCAATAAGTGATCATGCAGAAACCCAATCCAGGAGTTCAATTCATCGACCGTGCCGTAGGATTCGATCCGGATATGATTCTTGGGAACCTTGGTGCCGCCAATCAGGGTGGTTTTCCCCTTGTCTCCTGTTTTGGTATAGATTTTTGAGGCCATCGTTTGCAGCTTTGCGCCGTTAAGCAGAATTGAATCACCGCTTACAGGTCACTCCGAGCGGGTCAGGCCGGCTGCAGATATTCTGCTTTACGCCGGTCGCTTTCAATAACGCCATCTTTGAGTCGTACAATGCGGTGGGCGAAATTGGCGATATCTTCCTCATGGGTAACCAATACCACGGTGTTGCCCGCCGACTGGATCGCTCCAAAGATATCCATAATCTCAATGGAGGTCTTGGAATCAAGATTACCCGTAGGTTCATCGGCTAGGATGATGGACGGGTTATTTACGAGGGCTCGGGCGATGGCAACACGTTGGCATTGCCCACCGGATAATTCATTTGGTTTGTGGTGACTGCGGTCAGTTAATCCTACTTTTTCGAGCACCGCCATGGCCATTTCTCTTCGGCGCTTCTTGTTGACTCCTGCATAAACCAGAGGTAAGGCGACGTTTTCTGCAGCCGTCAAGCGAGGAAGCAAATTAAACTGCTGAAACACAAATCCAATCTCTTTATTGCGGACCTCAGCCAGATCGTCATCGGGCATTTGGCTTACGTCTTGGTTGTTGAGGATATAGGTGCCCGAAGTCGGGGAATCCAAACATCCGAGTATATTCATCAACGTACTCTTGCCGGAGCCGGATGGTCCCATCAGAGCAACGTATTCATTCTTGAGAATTTCCAGCGAAACGCCTTTGAGTACGGGCAACGGTTGCTTGCCCATGAGATAGCTCTTGCAAATATTTTCCAGTTTGATGACGGATGAACTCATATGCGTGGGGTTGTCGGGTAAGGGTTAGGTAGCTAAGGGAAAGTTCGATGGATTTTTAATTACTTTCGGCACGAGGAAATACTGCTGATCGCCAGATGGTGCATTACGCAGGACCTCTGATCGGTCGGAAGATCCCTCGACCACATCTTCCCGAAATACATCCTCGGTTGCACTCATGTGAACCAGTGGGGTCACTCCCCGAAGATCCAATTCGCTTAATTTTTCGACGAAACTGATCATTCGCTGCAAATCGCCCTTGATCTGATTTTTCTCCGCAGTGGAAAATTCCAGGCAGGCCAGCTTGGATAAATTATCAATCATATCGTCATTTACCTGCATAAAACGGGATTATGGACAAAAATAACTGATTCACCTATACTTTTTGTGGCTTTTAGATAAATGGCGGAAATCGCCCCTTGACCGATGTAGATGTCCTGGCACCCAGACAGGGCTTCGCCCAAGGCCACACGACGGTGCATCTGGGCCATCGGCCAACTTTTCTTATCTTCGCCCTCCTCATGGAAAAAACGAAGGAAATCGTGCTGAGCGGCATTCGGCCGACGGGATTTGTACACCTAGGTAATTACTTTGGGGCACTGCGCAATTGGGTGCGTATGCAGGAACAGTTTGCTTGTTTTTATTGTATCGTGGACTGGCACAGCTTGACGACACATCCCGATACGGACCAATTGCGCGAGAACGTCCTTCGCCTCATGGCCGAGCTTGTTGCCAGCGGCTTGGATCCAGCCCAATGCGTATTGTATGTCCAAAGCGACGTACCGGAGATTGCTGAACTCTATTTTTACCTGAACACGATGGCCTACAAGGGGGAATTGGAAAAGACTTCCACCTTTAAGGATAAGGTACGGATGCAGCCCGATAATGTAAACGCTGGGCTGCTGACCTATCCTGTCTTGCAGTCGGCAGATATCCTGATTCACCGAGCAGTAAAGGTTCCCGTAGGCAAGGACCAGGAACAGCATATCGAAATGACCAGGAATTTTGCCGAGCGATTCAACCGGCGTTATGGCCATGTCTTTCCTATGCCTTATGCCTTCAATTATGGAGAAGAACTGATCAAAATCATGAGCCTAAATGGGGAGGGAAAAATGAGCAAAAGCGAGAACCAGATGAATACGCTCTACCTAGCCGATGACGACGAACTGATCGAACGCAAGATCATGAAGGCTAAGACCGATAGCGGTCCGACGATACCGGGCTCCCCCAAGCCTCCCTACATTGAAGGGTTATTTAATCTCATGCGAGTGGTTAGTGCTCAGGATGTAGTCGATCAATTTGAATCAGATTTTCAACGCTGTACGATTCGGTATGGCGACATGAAAAAGCAATTGGCTGCAGACATGATCCGATTTGTGGGTCCGATTCGTCAAAAAGCAAGATCCCTGCGAAGCGACGAACCATACATGAAAGCGATCATGGCCGAAGGAGCCGCTAAGGCAAGGGCGAGCGCAAAAGTCACGTTGGAGCTGGTGCGTAGTGCGATGGGGATCCGCTACGACTAGGTGAGTTGGCGGATCAACTTGCCCTGCGAGTAGGCGACCATTTAGATTTTCTATTTTAGATTTTAGATTTTACATTTAGGCATGGCAAAGACCAAGAGACCAAAACATATTGCTGTGGCAGGAAACATCGGTGCGGGTAAGACTACGCTGACAGAATTGCTAAGCAAGCACTATCGCTGGATTCCCCAATTTGAAGACGTCGACCACAATCCTTATCTGAATGATTTTTACGAGGATATGCCTCGCTGGAGTTTTAACCTGCAGGTCTTCTTTCTGAATAGCCGGCTGAACCAACTACTCGAAATTCATGCCGGAACCGAGACGGTCATTCAAGACAGGACGATATATGAAGATGCGCACATCTTCGCTCCCAATCTCCACGATATGGGTTTGATGAGCAAGCGCGACTATCAAAACTATTTTCAATTCTTTCAAACGTTGAAGCGGCTCATTCAGCCTCCTGATCTGCTAATCTACTTGCAGGCTTCGGTACCGACCTTGGTTGGGCAAATTCAAAAAAGAGGCCGGGAGTACGAAGAAAATATTCGACTCGATTACCTCAAACGTCTCAATGAACTGTACAACAAGTGGATTGAAAGCTACAAAGAGGGCCCTTTGCTGGTAATCGATATAGACAAGAACAAATTCCCCGAAAATGATGAGCACCTGGGTGAAATCATCACGCGGGTGGACGCCCAGCTCTACGGGCTGTTTTGAAAAATTCTCCGATCGCCGTGGCGTAAAAAAAAACTCCATCATACATGATGGAGCTGTTATCGGCAAACCGTTAGAGGCCTGATTTCGCGCAGTGATTATGAGTTGAAGATGCGTCTTTTATTTTTAATAAGGAAGTTTTAGCTGCAAATTATTTTATAGCAAGGGTCCTGCCGCCAGCAGTTCAGCCCCGGCTTGCTGGCGATACTTTTCAAAGTTGGCCGTAAACAGTTCTGCTAGGTGTCTGGCTCTTTGGTCGTATTGCTGCGGGTTCGCCCAGCTGGTCCGTGGATTAAGCATGTATTGGGGTACCCCAGGGCAATGGGTTGGCATGGTTATTCTAAATACCGGGTGTTGGTCAAAGGGCACATCGTCCAACTCGCCTTGCAGGACGGCCGATATCATGGCTCGGGTGTAGGGCAGGGCGATCCGGTTGCCTATACCCAGGGGCCCGCCGGTCCATCCTGTATTGACCAACCAGGCCTGCACGCCTTGGTCTTTGATCTTACGTCCCAGCATGCGGGCATAGTGGCTTGGGTGCAGGGGCAGGAAGGGAGCCGAAAAGCAGGGGCTAAAGGTAGATTTGGGTTCGGTGATCCCGGTTTCCGTACCTGCTACTTTGGCCGTATACCCGGACATGAATTGATACATGGCCTGCGCCGGTGTGAGCCTTGACAAAGGAGGCAAGACGGCGTGCGCATCACAGGTCAAAAAGAAAATGTTTTGTGGCATATCTCCCACGGAAGGGTGTACCGCGTTGCTGATGTAGTCCAGAGGATAAGACACCCGGGTGTTTTCGGTCAGGGTTGAATCGGCAAAATTGATGCGGTTTTCACCAGGGTAGAATTGCACATTTTCGACTAGCGCTCCAGGCCGAATAGCCTGGTAGATTTCGGGTTCCTGCTCGGGTTTCAGGTTGATGCATTTGGCGTAGCAGCCTCCTTCAAAATTAAATACACTGTGTGCAGCCCAGCCATGTTCGTCGTCCCCTATCAATCTTCTGGACGGGTCTGCGCTGAGGGTGGTTTTGCCGGTTCCACTCAAACCGAAGAACAGTGCGGTATCGCCGCGACGGCCGATGTTGGCCGCGCAGTGCATGCTTAGGACATCTTTTTCCTGAGGCAGGATATAATTCAAAATCGTAAATACCGCTTTTTTTATTTCGCCGGTATAGCCGGTTCCCGCGACTAAGACCAAGCGGTGCGCAAAGGAAATAATCACTGCATTGGATTGGCGGGTTCCGCACTCCGCCGGGTTGAGTTTCAGGCCTGGGGCGGTTAGTATCTGCCAGTCTGGGCGGAACGTTTCCAGCTCCTGGGGCGCTGGACGCAGGAACATATTGCATGCAAAGAGGTTCATCGACGGGGTTTCATTGACTATCCGAAGGTTCATCCGGTAACCCCGATCAGCGCAGGCGTACCCATCGCGGATCCAGAGTTCGGGTAAATCGTTGAGGTAGCTGGTGATTTTGTGGTAGATCACCTGAAAATGGATTTGCTCCAGGGGCTTATTGAATTCGTTCCAATCGATGTGCCCCTGCGTATGGGCGTCCCTGGCGATGAACCGGTCTTCTGGACTGCGACCAGTAAATACTCCCGTTTTGATAACCAGGGCGCCGCCTTCGGCCAGGGTACCTTCCTTCCTTCGGAGGCAATCCTGAACGAGCTGGTCCGGAGTAAGCTGGTAATGGATGCCTTTGGCAAAGGCATGGGCTTCCATGGGAACTATGGGGCCCTGTGCTGGGGCAATGACCGGTAACGGCATGATGGCAGGCGTTGATGAGCAGGCAAAACTAATATTAAAAATTATCTAATACAATCGCCGGAATCGCCTTGTAATTGAATATTATCTAATGAATAGTCTGGCTTATTCGAAATATTTTAACTAACGGTTGTTAGTTTTTATGCCTTCTCTTTAGACCCTTCCAACACTGAATGGACACGAAACTTTTTGCTCGACCTTCTCCTTGTCCGTCTTCGGCCACCCTGATAAGACCTCCTTAGTTTTGGCCTTCAACGGCTAAGCAGAAATCATTCCTTATTTTTACAACTCCTGATCAATTCAAGATGTAATGAAATATTTCCCCTCCAATCCAGCATTGTTTACTAAGAATAGAGCACGTTTCGCCAAAGAGCTTTTGCCCAACTCCATCGCCCTACTGGTGAGCAACGATGAGATGCCCTCCAATGGGGACGCTCTGTATCCTTTCCGGCAAAATAGTGACCTGTTCTGGCTAAGCGGCATTACTCAAGAGGACAGTATGGTTATCCTGGTACCAGACCACCCCGACCCGAAATACCGGGAAGTGTTGGTGTTGGTCCGTCCCAACGAGTTGAAGGAGAAATGGGACGGAAAACGATTGCGCGCCGATGAAGCTCGGGCGATTTCTGGAATTCAAACCGTTGTCTGGCTCGATAGCTTAGATGGTCAATTGCAACCTTGGATCCATGCTGTGGATCGCATTTACCTGGATTCGAACGAAAATGACCGCAAATCCTCTCTGATCCAAACTCGGGAATACCGATTTATCGAAGAAATGAAGCAGCGCTATCCCTTGCATCAGTATGAACGGGCGGCCAAAATCTTAAAAAAACTGCGGGCCGTGAAGACGGAGCTGGAAGTAGGGGTGCTGCAGCGTGCCGTTGATATTACGCATACGTGCTTTTTGCGGCTCCTGCAGTTCATTCAACCAGGGGTTTGGGAAAATGAGATCGAAGCGGAAATTTGGCATTCTTTCCTTGCCCAGCGTTCCAGCGGACCTGCTTATGGATCTATCCTGGCCTGCGGAGACCGGGCTCGAACCCTCCATTACGTTGCAAACAATGGGGAATGCAAAGACGGGGAACTCATCTTAATGGATTTTGGTGCTGAATTTGGTGGGTATTGCGCCGACATGACGCGCACGGTACCGGTAAATGGAAAATTCACCAAGAGGCAAAAAAATGTATACAATGGGTGTCTGCACTTGCACAACTATGCCAAGAGCTTGCTCAAACCGGGAGTAGTCCTCACCGAATACCACAAGCAGGTTGGCGAGGAAGCCAACCAGGTATTTGTAAAACTGGGTTTGCTTACCAAATCGGATATAAAGAACCAAACTGCAGAAAATCCGGCCTATTGGAAATATCTCTATCATGGCATTTCTCACCACTTGGGAGTGGATGTGCATGATCTTGGTCCAAGAAACGAACCGATCCAAGCCGGTATGGTACTCACCGTCGAGCCGGGCATTTATATTGAAGAGGAGCAGCTAGGGGTCCGGATTGAAAACAACGTGTGGATTACTCGCAACGGAAATAAAGACCTGATGGATAAAGTACCCATTAGCGCCGAAGAGATCGAATCGTACATGAAGAAACGCGACCGGCTATCCACGCCCAAGCCATCGTCCAAATAACCGCACCGGTGGTTTGCTCCGCGAAGGCAGGTGTTCTTGACCAGGCAATAGCGTTTTGCGCATATGTTCACCCTTAAAAGCGCGCTCCCCGGGGCGACTCTGAAGCAGCATCATGAAACAAATTCCCAATTTATTTACGCTCTTGAATCTTGTTTTGGGCTGTGTGGCGACCGTGTTTGCGTTGCAAAATGGCATTGCCATTACCTATGGCCCAGACGGGGCCCAGCTAATTGATATGACAGAAAAGATCTGGCTGGCCTCCATGTGCATCGGCCTGGCCGCCTTGGTGGATTTTTTGGACGGGTTTGTGGCCCGGCTCTTCAAGTCCGAATCCGAAATGGGCAAGCAGCTCGATTCGTTGGCCGACTTGGTGAGTTTTGGTGTAGCTCCCGGAATGATTTTGTATCAGTTTCTGCGCTTAAGCTTTATGCGCCAGGAAGACGGGATCGATATATCCATGGGGTGGTTGCTACCCGCTTTGCTGGTACCCTGTGCCGCGGCGTACAGGCTGGCTAGGTTCAATCTGGACAAGTCCCAGCAATTTGGATTTAAGGGGGTTCCTGTCCCAGCCGTAGGTTTGCTGGTTGCCTCCTTCCCACTTATCTATTGGGATTCCAATGCTGCGACCCTGGTGGGTTGGTTACTAAATCCCTGGCTATTGTATGGGATCATCCTGGTCCTGAGCCTGCTGATGGTTAGCCGAATACCGGTACTGGCACTCAAGTTCAAGGACCTTTCGCTCAAAAACAACCTGCCCAAAGTGATCCTACTGATCGCCTCTGGTGCTGCGTTGCTGGTTTTGAAATGGCTGGCCGTCCCCGTCATTTTCGTTTTTTACATTGTCTTATCTTTGATTTTTAAAAAACAGACAACATGATCTTTTCTGTCCGGGTACAAGTAATGCCACTTAAAGAATTACTGGATCCCCAGGGCAAAGCCGTGATGGGCGGACTGCAGAACCTGGGATTAAAAAACATCAGCGATGTCAGGATTGGCAAAAATATCAGCCTGCAGGTGGAGGCGGAAAGCCAGGAACAAGCGCGCATGATTGCTGAGGAAGCCAGTAAAAAATTATTAGCCAACCCGGTCATGGAGTATTTTGATATTTCGGTCAACTGAGTTGGGCGGGAGCTAACGGGTTAGCGCCGGGCCGGGATACCCGCTAGCCCAGTACTTTGTAGTAACCTGATCGGACATGACGGTTCTGCTCGATTAACCTGCACTTGCAGCTTATTTCACATTCTTTAGTTGATGCTTTATATCGTTCCTTCTCCCATCGGCAATTTGCTGGATATTACCCTTCGGGCCCTTGAGGTGCTCAAGCAAGTGGACCTGATACTGGCCGAGGACACCCGCGTCTCAATCAAATTGCTGAACCACTATCACATAACCAAGCCGATCTCTCCCTACCATCAGCATAACGAGCACAGACTGCTCCAGCACTTGACCCAACAACTGCTCCAAGGCAAGACCATGGCCTTGCTCACCGATGCAGGAACGCCTGGCATTTCCGACCCGGCCTTTTTATTGGTGCGGGAATCGATCCGGGCGGGGGTGAGGGTGGAATGTTTGCCTGGCGCATCCGCCTTTGTGCCTGCATTGGTTAACAGTGGATTGCCGATTAACCGATTCGTTTTTGAGGGCTTTTTGCCATTAAAGAAAGGCAGACAGACTTTGTTGAAGCAACTGGCCGAAGAAGAGAGGACGATGGTATTTTATGAGTCTCCTCAGCGGTTAGTCAAGACGTTGGAGGAATTCATAACCTATTTTGGAGAGACCAGGCCTTGCTCGGTGAGTCGTGAGCTGACCAAGCTATTTGAGGAAAATAAGCGCGGTACGCTTCGTGACCTAACCGATTATTTCGCGGCTAAAACGGTCAAGGGGGAAATTGTGCTGGTGGTCCAAGGCAAATCGGATTGAGGCCAAATTGCTTTTGCCCCTATTGAATTCGTCCTCTTTAACGCTTTGTTAGCAGCATCTGGTCAAAGTTTATCTATTTCTGTATGCTACATACTGCTTATTTACCGAAATTTGCCGATTAAATTTATGCAGGAATGCCCCTTTTAAGGAATGTTTACTTTCTCGTATTACTGGTCGCCCAATCTGCGCTTGCTCAGCCTGACCGCTGGCAACAAAAAGTTAAGTATACGATGGACGTGAGCGTGAACGTACAGACGAACCGCTTCACTGGCACCCAAAAACTCGAATACACCAACAACTCCCCCGACACCCTGCGGCGGGTTTTTTATCACCTGTATTGGAATGCCTTTCAGCCGGGAAGCATGATGGACAACCGAAGTCGCGAATTGGGCAAGATCCTCGTGCGCAATAATCTCGACTGGGATCCTCGAATAGCCGATCGCATCGAACAACTGAAGCCCGATGAAATCGGCTACCAGCGCGTGCGGTCGCTTAAAATGAATGGGGTTGCCCAATCGTTCCAAGAAGAAGAAACCATCCTGGTGATCAAATTGTCCAAGCCCATTTTGCCCAGGACAACCGTAGTATTCGATATGGAGTTTGAAGCGCAGGTCCCTCTACAGATTCGTCGCAGTGGCCGCGATAACCCCCAAACTGGAGTTCGGTACTCCATGAGTCAATGGTATCCCAAAATCTGTGAATACGATTATGAGGGATGGCACCCCACGCCGTATGTAGAGCGGGAATTTTACGGGGTGTGGGGGGACTACGACGTCAAGATTACTATCGACCGGAATTATATCCTGGGAGGCACCGGCTACCTGCAGAATCCCGAACAGATCGGTTATGGCTACGAGGCCCCGGGCGCCGCCGTAACGAGGCCCTCCTCCGCCAACCTGACTTGGCATTTCCTGGCACCGATGGTTCATGATTTCGTATGGGCCGCAGATCCCGGATACAAACATATCGTAAAGTATATTCCCAACGGTCCTGCCATTCATGTGCTGTATAGGAACAAGAACAACGATCCCAAAGAGGAGGAAGGCTGGAAGACCTTGGCTCAAGCAGCGGTTGAGGTATTACCCTTTATCGAGAAAAATTTTGGCAAATATCCATATCACCAATATTCGTTTATTCAGGGTGGTGACGGAGGAATGGAATATCCCATGGCTACCTTATTGAGAGGTCCAGGACTTCAGGGCAACGCCCTACACGAATGGATGCACTCCTGGTATCAGGGCATGCTTGGTACCAACGAGTCCGAATACGCATGGATGGATGAGGGGTTTACGAGTTGGGCCGACGCGGTTGTTTCTGCCTATTACCTCGCCAATTTTGGCCCTGGTGCAGGGTCTCTGCAAAGGGGGGCAGATCCCAATGCCAAAGGGGGACAGCCCGATTTGCCGCAGAATCATGCCTACGGATATGCGGCTTATTTCGCCTTGGTCAGAAGCGGGTTGGAAGAACCACTCACAACCCATGCCGATCATTTCACCACCAACTTTGCTTACGTCAATGGCTCTTACGCCAAAGGCGAGATCTTCTTGGAGCAACTGGGATACATAACCGGCGCGGAAGTCCGGGATAATATTCTGCGCGAATATTATCACCAAT
The DNA here is from genome assembly GCA_963742225.1 of uncultured Chitinophagaceae bacterium. Taxonomy (GTDB): domain Bacteria; phylum Bacteroidota; class Bacteroidia; order Chitinophagales; family Chitinophagaceae; genus Puia. The sequence continues at coordinate 541,570 of CAVULD010000001.1, read as the reverse complement.
GGCGTTTTAAACATCCTAATGCCAACGATTTCATGCGCGTAGCCGAGAAAGTGAGTGGACTTAAATTGGACTGGTATAAAGAATATTGGATTAACACCACCAAAACCATTGATTATGCCATCGACAGCCTGTGGGAGGAGTCTGGAAAGACCAAGATCAGGTTGCGCATGCTCGGCAAGATGCCCATGCCGGTTGATGTATGGCTGACCTACCGCGACGGGGCCAAGGAAATAGCCTATATTCCACAATACTTCATGTTTGGCAATAAGCCCACCGAAGACCCGGCCATTCCAAGGCTGATGATGGAACCTTGGAAATGGACCGAACCTACGTATACCTTTGTGCTAAACCACAAATTGACGGATTTAAAAATTGTAGAGATCGATCCAACGCAACGTATGGCTGACGTGAACCGAAAGAATAACAAGCTGGAGATAGATTGGGGGCAGTAGACGAATTGTTTGCGCACCTGCCAGCCATAAAAAAATAAAGTTTGTGAACGCTGTAAGCACTGCACAAACTTCTTAAGGATAATGTAAAATGATTAAGGAAGATATTTGATCGGCAACCTCAGGGGCGAAAATAGAGGTATCCGCAAATGCATCCTATACCACTTAGTGGTATTTTTTTTGTCTGCTAGCGCCACGGAAGGGGGGATAAGCCACTTGGCTGTTCCCAATGAGAGAAACCTCAACGGCCATAGAATTTATTAATCGCTTCGACCCGGTTATTTACGTGCAGCTTTTCGTAGATGTGATAGACGTGCTTGCGGACTGTTTCCTGGCTGATAAACAGTGCCGAAGCTATCTCCTTGTACAGTAAACCTTTGGCCAAGAGTTCCAGAATTTCGTTTTCCCGGCTGCTCAAACTACTGATGGGCTTATTTTGGGCTCCCCCCTCGCTCAAGGGCTTGTTTTGAAATGCGCTGACTACTTTGCGCGCGATCTGGCTGGTCATAGGCGCTCCTCCCTCGTAAAGTTCTCTTATAGAATCCAATAGCTTTTCAGGCGTTGTTTTCTTCAGAATATAACCATTGGCACCCGCACGGAGCGCTTCGAAAATCTTCTCATCCTCTTCGTACACCGTGCACATCATAAATAGGGTATTGGGATTTTCTGGCTTAAGCTCGCGCACGCAGTCTATTCCGCTCCTGCCTTCCCCCAAATTGATATCCATCAACACCACATCGGGTTTAAGCACAGGTATTTGCTCCAATGCATCATGGGCGCCTGAGAAACTGCCCAACAAGATATACTCGTCGGCCATCCGGATGATTTGTTCCAGGGCAGAACGAATGTCTTTGTTGTCATCCACGATACACACGGATATTTCCATCCCCTAAAGTTCCGTTCTTTTTTCATCTAAAAAATACCATTATCTGGTACTGGTCTGCCGTGGGCTTCAGCTCAACGGATCGCTTAAAGTTTCGGGCTGGTGGACGAGTAGATGCCACGAGGGGGCACCTGCAGCAGGTATTTTTCTTCGAAATACGGTTCCATAAATAAATCAAGAATCCTGATCACGCGCGGTTGGCATCCGCAGGCCTGGATTTCCTGCGACAAATCACCGCCTTTAAGGCAGAGTAGGCCTCGACCGTCTTGCTGATCCTTCCCCTCGGTCTGGATGGGTTTGCGTAGCAGGAGTTTAGACCAGGACCAGAGCTCTTTGAGCGGAGCTACGGCGCGGGATACTACCGTGTCAAAAAGCCTATGTTGAATCTGCTCTGCACGTATTTGCTGCGTAGTCACATTGGTGAGTCCAATGGCGCTAGCGATGGCTTGGACCACTTTGATCTTCTTGCCGATGCTGTCCACCAAATGAAATTTTGCTTCCGGAAAGAAGATGGCCAGCGGGATGCCTGGGAATCCCCCGCCGGTGCCTAGATCCAGAATCTCGCTGTGGGGTGGGAAGGTAAAGACGGCGGCGATACTCAAGCAGTGGAGCAGGTGTTTTTCGTGCAAGTGATCCAGATCTTTCCTCGACACAACATTGATTTGCGCATTCCAGGCTCTATACAATTCATCCAGACTGCTGAGCTGCACCGTCTGCCGCGTCGACAGTTGGGGAAAATACTTGAGGATCAGTTCCAGTTGGACCGGGGTTTTTTCCATAATGGTCGGGCAAAGATGATATAATACAGGAACATCCATAGATCAAGCAGCCACCACCAGGCAAACAGATCCCCCTCCCCGAGTTTTCGCATGGATCGATAATATACCAGGGCCTGCAGCAGAAAGCGAATCCCAAATACACCCAGGGCCCAGCGCCAGTCCACCAGGATCAAGCAAACCAAAAATAAGGGGTACACCAAGAATTGGCTTGAAGCATAGAGTCCCAAAAGCGTCTTGTGTTTGGTCTTGTAATATTTGCTTGTACTATAGTGGCGAGTCTTTTGCTTTTTCCATTCGGCGAAGGTCTTTTTGGGCTCAGAAATTGTGAAGGTTTCCGGATCAATGACGATCTGCGTATTACGGCCGTTGGCTACTTTATTGATGAACAAGTCATCGTCCCCACCGGGTACATGGTTGATGGACGAAAACCCCTTATTGCGAAAGAACAATTCCTTTTTATAGGATAAATTCCTACCCACACCCATATAAGGCAATCCCGCCAGGGCGTAGGAAAGGTATTGGAGTGCGGCATGAAAGGTTTCAAATCGAATCAGTTTATTTAGCAAGCCCGGTGCTTTTCGGTAAGGACTGTAGCCCAGCACAACCTGGGTGCCTTCCCGGTAGCCGTCTTGCATTTTTTGGATCCAAAATTCACTGGCCGGCACGCAGTCGGCATCCGTCAACAGGACGATTTCGTATTTGGCTTCTTTGATGCCCATGCTTAAGGGATATTTTTTTCCCTGGATACCTTTAGCCTCGTATTCCAAGTTGACGATATGCAGCCCTTTGAAGGTTTTCTTAAATTCATCCAACAGGTACCGGGTATCGTCCTGGCTATGGTGGTTTACGACAATCACCTCATGCGTTGAGGAGTACTTTTGAACCAGCGATCCGGGCAAATTGGCGGCCAGTTTGGCGGCCTCGTCTCGAGCGCAAATAATTACGCTTACGGGATGCTGTTGTGATTTGTCCTTGTCGCGGGGTCGAAAAAAGGCCAAGCGCTGAAAAAACCAGGCGTAGTAAAAGAGCTGCACAAGGCAAACCAGGCAGAACAAGGAAAATACAATTTCCTTCCACGCCAAATGGGCGAACAATTGATCCATACGTTTTCTACGGTTGGTGCGGGTAGCAGACCCCGCTTACGTCCACGAAAATAAGCAGAACCGTTCATTTAGTGGGGAGTTTCCTAACGAGATGGTCATGATACGTTGTTCCCGCAGGGCTAGCTTGGCCGGATTCTCGATTTCGGCCATTGTGCGGCCATCCTTATCTTGCACGCAGGTTATTCGAGTATGGCAGGATTATCATTTGAATTGCAGGCGCAAGACCCCTTTTCACAGGCAAGGGCGGGAAAATTCTCGACTGACCACGGCGATATACTAACTCCGATATTCATGCCGGTAGGAACGGCAGGTAGCGTCAAAGCGGTGACAACTAGCCAGCTAAAGGGGGATATCCAAGCCCCTATCATCTTGGGTAATGCCTATCACCTCTATCTGAGACCAGGCTTGGATGTGTTGGAAAAAGCCGGAGGACTCCACCGGTTCATGGGTTGGGAGGACTCGATATTGACGGACAGTGGCGGGTATCAAGTTTTCTCTCTCTCGGGTACCAGGAAAATTTCGGAGCAAGGCGTAGTGTTCCAATCCCATATCGATGGCTCCAGGCACTTGTTCACCCCCGAAAAGGTCATCGATATTCAGCGATCCATCGGCGCAGATATCATTATGGCATTCGATGAGTGCACACCCTATTCCAGCGATTACACCTATACGAAAGCTTCGATGTATCTGACCCATCGGTGGCTGGATCGATGCATAGAACAATTCGATGGGACGAAAGAAAAACATGGGTATAGTCAATATTTGTTTCCCATTGTGCAGGGCGGCACATTTGCGGATCTGCGCGGTGAATCCAGCCGGTTCATCGCTTCCAAGCAAGCCGCCGGCAATGCGATTGGTGGGCTTAGCGTGGGGGAACCTGATCAGCAACTTTATGATATGTGCGGACTGTGCTGCAGTCTGCTGCCTAGCGATAAGCCCCGCTACCTTATGGGCGTGGGCACCCCTTGGAATATCTTGGAATGCATCGCCCTAGGGGTCGACATGTTCGATTGCGTGATGCCGACAAGAAACGGTCGAAACGCGATGTTATTCACCACGAAGGGCGTAATCAACATCGACAATAAAAAATGGGAGAGCGATTTTTCCGCGTTGGACGATGGATTGGTTTGTTCCCTGAGCAACCAAACGAGCAAGGCGTACTTGCGACACCTGGTGAAGAGTAAGGAAATTTTGGGTTTGACTATTGCCAGTGTCCACAACCTGGCCTTTTACCTGCACCTGGTCCGGGAAGCTCGCCACCACATAGGATTGGGAGATTTTGCTAGTTGGAAGACCCAGCAGGTGGCCCAATTACAACAACGCCTATAACCTCCAAGGCCCTGCACGGCATACTGCCGTGTGGCAACGAAATTAACTCCAGGCGGTTGGCCCCTAGAATCTCTAGGCTAATCGATGGAAGCAGTCTGGCTAAAGAGCCAGGGCAACAGACCGGGTTCGGCAAAGGCATTTTTCCAACTGTCATGGCCGACTCCAGGGTATTCGGAATACTTCACATTGGCGCCATCCTGCTTTAAGACGCGCACCATCAGGTGCGCGTTGGCCACGGGTACCGTCGGATCAATTGCGCCATGAAATACCCAAATAGGAAATTTAGCGGCATAGTATTTAACTTGTTGCGGATTGCCTCCCCCGCAGATGGGAAAAGCGGCGGCAAAGAAATGCGGCATCCTCCAAAGTATATCATAGGTACCAAAGCCCCCTTCGGAAAGGCCACCCACATAGATCTTCCTGTTGTTTACTTGTCCACTGCGGGCGAGCTGCTTAACCAACTCCACGACTAGGCGCATGGCTTGAGTAGGAGGGGCATTGGCGGGGAAACTGAATCCGAGGGAATCTGCTGCCACAGAACCGTTTACCCAGAAGTCATTTGCTGGGCACTGCGGAAACAAGACAATGGCTGGGTATTTGGCGCGGTTTAGGGAATCTACGAATAAGCTAGCACCCCAAACCAGCTGAGCTTGGTTGTCGTTGCCCTTTTCCCCCGAACCATGCAGTACCAGCACCATTGGATAGGTCTTACCGGGCTGCTGATGCGCTGGGTAAAGTATCCGGTACAGCAAAGTCTCAGATCCTTGAACAAATTTCTTTTTTTCAAATGCCAGGTTGGCCTGCGCCAGGGTCGTCGATAAACATACTAGCAAGCAGGCCACGAGCAAGCCAACTTTGCTTCGGTGTAGCTTCATGTATCTATATTATGAGTGGCAGCAAAGCTCGTGCATATTCATTACATCCGTCGGACCCGACTTGACAGGCCGGCCAAGGGGAACCTTTAAGTAAGCCCGGCTAATTGTGGGTCCAGGTATTGTTAGAGTCGTTGATGTCGGGTAGCAGGTTGTCGGGATCAAGAGTAACACGCTCAATCTGGGTTGACGAAGGATAATAAAATTTCCAGGTCGGACCTTTCTGCCAAACTTCAACGGGCAAGTTTACCCGGGCTGTTTTCCCATTCGATTCTTTAACTTCCACGGTAACCGGCATAGGTAATTTTTCCAGATTTTCAATAGTGATCACGGCACCTTGGGTCGTGTCCCCTTTCACATAGTCAACGCTTTTAACTGCCTGATCGCATTTCCAATCGTACAGGAACCAGCCGCGCCAAAACCAGGATAGGTCTTCTCCGCTGTAATTCTCCATGGCGTGGAAAAAATCCCAGGGGGTTGGATGTTTGTACGCCCAGTTGTTTATATAATACCGGAAAGCACCATCGAATCGATCCTCCCCTAAAATAACTTCACGGAGCAGCTGCAGTCCTAGGCTTCCTTTCGAGTAGGAGTTGCTTTCATAGTTGAACAGATTGCTATAGGCATCCGGAATTACTAGCAAGCCTTCGCCGTTTTGCGGGAATAGGTATCTGGCCATGGCATGGCGATTTATTCGCCGATTGGCAAATTCACCGTTGTGGAAAGCCTCGTCGGCTAGGGAGTTTAGAAACGTGTTGAATCCCTCGTCCATCCAAGCGTATTTGCGCTCGTTGCTGCCCACGATCATGGGAAACCAGGTGTGCCCAAATTCATGACTGGTGGCACCCCATAAGGACCTGGCCTGATCGCGCCAAAAACAAAACACGATTCCCGGATATTCCATGCCCAACACATTGGTCGCTACATTGGTGGCTACCGGATAGGGATAGGGCATCCATTGTTTGGAATAATGCTCCACGGAACCTTTCACAAATTCGGTGGATCGGCTCCAGCTTAGATCCTGTGCGCTTTCTACGGGATATAGGCTCATGGCCAGCGATTTTTTTCCATCCGGCAAATTTATTTTGGCGGCATCCCAAACAAAGGCCGTCGATGCAGCCCAAGCTAGGTCGCGCGCGTTGTCGATTCTAAAATGCCAAGTAAGTTTATCCTTCGCGGGCCGGGAAGCCGGGTCGGTCACTTCCAAGGCCGATCGAACCAACACGGTTTGATCACTTTCCCTGGCCCTGTTGAGTCGTTTGATTTGTTCTGTGGTCAGCACCTCGGAGGGATTTAGCAATTCGCCAGAGGCCACCACAATTTCTTTGGCCGGCGCAGTGATGGATACATCAAAATTGCCATAGTCCAGGTAAAACTCGCCTTGACCCAAATAAGGCAATGTATTCCACCCCACGAGGTTGTCAAAGACGCACATGCGGGGGTACCATTGTCCGATTGCGTAAATCCAGCCGTTTTTGGTAAGGACTCGGCCCATCCGGTCGGCCCCGTATTCGGGAATCTTGAAGGAATATTCGATTTTGATTTTAATGGAGTCTCCGCCTGCTCTGACGGCTTTAGCAAGCCTAATCTGCATGCGCGTATCGCTAATGAGGTAATCTGCCCTTTCTTGCTGGTTCCTATATTCGACCCAAACGGATTTGATGCTGTAGCCGCCTTCGAAATGCTGGTTGGCCCACCGGCTCCCGGTGACCGGTGTGACGGCGCTGGACCGGGATTGCGCAGTGAACATATTCTGATCTAGCTGCAGCCACAGAAAAGGCAGTTTCTCCGGGCTGTTGTTTTTATAGGTAATTACCACGTTTGCCGATATCTCATGGTTCACGTCGTCCAGCACGGCGCCAATTTTATAATCCGCCGTGTTCTGCCAGTACCCCGGACCAGGGGATCCGCTGGCTGTTCTCACCAGATCACCATTAGCGGGATAAAACATGGGGGCAAACGCCTCATTATGATCGTAAACAGACTGGGTTTGTGCCTGGGTGCCCAGACTCAACAGCAAGAGCACGCTCCAAAGTAGGCGGGGTCCAAAAAAGCTTCGCATAAGTATTTTTTTGTAAAACGACCGCAAAGATACAGTGCGGGCTCTAGCCCGCAGAGAATTGATGAAATTTTGTGAATTCATTCTGGCACGGTTGCCTGGTATACGGTCGTTTGGAGTCAAATTCCGGGGATACTGCCAGGTGTAACCCCTTCTGTAGCCTTACTCTAGGTCATGGGACGGAGATAATTTTTATTCGGCGGACGCCGAAGCGTGGCAAATTGGACTATATTTATTTTGGAGCGCAAGGCATTTTTAACCAACTCCCCTGTAACAGATGAAAATTTTTTTTTTGGCGTTACTGCTTACGGCGTCGTCGCTTTTGCAAGCCCAAAAGCCCGTGTCAATTATTTTCGATACGGATATTGCACCGGACTACGATGATGTAGGTGCCATTGCCCTACTGCATGCGTTGGCTGATTTGGGAGAGGCCAAGATCTTGGCTACGGTATCTTCGAATGCATTCGAGACGACAGGTCCAACCTTGAGCGTATTTAATACGTATTTTAGGCGCCCGGATCTGCCCATCGGGGTCACGTACCAGGCCTTGCCAAATAAGGCCTGCAGCCAGCGTTGGGCCCAGGCAATTATCGCAAAATATCCCCACCGTCTGGACTCCAATCGACAGGCCCAGGATGCAGTGGCCTTATACAGATCGGTCTTGGCCACCCAGCCTCCCCACAGTGTGACCATTGTAACGGTGGGGTTCTTCACCAATTTAGCGGGACTGCTAGACTCCGGACCTGATGTCATCTGTCCCTTAAGTGGGCGAGAGCTCATTGCTCAAAAAGTAACCCGTCTGGTTTCTATGGCTACCCGAATTGATTCCAGCGGGACCGGAGGATATGAATTCAATGTCATGGTGGACCCATTGGCTTCGCAGAAAGTATTTGACCAATGGCCTACGCCGGTCATCCTGAGCGGATTTGAAATTGGTGAACAGATTCACACCGGGATCCGTTTGATACATAACGATGCGATCATCAACAGTCCCGTAAAGGATGCATTTCGCATTGCCCTGCATCAAGATGGGAATACGCAAGGACGCTGCAGCTGGGACGAAACGGCTGTTTTGGTGGCCGTCCGAGGGACGGAGCCTTATTTCAACACGCGGAAGTTGAATTTCAAGGTCTTGCCTGATGGCAAGGATGTAGTGATTCCAGGCGAACGGTTCACGTATTTACTGTTCAAGCAAACGCCCGAGCAACTGGCAGCAGTCATTGATGAGCTGATGATGCATCAGCCAAAATAGCGCCTCACTTGGCCCCGCGCCGAACTGGCGCCGGCATAAAGCAGTGCGAGCCTCCCCCTTGTTTGCCAGGCAACATACTGACCATCGGAGGACAAAAAAGCCAAAGGCCCCGGGGTACCCGGGACCTTCAGTGAGAATTTTCATGCATGGTTTTTATCCCTGCCAGTGACCTGGAACCCACTTGTAGCCACCCTTCGCGGTCTGCCAATGACCTTCTTGCCAGCGATATCCCTCCCGGCGTCTTTCCCAATGGCCTTCGTGCCATTGATACCTTCCGCCTTCCCATATCCAATCCCCAGTTATCCAGATATGATCATAAGACGGTGCAGGCGGCCTGGCATAAACTACTTCGGCGGGCCTTTCCCTGACCACATAAGTAGGCGCGCAGGAGGCCATAGAGGCTACCAAAATCGTCGCCGTCATGTAAACAACATACTTTTTCATGATAGATTTGTTTTATACTCCTATGACCCGATGCGTGCATTTGGTTTAATCGCCGCATTCATAAATTCCGTATAAAACGTGATTTTAGAAACGATTGCATGCGTAGGAGGAACTTTTTTTTCTCCTTAACGATTTCATAACAACCGGAAGATGGGGTACCTGAGGTATTCGGGTTCCAAATAGGGTGAGTTTTGGTAAATGAATTGCAGCTGAGCAGTCCCATTGTTGGCAAAGGCCGAATCGATTTTTTTTCGCTCCTCCAACTTGTGGGCAAGCTCCGGATGGTGGGCGGCGTAGTCAGCGGCAAGATCTTCCCATCGGTAATCACTATAGCCTTCTTTTTGCTGCAGTATGGCATCAAAAAAATTCCAACTGAAATAGGAATCATCTCCGGTGGGTTCCAGCATTTCCACCAGGAACCTTTTGGCGGGCTGGTCGCAAAAAACCAGCATGTCCCCTTTAAGAAACCTCACCTGCTGCACAGAAGCGGAAAGCTCCACGGCGGAATTCTTGTGGTGCTTTTCGTACGGGTGGCGGCTCGACTCGTAACTCCGGATATGGTAGACTTGGACCTGGATCAAGGTATCTCGAGTAATCGGTTGGAACTGAACGCCATTGAGCTTGAGTAGGTCTATCACGTCGTGCCATCCCTGTGGGATCAGATAGGCTTTGGGCGCCTGGACCAGGTGGTCTTCGCTAAAATAGTCATAGAACCTAACCGGCTGCTGGAAAGGTTGGCTGTGGTCATAAAATAGGCGCATTTGACCCGTAAGCTGGCTGGTTCGGTATCCGGCTCGATAACCGGAAAAGAGCACCGAATCATAATGCAGGCTGTCCGTTTTCCAGTTCAGGGCAAAATCCGTTTTGCGGAGGTCTGCGCGCAAATCTTGCTTTCGTTTATCCTGGATCACTCGAGCGTTGGCGGCCGATACCTCCACAAGGCTTTGCATCAAGGCATAGGTGGAGTGCACACGGTCGGCGAAAGGTTTGAGCATATGGGTTTCGGACATGAATGACAGGGTATGGAACAGGGCAGCATAACCGGACGAATAGCGCGGCAAATCATAAAAAGCCGTCCATCCATTTTCCAGACTTCCTTCTTCAAAATTGACGTAGGGGCACATAGGCCATTTTTTTTGCCGCATACTCCTGTAGAGTTCGGGATCAAAACGTTCGTACAGGAATTTCCCCAGTTCCCCGCCCAGTTTGTTCCACTGGGTGCTAATCAACGTCATAGTATGCTGGTAATCCGCTCCGTCGCTGGTATGGGTGTCTAGTTCAATGTCCGGATCGAGCCAGTGAAAAATGGCGCTGAAGGCACGTGCATTGCGGGAGTCACATTTGGTAAAATCGCGGTTTAGGTCCAGGTTTTGCGCGTTACCGCGAAATCCATAGCTGAGGGGACCGACTTGGTTGGCGCGCGAGAACGCGTTGCGATTTAGCGCCCCGCCAATATTATACACCGGGATCAAGGCCAGGGCTAGGTTGTCGGGCAGATGAATCTTACCCAGGACGAGGTCCCGCACAAACAACATGCTGGCGTCGATGCCATCGGGCTCGCCCGGATGGATGCCGTTAAGAATCAGCAAGATCAATTTATTATGTTGACGCCACCCCCTGGGATCGGAGGTCCCATCGTTGGCGTAGAGCACGACATCAAAAGGATATCCCGCGTCACTCATGCCCATTTCCTTGATGGTCACCCGGTGGGAAGCTTGATGGAGTTTTTGGTAAAAATCGATGCACTGCGCGTAGGTCGTGGTCTGGGTCCCGCCGGAGCGCTCGAAGGGCGTAAGCAACGACTGGGCATCCGCTGTAAGACAAGCGGCCAGACCCAAAAAGCAACAAAGTATCCGCATAAAGTAATTTGCTGGGAATTTACGAAAAGAAGGTGGGGAAGAAGCCTTCCGCAAAAACTTGGGGCAAGCTTTATCTTTTTCAATAATTTGAGCCATCTCCGCCATCATGCATTTCACCTGGTCTGACATATTTTTTGTCCTAGTCATATTCCAATTGATCTTCCTTAGTGTTTTTCTGTTTTCCCTTGATAAAGGCCCTCGGGTGAGCAACACCCTGTTAGGCGTTTTCTTTTTGTCCATGGGGCTAAACCTGCTTGACAATTTCCTCCTGGGCAAGGGGGTCTATTTCTCTCATCCAGCCACTGGACTGTGGAGCGTCTGGATGTTGCTGCTGCTCGGGCCATTGTTGTACTTATATACACAATCTGTGCTTTACCGCAGCTTCTGCTTATCGGCGCGAAAATGGCTTCATTTTTTGCCGTTTGGACTGCTCACGCTAGGGACCGAAGGAGTATACCTGCTCTGTTCCGAGCAAGCTCAACGAACGATTCAACGGGACATCTTGGATCACCACCTCCCAGATTATTTCTACTGGGGTTCCCTAGTCATATTTGTGCAGTTCTTCGCCTATGTTATAGCTTGTTTCCGGATCATCCGTCGCTATACCCGGCTAGCAGAAAATCAATTTTCCGCGCAGCAACGCACCAACCTGAACTGGCTAACTTCAACCATCGTATTTGTCACCTTGGTGATGCTGGCCGCTATGTTCATCGGGCTGGTGGGTTTGACCCCATGGGCTCGGTATTTCTATTTGTTTTTCACGGTCCTGGTGATCGCCCTTTTTATATTCATCAACCGGGTCTTATTCAAAGCAATGCGCAGTCCAGAAATTTTTGCTTGGATGCAACAAAAAGGGGCCTCGGAGGCTGCCAACCGATCGAAGTATGCTGGGTCGCCTCTTGGAGAGGAGCAAAGCCGCATCATTGTGGATGCGCTGCTACGGCATATGCTACAGCGCAAGCCGTTCCTGGAGCCCGACCTCACACTGGATCAATTAGCCGCTCAACTTGATCTGCGGCCAAGGACGCTATCGCAGGTTATCAACGAACGGCTAAACCAGAACTTTTTTGATTTTATTAACCGCTACCGGATTGATGAGGCCAAAAACCTGCTTAGCCATCCCGTGGACAAAAAAATAACCGTCCTCGAAGTCTTGTATGAGGTGGGATTTAACTCCAAGTCTTCCTTTAACACGCTCTTCAAGAAATACACCGGTTTAACACCCTCTGAGTTCAAACGGAGAAATGAAGACTAATCGAAGGTTGATTTTATGCCAAGCGTTAATTCTGACTAAATAAATCCGTTCGACTTTGCGCATTCGGTCGACAAGACCCTCTTGCCGATTGCATTTTTGCAAAAAAGCAAATGATGACTTGCATCCAAAAAAAAGGCCCAGTTGCTTTCCCCCAGTGGACATTTTGGGTTGCCTTGCTGGGTGGGCTAGCAAGCCAAACGCTGTCTTCTCCTCGCTGGAATTTGGCCATTTTTGGCTGGATCACGCCCTTGTGTTGGCTCTACTTCGGTCGCCAGGCGACGCTCAAGGGCAAATGGGCTTGGTTCATGGGCGCAACGACCTGCGCATCTATCCTTTCCTCGCTGGAAGTGATACCGCTGCCCATGCCCTTTCTGGCCTTATTGGCCCTGGGCAACAGCCTAAAGTATACCCTGATCTTGATGGCCGACCGTTGGCTGCAGCGGACCAGGGACCAGTTCTGGACCACGCTGTTTTATCCCGCGGTATCGGTCGGTGTGGAATTCATGAGCATATCGATATATGGAACTGGTTGGTTGTCTTCGGCTAATGCCCAGTTCAACTTCCCCTGGGTAGCCCAGCTGGCTTCGATAACCGGGTTATGGGGAATCAGCTTTTTGATGTACTGGTGTGGTTCTGTGGGAATTTGGGCCTTGTTGCAATGCCGAAGGAGGAAGCGGTTCATAGCGGGATTGTTAAGCTATGGTCTGGTATTAGGTCTGGTTACCGCCTGGGGGGCGATGCGCTTTCAATCGAATCGATTGCCGCAGTCCAGGCGAGTTTGCTTGGCAGGTCTGTCTGTGCCCCAGACCGACCTGCTGGAAAAGCTGTACGAGGATTACTACGGCAAGCCGATAACGATTGATACCAAGTCATCTTTGCTTTCTTCCGCTGCCGAGCAAATCAAACAGGCGGAGGTCCCCTTCGTCGAACAAGCCACTCCACAGAGGTTTCCCAGGGGGTTTAAAGCGATGCAGCAACTTGAAGACAGTTTGTTCGCCCTCAGCGAGCAAGCTGCCCGACAAGGTGCCCAGATAATCGTGTGGTCAGAGGCGAACGCCTTGGTTTTCGCCTCAGACTCGGCCAAGTTCCTGCAACGGGCCAGGAGCTTTGCTCAAAACAACCAAGTGTATGTTTTGATGGGGGTAGGCCTGATCCATCCAGGTAAGATTTCGGGGGGGCGTAAATTTCTGGAAAACGAAGCGATCTTCCTGGGACCTCGAGGCGAGGTACTGACGATATTCCATAAGAATAACCCGGTACCGCTGGTGGAAGCGAGCGAGCCGGGCGATGGTATCGTGCCCGCCATTAAGACATCGTTGGGGATAGTGGCAGTATCTATCTGCTACGACGCAGATTTTCTGATGCAGATGAGGCAGGTGGGGAAAAAACGTGCGGATTTGCTATTGCTTCCTTCGGGTGATTGGTATGCCATTGATCCATTCCACAGCTTCGCGGCGATTTTCCGCGGTATTGAAAATGGCCATTCGATTTTGAGACAGACCAGTGGAGGGCTTTCTGTCTTGAGCGATTATCGAGGCAAAATTGAAGCCTCCTTGGACTACTACCAACCCGGTAGAAAATTATGGTTGGCAAGCGTACCCATTGGCCATGTGGATACGATCTATGGGGTGATCGGTAACGGGTTTGCATATATCTGTCTGCTCGCTTCGATCGCATTCTTCCTTTGCATGTTCTTTGGTGGATGGCTTTGGCCAACCCGGCCCAAAGCCAGCAAGATGGACTAGTTCCCATGAATGGATACTGGCGGGCCAGCTTTTATTTTTTGCACCCCAGCGTAAAAAAACGGCAAAAAAAAGCATTCGGTCTGGACCGAATGCTCGATTCAATATCTTGTCTTTAGCAGAGAAAATCTGTGACCTTACTTAGCCAAAGTATTGACTTTCTTCGCCAATTTGCTCTTCAAGTTGGCAGCTTTATTTTTGTGGATAATACCTTTTTTGGCCAGTCGATCGATCATGGAGGCTACGTGGGGGTATTTATCAACAGCTTCCTTTGGCTCTTTGATTTCTTTGAGGTCGCGAATGGCATTGCGGGTGGTCTTGCCATAGTACTTGTTGCGTTCGCGCCGTTTGGTGGCTTGGCGGACATCTTTTTTGGTTGCCTTGTGGTTTGCCATGTAATCGAAAATTTTAGGACGGCAAAGGTAAGGAAAATAGCGATATGTAAAAAATTGCACACCTAAATTCTGGGCCAGATTACGCCGACTAGCCTCGGCCTGAGGCCAAGTGGGTCGATGGGTGGGCTATCCGGCCTCCACCAGGACCCTCCCCAGGGTGGCTAACTGGCTCTGTCTCAAAGGCGATTTGCTGTTTTTGGATGGCCTTTTTAACCGATATTTGTGGTCCCAATAAAAGGCCTCTTTCCATGAAGGATTTTCAATATATCACCAACTCGTCCCCAGCCTATATAGAAGGCTTGTACCAGGAGTTTGTGAAAGACCCGGCGAGTGTGGATCCTGAATACAAGAAATTTTTCGAAGGTTTTGATTTTGCCCTCTCAGCAGCAAAGAGTGGCAGAAACGGAACAACTGCACCGGCGGCGGCGCCTGTAGCAACGGAGCTGAAAACAAGCGACGGAGTGGACTGGAAGAAAGAACTGGGCGCCTATCGACTGATCCTGGGTTACCGAAATAAAGGACACCTGGTGGCCAAGACAAATCCCATTCGGCCACGCAAAGACCGAGGCGCCAATCTGGACCTGGGTTTTTTTGGTTTTACGCCTGCGGATCTGGACCTGAATTTTTTCGCCGGCAACTTGATTGGACTGGGGACTACTTCTCTGCGCAACATCTTGCAGCATCTGGAGCTCTGCTATGCCTCCCACGTGGGCATCGAGTTTAAATACATTAGCGATCAGGTACAAATAGACTGGCTGACCAACGAGATGGAGAAGAAATTCCTGACTCCCCTGTCCTTGCAAAGCAAGGAGCGCATCTTGGAAAAACTGAACGAAGGAGTGATGTTCGAAAAATTCCTGCACACCAAATATGTTGGACAAAAGCGGTTTTCCCTAGAAGGGGGAGAGACCACCATTCCCGCCTTGGATGCGATCATCAATACGGCCGCCGAATTGGGAGTCCAGGAAGTTGCCTTGGGTATGGCCCATCGGGGCAGACTGAATGTGCTGGCCAATATTCTGGGCAAGACCTACGAACAGATTTTTTCTGAATTTGAAGGTACGGCAACCATGGACCAAACCATGGGCAGCGGAGACGTCAAGTACCATATGGGTTATGGCAGCGAACTGAAAACTCCCCAGGGAAAAACTATCCATGTCAAGCTGATGCCAAATCCCTCCCACCTGGAGGCCGTTGATCCGGTGGTGGTAGGGTTTTCCCGTGCCAAGGCGGATGTCATGTACGGCAGTGATTTTGACAAGATTTTGCCCATCCTAATCCATGGCGATGCGTCGATGGCAGGTCAGGGCATCGTCTACGAAGTATTGCAAATGTGCGATCTGGAGGGTTATTACACGGGAGGCACGATCCATTTCGTCATAAATAATCAAATCGGATTTACCACAGACTTTGATGATGCCCGCAGTTCAGATTATTGCACTTCATTGGCCGCCGCCGTTCAGGCGCCCGTGCTGCACGTAAACGGCGATGATCCCGAAGCCGTCGTCAAATGCGCAAGCATTGCCACTCGTTACCGTCAGGAATTCAATGCCGACGTTTTTGTGGACATGGTCTGCTATCGCCGCCATGGGCACAACGAAGGAGACGATCCGAAATTTACCCAGCCCCACCTATATTCCTTGATAGATAAGCACCCCAATTCCAGGGAAGTATATACGCAGTTTCTGATGGAAAACGGCGAGCCAGATGCCCGTACGCTGGCCAAAGACATGGAAAAAAAGTTCTGGGCGGACTTGCAGGAAAGATTGGACGAGGTCAAACAAAAACCGTTGCCCTACAATTACCAGCAGCCCGAATTGTGGTGGAGAAGCCTGCGCCGGGCCACAGCCGGGGATTTTGATAAATCGCCCACCACGGCCATCAGCGAAGCGGATTTCAAAAAAATATTTGATGCCATGATGAGCTGGCCCAGTGGGTTTACCCCACTCAGGAAAGTGGAGAAACTCCTTCAGGATAAACAAAAGCTCTTTGCCGACGAAAAAAAATTGGATTGGTCCAGTGGGGAGCTTCTGGCCTATGGTAGTCTGCTGCTGGAGGGACGTGACGTCCGCATGAGTGGTCAGGATGTTCGCCGAGGAACTTTCTCACATCGCCATGCGGTGCTGCGCGACGAAAACACCGACGAGTCCTACAATCGCCTGAGCCGTATTGAAGGCGCCAAGGGGCAATTCAGAATTTATAATTCGTTGTTGAGCGAATACGGGGTATTGGGATTTGAATACGGATATAGTTTGGCTAACCCTAACGCCCTGGTCTTGTGGGAGGCACAATTTGGTGATTTCGCCAACGGGGCGCAGATCGTCATTGACCAGTTTATCAGTGCCGCAGAACAAAAATGGCAGCGGATGTCCGGTTTGGTGTTGCTGCTGCCCCACGGCTACGAAGGCCAAGGACCCGAACACAGCAGCGCCAAGATCGAACGATTCCTGCAGATGTGCGCAGAACTCAACCTTGTGGTCACCAACATCACCACCTCGGCGAATTTGTTCCATGCATTCCGAAGACAACTCACCTGGCCGTTTAGAAAACCCTTGATCAATTTCTCTCCCAAAGCCAATTTGCGCCATCCAGGCAGTTATTCCAAAATGGATGAATTCACCAAGGGAAGCTTCAAAGAAGTGATCGATGATACCTTTGCAGACGACCCAACGAAAGTGAAGAAGGTGTTGTTCTGCAGCGGAAAGATATATTTTGACCTCGCGGAGCGACAGCTCAAGGAGAGCCGCAAAGACGTGGCCGTGATTCGGGTAGAGCAGCTCTATCCGCTGCCTCTGGTCCAGCTAGAGACGCTGTATAAGAAATACGCCAAGGCCACCTGGTTTTGGATCCAGGAAGAGCCATTGAACATGGGGGCCGCATCCTTTCTGCAGATGAATTTAAAGACGATCAACTATGGATTTATCAGCAGACAGCCGAGCGCGTCCACGGCAACCGGTTATGCCAAGGTGCACGCCCAAGAGCAAGCAGAAATAATTGATACCGCGTTCAGTATATAAGGATGGCTGGGTTGAGTGCAGGCTTGGGTGTATATTAGCGGCCTGGATTGATACATCAATACGCTAAATAGGGCAGTACATGATCGATATTAAAGTTCCGTCCGTTGGGGAATCTATCAATGAAGTGACCCTGGTGAAATGGCTTAAAGGCAATGGCCAATATGTTGACCGGGACGAAGTAATTGCGGAACTGGAAAGCGAAAAAGCGACTTTTGAAGTCAATGCTGAACAGGCAGGCATGCTGCAAACCGTCGGCAAAGAAGGCGACACGCTCAAGATTGGAGATGTGGTCGCCCGCATCGACGAATCGGCCTCCAAACCTGCTTCAAGCAACGGCCAGACGGCCACGCCTAAAGCGGAAAAACAAGCAGCTGCTGCACCGGTTGCCCCCTCACCATCCACGCCTGCCAAGGGAGCGGAGCCTTCTGCGGCCACTTCAGCCCATGATGTGCGGGCCACGCCTGTTGCTGCAGCCATCATGAACGACCGGAAAGTAGAGCCCTCCACGATCGTCCCTTCTGGTACAGGGGGAAAGATCCTTAAACACGATGTCATCGAAGCACTTGCCCATCCGGGCCGTCTGCCGGGGAAGACTTTGTTTGCCAGAGAAGAGCGGCGGGAAAAAATGAGCAACCTCAGAAAAACCGTTTCCCGCAGGTTGGTAGAAGCTAAGAATACTACGGCGATGCTGACCACCTTTAACGAAGTGGACATGACCAGCATTATGGCGCTGCGCAGTAAGTTTAAGGACAAGTTTAAGGAAGTCCATGGCGTGGGACTGGGCTTCATGAGTTTTTTTACGAAGGCCTGCTGCTATGCTTTGCAGGAGTGGCCGGCAGTCAATGCCTATATTGACGGAGACGAAATCATTTACCACGACTATTGTGATATTTCCATCGCAGTGTCTGCTCCCAAAGGCTTAGTGGTTCCCGTCATACGTAACGCCGAAAGCCTCAGTATGGCAGAAATTGAGAAAAAAGTAGTAGAACTGGCTACCAAAGCAAGAGATAATAAACTCAGCATGGAAGAAATGCAGGGGGGCACTTTTACCATAACCAACGGTGGCGTATTTGGATCGCTCATGTCTACACCCATTATCAATATTCCCCAATCGGCCATTCTCGGAATGCATAAAATTGAAGAACGCGCTGTCGTGGTCAATGGGCAGGTGCAGGTAAGATCGATGATG
Source organism: uncultured Chitinophagaceae bacterium (assembly GCA_963742225.1). Taxonomy (GTDB): domain Bacteria; phylum Bacteroidota; class Bacteroidia; order Chitinophagales; family Chitinophagaceae; genus Puia. The sequence continues at coordinate 522,943 of CAVULD010000001.1, read as the reverse complement.
TATTTGGCCGTCAGCTATGACCACCGAATCATCGACGGGCGCGAATCCGTCAGCTTTCTAGTCCGCGTAAAGGAACTCTTGGAAAACCCAAGTCAGTTGCTCTTTGGGATAGATCCCCTGAAGGCCTTGCTAGAACTCTAATGCGGGTGTCCGGTTAGCTTCACTTCGGGTTTGGCCATCTTGCGCAGAATGCCAACCCTTTTTTTGCATTGGAGCCAGCTCGGCTACCTAAAAAAAGTCCATGAAGTTTGATAACCAGTTACGCTATGCCGTTAAAATGGTCGAGTCGTACAAGCACGACATGCCCCTGGCGGCTTGGTTGAAAACTTTTTTCCGCCTGCATCCACAAATGGGCTCCAAAGACCGCAGGAGGTTAAGCGATCTGGTGTACAGCTATTACCGGACTGGCCGCGCTCTACAGGACCTTCCCATGGCAGAAAGAATCCTGGCCGGGGCCTTTTTATGTAGTGATCAGCCTACGGAAATGCTGCGGGCTCTAAAACCTGCCTGGAACGATGACTTTGGGTTGTCCGCAGGGCAAAAATTTTCCCGTCTATCCCTTAGCGGTTCCTTGGAGGATATTTTCCCTTGGAAAGACCACTTGAGTGTCGGGGTGGATTTTTCCTCGTTTCTCCAGTCGCTCATCCGTAAGCCCGACCTGTTCGTTCGCATACGGCCTGGTCATGAAAAGGCGGTGATGGACCGACTCACGCAGAGCGGCTGGCCTCACGAAAGACTCGGCCCGCAGTCCATCCGGCTAGCTTCAGGCAGCAAAGTGGACCAACTTTTCCAAGTCAACCGGGAGGTAGTGATTCAGGATTTCAGTTCTCAGCGAACGGCGGAATTGATGGTCCCGGCTTTGCTTCGCGGGCGCGCCCAGGGACCTGAGTTTTCGGTTTGGGATTGCTGTGCGGGCGCTGGAGGCAAGGCCCTCATGGTCCAAGATATGCTGCCCGATGCTAAACTAACAGTAACCGATATTCGACCTTCCATTCTTAAGAATCTGGACGAACGATTTGCGCAGGCAGGTATCCATGGCTACCAACGCTTGCAAATCGATTTGTCCCGCCAGCGGCCCGGGCCCGCAACCGCTCCCTTTGACTTGATCGTCGCAGACGTCCCCTGTTCGGGTAGCGGCACCTGGGGAAGAAATCCCGAACATTTGTATTTTTTTGGATTCGAAGATGTTCACCAATATCAAGCGCTACAGCGCCAGATTGTTTCCAATTGTGTACCGCAGTTGGCACCAGGCGGGGTGCTGGTATATATCACCTGCTCCGTTTTTGAGCAGGAAAATGAAGCCGTGATGGATTTTATTCAAGGCCAGTTGGGCATGCGGCTTATCGAAAAGAAGCTGCTAGCGGGTTATGACCTGAGGGCGGATACCCTTTTTGCCGCGGCCTTTACCTGCGGCGCTTAGTTATGGTCTACCATGCGAAGCGTAATGCCGAATCCACTAAAGGAGCCGACCGGAATGCTGATATTTGGCGGTTGGTACTGCCAGGTAAGTAAATTCTTGTAGATCAAGCCGATATTTTTGCCATAGACTTCCTCGCTGTAGGTCTTAGCACTATATTCGGTAGGGGAAAAGGCCCCCGTACTATCATTGGCTTGTTGGATGGTGATAGCATTGGAAATCGTTCCATAGGGCACCACAAAGGGGCTGCCCACGCTATCGTAGGAGTAATTCCAGCCATCCAAATAGCCGGCCTCCGTGTAGGGGGAATTGGTATCAATATAGGTATTGCCCAGCCAGGTAAATCCATTGACAATGGGCAATTCCAATTTAAGAAAACGCATGTTGTTTTCGATCACTTCCAGCGCCTGGCGGGTGGGGGTGATCATATAGGTTTCATTCGGCGTCCAAGGAGCAGTCCCCGTGGTGTCACTAAGGTAGCGGATCACCCGAAAACTGGGTCGACCCAGGTTATCGGTAATGGTGTCGTCGATGACGTCCTTGGCGAGGTAGCTGACGATCGTATCTTGGGTCCCAAAATTAATGAATTCCAGGGAGTCCATCCGGTAGGTAATGTATTTTCCAATTTGCAATTGCACGTAATCGCTAAGCTGTGGAGATGGGAAATCATAGGTTTGTTTGCAGCTGCCGGCAGCAAGCGCAAGGGTCAGCATCCACAAAATATTCCCCGGGGATTTTCTCATACAAACAGTGGGTCATCTTTTTTGGCGCAAATGCCTTGGCAGTTGCACAAATAAAAACCGGGAAGCCTATCTTCCCGGGTGGGTAACGTAAAAAACGAGCGATTTATTGCCGGGCTCTAGCCCTCATCTTAGTGGTGCTTAGACTAACCTTCCTTTTTGGATCACTCCGCCGCCAATCAGGTCCTCCCCTTCATAGAATACCGCACTCTGGCCTGGCGCAATGCTCTTGACCGGCTCCAAAAATCGGACGCGCACCATATTCCCTTCCGGATGCAGGGTGCACGGACTTCCTTTGTCTTTGTATCGTATTTTCGTCACCGCCTGACAGCCCGAGTCCAGGCGATCGTATTTCATCATATTGATTTTGCCCACGAGCATGTCATTCTGATCCAGGTCTTGTTCGTCTCCGAGCACGACGGTATTGGTTGTGGGATGGATTGCTGTCACGAAAGCGGGCTTCCCAAAACTGATTTCCAGACCCTTGCGTTGGCCTACCGTGTAAAAAGGATACCCCTTGTGCTGTCCCAGTACTTTGCCCGACTTGTCGGTAAAATTTCCACCAGCTACTTTTTTTTCTAATCCCGGTACGCGGCGATTGAGAAATCCCCGGTAATCGTTATCCGGGACAAAACAGATTTCATAGCTCTCGCTTTTTTTGGCCAGCTCGGGATAACCATAATCAATGGCCATTTGGCGGATTTGCGATTTGTTGAATTCCCCTAGTGGTAGCATGGTCCTAGCTAGCAGGTCTTGCTGCAAGCCCCACAGCACATAGCTTTGGTCCTTACGTTCATCTACCCCCTTGCTGATATAGTAACGGCCATTGCTATGCTGGTGAATTTTGCCGTAGTGCCCTGTGGCAATAAAGGCACAATCCAAGGCATCGGCACGTTTGAGCAGCGCTCGCCATTTGATGTGCGTATTGCACATGACGCAGGGATTGGGCGTATGTCCAGCCAAGTATTCGTCCACAAAATTATCGATGACAAAATCGCCGAACTCTTCGCGGATATCAAGAACGAAATGAGGAAAGCCGTGGTGTACGGCTGCCATGCGCGCGTCGTTGAAGCTATCGAGGTTGCAGCATCCGGTTTCTTTTTTCGAAGTACCGGCGCTGGCGTAATCCCAGGTTTTCATCGTGATCCCAACCACTTCGTACCCTTGCTGGTGCAGCATGATGGCGGCGACTGTACTATCGATTCCGCCACTCATCGCTACCAACACCTTCCCCTTGCTACCCATGGATATGCAAAATTTAGCGGCAAATTTACGCAAAATTCCGGCTATACGGTCTGCTGGTCCCTACCCCTCGATCTAATTTGCTGAATAAGAGACTATTAATTTTGCCTTTGCCCTCTCTCGCCTACGCGCAAGCCCCGGTCGCTAAACGGGCTCCCTACCCGCTGCACATCCGGTAGGTTTGTTCGTGTAAGGGAAAGGCTAGAGGCAAAGCAATACGTGTTGCAAACAGGATGGAAGACCTCCTGGAACCCTGATCCGCGAGCGGTCCTTGACAAACTTTTTGATAAAAAAGATGAATTTCTTTCCATACTTAAATCCCGTAAATTGCCAGGGCAACCACATTTTGTACGCAGCTAAATACTTATGTTATGATCAAATTACAAGTCATTGGTAACCTGGGGAAGGATTGTATCACCAACACCGTGAATGGCAAGAGTGTAATCAATTTCAACGTAGCACATACCGAGAAATTCCGGGATGCACAGGGAAACCAAAAAGATAAAACGATCTGGGTGGAATGCGCCTACTGGACGGACCGCACCGGCATTGCTCCATATTTGAAGAAAGGCACCCAGGTGTATGTGGAAGGAAATCCCGAAGTGAGGACCTATGCCAAGAGTGACGGCACGACCGGGGTATCGCTGACCTTGCGCGTAGTAAGCGTCCAACTGTTGGGTAGCCGGGGCAGCGCCGAGACTGGGGGCGGGGATTCGGGCGAGAGCACCTATAGCCAGCCCAGAGCAGCGTCCAGCAGCCCGGTCGCCTCGCCTAGTGATATCACTGCGCCCATTGATGATTTGCCCTTTTAGTCCCGGGGTGATGGCTAACCAATACATAACTTTACCTTCCCCGCCCTCGAGCGGGGATTTTTATGTTTAACGCCTTACATGAACCGATCCCCATGTTCGCCAACTGCGCCAATCGATGGCCTTGCATAGCCCGAAATGCCAGCTTGAGCTTTGCCCTGCTGATATTGGCTGCGCTGGCCTCCGGCCAACCTGCACAACGCACCGACGTGCTGGTGGCGGGGGGTGGTACAGGAGGGATAGCTGCTGCCCTGCAGTGCGCTCGATTAGGCGTGCACTCCATTGTCGTCGAACAAACAGGTTGGCTGGGTGGGATGCTGACTGCTGCGGGCGTCAGTTGCACAGATGGAAATAACGATCTGATAGGAGGAATCTGGGCCTCCTTTCGCCAGGCGCTTTACCACAGCTATAAGACCCGGGACCTGGCTACGGGCTGGGTGAGTGAAGTCTGCTTTGAACCTCATGTGGGGGACAGCATATTCAAATCCTGGGCGGCCCAGGAAAAAAATCTGACTGTCCTTTATGGCTGGATTCCGATGCGGGTCATTAAAGACCAAAATCGAGTGACCGGGGTCGTTTTCGAAAATCAATTCCATCAGCAGAAAACGATTATGGCCAAAATCACTATCGATGCCACGGAATTGGGGGATGTAATGGCGCTGGCTGGCGCAGCGTATGATTTGGGAACGGAAGCTGCGTCCAGCTCGGGCGAAAGCATGGCTCCCGGGAAAACCGATATTATTCAGGATTTGACCTGGGTCGCCATCTTGAAACAAGTTGATCCGACCCATGCGAGCCTTCTAGCTAGACCCGTGGGATACGATTCCAGTCAATATTATTGCTGCTGCCAGTCCGCTCCTTGTCTGGGAGCAAAACCCTATCCGGTAAATGCGCAAAAAATGCTCGACTACGGCAGACTGCCTGCCAATAAGTATATGATCAACTGGCCTGCGCATGGCAACGACTCCTATATAAATGCGGTGGAAGACCAAGATTCCATCCGGCAAATAAAATATCTGGCGGCGAAGGCCAGGACGCTGGGCTTTGTGTATTTTATTCAATCGGAGTTAGGTTTTCGGGACCTGGAACTGGCGCCGGATGAACTCGACCATGGGCTTGCCTTTATCCCCTACAATCGCGAAGGGCGCCGTCTGCGCGGAGCAGTCCGGTTCAACATCAATCAGATTGTAGCACCGTTTGACCAGCCTGAACCGTTGTATCGGACCGGAATTTCTGTAGGCAATTATCCGGTGGACCATCACCATGGACAAAATCCGCAAACACCCGAGATTAATTTTCCAGCCATTCCTTCTTTCAATGTACCCCTGGGAGCTTTGATTGCAGAACAGCTGGATGGTCTGATCGTTTGCGATAAGGGTATTTCGGTGTCAAATTTGGTCAACGGCGCTACTCGTCTTCAACCGGTAGTCCTGCTGACAGGCCAGGCGGCGGGGGTGCTGGCAGGCTTGAGCATTCGCCGCCGGTGCCAGCCGCGCAATGTTCCTGTGCGGTTGGTGCAGCAGGCCTTGCTTGACGCCGGCTGTTATCTCATGCCCTACGCCGACGTACGTCCTGGACAACCCGGTTGGCGTTCGATCCAACGGGTTGGGGTTACCGGGATTCTGAGGGGACTTGGCAAGCCGCAAGGATGGGAAAACAAAACCTTTTTTTACCCCGACAGCGCTATTTCTTCAGCTGAATTCAGTATCGGCATGGCGAGTTATTTTGGGACCAGCCCTAACCTCGAATTGGATTCGGTGCTGCAAGTAGGAAGCGCAACGGCCTGGGTCAAGATGCAAACCGCTGCCCTATCCGAAGGTGGGCAGCAGGTGGTGCAGCGACTATCCCGACTGGAGACTGAAAAAGTGTGGGACGCGGCGGGCTTGGCTGATTTTCAGTACAACCGCCCCATTAAAAGGTGGGAATTAGCCGTGTTACTGGACAAGGAGGCTGATGTCTTTTGGCGTAAGTCGGTAGCGCTATCAGGTTTGTTCATCCAGCCATGAGCGAGGGCCAGGCGGCAGATTCCGAGATCTTACTTGGCTGAGGTCAAGCCGTTGACCCAACGCTCGACCTCCTGTCTGCTTACGGGCTTTTTTTGGTCGTCTACATTGATCACAAAAAGGTAGCCCCTGGTGCCGGGTGTCGACCGCAAAGCTTCCACCAGTCCGAACTCATCACTGGACATCAAACGACCGCTGGTCGTATTCCAGATTTCTTTTGCGCACAGGCAACCCTGTGTCGGTGTGCAGGGGTAGTAAGGTTTGGACTTGAACAAATCCGGATCCAGGGTGGTTCCATGTGCAATGATTTCCGTTCGTCCTATTTGGCCTGCGTGCCAGGCCTCCATCATCGGCTCGAAGGTTTGCCAAGAAGCTGGAAGCAATTCCAGGTATCGTTTCAAGGAATCATCCCCTGGGCCAAAGGGTTGCAGGAAATATTTTGTCCAGTTGCTTTCAAATGGCAATATCAATTGGATGTTTGGAGTGGGCCCAATAAAATGGTTGTGGGCGACATCGATTCCCTGGATGCTGTATATGCCTTGTGGAGTACTTCCGTTGGTGATAAAATAAGGCAGATCGGAGCCGGATCTGGCGAGCTGCTCAAACACCTGCAGGTTACCGTGTTCGTCGCTGACCAAGCTGCCATCGGCATTTTGCACGATGGCCATGCCTGCATAATCCCGATCCCAGCGCTGAAAGGAATAGATCGCTTTTACGCCAGTTTGTTTTTGATGCTGCAAGAGTTGGATGATATTCGGACAGCTGCGATGGGCCAGCAGGCGATGATTGGTGAGGTAACGGTCCAGTTCATTAAGCTGGGCAACGGTATCGTAACGCGGAAAGGATTGCTTCAGTCTAGTCTCCAGCCAAGCGGACGTGTTTTTTGCCGAATCCATTCGGAACAGGTAGACGGCACACATGCTAAAGAGTTTTGGATCGGTTTCTTTTTGCAGAATGTTGCGCACTTCGGGTCCATAGAAGGAAGGATAGGAAGCGTAAACGGCTTCCAGAAAGGACCGTTTGGTTTCCATGCTAAGGGAATCGTAATGGCTGAAAAGTTTAGCAAAACCCCGTTCCACCTGCGGACTGGCTAGCGCAAACTGGCAGATCGCTTGACAGGCTGATTCGTATCTGTATTCGGAATTGCTGTCCAGCGCCATGGCGAATGTCTGGCCAATGATTCGGTTTCGAATATCATTTTCCATGACGACCCGGTGTTGATACAGCACAAATTCAGAATAAATATCTTCCTTTTTTTGCTGGCTCCAGCCAGCCAGATGCACCAACCAAATCAGGATCCCAATCAGTAGGGTAGATTTCATGAGGCAAAATTAGGTTCTAAATGGTTCGGGATGCAGGGAGTTTGTAGATAAACATAATAATTAATTAATGCCCATGCTGCTTTATTGATGGATTCGACAGGCCGGCTACGGTGAGCAAGCAAGGGACCAGAAAAAGGGCTTGATCGAAACCGGGTTGGGGCTTGCCCCTTCAAAAAATAGATAACAGCAATCAAAAATCATTTGATAATATTGACAAGTAGATCCGGTAGGTGGAATGCACCAGTTGGTGCGGATGACAGGGTGCGATTCTTGGATCCGCTTTGCCCCCTAGTTAGGCAAAGATCCTTCCCGAGTCAATACTAAGTCGATCAACCGAGCGTTTTGCCTTTGTCCAAAGAGTCGAGTTGAACGGTCATGGGCATTCGAATAAAAAACCTTACCTAGAAACATGCAATCCGCGAAGGGGAAAAACGAACATTACTGGCTTAAATCGGGGTTTTTAATCTTGCTACAAAATATGTCGAATATTTTGTTTGGCTTTGGCGGCTTTTACTTGTTGGTTCGGATTCTCGATAAGCATGCCTTCGGTGCCTGGACGCTCTTTATATCCACCACTATCATGATTGAGACGGCCCGCAGTGGCCTGATTCAAAATGGGCTAATCCGCTACGTCTCCCACAGCCCCCTGGAAGACCATGCGCATATCCTGGTTGCATCGGCTACGATGAGTGCAGTAATCACGCTGTGCTGCGTCATCCTGAACGTGAGTATGGCTGGATATTTGTCTAGTGTGTGGCATTCCCCTGAATTGGCGCTTTTGTTCTATGTCTATAGTGTGGCCTACGTGCTGAGTGGTATACTTTCGCAATTTCAGTGGATTGAGCAGGCTAACCTGAGTTTTCTGGGCATTTTTATTACTACGTTTATCAGACAAAGTCTTTTTTTCTTTTTTGTTTTGGGTTGCTATTTTTTGCACTTCAATGTCCACCTGATCTACCTGGTATACGTGCAGATCTTGAGCCTGGTGGCAAGTATTGTGGTTCAATTTTTCTTTGTTAGAAAATACCTCGCCTTTACCTACCAGGTGTCAATTGCCTGGATCAATAAATTGTTTCATTATGGCAAGTATGTCTTTGGTACTTCCATCAGCGGACTGTTATCAGGGACCATTGGTCAAATGATGTTGGGAGCCTTGCTTTCGCCGGCTGCAGCAGGGGCCTACAATGTGGCCGTCCGAATCATGAACCTGGTGGATATTCCCACCAACACGGTGGCCATTATGGTTTTTCCCCAGAGTGCCAAGCGCGAAGCCTCGGGTGGAAATGCAGCCATCAAATACTTATACGAAAAGTCGGTGGGTACTATACTTGCCTTGGTTATTCCCTGCTTTCTGTTTTTGTTGCTATTTCCCAATTTCGTAGTGCATTTTATAGCCGGAAGCAAGTATCCCGAGACCATTCCGATCGTCAAGGTGACGGTTTTTTATTGTTTTTTTATACCCTTTGGCCGCCAGTTTGGAACTATTTTGGATTCCATCGGCAAGCCGAAAATAAATTTCTTGATCATTGTCTTGTCAGCCGTCTTGAACATCTTGCTCAATTTCGTTTTGATTAAGCAGTTTGGGGTCATGGGGGCAGTCTATGCAACGCTGGTTACGGCTTCGGTGATTTTTGTCATCATGCAGTATTACTTGCGAAGGAACTTCGACATCAAAACCGCCAACACATTCATATATGCGGCCAGATTCTATCCCGAGTTTTCGGCCAAATACATTTGGCCCCTGTTTCGCAAAGCGGCACAGCTAGTCAGAAGGTAGACCAGAGGACCACCTAAAGGCGTTGGCTTGCTGGGCTGTCAGCCTGTCTACCACACTTTACTATATCCCAACTATCCCTTGTTAGGGTGACCCCGTCACAAAATGCGTATCGGCCCGACGGGCCATTTCGCAGGAATATCCTTATCTTCAAAAGCAGTAATCACTTCACCAAAATCTGCGTCATGAATAAACTGATCCAACTGCTTGCATGCTCCCTGCTAAGTCTGGGATTGCCGGCTCAAAACAACCCGGGTGTGACTCCGCAATGGAAGCTGGGTATCCAATTGTGGACCTTTCACATGTTTACCTTTACCCAAGCGTTGGAGAAGGTGGACAGCGCGGGGGTTAAATTTATTGAAGCGTATTTTGATCAGCCGCTTGGGGGAGGGATGCAAGGAAGTTTTGGCACAGGCATGTCTGCCGAGACCCGGACTAAAATAAAGCAAATGCTCCACTCAAAGGGGATCCAGATGGTTGCGATGGGAGTCATTGATCCGAGAAACCGGAAGCAATGGATTCAAGCCTTTAACCTGGCCCGGGACTTTGGGCTCAGCTATATCACAGCCGAACCATTAAAAACGCAGTGGGATATGGTGGATAGTTTGGCCGGGGCCTACCATATCAAGGTAGCCATTCACGACCATCCTCGGCCCAATCCCTATTGGCACCCCGATTCGGTTTTAGCCGCCATCAAAGGGCACTCCAATATAGGGTCCTGCGCCGATGTGGGCCACTGGGCAAGAAATGGACTCAATCCGGTGACTTGCCTCAAAGAACTACAAGGCCACATCATTGGGGTCCATTTTAAAGACATCGTCAAATTTGACGACACGGAAGCCGCCGATACGGCGGTCGGCAAGGGAATAATTAATTTTGAGGCCATCTTAGCCGAACTCAAGCGTCAGGGCTTTTCCGGCATGATATCGATTGAGCAAGAATCAAATCTCTTGCACAACCTCCAAGACGTGAAAGTTACTGTGCGTTATATTAACGCACTGGTTGCTAAATTGCCTTGATGTACACAGATCGTGTCATAGGCCTCGCCCCTCTTGCACGATGACATAAACCACCACGATGGAACAAGTTTTTGGGTACCCTCAACTGCTCGGATTTACAGAACGCATTTTCCAACGCATCGGGTGCTCCGTTCAGGACGCGGCTTTGGCCGCGCACGTACTGCTGAGCGCTGACTTGCGCGGAATCGACTCCCACGGGGTGGCTAGGCTCCAAGGATATGTTCGGTTGTGGGAAGCGGGTAGAGCAAACATGCAGCCGAAGATTCGCATTCTCCACCAAACTCCTTCCACTGCGCTGGTGGATGGGGATCGCGGCCTGGGTTTGGTGACTGCCCCTTTTGCCATGGACCTGGCTATAGAAAAAGCCAAAATAAGTGGCACCGGCTGGGTATGTGTTCAAAATTCCAATCATTTCGGAATTGCGGGCATTCACGCCCTTAAAGCCGTAGAACATGACATGATCGGCATGGCCATGACCAACGCGAGTGCCTTAGTAGCTCCTACGTTTTCGGTCGAACGATTGCTGGGGACCAATCCCTTTTGTGTGGCCGTTCCGGCTGGAAGCGAACCCCCCTTTGTCGCGGACTTCGCAACGACCACAGCGGCCAACGGGAAGTTGGAGATATTACAGCGCAAGAACCAACCGGCGCCCTCCGGATGGATTCAGGACAAAACAGGCCGGCCTTCTCATGACCCGCACGAGCTCAAAGCGGGAGGTGCCCTGTTGCCCTTGGGCGGGGACCGTGAACACGGAAGCCACAAAGGCTATGCTTTGGGAGCGGTAGTGGACATTTTTTCGGGTGTGCTCAGTGGAGCCAATTACGGGCCTTGGGTGCCTCCGTTCCCCGCTTATGTGCCTATGCCCGCCAATATGCCGGGCAAAGGAATCGGCCACTTTTTTGGCGCAATGCGCATCGATGCGTTCAGGCCTTCGCAGGAGTTTAAACTGGATATGGACCGCTGGATCAAGCGATTCCGAGAGGCCAAGACAGCAGATGGACACTCCCAAGTGCTGATTCCGGGAGACCCAGAACGGGAGATGGAACGGCGGCGCAGAAAGGACGGGATCCCCTTATTTCACTCGGTGGCCGACGAGTTAACGGCCCTGGGACAAAAACTCGGGGTTAGTCTGTGAATGGACCATCACCCGATCGATCCCCTGGAAGCTCCTTCTGTATAGCGATTATTTACCAGAAATGCAATAAAATCTGCGGGTATAAGTTATTACTCTTAGTCTGAAAAGTTCACAAATTCCTAGTTCTCAGTTGCGGGCGAAATCCACTAGCCCGTGTGCAAACGACTGTGTTTAGGGCTTAAAAGCCTGATTATTAGAGAGATTCATCAAAAATTCAGCGGCTAATTCAAAATTGGAATATTTGTCCCAAAATAGGAACAATTATAATTTGTCAAATGCATAAAGTTCTAATTATCAAGTATAAACCGACTTGGTACGCCGATTGACAATATATAGATGTTCAAAACCAAACCTTATGAAACCGACGACCCTTTTCGAAACTGTTTCAAGTCTTTACCGGCAGGTAAGGAAAAACAGTCGTGTTCTGTCGAGTAATTCATCTTCGGACTCAGTCCGCCGGTCGAATGCTTTTGCGCAGAGGTCTTCCTATTCAGGCTTTGGGCAAATCCTACCCATACTGTTCATCTTGACCGCGACGATAAGCCAGCAAGCATTCGCACAAAACTGTCCCACCTCTGGTACCCATAATCAGTTTGCCAATGAGAATACGTATTATCCCGGGCTGACCGCCACGGTTAGCGCGGGCAGTACAAATTCCATTACTCTGGGTGCGGCCGGTTCGGGTGCAAACTTTGGGACCACGCCGATTGCGGTAGGAGATATCGTATTTATCATCCAGATCCAGGGCGCAGAAATGCAAACTACCAACAACAGTTTTTACGGAAGCAGCAGTGCGATCAGAAACGGATCGGGTTTCAACAACACGAATTTGCTAGCAGGCAACATGGAATTTGGCGTGGCTACGAGCGCCGTTCCTCTTACGGGAGGCGTATTGACATTAGCTGCAGCCGTGACCAATAATTATGCCAGTGCCGCCTTCGGTGCCACGGGCCAGTACACCTACCAGGTTATCCGGGTCCCAACATATTTCAATCTGGTCTTAAACGGAACCATTACTACCGCCCAATGGAACGGATCCACCGGTGGGGTGACGGTAATCAATGCGGTAAATCAACTCAATTTCAATGGAGCTACCGTTTCGGCAATAGGGATGGGTTTTCGCGGAGGCGCAGGTGTTAACTACACTGGAGCCGCCGGGACCCACAAAACAGATTTCATGACTCTGTCTACTACGACAGCCGATGGCAGCAAGGGTGAGGGCATTGCCGGTACCCCGAGATTTGTCAACAACGGCAGCTACTTAGTAGGAGGCGTAAACAACGGAAATTATGTCGTTCTCGATAACGTCGTGGAAGGCTACCCCAATGGTAGTTTCGCTCGCGGAGCACCCGGCAACGCAGGTGGCGGCGGAACCGACTCCGATCCCACCAGCAACGACCAGAACTCGGGCGGTGGTGGTGGTGGTAATGGGAACGTCGGCGGCTTCGGTGGCAACGGTTGGTCGTCTTTTGGCGCCACGGGTGGACGAGGCGGTATGGACTTCATCAATAATCTGGTTTCCCCCTATCCGGCCCTATATTCCCCGTCTGTTTTAATCATGGGCGGAGGTGGCGGAGCAGGTACTATTAATAACAATACTGGCGTACCCGCAAATGGGCCTGCTGCCAGTGGTGTTTCCGGAGGAGGCATTATCATCGTCAATGCCACTTCGGTAATCGGCACCGGAACGGTTGACGTGTCCGGCGCATCAGGGCTTAGCAATTTAAATGCCGGCGGATTTTTTGTTGGCGCGAGCCCCCAGATTGATGGTGCAGGTGGTGCTGGTGCTGGAGGAAGCATATTAATTTATGCTGGTAGCGGCTTGGCGGGCATCACGGCCAATGCCATCGGAGGTACCGGAGGATCTAACTTCCCTGGAGCCAACTACGGCGCAACGGGTCATGGTCCTGGCGGAAGCGGAGCCGGCGGTGTCATCTTTTCCAATGCGGCATTGAACGGTGCGTCCTCCGTACTGGGCGGTCAGCCAGGGTACTCCTTCGCAGTGGGGCTTACCAGCCATTATGGCGCAGACAGCAACTATTATAACGGAGTGCTCACCCAAACATACAATGTGAACCAGCTGCCCGTAAATATGCTCAGTTGCCAGATACAGGTGTTACCCGTGACGATCGTAGATTTTACGGCAACCTTGGTGCACCCGAAGGACGTGCTGGTATCCTGGTCGACGTCGAGTGAAATTAACGCCGCCTATTTTGATGTGGAACGCAGCACCGATGGGGCAACGTATTCGTCGATTGGACAGGTAGCGGCCAATGGGACCAGTTCCGAAATAAATAATTATTCCTTCAATGACTACATGATCCCGGTGGGCGCCACGATACTGTATTACCAGCTGAAAATCGTGGATAAGGATGGGAATGCGACCTATAGCAAGATTGTGCCGATTCGCTTAGATCAGACATCCACTGCGGTGTCTATATACCCGAACCCGGCCTCAGACTATACGGTCATGAATATTACCGCAACGGCCGCAGCAACGGGCCAAATGAAATTGATCGATAATTCCGGCCGGCAGATTATGCTCAAGACGTTTAACCTTAACTCGGGCAACAACAGTCTGCTCATCGATAATCTCGGATCTTTGTCTAAGGGTGTTTATTTTGTGCAGTTGGTAGTCGGCGGTTCTACCTACAATGAAAAACTGATTAAGAACTAAACTTTCGGAGCATTCCGCTCCCGCTGAACGTATAGGTAAAAAGCGTTTCCACTTGGGAATGCTTTTTTTTTGACCAATTCAAGCCTGGCCCGGTCCCTTGGATGAATTTCGCTGGTTGCCACCAAAACATATGCCGCCAGCCTGTATCTTTGCCCTCGCAAAAATGAAGGTTAATGAAAGTAATGAAATTTGGAGGCACGTCGGTTGGCAAGCCCCAAAGGATGCACCAGGTAGCTCAACTCGTGGTCAAGGACAAGGAGGAAAAAATTGTAGTCCTGAGTGCGCTCAGCGGCACCACGAATGCCCTAGTGGAAATAGGCGCTCTCATGAGTTCAGGCGATCGGGTGCAGGCCCGGGTTGCCATCGACAAACTGCAAGCACATTACCGGTCTTTCGTTGACGAACTGGTCGGCGATGCCCAGGCGCGCGCGAAGGCCCATGCGATCGTTTCGGAGCATTTTGAATTTTTAACGATTATACTCAAGATATCCTTTAGTGAGGCGCTTAATAAAGATATCCTGGCGCAGGGGGAGTTGCTTTCCACCAAATTGTTTAGTGTCTATCTGAGTGAGCAAGGAATCGATCATATGTTGCTGCCGGCCTTGGAATTCATGAGCATTGATGCCCAGGACGAGCCCCAGGTCAGTGCCATCCGCGCGAAATTGGAACCGCTGTTACAGAAATTTCCCGATAAAAAATTGTTTATCACCCAAGGGTACATTTGCCGCAATGCGAAGGGCGAAGTGGACAACTTAAAACGGGGTGGTAGCGATTACACTGCGTCGCTGGTTGCGGCGGCTATTCAGGCATCGGTATGCGAAATCTGGACCGATATCGACGGCATGCACAACAACGACCCCCGAGTAGTTGCGAAGACGCTGCCAGTTTTGCAACTGAGCTTTGACGAGGCGGCCGAACTGGCGTACTTTGGCGCCAAAATCTTGCACCCAACCTGTATATGGCCAGCGCAACAGCAAAATGTCCCGGTTCGATTATTAAATACGATGCAGCCGGATGCTGCAGGCACCGTCATTACCCAACAAGCAGGCTCTTGCGGCGTAAAGGCCATTGCTGCAAAGGACGGCATCATTGCTATCAATATCAAGAGCAGTCGCATGCTGCTTGCCTATGGGTTTTTGCGCAAAATATTTGAAGTTTTTGAAAAATACCGGACCTCCATTGACATGGTGACAACTTCCGAAGTAGCGGTATCTGTCACGATCGACAGCGCGGCCAACCTCAAAGCCATTGTCCGGGAACTGGAGCCCTTTGGAGCCATCGAGGTAGAAGAGCAGCACTCCATTGTATCGGTCGTAGGGAATGAAATTGCACAAACCAAAAATGTATTGAACAAACTTTTTGAATCCCTTTCGACCGTTCCCGTGCGCATGATCAGCTATGGGGGAAGCAAGCATAACATCACCCTGCTGATCCCCTCGGTATATAAAACGCAGACGCTTCAATTGTTGAACAAGGGCTTGTTTGGTCTGGAATAAATTTCCCGCTCGGAAACGCTGCACCCGGATGTTGGTTAACCCGGGGAACATAGTAATTTTGTAGGTATGGACAACAGCACGAAAATAATACTTAACCGGCCTTCCCAATGGATGAACCGGGCTCGGGCATATCGCGTGTTCATTGACGGCGAGGAAAAAGGTCAAATCAAGAACGGTTCTGCAGAGGAGTTTTTGATTGGCCCAGGGACGCACCACTTGTATTGTCAAGTCGCTTGGTACAAAAGTCCGGTCCATACCGTCACCCTGGTGGGAGGCGATGTAGAGTACCTGCGGGTACGCAGCGGAATGAAATATTACTGGCCCTTAGTCACGATCATGATCTTGGGTATCTTGATGAACCTGTATTTATCCAGGCATGCCGAAGAGGCGCCCCTGGTGATCAAAGCCCTTCAACTGGTCCTTATTTTGCCTGCCTTGCTCTATATGTTGTATTACCTTACCATCGGCAGAAAATATTACCTGCTGATGGAACTAGATAAAGACAACGTGTTTGCTTCATGATTTTAGGGCGGCGTCCGATCCACATTATTTCAAAGCGGGGATTGGGCCCGGTCGCATGCCTCTAGTCAGTTTGAACCAGCGCATGATACGAACACTCTTATTGCTCAGCCTTTGGTTCTATGGGACGGCAAATGCCTTCGCCCAGCAAAACCACGACATCGGAGGTAAAATCACCGATGCTACCAGTGGTTCGGCGATTGGGGGTTGCAGCGTATTTATTAACAGCACATCCAAGGGCACTACCTCCAGCAGTGACGGTAGATTTGAGCTACACCAAGTGCCTATGGGAAATTACGAGCTCATCGTTTCCTCGGTGGGCTACGAGACTTATGTTCTGCCTTACGGAGCAAAACAAATGCCCCTTCACTTGGAAATCCAGCTTAAACGCAAATCCACCGAGTTGTCGGCTATAACCATCGAACCCTACGACAAGAACGGCTGGCAGAAGTGGGGTAAGGTCTTTACCGACAATTTTGTCGGTAAGACAATGTATGCGAACGAATGCAAGATCAAAAATCCGGAGGTGCTGCGCTTCAGTTTTTCCAACAGAAGGAACAGGCTCAAAGTTGTAGCCGACGACCCGTTGATCGTAGAAAACAAGGCGCTTGGGTACGAGGTAAAATATGACTTGACCGAATTTAGTGTGGACTACAACACTAAGGTCGTTCTGTACCTGGGTTATCCCTTGTTTGTCGACTTGGGCACAACGAACCAGAAACGGCAGCATCGCTGGCAGGCCAACAGGCAGCAAGCCTATTTGGGATCTCTTACGCATTTCATGCGTTGCCTGTACTTGAACGACTTGGATCAAGAGGGATTTCAACTGCACAGACGCATACAAGTGCCTAATTGGGAAAAACAGCGTGTAATGAAGGTCTATAAACCATACAAGCCGGTTGCTGACACCTTCCGGGTGAAAGGGGGGTCCGAAGCGATGGTCAGTACCAACCAACCATCGCCGTATCCGGCCGATTCGGTGAGGTATTATCAGTGGGTATTGCTCAAACCGGACAGCTATCCGAGCCTGGTTTCCATCCATTCCGCAGCCGGGTTGGTTTCCCCAATCGACGATAACCATCGCGACCTTTTCTTTACCGACACCCTGTTTATCATCTACGCCAATCCGAGTCTCGGAGTCTTTGAGCAGTCACAAATACTGCTCACCACTCCGGCCAAGGTCACTTTGGAGCCTAATGGACATTACTATCCGCCCACGGAAATACTCACGATGGGCTATTGGGCTGAATCGGAGAAGATCGCCAATTTGCTCCCTTTGGATTATGCGCAAGGGGACCGCCCCTGAACCCCCAAGCCTGCTTAGTTAGGGGTGGCTAAGCCAGCCGCTCTTTCGCATCCATCCGACCGCCAGGTCAATCCATTGGACTTCGCTGGTTGGGTTGGTCAACCCAAAGCCATGTCCTCCTTTTTCAAATAGATAGATATCGGTTTGCACCTTATTTTTCTTCAGGGCTTCATAAAAATAGAGGCTGTTTTGCACCTTGACTACGTCATCGTTTTTAGCGTGCACCAAAAAGGTGGGGGGTGTGTGGGTCGTCACTTGCCACTCGTTGGAGTAGGCCTTGACTTGGAGTTGACTGGGTTGATGACCAAGCAACTGATTGCGAGAGCCAATGTGGCCAATAGAATCCGTAAAGCTGATGACGGGATACACCAGGATCATAAAATCCGGCCGAAGGTTTACCCCGGATTTATTTTCAATGACAATTTGGTTCAAATGGGTTCCCTCGGTAGATGCCAGATGGCCACCGGCAGAAAATCCCAGGATGCCCACCCGATGGGGATCCAGATTCCATTCTGCGGCTCGCTGTCGTACGATCTGGACAGCGCGTTGGGCGTCTTGGAGTGGGCCGATTTCTTTGTTGATCATGCTGCGGTCATCGGGGATCCGGTACTTGAGTACGAAAGCGGCGATCCCTAATGAAGCGAATTTCTCCGCTACGGCATAGCCTTCATGCTTGATGGCGACACAAACGTATCCGCCTCCGGGACAGATGACGACGGCCGCTCCGGTAGCTTTCTGCTTGGGGGGAAGGAATATGGTGAGGGTGGGCACGGTGACATTGCCCAGGACCAGGATTTGGCTATCGGACCTGATTTCGGAGGTCTCTTCGTAACTAACCGGACGCGCGTTCGGAATGGGATAATCGTACAGGGGAATAACTTGCTGGCCGTAGGACATAGCGGTCATGAGTGAAAGGGAAAAAAATACGAAGAATCTCTGCATAACGCCGGATAGACAATTAAAAGTAACTATTTTTAAGATCTGTTGTGCAGTGCAGGTTCTTATCAGCACGAAAAGACCGGCACGGAGGGAGAGAGACCGCGCAAGACATTGGGGCCTGGCTGGGGCTTCCAGACTCGGCGGCGTTGCCTTTTTGCAGATCCAATTTACTCATCAAATCTTGGTATATGTTCCAGTTACGCCAAGCAATATGTATCTGCGTTTTATTTGTCGTGGGCCAGGTTTGTGAAGCGCAAAACGGCTGGGTAAGTCTGTTCGACGGCAAGACCTTGAACGGATGGAAGAAGCTCGCTGGCACGGCCGAGTTTACCGTGGCCGATGGGGCGATAGTGGGCACTGCCGTTGCGGGTTCTGCGAGCACCTTTTTAGTTACACAAAAAACCTTTGGAGATTTTGTGCTAGAATTGGATGCGCGTCTGGATGATACGAGCAGCAATTCCGGTGTGCAGGTGCGCAGTCATTTCGATCCTGCAGGAAACAACGCAATGGGACTGGTGTATGGATACCAGGTGGAACTCGATCCCTCCGCACGCAAGTGGTCTGGCGGCATCTACGATCAAGGCAGGCGAGATTGGCTTTACCCCGTTTCTCTGCATAGCAAGGCGGAGGATGCCTTCCAGGTGGGCCAATACAACCACATCAAAGTGGAGTGCGTGGGCCGGGAGACGAAAACCTGGATCAACGGTAAGCCCGTAGCCTATTTGGTCGATGCGGCAGACAGTGAGGGGTTTATCGGCTTACAGGTGCATGGGGTCACCGAAGCGTCCCACCCCGGTTGGAAAGTGTATTTTAAAAATATCCGAATCAAGACCATGGGCCTGCAGCCTCAGCCATTTCCTGCCGGCATCTATGTCGTGAATACCATCGTCAACGACCTTTGCCCTTATGAAACCCGTAGCGGATGGCGTCTTCTTTTTGATGGCAAAACATCCAACGGTTGGATCGGAGCCTACAAAAATACCTTCCCCGCCAGCGGATGGCGAATTGCCGACGGGCTGATCACGGTCCTGGGATCGCAAGGAAAAGAAGCTGCCAATGGAGGGGACGTGGTTACCAAGGAGGAATTTAGTGCCTTTGACTTGTCTTTTGAATTTAGGCTGACACCTGGGGCAAATAGTGGCGTCAAGTATTTTGTTACCCTCACCGAAAACAATACGGGTTCGGCCATAGGACTGGAATACCAATTGCTGGATGACTCCCTGCATCCTGACGCAAAACTCGGCCGGGATGGGGATCGCATGTTGGCCTCGCTATACGACTTGATACCGGCCAATAAGCCCAAACGGTTTATTCATCCGATTGGCCAATGGAACCGGGGCCGGATCATAGTGTATCCGAACAACCATGTGGAACATTACCTCAATGGAGTGAAAGTGTTGGAGTATGAACGCAGCTCCCCTGCATTCCGCGCCCTGGTGGCCATCAGCAAATACAAAGTGTGGGATCATTTTGGTGAGGCCCCACAAGGACATATCCTGCTACAGGATCACGGGAATGAGGTCAGTTTCCGCAGCATTAAGATTCGTGTTCTGACTTCTTCATCCGCTAACTAGACAGCAGGTTCCCAACCCGGCTCGTAAGTTCTCTTCCAGAGTGCCGATGCCTGATCATCCTGCATAATATGACCGTTGCTGGGATCGGTGTGTAAGACTCCGGAGTTGCGCTGGGCAATATTGGCCAGCTGACAGAGCAGCACACTCTTGTAGGCTTCATCGACCGGTGCGTTCAACTTGGCTTCCCCACGGATCGTTTTAACGAAATTATCGAAATGATACAAGTCCAGATTGCCGGTCGCGCTGATCGGGTTGCTGGGATCGGCAGCCGTGTCCGGTTTGACTTCCCTGACTAACTTATTTTTTAGGTCATATATTTTATAGTCTCCCCCTCCAAGATTTACCAAGGAACCCTGGTCGCCATAAATGATGAACCCCCGTCCGGTGCCTTCGACCGGGTAATTGTTGCAGCTGCGACCCTCCCAACTGATAGCCTTTTCCCGGCCAAATTCAAAACTAGCCACTTGGGTGTCCGGCGTCTGCCAATCGTCTTTAAAAGCATAGCGACCGCCCGACGAGGTCACTTGAGTCGGGAAGGCAACATTTAAAAACCAGCGGCAACAATCGATTTCATGCGTACCGTTGTTGCAGGCCTCGCCCGTACCCCAATGCCAGAACCAGTGCCAATTGTAGGGAGTTAGGTTGTCTTGGAAAGGACGCCGTGGAGCGGGTCCCTGCCACAACTCAAAGTCCAGGCCTGCCGGCACCGCCGTCCGGTTGCCAACCCCGATCGATTTGCGATCGTTGGCATACCAAGCTTTGGCAAAATAGGCGTTGCCGATAACCCCGTCGTGCACTTGTTTGGCGGCGTCGATCAGCGTTGGCATCGAACGCCGCTGGTTACCCATCTGGATATTCTTGCCGTATTTGTGCAGCGCGGCGGCTAACATTTCCCCTTCGGCGGGGTTGTGCCCGCAGGGTTTTTCCACGTACACGTGCTTGCCATGCTGCACCCCTAGGATGGCCGCAGGGGCATGCCAATGATCAGGGGCGGCAATGATCAAGGCGTCAAAATCGGAAAGCTCCAACATTTTCCGTATGTCTTTGTGGACCACCGGCTTTCGGGTTGCTCCGGAGAGCGCCTGCAGTCCATTGCTAATCGCTTTGTCGTATACATCACAGATATAGGCCACTTCCACCTGAGGCAACTGGGAAAAACATTTTGCCAGGTAGGCGCCCCGGCTGTTTACTCCCATGACGGCCACCACGACTTTGTTGCTGGGTGCGTTTTTGCCAAATATGGGGAAATTGATGATCGTTAATCCGGCCGTAGCTAGCGTGGCATTCTTGATAAATCCCCTACGTTCCATAAAAAGAATTTTAGCAGTAAAGATAAAAGATTCATTCGGTAATAGGCCGGGTGCCGCCGATCGGTTTTCGAGGATCGCCCTGGAGCTGCTGTCGTATATCCATATCCGGTAGTAGGCTCCAGGTGCTACAACCTGACGGAGCTTGCAGGGCCTTCGCTCCATGGATTGGCCGGGCCAATGCCTTGGTGGCGAATCCCTAGCGCTCGGGATTCTTGCTGTACATTTCCCGGCCGTTTACGATCGTTCGCAAGACTTGTACGTCCCGTATTTTTTCCGGGGCAACAGTCAACAGGTCTTGGGAAAGCACGACGAAATCGGCCAGCATGCCCGCTTTCAAAATACCCAACCGATTTTCCTGGAAGCCCGCGTAGGCGTCGTTGGCGGTATAGCAGCGCAGTGCCTGCTCCACGGAAATCTTTTCGTCCGGAAACCAGCCGTTGGGGTTCTTTTCGTCCAAAGTTCTGCGCGTTACTGCAGCATAAATCCCCGCGATGGGATCCAGGGGTGCAACCGTCCAGTCGGAACCAAAACCCACCACAGCCCCTGTAGCCAGCAGGCTTTTGAAAGCGTAGGTGCCTCGTAGTCTCGCTGTGTCCAACCGTTTGTAGGCCCATTTGCCATCATCGATGGCATGGTAAGGCTGCATACTCGCCACCACACCCAACTGGGCAAATCGAGGGATGGTTTGTTGTCTGAGGTGTTGGGCATGTTCGACGCGAAAACGGCGGTCTCTGGGACCATTCTTGATTTCGGCTTCTTGGTATACTCCCAGGATCCAATCGTTGGCCCGGTCGCCGATGGCGTGGTTAGCAATTTGCAGGCCGGCAGAATCCGCCTTCAGTATCCATTGGCGCAGCAAGGTAGTGTCCGTGACTTGCAGACCTGTGGACCGCGGATTGTCCAGGTAGGGTTGATAAAACCAAGCGGTCGTCGAACCTAGCGAACCGTCCACAAAACCTTTCAACCCACCCCAGCGCAACCGATCATTTCCGCGACCGTTGATTTTTACAAAGGAATCGAGTTTGGACCAGCTGCGCAGGGGCACGAAGGAGTAAATACGGAGTTTGAGTGCGCCTTGCGCGTAGGCTCGTTGATAAGTGCCTAAATCGAGCCAGCCACCGTAGCTACCCATATCGTGGACCTGGGTGACGCCATGCGAGAGGGCATGGTCCATGGCCCGCTGTAGGGACATATCGAGTTGATGATCGGAGGGATTAGGTTGGATCCGGTATACGAGTTCTTTGGCTTGGTCTCGAAGGATGCCGGTGGGCTCACCTGTTTTGGGATCCTTTTCGATTTCTCCACCCGGGGGATTAGGCGTTTTCTTGTCTATGCCGGCCAGCCGAAGGGCCAGCGAGTTGGCCAAAGCCATATGGCCATCGTAGCGGTCGACGAACAGGGGGTGCGCCCCGGTGACGCTATCTATCCATTCTTTGCGCGGAAGTTGCCCGCCCCAGGCTTCGTGATCCCAGTCACCACCTTGAATCCAACTGCTATCCGAGAGCTTCTGCGCGTAGTCGCCAAGCGTGGTAATAAACTCGCGCGGACTCTTAACGTCGCGCAGGTGTACGCTCGCCAGATTGTATCCGCCACCCAGAAAATGGGTATGGATGTCCATAAATCCCGGAACAACCATCGCCTGGTCCAGATCGATCAGCTGGGTATTGGTTCCTTGGAATGGCTGGTAGTCGGAACCCACAAAAAGGATGATGCTGTCCTTGATGGCAATGGCCGTGGCTCGGCTGTTGGCGGAATCCCCGGTCCAGATTTTCGCGTTAATATAAATCCGGTCGGCTGCCGGTTTTGACGCACAGCCTACCAGGACCAGGACGGGAGCCAGACACCAGAAAATGGGATTGCGCATAACGTGGGGATTATAGTATCGAAAATAATGGAATCTTTCGGTCCCCCGGCGGCTTTCTATGGCTTTGTGCACGGGATCTTACCGGTCAGAGGCCTGAGGGAATAACTCGGCTTTGAGGCGACTGTCGCGGCGGTAAATGTCCGGGCGCAAATTGAGTTTGCCCGCATGGTCTACCCAAGCCGTGAGGTAGGCAATAAAAACGGGCTGCGGTTTTTTCAATGGCACATATTGCTCTTTGCCGCTTCTCATAGCGGCCGAGATGCGTGCTTCGGTCCAGTAAGGTTCTCCACGCAGCAGGTACATAGCCAGTTTCTTGGGTTCGGCTACCCGGATGCATCCGTGGCTGAAAGCCCGGACGTTTTGTTGGAAGAGGCTTTTTGCCGGACTATCGTGCAGATATATATGGTATTGGTTGGGGAATAGAAATTTCACCTGCCCCAGGGCGTTGCGGGGACCGGGCAGCTGGCGAATGCTGTTTCCGTTCCATTCCATATTTTGCTTTTTCAAATAGGCTGGGTCTTTATGCAGCGCGGGTAAAATTTCATTCTTCATGATATCGGGCGGAACATTCCAGTATGGGCTAAAGACAATAGTCTTAAGGTCTCCATTGAATATAACGGTTTTGTGTAGGGCCTTGCCCACCACCACATTCATAGAGAAAACCAGGGAATCCTGGTGCATGGCCCACAATTGGAAGGCTGGGATATTGACAATTAGGTAATCGTTGTCCAGGGCTACTGGCACCCAGCGGCAACGCTCCATGTTGAGCATGATTTTTAGCACGATATCTTGCGCCGGTAGATTCAAGGCCCGTATCAAGGCGGAATTGATCTTTCCATTTGGAAGCATTCCTTGCCGGCGCTCGAAACCCTGCACGGCTTGCTGCAGGGCGGAGTCAAAAACCGGCCTTGTGTCGCTGTAGGGCAAATCTCCGAGCGCAAAGAGTCGTTGCTTGATGGCCACCAGTTGGTCCGAACTATCTCCCAGCTGCAAAGTCCTGCGCGGGTCGGCCAGGGTCGGCCATGCGCCCGGTGATTCCAGTTGGCGGTACCGCTTCAGGTAATTTTTCAACAATCCATATTGGCGAGTAGTATAGCCGTGATCCATGAGTTCGGCGGAACTGCCACCAAGCAGGGAATCCAGCAGGGAGGGCAAATCGATTTTTTTCCTGGGTAAAAACCAATCCATGGCCTGGGTTTGCTGCTCGGAAATCCCGACCCAGGCGGCTCTCGCGTAGTGGAAATATTGCGCCGTGAGCATCAGCTCGCTCTCGGGCCTGGCGGTTTGCATGTTGGGGTCATAGACGTCGAACGCGGAGTCTAGCCATGCCTTGTAGGGAACCTCATCGGGTAAGCCTTCGGCCGTGATATTCATTACATGGTTGTACAGATTTTCGGCCTGGTCGACCAACCCACCCTGATCATACCATGCATAGGCGAAATGCCGCGAAACATAGAATTTCTCCAGATCGGTTTGCAAGGGTTTGAAGGCGGGGAATTTATCTAGGAACCGGGGGATCGCCGTGCTGTCGAATTGCAGTTGCCGCTGGGTACTGAACGCACTACGCAGAGACTGGTCCTCCGAAGTGGGCTTATGGACTGCGTGGGGGGCTGGCTGGTTCGGCCCTTTGGGTGAGGGAGGTTGGTTACAGCAAATACACCACAACGCAGCCGCGGCCAAGAGCAAAGCCGTAGTCTTGGACAATGGAGTTGGCATGGGAGGGTTTTAACTGGCACAAAGGTAAAATCATCATACCAATAAAAAATCCCTCCGCAAGCAGAAGGATTTTATATACAATGACGTATCGATAGATATGATTAATAATCCCTGTCGTAGCCGCCACCACCGCCACCGCGGTTGTAACCACCTTTCTTGTAACCGCCTCCACCTCCACTTCCACCACCACCGAAGCCTCTCTTTTTGAACCCACCGCCACCGCCGCCTTGTTGTTTAGGCTGTGATTCATTCACGATAATCTTGCGACCCATCACTTCGCTGTCATATAGACCCGTGATGGCTTGCTGCGCTTCCGCGTCGTCTTCCATTTCTACGAAACCGAAGCCCTTGCTACGGCCAGAAACTTTGTCTTTTACAATTTTGGCAGACGCAACAGTGCCGTGCTGTTCAAAAAGATTTCTAAGATCCTCATCGGTCATTTGCCAGGAGAGGTTGCCTACATAAATGTTCATTGTGCAAAAATTAAAGAATGAAAAAAAACAAATCCCTGCTAAGATAGTTGCGTTAGGCAATGAACTGAAGAAACTAACTGAACAGGAAGCTGCAACAGCACATGGTAAGAACTAAAATAGGAGAGCTAATGTAAAGATAGGGATTTTTATCACTTTTTGATATTTTATGGAAAACTCAGAGATTGCCCTATTGGCCTGGCTTTGCGGGCTTAAATCCCAGCTTGGAGGGCTCCAAAAAAAGCCCGGGATGGCTATCCCGGGCTTTTGGCCTATGCGGTTAGTGACCTCTATTCTGCGATGACTTCAAACTCCACTTCCGTTTCATTTCCGTGGCCGAAATCCACCTTGGCTTTGTAGCTGCCCAATTCCTTCACTTCGCCGACGATTTGAATGCGGCGCCGATCAATTTCATAGCCTTTCTGGTCGCGAATGGCCCGGGCAAGCTGCACGGACGTGACGCTGCCAAAGATTTTTCCGCTGGTGCCGCTCTTGGCGCCAATCTTTAACGGTGCGGATTTAAGCACTTCGATGACCTGGTTGACTTCGGCCAGGAGCTTTTCTTCCTTTTTCTTGCGTTGCTTGAGGCGCTCTTCCAGTTGTTTCTGGTTGGCCTGGTTGGCTTCCACAGCCAGCTTGCGCGGAATCAGAAAATTGCGGGCGTATCCGTTCTTTACGCTCACTTTTTCGTGCGCAGCGCCCAAATTATCAACGTCTTGTATTAAAATGACTTCCATGTTGGTTTGTTTTGTTCCTCCATCCCCTCGGCGGCGAGGGATTACTTTAATAGATCAGTTACGTAAGGCAACAGGGCCATCTGCCGAGCTTTTTTCACGGCATCCGAAACCTTGCGCTGGTACTTCAGGGAATTGCCGGTAATGCGGCGCGGTAACATTTTGCCCTGTTCGTTCAAAAACTTCTTAAGGAACTCGGCATCTTTGTAATCGATGTAGCGAATGCCGTATTTCTTGAATCGGCAGAACTTCTTAGCCCTTTTTTCGGTCTTGATGGCCGTCAGGTATTTGATCTCATTTGCTTTTGCCATGACTTAAGCCTCCACTTTTTCGGTTCCTGTTGCTACGCCACTTCTCCTTTTGGCATTGTACTCAACGGCGTATTTGTCGAGTCTGGTCGCCATGAAACGTAAAACATGCTCGTCGCGGAGGAGCTGAATCTTCAGCTTCTCATTGAAGTCGGATGGCGCACTGTATTCCAGAACCCAGTACAAACCGGTAGTCTTCTTCTGGATGGCGTACGCCAGTGATTTCAGACCCCAGGGATTGTCGTGCAATACTCGGCCGCCGTTTTCTTTGACGAGGGCGCTGTATTTTTTCTGGGAAGCTTTATAGTCTTCCTCAGAGAGCACAGGGGTAAAAATCACCATCAATTCATAATTGTTCATTTCCCTGTTTTTTGATAAAAAAATAGATTTGGGCTGCAAAGGTAGGTATTTGATGCGAATGCCACAATATAATTGACCAAAAATTGCTTCCCTGTAAGGGCCTCTGTGGTTGCTTGGTGCAGCACCGGAGCCATCCGCCCACCCTGCGGGAAGCCCCAATCCGCCAGCCTTGCCACCGGGTCGAATCTAAGCTATTGAAAAACATTTCCTTGCCATTTACCCGGGGCCCCGTTCCGGACCCCGGACCCGGGTCCTCTTTGTCATCCTGGCAGCTCCGAGGGAAGTGGCATTGTGTTTGAGAACTATCCCTAAATTTTACCCACCATGCAAACCGGAAGCATACGCGTTCAGACGGAGAACATATTCCCCATCATCAAAAAATTCCTGTACAGCGATCACGAGATATTTCTTCGCGAATTGATTAGCAATGCCGTAGATGCTTCCCAAAAGATCAAGACCTTGGCCTCCCTGGGTGACACCACCAGCGAACTCGGGGATTTGACCATTGACGTAAAGCTGGATGCCGAGAAAAAGACGATCACCATTTCCGACCACGGAATTGGCATGACGGGTGCGCAGGTAGACAAATATTTGAATCAAGTAGCCTTATCGGGGGCTGAGGAATTCCTGAACAAATACAAAGGGCAGAACGAAAACAACATCATCGGCAAATTTGGGCTCGGCTTTTACTCCGCTTTCATGGTCAGCGAAAAAGTGGTTGTCCTGACCAAGAGCCACGAACCGGAGGCCGCCGCCGTTCGCTGGGAATGCGATGGCAGTCCCCAATACAGCCTGGAAGAGGCGGAAAAGGTGGATCGCGGTACGGACGTAATACTGTACATCAACGAAGAAAGCCAAGAGTTTCTGGACCCTACGCGGATTCGCAGCATCCTGACCAAGTTTTGCCGGTTTCTTCCGATCCCCATAAAGTTTGAAGACAAGCAAATCAACAACACCCATCCGGCCTGGACCAAAAAGCCGGCTGAGCTGACCACGCAGGACTACCAGGACTTTTATAAGGAATTGTACCCCTTCAACGAGTTGCCGCTGTTCTGGATCCACCTCAACGTTGATTATCCCTTTAACCTGACGGGCATCTTGTATTTTCCCAAAATCCGACAGAGTTATGAAATTCAAAAAGATAAAATACAACTATATAGTAATCAAGTATTTATCACGGATGAAGTCAAAGACATAGTGCCTGAATTTCTCATGCTGCTCCAAGGCGTGATTGACAGTCCGGATATTCCCTTAAATGTGAGCCGAAGCTATTTACAGGGGGATCCCAATGTGCGCAAGATCAATAACCACATCACCAAGAAAGTGGCGGATAAATTGGAGGAGATCTTTGGCAAAGAACGCAAAGAATTTGAGCAGAAATGGGGCAGCCTGGGGTTATTTGTCAAATACGGCATGATGACGGACGATAAGTTTTTGGATAAGGCCAGCAAATTCCTGATTATGGAGGACGCGACCACGGAGCGGTTCTACACGCTGGAGGAGTATCGCAGCCAAACCGAAGCGGTGCAGAAAAACAAAGAAGGTAAACTGGTCATCCTCTACACCACCAACCCGGTTCAGCAGAATAGCTACATCAAGGCCGCTACCGATAAAGGATATAAGGTAGTGAAGCTGGAAACCATTGTGGATGCCGGGTTTATCAACGAAATGGAAACCAAATGGGAAAATGTACATTTTACCCGGGTGGACAGCGATATCGTAGACAATCTCATCGATAAGACGGATGCCACCGAATCGGTCTTGAGCAAAGAGGAAGAAAAGAAACTGCAGGATTTATTTCACCTAGACGTACCTTCTTTGCACATCACCGTGGAATTCAAGGGGCTAAATCCGGAATCCTCGCCCGTGGTTGCTACGCGCCCGGAATTTATGCGCCGGATGAAAGATATGTCTTCGCTGGGTGGAGGCATGAGCAGCTTTTACGCCAACATGCCCGACGAAGTCACCCTTACGGTCAACGGGAACCATCCCATATTCACGGGGATACTCGGGGAAGAAGACAGCGACAAACAGACCAAACTGGTGCGTAATCTGGCCGACCTGGCGCTGCTATCGCAGGGTTTGTTACAGGGTAATGAGTTGACCGCATTTATCCACCGCAGCGTCGAGCTGATTGAAGCAAAACCAAAGAGTCGGATCATCCTGGAGAGCTGATCGGCTCCATGGGGTTGTGCCAATGGCCGATGGGCAAACGACTAGCAGAGCGCGCGGCGTCGGGCTGGTCATCCGCTAGTGAGCCTGAAGTCCACGACCTTCAGCTGGAGGTTTTTTTGCCCATTCCACTCGTTTTCTTCAAGGGTAAACAGGAGGTCGACGGGTTTTCTGGTTTGCAGCAAGGGGAACTTAGCGGCCAGATTAAAGCCAATACCATTAAAGAGCAACTCTTCTTGCTCGACGGAAAATTTGACGTGGGCATCCTTCACAATTTTGGACTGTCCGGTGTCCTTGATGGATCGAGCCAAAAATAGGGGACGCATATTTTCGGGCCCAAACGGTTCCATTTGTGTGAGGATATTGTAGAAGGATCGATTCATTTCCTTGAACTGGATCTCGGCGTCGATCACGATTTCTGGTATCAACAACCGCGGTTCTATGGTGGCACCGACCACCTGTTCAAATTTTGCCTTAAATCCCTCCAGCTGATCGGGTAGCAGCGTCAAGCCAGCCGCGGCAAAATGGCCTCCATAGCCAAGCAAATGCTCGCGGCATGCGTGGATGGCCTCATACAAATTATAGCCGATTACGCTGCGTGCGCTGCCTGCGACGATCTCCCCGCTGCTAGTCAGGACCACTGTGGGCCGGTAGTATTTCTCCGTAAGTCGCGAGGCCACAATACCCACCACCCCCTTGTGCCAATGCGGCTGAAATACGACGGTGGATTTGCGCTCCAGATGAGCTGGGTCGGCTTCCAAGAGCTGCAGGGCCTCCTCGGTTATGGAGTTATCGGCTTCTTTCCGAGACGAATTATCCGTATGCAGCATTTGGGCGTACGACAGAGCTTCTTCGAAGCTGGGGGCGATGAACATCTGTACAGCCTTTCGCGCGTCGTCCATTCTGCCGGCTGCATTCACCCGGGGTGCAATCATGAACACCAGATTATTCATGTACAATTGCTTGGTCAGGTCGCTGAGTTGCATGAGTGCCCGGATGCCATGGCTCGGATTTTCATTGATCTTCTTAAGTCCATAGTAGGCGAGGACCCGGTTTTCCCCAGTTATGGGAACGATATCGGCCGCAATAGCCGTAGCCACCAGGTCGAGGTAGCAGAATACGTCTTCTTCCGGCAGGCCGATATGCTGGGCCAAGGCGGTGATCAATTTAAAACCCACCCCACAGCCGCAGAGTTCCTTATAGGGGTAAAGACAGCCCGGTTGCTTGGGGTTGAGGATGGCTCTGGCGGCGGGCAGGCGCTGGTCCGGCAAATGGTGGTCACAGACGATGAAATCAATACCCAAGGAACGGGCATAGTCGATCAAGTCCACCGATTTAATGCCGCAGTCCAGGGAAATGATCAGGGTAAATTGGTTTTCACGGGCAAAATCAATACCTAGCTTGGATACTCCATATCCTTCGCGGTAACGATGTGGAATATAGAAGTCAAGCCGTTGGGGTTGATATACTTTGGCTAGGAATTGGAACACGCAGGCCACCGCGCTGGTGCCGTCCACATCGTAATCCCCGAAAACCAGGATTTTCTCCTCCCGACTAAAGGCCTCAAAAATGCGCTCCACGGCCTTATCCATATCTTTCATCAGCCACGGATCGTGCAGAGCTGCGAGTTGAGGCCGGAAATAGGATTTGGCCAGATCGAAGGTATCGATGCCTCGTTCCACCAGGATCTGGCACAGTACGGGGCTAATCTTTAGGGACTCGTGCAAGGCATGCACCTTGGACGGATCCGCTTGCAATATGTTCCATCTTTTCTGCATCGCTTTTTCAACCGCAGCGGGTGGGGGCAAGGTCGAAGCGTTAGTATTTCCGGTCGGTCGTATAGCGCACCAACTCTTCCAGCCCCTGGCGCGTCTGGCTGTCTTCAAATTCATAGAGAATCGCCAACGCCTGATCGCGGAAGGCGTTCATCTTTAATCTCGCATATTCAATCCCGCCAGCCTCTACCACCCGATCCAGGACAAATTTAATCTTCGCCTTGTCCGTATTCTGATTCTTTATGATATAGATCATCTTTTGGCGGGTGGATTTATCGACCGCATTGAGTGTGTAAATCATCGGCAGGGTGAGTTTCTTCTCCTTGATGTCATTGCCGGTCGGTTTGCCAATGGCTTCGCTTCCATAATCAAACAAATCGTCCTTGAGCTGAAAGGCAATGCCTACTTTTTCGCCAAACAACCTCAGCTTTTCCGTCAATAGTTCGTCGCCGCTGGCCGAATAGGCGCCGGCCGAGCAAGAAGAGGCAAGTAAGGATGCGGTCTTGTTGACGATGATTTCGAAGTAAACCTCTTCACTGAGGTTCAAGTTGCGCGATTTGTAGAGTTGGAGTAATTCGCCTTCGCTGATCTTGCGAATGGCATCGGAGAGAATTTGCAGGACACGAAAATCATCATGCCCAAGAGATAGCAACAGGCCTTTGGCAAACAGGTAGTCGCCTACCAGGACAGAAACTTTGGTTTTCCAGAGTGCATAGGTGGAGAAAAAGCCACGGCGTTCCAGTGATTCATCCACCACATCATCGTGCACCAGCGTGGCGGTGTGCAGCAGCTCGACCATGGAAGCGGCTCGATAGGTGGATTCCTGGATCTGTCCGCACAATTTGGCTGAAAGCAACACAAACATGGGCCGGAGTTGTTTGCCTTTGCGATCTACGATGAATCCCATGATTCGGTCCAACAGCGGCACCTGGCTTTTCATGTGTTCCTTGAACTTTCTTTCGAAAATGATCAGCTCTTCGCGTAATATTGCTTGTGGTAGATTCATGCATAGTATAAGACCGCCAAATTACTACCTTTGAAAATACTTTGAGGTAAGCATCTTATTTTTAATTTTGATTGTCTAATCTCCAGTCCAGTGCTCTTTGCGATCGTCAATTTGGGGAGATAGCACCCAAAAAAATTTGTTATTTTAGAGCCAATCGATATTTTTGCAGGTAATCTCTCTGAGCGATAATTCATTCATTCACATAAACTTCAGTTATGGCAAGCAAAAAGTACGGGTTGTTATCGGGCTTACTAGTCATGCTTGTATCATGCTCGTTTGCGCAAGATAGCAACAGCAGCTACGATTTGCGGGACTCCTCCTTAATTCCAGCCAAGAGAATCCCTCAACACCAGGAATTCTTGAATAACACGTACCCCTTTCCGGCCAAGCCGCGCAACGAATGGGAAATAGGTGCGAAGGGGGGTTGGTCGGCCGTTGCAGGCGCAGTGCGATACTGGGGACCTACTGGTGCATGGGGGATTCACGTTAGAAAGGCACTAGGGTATACTTTTGCGATACGCGGTGAATACGATTGGATGCGCTCCAGAGGACTCAATTTTCAACCTTCCACCGATTTTCAAGGCAATACGGTGTTGACTCAATATTACAATGCGGGTTCGCAAGATGTTTTTTACAATTATCGTACGACGATTCATCAACTTTCCCTGCAAGGGGTGGTCACCTTGAACAACATCCAGTTCCACAAGGCAAAGACCAGTTTCACGATTTACACGTTCGGCGGGATATCTGCTTTTTCGTTTAGCACATTTTATAAAGTCATCAGCAACACCGGAACACCGTATGATTATTCCGGTATCGTCACCCAATTCAACGGGGTATTCAACTATAGTGACAGAAAAGATGTGCGCACGGCGCTTAAGAATTTGTTGAACGGTGGCTGGACCACCATGGCCCAGCGGGATCCATCAAGGCCCACCTTTGGAGGCCCCCCAATTAGACCGGGTCTGGATTTGGGATTAGGGGGTGAATTCAAATTGAGTGATCGATTTAATCTCGCCTTGGAAGATAAGGTAACTTTTACCCCTACGAATTTGATTGATGGCCAGCAATGGCAGGAGACTGGGGATCCGCGTGCCAATGCGCAGACGAAAAACGACCACATCAATTTCCTCTCGCTGGGTTTGAACTATAATTTTGGCAACCATGCGGTGGAACCGCTCTGGTGGATTAATCCGCTGGATTATGCCTATGGGGAGATCAACAACCCCAGGCATATGAAACTGCCTAAGCCTGTCCTGGATGATACCGACGGGGACGGAGTCACTGATCAATTTGACTTGGAACCCAACACGCCGCACGGCTGCCCTGTGGATACGCACGGCGTAAGCCTGGATACGGACGGGGATGGCGTTCCTGATTGCCGCGATAAGGAGAAAATTACCCCAACGATTTGCCAACCTGTCGATGCAGACGGTGTCGGCAAGTGCCCGGATCCAGAATGCTGTAAGGATATCAAAGCCATGCTAGATTCTGGTAATTTCGGCGGGACGGGTGCCCACAAGTGTTCCATAGGAGATTTGCCCAGCGTCACCTTCAAGGGCAGATCGGTTACCGTGAGCAAAGATGGTCAAGCCCTGCTAGCCAGTGTGGCCGAAAAAATGCGTAATAACCCGAACTGCAAAGTAGCCGTTATCGGCTATGGCGAATCCAGCAAGTCTGCTCAACAATTGAGCTGGGACCGCGTGAACGAAGTGATCAAATACCTGGTGGAAAAGGAAGGCATCAGCATCGACCGATTCATCTTCCGGTATGGACAAAGTGGCGGAGACGAAAACACCATCGATCTGAAGGATGGTACGGGAGAAGAAGGCCCCAATACGGTGCCCGCCCCTCATCCGAACCTCAGGACACATAATTAATGACCGACTGTCGATAGACCTTATATACCCCCCAAGTGGGGGGTTTTTTTATATATACCTTAACTCCCTTTTTTTGGCTTCCCGATCAAATGCGTACATATTTGCCCAAATAGGTTAACTTTGCAGGCTCTTATGAGACTACTATTTATTTCTTTGCTGGCTGTCTTGTCTTTTTCCTCCTGCTCGATATTTCCCATATTTGGAAAAAAGGACAATTTCGGCAAGGTCATGAAGAGCACGGACTACGAGTATAAGCTTCGGATGGCCGAGAAATATTACGTCAATAAGGATTACAATCACGCCCAACAGCTTTATGATGACTTATTCCGCGTCATGAAGGGGACGGATCATTTTGAAGATATCTATTATAAGTATGCGTTCTGTGCCTACTATTTGAAGGATTATGTGAATGCTGAGAATTTGTTTAAGGGATTTGTGGAGGCCTTTCCTAACAGCCCCAAAGCCGAGGAAATGGATTACATGCGGGCCTATACTTTTTATAAGGAATCGCCCCGGGTGCAATTGGATCAGACCAATACCACCAAGGCCATTGGGTATATGCAAGCCTTCATTGGCACCCACCCTGGATCGACCAAGATCAAGGACGCTACCGACATCATCGATAAATGCCGGGCCAAACTGGAAATGAAGGATTATTTGAATGCGAAACTCTATTATGATCTCAAGGCGTCCAACCCGGCCTTCCTGCGGGCTGCCACCTTGACCTTTAATGGACTGTTGAACACGTATCCGGATTCGGAGAAAAGCGATTTATACAAGCTGTATGTGATAAAATCCGAGTTTGAATATGCAGTGCTCAGCACACCCGATAAGAAAGAATCTAGATTTCAACAAGTGGTTACGGATTGCAATGATTTTGTGGACCGCTTTCCGGAGAGTAAATTGAAACCCGATGTCCAAGTGTATCTCGCGTCCACAACAAACAACCTAAAAAATTTAAAAAATGAGTAGGCTAAGAAGACAAGTAAGCGCAAGCACCACCAATGTGGCAGAAACGAAGAACCTCACCGATCTCAAGAACAAGACTGGTAACTTGTATGAGTCTATCGCCATTATTGCTAAAAGGGCTAACCAGATCAACATTGCCCTCAAGGAGGAATTACATAACAAACTCGAAGAATTCGCAACCCACACCGACAGTTTGGAAGAAATTCATGAGAACAAAGAGCAGATAGAAATCTCCAAAGCGTACGAGAGGATGCCCAATCCGGCCCTGCTGGCTACCCAGGAGTTCATGGAAGATAAAATATACTACCGTAAGAACGAAGACGATCTGTTTAGTTGAGTTGCACCGCTAGGAGATCCAGGCCGGCCTCGGCCGGAGGTCCTACCTGCCTTGATGGTTTTCAGGGCTTGTCCTAAATGCTATATTTTCGCCTCATGTTACAAGGCAAGAAAATTTTACTGGGGATAACGGGCAGCATTGCGGCATACAAATCCTTGATCCTGGTCAGACTCTTGGTTAAGGCGGGGGCAGAAGTCAAAGTCATCCTGACGGCTGCTGCCAAAGATTTTGTTACACCACTTTCGGTTTCCACACTCTCCAAAAATGCTGCCCTCGTGGACCTCTCCGAAGGGGATTTGTGGACTAATCACGTCCTGCTAGGCCGCTGGGCTGACCTGATGGTAATCGCTCCGCTGAGCGCAAATACATTGGCCAAAATATCCCACGGTTTATGCGACAATCTGCTTTTGGCTACCTATTTATCCTGCGGCTGCCCTGTGGTAGTGGCTCCCGCCATGGATGAAGATATGTGGCATCATCCCTCTACCCAGGCCAACCTGGAGAAGATACAATCCTTTGGCAATAGGGTCATTGCGGTGGAGCACGGAGAATTGGCCAGTGGCCTTGTTGGCGACGGCCGGATGGCGGAGCCCGAATCCATCCTGGATTTTATCGGCAAGCATTTTTTTTTTCAACAAGACCTGAAGGGTAAGCATGCCTTGGTAACGGCCGGCCCGACGCACGAGTCCATTGATCCGGTTCGATTTATTGGCAATCATTCGTCGGGCAAAATGGGGGTGGCTGTCGCCCAAGAATTGGCTGCCCGTGGCGCCACGGTGGATCTGGTGCTCGGCCCGTCTAGCCTTCGGGTCGACTTGCGTGGTGTGCAGGTGGAACGCGTGGAATCGGCTCAACAGATGTACGAGGCCTGCATCAAAAAATTCCCAGCCTCCGATATTGCAGTTATGGCCGCAGCCGTGGCCGACTATACCCCCGCCGAAGTTTTTGCCGAGAAATTGAAAAAGGAATCCACCTCCCTTACTTTGGAACTGGTGCGAACCAAAGACATTTTGCACAGCCTGGGGGAGATGAAAACGCCCAAACAAGTCCTGGTCGGTTTTGCACTGGAAAAAAGCCAAGAGAAGAAATACGCCTTGGGCAAACTAGCGAGCAAGAAAGCAGACTTGATCGTGCTGAATTCGCTGAATGATCAGGGGGCAGGATTCGGATTCGATAGCAACAAGATCACCATTTTTGAGAAAAACGGGAACGAGCTCGACTATGACCTTAAGCCAAAACAACAAGTAGCCAAAGATATCGTTGATAGAATTGTAAACCTCTTATATGCGTAAGCATTTATTTTTGGCCGCTGTTCTTTTTTTCTTCTTTGCTGCTCGACCTAGAGCGCAGGAACTACAGGCCGGTATCACGGTTTTATCCAACCGGATCAGCTCCCAGATTGACCACAAAATTTTCCAGACTCTCCAGGGTGCCTTGTATGATTTCTTAAACAACCGGAAATGGACCAACGAGAATTTTCAGCCCAACGAGAAAATCGTGTGCAATTTCCTGCTGAATTTGAGCGGTTCTTTGGATAACAACACTTTTCAGGGTCAACTTACGGTGCAGGCAGCCAGGCCGGTATTTAATTCCTCCTATCAAAGCCCCTTGGTCAATTTCTTAGACCAGTCCATCACGTTTCGCTACATTCAATTTCAGCCTTTGGATTTCAGCGACACCCGGGTCCAGGGTACCGAACCATTCGCCGCCAATTTAACGGCCACTTTTGCCTATTATATAGACATCATCCTGGGGTATTATTTCGATTCCTTTGCCCTTCGCGGCGGAGATCTGTATTTCCAAAAAGCGCTCAACGTCGTCAACAATGCGCCGGAAGGGACCAATATTTCCGGTTGGAACGCCTTCGACGGCCCCCGCAATCGCTATATTCTCGTGGAAAATCTGACCAATCCGAAATACACACCGATTCACGACGCCGTTTACGACTATTATCGCCTAGGATTGGATCTGATGTACGACAAGGAAAATGAGGGTCGCAACGGCGTACTCAATTGTCTGAGCTTGCTCAATCAAGTCAATGCCGAAAACCCAAACCTGATGGTTATGGATTTCTTTTTTCTAGGAAAATCAACCGAGATAGCCAATGTCTTCAAACGGGCGGATCCGGATCAAAAGAGCCGGGCCCTGGACTTCTTGACCCGGCTGGACATCTCCAACATCAACAAATACAAACAGGATTTGCAATGAGAACTCCCGTTGTTGCCCTTTTGTTCTTAGGGATTACTGCAGGCTGCAACCATCCGGATCGGGTGCCCCGCGGGATACTGAGTAAGGACAGCATGCAAAGTATCATGTGGGACATCATTCAGGCAGATCAGTATGCATCTCAATACCTGGCTCGAGATTCTGTCAAGTCCAACATCAAACCCCAAACGATCCGGCTCTACCAGCAGATATTCGACCTGCATGGTATCACTCGGGAAGAATTCGAAAAAAGCTACCAGTTCTACCTAGGCCATCCCGATATTGCCAGGACCATGCTGGACAGTTTGTACGACCGGGCGCTGCGCCACCGGTCGGAAGCCTTTAAACAACCCAACCCCCCTGCTGTCAATGCGGTGCGCGGACACCCACTGAATGCCCGTTAGTCGTATTTTTATACTCTCAAAACGAAGGCATGAATAAAACGGTGGCGGACGCAGACCAAGCAATTCGCGATATTGGGGACGGCGCAGTGCTGATGTTGGGGGGCTTTGGCCTATGTGGTATCCCTGAAAACTCCATTTCGGCCCTGGTCAAAAAGGGCGTTAAAGAACTAACCTGCATTTCCAACAATGCGGGCGTGGACGATTTTGGGCTTGGCCGATTGCTACATGCCCGCCAGATCAAGAAGATGATCAGCTCCTACGTCGGTGAAAACGAAGAATTCGAGCGGCAGCTGCTCAATGCAGAACTGGAAGTGGAGTTGATTCCTCAAGGCACTCTGGCTACCCGGCTACAGATGGCGGCAATGGGGATTCCCGCCTTTTTCACCCCCGCCGGATACGGAACGGAAGTAGCCGCTGGCAAGGAGACGCGTGTATTTGACGGCAAACCCCACCTGATGGAATATGCCTTGCATGCCGATTTTGCCCTGGTAAAGGCATGGAAAGGCGACCGGTATGGAAACCTGGTATTTAGAAAGACCACCCGCAATTTTTCAACCTCCATGGCCAAAGCGGGAAAGATCACCATCGCCGAGGTGGAGCAGTTGGTTGAGCCAGGTGACATAGACCCCGATCAGGTGCATGTAGCTGGGATTTACGTCCACCGAATTTTCTTAGGCAGCCAGTATGAAAAGCGCATTGAGCGCAAGACCGTACGGATGGTGAAATAAAAACTTTTTCTTATGTATGTGTCGGTTAAATTCTTAGAGCAGCAGATGGGTGTAGATCCTTCGATAGCCCGTTTTTTTGTGGATAGGAAGGTCCCGGAGAATAACGCCTTTTGGAGCAATAGACTGCTGTACGTGGGCCGAGGGAATGGATTTATTTTTATTCCGCTGTATTACGACCTGCTTTTTCGCCTCGGTATTCCCATGCCCTGGTTGCTCGCCGAGCCACATATCCAGTTCATGGAACAAATTATGCACTATGCCACGAAGGTAGAAAAGCAGGAAATGCATTTTGGTGATCAGGTGGTAGCCATCAAAAAACATGTAGAACAAAAAGCCTCGAACCTGGCTTTTTACGAAAATCTGGTTTCTTACCTCCAGCAGGACTCGATCGAACCTCTCGGTATCCTGGGGGCAGCCTGTCCGGCGCTAAACCGTGCCGACGCATTCCTGTTTGTCTTGTGCGATCTTCCCCTTTCCTCTGACCAGATTTTCCTCGCCGTGCGCTACTGGTACGCGCTTATCACGAGTTTCCTGCTGATGGACGACATCTACGATTACCCCACAGATAAGCAGCGGCAGGAGGAGAGCTCCATCGTGGAGTTGGGAGACGGGGACCGGGGGTTTATGCGCGCCTTTGCGATATTAAAGGAAAATCAGCAGATCTTGGCGCAGATCAATCCCTTGCTGAGTAAGGACTTGAAGCGACAAGCTGAAGAACTCCAAGACAGTACCCTTAAACATTAACCTGTCACATGGCACTAGACAAATTTGGTATAGCTAAGCGTATTGCTCAGGAACTGGCCGACGGCATGTACGTCAACCTAGGAATCGGAATCCCCACGCTGGTGGCGAACTACATCCCGCCTAATATTACCATCATGCTCCAGTCTGAAAACGGCATGCTGGGGATCGGTCCCTATCCCTTGGAGGAGGATCTGGATCCGGACCTAATCAACGCAGGCAAGGAGACAGTCACGATTCGGCCTGGCGGAGCCTTCTTCGATAGTGCGGAGAGCTTTGGCATGATACGGGCGGGACGGGTCGA
The DNA here is from genome assembly GCA_963742225.1 of uncultured Chitinophagaceae bacterium. Classification (GTDB taxonomy): domain Bacteria; phylum Bacteroidota; class Bacteroidia; order Chitinophagales; family Chitinophagaceae; genus Puia. The sequence goes on along the minus strand of CAVULD010000001.1, from coordinate 483,688 downwards.
TATCACAGTGCTGGGAGCCATGGAAGTCTCCGAACAAGGAGATATTGCCAACTGGAAAATTCCAGGAAAAATGGTCAAAGGCATGGGCGGTGCTATGGACCTGGTGGCCAGCTCCAGCCATATCATTGTTGCAATGCAGCACACCAACCCCAGTGGAGATTCCAAGCTGCTGGCAGCATGCACGCTTCCGCTGACCGGCCTTCGATGTGTAAGGAGAATCGTGTCCGATTTGGCGGTTCTGGATGTCACCAGCCAGGGTTTTAAGTTGGTGGAACGGGCACCCGGAGTTACGGTCGAAGAAATACAGCGGAAGACCAAAGGAAAACTAATCGTCGAAGGCCCCATCCCAGAAATGCATTTATAGGTCCAGCGCAGATCGTGACCTGCCGCTTTTAAGAGCGCTTTTGCCTAGCCACGCTGCCAAGGAATAAAAAAGATAACGAGCTAGGTTGGCCATGCCCAATAACAAGGGCTTACTCAGGATACTCGCCCGGGCAGACAGGCCTCCTACCAGGTCTGATCCCTCCAAGAGCAGCGCCGTGGCATAAAAAAACAAGGTTCCGATGGCAATCCAAAATAGGGCAGACTGAAAAACCTGCAGGTTGCTGGACTGCACGACCACCAAGAGGATTACTGCGGTAAGTACCAACACAAAGCCGTCCACCAGGCCTGCTAAAATGGGATTGGGTTGACTGGTGCCCCGGAGAAGAAAATAGGTTACGGTGGCTGAAAGCAATCCAATGGCGACAGTATTTACCCAAGCTTTCTGCTTGGCGGGGAGCGCGGTTTTAAACAGCAAACTCAGCACCAGCATGTCCAATAGGGTGAATAGTTGGTGCATCGAGTCTCTGCTCAAGGTAGTTGGCTGCAGGATCTCCATCAGCAGGCCGCGAACAAAATTGAGTAGACAAAAAATCATCAAGAAGGCTTGGGTGTCCCGGGTGTAACTCTTGCGCACCAGAATGATGACCACCGGCACAAGGGGAAAAAAAACCCCTGTACAAAGAGTAAGCAGATCGATAAAATCATTACCGGTTTTGAACATACGGCAGTTGGTTAAGGGCCACCCGGATGCTGCACAGGCTGTGACACGGGTGATGGACCAGCAGGGTTAGTCGATCAAGTTATTTTTGACGGCAAAGAATACAAGCCCGGCGGTATTCTTTGCGCCGAAACGTTCCATCAGTCGGTCCTTAATGGCCTCCACGGTTCTTGGACTCACGTCGAGTTTCTGCGCTATTTCCTGCGCGGTAAATTCCATGCATATGTATTTGACCACTTCCCTCTCTCGTTCGCTCAAGGTGAGCTCTGCATTTAAATTGGGGATGACCTTGGTGCGGGAATGCGATTTTTTTAGCAGTATCCGGTTTACAAAATTGTTTAAGTAATATCCTTTGGTGCTCACCTCTACAATGGCTCTCTTGATCTCCGAGGGATCCGCACTTTTCAATAAATACCCGTTGGCACCGATCTCCATCATGTGACTTACAAAACGCTCATCTTCATACATAGTCAGCGCGATGATGTGAATTTGCGGGTAGAGTTTGGCAATTACTTTTGTGGTTTCGATCCCGTCTTTGAGTGGCATGCGAAGGTCCATTAAGATCACGTCAGGTTGGGAAGCCGCCAGGCCGTCAAGCAATTCTTGGCCATTCTCTGCTTCCTGGACAAACTTGATGTTGTTGTAGGGTCGCAAGGAAAGGATCACCCCTTTTCGGAAAATTTTGTGGTCGTCGGCAATCGCCACTTTGATTACTCCCATAGGTTATTGTATGATGAAGACGACTAAAGTTACACATTAATTCTGTTCTTGTTCCCTGTGGTCTTCCTCTTCGCGCAACATTTCAACCGTCACTTTATAATAGGTTTGCGAGACGTCTTTTTCAAAGAATATCCTACCCTGCAGCACTTTGAGCCGGCTTTGGATATTTTTCAGTCCCAGTCCGACGTTGCTTTTATTCAATTTCTCGTAATCGGCCTGAGTAAGGCCGCGACCGTCGTGGTGAATCCGAATGAAGAATTTGTTGCCGCTGGTGTTCTGCGTCAGATGAATGAAGCTGGCGTTGCTGTGTTTTAGGATGTTGTTGACCAGTTCCTGGATCACGCGGAAAATGATGAGTTCGTTTTCCACTTTGAGCCTTTCGCGGTAATCGTGGAATCGACAGCTGGCATTCATGCTGCCCGATCCGCTGATTTTCTGAAACAGGTCGTTGACGGCAGATTCCAGTCCGAAATTTTTCAAGGTCGGCGGCATCAGGCTGTGCGAAATATTGCGGATAAGCTGGATGGTGTCGTCGATGATTTGTTTGGCGTTGTAGATACTCTGCAGCTGGGTGTTTTTATCTAGGTTGACAAAGTTTTCATTGAGGTAGAGCCTGGCGGTGGCGAGCAAGGGGCCTGCATCATCGTGCAGGTCAGCGGCTATGCGTTGCCTTTCTTCTTCCTGCAGTCGAATCGATGCATTGAGCAGGGTCTTCTGCTGGTCTTGTTCCAGGCGCTGCAACTGTTGCTGGTACTTGATGACTTTGCGCTGGTGGAAACTGACGAAAACAATCAGGCCGATGGTTAGGGCGAGCATTCCAATGGTGCCGAAAAAAAGCACCATAGGAATACCATTATCAGGGTTCAATACTTGTAATAGGACCATGTCAATTTCTTCAGGGGTTAGGGTTGTTTTATGTTGAGTTCTCCAGGCTCTAGGCTAATTGTCTTTTTCTTGGAGGATTTTTGGATTTTGCGTTATGGTAATTGATATAAAAAGCAAGGGCCAATAAGCTGTTGTAAATGATGTTGCATACGTTGTTGATGGGCCACCACCTTTTGGCCTCATCGGCGTCAAAAATTCGATAAATATGCAAAAACAGGGTGCCGGAAATAAAAATAAAAAATCCGAGGATGATCCAAAAGCCGGAGGAAGAATACAGATTCAGCTGATCGGGTCGATTGAGTTGTTCGAACAGGTAGATAATGCAAAACGGCAAAATCAAAACCAATTCGATGGGGTCTACCGCCGAATTCGATTCTTCATTTCCAAGGAAATGGAGCAACACGATACCCACCAAAAAAACGACGGAGGTGACGGCTAAAACAGTCTTGGTGATCCGGTTGGCAAACAGGAGATATAAAATGGAAGACACGAAAACGAAATCAAAAAAGCTAAAAAAAAACCCGGGACCTGAGCCGAGTTGAATGTGATTTAGTTTAATCACCAAAACAAATAAATCCTGGGAGAGCAGGAAGACCACGTAAAAAAAAACTACCCATAATACTTTTTTGTCCTTTTTTGGTTTGAAAAGAAAAAAAAATACGATGGGCAGTATGGGGGAAAATAAACTTAATAATTGATCAGTCCTCATTTATATATACTATAACCAAATATATATAAAAAAGACGAGATAGTTTAGATATTTCAGTCTTATTTCGACGCATCGCGAATCCCTTTCGAGATCCAACTTCGCCTCTTACCACCACGGACCCGTAGGAGGATCAGTCTGGTCTCCGATGATGGCTTCCACTTTTCTGAGCTTGCCTTCAACCCCTACGATGGAGTATTCCATTAACGCATTGCCTTTGACATCAACACCTACGTACACCAGGGTTTCTTTTCCTTGGGCGTCCATGGCGCTATAAAATTTGATGCCTTCGCATCCTGGTTGGGAAAGAATCTCAGCGATGATATTTTTTCCAATGCCAAAACATCCTTGTTGAGCGGGATATTTATCTTGAAAATCTTTCACCATTTTGGTGCCTAATTCGAGGCTGATGGGTCCACCCACTTCAGCATAATGCAGAGTAGTCAATTTGGTTTGGCTCATACTAGTAATTTTAAGAGGCTTAACAAGTAAATTTTGTCCTGTAAATAACTCCTTAAAAAAATAGTTTAGCAACTGCCTCAGAATCAACTAAATTGCTTTAAATTGCCTGTACATCAGGCCATTCGTGGATTTACGAAGGTTTTCATCGAAATTATCGCAGCAAAAATAACGTAGTTTTTCTAACCGTAATTAGTATTTTTACGGAATGTAGGGGGGTAAGATTCCTAGGAAAAGTACTTAACTTAGTGAGATATGCACATTTTTTCGGCTTTGTGGATAAGGTATGCGGACGGCTTTGGATTCTAAAAACGGGACCTCGAGCGCGTCGCTGGTGGCGGCTAGGCCGCGGTGGCCGGCGATGAAAATTGGTCGACTACAGCCGCAATTAAATTGTTATTTAATGCGTTAGAGACGAACCGGATTTTTTGGGAGGACAAGGCTACGAAAAGAAAAAAAGAAGAAGTTGACTGATATTGGATTTTACTGCTTGGCTTTCACGGATATTGAAATCTTTTACTGGACGGTAGATGGACATTGGATGGTTGTGAGGTTTCGATCCTACCAATCAACTTCTGAAATCAAAAATAGATCATGGGCATTAACCTCACAAGAGCAGATCTGCTCATTTTAACATATTCGGTAATTACTCGAGTCGTAGTAAAATCCCTAGCGTAGTATTGCGTATTTTCGACGGGGATGGAGTAGAAAATAGGGGTTCCTGGAAGCCTTTTAAAGGCTAACCAGCGCGGGTCGGGTGGGCAAGTCGGGGCAATAAAAAGTAAATAAAAACCAACACAAATCTATAACCCTTAATTCTACAAACCTCCGGTATGCGTGCTGAATTAGTAATCAAGGTGGCCATTGCCGATGACCACAAAATTTTCAGGGATGGCATTAAGATGGCACTTAAGAACAAGGAATACCTTAAAATACTCTGGGAAGCCGAAGATGGGAAAGACCTAGTCCATAAGATGAAAATTAAGGTCCCTGACGTCTTGCTTATGGATATCCGGATGCCGGAAGTCGACGGCATCAACGCCATCGGCATACTGCGTAAAGAATATGAAGAAGTCAAGATAATCGTGCTCACGATGTACGACGACCAGGAAATGATCTCCAAAATGATGGAAATGGGGGCCAATGCCTACCTGACCAAGACTACGGACCCGGATGAAATATACCAGGCCATCCTGGCCTGTATGAACGATGATTTCTATTTCAATGACCTGGTCAATAAAGCCGTATTATCCAAATTGCAAACCAAAAGGCAGGTTCGGCAATTCTACCCGGATCCCATCAAGTTTTCCGAGAAAGAGGTGCGCATCCTGCGCTTGTTGGCCCAGGATAAAACCACTGAGGAGATATCCAAAGAAGTTTTTCTCAGCCCCCGAACCATCGAGACGATACGCCAGAATATGAAAACCAAGGTTGGCGCAAAAACGATTGCGGGATTGATTATGTATGGCATGAGAAATAAATTGATTGATTAACTGCGACCTTTTCCCCCCGCTAAATCGGTGGTCCCTCACTAGTCCAACCAACTGTTCGCACCTATATTATACACTATGCATACTCGGTTACAAGTCCCTGTAGGTCATTTCCGATAGCATACTCCCTACTACGCCTAAACCATTTGTCCATGCCGCCATCCGCCAGCGCCTATTTATTTGACCTCAATGGAACTATGATCAATGATATGGCGTTCCACGTTGATGCCTGGCAGCAAATCTTGACCGATACGTTGGGTGCAAAGCTCACTCGGGACCAGGTTAAGGGGCAGATGTATGGAAAAAATTCGGAAGTGATTGACCGGATCTTTGGAGCGGATCATTTTAACCAAGGGCAAAAAGACTGGATCTCCCTGGAAAAAGAAAAACTCTACCAGCTGGCCTTTGCGCCGCACCTCACCTTAATTCCTGGGTTGGCCGCGTGGTTGGAAAGATCGCGCCATCAGGGAGTACAGATGGCTATCGGATCGGCGGCTATCCCCTTCAATATTGATTTTGTCTTGGACAGGCTCCATATACGCCACTATTTTCAGGCGATCGTGAGCGCAGACGATGTACGGCACAGCAAGCCCGATCCCGAAACCTATCTGAAGGCGGCAGCTTTGTTGGGTATTGCTCCTACCTCTTGTATCGTGTTTGAAGATGCTCCCAAGGGTGTCGAATCAGCCTTGCGCGCTGGGATGCGCTGCGTTGTAGTTACGACGATGCACCAGCCTCAGGAGTTTAGTTCCTATCCCAATGTTCTGGGATATATCCCGGATTATACAGGGCCAATAGAGGCACTCTTAGCCTAGAAAAGATCCACCGCGCCAACTGCATGGCTGGAAGGTCAATGCCCATCACCCCGGCCTGGAAAACAACGCTGATGACCGGCTGGAATTCTGTATTTTTTATCAATTTTCATAGCAAATGTGGGTAAGTTTTTGCAAAAATCAGGATTGGAAAACTAGTCCCATATTAGGACTTGCAGGCCGTTGGTTGCCGGTATAAATTCCTAATAATCAACAGGAGTGGTTTTGGTATAGAGGTTGGACCTCTTGGTGAAAATGCCGAAACTATGATAACAAATTTGCCAATCCAATTCCTGCAGCAAAAAGTGCAAGAGCTCCAAAGTGCGCTCTTCTTTCCCGAGCCTGGTACCTTATTAAACATTCCTACCCATGTGGTCACGGCAGCTGAAGTAGATGAAGAGGGGCATATTTGGTTTGTTATTCCCAGACCTGCGCAGCACCTGGACGAAAGCGATAGTGCCTTTCCTGCCAAACTTGATTTCTTTCGCAAAGGGAAAGGATTCTTTCTCAAAATAACGGGAACTGCCTGTATGGTTTGTGATGCACAGGCCGTGCCATCCGATTGCGATACGCTGGCCCATGTAAAGCATAGATTGGACAAGCAGCAGGCCGTTGCTATCAAGGTTATCATTCATAGTGCCGATTACTTTGAGAGTGCTAATGCAAAAGCCGTTAGCCGCATGCCATCCACTAAGTACCAACAGTTTTTTAGCTGGCTGCTGAAATCCGATACCCCAGCGCGCAGTCCGCAACTGGTAACGATTCCGATTCCTGCAGAACGATAAGTACCCTAAAGCTGGCCCGCCAGCTGATCCGTACCCCTATACCCCTAGCCCTTGTTTCGCTGAAACAAACGCAAGGAATGCACCTTAAGGTGCATTTCCTTTGCGTTAATACACCTGACACAATCCCGCCAAAGCCTGTGCCCGGGGGCCGGCTCTCAATCCTTAATGTTGTACATTTTTTGGGTGGTATCGCCCATCAAGTTGATCGCCATCTTTCTGGAAAACACCCCTTGCATCAAAAAACTTACCACTCGATTGGCCCGACCGCTGACAAAAGAGGGGCTTTTACCCAAGCGTTCCAAGCAGGCCTCTACCACGCGCGCAGGGGTCTGGGGCTTGGGAGCGAACCAGGAGGTCTTCGATGGATTGGTCCGCAGATAATTGGGGGTCGCAGTAGCTCCGGCGCAGCAGGCAATTACATCGACCCCCTTTTTTTTCCACTCATACCACAGGCTTTCGGCCAGGACACGGTTGAAGGCTTTGCTTGCCCCATAACTGGACAGGTATCCTGATCCCTGGAATCCAGCCAGGGATGACATCAGGATAATGGACCCTTTTTTCGCCTCGAGCATAGAGGGAGCAAATAGGTGAATCATTTTTAAAGGCGTCAGCATGTTTACCTGCGCCAGGTAGAGATGGTCCGAAACGGAATGGTTTAAAAAAGGCCCGATATGGGATGCGGCTGCGTTGTACACCAAGCAACCGACCGATTTGTTTTCGAGGTCCTGGTAAATCCGCTCCGCCGCGTCGTCTTTTCCCAGGTCGCAGGCAATAGTTTGGACTCTTATCTGGTAGCGGGCCGATAGGTCCAGCGCTAGGGTGCCTAAAGGCCCCATTCGCCTGGCCACCAGAACCAGATTCCATCCTCGTGCCGATAGTGCGTGGGCGTAGGCCGCACCTAGACCTTCAGATGCGCCCGCGATCAGAGCTACCGGGCCGTGTTTTTCTTTAGGTGTCATCATGTCTGGCTTGCTAACTTTTTTTTGGGGGATCACCCGCAAAGGGGTCGGTGGATTTCCACATGCGGTAAAGCACGAGCACCGGGAAAATAATCCAGGCTGCGTTGGCCAGCCAGACTCGAGCTAGGTCGGGTGATGGATACTCACCTAGTGATTCCTCGAATAAGATAATGCTCACATTGGTTAACATCACCGATGCCCAGACGATGCTGCCGAATCGGATCCACTTGAGTCCCTTGGCAAAGGCATAAATGGCTAACACGTAGAAGGGACCAAAGAAGAGCGCGTCAATCCAGATAGTCGCACGCCACCACGCGGGCCTGGCCATCAGCACCGGGTCGAAGGTCCGCCCATACCAGTGTATCAAATCGATCATTTTTGCCGGTGGCCAGACCGGATAGGTAAAATGCTCGGCGTTGGGGATGACCAGTTGTTCCAGGTCAACGATATAGGTAATAAAAAACAGATTGATGGCGAAGAAAACGATTACGGCGATGTCCACCGGGCGTTTGGACAGCGGCAACGGGGATGATTGCATAGTTAGTATTGTTGCAACTAAGCTATTAAAAAATCGCCAAGATTCGTGGCATATCCTCCAGTTGATGCTTCCATGTCTGGGAAAATGGAGCGGTTGACCCTGTGCAATGCTAGGTTAGAGAGGCCAAAAAAGTATAACCTGTTGGTCAAAGTAAATTTACTTTCAGGTAACATTGTGGGTGGAAATTGCAGGCAAATTGTTCGTTATGCCCAGCTTCCGGGATTTGAAATCAGATACCTACACGCTTATATTGTCCGAACCAGGATCGCCAATCGAGCTGGTTTCGGTCATTCTTCAGACGCAGCACGCCGTCCTATTGCGCAGCTACCTTCCCGCTCCTCAAGATTATTTCAGGCTGAAGGATGAAACGATACACCGGTTAATTGAGGAGCTCAATGCGCCTACAGCCCGAGCATTTGAGGCTCTTTTTCAAGAGGAAGAAAAATTGGAAGAGACGGATGAACTCTTCCAGTTTGAAGAACAGGACGAAGACTAGCATACCTCAGCGCCAGTTGTCACCAACCAATGACGACTCTGCGTTGGCGAGCTGAGGGTTCATGGGCAATTTCTCCTACCTATTTTTTTTGTGGCAATCAGTAGTTAGACGCCATCCTGTTCCCAGGATGGCGATTTATTTTGTGCAGGTGAAGGCAGTTTTTCTACTAATTAATTGATTATTTTGCCGATCGTTGTACCAAAATGGCCAAACCACCCGCCCATGCTCCCCGAGTTTGAGGAAAAAGAAAAAAAAGCTCTGCTGTTATTAATTTTTGCATGCATCCTGGCATATCTGGTTGGATGGACCATTCCGCTAATGGAGATAGATGCTGCCCAATACGCCAACATCAGCCGGGAAATGTTGCTGCACAAGCATTTTTTGGAACTCTTTGACCGCGGTAAGGATTACCTGGATAAGCCGCCCATGCTCTTTTGGTTAAGTGCTTTGAGTATGTATGTATTTGGCCTTCACGATTGGGCCTATCGCTTGCCTTCTTTCTTGTTTGCTATCTTGTCCATTTATAGTACCTACCGGCTGGCTTTGTTGTATTATAGCGAACGCGTTTCCCTGGTTTGCGCTTTAGTTCTAGCCAGTTGCCAAGCAATGTTTTTGATTACCCATGATGTACGGACAGATACCATGCTGATGGGCTGGGTTGTTCTTGGCATCTGGCAACTATCAAGCTGGTACAAAAGCGGCCGCTGGGTCCATTTGTTGATGGCCAGCCTAGCCATTGGCGGTGGCATGATGACCAAAGGACCGATAGCGCTGATGGTGCCGGTATTTGCATTTGTTCCTCACCTTCTGCTACAGCGTGCGTGGAAACAGCTCTTGCGCTGGGAATACCTTGTCATGGCGCTTGTCATTGGCGTCTTATTAATACCTATGAGCGTGGGTCTGTATCGCCAATACGATCTGCATCCCGAAAAAGTCTTGTATGGCCAGCGTGGAACTTCGGGCCTAAGATTTTTCTACTGGACCCAGAGCTTTGGCAGGATAACCGGTGAGAGTACCTGGCACGAAAACGATTCGTTCTTCTTTCTTTTTGAAAATATGCTCTGGGGCTTTTTGCCGTGGATCGTTTTTTTCATCTGGGGTTTGCTACGGGGTGTCAGCAACCTGATTCGGGATCGGTTTAGGATAACACCGGCCCAGGAATGGATTAGCATGGGTGGATTTTTGGTCACCTATTGCGCCCTGGGGGTAAGCCGCTTTCAGCTGCCCCACTACATCTACGTCGTTTTTCCCCTGGTTGCCATTATCGCGGGCCGAGTGGTCCACGATCTATGCTACTGCGAGGTGTCAAGGAAATGGGAAATGCGCATGTTCAAGTTTCATGCTGGCTTGTTTGGCCTGATGGCTCTGGCGGTCTTTGTGCTGCTTATTGTGCCGTTCCCCCCGGTTAACAAAGTGCTGATCGCTGCAGCGCTGGGGTCGCTGCTTTTTTTGGTCTTGATCCTGGTAAAAGGATCGTTGCCCCTGCCGCGATTATTGGTGCTGGGCGTATCGGCCATTCTTTTTATTAATGTTTTTGTCGACCTTGGTTTTTATCGACCACTTTTAGAGTACCAAATGAGTGTCCCAGTGAGCCGCTGGATCCAAGCACAACATCTGGATATGGACCATTTTTTTGTGTACAAGACAGACGAAGAACGAAGCATGCACTTTTACAGTAACCATTTTTTTGTGCATGTAACGAATCCGGACTCATTGAACCACCTCGATTATGTCCTTACCTCTCAGCAGGGCATGGATTCTCTGAATAAAGATCTATTTCGGGTTATTTACCAGGGCGAGAATTTCCATGTCACCGGCCTTTCGCTTTCGTTTCTTAACCCTGCGACCCGCCGCAAGGAGACCACCCCGTACTATGTCTTGCAGCGAAAATAGCCCCTCGATTTGGGTGTTTTGGATTTGCGCCTTGGTCGGGGGTCCAGATGCCTAAGAATCCTGCCCTCGGACCTTTCCTGCCGCCGGCCGTTGGGCCGGGCTCCGGGTCATCCCATGTAATCAACAGCCAGCAATATGAAAAATCTGCTTGTCTATGTCCTTTGCTTCTTTTGCGGTCTCGCCCATGGGCAGACTAAAACCATCGGCCAGGTAGTTGCGCTTGATCCTGAGTTTACGGATCTGGTGGACAGGGATGCCAAAATTGAAATCTTGGCTGATAGTTTTCGATGGTCCGAAGGGCCTGTATGGGTCAAGGCCGGTGGCTTTCTGCTGTTCTCCGACATCCCGCGTAACACAATTTTTAAATGGAAGGAAGGAGAAGGCATCTCCGAGTTCTTAAAGCCTTCGGGATATACCGGAAAATTACCCTATAGCCAAGAACCCGGCAGCAACGGGTTGATCATTAATTCCACCGGACAACTGGTCGCCTGTGAGCACGGAGACCGCAGGGTGACGGTCATGCCCATGCGCCAGGGGGGAAAATTTACCCTGGCGGATCGCTATTTGGGAAAACGATTCAATAGCCCAAACGATATCATCCAGCGATCCAGTGGGGACTATTATTTTACCGATCCTTATTATGGATTACCTAACCGGGAAAAAGATAGTTCACGAGAAACAGCTATCTGTGGGGTCTACCGAATCTCCCCGGACGGTCGCGTCTCCCTACTCATCGACAACATGCTTCCCAACGGATTGGCTTTTTCTCCCGATGAGAAGATCCTGTATGTAGGCCAATCCGATCCCGATCGCGCCATCATCATGGCCTTTCCGGTAAATGCGGATGGAAGTATTGGGCCAGGCCATCTGTTTTTCGACGCGACATCCATGGTTAAGCAGGGACTCAAAGGTGCTCCCGATGGCATGAAGGTAGATAAGCATGGAAATCTATTCACCACTGGGCCGGGAGGTATCCTAGTCATATCTCCATCGGGCAAATTACTCGGCCGCATCGAGACGACCCAACAAACGGCCAATTGTGCCTGGGGTGATGACGGCTCGGTCTTGTATATCACGGCCAACATGCTCCTGTGCCGAATCAAAACCAAGACCAAGGGAGTCGGCTTTTAACCGGCTGGAGGTCCGCTTAGACCAGTACGTCCTGCCAAAGCACATTGCGGTCTTCATCCTTAACCAGGATCATATGTTGCCAGACTTCGATGGTTCCCGCTAATTGCCTTTTTTTCAGTTCGGCGAAATTCCTGTCTATTGCCGCTTGAGCTGGAAAGCGGCTGTGCAGTTCGGGGTTCTCGTTCAAGAAATCAGCTTGGTATTGCTTTCCCCGGTAAATGAAGACGACCCGGATCATATCCAGGGTGGTTGGTTCTTTTTCTGTCATATACGCGGAATTTGATGCAAAAATAATATCCGAATTTGCCTGGATCAAAAAAATGCATAGACCCCCAGCCCGGCGAGATAGGAGCTGACCTGTTACATCAAGGCTCCGCTGGGTATCGATGGGCCCCGCAATTGTGGGATGCGTTTTGTTTAGGGCACTGATAATCACAATTTTAACCACCCCCTGGGGGAAATTACTTTTTTGTTAACTGGGTTGTTAACAGCTGGTTAGCGGATACTAAATGCACCCTGGCTACGTTTTAAGCTGAAGTAAAAATCATCCTATTCACAAAACCACAAAACAATCATGAAAACTATGAATCCTATCCGTATTGCAATTGTTGCGGTTGCATTCACGGGACTTTTTTTTGCTTGCAGCAAGAGCAGTTCCAACAATTCGGGCACCTCTGCCGACAACTCGAACCTCTCTACCTCAGCCGATGACCAAACCATGGTCACCAATGAAAGTGACAATGTTTCCAACGACGCAGTGACCGCATTGAGCAGCACCTACGGTGTCAATGGAAGTGCTGTCCACAGCTCGCTCCAATCGGGCGGGGTGGCAGTTAGCGGTGTTAAAATGGGCAATGTCGTGACGATCACCAACGATAGCTTGATCTGTGACGCTACGGTAGTAATAGACACCGTGGATAACCCGAAAACGGCTACAATCACCTATAATGGCACCAATTGCTGGGGTAATCGGACCCGCACGGGAACGGTCGTTGTATCGATTCCTAATGGAACCTACTTCGAAAACCAAGGCGCCGTAGCCACGATTAGCATCCAAAACCTGGTGATTACCCGTCAGATTGACGGCAAGTCGATCACCCTCAATGGAACCAAGACCATCACCAATGTCAGCGGTGGTAGTTTGATTAGCCTCATTACTGCCGGGGGCAGCATTACCCATACAGTTAGCGATAGTCTCTCCGTATTGTTCAGCGACTCCGCAACCCGCGTTTGGCAGGTAGCTAAACAGCGTGTATTTACCTATAACAATGGGTACATCATCACCACTACGGGTAACGCCACGCAGGGTGGTTACGAAAACGTGGCTGAATGGGGCGTAAACAGATTTGGCATTAGCTTTATCTCTGTCATCTCTACTCCCAAAGTAATTCAACAGTCCTGTAACTTCAGGTTGACTTCAGGATCGAACATTATATATCGCAGCGATAGTCTGACATCTACCATAACCTATGGATTGGATGCCTCCGGAAATCCAACCACTTGTCCAGGTACGGGTAACTATTACTTGGAAGTTATTTGGACCGGCCCGTTAGGAAGAACCTATCCGATTATTCTGCCTTACTAAGCTATACCCAAGCTCATTTCTTTACAAAAAACCTCCTGGCGTTTGTCCAGGAGGTTTTTACTTTATGGTTTGGAAGGGTCCAAGGGGATCAAAAATAGGAAACCAGAGCAGATTCCACTCGCTGATTTTCCGTACTCTTCACGCTTGGCACATCTTCATTTTCAATACGCGGGTGGTTGGTTTTGAGTTCTCCGTTCAAGTGACCAAATTTTTAATTGACGGCAAGCCTGATTTGGCGGCAGTAATATTGGTTGAACGTGGATTGCGCAAAATCGGGGGTCTTGGTATCGCTCCAACAATTGTTGAATTTGGTAAATGGATTGTAGACCGTGAGGGACACGGTAGTCTGCTTATGGAAATGATCTTTAAGGACGTTGACTGAAGTAAACATAAAATCGCTGGATCTTCCTTACAAAAAAAAATGTTGCCAGTAAAATAACCATAGCTGAGATTCAGGCTCAGATCGCTAGCAAAAGCATACTTGAAAAAGGCATTTACATTTCCTTGCGTACCGTCGTTTTGGTAAAATTGTCCGTTGTAAGTACCCGTCAACCAAAGATGAGCGAGTTGGGCATTCAGGCTAAAATTCAGTTTGCTCGTTTCAACGACAGTTCCCTTGATAGTATTGTTTACCGTGGGGTGTTGGGCCAGGACCCGAAACGACATCAATAGCCATGCGAGTGGCCATGTTTTTTCATGCCTAGAAAATGATTGCGAATCATTCAACAACAGACAACGGGTCTTGGAAAATGTTGCGTAATCGCTAGCGCAATATACGGATGGCATTGTTTTAGTTGGATGGTTGCCCCAATGTATTAAGGAAACTTAACAATAAAATAATAAGTTAACCTGGAGGACTACTCAGAATGTATGGAGGCGGCGGCCGATACCTCCCGGTCGAAACAAAAAAAACCGGGAACGAGGTTCCCGGTAACAAGTGGCAAGAAGCCAAAAGGTGAATTATTTTTTGATCTACTAGGCGCCAACTAAAAATTGAATCCCATCCGAAAGCCCACATAGGAAACATTGCCCGAATTGAGCTGAATGGTTTCATACCTCGCTGAAAGCTCCAGCACCCGGAATTGTACGCCGACTGTGGGAGCGTAGGTAAATCCACCGGTCCTATTAACCAGCAGGTTGTTGTCTGATCCTTCGTAATAGTATCGGAAGGAGGAGTAACCTACCTCTCCCATTACAAACAGGTGCCTTAGGATGATGTATTTGTAGCCTACTTTGACGGGGATCTGAACGGCATTGTTCTGGTTTTGCCCGGACAGTTGTTGGGGAATAAATGCGATCCCTCCGGCCGTAAAGGTGGCGAATCCATGACCTGCGCGCAGGGCAAAGCGACCCGTAATGCCGCCGGCAAAATTATAGACACTGGCGGTGTTCCCTACGGGAACGCCTCCTTCAAATCCAAATCCTACACTAATTAATTTGTTGAGACTTTGGGCCATCGTGGGCAGACTGGAGCACAAAAGAAATCCGGAAAACAGGATGATAAACAGGCGTTTCATAGTACTGATTTTGGGTTAAAAATAGCTACCCTTAAAAACGAATTCCAAGGTTGTTTATGCTATTGGTGGAGGCCTTTTTTGCCTTTTTTTGCAAGTCTTTGGCCTGCAAGGAGTCTGGAATTAGGGAAAATTGCCTGGTTGGCCGAGGATCGATAGGGGGGTCTCAAATGCCGACCCAGCAGTGATTGCCAGCTATACCCGCGGGCGACTTTACCGCCGAGGGTAGAGAGATGGGGTCGCTGGAGTTGACCAATTGGGAGGGAATCAATTCACTACGGCGAGAGCCATGCCATCATGGCCTTTTACACCAATGGTTTGGATTATGGTAGCTGTTACGGCCTGGTTTTGTGCCAGCTGATTGTTAAATCGCTGCGCACCTTTTACCGCCTGGTCGGAACTTTCGTCATCCAGCACGGCACCTTTCCGTACGACATTGTCTGCCACGATTAGTGTGCCGGGTCTGGACAAACGCAGGGCCCATTGGAAATATTCTGCGTAAGGGGGCTTATCTGCATCAATAAAAATCATGTCAAAGGGGCCTGCGCCTTGCTTTTCGATTTCCGGGAGCAAATCCAGTGCTTTTCCCACCCGAATATCTACGACAGACGAGAGTCCCGCATGGTCGATATTTTTTTGCGCCACTTCGGCGTGGGCCTGCTCCAGTTCTAAGGTAATGAGTTTGCCTTCAGCGGGCAAAGCTCGGGCCAACCAGATGGTACTGTATCCTCCCAGTGTGCCTAGTTCCAGTATTTTCTTGGCTTGACAAAGCTTGGCCAAAACCAACAGGAATTTCCCCTGGGCCGCCGAGATGCTGATCTGCGGCATATCTGCCTTTTCGATGGACTGCTCCACTTGCTCTAGGGCGGGGTCCTTAGGCACAAACAATTTTGCGATGTATTTGTCGACGGACTTAAATATCTTCTTTTTCATATTCCAAAATGGGTTTTGAAAACAGGAGGCCAAAGTTCGTTAAAATTGCTTCTCGTCGCTGGCGTGGCGACATTTTTTTGCCATTTTCCCTATAATAAAGTGCCTCCCTAACCGTTATATGCTGTCAAACCCCAATCCGTGATTGAACCTCCTAGCGACCTGATGTGCTGTCAATGCAATTCCCGAATTGAACAAGCCACCTATAATTTCTCGATAAAAAAGTACAAATTTCCTCTTTGCGAGGATTGTCAGATTTGGTTTATCGGGAAAATATTTCACACGACCAAAGAGACACTCCAGCTCTATTTTGCACTTAAACATAAGGGTCTCCCAGTTAATTTGGAGAAACACTACAAATACAAAAAAGCTGAAATCATCATTGCGCAGGCCAAGGTGCATATTGAAGTGGATCGCAGCCACGGCCATGCCAATATGGCTCAGGCCTTACTGGACCTAAAAAATCTGCCAGGCGATGCCCGGGATCCCTTCCTGACATTGAAAGTCCCTGAAGTCCTGGTCAAATTTAGCATGGAGCAAACGACCGATCTGATTCAGCGCCATGTCATCGAAAACATGACAGCGCGACAGCTTGCCTACCGAAAAGACTAATCTAACCAAACCCTTCAGCCTTCGCCAAATGCCCCCGTGGCCGAGTCGTAAAATAAGCATTACCTTCAGGTACGGGAAAACTAAACCCGAAAAAATGAATAGCAGAACCGGGAGCATTGGGTATTTTCTTTTAGGAATTTATGCCCTGATGGTAAGTTGGTATTACAACCATTCGATTTTGCTGCTCATCCTGCATTATATTTTCTGGCCCATTTATCTGGTCTACGAATTGCTTACGGGTCATTTATCCCATGACTTGTGGCGATCGATTCCCGAATCCTATTTCAAATAGTGGGCAGCGTGCAGGAATGACCAAGACTTGGGTGTGGCTCTAACCACCCAGGCCATGCTGTGCAGATAGGTCAATCACGCGGATTCTACTTAGCTTCCTGTTGCTGATCAAAATAGGGAATTTCATCGTGCGCTTCCCTGTCCTGCTGTTGCCAATAGGCCAGGGTTACCACATGGCCCGAAGGCGTTCTTAAAAGTCTTCCGAAAATGGCATTTATGGGATTGAACATGAGGTCCGTAACGCCAACCGTGAAGGTCTCTGGGGCCGGCTGCGGCGGGACCTCTACAGCAGGCGCGCCAGCGCTGGGGCCAGTCGGGGCAGCGGGTACCGGAGGTGGGGTTTTGGGTGGCGGGCTCGCCATGACCAATACCTGAAACCGATTGAACTCGAGTATGCGCCTGAGGAATTCAGCCCGGCCGATCCCCACATTCTTCTCCACAATGGCGCATTTGATGCCGTTGAGTTCCTCTGCCAAATGGTTCTGATTGATGGCCATAAAAGCGCAAATTAAAACGTGGTGCTCAAAGAATAAATATATTCATAAACCGGAGCCGCCAAACCAGTCACCAGAATGGCTATGACGCACAGGAGGATGCCTATTTTGGGAAGCCAGGGCAAGGATAACTTCTCCATGGGATCTTCCGCGTTATCCGCAAAAATCGCTTGGACCACTCGCAGGTAATAATACAAAGACACAATCATGTTTAACGCAGCGATGGTAACCAGTGTGTAGTTGGCTTTTCCAGCTCCCGCCATCAGCAGGAAGAATTTACCAAAAAAACCCACGGTAGGTGGTATGCCCGCGAGGGAAAAAAGAGAAATGGCCAATGCCCAGGCCAGCATGGGGTTGTTTCGATATAAGCCTTTATAGGTCCCAATAGTTTCTTTGCCCGCCAGCGTGGCAATTACGCCCACTACGCCAAAAGCTCCCAGGTTAGACAGCAGGTAGGCTAGAACAAAATAGACGACCGAGGCGCTTCCTATTTGTGAACTGCCGCTCAGGCCAACCAGGATGAATCCCACTTGGGCAATGGAGGAAAAGGCAAGAAGCCGCTTCATATTTTGCTGCCGGATGGCGAATAAATTACCAATCACCATGGTCAGGATGGACAGCAGAAACAGGATTCGGTACCAACTGTCCGATATCGGTTTGAACACGGTATACAGGATGGGAATCAGGACAAACAACATGGCTCCCTTGGAAATGACCGACAAGTAGGCAGTTACTGCGACCGGCGAGCCCTCATATACATCGGCAGTCCAAAGATGAAAAGGCACCACCGAAATTTTGAACGCAAAGCCGGTAAGCAGCAAAATAAACGCCAGTAACTGCAGGGGGCTGCCATCGAGCTGTCGGGAAATGCCCGCCAGGTCGAAGGTCCCCGTCGTGCCATACATCAAGGAAATCCCAAACAGCAGCAGGCCCGAGGAGAAGGCCGAGGAGATAATGAATTTCAGCGCGGCTTCCGAAGAGGCTCTTTTTTCGAGGTCAAAATTGGCAAGTGCGGCTAAGGGAATTGTGGACAGCTCCAGAGCTAGATAAAACATCAGCAGGTTGCCGGCGGAGATCATGAAGAACATCCCCAGTAGGGTGGACAATAGCAGGATATAGAATTCTTCGGCGTGCTGGTGGACAGCAAGCCAGCTATAGGCCTGCAGCGAAATCAGCAGAACACCTCCATTCAGAATATTTTTTTCCAACCCGATCAGATGCGTCGTTTCAAACATGCCACCAAATAAGGTGCCTTCCGCATGGAAAAAGAAACCGGAGGCAAAATTGGCCGCCAGCAGGAGGTTGACCAAGAGCAGAATTTTTCGTTTTGGCCATCGGCCTGTTCCAACTTTTATAAACACGAGCAGGAACAGAACCAAGGCAATCGACAGCTCGGCCCGCATAAATGTCACTAGATCGCTCAACATAAACCTGGGTTCATTTTAATGATATGGCGTTTTGCAGATGCTGAAAAATCAAGTCAGTCGCGGGCGAAATCAAATTGGTCAGGCTGAAAGGTGCAATGCCAATGAGTACGATACCCATGACCAGTATGGCCGAAGCCAGTCTTTCATTCCAATGGGCGTCGTCCAGGCTACTGAATCCTGGTTCGGCAAACGGTCCCATCACAGTCTGGCCAATCGCACGCAGGATATATACTGCCGTAACCACAATCGACGCGCAGGCCAAGATGGTGGCCAGCCGGTACCACCCATCCGGATTTTGCCAGGATCCCATGAACACCGTTACTTCCGCGACGAAGCCGCTGAATCCTGGCAGTCCTAGAGAACAAAGCCCCGCAATCACAAAGACAGTTGAGATAAACGGCATGACTTTCAGCAGGCCTCCCAGTTGCTTGACCATCCGGGTATGGGTCCGACTATAAATCATTCCGATGGTGGCAAAGAATAGGGCCGTCATCAAGCCGTGGGAAACCATCTGCAATACTGCTCCGGTGATCGAGGTGCGGGTTAGCATCCCGATACCGAGCAATACAAAACCACAATGACTTACCGACGAATACGCGTTAATGTATTTAAGATCCTGCTGCATCATGGTAGCAAAGGCCCCATAAATGATGGCGATGGTAGCCAACAAAATAATGATCCAACTGTATGCCTGGGCCGCATCCGGCATCAAATAGGTAGCCACCCGCAGGCAACCATACCCGCCTAGCTTCATGGAAATGCCAGCCAAAAACATGGAAGCCGCTGTCGGCGCTGAGGAATGCCCATCGGGTACCCAGGTATGAAAAGGGAAAAGCGCGCCGAACACGCCAAACCCAGTAAATAAGAAGGGAAAAAATAGTTTTTGTGTACCGAAGGGCAGATGTTGCTGGGCTATGGCTTGCAAATCGAAACTGCCGATATTCGAACCCGCCAGTCCAGAATCGGCGTGAAAATAGATACCCATTAGACCGACAAATACCAGCGCCGATCCGCCCATCAGCATCAAGGCGAGCTTCATGGCGCTGTATTCTTTCTTACCACTTCCCCAGATCGATATCAGCAAAAATTTGGGAATCACGGCTATCTCCAGGAAAAAAAACAGGGTAAACAAATCCAGCGAGATGAAAAAGCCGTAGGCGCCCAGGCTGAGCAACAGCAGCAATAAGAAATATTCCTTCGAGCGAACTGTCATGTTCCAGGATACCAGTATGCCTGCCAGTACCACCAAAGCAGTCAACAATATCATGGCCAGGGATATACCATCCACACCAAGATGCATATGGATGTGTAGGGGGGCAAACCAAGTCGCGTTGAAGACCAGCAGCATCGGATCGGTATTGCCGCTGGCTCTTTGGTCCTCATACAAGCGGAGGTAATTGAGCGCCATTATCAGTTGGAGCACGGCGCCCACAAAAGCTACGCGGCGAATGCTTTTCAAGGTCTTGCAGCCAAGGATAACTAAGCAGGTGAGCAGGGGCAGCAAAAAAAGAAATGATAGATTCATCAGGTTATCTTAACTGTGATGGGTAATGTACAAATTTCAAAGCAGCCGCTTTTGGCCTAGGTCCAAGCTTATTTCCACAAATAAATGAACAGCATTGTCAACCCGGCAACTCCCGCAAAAAAGAACCAGGCATAATCTTGCAATTTTCCGGATTGAAACCCCCTGATCAACTTCGACAGCTTCCCGGTTGCCCGGGCCAGCAAGTTCATCAGGCCATCGACGATATGTTGATCAAACCAAGCTGCCGTCCGGCCAACGAGATTGAACATAATTTTTTTTGTGACGAATAGGTACAATTGGTCGAAATAAAACCTCTGCACGGCCAGCTGGTAAACCGATCCGAACATCGCAGCCACTTTAGCAGGCCGGTCACTCGATCTAAAGTACAGGGCCCCGGCCACCCAGATGGCCGCCAGGGACAGGCCGACTGGCCAAGCAGAAAAAGCCCAGTCCGGGCTGCTGGCTAGGGATTTGCCATCGGCAGAAACAAAATGGCCAAATGGAATAAACCCAACCACGGCAGCGCAAAGAGCCAAGACCAAGAGGGGGAAACTCATAGAAAGGGGTTGCTTAGGATTTGGATGCGAAGCACCGAACCCCGAAGTCAAGTCGGTCTGCAAGCTGCGGGCAGGCTGATTAAAAAACACCGAAAAATACAATCGGAACATGTAAAAGGCAGTCAGGGCTGTGGTAAACATCGCCAAGCCATAGAGCAGCTTATGGCTGGCAAAGACAGCCAACAGGATTTCCTCTTTGCTGAAAAACCCCGAGAAGCCGGGAAACCCCGCGATGGCCAGGCAACCTATCAAAAAACAGATATGGGTGAAGGGCAGCTTTTTGGCCAGGCCACCCATGTCCCGCATGTCGTTACTATGCACCACGTGGATAATGGCCCCGGCGCAAAGAAACAGCAAGGATTTAAAGCATGCGTGCGTGAACAGGTGGAACATGGCGGCCGTATAACCCAGGCTGTCTTCCCCGGATTTTCCTGATACACCTAAGGCAAGCATCATGAATCCTATTTGGGAAATGGTGGAAAAGGCCAGCACGCGCTTAATATCCGACTGCGCGCAGGCGCAGATCGCTGCCAGCAAAGCGGAGACGCCGCCGACATAGGCGACAAGCTGCTGCACAGCTGGATCGGTTACGAAAATCGGAAATAACCTCGCGACCAAAAAGACTCCTGCCACCACCATGGTAGCTGCGTGAATGAGAGCAGACACCGGCGTTGGACCTTCCATGGCATCGGGTAACCAGATGTGCAGTGGAAACATGGCCGATTTTCCGGCTCCTCCACTGAATACCAGGACCAATCCCCAGCTCAACACGGACACACCCAGAAAGGAAGCGCCTGCTGTACTGATCCACTCGGGCGAATGGGTGTCGCCTAGTCGTTGAATCAGGGCGGCAAAGTCCAGTGTGTCGGCTTGAAAAGCCAGGATCAGAATACCAATGAGAAATCCCAGATCAGCAAACCGAGTCACAATAAACGCTTTTTTAGAAGCCGCCACCGCTGCCGGTCGGTCAAAATAAAACCCGATCAGCAGGTAGGAGGAAATACCCACCAACTCCCAGAAAATATACATCTGAAAAATGTTGACCGAGACCACCAGTCCGAGCATAGAAAAGGTAAAAAGGGCCAGAAAAGCGTAATAGGTAGCAAACCTCTCTTCCCCTTTCATGTAACCCAGACTGAATAGATGCACCATAAGCGAAACGAAGTTGATCACCAAGAGCATCAACACGGAAATCGGGTCCAAGGCGATACCGATATCGATGGATAAATGGGCCGAAAAAGAAAGCCACACTTGTTTATATACGAGGATGGGCTGGTAGATGCCAGCCAGGCGTCCATCGGTCAGGAAATACTGATAGGCTGCGTAAAAGGATAATATCGTAGTCATCAGCAGAACCCCGCTGGCGAGTACGCCGGCGATCCTGCCCAAGTATTTTCTGCCCCATAGACCCAGCAGGGCAAAAACGCCCAGGGGCATTAATAAGATCCAACCGACATACCCATAATGACTCATAGCAGTTAATTAACCCGTTAATTTGCGCAGGGCGTGGCCTGCGTGAACTAGTATTTCATGTCACCTGCATCCTCGACATCGATCGAATGATGGCTTCTGTACAGATTGATAATTATGGCGATGGCCACGGCGGCCTCCGCGGCCGCGATGGTGATAATAAACAGGGTAAAGAAAATACCACCTAGCTGGTCGGGAAACAAGTATTTATTGAATGCCACAAAATTGATGTTGACACTGTTGAGGATCAGCTCAATGGCCATGAGAAGGGTGATCAAATTTCGCCGAGTGAGCAATCCATACATGCCAATGAAGAACAAGGCTGTGCTCACAAATAGGATATGGGCGAGGGGAATCTGGGTCATACGCACGTCTTGGGTGAACAATTATCGGTCCGAGGTTTGCTGTTGATGCTCTGCGTATTCACGGGTTAATTATTTATTGATTTGATTTTCATAGCTATGATAATGCAACCGATCATGGCCGCCAGCAGCAGAATACTTACTACCTCTAAAGGCAATGCGTACCCACCAGCGGACGTGCTGAGCAGCCGGTCGCCGATATCGCTCACCGATAGGCTCCATGCTTTAGCAGACGAGGGGCTGAAATGATGGGGCTGGATGAGAGAATAGAACAAGGCCAGGCCAAAGACACTGGCCAGGATAGCCAGGATGGCCCTATGGCGCAAGGGCTTGGCCAGGTCCTGGCCCGTTTGCTGGGTCAGAAAAATCGAAAAGATGATCAGCACCACGATTCCGCCCACGTATACGATGATCTGTACGGCGGCAATGAACTCCATTTCCATCCAGAAGAATAACCCTGCAATGCCGACCAGCGCGAACAGCAGCCAAATCGCCGAGCGGAATATCTTCCGAGAAGTGACCGACAGCAGACCTGCTACCAAAATAAAGGCGGATAATACGTAAAAGGAAATGACCTGCCCACTGATCATTCCACACCCTCCCTGATTTTGGATCCCGGTAGATTGAGTTTCTTGGTTAGTTTGCTGCGGTCATCCACACTGTGCTCAAAGTTTTGCGCCATCCGGATCGCATCCGTCGGACAGGCTTGAATGCACAGGTTACACATGGTACAAAGCTCCAGGTGGTAGATGAACACATCTAAAGCCTTTTTCTTCTTGCCATCTGCGGTAACATCAAACTTGGTGATGATCTTGATGGTGCCATTGGGGCAAGCAAGTTCACAGGCTGTGCAACCGGTGCACGCGTGTTCGTTGTGTTCGTCATGGGTCATGACTACCTCCCCGCGAAAGCGCTCGGGAAGATTTAATCGGTCTCGATTCTCTGGGTAATCCTGGGTAATGATCTGGCTGCGGTGGGTAAAATAATAGCCGGTAAGCTTCATCCCTTTCAGCAAGGAAGTTGCAGCCTTGAACACCTCAGAGATATAATCCTTTACGAACATGAGCGCTATATTGATTTAACTGCGTTAATTCCAACCCAGCCATATCCAGCGACTGCTGACGCCATCTGGGCCAGCAGGTCAAAAATACCAGCCTTCTACAGCAACCAAGGTAACCAATAGCAAGTTGACCATGCTGATCGGCAGCAGATATTTCCATTCCAAGGTTAGCAACTGATCGATGCGTAGCCGGGGAAAAGTCCAACGAAACCACATGATCAGAAATATCAGGCCAAATGTCTTTGCTAAGAACCACAGCGAGGAAGGGATATAGTCCATAAGATGATTAAATCCTGTCCAGTTTCCGATATGCAGCGGCATCCATCCTCCGAAAAAAAGCGTAGCTCCAATTGCACACAGAATAAATATGTTTACGTATTCGGCAAGGAAAAAAAGGGCAAACTTCATCCCGGAATATTCTGTATGGAATCCAGCCGTAAGTTCCGATTCTGCCTCCGCCAGGTCAAAAGGCGCCCGATTGGTTTCTGCCGTCACCGCAATAATAAAAATAATAAAGGCAATAACGGCGGGAATATGCCCTCTAAATATCCACCAACCCGTCTGCTGGGACGCCACGATGTCGGAAATCCGCAGGCTACCCGTGAAGACTACTATTGACAAGGCCGAAAGACCAGCCGACAATTCGTAACTGACAATCTGCGCACCACTGCGCATCGCACCCAACAAGGGAATATTTGTTATTACTTGCCCAGCCTGCCATCAAAATGCCAATCACGGACATCGAAGAAATAGCGGAGATATATAAGACACCGATGTTGATATCCCAAATCTGGATGCCGTGGGCAAAGGCAATGGGGGCCAGGATGAGCATCGAAACGACGATGACCAGGAAGGGGGCCAGATTGAATAAGAACTTGTCTGCCCCATCGGGAGTCAAGCCTTCTTTAAGCGTTAGCTTGAGGGTGTCGGCCAGCGTCTGCAAAGTCCCTCCCGGACCCACCCGGTTGGGGCCTTGGCGGATTTGCATATACGCGGAAACTTTTCTCTCCATAAACACGAGAACCAAACCCAGCACCGCAAAAAGCGCGACCGCGGACAATCCTACGAGGAGCAATTCCACCGACAAAGCCACCCTCGGGCTAAAATTGCCAAGTAGCCATCCATGGATCGCCCGGGTCATGTGTTCCAGACTAAACATATTGTTCAGGTTCAATTTCTTCGTTTTTGGCTGGCCGCCGCAGGACACCAGTAAGATCAGTTGACTACTCAGCGATCTATATCCGGGATTACTAGGTCCAGTGTGCCCATGATGGCCACCAAGTCTCCGATCTTCTGGCCCCTGGCCATATGGTTTAGCGCCGAAAGGTTGGAAAATCCCGGCGACCGGAATTTTATCCGGTATGGGGTTGTCCCGCCCTCGCTGACGATATATACACCAAACTCACCGCGCGCCGTTTCAATTCTTGAATAGAACTCTCCCTTGGGAAGTTTCAGCACGGCCTTGGTCTTGGCCTGAAATTCCCCCTCGGGGATATTGTCCAAAAGCTGCTCCAAGATGGATACTGACTCGCGCATTTCCTGCAAACGGACCAGATAACTTGCAAAACAGTCCCCGGCGGTCTCCATTACTTCCCTAAACGCCAGTTGACCATATACTTCGTAGGGATACAGTTTTCGGATGTCGCAACTCACTCCGCTGCCTCGGGCAGTTGGGCCAGTGCAGCCGTAGGAAATGGCGTCCTGTTTGGAAAGGTATCCAATACCCTTCATGCGGGTTTGAAAAATTACGTTGCCCGTCACCAGTTCATCATATTCGTCAATTTTGGATTTAAACAGCGAATAAAATTTTTTACCCTGTGCACAAAATTCGGGTGGAGGTCGGCCATAACCCCTCCGGGGACCATATAATTCATCGTCAAACGCGCCCCACATGTTTCTTCCATAATGTCGTTTATAGTTTCCCTTTCCCGGAAGGCGTGAAAAAAGGGGGTCAGAGCACCGACATCCATGGCCATCGCACCCCACCAGAGCTGGTGGGAGGCGAGGCGGGTAAGTTCATCCATCAATACCCGAATCACTTTTGCGCGGGCTGGCACTTCAATTTGCAGCCCCTTTTCAACGCATAAGGCGCAACCGTGGTTATTGATGTGGGAAGAAAGATAATCCATTCGGCTAGTGACATAAATAAATTGCCGGTAGGAAAGGCTTTCGCACATCTTTTCGATCGAGCGGTGGATATACCCGAGGTGCGGCTCGACATTCTTGATTGTTTCCCCGTTGAGCGTGATGACCAAATGCAAAACCCCGTGGGTCGATGGGTGCTGCGGCCCCACATTAATTACCAAATCGCCTTCCGGTGTTGTGCCTACTTCTTCAATCATATGGCCGGTTTTGCTGTGCCCTGATGCAAGGGATCGCTGCAATCTCCATGTCCTAGTTGCCAGTTCGCCTCTGATTACATATTTAAATTCCCATCTCTAAAGTTTTATCATATTGACTGGGTCTTCATAGTCCTTGCGCAAAGGCCAGCCTTGCCAATCGTCCGTCAAAAAAAGTCTGCGCAGGTCAGGATGATCAAGAAATCTTCACACCAAAAAAATCGTATGCTTCTCGTTCGTGAAATTCTGCTGTCCGCCAAATATCCGAAACGGTCTGTGATTTCCGGGCGGTTCTTTCGAGCAACGCTTTTACCACCAGGATGGCGGTGGCGGGTGGAGGTCAGGTGATACACCATGGTCAGATGGGTCTTCCAATCTAGGGCGGTCACGCAGAACAAAAAGTCGAAATCCAGGTCCGGCTCTTGGCGAAGTTGGGTGGCTAGAGCCTTGAACTGCGTGGGGCTAATGGTCAGGGTAAGCCATTGCGCCCCTTCTTCGAATGCCCCTGATGGCAGCATCAGGGACAGTCGTTGCTTCAATGATTCGTTGTCCATAGTTTGCAATGTCTATAGGAATTACAGATCCAAGAATCTGCTCTCGGTCGGCGCCCGCGCTCGTTATTGGATCGACCTGAGACCAGCCTCCGGCAAATTCATTTTTTTAACCAAGGTTGCCGATTTTGATCTGTTCCCGGGTGGTACCATTTCTGATTTTTTCTTGCAGGGTAAGCAGCGCATGGATCAGCGCTTCCGGCCTGGGCGGGCAGCCTGCAATATATACGTCGACCGGAATTACGTGATCGGCTCCTTTTACCACCGAGTAGGTGTTATAGAAAAAAGGGCCCCCACTAGTGGCACATGCCCCCATGGCGACTACATATTTTGGATCCGCCATCTGGTCATATAATCTTTTCAGGACAGGAGCCATTTTATTGACAATGGTCCCGGCAATGATAATCACATCCGCTTGTCGGGGAGTTGCACGAGCGACCTCAAACCCAAAGCGGGACCAGTCGTATTTAGCCGAGGCCGTCGACATCATTTCAATGGCGCAGCAGCTGGTCCCAAAAACTAGGGGCCACAGCGAATTGGAGCGAGCCCAATTGATCACTTCATCAAGTTTGCTAAGAAGTATACCACCTCCTGGTGTGTGGTGCACCTCGCCAGGGAAAGTAGGTCGATTGGCATGTTGTTCGTTTAGATCCATTTCAAAGCCCCCTTTTTGTGGGCATAAAGAAACCCCATAAAAAGAATAAATAGAAAAACCACAATCTCTGCCAGCGCGGATAAGCCGGTCTTCTTTACTACAACAGCCCAAGGATACAGAAAGATTAATTCGACGTCAAAAATTAGGAAAATGAGCGCAAAGAGGTAATATCCAACATGGAGCTGCCGCCAAGGACTACCCTGGGTGGGGACACCACATTCGTAGGGCTGCCCTTTTTGCGGATTTTTGGTTCCCTTGACCAGGATCTTTGCCACAGCGATCCCGCCAGCCGAAAACAGAATGCCCGATAAGATAAGAACCAGTAAGGAGGAAAGACCCATGAACACTTGGTGGTTTAATTCGTACTAATATACCAAGTAAAATTAAATGGCGACTCAATAATTATCCTGCGCTATGTGGATAGGGATCTGGACAGACCAAAACTAGCTTATCCCAGCGATCTGACCCATTGACCTGTCCATTGGGCACAGGTTACCGGTTCCTTTCCGCCATCCCGTTTATCTACGACAAAGGGCAAAATATCCTGGTTTTAGGTCAAATATGATTACAAACGGTGCAGGATGGGGGAAATCAGGACCAATCTCGCAAAGAATGAACCAAAATGTGGTGGATTTAGCTCCTTCTGTCTTGGCTTCTCAAAGCCTTGTAGGCACATTGAGCAGCAGCTCATTACCAGTTAACAAAAAATTCATCGAATAATTGAATAGAACATTCCGCAATATCCCACATTTTGAATGAGGACTTAAGTACCTTTGAAAGAAATTGTAATATCATGAACATTTTCGTAGCAGGCCTTCCTTTTGATATGGACGACCAGGAATTAAAAGAAATATTCGAAGCTTATGGAGCTGTAAGTTCAGCTCGCGTGATCATGGATAGGGAGACCCAGAAAAGTCGCGGATTTGGATTCGTAGAAATGAGCGATGATACGGAGGCGAAAACGGCTATTCAGCGCTTAGATGGTGGACAACTCGAGGGAAGAAGCCTGTCGGTGAAAATCGCAGAAGACAGGAAGCCCAATGCTGGTGGCGGCGGTGGTGCCAGGAGTGGAGGATTCGGTCCGGACAAGAGAAAAGGGGGATTTAATAAAGGCGGCTACAACAAGGACCGGAAACGGTATTAATCTCAGCATACCCTATGACGGAAGAATTCATACTATCGATAAACCATAATGGTAAAGAGAGGCAATTGACAGCCAATCTGATCCTCCAGGGCTATACCCACAAATTCAGGGTCCTTGTTGATGACGCGGAGGTATTCTTCGAGCCAGATGAAGAAGGCCATTATCGGGCAGTGAAAATGCCTTGGCAGGAAGAGCGACATTTTGTGCGGACAGACTCGGCGCTTCTTGGAGAAATTCAACAACAAATAGAAGCCATTCTTGCGTGATCTTCGGGTCATGCGGTTATACCTTCGTTTCTTTCCAGGTGGCTGCTGATAGCTTGGAAGCCCAACTACCTCGGCCGCTCGAAATAGACGAAGCTTCTTGCACAGACGATTGCCTCCAGATTTTTTCTACAGGCCCATTCCATTTGGGTTGGAACAAACTTCATTTGACGGCCATAACGACACAAAATTGAATCCATGGTTGTTCCTAAAAATATCCAATTCTCCAGGCAAATCAAAAGCGGAGCGCAGCTCAAGGAGTTTAATTTCCGGAAGCGATCCACGCTCACAGCTACAGAATACAGCATTGATGTTAGCGATGAACGAGGGAATCGATTTTCCTTCACGATGCAGCTACGGGAAGGCCATTGGAAAATCCAAGAGTCATCGGTGCTCCCTTGGATCCGGGAAGCTGAAACCTTACTAAGTACGGAGATTGAGCAGCAAGAATCCTTAACTGTAAAGTGACCGATCGCGTGTCGGCCATTGTTATGGGACATGCTGGTTCCGCTCGTTTGGCGGGGGCCAAGCGAGGATAACTTAGTGCTTCATGAACGCTGACGGGTTGGGCTTTTGTTTCCAGCTGAAAGGGTATTACTTCCTTGCTGTTGCAGCACTCTATAATTTTTTTTTAAAGAGATGATCTGGCCAGGGGTAACCTGTTAAAGGCTTTCGGTGCTATTTACCCTAGGTGCAATCCCCTCATAGCCAAGCCTGGAACTTGGGCCGACTACCCGGTCTAATGCAAATTGCCCACGAAAAACACTCAAGCTGTGGCCACCAAAGAATCTTATGATATTGTCATCTT
The DNA here is from genome assembly GCA_963742225.1 of uncultured Chitinophagaceae bacterium. Lineage (GTDB taxonomy): Bacteria > Bacteroidota > Bacteroidia > Chitinophagales > Chitinophagaceae > Puia. The sequence goes on along the minus strand of CAVULD010000001.1, from coordinate 454,185 downwards.
AGGTTATCGTTGCCCTAACTATCCGATCAGGTTATTTTAAGCTTAGCTTTCAGTAGGGCAAAGTCCAACGGTTTGGTTAAAAAATCGTCGGCGCCTAGCTCTACAGCCTGTCTATAGTTTTCTGCATCTCCATAAGCGGTGATCATCATGACAACAGGGGGAGGAGATGCGAATTGTTGTTTGATTCTGGCTAGTAGTTCCAGACCACTCATGCCGGGCATGTTGATATCGGAGAGAATCAACACGGCTTCATGGACATGCTCATTGAGGTAGGCAATTGCCTGCTCTCCGGAATTGGCAAAGACAAAAGTCATTTCCTGACTCTTAATCTCTTTTCTAAAGCGCTGCTCAAAAAGTAACTTGATGTCTGCCTCATCATCTACTACCAGTATTTTCATGGCGTTGTTTTAGTACTAGAAAATTTTATCTCCGCTAAGCGTGCACCTCGCTGAGCGGTAGAACGATCGATTCGCCTAGAATACCTCCACATGCTATCTGATGTGCCTGCGCTTAATGATTCCTCCTGAAGCCTCTTTGATGACATTGGCAAAGACAAAAGCATTGGGATCTATTTCGTTGACCAAATTATTCAGTTTTCGCAGTTCAAGCCGGGATATGACGGTAAAAATTATGTCACAATCACTATAGACTTCAAATCGGCCGGGCAAATAGCCCCGCTGGCCTTTGTAAATGGTAATACCCCGGCCCAGTTCGTTGACAAGCCGGCTTTTAATGAGTTCACTGTGCCCCGAAATGATCGTGACCCCCATATAAGCTTCTATGCCCTCCACGACGTAGTCGATGGTCTTCGTCGCGGTATAATAGGTGATCATGGAATATAGGGCGGTGGGAACGCCATGGCGAGCCGCAGCCACACTGAATATAATGATGTTTAAGGCCAGAATGATCTCACTTATGGTAAAACTGGTTCGTCTCCAAGTGTACAAGGCCAGCACTTCAATGCCGTCGACTGCGCAACCCGCCCGCATAGTTAAGCCGATACCAAGACCAAGGAAAAACCCGCCAAAAATGGACACGAGCAAATTATCGCTGGTGATGGGTGAATAGGGCACCCAATAAAGGGCGACCCCCAACAGGCCAATACAAAATAGCGTTTTGAAGGCAAATCGCTTATTGATGGTAAACATACCCATGATCACAAAGGGCAGGTTTGCCAGCACAATCACGACGGCCAGCGGTAATTTGTAGATTTCGCTCAAAAGCAAGGAAATGCCAGTAATGCCACCATCGAAAAATTTATTGGGTACCAGAAAGCCGTTGAGGGAAAATCCCGCAGTCAAGACCCCTACGATAATCAGGATCAAATCGCTAGCGTGGAAATCCGGGTGGCCAGTGAGTGACTTGAGAGACAAATTTTCCTGCTGCAAAGAGCGCAGATTCTGACTCTTGACAAAAGAAAGTTTCGTTTTGGCCGAAGGCGTCAAATAATGATGTCCATGCAAAAATTTGATTTGCTGCCCAATCCAATCTTGACGATTTTTTACCCTGCCCAAGGCATGGAGTTCACTATATAGAGTCTCGGCCACCGGCTTGTAAGCGTCCGTGCCCAGGTAATATAAGTCGGCGTCGCAGAGGATTTCCGCCAATTTGCTCTTGGCATTCTGCGGCACCCGGGTAGCCATAATGATGGAACAAATCTGTCGGATTTCGGCCTGAGTATAATCAAACTGTGGCAGGATCTGCTCGGCCAAGCGGCAAGATGCTTCTTCATGGTCCGCATAGGTTTCCAGAAAACCCACATCGTGCATGACGGCTGCACTAAGTAGTACAGACCGATCCTCGGTAGTAATGTTTTCGGAGTTCGCTAGCTCCTCGGCATGTAGTAAAACATCTTCTGTGTGCTTGGCATTGTGGTAGCTGAGGTAGGGGGGCAATTCCTTTTCCAATTTTTGCATAATAAAAGAGCGAACCTCTTCTAGTTGCATGGCGTGTAGGTATTGATTAGAAATAGGTGCCTAAATTTAACTGATTTTCTGCACAAAGGAATCAGGGCCACGCTTTTTGGATCGAGCTGTTGCCATGCCAGGCTTTAGCCTGGAAGACACGATCATTCGATTCAGATTCAATTCTTTAAGGACTTTGACACAAATGATAGACAGATGGCTGCGAGAGTAGTAAAATATGCTTCAATTCTTTTCTGCCCCAGTTGCCAATGTATCGACGCAATTTCAGGTTCCAAAACTAGGCTAGCTAGCTACATGGTGCTGCGCTAGATTCTGAGCAATAATTCCACAGTCACCGAATTCCTATGTATGTGGAGGACAGTCCCGAAAATAATTCGAGACAACCAGCCGGTCATTTAGGGATTAGTTTGGTGCATGAGCTGCATGCGATCAAATTTTTTGGTTTGAATTATTTCGATCGCATCTAGACTTTGGTCGCCATATAGTTTTTTGGCGGTCTCATCCGCAAACAGCGTTTGTATCATTTGGATCGTATCATTTTTTAATGCCTCTCGTAATTCGGCTTCTAGATTGCCAGTGCGGGGTAACGGTTTTCCATCCAGGAGTATCAAGGGCCTTTTTTTCCACCTGAAGTGGCTCGATCCAATCGAGAAATCGAGGGCCGTATCGGCAGGCAGGCCCGGTAGGCCAAAGGCGGTCGACGATTGGACTGCAGTTGCAGTAGAGGGATGAGACTTGGGATTTTGCCCAGTGGCGGCCGAGGGAACACAATCGGGAAGTGAACCGTACAGTTGCTCAAAAGCAGGCCTTTCTTTGGAGGCGGAATTATCCATATCATAAATCTGAATATCGCCGCCCCAAGTCACCACAATCACCCTGCTGTCGCCCGGAAATATGATTTGCCTGGCGTTGGGATTGGCGCTATGGAATAGTCTTTGTGCATTTTCGGATATTTGTTTCCACTGAGCAAGATAGGCTAGGGGTAATGGACGATCGGTCGTTACCATTGCGTTCGGTAAGGGACCGAATTTGATTTCCATGTCCTGCAAGGATGGGCCTTCGGTGTATCCATATTTTTCAATCGCTCCATTCTTATAGAACACAATTCGCCTTTTCTTGTCTTCCGTGAAGTAAAATAGTTGCACCTCCGGATGTTTTTGCGTAAAGAGCACCCAATCATTCATGCCCCTTACAATCGAGATGGCCGAAGTGTAGAGGGCAAACACATCTTGGTAACTCGGATCGGGCAAATTTCGGTGTTCGTTGTCCCCTATTCCAAATTTGGGTCCGGCTTCAGGATGTTCCATTTGCCCCTCGTGTTTCATGGCCAAAATCTCTACCACGGAGCTGGACAGCTTCCCGGAGTAAGGCAGGGAGACAATCTTTTCCTTTTTAACGTAGCCGATCTTGGTTAATTCCAGGGTCATCTCGCCAAGCCGTGGGTCGGTGGGAAGCTTGAATTTATAAAAACCATGCGCATCCGTTTTTACCTCTACCCCGCTTTTTGTTTCCAACACCCTGACATCCGATAGCGGCAATTGCGTTTGTTCGTCTACTGCCATACCGGCAGTGATTAGGAAACCTGTGGTTGTCTCGGGTATCGTTTTTTGCATGTGTCGACTGCGAGATGCCAGCAGGAGCATGGCACAGACAGGCAATATGAAAAGGAACCTGATCAGGCCTAGAGGTGTGCTGCGCAATCGATTCATCATGACAATGCGTTTCTTTAAGGAAGTTAAGTTGAAGCCATTGGTCACCCCGAGTTGAGGACCGCCACGAGTGACTTTTAGCAAATGATATTGGTACTCTTTTCTCTGTAGTCCTGTTTTTAAAACCCAATCATCTGCAATAAACTCCAGATTTTGTCGAATGGCGAGGCGAATCATCCAGGCAAACGGGTTATACCAATTGAGGACGCAGAGACATTCACCCACTATAATATCCACCGTGTGTTTTTGTTTGACGTGGATATACTCATGCAAAATGATCTGGCGCAGCTCCTGTTCGGAGTAAAGGTTTTTATTTACGTAAATAGATGAGGCGAAGGAAAAGGGAATAAAGCTTTCCTCCAAGTGATAAATCGTGACTTCGGAGCTGGTCATTACTTCCGCCCTTTTAGTCATTTTTCTTAAGGATCGAAACCTGATGATCAAGCGAAGACCCATCAGGGCGGATCCTGCCACGACCAGCATGGTCAGGATAAATTGGTAATCCAAGCCACGGGGGTTCGAAGACGGTGCAAAGACTCCCGGCGCTACGGACCTGATGTTTTGCAAGCTTGGCAATGCCCCCATGGCTTGCAGGGGACCGAGGGCGTGGACGTCCTTAATAGGCTCGACGTTCACCAAAGGAATCGCTAAAGCCAGTAGCAAATTAAGAACCAAATACCATCGATTCCAGCTAAAGAAAGTGAGGCGCCGCAGCAATAGGAAATAAAACACATTAGACGGCAACTAGGACGACAGACAATTTAAATATATATAACAAAAACACAGACATGCCTGGTAGTTGAAATCAGCGCTGAAGAGTATGCTCATCCTTTCTTAGCCCGGTTGCTGGGCACATGAGCTGTTTCCTCTTCGATCGAGTCGATGATCTCCTTGAGCTCTTTTGTCCCCAATTTTTTATGGGCAACAAAAAAATTCACCAGCTCTTTATACGAATTTTCAAAATACTCTTTTACGAAGCCGCTCATAAATTTTTTTTTGTATTCTTCTTCCGTTACCATGGGTCGAAATAAATAGGTATTGCCGACAAGGGAGCTGCTTAGGTAGCCCTTCCGCTCCAGGTTTTTTAGGGTGGATGCTAGCGTTGTATAGGGCGGGTGGGGAGGATCCAAGATATCCAAAATCATTTTTACGCTGCCCTGGCCTATTTTCCAGAGTGCCTGCAAGGCGTCTTCCTCGGGAGTGCTGAGTCTGTCCATGAGTCTACGAAATTTTCGTAAATCTACGAACAATTCGTAGAAATGCAATTTTTTTTAGCCTTAATTTTGGAAAAATATCCCCATGAAAAGAAGTTTGTTCTTTTGTTGTCTAATCCTGGGCTGCACCGCGCTGCGCGCCCAACAAAATCCTGTCACTGCGCCCACGCAGGCGGCCTATTTGAGGTTTCCTACGGTGCCGCCTTTCCGGTTGCTTGGAGTGGATAGTACCACTTGGCTGACCAAGGATAATATCAAGCGTAACTACCGGACCATGATCATGTTTTTCAGCCCTGACTGCATCCATTGCAAGCACCAGACCGAAGACATCCTAGCGGACATTGATAAATTCCAAGGAATCGAAATTGTAATGGCCACCTACCAACCGTTTGCGGTTATGAAGTCGTTTTACGAATTCTACCGGATTGCTGATCATTCCAACATCATCATGGGTAGGGATGAAAGTTATACGCTTCCTCCTTTTTATAAGATGAGTAATTTGCCTTATCTGGCCTTATACGACAAAAAAGGCAACCTCATCACTACCTTCGAAGGAAACCAGAAAGTATCTACCATCTTGACGGCCTTCGATTCCAAATCCAAGGATTGATTCCCCTACGATCCCACTTTTGTCCGCCGCTGCGTCGAAGTAGGTGAAGGGCACGATCTGGGCGCTCGGCAAGTGATGGCTCGGGCGCAGAAAGTTTAAATGTCTTTGATTTGTTGGCGCACCTCATTTATCTTTGTTTTTCTGCCGACTAATAGGCATCATGTTAGATTGATTCACCAAAAAGACATCAGATGAAAATAACGGTTGTGGGCGCGGGCGCAGTTGGCGCTACTTGTGCCGATAATATTGCCAGAAGAGAACTTGCCACGGAATTGGTTTTGCTGGATATTAAAGAAGGATTAGCGGAAGGCAAAGCCCAAGATATGATGCAAACCTCGGCCTTGCTAGGTTTTGACACCAAGATCACGGGCAGTACGAACGACTACGCAAAGACGGCCGGCTCCGAAGTGGTTATCGTTACCTCAGGGCTTCCTCGAAAACCGGGAATGACCAGGGAGGAGTTGATCGGCACCAATGCGGGTATTGTCCGGGGGGTTACCGATAACATCCTCAAGTATTCGCCCGAAGCCATCTTAATTATCATCAGCAATCCCATGGATACGATGACCTATCTGGCGCTCACTGCCACGGGTCTGCCCAAGAACAGGATCATTGGCATGGGAGGTGCACTCGACAGTGCACGGTTTAGATATCAGCTTAGCCAGCATCTGGGGTGCAGCCCAGCAGACCTCAATGCCGTCGTGGTTGGTGGGCACGGAGACACGACGATGATTCCCCTTATCCGACTGGCCACCTGGAACAGTGTTCCTGTCAGCAAGCTACTCAGTGAGGAAAAACAAAAACAGGTGGTAGCCGACACCATGATTGGAGGCGCAACACTCACCAAACTCATAGGCACATCGGCCTGGTACGCACCCGGTGCAGCCGGAGCTGCATTGGTAGAAGCTATCGTGCGGGATGAAAAGAAATTGTTCACCTGTTGTGTGGCACTGGATGGAGAATACGGTCAAAAAGATATCTGCCTAGGCGTTCCCGTCGTGATTGGCAAAAATGGATGGGAAAAGATCATTGATTTCGGCCTCACTAAGGATGAACAAGCCCTCTTTGCCAAGAGTGCCGAGGCCGTCCGATCGATGAATGATGTGTTGAAAACCCTTTAACATCTGCTCGGATTCACTTTCTCACTCGGATTCTCTTCTCACTCGGATTCTCGAACCGGCGTGTTAGCCGAAGCCTTGAACTAACCGGTAAGTTTTGTACATTTACCACCAGTTCCACAATCGGTATCCTTTTTGATACTTCCACTCCTATCCTCTAGATCGTCTGGTATCCCTTCCGAAAAGTCTTTTTTGAGTCCAATTGACATAACGTAGGACTTTTTTGTATGCGCAAGATTGCACTTTTCGGTTTTACTGCACTTGTTTTGTCCCATCTGGTTCAAGCGCAAGGTTATGATTATGTTGTGTTTAGAAGACATGACCCCAAGAAGGATGCGAACCTGAATCCTTTTGTTAATTCGAAAATAAATCCGGACAGCACAATGATGATAAATCCGTCGTTGAACTGGAATATAAATCCCTTGCATAACGAGCAGGCAAATCCCACCCAGAACGCTGCCATCAATCCGATGAAAAACCAGGAGCTCAATCCCCAGGTCAACGAACTGCTCAATCCGGTCTTCATGAAGAGTTTACTGCCCGCCAATCCAACATGGAATGGGATGTATTTATTTGATAACCAAAATGAAATTGCCGGGTACGTCTCCGTAGCGTCCCAGCAGGTGATGATTAGTTTTGATCGCAGCGGTACCTGGAGCGGATATTTTGTCCGGGCCAATAATGCCATGTACAACTATTTCTCAGTCCTTGGAGTGTGGACGGGTATGTTCTTGTGTTTCGACAATTCTGCTGGGTACAACCTCTTTAACAAGACGGGCAATTGGACCGGCATGCACATTAAATGATTTGTCCACCGATATCTCCTCGGCGTTTATTCCGATAGGCTTTGCTGAACCATGTTCTCTCTTAATACTAGCAGACCCCCTGCCTGCCATAATCTACTCAACCCCCTGGCTCAAGTCGCTTAGACTGGATCCAAGGCGCACTGAACTTTGCTGATGTCCTAATATTTGTGCAACCTCAATCTGTTAAGATGAAAAAAACCCTATGGTCAGCTATTCTGTACTGGATTTTTTTTGTCGATGTGGTAATGGGCCAAGTATTGGACTGCCGCCATGATCCTAAGAGCGATTTCAACCTCAGCCCCAACTCCAATGCTCAAATTAATCCGGAGAAGAATTCCAACATCAATCCATTGTACAACTGGAATATTAACCCAGAACATAATGACGATGTTAATCCGACCTTGAACAGCAGCATAAATCCGTTGAATCATGCGCAGTTCAATCCGCAAATCAACCGGGACTTAAACCCCATGTTCCACAATGAATTTCATCCGAAAAGCCCCCAGTGGAAAGGGTTGTATATTTTTGACCAGCAGGATCAATTGGTTGGTTATATATCGGTAGCCACGCAGCAATTGATGCTTTGTTTTGACAGCCTTTGTGGGTGGAACGGTTTTTTTGTCCGAGCGGCCAACGGGGTTTACAACTTCTTTGACACCAAGGGCCAATGGACCGGACAGTTCTTATGTTTTGATTCAGTGGTCGGCTACAATTTATTTGCTAAAGGAGGGACTTGGACAGGGCATCACATCAAATAGACTTGTCGTATAAACGCTGGTTGATACGTTCCAAGACCGATCCGCTTTGGATCAATTCCATGCATTTGAAATGATCGCGAGGACACTTGTCGTAGCCAATTTTTGAGCAGGGTCGGCAACCCAAGTTTTTGATCTCCACAATATCGTAAGGGGGATGTTCCTGCGTGGACAGATAATTAGCCCCGTAATAGGGATACATCCCAAATTCGGGTACCGTATTTCCCCACAGCGTGATGGTCGGGCGTTTGAATGCCGTGGCAATATGCATCAGGCCGGTATCGTTGGTTACGATTAATTTGGCTCGGCGGACTAGGTCAGCTGATTCGTTGAGGGTGAATTTTCCACAGGCGTTGTATATTTTGATGTTATCTACCGCTGCTATCCGCTCTCCTTCGTCGGCGTCTTCTAGACCACCCAGCAAAATAATGGGATGGTTGATCATTTCACAAAGCTCTTTTACTTTATGAAAGGGGTATTTCTTCGTGTTCAGCGCCGCCCCGATCACGATGCCGATATATCCTGCCAAATGTGAAGCAGGGATGTCGGTTTCCTTGACTTGATCATCCTGGCCTATAAAGTAATCGAGCCCCGCACCATCGTTGCGCACCCCAAATCCTTCGACCGTCTTTAGGTACCTGTCCACAATATGGACCCGAGGAAGCACATTCCATTTGAAGCTGGTATAGAGCCATTTTTTTACATTTATCTTCTTTACCGAGCGTACCGGCTTGGCCAATTCCTTTTTGACTTTCAGTGACCGTACGTTGTTGTGCAGATCGATGACGTAATCAAAATCCTCCCGTCTCAATTCCCGCATCAATTCCTTCAGGTTGTTGTCCAGGTAATGCGATTTGGTGATGTAGGGATTAGACGCCAAAATGGCGCTGTAGTTGGACTTGGTGAGGTAGTGGATTTCGGCCGTGGCGATTTGTTTTTTCAAACAACGCACGACAGGCGTGGTCAGCACAATATCCCCTATGGAGGAAAATCGAATAATGAGAAATTTCATACGTTGTGGTTCACGGTTAATGCTTCGTTGTTTTGTTCATGGGGTCCAGTGGATGGACCCTGGGGCACCGGATGATTATTGCTCGACATAGTCCAAATCTTTACCATAGGTTTCGTCCGTAAAAATGAGCGAAATTACGGCAATTACTAGGATGATTACGCCAGTTATCCAGCCACTGGCCAGATATCCAAAGGGTGCTTGCAAAGAGGCAAATAAAATCGATACCAGGTTCAGAGACCCCCTCACCATGTTGGGCGTGGTCGTCGCTACCGTAGCCCTGATGTTGGTGCCAAACTGTTCGGCGGCCATAGTGACAAAAATTGCCCAGAAACCGGTTCCAAATCCCAGCAGCGCCGCCACCAGATAAAAGGTGGATACCGATTGACCCTGCAGATTGAAAAACCAAAGCATCGCTGCCCCAGTCAACAGATAAAAAAGCAGGACCGCCTTTTTGCGACTCTTCAGGGCCTGGCTAATAAAACCAACGGCTACGTCCCCTATGGAAATCGCTACATAGGCAAACATGACTGCTTTGCCCGGATCAATCGAACCCTTGATATGCATTTGATCGGCGAACTTATCGGAAAAACTGATGAGAATTCCGATCACATACCAGGTGGGCAATCCGATACAGATCGCCTTCAGGTATTTTTTGAACCGGGTAGCATTGTTAAAGAGCATGAGAAAATTCCCTTTCCGCACCTGGCTTTGAGCGACGGTTTTGAACATGCCCGATTCCAGAACTCCTACACGAAGCAGCAGCAACAGCATGCCCAGGCCACCTCCGATAAAATAGCAAATGCGCCAGCCGGAATTGTCAGCCTGGACAAATTGTTCCTTGATGTAAAAGGCAAATACCGCGCCCGTCAGTCCGATACCGGCCAGCAGGGATGTTCCTATCCCTCTTTTTTCCTTTGGGAGAAGTTCGCTGACCAAAGTTATCCCAGCGCCAAGTTCGCCCGCCAAACCCAGACCGCTGATAAAGCGGACTAAGGCGTATTGGTTTACCGTTTGTACGAATCCGTTGGCTACATTGCCCAAGGAGTATAATATGATGGAAGCAAACAGCACTTTCAATCTGCCTTTCTTATCACCCAAGACGCCCCAGATGATTCCGCCAATAAGCAGACCCAGCATTTGCAAGTTGATGATGTACAACCCTTGTTTGGCCACCTGGTCACCTACCAGACCAAGGGATCGCAAGGAAGGGACGCGAATGATACTGAACAACAACAAATCATAGATGTCTACGAAATACCCCAGAGCGCCAACGATCACAGCAATATTAAAGACCGAATGATTTTTTTGCTCCACTTATATATTTTTACGTGGTTCCTTGCCCTCCCCATGCGTCGCTCGTTTGCCAAAAAACAACCTCAACAAGACCGGTAAGGTGGTGACCAGGACGATCGCAATGACGATGATTTCCAAGTGCTGTTTGAGGTCGAAGCCAAATTTATTGATAAAAAACTTATCCAGGTAGTGGCCCGACACCAGCATACTAAAGACCCAGGCCACGCATCCGATAATGTTGTAATAAAGAAATTTCTTCTTATCCATTTCCACAATGCCTGCAATGATGGGGGCAAATGTGCGAATGATTGGCAAAAAACGGGCAAAAACAATCGCTTGGCCCCCATGTTTTTCATAAAAACCCTTGGCGTCGTAGAGGTGGCGTTTTTTGAACAAGAAGGTGTCCTTGCGGTGAAATAGAAAAGGACCGCTCTTCTTGCCAAACCAATACCCGGCAATATTACCCAGGATGCCGCAGAAGGAGATCAGGACAAGTAAAATGAATAAATCGGCCACATCACTCCCGCTGCCAGCCGGTATCAATCGTTCCACCAGTTTTTGGCTGTAGATGCCTGCTACAAACAGCAGACTGTCGCCCGGGAGAAAAAAACCGATCATGAGTCCGGTTTCTGCAAAGACGATGAAAAGCATCACCCAGAGGCCACCGTTGTTTATATAGAATTCCGGGTGGAACAGATCTTTCAGTGTAATATGCAATAAGTGGATCATCGTAGTTGGTTTGTTCATGACCTGCCTAACGTTACCCGAATCTCAAAAGTCCGTGCGGCGCTCGTCCATATCAAGCCTCTCGCGCCGGTCCAAGCGCCTGTTCCATCTGGCTGATTACGGCCGCTGCAATGCTGTTGCCAAGGACGTTGGTTGCACTACGTGCCATGTCCAGGATTTGGTCAATTCCCAATAGCAATAATAAGCCTTGTTGCGGAATATTAAACAAAGACAGGGTTCCTGCGATTACCACAAGAGCGGCTCGGGGGACACCCGCGATGCCTTTGCTGGTAAGCATTAAGACCAAGAGTAGTGATATTTGCTGCCCCAGGGTGAGGGGCACGCCGTAGGCTTGAGCGATAAATAGGGAGGCAAAAGTCATGTAGAGCATGCTTCCATCCAGGTTGAAAGAATAGCCCAAGGGCAGCACAAAGCTCACAATTTTGTCCGGACATCCGAATTTTTCCAACTGATCGATTAGTCCGGGAAATGCCGCCTCCGAACTGGCGGTGCTAAAGGCCAACAAGATGGAATTCTTAATCCTGGCAAGCAAAAGTAGCACGCGTTTACCCAGGACTGCATAACCCGCGACCAACAGCAGCAGCCACAAGCCTAATACTGACGAGTAAAAGGTGAAAATGAATTTGCCATAGGCAACCAAGACGTTGGGCCCCTTGACGGCCATGATGGCGGCAATCGCCGCAAAGGCGGCCAAGGGGGCCAGGTTCATCACGTATCCCGTCATCTTGAGGATTACTTGGGCCACGGTATCCAACGCCTTGACCAGGGGCTTTCCCTTCTCCCCTAGGGCGGCAGTCGCTATGCCAAAAAACACAGAGAAAACTACGATTTGTAATATCTCATTTTCCGCCATGGCTTCGAAAATGCTCTTGGGGAATACGTGGGTAATGAAATTCTTGAATGAGAGTGCATCCGGATTCAAGGCTAAGGCAGTGGAAGCAACGGGCGTCGGCAGGTGCAGTTGCTCGCCCAAATGGGTGAGGTTCATTACCACCAGGCCCAAGAGCAGCGACAGGAAGGATGCTCCCAGGAACCACAGCAGCGTTTTACCACCGATGCGCCCCACCGCTTTAACATCCCCTAATTTGGCGATACCCACCACCAGGGTGGAAAAGACCAATGGGGCCAAAATCATTTTGATTAAGCGAAGGAAGACGTCTGTTACAAGGGTTGCTGCAGAAGTGAATCGCTCGATCCCGGCCGCAGAGGCCAGATAATGCACCAGTAAGCCAGTAGCGGTCCCGGCACCCATCGCAAGCAGAATCCACGCCGTCAGTCCGGTCTTTTTCATATTGAGCTACTATGATCCTGCAAAAAATCGAAAATTATTGGTTTGACAAAACTTTCAACCGGTTAAATGAACCAATTGATAGGGAAATAACGGTAAGTTTGGAATATTTGATTATTTTACGAGCCGGAATTCCAACCCAATATTACCACAAACAACGTTTATGAGTTTATTCAGAAAGAAATCTCTTTCGCTATTGTTGTCGCAGGCCGCGGATTCAGAAAAGGGATTAAAACGGACCCTGGGGGCGGGCAGTCTTATCGCGCTGGGCATCGGAGCCATAATTGGCGCGGGCCTGTTTGTGCGTACGGCTGCTGCTGCTGGAGAGCATGCAGGACCAGCGGTCACGATTTCCTTTATTGTGGCAGCGGTGGGCTGTGCGTTTGCCGGACTCTGCTACGCTGAGTTTGCTTCGATCATCCCCATCGCCGGCAGTGCCTATACCTATGCTTACGCCACGATGGGAGAATTGGTGGCCTGGATAATCGGATGGGCGTTGGTGTTGGAATACGCTTTGGGAGCTGCAACTGTCTCTATTTCTTGGAGCGAATATTTAAATAACCTTTTTGGCGGCGTCATCCCCTATGAATGGCGACATTCCCCCTTTGAGTCGGCATTGGATATCCATAATGTCATGCACCACGGCATCATCAATATTCCGGCCTTGTTCATCTTGGCGATGCTCACTTTGTTACTCATAAAAGGCATGCAGGAATCAGCAGTCGTTAATGGCATCATCGTCGTTATTAAGGTATCCATTGTCTTGGTATTTATTGCTATCGGCTGGCAATTCATGAAAGGAGCGAACCACGTGCCCTATGTCATCCCCGCCGATGCGCCACCCGCCTTGATGCCCAACGGCAACCAATATTCCTATCTGCCTTTTGTCAACCATGGCTGGGGTGGGATTTTGAAGGGGGCAGCAATCGTTTTTTTCGCATTCATTGGATTTGACGCCGTGTCCACTGCGGCACAGGAGGCCAAGAATCCCAAAAAAGACATGCCCCTGGGTATCCTGGGATCATTGGTTATTTGCACCATCCTGTACATTCTGTTTTCCTATGTGTTGACGGGAGTAGCTCCCTATACCGATTTTGTGAAGGCTGGAAAAGAGGCTTCCGTATCCTACGCCATTACGACCTACATGCCAGGCTATGGTTGGCTGTCCACCTTGGTTACAGTGGCCATCCTGGCGGGGTTTTCCTCGGTTATATTAGTGATGCTCATGGGGCAGAGTCGCGTATTCTACACCATGTCCAATGATGGCCTACTGCCGAAGGTCTTTTCGGATTTACACCCCAAATTCAGAACGCCGTATAAGAGCAATATCATTTTGTTTGTTTTCGTGGGACTGTTCGCGGGATTTATTCCTGGGAGCGTTGCCGGTGATCTGACTTCGATTGGCACTTTACTCGCATTTGTCCTGGTCTGTCTGGGTATCATCATTCTGCGAAGGAAGGATCCTAATTTGGTTCGACCGTTCAAGACGCCGTTTGTTCCCCTGGTGCCCATTTTGGGTATGATTGTGTGCATGGCCATGATCATCAGCTTATGGGGAACCACCTTACTGACCGCATTCATTTGGATGCTAGTTGGCCTGTTGATTTATTTTGGCTACAGCAAAAATAACAGCAAATTGAAGACCTAGGCTCCCCCCAGTCCACAGGAACCTGCTCCACCTGGAAGTGGAGAAACTCTTTACCCTTAGGTGCTGGCGGCATGCGCATTTGTTTTGTTTCCAATCTACACATCGAGTATTTTTGCATCCCGTTTCTTATTGCCGGTCAATTCCATAAAACGATAAATCGAATTTCACGCTATGGGTCGAATATTTGAAGTACGAAAAGCCACGATGTTCGCACGATGGGACCGGATGGCCAAGCAATTTAGCCGCATAGGCAAGGAAATAGCCATTGCGGTCAAGACCGGCGGGCCCGATCCCGTCACCAATCCTGCGCTGAGGCGGTGCATGCAGAATGCCAAGAGCGTCAACATGCCAAAGGACAGGGTCGAAGCCGCGATCAAAAGGGCAATGGGCAAAGAGATGGAGGACTTTGAGGAGATTTTGTATGAAGGATACGGGCCGCACGGCGTAGCTATTTTGGTGGAAACCGCGACCAATAATCCCACGCGAACGGTCGCCAATATCCGTTCGCATTTCAATAAAGGCAACGGCAACCTGGGCAATAGCGGAAGCGTGAGTTTCCAATTTAAGAAGATGGGGGTCTTTAAGCTTAAACCTCAGGGATTGAATCAAGAGGACCTCGAATTGGAACTGATTGATTCGGGTCTCGAGGAGATGGGGGAAGGCAGTGGGGAAAACAATGAGCCGGTGCTGGTTTTGCGAACCGCTTTTCTTGATTTTGGACACATGCAAAAAGCCTTGGAAGAAAGAAACATTGTCCCCATCAGCGCAGAAGTGGAGTGGATACCCCTAACCACCGTGGAATTGCCCGATGACCAGGCCCAAGATGTACTTAAGTTGGTGGACAAGCTCGAGCAAGATGAGGACGTTCAAAAGGTATTTCATAACCTAGTATAAGGAGTGGATCTGGCTTTTTCTTCATGCAGGAAATTCCTACCGATAAAAAAATCATCCTTTTTGATGGCGTTTGCAATTTGTGTAACCGCAGCGTTCAATTTGTGTTGAAGCGGGATACCAAGAGCCAGTTTGTTTTTGGTTCCCTGCAGAGTCAAGTGGGTTGCGCGCTACTTGGCCAACTGCATTTGCCGGCCGAATTCTCCGACTCTATTGTGCTCATCGAAAACAATTTGGTGTACACCAGATCCAGCGCCGTATTGCGCGTGCTCAAGACCTTGGGTCGGGGATGGCAGGCGACCTATTTATTTATGCTTCTGCCCAAATGGATCCGAGACGGTCTGTACGATTGGATCGCTCGCAACAGGTACCAGTGGTTTGGGCGCAGGCAGACCTGTATGGTGCCGGATCCAAAGTGGGAAAGCAGGTTCTTAGATTAGGTCGTGGCGAGTGCAAATGGCTGAGATTTGGTATTGGTCGGTTTTGCTGTCGCAGCAGCTTTGCTTTGCCAGAGGGCGATCCTTTACTCCTTCATCATGGCCAGGACCGTTTCGACGATTTGCTCCGTATTGGGTTTGCTAAAATAATCACCGTCGCTGGCGTAGGCGGGGCGGTGGTCCTGGGCCGTGAGGGTACGGGGCGCGACATCAAGCCAGCGATACCCTCCGTGTTTTTCCATGACCATATTAAACATGTACCCTGCAGCTCCTCCGGGCACGTCTTCGTCCACAAACAAAATGCGGTTAGTCTTCTTGAGGGATTCTAGGATCAGGCGGTGAATATCAAAAGGCAATAGGGTCTGGACGTCCACTACTTCGCAGCTTACTTCGGCCACTTCTGCAAGCACCTGGGCGGCTTCAATGACCAGACGAAGCGTGGAGCCATAAGAGACAATGGTTATGTCGTCCCCTTCGCGAATGATGTCGGGTACGCCCAGCGGTACGGTGAATTCGAGTAAATTGGTCGGTAATTTCTCCTTCAACCTATAGCCATTGAGGCATTCGATCATCATGGCAGGGTCGAGTCCTCGCAGTAAGGTGTTATACATTCCCACGGCCTGCGTCATGTTGCGCGGCACGCAAATGTGCAATCCCCGCAGAGAATGAATGATGGTCCCCATGGGGGATCCACTATGCCATATGCCCTCCAGGCGATGCCCCCGGGTGCGCACGATCAGCGGCGCCGTTTGTTTTCCGGCGGTTCGGTATTGCAAGGTGGCCAAGTCGTCACTTAACGGCTCCAAGGCATACAGTAGGTAATCGATGTATTGGATTTCCGCAATGGGTCTTAATCCGCGCATAGCCAACCCAATGCCCTGGCCGATAATAGTCAGCTCACGGATGCCGGTATCGAAGATGCGTCCGCTGCCATGTTTGGCTTGAAGACCGGCAAAGCCTTGGTTAACATCTCCGATTTTTCCCAGGTCTTCCCCGAAGGCCAATACTTTGGGGTTGGCGGAAAACAGTTCGTCAAAATATTTATTGAGGATTTCATAGCCGTTCACCATGGGTGCTTCTTCCTCAAATTCCGGTTTGACTTCCTGCACCAGGCCGATTTTTTTCGCGCCTTCGTGATACAAATGCGAATGGTACAGAAATTCATTTTGTTCCGTCAGCTGGTCGTAATATTTTTTGAGCTCCAGGGATTGGGCCAAGTGCCCGCCTACTAGTAGAGTATGGAAGAGGATATGCATGAGGTCCCGGCGCGTAGGCTCCCGGTTTTGCGCGAGTTCAGCCGAAAGTTTGGAAATCGCCGCGTGCTGCTCGGGCACTTCGGTGGAAAACCTCTCCATCAGATCCACCGTCTGGGTAACCTGGTTTCGGATGGGAGCCTGGTATTTTTCCCAAGCTGCAATTTTAGATCGCCTGACGGATTCTTTGGCTTCCGCCTGAATTTCATCGAGTGCTTCCTCCGTAGCCAGGGAATTGGCAATGATCCACTCTTTCATTTTTTTTATTCCATCCCATTCCCGCTCCCACTCCAGTCTTTCGGGAGATTTGTAGCGCTCGTGGCTGCCTGAGGTGGAATGTCCCTGGGGTTGAGTCACTTCTTCTACGTGAAAAAGCGCAGGGGTATGCGTCAGACGCATTTTTCTAATGCCCTCTTCAAAGACTTCACACATGGCGGCATAGTCCCAACCCTTGACTCGATAAATATCCAATCCGTTCGTATGCTCCCTTTTCTGAAATCCTTTCATGACCTCGGAAATGGATCCTTTCGTAGTCTGCAGCCGGGTAGGGACCGAAATGCCAAAACCATCATCCCAAACAAATATGGCCAAGGGAACCTGCAGTACGCCGGCCGCATTGACCGTTTCCCAAAAATGGCCTTCGCTGGTCGATGCGTCTCCGATGGTGCAGAAACATACTTCGTTGCCATGGTCTGACAGGCTTGTATAAGGACGCAGGACCTCGATTTCCCGAAAGGCTTTGGACGCCAACGCTAGTCCAAGCGCCCTGGGCAGTTGGGCAGCCGTGGGCGCAAGACCCGCGGTCAGGTTCTTCGAATTGACCAGATCCAGAAACTCGCCACGCTGGTCGATGAGGGGAGTGGCAAAATGCGAATTCATTTGCCTTCCAGCACTGTGGGGATCGTGATGAATATCGGGGTCCGCATACAATTGGGAAAAGAATTCTTCCATGGACGCTGCCCCGGTGGCAAAGGCGAAAGTTTGGTCTCGGTAATACCCGGCGTAAAAGTCACCCGGTTTGAAAAATTTGGCGAGCGCCACCTGGGGTACCTCCTTTCCGTCTCCAAATATGCCGAATTTGGCCTTTCCGGTCAGGACCTCTTTGCGGCCCAACAGGCTCACCTCGCGACTTTCGCAAGCCAGTTGGTAGTCCTTCAGGACTTCCTCTCTAAACTTATCGAACGATAGCTGATCCAACAAAAGCGCTTCGTTTGGAGCGAGATTTTCCATACCGCAAAAATATGTTTATCTAGTCATCCTATGCATGATACCCATACCATGCCAAAAAATACCCGGGTTCTAAAATTTATTGGCAAAGGTGGCGTTTACTATGTAATTTTAAGGCTGATTTTAGACGCAAACTATGAAAAAGGTACTAATAATGACGGGTTTTGTGGGTGTGGTCCTGTGCACGCAAGCCCAAACCAGTTCCACGGCTTTGGTGTCCCCGCAACCTGCGCCAATCCATCCTGTGTCGTCGGCTGACGTGCTGGCTTTGAAAGAAACGAGCCATAATTTCGGCAAGATCCCCCAGGGAAGACCTGCGGTATACACCTTCGAGATCACCAACACTGGAAGCGAAGAGTTAACTCTTTCCAATGTGCACGCCTCCTGCGGCTGCACTACGCCGGAATGGAGTAAGGAGCCTATTGCGCCGGGAGCTTCGGCAGAGATCCGGGTGGGCTATAACGCCTATGCAGAGGGGCCTTTCAATAAGATAGTGACGATTACCTATGGGGGTGGAAAAACCAAGATTCTCACCATTATGGGGGAAGTCTACAAGTCACCGACCAGCTCAGCCCCGCAGAACTCTTCCGTTCAGTTTCTAAAACAAATAAACCAATAAAAATGAAAAAGCTATTGTTTTTGGCCAGTGCAGTTGTACTTAGTGCAGGCCTTTTCGGCCAGCAAAGTAAAGCAGATAGTGTCATTAAGTTTAAAGAGACTAGCTATGATTTTGGCAAGATCAAGCAAAGCGTGCCGGTCACCCACGATTTTAATTTCTCCAACGTAAGTAATTCGGCATTGATCATTGAATCGGCAACCGCTTCGTGCGGATGTACTACTCCTACCAAACCTGAAGGTGCTGTAGCCAAGGGTAAGGATGATAAAATCACGGCAGGTTTCAATGCGGCTGTTCCTGGACCCTTTAATAAAACAATCTTCGTGAAGGTAACTGGCGTCGATACCCCGATTCAGCTAAAAATTACCGGTGAGGTGCTGACGGCGGATGCGTACTCCAAGTACCAGGCAGAGAAGACCAATTCGGTGAAGACCAGCAAATCAGGCTCCTAATATTTTATGCGCCGAACCGCGCGCCCCAGATACTTTTGGACCCCGGCCTTTTGCCGGGGTTTTTTTAACGCATTGGCTGGACCTTCCTTGGCTGGCAATTAAATGACGTGTTTTGCAGGGCGCTGCGTATTTTTGTTGGATGTTAACCATCAGCCAGCGGGGCGTACACATGCCTCCTTCCCCTATTCGCAAACTGGTACCTTTTGCCGAAGCGGCCAAGAAAAAGGGTATCCGCGTGTACCACCTCAATATTGGCCAACCGGACATCGAAACACCAAAGCAGGTATTGGACGCGGTAAGGCATTTTGACTTTTCGGTGCTCGAGTACAGCCACAGCGCTGGCAACGAAAGTTACCGCCGCAAACTGGTAACTTATTACCAGCATGCTGGTATTGAGTTGGATTATAGCCAAATCATTATCACGACGGGTGGATCCGAGGCGATTTTGTTTGGCTTCATGAGTTGTTTGGATGTGGGTGACGAGGTAATCATTCCGGAACCTTTCTATGCTAATTACAATGGGTTTGCCGTGGAAGCCGGCGTGCGGGTTAAACCGATCACTTCCTACATCGAAAACGGCTTTGCATTACCACCCATCGAGGAATTTGAAAAGGCGATAACGCCCAAGACCAAGGCGATCGTCATATGCAATCCGAACAACCCCACGGGTTATTTATACAGCAAAGCAGAGATGGAGATCTTGAAGCAGATTATCATCAAACACGATTTGTACCTGTTCGCCGATGAAGCCTACCGGGAGTTTTGCTATGAAGGAACGCACGTTTCGGCGATGCATCTTAGCGGAGTTGATGACCATGTCGTGTTGATGGATACCATCTCCAAGCGATACAGCGCTTGCGGCGGCCGCATTGGGGCGCTAGTGACGAGGAACAAAGAGGTGCTTGCCACAGTTATGAAATTCGCCCAAGCGCGCCTAAGCCCCCCTTCTTTTGCCCAAATCCTGGGAGAAGCTGCGGTGGATCTTCCGGCTGATTATTTTGATACCACCAAAGCTGAATACCAGAAACGCCGGCGTTTGCTGGTCGACCGCCTCAATCAAATGCCGGGTGTCTTTTGCCCGGAACCAGGGGGTGCGTTTTATGCCATGGCCAGGTTGCCGGTGGACGACTCGGATCATTTTTGCCAATGGCTATTGGAAAGCTTTTCTTATCAGGGCCAAACTGTTATGCTTGCTCCTGCTTCGGGCTTTTATGGCACTGCGGGTCTCGGGGTACAGGAGGTGCGTTTAGCTTATGTATTGAATATTAATGCGCTAGCAAAGGCCATGGATTGCCTACAGGAGGCCTTGCGGGTGTACCAGAACTGGGACCAGGATGTAACCAAGCGAAAAGCAGAGACATTAGTAAAAAATTAATATGATTAAATTTGCAAAAAAAGTCTTAACAAATATTCCTTCTTGGCAAGAATGAATTATTTTTGTATGGAATTTATGAATATAGTTAGATATAGCTATTTATAATATAATAAGCCCTCCTGTTTGGATTATGTAGGCAGCGGTAGGGCAATGATTTTCATATGGCAAGCAATCGTTAGACGGCCTTCTGTTTCCACAGAGGGCTTTTTTTTGTTTGTCCTCGAGCGCATGGCGGCCTTGTAAATCGAACAGCTTTTTTTTCCTGAATCCAGCATGGGTGGGTACGTTGGAGCAGCTCCCTCACCAGCCTTCAACCTTCCTGCGGACCAGGCCTTGACCTAATGCAATTGAACCCCATCTGCGTCAATTTGTTTTTAGCCTTTAAACTGTTTTTTCTACTTTTGCTGCCCGTTTGGCGAGGTAGCTCAGCTGGTTAGAGCATCGGATTCATAACCCGAAGGTCGGCAGTTCAAGTCTGCTCCTCGCTACAGAAAAAGGCTCCAATGGAGCCTTTTTTCATGTTGCTTGTGGGGAATCGTTATTCTGCGCCAGGCTTGGACTCTTTCTTTACCAGTTCCCAATAGTTCATGTTTTCGGATTTCAAGATCATCCGATGATCTTGGTTTTCCAAACTGATCCGATAAAAGGATCTGTCGCTACCACTTACTTCAAACAAATCCGTAATCCAGTAATTACCATAGTGAGCTTTCAGTTCCATCATTAAATGGATGGGTAGTTCGCTCGGGAGCAGATTCCGGGTTACCGCAATGAGCTCTCCTTGGTCGGAATAGTAGGCAAACATCACTTTGTTGTTCATCCTAAAAGTTGCCTTCGAATAGGATTTATAGTTTTCCCAATTAATGATTTCAGCATTCTTGAACTCTTGTTTAAAGGACGTATGAATATTGTCATTGATGCCATCGGTGGTTCCGGCAAAACTGCTATTCAATATGGTGACCAGCAGTATAGTTCCGATGAGGATTCTCTTTTTCATATTTGTAAATTTTTTGGTTGGTTTGATGATTATTTGAACAAGAACGATTCTTGGCTTATCGCCTGGCCTATCGGGTGGTTTCGATACCCGGGCCTTCTGGAGTTTGACTCTTTGGTTTATCCATGGATGTTGATTTAATTGTTATCGAATAGGAACTGGTTATCTGTTTTTTAGTTGTTTGCATGTCTTGAAGGTGTTTTCTTTTGATCTAATTGACATAACAAAGATAATAGGTTAACTATGTACTAAGCAATACATAGTACAGTAAATGGCATAATAGCTATTTAAGCGGCACTAATGACTGATAAGGGACAAGAGAGCGGTGAAATTTCTGTGAAAATGGAGGCCGCAAAGAGCTTTCTCAGGCATTACTTGGATGACCCAAGACGGCAACTATTCATCCATCTACCTAATTATAAAGATGTTGCAGAGTGGCTAAATGTTGCACAGGTGGTGCTGGGGACGAGGTTACGATGGGTATTGAGCTTAAAAAGTTGGTAACAGGTCTTGACAAAAAAGCATCTAAAGTCATTGTATTTCAATTGTTTACGCTCAATTATTAAAACAATCACAATGTTGTCAAATAAGGAAATAGCATCTAAAGCCGGGTCGGCAAGTAGCACAATCGGAGTTGGTAACCTTATAAGTTGGATAAAATCCTTAGCCCAGCCATATAAACCAAAGGGCTTGTAGAGACTTTCTTCATAAAAATATGTATCAGTTCAACGCCATATTGGCTGTTTCAATATCCCAATGGGACAACAACAGCTCGAATCGGTGTTGTTCTTCCTTTAGATACGAATTCTGGTCGGGAAATAATTGTGCCTTGTATGGAGTCGTGAGATTCTCATCGAACGCCAGGGCTGCCGTCTTGAATACAATACTCACGCGGAAATCCCAGCGCGTATCTTCTCCACTATGGTATCTGGGCTTGCTGGCCGTTACAGTGATGATGTCGCCATGTTCCATCGCTTGTTTCAGCAGCGGATAGTGATTCTTTTTCCAGAGAGCAATGAACTCATCGGCAAAGCCCCATTTCACTTTGTAATAACACTCCACCGTGAAGTGATCAGCAACGGATTTTGGATCTTGCTGCCCGAAGCAGGCTAAGGACATAAAAAATCCAAGAACAAAAATGGATTGACGCATAAACTTTCTGGCCGCAGGATAGTTCAACATAAGCATGATGGTATTTTTTGGGTGAAAGGATAAGTAATACTATAGCAAGGTAGCCAACCCGCAGCGCATTGTGCCCGAAAGATCAGTTCGAGGTCCCATCCAAATCATTCCCCTGCAAAAAGCCTACGCTGATCGACCTGCCAGCTAAACCAAGCGTATTAGCGCGGCTTGAACATTTACTTTTTCAGTACCAACGGGTTTAGCACCGAAGGGGGGTTATGGGCGCTGGGCCCTTTACCCAAAGCGGCAATCAAATTTTCTGCCGCCAACATGGCCAGATCATGCTGGGCTTTTTCCGTACCACCCGCAATGTGTGGCGTTAGAACTATGTTTGGAAACGTTAGCAGATCGGGATAGATCGTGGGCTCCCCTTCGAAAACGTCTAGACCCGCTCCGGCAATCTGTTTTTTCCTAAGCGCCTCGGCCAGCGCTGCTTCGTCTATGAGACCTCCACGGGCAATATTGATCAGAAAAGCAGATGGCTTCATTTGCTGCAATTCCTCCCGGCCGATTAGGTGATGATTTTCGTTGGAGTAAGGTAATGATAAGATCACATGATCAGATTGGTTCAGTAACTCGGCTTTGGATACATACCTGGAGCGGCATTCCAGTTCTAGGGCAGGCTCCAGCTGTTTGCGGTTGTGGTAAATTATTTTCATGGCAAATCCAATTCCGCGGCGCGCGATCGCCTGACCAATCCTGCCCATGCCGATTATACCCAGGGTCTTTCCATGCAAGTCCGATCCAAAGAAATGCCCCATGGCGGCCACCTTCCAATTTCCTTCCCTTAGCCAGCGTTCCGCCTCGGTTAGGCGGCGAGCCGTTGCAATGAGCAAGCCCCACGCGAAGTCCGCTACGGTTTCATTCGTTGGCCCCGGGGCGTTTGTCGCAATGATTCCTGCCTTGGTCAAGGCCTGCAGATCCAAATTGTTATAGCCGGCTGCCGATATGCAAACAGCACGCAGCCCGGGAGTGGATGTTGCGACCTTGTCGTCTATTCGCTCGCCCATGGCTACCAACACGCCCGCCTTGCCCTGCAGAGCTTGAATTAATTGGTCGCGCGAATACTTGCCTGCTAAGTTGATCTCCACATCAAAATACTCCTCCAGTCGTTCAACCACATCCTTCCATATAGGTCGGGTTATCAAAATCTTTTCTTTCATGTTGTACAAGTTTATGCGTTCAACGCATGTGTTTATAGATCAGTCTTGATTTCATGTTGCAGCACCACCGTTGTAACCAACAGTTGTCCCAGGTGACGCTGCGTATGTTCGGCCGCATGGAAAAGAAGCCCAAGGACAGTCGACGGCACCTGTTTTCTGCCGACCGTGCGGGCGTCCAGGAGCGTCTTTTGGTTTGTCGCTTGCAATTGCCTGATCGATATACCAACTTGGGCATCCAATCGTTCAAGCAGGACAGATAAGGTTAAATCATCGCGTGGTTTGCCCTCCGAGGCCAGCGCTTTGAGTTGATCGGATGATAATGCCTCGCCTCTCGCGTAAGTAAACAGGCGATCTTGTACGCCGGCCATGTGTTGTAAGTGAAAGGCCACACAAGCCAGTCCTGCGGGTTTTTGCCAAATTTTGTCTTCGGGAAATTTCTCCAAAAGTGTGGTTACTTCCCGCCTTGCCTGTAGTAATGCGTGGGCGACGGGCTGAAGCAAGGGATCCACACCAGGAACCGCTCCTTCGAGCCATACTTCTGTAGAAACTCCTGCTGCCATAGCTGGTCCTTGATTACGTACTCCCAAAGGTGATTAAATACGCGTAATTCCTTGCTCAAAGAAATACTATTTATCATAAACCGGACATTTCTCGATTTCTCTGGGCCTTTTCCACAGCGTCATCTGGGGTCGGTAATTCCCTAAATTGGAAAAAAGACCCAAAGCAAGGACCGCTAGTTTCGGATAACTTGGTTTACCTCTCCTTAACAGAAAGCCAGTAATAATGGCCAAATTAATTCGTTAAAAATAGGCCAGGGATCTGCTATGTTCCGGTACAGATCTGGCTCCTGGGGAGTCGCCCCGGTTTGCCCGGGTTCAGTTGCACCGAACTAATTTGGATTCAACAAGACAAATAACCCTTGATTATGAAACATCTGATTAAGATCTCCCTCTTCTTGGCCTGCTTTGCTTTCGTAGGCCCCCGATCCTTTGCACAATTTACGGTTAGCGTAGGGGTCACCATTCGCACGGCTCCTCCCGTGCTTCCCGTCTATGTACAACCTGCTTGCCCCATCGAAGGGTATCTGTGGACACCTGGCTACTGGGCCTATGGCGACCTGGGCTATTATTGGGTGCCTGGGGTGTGGATTGCCCCGCCAGCGGTGGGAATGCTTTGGACTCCTGGGTACTGGGGCTATGCAGGCGGTATGTATGGCTGGCACGCCGGTTATTGGGGACCGCATATCGGATTCTATGGGGGCGTGAATTATGGATATGGGTATGGCGGAGTTGGTTTCGTAGGCGGTGGATGGCAGGGTGGATATTTTCATTACAACACGGCTGTTGTAAATGTCAATTCCACGGTGGTGCACAATACCTACATTAACCGCACGGTGATCAATAACACCACCATAGTAAACAACAACAGTTTCAACGGACCCGGGGGAACGACTGCTAGGCCTTCGCCACAGGAATTGACGGCCATGAATGAGCGGCATCTCCAACCAACCCCCGATCAGTTTGCGCATAACGAGACGATGAGGCAGGACCGTAACCAACTCGCCTCGGTCAACGGCGGGCACCCGGCAACGGTGGCCATGAATTCCGTCCACGGAAGACGATTCAACCAACAGGGTTATCAAGCCCCAAGCGCGGTTCATCCCTCCCCATCGCAGCATAATGGGTCGATGAATCCCCAATCCAATCTGAACAACCATCTGGCCAGCAACGCGCCGCATAATACCTATAATCATCCACAAGGGGGCCAGATGCATCCCTCCAATGGGAACCACCGAAACCAGCGGTAGGGTAGAGTTACCGCGTGCCGGAACATCATTTACGGGGCTGGTTTAGTCCTCTGGTTAGGGGACGATCCCTTGTCCAGTTTGCATTAAAGGCCCCGAACACGTGGGCATACGTATAAAAAAACCACTCCCGAAGAGGAGTGGCTTTTTGCAACTAGACTAACTAGATCTCACTTATTTTCTAAAGTCATTGATGCCGTAATAATATATTTCTTTGCTTCCGGGGTAAAATCCTTCGATTTGAAAATTGCTTCCTTGTTTACCCACAGCGTCCTTTAACTCATCCACCGAATTCACGGCCAAGTCGCCAACCTTGGTGATAACAAAACCGGGACGCATATTGGTTTGATTGCTAATCACCCCATCGTGAATGTTGGATACTACCACACCCCCGCCAATGCCCAGTTTGGAGGCGTCGTCCTTGCTCAGCGTCGAAAATTCGGCACCTAGCGATTCAATGGCTGCACGCTGAACGCTGGCAAAGGTGCCCAGCTTATTTTTTAGCACGGCAGTAAAGGTCTTCTCTTCTTTGCCCCGCATAACCGTGATCTTAACATTATCGCCTGGCTTTTGGCGGGCAATCATTTCGGCCAGTTGTGCATCGGAATTGACCGGAGCGTCATTTATTTTGGTAATAGCGTCCCCTTTCCTAATACCCGCTTCATAAGCGCCTCCCTGGGGATCTACATCCATGACCCAGACGGCACTTAAGTCGTCATTGATCCCCAATTCCTTTTTCTTGGATTCCTCCAAATTCTCGGGAGCCATGCTGATACCCAGGTACCCACGCTGGACCGAACCATATTTCATGATATCACCGACGACCTTTTTCATCAGGTTAGAAGGGATGGCGTAGGCGTATCCGGCAAAGGATCCGGTGGGTGAAGCAATGGCAGAGTTGATGGCTACCAACTCTCCGTTGGTGTTGATCAAGGCGCCACCGCTGCTGCCTGGATTTACGGCTGCATCCGTTTGAATAAAGGCCTCAACCGGTGCGCTGCCTTTGGAATTGATGCCGATATTGCGGGATTTCGCACTGACAATTCCTTGGGTTACGGTCACATCCAAATTCAAAGGGTAGCCGATGGCCAATACCCATTGACCCAATTTCACGTCATCCGAATTGCCAATAGCCATAACCGGCAAATCGGTTCCGTCAATTTTTATCAGCGCCAGGTCCGTATTCGCATCCGTTCCTACGACCTTCGCTTTGTAATCTTTGCGGTCATTTAAGGTGACCACTATTTCGGTTGCTCCATCAACTACGTGGTTGTTGGTTACGATATATCCATCCGCACTGATGATTACGCCGGAACCTGAAGCCTTCTGATCGGGAGACTGAAACTGTTGACCATTCTCGCCAAAGAATTTTTTGAAGAAGTCATCTCCAAACATGTCACCAAGGGGATTGCGGGGCTGCTCTTGGCTGGAGAGCTGTTTGAATTTCGTCACGGTCTTAATATGGACCACGGATGGTACTGCAGCGGCGGCCACCTTTTCAAAGTCGATCGGCTGGGCCGCGCTAGGAGAATAGGAGGTGACTTCAGTCGGCGCTTTGGTGAAGCTGCCCAATCCGGAGCTTAAAGGCCTGTTTTCATTTGCAAACAGCGCCAGGCCACCCGCTAGAGCCATGCCACCCAAAACTAGTGCGACGTTCTTGATTTCACTTTTCATATAGAAATGATTTTGTTTTAGGATGTAATGTTTGCACTACAATCTGAATTATTTCTGTAGAAATCAAGTCCTCCGTGCTCCAAGTAAGAGGTATTTGGGATAAAGGAGAATTCTTTAACTTTTTCTTCACGCAGCAGCATGGGGCAAGCCGGAATTGGGGCGGGCAATCAAACGGAGATGAAAAGTATGCAAACCTTGTTCAAACCCATAGCGCAGGCTGTAGCCGTTCAAGTCGCAGATTTTTTTTGCAATTTCCAGACCAAGCCCTGTCCCCGTCACATCTGCACTTTGTTTTTGGAATCTCTTGAATAATTTGTTCGGATCCAAGGGGGTGGGCTTTCCCGTATTTTGAATAACTAGTTTCTCGGTGCCAAGCTGCAGGGTGATTTGGCCTCCCTGTACATTGTGCCGAATGGCGTTAGAAAGCAGATTTCCGAGTAAGGCTTCCAGCAACGTCTTGTTAGCCCGCAGCACAAGGGGTTCAGTACTGTGGAAGGTAACCTGCAGTTCCTTTTGGGCTATCGAGTTGTTATACTGGGCTAACAGGGCGACCACCATGGCCGTAAGGTCGACTTGCTCGGTGCCTGAAAATTGTTGATTTTCGATCTTGGAGAGTAGCAGAAGGCTCCTATTTAACCGATTCATGCGCTGGCCTGCCGCGGTCAATTCGCTGATCAGTTCAGCTTGTTCTTCGCTTAAAGGCGTCGTTTGCATCAGAAGCTCCGTCTTGCTCTGCAGAACGGCAAGTGGGCTTTGCATTTCATGGGAGGCATTTTCGGTAAATTCTTTTTGGGCTTGGAAGGCTTCTTGATTTCTCCGAGTTAGCGCCGAAATGGTCTTGTTCAGGGTGTTAAATTCATCGATCTCGGTCGGATCGAAATGTAGTTGCTCTTCGCTTTCGATATTGTACCGATTGAGTTTATCCAAGGTTCGGTAAAAGGGGTTCCAAGACTCCTTGGACAGAGATCGATTGATTAACCACAGGCCGGCCGCAATCAGGACCATTAAGATTGCCTGCACCAGCACAATACTCTTGATCAGGTCCTCATTATTCAGTAAGGAACTCTTGAACTGGATGTCGTAAGGAATTCCTTTTACCAAGACATTGCTTTCCAGGACACGGTAGGGGATGTTGCGATGTGATCTTTTGTCAAACAGAGAAGTTGTGTACAGGGTGTCGTAGGATCGGATATCAGCCGAAGGGGTTAGGCTGATATCCGGCTCGAAAATATTCAGCCAGTCGAAGGGATTCATCATGATGATTCTGTCTAATTTTCGCACCAACTCTTCTTTTTGAGCGATCAACCCTTCGTCCACATCTTTGGCCACGATACGCTGCAGGACGACATAAAACACGGGTACGGAGATAAGCAAAATAAATGAAGCGTAGACAATGTAAGATCGTATGGTCCTATTGAGCAGTTTCATCTTTATGCATCGTATTTGTATCCCATTCCGTAAATCGTCCGAATATAGTCCGGGCTACCAGCAGCCGTCAGTTTTTTCTTTAGATTTTTCATATGCGCATAAAGAAAATCAAAATTATCAAATACCTCCGCTTCGTCGCCAGATAGGTGTTCGGCGATCGCGGTCTTCGAGATGACCCGGTTTTTGTTGGTGGTCAGGTAAAGCAACAGATCGTATTCCTTTCGCGTTAAATCCACCAGACGGTCGAAAATACGGACGGACTTTTCCATGGTGTTGATGGTCAGTTCGTGTATTTTAATGACGCTGTTGCCATCAAACTGCCTACGTCGGATAACGGCTGCAATGCGAGCTCCGAGTTCGGATAAATGGAAAGGCTTGGGTAGGTAATCATCGGCACCCAGGTTCAGGCCCTGGATCTTGTCTGAAATGGCGTCACGGGCTGAGATGATGATAACTCCGTCAGTTTTCTTATTGGCTTTCAATTGCCGAAGTACATTAAGTCCATTGCCGTCCGGCAGGGAAATATCCAACAGGATGCAGTCGTAGTCAAAAGTCTCTACTTTTTCCAGGGCAGTCTTATAGTCGTTGGCGATTTCGCACAGGTAGTTTTCCCCTTTTAGGTAAGAAGCGACACTTTTGCTCAGCTCCGGTTCATCCTCTACAATCAAGATCTTCATATATGCATTTGGACAAAGTAAAGTCCGGATTCTGAAACGAATCTGAATTCTGTTGACCGTCCTTGGGTCCCGGCGCGCCACCAGGCCTACTCATAAGTCAATGGGCTCCCCCCGGAACTGCTGCGGGAGCACCTTTTTTTTGCTTTACCATCAGGACGAAGGGGATACAAATTAGAAACATGACACCCAAGTACAAAAACACGTCCATGTAGGACATGACAGCCGCTTGCTTCGTCACGCTATAATCGATCGATCTATAGGCCTGCTGTAGGGCAGTCGAAGAACTGCTGCCTTGGGCAATGAAGCCATTTTGCAGTTCGACTATACGCTGATGGACAAAGGGGTCGTTAGGGTCCAATTTACTTACCAGATTGCTTCGATGGAACTGATTTTTCCGATCAAGTAGCACAGTGATAATGGCTACGCCAAAAGAGCCGCCCAACTGGCGCATCATACCCGTGAAGGCTGCGCCCTGACCGATTTGCTTTCCCTTGAGGGAGGACAAGGCCAAGGTGGTGATCGGAATAAAGAGCAAGCCCATACCCAACCCGCGCAAAATCAACATCCAGAAAAAGGCATCTTTCCCCGTATCGGGCGTCAGTATCTTGTAGCCCCAGAAACTGTATCCAAAAAACAGAAGCATGCCCGTTGCGACCAGAAACTGCTGGGGCACTCCTCGCTGGAGCAACCTGCCGATAATCGGCATCATGAAAGCAGTCGTCAGGGTGGCAGGTATTAGCAGCATCCCCGATTGGGTGGCCGTCCAACCTAACGTGGTTTGTGTATATAGAGGTATAATGAAGGTTGACCCATACAAGCCGAAACCCAAGATAAAGGATAGGATGGTACCCACCCTCAAATTGCCGTTTTTTAAGACGCGAAGCTCAACCACCGGATTTCGATAGCTCAATTCCCGCCAAATGAAGCCGATTAACCCCAAAGCGGCAACGATCGTTAAGACGCGGATGGCTTGGTTGCTATACCAATCGTTCTCCTGGCCTTTTTCCAGGACGTATTGCAATGCCCCAACAGAGGTAATCAGCAACCCAATGCCTAACCAATCCACATCCGATGAGCTAGACTTGCTACCGTACCGGGGGCTTCGAATGAATTCAAGGGTAAGCAAAAAGGCTGCAAGTCCGAGTGGGATATTGATGTAGAAAATGTAGGGCCAGGAAAAGTGATCGGTGATATAGCCGCCGATAGTTGGACCTAGGGTAGGTCCGACGATGACGCCAAGCCCGTAAATGGCCTGCGCCATCCCTCTTTTTTCCACCGGATAGCTCTCGGTAATGATAGTCTGGGAAGTGACCAGCAAGGCTCCACCACCTATGCCTTGCATAAACCGGAAAAACACCAATTCCCATATGCCTGTGGCCTGGCCGCACAAAAACGAGCAGATGGTAAACATCATGATGGAGGCGGCAAAATAATTTCGCCGGCCAAATTGCTGGGAAAGCCAGCTCGTCATAGGCACAATGATCACGTTACCTATGGAATAGGAGGTGACTACCCAGCCTACTTCCGCATAGGTAGCACCCAAGTTGCCACTCATGTTGGGAAGTGCCACGTTTACGATAGTGCTGTCTACGATTTCCAGAAGTGCGCATAAAATTGCCGTGAGGGTGACTATCACCCGGCGGGTTCCATATTCTACTAAGGATTGTTCCTGTTGCATATAATCTTTGTTCCAAACTGTTAGTTAGTATACATACCCTGGGTCGTCCATTTGGCTACGCTCGGCCTGATCTGCCTTTCCCTCATGGCAAAAGAGCCACTGATTAGATATTTTCATTCTCGTGAAATATGCGCAATTTAAGTCAAAAGAAAATATTTCCTGCTCCAGGGCCTAGAATGGTCTTTTGCCCAAGAGGGGACCTTATCCCTTGCCGCAGCCTTTTTCGATATGCAAGCAAGCAAAGAGATCGATTTTGAGTCCATTGTCAGTTCATGGGAAGCCGAAAAGGGTGGAATAACGCACATGCCCAGGATACGGAAAGAAAAAAATGATTGTCTTGCAACGTTCACTTATTTTTTAAGGTCAACCAGTCCGTAACAGGACAACCCCGGTCTTTGGTCCTATACATCCCATTGGCAGCGATGCGTAGCGGACCAAGACTTTATCCTCCCTTAGAATGAAAATCTGACTTACCTTATCCGTGGACCTGCCCCCAATCTCGGTCGCACTTGATTGGGGGATTTTTATGTCGGACTAATGGATCCGTTTGTACACAATATCCCTTAACTCATGAATAGGGAGCGGGATTTTTCTCTCCGATATGATAACCGGGGAACCGTAATTTTTGAAAAATGAATTCAACACTAGTTTCTTCCACAGGCTTTGTTTACTAATAATTTCCGAAGGGTTCTTCACCAGTATCACCAACAAATTGGTGTCCAGTCGGCTCACTACACGGACTCCCGCAATTTCGTTCCAATGCAGTTCTCCGCAGGAGAAAATGCTTAAATTGTCTGCAAGGCCCTTGTCGGTTATAATTAAGGTGGCATTTTTGTCCAAGCAGGTTTTCAAGTAATCGGCCAGAGATTGAAGGGAAAAAACGGATGCAAAGGAGAATAATACCAGGTAGGAAAGCAAGGGAAGTGGGCCATATGCCCCGGTTTCGTGGCTGTTTACCAATATTCTGGATAGTGAAAAACCGGACAACAAAAGACCGATCACCAAGGGGCCTGGAAATTTCTTCTTATTGGCAGGGATAATGAGGTTCATGCTGCAAAATTATGGTTCATCGCCAAAAACCGGAATAATTTGACACAAGATAAAAAAATTCTCAAGCTGACCGTTCGGATGCTCTCAGCTGTATTAAGGAGGCACAGGGCTGTAACGATTGTGTCCAGGGCATTTCGCGTTCAGGTGCTCAGCTGTTATCCGCAAAGAAAATATGGACTCGCATGTAACCTGGACGATCGCCTGGGTAACTCGGGAACCATTATCAGGTCCATATTAAAGACAGCTTAATAACCTGCATGTTGTAATTTTGGCGGGCACCATACTATCGTGGGGACACGACCATAACCTTCTTAAATCGCAAGCATTGATTATCGAAAAGAAAATAACTGTAACCGAGGTGGAAGCCAGGTTTGTTATTCAAAAAGTGCAGCCCGCATTACTTGGGCTGATGGATGGATCGGTTTCCACCCTGGCTCCGATATTTGCCGCTGCCGGGATGACGGGCAAACCCATTGACGCATTCTATGTTGGCCTGGCCGCCTCCTTGGGCGCCGGCATCAGCATGGGCCTCGCAGAAGCATTATCCGATGATGGGAAAGTGACGGGAAGAGGAAATCCCGTAGTTCGCGGATCCATTACGGCCCTGGGTACAGCCGTTGGAGGCATGTTGCATACTTTTCCGTTTTTGGCGAGCAATATAAAGATCGCGCTTCACGTCGCCTACCTGGTCGTTGTATTTGAATTGTTGACCATCGCCTTCATCAGGTATAGGTTTATGAAAACGCCTCTGGTGAAAACAATTCTTCAGGTAATTGTTGGCGGAGGAATTGTCTTTGGAATTGGCATCTTGTTGGGCAAGATTGGCGCTTCGGCATGGTAGGCGAAGCAATCGGCATGAGTGGGGGATCATGATTGGCATTGCATAAAATGAAACCTGGGTATGTTCAGACCAAAACTATTCGACACGCTTAAACAGTATTCGACTGATCAATTCGGAAAAGATCTTGTAGCTGGCATCATTGTGGGGATTGTGGCCTTGCCATTGGCGATCGCTTTTGCCATAGCTTCTGGCGTGTCCCCTGAGAAGGGCCTTTACACAGCTATCATTGGGGGGCTAATTATCTCCATATTTGGAGGCAGTCGGGTCCAGATCGGAGGACCCACCGGCGCCTTTATCGTGGTCGTATACGGCATCGTACAGCAGTTCGGGGTCAATGGGCTACTAATTGCCACGTTTATCGCCGGGATTATCCTCCTGTTGATGGGTTTTGCCCGACTCGGCGCTGTCATTAAATATATTCCCCATCCACTCATCGTCGGTTTCACGACCGGTATCGCAGTGATCATCTTTTCCTCCCAAATCAAGGATTTTCTGGGGTTACAAATGGGGCCCGTTCCGTCAGGCTTTATCGATAAGTGGAAGCAATACTTCGAACATATGACTCAGATCAGCTGGCAGGCTGCATGCATTGCCGTGGGAACCATGGTGGTGATTATCCTGTTCCCAAAAATAACACGTAAAATTCCAGGTTCGCTGATTGCTATTTTAGTTTCTACTGCGATTGTGCACATTTTCCATTTGCCGGTGGAAACCATTGGCAGTCGATTTGGTCGGATTCCCTCCACCTTGCCTATGCCGGTAATACCGGTTTTGGACTGGGTAACCATAAAAAATTCCATCCGACCGGCCTTTGCCATCGCCGTGCTAGGGGGTATTGAATCGCTGCTGTCGGCAACTGTTGCCGATGGTATGATCGGGGGCAACCATCGAAGCAATATGGAACTGGTTGCCCAAGGGGGAGCCAACATCGCCTCGGCCTTGTTCGGGGGTATACCCGCTACGGGAGCTATAGCTCGGACGGCCACCAACGTCAAAAACGGAGGTCGCACACCTGTTGCCGGAATCGTACACGCCCTGACTCTGCTGATCATTATGTTGCTTGTAGGCAAATGGGCTTCCTTGATTCCCATGAGTTGCCTGGCTGGTATTTTGATCATAGTCGCATATAACATGAGCGAGTACGAGACGTTTGTAGACATAGCCCGGGGCAGCCGAAGTGATGCCGTGGTGCTGATTACGACCTTTCTGTTGACCGTTTTGTTTGATCTGACCATTGCGATAGAAGTAGGTATGGTGCTTGCAGCCTTTCTTTTTATGCGTAAGATGATCCAAATCAGCAACGTGCAAGTGTTGCTTAAAGAAAACGAGGATCCGATGGATGATCCCCTTGCCTTAAGCAGGTTCAAGATCTCGCCTGGAATTGAGGTCTTCGAACTCAGTGGTCCTTTGTTCTTCGGCGCCGCCTATAAATTCAAAGATTCCATCAACACCATCGAGAAAAAACCCAAGGTGCTCATTCTGCGGATGCGCAATGTGCCTGTTATCGATGCTACTGGATTGCATACGATCGAGGACGTTCTGCGAATGTGCAACCGAGAGAAGACCAGACTTATCTTGAGTGGACTACAGCCACCGGTGCAGGAGCAAATTCAAAAATCGCGGCTGTTGTTTAAAATCGGAAAACGCTATGTCGTGGATGATTTCGAGCGGGCTGTCCAGATCGCAGAGTTGGTTTTGCATGCGAACAAATAAACCTTCGCACAGGGGGGCGCGTTCTGCCCCGCGGGTCTGCCTTGCAAATCGGCCGTTAGCTTGCTTGAGTTCCTATGGGTGGATGGACTGCGCGGATTTGCTGGTATCACCCAACCAAAGCAGGGCGTCAAGAATAAGCCTATTTTGAATTTTATTATCGAAGGTAAAAGATAAGGTCCGGTTGGTCCCATGTTCATAATCCATGTCATTATGGCCCATATTGAAGTAGATCATCCTGTATTTTCGGTTGGTCCACACTACAGGATAGTAGCCACTATGCCATATTTCGTAGGGCTTAGGCCCTGTGCCCAAAGGAAAACTGGAGGAATCAATGGAGATCAAAATGTCGATGGTTGAGTCTAGGCGCAGATCCTTGCTCCACCTGTACCATTCATTGGGAGAAGAAATAAATTTTCTTGGCAGACCCCTGGTGGCCCAATGGGTGGAGTCCTCCACACGAAGTACTGCAGCGGTAGGACGCCAGGTGTTACTTACGTACGATCCTGATCCCAAAAACTCATTGTGGTACCAATCCCAGTTTTGCGGAACCTGCGATGGTGTCAAGGCAAAACCAGCAAAATGGAATCCCATCCACCCGCCTCCATGATTCATATAGTCTTGAAATGCTTTGCGTTGGTTGGATGAGTCCGGCCTGGCATCCAGAAAAATAACCACCTGGTATCTGGACAGGAAGCCGGGATTCAGGTTTGCCCACTGGTCCGTGGAGTCATAAACAAAGCCCGACTGGCGTGCCGTTTGACTAAACCACCGGTTGGCTTCGTGGATAAAACTGTTGTGCGCCAGATCATCACCGCAGCTGAAAAATCCGACCACCCTGAAGCTGGCCACAGTTTTTGGGGGTTGAGCCGGGGCACAAAACGAGCAGGATAGAAGAATACCCAAGTGGGCAGCCAATTTCTTGAACGAGTTGATGAGTAAAGCCATGCCTAAGGTTAATTTCATTACTACACTCCCGGCTTTCGACCAAATGGCGAACCAAGTCCGGGTCCGCTCACTTTAAGGTTGCTGGGTCGATTTCCACATATTTGATCGACTCCTGATTGTGTGCCGGACTATAAGAATATGTGATGTGCAATAAACCGTCCTCGGTCTGAAGAACACAGGGATAGGAATAACTGCCCCTCCCTTTGGGGACGTTTTCTAGGGTCTTTTTCCATTTCCAGCTTTGGCCTTCATCATCGGATAGATAGAGGCTTAGGCGATATCGACCATCGTCGATATCGTTGCCGACAAAAATCCATCTGCCATCCTGTAATATTTTAAGTTCCACGCTAGCCGTATTGGGGATATTGGTTTTTCGTGCCGGGGTCCAACTAACTCCGTTGTCGGAGGATTCGCTGCGCTGTACCCGAGATGGCGCGGGGCCATTATCGCGCATATAGGCCAGAATCTGACCGCTTTTTTCCCGCACCAGAGCAGGTTGCACGTTTTCTCTGCCCACAATGGGCAGACTAGGATGCCAGGTTGCTCCGTTGTCGTCGGATATAGCAATCAGCGAAAGATTGAACCCATCGGAATACAGGGGAAGCAAGATCCGGCCATGGTCAAGCAGAAGCGGTTTTATCCTGGTCATCCAGCCCATGCTTCGCTTCGCTGGGTCCAGGCTCAGTTGCAAAATGGTGGAATCGTAGCGCAAGAAATTCAAGTTGGGTTGCGCATCGGTTTGTTCCAATTCCTTGAATTTCGCGGCAATCTCCGTGGTAAAACGGTCGTCCGGTTTGAGTAGCAGATTGTCCTGCCCAGCCCACGCAGGTGCGCCTTCTGCTGCGTAATGCGTAGAGGTTCGCATTTTTAAGATGGAGTTTTCCCAACGGTTGCCCACCACGGCGATCCAAATTAGAAACAGCTTGTTTTGCCTATTCAAAAACAATATCGGATTGCAATCCGGAAGTCCGGGTGAATCCGCCATGAGAAAGCTGTCTGACCAGGCCGAAGCTCCCCGTTTTAGCCTGGCACCCATAATCTTAACATCATCGGCCTCCCGCTCCCCACTGCCATAATACCAAGCGGCCAATAGATCTCCATTTGGCAGGTTGACGATGGAACAGGCATGCGTGTGCTTGGATTGAAGGGGGAAGATAAGCATTGCTCGAACGGTGGGTGCTTTTTCCAGCTGTCCCTGGGCCACCAAGTCTAAGGCAAGCGCCAAGCAGATGAACGAAAGGTTCCAGGATTTATACATATGCAACCAAAATTTATCAGTTCATGGAAGTGGGAAAGCCAATTTCAACCGTAAAGCTCCGCACCATATGCAAACCTTGGCTGGCCCGCAAAGATGGATTGGTTGGATTGGATCGCGACGCAGTGCCCGAGACCTCAACCTATCGATTCCCCCACTGCGACTAATGGACGATGAAAGCCAAGATTTTCCTGTCTTATTTGCTTAAATTTTTTCATGAAGACTTATTCTAAGGCTTAATTTAGGCCTTTAAAGATAGGTTTTTGATAAGAAAATGTTCCCAAACAAGATTTTATGGAATCTGAGGATCAGAAATTTGTGCCAGTAATGCTGACTCCCTTCGATCAGAAAGGCCGGATCGATTTTGACGGTCTTTCCCGGGTCATCGATTTTTATCTCGCCTCGGGCGTCAAAGGGTTGTTTGCCAATTGCCTGAGCAGCGAAATGTACAGCCTGACGGAGGACGAGCGCCTGTCGCTGATCAAACATGTAGTTCAATACACAGATGGTGTGGTTCCCGTCGTGGCCACAGGCTCCTTTGGGTTGTCGATGGAAGACCAGATTGCGACTGTACGCAAGACCTACGATACAGGGGTAGATGCCGTAATCTTAATTAGCAGCCATTTTGCCGAACCGGAGGACTCAGAGGAGAAATTATTGGAACACTTGCATGCGATATTTGCAGATAGCGAACCCATTCCTTTGGGTCTTTATGAGTGCCCAGCTCCTTATAAGAGGATCATTTCAGCCAAGCTGTTTAAAGATCTATTGCTCAGTAACCGATTAGTATATCACAAGGATACTTCCCTAAATTTTGATCTGGTAAATCAAAAGATCCAGGTCATGAAACAAGTCCCCCACTGCCGCTTGGAATTTTACGATGCCCACACGCCCAATGGGGTGCAGTCCCTGCAAGCCGGGGCAAAAGGCTTGTCTTGCATTGCTGGCAATTTTTATCCTGAGATCCTGGTTTGGCTATGCAACCATGCGACACATCTGGAAAAGCAGGCCCTGGTCAAATGGATTCAGGAGGAAATAAGCCAGGTAGATCCTGTCATTCATGCGGTCTATCCAGTGAGTGCAAAATATTTTTTGCACAAGCGCGGCCTTGGCATTTCCGAGCTAAGTCGAGTACAGCCTTTGGCATTAAGTGGTGAACAAAAGAAACAACTGGATGCGATTTATGTCAAGTTCTTAGGCTGGTGCGAGCGATTAGCCATTACTCCGGTCCCCGTACAATAGAGCGCAATCGGCCAGGGGCCACGCAGTCTGGTGAGGAGAAGAAACCTTCCCGGGGAAGGCAGGAATCGATTTTCACAAGAGATTTGGAAAAAAATATGAGCCGCCTTCCGATAACCGATCTACTCGTCATCGCTACGTATTTACTGGCCATGGTCGTCGCTGGGCTTTGGTTTTCAAAAAAAAATACGAATGCCGACCAGTTTACCCGGGCATCAGGCAGGATTCCTTCCTGGGCAGCAGGCATATCTATCTACGCCACATTCTTGAGCAGCAACACCTTTCTGGGAGTGCCAGGGAAATCGTTTGGTGGCAATTGGAACTCGTATGTTTTTAGTTTGTCTATGCCGGTGGCTGCATGGTTTGCGGCCAGATACTTCATTCCCTTTTACCGGCGTAGTGGAGAGATATCAGCCTACACCCATCTGGAAAAGAGGTTTGGCCCATGGGCACGAACCTATGCAGTGATTTGTTTTTTGCTGACGCAACTGGCTAGAATGGGATCTATTTTTTTGGGCATTGCCCTCAGCATCCAAGCGCTTACGGGCTTTCCCATGTCCCTCATAATGGTTGTCATGGGTGCCATCATCCTGGTGTACACGGTACTTGGTGGAATGGCGGCCGTCATTTGGACTGAAGTGCTACAGGCCGGCATTAAGACTCTTGGGGCCTTGGTGTTGTTGTATTTGATTGTGAAAAGCTTGCCCGGAGGCTGGCATGAATTGGTATCCATAGGGAACCAACAGCATAAATTCAGTCTGGGTTCCTTTAGGCCTGATTTTAAACATTCCAGTTTTTGGGTGGTTCTCCTATATGGTTTCTTTATCAACCTATCTAATTTTGGCATTGATCAGAATTACGTGCAGCGCTATCAGGCCACTCATTCCAGCCGAGATGCCGTTAGGTCTCTTTGGCTTTGCGTTAAATGGTATATGCCCGTTTCGCTGGTCTTTTTTATTATTGGCTCTGGACTTTTCGCGTATTATCAGCTGCATCCTGAACTGTTAACACAGGTTCGGATTAGAACAGCTCATGAGCTTTTACCCGTGGATGCCAGTGCGCAACAAATTTCTGGTTTGGCGACTTCTCTCAAGCCGAGCGATTATGGCGATAAAGTATTACCTCAGTTTATGGTAAGTATGTTGCCGGTCGGCGTGGTTGGGCTTTTGGTCTCAGCCATTCTCTCTGCAGCCATGAGTACCATCAGTTCGAGCATTAATGCCTCTGCTACGGTGTTTACCTTCGACATTTACAAGAGATACTTTTCCAGGCGATCTGCAGACGCGCGCACGTTGACTGTGTTGCATATATCAACCCTGGTATTTGGCTGCCTGGGAATATTGACTGGGTTGTCCATGATCGGCGTGAAAAGCATATTGGACGCCTGGTGGCAATTGTCGGGAACCTTTGCCAGCGGGATGCTGGGTCTGTTCCTTCTAGGTCTTATCAGCCATCGCGCGCGCAGCCACCAAGCACTAATCGCGGTCACGATTGGTAGTTTAGTCGTCGTGTGGATGACTTTCCCTTTCATTATTCCCGATCGGTTTGCCCAATTTCGAAACGTCCTGAATACCAATATGATCATCGTTGTGAGTACGCTCAGTATCTTTTTGGTAGGCGTAGTGCTGGCTTCGCTAAAGAAACCATTTGAAGAGGTGCGTTAGGTGTTTGGAGCAGCAGCGATTGCCTTCAGACGGTCTGGCTTCTACTTTGGCGTATAAAACTGTCCCAATCCTTCCCACAATGCGGATCTACTGGTGCGCAATAAATATGGGAAGTCCGATTACCAATTTAAGTATATCCTCCGCGTGGCTCGGCTTGAAGAGTCTAGAAAGTAGCGGTCTGCCGTAGGCTCCCATGACTAAAAAGGCACCTTCCCTGCGTAGCATGCTATCGAATATAGCTTCCGATGGATCGCCTTGGATCACTTCCAAGCTAATACGTTCATAATGGACGTTTAGCCAACCCAGCAAACTGTGCTTATCGGAAATAATTTCCTCCCCGGAACGGTTTGCCTGCAAGACGACTGCCGGCAACTTTTGGAATTCGGGGAATAAGTAGGTGAATTGCTTGATCGCAAATACGGAAGAAGCACTGCCGTCGTAACTAAATACAATTTGGTTGATGCCGTCTATTCTACCAGGGACGATGATTACGGGGCATTCCGCCTGCTGAAGGACATGGGTAACAAAATTTGATGGGGAACCCTCGTGTTTTTTGGGAAGAGAAGTTTGCGCATCCATGATCAACACGTCCGTAAAGCGACTTTCCGCAATCATTTCCTTTATTGGTAAACCTCGGAATTCCAGGACCCTACCGCAGACTTCTCTGTTTTCGCAGGCTTCTTGAAACGCTTGGATTTGCTGCTGTGCGACTTTCCGTTTTGCCTTATTCTGGACCAGATCCGTACTCACCTGGGCGTCCAAATAGGGTCGCCCGGCAATTTCCTTTACGACAAACTTGTTTTTATATTCGAGGTCTTCCAAAAATGCCCCCGAAAGGCTCGAGCGGGTCAACCTGGACAGGTAACAGGCGAAATCGACCGCGTGCATATCTAACCGATCCGGATCTATCGCCAATAGTATCTTTTGCATAATAAGAAGATTAGTCAAATTTAGGAAGCCCCACAGCCCTGAACTATGACATGAGTTAGCGCCGCGGGTGATTCGGATCATCGCGCGGGCTTTAGCGATGGGCAACAAAAACAGGGATGCTGTGATCGGCAATTACCTGGCTGAGAAAGCTTTTGCTAAGCTGTTGGGAAATTGCGCTGCGTCCAAAAGCCCCGCTCACGAGCAGTGCACTCTTTTTCTGGCTAAGCCATTGGCTAAATCCCTTTTTATCCTCCAGGTGCAGGGTAGTATAGGTCAGGTCGCTATAGTGTCGCGTGGCTAGTTCCCGGATATTTTCTTCCTCCGGTAACTCCGAGCTTTCGTGATCCTGAACGTAGACCAGCAGGGTTTCCCGCTTACAGAGTTCAGGAAAAAGGTAGGCAAAGTGTTTGATAGCATACAAGGCCGATCCACTGCCGTCATATGCTAGGATTATCCTTTTCGGAAATGCGAACGATTTGGGGACCAAGAGGATTGGGCACTCAGTCTGATGCAACGCATCTCTTAGGTAATCATTTGGCTGCTTGGTTCCTATGTTTTCGTAAAAGCGCTCACTGTCAAGTACTAACAAATCCGAAAAACGACTTTCTTTGCGTAGGTCAGAAAGTGCCAAATCAATCTGATGTTCATGCACTGTGTATTCGATGCCATGGGTTGCACAAAACGATTTAAACCGAGCCACGTTCTGTTCCACAAGGTGTATGTCATCTTTGGCCACCACCGGAATAAACAACGGCCCGGCAATACCACCCGCGCTGTAGCTCCACAGTTGGCTATAATCGACTAGGGGTAGAAAAACGCCGGTAAGCAATACTGGGTTTAAGTCATTGAGACCCTTTACGTACTCCAGTGCACTGGTTGGATAATGTGCACCGTCGATGGCGATCGTGATCTTATTCATAATGTTTTTTTTGCCGCAGAAGGGTCGAGCCTTTTTGGAGGTTCGATTTCGTTAGTGGGTGCCCAGCTCTTGTGGCTGACTCCTCTTTTTTGACACCATGCCAGGCCACTCCCATTTCATTTTACAGTCAAAAACCGGGCCTACTGCGAGTGGCCGGATTTACCTAGAACTCTTGAGATTCAAAGAAAACGCATAGCTCGCTGGCTTCTCATGAGTAGGGTCAAGCTACACCTTGATACCCATCAACCACACTCTGGATACACCAGGGTATTTTTGACCATCCATCGCAAAGGATCATTGACGTAAATGCAAGATGATGATAAAAAGTGCCGGCCTGGTTTTATATAGACTACATGGATTACAACCGGAATTTTTCTTGGTTCACCTCGGGGGGCCCTGGTGGTCAAATAGGGATTTAGGGGCATGGTCCATTCCGAAGGGGGAATTAATGAGCGGTGAGACGCCTTTGGACGCAGCGAAGCGGGAATTTAGGGAAGAAACAGGGTTTTCGGTATCGGGCGATTTTATCCCTTTGGAGCTCGTGCGCGAGCGACCCGGCAAGCTTGTTTATGCCTGGGCGTTGCGTGGCGATCTGGATAGCGCTCAGATCAAAAGCAACAGGTTTAGCCTGCAATGGCCCCCAAAGTCGGGCAAGCAACGCACTTTTCCCGAAGTGGACCAAGGGGACTGGTTTACGGCTCCTGAGGCAAGATTGAAAATCGTAGCCGGACTGGCACCGCTTCTTGATCAAGCGATGGCCAAAATTTTCCCCTGGCCTGCGTAATGTGGGTGCATACACTTAAGCGCTTCCCCTGCCCCATGCAAGCGCAAATTCAGCATACTGATCAGGCTTCGCAGACTGGATTTTCCTAAGCAATACTACTAGCGCTGCACCGGGACCAAGCCCAGGCCGGTTGTTGGACCAAGCGACGGTATGGATGCCATGTGAATGATTAGAATCATTGCGCGGGATGTTGGTCGTCAATAAATACGCACTGCGCAGTCACTAATTTGGCAGCTCAACAAAAAGACAAATTATGAAAGCCTTAGTATATCACGGGCCCAACGCAAAAAACTGGGAAGAAAAGCCAAAGCCTACCATCCTAGAAGCTACCGATGCGGTGGTGAAAATCTCTAAAACAACTATTTGTGGCACCGACCTGCACATAATGAAAGGAGATGTACCCGAGGTAATCAACGGTCGTATTCTAGGCCACGAAGGGGTAGGGATAATCGAAGAAGTAGGCAAATCAGTCAGCAATTTTAAGAAGGGAGATCATGTGCTGATTTCGTGTATCACTTCGTGCGGCAAATGCACTTATTGCAAACGGGGTATGTACTCCCATTGTGAGAATGGCGGTTGGATCCTCGGGCACCTCATCGACGGGACGCAGGCGGAATACGTGCGGATTCCACATGCCGATAACAGCCTCTATT
The DNA here is from genome assembly GCA_963742225.1 of uncultured Chitinophagaceae bacterium. Taxonomy (GTDB): domain Bacteria; phylum Bacteroidota; class Bacteroidia; order Chitinophagales; family Chitinophagaceae; genus Puia. The sequence continues at coordinate 411,219 of CAVULD010000001.1, read as the reverse complement.
TGATCCCAGCGGGAAGTGATGAGGAAGCACTGGTTATGCTAAGTGATATCTTGCCGACTGGATTTGAATGCGGAGTGCTCAATGGAAAAGTTAAACCAGGAGATACGGTGGCTATTGTCGGATCAGGCCCTATTGGGCTGGCAGCGCTGCTTACCGCCCAATTTTACGCTCCAGCCGCAATCATTATGATTGACCCCGATGACAATCGGTTGGCCACGGCCAAGAAATTTGGCGCCACCCAAACAATAAACAACAGCAAGGAGGACGCCATCGCGCAAGTGAACAAGTTGACCGGCAATGTTGGTGCCGATACGGTCATTGAGGCAGTGGGCATTCCAGCCACCTTTGAGCTTTGCCAGATGTTGGTGGCTCCAGGCGGGACGATTGCAAACATCGGAGTCCATGGCAAAAAAGCAGACCTTCATTTGGAGTCACTATGGGCCAAGAATATTACCATTACCACACGCCTGGTGGATACCGTGACAACACCTATGCTACTCAAGACGGTACAGTCCAAAAAACTAGATTCCAAGCAGCTGATTACCCACCATTTCAAGTTAAGCGATATCATCAATGCCTATGATACTTTTCAGCATGCTGCTAGAGAGAAGGCTTTGAAAGTCATACTCGTAAATGAATCTTAACAGTACGGAGCTGCAGGTTATTAATTACAGGATTGTCAAGTCGTGACGACTCAGGTCCCGGCTGGTTCGACTATGGACCGGCCGGCCACAGTCGCCGTCTTTATCTTGGTCTTGATGTTGACCTCATCAAACAAAGGGGATTTTCCCGGTTTGTCCTGCCCTATAGTGGCAGAAACTAAGGTTCGGCACCATCCTTAAAGGAGTTCTCAGTGATTCGATGCACACCTCAGGGCATTATACTTCTAAAACCGAACCCGAATCATCATGACCCTTATCATGGGTGCCTTTGATAGGCCTCATTGGAAATCAGCTACCATCAGATCAGCTTTGTACTTAAAATCAACGCCATGTCAAATTATATAAAAACATTCAGTGAAATCGGACTAGGTGATGTTGCCCAGGTAGGGGGGAAGAATTCGTCCTTAGGCGAAATGTTTACCAAGCTCTCTGCAAAAGGGATTCGCGTACCGGACGGTTTTGCCACAACATCTGCGGCTTTCTGGTATTTCCTTGACCACAATGGTTTGCGCGACAAACTGAGTGGTTTGATGCAGCAACTTGATCGGCAAAACTACTCCAATCTCAAGGATCTGGGGCAGCAGGCAAGGACCTTGATTGCGGAAGGGACTATGCCGAGCGATCTTTCCAGCCTCATCCTTTCCGCCTACCAACAACTTGGAGGAAAAGAGGGTATCCCTGTGGCCGTTCGCAGTAGCGCCACGGCGGAGGATTTGCCCGAAGCCAGTTTTGCCGGCCAGCACGATTCTTATTTGAATATACGAGGAGAAAGCGCCCTATTGAAAGCGATTCAAAACTGTTACGCTTCTTTGTACACAGATAGGGCTATAAAATACCGGGAAGACGACGGATTTGCACACGACAAGATAGCCTTGTCCGTAGGCGTGCAGAAAATGGTCCGATCAGACAAAGCGTGCTCCGGGGTCGGCTTTACGCTCGAACCCGAATCGGGGTTCCGCGACGTGATTCACTTGGCCGGTGTTTGGGGTCTTGGTGAAAACATCGTGCAAGGAACGGTAACCCCAGATGAATTTTTCATTTTTAAGCCATCGCTGATGCAGGGCCAAAAGGCGATAATTCAAAAGAAGCTTGGCGATAAGGCAAAGACCATGATTTATGGATCCGATCAGGATGATCCCGTGATTAACATTGATACCCCAGCAGCCAAGCGTGATGAATTTGTGCTCAATGAGCAGGAAATCTATAAGTTGGCATCTTGGGCGCTTCAAATTGAAAAGCATTACAACAAACCCATGGACATCGAATGGGCGAAGGATGGCCTAACCAATGAAATGTTTATCATTCAAGCCAGGCCTGAAACGGTACACTCCAGAAAAAACCCATTGCTCGTAAAGGAATCCAAGCTCCTGGAAAATGGGCGCAGGCTGGCTAGTGGAGAAGCCATCGGATCAAAGATCGCTATAGGCATTGCCCGAGTTCTGGACTCACCCAAAGATTCCGACAAACTACAAAAAGGGGAAATCGTGGTCACCGACTATACAAGTCCGGATTGGGATCCGATTCTTAAAAAGGCCGCGGCTATCGTCACCAACAAGGGGGGAAGAACCAGCCACGCGTCCATTGTAGCCAGAGAGTTGGGTGTTCCTGCGGTGGTAGGAACCGGCAATGGTACATCTGTTATTAGGGACGGTCAATTGATAACGGTATCCTGCTGTGAGGGCAAAACAGGGATTATTTACGACGGGGGGTTGAAGTTTAAAGAAACTGAATTGGATTTTTCCAAGATCAAAATGCCGCAAAGCACCGACGCCATGATGATTGTTGCCGATCCGGGGCAGGCCTTTAAGTTGTCTTTCTATCCCAATGACGGAGTGGGCCTCATGCGCATTGAATTTATCATCAACCGGGCGGTGCAGATCCACCCCATGGCATTGGTGAAATTTCATGAACTCAAGGATGTGGAAGCCAAGCAGAAAATTGAAAGTCTAACGCGCTTGTATACGGATAAGAAACAATATTTCGTGGAAAAACTCGCCGAAGGGGTCGGCACTATCGCGGCAGCCTTTTATCCAAAGGACGTCATCGTGCGTATGAGCGATTTCAAGACAAATGAATACGCCAATTTGCTAGGGGGGGCGCAATTCGAACCGATTGAAGAAAATCCGATGCTCGGTTTTCGGGGCGCGTCCAGGTATTACCATGAATTATACACCGAAGGATTTCGCCTGGAATGTGAGGCAATGAAAGTCGTTCGAAACGAGATGGGACTTACGAATGTTAAATTGATGATTCCATTTTGTCGAACCGTAGAGGAGGGGAAGAAGGTGTTAAGTGTTATGCGCCAATATGGCTTACAGCAGGGTCAGAACGGTCTGGAGATATACGTCATGGCAGAAATCCCCAGCAACGTCATCCAGGCAGAGGAATTCGCCCAACTCTTCGATGGTTTTTCCATTGGATCCAATGATCTTACGCAGCTGACGCTGGGTATAGATCGGGACTCCGCCCTGGTGGCCGATCTTTTTAGTGAGCAGAACAAGTCCGCCAAGACGATGATTGCCATGGTTATCGAGAAGGCTAGACATTCGGGCACAAAGATTGGGCTCTGCGGTCAGGCTCCAAGTGATTTTCCGGAATTCGCGGAATTCCTGGTTCAGCAGGGAATCAACAGCATTTCTTTCAATCCGGATGCTTTGCTGCAGGGGATTGAAAATATAAATAAGGCAGAGCGAGCATTGAAGCTAGTCGGCCAAAATGGATGATCATGGGTAGGCAGGTTGGATTGTTCAGTGGGATTGTCGCATTTGCTCCATTAGCCAAAAACGACTTAGCCCGCCATGAATAAGCAAAGATGGATACCGGGGAAGCAAAGGGGTGGCATACGGAGTATGCACGTACTCATGTGTTGTCTTATTGTAGAGGTCGCCTTCGCGCAACAAATGGACAACAGGCTGCTTCATGGGATAGATGCCCAATTAAGCCAACTCTACCATCCAAGAATAGTGGTTCAGTTGGTGCAACAAAATGCTGCAGGAATTTATTGGCTGTCCAATGGTGAAAATCCCCGTCTGATTAGAACGTGTATTCTCAGGCAGCTTGACAGTGCTGCAATCCAGGGATTAGACAAGCGCAATTATCATCCGGAAGATATTGATCAAATTGATTCCTCTAGCACCTTTGCGGATAGTGTGCAAAGGGCTAGGAAATTGGCCCTTTTTGCCGATGCTGTTATTTCTTATTGCTTGGATATGAGTCATGGCAGATTACCCTACAATCTGTTGTCCTACGACGAACTTTCCCCACTCTATCAGGAGAAAGAAAATGCGTTTCTGGTTCAACAATTGTCGCAGGTTCGAACGCCGGGGCAGTTTCTGGATTTTATCCGAGGCTTGGAGCCTGCCAATTCCTTTTATGCCAATGTAAAGAGTGCCCTGGCTGCAGAGCTATTGCAGGGGGGTATTGTAAAGATAAAAGCCTTATCAACCAGCTTAAACTATTACCGCTGGATAAACCACTTCCACTTCGACCGATATGTTCTGGTCAACATTTGCTCCGCCCAGCTATATTATTTCGAGCACGATTCTTTGACTTTGACCATGAAGGTGATAGTGGGCAAGCCCGCTACACCGACCCCCCGCATAGGCACCCAATGTAAGGACATCATCGTATACCCGTATTGGAATGTTCCGCGCAAAATTGCCTTAAAGGAAATACTTCCCAGGTTAAAGAAATCGACTTCGATTTTGGATGAAATGAATCTGCAGGTGCTTGATCTTAGTGGTCATGTAGTTGATGCTCAATTGATTAATTGGAGTCAATTCAATAGTGGTCATTTCCCCTACAATTTTAGGCAATCGACTGGTTGCGATAATTCTTTAGGTGTCCTGAAATTCAATCTGACCAGTCCCTATGACGTGTACATGCACGACACCAATCTGAAAGAAGCATTCCTGAAAACGAGCAGGTATTTGAGTCATGGCTGCATCCGGATCGAAAAACCTGTAGAATTGGCGAATGCTTTAGTCGGCTCAAGTCTAGACAGCAATTTTGTTAAGGCCTGTTTGAAGGATCAACAACCACGCACTTTGCAGCTGCCCAGGGCCTTACCTGTTCTGGTGGTCTACATCTTAGCTGAACCGATGGATAATCAGCAAATTGAATTCGAAAGGGACGTCTACCACCTATTGCCCTAGGAGCTTCCTATGGCCTTGACTTATCTCATTGCCAGATATGAAATAGATCATTGATCCATCCACCTTACCAAGCTAACTTAGTGGTGAATATGTTTTATTTTATAAAAAACTGAGATATGAAAAAGATACTCTTTGTTTGCGATGGCGACAATTTCTCCAATGGCGCATTTGAGTTTATTAAAACCATGCACGACTATGATCCGATATCGGTAACGGGTATCTTTTTTACACCTATCGATTTTGAACAGCTCCTTTCTGTCAGTTACGTGCCTGCCGCGGAGCCTTATTTTAAAATGAAAGCCGACGAAAGAAAACAGGTTCTTCGCAGTGAAGACCTTTTCAAGACGAAGTGCCAATCCAATGGAATAAAATTCCACATCCACGATAAACGCGAAGAGTGGAGTTCGGACCTGCTGGTGAAAGAAACGCGATTTGCCGATTTAGCCGTCATGAGTGAAGAGTTATTCTGCGCCAATGTCTTTGCCGGACAGCCCAATGTATTTATGAAACTAGGCCTGCGAAATGCCGAGTGTCCGGTGATGCTAATTCCGGAGGATTTTAAGCCATTTCGCCGGATCGTAGTGGCCTATAATGGAAAGAAGGAAAGCATGTTTGCGCTTAAACAATTTTGTTATCTTTTCCCAAAACTTACAGAATTACCTACCGAATTTGTCTACGCAAAAGATGAAAAAAGCGAAGACGTGCCGGATGCGGAATGGCTGAAAGAATATGCTCGCCTCCATTTTGGTAATTTAAATGTAGCCAAACTTCATTTTGATGGGGGTAAGTTTTTCAGCACTTGGCTGGAAGACAAGAAAGACATCCTACTGCTGACCGGATCTTTCTCCCGGTCTGCCCTTTCCACTGCAGTGCACAGAAGTTTTATCGAACAAATCATTCATGAGCATGCAGTTCCCATTTTTATTGCCCACCATGTTTAACCGTGTTGGATGGGAGCAGGGGTGTGTTAAGGCGACAGGTATATATAATTGAGAGCGGGTTTTACCCGCAGGCTATACCTGGTTGTTTTGCATGGCTTGAATTAGATGTGCTACCAAATCTTTGGTAGCTTAACGTTTGGCGAATGCAAGTGGTAATATTGGTAAATTACGTCGCCGCGTGGGACACATACCTATTTGACAATAATCACACATTATGGCATCCATTGTTACGGTTACATTTAATCCTTGCATTGACAAGAGCTTTGGGGTCCCCATGATGGTACCAGAGAAAAAATTGCCATGCACTAAACCGATTTTTGAACCGGGTGGCGGCGGGATAAACGTCGCTAGAGCGATTAAGAAATTGGGGGGGGATGCGCTTGCGATATACTTTGGGGGTCAGTATAATGGCAATTTACTAACCTCCCTACTTGCCGATGAATGCGTAAAAACCAAGGTTATTGCGATTAGTAAGTCAACGCGAGAAAATACCATTGTTTTAGACCAATCCACTAATCTGCAATACCGGTTTAATATTCCCGGACCTGTAGTGCAGGAATCAGAATGGAGACAGTGCCTCGCTGTTTTGGAGGAATTGAAGGATATGCAATATTTGGTATTGAGTGGAAGCTTCGCACCGGGCATTCCTGTGGACATTCTTGTGTCCATCGCGGGTATTGCCAAGAGAAAGAAGGTTAAATTGATAGTGGATACTTCGGGGGAACCTTTAAAAGTTGCTTCGCAGCAAGAGGTCTTCTTGATCAAACCCAGCCTGGGCGAATTGGCTTATTTGGCGGGAGGCAGTGATTTAGCAAAAGATTTGGGACCAGAATCCGTCGAGCAGGCGGCTCGATTGGTGATTTCCCAAGGCCATTGTCATGCCATCATGGTGTCTATGGGAGCGCAGGGAGCCATGTTGGTAACCCGGGATTTTATCAAACGGATAGGTTCACCTTTGGTGGAAGTAAAGAGCACGGTTGGAGCTGGCGACAGTATGGTTGGGGGGATGGTCCTAGCGTTATCGCAAGGGAAGAACTTGGAAGAGGCTGGCCTCTACGGGGTTGCCAGCGGGACGGCGGCAACGATGAATCTCGGTACTGGACTTTGTCAATTGACACAAGTGCAAGCGTTGTATGACCAGATGCTAAATCATTATAATTTGGTAACTTGATTTAGGTTTCCCTTTCGGTCGGTTTTGCTTGGCCTGGGGTGGTGCGCCATTTGCTGCTTGGCCCTTTACAGTAATCATCAAAATTCATGACTTTGATCAGATAATTCGGATAATTGCACGGCTAGATTTGCCTTTAGCCCTTTTAATTGACCCCAGGAGTACCTTGCAATGAAAAGGAAAGTTGGCCTAAAAGTGGAGGCTCGGAAATTCAACAGGTGGTATGAAAAGTGCGTTTAAAATAATGACCTATGGGAAAATGGACGTTTCCTTACATTGGACATTCCTTTTGCTCCTGTTGTGGATCGTTCTGGCAAATTTTATATCTGGGTTTAGTCAATCGCAATTCCTGTGGAGCGTGCTGCTACTGCTGTGTGGGATGGCTTGCCTCATGTTGCATGAAGCTGCACATTATGTTGTAGCGAGGAGCTTAGGATTGCGGACTGATTCCATTGTTTTAATTCCCATGGGGGAAATTTCGAATAAAGATTTGCAAAGCCGCAAGTTTATCCATGAAATTCTTATTTCCTTGGCGGGACCGGCCGTGAATTTGCTGATAGCAGCATTGCTGTTATTTTTTATACAGCCGTACCGCGCGTTTTGGGAAGACCCGGAGAATTTGGGGGCGCCGTCAAGAGGGAGCTTTTTGTTTCAGTTGCATATCATAAACTTATTTATGGGAGTACTGAATCTGATACCCGCATTTCCATTGGACGGGGGCCGAATTCTCAGGTCACTTTTGGCCATTCGGCTGAATGTCATAAAAGCCACGCATATTGCCGCGGTAGTCGGGAAATTGATGGCATGTCTGCTGATCATTCTCGGTTTCTTTTCTTACAACATTTTCCTGACTTTGACTGGGATATTTATATTTTTTGTGGAAAAGCCGGAACGATATTACCTCAACTTAGAATCCAAAGATTCGGTTTGATGGCAAGCTAAATACATAAACAAATGTCATGAAAACAATCCTTGTTCCTGTCAACTTCTCCAATACTTCGATGAATGCAGCTCGGTATGCTGCTGGACTAGCCAATGCCTACGCTGCCCAGATCGTCCTTTTGTATGTGTTTGAACTACCTGTGAGCATTGCGGAAGCCTCGCTTTCGGAAGGATCATTTGAAAGCCTGCAGAAGGATTATGATCAGGAACTGAGAAACCTGCAAATGGAATTAAAAAAATTTGCAGGTCAAGGTTTGTCAATCCTTACCCGCTTGGAGGTAGGCAATGTGGAGCAGGAAATCCAAGCAGTATGTAACGAATTAAATCCTTTTTTGGTAGTCATGGGAAAATCCGGCAATTCGATGGAACGCGTGCTATTAGGCAGCAACACCATTTATGCTCTAAGCCATCTGCGTTTTCCCTTGCTGATTGTGCCCGGAAATGTAGAGTTTCATCCAATCAACAGAATCGGATTTGCCTGCGATTTGACTAATGTAAACGAATTACCTGCTGACTATTTTAAGGACCTTAAACAAACATTTAACGCATCCTTTGATGTGATCTATGTGCACAAAGCAAGCTTGGGCAGCGGCGAATCAGAGCCTCTTGAAGCCGGTGTTCTTAGATCAAAATTGCAGGGGATTGAACTAACTTTTCATGAGATACAGGAAGATAACGTGGAGGAAGGCCTGAGAGTATTCCTGGCTACTAATCAGGTAGATGCCTTGGTCGTATTGCCCCAAAAACATGATTTTCTCGAATTTCACCGCAGCCACAGCAAGAAAATGGCTTTACAGGCTACCTTGCCTATTCTTAGCATTCGCGGCTGACAGATTGTGTTTGGATATGGTAAAAAAAAACAAGATATCAAAAATAATTCTCGCTCGAGCAAATCATCTTAACGACTTGGTGCAACGGCTGCCGGGGCATTTTGAGGAGGCGGATTTGCACGAAATCAGAGTCCATATCAAAAAACTCAAGGCCTTATTGCGCTTGCTCCAAAGTAGTCCTACGCAAACCTCCGAGATCAAGTTGCCTAGTTCGATGAGACAACTGTATATTTCGATTGGTTCTATCCGGAATCTGCAACTTTTCTTGCATCAAACGGAACAGGCAACTGGCAAGCTTGGATTCTGCCCATCTGCATACATTTATTTTCTTCAGCATGAACTCGAAGAGGAAAAAATGAAGTCGGCTGAAAACTTGCCTGCTCCGGAACTTATCTGTAGGGAAGCAAAGGCCGTTGAACAGGATGTCGATTCTCGTCTTTGCAAAAGGGACATAAGAGATTTCATGAAGCGGAAAAGCAGAAAAATAAAGCACATCCTGCAAAGTAAAGTGTGCTATCCAGAGCTGCATTTAGTTCGCAAGCAAATTAAAGATATACAGTACAATATCCGCTTTGGTAAGAAGTTGATTGCGGCCGCAGATCGGCGTGCGCTCAAAAGAATCGGCGATCTGCTTGGCCATTATTGTGATGCCTGCCTGGCCTGGAATCATTATGAGGCGTTTGTTGGCGAGACTGGCTGCAGACAGGATGCCGAATCTAAAGCGATGCGGCGGCTGTTATCGAGCGAAAGATTTAAGTATCAACACCAAGCGCAAGCAGCTCTTGCGGACTTACATTTTCATACTAAATAGTTCGCTAAATCTCTCCACTTGGTTTGGCCAGAGTTCATGAGGCAAACCCGGAAGAAGTGTCCATGTTTTCAAAACGACCGGACTTTTTGCCCACTAAGATGCGGTAAACAATTCCTTTGATGAGGCCTGGATCCGTTGGAGGAAACGGCCAGTGAGGTGAAAACTGAACCGTTTTACTGGATATCTGAGGAAGCGTTCGATGAAGCAAGATTTCTATTGCCTTATTTCTTTCTAGCCCTTCGGTTAATTCTTCGTATTTGCCCCAGGCAATAACACTTTTCCAGTTTGCCATATTGGGCATGACATCTACCTGAAAACAGACGTCAGGGTTCTTGCGCATTATGTCGACTTTCATGCCTTCATCCGTGTGGCCATATAGGTACTTTCCGTCGTAGGCATAACTAATAGGGACCACATATGTCACTCCATTAGCGTGGCAGCCAATGCGGCCAACTACCTGCAGGTGAAGAACTTCCTCAATTTGTGCACTATTCATTTCTCCAAACATAGATACCTTTTCCTAAAATTACGATTCTGCTGGAACCGAGCGAACGACAATAATCATTGGGAAGTTTGATATTACTCATAACCTGGGTTGGCCATGGAGTCCATATTTGGGGAATCTTTTCCCTATTTTTAATTATATTCTTCAAATTAGCTTGAAATTAGCGGATGTTTAAAGAGAAGCCATTTAATGTATTGATTTTCTGCTTTGTGGTAACCTTTGCATCAGCGGCCTTGCAGTACATCAACCCCAGTAACAGTTTCTTCGATAGCGGTCTAATCGCTGCAATTCTATTGACGATTTTCCTTAACAAAGATGCATACACCAAAGTATTTGGCGCTGTCAGTGGGTTGTTCATTTTGGTCGCAACGTTTTATCATCACGAAAATATGGATCGGGGGCAGGTTATCGCTCAACACCTGTTTTCTTTGGTGATCATATTACTCACGGTCATATTCGTGCTATATGTAAAACGGTTATATCGATCTATTGAGTCCGAAAAGAGACAGGTCAATGCTTTATTTGACCATGCGACAGAAGGCATAATACTGACGAACGAAAAGGGCGAGATTGTGCTCGTCAATCCCGCGGCGCTGCGATTGTTTGGGTACCAAAGGGAGGAAATAGTCGGAAAGACCGTCGAGGTGCTAATCCCAGGTCGGTTTCATTCTTCCCACTTGGAACACCGCGCTAGCTTCCATGCTCATCCCTCCAATAGAACAATGGGACAAGGCCGCGAACTTTACGGGATGACCAAAAATAAGACCGAATTCCCGGTAGAAGTAAGTTTGAGTTGGTACCGTCAAAACAGCCTGATGTACGTTGTCGCTTTCGTGGTCGATATAACGCAGAGACGACATGCCGAAGAGGCGATGGTAAATCAGAAAGCACAATTGGAGCAAATGACTTCCGAGTTACGCAAGTTGAATATTGAGCTGGAGAATAAGGTGGAACAGCGAACCCTGATTCTTAAAGAAGCACTACAGGAGTTAGAGAGATCGCAGGTGGAGCTTAGTTCGGCGCTAAGCAAGGAAAAGGAACTTAACGAGATAAAATCCCGTTTCGTATCTATGGCTTCCCATGAGTTTAGAACACCATTAAGCACAGTCCTATCATCTGCGGCTTTACTGTCGCGTTATACACAAGGAGAGGATCAGGACAAAAGGGATAAGCACATTCGCCGAATTAAAGATTCCGTAAAGCAGCTTAACAGCTTGTTGGAGGATTTCCTCTCTTTGGGGCAACTGGAAGAAGGAAGAGTAAGGGTAGAACCTTCGTATTTTCAAGTGAGAGGATTTATGGATGACATTGTAGAAGAAATGCAGTCAATAACGAAGGAGGGTCAGGTAATTATTCAAAATATTTCAGGACCTGATGATTTTTCGACAGATAAGCGGTTGCTAAAGAATATTTTAATTAACCTGCTTAGCAATGCGGTGAAGTTCTCCGGCGAGCGAAGCTCCATTTGGCTGGACATTCAAAACAATCAGGAGCAACTCATCGTTGTGGTTAAGGATCAGGGAGTTGGAATCTCCCAGGAGGATCAGCTCCATTTGTTTAGTAGTTTCTTTCGAGGTAAAAATGTAATCAATATTGAAGGAACAGGCCTCGGGTTGCATATCGTACGCAGGTATGTTAACCTCTTAAAAGGGGAAGTCAGCTTGGAAAGCAAACTGGATCAAGGAACCTCCATCATGGTTTGTCTTCCAATTATGAAGGTTGAATCCTGACGATGGCGGTATTCGTGCGGATGAGAGCTAGTTACCTTGGATTCAAGACTTTCGGAGATGAGTGGCTAGAGTAAGTGGCTTGGATTTAGTTCGTCAAATTAGCTAGAACAATTACCTTTCTTGTAAAAGTTCCTTTTCAATCGCAATCGCCTTGGGGAATAGGATATTGTTTTCCAGGTGCAGATGTTGTACAAGGTCATTGTCCAATTCTAGAAGGAGGGCATAGGTGACTTTGTGGCTTGTACAGGCATTTGTTGGAGTAGAGTAATTTTGAGTTATCTCCCTCATTTTTCCAAGCAATTTGGAAAGCATTTGGTCTTCATGCATCATGACATCTTTGACAGGCTTGCTTAATGTTCTCACCAATAATCTTGCGTAAGATTCTTTGCGTTGGTATGCGTGAAGTATTTGTCTTATGTAGGGGAAAATAATTTCTTCTTCTTGGACTAGGTGCGGCGATATTTCTACAGTTAGTTCTCGGACGCACTGGAGTAAATCGGGCAAATGCCCAAATTTATTTTTGTGGCTTTCTGTAAATCGAGCCACAAAATTCAAAATATCGGGTAGGGCGTCCTTTAAATATTGATGATGGACTTGAACTATATAATTGGTTAGGAACGCCAAATCCCATTGGTCAAACTTTAGGTGGTTGGAGACTGCAAGCGTTTGAGTTGCTTGCTCCAACTCTTGCTTAACGATCAACGTATCTAATCCTCTAGAATCACAAGCCACTTGGAGGGAAAATTTGGCACCGCAGCAAAAGTCGATATCATATTTGCGAAAGATAACAGCCGTGCGATAGTCACGAATTACGATGTCCCGCACGAACTCGCCTGGGTCAACGGTATTTCTCACTTGAAGCATGATGGCGCGAATTATATTGGTATTACACCCTTTAGCCAAGGACTCAGGGTATAATAACTTAAGGTGCATAAAATAGGGCTTATTCCACCTGAGTGTGGTCAGGGTTGGACATGATTTATCTCAGTTTCGTGAAAAATCGAGGTGATGCTAATGAGCCATTCTGCAAAATTGCTTCGGCGCGCAAGGGTCGAAAACCATGCCGTTTTCAATCGGCTAATTTTCTTTTTTACTTTGAAAGGGTAGATAATGAATTAGTGCCGGCCGGGAAAAGATCCGTCCGGCTGCTTGGGGAGATTGACAAGGCAGTTGGCGATTAATGACAGGAGATCGAATTGTTGGGTATTTTCCCCAATACCGGGCTCAAAATGGGAATGCCAATGTTCAATCCACGCAAAATAAGGAGCACACCCATGGCAGCAACCAAATAGGGTGCTGTTATCCGAATAGCGTTGCGCACAGAAAAGCTTAGTAGATGGCCCATAAAGCTTACCGCAAAGAGGGTTGGTAAAGTCCCCGCGCCAAAAGCCGTCATAAACAAAACGCTGCTACCTACTTGGGATAAACTCAAGGCCCCTGCTACAGCGAGGTAAACCATTCCGCAGGGCAAAAGACCATTTGCCATCCCTAGCAGGAGGAATTTGGCTTTAGACTTGCTTGCCCAAAGTGATGCCATGGATACTCTAAGCCAGTCAAAATAAGGCTTTATGGGGGAAGAAAAATTTCGCCCAATACCCACTCTATGTAGAATAAATAGGAGTAAGATTGTAAATCCCAAAAAGATCGAAAACCCTTGTTGAAAGCCTGCCAGATATATTCGTCTTCCAGCTAGACCAAAAATCAAACCAAGCGAAGCATAAATCGAAATTCGACCAAAGTGATACAACAAAACATTCCAGGCCCTCGCAGTGCTATTTAGGTGCTTCAAGGGAAGGCTTAGTACTAATGGTCCGCACATGCCAATGCAGTGCAAACTGCTGAGCATACCCAACGAGGAACCAACTAGGATGATCTGCCACATAAATTAAAGAATGATAAAAGGCTCTTCTGAATAATATCGGTTTTGGCGATTTTCCCATTGAATTTTAACCTGATAGTTGCCCGGTAAAATGGATTTTACACGAATTCGCTGAATTCCATTTGAGCTGACTTCCAATGGTAGTTTCTTGTCGCGGCCAGCATCCGATGGACAATAAAATAGAATCGTTCCATTTACTCTGGAATTCTTCATTTCTTCAGGGAATTGAATGGTAATAAATGCGGAATCCTGCGCTAATTTTATTTTGCTGCTCAGTGCGTTCGCTTTCTTGGCACCATCGATTACGTCCTGATATACTAGCTCGTCCTTGTAATATTCGTTATCGACCAAGTCCACCGGAGTCATTACGCAGCGGTAAACCATATAGAACATTAGACTTCCAAATGCTATAAATACTACCAAAAGTTTGTATCCCCAGTTCATGATCAAAAATTTAATTGTTATCTGGAATTGGCCCCAGAAAATTTGTCCTGATTATGTCAATCTTTTTATCTCCTTGGTATAACCCAATGGATATTGACGTTTTTCTTTTCGCAATGAGTGCTTTAGGAAGAATAACAAAAAAAGACCCAGATCCTTCCTCTTCTCCTTTTAGGTGAATGACGCTGCCGCCAATAATTTGAATGCTACCAGGACTTTCATTGAGCCTCAAAGACATCGGAATATCCTTTACTGTCTTATTGGCCACTTTTATATTATACAAGTTGGATATACTATCCGTACCTCTCTCCTGATAAAGCATTCCTGGGGTACGCATAATAGTTGCATCGACGTCTTTTCTGGTTATTATCAGGCAAGCAAGTAGGACCGTGAGGACACAAAGCAACCCCGTATAAAATTTCATGCGCGTAGAGTAACGAAGCTTTTCATTTCCGTTTATCCCGTCTTCTGAAGCATAACGGACTAGGCCCGGATTTCTTCCGACTCCTTTCATCATGTGATCGCAGGCGTCAATGCAAGCTGTACAACCGATGCATTCCATTTGCGTTCCGTTACGAATGTCGATGCCAGTAGGGCAAACTTTAACGCATTGAAAGCAATCGATACAATCGCCCAACTGGCTTTCTGTATTTTTAGTGAATTTGCCTCTGGGTTCACCTCTCTTGTAATCGTATGCCACGATCATCGAGTTACGGTCTAGTAGAACGCTTTGTAATCTTCCATAAGGGCAAACCACAGTGCATACCTGTTCTCTGAAATAAGCGTATACGAAAAAGAAAACGGTCGAAAATATCAGTATCGAAGATAGGCCCGCATAATGCTGTGAGACTGGCTCTATCATGATTTTCCCCAGTTCCTTTACCCCTATGATATAGGATAAGAAGGTGTTAGCAATAACAAAAGCTAAGAGGTAAAACAGCACATATTTGACCGATTTCTTCAGAATTTTTTCCCTTGTCCAGGGGCCCTTGTTTAGGATGTGTTGATGGGAGGCATCCCCTTCAATAGCATACTCCAGCTTCCTGAAGAGCATTTCCATAAAAATAGTCTGGGGACATACCCAGCCGCAAAATAGCCGCCCAAAAGCGGCTGTAAAGAGAATAACGAAAACCACAAACGTCACCATGGTTAGTCCGAATATAAAAAAATCCTGAGGCCAAAATACTTGGCCAAATAGGATAAACCGGGCATTCGGGATATTAAACAGGAAAAGAGGCCTGCCATTGACGCGCAAAAAAGGCAGGGAAAAAAATAGTAAAAAGTAGATTCCGCTAACTAAGGTTCGAGCCCTGTACCACTTACCCTTTGGCCTTTGTGCATATATCCAGTTGCGTTTACCTTTGGCATCCACCGTGGCTAGCCTATCACGAAATGAATCGTTCGTAGGCTGTTTTGGTGACTCAGTAGTATTTGCATTTACCTCTGCGTTCATTTTGGCTAAGTTTTTCTACGGGGCTAAGGAAGCGGACCGATTTTCTTTGCTGGGAGTAGTCGTGTCAATAGGCGACGTCTTGGGTCCAGCGTCACCAGTGTACAGAGTACCCTGAGGCGCTTTGGCGTTCGGGGGATTTGTTCCCCGAAGCGATTTAATGTAACTGGCAAGTTGAGCGATCTGTAAAGGCGAATAATCGTCCTTCCAGCTCTTCATGCCTTTTTCTGGGTAACCATATTTTATGGTCTTAAATACATCATTTACGCTCCCGCCGTGAAGCCAATAATCATCCGTCAGATTTGGACCGACTAGCCCTTCGCCAAATTTGCCATGACAGGGGAAGCACGTTGTTTGGAAAATGGCTTTGCCAGCGTCCAGATCAGACGATCCAGTTAACATTTTTACATTGGTTTCATCAATACTGGCTGCGACGTTCTTCAAATATGCAGCGTGCTCAGTTTCTGCCTTTTGCATGGAAATCTGATATTCTTCGGCACTAAGAGGGGCAGAATGAGCGACATGATATCTCCACAGATAAATGCAGGCGAATAGTATGGTGGCGTAAAAACCATATAACCACCATGGGGGCAGGCGATTGTCCAATTCACGGATACCATCGTAGTTGTGACCCAGATCAATTGTCTGTTCCTGGTCGACTGGCTTAAATTTATTGAATTTATCCCACCAGCTGATTTTTGGCTTAGCCACTGCTGCTTGGTGGGCAGGCGCTTCTACGAATTGTTTCTTTTTCTCAGCTTGCAGCAAAGACTTAAGGTTGTATAACAAGCCTAGAATTACCGCCATTTCTAAGAATATCACTGCAGTCATGAGATAAAATGCAGTTTGAGAGAGCCCATTTACAAGTGGGGCAGCAGCCGCTACTCCAGCGTCGGTTGCCGATTTATCCTGCGCGAATAGGGGGGAAGCCGACAACAACAAAGCAATAACGGAAATTGTGATGGCGCCTACAGATTTGGTAGACGATTCAGCCGATGCTTTTTCTTTTTTCTCGTTTTGCATTTTTATCTGTGCTGCACCCAATACGACATTGGCCAGGATAGCTATGGCTAAGGCAAGAAAAATCATTAGTATAACCATGACCATAACAAACGGGTTTGATAAGGAAGAACCCGCGGGCTTGTCCTCGGCTCTCAGACCTGAGGAAATGAAAATGGTAGCAGCTAGTAATCCTACGCTGCGTATGGCCCGATGGAATTTGATTGTGTGGCGTTTTGTAATGACCATAAACTGAAATGTTTTATTTAATCTTGATTATCGTAAGGGAATGTTCCTAATTTCTTCGATCATTTTCTTATCCGCTTTTAGTGCCCAGATGAGCATGACAATAAAAATAAAGCCGAACAGCGCGAAAGAAGAAAGGCCATAGATACTTATTCCACTGATCTTTTCGATATAATTTATGAATTTCATGATCTTGTCTTTTATAGTAGTTCGGTGTTCTAATGTTCTATGATCAGATGAATCGACGTCTAAGAATTTAAAAAATTAATTTCCCATGATCGATTCTCCCCCTTTGCCCACAGCGACCTGTTGCTTGGGAGCAGTTTTGATGTCCTTGCCTAACCTTTGCAAGTATGCAATCAAGGCTATGATTTCCTTATCGCTTCCTGACTTAATTTTGTCCATCTGTAAACTTTGACGAATGGAGTTGGCCTGGTCGTTCAAGTCCTTGTTAGCCTGATCCTCGTAACCCTCGGGATACGGTACACCAAGTTTACGCATTGCCCATATCATTTTT
Source organism: uncultured Chitinophagaceae bacterium (assembly GCA_963742225.1). Classification (GTDB taxonomy): domain Bacteria; phylum Bacteroidota; class Bacteroidia; order Chitinophagales; family Chitinophagaceae; genus Puia. The sequence continues at coordinate 393,944 of CAVULD010000001.1, read as the reverse complement.
GGAGTTCTGGTCGTATCGATGTTATCGTCCAGGAGCCAGGAATAGGATGGCATAATGGAGCCAGGTGACATCGATTGCGGATCAAACATGTGGTTATAGTGCCAACTATCGGGGTATTTTCCTCCTACCCGAGCCAAGTCAGGCCCTGTTCTTTTAGACCCCCATTGGAAAGGGTGATCATAAACAAACTCACCGGCTTTGGAATACTCACCGTACCTGGCTACTTCGTCTCGGAATGGCCGTATCATTTGTGAGTGACACAAATAACAACCCTCACGTACATAGATATCTCTTCCGTGAAGCTCCAGAGGTGTGTAGGGTTTCACGCTACTGATAGTTGGAATATTGGATTTTACAAGGAATGTCGGGACCAGCTCAATAATGCCACCTATCGCTACTAGCAGCAGACTCAGGACCAGCATTTTCAAAGGACGTCGTTCAATCCATCTGTGCCAATACTCTTTACCTTGGGGAACGATTTTTCTTGAAAGAGGAGCTGACTCTGCAGCTTCGTTTGCAACGAAATTGCCCTTCAGAATAGTTTTGCGCAAATTGAGGACCATCAGCAGGGCACCCGATAAATATAATGCGCCGCCGATACTCCTAGCAACATACATCGGAATAATATGGGTTACTGTTTCTAGGAACTGGAATCTAAGTTGGCCTTCTGGAGTAAAGGATTTCCACATCATACTTTGTGTAAATCCTGCCCAATACATGGGAATGGCATATAGCACAATGCCGATCGTGCCGATCCAAAAATGTGTATTGGCCCACTTTTTTGAATACAAATTAGTGTTCCACATCTTGGGAACCAGCCAGTAAAGAATACCAAAAGTCAAAAAGCCATTCCACCCTAGGGCGCCAATGTGCACGTGGGCAATCGTCCAATCTGTGAAATGCGATATGGCATTTACGCTTTTTAGACTAAGCAATGGCCCCTCAAATGTAGCCATGCCATAACAGGTTATGGCCACGACCATAAATTTTAGAACAGGGTCTTCGCGGACTTTATCCCAAGCCCCGCGTAGGGTGAATAATCCGTTTAACATACCGCCCCAGCTTGGAGCAATGAGCATGATCGAGAAAACCACTCCCAGGGATTGCGCCCAGTCTGGAAGAGCTGTATACAGCAGGTGGTGTGGACCCGCCCATATGTAAATAAAAATTAATGCCCAAAAGTGGATGATCGAAAGTCGATACGAATAAATAGGTCGATTTGCGGCTTTAGGCAAGAAGTAATACATCAAACCGAGATACGGAGTAGTCAAAAAGAAGGCGACGGCGTTATGGCCATACCACCATTGTACAAGTGCATCCTGAACTCCCGCATACATGCTGTAGCTTTTCCATAAAGATATTGGCAGTTCCATGGAGTTGACGATATGCAACATGGCAACCGTTACCCAAGTCGCGATATAAAACCAAATGGCCACATAAATATGACTTTCCCTACGTTTAATAAGCGTTCCGAATAAATTTATGCCAAAGATGATCCACACCACAGCGATAGCGATGTCGATTGGCCACTCCAGTTCAGCATACTCCTTCCCGGACGTTTTTCCAGCCCATAATGTCAGGGCACCGGCCACGATGATTAGTTGCCAACCCCAAAAGTGAATTTTGCTCAATACATCACTGAACATTCGGGCTTTGCACAGCCGCTGTAAAGAATAATATACCCCCATAAATATGCCATTCCCAACAAATGCAAAGATCACTGCATTGGTATGTACGGGCCGCATTCTGCCAAACGTAGTTTGTGGTATGCCCAGATTTATCCCGGGAAAATAGATAGCAATTGCTATCCACAATCCAGCTAGCATGCCGATAATGCTCCAGAATACGCAAGCATAGGCGAACCATTTCACCGTCTTGTTGTCGTAGTAGAATTTTTCAATTTCCATATGATTTTATTCAGGTTTTTAATGTCTATTTTTGAAAGTCATTTATTGCTGGGGTTGCTATCATCCGGGATCATCACGTTTTCTTCACGTTGAGGCTGAGAAAGAGTTCCATCATCAAAGAGTATCCGGTATGGCGGGGAAAATTCATCATCATACTGACCATTCTTTACACTCCAAATGAATGCCCCGAGAAAAATTAGGGCTACCGTAACGCTTGCTGCTAATAAAAGGATTATTACACTCATAATCTACCTAATTAGGATTCACCTTTAGCGTGCCAAAAATATTTTGCTTAGCCAATGCAATACATGATGGCTCTTAGTTTCGCGGATGATATTAATCATACTTTCGGCTTCGCTCCTGTTGGTATGACTTGCCAAAATAATAGACAGGATGATGCAGCCTATAAAAAGGGCCGTTTAGTATAAGTCTTGATCTGGATAATTATAGCCTCAGGTGCTTTGCCACTAGATTACTACTACCGTAACTGACCAATAAAACGCTCAAGGAACTAGCAGGCATCAGAATGGCTGCAACGATCGGGGACAATTGACCTTGAATGGCAAAAAATAATCCAATCGCATTGTAAATGAATGACAATACAAAAGTGCTGATGATGATTATTCGGCTCGCTTTGCAAAGTTGAATAAGACGTCCAAGCTTCGGCAATTGAGTGGCCTCAAGGATCGCATCACTTGCTGGAGTGAAATTGTTGATATCTGCCGCCACAGCAATACCTGCATTACTTTGCCTTAATGCGCCTGCATCGTTTAATCCATCACCCACCATTAATGTCTTGTCCCCTAATTCCTGTAAGTGGCTTATATAACGAAGCTTGTCTGCTGGTTCTTGGTTAAACAACAGATAGGTTTGTTTGCCCATTAATTGCTGAAGATTTTCGCGTTCACCCGAGTTATCCCCAGACACGACCGATAGACGATATTTACTGCGTAACTGTCGGAACAATTCCTCCGCATGATCTCGGTAACGGTTGCAAAATGTAAAATGCCCAACCAAACGGTTTTCCCAGCTCAGGTAGACTGCAGTCGCCTGGTCTCGGGTAGTTGTCAGACCGGTTATCCATTCTTGGGATCCGGCTGCGAGCGCCTTACCTTCGACCATACCGGAAATGCCTTTACCCACAATTTCACGGAGCTCTTCGACTTTATAGTCGGATAAGTGAGGCAAGTAATTGGAGAGCGCTCGACTTAGCGGATGGGCAGATTGAGCAAATAATTCGCCGAAACATGTTTTTTGTATTTGCGAGAGTGGCAATCCGTCATACTTAATGATGTTCTCGCCAGGGGAAGTGAGCGTACCCGTTTTGTCCAAAACGATATGGTTTATGCTGGCTATATTTTCGATGGTTTGACCATCCTTGAGGTAAAATTGATTTCTGCTAAGAATGCGCAAAACGTTTCCATTGGTAAAGGTGCTTGAAAGAAGCAACGCACAAGGGCATGCAATGATTAGTACAGTGGTAATTACCGTCCAGATTCTGCTGCTGTCGTGCAACCACCAATAAGCAGCTCCGGTTAAAGCGAGCCCCAACACACCATAGGTAAAATATCGGCCAAGCAAATCAATAAAGGAGTTTGATTTATTGGGTTGTTGGGACTTTGTATCAAATCGATTCCATAGTTCAGTCAGGTAACTTTGTGCAACTTCTTTGACGACAAGCACCTCCATGTTTGCCCCTGTTTGCTTACCGCCAGCATAAACGATTTCTCCAACTTGTTTCAGAACTGGTATTGATTCGCCTGTCACAAAGCTGTAGTCTATAAGGCCCCTGCCACGCGTTAGGATGGCGTCGGCTGGAATCAGCTCATCATGATGTAGTAACAACGTCATGCCTGGGCGCAAGTCTGGAAGTTGGATGGATGCCTCACTTTCTCCTTTTAATTCCGTTACCGCCAAGGGGAAATAGGAAGTATAGTCTCGATCAAAAGAAAGCTGACGGTATGTTTTATCCTGAAGAAGGCGTCCTACGAGCATGAAAAACACAATGCCTGTTAGTGAATCGAAATATCCAGGCATGTGATTTATAAGCACGGCATATGTGCTACGGATAAACGTGATGATGATGGCAATGGCTATTGGTGCGTCAATATTCAAATATTTATGGCGAAGACTTTTCCAAGCGGAGCTATAAAACGGCTGAGAGCAATAGAGTAGGACTGGCAAAGAGAGCACCAGGCTAAAAATTCGAAACAATACTTGTAGATTCTTTTCGGAAGCTTCGAGGCCTAAGTATTCGGGAAAACTTAGCAACATCACGTTGCCAAAGCAGAATGCAGCTACTCCGACCTGGTAGATGAGACTCTTGTTGAGTGGGGGTTTTGACACTTTGAGGTCATTGAGGCTAATGTGGGGTTCATAGCCAACTTCACTTAACAGTTCTGCAATCCGACGTAAAGAAACTTTTTTCTGGTCGAAAATGATTGTGGCTTCTTTTCGGGGAAAGTTAACCTGTGAACGGATTACTCCTGGACGAAGTTTGTAAAGGTGCTCCAATAGATAAAGGCAAGAGCTACAATGGATTTGAGGCAAATAGAAGGTAACATGGGTTTGGGATTGGTCCTGAAAATTGATCAGCTTTTGGCTAATTGCCTCATTGTCAAGGAAGGCAAATTTGTCTTTTCTGACTGCAGTACGCTGGCTAGCCCCAGGGCCTTCGTTTAGACTATAGTATTCACATAATCCACTTTCGTTGAGTAATTGATAGACCGTCCTACAACCTACGCAGCAAAATGCTTCTGCACCTCCTTTGACTGGGGGGCCGATACACTCAGCTCCACAGTGATAGCACCGTATTTCATTAGTTGTATTTACAATCATATGAGATTCACGGCTAAAGTATAGGCCATTAGGTAAAAGGCATCTGACTAAACTCAATATGGAATCTGATAATAATCAATGCTTTAAAACTGGGGAAAATGCTATAAACTTGCGGATCTTTGCCTGATTTCTTAATTTACCCTCTAAATGCTTGGTCATGCGCACTTTACTAGTTATCGACGATCACGATGAAATTCGCGATAACATTGCAGAAATATTGTCTCTCGCTGGTTATAGGGCCCTAACAGCAGAAAATGGGAAAAAAGGAGTAGAACTAGCTCTTAAGGAAAAGCCAGATCTCATTGTCTGTGACATTATGATGCCCGAATTGGATGGGTATGGGGTATTGCATTTGTTACGAAAGAACCCGGAGTCTGCCGATATTCCATTTATTTTTTTAACTGCAAAGACAGAACGCAGAGATTTCCGAAAAGGAATGGAAATGGGAGCCGACGATTATATTACCAAACCTTTCGATGACATTGAATTGCTCAATGCGATTGAAATTCGACTGAAGAAATATGATATCCTCCATGGAAAATATTCTTCAGGGGAAAAAGGTGCAAACGAATTGATGAAGGACCTCCGGGTTTCTGGATTGCTAAACATGGAGCTGGATGATTATGAATCGGAAGAGTTATTCAAAAAGAAGACACTGTACGGAGAAGGCAAAAGGCCCAAATATCTGTATTATTTGAAAAGCGGTAAAATCAAGACCTACAGGATTCACGAGGATGGCAAGGAATATATAACAAATCTGTTTACTCCTGGTGATTTTATGGGGTATCTTCCTTTATTGGAAAATAAGTCTTACGAGGATACCGCGGAGGTTTTGGAAGAAGCTGAAGTGATATTAATACCCAGGGAGGAATTTCTATCTTTAGTTTACAATGACATGAATATTGCTTCCAAATTCATAAAACTCATAGCGCAAAATGTCCAAGAGAAAGAGGAACGGTTACTCAACCTAGCCTACGGTTCGCTTCGCAAACGAATTGCGAAAGCTTTACTGGAAATATATGCCAAGTTCAATAAATCTCCTGGGGGAACGCAGTCCTTAGACATTTCAAGAGAAGATATTGCACATTATGTGGGGACGGCCACGGAATCCTTAATTAGAACACTAAGTGATTTCAAAGCTGAAAAGCTCATAGAAATTAAGGAGGGCAAAATTAGGATAGTTGATACGGCAAAACTTAATAACCTCTTATATTAATTAATGTTGTTGTCGTAGTCGAAAGTCCCGTTCCTTTCAGCGTCTGGCTTATGCGATCTGGAGATTTCTTTTCCATGTTCATTTTGTTGGCTTAGCGTCCAGTTCTCTGACATGGTAATTTCCATCCACAAGTTCCCACTTTTTCTGAATAGGCGAGCGACCAAGCCAAAGCGATCTCGTAATATTTTCTCGAGTTCCAACATAGACATATCGTCGGATAATTCGATCGTTCCGTCTTTATTTTTGCCTAGCACCTCTCCAACCATAAGTTCCGGAGAAAGCCTGCTTTCTTTGCGGAAACCTTGTCCTGCGGCTGGATTTTTTTTATAAAATTCAATTTTAAGGAAAGGATATGCTCGGTTAAATTGATCCTGCACCTCTTTAATCATTTCCGCTGCTTGTATATGCAACTGCTTGAGCTTCATGCGTGATACTTTTTCAAACCACTTTGTAATGTAAGCCCCGCCCTACCGGGCGGGGCTTTTTTGGAGCATCAGAGTATTCAGTGGATTTCAATGTTCCTAACGTTCTTCATGCCAGTCGCTTCAGATTTAGGAATGTTGATGACCAATTCCCCATTCTTATACTCGGCGTTTATCTTACTGCCAAAACTATCTTCCGGAAGAGCAAAGCTGCGAGACCAGCTAGAATAATTATACTCACGTCTGTTGTATCTTCCGTTCTTTTCTTCTTTTTCTTCACTTTCTTTTTCCGCCCTAATGGTCAAAACATTGTCGTCTACTTCGACGTTGATATCTTCCTTGCGAAGCCCTGGAGCGGCAACGGTCAAAAGATATTCCTTGTCTTTTTCATTTACGTTCACTGCTGGGACATTGATGATCTTGGTGGTAAAGAATTCATCTAATGGAGCATTGAAAAATTTGTCAACCCAATCGTTATCAAATAATGAAGGCCAACTGGTTTTAGCTTTCGTAAGCATGTTGTTTTCCATATACTAAGTTTTAATGTGAAATTTAAGAATATCCAACACTCCAAAACTAGGGTTGGTTGGAATGGAAATACATGACTTATAGTTGATCGAAAACTGATTTTAGTCAAATGAATTGGGGGCTGAGGGGGCAAGATTGAGCAAAAAGTGTTATGTTCATTGGCTTTTGGCAGCGTCCTCGAATTCGTGTTTGCCAAGTCTTTGATCTGGAGGAATAAAATTGAATCCGAACAGGTTGTAAATCTCGACTTCAGATTTTCCGGCCAGTTGTTTTCCTGTTTTTTGGTCGAAGACACCATATTCGTTTAATTTCCATCCTTTTTTCTTGGCCATGAGGCGAAGGGCAATATTATGCTCCCTGCTACCGGTAAAATAGAAAAGTGCTCCCCCAAATTGGTTTTTTGTTACTAGTCTGAAGTCAACCTGGATCTGGTTTTCCTTGAGCAATACGCTTAGTTTTGTGTCGCCTCGAGCAAGTATTCGGTCTACAAGAGGCATTTGAACGAGTTTTTCAACGATATCCCGCCTTTTTTTGGGGTCGGCCATAATGAGAATGTCAATATCCCCAATGGTTCCTTTTTTCCTACGGATAGAGCCCGCAATCTGAGCTTGCACAACTCCTGGGATTTTAGTCACTTCTTTTAGTATGCCGTTGGCTAATTTGGAAGCATAGGCAAGAGGCATTCGTTGGTTTGGATGGTCTTCAAACTGCTTTAATGCTTGCTTGATGTTCTCGATTTTTCTCGATCCAAAACCCTTTAAGCCGTCTAGACGATTTTGGGCGAGGGCTTCCGATAATTGCTTCTTAGATTCAATATGCAGTTGGTCATGCAGCGTTTTGAGAGTGGCGGGCCCGAGGCCACTTATTTCCATGAGATCCAGTAAACCAGGGGATATGGTTTTTTTGAGCTTTTCGAATGTCTGAATCTTGCCGGTCTTTAGGTATTCCTGGATTTTTTCCCCAATACTTTCGCCCACACCTTTTAACTCTTCCAGTTCCGCTAATCTATCAGCATGTAAATCAATCGGTTCCTGCATATTGCTCAGCGTCTTGGCAGCTTGTTCATAAGCATTGGCCCTGAATCGTTCCTTTGGTCCCAAATACTTGTAACAATTTGCCATTTGGAGAAAGATTGTGGCCAGTGCTTTGTTGTGCTGAATTTGGTGAGACGGCGAAACCATACTTGACGGTTATTGGGCTAAGTACTTGCCTTGAGCCTTTATTATCAATGAGTAGTATCAAAGTAAACCATGACCGCTGTCATACTCAACAGGGCTATTTCCAGTTTATATTTACCTACAAAATTGCTTAGCCATGGATACGAAACTGACTTTCAACGAAGAGATCGAATTAATTGAGTCGGTCAAATATACACCGGCTGTATCTATAATTATGCCTTTTGAGCCAAAAATGTCCTCCAAAAGTGAAATGGAAGGAAATTTAAGAAAAGCCATCACTAAGGTGGAGCGTGAACTTTTGGCCAATTACCCGTCAGAAAAGGCTTTGCCGGTACTACATCGGCTACAGGAACTCATCCACCATCTGAATTATAATACGCATAAGAAGAGTATCGCCATGTTTGTTTCTCCAGTGGTGGAAAAGGTATTCTATCTGGATATTCCTATGGAAGAGAAAATAGTAGTTGACGAATCGTTTGAAATCCGTGATCTGGTTTATTGCAAGAAGCTCTCCGTCCAATATTTAGTTCTTTTGTTAAGTGCTCATTCCTCAAGGATGTATCTTGGTAATTGCACCAAATTCATACTCATAAAGTCGAATGTTCCAACCGATGTGCATGCTTACGAAAGAGATTTGCCCCAGCGCGTTACTCATTACTCTGATCCTGCGGAAGAAAAAGAGCTAATGCTTGATAAATTTATTCATCATATGGATGAAGGCCTTTCGATCGTCTTGAAAGCATACCCATTACCCGTATTTGTTCTCGGTGCTGAACGAGTCCTAGGCCATTTTAATAAAATAACTAAAAATTGGAAAAGCATTGTAGGGTTCATTCACGGCAATTATGAAGAAGCAAACGAGACTGAGATTCGAGACGTGATGAAGCCCTATGTAACGGATTGGCAGCAGATAAAGCAGCTGGATGCTATTCATCAGGTGGAAAAGGCTCAAAGTGAAAACAAACTTGTGTTCGGCATGAAAGATGTATGGGCTGCGGCCGAGCACAAGAACGGTCGGTTGCTCATATTGGAACGCGACTATATATTCCCCACTGGTGATTTGAGGCTCATGGGGCAGTTGCAAACGGGAGCATATGGCTCTCTAAAGCCATTCTATATAAAAGATGCAGTTGACCATGTATTAGAAAGGGTGCTCGAGTACGGAGGAGATGTGGAATTTGTTGATCGGGATAAATTGAAAGATTTCGGACGCATTGCGCTGATAAAATACTATTAGACAATGCGAAGCTCCTGCAACGTTCCAGTCCTTTTCGGTTTATTCATTCTTCACCACCATTTCGATCGCCTGGATTGCTTTGTCGATGTCTTTAAGCAAGCCGGGTTCCCTGTCCACGGACCATGCATGATAATTATCACGGATAAGTTTGAGGGTAGTAGAAACTAGCATCGGATCTCTGGAGGCTCGATCAAAAATAATTTTAGCTACATTGCCTTCAATTTGCATCATTTTTTCCTGGTTAATGTATACCCTGGTTATTAGTGCGATAGTTTCGATGCCTACTTTGGATGAGATGTTGTTGCTTTTGGCGATTGTCCAGGCTACATCGTCTAAATATCGATAGAGTACACCTTGTGGAGCAAACACCTTCAGGTTAAAATCGCCATTTGAAACTATCTCCGATTGCAGTTTGTGGCTGCCCAAAGCAGAATCGATATTGGCTAATAAGCTCAGGTTGTATACTTGCATTTCCCCAATGGCTTGCTTATTGTGGATCAGTTCATCGCGTATATTTTCCAGCATCTTAGTGGTATTTTGTCTATCGTGGAGCTTATTAAAATATTCAGAAAGGAATAAAGCCAGAATTACACTGAATATGATCAAAACAGACTCCCCAAGGTATTCCTTCCAATCCCTTACGGTATGGACAAATTGCTTTTCCTTTTGAAGGGATAATTTGGGCTTATTGGTACTTTGTTCGTTTTGTTTTTCTGACTCCATGGAAATACACGTTGTAATTATATTTGCATTTTGGCTCGAGCTTACCTCAGGCCTTTTGCCGAAGAAATTTGCCCGTGCTTGTTAAAGTTACAAAACGCCAATCAAAATGGATGCGTCATTTTTTGGCTGAAGCAAATCGCGACTTTTGATTTGATTAGCTGCCCTTAGTTGAAGAATCTGGCTTTGAGTGTCCGCTTAACTTTGCTGCCTCCACCTACTGTTGATAAACTTTCGGCAAGGTTTTTCAATAGCATAGTAAGTGATGGTTGCAATTGCTACCAATAACGCCAGATATGCGATACAATATAATAATCCGCTTCCGAAAGCAATATTTTGCCTACCTCTGCCAATCCCGCTGACGCTGGGTAATCTAAGGCCTTTTGAAAAAGGATCTTGTAGAAATATCTGCATCAGGTAGATGGAGTAGGATATATTGCCCAGATATTGCAACACGCGGTTGTTGCATGCGGAGTGTACGCGTCCGATATTGGAGGCAAAGCAAATGACCAAAGCTGCAAATAGCACAACGCAAAGCGCATCATTAAGGGCATAATGCATAGAAATTAGCAAGAGAAGCATACAGACCATTGCAGGACCATCTTTTTGAAAGACCCTCTTGCACGCAGGCATTTGGTAGGCCAAATACATGAGCATACCCAATGTGAAACCAGCTATTCCACGCAAAAAGCCATAGTCGTAGGTAGTGTTTATGTTGTGCGGCACGGGGACAGCAGGGAACATAGGATTTCTCCTTGGTAGAATATACATTATGGAGAAGTACGAGAAGGCTATGAAAATGCTCAGGATCACTATAGAGAGCCCCTTTCTTGTAGCGGTAAAAAGAGCGAATATGGGGAAAATGCAGTAGGCTGCCCATTCAGCGCTAATACTCCAGGCGGGTATATTCCACGTGTAAATCCGGTGGATATAAAAGGACTGCAATAGGAAAATATTGGTAGGGATAGCAGATGGAAATTCCATCGCATTGGGATAGGTTCCGGGCGGGGAGAAAGCTAAAACCAATAAAATGAGTAGTACAGTTGAGAAAAGGTGCAATGGATAGGTTCGAGCGAATCGGGCAACAAAAAAATTCCGCAAAGCCTGTTTGGTCAGTAAGGTCCGAAAATCGGACCCGTGCACGTGCATCATGATAAAACCGCTCATCACAAAGAATAGGTCTACCATAAGATAGCACTTTTCAAAAAACATGGTTCGTGAGGCGGGAACAAATCGGGCAATGGCCATTTCAAAATGAAAAATGGCAACCAATAAGGCTGCTATCCCTCTCAGAGGGGTCAGATTGCCAAGGTATTCTGTTTTAGTCAGGATGAAGCAATTAGACCTTCAATATACTACAACTTATTTGACTTATGAATTCCGCGCTTTGATGATCTCTAGTCGGCAAACTCAGAACGGTCTAGATCTTGGGTAAACGATAGATGACTCCGGTGTCTAGGACACACCCTAGTCAATATTGGTAGTTGGCATGGAAGATATTTCTTTTATGACTCAGTGCCATATGCAATCCAATAAGACCAATTAGTGTCAAAGAGAATTTCATTTTCTCTATCTTTAGATTCAATTCCGAATGAATTCAAGGGCGGATATATGAGAAAATTAAACATTTTATGCATTGCCGGTTTTCTAGTATTGGCTAGCTGCAATTCTAGTCAAAACACCGTAACAAAATCAGCGGATAGTTTGGACGGCCAAAAAAATCCTAAGGATAGTGCGCAATTGGAATTAGCTCCAGAAGTGGGGAAGGATACTGATAATATCGTGAAAGCGGAGGCCCCGGACGCCTTAAATAAATATGAGCAGGGCTATGGCTTGCCCAAAACAGAAGATAGCAATGCGCAGTCTCCGGTAGACATCATTTCTTCCCAGGTTCAAGAAGATTTAACTCATCGGTTGACCGTAAAGGTATCTGGTTCTATCGTTGCTGTGGAGAACATGGGGCATACCGTTCAAGTAGATTTTAATCCGGGCAGCGTAATCGTCGTAAATGGCAAATCATTCGAGCTTAAACAGCTTCATTTCCATACCCCTTCAGAGCATTTGATTGACGGCATAACGTATCCCATGGAAATGCATATTGTAAGCATTCTAAACGATTCAATTAAGAAAGAAGGCTCGACGTATACCGTCTTGGGTATTCTCTTCCGAATAGGGCATGAAAGTAAATTTATCCAAGAATTCTTGGGTTCGACACCTAACACAGAAGGAAAAAATATCCTGGATTCTCAGAAAGTAAGACTGTCCGACTTTCTTATCTATAGCCCAGAAGCGAAAATGACTTCTTTTTATAATTATCATGGTTCTTTAACTACACCGCCATATGCGGAAAGCGTTAACTGGGTCATATGCAAACGAATATTTGAAGCTTCGGAAGAGCAAATTCAGTCAATTGAAAAAATGGAAGGCGACAACGCCCGTCATGTGCGTGCCTTAAATAAAAGGAAAATTACTGGTTACTAATCAAATTAATCTAGTTCTTTTGCTTTCTTGCTCCAGATATCAATGCTGGCTGCCGTGATAAAATAGTTTGCTGAGGAAAGTCTGTGGACTTGCCATTTGGGCAAGGTTTAATGTGGCCTGTTAAAAAGCTCAAGGGTCGACAAGTATTTGGCATATCGAGCTTTCCACTTTACTAAATATTGACTACTAACACCTTGCGAACATCAGAACCAAATCGCGCTCGGGTTGTAACATCTCCATGGAGTATTTTCTGCTCCTCGTTTTAGGCCGTCCGCACATTAAAGATTGATAATTGCTTAATATTAAAAGCTATATTTTGCGCTGGCTCCGTTGTCTGGCGGTTTGGTTCTAGCCATGAACTTGAACCCAGGGTATTTCTTTTAAGGAGTGATGGGGTTACTTTAGTAAGAAGTAATGATAAGTCCATTGAAATTCTAGTAATCATTTTACGATTTATATCCACAAAATCGTAACTGCATAGTTTTTTAACATGTCTTCAATCAATTCATCGCTCCCAATAGCCAGGCCAACACTTACTGCCCGACTTCAAAGCTCCGCCGGCTGGGTATTCGTACTATTTGTTTCACTGAACTCCTTTATTGTGTACAGTTGTATGTACGGTTTCCGAAAACCCTTTACGGCGGCTTCCTTCAGTGGAATCTTGCTGTTTGGAGTTTCCTACAAGGTAGTGTTGGTCATCTCTCAAGTCATTGGGTATATGCTGGGTAAGTTTCATGGCATTCGCTTTATTGCCAGCCTACAACCTGCAAAAAGGCCCCATATTCTGGTGCTCCTCATATTGGTGGCTTGGACAGCCTTGCTATTTTTTGCCATCGTGCCCGCACCTTACAATTTTATATTCCTGTTCATCAATGGATTCCCCTTGGCGATGGTATGGGGCCTCGTGTTTAGCTATTTGGAGGGGCGCCGCGTGACAGAAATTATGGGAGCTATACTGTCTACCAGCTTCATTTTTGCCTCGGGGCTTGCGAAAACAACGGGCAAGTGGGTTATGCTAGACCTGCATATAAGCGAATGGTGGATGCCTTTTGCTGCAGGAGCTGTATTTATATTACCACTATTGGTTTGCACCTGGCTATTGAGTCAAACGCCCCCACCTACGTCTGAAGATGTGGCCGCTAGAACCATACGAAAACCTATGGACAAAGCTGAGCGAAGGGCATTTATCCGTCGTTTTGGCTTTGCGCTAATCCCTGTCATCATTGCCTACGTTATGCTCACCATACTGCGTGATTTTAGTGAGGATTTTGCCAATGAACTTTGGACAGAAACGGGGTACCAGAACAACGCTGGTATTTTCGCACAAACTAGTACGATTGTATCCCTAATTGTGCTCGCAATTATCGGCGGCTTTTTCCTAATCAAGAACAATTACCGGGCTTTTCAGATGAATAATTTGATCATTATTTTTGGATTCTTGCTCGCCGCTTTTTCCACCTTCTTATTCCACCTGGGCATTTTTTCTCCAGTAGCGTGGATTGTATGTGCCGCCGCTGGTCTTTACTTAGGGTATGTGCCTTATAATTGCTTTTATTTTGAAAGAATGCTAGCTGCGTACAAGGTGCCAGGAAATGTGGGTTTTGTCATCTACATTGCTGATGCGTTCGGGTATTTGGGGACTGTTTTGGTACTGCTAGTCAAAGAATTTATCTCCATTAAATATTCCTGGGTGGATTTCTTTACCTGGATGTTTTACGTGTCCGCAGCTGCCGGCATATTACTCGTTTGCTGGGGATCTTCGCTGTATGCAAAAATATACAAGACCGAGAAATATGGAACTGGCGAATTTAAGTAATTCGTAAATATGCATTGTCGTAGATCCAAGCTTTCAAATGAGGTAGGCCTTAACTCAATTTGAGGCGGCAACTTTATTTACGAACCCCATATTAAGTTTCATTATATCCTTTCCTGCCAATTCTGCAAACATCAAATTCAAGGGTACATTGCATAATTCTTAATTTCAAAATGTTTCCTTGCGATTCATGATATGCGTAATTATTCCTATTTGGCGTAATTAGTGATATGGATATTTTTCTATTTGGAATTTACTGAATCCCAAAGTTAGACTCTAGGGATTTTTTGTTTTGTCTTTGCATTACTGATTCTTGCGTTACAGAGTAGCGTTTCATTTAGACGTGAATTGATTTAGGAAATCCATTTGGCTATTTGAGAAAAAAGGCTAACAAGAAAAAAGCTTCAGATTTGGTTGATTTTGGCCTTGATTATACGGAAATGGTTACCTCTTGATCAAAAGCTAAAATAACATTGCCACCTTTTCTGATTCAAATCAAAATTGGAAGCGGTCTAAGGAGGCTCAATTCGCCTCCATACTACATGACTATTGTTAAACATGCGCATTTTGTGGTTGGAGATTCCGATGAACCAATAGAACAAGAAGGGTAACATCCCGATACTTCGTGCAAGTAGCTTGCATAGCGAAGATTGCCAATCGAGTTTAACTTTGAATCTCTGGCCCTCAGGCGCAGGGCGTTCGATTTGTTAATCAATTGTTAAACGAAATGTAGCATTAAATTATCTTAAAGTTGGGATGTCTTAATGTTCTGCCAATCAAGACCGTAAATGTACAAATACCTAAGAAGCGCTCAGCTGGCATGAAAAACAGACTGCTTGCATTAATTATTCTGGTTGTGCTTACTTCGTGGGCAACAAAATTGTGTGCCCAGCAGCCATCAGATTCAACTTCCCGTCGGCAGGATTCTTCCTTGGTGAAGCTGGATTCCGTTTCATTGGAGCGCGAGTTGACCAAGTTGTTCGTCAGGACTTTTGCTGAAGTCAGTTTTAGCTACTTGAGCAACAATGTGTACTTAGGAAGGAAGGATTCGGATGCACTTCCTTACTTTATCCCTGCTTTTGCCTTTTACCACAAATCCGGGATTTTCTTGGGTGCATCGTTGGGATACTTGAAGAGTTCGACCTTGAGCCGAGTAGACCAGGTGACTCTGGATGGCGGCTATATCTTCCAAATAGGCCGTTACGACGGTGCCATAACGGCTTCAAAATATTTTTACAATAGCCAGAGCACAAATGTTAAGTCGCAGATTGCAGCAAGCTTGGTTTACCAAAGCGGATATGACTTTGGAATCATTAAGCCAACCTTTTCAGGAACCCTAAATGTAAGCAACGCTTTCGATTTTGAAGGGGCGTTCGGACTGGAGCATCAATTCAATGCTTTACACAACAATCTGAGTATTATCCCTTCTCTCGTAATTAATGCAGGAACTGAGAATTTCTTCAACGACTATTACAAGAAAAAGCGGTTTTCCATCAAGAGAAAGGGTAGAAAACCTTTGCAGGGGGTAGCCACCATCTCCGGGGAAGTAATCGATCCGGGTGCTTTCAAGGTATTGGATTACGAGGCAAGTTTGTTCATTTATTATAGAATCGGCAAATTTTCCTTCAACTTTTCTCCCACCTATGCCGTACCTGTTGATCCTTCTGAAATATATATTCACGAGGTCTTTACAAGTAACTTAGTCAGAAATAAAATTATTACCGAAAAATTGGAAAACACCTTTTATTGGCTGGCGGCGATCGCATACAAGTTTTAACTAAACGGATGAGTTAGCCTTAGAATGCAATAAAACGAGAGGCCAAATACCAAATCCTGAGATAGTCATGAACAATTAGCTTTGGGGAAGATCAAATTTAAATTTTGCTGAATGAGATGGATCAATTGTCTCTATAATAAGTCTGCCAGACTAATAAATCGCCGCAAAGATTCCGCTTAGGTATTCATAAATCCAATCGGCTAATCGGGCTAGACAAAGCCATTCTCAACTTTGAATCGTCTTTGCGATAGAAATTACCACTAAAATACCAATTGCACAATGAGTGGAAGATCAGACTGGCGTGGATAACGGGGGTCAACAATCGCGAATTTTCCCCTTTACAAGCTATAGTTTGTACCGATGGAAAACCCAGGGGAATTTACTCCCTATGCCCACTCTAATTCACATTTAAATGTTGCCGATTTGAGAGGGGGCAATCACAATTTGTTATCCATTATATGGCTTGAACTAAGGTTTAATTTGAATTTAGCGTCTATAATTGCTAATGATCGTCCAGTATATGACCATTTTGATCTAGGAAGACAATCTTTCGTCCCTCTCCAGCTTTGGTTAAGACTACATGATATTGTTCTTTACCACTGGGAGTTTGAATTTTGTAAGAGGACGATTGAGTCCAACCCGCATAGGTACTCAATTTTAGGCTGTCTTTGACTAAGGACGGAAGGCTGTCTAATGGAATGCCTCGCTCCGTGCTCAGCCACCCAGCATCCATAGCGAATTTTGCTTCATACTTTTCATTTTTCACGTTAAAAAAGGCCACGTAATACGATACTTTCTCTTTCCATTGCACATTTGTTGCATTTGGGAACATTTTATTAAAAGCATTGGTAACTTCGGCGGGGATTGCCTTTGCCTGTGCATGACTTACGGTAGCTGTATAGGTGAGACCAATGAGCCAAATCCCAATGTATAATTTTTTCATAATGACATTTTTGTATTAGCAACCCGGTTATTGAATTAAGGAGCAGGTAGAATATTATTCAGTTATTGCATAGGACGTTAATTGTGCGAAAACAATTTGTGCAGACTATCCAAAGCAAGAGCGGTAATACTACTATTTCCGATCTTGCCATTCCCATTGAAAAATGGTTTAAATAGAGTTTCGATTTCTTCCGTAAACCCAGAAAACCTATCGGTTTTCATTGACAATATATTGCACCCTGTTTTTAGGGCAAGCTGGCTTGCCGAAATCCTATTCCCAATTAATTGCGATTTTCCTATCCTATTGCTGGCTATAATAATAAGTCCTGTACGTTGATTTTGCGTTGTGTGAATTAGCAAGGACTTCAATGAAAGTCCAGGTCTTAAATGAATTCGAACTGCAATTCCGTGGCATTTATTATCAATATAGTCCTTCCAATGCATGACATCAATCAATTTGGCTATATATTGATCCAAGTCACCGTCAAGCATCTCTTTGAACTCATCTGAAGGCCTAGGAATCTTTAGATTTTTCCATGACTTTACCAATTGAACTAAATGAATCGTCGTTCGCCAAGGAATTGCGAGTTCGATCGCTTTTGTTACGGCCTTTTGAGTATTGAGGGATTCGTCCACAGGTATAAGGATGCTGTCGTAGGGGGTATTCATAATCCTCGCATTTTTAGCCACTAGTTAATCTAGACATATGTTCTTAAATGGCGGTTAGAATGGGATTAGAATTCAATTAGAGTTATTGGGCGATCAGTAAAGGACCTGTTCAGTTCTAGAACAGGTCCTCGTTTTGCCTAACCCCGTCCGGTATTATCATTGAAGCTAATCACTTCTTTTCCAATAACTTGAAGAATTGATCGAGTTGCGGCAAAATGATAATCCTTGTTCTTCGGTTCAAAGCGCGTCCTTCCGACGTTTCGTTAGTAGCTACGGGCATGTATTCACTCCGGCCGGCTGCAGAAATGTGTGAGGGTTCCAAACCGTATTGTTTTTGCAGTATACGGATTACAGAGGTTGCACGTTTTACAGATAAATCCCAGTTGTCCAGCAATACACCGCGTTGATATGGAACATTGTCGGTGTTGCCTTCAACCATAAATTCAATGTCAGGTTGATTTTTCAGAACCGCGGCCACTTTGCCCAGCACTTTTCTAGCCTTTTCGGTAACTGTATAGCTTCCGCTTTGAAAAAGGAGCCTGTCTGAGATATCTATATACACCACGTCTTTATCAATTTTAATATTGATGTCTTTATCGTTCAAATCCCCGATGGCTCCTTTTAGGTTTTGTACTAACACCATATTGAGTGAATCCTTTTTTGCCAGTTCCGATTCTAAGCTTTGAATGACAGCGTCCTTAGCCCCGATATTCTCCAGAGACTTTTTTATACTTTCAGCCTGGGTTCCTGAAATCACAGACAAATTTTCCAATTCTTTAAGTGCTTGGGTATTATTGTCCTTCAGAAATGCAACCTGGTGATTCAAAGCATCAATCTGTGATTGGTAGCGGGCTTTGTCTGCGCTTCTTTTTGATTCGCAATCGGCTGCCATATTATTGCAATTTTTGAGATCAAGTTGGAGCGTACTATATGCCTGGTTCAATTGATTGTACTTGGCTTGTTCCGCTTCTAATTTCTTTTTGCTAACACATGAAAAGAGCATGAAAGGCGTAATCGTTGCCAATAAGAAATATTTGACACGCATAGTCGAAGATTTTTATTGTTTTGGAGTAGGTTGAATAGTTATTAAAATTGTTTATAAGCTGGTTGTAATTACACGACTTTGTACATTCTGGTTGTCGAGTTGATGTAATCAATCGGATTAAATGCATTTTCGAATATGTCTTTTAATTCGCTGAGCTTTCTTTCCAATACCGATATTTTAACTCCCATATTAGGGTCTTTTGAGTACCTTTTCAAAAGTCCGTCGTATTTGTCTATATAGGCTTGAAGGCGAAACGTTATATTTCCAAATCTTAACTTAATGGACTGGATATCCATCAGAGAATAATAAATATTTTCTTTCCATTCTTTGGGATCTGCGTCACGCTGGGATGCAACTAGTTCTGATGCCCTTTTCCTCATGCTTGTGATGTACACATAGCGTTTATCAGCATCGTTTTCTTGGGTAAAATGCTCTTTGAATTCGGTAGGGGAAATTCCCAATATCTTCAAATTCTCGTTTAAAAGAACATCATAATGCGTGTGCAATTCGTCAAGTTCCTTGGTAATCAGTCCCCAGTCCTGCTCAATGGCGCCTTTATCGTGCTCAAATTGACTTAGTTTCGTAACCAGGAAAAACATTTTTTCGCTTTGCTCCTTGAGTTCACGTTGCTTTTTACCTAAGGATTTAATATAATCGTCGACTCCCGTAAAAAATAATGTCACTATTGGCCCCCCAAGAGGGATGTCGCCGGCAATTGATCCTGTAACCTCCATAAGATTTACCAACACTGCAAGAGTCGGTTCTTTGTCTTTATTCTTATCAATGTAGCTATGGAATTTCAGATACCATTCGTTGTAGTCTGGGTAAGAAGTTGGATTTGTTATTTCCGATAAAAGGTTAAAAAACTCTTTAGTTGATTCAAACAAAATAACAGGTTTAATTTCGCGATCCATGTAAAATAAGTTCACGACAGCGGATTGATAATTAGCTTGAAAGACGTTTAGTTCATTTTGCTCTAGTGCCTTTTGCTTATCTTCTAATGCTTGGACCCTCTCTAAAAGCTTATCTGCCTTTTCACGAACATTGCTCGTTTCTTTAATTGATTTATCCAGGTCATTAACTTTCTGATCGAGACGAATTACTGTCGAATCAATTGTTCGAGTTTTTTTGTCGAGACTCACCTGGATGTCTGTTAACACCTTCTCCCTTAGCTCTTTTTCAGACCCCAGTGAATCCATTTGCTGCGCTATAACCGTTGTTCTTAACATAAGGAGAATCGTAATAAGGGAAAGTTCTTTCATGTGATTCGGAATGTGTAGGGTTAATTATGCTTTAAGATTTGATTTGGGTAGATTACGCATCCAAAGCCATAATTATTGAGGATGATGTTATCAGGGATCACTGTTGTAGGAATTCACCTCCATTATTTGGAGCTTTGAATTACGCCCAACCAAGTCTATAAAATCCAATGAACCAGTGAAGGAGCGAATTTTGGACTCCTCAGGGTTGAGCATAAGTAGATCAGCATCAACGGATTCCGCAAAATGTAATATAGCTTTAGCCATATTATGTCCTGTCACCATCTTATGTACAATTTGGCAATTCGCTTCATCTTTTAGTATTCTGTACGTCTCTATAAGAGCATGGGATACTGATGAATATTCAATGTCATCGCCAGATGTTTGAAGCACAGAAAGAAGATAAATAGTGGCAGGTCTCTTCGATACCAACGGAAAAAGCATGTCTACTTTGCGCTTTGGAATCAATAGGTGAATCGGTAAGACAATCGATTTGATAGATCTTCTGAGCGCGCCTTGTTTGACTGTGAGCACTGCGCTTCGGGTCCTTAATGCAATGTTGGTTGGTGAAAATGCTTTTCCGAAGGAGACCCATTTTCTGTTTGAGTGCTTAGCAATTATAATTAAGTCTGCCAGTACTTGCCTTGATTTTTGGATTATCATTTCTTCAAGTGACTTACCTTGCACCATATAAAGCTTGACGGCCACGTCCGGTATCATTTTATTAATAATACCTTTCCATTCTATCATTTTTAGTATTTCGCCATTATCAAATTGGCCAAAATGTTTAGAATTGGTATCTGAAATCTCAACTGTAAAGAGTTCATTTTCTTTTTCTGGTTTCGTAACGTGAAGAAGATGAACGACCGTTTCATTTACATCAGCTAGTTGAATTGCTTTTTTTATAGCCATTTCCGTATTGCACGAAAAATCTACCGGAACAAGAATATTTTTGAATGACTGGTTCAAATTATGTGGTTTACTAGTACCGCAAATCTCTAAATGCCGAATTAATGATTGATTAAAATGAGATTAGAATTCAATTAGAAGAATAATAACTTGGCTGACGGCTTCATGTAGCATTGTTATTTTTGCTAATATTCATGAGTATTGTTTAACGTAAAGTTATTTTCCTGAAATTTGTGTTTCTTTTAATAATAAAACGTGGCAGATATAAATATTTTGATAGTAGAAGATGAAAGAAAGATCGCTGACACACTTAAAGTCGGCTTGACCGAATGCGGATATTACACGGATGTTGCTTACGATGGAAATATTGGCATGAAACTTTTGTCGTCCCACGATTATGATCTGGTAATTCTCGATATTAACCTTCCTGGTATGAATGGGTATGAACTCTGCAAGTTCATTCGTTCAAAAGATACAAGGTTGCCTATAATTATGCTTACTTCAATGAGTACTTTGAATGATAAGATTGAAGGTTATAATGCTGGCGCTGATGATTATCTAGTCAAGCCATTCGAGTTTCGCGAATTAATACTCAAAATTCGAGTTTTACTTAAACGCGCGCTAGCTGAACATTTGCCAGTTGGCAATATCTTAAAGGCGAACGGACTGCAAATGAATCTAGATAATAAGGAAGTAACGCGAGATGGTTATAAGATAAACCTTACGGCTAAAGAATTTCAATTGCTTGAATACTTTTTGCGGAACAAGAACAGAGTTTTATCTCGAGCTGATATAGCGGTTAATGTTTGGGACATCGATTTCGAATCAAATACTAACGTTATTGATGTGTATGTGAGTTACTTGAGAAATAAAGTAGATAAAAACTTTTCAGACAAACTCATACAGACTCATGTTGGCATGGGGTATATTTTAAAAGATAAATAATATCATGTCAGTTCGGATTCGAATAACGATTCTTTTTGCTTCCATGGTTTTGTTTATATTGGTCCTTGTCTGCGGATCGATTTATTATTTTTCTTATACCAACAGGGTTAATTGGATAAAAGTACGGCTGACCAATTGGGCCATAACCACTGGCCGGCTACTTAGCCAGTCTAGCGTTTTTGATCAGCAAATGGTTCTCAAAATTGATGCAGCTACAAGTCTTGCGATGAAGAGCAAGACGGTCCAGGCTTATGATTTAGGGAACCAACGGATCTATGTTTATAACGATAGTGCATCGAAAGACATCGAATTTGACGTCGATATTCTTAAGAAGACGAGAAAAGCCGGTGATCTTTATTTCAGTTTTGAGAACAGGGACGTTATTTCTCATTATTACAAGGATAGACGTTATAATGCTGTGATGATTGCTGGAGCTTATGACGAGGATGGGAAGCGAAAGTTGCAACAGCTTTCTTATATATTGATATTTAGTTTTATCGGGGGTATATTAATTGCGATCGGCGTAGGTTATTTTTTTTCATGGAGGCTTCTGCTCCCCTTGCGCAAAATGGCAGATAATATCAACAAGATTTCAGTGCAAAATTTGGCTGGGAGGATAAGAGTGGGGTCTGGGAAGGATGAATGGGACTATCTTGCTAATACATTAAATCAGTTGTTGAATCGATTGCAGGAGAGTTTTGAAATTCACAGAAGGTTTATTTCCAACGCGTCGCATGAATTATCCACCCCGCTTACTTCGATTTCCAGTCAACTTGAAATCTCACTGAATCGAGGTCGGGAAGCGGTGGAATACCGAAGGGTTATGGAATCGGTTTCCCAAGATGTACGTCAACTGGCGCGATTGACTCAGACGTTGCTTGAGTTCGCTAGGGCTTCCGGGGATCCTGGAGGGCTAGAAATTGACTTAGTACGAATTGACGAAGTACTCTTGTCTTTACCTGGAGAGATAACAAAGCTCAATAAGACATTCAATGTTGTGTTAGATTTTATTCAGTTACCAGAGGAGGAGGATAAATTGCTTGTCTTTGGAAACGAAGAATTACTTTTAACGGCCATCAAGAATATTGTTATCAATGCTTGTAAATATTCAGAGAATCATGGGGCTAAAGTAAAACTGGTTTCAGAAGAAAATGTGATTACCATTATTGTGGAAGATAGGGGCAAGGGCATACCGGAAAATGAACTCGAGAATATTTTTCAACCTTTTTACAGAGTAAACGGTAATCAAAATGTTAAAGGATTTGGTCTGGGACTTTCATTGGCGCACCAGGTCATCAAATTACACAAAGGGCAGATTATGGTAAAATCAATAGTTGGGAATGGAACTTTATTTACAATCAAATTGCCAACCGCGGGTAACCTTTCAAGTAAGTGATTGAATGATTTATAAACAAATTATGGCTTTCGCCCAATCATTGATTTGGTCATTTGAACCCGAAGATAACCATCACGCTTTGCCTTTTGATCTGGTTTGAAATGTATAATTGTTTATCGGCTCAAATAAGTACGGATACCAATTTTATCTTGGGTTTGAACTTAAGTGAATGAAGAAGTTAAATTTTGACTTTCCCATTTATTTGACTTTTACATCTATGGCTACAGCTAACTTGCTTCCGTAGGATCGGTGGATTCCATCTGCAAATTGGATTGCGAGTCTGTGCTTGCCCGGCGATAACATGAGCACTGCCACTTTTTCCCCCTTCCCATAATGCAAGTGACTCGCGTCTTTTGGAATCACAATACCAGCTGCGACTGAATCTCCTGCATCAATAAGTAAATGAAAATGGCCTTCACCAGGAATGATTAATCCTGCGGAATCGACTTTTATGTCCCTAGCACCCATTTCAACTTTGAATGGAGATTTAACTGTTTCATCATTTTTCAAGTTCTTAAAAAAGACTTTAGCATCTTTCGGCACCATGGGCAATGCTGCTACCATCTTTACGGTATCTGCAGCTTTTTTCATATTTGTATCAGATTTGCTGGCGGCTGCGGTGTCGGACCCTGAGGATTTGTCGTTACCGCTGTTGCAGGCTATAAATCCGAAAAGGCAAATGCATGAAAAAACTAGATTTGTTCGCATAATTCCTTATTTATGGTTTATAAAAAGTTGACAACCTGTGCTTTTGGTTAGCACCTATTAGTCAAAGCCACGGATTGCCAAAACTGCCTTGCTAAAATATTCTTGATTTATTAATTTGTCATTAGAAGGAGATTAAAATGTGATTAGAATATAATGTTTGAAATGATATAGATCAATAGGGAGCCTCAATTTATTTCGCCTTAAATGTGCAAAGGACACTTTTTATTTTCAAGTCGTCATATGCAATACTTACGCGATTTTGTATCCGGTTGCGGTCTTCGGAGACGCGCTTAATATTGCCTACTTTTCATTCCTGATATATTAGCCATAAGCCTAGTACCGGGTTTATCTTTAAAAGACGCTTGTGGAGGGATTACTTGGAGATATGCTTTGGGTTATATCAAATGTTATTTGTTAAAGTCAATTTACCATTACCAAGTCGAAGTATTAATTACGATTGGCCTGGTGATGGGGGGTGCTTCGCTAGATATTTACGTATATCTGGTTGTTTGACGATGGTAGTGGCGCCCATAATTATAGGGAACAAAGGGAAACATGGTGTTATAGGAGACATTTCTCGGGATAATGTAAATCAAATTTGAGAGATCATAGACGAAATATGGAATGAATAATATTCTAACCGAAAGGCTTTGAAATGATTACATTTACGTTTAATTTGAATACCGATTTGCACCGGTATGGTTGAAATTGCTGTCGTTTCTCATGCGCGACATATCTTTGTATTTCTTTCAAATCTACTTTTATATTTTATATGCATTTCAACCGAAATTCGATTTTTATTTTGAGATTGGGCGATTTAGGAGTCGCTCTTTGGTTGGCACTTGCGCTCTCATTACCCAAAAGCGATTTTCGAAATTCTTTTGTTTTAATTACCTATGGTATCGTTGTTTTTAGCATTATGGTTCAAGGGTTGACCATTGAGAAACTGGCTAGAAACTACGTAGCTAGAATGTAGATGAATTGATAAGGATTCAAAATTAATCCCCATTAATTATAAATGAATAATCCAAGGTTGGTTTGTCTGAAAATGTTTCTCCTTGCCACATCGACACTTTTTGTTCCTTCGCTTTATTGCCAAGAAATCAATCAAGAGATTAATACCATTGCTGTAAAGGGTGTCACTTTTAATCAGGTAATTGACCATCTTTCGGCCATCGGATATAGCGTTGAAACCCTGGACAGTCAATACAGAATTGTTAAAACAAAATTAGCAAAATTTCCTTTTCATAATAATAGCCTGAATCTTTCAATCCTGGTTCAAGTTCAAGATAGTGTCGCAGTAATTACCGGATGGTTTTGTCTAGATGTTAATGATGGGCACAATGGCTTGCCTGATTCATGCAATGTTGTACAAGCTAAGTATACGTTTGGACCTTACAAAAGTGCATTTTTACAAGTTGAGAAATTTGCAAAATCTCTTAAATCGGAAGTAATTTATTCAAAGTCTGATTAGGGCTATTCGAAACCCTATGAATTTACATGTTTTTAGAAGGGAGATTATCGTGTTTAATCCTTAGAAATAAATCAAAGAGGCTTCCCGAGAATGGGAAGCTTCTTTGATTTATTGTAGATCGCCTAATGTGTTTAATTATCTTGGAATTGTTTATAGTCCATTCCCAAATGTTCTATTAGGCTTACAAACAGACCTTTCGAATTTTTAGCATTTCTTATTTCCTCTATCTTATCGTGCTTTAGGGTTATTTCTAAGTCCATTAGCAATCCTTCTACCCTTTTGTGGGTTGCAGGTATTTCCTGCCATCCTTTCATTAAAGCTGGAATGGAATGAGAATTAGTCCCGGATACGTTCAATTTTGCTATGGTAACCTCCCCTTCAGTCTTGATATTTTGAATATTCAACTTCAAATCAGGAAAGCCCTGCAGGAGTGAGCGATAAGCTGAAATATAGATTGGCTTGCTTACTACTTTCCCTAGAAGGTTAGCTTTGAAGTTATCCGAAAGTATAGCATTTGCTTTATCAAATTTACCTGTTGAAATGTCGGTGAATACTTCGTTAATCAAATTATTACTGGTCATTTTGATATCCTCCTTTTAGTTAATTAATAAAACGAATATCTAGTTTTCATTGGGTATCGTGCGCACTTAAAAGGATTAATTGTCGATAACTGAACATGAATATTCCCTTGTCCTGTATCGGTGGCTATTATGGAGTTTCATAGATTGCTTATTGTAGAACCTAACTTTGGAATTTGCGATAATCGCTCATTTTTTAGAATTTATTCGCAAACGCCTTCTTCGCGATGAAGTTAACTTAATGCAAGAGACAATATAAAATTACACACGAAAGGAATTCATTTCAATTCTAAATTTGGATATGATATTAATTTTAACATAATTGGCTCCATTTCGGCATTTTATTCTTTATTCGCCAAGTATACTTTTTAACAATTGGAATCGAATTTACTTTTCATAGTTATTTAATGGAGAATTCGATTTGATAACGCTTTATTAGGTATAATAATTTGTCGCCGGACTGGATAATGTGAAAATAGGATTTCTGATTTTGTTGTACGTGTTACGTTATCAATGAATAAGTGATGCATATCAAATATTTCAACCCAAAGCAATAAATCGTTCTTATTAATTCAGTACATTTAACTAAAGTTAATGTGCCGATGAGATATATTAACCTTAATAAAGTGTGTGGAATTGTGCGAGATTGTTTTGCTGACATATTGCTTGCCTTATTACCAACGGCTAGCAATTCTAAAAATTATATTTTATGAGCAGCCCAATTAGCAACGCGTCATTTTCTAAATCTCTACTCTCGGGACTGTTGTCCGGAATTATTGTTGCCTTGTTGAATTTGATTTATATGATAGTGTATAGAGAAACAACAGGCTTTGCCACTGCTGAGATTATTATGCCATTTTCGATTTTCTTGGCTTTTCCACTTTTTCTCATGATGGGAGGATGCGCTTATTATTTGTTGCAAAGGCATTTGCCGGGCGGCACAGGTTGGTTTATCTTCTTCTGCTTTGCACTCATGATTTCTATGATATCGATCACTGTTTTGGACACAAAACAAAATGAGGGCACATTGTTATCTGGTCTTCGGGGACTTTGTCTCGGCATGGAAGTCATAACTTGTATTTTTGCGGCTTTTCTTATTCCATATTTCGCTAGACACCCCAAAATATATGAGTGAAAGCATCTTTGACGGATGCTGTAAATTCTGACCTAATGAGCCATTGAACTCCGTAAGCCGCAGACCGGCAAAATTTCCGAAAGTCAATGACAATATGGTCGATTTATTAGGGAATGGATTGACTAGGAGCTTTCGAATTCCCAGTGCCTGTCTTGGATTAAAAATGCCTCAATTTTGTAGTCACCTAATAGCCACCATTTCGTTAAAAGTTAATCCCAGTAAGGCTTATTGTGGCGGTGAGGGGAATTGAATCTGCTAATCAACTTAGTGAATATCAACATGATATTGCTCGTAATAAAATAATGCCAACCAAATTTTCAACCTTACCAGAGAAATTCAAATGACTTTATTAGAAATCTTTGCAAATTCATTTCATTAACAGAGTATGTTCAAGTTATTGCAAAGATCCTTCGATTTTGCGTAGGCTTGGCAATATTATTGAGCAGTTTTGGATTGCATTAGGCAAGCCACATTGAGTGCAAAGCAGAAGTCTTCCTACTTATCCTTACACGCGCAATTAGTGCACCTATTAGATTATTTTCCAAACAGGTGACCTCATCATGGTTATTCTATCCTTCTACGTTTTTCTTTCAAAGGCTTATTTTATTGCGCCATACTTACCAAAGCAAGTTAAAGCACTTGGTGGGGCATTTGAACTCTAGTTGTATTACCTACAATATGATTTGATTGGTTTATAACGGATCTATTTTTTTTACTACATTTAGCTCAAACATTAGTCGAAGTGTTGCAGGTGAAAATTGTTTATTGAATATCAGTTCAAATCATGAGAAACTGTAGACCCAAGCCATTAAGTCTAAACTTTTATACATTTTTGATTTGGCCATTTCTTTTTACAGCCAGTTATCATGCATATGCTCAACAAAAAGATACCGTTCACAAGGAGGACAAAAAGCTTTCTAATGTGGTAGAGCTCAGCACAACGTCCTGGTTGTTATACCCTGCAGGCCTGCATATGACATATAGTAGAGTATTAAATAAAAGGCAAAGTATCAACATATTCGGCGGATACAATGAATTCCCAGTTAATATAAACCCTAATATTGCAAGCACAAGTATCTCTCACCCCAAAAGTAATACAGGCTATTCCATTGGAGTCGCATACAGATTCTATTTAGAAAAGGAAAATAAATATAACGCCCCAAGGGGAGTCTATTTCGCGCCCTATGTCAGCTATTTTCATTTTAATTCGGATAGAGGCCTAATTTATACAGATTCCTCTTTTGCGCAAACGGCGATTCTTAATTTTCAAATTTACTTCCTAAATGTTGGTGGGGAAATCGGCTATCAATTTGTAATTTGGAAAAGATTTGTCATTGATGCTGAGTTGATTGGACCTTCCTTCACATATTATTATTTTCAAGCCGGACTTAATAAGCAAATTTCAGGAATGAACGAAAATGAAACCCTGCAATCCATCATTGAAGCATTAAAGGCAAAATTACCTTTACTTG
Source organism: uncultured Chitinophagaceae bacterium (assembly GCA_963742225.1). Lineage (GTDB taxonomy): Bacteria > Bacteroidota > Bacteroidia > Chitinophagales > Chitinophagaceae > Puia. Next base: position 365,295 of record CAVULD010000001.1, on the reverse strand, counting down.
GAAACTGGTCCAATTCCGATTTCACTAATTCGTCCGGGTCGGTATCACAGCGCTTACCAGCTTTTGGATTCAGGTATTCCATTAATATCGGATTCACTTTTTAATTGGATCCAAACAATGAAAAAGAGTATTCCTTACTAGAATGGAAATTTCGACGCAGTTGACCATTGAATCCTGCAAACCACTGACTTTCAAAAGTGCTTTGAGTCCATATTACGTATGGTCAATTTAAGAAGGAATGGGTTGAACACGAGCCTCAGAATTTCCATTATAGTTAGGAATAAAATTCCATAAGACCTCTTTTGTTTTCATAATCGGTGGTGCCAAAGGGGCGAAAAGCCATCTTTAATTTAGCTGCATGAACGACGCGGACTGCAACTTTAGGAGAATGAAATGAGCAATAAGTCCATTTTTAACTTAAAGAACCAATATTTTGTAGAATTGAATATAACACTAAAGTGGGAGCGATGGGCTATTACTTATAAATGATTAGTTATACCGTACTTCATTTTTGTAAAAAGAATGAGCCATAGCTTAAAAAGCCCTAAGATAAGAGGTGTAGGTTGTTATCTTATGAGTTTGCACCAGGTTTGGATTGCATACATAGTCTAGATAATCTGCATATGTAAACCCGGGAACATTCGTGAACTGAAAAGTCTTAAGGGTTAGGTCGCTAAGTGATACTCCATTAAGCAATTTACTCTTCTGAATGGTGAGAAAACTTATCGGTTGGAAAGCCGTCGAATCCGGAGGTGACCAGAAGTTAACTTGAACGGTTGCGTCAGCTATATATGTGGTACAAAATGAAGACAGGTTCGGATTCGTGAATGTTACACCAAAGTTGTCGTTCTGCTGGGAAACCACAGAAAATGATGATGCATCTGGGAAGGAAAGTTGTGTAGGGGGCGAGGATACATAGCCATAATAATACGGGTAGTCATTGACACTATTCATTGCGGCGACGCCAATTTCGTATTTCTGCATAGGTGTTTTTGGAAATTGCATATCTGCATTTGGCGGAACAACAGTATTAAAAATATCCAGAAAACTAACCGATTTGCTAAGGTCCGTAGTGTCCGGAATGCCATTGAAAATGCAGCCTGGATAGATCAGGGTAAAGGGAGTATTTCGTACAAAAGTAACTGAAGATACCGTGTCCATAACTGAAATGTCTAACGTGTCATTTCCAGTTGGTAAAAATAGCTTGTATAAGCCCAGTTGGGGAATCACAAAATAATCGTCTACCCCGTTGTGACTTTGGTAAGTCAGAGCAAGAGTATTATATGCATCGTAGTATAGCGCGTTTGTATAATCATTCCTTATGCCGTTTTCGAAAATAAAGGAATTGAAAACGTTACCGGTCGTGATCGCAGATGTTGGGTAATTCGTAAAAGTGAGATTGCTTTGGACTGTTGCCGATTTTGGGTAAGTTATTCCTAACTCGCCTGTCCTCAAATTTACCCATTTGGATGGGTTTACGTCCTTATAGACGCATACGGCATAAGTTGGGATACTTTGGTTAGAATCCAAGACATATATATACGTAACATCAACTAAATTCGCGTTGGTTTTCAGAGCCAAAATTATAGGGATTTGATCTTGAGCTAGGGAGTCAATCAGCACTTTTCCTCCGGGCTCATTGATGATTAATTCAAATGTGCCAGTTATAGTCGTATAAGGGTAAGTAAGGTTGAGATTCATCGTTCCATTTGTGTTTATGATGGTGGGGAGCGTGGCGGTTGACGTGAGTTTGGCGGTGTCCTTGTTGCAACCAACAATGAATACTGCTGCAAAAAGTGAACTTTTCAACAAATCAGTTCGTGCCATCATGGTTTCGGCGGGTTCATAATATTGAAAAGTACAAATAAGAATTGGATTTTCAAACAAGATGCGTGTTACCCAGGTTTAGTCCATTTTAGATTCTAAACATTTCTCTTTAGACAAATACTGTAAGCTCCCCCACAAGTCGGCCAGTGGTTTGTCCACTATTTTGTAAATTTAAACAAAGGTCGATTATGAAGAAGTCACACTTTTCCGAGACACAGATTGTCAAAGCTATTCAGGAGCATGAGAATGAAAGGGATGCCAAGGGGATCTGCCGAGAGCTTGGTATTACTAGCTCTTCGTTTTACAAATGGCGTGAGCGGTATGGAGGATTACAGGTGAATGAATTGAAATGGCTAAAGGAATTGGAAGAAGAGAACACCAAGCTTAAGCGGATGTATGCCAACCTAAGCTTGGTTCATGAAGCCTATAAAGATGCGGTCGCAAAAAACCTCTAACGCCTGACGATAAGAAAAGGTTGGTCGAAACTTTGACCGCCGAGCATAAGGTAAGCCACAGTCAGCCGTGTAGAGAAGTTGGCCTACCCAGAAGTTCTGAGAAGTACCGACCCAAACGCAAGGATGATGGGCAGGTGGTAGACGAGTTGAGGGAGCTCATTGACCAACATCTAGCCATTAGTTTTTGGCAGAGCTATTACCGGTTTAGGCGAAAAGGGTATCCTTGGAATCATAAAAGGGTTTATTGAGTGTATACAGAGATGAAACTCAACATCCACTTGAAGAATAAATAAAAAATGGTAGATTTGTAGTGGTTCCAAATATAGATTATGCCAACCGCATTGTTAAAAAAGGAAAAAGTGGATACTGTAACCGTAATAAAGAAAATGCGTGATTATAGTAACGAACCAGCTTTTAAGAAGAAAGCAGAGAAAGCAATCGCCTTCATAAAGAAGCATGGCCTTTCCAAGTCAGCTAAAAAGAAAAAGTAATTCGCTTTCCAATATCAGACCCCGCCCATAAGCCAAATAGATAGTCCTACTCAATATTATTGCACTATTAGTTCAAAGATTCTTCTCTAAGAATGAATTCAGGTGAGACATACTAATTTTTCTTGATATGATTTTACCATTTATATCAATCAGGAAATTACTCGGAGATATTTTTATCGATTTACCGTGGGTTTTCCAGTTTGTGAATTTTCTCTTTTCTAAGTTGTCCCCCTAGAGGTTGATTGCAGCAGTTTGGAAAAATCGCAGGCAACGGTCAGGGCTTGGCGATTTGGCGGAATTTGAAAAACGTCCCGTCCGGACTGCTTCTCGGCTAAAGGTACAAAAGTTGAAGATGCGTTCTAATGCCCGGGCCTATCCGTCCGCCGACATAACACAAAGCCCCAAGTTGGTGGCAGGACTGGCAATTTTAAGGGACCCTTAATTTGTTATGTCCTGATACATCCTCAAATATTTAAATTCGTTAAAGTCCGAAAAAAAATATGTTTTGGGAAAACCTGCGATTCCCATTTTTCCTTTCCAGGTCAAGTGAACAACTGCGAATTGTTTGGCAAAACCAAGTTTCCTTGTTACAAATAAAATGTCATCATCACGCTTGTATTTGCAAGGGGCAGAAAATTCAAATCCAGTCAGTATATGTTCTTCCTTTTTATTTTTTAAAATGTCAAAAAGAGATTTTCTTGGCAGACCAAGTTCCTTATATAGTTCCTCCTCGAATGCAATTTTCTGGTAATTTAAATCTGTTCCATGGCCCTTGTACAAATTGTCCTGGTGGCTATTGAAGGAAAAAGTCTTCTATGATACGTCTGTCAATCCCCGCGATATCTATTCTTTTTTGTTCGTTTACCATGTCGGGACTGTCATCAAAAGATTAACCTCCTGCTGGGTAAAGAAAATATCCATTGTCCAATTGAGCATTAAAGCGAAGAGAATGCCATTTTTTATAGTCTGGTTTATTTGTTGCCCAAAAGTCCCAAACATTTTTTAGTACGTTTCTATAATATGTTTCATTTGGAAGAAAATTCCCAAAAATGCAACACATTGCTTCGTTTCCAACTTGTAATTCAGTTGTCCCAATTAAGTGTCTTTGTGAAAATATTTGTGCTTTCTTGGTTGAGGTCTGCAAGCCTTGCCACCAACGCTTAAGGCTTACTGTTGTGCTGGTATTTTATAAATGTCAGCCCATAACCGAAGCTGAATAAGATTGCTGATGATGAAGTAAATAATAAATGCTCAAAAGAATTCCATCTGCTTGATATTAGTTGATCGCATAACAACTACCGATTGTTATCTCGTCCGTCAGCATTGGGGCAAAACTAATGTTGTACGCTTGCTTTCTGTTTATTTCCGTAACACCAAATGTTTTAAATTAATGCTCCCACATTGAAGTTCTTTATCGCTTGATTTAGTGTTGCTATATGTCCCATCAACATTTATTCTATAAAAAAGATTTTGTCCTTTTAAGCTTAACCCTGTTCGCATGGTTCCATGTGCTCCTTCAGTCGAGCCAAGTATTACAACATAAAAACCATCCGATTCTTTTGGGTTAATAGTTCTTTTTAAAGATGCTGATTTATGAAAATGGTTATTTAAAAAAGATTCTAAATTGGTCAGTCCATAAATAGGCAAAGAGAATTTTTCAAACGTCATTGTGTCAGGAGGAATTAGCACTTTATAATATTCACCTGACAAAGAAGGAACCTCATATGAGTTTACAGGAAAGTCCATCCTTAATTCAAGAGGATTATCGGTTTCATTAATTATTTGAGTCCAAAATACAACGTAATTATAGATATCATGATTACGCTCTGTATATTTCATTCCTCCTCTCGGGAAGCCATTTTTTATTATTAGGCTTTTACCGTTAGAATCAATATAAAAATATTTGGTATAAATGTCTTTATCATTGAATGCTTTTTTGTTTTGGACAATTTTTACCGAATCTGAAGTATCTAACTCAACAATATCTGTTTTTGATTTAATAGCTTGTCCACAGGAAAATAAGCCAGTTGTCGCCATAGCCATTATGAGTAGATTTGTTTTCATTTTAGTCTTTTAAGCTTGCGTACAACGTCCACGCCTTGCTGCTGTGCTGGCATTTTATAACGTCAAGTCCCGGAACCGAATCCGGATAAAATTGCTAATGTTGAAGTTAATAACGAATGCTCAAAAGAATTACGTCTGCCGGATATTAGCTGATAGTTGTTCAAAAGCCGATTGCTCTTCCGTCTGCCAGCATAGTGGAAAACCCATTATGATTGACCCTCTCACATCGGCAACATTTAAAGCTAAATTCGTGCGGGGATAGGGGGTCAAAGTAGCTGGGTTTTCCAACCGCCATAAAGTGGAGTAAATGCAGGTATGACTAAAAATCAAAAAGCCCACAAATGCTTGATTTCTCTTGACCGAGGATAATTGATAAAAGCGGAGGTGAGGGGAATTGAATCTCTTAATCTACCTCCTGATAATCAATATTTTGAACCTCGTAAGCAAAGACGCTTAACCGAATTTTCAACCTTGTCAAAAAATCCAAACAATCTTACTCGGTAAAGAAATCAAATACTATGTTATCAAATATAATTTATTGCAAAAAGGCAAATAAAAAAGACTTATCCAAAAAGTTCTCGAAGCAGTTCAATATGGTTGTGTAAGCTTCCAGTCCGGCAGTAGTTTAAACAAATGTGCCATATGTCCCATCTCATAAAGGCATTAAGAATATCCAATTTTTCATTATCCGATCTTATCTGGAAAACCCAGCTACTTGGACCCCCTATCCCCACGCAAATTTACGTTTAAATGCTGCCGATGTGAGGGGGTCAATTATGGCGGGTTTTCCAATTAGGCCAACAACCATTTTTTTGTAATTACATTTTTGAGTTTTGCCTGAACTTCGACTGATTGAAAGTGAGAGGACAATGGCTTATACCATCTGCCAGTAATGTCAATAACAGAGAAACTGTTTTGCCGCAGAAGCCAAACTTTCTTGAAGCAGTAATCTTTTAAACTTCCGCTAATCTCGCGCTAATAATAAATGGCGTCTGGATAATTATTAATACTAGAAATTCGCCGAAAATTTTCTTATTTAATCAATTACTATTTAATTTGTCTACATTCCTTATTTTCATAACGAGTTATTAAATAGCAATTTATCCAAATGGAAGTACATTTCTTGCATGTAAAAAAGCGAGTGGTTTGGATAACATTTACGATGTCGATGCTTTTGACCTATGTCGGGTTTGGCCAGAAAAATTCGGGCGTTCTCAAAGGGAGAATTTTAACTTCCGACGGAAGTCCCGCCTATGTTACGGTACAGTTGAAAGAGCTGAGGAAAATAACCATGACGGACAACAACGGCAATTTTACCCTGCGCAATCTGTCCACCTTAAGGGATACGATGGTCATATCTTCGGTTCAGGCGCAAACCCTTGCAATGCCCGTGGTTCTTGACAAAAATGAGACCAAGGATCTGGGTGATATCAGGCTGGCGGCTAATTTTGGTAACCTGCATAATGTTGAAGTGACGGGTCGAGTAGCCCAATCTTATAAAAGTGATTACTCTTACCTGGGTACGAAGACACCCACTCCGATCATCGACATTCCGCAATCCATCTCTACCATAACTAAGGAAGAGATAAAAGATAAAATGAATTTTACCCTCAAAGATGCGGCCGATGAGATCTCGGGGGTGAATGATTATTCGGACTACGATGAATATACTATACGAGGATTTTTGGCTGACAATGCGCGGATGATCAATGGGCTTCGAGGCTACAATACGACATACACCAGTGCGATGCTGGTCAATGTCGAGCGCATTGAAGTGGTGAAAGGACCCTCGGCCACTTTGTATGCAAATTGCGACCCAGGGGGCACAATTAACCTGGTCACTAAGAAACCGCTATCCGAACAGTCGACGCAAATCGATGTATCGGGGGGCACCTGGAACCATTTTCGCGCCGAGGGGGATGTGACCGGTCCCCTGAATCAGCAAGAGACGTTGCTATACCGGTTTAACGCCGGATACGACTCAAAACTCTCGTTTCGCGACCTGATGTTCTCTAAATCTTACGAGATTGCGCCTTCGCTGTCCTATGTACCAAACGAGAAATTACAGATAAACCTGGATTTTTCCATCTCCCACTACAATACGATTTTGGATCGTGGTCAACCTGGACTGGAAAATAACCTGTCGCCCTATGCAACCCCCATCAACCTCATCGCCTCCCAACCCGGGGATTTTCTGCATGAGACCGATTTGGCAACCAATGTATTGCTGAGCTATAAAATAAATAAACACCTCAGTTTCAACAGTGGGTATCTGAATTACCAAACCCAGCAAAACGTGGCGGAGCACGGCGTAGAGGGCTATATTACCAACGATTCGGTTTATCTTTATTATTCTACTTGGGATTACCATTCGACCACCAACACCTTCACCGATTACTTTACATTGCATTTTGGGACGGGTAGGTTTAGCCACCAGTTGTTGGTGGGTTACGATTTCGTCAAAAGCAACGTCAACCTCAACCAGAATTATTACGAGCTTCCCAACCAATTTGGCCTGAACAGTGGCATCGTGGGGACCTTTAGCCTGACGCATCCTGTGTATGCAAAGCAGCCTACTAACACCTACCAGTTATCCAGCTTCGATTCTGATGCGAGCGATGTGGATGCCTCCATCTACCACACCCAGGGGGTATATCTTCAGGAGCAAATCGCTCTGGACAAATGGAAGATGCTGATAGGGCTGAGGAAAGAGTGGTACCGGGAGGACGGGACGCATGAGGACAGTTCACAGGAAAGCGTAGTGAATATTTTTCTGCCTCGTGTCGGACTGGTGTATGAGGTCTTACCCAACCTGAGTGTTTACGGGACCTACAACAAGGGGTTCGATCCTTTTGAGGCGTCCACCAGCACGCAGATATTTAACCAGGCATTTAAACCAGTAACCAGTGAACTTTTGGAGGTAGGAGCCAAAATGAATTGGTTCAACAATGAATTGGCGACCTCGGTGGCGATATATCAACTAACCCTGCAAAATGTGGCCGTGAACGCCAACGATATCTCCAATCCGAATTTGTATGTGCAGCAAGGCGAAGATCGGTCCCGGGGAGTCGAATTGGAAGCCAATGGGAATATTTTACCCAATTTGAGTGTGTCCATCTCGTACGCGTATTGCATCGCGCAAGTCCTGGAAAGTACCACACCAGCTCAGGTAGGAACCATCGTAGAAAATGCCCCGAGGATTGCCAGCAGCAGCTTACTTAAGTATATGTTTAGTCGGGGTCGGGGTGCGTTAAAGGGTTTTGGTCTTATGGTTGGTCATCAGCAGGCTAGTGAGCGAAATTCCCTTACACCGGGGTTTACACTGCCTGGATACATTGCACTAAATGCAGGTCTTCGATACGAACACAAGCACCTTACCGCGGCCATAAACTTGAATAACTTTATTAATACAACTTATTGGATTGGATCATACAATAACGTCAATAAATGGCCAGGTGCGCCCCGCAATATTATGCTGAACCTGGGTTACAGGTTTTAAATTCTCTTGGTACGAAACTCCTAGTCTGAATTCTGGTATTAATAGAATAAAGGCATAGACAAAAGCTGAAGCTCAGAAAGACCTTCATTTGATTGTAGAAAGGCTAACAACTGCCTTTCCAAAATCTGCCAGTATTCAGATACGCTTCTTAAGAAAAGTCGGAAATTTATTTTACTCAGCTAATGTCTCATGATTCAACCTCAATTATGCTAAGCAGCTTAAGAATATCTTTTCGGTTAATTTATTTTTTATCCTGATTCGTAGGATGCTTTTTATGTTATATTAGGCTTCATAATCACCTTTTAAAAAGGATAGAAGCCCTCGAAAAGGGAAAAGAAAAAGGTACATTGCATGGCTATGTGTGGATACGTATCCATAACCGGTTAAGCGGGAAGAGCTTTATTTAAAAATATTTGAACGAGAGATAGGGGTAGGAAAATTATCCGGTCAATCGGGGAAGTATACTGGTGAATAGGTTATCCGGTTTAACAGGTAAGGATACTGGTTAAAAGGATTAAGGATAATACACTTTACGGAATTTCCAAAAATGTAGCTGTATAAATAACTATTCCCATCCAAACCAATCTAATCTTTATAAAAAATGGATCTATAATTAGTTAGTAATTTGGTGTTCACCCAAAACCTGGAAACCCATCGATGTGAACACTGAGGTGAACGTTGATTAAGATGATAGATGTATAAAAAGAATCCCTCCAAGAGCGCTTTAAACGTAAGTTGGTAAAAAATGTACAATAAAAATGATTCCAGTGGAGGTGAGGGGAATCGAACCCCTGTCCAAACATATTCTACAAAAGCTTTCTACATGCTTATTCCATCATTGGTTGTCGGGGAATGTCAGGGGATGGACAAACCAAACATTCCCTTAGCTGCATAGTCTTGAGCAACGGTCACAGCCTTCCGCTGCAGCATTCTGTGTTTTGTTTTGAGTCGGCGGCGAAGCGTGGTAACAGAACAACCTGCTATCGCGGCCCTAATGACCGTCTAATCACTGATTAGGCAGCCATGGCATACTGAGTATTGCCATTTGAATGTTGAGTATTCAGATTCACGTGCTAATTACTCAACGCACGGCATGCTTACACTTTCAAAGAACGATGCTGTCAAAACCAGGCACCCCCTGATTTACGTTTGTAATCGACCTGCAAATTTACCGAAAAAGTCGGAATATATCTAAACCCAAAGCATAGGCCATTAAGCCAAGAAGCAGAACCATTCCGGTCATTTGGGCGTATTCCATGAACTTATCACTAGGCTTGCGACCCGTGATCATCTCGACCAAAGTAAAAAGAGCGTGTCCGCCATCCAGCGCAGGTATGGGTAGAATGTTCATGAAAGCAAGCAAAATGGAAAAGACGGCCGTCAGTGTCCAAAAGCTTTGCCAATCCCATATACTGGGAAAAATGTTGGCCATGGTCACAAGCCCGCCTAGGGAATCCTGCACTTTCATTTCTTTGGATGTGAACAGGAGTTTCAAGTTCTTGATGTAGTCGGTGAGGGTTTGCACACTTTTCTTTATGCCAGCGGGAATCGCCTGGGCAAGAGAATAGTTGATCTGTTGGCTGCCCAGAATGTCTTCTGTCGAGCGGAATCGAACACTGAAATCTCCTTTGTCATTTAGCACCACCTCGGTATGGATTGTATCGGTGCCATTCCTCAAAAACTCCATGGGGATGGTTTTGCCTTTCAGCTTGTCAAAGGAGTCGCGCAGGTTGGCACTGAATATATCGGTATCGAAGCGAACTGGGTGTCCGTTAAATCCAATTAGCGTGTCCCCTTTAGCCACTCGACCCACGGTGATCTGCGCGGTCGGCAATACCGAATCCACTACCATGGGGATGCGTATGTAGGTAAATCCGCCAAGGCGATTCTTATTCAATTGGGTGATGAATCCATCCGGAATAGTGATTTCAATACGCTGGCCGTTACGGTCAATGGTTAAGGATTTGGCCTGCTCCATGATGATCCGGGAACCTAGCGTGCCAAGCCGCTCTATCGGCTTACCGTCGACAGCGATGGGTTTATCACCATCGCGAATACCAATCCTGGTCGCCAGACTGTCCGCGTACACACCATACTTCAGGTTGGCAGCCGGAATATACCGTTCCCCCCATACCCACATGATCATGATGAAAATAAAAAAAGCCAACAGCACGTTGACGGTTACGCCCCCCAGCATGATGATGAGTCTCTGCCAGGCTGGTTTGCTGCGGAATTCCCAAGGCTGGGCTGGCTGGTTAAGTTGTTCTTTATCCATGCTCTCGTCGATCATCCCCGAAATCTTCACGTATCCACCCAGGGGGACCCAACCTAACCCATATTCTGTATCCCCTACCTTCTTTTTAAACAACGAAAACCAGGGATTAAAGAAGAGATAGAATTTCTCTACCCTGCATTTGAACCACCGGGCAGTAAGGAAATGCCCCAATTCATGTAGGATAACCAAAATCGAAAACGAAAATAAAAATTGAAGAACCTTAATTCCAACCACCGGCCAGTCGATCGCTAAAAGTGTCATAGTCTATAGTTTCTTATGGCTCTTTTGAATTTAGAGCTTAATAAGCGAAGCCGCGAAATTACGCGCCTCTGCATCGCTTTCAAAATAATCTTCCAGTAGAGGCTCTTGGATAAAGGGGACGTGTTGCATGGTGCGCTCAATTAGATCGGTCATATCCAAAAAGCCGATCCTGTTTTTCAAAAAGGCATATACGGCAATTTCGTTAGCCGCATTGAGTACACAGGGAAGATTACCTCCTTTGACCAGGGCGTCCATGGCCAAAGATAAATTCCGAAAGGTCTTCAGGTCTGGTTCCTCGAAGGTTAGTTTGTTTGGTTTTTTGAAATCATACCGGGGCAGATCATTACTGATGCGCTGGGGGAACCCAAGAGCATATTGAATTGGCAATTTCATATCCGGCAGTCCCATTTGCGCTTTGATGCTTCCATCCTCGAACTGAATCATGGAGTGGATGATGCTTTGTGGATGCACCACCACTTGAACTTGGTCGGGTTTCAGGTTGAAGAGCCATTTGGCCTCGATCATCTCCAATCCTTTATTCATCAGCGTGGCTGAATCGATGGATATCTTTGCTCCCATTTTCCAATTGGGATGCTGCAGGGCGTGATCCCTTTTTACATTGACCAGGTAATTGGGCTTTTTCCCGAGGAAGGGTCCGCCTGATGCAGTCAAGATAACTTTCTCGATCCGGTTTCGGGTCTCGCCGACCAGGCATTGGAAAATGGCGGAATGCTCCGAGTCCACTGGAATCACGGGAGCCCGATTTTCGACAGCCGTGTTCATTACAATGTCGCCGGCGACAACCAGCGTTTCTTTGTTGGCCAGGGCGACGGCTTTGCCGTTTTTAACGGCTTCTAGGGTCGGTTTTAGGCCGGCGAATCCCACAATCGCAGCCAGCATGACGTCGTAGCTGTCCATGGCCGCGGCCTCTTGCAAAGAGACTTCTCCGGCAAAAACTTTGATCGGCTTGGAGGCGAGCCTGGACTTTACCTTTTCGTATTTTTTTTCGTCCCCGATAATCACCACGTTGGGCTCGTTCTCCAAGGCCTGCTTCACCAACAGATCATCGTTATTTTGAGCCGTCAAGATTTCGACCGAGAATCTATCTGGGTTGGCTCTAATGACTTCAAGTGCTTGAACGCCAATGGAGCCGGTGGATCCGAACAGGGCAATACGCTTTTTGGGAAGTCCGTTTGACATGCTTTTAATGTAACGAATGGTTTTGCGTGAAATAATCCTAAACGCAGCTGAATCAAACAGCTGTCCCTTTTATTCGATGTACTTTTCCAATGGCTCGGCAAGGGCTCGGTCATTGCTCAGCCTGGGCACCTTATTTTGTCCTCCTAACTTGCCGATGGATTTCATGTAATCGATGAAGCCATTTTTTTTGACCGGATGAATTTGCAGGGGTTGCAAAATATTGCCTGATATGAGGTCATCGTAATATATATTCTTGGACCTTAGGTTGCAGTCTACTTTCTTGGCAAATTGCTCAATATCGGCTGGCCGGTTTTCAAATTCAATGAACCATTCATGAAACGAGCGGCCATCTCCGACCTGCTTGATCATCGGGGCAACGGTGAATTCGGTAATATGGACTCCTTCTTCTTTAGCTGCCTTCATAAGACTATACTCCACTTCTTCTCCTATCACGTGTTCACCAAAGGCCGAAATAAAATGCTTGACTCGTCCGGTCACCACGAGTCGGTATGGGTTAAGGGAAACAAATTTCACCGTGTCGCCAATGTTATATCCCCATAACCCGGCATAGCTATTAACGATAAGTACATAATTTTCCCCCACTTTGACGTCCTTAAGGCTCAGCCGGGTTGGGTTCTCGGCAAAGATTTCCGAGGCCGGAATGAATTCAAAGAAAATGCCACTATTGGTATTGAGCAGCAGGCCTTCGGCCTGCTGGGAATCCTGAAATGCAAAGAACCCCTCGGACGCTGGGTAGGTTTCGACGGTATCAATCTTCCTACCAATGCTGTCAAAAAGCTTGGCCTTGTAGGGTTCGAAGTTTACCCCGCCATGAACCAACACCGAAAACCCCGGGAAAATCTCCCCGATCTTTTTTCCGCTGACCTGGATCAAGCGATCGAAATACATTTGTACCCAAGGGGGTATTCCGCTAATCAACGTCATGTTCTGTCCCATGGTTTCCTGGACGATTTTATCCAGTTTAGCCTCCCATTCTTCGATACAATTGGTTTCGTAACTAGGTAATTGGTTGGTACGTAAATAATAAGGTATGTGGTGGTTCACTATCCCGCTTAGCCGGCCCGTAGGGACGCCACCTATCCGTTCCAGTTCTGGGGACCCCGAAAGAAAGATCATTTTACCATCGGAAAATGCCGTGTTACCTGTTTCGGCCATATAACAGAGCAAGGCATTTCTCGCGGAGTTGATGTGATTGGGGATTGATTCCTTGGTTATGGGGATGTATTTGATCCCGCTGGTTGTTCCCGACGTTTTGGCAAAATAGATGGGCAATCCTTTCCACAGGATATTGTGTTTCCCTTCCTTGATCTGGTCAATGTAAAGCTTTAGCTGCTCATAGTCCCGTAGCGGGACGGCGTTTTTAAATTCCTCGTACGCCTTGACATCCGAAAGATGGTGGTCCTTGCCGAAGACGGTCTTGGATCCGACGCGCAGTAAATTCTTGAATATCCCTTCCTGGTCTGCCAGGGCCGAAGCCATTTCCTTACGGACACTCCGTGTTATATAGGAGGCGAATGGTTTGGCAAAAAACGATTTGAATTTCATATTATTCGGGCAAGCAAAAATAGCAAAACAAACCTACATGAATCCGGCCAATCGCTGTTATGATATTGGTAAATAGTGGCCCCCCTTGGGCTAGTCTCAGGACCATGCCATGTACCTAGGCCAACCCGGGGATCATGCCAGAGGCGAGAGGTCCTTGGCCTGCGGCCCCTGCCTGCCTGAAGGGGATTAGGGCTATTTAGGCTTAAAAACGGGTCCTAAGCGGCAAAAAGAACATTTTTTGAATCCGTCTTTCCATTTTTCAGGTATTAGCCTTACCTTTGCAGCCCTAATATTGTAACGTTATGTTCGCAGTTGTAAAAATAGCCGGCCAGCAATTTAAGGTCCAAAAGGACCAGACGCTTTATGTTCCCCATCTGGAAGGTAAAGCAGGAGACAAAATCGAGTTTGCTGAAGTATTATTGGCCTCTACTTCCGACAGCCTGTCTGTTGGCAAGGACGTCAAAGCCAAGATTTCCGCCGAAATCGTGGACCAGGTGAAGGGCGATAAGGTCATCGCCTTTAAGATGAAAAGAAGAAAAGGGTACCGCAAAAAGCATGGTCACCGCACCCATTATACCAAGATCAGAATTAATGAGATTGGGTAATCGATAGAGCAATGGGCGGTTGTCCAATTTTGGACACCGGTTCCCGAGGTCAGTGGAAGGCTGATGCGACCCGAAGAAAAAATTACAACAAACTACAAACATTCTCATATGGCGCACAAAAAAGGTGAAGGCAGCGTAAAGAACGGCCGGGACTCCCAAAGCAAGCGTTTGGGCGTTAAAATTTTCGGCGGCCAGCCTGTTGTAGCAGGCAACATCATCGTTCGGCAACGTGGTACCGTGTACCATCCGGGCAAAAATGTTGGCGTTGGCAAAGATTTTACTTTGTTCGCTCTTACCGATGGTGTGGTTGAATTTAAGAAACGAAAAGGGGACAGGACCTTCGTTAGTATCCTTACGGCAGAAGCTATCGCTTAAAAAAAATTTTGGAATATTTCAAAAAAATTTTTGGATCTTCCAAAGAAGTTTCTATTTTTACTACCGTAAATTAATTTACTAACCAATTAAATTCAAAAAACATGGCAACTGCAAAAAAAGCCGCTAAGAAAAAAGCTGCTCCAAAAAAGAAAGCCGCTCCTAAAAAGAAGGCTGCAAAAAAAGCTGCAAAGAAGAAATAGTATTCTTCTACTTAGAAGGCAGAAAATATCAAAGTCCTCCGTCCTACGGGGGACTTTTTCTTTTGTTACCTTTGTTCTAAAACCCTTGTCACCACTGCATTGTATGGAAATTGACAACGAGTATATTGCCGACCAATTTTCCCTGCTTTCCAAACTCATGGACATCCACGGGGAGAATGCTTTCAAGACCAAATCGTATTCGATTGCGGCCTATAATATCGAGCGATTGCCCGAGCAATTAGCACAACTGCCGCCCGAAAAAATGTTCGCTATTAAGGGAATTGGCGAAGCCATTGGCAAGAAAATCCTGGGCATCCTGGAAACCGGGGAATTGAAACTTTTGACCGAATACCTGAACCGGACCCCCAAAGGAGTGGTAGAAATGCTCAAAATAAAGGGTCTGGGCCCAAAAAAGATCGCCACCGTATGGAAAGAGATGGGTATCGAGTCGATCGGAGAATTGGTCTATGCCTGCTATGAAAACCGCTTACTTCTCTATAAGGGTTTTGGCGAAAAGACCCAGCAAAACATCCGCGAAACAATTGAGTTTTACCTCAAAAGCCAAGGCAGCTACCTATATGCTGAAATCTTGCCTTATGCGGAGGAACTACAGCGCAAACTGCTGGACGGTTTGGCTGGCGTAAAATTGGACTTTACCGGGGAATTCAGGCGCCAATTGGAAATCATCAACCAACTGGAATGGGTGACTACGGCTGGCGTAGACGAGGTACAGGCATTTTTGGAAAAAAACCAGTTTCGCCTGCTGGACCAGACCAACCAAAAGATCTCGGCGGAGGGACCTGAAAATATCCGGCTCGTTTTTTATTGTTGTCCTCCTGATGACTATTATCAAGAGCTATTTCGCAGCAGTTGTAGCCCCGAGTTTTTAGAGGCGTGGTTGGCTGAATCCGCAAGCAAACAACTGGCCAAGGGGTCAACCGAGGAGGAATTATTTTCCAGTCGCCAGCTGCATTTTATTCCTGCATGCCGCAGGGAAAAGCCCTCTATCATCCAGGAGGCTCGCAAAGGCCCGGTGGACAATCTGATCCTACCCACCCAGATTCGGGGCATCATCCATAGCCATAGCAATTGGAGCGATGGTTCCAATACCGTGGAGCAGATGGCACGGGCTTGTATGGACATGGGGTATGAATACCTGGTCATTAGCGACCACAGCAAAAGCGCTTTTTATGCCAATGGCCTGAGTGAAGAGCGAATCCGAGAGCAGCATCGATATATAGAAGAGCTCAATGGGCAGTTGCATCCGTTTCGGATATTCAAAAGTATCGAGTGCGATATCCTAAATGATGGGCATTTGGATTATACCAACCAGGTGCTAAGCTGCTTTGATCTGGTTATCGTATCGGTGCATTCCAACCTGAACATGACCTTGGACAAAGCCATGTTGCGGCTACTTGGAGCTATCGAAAACCCCTACACCACGATTCTTGGCCATATGACGGGCCGACTGCTGCTGAGCCGCCCCGGCTACCCGGTCGACCATGTTAAAATTATCGATGCCTGCGCCGCCAACCAAGTGGTAATCGAACTCAATGCGCATCCTAGGAGGTTGGATATAGACTGGCGATGGATCGACTACGCACTGCAAAAAAGTGTTCTGATATCCATCGACCCCGATGCGCATTCCGTCGCCGGGTACTCCGATGTCCGCTTTGGGGTGTTAGCGGCCCAGAAGGGCGGTCTTACTCAAGAAAGGAACCTGAGCAGTTTTTCTTTGGCGCAATTGGAGGCGTATTTGCAGCGGGTCCAGAAAGCAAAAGGAATTCGCTAGTTTAGGTAGTTGCTCTAAGAATCGGCAGCTCGACGAAAAAGGTAGTTCCTTCACCCACTTTGGTTTCAAACCATATTTTACCCTTCGCCTGTTCGATGATGGTTTTGCTCATGGCCAGCCCCAGGCCGGTGCCGGAGGATTTGGTAGTAAAATTGGGCATAAATATTTTGGAATGCATCGAATCGGGTATGCCTTCTCCGTTGTCGGTAACGTTCAGCAGGATCGTTTCGCCATTGACTTGCTCGCTGATACTTATGACGCGTTTGTCTTGGCCATGGCAGGCTTCCAGCGCATTTTGTAGCAGATTAGTAAACAAGCGGTTTAGTTGCGTTTTATCAGCATATACCATGATGCGCTGGTAAACTGGCACCCATTTGAAGAGCAGATTCTCCGTCGTTTCGTATAGGGAAGTCAACGAATAGAGCATATCATGCAGGTCAAAGACTTCATTTTTGGGGTTACCAATATTGGCGAATTGCGAGAAATCGGCCGCGATTTTGGCCAAATGGTCAATCTGCTCCACCAGGGTCTTAGCCACGTTGGCCGTCAGTTCTTTTACGTTTCCTGCATTGTTGTCGATGGCCTTTTGCAGGTATTGGATGCTCAGCTTCATGGGCGTGAGCGGATTTTTGATTTCGTGGGCTACTTGCCTGGCCATTTCGCGCCAGGCTCCTTCCCGCTCACTCTTGGCCAGGGCGGTTGCACTCTCTTCCAGTTTGGTGACCATCTTGTTGTATTCTTTGATCAGCACCCCGATTTCATCGTTATTCTTCCATTCTATGACTTCGATAGTCTGGCCTAGGTTGATGCGTTGCATTTTTTCGGATATCACTCGGAAGGAGGATGTGATCCGGTTGGTCAGAAAAAGGGCGATGGTGCCGGCGATCAGGAAAATGAATACATTCAAGTTGATGATCGTTACCAGGAACTTGGAAATCTCATCATGCAATTCCTCTTCGGTACTAAAATACGGTATGTTGAGATAGGCCACCGTCCTGCCACTACCTTCCCGGACTGGACAATAGATGCTTTTATAGGAGATCCGGCCCATGACCTCATCGTTGAAATATTCCACTGAATTGAGCTGATGCATGTAATAGTAGGCCAAGGGATGCATGTTATTGCTCAAGATGCCTTTGGTATAAACAAAGGGCTTGGAAGAAACCAACAGTTCGCCATCCAAACCATAGAGGTTGATATCGGTGCTGACAAGGGCCGCCGCATTATTTAACAGCAATTCCAATGAATCCTTGGGCATCAGACCCTCTATGTTTAACGAACCGCTGGATTCGGCCAGGCTGGGCAATTTTTGCTGCACTTCGCTTGCCACAATTTTCATCGAACTGCTTAGACGGTCCTGGTTATTCCGGTTGTACCGATTGATAAAGAAAAATATAGTCGCAATACCAATAACCACAAAGGAAAAGAGGCTTACAAAGATGATCGTCGTATGAATTTGGGAGCGTATATTCAGTTGCAGGTAGGTTTTCAGCTGGCTCCAGTGCAAGCGGGTTTGAACCAAAATGGACACCAGCCAGAGTAAGGCTACCAGCAACAGGAAAAAGCTGAATTGGTAGGCAAACAAGGTCATCCATTCTACGATCAAATTGTCCTTTTTAGCTATGACGACCACCTTGTCCCCCGAAATCTGGTGCCAGAGTTCATCATAAGAGCCCCTTTTGACCCGATAATAGTCTGTTTTGGTCACCGTGGAATCCGTCAATAGAGTAGGGAAAGGGTAGTCATTATAGTAATAGACCAAGTTGTTGTTGCTGTATATGGCATAGGAATATACGGGGGAGTATTCCGGGAGATTCTCCTGCGTTTGACGGGTCAATTCCGGCACAAAGCCTTCGGACTGCAAATTCTTGGGTTCGGCCAGAATAAATAAATACCCAACAGGTCGTTGCTTTTCATCTTCTACCGTCTTTTTGAATATATACGTGAATTTGTCAAAGGATTTTTCATAATATTTAAGGTCTTCTACTTCGGTTGATTTACCCTGTACCTTAAACACCGTATTTAACGTATCGAAGGACACTGGGTCTTCATTAAAAAGGGGCTTTTCCAGCGAGTCATAAGTGTATATCTTGGTATGGTAGCGATCCGTATAAGCACTGAAATTATTGCTAATCAAGCTATCCTTGATCAACTTGTTGCTGACGGGGTCCTTGAACCGATTGAAATTGGGGTACAGGAAGTCGTTGTCAAAGTAAACGAGCGACATGCTGACCAGTAATTCACTCGACGGGTCTCGCTGTTCAGCAAGTCGCTCAGCAAACTTTCTGCGTTGCTGGAATTCTATCTTGCTGTTTTCGAAAATGATGATCACCGAAATGGACAAAGAAAAGACAAACAGCCAGAATAGCACTTCTGAGACATTGAGCTGAAACCGCAGGCCGGAGAATAGCCCCTTGAGCATGAGCCACACATAAAGCAGCAGCCAGATCAGCACGAAAATATCCAGTTCAACAGTCTGCACGTTCTTGTTGAAGGTGAGCAACAACAATCCGGTGAAGGCCATAATGATATAGGCGATTAGGGTATTACCCTTGATGAAATCGTAAATGAGTCGCAGCAGGATTTGAGAAAAGAAAAAATAGCTGAACGCCAGGGCAGCCAGGACGACAAACCCAATGAAACTATATATAGTCAGGCTAAAGAAATTGGTCACATTAAAGGATATCCGGGCATCAGCAACCAGACTTTGAACGATATTGGCAAAAACAAAGGTGACCTCCAGCAGGGCCACCAGGGCCAGAACGGACAAGAGCCAGTGGATCCAGCGCTTGCGCATCACGGGTAGGGAATATTCTCCGAGTTCCTGCTTGATGAACAAAACCATCCAGCAAAACAAGAGAGTATTGATCAACAAGTCGCCCAGCGAACTGAGTACGTAATTTGAACCATAAATGGACGGATCAAACAGTTCATATTGCCGTAGGTGGAACAAGTCCGGGAAAAAGTAAACGACGCCTCGAAGAACCAGGATGGCCACGGTGAGAAAGGCAATGCCGGCGAGCTTGCCGAAATTGGAAGAAATCGAGCGCGCCACGTTGTGGATGACCACCAGGATGAGCAGGACAGCGAAACACACCAGGAGAAGCAGGATCAGACTGTATTTGGCGGCGTTGTACGATTCAATCCGCTCCAGGTAAAATAGCGTATTGCCATACATGTTCTTGACCGGGAATGGGGTCACCCGATCGGAGATCCGAACTCGGTTTTCTGCCGACGGGAAGCCGGCAAATTCAGGTTTTAGGTTGTTGGACGAAATATAGTATTCATAACGGACGGGGATGAGCCCCACCAGGATGAGGGGCTCGGTAGTTGCGTTGCGGATAGTTCTTTTGATCAGCTCGTACCGGCCATTGCTGAGTCGGACGAAGCCGTGGCCGTCTGCACGACTGAGCAGGCTATCGGGGAGTACCGATCGCTGATCACTCCAAAACCGAAGACGGGGCGTCTTCTGGCTCGTATCGGATTGGTACAGCAGAATGCCATAAGGTTTGGCTACCAGCTGATCAAGCTCCTGCTTGCTATAGTCCTGGGACAACAGACGGGCGATCAACAGGCTGTCGGAGGCCAGTTTGTTGAAATCGGCTTCCCGCTGCTGCACGTAGGATTCCATCGAATCGGCCAACAACCGCGTTGACAGGTTGCTGCGCAGATAGAAGTTGATTATATATCCGGCGGCCAGCAAGATGATTGCCGCCACCATCAGGTTGATGTTTTTTCGGAAAAAGCTTGTAAGAAATGATCTCAATCGGTAGATTTTTGCAATTTAGCCGAATTCCACATGCTGTCCATTTCTGCCAGGGTCATCTCTGACAGCAGCTTACCTGAAGAGCGTGCCTGCTGCTCCATCTTGGAGAACCGATCCATAAACTTCTGGTTGGTCATTTCCAAGGCATGCTCCGGGTCAATCTGCAAAAATCGTGCATAATTGATCAGGGAAAAAACGAGATCTCCGAATTCCTCCTCTATCTTGATGGGGTTGGCCTCCGACACGGCTTGCTGCAGCTCGGTAGTTTCTTCCTTCACCTTATCCCATACCTGGTCGATTTGACTCCATTCAAAACCAACCTGCTTGGCCTTTTCTTGCAGGCGCATGGCCTTGACTAGGGCTGGCAAAGATCGTGGCACGCCGCTCAGAACCGAGGATTTCCCCTCCTTTAGCTTGAGATTTTCCCAGTTTCGTTTCACGTCCTCTTCATCCTTAACAACAATTTTCCCGGTTCCCGACCCGTAGATATGCGGATGGCGCGAGATGAGTTTTTCGCATATTCCGTCCACCACCTCTTGGAGGCTAAACTGATTTTGTTCCCGCGCAATTCGGGCATAAAAGGCGATGTGCAGCAGCAGGTCACCAAGCTCCTCTTTGATGGCCTTCCAGTCTTCCTGACTAATGGCATCTGCTAGCTCGTAGGTCTCCTCAATGGTCAGGGAGCGCAGGGACTGGATGGTTTGTTTTCGGTCCCAGGGGCACTGCTCGCGCAACTCGTCCATGATTACAACTAGTCGTTGCAAGGAGGAAGTATGGGGGTCCATAGAAGTCAATTTTTAAGCAACAGCAATAACAGAGATGATAAAAAAAACGACAAAGAGCACCAAATCTAGTATGAAGGCGAGCAAGCAGACCAGGGCGTATTTGACCAGGGTCTTTACCCTCCCTTGCAAGTAAAACCTGCGCATGGCTAGGTACAAGTAGACCAGCATGTACAAGAATAGTCCAATATCAAGGATATTGCGCAGCGTGTTGAACCAACCCGCAGCGATCATACTATGCAACTTGTAGAGTAGGAACCACCCGAACAAGGTGATAAAAAAGGCGCAGTACAGGTGAATGGCAAAGATGCCGTGGTCAACGTAGTAATACTGCTTTCGACGGATGTAAAGCAATTTCAGAATTAAGGCAAAAAATGGAAGGGAAACGAAGAGAATCTTGGGAAAGGAATGCGAAAATTCCTCCCAAATCTGCTTCCCAAAGGCTTGTTTATCTTTTCGGATATCCGCGTTCATGGCTACTATGCGTTCGTTGATGGCCGTCATTACGAGGCCGTCTCGCTGGTTTTTGGGGAGCTTCCGCTGAGCCGAATCATAGGATTCGACCGAGTTATACTTGCCCAAGGTGCTGCCTGAAAACAAGTTGGTATCGGAGCTGTCCTGGCCTTCCAGGATGGTTCGTTGTATCGCCTGTCGAGCTTGCGAAGGGACCGCAGCGAGCGACTCGCTGTCGAGTTCGGCATTGTTAGCCAGCGAAGCCAGGCGCGACTTGTCGAACTGGAGCTTGGTGGAATCCCCATAAAGTCCTTTAATGATCGATATTTCCAGATCCGTATTCTTTAGATCCTGATTGAGTTGGTTTCGCCGAACTCCCACTTGTTCATGATTCAAACTGTCTTGCATCCTCACTCGCAGGTCTCGCAGATCCGCAAGGCTTTCTTTTGCCCCGATAGGTTCGGTCTCATTGATTTTTACGCCGCTTGTTCCGCCCAGCAGGGCAAAGAGGATGAGAAAGAAAAAGGCCGACGTAAATACATATAAACGCACCGGGTTGAGGTACTTCGCGCGCCGGCCAAGCATATATTCTCGAGATAGAAAACCTGGCCTGATGAGCAGGTATTTTACGGTGGAAAAGAACTTTCCATCAAAATGGGTAATGTCGTAAAAAAAGTGGGTGACCAGGCCCCAGGCAGACTCCTTGGGTTCGATATTCTCCTGGCCACATGCATGACAATAGCGGCCGTACAACGCGGCGCCACAATTCAGACAGACCTTCTCTTTTCTTTCCTTTGGATGGGACAAGGCAGAAATTTTGTCTAAAAATAAGCAACCTCGGCTCAATTACCTCAAGCCGTCGGGATTTTGGCCGGATCAGCCCGAGGCCTCCCCGCCATTCGATTCGAAAGTCTGCCGATGGCGGATATATTAAATATCCTATTTTTTCGTTCTACTGGGGGGCTCTAATTTTGCCCGCACAATACACGAGCGTAATGAAAGTACTGATTTGCATGCTGTTCTTCTTGGGGTTCGGAGCCAGCACCTGGGCACAATATCTATACAAAGACATCATTTCCACGAAGCAAAACATGGACAAGTGGAGATTGTTCAAAAAAAATCACGTGAAGCAGGTTCAATTGAGCAGCTTCGACGGGGCCGGTCAGCCCACGGAGGGCTTTGAAGTCCGCCAAGAAGTGGCCGAGGACTATTCTTCCATTACCACCTACACGCATTCCAATATGGCGGCGCCCTCGTCATTGATTGCTTATTATGATGGCCATGGCCGGTTGATAAAAACACTCGATACCAGCGATACCTACCAAAGCACCACAGAGTATGCCTACGACCCCAGCGGCAGAGTCGTGTCTGTCACTAACCTGTCGCTCGAAACAGACAACCAGATTAGGGACATAGAAACCCATTTCTGGGAGTATGGTGTAACGGGGACTCCCACACGCATGTGGAAAATTAAGAACGGGTCCGACAGTACCCGAGTAGATTTTATTACCGATTCCAATGGTAATGTAGCTGAAGAACGGGCCGTCCACTACAAAGAAACGTTGCCGGTTATATACTATTATTACAACGACACCCACGAGCTCACCGACGTGGTGCGCTATAATGAACGGGCGGGCCGGATGTTGCCGGATTATATATTCGATTACGATCCTCAAGGGAAGCTGACGTCCATGATCTTTGTTCCCGAAGGAAGTAGTGATTACCAGAAATGGGTGTACCAATACGATGGACGGGGACTGGAAGAACAGGAAGCTTGTTACGACAAAAAAAAGCAATTGCAAGGTACCATACAATACCAATACAGTGTAGACAAGTGAAGGCTCCCACCTGCGGGATACTGCCTTTGGTTAGAAATACCAAGGGTCATACCTTTGGCGCGTATAATCAACGCGGCGCTACCTAATATCCACATCATGAAGACGGTCGTCATAACAGGAGCAAATGGCAATCTGGGTGCTGTAGTGACTAGTCTATTCTTGTCCCGGGGATACCGAGTATTGGCCGTGGTCGGCTCAGCCGATTCACTAACCAGGCTTCCTTCACACGAGAACCTGGAGGGATTTTCTGTAGACCTGACTCAAGAAGACCCGACTTGCAAATTTGTTCAATCTGCCATCACCAAGCACCAGCGAATCGACGGCGCCATTTTGCTGGCAGGAGGGTTTGCCATGGGTAAAATAAGCACCACAAGCCTCGAGGATGTAAAAAAACAATTGGCGATCAATTTTGACACGGCCTACACGGTGACGCGTCCTTTGTTTGACCATATGCTGGCAAATAATGCAGGTAGAATCGTTTTTATGGGCGCCAGGCCGGCCTTGGTACCCGAGCAGGGCTTTGGTAATGTGGCGTATAGCTTGAGCAAGACGATGCTGATCAAATTGGCCGAATACCTAAACGCCGAAGCCGTGGGAAGAAATGTTACGGCCACCGTAGTAGTCCCGAGCACAATTAACACGCTGGCCAACCGAAACAGTATGCCTAAGGCCGATTTTAGCAAATGGGTGGATCCCGCGCAGATTGCTGGGGTATTGGAATTCGTTCTGTCGGATTCGGGCTCAAGCTTGAGAGATGCCGTATTGAAAGTCTATGGAAACGCATGAGCCTGATAGCTGCATCAGGCGTAAGGTTGCTAAAATCACCTGCTAACCCATCCGCATTCGGCTTGTTAACGTATATACTACGATGAAATGGATCCTGCTATTGTCCGTCTTGGCCTTCTGGGGGCCCCCTCGCCCAAGACACGCGGCTGCGGTGGCTGAAAGGATGCAAAAGCCCCCAGGCCTTGCCGTCGTGGAGCTATTCACCTCCGAAGGCTGCTCCAGCTGTCCAGCGGCCGATGAAGGGTTGGTCAAGTTAGCCAGCCTCTATCCCACGGACGTATATATTTTAGGTTTCCATGTGGATTATTGGAATGATCTGGGCTGGAAAGATCAATTTAGTGATGCCTCTTATTCTGAGCGCCAGCGAAAATATGCTGCTGTTTTTGGTCTGCGCAGCATCTACACGCCCGAAGTGGTCGTCAACGGAGAGGTAGAATTTGTAGGTTCCGACCAGCAAAGACTGACCAGCTCGATCGAACAACAATTTCAGAAACAGGAATTTTCCCCCATATTACTTAGTGCGCGCCTGGAATCCGGGCGAAATTTTCGGATAAGCTACAAAACAAAACCGCGTAGCAATAGCCTAATGAATATTGCGTTAGTCCAGCTGCATGGGCAGACAGACGTGAGAAAAGGGGAAAATGCCGGCCGCACCCTGCACCATATAAATATTGTACGTTTATTCACGACCCTACCGCAAGTGGAAGAACAAGGATCCCTAGCGGTCGAATTGCCTGCTGGCCTAGCTTCCAGCGATTGCCGAGTCATCGCTTTTTTGCAGGACCGAACCACCCTGCGGGTAACAGGGGCTGGACAAACCAGCCTGCGCTGACCGTGAACTCACTCCTCGGGATGCAAGTAATATTTTTTTTACTTTGAAAAATATGCCTATCTTTTAGCGGTCTCAACTTCTTTAGTATGAAACACTAAGTTCCTTTCCGGGCCATTCGAACTCTTCCTTCTTACCTGTCGGCAATCCAGCTCTGTATATGATGTGGACGCGCCGTTTTTGTTTATCCAACTGTATATTCGGACATATATGTCAACTGATCAACATTCCTCCTCCGGCATAGCTACGCTATATCGCCTCATTAAGCAGGGTATTTCCGGGGAAGAACGCGAATACACCAGCGGCAGCATCCGCCGAGCGGTCATCCTGCTTTCGGTGCCCATGATTTTGGAAATGTGTATGGAATCGGTATTTGCACTGGTAGACATCTTCTTTGTGGGACGGCTTGGCAAGGATGCTGTCTCGGCCGTAGCCCTGACGGAGTCGGTCCTTACCCTCGTGTATTCCTTGGCGATGGGACTGAGCATGGCAGCCACCGCGATGGTAGCCAGAAGAACGGGCGAAAAAAATCATCAGGAGGCATCCCGCGCGGGCGTCCAGGCCATTCTGGTAGGGTTGGGTTTTACCGTGTTGCTGAGCCTAGGAGGCGCCTTTTTTGCCCACGACCTATTGCGACTGATGGGGGCTCCCCCCAGCGTGCTTGCCACCGGGGTATCTTATACCCGCATGATCTTTGGCGGAAGCCTGGTAATTATGCTGTTATTCCTCATCAACGGTGTTTTTCGTGGGGCGGGTAACGCATCCGTCGCCATGTGGTCGCTTTGGGTGGCCAATGGATTCAATATAATGTTGTGCCCAGTCCTCATCCATTTTTATGGCCTATTCGGCGCAGCCCTGGCCACGACTATTGGTCGAGGAGCGGGGGTGGTGTACCAACTCTACCACCTCATTAAAGGCAAAGGATTTTTGCGCGTCGCGGCCAGGTACTTTGTTCCAGACCGCTTGGTAATTGGATCCCTGCTGCGCATAGCCTGGACAGGCACTCTGCAGTTTTTGATTGGCTCGGCTAGCTGGATTGTCATGGCCCGAATCATCGCTCGCTATGGAAGTGAGGTCATCGCCGGGTATCAGGTTGCGATCCGAATCCTGCTGTTTTTCCTGTTGCCTGCCTGGGGTATGAGCAATGCAGCGGCAACGCTGGTTGGCCAAAATCTGGGCGCAGGTCAACCCGGCCGGGCCGAAGAATCCGTGTGGAAGACGGCGAAATACAATGCGATTTTTATGCTCGGGGTCTCGCTGTTACTACTCGTTGCGGCCTCGCCCATGGTGAATTTCATGAACCGGGACCCGGGTGTGGATAAGATCGCGACCATGGCCCTGCGTATTGTGAGCTTGGGGTATGTCTTTTATGGCGTGGGCATGGTACTTACCAACGCCTTAAATGGGGCAGGGGACACGCGGACCCCGACTCTGATCAACCTGATTTGCTTTTGGGCATTCCAAATACCCCTGGCTTTCATATTGGCCATCGTCCTTGGATGGGGTCCCAACGGGGTATTCGTAGCAATTGTAACCTCCGAATCGAGTATCACCCTAGTGAGCTTATGGGTCTTCCGGAAAGGGAACTGGAAAAAAACTAAGATTTGAACGGGTTGATTTACAGCAAATTGCCCAATACTACGGGTTGGATTTTCTCTTTGCCTCCTGCATAATTTGCCTTAATTTTGCCCCTCCCCGGAAGGTCGCTGCCAGGACGGGGGAGATTATCTTTCAACCAGCGAGTTAAAACTAATTTTATCATGGCAAGTACTGCAGACATTAGCCGGGGGATGATCATTAAACTGGATGGCAGCCTGTATACCATTGTGGAGTTTGGGGAAAACAAGACGGCCCGTGCGGCGGCCAAAGTGTGGGCAAAACTCAAAGGGGTGGACAACAACCGGTCCATAGAAAAAACCTGGAACAGTGGGGATGCGATCTTTCCCGTTCGGGTGGAACGAAAGACCTTCCAGTATCTGTATAAGGACGACACAGGGTATAATTTCATGGATACTGAGACTTTCGAGCAAATAGCCATGCAGGCGGCCTTGGTGGATGCGCCACAATTCCTGAAAGAAGGTCAAGAAGTATCCGTCTTGATCAATACCGAATCGGAGCTACCCATGAGCGTGGAATTGCCCGACAAGATCGTTTTGTTGGTGACTTATTCAGAACCTGGAGTAAAGGGAGACACGGCAACGCGCACCCTAAAACCTGCAAAGGTGGAAACCGGAGCTACAGTCCAGGTCCCGCTTTTTGTTAATGAAGGGGAACTCATTCGCATTAATACCAAAACGGGCGATTACGTCGAGCGAGTGAAATAATCCTGCGCCGTGATGATTAGCCCCGGGCGAACTAATTCGAGGCGCAGATGTCCGGTTCCATAACCATGATCGTCAATCTGATCCGTCGTTTTCTGTTTTTGGCTTTTGGTTCTTGTTTTTGGGTATATTTAGCTTCTTATCCTTATCTTAGATCCCCATTTTCTAACTGTAAATTCCTAAAGAATGGACTTTAAACAGATACAGGAGTTGATCAAGCTGGTCAATAAATCCAACATCGGTGAAGTGACTATTGAAGAGAAAGGCTTTAGAATCACCGTCAAACAAAAAGAAGAGCCAGTCCATCAGGTTATTGCTGCCATGCCCACTCAGGGCCAGCCAGCCGCGACCATACCTTCCCCAGCCACGCCATCGGCGACCCAGCCCGTCGGCCCCGCACAGGCTGCTGCAAAACCGGCCTCCCCTGAACCTGCCGCAGCAGACAATTTGGTCACCATCAAAAGCCCCATGATTGGCACATTTTATCGCAGCTCAGCCCCCGACAAGGCGGCCTTTGCCAACGTCGGCGACGAAATCGAGCCGGGTAAAGTGGTATGTATCATCGAGGCCATGAAATTATTCAACGAAATCGAGAGCGAAGTCAAAGGCAGGATTGTCAAAGTGCTGGTGGAAGATGCCTCTCCCGTAGAATACGACCAACCGCTGTTCTTGGTGGATCCCGAATAAATTAATGGGCGGGTGCTGACAGGGCCGGGATGGAATTCTGGTTCCCTAATTGGGCTCGCCAATTTTGCGCCTCTTCACATCTATTTGATCTATGTTCAAAAAAATATTGATAGCGAATCGCGGAGAGATTGCCCTACGGGTGATCAGGACCTGCAGAGAAATGGGTATTAAGACGATTGCGGTGTATTCTACAGCCGACAAAGATAGTCTGCACGTGCGCTTTGCCGATGAAGCTGTTTGTATTGGCAAACCCGCGAGTGTGGACTCCTACCTCAACATACCGCATATCATGGCGGCTGCCGAAATAACCAATGCCGACGGAATCCATCCAGGCTATGGGTTCCTGGCGGAAAACGCCCGGTTTGCAGAAATCTGCGGAGAGCACGGGATTAAATTTATCGGGCCTACTCCTGCTATGATCAACGCCATGGGCGACAAGATCACGGCCAAGGAGACGATGATCAAAGCCGGTGTACCGGTCATTCCCGGAGGTGACGGACTTCTGGAGACTCTGGATCATGCTAAGGCATTAGCCTATGAGATTGGCTATCCCGTCATCCTGAAGGCCACGGCGGGTGGGGGTGGCAAGGGCATGCGCGTAGTCTGGGAGGAATCCGAATTGGAACGTGCCTATCATGCAGCCAAAGCCGAAGCAGCCGCTTCGTTTAAAAACGATGGCATTTATCTGGAAAAATATGTAGAGGAACCGCGGCACATCGAAATCCAGGTAGCGGGGGATCAATACGGACGCGTTTGTCACCTTAGCGAGCGGGATTGCTCCATTCAGCGCAGGCATCAGAAGTTGGTGGAGGAGTCGCCTTCCCCTTTCATGACGCATGAGCTAAGGGAACGGATGGGTGCGGCCGCCATCAAAGCCGCCTCCGCAATCCAATACGAAAGCGTGGGTACCATCGAATTTCTGGTCGACAAACACCGCAATTTCTATTTCATGGAAATGAATACGCGTATCCAGGTCGAACATTGCGTCACGGAAGAAATTGTGAACTTTGATCTGATCAAAGAACAAATTAAGATTGCGGCGGGCGAATCCATTACCGGCCAGAATTACGAACCGCAGGGCCACGCCATCGAATGCCGGATCAACGCGGAAGACCCCTTTAACGATTTCCGCCCTTCCCCGGGCAAAATCACTGTCCTGCATCAGCCCGGAGGACACGGTATTCGCGTGGACTCCCACGCCTATGCCGGCTATACCATACCTCCATATTACGATTCATTGATCGCCAAAATAATCGCCGTGGCCAGGACCCGGAATGAGGCCATCGACACCATGCACCGCGCTTTGAGTGAATACGTGATTGAAGGAATTAAGACTACGATTCCCTTTCATCTGCAATTGATGAAGGATGAACGCTTCCGAAACGGGGATTTCAATACCAAATTCCTTGACCACTTTCAAATGCACAGGTAGATAAGCTAGCTGGGGAAAAGCTGGAGCATTTCCTCCATTGATTTGGCCGTGGGGTAATAACCAGCTAGTTTTTCTATGATCTCCTCCACCAGCACGTCGGGACAAGATGCCCCGCTGGTGATCAATATCCGGGCCGGCGAGGCCGTCGGCAGGTAGGCAGACGTACGAATCTCCGTCCTTTGGTCGGGTAAATAATGCAGAATTTCTTGGCTAGACAGCATCTTTTGATGCGAGCTGATAAAGTAAGTAGGCAGCTTGTGCGCGCACAGTTCGACCAGGTGTGAGGTATTGGATGAATTGTATCCACCCACTACGACGGCAAGGTCAGCCGCAGTTTCAAGCATGCCATACACGGCGGACTGATTGTCCAGAGTGGCGTAGCAGAGCGTATCGCGTGTATCGGCAAAACGTTCCTGCGCTCTTTCCTCCGGTACACCATAGTGATCTAAGATGGTGCGTTTAAGAAAATCGGCAATAGCCTGCGTGTCATTTGCCAGCATCGTGGTTTGATTCACCACTCCGATGCGCTGCAGGTCCTGGTCCGCCCTAAATCCCGGGCTGTATTGCTGATCAAAGGAAGTATAAAATTCGTTAGCCGGCCGATCTCCCCGAATGAATTGGGCCAGTTCCTGAGCTTGAGCCATATCGCGCACAATAACCGTCGCCGTGACAGAAGCAGCGTGGGAAAACGTGGCCCTCGTTTCTTCATGCGAGGGTTTACCATGGACCACGACAGTATACTCTTTGCTGGCGATTTGGCCGGAGCGGTTCCAGACCTTTTCCACAAAAGGACAGGTGGTATTGTATTTTTCTATAAGGATGCCCGCTAGCAGGAGTCGACGCTCTATTTCCAAGGTGGTGCCAAAGGCGGGGGTGATGACTACATCGTCCGGATTTAAGTCGTCAAAGGAAACCAATTGATTGCCTGAGGTGTCCTGTAAGAATCGCACACCTCGATGGCGCAGGTCTTCATTTACCTGCGCATTGTGGATCATTTCACTGAGTAGAAAAATTCGTTTACCCGGGTTTTCTTCAACCGTCCGAAAGGCAATGTCAATAGCGTTTTCCACGCCATAACAAAACCCAAAATGCCGAGCCACAAAAATTTGAAGGGGTCCAAAATCCAACAACGTTGGCGAGAAGTCCTTCTTCATTTTGTCTTGCTGGCGACGCTTAGCCTTAATGCCACTGATCAGGGGACTGCGGTAAATGATTGGACCGTTAAACGTTTTCATCGTAATACTGCTCAAAGATACTGAATGCAAGCCATAGCCGCACCAGCCGCTGTCCTGGCTGGCAGCTTGTATCTCTTCCCTGCCAACAGATTGCGCTGGGCCAATCTTAAATCCTCAGCCAAATCAGAATAAGTATTATCTTCCCTTGAATTTGCTAATCCAAGCATATGGGATTTTTTTTTC
This sequence comes from uncultured Chitinophagaceae bacterium, assembly GCA_963742225.1. Classification (GTDB taxonomy): domain Bacteria; phylum Bacteroidota; class Bacteroidia; order Chitinophagales; family Chitinophagaceae; genus Puia. The sequence goes on along the minus strand of CAVULD010000001.1, from coordinate 334,373 downwards.
GTTCCGTAGACTGGTGCCACGACAGCAACATCTATGAGGTTAATATACGGCAGTATACAGCCGAAGGCACCTTTCAGGCCTTTGAACACCATTTGCCCAGGTTGCGGGATATGGGTGTCGAGGTACTCTGGTTCATGCCCATCACCCCCATCAGTATGGCCAAACGCATTGGGTCCCTAGGCAGTTATTATGCTTGTTCGGATTACACCGCCATCAACCCGGAATTCGGCACTCTGCAAGATTTTACACAACTGGTAACTAGCGCACATCAACTAGGATTCAAGGTACTCATCGATTGGGTGGCTAACCATACGGGTTGGGACCACCGCTGGACCCGGGAACATCCGGAGTATTACAAAAAAAATAAGGAAGGAAATTTTTACGATGACCACGGCTGGGAGGATGTAATCGACTTGGATTACGATAATGCTGGCATGCGCCAGGCCATGGTGGAAGCGATGCAATTTTGGGTAGCGACGGCCGATATCGACGGTTTCCGGTGCGACATGGCCATGCTGGTGCCGCTCGATTTTTGGCGCCTGGCAAGGACAACCTTGGACGAGCACAAAAAGTTATTCTGGTTGGCTGAATGCGAGGAGACTTCGTACCATGATGTTTTTGACGCCACTTACTCCTGGCGGTTCTTGCATAAAATGGAATCCTATTGGAAAGGGGAAACGGGAATCGCCGGACTGGATGAAGTGCTCGACTACTACAACAATTTCTTTCCCGCGGGTGCGCTCCATGCATTGTTCACGTCTAATCATGACGAGAATTCGCATAGTGGAAGTGAATACGAACGCATGGGTGACGCGGCTAAGCCCTTTGGCGTCCTGTGTTGCACCTGGAATGGTTTGCCACTCATTTATAGTGGCCAGGAGCTACCTAACTTGAAGCGGTTGAATTTTTTTGATAAGGATCAGATCCCCTGGTCGGGTCAATGTGCCTTACATGAATTCTATAAAACCCTGCTGAATTTGCGCAAACGTAACCCTGCGTTGCGTGCAGCGGATCCGAAAGTCTCCACCAGACGGCTCAAAACGAGCGCCGATGAAAGCGTATTTTCCTTTTTGCGCACCTGTGACGAACATGCTGTGCTCGTAGTGATGAATTTGTCCAGGACAAAGCTCCACATCCAGCTTAGCGATGAAGCCTTGTCTGGAATTTTCAAGAATTCCTACACAAGCGACGTACAAAATTTTGATCAGAGTAGATCGGTGGAATTGGAGGCATGGGATTTTCTGGTAATGGAGCGGTAGCGGCATGCGCCATACACCGATACCCATCGAAAAATCTACGGGGCGGCCACTAAAAAACCCAGAGACTCATGCGCTCTGGGTTTTTTGCATCAAAACGAAATATCGAATCTTAAGAATTGCTATCTAATTTCAGGGGATAGGTGAAGGACCCATCGTAGCCAGGGTATACGCCTTCTAGCTTTACCGATCCCGGACTGGCAGCCTCCAGTGCCTTGCGTACATCATCGACGGTCAACACGTCCTGACCGTTCACTTTCAGTATGACGAAACCTTCTTCCATCCTGGTCTTGCTAAACAACCCCTTGTCGTCAATCGATTTTACGACCACACCACCCTTGATTCCCAGGGAAGATGCGTCCTTCTTGTCCAAAGTAACCAGGTTGGCGCCCAACTTGTCCAATATGGAAGTTTTCACCACGTCTGTGTTGCCCGAATTATTTTTCAAAACGATGGGCACGCTGTATTCTTTGCCATCTCTTTTATAGGTCACAGTGATCTTATCCCCTGGGCGGAAGGTGGCAATTTGACCCACCATCTCCGAGCCCGAAGTAACGGCAATACCATTGAGCTTGGTAATCACGTCGTGTTTTTGAATCCCCGCACTGGCCGCTGCGCCCGTAGGTGTAACATCGATTACATACACCCCTTCCTCGTCGCCAATGCCTTGCTGTTTTTTTACATCATCACTCAGATTATCCTTGGCGTACTGTATACCCAAGAAGGCACGCTGGGGGGTTCCGTACTTAATTATATCACTGACTACCTTTTTGACTATGTTAACAGGAATGGTAAAAGAATATCCCGCATACGATCCTGTGGGGGAAGCGATGGCGGAGTTTATCCCAATGAGCTTTCCGTCCGGGGTAATGAGCGGACCACCGCTATTTCCCTGATTGACCGCCGCGTCCGTTTGGATAAAGGATTCAATTGGCGTGCTGCTCTGACGGTTATTAATTTCAATGGACCGGCCTTTTGCGCTTACGATCCCTGCGGTCACAGTGGTTTCCAAATACAAGGGATAGCCCACGGCGAGCACCCACTGGCCAATCTTGATCTCATCGGAATTGCCATACAGCAGGAAGGGCAATCCTTTAGCTTCAATCTTAATCACTGCTAAATCGCTGCTCGGATCGATCCCCACCACCTTGGCAGTAAACGATTTCTTATTGCTGAGGGTAACCATGACTTCATCTGCTCCATCGATGACGTGATTGTTGGTGACGATGAAGCCATCGTCGCTGATGATAACGCCCGAACCAGATGCCATTTCGGGCATCGACCGGGACCGATCTCCAAAAAAGTCATCCGGATCGAAACCGAACAGGTCCGAAAACGGGTTTTTCTTGGGTAAGTTGTTGCTGGCGGTTCGCATCGTCTTAGTCTTGATGTGGACCGTAGCCGGAATTGCCGCACTCGCCGCTTCAGTAAAGTCTACCGGCCCCCCGCCTCCCACTTTTTCGCCTCCGAAGAATTTGGCGTAATTGGCGGGAATTTTGCTGGAATCCTGCGCATAATAATAAGTCTTGTTGCCCCGGAAGTGGTCATATCCCCACATGGAGGCAACAGCCGTCACGGCACTAATCATAATCACGGTCGCTACCTGTCTAAATTTCATAGTAATGTTTTTTTAGTATCCGCATTGGGACAATACTGCATCGAAGAGTTACAAAATAACACCTGACAATACAAATGGGTTATCCGTCCACCCAGTTTAACAAATTATTTACTAAGCCTTTCGTAGTTAGAGCCATGGCAAATTTACGAAAGTAAGTGCAGCAGCCAAAAGCTGCCCCTCAGTTTAGACCTTGCAGGAAAGCTAAGGTGTCCACCCCGTCTGCATAGTCTTGTAAACCAGGTTTCTGCGCCTGGCCAAATGGCAGATAGCCCTCGCCCGACACGCATTGAATGCGCTGGTCGGCTTCCAGCGAGGAGGCCAGCAGCGAAGGACTGCCATAGTAGGTAAAATGTAGGACACTGATGGGCGAAAACAAGTCGGGATCTTCGCTCAGCAGTATCGATCCATTGGTCAGATAATATTTCTTATTCAGGATCAGCAGGGTGAGCTGATAGTCGTAATTATTTTTGTATTTGTGTAATTCGGCCAGGTAATTATAGGTCGAAAAAGCTTGCAGAAGCGGCACAAAATCGTATTCTGGAGGCACGAATAGTTTAGTCACGTTTCGGCAACCGAGGCCAAAATAAAGGTATACATCGTCTGCTAATTGACCCAGTTCCTGAATCGTCTCACGCCCGGTCAAGACGGCCACGGAAGTTCGGTTTTGGCGGATGATGTGGGGGTATTTTCGAAAATAAAACTCAAAATACCTGGCCGAATTGTTGCTTCCCGTGGCAATATACGCGTCGCAGTGGCGCAGCATGTCGGCGAATTGGATCAGGTGTTTGGTTTGGGGATCAAGCGTCCATAATTTTTCTACCAAATGCTGCAGGAGCACTTTGTCCTTGGAAGATGGTTTAATCGTTTGGCGGAAGCCCGCGATGAACACGGCCAGAAAATCATGAAATCCCACCAAGGGTATATTACCCGCCATGACCAACCCAACGTGGAGGTTCCTTTCATGTTGCGGAGGTAACGCATAGGCCTCGACCCAGGCCTGCAGCTTCTGTCGGTCCAAAAACTCGTGGGCTATATGGCTCACGGCGGCATGAATGAACTGCGGAGTAAACCATGGATTTTCGGCAAACGCCCGGCTTTTTGCCTGCTCCCACGCCGTGGCGTCGGATAGCATATACTCCTGCATTTGAACCAATAAATTAATCCGTTGTTGTAAATTCATAAATCCGTTTATATTTGGATAACAAAAATAACTTTTAATCAACCCCCAATTAATCAAAAATGGCTATTAAAATAACCGAAGAATGTATCAATTGCGGCGCCTGTGAACCGGAATGTCCCAACAATGCCATCTACGAGGGTGGAGTAGAATGGGCCATTTCAGATGGATCAACGGTGAAGGGATCCTTCACACTGATGGATGGAACGGTGGTCGACGCCGACAAGCGCAATACGCCCGTAAGCATGGATACGTATTACATTGTGCCCAATAAGTGTACGGAATGCCAGGGATTTCACGAAGAGCCTCAATGCGCTTCCGTGTGTCCGGTGGACTGTTGTGTGCCGGATGAGATGTACCGCGAAACGGTGGAGGATTTATTGGCCAAAAAAGAGCGCCTCCATATTTGATGGTATTTAACAAAACAATAGCTATTTGCCATGCGAGGCAGGCCCCTTTCCATTGGTTCGGGTAAGGGCCATCCATCCAGTGGAATTTGGACGTTCTAGTTGCCGAATGTCGTAGGTTCGAGTGCGCGGTTTGTGGATAAAAATTGACGCCCAATTTTGGTCTTTTTTCATTCCCATGGTAACTTATAGTCCCATACCTCGTACGTCGCGCATGTAGCCCCAGGCTACTGATAATAGGCGGGTGATATTTCCCGTCATAAAAGGGTGAAGGAGATAATGCCTTCACCTTTCTTATTTAGGTACTACGGGTCATTTTGAGCTTTCTGGTGGCTCTTCTGGCCAATAAACTCGTTTCCTTTTCGTTTATTTGCTTAAAGATCATCGGCATGAGACCCACTATAGCGTTTGTAACAGGCGGCTATTCTGCAGAATCAGTAATCTCCTACAAAAGTGCTACTACGATTGAAAAAAACCTGGACGCCACAAAGTATGATGTCTATAAAATTGACGTCACCACTTCGGGCTGGTTCCACGACGCGCGGGACGGCCGTCGAGTGGCTGTAGACCGGAGCGATTTTTCCCTGGCGATGGGTAAGGCGAAAATCAGGTTTGATGCTGTGCTGATGGGTATTCATGGTACCCCCGGAGAAGATGGAAAGCTCCTAGGCTATTTTGACCTGCTGAACCTGCCTTATACCTGCTGCGATGCGGCGATATCTGCCATTACCTTCAACAAACGATTTACGGTAGCGGTCGCTTCCTTCAATGGGATTAACGTATCCCGATCGGTACTGTTGATCAAGGGTCAGTTTGAAAACCCCGAGCAGGTCGCTGCCCAACTTAACTTTCCTGTTTTTGTCAAACCCAACAATGGGGGCTCCAGTATCGGGATGTCGCGGGTGAATGCGCCATCCGAGGAATTGGGGGCTGCCATTGAGAAAGCCTTCCGGGAGGACAACCAGGTGCTCGTCGAAGAATTCATTACGGGCAGGGAATTCACCATCGGCGTGTTTCGCCACAAAGGGCAAATCATTACCCTTCCCTTTACCGAGATAAAGACCAAAAAAGAGTTTTTTGATTATGAAGCGAAATACACCCCTGGATTTACCGATGAGATCACTCCGGCCCAGGTGGACGATGCGGTGGCTGCCAAAATCCAGGCAACCGCTAAAAAGGTGTATCAGGTCTTTAATTGCCGGGGGATAATCCGGATTGATTTTATTTACCATGAAGGTCAAGGGGAGCCCTATCTGTTGGAGATCAATACAGTGCCGGGGCAGACGGACGAAAGTATCGTGCCTCAACAGGTGCGTGCCATGGGATGGAGTTTGAAGGAATTCTATTCCGCCTTGATCGATGATGTGTTGCCTACGAAGTAGCTTATTTGATGTTCCTTATTTTTACATTTCTTACTTTACACTACAAATGGCGAATGCTTTTAGGTTTATTACGGGTCGACCACTCTGGGTCAACATAGCGGCCGGCCTGCTGATCCTGCTGCTTTTACTGGTTGTATTTCTAGGTTCGCTGGATTTAATCACTAGGCACGGTAAAGTGATGAAAATACCCGCGGTGACCGGTCTTTCCATTTCGGAGGCGAAAAAAACACTAGAATCCCAAGGATTCGAGGTGCAGATTCAGGACTCAATTTACTCGGATACCACCCCGCCACTTCAGGTCGTCAAACAATTTCCCGAAGCCGAAAATTTGGTCAAAGTCAACCGGACGGTGTATTTGACCATCAACCGCTCCATCCCTCCGATTATCCAGATGCCCAACTTGTTGGGTATGACATTTCGCAACGCCGACATGGTACTCCGCCAATACGGACTGAAGCTGGAAGATACTGTGTTCAAGCCCGATTTTGCCAAAAATTCGGTGCTGGACCAGCTCTACAAGCAAGCCAGCATCAAACCAGGGTCAAAGATCCAGCAGGGCAGCCCGATTACCCTGGTGTTGGGAAATGGGGTCGGAATGGAATTTGCGGTGCCTGATTTGTTTGGCCTGACTTATCAAGAAGCCCGCGCCGTGCTGGAAGCAAGCGGTCTAATCGTAGGAGCCGTGGTCCCAGATAATGGAGTGCGCGATACGACCAATTCCTATGTCTATCGCCAGAGCCCCGAGCGTTTTGACGAAGAAAGAAACTTGAACAGCATCCGCCAAGGCCAAATCATCGATATTTGGCTTGGGGCCGATAAGCCGGTTCGCAAAGTGGATTCGGTCTCTGCCCCTTCCGCTCCAAACAATTACTAAATGGTAATACTAAATTGTAAAATGTCTTCTCATGCAATTGATTACGGTGGATGAATTAAAGGCCAGGATAAATAATGACCAGAAGCTGCATTTAGTGGATGTGCGCGAGCCCAACGAACATGCGGAATTTAATATTGGTGGCATCCTGTTGCCCTTGGGCAAAATAAAATCCATGGAAGTGGATACCATTGACGACCTGAAGGAAGAGGAAGTAATTTGCTATTGCCGAAGTGGCAATCGAAGTGGTCAAGCCTGCCTGATCCTGGAAACCCTTGGATTCAAGGATGTCAAAAATCTCACCGGCGGTATGCTGGCTTGGCAGGAAAAATTAGCGAAATAAATTGCCTGGTACGATTGCGCGCCGACTATTGCAACCTCAGCCAATCTGGGTAGATAGCCCGATTTTTCCTATAGGGTTGCTTGAGGATTATGTGGATTCAAAAATTGGAGATACTTCGCTTAGTTTTGACTTCTTTGGATCCGTAGAGGCGAAAAGGGTTGGGCTTCGTATTGCTCCACGCTACATTAACCCGTGTATCCTCTTTTTTTCCCAGGCGATCTGAGTATTTAATCCTGTTAAAAGTCCAGTAAGGCCCGTAATTTTATTGCAGGCCTTTGGCTAAATAATCACCAATGAAACATAGGGGGCGGATCGTCATTATTTTATTGATCCTGGCAGGCAAGGCTTGCGCACAAGCTTCGGATACTTCGGGAATCATTCAATTCGTATTTACCGCAGATGAACACTATGGACTTACTCGGTCCAAATTTAGAGGCCAATCGCATGTAGACGCGCATCTGGTAAATCAAGCCTTGGTGAATAAACTAAATACCGTAACCTCTGTGCAGTTCCCCAATGACCAGGGCGTTTCGGCCGGCAGAAAAGTAGGAGCAGTCGATTTCATTGTCATTGGCGGAGACGTTACCAACAGGATGGAAGGTAATAGCCCTTCGGCAACGATTTCCTGGAAGCAATTTAAGATCGATTATCTCGACGGGGTCGCCTTGACCGACCATACGGGGAAACCCACGCGTTTTTACATCGTTCCCGGAAACCACGATGTTTCCAATGCGATCGGTTTTTACAAGCCAATGCACCCGACCCAGGACCCAACACCCTTGGTGCAGATGTATAATTTAATGGTAGACCCCGCAAGGCCGTTGACGTTACAAGGATACCGATATGACTCCAATAAAATAAACTATTCCACCACGCTGGGGGGAATCCACTTTCAATTTATTAATATTTGGCCGGATTCATCGGAGCGCATTTGGATGGAGCAGGATTTGCAATCGGTACCCACCGACATGCCGGTCATCCTTTTTGCGCACGACCCACCAAGCGGAGTACCCAGACATTTTACCAATCCCAATCCTCCTCACGATATCAATGCCCAAGATCAATTCGAAAATCTCCTGCCGGAATATTATAAGGATGGACCCGAAGCCGGTTCCCAAGCGGCGCGTACCACCTTGGAGCAACTGGGCTGGGTCCAGTTTCTAAGACGACACCACAATATCAAAGCCTATTTCCACGGCCATACGAATTTCAATGAGTATTACGCGTACCGGGGGCCATCCCATGATATATATCTTCCAACTTTCCGGGTAGACTCGCCCATGAAAGGGAAATATTCGACTAAAAACCAAAAAAGACTTTCCTTCCAACTTATCACCATTGACGCCAAAGCGGGCTCCCTGACCGTACGAGAATGCCTGTGGAATGCCGAAGCTGGTAAGCCCGATTCTTCGATCAAGTGGGGACGTAGTGAGACCATCTCTTTGAAGTGAAAGGAGGGGAGAGGGGCATGTTGCCTCCGGGCCTGTTCCCTTGCAGATGACCTTTTTACAATTTTATATTGAGGGCCATCATAAAATTGGTGCCCGCCATAGGGAAAAGAAAATTCTCCGTCACCAATTGACCCCCTAAGACATAACTATAGGTATAGCCGTTGGGCTCATATTTCTCGTTAAACAGGTTGTTAACCTGAACAATAAATTCGGCCTCTTTGATGGGTTTAAGATGGAATGGAACAATCAGTCGTGCATTTTGGACATAGTAGCCATGTAGGCTTCTGCTCAGTTGTTGCGCGTTATCCAAATATTCTAGACTCACGTATTTGCTCAGCAGGCTAAGTTCTATGTTTTTCCAGGTAAAGAAATTCAAGGTAGCTGCTCCCACGGCCGCTGGAGAAAAGGCAATATCTGTTTTATTGTAGTGAATAATCAATTGGCCTCCACTATCGTAATTGTCGTCGTATTCGGTGTAGTTGAATACTTTATTCTGGCTCAGGGCCAGGTTGATATCTGCAGAGAACCAGGAGATGGGTCGCATGCTTGCTTGCAATTCGATACCTAACCGGTAGCTGTTGGGGATATTGGTCCGGGTGTATTCTCCGACGTCGTTGATTTGCCCAGTCAGGATCAACTGGTCGTGGTAACGCATATAATAGACCGTGGCCCCCCAGCTATACCAAGAACCCTTGCGTAGCACATTGAGTTCGGCGTCTTGCAACATCTCGGGTTTGGGTAGTTCGTTGAGGCCGGTTTCGTAATCATCCCGGTTGGGTTCATGGCTTGCGATGGAATAAGACAAAGACGTCTGCCACTGATTGTTTGCATAGGTAACGCCGAGTTTAGGGTTGAGGAAATCGTATAGGTTATCCACAAACAACGTTGGATTATCATCGAACCCATCGATCTGGTAATGGAGATGCCTGTACTGAAAGTCGGCAAATCCAGTCCAGTGCGTCCAGAATTGTTGCTGCCATTTCCCATAGATATTGAAATCGGTCTTGTATGCGGGTTCCTTATAATATTGGTAGTCGTCGGGGAATCCACCATCCTTAGCCCAGGTTACCAGCCCATAGTGTCCTCCGTCATAACGATCCCAGCCGCCTCCAAGGGTAAGTTGGGTGCTATTTTTGTGGTATTGAAGGGAAAAAATTCCACCATAAAAATAGTTGTTCAGCCAGCGTTGCCTGATCAGGTCTGTGCTCGTCAGGGTATCGTTTCCCACCACGTAATTGGGCAGCCCATAGGCAGCGTAAGAGGCGTTTGCTAAGTCAGCTGAATCATGGTATTCTTCATAATACCCCGCTCCATGGGTGAGAAACAGTGCCGCGTTCGCCGAGAATAGGGGCGAGAATTGGTGATTGACAAACACCTGGTAATGATCTTGTTGGTAGTTGTCCGTCTGGTTCTGGTAGGTAAAGTAATTATATCGCCGGTCGTTGGAACTAAACAGATTGACAGAATCCTGGGTGGTAAAATATAAAGACCCTTTGTTATCTTGATAGTGCTGTTCCAGGGCAGCCATATTTCCATCCACTTTGGCTTCCGGAATGCCGTTCCAGGCCTGGTAGGTCTTTTCTGTACCAGAAATGATGTTGAAGCGCACGGAGGTGTTGGCATTATAGTAGGCTCCAGAGAGAAAAAATGACTTCAAATCGCTGGTAGCCCGGTTAATGAATCCGTCGCTGGTTATGCGAGAAAGCCTAGCATCCAGGGTAAAATGATCCTCTATAAGGCCAGAACCGACCTTAACGGTGTTTTTCCAGGTATCAAAAGATCCCCAGCTGTTGTCCAGTTCCGCATAGGCCTTTTCATTAAACTCATTGGTGGAAAAATTGATCGTGGCCCCGAAGGCGCCTGCTCCATTGGATGAGGTGCCCACACCCCGTTGAATTTGGATGCTGTTGACCGATGAGGCAAAATCGGGGAGGTCAACAAAATAGATGGCCTGCTCTTCTGCGTCGTTATAGGGAATTCCGTTCAAGGTCATGTTGATACGGGAATCATCCGTCCCGCGGATGTAAATGGCGGTATAGCCTACCCCGTTTCCTGCATCGGAGTTGATCACCACGGAGGGCGTTTGGTTTAACAAAAAAGGCAGGTCTTGCCCCAGGTTATTTTGCTCTATTTCCTTTTTGGTCATGTTGGTAATAGTAAATGGGGCCAAGTTGCTCGCCCGCAGGGCCTTTACCTCGATAGGCTGCATGAACAGGTTGATGCGCTGTAACCCAATCAGCAGCAGGCCTGCTCCGGGAAACCGGATCGCGGTGTCCAAAGATCTGTATCCAACGCAGGAGAATTTGAACCGGAAGGTTCCGGACGGAATTTTGGAGAATGTGAAAACGCCTGCGTCATTGGTTGTCTTGGTTCCTATAGACAAGACCTCGACGGTTACGGCAGCCAGGGGATTCATGGACTGCCCGTCAATGACCTTGCCCCAAGCGGCGCTTTGAGCAAAACCCCCTTGGAAGGCCAAAATCAAGCAAATCCCCAAATACAATTTTTTCATCAATGGTGGTTAAATGCTCTCCTGACGCCACCGTGGGCGAAAAGAGGACAAAAATTGCGTTGAGAGAAATGCTGCGGAAGTGGAGTGAACCAACTATGAACACCTTCCCTGCGCAGGCATTACCCTGATCAGGTTCTACGGGTATTATCTCAGCCTTGAGCAGCAAAGACCTCTTGTTAGGTCATTTTGCCGCCTTCCAGCACCCCGGGAATCTGAAAAATTGCTGGTTGATTGGTCAATCAGCGGCACAAAGGTACATTTTTTTCCAAATTTTCCTGTAACATTTGGATCCCATAGTGCGTCCAACCGCATACCCGTCAATTCCGGGAGGACCATGCAACAATCATGGTTTACACTTGTCTTTGACCTAAAACTGATGTATGAAAAAATTCTTGCTTTTAGCGGGTTTGTCTGCCCTTGGCGTATGGGCATTTGGACAAAATACCAAAGTGATAGCCGACAAAAATGCAGCTGCGCGTAGCGTGAGTGGTTTTCATGCCATACGTGTATCGGGAGGTATTGATTTGTATCTAAGCCAGGGTGCGGAGGCCGTGGCCGTTAGCGCATCGGATGTGGAGTACCGCGACAAGATAAAAACTGAGGTGGAAAATGGCGTGTTGAAAATCTACCTGGATCGCAGCTGGCAAAACTGGAACTGGGGTGGCCATAAATTGAAGGCCTACGTTTCCTTTGCGACAATCGATGCCTTGGAGGCATCCGGGGGGTCGGACGTATACGCCGATGGGGTATTTAAACTGACTAAACTGGACATTATCTTGTCCGGGGGAAGTGACCTCAAAGACGCTAAGTTGACTGTCACCGATTTGCGCTTAGAACAGTCTGGAGGCTCTGATTCCTACGTTTCTGGCACCGCCGCTAATGTTAGGGTGGAAACCAGTGGAGGCAGCGACCTGCATGGCTATGACCTGGTCACCGACAACTGCACCATCTCTGCCAGCGGGGGAAGCGATACCCACATTACCGTGAATAAGGAATTGAACGTATCGGCCAGCGGAGGCAGCGATGTTTATTATAAGGGGACGGCCGTAATCCGCGAGTTGAAGTCGAGCGGGTCCAGCTCGGTTTCAAAAAAGGGATAATCCGTCCTGATCGCGCTAATTTACCTTGAGTTGAGCGCAGATCGCTAGGAGGTCGTCAGGGCAAGTGCGCTTGCCTCTCTGACCAATTTGGTCCATATCCACCTTACACATATTTTGCCCGAGTCTGGGTTATCCAGCGCCGGGAATCTAATAACTAGTACCATACTACCATGAACAAGCTTTATCAGACTCTTATGACACTTGCCCTGGTCTCCGTGTTTTCTTGCGTCAAAGGCCAAAACCCTGTAATTAACGATCGAAACGCACAGGTAAGAAAGGTGTCGGATTTCCACGCCATCCGGGTGTCGGACGGCATTGAGTTGTATATTACGCAAGGCAATGAGGAAGCGGTTGCTGTGAGTGCATCGGAGACCAAGTATAGAGACATGATCAGTACCGAAGTCGAGCAGGGGGTTCTTCGGATATATTTTGATCACAGTGGTTGGACTTTCTGGGATGACAACCACAGGAATTTGAAGGCCTATGTTTCCTGTAAGGTTTTGGATGGCTTGCATATGTCGTCGGGCTCCCATACGGATGTTGATGGTAGCCTAAGTGGTGACAACCTGTCCCTAAAGCTTTCGAGCGGGGCGGTTTTCAAGGGCTCTGTAAAGGTGCATTCGTTGAGCGTTGAACAAGGAAGTGGCGCAGAGGCAACCATTGGGGGGTCGGCGTTAAATTGCCAAATGGAGGCCAGCAGTGGAAGTGCAATTCATGCGCGTGACCTGCAAACCGACCAATGTGATGCGACCACCAGCAGCGGTGGCAGCGTAGAAGTTACGGTTAATAAGGAGCTGATTGCATCTGCCCATAGCGGAGGCCAGATCTATTATCTGGGTTCAGCCCAGATCAAAGACATCCATAGCGGAAGCGGTGGGGAAGTATCAAAAAGATGATTAAATTAGTGCAATCTCTGTCGGGAAGTAGGGCTGGTTTCTGCGGAGACATGGTTTGCACGGTCTTAAGGGAAGTCCTGCGGTGGAGTAAAAAAATGCGTATGTTAAAAATGCTTTGTGCCGCGCTAGCCACCATGTCGGTTTTGATGGTGAGCGCGCAAAAGACAATTATAAATGATCCCCATGCGGAGGTTCGTAACGTGACGGGATTTCATGGGATTGAAGTATCCAATGCCATACAATTATTTTTAAGTCAGGGAACTGATGAATCGGTGGCAGTAAGCGCGAGCGACCCGAAAAATGTAACCCGCATCCGCACAGAAGTGGACAATGGCATATTGAAGATATGGTACGACAATCAAAAATGGAACTGGAATTCAGGAAACCGAAAACTGAAAGCCTATGTGTCGTTCAAGGCCATGGATAAATTGATTGCGTCCGGCGCCTGCGATGTTTTTGTGGAAGGAGTCATTACTGGCTCAAGCCTAGAAATGCGTTTGTCCGGAGCCAGTGATTTTAAAGGTTCTGTGAAGCTCGATAAATTATCCATTGACCAGTCTGGCGCCTCCGATGTATCGATTACTGGGATGGTGAGTGATCTCACCCTGCGTGCCACAGGTGCAAGCGATGTCAAAGGGTTTGACTTAATATCCGATAGGTGCAACGCGCAAGCTTCTGGCGCCTCCGACATTAGAATATCGGTAAATAAAGAGTTGAATGCCCATGCCAGCGGCGCCAGCAGTATCAATTATAAAGGGGACGCAGTGATCCACCAAATGGAATCAAGCGGCGCCAGCAGCGTGTCCAAGAAGAGTTAGGCGAAGGCGATTGGCATTTGACAATAGTGGGTGCTTATCTAGGGTTGGGGCCAAATGCCCAAATCAGAAAATCGGGTAACACATTACTCCAGTACGGATAATCGTGCTGACCGGTGTTAACTTCCTTATAATAAATTTCTGAAGGACTGGAAATGTTCCTTTGCTCCATCAATCGGATGATGTCTTTGGTGTCGTCTATCACGTCGATTACACCATTTTTATTTCGATCGGAAGTTTCTTCTGCTCCACCAGCGTAGAACCAGTAGCGAAGATTCGGTTTTTTTCTGGAGGCTTTGAGCTTTGCGTACATGATCCTGTTTTTTTCATCCGAATAACTGCTGTCCATGCTGGATTTGTCGCGCCACCAAAAGGAGCCGGAGAAAACACCTACCATATCAATTTTCTCTGGATGGTTCCAGGCAATATCAAAAGCCGATAAGCCACCCAAAGAGCATCCTGCTATGGCCACAGAATTGAACTTGCGAACTCCCGATTGCTTTTTCGCATAAAAGTACAGTTCGCTGTTTATAAAGGCATCGTAGGCCCCTGCTTTTGCGCCCCGACCTAAATAATCCGGCTTATCTGCGACACCATACTCCTGCATGCGGTCATTGCCGGCATGTACTGCAACGACCACCAGTGGCTGGATGGCACCCAGCCGGTACAGACTATCTACGATTTCCCGTACTCTAAATTTGACCAAGTCTTGGCCATCATTGAGAATCAACAAATTCAATTTACTTTTGTCCTGCGGGATGGGGGTGTGAATAATAGTCAATTGGACTGTTCGCTGCAAATTGGTAGAATATAAGGCATCATCGCGCTGATCTACACGTTTGCATGACAGGGCCGATAACCCCAGGAATAAAAAAAGCCAATATTTCATTGCTCAATAATGTGGTGTTGGCGTGGCAAGTCCACACTGTACTTCTCAGTCGATATCCTATCGATCGATCACATGATTTTATGGAATGGCTTCATCATGCTTTCGATATTAACATTCACATCCGGTAGCTCATTTTCCTTTTCGTATAAGACAAACGTATGCTTATTCAGCAAATTCTTTACGCTCAGGTTAATCCGTAATAATTCTTTGTACACTTGCTGCTTATACTCCCTGGGGACTTCGGTATGCTTACGCATTTTTTTGAAATACCTCAAATACGAACTAATAAAAACAAAGGGGTAAAATATGGGTAAAAGAAAAAGTGAACCCTTGCTGAGCCTGAGGTACTTAATCTCTTTAATCCGAAACCCCGATAGTTTGCCCAGTATCCTCAATTTTTGCAGACCAATAAGGAATAGATGGCCATAATAAATTTCATTAGTAATGGATTTATCCGACATCCAGATATCATCAATTTCATTGGGGGGCATCTGAGAATTGTTTTCACTTTCAAATAGCAGGTAACTAAACCGAGCGGCCAGATTGGAGTAGGATGGTGTGGTGATGATCAATTCACCGCCTGGTTTGAGCACCCGGTTAAATTCTTTAAACGCTTTCAACTGATCACTAAAATGTTCTATGCCTTCCTGGCAAATCAGCATATCAGCATGACTGTCTGCCACGGGTATGCGCTCCACAATATCGGCACGTTTGCATTCGATCCCAGTGAGCATAAAGTATTCCGGAAACAAATCAAAAGCCTCCGGCTTGGCACCGTTTTCCAGTAATATTTCTGTTGTTACTCCGTTGCCCGCCGGAATATCCAGGACGATCTTGCCAGCGAGATCCTTTTTTCTGCTGTCCAAGTACCGCTTTATGTAATATTTTACGCTTTTGGGGTTGTTGACGTAATTATCAATCATGTGCCTTTTTTTATCTGGTCATGCCTTGCCGAACCAACCGAGCGCCGGGGCCGCGTGGCCCTTTAACGCTGGTTGTAAAAAACTTTCAACAGGGAATATACCATATGATCATATTTCGTCCAAATTAAAACCTGGCTACCGCGGGTAGCAGGCTCACCTGTTACCTATTGCATGAGATTTTTTAGCTCAGCAACTGGACTCTGCCATGACTGGAAGGATTGCCCGGAAGACTCCCAAGCTTGTTGTCTGGACATGGAGCAAATGCCACCTCTAGTCCGAGAGTTCCTGGTGCATCCGTACCCAATTTTGGCCCTACGGGGAATCCTTCACATCGGCAGGCTAAATATCGTGAATTCATGGTTGGAGAACACCTCCTGGCCTTCAATAGGCTTTAGCAGGGCGTAGCGCTTAGCCGCTTCTGTGGATAATACGAGATACTTGACATGATAGGCACCAAACAAAGGTTTGGCAGATAGGGGTTGCCCGGTTTGCACGAAAGAGATCATGTTGTTGCGATCTGTTTCCCGCGTATTGAAATCTTCGTATGGATTGGAATAGCTAATTCCAATGGATACCATTTTTCTTCCACTCGGCATTACCGGGAATATCGAAGGGTCCCCTGGTTCACAAAGAATAACCTGGTCTGATGGAATGTTGTTGACTATAAAATGATAAGCATCGATTTTATCTTGGTTTACATCGCTCAACACTACCAAATGCTCCAGCGGATATCCGAAATCATAGCGCTTTGCATAAGTTGGAAAATAGAGGGTGGCGTAAAGCAATACAGCGCTGATTAGCAAAGCCGCGTCAAAATTGCTCTTTCGCTTCTCGTTGTACTTCTTCGAACTAATTTTCGCTATCCAGCTCAGCACAAGTTGCGTCAGGTACACGAACCCCATACCAAAAAACACGGATTGTAGAGCCTTTAAGTAATGGAAGTAATGAAAAGATGGAACGGTTCCTGGTAAATGGATATCAAAATGGCGGTCCACTGACGCAACGATGGTGGAGTAAATGAACATGATAAGGGATATGTAAAACCACCCCAAAAAGATATTACGGATAAGCCAATCGCGAACGTTTCTGTAAAACCAGACAAAGCCAACAAGCGCTATGACCAGCGGGATGTTTACATTTTGCTTTAGCATATCGGCAAAATTGTGCCAGATAAAGATGGTATCCACGTACTCAAAAGGGAATCGATTTAGGAAATGCATTTTATATTTTCCCACGATAAAATATAATAGGGGCAGGCTAGCTAGGATAAAAGGAATCAAGGTGGCTATCCCTTGACCGATGTAGGTCCAAACGAGGGGATAATTCTTTTCCTTGATCGCCTTGATCATGTATAGGATCTGGATCCGGATCATGATTAAGATAATCAAGACTGCCGGTGCGGAGTGCCCCAGAAAATTTATCCCGATGGCTGCGCCCAGAATGACGAACCAGCCGTAGGTTTTTTTGGTAAAGGTCAGGTAGCAAAGCAGAACATTGATGTAAAACATGAATTGACTAAAGCAGCCTGGGTACAGCCAGGGTGAATAGGTGGCGGCATCACATCCTGGGATGTTCCCCGTTGCTAAGAATAAAAACGATAGGGAAGCGGCTAAGGCTATTTTGAGGTCGAAAATTCTGGATAACATGATAAAAAAAGCCAGTGGACTGAGCAGATTTAGGTAGGTGCCCGCTTGCAAGACTACATCGCTTATCGGATAGCCTGATATTTTCACAATCCACGCTTCGAGTAAAAAAACCAAGGGGTTATACCAGAGATAGGCACCAGCCAGATTGGGATCTTTTCCAAAGTGACCTTCCAAGGTTCCTTGGACGAAGGCCATGTCCCGGTAAAAGTCACCATCATTTGACCAGTGTAGATTGTGGGTGGTTCGCCATGTTTGCAGGAACGCCATAGCCAGCATAACCAGAAAAGCGCCTGTATACACAAGCCGATTGTCTTTTTGCAAGCTATTTAGAGTCGTCATGGGCCACTGGTTTTTTTTCGATTTGATTAGTTTTTTACCGTGGAATGCCTTCGAAAGCTTTTTTGGGGCATATTCAACAGATAGCGACCATTTCAATTGGTCTAATCATTCCCAAGCCATGCAGTCGCCGACACGTCTTTTGACTGTTTTAGTAGAAACTGCATTGCCAAAACGAATTTAATTTCAGGTTTAACCTAGTTAGATAGGAACCAACGATCAACAAGTGCGCGTCCCCGAATAGTCCTTGACCACTGGCTCACAGAGGAGATTGGGATTGCACACTGCCGTAGTCTATAATTTGCTGTATTGGGCTGTTGAACTTTTCTGCGTATTATTTCGAAAAAAGTGATTTGAAGAATCCGATGCTCCGCAAGTATATCGAAAAAAGGGAAGCAAGCCCCGGATGGTTGCTGTTCTCTTTTAAGAATTCGACTAATTCGGACCAGTTGGACGAGTTCGAAATACTAATGACGGTGGAAAGCGAAGTTCCCGGCACCCGGGTGGTATGCCACCATCCGCAAGGCATAAAAACACTTTCTCCCGCGTGAAGCACAATACGTATAGGCTTTGCCTGGGCGAATAAGGGATAGCGGGTTAAATCCGGGTTATCCACGTCAACGATTTCCGAAAACCTTTCTTTGGCGATCCGGTAAATGAAGGGTTCCTGATCAGGGGGATAGACAACAAAGTGCTTATCTCCATAATGCTGAGTAATGAATGCATGTACACCCAGATCATCGATATGCAAATAAGGAAATATCCTGCGACCGCAGAAATTGACTTCAATAAAGGATTCCCGATTCAGGCGTTCGTTTATTCGTCCGATTAAATAATTCCCCCCCAGCCAATTGGGTAGCGCGTACGGAGGCGTTGGCAACACGTTGTCGACTAGATCGGGGAACACATCTTTTAGCGGCTGCTCGCGTAAAAAAGGTCCTGGTTCTCCAGAATCCGAGGTTATGGCATCAATGAATGCGGTCATTTTCATTTCTCCCTGATCGGTTTTAACCACTTTATCCGGATACCGGTCCCTAAACCATTGGGGGGTCCAGTTGGACGCCTTCCATTTAGCTGTGGCATCGGTGATGATCACGGGCTTTCTTGGAATCAGGTATTTGGTTTTGAATTCTTCATAGGATAAATTGCTCCGGCGCTCAATTTTTGCCTCGTCTGAAGATGCGGTCGCCGATAGTTTGGCGGTTGTCATGTCCATGCTAATGAGATTAAAGGTTAATTAAGTCATTACGTACTTATGTTCCAGCAAAGAAAATGGATTGGATAGGCAGGATAGCGGAATTGGTTTTCCTGAAGGACCTAGGCCTACTTCCAGTGGCCACATAAATAACCATCTTGCCCAAAAGAAGAGTATGCGAAAAATAGCAATAAAAAACGAATTCTCATAATAAAGTTCAGCGAATTTGATACCTACCGGCGGTTGCCTTAAAATAGTTTTTCGCCGAGCTAGCGCATTAAAAACCAATAAAATCGACGAAGGAGTTTGCGTAGACTAGTTGCCCCGTTTGGGTTGTGCATCACGCCAGGAGCTATTTACTCATGGTCAGTTTCAATGGGTTGGATAAGTTAGCGACCAAGGCTATGCGAGAAATGAAGTGTATCCCCTAAGTCCGCACTATGTGACAAGATCATATCTTATCGAGGACTTGTGTCTGGACCTTCGCGTCGGCCCATCGCTTTCAAGCAAGCCTTTGCCTACCATCAAGGCTAAGGGCTATGGCCAGGTTTCTTTGAACGGAACACATCCTGGGTCAGGTAATGCGGCTTTTGTCATTGCAGGCTAGGAACTGCAAATGGACAAAGCATCCAAAATCAGGGTTATTTCAGTCGAGAAATCTCACCCATGCAAAAGTGGAGTGGCCGAAAGATCAATCAGTATGCAGGCAGCAATAAAGTGGAACCGGGACGTATGATCCTCAAGACTTAACTAAAGGATTCTGGCAGGATTATCCCCCTGCATTCGAGCGAGACTGCGGGTTCGGCATATCCTCATCTTAGGACCTAACGAGTTAACAGACAAGGACTGGCCGGTGAAGTGGTTGCGAAGGGAGGGTTCGAACCTCCGACCTTCGGGTTATGAGCCCGACGAGCTACCGCTGCTCTACTTCGCGATGTGGGGGGCAAAGGTACAGTGGGCTTAATTAATGACCAAACATTTTTTTGCTTTGCCGTACCTTTGCCGCACTTTGATGAAAGTAGGATTTGTGAACATATTTGGAAAACCGAATGCCGGTAAGAGCACGTTACTCAATGTGCTCATGGGGGAAAAATTGGCCATCGTTTCCCCCAAAGTGCAAACCACTAGACATCGTATCAAGGGTATCGTAACGGGAAAAGAGCATCAGGTCATTTTTTCCGACACGCCAGGAATTATAGAACCGAGATACAAGCTGCACGAAAAGATGATGCAGGCGGTCAAAAATTCCTTGGAGGATGCTGACCTTGCCCTGCTCATTGTCGATGTCCGGGACAATTTAGACGAAAATGACCGACTATTTTCTTCCCTTCGCCTGAGCGTGCCAGGCATGGTTGTGGTAAATAAAATCGACGATGCCACGCCTCAGGAGGCGGAGCGGACGGTTCAGTTTTTTGCCGCCAAACCGTATTGCCAGGAAGTGGTGGCGATTTCCGCTTTGAAGCGACTAAACGTGGAGGGATTGTTTCAGCGGATTTTGGACAAATTGCCCGATGGGGAGCCTTTTTTTGAAGGAGAGGAGATTACGGACCTGCCCGTCAAATTCTTCGTTTCGGAAATGATCCGGGAAAAGATTTTCAATTTATACGAAGAAGAAATTCCGTACCAGGCCACTGTGCTGGTGCAGGAGTTTAAAGAGAAAGTGACGCTTACCAAGATCAGGGCCGATATTATCGTACAGCGGGAAACCCAAAAAGGGATCATTTTGGGGGAAGGTGGAAAGATGATAAAGCAAGTGGGGTCCGAAGCCCGAAAAGATATTGAAGCATTCCTTGACCGCAAGGTGTTTTTAGAACTATTTGTAAAAGTCAGACCCAAGTGGCGAGACAACGAAATCTTTTTGCGCGAATACGGGTATTGATCAGGACGCCAAAAAGTCACCCATCGGTTGGCCGCGCTACTTGGGCCAAGCCGAAGTGCAACAAGACACTAGGCTTATGGCCTTTACCTAGACCTTTGAATATTTTACTTTATGGCAGGATTTACTGTGGCGATCGTTGGCAGGCCGAATGTGGGCAAGAGTACCTTATTCAACCGCTTGTTGGAGCAGCGTAAAGCAATCGTTGATGACGTAAGCGGAGTGACACGCGATAGGCAATACGGGATAACGGACTGGAATGGCAAATCCTTTAATGTCATTGATACGGGAGGATTCGTCCCGCAAAGCGCAGACGTTTTCGAAAAAGAGATTAAGAAACAGGTATTGATTGCCGTGGAAGAAGCTAATGCCTTGATATTTATGGCCGATACCGTTACCGGGATAACTAGCCTGGATGAGGCCATGGCTGATGTGCTTAGGCGAAGTACAAAGCCAGTCTTTTTAGTAGTTAACAAGGTCGACAACCGAGATCGCTTGCTTGAGGCAGCCGAATTTTACAGCCTCGGATTTGAGCATATATTCTTTATTTCTGCTATGACAGGCAGTGGCACAGGCGAATTGATGGATGCTATTACAAGCATAATTCCGCAAGACGATGGCCTGGTAGAAGAAACGGATTTGCCCAGGTTTGCCATCATAGGTCAGCCCAATGTTGGCAAATCGTCGCTGTTAAACGCTCTCATTGGCAAAGAACGCAGCATCGTTAGCGACATTGCCGGAACGACTCGAGATTCGGTCCATACGCACTACAACCTGTTTCAGAAAGAGTTTATCTTGATCGATACAGCCGGAATTCGGCGCAAAGCAAGAGTTCATGAAGACCTTGAATTCTATTCGGTAATTCGCGCTATTAAAGCCATGGACGAGGCTGATGTATGCCTACTTATGCTAGATGCCACCAAAGATATTTCTGCCCAAGACCTTAACATTTTTAGCCTGGCCATTAAAAAAGGCAAAGGAATTGTGGTTCTGGTAAACAAGTGGGATTTGGTGAAGAAAGAGACCAACACGGCAGTCCAATACGAAAAGGAATTGCTGCGTCGGTTTGCCCCGTTCACCGATTTACCCATCCTGTTTATTTCGGCCAAAGACAAGACACGTATATTCAAAGCGATTGAATTGGCTCTGGAAGTCTATGAAAACAGGAAGCGTAAAATTCCAGGTGCCAGACTGAATGAAGTTATGCTCCAAGCGGTAGAATCCTACCATGCCCCGGTCGTACGTGGCAATGCGGTGAAGATCAAATACATTTCTCAGTTACCAACTCCGGTGCCTTCTTTCGCTTTTTTTA
Organism: uncultured Chitinophagaceae bacterium; assembly: GCA_963742225.1. Classification (GTDB taxonomy): domain Bacteria; phylum Bacteroidota; class Bacteroidia; order Chitinophagales; family Chitinophagaceae; genus Puia. Next base: position 312,368 of record CAVULD010000001.1, on the reverse strand, counting down.
GCAATTACCCCGATGACATTAAGCAGCCTTACCGCAATTATCTGGAAAACCAACTGCGGGACCATTTTAATTTCAAGGGAGTGCCAGTCCGGATCTACTTTAGAAAAAAATAGTTCGTTTTCTGCAGTGTGATTAAGGCGCGGATTCCAGCAATAGGAGAGGCCCTGCGTCTAGCTTTTTTGAAAAATCACCGTATTTTTGCCTGCAAAACAGAGAAAAAAATTGACATGAAGACAGTATTTGGAATTCTGTTAATCTCCGCTGCCATAGTCGCCTGCAACAACGACACGGAGTCCGCTGCAAAACAGGCCGATTCCACCGTACAAGCGGCGGCTGACACCGTCAAGGCGGCTGTAGATACCGCCGTCAAGAAAGTCGATTCGGTAGTGAATATGGCGATCGATTCGGCCAAATCCAAAGTGGGTGCAGCGCTAGACAGTGCGAAAAGAGCCATAAAGAAGTAAGTTGCATTAAGCGCAGAGGAAGAAAATTCGCCCGCAAAAGGACGGACAGATTTTTTTTGGCGGGACTCCGCAGTAGTATTACAAGCTGAACCTTTTTAAGATGACGCGCAGATCCTTTTTATAGTTCTCTAGATCCTCGACCTGCTGGCTGATAAAGGGATTGTGTTGCAAAGAGCCCGTGACAGCATTCATTTCAGCTACACCGCTATAGACCATCTTACGGAATGGATTGGCGTAATCTTTAGCCCGTGAATCGTAAATCCCTTTCGTCATCCAGGCCTTTGTCTCCAGACTTTGCTGCAGCAGGCTCTTGAATTGGCTCTTATCCATGCGGTGGATGGCTATTCCATACACCTCCCTATAAGCTGCCAAGGCATGCACCAGTTTATCGGTTGGATAGGCGAGGCCCTGTTTGATATAAAATGCATGGATCTGACCCCAATTCTTGACACTGCCCCGGTGAATGCGATCGAGCAATTTCTGCAATTCTGACTGCTTAACTAGTTGGCCACCTACATTAATCCATGACTCGCGAAGCTGCCTGGAGGGTATGGACTGCTGGAATTTAGGCAGACTAATTGCCTTTTTTTCTTTCAGCGCCGGCATGAGCTGATTCACCGCGTAAAAGCCGACCAGCTCTTTAAATAAATGGTAAGCTTGAAAGACCTTTATCAGTTTCACTTTACGTTGACTGTGTTCGAAGCCACTGGCTAGAATCTCCAACCCGTCCACCACAGGTTTTGGCCCTTCCAATATCTGCTTCCCTTTGGTTGCTATTTGCTTCTCAGTATGCTTGTGACCGGGCTCGAACGCGGAAAAGTATGCCTTGCCGGTGAGTTGTTCCAAAACGGAAAGCGAATCGACTATTTCATTTACGCTGTCAGGAGCCAAAAAATCATATTCAAGCAATTGCGTCTTTTCCGTCCTCCTGTCCCGGTCAGGGTATTTCCAGGCGTTGCGCGCCAGGGCATACATGTTGTGCAAAAACCAATAGGCGGGCATGACAATCAATTCGTCTTTGCTTACCTGGTTACTTACCAAAGAAAACGGAATGGGGATATGCAATTCAGCCGGATAGTCTCCTTTGGCCAGGATGATGAACGAAGCGAAGGAAGAATTGTGTTTTAAGCTTACACATAGGCCAGGCCAAAAACCACGGCCGGCAACGAGTTCTCCATCGGGGCTTCGGGAATTGTGGTTGCTGCCTATCGTCGCTCCTGCTGCCATATTGCTTTGGCCCATCACTAAGGCAGCACACAAAAAGGAATTGTTGTGGTGCTGTTCATGAGCCGGAAAAATTAACGAGTTCAATACCTCACAGCAGGAGATAGTCGAGTTGTTGCCCAGGTACGAATTAATCAACCTCGCCCCATATTTGAGCTGGGAGTGAGAGGCCAGGATAAAGCGAACGGCTTTAACTCCATAAAAGATCCTGCAACCATGACCGATGATGCCGTTAACCAATTCACAGCCTTCCCCAATTTGGGTCTTGGAATCGGCTGACGAATTGATGGTCAGATTTTTCAATTTGTTGGCGCCTTTGAGGTAGGCATCACTGCCAATTAGGACGTCTTTGATGATTTTACAGTTTTTGATGACCGTACGATCTCCAATTTGACCATAATAGCCCCGGCGGCTATCAAATTGATTTTGCGTGAATTCCTTGAGCTTATGTTGAAGGGCCTGATCATTTCGAAACCGGCTCCACAACCAAGCGTCACCGGGCAGCATGCCATCGAAGGGAATAATCTTGCGACCGGCGTTCTCATTACAGACCTCAAGCCATATCCTGATATGTTCAGGCTCCTTGTCCTTCAAAATTCCATTGCCGAATTTTGCGTGGTCGGTCGCTGATAATTCATTGGTGTTCACGATCATCACGTCGTTGCCAACAATATAATGCGACAGGTAATTGACGTTGTCCACCGCCACATTGTTGCCTAAATCCGAGCTGATGATGTTGCTGTTGTATAAGCCAACCGGCCGTCTCAAATTGTGGAACTCTAAGTAATAGGGTTCCAGTTTGCCTATGCGAACTAATCCAAAAAATTTGCAATCCTGGACTAATTCCGGATTAAAGGCATCAGAGACCAACAGCAGGTTCCAGTTATCCGATGTATTGCGGTTGCGAACCAATACTTCAATTTCATATGCCGTCAGTTGTCGGTAGGCGATGCCGTTTTTATTTTGGAAGTTGCGCAGGTAATATTCGTCTTTGCCTTTTGGTAAACAATCTGCTGGGATGAAATGATAACCCAGCGACTCCACAGGACTCTTTCTGATTTGGTTCATGCGAGGATTTGTGAGCGGAAAGATAAATAAAAATGAGGGGAGCGGATTCAGATAGGGGAAATTTGTTGGATCGAATTGCCGTTAATCGCAGGGCCTCATGTCCAAGCGATATTCTACGCGTTTGTATCTTTGGGGTACTGGGTAAGTAAATGACGCAATAGCCGGCTGTTGATTTTGACTGCAGCTAATTGGGTATTATTACCAATCTTTTACCTCATGCAAGAGCGTTGGTTCGATCCATTTCCGTGTCTGGGTTCAACCCATCTGCGCTGCCGGCAACTTCGTCCGGCTGATGCACCAGAGATTTTTATTCTGCGCTCGGATGAAGCGGTCAATGCATATCTTGATCGGCCCCGTGCCTATTCCGAGGCTGAGGCCCTGGCCTTCATCGAAAGCATAGACCAAGCCATCACCAGCAATAGATCGATTCTGTGGGCAATCTCGCTCCAGGGAGAGGATCGGCTGGTTGGGACGATTTGTCTTTGGAATATTACCGGCGATCGGTTCAGTGCGGAGATAGGCTATGAACTCCTGCCAAGCTTTCAAGGAAAAAAAATCATGCAGGAAGCCATTGCACTCATCCTAGCATTTGGCTTTACCCAAATGAAGCTTAGCTCCATTACCGCGGAAGTTAGACGGGATAATCATAGGTCTGTGCGTCTATTGGGTAAAAACGGTTTTCGGGAGGTACAGGACTCGCCACATCAGTTCAAGCCGACAGATGCTGGTCCCGACATGGTCACCTACCGGATCACGCGAACGACGTGCTCCGACCTGTCCGGCCAAAGAACCTAACCCCTAAGGATTACTCTCGAAGCTGCCTTAACAATTTTTTTACCCTTCCGGAGGATAAAGTCCCTCATTCCACCGTAACGCTCTTGGCGAGGTTTCTGGGCTTATCCACATCATAGCCTTTGGCAAGGCCGATATAGTAAGCAAATAGTTGCAATGGAATCGTGCTCAACATGGGAGCCAGGATCTCATCGGCCAGAGGTACAATCATTACGTCGTCAGCCATGGCCTGAATGGTCTCGTCTCCGTGGCTGATGACGGCAATTACTTTGCCTTTTCTGGCTTTGATTTCCTGGATATTGCTTACTATTTTTTCATGGTAGGAATCCTTTGTTGCCACAAAGACTACAGGCAATGTTTCATCCACCAAGGCAATGGGTCCATGTTTCATCTCGGCGGCAGGGTACCCTTCGGCGTGGATGTAGGAAATCTCCTTGAGCTTAAGCGCCCCTTCCAGAGCCACAGGAAAATTGTAGCCTCGTCCAAGAAACAGCGCATCTTTGGCATTTTGGTATTTTTCAGCCAATTTCTTAATGTGTCCGCGTCCTGTCAGCAATTCCCTCACTTTCTCCGGAATCTCGTGCAGTTCGTTTACCAGCTGATGGTACCGCTGCTTGTCGATGCTGCCCTTTTCGAAAGCTATCTTGAGGGCAACCATGGTGAGGACCGCCAATTGGGCCGTAAAGGCCTTGGTGCTCGCTACGCCGATTTCCGGGCCCGCATGCGTATAGGCGCCCGCGTCAGAGATACGAGAGATCGATGATCCTACGACATTTACGATGCCAAAAATAAAGGCCCCCTGTTGTTTAGCCCGTTCAATAGCGACTATGGTATCGGCCGTCTCTCCGCTTTGTGAGATAGCGATAATGACATCTCCTGGAAAGACAACCGGGTTGCGATACCTAAATTCTGATGCATATTCTACCTCCACAGGGATTCGACATAGCTCCTCGATAATGTACTCCGCTAATAGGCCCGCATGCCAACTGGTTCCACAGGCGATGATGATATAGCGTCGGGCGATTTTGAGTTGCTCAATGTGAGCCTGAACGCCAGCCATAGTTATGTGGCCATCGCTGATGTCCAGCCGACCGCGCAGACAATCGAAAATGGTGTCGGGTTGTTCCATTATTTCTTTGAGCATGAAATGCTCAAAGCCCCCCTTTTCAATCGCGGCCAGTTCCATATCCAGCTTTTGCACAAACGGGGTGATGGTTTCATTGCCAAGATTCTTGAGTATCAATTCATCGGCTTTGATAATGGCCAGTTCGTAATCGTTTACATAGACTACTTCTTTGGTGTATTCCACGATCGGGGATGCGTCCGATGCCAGAAAATGTTCTCCTTTGCCAATCCCGATAACTAATGGGCTCCCTTTTCGGGCGGCAATGATCGTATCGGGATGATCTCGGTCCAGCAAGACGATGACGTAGGCCCCAACCACTCTTTTCAGGGCTATTCGCATGGCTTCTTCCAGGCCACAGGAGTTGTTTTGTTGGATATCCTCAATAAAATTGAGCAGTACTTCGGTATCGGTGTCGCTAAGGAAATGATACCCCTTTTTCAGCAATTCCTGCTTCAGCTGCGCATAATTCTCAATGATACCGTTGTGGATCATCGCCAGTTTTCCGCTCGCCGAGAGATGCGGGTGGGCATTGCGATCACTGGGTTCTCCATGGGTTGCCCAACGGGTGTGCCCGATGCCTGCGTGGGCATGGAGATTTTTCCCAACCAAGTACTCCTCCAAATCGGCAACCTTTCCTTTTTTCTTGTACACGGTTAATCCATCATGCAGTAACGCAACACCTGCGCTGTCATAACCGCGGTATTCTAATCGTTTCAACCCTTTGAGGATAACAGGGTAGGCTTCGCGTGGTCCGATGTAGGCTACGATTCCGCACATAGTAAATTGGGTTTAACTGCTTGGCAATTTAAAAAAATAACTCGACGGTCCAGCCGAGATATGCCGCTGGCTGGGGGAATAAAAAAAATGTCCTTTACAAAAGGACATTTTTTAAAATATATCGATTCAAGCGTCCAGGCAACAATGCCCGTTGAATCTAATTAGAATCTCGTTTCCAATACCCCTCAATCCAAACCCAACCCTGATCTGACTGTTTCCAGTGGGGTGAAATCCACACTTTTCCATAAGAGGACGAATTGCTGGCCACGGCCGTATTGGAATTTCCGATGTCGGATCCACTGCCGCCACTTCGAGTCGGATATTGATCATTGGTTCCAGAAGGTGGACGTTGGTCCATGGATGGAGGTTGCGACTGCTGATTTTGCTGAGGCCCCTGCTGCGGTTGCTGTTGATTTTGCGAAGGCGGAGGGCCCTGTTGCGGAGGATATCCGTAGTCGGGATAGGGTGCGTAAGGATAGGCGTACGGATATGGATAGTAGGGGTAGGGATAATAGGGATAACCATATCCATAATAGCCGGGATACCCAAATCCGAATCCTATGCTAACGGAAGGACCATAATACCCTCCATAATACCCACCGCGATAACCTCCGTAATAACCGCCGCGATATCCGTAACCTCCACGATATCCGTAACCGCCGTGATAGGCATACCCACCGCGATATCCAGAGCCACCGTGATACCCGCCGCCTCCGTGGTAGCCACCGCCACCATGATAGCCACCACCACCTCCGCGACCGCCACCACCTCGCTGCGCCAGAGCGCCCATTACCATAAAAAGTAATGCGCCCAATAAAAGAGTAAGTCTTTTCATCTTCTTTCTTTTTTTGTGATTGATGCGTTTACTACGACTCTGTAAATTTCACAGATTACTCACTACTAAGATACGAAGGAACTGTTTAATTGACTCATGCTTTGCGACTGATTGCAAGCAATTAACAATTCATCAGCCCCCATGGACTTACTACTTTGGACCACTCATTTTAGATTATTTTCAAATAGGTCAAGTATCCTGCGGTATTCATCGGTCCAACTGCTGGGTTCTACAAAACCATGATCTTCTAGTGGATAGACGGCTAATTCCCAGTCGCTTTTATGCAATTCGATTAGTCGTTGAGCCATTCTCACCACGTCCTGGAAATGCACATTCACATCCACCATCCCATGACAGATGAGCAGATGATTTTGCAGGCCGGAGGCAAAGTTGATGGGGGAAGATCGCTGGTACGCGAGGCTATCGGTAAAGGGGTCATTGAGAATGGCGCTGGTGTAGTCGTCGTTGTAATGGGCCCAATCGGTCACAGGCCGAAGAGCGGCTCCTGCTTTAAACACGCCGGGTTGGGTGAATAAAGCCATCAGGGTCATGAAGCCGCCGTAACTGCCTCCGTAAATGCCAATTCGACCTGAATCGATGCCCTGCTCTTTGACAAGCCACCGGGCAGCGTCCACTTCGTCGTTGAGATCCTTGCCACCCATATGGCGGTAAATAGCTGTTCGCCAGTCGCGACCGTATCCGGCGCTGGCCCGGTAGTCCAAATCCAGCACGGTGTAGCCTTTGTCTGCCAATAGGTTATTAAACATGAATTCATGGTAATAATAGCTCCAGCCGTAATCCACATTTTGTAAATAACCGGCGCCATGCACAAAAATCACCGCTGCATTATTCTTATGGTTTGCCTGCGGTTCATAGATCCGTGCGTACACTTGCTTGCCGTCGCGGTCTAAGAAGGTAAAGATCCGGGTATCCCGCCACGGGTAGGCTTTCCATTCCTGACTCATGGCTTTATCTGTAAGCTGCTCCGGTTTTTTTCCTGTAGCCAGTTCCTGCATGAACAATTCCCATGGTTTGTTCTGGTAGGAATATCGGTACACTACCTTTTGATCATCCGGGGAAAGAGCCACTTCGTAGGCACCCGTAATGGAGGTAATTTGCTCCTTGGATGCGCCATCGGTTTGGATGCGGTAGAGTTGTTGTTTTCCTGGGTGCTCCTCGTTGGTCACCAGATAAAAGAATTTTTTATTGCGGCTTAATACCACTTGCTGTACTTCGTAATTTCCGTGCGTAATGGCTTTACGTGTGCGTGTGGTAATATTGTAGGTGTAGAGGTGCGAGTATCCGGTCTGTTCACTTTGAAAATAAAACGTGTTGCGGTCAATCCAATCCAGTGAGCCATCACCCAGCCAGCCAATCCCCGGACCCGCAATCCAAGCCTCGTCTCGCTGATGGTCGCAGGATCTGAGTCTCGAAGTTTCCCCTTCCAGCTGCATAATCCACCGGTCCTTGTGATCAGCCGAAAGAATCTCCACCACCGCCGCCGTACCGTTGTCGTTCCACACGCATTGGTTTACAAAGACCTCCCTGTCTTTCCCTTTTAGCGCGGAGGATTCTTTAGGATAATCTTGAAGAAAATCCGGCTGGTCCTTAATACCCGGAATGGAATCAGTAGACACCCGCATAACCTTACCGGTCATTCGGTCAAACACAAAGAAGCTGGACTTGCCTTGCGGGGCTCCGACCTTGGTTCGCCCTGGCAAATCGATCGTAAATCCCGATTCGGTAACATAATCGGGAACAATGGTGTTTTTTGCACCCAAAGGAGTTTCGCTTAACGCATAGGTGATAAACCGGCCATCGGGGCTGATGGCCAAGTTATCCAGCTCCTTTTCGCCAATATAGATATTTGGCAGCGTATCGGTGCCCTGTGCAACTCTCGTATTTAGGATCGCTTGATCCTTTTTCGCTTTACGTTGTTTCAAGACCTCGGAGGTGCGCAGCTGCTCCTTGTTTAGCCAGACCTCTTGGTCATTTGCCTTTTTAATTACCGGAGAATCTGTAGCAATGAAATTGGTGAGTTGCAGGATATTTCCATTTTGTTCGTCCCAGGCATAAAGATTGGTCCCACTCTCGTACGTAACCCATTTATCCTGGTTCGTGAATCCGGGATTGCGTTCTTCGGCTGTGGTTTGGGTTATTCTAATCGAGTTACCCGACGCGATATCTAGGATAAACAAATCACCGCGCAGGACGTACGCTATTTTAGACCGGGCTCGGTTATACACACCGTGGTGAATGGCCAAGCTCACCGAAGCATCCGCAGGCGATGGCCTAGTTATCTGATGGTTCTGCAGATCGTATTGGTACAGCGAATCGCTGAGGGCCTTGTCAGGATTCCAGAAAAAGTAAACCGTTTTGCCCGTGAAGCCCCAGAAGACCCCGCTTGGCGATGTGCCAATCCACTTGGGGTCCCGCATTATTTTTTCCACACTCAAAGACTCCGGTGGGGTTTGGCCAAAGGCCACTCTGCACATGAGTAGAAAGACAAAGCAAAATCGATGCATAGTTAGTATTGTATGAAGGTATTCACAACAGGGTCCCACTCATAAATATAAGCGCCACCGAGAAATAGATGATCAGTCCCGTGACATCCACCAGGGTGGCAACAAAAGGAGCAGAAGAAACGGCTGGATCGGCGCCGAATTTTTTCAAAATGATGGGAAGCATCGAACCAGCCAAAGTTCCCCACAACACCACACCGATCAAAGAAAAGCCCACGGTCAGGGCAAAGAGCATCCAATGAATGCCATATAAGTCACGCATGAGGCCGTGTTGCATCAAGAAATGCCAGAGCATAATACGCACAAAACCAATCGAACCCAGTATGCTGCCGAGTACCAAGCCGGATAACACTTCGCGGCGCATCACCCTCCACCAATCCAGTAATTTTACCTCCCCTACGGCCATTGCCTGAATGATGAGGGTGGACGCCTGGGAGCCGCTATTTCCTCCGCTGGACATAATCAGCGGCACGAATATGGAAAGAACGACCGCCTTGGCAATTTCATCGGAAAAATAGGCCATAGCGGTGGCTGTCAACATTTCACTTAAGAACAGAATGATTAACCAACCCACTCTTTTTTTGATCAATTTGAAGAACGCAATTTCCAGGTAGGGCTCGTCCAGCACTTCCGTACCCCCCATTTTTTGCATGTCTTCTTTGAATTCCTCATTGGCGACCCACAAGACATCATCAATAGTGACAATGCCCATCAGGATATTGTTGTTATCCAAGACAGGCAGGGCAACCCGGTTATTCATCTTAAAAACCTGGTTGGCAGCCTCCTGGTCGTCGTTAACATTCAACGCGATGTACCGGTTGTCGATCACGTCTTCCACCTTCTTGTCGGGATCGGCCAGGATGATTTCCCGTATCCGAATATCATCTATGAAAACTCCCTTATCGTCAACCACGTACACGACATCAATGGTTTCCGAATCCTTGCCTTCCGTGCGGATATATCGGATGACCTCCCGGATCGTCCAATCCTTTTGTACGGCGATGTAATCGGGGGTCATTAGCCTGCCAACACTGCCTTCCGGATATCCCAACAACGATAGCGTGATTTTTCTCTCCTCCGGGTTTAAGGTTTTGATGAGTTCCTTGACCACCTCGCTGGGCAGGTATTCCAAAAAAGAGGTGCGGTCATCGGCAGGAAGTTCATTGAGTAATTCCGCGGTCTTGGAGGGGCTGAGTTCTTGAATGATTCTTTTTTGGGCCGGGAAATCTAAGATTTTAAATGTGCTTACCGCCCGGTGAATGCTTAAATTGTCAATGATCTTGTTTTCCTGTTCGGGCAGTTCGTTGATTAATTCAGCGACTACGCTGATATTTTGCTCATCTAAGAAATCACGGATGGCGCCTTGGTCGCCCGATTCCATGAGCGCCATGAACTCCTCTTGGATGGTCAGATCGTCTATTTCTGCTGGCATTGACCAAATGTACTTAATAGTCTTTATTCAAATCTAGTTGGTTATTATATTCGTATTAAAATTTCTGCCCATGAATCAGGGGGTAATTCGATGCTCCGAACTGTGCTACAATGGAACTCATTGTGGGATGTGTTTGCCTCGCTAATGTCCGGGTCCTTACTAACTGCAATCTATGATCGCCTCTTGTTTACATATCGGGGTGTCGGCCGAAAAGGGTCGCGGAGTTTTTACCTCTGAGCCCATTGCAGCTGGGACCGTCGTGGAGTCCTCGCCAGTAATCGTCATGGGCCCTCAGGATCGAAAGTTGCTCGATCAAACCTTACTGCACGACTATATCTTTGAGTGGGGCCTCGGACGGGAGCAATGCTGCATGGCACTGGGGCTGATCCCATTGTATAATCATTCGTACCGCTCAAATTGTGAATATGAAATGGATTATGACCAGCAAATCATGCACATAAAAACGATGCGATTCGTTCAGGCCGGTGAGGAACTCTTTATCAACTACAACGGTGATTGGGATAATAAAAAGCCGGTTTGGTTTGAAACGGCGTAAGTCAACTCCTGGGCTTTGGGAAACAAAAGCAATGGGTCCTCTTTCGCGCGAAGCTACCCACGGGTCTTATCATTTTCTTGTTCTACCGAGCACGGGGGCGTAGCGGATGGAAAATGCGATGCCGTAACTGGAGAGCTGGATGTTGCCCATGCCTATCCCTCGCAAGGGTAGTTTCGCAAACGGCTCGACCTGCAGCGACAGACCCTTGGAGATTTCCTGCTCAAAGCCGGCCGATATGCTGGCCGTGGAAAACCAAAAATCTCGCTTGGCGTTGGGAGCCATCTGCCCCGTTGTCTGTCCCGAAGTAACGCCCCAGGAGCTTGCAAAGGAGGAATAATGAATTACATAATCCTCGTTTTGCATAATGTAGGACGATAAACCGGCGCTGGCAAAAAAGTTCGTTTTCGACCCAATCCGGAAGTCGCGACGGACTGCAAGGGGAATTTCCAGCATATAACAAGTCCCATTGACGTATTCTATCTCGCAACCTATAGGTACATAAGCCGCATTGGATATTGATTTGAAATCTCCCTCGTTAACTCCATAGTTCTTTTGTGTGTAGATCAACCCTGTATTGAGCGACCAATGGGCTAAAAAAGAATACCCGACGGTAAGGCCCAAGTTGCTGCTCCATTTATTGTTGGGAGCTGCATGGACATCGGAATAATCCGGGGCGGCCAGCAAGCCTATCTCAAGTGACCGGTTTATATGCATGCTTCTTCCAGAAGATTGGGTAGGCCTACTGATTTCCGAACCAGCCACTGCATGTGTGCTGGAGGCCAGCGAGACCAACGAAATTGCGTAGCTGCCTACAGTAATTCCAGAAGATGCAACTGAAGATGGCAGCTGGGCAGGTTTTGGATCTCTGAACCCGGCCCCTGAATCTGTCACTCCTTTTGTCAGGCGGCTGTGGTCAGTCTGGGCCGAAACGCCCACCAGGGCCATCGCTGCGTCAGGCGCCCGGTTCATTGCCAAGGATTCGCCCGGCCTTTCGGCAGGCACTTGCTTTGCGGAGGATGTCAAGGCCCCCGTATGGCCTTTGGAAACAGCCACCAATTGGCCTGCGCGTGTGGACCTGGCTGATACCCGGTTGTTCTTGGTGGTGCTTTGGTTCGCTGGGTAGGCTGGCGGGCTAAGAGTCTGTTGGCTTGCACTCGAACTCGTGGGACCCTTGACCAAACCCTCTGCTCCTTGAGAACGGGTGGACTTGAGCTTTTCCCCAGCGTACAATTGTTTGGCGCCGCTAGATTTTGCTCCTGGGCTAAGCGTCTTGCTCGGGACCTCAGAGGAAGCTTCTTTGGCAACCCGGGCAGATTTGTTGGTAGCATCCATCCTGTACAGAAGAAAACTTGCCGCCAATCCTGCTGCCAGAAGCCAGATACGCCCCATACGCCAAGCGGAATAGACCCTGCGAAACGCCGGACCAGGCGCTTCACCAAGTTCCCGATCAAGTTGTTCTGCCAGCTTATCCCAGGAGGCGCCAGACCCAAGGTCCGGTTGGTATAAGTCAGCAGCTTCCCGACTCAATCGGTCCAGCTCATTATCTGAGATGTTCAACATAGATTAGGTGGTCCGTTTTTTTGGCCAGGATCCTTCTGAGGTTTTCCCTGGCTTTGGATAAATTTGATTTAGAGGCGCCTACAGAAATCCCCAATTGACGCCCAATTTCTTCATGCGTCAATCCTTCAATCACGAACAAATTGAAAACAGTTCGGTAGGCTGGTGACAACTCGCGGATGGATTCTATGATTTCCTTGTACGAAAGCATATCCAAACCACTTTGACCGTGGTCTGCAATTTTCTCGGATTCCTCCGTCAATACTTGCCCGTTAATATAAGAGGCGTTCTTTCGGTAATAATCGATGCAGGTATTTATGAGAATTCGTTTGAACCAGCCTTTCAACGCTACGCCGATTTCGGGATGCCTGGTTTCATCGAACTGATGAATGTTCTTGAATAGTTTGGTAAATCCTTCGTTTACCACTTCCTCCACTTGTTCGGTGTGTTGCTGGTAGCGAAAACAGATTTTCATGGCATACCCCTTAAGCAGTTGATACAACTCTTTTTGGCTGCTGCGGTCGTTTTTGCGACAACCCAATAGCAAAGCGCTGATTTGCTGATTACCTGTAGTCAAATGTTTTAAGGCCTGGTTTAATCTCGGTGAAGTTCTATAGCGCAAACTACCTCACAGCTGAAAATAGTACGTAAATCAATTGTTAATGGTTGCCTGATTTAAAGGGGTTCGGGCAAGATATTGACAAACAGACAAATGTGTTTAAAACTGCCCACTACTTAGAATGGACAGGCTACTATTGAGGTAGACTTGCACCCGCAGCGCATCGGAACCCGCCAGCAGGGCCAGAAGGCGCACCTCATTAACCTTCCCGGAGGTGAAGAGGTTTTCGGTCAATTTCCTGTTCAATTGCTGGTTTATGGCGGGTAGGCTCGATTTGACCAGGGCTGCCACGTCAAGAAAGGATTTGCCCTCCAAGGACTTCTTGATCTTATTGTGAAATAAGCTTTTTGCTACCTTCAAGGCCAAGTCTTCGCCTTGCAAGGAATAGCTGAGGTCAGGAAAGGAAAGGGATTGTTTTGCACTATCCAGTACGGGCGTGCCACGCACATAGATGCTTCCTTTATCGGTGCCCGAAAAGTCTATCCTGATTTCAATTTGATGATTACCTATGGACTTGATCTGTGCTGCCCTAACCACTACCGTTCGGCCTTTGACCTCAAAGACTTTGTTGCGGAGGCTATCGTCAAGGGTCTTGGAAAGAAAGCCGTAATCATAGACAGCATTCAGATAGAGGGAAATACCGCTACTATTCTGTTTTTGCACCAGCGCAGGCAGTGGAGGCAAACCGGCCCCCAGATGATTGGCACTATCTGAAGTCAGCGAGGGCCTGCAGGTTAATCCCAGGCTAATCGAGAAGGTATCTTGCAGGTAGTCGAGCTGACCGATCCAGACCCCGACGGGATTAATTGCGAGGTAGCCGTAAGCGCCCAAATTGGTCTTTCGGTAGCTTTTTTCGCGAGCCAGCTGTTGCAGTCCGGAAAAGCTCAATTCGGCTAACGTGGTATCTAGAGCAGCGCAAAAACTCACGACCGAGGACCGTATCGAGTCCACTACCATTTGGGTAATATCACTGGAAAACAACGAGACCTGACACTTGTCGGGGGCTTGAATCTGGCGCAACGAAGTGACGGTGCGGATTTGGTAGGTAGGTAGAAAATTGAGCACGGAATTGAGGGCAACCGTCACGCGCCGGGGCGTCTCATTACCAAAACCGCAGCTGCCCGAAATCCACGGCGTAATGGGCTGGCCTGCCGAACAGATGCAGCGGCTTCCGGCGATTTGATAACTCCCATCGAATTGAATGGCTATGCGATTGTGCAGGCAACTAACGGATAAGGGCGAGCGGGTAAAGCGATATTTGTACCGAAAATCGCAGGATGGCTGAAGATAGCTGGGCCATGTATCGGAGGTGAACTCCTTGGGGACCACGGCTTCGGCTTTGGCTAGTATGGGAACGGCGTAAATTTTTACCGGCAGATCAATTTCCGAATTGGGTAATGCAGGCAGCGTATCGGTAATCAGCTTTGATGCGGAAGCTACTTTTCTGGAGGTGGTGCAGGAAAGTAGGAAAATCATGGACCAGCAAAGAACCAGGACAATAGGATATCTCATTTTAAAAACTGCATTCAAGGCTATAGAACGAATAATCGCGAACCATGATATGGAGGCCCGCAAACTTATTTCCCCAACCCAAACCGGCTTGACCGGCATCCCACGATTGGAGATGGTCCCGACTAACTGTCCTAATTCAAAAACCCGGCGCATAGGCATCGGGTTTAATATGCGTCCTACATGCCGCAATTCCGGGCCAAGCCCATCCGAACGATACCGCTGTCTTAGGCAAATTGTTTTCTTATCACGTTCAATGCTCCTCCTGCCTTAAACCATTCAATTTGCTGCTCGTTGTATGTATGGTTCACTGCAATCTTGTCCAGGCTCTTATTGCTATGATGCAGCACTACAGTCAGGGGTTTTCCAGGGGCAAAAGCAGAAAGACCGACGATATCAATCCGGTCGTCTTCTTGCACCTTATCATAATCTTCGCGATTAGCAAAAGTCAGAGCCAGCATACCCTGTTTTTTCAAGTTGGTTTCATGTATCCGGGCAAAAGAGCGCACCAGGATAGCCCGCACTCCCAGGTGCCGGGGTTCCATGGCTGCATGTTCCCGGGAGGAGCCTTCCCCGTAATTTTCATCGCCGACCACGATACTGCCGATCCCGGCCGCCTTGTAGGCCCTTTGCGTGGCAGGCACCGGTCCGTATTCTCCGGTCAGCTGGTTTTTAACGGAATCCGTCTTATCATTGAAATAATTTACGGCTCCGATCAGCATATTGTTGGAAATATTGTCCAGATGACCGCGGAACTTTAACCAAGGTCCAGCCATCGAAATATGATCTGTTGTACATTTCCCTTTGGCTTTGATCAGCAACAGCAGTCCCGTCAGATCCGTCCCTTCCCAAGCGCTGAAAGGTTCTAACAATTGCAACCGTTGAGAATCTTTCTTGACAGCGACCTGAATGGCTTTGCCGTCCTTGGCAGGTGCCAGGTATCCTGGGTCATCCACGGAAAACCCTTTGGGAGGCAGCTCGACGCCCGTGGGTTCGTCCAACATCACCTGTTGGCCAACTTCATTGGTTAATTTATCGGTGAGCGGATTAAAAGTCAAGTTGCCTGCAATGGCGAAAGCCGTAACAATTTCTGGTGAAGCCACGAAGGCATGCGTGGAAGCGAGGCCATCGTTGCGTTTGGCAAAATTCCGGTTGAAGGAGGTAATAATGGAATTTTTTCTGTTCGGATCATCGATATGCCTTGCCCATTGACCGATACAGGGACCGCAGGCATTGGCCAGGACCACTCCGCCAATCTGGTCAAAGGTTTTGAGGAATCCGTCCTTTTCTATCGTAAACCGGACCTGCTCGCTGCCTGGCGTAATTGTAAATTCCGCTTTGGTTTTCAGTTTCTTGGTTATCGCTTGCTGGGCCAGGGAAGCAGAACGGCTGATATCTTCGTAGGAAGAATTGGTGCAAGACCCAATCAGGGCGACCTCGAGTTTTTCCGGCCAGTGGTTGGCTCTTACTGCTTCGGCAAATTTGGATATCGGCCACGCCAGGTCGGGCGTAAAGGGCCCGTTGACATGCGGTTCCAGCTCATGCAGGTTGATCTCGATCAGCTGGTCGTAGTATTTTTGTGGATCGGCGTAAACCGCCTGGTCGGGTCGAAGGTATTCGCGGATGCCGTCGGCCAGCGCCGCAACTTCTGGTCGGCCCGTGGCCTTTAGATAGGCGGACATTTTATCGTCGTATCCAAAGATGGAACAAGTCGCCCCAATTTCTGCACCCATATTGCAAATCGTGCCCTTGCCTGTGGCGCTCAGGCTATCTGCGCCATCGCCAAAATACTCGACGATGGCTCCAGTTCCCCCCTTTACAGTGAGAATTCCGGCCACCTTCAAGATTACGTCTTTGGCGGAGGTCCATCCACTCAATTTGCCTGTCAATTTCACGCCTATTAGCTTGGGCATTTTCAATTCCCAGGGTAATCCGGCCATCACATCCACCGCATCGGCTCCGCCCACGCCAATGGCCACCATCCCCAATCCCCCCGCATTCGGGGTATGGGAATCGGTACCGATCATCATACCCCCGGGAAAGGCATAATTTTCGAGCACCACCTGATGGATTATCCCCGCTCCAGGCTTCCAGAAGCCGATGCCGTATTTATTGGATATCGAAGCCAGAAAATCATAAACTTCCTTGTTGATATTGAGAGCATTAGCCAAATCAGCCGCGGCTCCCGTCTTGGCCTGGATGAGGTGATCACAGTGTACCGTGGAGGGGACGGCTACCCGATCGCGGCCACAGGTCATAAACTGAAGCAGGGCCATTTGGGCCGTGGCATCCTGCATAGCCACACGGTCTGGGGCGAAATCTACGTATTCTTTACCCCGGGTATACGCTTTGGTAGGGGGCTCGTACAGGTGGGCATAGAGTATCTTTTCGGCCAGCGTCAGCGGTGTGCCCGTTAATTTGCGGGCTGCTTCCACTTTGGCCGGCAGGGCACCATAGAGCTTTTTGATGAGATCCAGGTCAAAAACCATGATAAATTAGTTTAGCGTGTATTATGTGGGAAACGGAGTTAATATTTACCTAAAGCGAATGCAAATTTACCGAAAAATGCGTTTAGTAATTCAATAAACTGTTCGGTCAACGGCTAATTTTTTTTATTTTTACCATATGAGTAAGTTTAAGCAGTTCATCGAATGGCACGCGTTTGGCGTGTGCACCGCGATCGGAGAAAGGCTGGGCATTGCTACCTCCCGCATTCGCACTTGGTTCATCTACATTTCTTTTCTGACCATGGGGTCACCTCTTATTATTTACTTCGTCCTGGCATTTCTGATGAATATCAAACGCTATATCCTTTCGGCTCGAAGAAATCCTTTGAGGTACCAATAAGGGGATCTAAATTTAGGTTGACGCTTCGATTTTACTTGCTATTAAACACAATCCAGTATGCCCAAGGACAAAATCCTGGTGATCGGAGCTTCCGGTCAAATAGGTGTAGAATTAACCCTGGCCTTACGCAGAATTTATGGCAATGCAAACGTTGTCGCCTCTGATTTGCGCGAAGAAAATGAGTTGCTAAAAGGTACCGGTCCGTACGTTTCCTTGGACGTGATGAATAAGGAAATGCTCCATGTGCAGGTCATTCGCCAGAATATCACGGAGATTTATTTGCTGGCAGCCATGCTTTCGGCAACGGGTGAAAAAAACCCGGGTCTTGCTTGGCATCTCAATATGCAAGGCCTATTGCATGTGCTGGACATTGCCCGGGAAGAGAAATTACACAAGCTGTACTGGCCCAGCAGCATTGCCGTTTTTGGCCCGACCTCCCCGAAGCACAATTGCCCGCAGCAAACGATCATCGAGCCCAGTACAGTGTACGGAATCAGCAAGTATGCCGGCGAATTTTGGTGCAATTATTTTTTCCACCGCTTCGGAGTCGATGTACGCAGCATCCGCTATCCGGGGCTGATCAGTTACAAATCGGCGCCTGGGGGAGGCACGACAGACTATGCCGTCGAGATGTTTTATGATGCCCTTGAGCACAAGAAGTACAACTGTTTTTTGAAGGAAGATACCTATCTGCCGATGATGTATATGCCCGATGCCATACGAGCTACCATCGAACTGATGCAGGCACCGGGCTCGGCTATTTCGGTGCGAACGGCGTATAATCTGTCGGGCATGAGTTTTTCACCCAAGCAAATCGCCCAGGAAATAAGTAAGCACATTGCCGGATTTGAGGTGCAATACGCACCGGATTACCGGCAGGCCATTGCCGAAAGTTGGCCCAGCAGCATTGATGATTCAGTAGCCCGAACAGATTGGGGATGGATGCCTCAATACGACTTGGAAAAAATGACCTCCGATATGCTGCACAACCTGAGATAGTTTGTAAAAAGCAAGTTCCGATCTGTTTACTCTCCAGCAGCGGACCCCGTTTCAGCTTTCCAGCATTCAGTCTTACCTTGCAGCCTCCATGTTAATTCAGTGTATGATCCGCAACTTGCTCATAACGGCAGCCTGCTTAATGCATTTAACCTTATTAGCCCAAGGACCGCGCACCCTCGGTCTGGGGCCCTGGAGAGCCATGCTCGAGCGCGAAGACGGAGCCGGTATCGTATTCAATTTTGAGGTGACCCAACGGTTGGGTGCCACGGTTTTGTATATCCGCAACGCCGCCGAACGCCTGCTTGTCGACTCCATCCGGGTGGTGGGCGATTCGGTGTGGATCAAGCTCCCCTTTTTCGATTCCCAGATACGGGCGGTTTTTGACTCCAAGGATGCCGTGCACGGAATATGGATCAAACGCCTCTCCAACAGCTATCAGGTCATGCCTTTCGTTGCCGAACGCGGTCAAACCTTCCGGTTTAAGTCCGCGCTCGGTGCGGCCCGGGTTAACGTGAGCGGCCGTTGGGCGGCCACGTTTCGCAGTGCCGGCCAGCAAGATTCTACGTTTTGCGTGGGTGAATTTGTGCAGGCAGGCAACCGAGTGACGGGGACTTTTCTTAATGCTACGGGGGACTATCGATATCTGGAAGGTATCGTTACCGGCGACTCGCTGTTACTTTCTTGTTTTGACGGAGGCCACGCTTATCTATTTACGGCCCGGGTGAAAGACAACCGGCAGCTGACCAACGGGCAGTATTATTCGGGACCTAAACATCAGGAAATCTGGTCGGGTCTTAAGGACCCGGACGCGCAGTTGCCTGACGAATTCAGCTTAACCCGTCTGAAATCTGGGGCCTCCAAACTGGATTTCTCATTCCGCGACATCGATGGCAAGATGGTTTCGTTGGCAGATGAGCGCTTTCATAACAAGGTTGTTGTAGTTCAGATTATGGGCTCCTGGTGCCCCAATTGCATGGACGAAACCCATTTCCTCAGTCAGTTTTATGATCTTAACCGGCGCAAAGGCCTAGAAATTATCGGCCTCGCCTACGAGCGAAGTACCGATTTTGCCCGCTCCCAAAACAGCCTGCGCAGTTTTCAACTTCGATTCCAAGTTCATTATCCATTGCTGATAACTGGCGTGACTAACTCCGACCCGCAATTGACGCAAAAGACCCTGCCTCAACTAGAAGGCATTGCGGGATTTCCAACGACCATTTTTATCGACCGGTCGGGCAGAGTGCAAAAAATACTTACCGGATTCAATGGACCGGCGACAGGCATCCATTACGAGGAAGAAAAGAAGACGATTTCCTCAATCGTCGAGGGGCTGCTGCTGGAGTGAGTAGTCGCTGTGGTGCACGGACGCACAAGCCTGATAGGAACCAGGTGTGAGGCCCTCCAGTTTTCTAAACAGTCGAACGAAATAATTTACGTCAGAAAATCCGCATTTCATACTCACGGACGTAACGTTGTTTCGCCCATCGGCAAGCAATTGCTTAGCCAATTTGATCCGTTCCTGATTGATGTATTCCAGCGGACTTACTCCGAATTGCTCACGAAACCAAACAAAAAACATATTGCGGCTCAGGTATGCCTTGCGGCATAGCATGTCGACCAAAATCTTCTCGGTGAGGTGTTCGTGAATATAATGCAGCACAAAATGCAGGCGTGTGTGGTTGTTGTTTTGATCTCGTTCATTACTAACCTGCTTAATGTGCTGGCTTTGCAATAAACGAACGAGTAATTCCTTAACGTTCAAATCGGCGTATATGTTTTTGGCCCTATCCGGGCTGGTGCAAATGCGAATGAGTTTGTTAATCGTCGTGGAAATCTCCGTGTCATTGGCAAAATGATATTGGTTGAACTGAAGTTTCCAATCATGTTTTTCATCCCGGTCGCTATTGTAATATTGATTGAGGTAAACCAGGCTATCATTAACATAATTGCTGTCAACGGCCAGGGCAATGCACTGCGTAGGATTGTCAACGCCGGCTTCAGGAAAATCTATGACCATGGTTTCGTTAGCTGGAACAATAACGCTTTCTCCAGGGAAGTAATCAAAAGCCGGGTGGTCAAACAAGTGCATCACTTTTTTTCCTCGGACCATAGAGGTAATCACAAAATCTGGGAAGGTTAGGGGAACCCGGTAGGCTTGCTCATAGGATTCAAACACATTTAATTCGCAATTATTGAGCCGGTATACACGCCGGTTTTCAACTAGCGTACGCAGCTGTTTGGGATGCGTCAGATCCATCTTCTCCAGGTATTTTCTCCCGGTCATGCAAACAGATTTTTATCTACTGAAAGGTAAACTTATTTCTAACCCCGGGCAATAAAGAGTACGATTGTGCTATAAAAAGAGACAAAAGTCACCCTCCGGAGACGCCAAAAGTTCAACCTTTAAGCCTATTACCTAACGATTAAAATGCTTTTATATGCCTACTACAGCAGCTGCTGCGCACAAATCCAAATTGGTAGCGCGGCCAAAGTTCAAATCCCGGTATGACCATTTTATTGGCGGTGAATGGGTGGCGCCGAGCAATGGAGAATATTTTGATAATATATCGCCCATCGATGGAAAAGTATTTACCCAGGCGGCCAGAGGAAACGCCAAAGACATCGACAAGGCGCTGGATGCGGCCCACCTGGCATTTAAGACCTGGAGTAAAACTTCGGCTACAACCCGCAGCAATATACTGCTGAAAATCGCTCAGCACATCGAGGATAATCTTGACTACCTGGCTACTGTTGAAACCATCGATAACGGGAAAGCTATCCGCGAAACGAGGGCTGCGGATCTTCCATTAACCATTGACCATTTCCGCTATTTTGCGGGAGTTATCCGGTCCGAGGAGGGAGCAATTAGTGAGTTGGATGAAACTACTGTAAGCATCAACCTGCACGAGCCTATCGGTGTGGTAGGTCAGATCATTCCATGGAATTTTCCGCTTCTGATGGCGACATGGAAGATCGCTCCGGCCTTGGCTGCAGGTTGTTGCACAGTGGTTAAACCCGCAGAACAAACACCCACCAGCATCATGTGTTTGATGGAATTAATCGGCGATCTACTACCTCCCGGAGTGCTCAACGTAGTGACCGGCTTTGGTCCCGAAGCGGGTAAGCCCTTGGCTTCTTCCCCCAGGGTAAACAAAGTGGCCTTTACCGGAGAGACAACTACGGGAAGGTTAATCATGCAGTATGCTTCAGAAAATCTGATTCCCGTAACCATGGAATTAGGTGGTAAGAGCCCCAACATTTTCTTTTCCTCTGTTATGGAAGCAGACGATGAGTTTTTTGACAAAGCGATCGAAGGAGCCGTGATGTTTGCCCTGAACCAGGGAGAAGTTTGTACATGCCCCAGTCGAATCCTGGTGCACGAAAGCATCAGCGAGAAATTCTTGGAAAGAGTAGTCAAACGCACGAGGGCCATCAAAGTCGGTAACCCATTGGACCCGGACACCATGATGGGAGCTCAAGCCTCCGAGGATCAGTACCATAAAATCCTCAGTTACCTGGATATCGGAAAGCAAGAAGGGGCGAAGGTGCTGTGCGGAGGTGGACCCTTGCATATCAACAGCGGTCTCGAACACGGGTATTATATTGAGCCGACAATCTTCAAAGGCCATAACAAGATGCGCATTTTTCAAGAAGAGATTTTCGGACCGGTCACTTCTGTTACCACATTCAAGTCGACGGATGAAGCCATTCAGATCGCCAACGATACCTTATATGGCTTAGGAGCAGGTGTATGGACCAGGGACGCGCACGAGGCCTACCAGGTTCCTCGGGCCATTCAAGCCGGGAGGGTCTGGGTCAATTGTTATCATGCCTATCCAGCGCATGCACCATTTGGCGGGTATAAGAAATCTGGCTTTGGCCGTGAAACGCATAAAATGATGCTGAACCATTATCGTCAGGTGAAAAATATCCTGATCTCGTACAGCAAATCTAAGCTGGGATTTTTTTGATAACCAAGAAGGAGTCTCGAGGGCGGGCGCATAGGGAGAGGCGGCCTACGGGCCGCCTCTCCCTTGTTGGGTTCCTCAAGGATGGAGAAAATGCAATTTCCCATCCCTTGGGTGCAGCCACCCACGCGAGTCGTAGAAGTCAACTCAAATCTTGCTTCCTATGCCACCTATTGCAAGGATTGTCTCGACCGATGCAGCCAAAGGCCTAATTGATAAGCTTCGTCAGATGCACGGCCCGCTGATGTTCCACCAGAGCGGAGGATGCTGCGACGGGTCGCAGCCCATGTGTTTTACGCTGGGGGAGTTTCGTGTAGGACAAAGCGATGTATGCCTGGGGGAGATTGAAGGATGCCGGTTCTATATGAGCCGCGACCAGTTCGAATATTGGCAACATACCCAGCTGCTGCTGGACGTGACTGCCGGTCGGGGAAGCAGTTTTTCGATCGAAATACCCCTGGGTGTTCGCTTTATCATTAGATCCAAGGTATTTACCGATCAAGAGCTGGATGATTTGGAGCCCCTACTATCCCCGGTGGGGGTGGATAATGGCTAAGGCCTCCTGTTCCCCCTCCGGAACTAAATGTGCATAAAGCGGGCTTTGTTTACCCTCGCAGCAAAAGTGATCTTCATTTGTGCTCCCCATACACCTCGCGCAAAGTATCGGCAATTTCGCCCAATGTGCAATGGTTTTCCACCGCATCAATGACGGCGGGCATGATGTTTTCTTCATTACTTGCTTTGTCGTTGAGTGCCTGCAGCAGCTGGTCGCATTTGGCCGGGTCCCGGCCGCTACGTAGGTAGGCGAGCTTTTGGGCTTGCAGTTCCCGGATCGAATCGTCGATCTTAAAGGCCCCGATCGCGGGTCCTTCATTCGCCTCTTGGAACCTGTTGACGCCCACGATGATCTTTTCCTGCGTCTCTATCTTGTGCTGATACTGGTAGGCGCTTTTGGCAATTTCGTTTTGGATGAAACCTTCCTCGATCGCACGCACGCTTCCGCCCATCCCATCAATTTGGTCAATCAATTTCCATGCTTGGGCTTCGATTTGGTCGGTTAGCGTTTCCACAAAATAACTGCCGGCCAAGGGGTCTACCGTGTCGGGTACGCCGCTTTCAAACGCCACGATTTGCTGCGTGCGCAGGGCAATGCTCGCCGCCTGTTCGGTGGGCAGGTTCATCGCTTCGTCGTAGCCGTTCGTGTGCAAGGACTGGGTGCCTCCCAGTACCGCGGCCAGCGTCTGGATCGTCACCCGGGAAATATTGTTCAAGGGTTGCTGTGCCGTCAGGGTGCTTCCTCCTGTCTGGGCATGAAAACGCAGCATCATAGCCTTCGGATCGGTGGCCCCAAGGTTTCTCATCATCTTGGCCCACATCCTACGGGCGGCCCGGAATTTGGCTGCTTCTTCGAATAAGTTGCTATGGGCATTGAAAAAAAAGGACAGCCTTTTGCCGAAAACGTTGATGTCCAGACCCTGCTGTAAAGCTGATTGCACATACGCTTTACCGTTACTCAAGGTAAACGCGATTTCCTGGACTGCCGTGCTGCCCGCTTCCCGGATGTGGTAGCCTGAAATAGAAATGGTGTTCCATTTAGGCAATTCGCGGGCGCACCAATCGAAAATATCCGTGATGATGCGCATCGAAGGCTTAGGCGGATAGATGTAGGTACCCCGGGCCGCATATTCTTTTAGGATGTCATTCTGAATGGTGCCATTGATTTTTTTCAAATCCGCTCCCTGCTGTTTGGCCAAGGCTACGTAAAAAGCCAGCAATATGAATGCCGTAGCGTTGATAGTCATTGAGGTGGATACCTCTTGCAAGCGGATCCCCTTAAAAAGAGCTTCCATATCTGGCAGCGAGTCAATGGCAACCCCAACCTTTCCTACTTCCCCCTCGGCCAGGGGATGGTCGCTGTCATAGCCTATTTGGGTGGGCAAGTCAAAAGCGACACTGAGGCCCATCACACCTTGAGAAAGTAAGTAATGATATCGCTGATTGCTTTGTTCGGCGGTGCTGAATCCCGCATATTGACGCATGGTCCACAGCCTGGAGCGGTACATATCGGGCTGGATTCCCCGCAGAAAGGGGAATTCGCCCGGCAATTCGGGCGGCTGCTGACCCGAGGGGAGAGAGGCCGCAGTGTACAGCGGCTGTATCTCTATGCCCGAATCCGTATATACTTTTTTTTCACTCATGATTGCTGATTGGGCAATAGCCGACTTCTGGGCCTAAGGATTCATCAATTTCTTGGCCTCGTAGCTCAGTGCATCGGATACGATATTTTGGAGCGAAGCCTTGGGGTTTTCGACGATAAATTCCAGCAATTTTTTGTTCAGATCGATGCCTGCCGTGTGCTCCGGCATTATGCTGGCGACCTGGTTAATGATGAGCAAGTTTTGCTCCTTATAGTTGCGAAGTGCATCCCAGGCTTCCGGTGATACGTAGAGCTGCTGGGTGATATTGTGTTCAAATTCCTGCCTGATGGCCATGGTCAGCAGCATCTGCATTTCCCGGGCGCTCAGGCCTTGCTGATTTACCCGGTTGACGAGATTGGGAATGGCGATGCGATCGGTGAGTAGAATGAGTCGTTCATATGCTTGAAGCTGCAGTTGCTTCGTTGGGGCAATGGGGGCCGACTGCGGGGAGGAGGAGGAGGGCTTTACCTGCTGTTTTGCTTCCTTGCGTTGCTTCCATAGTAAAAAGGCTAGCGCTCCGGCAAGTAGGACTGCTATCGCTCCAGCCCAAATAAGTTCGTTAGTAGAAATGGTCATGTAGCTAGGTTTAAAGCAAGCAAAAATAGGGAATAGCGGGCATGCAAGTGAACCCAGGCCCAAAGAATACGAACCTGGCCCCAAAACTTGCTGATTTTGCTTTCCTATGGTAGATCGTGTAAATGCCGCATTTTGTTGGTAATTTTGATACTCAATAACGCCTCGATATGGTACAAGAAATAGCCGCCGTGCCGGTCAGTTTTACGGCTGGGGCCCTAAGTGAAATTAGACGCCTTCAGTCACAGCCTGGCTTCGACATCACCAAAAAGCTGCGCATTGGCGTGAAGGGTGGGGGATGTTCAGGCCTCTCGTATGTCCTCGACTTCGACGAGGAGCGAGATAATGACGAGCGCTTTGAAGTGGGCGAACTGGGATTCATCATGAACAAAGCGCATCAGATCTACTTGGCAGGAATGCAGATCGATTGGCAGGGTGGGCTCAACTCGCGCGGCTTTACCTTCACCAATCCGAATGCATCCAAGACCTGCGGATGTGGAACTTCTTTTGCCGTATAGACTTCGAATTTCATCATAGCAATATAGGCGCACTGCCTGGCCAGCGCGGTTTCTGTTGTTCCCCGGCATAATACTAGCGTATGTGCTTTTCTGACACCGGCGATCAAGTCCTCTCCTCACTCATATTTTGGTGCCTGGTGTCCACATTCTTGTACGCGAAGAAGAACACGAGGGGAAAAATCATAAGGGAAAAAATAGTTGCGCAGATCAATCCGCCAATAACAACCCTGGCTAACGGACGAGAGCTCTCCGAACCAATTCCCACAGACAAGGCGGCAGGTAAAAGTCCAATTGTTGCCATTAGGGCGGTCATTAAAACCGGGCGAATCAATGAATTGACACCTTGTTTGATGGAACTGTAAAGCGGACTTTCTCCTTTTAGTGTTTCCAGATTATACTTGAATGCCGAAATCAAAAGGACGCCTTCCAAAATACATATTCCAAACAGCGCGATGAATCCGATGCCAGCCGAAATGCTGAAATTGGTTCCGGTAACCAGAAGGGCAACGACGCCACCCACTACCGCGAATGGAACGTTGAGGAATACGAGCCCCGCATCTTTTAGATTACCAAACATGATAAACAAGAGAAGAAAAATCAATAGTAGGCTAATAGGAACCACCTCGGCAAGCCTCTTAGAAGCCCGTTGCTGGTTTTCAAAATCACCCTGCCATTCCATGCTATAGCCTTTTTTAAGCTTGACTTTTTGATTGACTTTATTCTGCGCTTCGGCGATGGTACTGCCCATATCTCTTCCCCTGACGGAGAATTTAATGGCTGAGTAGCGCTGATTGTCGTCGCGAAAAATAAGGCAGGGTCCCGTTTTCTCGGTGATGTCGGCTATTTCGCGTATGGGAACTTTAGAGCCGCTTTGCGTTGGCACTAGCAAGTTGCCGATATCTGCCTCTGAACTACGGAATTCCTCGGGAAAACGGATACGAATGTCAAATCTCCTAGTATTCTCATATAATTGGGTAACCGCCTTGCCTCCAATTGCCATTTCGATAACGGCATTGGCATCTGCGGTTGCTACCCCGTACAATCCCATCTTTTGCTGATTTAAGTCTATGTCAAGTTCGGGTTGGCCGATATTCCTTATCACACCTAGATCTTCAATGCCATACACATTCTTCAGGATATTGTACACGGCATCACTTTTTTCCTCCATATAATCCAGTGAATCGCCAAAAATCTTCACGCAGATCGAACCCTTCACCCCAGACACTGCTTCCTCCACATTGTCCATAATGGGCTGCGAAAAATTTAGGTCGGCACCTGGGACTAAAGACAGTTTCTGCCTCATATTCTCTATAAGTTCGTCTTTGCTCATTTTGGGCTTCCAGTCTTCTTGTGGGTAAAGCGAGACGTCAAATTCATTATTGTAAAAGCCGGTAACATCCGTGCCATCGTCCGGTCGGCCCGTCTGAGACACTACTTTTTCAACCTGGGGGAAAGTCATCATAATAGCACGCATTTGCTCCGCTACTTCCACGGATTTTTCCAGGGAAACACTGTAGGGAAGCGTAGCTCTAACCCAGATTGAACCTTCATTCAATTCAGGCAGAAATTCGCTCCCGAGGAACTTAAACGCATACAAACCAACCAAAATCACCAAAGTAGCCACTGAAATGGAAGCGGCTTTATTCCGGAAAACGAATCGGAAGCCACCCATTATCCTCGAGGTGACAAAATGAACAAACGGGTTATGTCTTTCTCTTACATTCTTCTTTAGCAGGACATTAGCCAGTACAGGCACCAGCGTCAGCGTAAAAATTAATGCGCCCAAGAGTGCAAATCCCAACGTGTAAGCCAAGGGCGAAAACATTTTGCCTTCCACCTTTTGAAACGAAAATATAGGTAATAAGGCCGTAATGATGATTACCTTGGAAAAGAAAATGGCTTTGGCCAAACTTGCTCCTTTATTCTTGATCATTCCCATTTTGGAGAGCTTATTGAATCTCACCATGCCGATTTCTTTGGCTTTATGATCCAGCATGACATACAGGCCCT
The DNA here is from genome assembly GCA_963742225.1 of uncultured Chitinophagaceae bacterium. Taxonomy (GTDB): domain Bacteria; phylum Bacteroidota; class Bacteroidia; order Chitinophagales; family Chitinophagaceae; genus Puia. The sequence continues at coordinate 284,774 of CAVULD010000001.1, read as the reverse complement.
CGACCATCACTACCGCACCATCAATAATGATCCCGAAATCAATGGCACCCAGAGAAAGCAAGTTTGCCGACATACCCATCAGGTGTAGGCATATAAATGCGAAGAGTAACGATAAGGGTATGATGATCGAAACAATTAACGTGGTCCTCCAATTGAACATGAATAAGGAAACAATGAGTGTAACTAGTAGAATCCCCTCAATCAAGTTATGCATCACAGTATGTGTCGCATAATGGATCAAATCTTCCCTATTGTAGAATGGGATTATCTTTGTATCGGGGGGTAAAACTCGATCATTGAGTTTGTTAATCTTTTCTTTGAGTGCTTTGATTACTTCATCTGGATTTCCCCCTTTTCGCATAAGGACAATGGCCTCAACAGCGTCTGGCTTATTAACTATCACTCTGTTGTTTGCAGAGTCGATTGCGTCGGTCCTTCCTACTTCGCCGAGCCGAGGCAAATTGGATATTTCCACATCAGCAATGTCTTTAACGAGGATCGGGATGCCGTTGATATTTTGGACGATGATGTTTCTAATTTCATTGATGTCATTGAGCAATCCTATACCACGAACTACAAAAGCTTGAGAATTCTTCTTTATTACGTCACCGCCAATGTTGATGTTGCTTTTGCTCACTGCATTGAAGACATCGAGCGCTGTTATTCCCAGATCGGCAAGTTTTTGCGGGTTCGCTTTGATCTCGTATGTTTTCACTTTTCCTCCAAAACTTACCACATCAGCTATGCCGGGTACTGCTCGGATTTCGCGGTCAATAACCCAATCTTGTATGGTTTTAAGTTCTCGAATGTCTCGGATCGAACTTTCAACCGTGTATCGGTAGATTTCGCCTGTAGGGCCCGTAGGAGGTTGGACTTGGGGGCTAATATTGTCCGGCAAGGTAACATCACTAAGCAAGTTATTTACCTGCATACGCGCATACGTATCTTCTACATTGTCCTCAAAAATCAATTTAACTGCAGAGAGTCCATAAATGCTGGTGGAGCGCAAACTGGTCTTCTTTTGGACCGGGTTCAATGTAATTTCGATGGGGATGGTTACGAATTTCTCCACTTCCTCTGCACTCCTTCCCGGCCATTGGGTTATGATGGTGATCTCTGTATTGGTTACGTCAGGGAAGGCTTCTATCGACATGGTCCTAAAGACAATAACTCCATAGACAACCAAAATTGCGGTAGCAAAAAAAATAAAGTATTTGTTTTTAAGCGAAAAGGATAAAATCGCTTTTAGTATTTTGTTCATAAGTTATTCTCTAGAACCCAGGTTTTTGCAGAGGTAGGTGACGAAACATGACTAAGCATCAAGTCTTGACCAGTTCTTGTCAAATACCATGATACGTACACTTTATGTGTGGGAATTGCATCCGGTTTTGAATGAGCCAGGTTATGGCTAAAATTACAATTAAAAGGGGAATTAGATTTAGAACTGGAGAATTGCGAGTGTTAAATGGCAAGAATTCCGCTTTTGACCACTTGCGTCTCTAGGAAGGGATCGCGACCACGCCAATTTATTAGCCATGGTCAACAAGGTTTTTAGGCGTTATGCGGCGTGTATTAGCCTAGTTTTTCCATAGATTGGTAGATCACTAGCGGGGTCAGTATTGCCAACAAGGTCGCGTTTGACTTTATGTACGCACTTGTGATTACATAATTTCTAGTCGATAGCCCCTTGGTGTTTGGTATCAATCTTTCGATATGCCCAGGCAAATATCAAGGGGAACACCAAAAGGGAAAAAACCATTGCGCATAAGATACCTCCAATCACTACTCTTGCTAGAGGCCTGGAACTTTCCGAGCCAATGCCATGGGAAACTGCGGCTGGAAACAGACCAATTGCAGCCATCAAAGCTGTCATCATGACCGGTCTGATTCTTGAATTCACGCCAAGCTTAATTGCTGTATATAGAGTATTGCTTTGCCCCTTTATTTTGTCCAGATTTTGTTTGAATACGGTAATAAGCAATACGCCATCTTGAATGCAAATTCCAAATAATGCAATGAAACCAATGCCTGCCGATATGCTAAAATTCGTATTGGTGACTAAGAGCATCAAGATGCCTCCCACAATGGCAAAGGGCACATTCAGAAATACAAGCCCGGCATCTTTGAAATTGCCAAACATGACAAATAACAAAAGGAAAATCAAGAAAAGACTGATAGGTATGACTTGGCCCAGCCGTTTTTCAGCTCGGCGTTGGTTCTCGAAGTCGCCTTCCCACACCATGGCATATCCACGTTGCAAGCGCACTGCCTTATCTACTTTTTGTTGCGCTTCTGCTATGGTGCTGCCCATATCACGGCCCCTTACAGAAAATTTCAACGCAGAGTACCGTTCGTTATCGTCTCGGAAAATTAGGCATGGACCCGTTTTCAAGGTGATGGTAGCAATTTCTTTAATCGGAACTTTTGAACCGCTCTGTGTCGGGACCATCAAGTTGCCTATATCGTCCATATTCTTTCGAAATTGTTCCGGGAATCGGATGCGAATGTCAAATAGCCTAATGCCTTCGTACAATGTAGTTGCCGCCTTTCCGCCAATGGCCATTTGAATCACTGCATTGGCGTCTGCGGTAGCTACACCGTAAAGTGCCATCTTCTGTTGATTTAGATCGATGTCCAATTCGGGCTGGCCGATATTTTTAATCACCCCGAGGTCTTCAATACCACGCACAGATTTTAATATCTCATACACTTCGGAAACTTTGCCTTCCATATAATTCAAAGAATCGCCAAAGACTTTAACGCAAATGGAGCCCTTCACTCCGGAAACAGCTTCTTCAATATTGTCTGAAATGGGTTGGGAAAAATTCAGATCTACTCCCGGAATGATCGATAATTTCTTGTTCATTGAATCAATCAGTTCATCTTTGGTGATATGCGGAATCCACTCCTCTTGTGGATAGAGGATTACATCAAATTCGTTGTTGTAAAACCCAGCCACGTCAGTTCCATCATCAGGACGACCTGTCTGGGAAACCACATTCTTCACCTGAGGAAAAGACATGACGATACCTCTTACCTGGTTGGCTGTTTCTACGGATTTACCCAGCGACACGCTGTAGGGTAATTGTGCTCTAAGCCAGATTGCTCCTTCATCTAGTTCGGGTAAGAATTCAGTTCCTAAAAACCGAAAACAGTACAACCCTATGCCCATAACAATGAAGGAGATGAGTATGACTAAGGGTCTAATTTTGTAGTTGAACATGAAGATCTTTATCATGAAACCCGTCAGAAAGTGCACGAAGGGGTTTCGCTTTTCCACAACATTTTTTCTCAACAATATATTTATCAGAACAGGTACGAGAGTCAAGGTGGTAATGAGTGCGCCGAGCAGTGCAAAACCTAACGTGTAGGCAAGCGGAGAGAACATTTTCCCTTCGACTTTCTGGAATGCGAATATGGGTAACAAGCCAGTGATGATGATTAATTTCGCGAAGAAAATGGCTTTTCCAAGCTGCGCCCCATTCTTTTTAATCAGGCCCATCTTGGCCATTTTATTAAACCGATCCATGCCCAAGAAGCGGGCCTGATGGTCAAGAATCACAAATAACCCTTCCACCATAACAACGGCACCATCGATGATAATGCCAAAATCAATTGCCCCCAACGATAGAAGGTTGGCAGACATCCCCATTAGGTTTAAGCAAATGAAAGAAAATAACAAGGACAGGGGAATAATGATAGAAACAATCAGCGTGGTACGCCAATTAAACATAAACAGGGACACCAGCAAGGTGACCAATAAGATGCCCTCCACCAAGTTGTGTAGCACTGTATGGGTCGCGTAGTGAATAAGGTCTTCCCGGTCATAATAGGGGATAATTCTTGTATCTTCAGGTAGAACTACCGTGTTTAATTTGTTGATACGCTGTTTTAATGCTTGGATAACCTGCGTAGGATTTGCCCCTTTGCGCATTACAATTATGGCCTCTACGACGTCATCCTCGTTCTTGATTTTGCGCTGCCCTGCAGAGTCTACCGCATCGCTTCGCCCCACATGACCCAGCCTGGGTACGTTGGATATTTCTACATCCGCTACATCTTTTACCAATACTGGAATCCCATTTATGTTGGTAACGATAATATTCTTAATTTCATTAATATCGTTTAATAAGCCAATTCCCCGAACTACATACGCCTGATTATTTTGATTTATGACGTCCCCGCCTATATTAATGTTGCTTCTGGCCACGGCGTTATACACGTCTAAAGGTGTTATACCGATATTAGCTAGTTTCCCCGGGTCTACTCGGATCTCATAGGTCTTTACTTCGCCGCCGAAACTGTTTATGTCTGCCACCCCGGGCACGGATCTGAGTTGCCGGTCAATTACCCAGTCCTGGATTGTTTTCAACTCTCGGACATCTCGAAAGCTGCTTTTTAACGTATATCGGAAAATTTCGCCGGTGGGTCCTGTGGGTGGTTGTACTTGAGGTTGTATATTGTCTGGCAGCGTTACATTAGCCAGCAAGCTATTGACTTGCATGCGCGCATCCTTGTCTAATACCCCATCGTCAAAAATGAGTTTTACATAGGAAAGCCCAAATATCGTTGAAGACCGGAGGCTGATTTTTTGCTGGACCGGATTCATGGCAATTTCCACCGGAATGGTAACAAATTTTTCAACTTCTTCGGCACTTCGCCCGGGCCATTGCGTAATGATGCTTATTTCCGTATTGGTTACATCAGGAAATGCCTCAATGGGCATATTTTTGAAGGTTATTATCCCTGCAACTAAAAGTAATGCTGTGGCAAAGAGAATGAAGTAGCTGTTCTTTAGAGAAAAGGCGATTACGCCTTTGAGAACCTTATTCATCGGTTGATGATTTACTGGGTTTACTGCCTTATTGAGCAATATGGATTGGCTGTAAAGAAATCGTTGCTTTGAGTCATTAAAAAAATGCTATTTAACTATTTAATGCAGCATAAATAAGTATGACTTGAGACCCAATAATGGTTTCACCAACATTCGGGCCTGACGATATAAATGTTTTGTCTCCGATTGAATTTATAATGTTAACTGGAGTAATTCGAATATCACCCTTGTTCTTATACACGAGTACGTAATATTGGCTATGATCGAACATCAGCGCGTGGGAAGGAATACAAATAGCTTCTCTATTTTCATTGCTGGTAACTGTAACACTGGCGAACATTTGCGGCTTGAGATAATAATCTGGGTTATTTAAAGCCACCCGTACTTTCATTACTTTGTTGGTGGGATCTAAAACATTCATGATCTTATCTACCTTCCCATTAAAGGTCTTTCCCGGATAGGAAAGCGTTGTTACATCTGCGTTGTCACCCATGTGAATCGAGCTTATATTGGACTCGTATACATTTGCCCAAATCCAGACATTTTTCAGATCTGATATAGTAAACAGATTGTTGCTATTGTCGGCGCGTATTGCAGTATTGTTAGTCACGTTTTTTTCCACGATGAATCCACTGATGGGAGCTTTGATGTAATATTCCCCTTGGGTATTTCCCCCATTGATATTTAACACCCGGTGAACACGACCAAGTTCCGATTCAGCTTGTTGATAGGTTGCTTCCGCATTTAGCGAATCGGTAAGAGAAGCTAGGCCGCTCTTAAACATATCCTTTGTCTTTTCCAGATTTTTGGCCGCAACTCGCAAATTGGACTCCGCGTTAACAAGGTCGTTGCTATAGCCAGCCATCTCGGGACTTTTAATGACGCCCAAGACTTGACCTTCTTTTACATAATCGCCTAAAACAACATTTACTCCTTGAATGGTTCCGCTTATGAATGGAAAAATCTTAATAACATGATCCTGGTTAAAGTCCACTTGACCAGTCAGTGTAATGGCATTTACCAGCTGGCATTTCTGGACTGTATCGATGGTAATAGTTGTTAGAAGCGAGTCTGGGATAACATATTTTTCCTTCTCATCGGATTTTTTTTCTGCATCGCTACTGCAGCCCTGCAGGAAAAGCCCGCTGCAAATCAAAAGCATGCTAGCGATTTGGATCACTGTTTTGGAATACTCTTGCGTACGCTTCATAAGATTTAGGTTTTGTTGCCTAACTAATTGAAAAAGTTGGTTCCTGTGTAAAAATTAAGGTCTTCGAAAGCACTCACTCGGTTGAATTGGATGGCGTCCAGTTGCAGAATATTCTGCTTGTAAGCGTCATAAAAATCTAAGAACTCAAGAATAGTAATGTTTCTTTTTTGATAGTTACTGAGAACAGCTCGCTGAAGACGGTCAAAATCGCTGGCAAATTTTGGATCCATACTTCTGTACATTTTGTCGTTATCCATAGCCTTTTGCAGCGACCTGTACACGTTTGCTTCCACGGTAGCTTCTGTACTTTTTTGAGAAGCGGCGCTAAATTCGATCATCGACTTTGCGGATTTAATGTTACCCTGATTTCTGTTCAAGACGGGCAGATCAATGGATGCGCCAATGCCAAAATAGTTATTCAGGAAACTTCCTTGTTCGTCATAACCCAAGCTCAAGGTAAGGTCCGGCGTGGCGAGGGCCCTTTGATACGTATAATTTAATCTGTTAATATCCGTATTGGTCTTTGCAATGAGCAGATCCGTCCTATTGGCGTAGGCGGAATCCAGAAGTTTGGAGAGGCCATATTTGCCTGGATCGAGGGCCGATAAGGCTAACGAATCTGCCTGTGGGTCGATGTAGAATGTCGGCTTGACCTGCAGAACCAATTTCAGCTCACTCTCGGCATCGTTGATTTGGTTTACCAGATCATTGTATTCGCTCTTTAGGCTGTAAAGCTGGGCCTTTATGCGTACGACCTCAGTCTCCGCGATATAGCCTTTGCCTTGCTGTTCGTCAAACGCATTGGCAACTTGTTGCAAGGATTTTATTTCTTCGTCGTAGACTTTTGCGGAAAGACGGAGAAAATAGATGTTGAAAAAGTCCGTGCGTAAGGTATACTTTAGAGTCCGCAACAAGTCATAAAACTGATATTGGGACAATTGCACATTAGCCTGCGCGAGCTTTATTTGTTTGTTTCTTTTTCCAGCCAACAAAATTAACTGGGATAAGTCGACTGTTGTCTCATCATTGGGCCCGGTGGGGAACCATTGGTTAAGGGTGCCGGAATATAGACCATGCGAAATAGCAAAATTTGGATTGGGCCAGAGTTTGGCTTGAAGTATCAAGGCCTTCTGGGCATCCACGTTGTACTTTTGGGCCAACAACGCAAGATTTTGTTGGAGAAATATGCTTTCTGCACTGTCGAGGGTTAGATGAATCGTATCGGTTGCAATTTGAGCCTTAACAGCCGAAAGCATCGAGAAAGCACTCAGCAGTAGAAAGGTTAGTCTTTTTAGCACGAACATTACGATTGATGTTTTTGATTATGCCGAGTTATGGTTATTTCCGGAGACCGGAGTTTTAGAATGAGAGCAAAGGTATATTATGCGCGCTTATTTAACTCATCTATTGGAGTTAATCAGCGGTTAAATGATTGCACCGCCGCGCTTGGGTGAGGTATGGCTAGAATCTAATTAAAATAGGTAAAAATGAACAAAAGCCAGGGGATTCATTGTGCTATGGGGACATTGAATCGGAAACCAACTCCATGAATGGTTTCCAAATTGACATCTTTTTCCGTTTTGAAATATTTGCGCAATTTGGTCACGAACACGTCCATACTCCGGCCAAGAAAATAATCATCCTTGCCCCAGACGTGCAGCAGCACCTCATCTCGCTTTAAGATGCGGTTGGGGTGTTCGCATAAAAACTTAAGCAGATCGGCTTCCTTTTGGGTCAAGTTAAAGTCATTTTTGCCAACCGTCAATCTGAGATCCGTATAGGAGAATTGCAACTTTCCGATCGTGAAGGAAAGGGCGGTTTCGGAGTGCATTTTTTTCGTCCGTCTCAAAAAGACATCCATCCGCATCAATAATTCTTGCATACTGAAGGGCTTTACTATATAATCATCTGCTCCGGTCTCAAAGCCTTTAATACGGTCTTCTTCCAGTGATTTGGCCGTCAAGAACAAAATGGGCACGACATCACTTTGCTGACGAATCTTTTTAGCCACCGCAAAGCCATCCTTATTGGGCATCATGATATCCAATAGGCAGATATCAAATTCGTCCTTATTGAACTGATCTATGGCTGCTTGTCCTTCGGGGCATAGGACTACCTCGTAGCCCGCGTCGATGAGGTTATCTTTGATCACATAGCCTAAGGAAAGATCGTCTTCTGCGAGCAATACTTTCCGTTTCGTTGTTTGCATCTGATTAGGTTAGTTAAAAGGGATAAAGAGTTTAAATTCTGTGCCTATACCAGGCAGACTGATGACTTTTATCTTACCGTTATGGGCGTCGATGATGCGTTTGACAAAGTTCAGGCCAAGGCCAAAACCTTTGACGTTGTGGACGTTTCCAGTCGGAATACGGTAAAATTTCTTAAAGATGTTTTTCTGGTATTTCTTTTCAATGCCGATTCCGTTGTCTTTTACCGAAATAAAAAAATCCTCATCGTCCATGCCGGCATGTACAACGATGTGTGGGTCGTTGGAATACTTTAAGGCGTTTTCCAGCAAGTTGACCACGGCTAGTTCTAGATGGGCCTGGTCCGCATGTATCTGCAAGCCGTCGTTCGGTACGTTCAGTTCAATCTTGGCCTGTTTTTGATCAACCAGCGGTTGCACCTTATCCAAGGCCTGCTCGATCAGCTGGTAGACATTTACCGTTTCCTTTTCTATCGGGAGATGCCTGTTTTTGGTGGCCGAGGCCTTCAGCAGACGTTCGACTTGCCCTTGTAAGTGCTCGGTTTGATTCTTAACGATCTCGGAATAGCGCTGCAAACGGTCGGGCTGCTGCAAAATACTGTCTTTTGCCAATACATCCGCGGCGATTTTCATTACTGCCAGCGGGGTCTTGAATTCATGGGTGAAATTATTAACAAAGTCCTTTTGGATTTCGGCCAAAAACTTTTGGCGGTAAAAATAAAATAAGCTTATCGCCAGGCCGATAAGAGCCAGCACAAGTGCAGCACTACTGACTATCCAGAAATTCATCTCGCCCAAGATATATTTGGAACGGTGGGGAAAATACAGCAGGATGTGGTCAAAACTGCGGGTAAATACCGGCAAATCGCTCACCTGCTGTACGCCATAATTCGAAGCCGGCGTGGGAACATATTCTTCATAAATGTATTTTTTATCTACGCTACTGAACGCTCCCAGCTTACAGTCGGTCAACACGCTGAAATCAGCAAACTCGCTTTGCAACGAAAAGGTCAACGAATCCTTGGGCGGGATGGTGTCAGCCTTGAAAATAAAGTAATCGTCGCTGGGATTGTCGATCAGGTCTTTGAGCTTGAGGTGTGGGTCATCATTCATTTGCAGGTCCTCAAATACGCCGCGAATGCTTTTGACAACGTTGTTGTTAAATTGTTTTTTTTCTAGTGAATAGACTTTCTTGAGCCAGTACAGCTGGACAATGACAATAAGGGCGATGACCAGGGTGGCACACAAAACCAGCCATTTTAAGATAGAAGAGCGCATAAAGTAACCCCAAAGCTGAAAAGCAAAGTTGGCTTCAGTTTCGTGGATGTAAGGTACCAAATTGGTTAAGTGGTCGTTAAAAAATTCATAAGTCATTGACTGTGAAATTATATGGGGAAGTTTGGAAAATTTAAATAGGTGGGGATTATCCCTTGCGCTTCGCGTCGGTTCCCCTGGTGCTCTGCGCGGGGATGGAGGGGAAAGTGGCGGTTTTTTTTTACCTTGCCGGTCTTCAACCTATCAGCAATTAGCTCATTGGAAATCAAAATCGCTCATTATGAAGAGAACCATCTGTATTGCTTTCCTGCTCGTCTGCCTAGCCACCCTGGCCTCGGCGCAGATGCCATCCACCAAGACGACCACCAAGACCACCAAGACCGGAGGTCCGCCCAAGGTTTCGACTGTCCCTTCGGCCTCTACGCCGAAAACCGGCTCCACCGCAGGACCTACAAAGAAAAATGGTACTCCCGATATGCGCTATAAATCCAATAAAGACGCCGCGAAGACGCCCACCACGACCCATCTGACGAAGAGCGGCCAACCCGATAAAAGGTACAAGGAGAATAAGCCAACTACTAGCGCCTCCACGAATAAGTGAGGATCTTGTATCTACGGGATCTTGAACCCTGATCAGCCGGGTGTCAGTCTTGGGGGGACATCGCCAGTAGCCGAGTTGATCTATTTGAAGGTGAAAAAGGCCGCTTGGGGTGAGTGGTTCATGTAACCGGCCCCTGCAGACAACCGATACACCCCAGTGGGCATATCAAAGGATAATAAATCAAACGACCAGTCGGATCATGAACTCCAACTGGTCGTTTATATGGGACTTGCCTGTAGTGTAGGTTATTTCGTTAATGCTGGCTTTCCTTTTGCCGTAGGGGCTGTGGGTAAAACAGTCCCTGCGTCGGCTTTCCCTAAAGGCTTGCTGCGTGCCAGGTCAACTAAGACAGGTGCCGCCACGAAAATGGAGGAATAAGTTCCGGTAATCACGCCGATCAACATAGCAAAGGCAAAACCTCGGGTCACTTCCCCTCCAACCAAGAACAGGATCAATAGTGTCACAAAAACGGTCAACGAGGTCATGATCGTCCTGCTCAACGTATCGTTAACGGCCTTATTGATAATCTCGGCCTTGGTGGCATTTTTCATGATGCGGCTGTCTTCACGTATGCGGTCAAATACAATTACTGTATCGTTCATGGAAAAGCCAATGACCGTGAGTATCGCCGCGATGAAGTGCTGATCCAATTCCAAGGGGAAGGGCACTACATTCTGCAAAAATGAGAAGACCGCCAGCAAAACAAATACGTCGTGCAGTAATGAGATAATGGTGCCCAGCGAATATCGCCAATCCCGAAAGCGGATGAATATATAAATGAAAATTGTGATCAGCCCCACGATGATTGCTTTTACTGCACCAGATTTCAAGTCATCGGAAATCGACGGATTTACTTTTTTCGATTGCTGGATGTAGATATTCGTATTAGCGAAATCCGCCCGATTTGCACCCGATGGTAAAAAACCGGCGAGTCCGTCAAATAGTCTATTAATGACAATGGAATCTGCAGCTAACCCGGTTTGATCCACCAGGTAATCAGTGGTTATTTCCAACTGTTCGTTCGATCCATACGTTTTGACGGTGGGATATTTTCCAAAGACCTTGTTGAGGGAGTCGCTCACTGCGGATTCAAGAACGGGTTTGTTGAACTTTACGACATAACTTCTGCCACCAAGAAATTCGACACCCTTTTTGAAACCATGGAAGAAAGATCCGATGCCCAGAATCAACACGACGATGGAAATGACATACGCCACGCGCCTGTATTCGATAAACTTAAAATGCGACTTTTGAAAAATCTTCCTGGACAGGCTCGTGAAATATTGAAAGTGCCTGTTTTTGTTGGTCCAGAAATCCGTGATGAGGCGAGATATCAGGATACCACAGAAAAGCGATAAGGTAATTCCCAGCATTTGGGTGGTTGCAAACCCCTTAACCGGACCGAGTCCGAAATAAAACAGGATGGCGGCAGTTAAAAAGGTCGTCACGTGGGCATCCAACACGGGAGCCAGGGAGCGCCGGTAACCGTCGCTAACAGCAAGCTGGTAACTCTTGCCTCGAGTGAGTTCTTCCTTAATACGTTCAAATATGATTACGTTGGTATCTACAGCCATGCCGATGGTTAGTACCAGACCTGCTATACCCGGCGCCGTCAGGGTCGCGCCCAGCGCGCTGAGCACCCCAATAGTAAACAGCAGGTTAAGGACCAGAGCGATGTTGGCGACCCAGCCGGCAGAATTGAAATACACCAACATCAAAATAAATATCACAAAGAAGGAAATAACAAAAGATAGTGTGCCGCCCCGGACGGCTGCCTTGCCCAGCGTGGGTCCGACTTGCTCTTCCTGAACAATTTTGGCGGGAGCAACCAATTGACCCGAATTGAGGATATTGGCCAAATCCTGCGCCTCCTCAATAGTTTGGGTAGAGTTCTTGTTGCGGCCCATCGTTATTTGGGAATTGCCTCCCGTGATGGGTGCATTCACAAAGGGAGCCGAATACACGATGTCATCCAAGACGATGGCGATCGGCTTGTTTACGTTATCGGTTGTCATTTTGGCCCAGATCTTGTCTCCGCGCTTGTCCATGCTCATTTCAACAACCACCTCCCCGGTGACCGGTTCGTAATCTTGGCGGGCATTAGAGATAATCACGTCTCCTTCCAGTTTTGCCTTATCGGTGCCAGGTATCGTCTTGATGGCGTACAAATCCAAGTTCTTTAAGGGCTTACCATCGTCATCACGCTCCTGCTTACCCCATAAAAACTTGATGTTGGGCGGAAACTGGTTGCGGACTACAGGATTGTTCAGATAGCTATTGATAAGGGCCGTGTCTTTTAATAAAGGTTCGGCGATGGGAGCGGGGTACCGAAGTTGGCCTTTAGCGTCCTGGGACGGCTCAATCACGCGCAGAATCCGCAAGGGATTTTGGTTGACCAAACTGGCCGAGCTGTCGGTTTTGCTGCTGTCCCCTTGGGCTTGCACTGCCGTATCCTTGACTCCATTGAGGTAATTTTGTAGGGACTTATCTGCCTTCTGCACGTTGGTTAGCAAATCTCCTATGTTGTATACCTCCCAGAACTGCAGGTGGGCCGCCGATTGCAAATATTTTCGTACGCGGTCGGGATCTGTGGCGCCCGGCAATTCGACGGTGATTATGCCTTTGGACGTTTCCAAATTGATGCTCGGCTGAGCCACACCGAATTTATCGATTCGGTTGTACAGTACTTTGTATGTCTGGTTCATGGCCGCAGTCGCCTCGTCATGAATATAACTGATCACCTGGGCATCGGAGGACTCGAAGGTCAGTTTGTTTCGGTTGTTGTTGGCAAATAGGGGTGCAAGTTTGGCGCTGGGATTGATTTGTTTGTAAGATTCTGCGAACAAGTCAATGAAATTAGTCCCCCCACTGGTCGACTTTTTTTGGGTGGCCAGGTTAATGGCCCGCAGCATAAGCGTGTCGTTATGGTTATTGGCTAATCCTTTGATTAAACCGTCCAAGGCGATATCCAGAGTGACGTTAATCCCCCCTTGCAGATCCAACCCCAGGAGCAATTCACTTTCTTTGGATTTCTGATAGGTCGTTCCCCACCAGGTTATCTTGGTGTCTTTGGTGCTGTCGAGTAATTTTTTAAGTCTCTCGCGGTAAAACTGATCCAAACTGTCCTGGTAAAGGGCTTGGGCCTCTTTATCCCCCGGGTATTTTCTTTCCGAAGACGGATACATACTGTTGATATACCGCTTGGCCTTTTCCTGCATAGCATCTTCGTGCTTGTTCACAAACCACGTGAAGGAAAGTTGATACAGGGAGATGATGATCAATAAAGAAGCAAAAATGCTAACCAGGGCTCTCATTGGCTTGTCGTTTACTTTTTTAGAGCGGCAAAGATAAGTGTTAGAATTGACAAATAACCAATACGCTAGGTAGTTTATTTGACCCTATAAAGGCTTGATAATCCAAGGTGTTTTGTGTTTTTACTTGCTTACTTTTGGACGAATTCTTATGCGGTGAAAGGTAACGTTATTCCGGTTGTTCTGGTGCTGCTGTTTGGGTGTTTGAATGCGTTTCAACTCGTCCCCCGCACCATTCGTGAAGATAGTCCAATCGATACGCCTCAACAGGATACCTTGCTCAACAAAGATACCTTGCTGGAGGATCTGATGCGCCAATATCCCGATTCGTTCGGCCGAGTCCTGGATCATAGTGATTCTTTTGGAGTGCAGATCATATATACGCAGATCGATCGCGATGTCAATAACCGGCCGATCTTCCGCGACTATACCTACCACCTAAACCCCGAACACTATTTTTATCCCGCATCCACGGTGAAGCTGCCGGTGGCGCTGCTAGCCCTGCAGAAATTGAACGAACTCAGGTTGCCGAACCTGGATAAGAACAGCAGTATGATTAGCGATGCAGCCTACAGTGGCCAGACCATGGTGTTGAATGATCCCACTTCCATCGATGGAAGGCCCACTGTCGCCCAGTACATTAAGAAAATCTTGCTGGTATCCGATAATGACGCCTTCAACCGCCTCTTCGAATTTCTGGGACCAAGCTATATCCGGGACCAAATGCGCCGTATGGGATACCCCGATGCACAAATCAGACACCGGTTGGAGGTTTCCATGTCCGCGGACGAAAATCGGCATACCAACCCGGTCAGTTTTTATGATCCCACCGGCCGTCTCTTGTATCAACAACCATTGCAATTCGACGACTACTCCTGGCCCCTGCGTGATGACTCTGTAGGTCATGGATATTATGACGGGGAAGGTAAATTCGTGGGGCACGCTATGGACTTTTCAGCCAAGAACAGGATTAGCTTGGCGGACCTGCACCGGATCCTACGCAGCGTGCTATTTCCCGCGTCGGTTCCGGACAGTCAGCGTTTTGGCATTAAGGACGAGGATTACGATTTCCTGTACAGGTACATGTCCAGTTATCCTGAAGAATCGACCTATCCATCCTACGATACGGCCACGTACTGGGATGCCTATGGCAAGTTTCTGTATTGGGGAGGTCAAAAAGGGAAGCTCCCGAAAAATATCCGAATTTTCAGCAAGGAAGGCGATGCCTATGGGTTTCTGACGGATTTGGCCTATGTGGTGGATTTTGATCGCCATGTCGAGTTCATGCTTAGCTGCACAATATACTGTAATCAGGACGGTGTGCTCAACGACGATGCCTATGACTACGATTCTGTTGGGTTGCCTTTTTTGAAGGCCCTCGGCCAGGTGCTATACAGCTACGAATTAACTCGACCCAAACCCAATACACCGAACTTGCTTCGCTATCGGCTGACGTACGACAAATGACTTCCGGGGAGGGTTTGCAAATCGTTAAAATTACCAATGGGCTTGCCGAAAAGTAGTAGTTTCACGCGCAGATAATCCTGAACCAGCGCATGGTATCCCATTATTGTAGTCTCATGTCCATAACATCCTATAATTTTCCCGGTCCGGTCAATATGAAGACAACGCAGCGGAACTTGGGCCTTCTAGCCTTGGTTTTACTGCTTGCTTTGGCTTCGAGCTGTAACAAGAATATCAACGCGAACTCCAACAAGGCCTTTATGGAGGTTACCAATGCAGCCCCTGGCATTGCCCCCCTGTACATCTACTTTAGCGGGGGCCCCTTGGGACAGGATACCGCTGCAGTTCCCTTTGATTCCACCACGGGAGTTCCCGGAGCCCATTATTTGGACGCGATAGCCGGAGTCCACAATCTTCAAATTTATTCAGGCCTCCCACCAGACACCACGTCTTATGTTAATGGGAACACTGCCTTGGCTAATAGTCATTACTATTCTATGTTCACCTATGATACAGCGGCCAATGGTGGGCTGGCGGTATTGATTTTGCAGGATGAATTTTCTCTCCCTCCCGACACCTCAGCTTTGGTGCGGTTTATCAATCTCTCACCAGATACCACCAGCTACGCCATAGAATTTACGAATTTGGTCGACACGTTTTCTTTTGGATTTGTACGCTTCGTCGGGTCAAGGCCCAGTACGGGCAATTTGTCGCCATTTCCGTATTACATCACCCAAGGGTCCTATGGGGTGTTTGCCTCCATTGATACGTTAAATTCGCCAAACAGGGTACTGTTGGACTCCGTAACTATTTACGGCGGAAAAATGTACAGCATCTATACCACAGGGTTAATTGGGGCGCCTACAGATTCACTGAGTATCCATTTACTGCAACATAACTAGCGCTGCTGGAGCAGCATGCTAACTGGCCTGGCTCGGGGCTGTGATAGGGGGAAATTTGAGAGATCATACGGGCTTGCTGCTGCAACGTTCGGGCGAACTTATCGGTCAGGGCTTCAATTATGAAAACGCTTTCCTGGATCTTATTGACCATTGTTGTATTATTTGGCTGTCGCAAGGATAGCCATGCTCCGGTTGACGATGGGCTCTACAACGAGATTAGTCCCAACCCCGGGCGTGCCCAACTCAAGTTCATCTCCTCCACGCAGGTAATCGTCTGGGGACCGCAATTGCTGAGTGGATTAAATCTGCAGGTGGACACCGCCGGGTACCGATCTTTTGACGGCAGAATAGCCTTGTCCAATCCGTCCAGCAATTCGCAGGATACTAGTTTTTATTGGATTCAACTCGTGGGGACAGATAGCCTTTTTCTGACTTCTTGTCCACCGTGGTTTTTTTGCCCATTATCGGAACTATTCCTGATATTAAAAAATAGTCCCTGAATGCCCGTCCTGCTCCAATCCCCCGATATTCTCCACATGCTGGTCACAGATCCCATACTTTTCTTTACTCCCATTGCCGATTTCAATACCTTTGCCGCGCTCAATTCCTATCCACCATGCAATTATCCAGCATTCTCAACAGGTTCAGTGAACCGGAGACGTTGAAAATGGCCAAACTAGGCCGAGAATTACGCGCCCAGGGGGTTGACGTCATTGACCTCAGCCTGGGCGAACCGGATTTCGATACTCCGGTGCATATCAAGGAGGCGGCCAAGAAAGCAATTGACGCGAATTGGAGTCATTACACCCCAGTCGCCGGTTACCCAGACCTGAGGGAGGCCATTTGCACCAAGCTCAAGAGGGACAATAATTTGGATTATAAGCCGGAAAATATCATCGCCTCCACAGGCGCCAAACAAAGCCTCGCGAACGTCATCTTGGCACTCGTCGATGAGGGCGATGAGGTGATTATTCCCACTCCGTATTGGGTCACCTACTCGGAGCTGGTTAAAATTGCGCGGGGTAAGGTGGTGGAAGTGCACACGGATCTGGCCAGTGGATTTAAGATCACCCCAGCGCAGCTGGAGGCAGCAATCACCCCCAGGACGAAATTGTTTATGTTCTCCTCGCCCTGCAATCCTTCGGGGGCCGTGTACAACCAAGAAGAACTGCAGGCACTGGCACAGGTGTTCCGCAAGCATCCGCAGATTTTTATTCTTTCTGATGAAATTTATGAATACATAAATTTTGTGGGCAAACACCAAAGTATAGCCCAGTATGGCGATCTCAAGGATCGGATTATCATCGTGAACGGGTTAAGCAAGGGATTCGCTATGACTGGTTGGCGTCTGGGATATATTGCAGCCCCCGTAGAGGTGGCCAAGGCCTGCGAAAAGCTCCAGGGTCAATTTACTAGTGGGACCAATTCATTTACACAGAAGGCAGCAGTTGTTGCTTTAACTGGAGACTTGAAGCCCTCCTTGGACATGGTAGAGGAATTTACCCGCAGAAGGGCCAAAACCATGGAGCTTGTCCGCGCTATTCCTGATCTCAGCTGCTTCGAACCCGAAGGGGCTTTTTATATTTTTCCGGATGTTTCTGCCTATTTCGGCAAATCAAACGGTTCTACGAAGGTGAACAACTCGGCCGAATTCTCTATGTATCTGCTCAACACTGCGCATGTCTCATCGGTTATGGGCGACGCATTCGGTGAGCCAAGGTGTGTCCGGTTTTCCTTCGCCAACAGCATGGCCAATATTGAGAAGGCCTGGGCCCGGATCAAAGAGGCGCTTGGTAAGCTAAAATAGCAGGTTTGGGCACTAGATCTAGGCGGCTGGTTTTCACAGGTTGATCAGACGAACCATGTCTGCTGGGCGACTTGCGGCTAAGAGTAATCACTTAGTGTTGATTCTCAAAGGTCTGTCTTTGTAACCCTAAGGTTTCCTTTGCAATTCGTATCCATATTTTGAATTATATTGCTTGCGTAAAAACGGGTGCTTATGGCGATCAATCCTGTATATCAACCCATCTAGCCACCTATAAACATTAGTCTTTTGAGCGATTCATTTAACGCTAACCAACAACATACTATAGGATTCGAAGTGGCCGTCTCGGGCAAAGGCTTACACAGCGGCATTGCGGCAGATATGAAACTGATTCCCGCTCAGCCTGGCTTTGGTGTGCAATTCTGCCGCGTGGATCTACCCGGCAGACCCCAAATAAAGGCGGATTGTGACCTGGTAATCGACACCTTTCGAGCCACCACTCTAGGGGACAAGGGTGCTCGGGTGAGCGCGGTCGAACACATCTTGGCGGCCTTAGCGGGCTTGAGGGTAGATAACTGCTTGATTGAGATCAATGGGGTAGAAATCCCCTCGATTGATGGCAGTTGTGACGTATTTGTGGATCTTATTCTGCAGGCGGGGATAAAGGAACAAGCGGCGGTTAAAACCTGGTATACCCTGGATACACATATCCGATATGAGAATAAGGAAAAAAATACGGCGCTCGAAGCCGTCCCCGACTCCGAATATGTTCTTTCTACGACGATCGATTTTAAGAACCCCGTCCTAGGGATTCAAACTGCTGCCATCAAGGGCATGCGAGAATTTGCCCAAGAAATTGCGCCCTCCCGCACGTTTTGCTATGTCCATGAACTCGAGATG
Source organism: uncultured Chitinophagaceae bacterium (assembly GCA_963742225.1). Lineage (GTDB taxonomy): Bacteria > Bacteroidota > Bacteroidia > Chitinophagales > Chitinophagaceae > Puia. The sequence continues at coordinate 266,306 of CAVULD010000001.1, read as the reverse complement.
CTGCTGAAAAATCGGTTGATTATGGGCGATATAGTGAGAAAGGCGATTCTGGTCCTTGACCAACCGGCGACCGACCAGGAATTGCAGAACCTGGCTAGGCAATTCGGAGTCCATAAATTCACCGTGAAGAACGATGCCTATTTAGACAACTTGGATTTACGCTTTACCAATGAAATCGCCCGCCACAAGTTATTGGATATGATTGGCGATTTATCCTTGGTCGGAATTCCGCTTAAGGCCCACATCAAAGGGTATAGGCAAGGCCACGCAGCTAATAATGAATTTGCCCGCAAAGTGAAGAAATATATCAAATCCCAAAAACTAGCCTCGGAGCCGTACAGCTGAAGCATTGTTTTGCCCGAAGTGGGCGGGCAGCCATTATTCCCAACGAAACACCCTCACTGTTAAAAAGCTGATAATCAAGGCCCAGCATGTAAGCCCCGTTAATTGTATGGGCATTTGCCAGAGGTGGGTCCCTTCGAATGCAATTTTGCGCAGACCATCTACGAAAAAGGTAAGCGGGAGAAAGTGGCAAAACGACTGCAGCCAAGCCGGATAATTTTCCACGGGGAAAAACAGCCCGCATAGCAAGATTTGGGGCAAGGTCAGTGTATTAGCTACGGGGGCAATGGAACTTTCATTTTCGATCACCCCGCTTACTATAAACCCCATACCCATGAAAATAATGAGCCCAAATATCGATAACAAGAGCATCTCCAGGAAAGTCAGCAGGCCATGCACAAGCGTGAAATGAAAAACGATATACCCCAAGGCAACCATGATCACGAATCCAATTACCTGAAAGAAAAGCCGGCTGAGCATTTCTCCCAAAATCAGATAAGGCCGCTTTATCGGCGTGGCAAAAAAGCGCTTCAGAACCATACTCTGCCGTAAATTATAGAGCAGGAAGGCCGAACCGAAGACCCCGGCCATCAAGAGCGAGAAACCGAGTTGACCTGGCAAGATGAAATCAATGGGTCGGTAGAGGCGACCTTCGATTTGTTGCACCTCCACTTTGGCTACGGAATAATTGCGAGGAAACAGGCGATTGTCCAGACCGGAGATTATTTCCCGTAGTGTGGACTCTACTAAGGGAGCCTTATCGGCCGAGGAGCTCGACGTGAGGAGCTGAACTTGGTAGTGCGGGATTGGGCCAAACCAAGAATCGGAGCGGATAGACAAGATGGCGGCGAGATGCCCTTTTTGGAGTTCATCCCGCATCTGGTTTGCTGAATCGTATCGCAGGAACTGGAACATCTGCAGTCGGGCCATTCGCTTATACAGCAGATTGGAGGTATCGTTGGTTGATGCAATCCCCACTTTTACATTGAGTGCATTGTTGTCCACCATGGCCCCAAATACGATGATAAAGATAATGGGGAAAAGCAAGGAGAAGACGACCGAAGTGGGGCTGCGAAGCATGGCCAAGAGGCTAGCTTTGGCAATGGCAAACGCGGCTTTGAGCTGACTATATTTTTTTGGCATGCAAATCACCTTGGATTCTTAAGTAGATTTCTGTACTGGTGAAACGAGTAAATTGAATAGCAAAGTCCAGCTGGAAATCCGCCAAAACCCAATTGAAAAGTAAGATTATTTTTCAGCAAGCTGAAGGAATTCTTGGTGCAGTTCAAGCACCTGGGGCAAAACCGCTTGTTGGTCGTCGTTGTATAGGACAAAGTCACTGCGGTCTATTTTTTCTTTTTCATCCATCTGACTGTTGACCCGGCTGAGCACTTCAGCTTCACTTACGTGGTCCCTGGTCATGGCGCGCTGGATCCGCAGCGACAAAGGCGCATATACTTCTACGACATAGTCCAAATATTGGTCGGAACCACTTTCGAATATAAGAGCCGCTTCTTTGATCACGTAAGGGGACCTTTGCTGCTGCATCCAGTGGTTGGCGTCGCGAATAGTTACGGGGTGGACCAGAGAATTAAGCAGGGTCAGTTTTTCCGAGTTGTTAAATACCTGCCGGCTCAGATAGGCTCGATCAAGGGTACCTTTAGCGTAGCAGGCTGCGCCAAAATGAAGCTGAATTTTACTCTTGAGCTCGGGGTCTTCTAGGAGCAAGCGACGGGCCTGCAGGTCGGAGTAGTACACAGGAATTCCCAATACCTCAAATATAGCAGCTACGGTACTTTTGCCCGAGCCAATCCCACCGGTTAGACCTATTCTTACCATAGGAGATGTTCAGTACTACAACCAAAGCCCAAGGTCTGCAAATTCGCAATAGCACCTTGGGTCTTGACTCGAAAAGCAGACCTGGTTTATTTCTTATCCGCTGTGGCAACGGGCTTGTTGATATTTTGGGTCCATTCGATCGACACGGCACTTTTTTCGATCTTCAGATAGGAGCCCGGACTCGTTTCGACCATGATGGTTCCATCTTCGTTTACCTTATTGACCGTTCCATGGATTCCTGCAATGGTTACTATCTTGTCACCCTTTTGCATATTTTGTTGGAATTCTTTGGCTTGTTTGGCCTTTTTTGCCTGAGGCCGTATCATAAAAAGATAAAAGACCAGGATCATACCTCCCAATAAAACAAACGAAAAGGTGCTGCTGCCTGGTGAAGAAGCTTGCAATAAAACCACTAATTGAGTCATGATGTTATGTTGATTTTAATTTGAATGATTTACCATTTTTTCTTTTCCACCTCTACGCGGAACTGCAATTCATTGACCTCGTTATGCCTGGTGTTGGCATAGACATATAACGTCTTGTGGTTGATCCCGACGTGATGATCACTGTCGAACGCCGCCTTGATCACTCCATCTTCACCTGGCAACACCGGCTTGTCGGGTTGTTCAGCGATCGTGCAACCACAACTGGGTTGAACTCGTTGTATGATTAAGGGTTTGGATCCCGAATTGCGGAATCGAAAGGCAATCTGCAGGACCTGACCTTCTGCTATTTTTCCAAAATCTCGGTTTGCTGAATCCAGCCACTCAATAGTGGTAAAATTGGTGGAATCGACTTTTGCACCTGCCCCGGATGGGTCCTGCGCATGGGTCTTTTTGTCTTGACTGTTGCAACTCAATAAAAGAACGGCCATCAACGCTGCGCCAAAAAGAGAACGCATAGGTAAATTTTTCGCAAACCTACCAAAATATTTAAGATTTATGGCTTGTCTAGGTATCGGTGACATAAAAATTAATTTCCATGCGCTCGCCATCAGGAGGCTTTAAAATCGGTTTTATTCAGACTGTTATCCTTAAGCATCTCTTTATGTATGCCATCGAGAATGCCATTGACAAACTGTCCACTCTGAGGCGTGCTGTAATTTTTAGCTAAATCGATGTATTCGTTGATGGTTACTTTGGGTGGGATGGTCTCGAAATACAGAAATTCGCAAACCCCCATTTCCATCAAAATCATGTCCAGCATCGCGATTCTTTCGGGGTCCCAGTTTTTCAATTTGGGAGCAATAAGCCCTTTGGTAATCTCTTTTTTCTCCATCACTGTTTGAAGTAATCCCTTGGCAAATTCCCATTTTTCCGGGCTCAGTAATTGTTGGAAATTGATGGATTGCGGCTTGGCTAAAAAAACGGGTAAAAGCTTACTCATCATTTCAGCGTCATCGTCCCAGTTGGTGAAAATATCTTCCATGTAGCTCTCAAAGTCTTCGTTGGCTAGCATCAGGTCGTTGAATATAAACAGGAGAATGTCCTTTTCTGCTTTTTTGTCTCGGCTTCCCTCGGCGATATAATTTTGATATTCTTCTGTGGCCACTAATTCGTGATACAATTTGCGGATCAAGTCCTGATTTTTAAGTAACGCAGGCTTATCGTGGTGGACAGCCTGCTTAAATGTTTCTAGATCCAGGATCTTCCAAAGTAATTCGTTTCCTACCAGCTTGGTATTCACATTGCGGTCCTGCTCGTTGGGTAAGTGTTTGGAGGAGCGAACCAAGGAATCCGTTTCGGCATAACGTGCCAACTCGCAGAGAAAATAAATCAAATACACCAATAGCTGCCTCGATTGATCAAAATGCTTTTGCAGTATCCGGGTGGCTTCGCCGAGGTGGATCGGTTGGTCCTGGGCATCCAGCGTATAGAGGGTTTGCATCACTTTTACCCGGACATTTCTCCTGCTGATCATCTGGTAAGAACTTGTTTGAGGCTGCGAAGATAGGTGTTTTTGCCATCGGCCAGGGAGTGCGGCTATAGTGGCTGGGAGCCCCTTGGTTGGAGGATGGCCTTGGAGACCTCCACAAGTCCATCGGACGGCATGGACCCCAGGGCCGGTAAGGGACCCGAAACTGGGCCTGTTCAGGCCGACTCGGGGGACCAGACCCTAAAAACGGGAATGTAAATTTGGCACATATTTTTCTAAAATCAACCCAGACTGCCAATAATAAGCTGTCAACCAGCACCTGGACCTGCCAACTGTTCAAAATTCCTAGCTTTTTGGTATTTGGTATGGAATTGGTACGGAACCAACACCCAATCGTTCTGTAGGAACCACGCATTTATTTTATAAATTAAAATCTATACAATTATGGCTAAAAAGTTAAGCGTTACCCCGTTGCACGACAGGGTAATAGTCAAACCGGCTCCTGCTGAAGAAAAAACGGCCGGTGGAATCATCATTCCGGATACGGCAAAAGAAAAGCCCCAACGTGGAACCGTCGTTGCTGCCGGTCCAGGCAAGAAAGATGAGCCTGTTACGGTTAAGATCGGAGATACCGTTCTGTACGGTAAATACTCGGGAACCGAAATTCAAATCGAAGGGGATGATTTTCTTATCATGAGAGAATCGGATATTTTAGCAATCGTATAACCCGCCTAGCTGGGTTCTGCTGCGCAACACACTCAAATAATTCATTTCTAAACGTACTCCCGCCAATCCGTTTGAGACCGGATGGGGAGGTAAAAAATTAACTTATGGCAAAACAACTTTTCTTCGATATCGAAGCAAGAAATAAGATGAAAAAAGGCGTGGATATTTTGGCCAACGCGGTCAAAGTAACCCTGGGACCTAAGGGTAGAAACGTCGTTCTGGAGAAAAAATTTGGTGCCCCCTCCATCACTAAAGACGGTGTGACGGTAGCCAAGGAAATTGAACTGGAAGACCCCATCGAGAACATGGGCGCACAAATGGTGAAGGAAGTAGCTTCCAAAACGGCTGATATAGCTGGCGACGGAACCACTACGGCTACCGTACTGGCGCAATCCATCATCAGTGAAGGGTTGAAGAATGTTGCCGCTGGAGCAAACCCCATGGATTTGAAAAGAGGTATTGAAAAGGCCGTAGTATCCGTGGTGGATCACCTCAAGAAGCAATCACAAACCATTGGCAATGACGGGAAAAAAATTCAACAGGTGGCATCCATTTCCGCCAACAACGATGAAACCATCGGGAAACTTATCGCTGAGGCATTTAGCAAAGTAGGTAAGGAAGGCGTCATCACGGTTGAAGAAGCCAAGGGTACCGACACCACCGTGGACGTGGTGGAAGGCATGCAATTTGACCGAGGCTATATCTCCCCCTATTTCGTGACTAATAGCGAAAAAATGGAAGCTGAACTGGAGAATCCATATATCTTGATTTATGATAAGAAGATTTCCGCAATGAAGGACATCCTCCATATTCTGGAGAAGGTTGCTCAGAGTGGACGTCCGCTGCTGATTATAGCCGAGGATCTGGAAGGCGAGGCACTCGCTACCTTGGTGGTTAATAAGCTTCGTGGCACCCTGAAAGTGGCCGCTGTGAAGGCCCCGGGATTTGGCGATCGTCGCAAGGAAATGCTGCAGGATATTGCCATTCTGACCAAAGGAACTGTGATCAGTGAAGAACAAGGCTACAAACTTGAGAATGCTGACCTGACTTACTTGGGTACTGCTTCTTCGGTTACCATCGACAAGGATAACACTACGGTCGTTGGAGGCAAAGGAAAAAAAGACGATATCACGGCTCGGATCAATCAAATCAAAGCGCAAATTGAAGTAACGACTTCGGATTATGACAAAGAAAAGCTCCAGGAACGCCTGGCCAAGCTGAGTGGTGGTGTTGCCGTTCTGTACGTGGGTGCTGCAACCGAGGTGGAAATGAAGGAGAAGAAGGACCGTGTGGACGATGCACTCCATGCGACTCGTGCAGCTGTGGAAGAAGGTATCGTGCCTGGTGGCGGCGTGGCCTACATTCGGGCTATCGAAGGCTTGGAGAAACTCAAAGGATCCAACGAGGACGAATCCACCGGCATTACTATTGTTAAACGCGCACTGGAAGAGCCCATTCGCATCATCGTGAGCAATTGCGGCATCGAAGGTAGTATCGTGGTACAAAAAGTAAAAGAAGGGAAAGCGGACTATGGCTTCAATGCACGCACCGAAGTGTTCGAAAATTTATATAAGGCTGGAGTCATTGATCCTACCAAGGTTACTCGTATTGCCCTGGAAAATGCGGCTTCCATTGCAGGCATGCTGCTCACGACAGAATGCGTCGTTGCAGATAAACCTAAGAAAGAAGAAGCTCATGCACATCCTGGTGGTGCTCCTGGTATGGGTGGCATGGATTACTAATTGGATCGACATGCGTTTTCACCTTGTAGGTGAATGGATGAAAATGAAAAACCTGTCCGGCAGCAATGCGGACAGGTTTTTCTTATTGGAATGCGTCCAGCAATCCGTATGAAAGGGACGTCCTGGACTCGAATACTTACAGTATGAGGACCTATCTAGCTCTCGGAGATTCGTATACAATCGGGGAGGCCCTCTTGATGAAGGACAGCTATCCTGCGCAGACTGTGCAGCTTCTCAACACGGAATCTTTCAGCTTCTCCGATCCAGTCATCCTGGCCAAGACTGGCTGGACAACAGCGGATTTGTTGAGCGCGCTTAGTCAGAGCGCAATCCGGTCCGCGAAATATGATGTTGTAAGCTTGCTTATCGGGGTGAATAATCAATACCAAGGTTTGGGCTTGGGGCAGTATACGCAGGAGTTCAGTGCCCTGCTGGACCAAGCCATTGGGTTGGCCGCAAATCGCGCGTCAAGGGTTTTTGTGCTGTCGATTCCCGATTATTCCAAGACTCCTTTCGGACAAGCCACGGGAAAAACGGCCTGGATAGAAAAACAAATTGCGGCCTTTAATCAAATTAACCGCACTTTTTCTACGCAATACCGGGTAAATTATGTGGACGTTACCACCCAGACCCGACTCCATGGGGTAGATCCCTCCTGGCTCGCACCCGACGGGCTCCATTATTCTGCGGTAGCGTATCGAAGCTGGGCGCAATCCTTGGCCTTAGTCATCCGGCCGTGTCTGGGAGATGCACCGGAAAGTTCTTCTCTGGAGCGCCTTTAATGTTTAGCCAGGTCGGCAATGGTCCTTTTTTCTAGAATTTTGAGGTTGGCATCCCGAACTTGGATCATGACCTCGTGCAACCCGCAATGCTTCTCATCACAGTTGCGGCATTTTTCATAAAAATAGAGGCTTACACAAGGGAGTAAAGCAATGGGTCCGTCGATCAAGCGAATGATCGTGGCCAAGGGTACATCCTTGGGATTCTTGGCAAAATAATAGCCTCCTCCCTTTCCCTTCTTACTCTCCAGGATACCGGCCTTCCTTAATTCCAATAGGATATTCTCCAGGAATTTGAGCGGAATTTTTTTCTTCTTTGAAATTTCTGCAATCAGTACCGGCTCTTCTCGGTTTTTTTCTGCCAGATACATCAGGGCTTGAAACGCGTATTGTGATTTTTTGGAGAGCATTCACTGTTTATTAACACCGCAAGGTAATTTTTTTCTAGGTACCAAAATGGGATGGATTGGGATAGTCCGAATTTAAAAACCCAAGACGTCTTTCATGGAGAAAACTCCCTTTTTATCGCGAATATACTCGGCAGCCAGTATGGCCCCCGACGCAAAACCTGTTCGGCTTAAAGCTGTGTGGATGATCTCGATATCGTCAACCTCAGAACTGTACTTTACCTTATGGGTGCCTGGCGCCGGATCGATGCGTTCACTTAGGATTTCTAATTCATCAGGCTGCGTCGTGGCTCGATTGACCCACTTCTTCTTGTCTGGAATGATCTGCAAGATCTGCTCCGCCAAGCTAATGGCCGTTCCACTGGGGGCATCCTTTTTTTGTGTGTGGTGGACTTCGACCATGGATACGCGGTAATCGGAGTGCGTGGCCATAAGTGCTGCCAGTTTTTTGTTGATTTCAAAGAAGATATTTACGCCCACACTGAAATTGCTGGTCCAAATCAGGCTTCCTGCATGAGCCCGACAATAGGTTTTGGCTAGGTCCAGCTTATCAAGCCAGCCGGTAGACCCACTTACGGTTGGGATGCCAGCTTCCAAACAGCTCATTACATTATCAAAGGCACTGCCGGGTCCGGTGAATTCGATGGCCACATCGGCCTTGGATAGATGCGAGCGGTTCATCTCACCTAGGTTATCCAGATCGATTTTTAGGGTTATCCGATGACCCTTGGCCAAAGCAATCTGCTCGATAGCTTTGCCCATCTTGCCATAGCCAATCAATGCAATATTCATGGTTGACGTATTTTGTTATTTGGCTTTCCCTTACAGTTTAGGGTGCTAATCTTTGGGAGGGAAAATTAGGACAAACAGCCAAGCAAGCAAAGAAATTACTGGATCTCTAGTTGGCAAGGTCGATAAGTTTGGGTTTGCCCTTGTGCAGGTCAAAAACGAAACTGATTCCAGGAGCGTTGGTGCCGGTCATGAAGACAGGTTTTATTTTCAGGCTCAGGTCATTGGTCACATTAAAACCCTTCAAGTGTGCGTCCACGGTTGCATCCACGATATTGAGTCCATAGAACAGGAGGAAAAATAGCAAGGAATAGTCCTGCCATTGGCGAAATTCATTACGATAATCAATCAAATCGTTGGCATCATTGGCCTGGACGAAGGGAACTAGCTTAGGATCTACCCCTGCCAGACTATCTGGATTACCCCCGCTTCCATTCACGACCACGGATAAGGCATATTGTGTTTTCTGATACCAATGCTTGTAGTAAAAGTAGAGGTAGGCTGGGATACCCAGTGCCGCATAGACCAGCGGGACTTTCCAGTATTTTTTGTTGTACACCTGGCCCGCCCCTGGCAAAATGGCTGAATATAGGGCCGCCCGATGGGGGTTAACTGACTCCAGCCGGTAAATAGAGTCCCTCCTAGCCTTCAGCGAGTCGATAGTTTTGGCATGTGCTGCATTGGCCTCGGCGGCAGAATCGGATATTGCTTCAGGCGTATTTTTTTGTTGCGACCAGGCCGAAGTATGCAGTAGGAAAAGTCCGATCAAGATAAAAAGATACCTTACCATTTTCAACGAAAACCTTTAATGAACAGAAACACCCAGCTGGTCCAAGATTTTATTGAGCTCCTCGATGGAATAATACTCAATAGCAATGGACCCATTTCCTTTTTTGTTGTGGGTCAGCTTTACCCGGGTGCTGAAATGCGAGGCTAAATTATCTTCAATTTTCTTAAAAGACGCTGGTAGTGAGGGTTTTACCGATTTTTTAACAGCAGACTGGCCTTTATACAGCCTGCGCACAAGTTCTTCGGTTTGTCGCACGGATAACCCTTTATTTTTGATTTCACCAAACAGGTACAGCTGCTTATCCACCGTATCGACATTAATCAGCGCACGGGCATGGCCCATGGTGAGTTGGTTACTGCGCACTGCCACTTGAATATCGGGAGGTAGTTTAAGCAGGCGGGTATAATTAGCGACCGTACTGCGCTCCTTACCCATACGTTCGGCTACTTGTTCCTGGGTGTAGTTCAAATCATCCATCATCCGCTTGTAACTCAGGGCAATTTCCATGGCATTGAGGTCTTCGCGCTGGAGGTTCTCCAGCAAAGCAAGCTCGAGGAGTTGCGCATCATTAGCCTGCCGCACATAGGAGGGTATATCTTTCAATCCAGCTATGCGAGCGGCCCGCAGGCGACGTTCGCCAGAAACCAGTCGGTATCTGCCGGTGGGCAATTTGGATACAGTAACCGGTTGAATAATATCATGTAGCTTAATGGAACTGGCCAACTCTTGGAGAGACTGGGCATCAAAATCGTGTCGGGGTTGTTTAGGATTGGTGTCAATCTGGTCTAAGGGGATACGCAAAATCCCTGTAACGGCCTCCATAACCGAATTTTTCAGCTCTCCGGAGGTGGTCTTTAAATCCGTGTCGATACTTTGAAGCAGGGAACGGATGCCTTTTCCCAAGGCTTCTTTATCTTTTTTGTTTGGCGTTGACATGATGGCATTTTAATGGGGGAGACGATGGCAGCTAGTCGCGCGGCAGGACTTTCCGCCTCGCCTTGGGCCCTCGGACCGGTCTATTCCAAAATTCGTTCTTCCTGCTTTATTTTGGTCATATTGTTCTTCTGGAGTACTTCCTTAGCCAGGTTGAGGTAATTGACTGCTCCTTTGGAGTAGGCGTCGTAGAGAATGACCGGTTTGCCTACGCTCGGTGCTTCGCTTATTTTGGAATTCCGGTGGATGATGGTATTAAATACAATTTCGTCAAAATGTTTACGCACTTCGCTAACCACCTGATTGCATAGCCGCAAACGACCATCGTACATTGTCATCAAAATGCCTTCGATGGCCAGATTCGTATTCAGCCGACTTTGTACGATTTTGACTGTATTGAGCAGTTTGCCCAATCCCTCCAGCGCAAAAAACTCAGTTTGTACCGGGACAATCACGGAATCTGCGGCCGTAAGTGCATTGACCGTAATTAACCCCAAGGATGGTGAACAATCGATGATGATGAAATCGTAGTCATTTTTGACTGGTTCGAGGATGGCCTTTAAAACACTTTCCCGGTTGGGGTAGTTGATCATTTCGATTTCCGCACCCACCAGGTCAATATGGGAAGGAAGAACTTCCAGGTTAGGAATGTCAGACTTCAAGATCACGTCGCTAGCGTCGACATGGTTAACCATGCAATCATACAAGCTTTGGGTAATGTTGTGTAAATCAAATCCCAGGCCTGTGGTACTATTGGCCTGTGGGTCCGCGTCAACCAAGAGCGTCTTGAATTCCAGCACCGCCAAGCTCGCGGCCAGGTTGATGGCGGAGGTAGTCTTTCCCACGCCGCCTTTTTGATTTGCCACCCCGATAGTTCTAGCCATATCCCGTACCCCCTCAGCGTATTTTAATTTAGTGGTTTTCAATTATGGGTAATCGTCAGTCTGCGACTGCCTTCGATTTCAGTAAAGATGTCTCCAATTGATAAATTAGCAAAATTTAGTTTTGCCCAAAGGCCTTGGCCTTGTTTGGAAATCCTCTCGAAATGGGATTCTTCCCAGCCATAACGCTCAGATCATTGCCCAATCGATCCCTGCGGGCCCTGGTTGGCAAAAATACGCCTTCGTCATAAATTGCCGGAACATTCATTCCCCTCAGACGTTAAGTAACCATCATGTACTTGATCATATCAGGAACCAACCGGGCCGATAGTTATACTATAAAGGTTTCCCGCGCATATCAACGTGCCTTGGCCGAACGGGGGATTGAATCGAAGATCCTTTCCTTGGAGGGACTGGATCTCGGTCTGCGTAACCCTGCCTATGAACAAATTGAAACAGAAATCCTGATACCCGCCAAGAAGATTATCTTTATTTCCCCGGAGTATAACGGCAGCATACCTGGCGTACTAAAGTCCTTGTTCGATATTTCGGATATCTCCAAAACCTGGGCTGGCAAAAAGGCGCTGTTGACCGGGGTATCCACGGGTAGGGCAGGAAACCTGCGCGGCATGGAACACTTGACCGGCATTTTGCATTATTTACGCATGGTCGTCTACCCCAACAAGTTGCCCATTTCGGTTGTAGACAAGCTTTTTGACCCCGACGGCCGAATCGTTGACCCGGAGACCATTCGATTGATCGGGGAGCAATTGGATGAATTTTTGGCGTTCTAATTCAGTTTTTCAAAACTTTACTCATGCGTAATTTGGGGTTCATCTGGATAGTCATGGCGGTCATGGTGCTGCTTGATTTGTATGTATTTCAGGTGGTCAAGCTGGTCAGCCAGGGTGCCACGCCCAAGACCAAGCTGGTTATTTTCACTTTGTACTGGGCCGCTTCCGCCACGGCATTGGTCCTGCTGGCTTTGTTGCAAGTGATCGATATTGATTCCTGGCCCAAGAACCTGCGCACCTATCTTTTTGCCACCATCATCGGCCTTTTTTTCGCGAAGCTGGTTGCTTCCGTCTTTTTCCTGTTGGATGACATCCGAAGGGTCATCCAATGGGCAAGTGGCAAGTTGTTTTTCCGTAATACGGAAGGCGAAAACCTGGAATCCGAAGGCGTAACTCGTTCGATATTCTTAAGCTGGCTCGGTCTGGGTATTGGCGGCGGCCTATTTTCTACCTTGGTGTATGGATTTAGCAACAAATACAATTACCGGATTCGCCGCATGAAAATGGCCTTTAAGAACCTTCCGAAATCGTTTAATGGCCTAAAAATCATACAGATATCAGATATTCATTCGGGGAGTTTCACCAATAAGCAGGCCGTGCTCAAAGGCGTCGAGCGCATTTTGGGAGAAAAGCCAGACCTCATTTTATTCACCGGTGACCTAGTCAATTCCAAGGCGGAAGAAATGGCTGATTATCTAGATGTGTTCAGCCAACTCAAGGCCCCCATGGGGGTATTTTCGACATTGGGCAACCACGACTATGGAGACTACGTACATTGGGATTCCGATGAGGCAAAAAAGGCCAACCTGGAGCGCCTCAAGGCTATGCAGACCCAAATGGGGTGGCGTCTGCTGATGAACGAACACGTGCTGCTGGAAAGAAATGGTGACCAAATCGCGTTGCTCGGAGTGGAGAACTGGAGCGCAAAAGCCCGGTTTCCCAAGCATGGTAAAATGAGCCTGGCCTATCCGGGAACTCAAAACTACCCGTTCAAGATACTCATGAGCCATGATCCTAGCCATTGGGATGCCGAAGTCCGACCTAAATATCCGGATATTGACCTGACCCTAGCTGGCCATACCCATGGCATGCAATTTGGCTTGGAAATTCCGGGGTTTAAATGGAGCCCAGTTCAATATGTGTACAAGCAATGGGCAGGCCTATATGAAGAAGGGACGCAGAAATTGTATGTGAATCGAGGGTATGGATTCATTGGGTACCCTGGCCGTGTGGGGATTCTACCGGAAATTAGTGTTATCGAACTGCGTTGTAGTTAAACTTTTTATAATATTTTCTGTCATAATTCGATTTATGGATCCCAACTGACCTGTATGAAAGGACCCTGTTTTGCTTGTTTGCTGACCGTGCTGGCTGCTTTGGGAAGTACTCCGTGTGCGCGGGGGCAAAATGTTACGGTCGATTCATTGCTGAGCAGCTACGAGCGCAAATCCCTGGATTCCCTGGCCAAGGATCTGAATGATTTTTTGGACTTTTACTACAAGGAAAAGAGTTTTTTCAGCGTCAGCTTGACGGCCGCCAACGGCTATTACGACTTCAACACCAACAAATCGGCCTATCTGCAAGCATCGGGCCATTTGGCCATTTCGCCTTCAGTTTCGTATTATCATCGCAGCGGCTTTGGCCTGTCGGCGAGTGGATTTGGCCTGGATAATCACCGTTCGCTTGATTTTTACCAATTGGCTTTGAGCCCGTCCTATGCTTACCTTAAAAGCAACGTAGTGTCTGCCGGATTTGGCTATACGCACTATTTTACTAAAAACTCGCTTCCATTTTACACCACTCCCTTGAATAACGAATGGTACGGGTGGTTTACCGTGAAGAAATGGTGGCTGGAACCTTCTGTTGCATTCGGTTATGCCCTGGGCTCGCAAAAGCAATATAGCCTGCGGCTCGCGGAGATCGATGCGCAACAGGCATTTCGCCTGCACGGAGATTTCGGCCAGCCCACAACGTCTCATGCGGTGCGAGATTATGCGCTTTCCCTTTCGCTGAAACACGATTTTTTGCTGATGCATGCGTTGTCTCAGGATGGATGCCTGATGATCAGTCCCATGCTTATAGTGGGCAGCGGAACTCAAAATTTCGGGTTTAATACTACCTACGCACTCGATCCGCACGTCATCAATAATTTTATGTTGGGTAGTGAAAGCAATTCGGCCACTATGAATTCCTTTGAGCTTCGCTCCTGGACTTTTATTTTGACGGGCGATTATTCCATTCACCAATTCTTCTTGCAGCCCCAGCTTATCTTGGATAACTACCTAGCCGATACGAACGAAAAAAGATTTCAATTTATCACTGCCATTTCAGCGGGACTAAATTTTTAAGCAGGCGCACCATAAAAATATTAACGAGTCGTTAAAGTATTTTAACAGATTTATTTGCCGCGCGTTACAACTTAAAAATATATTTGAGTTCGAATTTTAACCCAAATCAATAAGTATGAAAACAAAGTTGGTCGTCGGCTCTCTAGCCCTATTAATCCTCTGTGGGACCCAGGCAAAGGCCCAGAGCATTCATATAGGCGCGGAGGGCGGAGCAAATTTTACACAAATAAGCGGTATTTCCTTTGACCAGAAATTCTCACTCTGTTATTTCGCAGGGGCATTCGCCGAGCTCAACATCAGCAAAAAATGGGGACTCCAGCCTGAACTGGTCTGGAGCCAGACCAAGGGCACCACGACAAATAATTTTAATCTGATATATGAGGGGGTGAGTGGACAGAATGTCACCTTCAATTACCTCAACATTCCCGTTTTACTATCTTACCGGCCAATGCCCCTACTGACCTTTTTGATTGGGCCTCAATTCGGGATCTTGATGAATTACAACGCGACACTTTTTGCCAATAGCGTGGACGCGTTTAAGAGTGGGGCCATTTCCGGAGTGGTTGGAGCGCAAGTTAACCTGGGCAGATTTCGCCTAGGTGCGCGATATTTCGTACAAATCAACAATTTCAACAACCTCAATGCGCTTGGTAATCCAGATCAATGGAGAGGCCAAGGGTTACAACTGGTTGCAGGATTTCGTATCATTTAAGCATTACCTCATCAGAAACCAAGGCCCCTCGAGCGCTTCGCGAGGGGCCTGTTTGTAACGACTGGTCCAAGGCCACAACTCCTTGATTTGCATTTCTCCAAAAACCTGCCAAGAGCGCCCCATGGCGAGAATCGGCACCAATATTGACCCATATACATTTCGCCTGCAAAAGGTAGGATTTTCCCCCAAGAGGTGTTATTTTGTCACTGAATACCAATTATGAAAGAAACGAATTTTTTCCTGCGATCTGAAGATGAGATGGATTTTATGCCCATCATTCCACTGAACGAAAGCGATAACGAGAATCTGACCGATATTGAACTGCCCACGGAACTGCCCGTTTTACCCCTTCGTAATACCGTACTGTTTCCGGGAGTGGTGTTGCCCATTACCGTAGGCCGGGATAAGAGTATCCGGGCAGTCAACGACGCCTACAAGGCCGACAAATTGATCGGTGTTTTAGCGCAAAAGGACTCCAATATTGAAGACCCTGCCATTAAGGACTTGGAAGACGTGGGGACGGTGGCGCGAATCATTAAAATGATCAAGATGCCGGATGGAGGCACTACCGTGATCCTGCAGGGAAAACGGCGTTTTAAGGTGGGGGCCGTGACCTCCGATGATCCATATTTTAAAGCCCAGGTAGTATTGTTGCAGGAAGAAGAAGCGCCCAAGGATCAAGATTTTGAGGCTTATGTGTCCAATATTAAAGATCTGGCCGCTCAGATCATCCAATTGTCCCCGAATATTCCCTCGGAAGCCTCCATCATTTTAAAGAATATCGAAAATCCATCTTTTCTTATCCACTTCATTTCCAGCAATCTAAATACTGAACTGCACGAAAAGCAGCAATTGCTGCAGCTTCATCATATTAAATCCCGGGCGGATTTACTCATGCAGTTGCTGCAACGCGAATTGCAGTTTGCGGAATTGAAAAACAAACTCACCAATAAGACGAAAACGGAGCTGGATAAACAGCAGCGGGAATATTTTTTGCAACAGCAATTAAAGAGTATCAAAGATGAACTGGGCGGTGATACCAACGAACGGGAAATACGGGAAATGGTTAAGAAGGGAGAGGCCAAAAAATGGCCGGTAACTGCCAAGGAATTGTTCAAGAAGGGTATTGAAAAATTGGAGCGAATGCATCCCAGTACACCGGATTTTTCTGTGGTTTACAACCACTTGGATCTCATGCTGGATTTGCCCTGGCAGAACTATACGGAGGATTCCTACGACCTCAAAAAGGCCAAGAAGGTCCTCGATCATGACCACTATGGCATGGATAAAGTCAAGGAAAGGATCCTTGAATACCTAGCTGTCTTAAAGTTGAAAGGAGATATGAAGAGCCCGATTTTGTGTTTTGTGGGCCCTCCGGGCATCGGCAAGACTTCGCTCGGGCGCAGCATTGCCAATGCCATCGGCAGAAAATACGTGCGCATCAGTTTGGGAGGGTTGCATGACGAAAGCGAAATCCGGGGCCACCGCAAGACTTACATAGGTGCTATGCCCGGACGGATATTGCAATCCATCCGAAAAGTCAAATCCTCCAACCCGGTAATGATCCTGGACGAAATTGATAAAGTAGGTGCCGATTTTCGAGGCGATCCATCTTCAGCCCTGCTGGAAGTGCTGGATCCGGAGCAAAACCACACGTTTTACGACAACTACCTGGAGATGGAATACGACTTGAGTAAGGTATTGTTCGTGGCGACCGCCAACGACGTCAACCACATTCAGCCCGCACTTCGTGACCGACTGGAGATCATTGACCTGAGTGGGTATGCCATCGAAGAAAAAGTGGAAATTGCCCAGCGCCACTTGGTTCCCAAGCAGAAAGAAGCGCATGGACTCAAGAATCTGCAATTTAAGATAAGCGATCAGGTACTACAAAAAGTGATTAAGGAATACACCCGCGAAAGTGGAGTGCGTGAGTTGGATAGGCAACTGGCTTCGATCATGCGCTACGAAGCAAAGGAATTTGCCTTAAAGGATAAATTAAAACCGACCTTTTCCAATGGGGACGTGGAAAAGGTCCTCGGGAAGTCTCGGTACAGTAACGATATTTACAAAGTCGCCAATATGCCTGGTGTGGCAGTCGGGTTGGCCTGGACCTATGTGGGAGGAGACATTCTTTTCGTTGAAACGAGCCTCAGTGATGGCAAAGGTGATTTGAAGCTTACCGGCAATCTGGGCAACGTCATGAAAGAAAGCGCGACCACGGCCCTCACCTACCTGCAGTCCAATGCACGCAAATACGATATTGATCCGGACATATTTCTCAAAAAGACGCTCCACGTGCACGTGCCGGAGGGGGCTGTTCCCAAGGATGGGCCCAGTGCAGGTGTGACGATGATGAGTTCCATTGCCTCGGCCTTAACGCTTAAACGAGTCAAACCCTATCTGGCCATGACTGGAGAAATCACTCTACGCGGCCAGGTTTTACCCGTCGGGGGCATCAAGGAGAAAGTCCTGGCAGCCAAACGGGCAGGCCTCAAGGAAATCATTCTTTGCTGGCAAAATGAAAAAGACATCGGGGAGATTGATTCGTCTTTCATCAAAGGGCTTAAATTCCACTACGTTAGGACCATGCAGCAGGTATTGGACTTGGCCCTGGTGTGAGCCGCGAATGCACCAATTTGATTTCACAATTCGTTAGCAAACTATTTGATAACCCTAGCTGTTGAATATTTGCATTGCAGCAAATTTTTCATGTTGGTTGTTTTAAGGGTTAAAAAAAATTCCTCCCTGTCTAGGGAGGAATTTTTTTTTATGCAGACCAGCCGTCAACCAGCAAATTGCCTTTCCGCCTTAAAGGCTTCCCTAGGCCTGAGGCCCAGTGTCTGGAACATTACGTGGTCCTGCTCCACCGATGGGTTGGAGGTGGTCAGGAGTTTTTCTCCCGCAAAAATGGAATTGGCACCGGCCATGAAACAGAGGGCTTGCTCGGATGGGCTCATTTCCACGCGCCCCGCACTCAGTCGCACCATGGTAGCCGGCATGAGGATGCGAGCGGTGGCGATCATTCTGACCATATCCCAGATATCCACCTTGGGATTGTCTTGCAGGGGGGTCCCTTTGACGGTGACTAAGGCGTTTATTGGTACGCTCTCCGGATGGGAGGGTAAGGTGCTGAGCGTATGCAACATTTTTACCCGATCCTGGTGTTTCTCCCCGAGGCCGATAATACCCCCACAACAAACTGTTATGCCTGCTTTACGGACTTGCTCCAGGGTGTCCAGCCTGTCTTGGAACGTCCGGGTAGTGATGATTTCCTGGTAATATTCCGAAGACGTATCCAGGTTGTGGTTGTAGGCATATAGACCCGCTTGGGCCAGTCTTTTTGCTTGATGCTCACTTAGCATCCCCAGGGTGCAGCAGACCTCCATGCCCAGCTCATTGACTTGGCGCACCATATCCAGCACGCGGTCAAAATCGCGGTTGTCACGAACCTCGCGCCAAGCGGCTCCCATGCAAAACCGGGTGGATCCCGCCTGTTGGGCCTGCTTGGCAAACTGGAGCACCTCCTCGGATTTCATAAGGGCCTGGGGGGTGACGTCCGTCTGATAGCGGGCCGCCTGCGGGCAATAGGCACAATCCTCCGCACAGCCTCCGGTCTTGATCGACAGCAGGGTGCAGACCTGCACTTCAGCTGTGTCGTTATATTCGTGGTGTACACACGCCGCCCGGTGAATAAGTTCCAACAACGGCATCTCATAAATGGCCTGGATTTCCTCTTCGGTCCAATCATTGCGAATCATAATATAGCAAGGGTTTATTGTTAGATAGAATACTTCCGATTCCGTCCTAAAGATACAGGGTAGGGTTTGGAATCGATTAGCACAAACCCAGCCCTCCAATTCGAACACCACAACAGCGCACCTACAGGTAACTTAGGTTGGTCTTTGGACTCAAGGCCAGCAGGGTTTCATACATGAGTCGAATGGTTTGCTCAATATCGTTTTTGTGCAGCATTTCAACGGTCGTGTGCATATAGCGCAACGGGATAGAAATCAGCACCGAAGGGCAACCTTCATTGGCGTAGGCAAACGAATCGGTATCCGTTCCCGTGCTGCGGGAAACGGTTCTCAGCTGCATGGGTATGCGATGCTTTGTCGCTGTTTCCTGTACCAAGGTCAAAAGTTTGTTGTGCACGGCCGGCCCAAAAGCCAGGGCGGGGCCTTTGCCACAAGTGATATCTCCTTCTATAATCTTGCTGATCATGGGCGTGGCGGTATCGTGCGTGACATCGGTAATGATGGCCACATCCGGCTTTATGCGGCGGGCAATCATTTCGGCGCCCCGCAGGCCAATTTCCTCCTGGACGGCATTGACCACGTATAATCCATAAGGTAAGGTCTTATGCTTTTCTTTTAACAACCGGGCAACTTCTGCAATCATAAAACCGCCGATGCGGTTATCGAAGGCGCGACCCACGTAATAATCGTTGGACAGCTCGTCAAAACCTTCCTGGTAGGTAACCACAGACCCGATGCCGATGCCTAAGGCGTCAATTTCTTTCTTATTCCTGGCCCCGCAATCTAAAAAAAGGTTGTCCACCTTGGGTTGTGGCTCCTTGCCTTCGGTATTGGCCTGTCGGGTGTGGATGGCGGGCCACCCGAATACTGCTTTCACGGGCCCTTTTTTCCCATGGATAAGCACGCGTTGACCGGGTGCCACCTGCGGATCCACACCGCCATTGCGTTTGAGGTACAGTAGCCCGTCAGCACTGATATAATTAATGAACCAACTGATTTCGTCCGCATGAGCTTCTATGACTACTTTAAATGCGGCTTTAGGGTTTAGCACACCTACTGCTGTGCCATACGGATCGGTGAAGAAGCTGTCTACAAAGGGCTTGAGGTAATCCAGCCACAGGCGTTGACCGCTGGTTTCAAACCCTACAGGCGAAGCGTTGTTGATGTAACTTTTTAAAAAGGCTAGAGATTGATTGGTCAGGGTGGAAGATTTCCTTCCGGTCGATTTTGCACTTTTGGCCATGGGGTTGAATTTGTAGGGCCAAAAGTAGCTAAATCTTGCCCAACAGCATGAGCAAGGAAGAAAGTGCCATGAGCCCATCGAGGCCAAAATAATAGAGGTAGTCAGAAAAATTCTTCTTTGCATAAGAATATAGGCCCAGGAGCAATAGACCCGGTAATAGCAGGATAAAGACATTGGCAGGACTATACCCAAATCGGTTAAGCATCAGCGTGCTGACCAAAAACAAGGTCATCGTGAGAAAAAACAGCCAATTGATTTGCTTTTCATCAAATAAAGTAATCATGCTGCGAATGCCATCGTGCTTGTCGTCTTCTCGGTCTCGGTAATCAAACAAGATGCATATGGAATAGATCAGAAAATAACGGACCAAAATAAACCACAGGTATTCGATTTTCCAAGGGGTAGCGGGGACGAGGATAGGCAAGGCCGTGGTCACATAAGTCCACACAAAGGCCAGAAATATGGTCTTGCCAATAGCAATTTTTTTTAGCCGACGAAACACCCGTTGGGGTAATTTAGGTGCGGTGTACAAGAATGTAACGCCACCAGCGAAGGCAAGGGCTAACCAATGTTGACGGATCATCCAAAAAAAGATAGCCGCACCAAGCAAGCCTACCAAAAACAACACCAAGTGCCAGCCCTTATGGCTTTGAGCCCATGCAATTCGCCGAGAGGCAGAAACCGAATGGGGGGTCAAATACCAATGTAAATTGTAACTGCAAACTGTGGAAAAGAAAACAAACCCTATCAAATATTGAGAGCTTGTGGTATGAAGCACATTTTGGTAGGTCTGCTGCACCATCAATATAGCGCACAACGAAATGAACAAGCTGCTGAAAAGAAAGAAATCAAATATTTTTCGTAGCACGGTAGCCTAATGTGATTGGCACTTATTGGTAGAGGATAACGATAATCGGGGATGTAATAGTATCGCTTTTATTGCCGCTAGCGTCAACAACGGCAAACTTAAATAAGATGGTGTCGTTTTCGGTGGTGCTCTCGTTCAAATAGGAGTATGGAAGGGTAAAATCAAATTCTCCATTGCTCTTGTTAGGGAAAGTAGGAATGGGCCCGGTTAGCGTATCGGCGCTTCCCGTGCCTTCGGGCAATTGTTGCTGGTTCAGGCGGTTACGGATGGCAACAAAGGTCCCATTGCTCAGATTGCCGCTTTTTTGCGTGAATTTGAATGTCGCATCCAGCTCACCACCCACTGGGATTACCGTGTTGATCGATTCGATGCTAATCTGCGGAGTCGAGCCGGCTTGGTTCTTACTGCACCCGAAGGTGAGTAGTACCAAGGCTCCCGTGAGGAAAAAGCTGATTTTCATTGAGCTATCTATTGAATACAAACCTACAAATTTTTACCCAAAAGGGCTACTATCCGAGGTATTTTCACAATTGGTTCACCAACCTGACCGGTAAGCACCCGGGGCAGCGAGCCCTGAGGACAGGGGGGTAATTGCAATACGCGATAGGCGGCGCAAGGTTGCTTTTTGGCTTAGTTATTTTACATTTGCCTTCAGGGGACAACCCATCGATGATACCAGACCTCGCCAACAAAATTTTTAGTGTAGGAAACCAGGATTTTACCCAGTTGGCAATGGACATTTTCCAATTTCAATCCTCCCATAACCCCCTGTATCAAGCTTACGTGGAAGCCTTGGGAGTAAAGCCTAACCAAATAAGCTCCCTGCATCAGATCCCCTTTTTGCCGATAAGTTTTTTTAAGACGCATTTGATTAAGACTTCAGAATTTGTTCCGCAAGTGGTTTTTGAGAGTAGCGGTACCACGGGCTCCATTACTAGCAGACATGCGGTCAGGCAACTGGATCTGTATGAGCGGAGTTTTACTCGGGGCTTTGAAGGCTTTTATGGACCCGTGTCAGAGCAAGTCATTCTGGGCATGTTGCCCAGCTACCTGGAGCGCAGCGGCTCTTCGCTGGTATATATGGTACAGGCCTTGATTCAGGCCAGCCAAAACAGCCAAAGCGGGGTTTACTTATATGACCACGACCGGCTTGCTGCCACGCTTCGACAATTGGAACAAGAGGAAAAAAAATCGATTTTGATCGGGGTAACCTTCGCTTTGCTTGATTTTGCCGACCGTTATCCGATGAACCTTGCCCACACCATAGTCATGGAGACCGGAGGCATGAAAGGCAGGCGGCCTGAAATCACGCGGGCCGAAGTGCATGAGTTACTGACCCAGCGCTTTGGGCTCGACCAAATCCATTCCGAGTATGGGATGACGGAGCTATTATCTCAAGCCTATTCACAGGGAGGAGGGATTTTTGAACCGACACCATGGATGAGGGTCTTGGTACGCGATGAAGATGACCCCTTTGACGTCCGAGTTCAGGGGGAAGGCGTACTCAATGTGATCGACCTGGCAAATGTATATTCCTGCTCCTTCGTCGCCACAGAAGACGCGGGCAAAGTCTTTGGGGATGGGCGCTTCGAAGTGGTGGGTAGGGTGGACAACAGCGACCTGCGCGGATGCAATCTATTGATATGCTGAATCCAGGAATCCGCTGCATTCGAGGGTGCATTTTTTGAAGCTGCTTTCCAAGGCCAGCTCGATCATCCGAATGGTGTTGTAACCATGTTCAGGCTTTTCTAATAGCGGCTCTCCCAGGGCAATGGTCTTATACAAATTTTGGTAGTAGTACCCAAAATTGCCTGGGAGGGATGGGTATTTTTCCCGGATTATTTTGCCGTCTAGTTCCGTATGTAACAATCCCCACATGTCCGGTGCTTCGACACCCCATCCAGCAATAGTCGGTAGCGCCCCTGCTCGCAATAGCGCCTCCTGAGGGTCTTCCCCATACTTCAGGAAAGACCCCCGGGTGCCGTGTATCATATACCTGGGTCCTGGTTCCCGGACGAGCATACCCGATTCAAGGATAATCTTTGTAAACCCATAGTCCAGTCGCAGGTCAAAATAATCATCGATTCGGGCATGAGGTCGTTGCCTGCGCACGTCGGCAGTAATCATCTTTGGAATGCCAAATAGATACAAGGCCTGGTCGATCAGGTGGGCGCCCAGGTCGTATAATATCCCGCTGCCCGGCTTATTTTCTTCCCGCCAAGCCGCCGCTTTGGCATCCGGGCGGAAGCGGTCGTAATGTCCCTCGAATTCCACGATCTCGCCAAGCAGGTTTTCGCGCAATATCTGCTTGATCGTTAAAAAGTCGTTGACGTACCTGCGGTTTTGATATACGCTGAGTATGCGATCAGTTTGGTGAGAAAGTTGGACCAAGGCCATGGCTTCCCGGGTGGTGATGGTAAAGGGCTTTTCTAGCACGACGTGTTTACCCGCACGCAAGGCTGCCTCCGCGTAAGGGAAATGGGTGTCGTTGGGCGTAGTGATGACGATCAAATCGATATCTGCGTCAGCCACCATCTCTTCAATGGTGCGTACCAGGCGGACCTGTGGGTATTTGTCCTGGGCATAATGGTCATGACGTTCCAGTATACTCCGCAGGCTATATTCTTGCATGGTCGTAATGAATGGCAGATGCATGACTTGCGCCGCTATGCCATACCCAACCACACCGACTTGAAGGGGTTTGTTCATATGGCACACAAAGTAAAAAAAAATGACGACTTTCTCCGCTGGCTTGTCAGGAGCCGCTGGGAGGACCGCAGTTCGGTTGCGGAACCGCAAGCGGATGGACGACTTGCGTATCCAGGCGCGAGAGGGGTATTGGGGAAAAGAAAATTAGTTGGCGTAAGAATTACTAAATTAGTATCCTGATTAGGTGAAAGGATGGTTTTGGTAGTCGCTCGATTGTTGGAAACTTTTTTGTTGCTCATGCACAAGTTCCGCTGGATTAGAGTTCTTACGCTGCTCCCCTGTTGGCTGCTCGCCTGGCCTACCTCGACACGGTCCCAAACGACCGTGACGAATCAACGGCTTTTCGATACCGTTGGGTTTGTCCCCAATTATTATCCTCAACGGATCGCCATATTCCAAAAGGAGCCGGTCCTCACGGGCCGGGTTATGTTCTTGGGCAACAGCATTACTGAAATGGGGCGTTGGTCCAAATTATTGGGTGACAGTACCGTGGTTAACCGGGGCATCAGCGGCGATATCACCTTTGGGGTCCTCAAAAGGCTGGACGATGTGGTCATCAGGCGACCGGCCAAATTGTTCATTCTGATCGGGATTAATGATATTGGAAAGGATATTCCTGATCCGGTCATTGCAAACAATCTGCTGAAGATCATTACCGAAGTGCAATTGCAAAGCCCCAATACGATCATATTCTTAGAAAGCATCCTGCCGGTTAATCCGGACATCCCCGGTTTCCCCCAGCATTACGACAAAAATCCTCATGTCGTATCCACCAACCTATTGCTAAAACAGGTTGCCCTGGAAACAAAAGTCACCTTTATCGATATCTATTCCCTGTTCAATGACGGATCCGGAAAACTTAAAAAAGAGTATACCATTGACGGGCTGCACCTCAATCAACAGGGATATGAATATTGGGTGGCTTTTTTGAAGTCCAAGGCGTACCTATGAATTGGGGGTTTAAGGCAGCCCCAGGCGACCCCACCTGAGAAACAGGTTTCGGCGTGCCTCCACCAGCTTATGTATCCGAATGGATCATTGGGTTTTTATTCATCACTTCGTAAAACAGATTGCTATGTCGTACAATCGAAGAAAATTTTTACAGAGCAGCACGATGCTTGCTTCTGGCCTTGCCCTAACTTCTCTGGCTGGCAGGGCATTCGCCTCCAGGGCTCGCGCCGGCGGATTATTTGAGGAAATGCACGCTAAGAAATTGAAGGACTATGGCCTTCAGTTATGGACGGTAAAGGATGTCATGGCGCCAGATCCTGCAGGCACTTTAAAACAAGTCGCCTCCTTTGGCTACAAGCAGGTGGAGGGTTTTGAAGGCCAAAAGGGAATTTTTTGGGGCATGTCCAATACCGAATTCAGTAAAACGATCAGTGGGCTGGGCATGAGCTTCGTGTCCACCCATTGCGGGATCAACAACGATGCCGGCCAATTCGAACAAAAGGCTGCGCAGGCCGGAGCAATTGGCATGAAGTACCTGATTTGCCCCTATTTAGGTAAACAAAAGACCTTGGATGGGTACAAAACAGCGGCGGATACATTCAATAAATGCGGGGCCATCTGTAAGAAAAATGGCCTGCGCTTTGCCTACCACAATCACTGGTATAGTTTCCAAGTTCAAGATGGAGTAAAACCGCAGGAAATCATG
This sequence comes from uncultured Chitinophagaceae bacterium, assembly GCA_963742225.1. Taxonomy (GTDB): domain Bacteria; phylum Bacteroidota; class Bacteroidia; order Chitinophagales; family Chitinophagaceae; genus Puia. Next base: position 241,114 of record CAVULD010000001.1, on the reverse strand, counting down.
ATGGCTAATACCGATCCGGCACTCGTGGATTTTGAGATGGATATCTATTGGGTGGTCACCGCAGGTTCCGATCCGCTGGAATGGCTCGAAAAATATCCTAACCGGTTTCGGTTATGTCATTTCAAAGACAGGCTTAAGAATGCTGATCCGACCAATATGGACGCCTCCTGCGACCTTGGGACCGGCTCCATTGATTTTGCCAAGATTGGCCAAGTGGCAGCTAAGAATGGTATGCAATACTATATCGTGGAACAGGAAAAATTTACAGGCACCACGCTGGCAGCAGCATCTGCCGATGCAGTGTACATGAGTAAACTCAGCATTTGATTCATACCTTATGAGGGCCATGGAATGGTTGGGAGGATTTGGTGCCCAATCCTGGAACAGCATGCAAGCGCAAAAAAACCCTGCACTCGGGGCGCAGGGTTGGCAAATTTGGCCTGGGAAGGTTTATAAGGTGTTCTTCTTAACTCGGCATTTTATGACCCAATCCGTGGAATTGACGGATTTCAACGTAATGATTTGGTCGGCATTTTCCAAGGTTGCATAGAAGTTGGATTGGCCTTCGGTGGCTACTTCCGAAAGGGCAGAAATCCAATAGTCGGAGTAATTGCCTTTCAGGGTGGTGAACAGGAAAATAGGCAGATGATCGGAAAGTACGTTGTGCACTAAAGCCACCAATTCGGCCTGGTCATTGTAATACGCATGCATGATCTGTCCGTCGTACGTAAAATTTGCCACAGACAGATCCTTTTGCGTCTGCCAGCTAACGTTACTAGCTTGTGCAAATTCTTGCGAAAAAGATTGTTTGGTTTGGAAGTTGATGTTTTTGTCTCCATCAGCGAATGCAGATAGTCCCAAAGAAAGAACTAAAGCGACGGCGAAAATTGTCTTTTTCATAATTTTTTATTTTTGTAGTGGATAGGAAATTTTTATTTGACAGGACAAATGTAGGCCGGGTATTCACCCTATGCAAGCGAATAGTGATCGATGGGTTTTTGTGTTAAAGCCTCTTAACACCCAGTGCATTTGACATACAAAAAAGGGAATTTCGTCGCGCTCGTTGGACCTTTGGTATCAGGGACGAATTTAGCCTGTAGGGATAAGCGGTAAAGCCTCCCCTGCGACCTGCTGATGTTGCTTCTGTTGGAGAAGAGGACTTCCGTGCGAGGGTCGAGGGGTCAAAATTGGATGGTGCTCGTGATTGAGGGCCGGCAAGAACCGGCTTGACTTGGCTTGCGGGGCAAATGATGAGCTATTTGACCAAGTTGGATATCTAGATACCTTCATCTTTAAATAACATACATCATGCAAATGTCAAAACATGCGCTAGTCGCCCTAACGGCGGTTTTGCTGGCCTGGAACGCGGGCGCACAATCCGTTGACGATATTGTCCATAAACACCTGGACGCGCTTGGGGGCAAAGACCGGATTGGACAAATAAAATCAATCTATTACGAGAGTTCGATGCAGATTATGGGTAGCGACGCCTCCACTAAAATTACCGTTCTGAATGGCAAGGGGTATAAGTTGGAATCGGAGGCTAATGGGCAAACGCTTATTCAATGCTACACGGACAAGGGCGGTTGGGACATCAATCCTTATGCCGGGGCGACCACGCCAGAAGTCATGAATGCGGATCAATACAAGAGTGGCAAAGAGCTGATATTCGTGGGCGGGCCTTTATATGATTATGCAGCAAGAGGCAATAAATTGGAGCTGCTGGGCCAAGAAGACAGCGCCTACAAGATTCGCGTGACCACTCCAGATAGTGTGGAATACTTTTATTATATCGACCCAGCCACCTTCTATATCAAGAAGACTACCCAGAAGGGCGTCATGATGGGCCAGGAATTGATGGTCACCCGCATTTTTTCCAATTATAAAAAATCGGATTTTGGCTATGTGCTTCCCTATTCTCTACAGGTCAATTATGGCCCCGAGTTTTCCTTTACGTCTACGGTGACCAAGGTGGAATTCAATAAGCCCGTGGATCCGAAGATTTTTGACATGCCGAAATAGCGCCAAGGATCTTTCCCGACACCATCTTTTTGATTTTTTGGGCGTCGGTTCCTGCGGGTTCGTCTCGAAATACGGGAGTTTTGTCGCATCTTTAGTAGCGCCAGGGGGTTGTAGCTGACCTTTGCTACATAATGATTTCGCCATGCGCAAACAATGGTATACTTCAAGATGGGCCGTTATTGCATTTCACGCATTACCTTGGCTACTGATATTGATCTTACCCGCATTGGGCCCCAACCGGGAGCACGGTAAGACCATAGATTGGGAACAAGCCGTCTTCAACACCGGTCACGTCGGATTATTTTTGGCCTCTGTGGCGGTGTTTTACCTGAATGCCCTGTTGTTCATCCCCCTATATCTATATAAAAACAGGATCTGGCCCTACGTGTCACTGATTCTGGTTTCCGTCTTCGGATTCTGTGTCTTGTCCTATTCTTTATTCGATCCTGACCGAGGACGTGCATTCATTTTTCATTGGCGCGTACTTTCGCCAACCATTTTTTTCTTTTTCCTATGGATCATAAGCACGTTTTACCGGCTGGCCTCAGACAAGGTGAAGACAGACCAGATGCTCAAGGAGAAAGAAAATGAGAATCTGAAAACCGAACTTTCGTTTTTGCGCTCCCAGGTGAGTCCGCATTTCTTGTTCAACGTCTTGAACAACATGGTAGCCATGGCCCGGCTCAAGTCCGATAAACTGGAGCCTTCCCTGATCAAGTTATCGGGTCTGATGCGATACATGCTGTATGAGTCCGATGAGGAAAAAGTTCCCCTTTCCCGGGAAATTGAATACGTCCAAAGTTATATTGATCTGCAAAAACTTCGTTTTGGACAGGAGATGTGTGTGCATGTGCAGATGAATTCGGGTGAATTGCCCTATCTGATCGAGCCGATGCTGCTGATCCCATTCATTGAAAATGCCTTCAAACACGGGGCGGGCATGATTGACCGGCCAGAAATTGATATCCGACTGAGTATAACAGCGGGATTACTTGACTTTCAAGTCAAGAATAAATACCTAAGTGAATCAACGGAAATCAAAGACAAGACTTCGGGCATCGGCTTGAGTAATGTCTTTCGCAGGCTAGACCTGCTTTACCCCAAAAAACATATCTTGTCGATAGATAAGTCGAATGGGTGGTTTAGCGTTTCACTTCAAATTAAACTACAATGACACTGACCTGTATAGCGGTCGACGATGAACCGTTGGCGCTGGATTTGCTGGAAGACAATATCCGACAGGTTCCTTTTTTACAATTGCGTGCAAAATGCCGAAACGCTATGGAGGCGCTGAGCGTTATGCAGCGAGAACCTGTTGACCTGATTTTTCTGGATATCCAAATGCCTGGACTGACGGGACTTCAATTTATTCAGTCCTTAGCCGTCAAACCCATGGTGATCCTGTTGACGGCCTATGAAAAATACGCGCTTGAAGGGTTTAATCTGGATGTTATCGATTACCTAGTCAAGCCCGTCTCCTTTGATCGTTTTCTGAAAGCTTGCAATAAGGCATGGGAGTTTTTCAAATTGAAAAACCAGCCTGCGACACTGCCCGGAGCAGATCAGAGCGCTGAGCCAGGATACTTTTTTGTGAATGCGGATTATTCCTTGGTCAAGGTAGTCATCGATGAAATCGTCCTGGTTGAGGCGCTAAAGGATTACATAAAAATTCATTTGACCCAAGGCAAGCCGTTGGTCATCCGGATGCCCATGAAAGTGATTGAAGAGAAACTACCACCCAAAAAGTTTGCCCGAATACACAAATCCTATATCGTATCCCTGGCCCAAATAACCTCCATTCGCAAGGGATTGGTGTATTTGGGAACCACCGAACTTCCCCTCAGCGACAATTATAAAGATGCCTTGCTCGAGCGCATCGGTCAGACGGGTAAATAGAGCAAGCGCCAAGTTGTTTTTGGTCGCAACATTTCCTCCTCTTGTCTCATTTGTTCCCGCAGGGGCTTAGGCGTGAAGTAGTTTTATGTCTCAATCAGCCAAGGGGCACGACCAAATAATCAAACGACATGAAAAAATGGATAGCCTTAGTATTTAGTCTGCTCGGGTTTATGGCACTCGAGGCACAATTTCCGGCCATGACGCCGGGCAAGGGGCAGGCAGCCCCAAATTTGGGACATATTTATGGGAAGGTAGTAGACAGTGCCGACAAACCGGTAGCTGACGCCACGGTGTTGCTGCTGCAAAGCAAATACGACTCTGCCACGAAGAAAAGAAAAGATGTCCTATACAAAGGGGCGTCGACAAAATCAACCGGGGAATTCAGTTTTGAGGAGCTGCCCTTGTTTGGCGGCCTGAAATTGAAGATATCGGCAACAGGTTTCAAAACCTATTCCCAAGCGGTTAATTTCCAGATGCAAATGCCAGCTGGCGGAGCGGCGCCGAATGCCTCGGCGGGGGGCGATCCAATGAAGGCAGTGAGCAGCATGCTTAACGGATTAGACAAGGATCTGGGTAATATCAAAATGGCTCCCGATGTCAAGCAACTGGAAGCCGTTACGGTCACGGCAACCAAATCCACCTTGAGGTTGGAGCTGGATAAGAAAGTCTATAATGTGGAGAAGGACATAGTCAACGCAGGTGGAACCGCCATGGACGTTATGAAGAATGTGCCTTCGGTAAATGTGGATATTGACGGCAATGTAACGCTACGCAACTCCACACCGCAGATTTATATCGATGGCCGGCCAACGACGCTCACACTCGACCAGATTCCTGCCGACGCCATTGAAAGTGTTGAAGTGATTACCAATCCTTCTGCGAAATACGACGCTTCTGGAGGCGGGGCTGGAATTCTTAATATCGTGCTGAAGAAAAATAAGAAGACGGGCTATAACGGAAACGCCCGGGCCGGAGTAGATAGCCATGGCGCGATGAACGCCGGGGCCAATTTTAACCTGCGACAGGATAAATTCAATTTCAGCGTGGCAGGCTTCTATAACCAAAACAAAGGGGTAACAACGGGAACTACCGTCCGGGACAATATAGCGGACACACCCACCACCGTGAATCAAAGCAACTACGATAAGAACAATGGGGGCTTCATGTTTGGGAGCGTCGGGGTGGATTACTTTATGACCAACCGCACAACCATTTCGCTCACGGGGATCAAAGTACACGGTTTGATGAACCCCACTGAGCTGCTAAATATCTACACCGATAGCCTGTACCCCAATAAGACCACCTCTGCGTACAGCGATCGCAGTACCAATTCCAACCGTCAGTTCAACGCAGATGGTCTACAGTTTGGCATAAAACACCTTTTCCCCCGGGAAGGCCAAACCTGGACTGCCGACCTGAACTATTTTGCTGGCCATAATGTCAATAACTCCCTTTACGTGACGAATTACTATTCCGATGGCCCGGGCTCAGCGGTCAACGGCATTAGTCAACAGCAAGTGGACGGGTACGGAAACAATAAATTCCTCACCGTGCAGACCGACTATGTCAATCCGTTTTCCAGCAAGACTAAGCTGGAGACAGGTTTACGCATCAATTCGCAGCGCCTCGTGAACAACCAAAGCAACTACCTGGACACTACAGGCAATAACGACTTCTATCTGGTGCCTTCGGCTTCGACCAACTACACCAACACCAACAACGTGTACGCAGGTTACGTTTCCCTCACCAGTGCCATCCAAAATTTCGGGTACCAGGTCGGTCTACGCGCCGAGAGCTCCAACTATTCCGGCGAGCTGACCAATTTGAAGCAGCAGTTCAGTAACAGTTACCCCATCAGTTTGTTTCCCTCGGCCTTTCTGAGCGAGAAGCTGCCCGGCAAGCAAGAATTGCAGCTGAGCTATACCAGGCGCATTAATCGTCCTAACTTCTTTCAGCTTATTCCCTATACGGATTACACCGACAGTTTGAATATCACCAGGGGAAACCCCAATCTGGTGCCTGAATTCACCAACACCATCGAGCTATCCTACTCCAAGTCCATGAAGGGGAACAATACCCTGTTGGCCTCCGTATATTACAAGCAAACCACCAACCTCATCACCAGATATTTGGATACTTCCACCAGTGCCCTTACGGGACAACCCGACATCGTCAATACCTGGGAAAATGCCAATTCCAGTTATACCATTGGCGCAGAACTAACCACCGTGATGAACATCACCCGGTGGTGGGACCTGACGACGAATATTAATGTGTACAATTCCCAGATCAATACCGATAATCTCAGCGGCCAATCTCAGCCCGCGCTCTGGAGCTGGTTTGGCAAACTCAATACCAACCTTAGGCTTCCTGCCAAGATCAAACTGCAGGTCACTGGCTTTTACCAATCCAAATCCAATCTCCCCGTCAATACCAACAGCGGGCAGATGGGACCTCCGGGGTTCGGCGCCTCCCAAAGTGCTTCCCAAGGATATATTTTGGCATTCTGGGACGTAGATGCGGCCTTGTCCAGGAGTTTCTTGAAAAACGATGCGGCAACCCTCAGCGTGTCCATGAGTGATATCTTTAGGAGCCGATGGTCCCGACAATATTCCGAAAGCCCGTACTTTGTTCAGAATTATGACCGCTTGCGTGACCCTCAACTGGTCCGAGTCAATTTTACGTGGCGTTTCGGAAAGATGGACGTGTCGTTGTTTAAACGTAAAAACCTGAGCAGTTCGGGCTCCCAGGATGCTATGCAGGGCATGCAGTAACCAGGGGCGAATGCCCGAGGACAAAGGGGTGTCTGGACAGGGGGGCCGACCCTATTTGCTTGGTTGGCGATTTGGAAAATAGGTTTATATTGTGTCCTTGTAACGCAATGAGTAATTTTTTAACGATCGACAGCTTGTATTATGAAACATTTTTCTTTTACCTTTTTGCTCTTTGTACTAGTTTGTAGAGTGGTTGCCCAAACGGGATCCGATAAACTACTGCCCCAACTTGGAAAGAATTCCCTAAAGGAAGTGGTGAGCGCCATGACCTTGGAAGAAAAAGCCAAATTAGTGGTGGGCATGGGCTTTAGAATGCCCGGCATGCCACCACCTAGCGCCAACAGAAGGGATACGGGAACCAATGTCGGGGGATTTAGAATGCCCCCCACCGATCCCGACGCTTTTTCAGTACCTGAAAAAGTTCCGGGAGCAGCCGGTAGGACGCATGCGATACCGCGCTTAGGCATTCCTTCCATCACTGTCTCCGATGGGCCAGCTGGTGTGCGCATCAGCCCCTTCCGCAACAACGACTCGTCCAGAAGTTATTATGCAACAGCATTCCCGGTAGGCACCCTACTGGCGTCCAGCTGGGATACGTCCCTGGTGTATCAGGTCGGTGTAGCCTTCGGCGGGGAAATCCGGGAATATGGAGTGGACATTATTCTAGGACCTGCCTTGAATATCCACCGCAATCCGCTGGGAGGCAGAAATTTTGAGTATTATTCCGAAGACCCCGTCGTGGCTGGACGCATTACCGCAGCCATCGTCAGTGGCATTCAATCCAACGGAGTAGGTACCTCGATCAAACATTTCGCGGCCAATAACCAGGAAACCAATCGCAACACCATAAATACCATCGTTTCGGAGCGGGCGCTGCGGGAGATCTATCTGAAAGGATTTGAGATTGCCGTGAAAGATGCAAAGCCATGGACGGTGATGACTTCCTATAATAAGATCAACGGTACGTTCACGTCCGAGCGGCGTGATCTGGTCACGGATATCTTGCGCGGAGAATGGGGATTTAAAGGCCTGGTGATGACGGACTGGTTTGGTGGTCGTGATGCGGTGGCGCAAATGAAGGCGGGTAACGACTTGCTGATGCCTGGAAATCCCAATCAATCCAAAGCCATCGTAGACGCGGTGACCAATGGGACATTAGATCAAAAACAGCTTGATCTGAATGTAGAACGGATACTCAACATTATCCTGAAGTCACCGGAATTCAAAAAATACCCCTACTCGAATAAACCGGATTTGGCAAAAGACGCCCAGGTGTCCCGTCGGGCTGCAGCCGAAGGTATGGTCTTACTCAAAAACGAAGGAGCCGTCCTGCCATTGGCTGGGGTAAAAACGATCGCCGTCTTTGGCAATACCTCTTACGACCTCATTGCCGGGGGTACGGGAAGTGGAGACGTGAACAAGCCGTATACCATCTCGCTGATTCAGGGTTTGGTTGGTTCGGGGTACACGCCCAAAGCAGTCCTCGAGCAGGCGTATTCGAGCTACCTTAAGGATGCCAAGGCAAAACGCCCCAAGTCGAGGAACTTTTTTGTTGCACCACCCCCCATACCGGAAATGGTCCTATCGGATGAGGCGATACAGCAAGCCGCAAGTTCGGCAGACGCTGCCCTCTTAACGATAGGAAGGAATGCTGGGGAAGGTGCAGATCGCAAATTGGATAACGACTTTTACCTCTCGACGGCTGAAAAAGATCTCATAAGTCGGGTGGCTGCGGCCTTCCATGGTGCAGGAAAAAAACTGACGGTCGTTTTGAATATCGGAGGGGTGATTGAAGTGGCCAGTTGGAGAGATAAAGTGGACGCCATTTTACTTGCCTGGCAACCGGGACTGGAAGCGGGGAACGCCATTGCGGATGTGCTGAGTGGAAAGGTGGATCCAAGCGGCAAACTCGCCACGACTTTCCCGATCGATTACCCGGATGTACCTTCCGCCAAGAATTTCCCAGGAAAAGAGTTGGTTCCTGACACTGCCAAGCAGCCTCGGCCTGCTTTTGGCGGCAGGCCTTCGGAGGTCACCTATGAGGACGGGATTTACGTGGGGTACCGATACTATTCTACCTTTAATGTTAAGACAGCCTACGACTTTGGATTTGGCCTTTCTTATACCCAGTTTACCTATGGAGCGATTCGGTTGAATGCCTCCAGCTTCCAAGGCCAGATCAAGGCAACGATAACCATCACGAACTCGGGGCAAAAGGCCGGCAAGGAAGTAGTCCAGCTGTATCTTTCAGCGCCCGCAAAAACCATGGATAAACCCTCGCTGGAACTCAAGGGCTTCGCCAAGACCAAGCTTCTGGAGCCTGGCCAGTCACAGACTCTCTCCTTTACGCTGAGTCCAGCCGACCTGGCTTCGTTTGACACCCAGCGGGCTGTTTGGCTGGCGGACCCGGGTCCCTATCAAATTCAAGTAGGCGCCTCGTCAAAGGATATAAGACAGAAGGCGAGTTTTACTTTGCCCAAAGAGCTGATTACGGAAAAAGTCCATAATCTGCTTAGCCCGCAGGTTCAAATTAACGAGATGAAGCACCCTGGATAGTACCAACCCAAATCAACCGTGTATGCCATTGCCATTTGTACGTCACGGGTCATCAAAAAAAATACATGTATGCTAAAAAGAAGAGCGTTTATTTCCCAATCGGCAGCCGCTGCGGCGGGTGCGCTGGTGTTTTCGAAGTCCCCCTTGGCTTCGTGGATGGCCTCAGACAAAACGCAACCCGTAGGGTTGCAGTTATTTACCCTGTTCGGCCTGATTGACCAGGACGTACCTGGGAGCCTAAAAAAAGTCTCCGCCATAGGGTACAAAGAAATCGAATCTGCGTTCAGCAGGCTTGGAGGATATTATGGGATGAAGCCGAAGGAGTTTGCCAGCCTGGTCAGCTCCACGGGTATGACTTGGAAATCCCACCATGTGCTGGGTGCTCCGTTCAAGCTACCCCCCGGAGCCAAAATGCCCACGGGGGCGGATGGCAAGCCGATCAGTTTTCCCCCGATGAAAAATCTGCGAGAAAATATGCAGGAACTGGTGGATGAAGTGGCGGAGGGGGGAGTGTCGTATTTGGTCTGCGCCAATACGCCTATTGGTTCCCTGGACGAAATTAAAAGTTCCATAGACGTGCTGAACCGAACTGGCGAAGCTTGTAAAAAAGCAGGACTTCAGTTCGCCTACCACAACCACGACGCGGAGTTTCGGGCAGTGGAAGGGGAGATCCCATATCACCTCTTGCTTTCTCAGACTAATGCTGACAATGTCAAGATGGAGCTCGACTTGGCCTGGGCTACTAAGGGCGGCGTAGATCCTGTGTTTTTATTTGAACAACATCCTGGCCGCTTTCCGCTCTGGCATGTGAAGGACATAACTGCCGATTTTAAAACCCTGGAACCCGTAGGGGAGGGCACCATCGATTTCAAACGCATCTTTGCGCATGCCGAAGTTGCCGGAATGAAGTATTTTTTTGTCGAGCACGATATGGCGACCGACCCATATGCAAGCATCGCTACCAGCTACCAAAACCTGCGTAAAATGGGAGTGTAAGGGCTGGCAAAACCCAATCGATTTGAGGGACTGGAAAAAAGATTTACAATTACTCCTGTCATGGAAAATGCATCAAGAAACGTCAAATGGACTTGCGGCTCGGTTTTGGTCCTGCTCTTGACCGGGCTTTTGGCATTTGATCCCGCTGGCCACAGTGGGTCACCAGGGCTGATTTTGAGCGATAGCCTGAGAATTGAAAGTGGTGTCATTGCTGGGATGAAGAGTACGGATGGCAATGTGGCCATTTTCAAGGGAATACCTTACGCCGCACCACCAGTTGGAGATTTAAGGTGGCGAGCCCCTGAGGCACCAAAGGCCTGGACGGGGATTCGTTCCTGTGTAGCATTTGGCCCCAACCCCATGCAGGGCAAGCCAGTCCCATTCAGCGTATACACGCAGGAATTTCTGATCCCAGCGGAAGGAACAATTAGCGAAGATTGCTTGTACCTAAATGTGTGGACGGCGGCCAAGACCAACCGGGAGAAACGACCCGTCATCGTGTGGATCTGTGGAGGGGGATTTGTCTCTGGTTCGGGATCTGTCTCGATCTATAATGGCGAGTCGATGGCCAAGAAGGGGATCGTTTTTGTAACCATTAATTACCGCCTCGGGATCTTTGGTTTCTTTGCCCATCCGGAGCTTACACAGGAATCGCCGCATCATGCCTCTGGCAACTACGGGCTGATGGATCAGATTGCCGCTTTGCGTTGGGTCAAAAAAAATATTGCTGCCTTTGGCGGAGATCCTTCTCGCGTCACCATCGCTGGTCAATCGGCCGGATCGATGAGTGTAAATTGCCTGGTAGCCTCGCCGCTAGCTAAGGGGTTATTCCAGGGCGCCATCGCCGAGAGTGGGGCTTTTCTTGTATCCACTCCGGTGCGAGCGACGACTTATTTAAAGCAAGCTGAGGAAGAAGGCATGAAGACTATGCATGCCCTAAACGGTTCCTCACTGGCCGATTTGCGCAAGATGCCAGCCTCCGAGCTGCAGGCCAAGACCTTTGCCTTCCGAGGACCGGTTGTCGATGGCTTTGTGCTTCCCGCTTCGGTACCAGCAATATTTGCCTCCGGCAAACAAAACCACGCAGCTTTGCTCACCGGATGGAATGGCGACGAGGGTACAGCCTTGGCTGGGATGGGGGGACCACTAAAAAATGCTGCAGAGTTTACTAAGCAAATGCAACAGCAATTTGGCGCGGCAGCGGATAGTGTTCTGCATTTTTATCCTGCATCTACGGATGACGAGGCCGTGGCCTCCCAGCTGGCCTACTTTCGCGATATTACTTTTGGTGTTCAGAATTATGCCTGGTGTGTGGCAGGCGCCCGTAGCGGGAAGGAGCCGGTGTTTCTGTATAACTTCCGCCGTAAGGTACCAGCCAGCGATCAATACAAAAAATACGGGGCCTTTCATACCGGGGAGGTAGCGTATGCCTACGACAATTTAGTTTTTTTGCACCGACCCTGGGAGGAGATTGACCATACGCTGGCGCAGCAGATGTCTGATTACTGGGCTAATTTCGCCAAGACCGGAAACCCCAATGGTCGAGGTCTTGCGACTTGGGCTCCCTTCGCCTCCGATCCTGACCAGGCTATGGTGTTTGATTCCATAATGGGGATGTCTGGAATCGCCAATAAAGCGGCCTTGGATTTTTTGATTGCCAAATTAACTGGGCCGGCAACGGGAAATTGATGTTTGGCATCAACAGCAAGTACGCAGCAGCGAAAGAATGTACCGGGTGGACAGATTGGATTCATGGGGAAGGCCGCCGGCAGATGAAGTACACTTAGGGTTAGACAAATTCAATAAAATTCAACCACATGCTAACGAACCGATTGTTATTGCCAACGGCTTGCATTTGCATAGCCACCTTCCTTGCATTGTCTTGCAATACCGCGCCCAGCAACATCCTGCCCACCGACGTGACACGAGAATCTTCCGTGATCAAGACTGTGGATAATTATACATTCCGGGATTTGAATAAGAACGGCAAGCTGGATATTTACGAAGACAGCCGCCAGCCTGTGGATGCCCGAGTGAATGATCTGTTGGGCCAGATGACTCTCGAGGAGAAAGCGGGTCTGATGTTTATCAATGGGGCCCGAGTAAATGACGATGGATCCATAGAAGACAAACCTGCCACCGGCATGTTTGCCTTTGCCCCAAACGCCTTGAAATTGATCAATGAGAAGCAGATGAACCATTTTAATCTTTGGGCTATTCCCGCAGCGCCCATGTTGGCTAAGTGGTACAACAGCATGCAAAAATATGCGGAAAGCACCCGCCTGGGGATTCCCATCACCATCGCTTCCGACCCGAGAAATCATTTTTCCAGTAATGTATTTGCTATGTCGGCCCATGGTTTTTCCCAGTGGCCGGAACCCCTGGGGTTGGCCGCTATAGGCGATGAGAAGCTGGTTCGCGAATTCGCCAACGATGCGCGCCAAGAATATATTGCCGTCGGCATCCGAGAGGCCCTGCATCCCCAGGTTGATTTGGCTACAGAACCTCGTTGGCCCCGGATATCAGGCACTTTTGGTGAAGACGCTAACCTGACGGCCAAATTGGCCACAGCCTATATTCTCGGATTTCAAGGCGAAAAGCTGGATTCAAATAGTGTAGCCTGCATGACCAAGCATTTTTCCGGTGGAGGTCCGCAAAAAGAAGGCTTGGATCCCCATTTTGACTTCCAGAAGGGTCAGGTCTATCCCGGCCATAACTTCAATTACCATTTAATTCCTTTTGAAGCGGCGTTCAAAGCCAACACCGCTGCGATCATGCCCTATTATGGCGTTCCCATGGGCCAGACTTCGGAGAATGTTGGATTTGGATATAACAAGGACATCATTACCGGACTGCTGCGCAACAAATACCATTACGATGGGGTGGTATGCACCGACTGGGGCTTGGTGAGCGATGCCCATATGGGGCCGATTCTGTGGCCTGCGAGAGCCTGGGGTGCGGAGAAACTCAATACCGAACAGCGCGTATTTAAGATCATCGATGCGGGCGTGGATCAGTTCGGAGGCGAAAATCTGCCCGAGGTGGTAGTCAAACTGGTGAAGGATGGAAAACTTAGCGAACAACGCATCAATGAATCGGCCAAAAGACTGTTGCGCCTAAAGTTTGAGCTTGGCCTTTTTGACAATCCTTTTGTTGATGCCAGCCAGGCGGGGCAGATTGTCGGAAAACCCGAGTTTACCCAAGCGGCCGAAGATGCGCAACGCAGGTCGATCACCTTGCTGAAGAACGAGGCGAAAAAGCTTCCCCTGGCCCCCGGCAAATGGAAGATTTATGTGAAAAACATCGACCCTAAGGTGGCGGCACAATACGGAACGGTGGTAGATAAGCCGCAGCAGGCGGATGTAGCGATTATTCGGTTGAGTACGCCATTTTATCCCGTTGCCTCTAATAATCCTATGGCGGCAATGTTCCATCACGGTGACCTAGATTTCAAGGGCAAGCAAAAAGACAGCATCCTGAACCTGCTCAAGAGTGTTCCAACCATCGTAGATATTTACCTCGATCGGCCGGCGGTGATCCCTGAAATCAACGCACAGGCTAAAGGGTTGGTTGCGGACTTCGGAGCCAGCGACGCCGCGGTGCTCGATGTTATCTTTGGAAAATACTCCCCCGGCGGGCATCTACCCATCGAGCTGCCATCTTCAATGGACGCCGTACGGGCACAAAAAGAGGACGTGCCTTACGATTCTAAAAATCCGCTCTATAAATTTGGATTTGGCCTCAGCTACTAGGGCAAATGTTTTGAAAATAGCCGGTTCCTCCTTTGGTGGGACCGGCTTCATCCTCAATCGAAAATCCCCTAGGTCAGTCCTACCAGAACCTAATATAGAGGCCCATGAGGATAAGTATAATCAAGATAATAAGGGTTCGGCTGGAGGGCTGAAGTTTAAACATGGCCTTATCCAACGCGAAGGCGTGTGGATTTACTACAGGGCCAGCTAGGCTCATCGCCACCATGACTATCACCGTAAAAAAGAAGGACCAGCCCATACTGATGAGGAAGGGAATCTCGTAAATCCCTTTGTCGTTCAAATAGGCCGTATACAGCAGGGTATCGTGGCCAAACCAAACGGGGGCATAGCTACTGAAGATGATAGCCAGTACAAAACCTGTCACCAAACCTGCGATGGCCGCTGCACCTGTGGTGCGTTTCCAGAACATGCCTAGGATAAACATCGCGAATATCCCCGGGCTAATATACCCGGTATATTTTTGAATAAAGGTGAATCCTCCTTCGCGGCTAATACCCAATAAATCATTCCAGGTGAAGGCCACCGAAAAAAACATGGCGACCAGGATGGTGATCCTGCCTATCCACACCATATTTTTTTCGGTGGCTTCTTTGTTGATGTATTTCTTATAAATATCCAGCGTGAAAATGGTGGAGATACTGTTGGCTTTTCCAGCCAGTGACGCCACGATGGCTGCCGTCAGGGCTGCTAGAGATAGTCCCTTGAGTCCATTGGGCAAGAAACCGAGCACGGATGAATACGCATTATCCTGATTAAACTTTCCGCCCAGCGACATTTCTGTCTGTAAGGAACCATTTTTATAGAGCACGTAAGCAGCGATGCCGGGCAACATAACGATTACGGGCATCATGAGTTTCAGCAAGGCGGCAAAAAGTATGCCCGTCCTGGCCGTTTGTAAATTAGCCCCCAGGGCGCGCTGCGTGATATATTGGTTGCATCCCCAGTAGTTCAAATTGACGATCCATTGGCCCGCGAAATACATAGCGATCCCCGGCAGAATCAGGTATTTGTTTACATCTCCCTGGCTTGTGGCGGCATCGGGCTTTTTGAGCATCATATGAAAATGATCGGGTGCAGCTTTAAGCAATTGATTAAACCCGGCTAGGGCATCCTTACCCAGTCCGAATTTCTCGCTTACCATCGTCAGGGCCAGATATGTGGTGGCGAGGCCTCCGATAATGAGTACCAGAACCTGGATCACGTCGGTGTACCCGATGACTTTCATCCCCCCCAGCGTAATCATGATGGCAAATGCCGACAAACAGACCATGATCAGGTGCAGATGCTGTCCTCCGGCCAGGTTATTAATCGCCAAAGCCCCCAGGTACATTATCGACGTGATGTTTACACACACGTACAGAAATAGCCAGAATATCGTCATGATCAGGCTCACGGTCTCGTTGTACCTGGTCTTCAAAAATTGAGGCATCGTGAAGATCTTGTTCTTCAGATACACTGGCATGAACCAGACCGCCACAATGACCAGGGCCAAGGCCGCAATCCATTCGTAAGCCGATACGGCGATGCCTACGAAGAATCCGTTTCCACTCATGCCGATAAATTGTTCTGCGGAAATATTGGAAGCAATCAGAGAGGCGCCAATGGCCCACCAGGTGAGAGATCCCTCGGCGAGGAAAAAGTCGTGGGTGGCGGATACCTTTTTTTTCTTTTTCCTATATATCCAATAGCCATAGCCCGATACGATACAAAAATAAATGATAAAGACCAGGTAATCGGCGGTGACCAGTTTGTTGTGCATGAGCAAACGGTTCGTTAGGTATATTATGAATGATTTATGTGGACAAGATTATTTTCCAGGACGATAGGGTCTGGAGCTATACTTGATTCAGCTGATAATACGCTTGGTTCCAGCGCAATTCATTTTTGAATTGATAAATATCAGTATTCTTACCTATTAAAACAAACTCAATTGCGGCCATCGCGGAAAAATCTTCCAGGTATCCTGAGTGCAGGTTTTGGCTGAAGCAAGTGTGGTGCGCTCCTCCTGCCAGGATCCACGCGGCGCATCCAGTTTTCATATCCGGGTAGGGTTGCCACAACACACGCGCAACCGGCAGCTTGGGCATGGGTTCCACGGCAGGTACGGCAACCACTTCATTTACCAGCATACGAAAACGACTTCCCAGATCGATGATCGACGCGTTGATGGCCGGGCCGCCGCAGACGGTAAAGACCAAGCGAACCGGGTCCGATTTTCCCCCGATGCTCAAGGGATGGATCTCACAAGAAGGCACTCCTTCGGCAATCGATTCACAGATTTCCAGCATGTGTGCGCCCAGCACCAGTTGGTTGCCTGGGGCAAAATGGTAGGTGTAATCTTCCATGAACGAACTGCCGCCTTCCAGACCGGCGCTCATCACCTTCATGGCACGCACTAGGGCTGCGGTTTTCCAATCGCCTTCGGCGGCAAACCCATATCCTTTATTCATGAGTCTTTGCACCGCAATCCCCGGCAATTGGGTTAGACCATGCAGGTCTTCGAAGGTGTCCGTAAAACCCGTGAATTTCCCCTGCACTAAAAACTGCTCTAGGCCAAGTTCGATTCTGGCTGCGTCTCGAAGCGATGGATGGCGAGCGCCACCCCGTTGCAGGGATGGGGCAAGCCTATAGCTGCCCGCATATTCTTGGACGAGCCGATCGACCTCGGCATCAGTTACCGAATCGATTTCCTTTGCTAGGTCCCCCACACCGTGGGTATTCACAGCATACCCGAATTTATACTGTGCTTCTACCTTGTCTCCTTCGGTGACGGCTACCTCGCGCATATTATCACCGAACCGGACAAATCGGGCACCCTGCCAGTCGTGCCACCCGGCTGCGGCTCTTGCCCAAACCTGAATTTGGGAGGTTACTTCATTGTCCTGCCAGTGACCCACCACCACTTTACGGTTCGGACGGAAGCGTGCCAGCAGAAACCCGAATTCGCGATCTCCATGGGCAGACTGGTTGAGGTTCATGAAAGCCATATCTATTTCTCCCCAGGGGATATCGCGGTTAAACTGCGTATGCAGATGCAATAGGGGCTTTTGCAATATTTTCATTCCATGAATCCACATCTTAGCAGGCGAAAAAGTGTGCATCCAGGCAATGATGCCAATGCATTGTGCCTGACCGTTAGCTTCCCGGCAAATACTGTAGATTTCGTCGGCAGTCGTTACTGTAGGTTTCCACACCACGTTAATGGGCATGCCAGGAGCTGCATTCAGTGCGGCCGCAATGGTCTGGGCATGGGAAGCCACCAGTTGCAGGGTCTCGGGTCCATACAAATGTTGGCTACCGGTGATGAACCAAACTTCCAGCTTTTTCAAAACGATCATAATAGGTTATGGTTTAGTTTAGACAAGAGAAGAGTCGAGTTTGTCGCCCGCATTCGACAGCGTATGGCGTGGGTCAAATAGGCCGGTCCACCCCTTTTTCGACTACCTGGTTTACTGACCATAATAGGAATCCGGACCATGCTTTCGTTCATAATGCTTCTTAATCAGTGCATCCTTTAGCTGCGGCGCATCCGGATCAATTTGCTTTGTGAGCCAAGCTAGTTTGGCGATATTTTCCAAGATAGCGCTGTTGTACACGGCTTTTTGCGGGTCTTTACCCCAGGTGAACGGAGCATGGTTGGCCAGCAGCATCATTTCAACTTCTTGGTAGTCCAATCCCCGGCGCTGCATGCACTGCAGGATCTGCATGCCGGTTTGCTGCTCATAGTCCTGGTTGATCAGTTCGTCTTCCATGGGAGGGGCACAGGGTATTGGGACCGTGCAATGGTCCGCGTGGGTAGTTCCCAGTATGGGGATATCTTGCTGCGCTTGAGCCCAGGCGGTTGCATAGGTGGAATGGGTGTGCGCAATGGCTCCAACATGCGGCCAATGGGCATATAGCACGGCGTGGGTCTTGGTATCGGAGGAAGGTCTGAGGGCTCCCTCCACGACGCGACCTTCCAAGTCGACGACGACCATGTCCTTTGCCGATAAGAGCTCGTAGGGCACACCACTTGGTTTGATAGCAAATACACCGCGGTTTCGATCAATCGCCGAGACATTTCCAAACGTAAATATGACCAAGCCTAGTCTTGGCAGTTGCATATTTGCCTCGAATGCTTGTTCTTGAATATGCTGAAAGCTGCTCATAAC
Source organism: uncultured Chitinophagaceae bacterium (assembly GCA_963742225.1). Lineage (GTDB taxonomy): Bacteria > Bacteroidota > Bacteroidia > Chitinophagales > Chitinophagaceae > Puia. The sequence continues at coordinate 222,946 of CAVULD010000001.1, read as the reverse complement.
GAGTTTTAACGCCGCATGGCGCAGTGAGGGCATTTTAGATTACGAGTTCAACCAGATTGTTCTTCTATAAAATGGCCCAATTTCCGGTATTGATCAAATCGGTTAGCAAACATATCAGTTTTTTCAGGATTGGGAAGGTACTGGGCATCAAAACCCTGACCCATGGTGTCCATGGCCACTTGCAGGTTTGGGTGAATGCCTGCAGTAGTCGCAGCGAACATCGCTGCACCCATGGCACAGGTTTGTTCTGAGCGATGAATGAGCAGCGGCATATTAATTACATCGGCCATCATCTGCATGATGAACGGAGATTTTCTGGCTACACCCCCCAGGCCAATCAAGCCTTGCACCTCAATGCCTTCCTCTTGGAAGCGGTTAACAATAGCTTTGGCCCCAAAGCAGGTCGCTTCCACAATCGATTGAAATATCCGGGGTGCATCGCTGGCCAGGTTCAACCCTGTAATGGCCCCTCGCAGAAGGTGGTTTGCATCTGGAGTACGACGGCCGTTTAGCCAATCCAAAGCCAATTCACTATTGGTTTCCAGGGGCAGTTCGGCAGCTTGCTTGCTTAAGGTGGGAATCAATTGGCTGAATAGGCTTTCGATTATCGGGCTAAGTGCACCGTTTATCGCCCCCGCTGCTTGGTTGAGTATGTTTTTCAAGGGCCAGGCAAGCAGGTTGCTGAACCACGCATACGCATCGCCAAAAGCCGACTGACCAGCCTCCATGCCGATCATATTTGGCAGAATGGAACCCGGTACCTGACCGCAGATTCCTCTGACCAATTTGTTTTTGACTTCGTCTTTGGGCGCCACGAGCATGTCGCAGGTCGATGTGCCCATGACTTTACTTAAGTAATAGGGTTTGATCTGACCGCCTACTGCACCCATGTGAGCGTCAAAGGCACCCACGCCCACTCGTGTTTGTGTGGACAGACCCAGGCGTTGCGCCCATGCGGCCGACAAGCAGCCTGCCGATTGATCGGCCGTATAGGTATGGGTATATAGGCGGGCGGTGAAGCCCTGGAGGAGTGGATCGAGGGAAGAAAAGAATTCATCTGGTGGCAAGCCACCAAATTCTTCTGCCCAGAGGGCTTTGTGACCCGCAGCACAAATGCTGCGTCTCATCTGCCCAATGTCGGTTCCTCCGGTTAGCACAAAGGGAATCCAATCGCAGTGCTCCACCCAAGAATAGCACGCCTGCCTAACGGCTTGATCGGATCTTAATACATGCAGTAATTTAGCCCAAAACCATTCGGATGAATAAATCCCTCCAACAAATTGTAGGTAGTTCGGTTCAAATTTACGCGCGTGTTCGTTAATGGAGGCGGCTTCCCGAGTGGCGCTGTGATCTTTCCACAGGACAAACATGGCGTTGGGATTGTCTTCGAATCCAGCTACCAGACTTAAGGGAGTCCCCGATTTGTCGACGGCAACCGGCGAAGAACCCGTGGTGTCGGCGGAAATGGCCCGTACGCAGGCAGCTGCGGACGCACCGGCTTGCGCCAAGCAAGCCCGGATACCCTGCTCAAGCCCCTCCAAATAATCCTTGGGGTGTTGTCTAAACTGATGTAACGAGGGGTTGCAATATAATCCATCCTTCCATCTGGGGTAAGGGAAAACCGATGCTGCTAATTCCTGGCCGATATGGGCATTAACCAATATGGTACGGACAGAATCGGTGCCAAAATCCACCCCTAGGACAAAATCGTCTTTTTTCATATAGCTGCCAGACCCTTATGGATAGTTAAAATAGCATCTATTAAGAACGTAAACAAAAACTTTTGGCAGGGGGTAAGGTCACCTATACCCGAGGATGAGCTGAGCGCAGCAGGGTGGACCTCTCCTTTGCAGGAGTGTGTCGCTTGGCTCGCATCTAGCAGCTTAATATTGAGCGGCGATAATGGAATTGTCTTTAGTCTCCAGCATGGACGATCCCATCAGGTATTCGTCCACTTTACGGGCGCATTCTCTGCCTTCGCTAATCGCCCATACAACCAGGGACTGTCCACGACGCACATCTCCCGCGGCAAATACTTTGGCAATATTGGTCTGGTAGGCTTTTTCCGTTGCCTTAACATTGCCCCGGTCATCGAGTTCAATTTCCAATTCGTCCAATAGGCCCTCCTGTTGGGGATGTAAGAAGCCCATGGCCAGTAGGGCAAGCTGACACGGAATTTCTCGTTCAGAACCTGGTATTTCCACAAATCTGGCAGGCTTTTCGTCTTCGGTCAGCTTCCACTCCAGATCCACTATCTTTAAGGCTTTCAAATGGCCTGCATTGTCCCCGATAAATTCTTTGGTGGCTACGGCCCATTGGCGCTCGCAGCCCTCCTCGTGCGAAGAAGAGGTTTTCAGCGTCATCGGATAGGTAGGCCAAGGCATGAACGGTGTGCGCGACTGTGGTGGTTTGGGTAACAACTCGAACTGGGTAATCGACAGAGCCCCCTGTCGATTGGACGTGCCGACACAATCGCTACCGGTATCCCCGCCTCCGATCACGACAACATGTTTTGCGCCCGCCAAGATATCCGCACCTTCAAAGGCAGTTTGGCTGTTACGTTTATTCTGTTGCTTGAGAAAATCCATGGCGAAATGAATTCCCTTCAGTTCCCTTCCCAATGCGGGTAGATCGCGGGGAATGGTGGAACCGCAGGCTAAAACAATAGCCTGAAACTCCCGCAGCAAATCGTTGATGCTGGTGTTGGCGCCCACATGGGCATTGCATTTGAATACTACGCCCTCTTCTTCCATCAGGTTTATTCTGCGATCAACCACCCATTTTTCCAGTTTAAAATCCGGGATACCGTAACGCAGCAGGCCACCAGGTGCATCATCGCGCTCGAACACCGTGACTGAGTGGCCGGCATAATTGAGCTGGGCCGCGGCGGCCAGACCGGCAGGTCCGGAGCCCACGACGGCAATTTTCTTTCCCGTTCGGACATGGGGTTTGCGCGGTTGGGCAAATCCCTTTTCGAAGGCTAGTTCAATAATGTGTTTTTCTATTTCTTCGATCGTCACTGCAGGCTGGTTGATCCCCAATACGCAAGAGCTTTCGCAGGGGGCGGGGCAAATGCGCCCGGTAAATTCAGGAAAATTATTGGTCGAAGAAAGTAGTTCATACGCATCTTGCCAATCTTGGCGGTACACCGCATCGTTAAATTCAGGAATTACATTACCCAAGGGGCAGCCATGATGGCAAAAAGGAACTCCGCAATTCATGCATCGTGCTGCCTGGTGATTCAATTGTTCAGCCGGGTACAAGGAGAGAAATTCCTTGTAATCTCCTTTGCGCTCTTGAACGGGGCGTTTGGAAGGTAATTCCCTTGTAAATTCTATAAATCCGGTTGGTTTACCCATGTATCGTTGAATTGATTAACTTTTATTAAGGTCTTTTTGTCCGGCTCTCCAGAAGACCTATTTCTCGGACTTCACTTTGGGTCGCTCTTTTTTTTCGTTAAGCACCTTTTTGTAGTCTTTCGGGAAAACTTTGACAAAGTTTTTAAGTTGGTTATCCAAATCGTCCAACACAAATTTGGCCACCCTACTACCGGTATACGCGTAGTGCCTTTGGATCATATCTTTGATTTCGGCGGCATCTTCTTCACTGACCTGGTCAAGGTCTACCATTTCCTGATTGCAAAGCGGTGGAAACTTCCCATTCACATCATACACATAGGCTATGCCACCGCTCATACCCGCAGCAAAATTTCTGCCCGTGTCACCCAGGATCAACACGCGTCCGGCGGTCATGTATTCGCAACCATGGTCGCCCACGCCTTCTACCACCGCCTTCACGCCGGAATTGCGCACGCCAAATCGTTCTCCTGCCTTACCGTGAATGAATGCCTCTCCCGATGTAGCGCCATAAAAGGCAACGTTGCCAATAATGATATTTTCCTCCGGTACAAACCCGGCATCTGCCGAGGGGTATACGATTAACCGGGCGCCCGACAGGCCTTTTCCAAAATAATCGTTGCCATCACCTTCCAGCTCTAAGGTCAGGCCTTTTGCCGCGAACGCGCCGAAACTCTGTCCCGCAGTGCCGGTGAACTTGAAATGGATTGTATCCTCCGGCAAACCTTCCGATTTATATCGCTTGGATATTTCATTCGACAAAATCGTGCCGATCGTTCGGTCGGTGTTGCGCACATCAAAGGAAGCAAATACTTTTTGCTGGTGTTCCAGAGCCGGTTGAGCCGCTTCCAGGAGCTTCCAATCCAAGACAGCCGCCAGGCCATGATCTTGCTCTTCCAGTTTATGTAAGCCCGTATACAGGGATGCGGGTTCCCGGTAGAGAATGGGCGACAAATCCAACTTATGGTATTTCCAATGGTGGATGTTTTGCTTCATTTCAAGACAATCCACCTGGCCCACCATCTCATTGATGGTCTTGAACCCCAGGTCAGCCATAATTTCCCGAAGCTCCTGAGCCAGAAAATGAAACAGGTTTACGACGTAATCTGGCTTTCCAGCAAAGCGTTTCCGCAGTTCTGGGTCCTGGGTGGCAACGCCAACAGGGCAGGTATTGAGGTGACACTTGCGCATCATGATGCAACCTTGGCTCACCAGTGCCGCCGTGGCCACGCCCCACTCTTCTGCCCCAAGCAAGGTCGCGATGGCGACGTCACGACCCGTTTTCAATTGGCCGTCCGTTTGCAGCACAACGCGGGAGCGTAACTTGTTTTTGACCAGGGTCTGGTGCGATTCGGCTAAACCAAGTTCCCAGGGCAAGCCGGCGTGCTTGATCGAACTGACCGGAGAGGCGCCGGTGCCTCCATCGTGTCCGGAAATCAAAATGACATCGGCTTTTGCCTTGGCTACACCGGCAGCAATGGTGCCTACACCCGCTTTGGACACCAACTTTACGCTGATGCGCGCCTGGCGATTGGCGTTCTTTAAATCGAAAATCAATTGGGCCAGGTCTTCGATAGAATAAATATCGTGATGGGGGGGAGGGGATATCAGTCCCACGCCCGGAGTCGAGTGCCGCACCTTGCCAATCCATTCATCCACTTTGTGGCCAGGCAATTGCCCGCCTTCGCCGGGTTTGGCACCCTGGGCCATCTTGATTTGCAGCTCGTCGGCCATCGTCAGGTAATAACTGGTAACCCCAAACCGCGCGGAAGCCACCTGCTTGATGGCGGAACGCATGGAATCCCCGTTGGCCATTTTGGCATAGCGCAGTTCATCTTCTCCTCCTTCGCCGGTATTGCTCTTGGCGCCAATCCTATTCATGCCAATGGCCAGGTTGGAGTGCGCTTCATGGGAGATGGAACCAAAACTCATGGCTCCTGTAGCAAACCGTTTCAAAATATTTTCGATCGGCTCGACTTCATCAATCGGGACCGCTGATCGGTTTCGTTTAAAGGCAAACAACCCACGCAGAGTAGCCGCCTTTTCCGACTGATCATTGACCAGCTTGGAATATTTCTTAAAAACACTGTAGTCATTCATCCGTGTCGAATGCTGTAGCAGATGAATGGTTTGCGGGTTAAACAGATGAAATTCTCCCTTGCGTTTCCATTGATAAATTCCGCCCACCGGCAGGCGCTCTACGGGAATATCTTTCCGGCTGAATGCAAATAAATGTTTGGCTAGGGTTTCTTTGGCGATTTCATCCAATCCCATCCCCTCGATCCGGGAGGTGGCGCCGGTAAAATATTTGTCGACCACCGATTTATTCAGGCCAATGATCTCGAAGATTTGCGCGCCTTGGTAAGACTGCAGGGTGGAAATACCCATTTTGGAAAAAACCTTCAGCAGACCGTCATTGACCGCCTTGATGTAATTTTTCTTCAATTGTTCCGCATCCTGACTAGTCTGCAGCTTGCCGTTGATTTTCAGGTCACGAATCGTAGAAAGGGCCAGATACGGGTTGATGGCTGTGGCTCCAAAACCTACCAAGCAAGCAAAGTGATGCACTTCCCACACGTCCCCTGCTTCAATGATAATGCCCACTTGCCCCCGGTATCCTTTGCGGATCAAATGGTGATGGACAGCGGCTGTAGCCAGCAGGGAGGGTATGGGGGCGTGGTCTGAATCAATGGCCCGGTCTGATAGGACAAGTACTTCAAATCCGTCTTCGACGGCGTCGACTGCATAACGGCAAAGCCGGTCCAAACCTGCCTGAAGCGATCCGGGCTTGCTATCGGCCCGGAAATAAGTTTGCAGGGTCTTCGCTTGGAAAATTCCCGTGTCGATGCTGCGTATCGTTTCCAGTTCGTGATTGGTTAGTACCGGATGCTTGAGCGCCACACTGTGGCAGGCCAGCGGGTCTTCTAACAAAAGGTTTCCGTTATTGCCCGCAAAAGTAGCCAGTGACATCACCAGGCGCTCGCGAATGGGATCAATGGGTGGATTGGTAACCTGGGCGAAGAGTTGCTTAAAATAGCTACTGAGGTGTTGCGGTTGATTGCTCAAGACCGCCAATGGAACGTCGGAACCCATCGAACCTACGGGTTCTTTGCCGTCGATGGCCATGGGGGCAATGAGTGCATCAATATCTTCGGTCGAATAGCCAAATGCTTTCTGATATTTAAATATCTGGTCATGCTCCAGGTGGGTAAACAGGACCCTGGGTTCGGGAAGTTCTTCCAACCGGATCTTATACTTGTTAAGCCATTCGGCATAGGGCTTTTGAGAACAGATGCTTTCTTTGAGTTCCTCATCGCTGATGATGCGTCCCTGTTCCATATCCACGACAAACATTCTACCCGGTTGCAACCGCCCTTTTTCCTTGATATTCTTCGGATGCACAGGCAGTACCCCAGATTCCGAAGCCATGATGACGCGATCGTCGTTGGTTACACAATACCTGGACGGCCGCAAGCCGTTGCGGTCCAGCGTGGCCCCAATTATTTTGCCGTCCGTGAACGAAATGGACGCAGGTCCATCCCAAGGCTCCATAAAGGATGCGTGAAATTCGTAAAATGCTTTTTTTACTGAGTCCATCTGATCATTGCCGTCCCAAGCTTCCGGAATCAACATCATCATGACATGCGGCACGGAGCGACCACAAAGGGTGAGTAGTTCAATCATATTATCCAGACAGGCGGAATCGGACTGGCCTTCGGTAACAATGGGCAGGAGCATATCCATCTCTTCCTTGCTGAAGTAAGGCGACTCGAATCCTTTTTCGCTGGTCTTTAGCCAATTCAGGTTGCCTTGCAGGGTGTTGATTTCGCCATTGTGGGCGATGTAGCGGAAAGGCTGCGCAAGTTTCCAGGAGGGAAAGGTGTTCGTGGCAAATCTGGAATGGATCAGGCCAAAAGCGGAGACTACCCGGTTGTTACTCAGGTCTGGAAAATAATGCCTCACTTGCAGGCTCGTGAGCTGTCCCTTGTATACCACTGTTTTGTAGGACAGGGAGGCTACGTAAAAACCAATCGGATCCTTTTTTACCGTATTGGCGATGGTGTGGCTTGCGTAGTTGCGCAGCACAAACAGTTTACGTTCAAAATCATCGGGCTGACTCAGGTGATCGGGACAGGCGATGAATACCTGTTCCATTTCCGGTTCCACGGACAAAGCGGTGGGGCCAATACCATCGGCATTAACCGGCACTTTGCGAAACCCCAGAATTTCCAGTCCAAGTTTTTCGGCCGATCGGTGAAAAATATCCCGGCATTCTTCCTTAAGCCGAATATCGCGAGGGAAAAAAAGCATTCCTACCCCGTATTTGCCAAAAGAAGGCAAATGAATGCCCAACTTGACGCATTCGTCAAAAAAGAACTCATGTGGCGTCTGGATCATGATCCCCGCACCATCCCCCGTATTGTTCTCACAACCACAGGCACCGCGGTGCTCCATGTTTTCGAGAATGGTCAACGCGTCCGAAATGATTTGGTGGGATTTATTGCCCTTAATATTGGCCACGAACCCGATACCGCAGGCGTCGCGTTCGAAAGAAGCGTCGTATAAACCTTGATTGTTTACCATCATACTTGAATAATGCAAAAAATTATGCTTTGTTCAATAAATTTTTATAATCTGGCAATATCTTCTAATGAATCAGGCAAACAATCGATTAAAAATACAAAAAAATAGTGATTTTTGACTCAATATTCGAACCGATTTATCCCCAGACCCGGAAGGAGCCTGGTTTTACACCAGGTAGCCAAACAGGGTATCGTCTTTATTTATTTCCGAAAAGTCGACATGGTGGCTTTTCATATTGTTAACCAAAGTCTCATAGTCGTTGCTGCTTTGCAATTCCACCCCCACCACAGCCGGTGCCGTTTCCTTGTTGGTCTTTTGCATATACTCAAACCGGGTGATGTCGTCGGTGGGCCCCAGCACGTTATTCACAAATTCCTTGAGCGCGCCTGGGCGCTGGGCGAAACGGATCAGAAAATAATGCTTTAGTCCTTCGTATTGCAGCGACCGCTCTTTGATTTCGGGCATGCGGTCGATGTCGTTGTTGCTGCCGCTGACAATACACACAACGTTTTTGCCGTGGAGAAGTGGGGCAAAATCGTCCAGTGCGGCAATCGACAAGGCACCTGCGGGTTCCACCACAATGGCTTCCTCGTTGTACAATTTCAAGATAGTACTGCACACTTTACCCTCTGGGACCAGGTGAAGGTCATCCAACACTTCTTTGCATATGGCAAAGGTCAGATCTCCAACGCGCTTTACGGCGGCACCATCCACGAAGCGGTCAATATGATCAAGGACGACTGGATGGCCTGCTTTGAGGGCTTCGAACATAGCGGGCGCTCCTTCGGGCTCCAGTCCGATAATCTTCGTTTTTGGGGAGAATGTCTTGAAATAGGTTCCCACTCCAGCACTCAATCCGCCTCCGCCGACGGGGACAAACAAATAATCGACGTCAGGCTGGTCCTTGAGAATTTCCGCCGCCATGGTACCCTGGCCTTCGATGATACGCAAATCATCGAAGGGAGGAATAAACGTCAGGCCGTTATCTTCGGTGAACTGTTTGGCTGCCACGGCACAGTCGTCGAAGGTATCGCCAACCAGCTTGACAATGACATTATCCTCTCCGAACATCTTGGTTTGCCTGACCTTTTGTTTAGGCGTAATAATCGGCATGAATACCACGCCCTTGACATTAAGCTTTCTACAGGAATAGGCAAACCCCTGAGCGTGATTGCCAGCGCTGGCGCATACCACTCCACGTTGCAGTTGTTCTTCGGGCAAGCTGCTCATCATGTTGTATGCACCCCGCAATTTATAGGATCGAACCAGTTGCAGGTCTTCCCGCTTTAGGTAAATGTTACACTGGTATTTCTTGGACAAGTTGCGGTTTAACTGCAGAGGCGTACGGGTCAGGATCCTTTTTAGCCTTTCCGCAGCTAAAGGAAAATTTAAGGCTCCCGCCCCGGAGGGGGCTTGCACAATTTCTGGCCTATTAATACTTGTTTCGTTGATCATAAAATGAAAGACGCTACGATTTGACGGTTTCTAATTCAGATGTTTTTTTTCCAGCGTCATTCTTGACGGTCAGGGCCGCAGGGGGCTGATTTTCGGGGCGCAAGCTTCGCACTGTTTTGCCTGCCTGCCACATTTCACTGTCGCGCAGCTCCTTCAATTCCACTTCCAGCTTTTCCCGGTAATCAGGCCGGCTATTGCTGTCAATGGAGCGCTGCGACTCCTTCCCTGAGGCCACACTTTCATATAGTTCTTTGAATACCGGCGCAGTAGCATCGCGGAATTTCTTCCACCAATCCAGGGCACCCCGCTGGGCGGTAGTGGAACAATTGGCGTACATCCAATCCATCCCGTTTTCAGCTACCAGCGGCATCAGGCTTTGAGTCAGTTCTTCCACCGTTTCATTGAATGCTTCAGAGGGGGTGTGGCCTTTATCACGCAATACCTGGTATTGCGCGGCAAAAATTCCCTGTATGGCACCCATCAGCGTACCTCGTTCGCCCGTCAGATCGCTATACACCTCTTTGCGGAAATCGGTTTCAAATAAATAGCCGCTGCCTACGGCAATTCCTAAGGCAATGACTCGCTCCCTGGCGTGACCAGTCGCATCTTGGAAAATAGCGTAGCTGCTGTTTAGTCCGCGACCCTGCAGGAACATGCGCCGAAGGGATGTCCCCGAACCCTTTGGAGCAACCAAAAAGACGTCTACATCTTTAGGAGGTACAATCTGGGTTTGTTCTTTAAAGGTAATTCCAAATCCATGCGAGAAATATAAAGCCTTGCCGGGGGTAAGATGTTTCTTCACTACGGGCCACAGTTCAATCTGTGCCGCATCGCTGAGCAAATAACAGATAATGGTGCCTTTTTCCAGCGCTTCTTCGATGTCAAACAAGGTTTTGCCAGGCACAAACCCATCCCGGACCGCCTTATCCCAAGACTTTGAATTCTTGCGCTGTCCCACAATCACGTTGATGCCATTGTCTTTTTGATTCAGCGCTTGGCCGGGGCCCTGCACGCCGTAGCCTATTACGGCCACTACTTCATTTTTCAACACTTGCTGAGCCTTCGCCAGCGGGAATTCTTCCCGGGTTACCACATTTTCTTCGACGCCGCCAAAATTTAATTTTGCCATGATTTAATTGTTTGTAGTTTATGTATGTTGTTTGCCAAATCCGAGGAGGGTGCTCACCGATGGCCTTGGTCCCGCAAGGGGCCGGCTCTCGGTTACATCGTAAACACCTCGTCTTGCTTGTTTAAGTATTCGTTTTCCACCACATTTTCTCCGGGCTGGACCTGCTCGAATTCTTTTAATTTTTCATGGAAGCCATGGCTTGTTTTAATGATGGCTACCCGGGCGCTGCGCACAAATTCGATTAGCCCATAGGGTTCTAGAAATTCAACCAACCGGTCGATCTCTTCGCTATGGCCAGAGGTTTCAAAGACGGTGTAGTCTTTTCGAATTAGGACGGCCCGGGCTCCATATTCGCGTAGCAGCCTTTCCACTTTTACCTTTTCGGCAATTTCGTCCGTGGGGACCTTGTACAGCGCAAGTTCCTGCCATATGATCTCCTCGTTGGTATTGTAATACACTTTGAGCACTTCCACCTGCTTTTCAATCTGGCGGCACAACTTCCTGACAACTTCCTCGGTTTCTTCAATCACCACCGTGAAGCGATGAATACCTTCGATCTCGGAAGGAGAACTATTCATGCTTTCGATATTAATTTTTCGCCTGGAAAAAATAATGGCGATACGGTTCAGTAAACCAATCTGGTTCTCTGTATACACCGTGATTGTGAATTCTTGTTTTGACATGATGGCCTTATTGTTGAATTAATAAATTTTTTCATAGTGCTCCACCAAAGGAAAAGGATCATAAAAAGGATGCAAAAGCGCAGCCCACTGCGCGTATTCCGGATGCAACCTGAATCCTTCGGTATGATCGGCCAAGGTTTTCCAACGGACGATCAACAGGTATTTGTCGGCGGCTTCCAAGCATTTGTGCAACTCGTGATCCAGGTAGCCAGCCATACAACTGATAATAGTTTGAGCCTTGGCAAAAGCCTGCTCAAATGAGCTGGCTTGTTGATGGCGAATCTGTAAAAGAGCTACTTCAGTAATCATGATGACTATTTTAACCTGATTTCACTTACACTACACCCTTGGGGTACCATTGGAAAAACATTATTTTCTTTGCCAACCATGATCTCCAGTAGGTAAGCTCCCGGATGCTGGATTAAGGTGGTCAGTGCGCCTTTAAGATCTTTGCGCTCGTTGACCATTTGACCTGCGATACCATATGCTTCGGCTACCCGAACAAAATCGGGACTGGTGATGTCCACGAAGGAATATCTCTTGTCATGAAAGAGTTGTTGCCACTGGCGAACCATTCCCAAAAAGCGATTATTCAGAATAATGATTTTTACGTCCACCTCGCTTTGCATGATGGTACCCAACTCCTGGATAGTCATTTGGAAGCCGCCGTCGCCGATAATGGCGACTACGGTCCGTTTAGGATCACCGAATTTGGCCCCAATCGCGGCCGGTAAGGCAAAGCCCATGGTGCCCAGGCCACCAGACGTGATATTGCTTTTGGATTGGTTGAATTTGGCGTACCTGCAAGCCACCATCTGATGCTGGCCTACGTCGGTAACTACGATTGCATCGCCCTTGGTGAGTTCATTTAGCTCCCGGATCACTTCTCCCATAGTCAATTGAGCGTCTGCCGGAGGATTGAGTTCTGCGTTGATGCAGACCTCTTCCTCTTCTTTTCGGAAGTCTTTAAATTTTTGTAACCAGGCCGAATGGTCTTTGTGCTCAATAAGTTCAGTTAACATCGGCAGCGTTTCCTTGCAATCACCCCAGACAGGGACTGTCGTCTTAACGTTTTTGTCGATTTCCGAGGGATCGATATCGAGGTGGATGATTTTCGCCTGTTTGGCATATTTATCGAGCCTTCCGGTGACCCGGTCATCAAAGCGCATACCCACGGCGATTAGGACGTCGGCTTCGTTAGTCAGGACATTGGGGCCGTAGTTACCGTGCATGCCCAGCATGCCAACTGCCAACGGATGGTCGGTAGGAATGGCGCTCATGCCTAAAATGGTCCAAGCGGCTGGTATGCCCGATTTTTCGACGAATTTCTTGAATTCCTGTTCGGCCTTGCCCAATATCACGCCCTGGCCGAATATGATAAAGGGCTTTTTCGCCTCATTGATCAACTCGGCCGCGTGCCTAATGTATTCCTTTCGGATAATGGGTTTGGGTCGGTAGCTGCGAATGTGGTCACATTTGGCGTATCCTTCATAATCGAATACCTGCAATTGTGCATTCTTAGTTATGTCAATCAGGACGGGTCCGGGTCTGCCACTTTTGGCTATGTAGAATGCCTTGGCCAACACGCCGGGAATTTCCGATGCATCGGTCACCTGATAATTCCATTTGGTAACCGGGGTAGTGATATTGATGACATCAGTCTCCTGAAAAGCGTCAGTGCCCAGCAAGTGAGCAAAAACTTGTCCGGTTATGCAGACTACGGGCGTGCTGTCGATCATGGCATCTGCCAATCCCGTCACCAGGTTGGTTGCCCCGGGTCCACTGGTAGCAAAAACTACCCCTGTCTTTCCGGAGGTTCTCGCATAACCCTGGGCCGCGTGCACGGCACCCTGCTCATGACGCACCAAAATGTGCTTTAGCCGGTCTTGGTAATCGTACAGGGCATCATAGATAGGCATAATGGCGCCGCCGGGGTAGCCAAAGATGACATCAACCTGCTCGGCTATCAGGGCGTCCATTACGGCCTGGGATCCCGATCGTTTGGTTATCGGGCTAGCCTGCGCAACAGGTATTTCTTTTTTGACAGCAAGTGCTTCCATAATTCAATTTTAATAGTTCAAGTATCCAGGCGAAAAGATTCATTCATCGGTAACGCAGCCCTCGGAGGCATCCTTGACCTGCATTGCGTATTTGTATAAGACTCCTTTGGTGGCCCTCAGAGGCGGTCTTTTCCACGCCGCCTTTCTGTTGTCCAATTCGGTTTGGGGTACTTGCAGCGTGATGGTGTTTTTGACGGCGTCAATTTCTATCGAGTCACCGTCTTGGACAAGCCCGATCAAGCCTCCTTCATACGCTTCAGGGGTGATATGCCCAACCACGAATCCGTGGGTACCTCCGCTGAATCGACCGTCGGTGATCAGCGCTACGCTTTTGCCTAAACCGGCTCCAATGAGCGCAGAGGTGGGCTTAAGCATTTCTGGCATGCCAGGGGCCCCCTTTGGTCCCACGTTGCGGATCACGACCACATCACCCGGCTGTACCCGGCCGAGTTTGATGCCAGCTATCAATTCAAATTCTCCATCGAATACCCGGGCCGGCCCTTTGAAATGTTCGCCTTCTTTACCCGTCACCTTGGCCACACTACCACCGGATGCCAAGTTCCCATACAGGATTTGCAAATGACCAGTGGTCTTTATGGGGTTCGTGACGGGCAGGATTACTTTTTGCGAGTCAAAATCCAGGGCGGGCACCTGCGCCAAATTTTCGGCAACCGTTTTACCCGTCGTTGTAAGGCAATCTCCATGGAGAAATCCTTGTGCCAGCAAATACTTCATGACGGCGGGCACTCCGCCAATATTATGGAGGTCCTCCATCAGGTATTTGCCACTAGGTTTTAGATCGGCGAGCACAGGCACTTTGTTAGCAATGGTTTGAAAATCGTCTTGCGTTAATTTGATATCGATACTTTTGGCGATGGCGATCAAATGCAGGACCGCGTTGGTCGACCCCCCCAGCGCCATCACGACGGTGACAGCATTGTCAAAGGCTTTCCGAGTCATGATATCCCGAGGTCGGATATTTTTTTCCATCAGCAACCTTATGGCCTGTCCTGCCTGTTTGCATTCTTCTTGTTTGGCTTGGCTGATCGCCGGGTTGGAAGATGAATAGGGCAGGCTCATACCCAGCGCTTCAATAGCCGAAGACATGGTATTGGCCGTGTAGATACCTCCGCAAGCACCTGCTCCCGGGCAGGCATGCATGACAATACCTTTAAAGTCCGCTTCACTCAACTGACCGGCAATTTTCTGCCCCAGGGCTTCAAAAGCAGAAACAATATTTAAATCCCGACCCTGGTAATGGCCAGGAGCTATCGAACCGCCATATATCATGATTGATGGGCGATTGAGTCTGCCCATTGCCATGACCGATCCCGGCATATTCTTATCGCAACCGGGTAGGGCGATCAGGGCATCGTAATATTGGGCACCACAAACAGCCTCAATGGAATCGGCGATCAAATCCCGGCTAACCAAAGAATAGCGCATGCCGTCGGTACCCATACTCATCCCGTCACTCACGCCAATGGTATTAAAAATAAGCCCTACCAGCTCGTTGTCCCAGACGCTTTGCTTTACAATTTTGGCCAGGTCATTAAGATGCATGTTGCAGGTATTGCCATCGTACCCCATACTTGCAATACCAACCTGGGGCTTGGCGAGGTCTGCTTCTGTTAATCCGATGCCGTAAAGCATGGCTTGTGCAGCTGGTTGCGTTTGGTCCTGTGTCAAGACTTTCGAATAGTTGTTCAGTTCAGTCATGTTCTAAGTTATCAGCGATTAAGATATTCAAGTTCATCAATGGGGCGGGTTGTACATTACTAATGGGACACCGAAAATGTCTGCTTGACTTTTTTTCCTCCCACCTCCTCCGTGCCCATAGGCTCTGCCCAATTTTCCACAACCCGATCTTTATAGGCCTGCTGAATGATCTTGCCCAAAGTATCGTTCCAAGGTGCAGCAAAAGGAGTTCCATCCAGGGACTCCCAACCAATGACTTCCGCCGCAGTGCCGCAAAAGAAGGCACCTCTGGAGCCGGTTACTTCAGCTGGCGTAACCAACCGCTCTTCGACGGGAATCCCCAATGCCTGGCAAATCTCCATCACCGTGGCCCGCGTGATGCCTGGCAGTATATTTCCGGTAGGCGGAGTCAAAAGCCTTCCGTCTATTTCGAAAAACACGTTGGCACCAGGTCCCTCAGCGACATACCCATTGAGGTCGGTGAGCAAGGCCTCATCATAGCCAGCCGCTTTGGCTTCCTGGCTGGCTAAAATGGAATTCACGTAATGGCCTGTCGCCTTGGCTTCAATTTTAAATCCCTTGGGGTTTGGCCGCTGGAAGCTGGACGTCATGACCCGAAGTAATTTCTCTCCGAGAAAGGGCTGCATGGCCCAGACTTCGATAGCCAGATGCGATTCCGTACTCAGGCTGAAACTCATATTCGCCGGTAAATATACAAGGGGGCGAATGTAGGCGTCTTGCAAATGGTTTTGCAACAATAGATGGTAAGTGGATTCGATCATTTCATCCCGTCGAAAGGCAAAGGGAATATTTAAGGCCTCGGCTGAACGCTGCAGCCTGTTAAAATGCTCATCCGCCTTAAAAATCTTCGTCTCGCCCGCCCTGGTTTTGTAGGAGCGAATGCCTTCAAATACGGCATATCCATAATGCAAGGACTGACTGTATAAATCCATTTTGGCCTCGGAGGCGTTTATGAATTTGCCGTCCAGATACAATACTGTGTCTTGTTGATAATATTCCATGATGTTCTAATTTGAGAGGGCTAGCGGTCAACCGCTGTCCTACGTTACGTTAACCAAAAAAGCGACCCGCCTTTTTGGAGGCGGGTCGCTTTGTATGTAGATTTTTTTTTTAAATGCTAACAACCACCTCCATAGACTGCAGGCAAAATAATCACGATGACGATCAGTATCGACGTCAAATTGACCATATAAAACCTACTTGTCCGCATGAATTTCGTTGTTCTACGAATTTACGAACCACCTGGTAATAAACAAAGAACTATTTTGATAATCGGCTCTGTAGGCCGCCGCGACCCTTTCTGCACACCTGGCCACAGGTTGGCTACCGGCAGAATGCACTCGTCACAGATTTCTTCAAATAATGGTCGATTTCCTCAACTCAATATTGGCTTTATTAATGTCCACCGGTATCTTCCCGCCAACATAATCTGCTATAAGTTCCCCAATCGTCGAGGTAAAATAGAAGTTCACGGGGTCAATATCCTTTGTTACAAATCCATTTACCAAAGTCCAATTAGCCGCCTCACGTACCAGTTTTGCCTCCCGATGTAATTCAAAATGGTCCAGCATCATGGCAGCCGAAAGGATGGAACCCAAGGGGTTAGCAATGTCCTTGCCGGCGGCTTGAGGGTAGGAGCCATGAATGGGCTCAAACAGGGCAGCTCCGGTGCCGATGGATGCGGAAGGAAGCAGCCCAAGAGATCCACTGATCACGCTTGCTTCATCACTTAGGATGTCGCCAAACATATTTTCCGTAAGGATCACATCAAACTGCTTAGGGTTAATGATGATTTGCATCGCTGCATTGTCAACGAACAAAAAGTCAACCTGAACGTCTGGGTATTGGCCTGCCATGTCCTGCACCACCTTTCTCCAAAGTCTTGAGGTTTCCAGGACATTGGCTTTATCAACCAAGGTCACTTTTTTTCTTCGCAATTGTGCCTGTTTGAACGCCAGATGCGCGATGCGTTCAATTTCGAAGCGACTGTAAACGCACTCGTCACTTGCCCAAGAATGGTCTGCACTGACTTCCTTCTTCCCAAAATAAATGCCGCCTGTTAGCTCCCGGAAAATCACCAAATCCACATCTTCCAGGTTTTTGGACTTTAGCGGGGAAAGATGGAACAAACTCGCGTTGGTAGCTACGGGACGAATGTTAGCAAAAAGCTGAAGAGACTTTCGAAGCTTAAGCAGACCTTGTTCAGGTCTGACCTTAGCACTGGGGTCATTGTCGTATTTGGGGTGACCGATGGCGCCGAATAAAATGGCATCGCTTTTTGCGGCTGCGTCAATGGTTTCATCTGGTAAGGGGTTTCCGGTTTTGTCGATGGCTTCGGCCCCCATTAGGCAATAGGTATACTCGAAGTGGTGTCCGAACTGGTCGCTCACCGCATCCAGCACCTTTAGCGCCTGGCGAGTGACTTCCGGTCCGATGCCATCGCCTTCGATGACCACAATATTTTTGGACAGGACCCGGCCTGCTTGCTTGGTGTCATCGGCTTTGGCTGCGTGTACGGTTTGTTTTGTCATATTTTTTTAGTGTTCAATTCCTGGTTTAGCGATCGGAAGGTTCAGCGCATTGCTGGGCCCCCTTCAAAGGCTTCAATTTCATTTCTCATACTGATTAGGTAATCTATGTCGTCGTAGCCGTTTACCAAGCAGGTTTTCTTATATGGCGAAATTTCGAAGGTTTCGACCTGGCCTTCGGGTCGAGAGCCATGGCCTGGCAAGGTGATAGTCTGCTCAGGGAGATTAACTTCAATTTCCGCTGCTGGGTCTTTGCTGCTCAAGGAAAAGATCTGGGCGAGAAATGCTTCACTTACCGTAACCGGTAACAGGAAGTTATTGAGGGCATTGTTGCGAAAAATGTCTGCAAAAAAGCTGCTGACTACCACATCAAAACCGTAATCCTTGATTGCCCACGCAGCGTGTTCGCGCGATGATCCACAGCCAAAATTCTTTCCGGCTACCAGGATTTTCCCCCGGTAGGCCGGATCATTCAAGACAAAGTCTTTTTTGGGCCTTTGTTCGTCATCCTGCTCATATCGCCAGTCGCGAAACAGGTTTTTTCCAAACCCTGCCCGGTCGGTCGCCTTTAAAAAGCGCGCGGGAATGATCTGGTCTGTATCGATGTTCTCGATGTTGACAGGGACAACCGTTGATTTCAATATATTGATCTGTTTGCTCATGCAGATTTGCGTTAAGTTATTTACCGCTTGTAATACATAACCAGGGAAGCCTTGGCCAAGGTATTGGCGTAGAGCGTGAACCCAACATAAGCCGGAGTTGCGCTCTTATCCAACCCCAGTTTGTCCACTTTAAGGGCATAAATGGTGATTAAATATTCATGGTACCCATGACCCTCAGGCGGGCAGGGTCCCCCGTAGCCTGGTTGACCAAAATCCGTCACGCTCTGAATCGAACCTGCGGGAGCCAAGTTCTTGGACAGGTCTCCGGCTCCAGACTTTAACTCCATTACTCCGGAGGGGATATCAAAAATTACCCAATGCCAAAAACCACTTCCCGTGGGTGCGTCGCGGTCGTACATCGTGACGGCAAAACTTTTCGTCCCGTCCGGCGCGTTGATCCATGATAGCTCAGGAGAAATATTGTCTCCACTGCAGCCGAAGCCCTTGAAAACTTGTTTGTTGGTCGCTTGACCACCTATTTCCGAACTCTTGAGGGTGAAGGTCTGTGCTCGGCAGACCACCAGGCTTGAAAGAAAAAAAATACTCGCCAACATTGTTATTTTCATACAGATGAAATTTTACTCCTAGCGGTGATTGCTGCACCCCACGTTCAACAAAAGCTCCGTGCTCGTCAAATCCAATCTCTTACATCGGCCACCTGCCCTGAGATGGCCGCGGCTGCAGCTGTGAGCGGACTAGCCAAAAAGGTCCTGGACTTCGGACCTTGTCGACCTTCGAAATTTCGGTTGCTGGTGGATATGCAATATTTGCCGGCAGGGATCTTGTCCTCATTCATCCCCAGACAGGCCGAACAGCCAGATTGGCGCAATTGGAACCCCGCCTGTTCAAATATCTTATCTATTCCTTCTTCCTTTGCCTGGAGCTCAACTTGTTTGCTTCCTGGTACGACCCATACCTCTACATCGGAGGCTTTGCGTTTGCCTTTTACGAAGGATGCGACTAGTCGAAGGTCCTCGATACGGCTGTTGGTGCAACTTCCAATGAACACGTAATCCACTTTCCTGCCTTTAATAAAGCTGCCTGCTTCCAGGCCCATATACTGAATCGCTTTTTCAAATGAGGGCTTTTCACATTCTTCAATTTCATCCAGCGAGGGCACATGCCCGTTCACACCAATGCCCATTCCTGGATTGGTTCCGTAGGTTATCATCGGTTCTATCTGTGACGCCTGAATCACCAGTTGCTTATCAAATTGCGCATCGGAGTCACTAAACAAGGTCTTCCAGTAGGTCATAGCCTTATCCCAGGCCATCCCCTGCGGTGCAAAAACACGGCCCTTCAAATAGCTATAGGTGGTCTCATCGGGTGCGATCAGTCCACAGCGTGCACCCATTTCAATGCTCATATTGCAAATGGTCATGCGGGCTTCCATGGACAAGCTCGTAATGGCAGAACCAGCATATTCCACTGCATATCCGGTGGCTCCGCTCGCGGAGATTTGGGCAATGATGTATAAAATGATGTCTTTGGAAACCACCCCGGGATTCAGCTCGCCTTCAACGCGGATGCGCATCAATTTCGGCTTAGTCTGCATGAGGCACTGCGTGGCCAACACCATTTCTACTTCGCTGGTGCCGATGCCAAAGGCAATGGTCCCAAAAGCCCCGTGCGTGGAGGTGTGACTGTCGCCGCACACGATCGTCATTCCGGGCTGGGTGATTCCCAGCTCCGGACCGATAACGTGCACAATGCCCTGATAGGGATGGCCTAGTCCATATAAATCGATATCAAAACGTTTGCAATTTTCTGTAAGCTTTTGTACTTGGAGGCGCGACAATTCTTCTTTAATGGGCAAGTGCTGATTGAGCGTGGGCACGTTGTGATCAGCCGTAGCGACTACCTGCTTGGGTCGAAATACGCGCAGTCCTCTGGCCTCCAAGCCCTGGAAGGCTTGCGGGCTAGTAACTTCGTGAATGAGGTGCTTGTCTACGTATAGGACTGCTGGTCCCCCGGCAATCGTTTTTACCACATGACTGTCCCAGATCTTTTCAAATAAAGATCGTGGTTTTGGTCGCCCTTCGGCGGATGCGTCTTGATGGATCTCGTTTGTATTCATACGCCCAGTATTATAGCATCGATTCGAAAAAATTACTTTAATTAAATCCGCTTGTCCGACTCTCAGAGACTGGAAAATTCCCCCTTGACTGGCGAGGAAGGTGTATAAGCTTTGGCCAGGTTATGCAGATCCTCTTCCACCACCTCTTTTTTTGTGTCTGCAATTTCCAAGAAACTTATGTACAACACATCAATGTCGTTTCGGTCAAATTCATAACCCAGTTTGTGTAGCCGGTGCGCCAGCGCACTACGTCCGCTTCGGGCCGTCAAAACAATTTTGGAACCATCGGCGCCCACCTCTTCGGGATTGATGATTTCGTAGTTCAGGGAGTTCTTTAAGAAGCCGTCCTGATGAATGCCCGAGGAATGGGAAAAGGCATTGGAGCCAACTATGGCTTTATTGGGCTGCACCGGCATACGCATCGTGTCAGCCACCAACCTGCTCATGGGGTTGAGCAGTGGACTTTTGATGTCGGTGTAAAATCCCAAGTCTTTATGCTGCTTGATCACCATCACCACTTCTTCCAAGGAGGTATTTCCAGCCCGTTCGCCCAGTCCGTTTATAGTGCATTCGATTTGGCGCGCACCGTTGATGATGCCCGCAATCGAATTGGCTGTGGCCAGGCCCAGGTCATTGTGACAATGACAGGAAATGACAGCCCGATCAATATTTGCCACGTGGTTAACTAGGTACGCAATCTTATCTCCGTATTGATGGGGAAGGCAATAGCCGGTGGTGTCTGGGATATTGACAACTGTGGCTCCCGCCGCGATCACTGCTTCAATGATTCGAGCTAGGTATTCGTTGTCCGTTCTGCCGGCATCTTCGGCATAAAATTCCACATCCGCCACCAGGTTTCTGGCGTATTTAACGGCGCTAACCGCACGTTCTATGATCTCTTCCCGGTTGGAATTAAATTTGGATTGAATGTGCAGGTCGGAAGTCCCAATCCCGGTATGAATCCGAGGATGTCGCGCAAATTGCAAGGCCTGGGCGGCAACTTCAATATCTTTCTTTACGGCCCGGCTTAAAGCGCATACAGCCGCCTGTTTGACAACCTTGGAAATTTCCTCGACCGAATGAAAATCCCCGGGACTGGAAATGGGAAAGCCCGCTTCAATGATATCTACCCCAAGTTCTTCCAGTTGAACGGCGAGTTCCAGCTTCTCAGTGGTGTTGAGCTTGCACCCTGGAACCTGTTCTCCATCACGGAGGGTTGTATCAAAAATGAATATTTTGTTATCGCTGGACATAAACTTTATTGAAAGAATTGATAAAAAGATGCCGGCTGATTATTTTTGTACCTGATGCCAAGGCAGTTGCGAAAGGCATATCTTTCGAAATTAACTGGATTTATCTGCTCAGGGAAATCAAAATCAGCTTGGTTTTACGCTTCACAACGATCCTTAAAACGGCTGAAACTCAGGCTGGTAAAGGATTTAAAGTCTAAAAATTACAATGCCCAACCGTTCATCTGAAGCCTTGTTCCAACTGATAAAATCTCTCGAAAAGTCGGAGAAACGCAATTTTAAACTCTATGTCAAGCGCAATTCCTCCAGTGAAAACCTCAAAATTATACACCTTTTTGATGCGCTTGATAAAATGGATGCCTATGATGAAGTCCAATTGTTAAAAAAAAACAAAAATGTAACCAAGCAGCAGTTGCCCAATGTGCGTGCCCAACTCTACAAGCAAATCTTGTCCAGCCTGAGATTGATTAAGATTGAACACAACGTGGACATTCAATTGCATGAACAGCTTGATCAAGCCCGCATTCTGTATAACAAAGGCCTGTATCTGCAGAGCCTGCGCATCCTGGAACGAATAAAGGAGAACGCCTACACCCACAACCAGGTCACCTACCTGCTGCAGGCTTTATTTTTTGAGCAGAAGATTGAGGGTCTGCACATTACACGAAGTATGCAGGATAGGGCCGAGCGACTTGCCATGGAGGTCGATTTTGTCAATGCGCGCCTCACCCTGATCGGTCGGCTGTCCAATCTGTCCCTGCAATTGTACAGTTGGTATATCCGCCACGGTCATGCTCGAAACGAAAAGGACGAACGTGCGGTTGAGGACTTCTTTATCCAACATCTGCCCACGGATCTGACCAATTGCCAGGGTTTTTACGAGAAGTTATACCTGTATCAATGTTACTGCTGGGATGCCTTCATCAGGCAAGACTTTCTGGTGTATTACCGCTACACACAAAAATGGGTTGACTTGTTCGAGAAAGACCGCTTCATGATCAGCATAGAAACGGCGCATTATATCAAGGGATTACACAATCTACTGGGAGCCCATTTTGACTTACTGAATTATCCAAGATTTATCGAAACCTTGGCACATTTTGAAAAATTTTCTCATTCTGACATAGTGCGAGACAACGACAACAACCGGATCCAGACATTCGTTTACTTAAGCATTTCCAAAATCAATAAGCATTTCATCGATGGCACTTTTACTGAGGGTCTGAAACTGGTTCCCTCCATCGAGGCCAAGTTGAAAGAATATGAGTTGTACCTCGATCGGCACCGGGTGCTGGTCTTTTACTATAAGATTGCCTCTCTGTATTTTGGCAGTGGGGATTATGAAAATACCATTTCCTACCTCAGTAAGATCATCAACTGGAAGGTGGATCTGCGAACAGACCTGCAGTGCTATTCCCGTCTGCTGCATCTCATTGCGCATTATGAGCTGGGCAATTACCAACTCATGGAATACCTGATCAAATCGGTATATCGGTTCATGGCGAAGATGCAGAATCTGAGCCTGGTGGAGGAGGAGATCTTTAAATTCTTGCGCAAATCGTTCAAGCTGACAACCAAGCAATTAAAGCCTGAATTCGAAAAATTGCTGGAAAAGCTCCTCACATATCAAAAGAACCGGTTTGAGACCCGGGCCTTTGCCTACCTGGACATCATTTCCTGGCTGCAGAGTAAGATTCGAAACGTACCTGTACAGGATGTCATACGGGAGAAGTTCCTTCAGCGTAATTCCAATAAAAGCATTTGATAATCAATCAATTAGGCCTAATTTGTTGGTAATCGTAGAGGACTTATCGATCTATATCTTTTTTTGGGTTCCCTGTGTGCTTCCCTTCGGGAGGAACCATCTGGTCCATTCTGGGTTTTATGGTTTTTCAGATTATAATTCTTACCTTTGCCCTCCTTAATTTAGGTATGTTGCCAAGTACAGAAACGTTTTCACCTTACATTTTTCGTTTGACTTGATATTCTGCACGCTATGCGCGGCACATGAAGCATTATGCGCCCGCCAGTAGAAAGCCGGTGGGATGGGCAGTAAAACAGGACTAGGGGCCAGTTGGCCAACTTAATTAGTTTAAAACCTCATATTGCAATATGGCTATTAAAAAAGAAAATCGTCCAAGAGCCACTTTCTCAAAAATCACCATCGGATTAGCATCTCCCGATTCCATTCTCGAAAGATCGTATGGGGAAGTGCTGAAACCGGAGACGATCAATTACCGCACGTACAAACCAGAAAGAGACGGGCTGTTCTGTGAGCGTATTTTTGGACCGGTGAAAGATTATGAATGTGCTTGTGGAAAATATAAGCGCATTCGCTACAAGGGTATCGTGTGCGATCGATGCGGTGTGGAAGTGACCGAAAAGAAGGTTCGTCGGGAGCGTATGGGGCATATCAAATTGGTCGTGCCTGTCGTACACATTTGGTATTTTAAGAGTCTTCCCAATAAAACAGGATACTTGCTGGGCATGAGCTCCAAGAAGTTGGAAAGTATCGTCTATTATGAGCGATATGTGGTCATTCAATCCGGGATCCGGGGCGATAAAGGCCAAAATTACGGCGACCTACTGACAGAGGAAGAATATCTGGAAATTCTGGATACGCTGCCCAAAGACAACCAATACCTTCCGGATGATGATCCCAATAAATTTATCGCCAAAATGGGCGCAGAAGCAGTGCATGATTTGTTACAGCGCATTGATCTTGATCAGTTGTCCTTTGATTTGCGCAATGCAGCAGCCAACGAAACTTCGCAACAACGCAAGGCCGATGCGTTGAAGCGCTTGAGCGTGGTAGAAGCATTTCGTGATGCCAACAGCCGAATCACCAACCGCCCCGAGTGGATGGTGATGCAATACGTGCCGGTAATACCACCGGAGTTGCGTCCCTTGGTGCCTTTGGATGGGGGCCGCTTTGCCTCCAGTGACCTCAACGATTTATACCGCAGGGTAATCATCCGCAACAACCGACTCAAACGCCTGTTGGAAATTAAGGCCCCTGAAGTAATTCTGCGTAACGAAAAGCGCATGCTACAGGAAGCCATTGACTCGCTTTTTGATAACAGCCGAAAATCGAATGCCGTAAAGGCTGAAGGCGGCCGTGCGCTAAAGTCTTTGAGTGATGTACTCAAAGGAAAACAGGGCCGTTTCCGTCAGAATCTGCTGGGTAAACGCGTGGACTATTCCGGACGTTCGGTAATCGTAGTCGGACCAGAACTCAAACTACATGAATGTGGTCTACCTAAAGATATGGCCGCGGAACTTTTCAAGCCCTTTATCATCAGAAAATTAATCGAGCGGGGCATCGTGAAGACGGTGAAGTCGGCGCGTAAGTTGGTAGACCGTAAGGAAGCTATCGTGTGGGATATTTTGGAAAACATTCTGAAAGGTCATCCCGTTATGCTGAATCGCGCACCAACGCTTCACCGCTTGTCCATCCAAGCCTTTCAACCCAAACTGATCGAAGGTAAGGCCATTCAACTGCACCCGTTGGTATGTACCGCATTTAACGCGGATTTTGACGGTGACCAAATGGCGGTCCACGTACCGCTAAGCAGCGCCGCCATACTGGAAGCGCAGTTGTTAATGTTGTCCAGTCACAATATTCTAAATCCGCAGAACGGCACTCCGATAACGCTGCCTTCCCAGGACATGGTGCTTGGGTTGTATTACATAACCAAAGGGAAGAAGTCAGTAGGCAAAGAAATAGTTAAAGGGGAAGGCAAGGCATTCTATAGCGCAGAAGAAGTCATCATCGCCTACAATGAAGCGCGTATTGACTTGCATGCATATATTAAGGTCAAGGCCAACGTGCGTACCGAAACTGGAGAATTGCAAAATAAGCTGATCGAAACTACCGTCGGCCGTGTACTTTTTAACCAATTCGTTCCGGCTGAAGTAGGGTTTGTGAATGCCTTATTGACTAAAAAATCCCTTCGTGAAATTATTGGCGATATTATTAAGCAGACCAATGTGCCCAAAACGGCTAAGTTTCTGGATGATATAAAACAGCTGGGATTCCGCATGGCATTCAGGGGTGGACTGTCTTTTAATATCAACGACCTGATTATCCCGGATTCCAAAGAAGAGCTTTTGGACAATGCCAAGGTGGAAGTGGAGGAAGTTTGGGAAAACTACAACATGGGGTTGATCACCAACAACGAAAGATATAACCAAATCGTGGATATATGGTCCCGAGTGGATACCCGCATTACCGAGACCTTGATTCGTGAGTTAAGCTCCGATAAGCAAGGCTTTAATTCGGTGTATATGATGTTGGATTCGGGAGCCCGCGGATCCAAACAGCAGATCAAGCAGCTGGCTGGCATACGTGGATTGATGGCCAAACCTAGGAAATCCGGTTCCACGGGAAGTGAGATCATTGAGAACCCGATTTTGTCTAACTTCAAAGGGGGGTTAAACGTACTCGACTATTTTATATCCACTCACGGAGCACGTAAAGGATTGGCGGATACGGCCCTTAAAACTGCCGATGCGGGCTACCTGACACGCCGACTGGTCGATGTGGCTCAGGACGTGGTCATTACCGAAGAGGATTGCGGTACGCTGAGAGGAATCGGTACTTCGGCTTTAAAAGATAACGAAGATATCGTCGAGCCTTTGTACGACCGAATTTTGGGTCGCACCTCCCTGCATGATGTCTACGATCCGCTGAATGATCAGCTAATTTCCCGCGCTGGTGAGGAAATTACCGAAGAAATTGCCAAACGAATCGAAGAATCAGGTATTGAATCAATTGATATCCGTTCGGTATTGACTTGCGAAAGCAAGCGTGGTGTATGCGTAAAATGCTATGGTAAAAACCTAGCAACTGGGTACACGGCACAAAAAGGGGATGCCGTGGGTATCATTGCGGCGCAGTCCATTGGAGAGCCAGGCACCCAGCTGACCTTAAGAACGTTCCACGTAGGCGGTGTCGCAGGATCCGCTTCGGTTGAATCTTCTCTTTTGGCCAAATTTGAAGGCACGATACAGTTCGACGGGCTGAGGACGGTGACGACAGAAAATAATGATGGAAATAAGGCTCAAATTGTTATCGGCCGTACGGGCGAGGTACGTATCATGGACTTGAAAAACGACCGACTGCTGATTACCAACAACGTGCCTTACGGTGCCACCCTGACCGTAAAAGACGGTGCCAAGGTAAACAAGGGAGACATTATCTGTACTTGGGATCCTTACAACAACGTCGTCATCGCCGAAATCACCGGTAAGATCAAATTCGACAACGTCATAGAAGGTATCACCTACCGCGAAGAAGCCGATGAACAAACCGGGCACCGCGAGAAGGTCGTCATTGAAACCAAGGACAAGACTAAGATTCCTTCGCTCGTAGTAGAAGGAGGGAAAGAAGTGAAATCGTATAACCTGCCTGTGGGTAGCCACATCACCATAGAAGAAAGCGATGATGTGCGAGCCGGACAAGTTATTGTTAAGATTCCTCGAGTGCTCGGCAAATTACGGGATATAACAGGGGGTCTGCCTCGAGTCACCGAATTGTTTGAAGCGCGTAACCCAGGCAATCCTGCTGTCGTATCGGAAATTGACGGCGTGGTAGCCTTTGGTAATATTAAGCGAGGTAACCGCGAAATTATCGTGGAAGCCCGTGACGGGGTAGTCAAGAAATACCTGGTACCGCTCACCCGCCAGATTTTGGCCCAAGACGGAGACTTTATCAAGGCAGGTGCACAACTTTCCGATGGGCAGACAGCACCGGCAGATATTTTGGCCATTAAAGGACCTTTTGCGGTGCAAGAATATGTGGTTAATGAAATCCAAGAAGTCTACCGGCTTCAAGGGGTTAAGATTAATGACAAGCACATTGAGGTGATCGTCCGCCAGATGATGAGAAAATTAAATATTGTCGATCCAGGCGATACTCGGTTCTTGGAGGAGGAGACCGTTGATAAGTCAGAATTCCTGGATGAAAATGACTGGATATTTGATAAAAAGGTGGTCACTGAAGCTGGAGATTCGGCTAAGCTGAAACCCGGGCAGATCGTTAGCCTGCGGGAAGTGAGGGAGGAGAATTCCATCCTGCGCCGCAACGATAAGAAATTGGCGGAATTCCGGGAAGCAAAAACCGCTACTTCAGCTCCCATGCTGCTTGGCATCACCAAAGCATCTCTGGGAACACAAAGCTGGATTTCGGCGGCTTCGTTCCAGGAAACGACTAAGGTACTTTCGTCCGCCGCTATTCAGGGCAAGACGGATGATATGCTGGGTCTGAAAGAAAATGTCATTACCGGCCACCCCATACCAGCGGGTACGGGATTGCGGGAATTTGAAAATATGATCGTCGGCAGTAAGGAAGAATATGAATTGCTTCAAACTTCCAGAGAAGCCATGCAATTTGACGAGGAGGAGTAAGCGTCAGCTAGGCTGAGCAATCAAGGTATTTATGTAACAGGAAGCAATCTGCTTCCTGTTTTTTGTAAGGTCGGGGATAACCGAAAAAATGGATCAATTCAGGTTTTAACACTTTTTTTTTAACAAAGGGCATAATTTGCAAAAAAACATCTGATGAATAAGATTGCTACCATACTAGGAGTTCTTTCGCTGGTGCTGATTGCCGTGCTGTTTTTCATGTTTTTTAATCACACTGAGCAGCTCAAGAGAATTTCGCTAAACGAAGAAAAGAAAACCGGGTCGTTTTTCAAAATAGCCTATTTTGACATCGACTCCCTTGAAGTGCATTACAACTATTTTAAGGATGAGTTGGATTCCGTAAAGGCACAGGAAAATGCTATGAATGCCGAGCTGAGCGGGATGGAAAAAAAGTACCAGAAGAGAATTTCTGAATTGCAGCAAAAAGGATCGGCAATGACTCCATCCGAAACGGAGCAGGCGAACCAGGAATTTGCCGCAATGCAGCAGAATTATCAGAACCGAAAGCAAACCTTGCAAGAAGAACTTTATAAGAACGATGAAGAGGTAAAATCTCGGATTAAGACTAAGATCGAAGATTTCCTGAAAGAATACAATAAGACCAAGAATTTCTCCTACATATTTATGTATGAAGCCAATTCATTCATCTATTATCGAGACACGGTATTCAACATCACCCAGGACCTCGTGGACGGCTTAAACGCCACCTACAAAAAATAACAACTACTGCCGACTACTTGACTATTGAGGATTGACAAATCCTGCGGCAGTCGTAGTAGCCATTTTGCCAAGTACTCCTCTTGGGATCAGGTAAGCATAAATTTCCTACTGTGGATCTAGCGCGACTCTCTTGGTAAATGGCGAGGGTCCTGCAGTCTTGGTTTTTTTTACGCATATTCATCCTTTGCGGTGATTTGCTTATCTTCCGGCATATTTCCTTGCTATGGCTGAACAGATCGAGACCTTCAAACCATCTCTGGGCCTTTTTGATGCCACTATGATTGTCGCCGGTTCCATGATTGGTTCCGGCATTTTTATTGTGAGTGCAGACATCGCCCGAAATGTGGGCAGTGCCGGTTGGCTTATTTTTGTGTGGCTAATCACGGGTTTTATGACCCTTACGGCAGCTGTCAGTTATGGTGAGCTAAGCGGGATGTTTCCGAAAGCAGGCGGCCAGTATGTTTATTTGAAGGAGGCGTATAACCCGCTGACGGCGTTTTTGTATGGGTGGAGTTTTTTCGCTGTTATTCAAACAGGAACCATTGCGGCTGTGGGGGTCGCCTTCTCTAAGTTTGCTGGCTATTTTTTTCCTGCCCTGGAGTTGAAAGATGAAAACATACTCATCCATTTTGGGTCATTTAAACTGTATATAGCCCAATTGGTATCTATCATGTTGATTATTTTTCTCACCTACATCAACACCAAGGGTATACGGGGCGGAAAATTCATTCAGACTACTTTTACTGTGACCAAGTTGTTGTCCCTGCTGGGACTGATGGGTTTTGGGCTTTTGCTAGGCGCCAGTCGTAATATTTGGCAGGCAAACTGGGCCCATCCCTGGCATATGCAAAATATAGCCAATGACCACGATATTGTTAGCTTGACTGGAGTGGCTGTAGTAGGTGCGATTGCCGCCGGCATGGTTGGATCCATATTTTCCAGCGACGCATGGAATAATGTAACCTTCATAGCGGGCGAAATCAAGAACCCGAAAAAAAATATTGGCATGAGCCTTTTTCTAGGGACTTTGATCGTTTCAACCATTTATATTTTAACCAACTTGATGTACACAAGCGTACTGCCACTTCATGGGATTGCTTTTGCTCCTCAGGATCGGGTGGCCGTTTCAGCAGCCAATGTAATATTCGGTCATATAGGGACCTACATCATTGCAGTCATGATCATGATTTCGACTTTTGGATGCAACAACGGGTTAATACTCGCTGGTGCCCGGGTATATTACACCATGGCTAAGGACGGCGTATTTTTCCGCAACGCGGGAACCTTGAACAAATTTGCGGTCCCCGAGTGGGCCCTTTGGGCGCAATGTGCGGTCGCCAGTATTTTGTGTATTAGCGGCAAATATGGAGACTTGCTGGATATGGTGGCTTTTGTAGCCGTGCTTTTTTACGCGTTGACGATTACCGGAATCTTTATCCTGCGCAAGACCCGCCCTGATGCCGACAGGCCATACCGGGCATTCGGTTTTCCGGTATTCCCCTTGATTTACATTATTCTAGCCATTGCTTTTTGTATTGCCTTGATCATCCAAAAGCCAACATATGCGGCTTGGGGCCTGGGAATCATGATAGCCGGCATTCCTTTATATTATATTGCAGTCGCCAACCGAAAATCCCAACCCTTAAGTTGATGAATCTTCGCCCAGCCGAGAGAGCCAAGAGGTAAGCTGGGCCAGGATCTTGGTTGGTATTTTGACCTTATCATAAACCGTTATTTTTCTTGACTCATGACCGATTTTAAGAAACTATTCGATCAATTCAAAAACACTCGGGTTGGGGTGATCGGAGATATTATGTTGGATACGTACTGGTGGGGCCATGTCGAACGGATTTCGCCCGAAGCCCCTGTTCCAGTGGTGACACTAGACAAAAGAGAATACCGAATAGGTGGCGCAGGTAATGTGGCCCTGAATCTGGCAGCGCTCGATGCTCCTGTGACCTCTTTTTCGGTGATTGGAAATGATGAAGAAGGCACCATCGTAAAAGAATTACTGGCAAAAAATAACATTCATCCCGGCTATTTACTAAGCAGTCCCTCGCGGATCACTACCAGCAAAGCGCGAATAATCAGTCGCAACCAGCAGATGATGCGTTTGGATTCAGAAACGACAAAGGATCTGTCCTCTGAAGACGAGCAAAAAATTATTCAATCGGTAAAAACGTATATCGAAAAAGAAACGCCCCAAGTGATAATTTTCGAGGATTATAACAAGGGTGTCTTGACTGAATTGGTGATCGCCGAGGTGATTAGCCTATGTAAGAAGCATGGTGTCATAACGGCCGTGGATCCGAAAAGAAAGAACTTCTTTGCCTATTCCGGGGTAGACATTTTTAAACCTAATCTGAAGGAGGTTAAAGAAGGATTGAACCTGTTAGTTGACCAGATCGCTTTGGGGACTATGACACAAATTCACGCCCAATTGGCGGAGAAATTACACCACCAGATTTCACTGATTACGCTTTCTGAAAAGGGAGTGTTTTACCAACGTCAGGATCAAAGTCGAATAGTCCCTTCTCACCTGAGAAATGTGGCCGATGTTTCCGGTGCTGGGGACACGGTGATCGCCGTGGCTGCATTGGTGTTTGCCGTCACCAGGGATGTGTCGCTCATGGCGGAAGTGGCCAACGTTGCCGGTGGATTGGTCTGCGAGCAGGTTGGGACGGTGGCAATTGATAAGAATTTGCTGCTTCGTGAATGTGGGTTGCTGCTGGGTAGCACTTGAGCGTCGGACCTATCGGCTGGCCGAACAGGAGTTTTCAGCTGCGAGATTTTTTTTAATTTCGTTTCCATATCAAAAACGATTGATGCATGTCCAGGTTTACCCTTGCGATTCATGGAGGTGCGGGCACCATACTTAAGGCAGACATGACGGCAGAACTGGAGTCCGCCTATCTCAATGCATTGGAGGAAGCGCTGGATGCGGGCTACGCTGTCTTAGAAGAAGGAGGGTCATCCATCAACGCCATCAAGGCGACCATCGTCATGATGGAAGACAATATTTTATTTAACGCAGGGAGAGGTTCCGTATTCACCAAGAAAGGGGTACAAGAAATGGACGCAGCCGTTATGGATGGCAGGACTCTTGAAGCCGGCGCCGTTTCCGGTGTGCGCAATGTGCGCAACCCGATTGAGCTGGCCATGGAAGTTATGCGCAGCAGCAATCACGTCTTCTTGAGTGGCAAAGGGGCCAATGATTTTGCCATCAAGCAAGGGATCAAGCTAGAACCAGATGAATATTTCTTTTCGCAGTTCCGCTACGACCAATGGAAGTCAATTAGGGATTCTGATAACTATTCCCTGGATCACACGCATCAACGGCTGGAGGAACTGATGAAAGACAAAAAATTTGGTACCGTCGGGGCCGTTGCTTGTGACCAACATGGCAATATAGCTGCAGCTACCAGTACGGGTGGCATGACCAATAAGAAATATGGACGCATCGGAGATAGCCCAATCATTGGGTGCGGTACATATGCCAACAATAAGACATGTGGGATTTCCTGCACTGGTCATGGGGAAATGTTTATCCGAACGGTGGCCGCCTACGACGTCAGTTGTTTGATGGAATACAAAGGGTTTAGTCTCGAGGAAGCGATGAGCGTAGTAGTTCATCAAAAATTATTGTCTATCCATGGGGAAGGCGGTATGATTGGAGTCGACTCGGTGGGAAATGTTTCGTTGGTCTTCAACAGCCAAGGAATGTACCGAGCATATAGGTCCAGCGATGGAGCTGAGACCGTGGCTATTTATAAATAATGGAAGCATCCTGTGGATGCCTTCGTTTAGCTCCAGTAAGGTCGACTACCCTGCCAAGCAGCAATAGACGGTTGCGCAGGATTTATTTTAGTTTGCCAACTCATTGTTACCATGAAAAAATACGCCATCATAGTTGCTGCAGGCTCTGGCGACAGGATGGGCACAACTGTACCCAAGCAGTTCTTGCCTTTGCGAGGCAAACCCGTCATTTGGTACAGCCTATCGGCCTTTTTGGACACCTATGATGATATAGAAATCGTTCTGGTATTACCCAAAAATCATATGGACACAGGAAGGAACATTATGCAATTATCTAGCGATCCAGCGCGTGTGATGGCGATCCCGGGAGGGGCGACCCGATTTCATTCCGTGCAGCATGGTTTGCAATATGTGCGCCAGGATTCAGTAGTTTTTGTCCATGATGGAGTGCGTTGCCTAGTGTCGAAAGAACTTATTGAACGATGCTATCAAGGTGCGTTATCTTTTGGCTCAGCTATTCCCGTGATAGCTTCAAAAGATAGTGTGCGGCTGGTACAGGGACAAGACAATTTTCCACTTGAACGCAACTTGGTAAAATTGGTCCAAACTCCCCAAACCTTCTTAAGCACCCTGCTCTTGCCGGCTTACGCCGCACCATACCAGGAGAAATTTACCGATGAGGCCACGGTGGTGGAAGCGGCGGGGCACCCAGTTCATCTGGTGGAGGGCGACTCGACGAATATTAAGCTCACCACCCCCCTTGATCTTGCGCTTGCCGAGCGGTTGCTGCAAGATCGGATCTTACCAGTATGATCCAGTAAACTGATAAGCCGGTTGCTTGAGCCGGGAATTGCTGCCCTCGACCGGGTGGCTAGCCAAATCCGCGTGATGACAAATCAGCACGCAGCTTGTTCGGATACAAAGGCGCAGTTAAGATACCATCCAGGACCACCATCGACTGAGAGAACGGTTGGTTATCAGCTCATAATGCATTGCCTCAGGCCTAAATTTGCGATAAAATTGTGCCACTGAAGGTATGTTCGATCCTTCAAAGTCAAACATGAGCCCGCTGCCGGCATGCAGTCTTATAACTTCGTTAATCAGGCAATGGAACGCGTTGGCAATTCTTCCGGCTGAATTGGGGGCTCCCAAAATATAATATACCCGCCTCTGATCTTTGCCAAAAAAGGCTGCGGCCACCAATTCTTTTTCTGTATTCTGAATGCCTAGGGTAAGTCCGTAGCCCAGGTGCAGGCATTGTTCAGCCAGCGTTTTAAAGCGCACATAGTCCTGATCTGAAAGATGTTTGTTTTTTTTGCCGTATGCATGCTGATATAAGTCAATCACGCGATCCACGGAGACACCCCATTGAGGGGAAAGCCCGGCCGCTAAGGCCCGGTGGATAGTTTTCTTGGCGTTTCCCGTATACTTACTAAAAATTGAGTGGTAGTCTCCATCCAGCGCAATGACGTAATTGATTCGTTTTATGCTGTTTGAATTGCGCGCCGTCCAACTGGGATTTTGCTCATTCATCAACAAGTCCACCCGAGCAAAATGTCGGGGTATGGCGCCTACAAATTCCTCCAGAAGCCCCGTCGATACCGGGCCTGCGCCAACAATGCCTAACTGGCCGGTGAATGGCGGGATGTACACGTACGGTATTCCGTATTTTCTCTTTTGGGGCAGCGGCATTATGAAATCATAGTCGCCTTTAACCAAGGCCCCCCAATCGCCCAAGTTATCCAAAAAAAATGTGCGCGCGTAAATCCACCCGTTTGGTGCATGAGTGACACACAAATCCCATTTAAAGGAGTCAATCTCCGACCGGCTTAAATATCGAATGAGGCTTTTATTCTGCATTTGTAGTGGGCGCTTTGTGGAATGGCTACCAAATTAATATATCGCCAATCAATACAAAGCAAAAACTTTGGATTCCTGTGGAGATGGCGGTAGATAGAGCTGGATAGCAGCCACAGATTTGGCCTTGAGGACCAATATTCCAAATGGATATATATGGCAGTTCTGGCTGCCTGTGCAAGCGCTCCATCCCAGTTAACGAGCCACCGTGAGCATCATTGACCTTTGCCCTGAAAAATTGTTTTCAGCGTGTGAATCATGATCTTAAGGTCCAGGGCAAGTGAAATATTTTCCATGTAAATCAGGTCAAATTTCATGCGGTCGATCATCTGCTCAACCGTTTCCGCATATCCGAACTGCACCATGCCCCAGGACGTAAGACCGGGTTTGACTTTAAGCAGGTAGCGGAAATAGGGGGCATATTCCAAGATTTGATCGATATAAAATTGGCGCTCGGGACGTGGGCCGACCAGGCTCATTTCGCCTTTGAGTATATTCCAGAGCTGGGGTAGCTCATCAATCCTCCATTTGCGCATGGTCTTGCCCCAGGGCGTGATGCGGTTGTCCTGCGCGGAGGACAGAGCTGGCCCATTTTTTTCCGCATCCTGGACCATGGAGCGGAACTTGTAAATAGTGAATTTTCGTCCTTTATAGCCTACTCTTTGCTGAGAATAAATGACCGTGCCGGGTGAGGAGAGCCGTATGCGAATAGCTGCGTAAAGCATTAGGGGAGACAGGAAAATCAGACCGACCAACGAGATCACAACATCGAGTAATCTCTTGATATTTTCCTGCCAATCAGGTATCAATCCCGTATGGATATCGGAGAGCAGTGCACCAAACAGGCTGGTAGTCCTTACCGTGCCGGACAGAATATCCAGGACGTCTGGCGAAACTTTGATTTCGACGTCTTTTTCGCTTAACTGCTCAATGATCTTCTCTACCTGGTCCTTTTCGGATCGATCCAGGGCGATGACCACTAACTTGATTTGATGCGAGTCTATAATGGTTTCCAAATCCGAAATAAGCCCAAGGCGGGTAAGGCGAAGTGAGGTTTGCATTTCTCTCGCATTCCCATTGCTCACATATCCACAATAATGATACCCTATGAGCGCTAGTCCGCTGTGGGTTTCGCTATATGTTCGGGCTGCAATCGAATCACCACCTACCAAGAGGCTATTAAAATGGACGATTCCTGATTCCAGCTGAGTCCTTCCCAGATCCAGAATCAGCCATCGGCCAATCAGTGTAAAAATAAATTGTGTACTCAGGAAGATAAAGAAAGCCTTGTAATAGTACCGATAGTCGGTCTGCGGATCATTAATGACTATGGAAAAGAACAAAATGGTGCAACCTATTAGGCTGCAAATCGCGGTCACGGATAGTTCATGCAACCTCGATTTCTTATACAAATGACTATATGAGCCAACCATTTCATACAAAATGACCCACCCAGTTGGAATTATTGCTAATCCCAACCAAAAACGGCCATTTAGATATATATGACCGTGGAGCGTGACGGGTTGACCCAACAAAAGACGTCGAGTAAAATACAAGACAATCCAGGCCAGAATGGCGGCCAGGTAATCGCTGCATAGATACCAGGTGATATTGATCTTATTGAAGGCCTTCATGTACGTCCATCACGTGTTGATGGTATTGTGTTTTATCTTGTGCAATATCTGGTGAGCGATATCCATGGCCTGGTACCCATCGAGTTCGGAGACGATAGGCGTGGTGTTATTTACAATGGAGTCACGAAATTTTTCCAATTCCATTTTTATGGCATTCACTTCGGGTATTTGGGGGTTTACGATGGCAATTGTCTTTTTGCCGTTGAGCGTATCGATGTCGAATGCAAATGCGTCTCCATCAGCAGCACCCTTTAGTTTGATTATTTCTGTTTTTTTGTTTAAGAAATCGATACCGATATACGCATCTTTTTGAAACAGTCGCACCTTTCTCATTTTTTTCATCGAGATCCGACTTGAAGTTAGGTTTGCGACACAGCCATTGTCAAACTCGATCCGCACATTGGCTATATCGGGGGTGTCTGTCAAAACCGCTACTCCGCTTGCCGAAATGCTCTTCACTTCACTTCTTACCAGGTTTAAAATGATGTCAATGTCGTGAATCATCAGATCCAAAATTACACTGACCTCGGTGCCTCTAGGGTTAAATTGCGCCAGGCGATGGACTTCAATAAACATGGGACTCAAGGCAACGCTTTGCGCAGCCAAAAAAGCCGGGTTAAATCGTTCTACGTGGCCCACCTGGAGTTTTACGTTGGATTCTCTGACTAACTCCACCAATTCTTTGGCCTCCAGCATGGTGTTCGCCAGTGGCTTTTCCACGAAAACGTGTTTGCCTTTTCGGATCGCTTTCTGGCAAAGTTCGAAATGATAATTGGTGGGAGCGATGATATCGACTGCATCGCATTGGTCCAGGAGCTGGTCTGCATCCGTAAAGCGTTTGAGATGATAGGTGTCAGCAACTACTTTCGCGGTGGCTTCGTTGGGGTCAAAAAAACCTATGAGTTCAACATCTTTGATTTCTCTCCAGTTATTCAAATGAAACTTGCCCAAGTGACCCGTTCCGAATACGGCGACTTTCAGCATTTGATAAGCATTTATATTCCAAATATAGGTATAATGAGGCGAAGTACTCGGCACCCGGACTGAGTAGCCAGCTAGAGTCCAGACACTAGATGGATGAGCGGATACGGTAGCTACGGCGAGCTTAGCGCAAGGATGTTTTTTTAGAACTAGGGTAAATTTTCTTAATTTCAAGGCCGCTGGCCAACTTATTTACTCAATTAGCCAAATGAAAAAAATATTCTTTTTAAGCCTCACATTAAATGTAATCTGCCCTCTTGTTCAGGCTCAATTTAGCGTCCAGGGGTTGCTGTGCGAGAATCTAACGAATCCCATGGGTTTAGACGTCGAACATCCGCGGTTCACTTGGCAATTGGTTGGCGATGCGAGGGGAGAAACACAGACGGCTTACGAGATTCGGGTGAGCGATGATGCCACTTCGCTACGCAACGGAACGAAACTACTGTGGGCTTCGGGCAAAGTGTTGTCTGATGCGTCGGTTCACGTGCTTTACCAAGGAGCCTCCATCGTATCGGCAACCAGGTACTTTTGGCAAGTTAGAGCCTGGGACAATCATGGAATGGTCTCCCCTTGGAGTGCGCCTGCATACTGGCAATCGGGATTGCTTCATCCCGAAGACTGGATAGCCAAGTGGATTGAACCCGGTTATCCTGAGGATATGGACAAGCGCCCTTGCCCTCTGTTTAGAAAAACTTTCTCGATCACCAAAAAGATTCGGAGCGCTGACTTGTATATCACAGCGCATGGATTATATGAGGCGAACGTCAATGGCCAACGAGTTGGTAATGCCTTCCTGACGCCCGGCTGGACCAGCTACAAAAAGAGGCTGGCCTATCAGACCTATGATCTGACAAACCAGCTCCGTCCAGGCAAAAACTCCTTCGGCGTTATGTTAGGCAACGGTTGGTATCGCGGATACATAGGTTTCTCCGACAAGCGGGATTTTTATGGTAAGGATATTGCCTTACTTTTTCAGCTAGATATTCGATACACAGATGGCAGTGAAGAGAAAGTAACTTCGGATGCGAGCTGGAAATCATCGACAGGTGAAGTGGTAGGCGCAGAAATTTACAACGGCGAATCGATCGATGCAAGGCTTCAAAAAGAAGGATGGACACAACCTGGATACGACGATTCCCAATGGAGCGGAGTGCAAGTAGCTGATTTTGACAAAAACAACCTGGTGGCAGCTGACGTCGAGCCAATAAGGAAACACGAGTCTTTTTCTCCAGTACGGATATTCAAGACTCCGTCCGGGGAGCAAGTGATTGACTTTGGGCAAAATCTGGTAGGGTGGGTAAAGTTCACGGTGCGAGGAAAGTCAGGAGACCAAATCACGTTGAAGCATGCCGAAGTGTTGGATAAACTGGGCAATTTCTATACCGACAACCTGCGCATGGCTAAGGCGTCGGATACCTATATCCTGAAGGGCAGCGGTGTGGAAGAATTTGAGCCCCATTTTACCTTTCATGGATTTCGATACGTTCAAGTGGATGGGTACCCTGGAGAATTGCGCGCCGGGGATTTCTCTGCGATCGCTCTGTATTCTGATATGGATTCTACGGGAAATTTCGCGTGCTCCAATCCCCTTATCAACCAATTGCAGCATAATATTCAATGGGGCCAGAAGGGCAATTTCTTAGACGTGCCTACAGATTGCCCTCAACGGGATGAGCGCCTGGGATGGACGGGCGATGCACAAGTGTTTTCCCGAACGGCCAGCTTCAACATGAACGTGGACGCTTTTTTTGCTAAATGGCTAAAGGATTTGGCAGCCGATCAGAATGCGAACGGCATTGTTCCATTTGTTATTCCTGATGTAATCCTTGCCCCGGTTGGATCAGCTGGGTGGGCGGACGCATCAACAATCATTCCGTGGAATATGTTTTTAGCCTACGGTGACAAAACCATATTGCAAGATCAATACGCCAGTATGAAAGCTTGGGTCGGATACATGACCAGTAGCAGCAAAGATGATTTATGGAATAATGGCTTCCATTTTGGGGATTGGCTATTCTATCGACCGCAGGACGACAATGACGGCAGGGCCGCCGTAACAGACAAATACCTAATCGCGCAATGCTTTTATGCGCATTCCACACAAATTCTCATCGATGCCGCCGGAATCCTTGGCCATACTGATGACGTTCGACAATATACCGATTTGTTGCAGCGGATAAAATCCGCTTTTCTTCGAGAATACATGACTCCGAGCGGTAGATTGGTTTCAGGTACTCAAACCGCTTACGTGCTGGCATTGCAGTTTGATATGCTTCCCGACTCCCTGCGTGCTCAAGCTGCCACTAGGCTGGTAGACAACATCAAAAGCTACAACATGCATTTAACCACAGGGTTTTTAGGAACGCCTTACCTCTGCCACGTGCTTAGCCGGTTCGGCTATACGGATGTCGCCTTCAGGCTGTTGTTGCAGGACACTTATCCGTCTTGGTTATATCCGGTTAAGATGGGAGCAACTACCATTTGGGAAAGGTGGGATGGTATCCGCCCAGACAGCACCTTTGAAACGCCTTCCATGAATTCATTTAACCATTATGCCTATGGCGCTATCGGCGATTGGATGTATCGAGTGATAGCTGGGCTCGACACATATGCGGATGGCCCAGGGTACAAACACATTCTGGTGATGCCGCACCCTGGGGGGGACTCCAGTATGCATCGGCAAGTCTTAGGACCTATTATGGAAAGTTGAGCTCCTCTTGGCGCATCGATCAAAATAGGTTGATTTTGGATATTGAAATCCCGGCCAATACAAAGGCTACTGTGTTCATTCCAGCTCGGGCTATGGATGGGGTGCTCGAATCCGGCCATGCCCTTGGCGCGGTCAAAGAGATTAAAATAGATGGCTTGGCCAATAACCGGGTCCAACTGACGCTCGGCAGCGGTACCTATCGTTTCACGTCAGACTCTTGGTCCGCTACACACTAACCAAACTCGATTTATCCTCTTGGATAAGTATGCGCCAAGATGTATTACTTTTCATTCAGGAATTCGGCCAGGTCGGCTATATGATCGGTATTGATGTAGTCCACTTGCAGCAGCATCAATTCATACCAGGCATTCTTAATGTCCGGGGCATCCCAATAACGGACTGGCTTTTGCCATTGGTGGGCTTTTTTGACTCCGGCTTTTAGCCGGGTTTCGTCGGTTTCCGTGATTTCTGTGCTTCCATCCCAGCTTGAATACAGTTTAAAGTCGTCGCTCATCATCGAGATCTTAGTTAGCTCGTCATGAGTATAGTCTTTATGGAGTTCCCCGTCAAAATAGATAAAGTCAGGATAAGTGGCGAATTGGTTAGGATCGGGTCGATTCCCTGTAATAGTCCACCGGATCGAGTTATTTTGGGCCAACTGGGGGAAGCTATCCAGGACGTCGATCAATTTCTTTAAGGTAGGAGCAGCTTCGGTTTTAATATCAATGAGCAATTGCAACTTTTTGGTGCTATCTGCAAAAGGGTAACCACGCGCTTTTTGAACTTCGTTGGCTAGTGGAATAAGGTAGTACTCCTGAAGGGTTCGATGTTGTAATACTTCTTTAGAATCATGGGCGACAATCAATTCGTTGTTCACTAAGAAGATGTCCGCTTCAATGGAACCAAAACCTGC
Organism: uncultured Chitinophagaceae bacterium; assembly: GCA_963742225.1. Classification (GTDB taxonomy): domain Bacteria; phylum Bacteroidota; class Bacteroidia; order Chitinophagales; family Chitinophagaceae; genus Puia. The sequence continues at coordinate 182,446 of CAVULD010000001.1, read as the reverse complement.
GTCGTAGGCCCAATGAAAAGGAACCCGGTTTTCATAATCGTTGTGTGAATGCGCGTTGGCCACAGAATAAACTGGAGGCTGCGCGGCTACTATCAAGGCTTGCGCGCAAAACAAACAGAGTATGAATATTTTTACCATGGGTTTAAGTTTCTTCCGGTTTCAGATGCCCACCGGATACAATGCGTGTGCCGGATTTTCCGAGGCGTTTTATGCAAAACTTACCTATTGATTTCTACCAACAGTACCCAGGAATCCCAAATCGATTTAATGAAGCACAAAATAATAGCGGGGACGACCCAATATACTCCGCTTCCTTGGGATAAGACCAGGAGCATACCCGCAATTATATAGGGCAAAATGCCCAGTTGGTTGGCAATCAAGTGAAAGTGATACAATCGCTTGTAGGTAAGGCTTGTCTTGCGATAAATCAACACATCAAGTGCGGTCACCGAAAACCAGCTGATTAGGCCAAAGAACAGGACTTCTGCTCCCAGGGTAGATAGAGGTTGTCCGGGGATCAGAAACAAAATCGACATGACCAATATGGTCATTAAGAAAACCAATGTCAGCAGTGCTCGGTCTGGTAAATGAGGGATAGACAGAATTTTATTGAGGTTGATAGATACGCCAACAAAAATAAGTCCCGTAAGGGCAGCTGCTGACCCTCCCGTGGCCACAAATAAATCGTGCCATCCTTCCATAACGGTGTTGCTTTTAGGTACTTGCAGCACTAGACAAGCTCATGCGTGACTGCTGCTCAAATATACGGTACTCTAGGATGAATCGGCATGAGGATTTTGAAAGGAATGGATTGGTGTATGGACATGGAATGTTCTTATTTTCCTTTGTGCTGGATTAGTATTTGTTTCTCAAGTATCTTTATAGCATGAGATATCTGGTTAGTATTTCGTTTCTGCTGTGGACCTTGTCTGGACCCGTCCACGCCCAAAGTGTAATACCAAAATTCGATTCCCTTTTCAAAATTGGTAAAATCGGCTATCGGGCTGACTGCAAGAATAAGAATCTGGAGGACAACGAACTGACCGTTAAGCCAATTGGGTTTGAAAATACCGCACGACCCATGACCTTTTTTATTAAAGGTCGCGTAGTGGGGGGCGAAATAGACGATCTGAACAATGACGGGTACCCGGATTTGATTTTATATGTATACTCGGGTCAAGATGGTACGTATGGAACCGTATACGCCTTTTCTTCGCAGGAAAATAAGGGCGTTGTTCCTTTTGCTTTACCAGATGTTCAGCTCAATGGCAAGATCAGTCAAGGTTATAAGGGCCACGACAAATTTTACCTGTTGGAAGGTCGTTTGATGCAAAAATTTCCTGTGTATAAACCCGAGGATGACAAGGATAAGCCGACAGGAGGTAACCGGGTCATTCAGTACCAAGTGGCTGCTGACGAAAGTGGAAAGCTAAAATTTGAGATGGTGCGATTTTATGATACCCATTAGGGCCTAGCTGCTATAATTGATAAGGCCTTGACCAGTCAAAACTACCTTCAAAATCGGGGACAGGGGATGCCACGCGATCCTTGGTCTTCGGATTTCTTCCGAATATAAATGAGTGATACTTCGATACCTCCACGTCCTTGGGAAGCCGCTTTAAACGCGGATATGTTGACATCGTAAGTCATCCCGAGGTTAAAGCTTCCATAGTCCAAGCCAATATAGGGTATAATGGCATCGGTCACATTGCTAAATCGAACCCAACTACCAATGTATATATTGGTAGTTGACTGTGGGATATCGCCGGCCCCAATCTCCAGGGCGCCGCCCATCACATATTCTTTAGCCGTGGACTGCGAAGAAAATAGTCCGCTAAAATACAAGGTTGTGGTGCCGTTTGAGGAAGGGAAAAAGCCTCCTCCGTGAACAGTCAGTCGCTGCGGAACAATCACGTCATCGTTCCCCAAGAAAGATTCTTTGGGACGGTTGATGTGATATAGAGAAACCCCTAAATACAAATTGTTGCTGCCGTTGGTGCTCCCATTGTATAATATACCGGTGTTCATATCAAAGTAATTTACGGCGATATTTTCCGCGTTGATGGCCTCCGTGGGAGACTGTAGCCACGTGCCGTCGAGCTGTAACCCATCGGCAAAGGTCAGCTTTGGCCCATTCAGATTCAAGCTTGCATAGGTACCCTGAAAGCCGATCCCGATCTGGTTTAATCCATCTTCATCTAAGCCTTTGTGATACGAGGTGGATATCGATACGTAGTTGCTTGTTAAGATGCCGCTCGCGGTTTTATCGGACATCGCCATCAGGCCCACTCCCCAGGTATCCGTTTGCGGCAAGTGGCCCGTTAGGATGGGTGCATCGACGGAGACTGTAGAAGTAATAAACGCGTTATTGACATCAGGCCATTGGTTTCGATAATTGCCTGCTACGCGCAATGTACCGTTGAACTTCCCGGTAAGTGCCGGATTAAGCGACAGGGGGGAGGCGAAGAACTGGGAAAAACCGGGATCTTGCGCAAGGCATGATGTTCTTAGTAACGATAGCACCAGCCCAATCAGTAACACGTTTTTCATATGTGACGAATTATAGATTATAATATGGCCTTTTCTTTATTGTCATCTGTTCAATTCAATTCATGCCCTTTTCCGATTCCTTATCGAATCAACTCGACCGTGCCCTTTAACAAAAAGGTTTCTCCGGTAAAGCATTCCACACTGCACATATACACATAGGTTCCGGGCGGCTGCAAGGTTCCATTAAAAGTGCCATTCCATCCAAACTGCGACCCTCCGGGCGTAATGTTTTGTACTGCATACATTTGCTGGCCCCAGCGGTTATATACTTGAAAGAATTTGATCAGCTGAATCCCCCGGCATATCGGATAGAACAAATCATTATTACCGTCGTTATTCGGCGTAAAGGCATTTGGAATATGGACGGCATTTTCACTACACGCCAGCTTGATTGACACGGTGTCCGTGGCAGTGCATCCGTTTGCGTTGGTTACGGTAACGGTGTAAGTAATGGGAGCGAGCGGAAGGCAGGTTGGCGAAGAGCAATTGGTGCAACTCAAGTAATTAGCCGGTGACCAGCTCCAGGATACTACATCGGGACTTGCCATGGTCACCAAGTTGGTGCTACTGCCTCCAGGTACCGCGCCGACGGGTTGAATCTGTACGGTAGGTGCCGCCATTACCTGTACCGTGATGGAAGCAGTGTCCGTAAAACAATGAGAACTGTCAGTTCCGATCACGGTATAGGTGGTGGTAGAGTGGGGGTCGGCCAAGGCCCTACCCGAAACGATATTGTTTAACGAGCTATCTGGTGTCCAGGTGTAATTGTCCGCTCCCGTCACGTCAAGTTGCGCTACGCTGCCTGCACAGATATTTAAATTTTGGGTGTATTGTAAGTTGATAGGTGCCACGATAGTTACGGTATCCATGGCCGTTACTGAGCAACCTGGTGGAGATTGCACTTGAAGCGTTACCGGATACACTCCAGGACTGACAAAATCAAACTGGGGGTTTAAGGCATTGGAAGTATCAGCAGGCTGACCGGTTCCAAAATTCCAATGCATGGTCAGCACATCATGCAAGCTATCACGGGCCATACTGTAAATGAGGGGCACAAAACCTACCATACCCGGATTACACATCGTGATGTTGGGTCCCAGCTGGGCGGCCAAGCTATCCATGAGAATTTTCTGATTCAGTGCAAAATTGACCTGGCATCCACTGGAATCGGTGATCACCAGATTGGGTGTGAATACCCCGGGAATGATGTAGGTATGGGAGGCGATACTATCGTTAGTGGAGATAACGGTTCCGTCTCCAAAATCCCATATGTAGGTATTGACCAAGCTGGAGGACGTTGCGCTCAAGGTTTCAATTGCCGGGATGCAGGCTTGCAACAGGCTTGCTTTAAAGGAGGCGACGGGTCCCCGGACCGTCACGGAATCTTGATACACGGCGAAAGTGCCGACGGGTCCATACGCGGTGAGTGTGACTAAGTATACCCCGGGCAAATTATACGTGTGGCTGGGATTTGGATTATTTTCGGCGCTAGATCCATCACCAAAGGTCCAAATCAGGCTATCGGCATTAGAAGTGGTGCTAGTGAAGTAGGCCACCATAGGCGGGCAATTGGCGAAGTCGACATAATCTTGCGTAAACACAAAACTAGCCGTCGTTTGCGGGGCAATAACAATTTGAGTAGTGGTGTCTGAACAACTCCCCGGCCCCGAACCCGTGGCTATCAACTCCACGGTGTCCTTTATGGGAAGCAGGTAAGTGCGGTTCAGTGAAATGGGATTGGTTGACGTAAATCCATCGCTACTAAAATGCCAAAAATACGTAGCCCCTCCGGGCGCTGTTGAACTGTTAAAAAAGGTGACCGGCAATCCCAAGGTGATGGCAGAAGGATTCCAGTAAAAGTCTGCCTTTGGACCATTAACCACTATACCTAACGGAGAAGTCACCGTGCCTGAGCATCCATTGGAATCGGTAACAGTGAGCGAGGGCATGTAGTTTCCAGGAAATGCGTAGGCATGATCCACTGTGTCGTTATTTGATACCGTGGTATCGGTTCCGTCTCCGAAATTCCATTGCCATTTGACTATCGGAACCCCATTAGTCGGTTTGGAAGTATCGGCAAAGATGACAGGTAAAGGGTAGCAGACGGGTCCCGAGGTAGTGAATCCAGCTGCAGGGCCAGTGATATAAATGGGGATATAGTTGCTGGTGTCAAAACAACCAAAGAACTTGGATTGGGTGATGACCCGAAGACTGTCTTCACCCGGCTTCAGGTTCGTCAAATTCCCGTTATAGGTGGTCTTAAAACCGCTGGGACCCTGGGGCGTGAAGGTCGTGCCGTCACCATATTGCCAAGCAACGATGTGGTAATAGGATCCTGCACCGTTGGCAACACTTTGGTAATTGGTATCCATCCCTGAAATTTGGACTGGTAATATGTTGCTTTCGCAAATCGTATCCAGGGGGGAACTAAGCACAGGATGCTGCGGAGCCAATACGTAAACAGGTACGGGATTGCTCTGCATGACGCAAGGACCGAAAATTCCCGTCAGCGTGGCCGTATAGGTGCCAGCTTGTGCATAGGTATGCGTTTGGATTGGGATAAAACTGCTGCTGCTATCGGTTGTGCCGTCGCCATAGGACCAAATATATTCAGAAGCACCCGGAGGGGCATCGGTAAACTGTACCGTCATGCGAGTGGTGTCGCAAGTATTGGCAGCGGTCATTACTGGCACGGGGTTATTGACTAAAAATCGGGTAATGACCGAAGTGTCCGGCGTACATCCTGGGCTGGACGCTATGAGAGTCATAGTGTCCTGCCCTGTAAAATTGTACTGATGTGTGTGGACGACATTGTTGTTGATGTCTGAGGTTCCATCTCCGTAAATCCAGAAAAATTGTGCTGAACTGTCATCCAGATTGGTAAATGTTTCCAATTGGTTGGCAGCGCAAGGCATAGAATCCAATGCCGTGAAATCCGCGACGGGTTTCGGGTATACCCTTACCGTATCGGGCGGGAATGCAACTCCAGCACAACCATGATTGGTGACAAAATTTAGGTTGATGATATACGTCCCGGGTACCGAGTAGGTATGCGTTGGAGTGGCAGACGTGGATGTCGTGCCATCGCCAAAGGACCAGCTGTACTGGGCCAACGTGTCCTGCGAGATGGCGCTAAACTGCGCCGTTACGATAGCGCAGATCGTGCTGGAAGCCGTCAGCGTCGTATCCATGATGATTTGAGCTGTCGGCTGTGATGTATTGAGTGGTTCAGTTACGGTGATGGCACAGCCGTTGGGGTAAGTCAGGGTTAGGGTCGGATTGAATAAATTGGCAGTGGTATACAAGAAGGATGGGTCCATTTGGGTTGATGTATCGGATGGATTACCAGTAAAATTCCATAGCCATTTTACGGCAGATAGCGACGTATCGGTAAAGCTCACCAGCATTGGGGCTTGACAGGCGCCGCCTTCATTTAGCAGGAATCCTTGTGGGGGCGGACTGGCTAGTACCTGTATCACCTGCTGAACCGTATCCAAACAAACGCCAAAATGATCCGTCAGCGTGACCGTATAGCTGCCTACGCTTGCGTAGGTATGAGCTACTGGGCTGCCGGAACCACTCGAGCCATCTCCAAAAGTCCATTGGCTTGCGCCCGTAGGGGGAGGAACAGAAATATCCGTGAATTGAGCGGGAGCCCCATTACAAATGGGCGACGTCGTGCTGATTTGCGGGGCAAATGCCGCTGCGTTGACATAAGCTGTTTTGACCAATGTGGCGGTGCATCCCTGTGGGCTTGTAACAGTCAATTGTACATTGTATACCCCCTTGTTTGCGTATTGATGTGAAGGGTTTGGGCTCGTGCTATTGGAGCCATCGCCGAAATTCCAAGCGTAGCTGAGAGGGCCTGGTCCTGAAGACAGGTTGGTGAATTGGACAGGATCGTTGAGGCTACAAATGCTGGTTGAATCGGTACTGAAAGCGGGGACTACCGGAGCCAACACGGTCACTGCGTTGGTCTTTAGTAAGGTGCTAAAACACCCGAAGCTGTTGGTGACGGTCAGGTTAACTGAATAGGTTCCGGGGAAATTATACACGTAGTTCGTTGTATTGGACGTGGTGTGCAAAGTGTTCCCGTCACCAAAATCCCAAAAAAACCCAGATATAAAGCCTGTACCTGCCGTGGAAAGGCTGGTCAGAGTGGTGGATAGCGGCGCACAACCACTCGTGTCACTAAGTTGGAAATTAACGACAGGATTGTTGTAGACCGTAAGAGTGATCGATTTGGTAGATACTTGCGCGCCATCCTTGACGGTAAGGGTTACCGTATAGGTTTGGGGTGCAAAATAGGTAGCAGCTACGGGAGTGTTTGGATTGTTGGTGGTGATGGAATTTCCGTTACCGAAATTCCAGGTATAGATGGCCGAAGCATCGGCCCCAGTGGTGGTATTGGTAAACGTTACAGCGAGGGGAGAGCAGCCCCCCACTTTATCTGGCGTAAAATCCGCGACGAGCTGTGCCTGTAGGGACAGTGACGTACCTACGAACAGTATCAAAGCGAGCCATGCTTTTCGCAAGCTGCCTGTCGCGGAGTTCAAGGGCATCTGGACCTGGTTTTTGGATATTCGATTTTGTAATGACTCAATTCCCTGGAAACAATAGTATTAAACGATTTTATCAAGTTAATATTTCAGTTCATGCACATTTTCCCAAATTGGGAATCATTGCGTGAAACCCTTGCTGGACAAGGCTTCTAGGCCCGAGTGCAGAGTGCTTTTAGTGCCCCGGTACCTGCGATCAATAAAAGGGGTTTGGCAGGCTGCATAGGTTGGATGGGGGATGGCCGTTTTGGCCGGACATTTTGAGGCACCAAAATTCAGTACAAATTAACCACCTGCGCATTTGCCCATCCTGGTGGATCGGTTAAATCGGGGAGAGCGCCTGGGTAAACCGCCTGACAATCGCCTTTCGAGATATATTGTCCAGCCAAGCTTTCAAGTAGGTATTGCTGTAAAAAAAAGGGGACGAAGACAATTTTTTTTGAAGATACCGCCGAGGCTTCGAAAAGCCCCAATGCAAACTCTGTGGAGTCAGCTTGATTGTAGATGTTGCCGATCAATGGGGCTGGCAAAGGATCCAGAATGCTTCCTGTTCGGTTAGTTTGGGCTACATATTGTTGCCAAAACTGGTAGGCGTCCTGGCTAATTGAATATTGATTTACCTGCACGAAATGGTTGCCAAACCAGTAGAGGGGTGAATAGTAGACTTGTTGAATTATCTCGCGACCTGCAATAAATTGGTTGGATTGAATAGCGATCTGATTGTCTGCATTGTACTGCACACAAATAGCAGCGCAACCGCAATCATAGGGGTTCTGGCACGGAGGCATGCCAAAAACCGGGCAGGTATCGCCATAGGATTTGCGAGGGACATAGCCAAGTGAGGTCCAGCGGTAATAGTTTCGAGACCCCGCGGGGTCATGAGTGTGAACCGAGACAATCAGCGGGGGTGGTAGGATTTGGGTAGACTGCGCCGTATCATATATTGCTGTCAAGCTGTCTATGGCAGCAACAGGAGTTATCATCTCTGGCTTGGATATATAGGTCTTGCCGTTCGATAGATAAATTTTGAGCGTATAAGTTCGACCAACCGTTCCCACAAAGGCGGAATCGGAGCTTTGGTAGGTCCCCAAACCTATCCAGGGGCAATCCGTGGAATCACCCAGGTTGTCTTCAATGGTCACTTTGGCATCGGTGATAAAGAATTTGCTCGAATCCAGCTGAGCCACTCCTGCGCTGGTGTAAGGCCCTGAGTAACTCAGGTTGATGGTATAGGGTACTGAATCGGTCGTGACCCATCCCTCGACTACCAGCTGTTCAGGCGCTGTCCGGATGGGTACACTTACCTGTGTTATGCATGAGATAAGGGAAATGCAAAGAAAAGCCCAGCTTAATTTTATATAGTTTTCATTCATAGACGAAGCCTTCAAAGATCGGGTAATGAAGTCAACGACACCTAAGCAACACGAACATGTTGTTACTGACGGAAGGTGAAATTACTGATTCAATATAAGTTTATCACTTGCGCATTTTCCCATCCCGGGGGATCGGAATTGTCAGGCAGGGCATTGCGATAGGTTTCTTGGCAATCGCCCATTTCAATATATTCGCCGGCTACGCTTTCGAGTTCATATTGTTGTAGGAAAAAAGGAACCAGGACCACCTTTTTCGTGTAAACGGCCGACGCGGAAAAAAGGCCAAGGGCCAAGTCATTCGAATCGGCCTGGTTGTAAATATTTCCAGTTAACGGAGCAGGCAGGGGATCCAGAATACTGCCCGTGCGGTTGGTTTGCGCCAAATACTGCTCCCAAAATTGGTAACCATCTAGGCTTAGAGAATACTGATTGATTTCAACAAAATGTTTACCCGACCAATACACAGGGGAATAATAGACAGGCAAGACAATTTCCCGGCCTTCAATGAATTGGTTGGACAAAACGTTTAGCTGATTATCGGAATTGGGTTGCTCGCAAAATGCACCACAGGTGCACATATAGGGATTTGTGCAAGGCGGGTCAACAAACGCGTTGCAAGGCGAACCCCAGGATTTGCGAGGCAGAAAGCCCGTGGCGGTCCAACGGTAATAATGCGCAGCACCGCCTGGATCACGCGTATTTACTGAAACGATCAGAGGAGGCGGTTGTATTTGGGTAATTTGGTTACTGTCGTATCCAATGGTCAGGCTGTCAATTGGTGGTACGGGGCTAATCAGTTCCTGTTTGGATATATAGGTCTTTCCATTGGACAAATAGATTTTCAGCGTGTAGCTTCGGCCAATCGTCCCCACAAAGGTGGAATCTGTGCTTTGGTAGGTTCCCAAGCCAACCCAGGCGCAAACCGTGGAATCACCGAGGTTATCTTCAATGGTTACTTTGGCATCGGTGATAAAAAACTTGGTCGAATCCAGTTGCGCCACGCCGGCGCTAGTATATGGACCCGAATAACTCAGGTTGATAGTATACGGTGCTGAATCGGTCGTGACCATTCCTTCAACTACCAATTGGGGTGGAGCTTCGCGAATGGGCACGGTCACTTGCCTGATACACCCATGCGCAATCAAGCAGACCGGGATGAGCACCCAATAGATCGATATTTTTCGCATACTTTCTAAAAATAAAAAGTTAGGGTAACAGATGGAATTATAGTCCCGAGCACGGACAGTTGATAGGCGTATAACTGGTCTCCGTTGCGTTGAAAATATATGGAATACGCATTTTGCCTGGCGTATAAATTGTAAATCGAAAAGTTGAAAATGACGTATCTTTTTTGTTCTGGATACCTCCTGGAATCGTGCGAAAACGAGATATCCAGACGGTTGTAATCAGGAAGTCTATCTTGGTTGCGCACGGAAAAATTAGTGACCAGGGTATTGTTGATTACATAGGTTCCGTCCGGGTATGTGGAAGGCCGTCCGCTCATGAAGACGAAGGTCATGCCAAATTCCCAACCTTGGCCCAGTTTGTATCCACCCGTCAGGCTCAGGTCAAAGGGTCGATCGAAATTGGATGGATAATAGGCCCCTCCATTTACTTGCTCGGATGGATAAGGAGATACATCCTGGATAAGGGATCTGGACCAGGTGTAAGCCAGCTGCCAGGTCATTTTTCCTTTCGTTTTTCTGAGGTTGAGCTCCACGCCGTAGGATTTCCCGTTAGCGGAAAGCAAATCGGCATCGATGTAGGGATTCATGGAAAGCGACGCCCCGTTTGCATAATCAAGCAGGTTGGTCGATTTCTTGTAAAATCCCTCAATGGACGTTTCAATCTGGTCGTCCTGGAAATTTTTGAAAATGCCTCCCGCCACCTGATCTGCGGCCGCAGGCTTGATCATCGGATCGCTCAATTTCCAATAGTCTACAGGCGTTATGGCAATGGTATTGGTGACCAGTTGAAGGTATTGCCGGGTCTTAATGTAGCTGAGTTTAATCGACGTGGACTCGTCCAATCCTATTTTCAGCAATATTCTGGGCTCCCACCCTCCATAGGTTTGGATGGTCTTTCCCTTGGGATAGGCTATGCTGTCCACAATGGTTTGGGGCGACGGAGGAATTCCTGGGGCATATTGATAAATGGTATTCGGGCCACGATACGCATAATAGGAGTAGCGGAAACCCGTCTCCAGGCTGATGGTACGGGTCAGATTGAACCGACCCAAAAGGTATCCAGCCATCTCGTCCCCATATTCCAGGCGCAGACTTTGAGGATTAATCTGTGACTGAGCTTGTGTAGGGGTAAGCACACCAGGGCTTACGGTGTATCGGATAAAACCACCACCGCCTTCCAGATAAAGCCAATCGGTCGCCTGGTAATGTAAACCTGCTTTGGCTTCTTGGTTCTCGATGGTGCTGCGCAGCTTGAACTGATAGGACGGTTGTAGGCCGTTGATGTTGGACGCGTTGAAGCTTATGTTACCACTGTAGTACAATGACAGCTTTCGACTCAGTTCGTCTCGACCATTTAACGCTACGACGTCCGATTGCCAGGTATAACTGGTATCCCCCGGAAATTTATATAAATCGTAGCTCCGATAAAAGGAAACACCGACCTGGTTTTTATCGTTAAAATGGTATACAAGCTTGGCGGTAGCATCATAGAAGAACGCACTGCTACTAGACGTTGGCTCTGGAAGCTGATTGATAATATATTTGGGAAAAGCAATCCGGGTGTCGGCCGAGAAGGTCAGCTTCTTTTTAATAATCGGCCCCTCGGCAAAGAGGTGCAGGCTAACTGGGTTAATACTAAAGCCGTAGTGCACCGTATCGGTGTTGCCGGGCCGGATATTCAAAGAGACCAATGAGGATAGTCTGCCTCCAAACGAAGCAGGAATGGCACCCTTATAGAGGGTAAAATCCTGTACGGATTCGGGGCTGATAGTGGAAAAAAAGCCTAACAGGTGGGCGGTATTAAACAAAGGCGCTCCATCCAGCAAGATCAGGTTTTGGTCGGAATTGCCTCCTCGTACGCTGAACCCGCCTGCTCCTTCGCCAATGGTGGTAATTCCTGTTTGCAACAGCAGTGCCTTGAATATATCTGCTTCCCCGAACACCAGCGGCGTTTTTCTAAGTTGAGCCAGGTTGACCGTCACGGTGCTCATTTTCACATCGGAAATGTTGGCATCCTTTTTCCGTGTAAGTATCGTTACTTCGGGAAGTTCGGTAGGTAGTTTTTGTTTCAACTCGATGGTGATATACTTTTCATCCAGCACATAAATGGGACGCAACAGGGGCCTGTATCCGACAGCACTGAATTCCAAGGTGTAACTATCCACGTCCAGTTGAAAACTGAACATGCCTTTGTCGTCGGTGACTTGTGACCTGCCTTTGGACACAATATTTACCGTAACGCCAGCAAGCGGAGCCCGGGTGACAAAATCTATGACCTGGCCCTTAAATTCTATCTTCTGACAAATGGCGGCGAGGGGAAAAAGAAGGCCACAGACAACCATAAGAAGTGCAGGAGAAATCCTAGAGGCAAGCGTGGGAAAAGACCTAGCCATCGTTCGCAAATCAGGTTTGGTAAACAAGCAAATTCTCAGGCAAACATAAGCAAAAGATGGAACCTCTTTGGAGGAAACTCCGGCTCTTGGAACTGATCGAATCCTTTTATTGGCTACGATGAGTTACTTGATTGGCTAAAGAACTCCTAAACGAGTTTCATTTTTTGGGGATCCCAATAAATAATCTTCCCTTGAAAATAGCTCTCATTGCACGATAAGGCAGGCGCTGCTGCGCGCAGCCCGAAAGTGGGATCTTCAATGACAGGCTTTCCCATTCTCACCGAATCAAAGAAGTTGGTGAAATGATCCAAATGATCACTGTAACCTTGGGGAGCTTTAAAATCTAAGGGAGGAATCGAAGGTGCCTTTTTGTCCTCATCGCTATATTTTTGATTGTACGCTTGTGTTAGACTATCCTGCATGGCCTTGGGATAAGTAAACACCGCGTCATATCCACCGAAACCTGGTGCTTTGGGCATTATGCTGTGGTGGACCGTGAGTCCGTTACCTCTTAATTCAATTGTGCCCTGTTCTCCAATCAGCCGGATACTTTCCTGTCCACCAGTCCCACTTATGAAATTTACCTGCAGAGTAAGTAAGAATGGAGGGTGTTCCGGCGAATCAGGATACTGCAGTATTCCGGTCATGATATCGGGGACGTCGCGGCCGTCCTTCCAGTAAGACAACTGGCCACTGGAAAATATCTTATTGGGGCCCTTGGAATCGGTAATAAAATGGGTACCTGAAAGTAAGTGAATGAACAAATCTCCAGCCACTCCTGTACCGAATTCGCGGTAATTTCTCCACCAAAAGAAGTTCTTTGCGTCAAAGGGGATTTTGTCTAGGCCTTCAATATACCTATTCCAATCCACCGTTTCGGGTGAGGCATCGCTGGGCATGGTGTATTCCCAGGCACCAATGGAACTTTGTCGGTCATAAACGGCATTGACCATATTGAGTTTGCCAATTTCGCCTGCTTTGAGTAGTTCTTTGGCTTTAGCATAAACTAAACTACTCACCCGCTGACTACCGATTTGCATGACCTTACCGGTCTTCAATTGCGTTTCCACGACACTCATACCTTCTTGGATGGCATGTACCATGGGTTTCTCACAATATACCGCCTTGCCTTTTTCTAATGCCGCCTTCGCTATCCGGGCATGCCAATGATCACTGGTAGCGATTATTACCGCGTCCACATCTTTTCGCTCCAGAATTTCCAGGTAGTTCTTGGTCGTAAAAAGATCATTTCCGTACAGCTCCTTAGCGTTTACCAACCTGCCGCTATATAAGTCACAGACGCCTGCCAGTTCAACCCCTGGTACTTTGAGCGCAGTAGCCAGGTCGAAGTGACCTTGGATGCCGAAGCCAATTACGGCTAACCGAATTTTATCGTTGGCAGAGAACCCTCGCTGATAGAGCAGTACGCGTTGTTCGGCTTGTTGTGCGGAGGCAAGGCTTGCCAAGGGACTTGATGCCAGCAGCAAACTGGTACTTCCGATTTGTTGAAGGAATCTTCTGCGTGAACCTCTGGAGTTCTTTGCCATAGTAAGATGTTTAATGAGTAGGGGAGCGTAATCGTTGTCGCAAAAGGTAAGCATTTTTCAAATCTTCGGATCCTGCCATATGTATGAACGGTCAATTTTGGCCAAGCCCGGGGTAGCCGTCATGCGAGCACACCTGGGATGCGTCTTTATCTGTGGGTTTGCGGGGGAGTCGCGGCAAATAGCGAGTTATCGATATTTGTTTTGAAAGATTTAGTGGAATAGGTTATTTTGTGAAGCCCAGTAATTTGGATTTTATTCTTGTTTTGAGCCATTTTTTTTCAGGTTTTCAAATTGGCAGCTTGCGTATGAAGGGAATTATTTCGGCACTTCTAATCTTTGCTTGCTTGCTCGGTATCCCGGCCAAAAGCCAGCAGCCTGCTCTGGTACATCCCGACATATCCGACTTTGGCTGGTTTGATCTTTTTTTACCAGCCCTAGCCAACGCTATTTTCCCAAGCAATGTCTGGAGATATGGAACCGGTATTCCAACCGCATCCAAAGATGAAGCCATCTGGAGTAAGAAATCCAACCATAATTTTATCCTTGACCTGGAATTCCAGAATGCCAGAGGAACTAATAGCGGCGTTTTCGTGCATGCCAGCAATATAGCAGACTGGACGGCGAATTGCGTGGAAATCCAAATTGCCAACAACTTCGATCCGGAATGGGCCAACTCGCCTCCCAGTTGGCAGAGTGCAGCTGTATTTGGGCACCAACCACCGACCAAACATGTGGTTAAAAAGCGGGGTGAATGGAATCATTATACTATCAGCTGCATTGACAATAAAATCTGGATCTTTTTCAATGGCGAGCTGGTTAATGTGTGTGGTATGAGTCTATTCAAGTCGGCTAAAACCAATCCGGACGGTATGGCAATTGCAGAATGGCTGAGTAAGCCATTAGCCGAATTGGTCTTTGTAGGGAATATTGGACGGCAGGGCAAGCCTGCCGGGGCACCAATCTATTTTCGCCACTTGCTCGTTAAGGAATTGTCCTAGCGATTCAAAAAAACCAATGGGGTCATCCAGGTCCCGATTAAAATGCTAAATATGGGAGATTTTCAAATTAAGAAGCAACCTACCAAATACGACGCGGTGATCGTAGGTTCAGGGGCGGGTGGGGGGATGGCTGCCTACGTATTGACTCGGGCAGGATTAAAGGTCTGTCTTCTGGAAGCCGGCCCCATGTTTGATCCGGCAGTTAATTCCGCCCAACTAAAAAACCCGTGGGATTCTCCGCGTCGAGGGGCCAGCACGAAGTTCCGGCCTTTTGGGGACTTTGACGGTTCCTGGTGGGGCTGGGAAATTGATGGAGAGCCTTACACCAAGGCAGAAGGCACCCAATGGGATTGGTGGCGCGCTCGCATGGTTGGCGGAAGGACCAACCACTGGGGTAGAATTTCTTTGCGTTTCGGTCCTGATGATTTCCGGCGAAGAAGCATTGACGGATTGGGAGACGACTGGCCGATTGGATACTCGGATATCAAACCCTACTACGACAAGATTGACCGACTGATTGGCGTATTCGGCACCAATGAGGGGTTACCCAACGATCCCGATGGCATTTTCTTGCCTCCACCCAAACCCAGGTTGCATGAACTTTTCTTGAAGAAGGCCGCGACAGGGATCGGTATTCCCGTTATCCCCTCCCGAAAATCTATATTAACTAAGGCTATAAACAGCGAACGGGGCGCCTGTTTTTTTTGTGCTCAGTGTGGACGCAGCTGCAAGGTGTACGGCGATTTTTCGTCATCCTCCGTCTTAATAAAACCTGCATTGGCGACGGGCAACCTGGATTTGGTGACACAGGCCATGGCCCGTGAAGTGTTGACCAACAGACAAGGGTTGGCGACGGGTATCTCATATGTAGACAAGAACGACTTGCAAGAGTATCAGGTTTTTGGTAAAACCGTTATCCTCGCTGCCAGTACCTGCGAAACGGCTCGGTTGTTGTTGAACTCCAAATCCAGAAGGCATCCCAACGGTCTGGCAAACTCCAGTGATGTGGTGGGTAAATATTTGCATGATTCTACCGGAGCGGCGATGGGTGGAGTGCTGCCTGAGCTCTTCGACCGGGCTCGATACAACGAAGACGGTGTGGATGGCATGCACGTATATACACCCTGGTGGCTCGACAATAAAAAACTGGATTTTCCAAGAGGATACCATATCGAATATGGCGGAGGCTTTGATATGCCTATGTATGGATTTAATTGGGGTATGGAACAGATGAATGGCAAACTCATGATGAAGGGGAAGAAAAACGAAGCGGGTGGATATGGGCATTCCCTCAAAGCGCAGAACCGGTATTATTACGGATCGGACATCAACATGGCGGGTAGGGGAGAGGCGGTCGCGAGAGCTGACAATTATTGCGCGATTAATCCGAATGTCGTAGACAAATATGGAATCCCAGTGCTGCAATTCCATGTAAAACATTCGGATTATGAGATCAAGCAGGCTAAACATATGAAGGAGACATTCACGGAGATCCTGCATGAGATGGGAGCCATCGTCACCTGGGGTGCAGAGGACGGGCCCCACAATAACTGGGGACTGGATAATCCAGGTAACGTCATTCACGAGGCAGGGACCGTGCGCATGGGTAAAGACCCCAAGACCTCCGCCCTCAATGGCTGGAGCCAGGCGCACGATTGTAAGAATCTGTTTTGTGTCGACGGCAGCCAGTTTGTATCGCAGGCGGATAAGAACATTACATGGACCATTCTCGCCTTGTCTATGCGGGCGAGTGATTACATAGTGGAAGAAATGAAAAAGCAAAATATCTAAACGTTCACCGAGTCTCGTCAAGGAAATGCATGGGACTCGCAAATCATGCTTATGGATAGAAGAGAATCTATCAAGGCCCTGGTGGTTGGTTCAGTGGCCGCCGGAGCCGTACTCGATGCCTGCCAGACCCCGACCGATAAACCGCAGGAAGGGAAGGTTGGTCCTACAGATCCCGACCGTATGCCGGAGGAGATTGCCTACGACAAAAAGCTTCGGGCAGAGAAATTTTTGACTTCCCACGAACTGGCAACGATTACGGTTCTAGGCGATATCATCATTCCTAAGGATGACGTGAGTGGTAGCGCTTCCGATGCCAAAGTGGCTGATTTTATAGAATTCATTGTCAAGGATATACCTGAGCATCAGACCCCTTTGCGAGGAGGTTTACGATGGCTGGATCTGCATGCATTAAAGAGGTTTAATCAGTGTTTCAAAGACCTACCGAGCCAGGATCAGCTTCAGATTGTGGACGATATTGCCTATCCCGAAAAAGCGAAGCCGGAATTTCTCCAGGGGGTTGCCTTCTTTAACTTGATGCGAAATCTAACCATGTCCGGTTTCTACACCTCCGAAATTGGCGTCAAGGATCTGGGGTACATGGGCAACAGGCCAAACCGATGGAACGGAGTGCCGCCGGAAGTTTTGGCGCAGTACCATCTCACTTATTCAGATAGGGAACTAAAAGAGTGCATCAGCTTCACCTAAGTTCTTCGCTATGCTGCCCATAGTTCAAATTTCCTTGGATCTGACACAAATCGACGAAGCATTGCAAACTGCAGCACTGGCCTTGCGGGCAGGTGTGGATTGGCTGGAAGCCGGAACTCCACTAATCTTGGCCGAAGGATTGCATGGAGTTCGCGCATTGCGTCAAGCCTTTCCTGGAACGCCCATCGTAGCCGATCTAAAGACTATGGATGGAGGCTACTTGGAGGCGGAAATGATGGCCAAAGCGGGGGCTACTCATGTAGTTGTTATGGCAAGAGCGCACGAGGAGACCATTAAATGTGTCGTCAAGGCGGGTCGCGACTTCGGCATAAAAGTAATGGGAGACAATCTGGGTTGTGCCGATATGGCGGGGGCGGCTAAATGGCTCGAGCATTTGGGATGCGATTTTGTGATCCACCATATTGGCTATGACGAACGCAGAGGACTTGCGGCGCAGGGTTTGCCTATGCCTAGTCCCTTGCATCTGCTCGGTCAGGTAATCGCATCCACTCGGCTGCCAGTGCAAGCTGTAGGTGGATTAACTCTGGATCAGGCATTTCAGGCGGTAGAAATGGGGGCGCCCTTAGTAGTGCTTGGGGCGCCCATTACGATTGATGCAGATGCCTTCAAAACTTCGGATGGAGATCTGGAAGGATCCCTGCGGTTGGTCTGCCAAAAAATCCATGGCTTTGGCGATGTGCCGGTTGGTCGGTCCATAATCGAGGATTAAGGTATTTACAAAAAAATGCGAGAAAAGATATGGCAAGTGCAAGTAACTCAGAAGCGGTTGTAAACTTCGCTCCCACCAAGGGGTCAGTTGAGTTAAGAGAAATTGCAGCGCCTTCCATAGGAGAGGAGGATGTTTTGGTGGAGGTGGCTAATGTCGGGGTCTGCGGAAGTGATTTGCACCAGTGGACGGCCGATCATAGCTGGCCGGTTAACTATCCCGTTGTGCTTGGACATGAATTTGGAGGGCGAATTATACAAGTTGGCAAGCGCGTCAGGGATTGGAAAGAAGGGGATCGGGTAGTCAGCGAAACTGCGGCAGTTATTGACCAGTCTAGTCCACTTACGCGATCGGGGCGATACAACCTGGACCCTTCTAGAAAAGGATTTGGATATGGGGTAAATGGAGCCATGACCCGGTTTGTAAAAGTACCGGCTAGATGCTTACACCATATACCCGACAGGTTAGAATTTGAGAAGGCTTGCTTGACGGAACCCTGCTGCGTGGCCTTCAATGCGGTGGTAGAAAACTCCCGTATCAAACCCGGCGATCGGGTGCTGGTATTAGGTCCGGGTACCATTGGCATCCTGTGCGCGGCAGTAGCCCGACTCTGCGGAGCGGAGGTGGCGATTGTGGGTTTGGAGTCAGACAGATTCAGGTTGAGCGTAGCTGCACAGTATGGATGCGAAGCCATCGTCGCTGACGCTTCGGCTTGGGCTGCCCAACGGGATGGTCTGGGGGCCGACTTGGTCATCGACGCAGCTGGAGTAAGCTCCACTTTGTGGGCTGCACTGCAAGCCGTAAGGCCAGGAGGTCAGATCACCAAGGTTGGATGGGGTCCACAACCGTTGGGATTTTCGCTCGATCCCTTGGTCCAGAAAAACGTTACGCTCCAAGGAAGCTTTAGCCACAACTGGCCCATTTGGGAACGTGTCATTGGTCTGCTTGCAGATGGCGTCCTGGATGTCGGTCCCATAGTGGGCGGCATATGGCCGCTAGACCAATGGCAGGAAGCCTTTGCGAAAATGCACAGTGGCCGCGTGGTCAAAAGCATTCTTAAACCAATTTGAGCATGCGACTAGAAAATAAGGTAATCATTGTAACGGGCAGCACTACGGGTATCGGAAAGGCGATTGCCCAACGTTGTGTTGCGGAAGGGGCCAGAGTAGTTGTGCATGGTCTGGAGCAAGACCTTGGGCAGTCCGTCGTGTTGGAATTGGGTGAGGGTAACGCTTTGCTGCATGTGGAAGATATTAGTAACCCGCAGGCCCCCGATCGATTGGTTGACCTGGCCATTCGTGGATTTGGGAGGCTGGACGCCGTAGTCAACAACGCAGCCATTGTTTCTTCGTCCAATCTACATACGACGGATTTAGTTTATTTTCGGCGCCTTCTGGAAGTAAATTGTCTGGCTCCTTTCGCCCTGATCAAAGCGGCCTTGCCTCAATTGACCAAAACAAGAGGCTGTGTGCTTAATATTGGCTCCGTAAATGCCTGGTCAGGCGAACCTAATTTGTTTGCCTATAGCGTTACCAAAGGTGCCTTAATGACGATGACACGTAATTTAGGGGATACCCTCCACCGCGAAAATGGCGTGCGCGTGAACCAGATCAACCCTGGATGGGTACTTACTGAAACAGAAACACTGCGCAAGCGAGCTCATGGACTGCCCGATGACTGGTACAAGGAGGTTCCCGCGGTATTTGCACCGGCGGGCCGCATTCTTTGGCCTAAAGAGATTGCGGCTGCAGCAGTCTATTGGCTGGCCGATGAAAGTGGCCCGATCAGTGGCCAAGTCGTAGACCTGGAACAGCATCCTTTCTTCGGTCGCAACCCACCTAAGGATCACAGCACGCTTTCATCCATTGGTAACCATATCCATTAATACATTCTATGCCCAAATTGGCCGCGTTTCCCAAGGCGTTTATGCAGGCTCTTTGTAAAGAAGGCACCATGAAGCTTGCTGAATGGATTGCCCTGGCAGGCCAGTTAGATATCGACGGATTGGAATGGTACGCTGGGTTCTTGGAAATGGATAAGGAGTCGAACTGGCCCGAATTTAGACGCCGAGTAGAAGATCAAGGCAAAGTCATTCCTATGCTTTGCTGCTCACCTGATTTCACTCACCCCGACCGCACATTCCGAGAATTAGAAATTGCTAAACAAAAGCGATGGATCGACATGACTCGGCAGCTGGGGGGCTCATTTTGTCGGGTCCTCTCAGGGCAACGCCGGCCAGGGGTGGAAATTCCAGACGGGCTTCTCTTTGCACGTGAATCCATTGAAGCCTGCCTACCTTTTGCCAAACAATGTGGCATTAAACTGGTCATCGAAAATCATTACAAGGATGACTTCTGGCTGTATCCGGAATTTGTGCAAAAGATGGAATTGTTTGTTCAACTGGTCGATAGTATTCAGGACCCAGATTTTGGAGTGAATTATGACCCAAGCAATGCGTTTCTGGCTGGCGAAGACCCACTAGTGCTACTCAGGCGCGTATCCAAACGGGTAATGACTATGCACGCCAGTGACCGGTACTTAATCAAAGGAAGTATGGAGGACCTGCGAAGGTCCGAATCCGGGACCCTGGGCTATGCATCCTTCCTTAGGCACGGAGAGATTGGCCAAGGACTCAACAACTACGACGACTTATTTACGGAGCTGAAGCAGGCAGGTTTTGATGGGTGGATAAGTATAGAAGATGGAGTGGAGGGTATGGAACAACTCCAACGCAGTGTACAATTTTTGCGCGAAAAGATGGGTGTCTATTGGCCCCATCCGAAAAGCTAGTAAAAACATTCTTGCATTCATGGACCAGATGGCTTCTCTGCTTTATCCCGCTCAGTGTATCCTCGGTGAAAGCCCCTTGTGGCATGCGCCGCGAAAAAGCTGTTTTTGGGTCGACATCGAGACAGCCACCCTATATGAATGCGGTTGGAAAGATCACGCCCTTAAGACCTGGAAATTTGATCACCAGGTGACGCTTGTCGTCCTGGACCATGGCGGCCAGCTAGTTCTTGGACTTAGGGGAGGTTTGGCCAGATTCCATCTTGACACAGGCATCTTTACCTGGCTATTGGATATTGAAAAGGATCAGTATGACCACCGTTGCAACGACGGAGGTTGCGATAGAGAGGGAAGGTTATGGATCGGCACGATGCACCAAGATTTTAAGCACGCAGCAGGGAAGCTTTATTGCATTGATGAAAATCTACAATTGCACGAAAAGTTAAGTGAAGTCACTATTTCCAATGGGTTGGTATGGACTAAGGACAGCAGTCGGATGTATTATGTCGATAGTCCTACCCAAACGATTCAGCAATTTTATTTTGACCCAGAAACAGCGGCCATTCAGTTGGAAAAAATTGCGGTACGGATTCCCAAAACCATGGGAACGCCCGACGGTATGGTGATGGACGAAGAAGGTATGCTTTGGGTGGCGCATTGGGGAGGATTTGGCGTCTATCGATGGAATCCTGTCAATGGAAAGTTAATTGGGAAAATACAGGTTCCTGCGCCCAATGTGTCGTCCTGCGCCTGGGTGGGTGAAGCTATGAACCAGCTACTGATTACGACCGCAAGACAACAACTTTCGGCAGCCGAATTAGCAAAATATCCAAGCAGCGGAGACGTATTTATTACACATGCCGGAGTTAAAGGCATAACAGATTTTCCCTGCCGACTTTGACCAGATATGCGGTGCCCAACCTGGCTGCCGAATTCACTACAGCCCGCGATCCATGTCTATATATATATAAACAAGTTGTTGTCAGATAGTTAGCCCGATGCTGCAAACCGAAACTGTTAAATGCAAGGGAAAACCAGCTTATGGGGGTGTAGTTTTTTGCTTTTTCCCTACTTTTGGCCCTTTCGATCGATACATTTTAAAATCCACTCAAGCCAAGCCCATGGTTTTTCGTCCCACCCTCCTTATCAAGCATATTTTTCTGCTCGCAATGCTACTTTCCACAGCAATTGGTTGGAAAGCTCCCGAAAAAAAAGACAAATCCCAGATTGGCTCATCGGCAAAGGGCGACTTATCGAGCTGTGGCAAAACGGTGTATGACAGCCTATGCCTTGGTGGTCTTGGTCTTTCTAAACCCGTGTTTGATTTAGCATATAAAGGCTGGCAGCAGCTTCGGACAGCAGGAAAAATATTCAATGAAAACATGCTCTCCATAGTTGATTTCAGCCAGTCATCAAATAGGAAGAGACTGTATGTGATTGATTTGCTCAACATCAGACTGCTTTTCAATACCTACGTCGCTCATGGTCGCAGGTCGGGAAAGGAATTGGCTACCCATTTCTCCAACCAGCCTCGTTCGCAGCAGAGTAGCGTGGGCTTCTATGTTACGCGAGATACTTATATGGGAGCCAATGGATATTCCTTGAAATTGATGGGTTTGGAAGGAGGCTTCAACGATAACGCGGCTAGAAGGGAAATCGTCTTGCATGGTGCAGATTATGTGAGTGAACGGTTCATCAGTTCGTACGGATGCCTGGGGAGAAGCTGGGGTTGTCCAGCAGTACCCCTGGATCTCTCCAAGGACATCATCGACAGTATAAAGAATGGGAGTTGCCTGTTTATTTATTCTCCTCAGCAAAAATATTTAGACCGGTCTAGGATCTTAAATGGCTGAACCTGCCAATTGGGGATTCATTTATCGTAAGCTCCTAAATAGAATCCATCCTCTTTTTTTCAGTGCACTGCCATGCTTCAGGCAAATAACGCACTACCTAACTGATGTGAATAGGGCCGCGATGATCTGCCGAGCGATATGCGCTAACGATTTCTGTATAAATAATTGATATTCAGCATAATATTATATTCTTTATCGTCTATTCTAGGCTGTACGGCCGTCGTTCCACCGCACGATAAATTATATGGTCGGGTGAGTGGCTGGGCACGCTGCTTTGGAAGAACGCTCGGATTGCATAATTTTACCGCCGCTATACTCAAATAGGACCTACTTATTTGAAATTCATCGGTTCACCTCACAGAATGCAAATTCGCGTATGCAATATGAAAGTTCAGTAATCAATAGTGTCGGTCTATGCCCTGAGCCATTCTGCGCGGTTGATCGTTTTCGAGGTGCCTGTACTATACTGGCTATTTCCTGTTTACTCAGTTTTTCCCCCAAGCTTTTTTCTCAGGCCACCAGCCCAATGTATACTGCACAGTCTTTAACTCTCAGACAATGTATTGATTATGCACTTAAACACCAGCCCGCTCTAAACCAGGCATTCCTGAATAAATCGATTGTCAAAACAACCAATGCAATCAATCTTTCTGGATGGCTGCCACAGGTAAGCGTGACTGGCAATGTGACCCACTACAATGAATTGCCAACGTCTTTTTTGACGAATTCCTCCACGGGTGGGGCCGCTACGCCCGTGAAAACAGGAGTCGTAAACACGGCCGTCCCGCAGTTGCTGGTGACCCAAGCGATATTCAGCCCCTCGTTGTTGTTTGCGAAGAAAAGTGAGAATCTTCTGTTGCAACAAGCTGAACAAATAACGGATAGCACCAAAATTGACCTGGTTACCAATGTGAGCAAATCGTTTTATAATCTGCTGCTTACCATAGAACAAATCGATGTATTGAAGGAAGACACAGCGAGGTTGAATAAAAACTTGAGCGATACGTACCATCAATATAAGGGAGGGATCGTGGACGAAACGGATTATGACGAAGCCGCCATCGAACTGAACAATTCGAAGTCTCAGCTCAAACAAGCAACAGAGAATGTCACCCCACAGTATGCTGCTTTAAAGCAATTGATGGGCTTTCCGCCGGACAGTCAATTCAACGTCAATTTTGATACGCTCCAAATGATGCAAGACATTGCCTTCGATACGACGCAAGAACTCCAATTCGAAAAGCGGATCGAATATCAACAAATGCTAACGGAAAAAAGGCTGCTCCATATTGTTACCAACTATTATCAAAGCGCCTTTCTACCGTCGCTTTCAGGTCTATTCACCTACACGCCCGAGTTTCAGTCCAACCAAGCGCGGGATCTATACCAAAATGCATATCCTTATTCCTACTTTGGATTTGGGATAAGCCTGCCCATATTCACCGGCTTTTCCCGGTTGGAAAATGTGCGGCGGTCGAAGTTGCAGGAGCAGCTGCTAGATTGGAATGCGGTCAATTTGAAATCGGAAATTTATTCGGAATACACCACGGCGTTGGCCAACTACAAGAGCAACTCGTTCAATTTGGTAGCATTGCAAGACAATGTCACCTTGGCTAAACGAACGTATGCTATCGTGGCGCTACAATATAACCAAGGCGTGGTTGCCTACCTTAATGTCATCACGGCTGAATCGAATCTCATCACGTCGGAAATAGGATACTTAAATGCGTTGTTCCAGCTGCTGTCAAGCAAGATTGACTTGGAAAGGGCTATGGGTGTTATTACTTATTAATTGTACCTAAACAAAACCATTCTTCTGCATGAAGACAAGAATATGGATTTCGATTTTTTGGGGATGCTTTGCCCTCTGGTCCTGCAATCAAAAGAAAGCTGCTCCCAATCCCCCTACACCTGTTAATTTATACGAGGTAAAAAAGCAGCACGTTTTATACTACGATAAATACCCCGCAACAACCCAGGCGCTGAGTCAGGTGGATTTGCATGCGCAGGTAACCGGCTATATTACTGGAATATTCTTTACGGAAGGGACCCATGTGGTTAAAGGGCAAAAGCTCTATGAAATCGACGAGCGACTCTACAAAGCGGCCTACGACCAGGCCGTGGCGAATCTTCAGGTTGCCCAAGGTAATCTGGTGCAAGCCCAACAGGATGCCGATCGGTACGAATATCTGGCTAAGTTCAACGCGGTAGCAACACAGACTCTCGATCATGCCGTCATTGCCTTGCAAAATGCCAAAAATCAGGTGAAAGCCGCGGATCAACAGGTCAAAACAGCGGCTACCAACTTGACGTATTCCATAATTTATGCCCCTTTTGACGGAACCATTGGCTTCAGCCAGGTGAAGATGGGAAATTTGATCTCCGTAGGTACAACCGTACTCAATACCATATCAACGGATAACCCCATGGCTGTCGATTTTCTAGTCAATGAGGCGCAACTGGAACATTATCAAGATCTGGAGAAAAACAAACAACAAACAATTGACTCCTTATTTACCATCGTGCTGCCCAACCAATCCATTTACCCGTACACCGGGAAAATTTCAGTAATCGACCGAGCTGTTGACCCTCAAACTGGTTCGATTCGGGTAAGGCTTTCGTTTCCGAATCCTAAAATTGAATTGAAGGTGGGTATGAGTTGCATAGTGCGAGTTCATAATCAAGATTCGGCCGCGCAATTAGTCATTCCTAGCAGAGCTATCGTCGAGCAAATGGGGGAATATTTTGTTTTTGTTGCGAAAGATACTATCCTCAACAACGGCACTGATTCATCAAAAAAACAAACCGATAGCGCAGAAACAGTGCACAAACTCCGTGCGTTTCAAAGTAAAGTACAGTTAGGACAAACAATTGGAGCGAATGTGATAGTCAAGTCGGGGATATCCGTGGGGGATAAAATCGTGGTGGATGGCGTCCAGGCCATCCATGAAGGCTCGTTAATTAATGCGTCCTCACCCCCTCAGGGTCCGGGGAAAAATGAAGATGCAAGTAGCCAAAAAAGGGATAGCAGTAAAAATAATTAGGAAAACAGGCGATATCCATTCTTTATGATTGCGAATACTTTTATTAAACGCCCCGTGACCGCCATGGTTGTTTCTGTTGTGTTGGTGATTGGAGGCGCCATCAGTATTCTCAATCTGCCAGTCGACCAATACCCGGACATTACCCCCCCTATTGTACAAGTAAATGGCCAATTTACGGGAGCCGATGCGCAAACCGTTGAACAAACAGTCGCTACCCCCATCGAGGAACAGGTCAATGGAACCCCTGGCATGGAATACATGCAGAGCAATTCGACCAATAATGGGTTGATGTCCATGAACGTCATTTTTAATATCGGAACGGACATTGATATTGCCACCCTCGACGTTCAAAATCGGGTCAGCATTGCCGCTCCTTTGCTCCCTGCCGTGGCAAGTCGCTTGGGCATAACAGTACGTGCAGTAAATCCGAGCATGCTCATGATGGTTGCAGTGTATGCCCCCAAAGGGACGCATAACATCACTTTTTTAGATAATTATACCAACATTTTTATTCAGGACGCGCTGCTTCGTGTCCCCGGAGTGAGCAGCATTAATCGCTTCACCGATGATTTCAGCATGCGCATTTGGATGAACCCAGAAAAGATGGCGGCCTATAGTTTAACCCCGCAGGATATCATCAACGCATTAAATGCCCAAAATGTGCAGGTCGCTGCTGGTTCGGCCGGTGTTCCGCCGCAGGAAAAGACACAAACCTTTGAAATTGGCATTTTAGTTAATGGAAGATTAAGTAAAGTTTCAGAGTTCGAACATATTATTGTCAAGACACTGCCCGCAACCGGAGAGCTGGTTTACCTTAAAGACGTGGCCAGGGTGGAATTGGGCAAATTTACCTTCTCCAGCAATTCTTTCGTTGACGGCAACCGGGCATCTTTTTTACGGATTTACCAGTCTCCGGGGAGCAATGCCTTGGAAACCGCGAAGGGCATTTATAAGGAGCTCGCCTTACTCCGACAAACCTTCCCGGCTGATGTGGAATATTCCGTGCCGTTTGAATCGGTAACGGTGGTGAAAGTGTCCATGGCCGATGTGGTAATCACCTTGCTGAAGACTTTGGGTCTTGTAGCTATAGTTGTTTTCGTGTTTCTTCAAAGTTTTCGTTCGACGTTAATTCCAGTGCTAGCCATTCCAGTTTCGATTTTGGGCACCTTCTGTTTTTTCATACCATTGGGGTTTACTATCAATACGCTGACCATGTTTGGCTTTGTGCTAGCCATCGGTATCGTGGTGGATGATGCTATTATCGTCGTGGAGGCCGTCCAACACTATATGGATGAACAAAAGATGTCGCCTAAAGAAGCGACCTATCACGCTATGAAAGACATTTCAGCCCCTGTGGTGGCGATTGCGCTGATACTGGCTGCCGTATTTGTACCCGTAGGGTTTATCCCAGGCATAGTGGGTAGGCTATATCAACAGTTTGCTATCACCATTGCTATTTCTGTAATACTTTCTGCATTCATCGCATTATCATTGACTCCTGCACTATGCTCCTTGCTGTTAAAACCCTCCGAACCCAATAAACAGCAAAAAGGCCTAGGGAAAGTCTTTTTCGCATTTAATGGTTGGTTTGACCGGGTTACTGCAAAATATACCAATGGCGTAAAACGAAGCATTAAAGGATCTAAATATGTGGTCATATTGTTGGTTTGTCTTTGTGCGGGAGCCTATTTTCTTTTTCAACACAAACCCACCGGGTTTATCCCTTCCGAAGACGATGGCAATTTATATGTCACGTTTCAATTGCCTCCCGCTTCTTCCACCACCCAGTCGGTTGACGTGATGACTAAACTGATGAAGGTAGTGACCTCAACTCCTGGGGTGGCACATTACGCGGCCCTTTCGGGATTGAATGTGGTCAATAACGCAACCAACTCCAACACGGGAACCATTTATGTGCAGCTTAAACCCTGGGATGAGCGCAGTGATGAAGGTCAACAGGTACCGGGCATCATAGGGGTCATGCAAAAGAGAATTCTGGAGGCGGGAATTAAGAATGCCAATGTCGAGGTGATCCAACCCTCCCCAATTCCTGGTGTTGGCGAAACGGTTGGATTTAGCCTGCAAATTGAACAAAGAAGTACCAATGATGACTTGCATGCATTCGAATCGGTAGTGAATAAGTTTGTTGCGGAAGCTAATAAAAACCCGGCCATTAGCAATGCTTTTACATTTTATACTGCACGAACACCGAATATCAACCTGACTGTGGACCGCGAGAAATGCGAAAAATTGGGGGTTAATATTGGAGATGTGTTCACCACCATACAAGCGTTCATGGGAAGTCTTTATATAAATGATTTCACTGTCTACAACCGCACGTTCCATGTGGTAGTACAGGCGGACACGTCCTTTCGGACGTTGATCACCGATATGCAGAAATATTATGTGCGCAACCAGGATAGCGCCATGGTTCCACTCGGCACATTGGTTAGCTACGCGCCAACGGAGACAGCACCATTAATTTCGCACTTTAACATATTCCGATCAGCAGAAGTTGACGGCGCCACCACGCAGGGATTTAGTAGTAGTCAGGCCACAGATTCGCTCATTGCGATAGCCAACCGGATTCTTCCGGAGGGGTATAACTATGAATTTTCGGGGCTTAGCTATGAGGAGATACGGGCCGGCTCAACGACAGTATACATTTTTTTATTTTCAATTACTTTCGTATTTCTTTTTCTGGCTGCTTTATATGAGAGTTGGTCGGTTCCGTTTTCGGTATTGCTTGCTGTTCCTATTGGTGCCTTTGGGGCTATTTTGACCTTATGGTTGGTTCCAAGCTTGACCGATAACGTGTATGCACAGATCGGGTTGATTACTTTGATTGGGTTAGCGGCCAAAAATGCAATTTTGATTGTTGAGTTTGCCAAGGTGCGCGTAGACCGAGGAGAAGAATTGATCAAATCCACGCTGGAGGCCGTGAAGCTTCGTTTACGACCAATCATCATGACCTCACTTGCCTTTATTCTGGGCGTCCTTCCGCTCGTGTTAGCCACAGGTGCTGGCGCTGTTGCTAGAAGGACGATTGGATTTACGGTTCTTGGGGGGATGACGGCCGCATCCACGCTGGCCATCTTTATCGTACCTGTCCTTTTCGTGGTGATCACGCGCATGTCCTACGGCAAAGACAAATTAGCTTGGTTGCAGACGCATCATGAAGAGTTAATGACAAAAGCTAAGAAAGTGGAACAGCAGGATATTGACGCTGAATTGGAATACGAGATTGAAATATCCCGGCAGCAGAACAAACCCCAGCAAGGATGATTGCTAACACATTTATCAAGAGGCCCGTAACGGCAATCGTAATATCATTGGTATTAATGATTTCGGGTGTAATATCTCTTGTAAATCTAGCGGTAGATCAGTATCCCAATATATCCCCACCAAGTGTTTCGGTTAATGGAAACTATACAGGTGCGGACGCCGAAACGGTGGAGCAAACGGTAGCTATCCCTATAGAAGAGCAGGTAAACGGTACTCCTGGCATGGAATACATGCAAAGCACCAGTACCAATAGTGGGGGCATGAGTATCCGGGTAACATTCAACATTGGAACCAATGTGCACATTGCCGCCCTTAATGTACAAAACCGGGTCGGTATTGCCCAACCCTTACTTCCGGCTGTGGTCAGCAAACTCGGTTTACAGGTGCGTGCAAGTAACCCGGATCAGCTCATGCTCATTGCTGTATACTCGCCGAATCACACGCATAATATCACCTTTTTAGACAATTATACCAATGTGTTTATCGAGGACGCGATCCTACGTGTGCCGGGCGTTGGGGATGTCCAAGCAAGAACGGATCAGTTTAGCATGCGCGTGTGGATGAACCCCGATAAGATGGCGTCCTATTCGCTTACCCCTGCAGATGTCGTGAGCGCCCTGAGCGCTCAAAATATGTATGTGGCAGCCGGCTCCGCAGGCGCGCCGCCGCAGCCGTCTTCCCAATCCCATGAGATCGGGATTTTGGTCAACGGTATGCTGAGCAAGGCCGAAGACTACGAAAAAATTATCGTAAAGACGATTCCGAGTACCGGAGAATTAGTTTACCTCAAAGACGTAGCTCGGATTGAATTGGGCAAGTTTACCTTTTCCAGCAATGCGTTTGTTGACGGAAACAGGTGCTCTCTGCTAATGATTTATCAATCACCGGGCAGTAACGCGCTTCAAACGGCGGACAATGTGTACGCTAAACTGAAGCAATTAAAAGCATCGTTCCCCAGTGATGTGGATTATGTCGTGCCTTTTGAATCAATTACGATCATACGAGTCTCCATGCGTGAGGTGGTGGGTACTTTGCTCAAGGCACTGGGTCTAGTAGCCCTGGTCGTATTCTTGTTCCTTCAGAATTGGCGATCTACCATCATACCTATCTTGGCTATTCCCGTTTCGATTTTGGCTACATTTTGTTTCTTCATTCCCTTGGGCTTCACCATCAATACGCTTACTATGTTTGGCTTCGTCCTGGCGATTGGTATCGTGGTCGACGACGCCATAATTGTCGTTGAAGCCGTGCAGCATTATATAGATGAACAGCATATGTCGCCCAAAGAGGCGACGTATCGAGCCATGAAGGAGATCTCAGCACCCGTAGTAGCTATCGCTTTGATTTTGGCTGCGGTGTTTGTACCCGTGGGATTTATCCCGGGTATTGTCGGAAGATTGTATCAGCAGTTTGCCATCACCATCGCCATTTCGGTCATTCTTTCGGCATTCGTTGCTTTATCCTTGACGCCTGCTCTTTGCACATTATTGTTAAGGCCTTCCACGGTGGATAAGAAATCTACCTTGTTGGATAAATTCTTCTTCCGGTTTGATCGGTGGTTTGACAAGTTTACCGAACAATACACCCATGGAGTAAGAAGGAGCATCTCCTATGCAAAATTTGTCATCATTATTTTGGTATGCATTTGTGCCGCTACCTTTCTTTTATTTAAGAACAAGCCGTCTGGATTTGTGCCTTCTGAAGATGGAGGTCGCTTGTTTATAACCTACCAATTACCCGATGCATCTGCAACGGCCCAGTCCGTAAATGTCATGAGAACCTTGATGAGCGTGGTCACCTCAACACCCGGAATAATGCATTATGTAGCCGTATCCGGATTTAACATTTTGAATGGGGGAGCCACGTCAAATTGCGGATCCATGTTTATCATGCTTAAACCATGGGATGAACGAACCACTCCAGAAACGATGGTTCCTGGGATCATGGATGTGCTCAAGAAAAGGATTGCAAAAGCCGGGGTAAAAGACGCCAATGTGGTCGTTATTCAACCGCCGCCTATAAGGGGGATAGGGATTGCAGCTGGTTTTAGTATGCAAATCGAGGAAGGTAGTTCGACCGATGACATTCATGCGTTTGAAAAAGTGGCCAACCGGTTTGTGGCAGAAGCACACAAAATACCTTCCATAGCTACGGCGTTTTGTTATTTCTCGGCCCATACACCGAGTTTTGATCTTACGGTCGATAGGGAAAAATGTGAGAAATTGGGCGTAAATATCACCGACGTGTTTACAACCATGCAGGCCTACATGGGTAGTTTATTCGTCAACAACTTCACCTTATTCAACCGTACGTACCACGTGGTCATTCAAGCGGATACCGTGTATCGTGCGCTGATATCGGATATGAATAAATACTATGTGCGCAACCAGACTGGTGCGATGGTACCGATGAGTACGTTGATCAGCTATAAGCCATCTTTGGCTGCACCCCTTATTGCCCATTTTAATATTTTCCGTTCTGCGGAGGTGGATGGTTCAATCCCGCCGGGATATAGTAGTGGGCAAAGTCTGGCGGATTTGCGTGCCCTTGCTGCTAGGGTTCTTCCACGAGGCTATACGTACGATTTTTCAGGGCTAAGCTACGAGGAGATCAAAGCAGGGTCCCTTACGGTATACATATTTTTGTTTTGCATCATTTTTGTTTTTTTATTCCTGGCTGCGCTATACGAAAGTTGGTCCGTGCCTTTCTCCGTCATGTTAGCGGTTCCAATTAGTGCCTTTGGGGCGATCCTGGCACTCACCTGTGTTCCTGCACTCACCAATAATGTGTATGCGCAAATCGGGTTGATCACGCTAATTGGGTTATCGGCGAAAAATGCCATCTTAATTGTCGAATTTGCAAAACTCAGAGTGGACCGTGGTGAGGAGCTCTTGAATTCAACCTTGGATGCAGTGCGGTTGCGTTTGCGACCGATTATCATGACCTCCATGGCATTTATTTTGGGCGTCTTACCCCTTGCGTTGGCTACGGGAGCTGGAGGAGCTTCCCGAAACACCATTGGGGTTACGGTTTTAGGCGGTATGATAGCATCCTCCACGATTGCCATATTTATTGTTCCTGTTTTGTTTGTGGTGATCACGCGCTTTTCCTATGGCAAGAAGCAATTAGCCTGGCTGCTGGAGCACCATAATGAATTAATGGAAAAAGAGAAAAAAGCTGAAGCTCAAAATATTGACCCCGAATTGGAATATGAAATTGAGCAAGCGCATGCAGAGCTCAAAGCGGAACGCGAAAAATTGGCAGGGCCGTCGCGATCCTCTGACTAATCAATCTTTGTCTTGGCCTGCATATTTTCCTGGGTAGGGGGCATTCCCCTTGGCCGCGAACCAGAGTACTTTATTGAACAATTCCTCGTCGCCTTCGTCAATTTTATCAAAGTGGCCACTAATGGATAGCTTGGCAAAACGTAGAGATTTGCCTTTCAGATCTGCCAACTGATGATTCATTTCATTAAGGGCAATCCGATTGGGAATGGACGGATAAACAAATCGGTCGTCGCGATTTGCGGTAAAACAGTCAGACATTGGCAGTGCCGTGGCGTCCAGGCCGTTCATGGGCGGAATGCCAAGGATTTGCTCTATGGAACGGACCATGGAGGTTTGGTTGTATTGGGTGTGGATCGTTTTTTTCAGCCGGGAATAAGGACTCAAGACAAAACCCGTCGTCCGATAGGCCGAAATATGGTCCCATCCGCTCTGCGAGTCATCTTCGGTCACAAAGATGACGGTGGATTTCCAAAATCTACTCTTGGACACCGCCTCGACTATTCTGGCCAGCGCAAGGTCATTGTCTGCTACCATTGCTCTGGGAGTCGGGTAGCCAGGAGTCATGCCGGCATTATGGTCGTTGGGAAGTGCCATGACCATTAACTCGGGCCATTGATCGCCCGATTGCTGATCTGCCTCATTAAGCTCGGCTATAAAGGCATTAGCTCTAAGCTGATCGTTAATTCGTGGGTCGTCGTATCCCGGATATTTTTGGGATAGAATGGGCTGCACTCGGGAAATGGTGGTTACATTTTTGCAATCCAGAGGCAGCTTCTTTTGGTAAATATCGTAGATGCGTGTCCAATTCAGGTCACTTGGCATTTGCGTACGACAAGCCTCTCCGTAAATGCGGACGGTTTTGCCATGATCAAGAGCGTTATTCCAAATAAATCCTTGCTTATCGTAAACCATAGCGTCGTATTGTGCATGTGGATAACTACGAAACCAAGCCCGGACACTTTTTTCGATATAGTCCGTTACCATCGAGGCATCTGTCCACTGGTGGCCTTCGGCCGAAGATTTTCCAGAGGCATAATAATTATCGAGCAAACAAAAATCCCTGGCCAGCTGATGCTGGTTAGGCGTGGCGCTGTCGCCGTAAATACATAAGGAAGGATCTCCGCGCCCTTCGGCCATATCGCCCAAGACTTGGTCATAGGTGCGGTTTTCCTTAATAATGTACAGTACGTGTTTGAATACAGAAGGCTCGCCGATACGTTCGGGCATCGGTTTGGGCGCGACATTAGGACGAGGCAATTGTCGGGACAGCTTTTCCCGGAATGCCAAATTCAGTTCTTTGACCCTTTTGGTATAGACACCAAGTTGTTGGTCATTGGGCAGAGCAATAAAGGAAACCGAAGCAAGCTCCCTATGCGCAGTATACGCATCCCCTTTAGGTACGAATATTGTTTTGGAGTTTTCTTGGTTGATCAGCCCGCTATTCACTCTGGAGCCGATGGCTTCCAGGTTGGTGACCAGCATAGTATCGCCCAATAACAAGATCGCTGAGGGATAGGCTTCTGTTGGGATATATCCCTTAAGCTGGAAATTGAGCGTATTTGCAGAAGTTGATTTGGGCGTTATCATCACCACAGCTACTGCGTTATCCATGCCGTTGGCGACGTAAAGAGTTGTACCCAAGCGGTCCAAGGCAAGCGCATTAGGCGTGCTACCGGTATAGGTGCCCGGTGTCTGGAATAGGGAAACAGCTATGGAATCAACTACATCATTGGATTGGGTATTGATCACCGAAATATTGTCGCTGTTTCCGTTGGCTACATAAACGTATTGTTCATCGGAACTATGAATGATGGCATTGGGATGAAGACCCACATTGATTTCCTTTACTAAGTTGCCTTTGGAGCAGTCTACAATGGTGACCGTTCCCCTGGATACCGCTCCTGTTTGAGGATCGATATACGCGGCACCCCAGGGTACCCCAGCTGTTTCAAGACCTGTACTGGCTGCAGGGGTAGGGCCACCCCAATTCGTTACGTAAGCCAATCCTTTAACGATCGTGATGCCATATGGAGCTACTCCTGTGGGACAGGACCAAACCTTCTGCTGATCGGCGACGCGTATTTTCTGTATACTGTCATTTCCATTTAAAACCACATAGAGAAATAAAGCCTCACCTTCTTGTTTGACTTCTAATTCATTGGGTAAAGCCAAGTCCGCGCCCGGAGCTGCCATGAAAGGAATTTTTTTGATGGGTTTGACTTCGGTTCCGTCCCAGCAAGCTTCGATAACACAACTCTCCGGATTATCCCGTTTTGCGGCACTCCAAAAGAGGTATGTACTGTCGTGGTAGCGAATAACCTTGATCCCGGAAAATGTGCTCATCAATCCTCGGTAGGTTAGGCTATCAAAAAAAGTAAAACGAGCCAGCTGTTCATGGGAATGACGAGCGAAGACGACGACTCCAAAGCGGTCTTCCACTATTACCGACAGGCTGTCTGGCAGCAACGCAGCGTCCAGGCTGTGATTTTCTAATGCCGGGTTGCCAAATCGAACGGCTGTTCCAGCCGGATCAATAAGCCGGTTGTAGGGCATTATCACGGGCGGGATACTACTAGTCAAGGTGCTGTCCTCCGATGCAAGTCTGCCAAACTGACTTTGATCTACGGACGGTTGCGCGGGTTGGGTAGCAATCTGTCCTTGCGCGGTCCCTAGTAGAAAAAGCAAACAAATCATCGAGGAAAAAAGAAATTTCATGTCCATATTTTTTAATGCTGCGCAGTATCAGTTCTTTTGAAATACGATACGCCCCCCCACTATGGTAGTTAATACCTGAATATAAGGAATTTCTTTCGAATCAATTTGCGTGGGATCTTGATCCAAAATGACCAAATCTGCCAACTGGCCAGGCATGATTCGCCCTTTTTTATTCTCTTCATGGGTCGTGTATGCGCCACCGATAGTATAAGCTTGTATGGCTTCCTCGGCGCTGATGCGCTGATTGGGTCCAATCACTATCCCGTTTGCTGTCGTTCGGTTCACGGCACTGGCTACTCTAATCATCGGTTCAAAGCGCGAAATGGGATAGTCGGAATGTAGAGCAAAGGGTATTCCCATGTCCAACGCCGACTTAGTCGGCATGATCATGGATAATCTCTTGGGGCCATACACGAGTAGCTGAACACCTAGTTCGTTGATGTAACAATGAAATACTGGAATAACGCTATCCTTTTTGATCCGCTCAAGGATCGACTGGTTGGTGATGCTGCAATGCTCGATTCTATGGCGGATATCAGGGCGATAGGAGGTCGCTTGTGCTTTTTCAATCGCCGAGAGCACCATGTCAATTTCCCGGTCTCCATTGGAATGGCAGGCGATCTGCAGGCCGGCTTGATGAATTTTGAGCACCAGGCTGTCGAGCGCCTGTTGACTGCGGGCCGGGGCAATGCCGTAATAGTCTTTTTTTCCGGTCACTGGATTAATCGTATCGTAAGGTTCATATAACCAGCAAGTTTTTCCGCTTAAAGAATTGCCATGGAATATTTTTACTCCCTCAATACGCAGGTAGTCGGATTGAATTCGCGGGATCTTTCCACTGAGCAACTGGTCCAGGTAATCCACTCCGATATACAGGTTAAATCGCATCGGAAAATGGTCTGCTACCAATTGCTGGTACACCTTTACTTTTTCGGGCGTTACCCAGCAGTCGCCGATACTGGTTAATCCGCTGGCCAAGAGGCTTTGAAAATAAATCCGGTAACCCTCCATTTCTTCTTCCCAACTGGGGTTGGGCGGTCGTTGGATTTTGGTTGATCGCAATAGCCGCGTAGCTGATTCTTTTATTATGCCATCGGGTTGTCCGTTCCTGTACCGTTCAAAGGCACCGCCAGGGGGGTCTTTGGTATCTTTATTAATTCCATTGATATTCAGCATATACGAATTGACGGCCGATAGATGCCCACTGGCATGAGTAATCCAAATAGGGTGATCGGTGGACGCCAAATCTAGGCTGTCCCGAATGGGTTGGCCACCCAGCTTGACTTCGTTATAGGCAACACCTCGAATCAACATCCCCTTCGGCGTTATGGCGGCTTTTCGCTTTAGCAAGGCAATCAGACCTTGCATGGACCGGACGGTGTCCAATCTCAGTATGGCATAGGGCCTTTCCCAGCTATAGACCGGAGCTGGATGCTGATGTACATCGTTGAACCCGGGCACCACAATGTGTCCTTGCAAGTCTATCACCTGGGTTTTTGACGTTATGAATTTGCGCATGGAATCATCGCTACCCACTGCCAGGATTTTATTGCCTTGAATGGCAACTGCCTTGCTCGAACTTCCAGGTTCCTTCAGGGTAATGATCTTGCCATTCCACAAAACCAGGTCAGCGGATTGCGAAAGTACCTGCCCAGCGGCAATAGACAACAAAGCGCAGAGTAGGCTCCTTTTCATATTTTTTTTTTGCATAAATACCACCGATTTTGGTTATTTAACCAAGCACCGTATTAGCAAATTGTTAACTGATCATATAAGAGTTTCTGATAATTAGATACCTCTTAGATCATTGCATGAGGATACAAATGGTCAACTAGCCCACAAAATCATAATCCCCGCATCCTAGCTACCAGCATGCCGGAAGTCCCCGCTGCACTGCACCGAAATTTAGAGGCCCAGGGACAAGAGTTAATATTTCCCTAACATTGAAATGCTAGCTTTAGCCCTCGTTAAGTTTTCCATTATGATTAGCATTATTGTGATCGCTAGTATCGCCTTTCAAACGGCCATTTCCCTCTACTTAATGAACGGCAAGAAGCTGATAGATAATTTCGAGAAATCCATCAATCTCTTGCTGCTCATCCTGTTTTTCCACCTGACCACCAAGTTCTTTCTTTTAGCCGTGCTAAAGAACCCTTTTCTATATAACCGAATTGTGACTGGATTTGGACTGGCTTATGGGCCCATTCTTTATCTAGCGACCAGGGCGTTTCTGCACATGCCGCTAAAATCCAAAGCGCTTGTTCTCCACCTTTTGCCTTTTTTTGTCTTTACCATGGTTTATTTCATTCACGTGATTGGCTATTTGGCAGGAAAGATTAGTGAGTCCTATATACTGCGGTATACCAACTATTATCAATGGGTGGTCGCTTTTTCCTTAGTAGTATACCCCATTGCTGTACGATTCGCCTTATACAAAACATCGAAACACTCGGCGTCTGTGGATAAGTTAAGAAGTCGTCTTCTTAATGCCATTGCCTTCATCTTGCTTCTCGGCACAGGATGCGGGATCCTGATGGCATTCACGCACTTAATTTATGTGCCGATCGCCAATTTTGACCTTCGGGTTGTACCCTACCTTTGTTTTGCCTTAATCCCTGTGTTCATTCTACGGTACAAGTTGTCCAATTCCGGAGAAGGCGACATGCACGATGTAGCACCGCCTCCAACTGGTGAACGCCTGCATTTGGCTATAGACAAAGTGGTAGGGCAGCAAGTCCAGCATTACCGTAAGTCTGCCTTGGATGAGCTGATGATGAACGAATATGAATTTTCCTTAAGGGAGCATATGGCCAAATCCAAACTCTTTCTAAACGCGGAAATATCCTTGGAAGATTTGTCCAAGGAGACCAAGATTCCAAAACACCATCTAACCCAATTGCTGAACGAGCGGTTCAAGCAGAATTTTTACAGTTTTATCAACGAATATAGAATCCGAGAAGCAGTAAAAGCGCTGGAGAACCCCGCCAAAGAAGTCAATATTTTGTCCCTCGCCTACGACTGTGGGTTCAACTCCAAATCATCATTCAATAAATACTTCAAGAAGCTCACCGACCATACCCCGTCGTCCTATCGCAAGAAGGCGTTCGGCGGTCCTTCGTCTCCTCAATGAGAGAGACCTTCATATTTCGGTAACGGTAAGTTAATAATTTCTTCAATCGAGTCAGACTATTGATTGTCAAAGGCTTAGTTTTTTTTTGCGTATTCGCCACACGAGAAATACAAAAAAAAGTCTTTCCCACACGGGAGTGTCGTTGGTACTAGCCTCTACCTACAGATTTGCATGATCAAAATTTAACTGGCTAGGGAATAGTCTGCATACGCAATCCTTCCAGGGAAATATGGTCCAAGCAACAAATGTGGAATTCATCCTTAACTAATTATCGGACAAAGCTTTTTGAATTATTAAAACCAAAAACATGAAACAATCGCTGCTTAGAATTTGCGTTTTCAGCTTGATGTTGCTTTTTTGCCTGCTCTCTTTAGATGGTTTCTCTCAGGGATTGAGGGGAAGAGTAGCAGGTCCAGACGGTTCAGCGCTAGCTGGTGTAACTGTGGTGGTTAAGGGGACCAAACAAGCCACGGTGACGGATGCTGATGGTCAATTCTACTTTAAGAATAGCTATCAGGATGCGACGCTGGTCTTTACTTATGTGGGCTATCAGACGTTGGAGTTTCCGGTGGGGGGCCACTTGAATTTGGCGGTTAGCCTCAAACAAGGCAGTGCTCAACTCAATGATGTCGTAGTTACGGCGTTGGGTATCAAAAAGGAAGACCGAAAGGTTGGGTACTCGATCCAAACCGTGAAGGGGAATGATTTAAATAAGGCGCGGGAACCAGATGTTTTCACCGGCCTCGAAGGAAAGGTAGCAGGAGTCACAATCGGTGCCAATCCGGAATTATTTACCAGGCCCATGATTGTTGCCAGGGGCGTTAAGGACATGCTGATTGTCGTGGACGGCGTGCCCATAAATTCTGACACCTGGAACATCAATGCGGATGATATTGAATCTATGTCGATTCTGAAGGGCCCCAATGCGGCCGCTCTCTACGGTTTTCGGGGTCAAAACGGGGCCATTGTAATCTCCACTAAGAAAGGGTCAAAGGACGCCAAAGGTTGGCAGATATCGTTTAATTCCACTACCATGATTACCAAAGGCAACTTGGTGCTTCCTCAAGACCAGACCGAATATGGCCGCGGCACGCACTTTCAGTATTCTTTTGGCGAAGGGTTGGATGATCATACGCAACGTCTTCCCACCTGGGGACCGCGGATGGAGGGTCAGCCTGTTTTGCAGTATAATGGCCCTTATGACCTAGCCACAGGGGTAAGGACCCCGACCCCCTACAATTCTATCGGGGCGAACAACTACAAGAATTTTATTGAAGCGGGAGCGCTATCTACCAATAACATTTCGCTTGCCTCATCGGGAAGCAATTACGATATACGGATGTCCTATTCTCACGTGTATCAAAAAGGCACCGATCCGAATACGAAGATTAATATGGACAATCTGAATGTAAACGCAGATTATGCCATTACCGACAAGTTGAAATTTGAGACCAATGTCAACTTGAATATGCAGTACACGCCAAACATTCCGGACGTGGACTATGGTCCGAACAGCTATGTATATATGTTTAATGTGTATGGGAATGCCGCATACGATGTCCGGGATCTGAAGAATTATTATCAGGCTCCCATGGGAGTTCCTGGTCTTAGACAGTATTCCGAAAATTACGGTCGCAGCAATAATCCCTATTTTATGGCGAACCAGTGGCTTCGGGGTCACTACAAGACAGATGTATATGGCTACATCAAGTTGAATTACAATATCCTGCCAAACCTTGTTGCAAGTCTACGTACCCAGGTCACCACCTGGAGTCTGGAAACCAACGAGAAAGTGCCTGCTGGGACCATTCTTAACCAATATTTACCTTGGTACTACTGGGGATGGTATGGTGATTACCGGCAGGATCAAAGAAATCTGGCGGAGAACAATACCGATTTCTTGCTGGCCTATACCAAAAAGTTTTCCAATTGGAACTTGGGCGTCAATCTGGGTGCCAGCGAACGCTCCTTCAGGTATAGTTCTTCTTATGGTACAACAGTCGATTTGGCGGTGCCTGGAGTATACAGCCTGAGCAATTCCCAAACGCCCGCACTTTCCTACAATTGGGGATCCAGGATGCAAGTGTACAGCGGATACTACACAGTAGATATCGGCTATAAGAACTACTTCAACCTGTCCACTACAGGCAGAGTCGACAATCTGTCCACGCTACCAAGTGGGTACAATACATTTTTCTATCCATCGGTATCCTTAAGTACCTCGCTAACGGACTACTTGCATCTTCCCACTGCCATTTCGTATTGGAAACTTAGGGCATCCTATGCAGACGTGAAAGGCGCCCTGACTACTTCGCAAATTGCATCTGCTTATGATCAGGTTACCGGTTCCACGACCAACAGCCTGCTGGGATATGGCACCGATTTGTATACTTCTTATGATGGGCCCACTTATGCCAACCAGAACCAATATACTATTACCACGTACGGACGAAACCAACCGGCAGTGGCTTATTCTACAACCCTGGCCAATGCCACACTCAAACCATACGATGTCAAGTCCTTGGAACTGGGAATGAATTATCAAATGTTTCATAACCGCCTAGGTTTTGATCTGACTTGGTTCAGGACCGTAAACGGGCCTCAGATCTATGCACTGGGAGTTCCTTCTTCCACCAGCTACGACGCAGCTAATGTAAACGGCATAACCACGCTGAAAAAAGGATGGGAAGTAACATTTAATGCTTCGATTTTGAGATCATCCACTGGACTTAACTGGGATCTCGTGATCAATTATGCGACCTATGTCGAAACGCTCCAGAGCGTATACGGAAATCAGACCTCCATCACCTTGAACAACCACGTATATACCATTGGAGAACGCATGGATGATTGGTATAGCACCCGGTACGTTACGGACGGCCAAGGAAACATTGTCTGGAGTGGAGGCGGCCCGCAGCTATCCCCTGGAGGAATAAGCAACAACGGATTTATGGGGCATCTCAATCCGGATTTTGTGGCTGGAATCAACAACCGGTTTTCGTATCAGAATATCAGTTTGAGTTTCCAGTTTGATGGAAGATTTGGCGGTGTGGTTTACGATGACGTATGGTACCACGCCATGAACGGCGGGACGGCGATTGAATCCGACAATGGCCTCATTGGACAGGGCAGGCTTGCTGACTGGGATGCAGCTAAAGCTAATGGAGGAACGCTTCCCGGGACCTACAACGGTACCTTTATTGGGAAAGGCACGATGATAACGTCAGGTACTCCTACTTACTCTGGAGGACAAATCACCAATTTAAAGGACATAACCTTCGCTCAAAACAATGTTCCTACTATCATCCAGAGCTATTTATCCAGTTCGCTCGGTTCCAATGTAGACCAGGCGTATACCATAAGCCGCACGTTTGTCAAATTACGGGAGGTACAATTGGCGTATAACTTTACGCAAAAGACCCTCGGCCATTCTGTAGTTAAAGCAGCTTCGATCGCATTTGTAGGTAGGAACCTGCTGTATTTTGCAGCCAGGAAGGATTTTGATATAGACCAGTACGCTAGCGGATTTAACGCAACCGATCGTTCGGTTGCCGGGACCTCGTCTGATGTAACGCTCTCTTCACCTACTTTCCGTTCTTTCGGCATTAACTTAAACATTGGCTTTTAATCCAAATAAAAAATCGAATTATGAAACCAAGAATAAATTTCAGCAAGGAGCGAGCCATGGGAATAGCAACCGAGCCGCTTAGGGTAATGAACAGACTCATAAACATGAACCTATCCGTTTGGCTATTGTTGTGGTTGGTCGCTTCCACCGCAATTGTTGGATGCCAGAAAGGGGATCTTCTTACCAATCCCAATGCTGCGACGTCGACTACGACAGTGCCGCCAACTCTGATCCTAAACCGTATCACCAACGAGATGTATAAAGGAGGAGGAGTAATTGATGGTATTGCAGGCAACCAATTTGAAGGGCCTTGGAGCAGTAATATCGTCAAGTGGAATCAGTTCATTGTTTCCAACTACTCCTACTAC
This sequence comes from uncultured Chitinophagaceae bacterium, assembly GCA_963742225.1. Taxonomy (GTDB): domain Bacteria; phylum Bacteroidota; class Bacteroidia; order Chitinophagales; family Chitinophagaceae; genus Puia. The sequence continues at coordinate 140,519 of CAVULD010000001.1, read as the reverse complement.
TGGGGTGCCAATGCCTACACCTGGTCCAATACGGCAACCAATTACGCAATATTAAAATATGTGAATCTGATGCTTCAGCAGGTGCAGACGCAATATGGAACAACGCCTAACCCCTATTCTGCCCTTGCCTATTTTTTCAAAGCGTATGCGTTCATTTGGTATACCCAACGGGTAGGTGATATTCCGGTTACAGAAGCGGGAAATCCTACGCTGTATCCCACGCCAACATACAATACTCAACATGACGTGTATCAGATTGCGCTGAGTGAATTGGATACGGCCAATACGCTCATGGGAGCAGTCACCACACCCGCTAATGAAAATTCAGTAGTAGATGCTACCGGAGACATATTCGGTCTGACATATTTGCAATGGCAAAAGGTGATCAATACCTATAAACTCCGGGTGCTGATCAGCCTAAGCAAAAGGGCTCAGGACAATCCGGATTTAAATATTCCATCGCAATTTTCCAATATCATCAGTAACCCTACCAAGTATCCCATCATGAGTGGCAATGCGGATAATTTGGTAAACAAGTATTTGGGATCGCCAGCGGCCAATAATTACCCCTTGTTTCCCAATTATACACCCTTCCCCAATTACGCCTCTATGTGTAATACCTGGCTGAATATTACCGATTCCTTGCAGGATCCGAGGACTTTCATTGCAGCTGGGCCCGCCCCCGCGCAGATTGCCGGTGGAAAGCAGATCAGCGATTTTACTGCTTATGTAGGGGCCGATATCGGTTTAGATTTTTCGACACTCACGACCAATACTTCTGCTGGGATGTATTCTTACCACAATTATTTGCGCTATTACGGTAATGCTTCGGGTCCGAATACGAGTGGAGCTACCTGTGAACCCTACATCATCATTGGCTATCCTGAAATGTGTTTCAATATCGCAGAAGCTGCCAATTTGGGATGGATCACCGGGGGTGGACAAACTTGGTACAACAATGGGATCATGGCTTCGATGAATTGGTACGGACTGGCCGATGGTGTTCAAGTGCCGATTAGCTTACCCATATTTTCGCCATCCAACCTAACTAATTCGCCTGGCTCGGTTACCGTTAGTGTATCTAATTTCCTGGCTAACGCGACCTATGCTGGGGATAATGCTACCGGACTGGTGCAGATCTGGCAGCAGAAATATGTTGCATTCTGGCAGAATTCAGGTTGGGAAGCCTATTACAATTGGAGAAGGACCGGAGTTCCCAATATGTCCCAGGGTGGTGTTGGCATAGGAACGGCAAACAACTTGATCCCCTTGCGCTGGCTCTATCCAACGGATGAAGCCGTGTACAATACGACCAACTATATGAAGTCCATTCAATCCCAATACGGCGGTACGGACGCCGTTACGGGTGTGATGTGGCTGATCAAATAACGAAAAACCCTAACCTCTCCGCAACCCGGCAAGGAGTTTCCTTGCCGGTTTTTTTAATTCCTTAATTTGCTGCATGAAACGGATTTTAATTTTACTGCTTGCCGCAGCGCCCTGTCTTGCTATGGCACAAATAGCCGATAGTGCCAAGCGCCAGGTAAAACTTCAAGGCGCCATCAATTTTCGGGATTTGGGTGGCTATGCAACCCAGGATGGGCACCATGTGAAATGGAAGGAAATTTACCGAAGTGCGGATATCAGCAAGCTTTCGGATAGTGATTTAGCCATTCTTCAGACCAGAATGATTGGCGACGTGGTGGACCTACGAGGGGTAGGTGAATCGGGTCGTGCGCCTGACCGCCTCAACCCAGGCACCGATTATATTTTATGTCCCGCTGGCAGCGACCAGGACTTGCAGGCCTGGATGAAACAGATCTCGACGCTCAGCTCCGGCGGCGACTCCATGATGGTAGTGTATTACTCCAATACCGCATTTTTGGCGGCCCGCTACAAGCCTTTTTTTGGTAAGTTGCTCGAGCTGCCTGCGAACAAAGCCCTGCTCTTTCATTGCACCGCCGGCAAGGACCGAACCGGAATCGGAGCGGCACTTTTGCTGTATGCGCTCGGGGTGCCCTATTCTACCATTGTGGATGATTATGTAGCCACCAACTATTACCGGGCCCAGGAAAATCAGCAAAGGATCCATCAAATGACCCAAATGATGCACGTCAATGAGCAGGTGGCTACCGATCTGCTTTCAGCAAAAAAGCAATACCTGGATGCTACTTTCGATGCCATTACGAAGCAATACGGTTCGGTGGATAATTTTTTGAAAACGCAAATTGGCCTGGACGATTTGCAATTGCAGGCGCTACGAAAAAAATACTTGGAATAGCTCCAGAACGCCATGAATAACACGCCAGGAGTCATTTTACGAGATGCTCACTTGAGTGATGTATCAGCCATGGCTTCTCTCTTGGTTGAGTTGGGATATCCAACGTCGGATGTGGACATGCAAAATCGCTTTTCCCAGATCGTTCGCCATCCGGATATGAAGACCCTGATTGCCGAAATTGATGGGACTTTGGTTGGGCTGATAGGTCTTTCAAAACATTGGGCGTATGAACGGAACGGCATCTATGTGCGTGTGTTGGCGCTGGTAGTATCTGACGCGCATCGTGGGCAGGGCATTGGATGGAAGTTGATGACTTCCGCTGAAGCTTGGGCCAATGAAATGGGGGCCGTCAGAATGGTTGTCAATTGCGGCAACCGGGAAGAAAGGATAAAAGCTAAGGCTTTTTATCAGCATTTCGGCTTTGAACTGAATTCTTCCGGATACATAAAAAAAATACTCACCCTATCTTCATAATTTGGACTAACTACCACTGCGGATAGGAAAGCGTAATGGCCAAGCCTGAAGGCTCCCATGTGGTATCAGGCCATTTTCAAGTAAGTCTTATAGCTAGCCGGGGTGTACTCTTCGTTGATAAAACTTCCTTCGGGCACGGTTGGATAAATCTCTTCGTACGATTTTACTTGGTTCATAAAAATCCTTCGATAAATGTGACTTCGGTTGATTTTATCCAAGTGATCAATACCTGCGGCACCCATCAGTTCTACAAAACTTTCCACTGTATGGCGGTGAAAATTAGCCACCCGCTGCTTTTTGTCGGAAATTACCAGGCCCTTCATGAGCGCTGGATTCTGGGTAGCTACCCCCGTGGGACAGGTATTTTTGTTACACTGAAGTGCCTGGATACATCCCAGGGCCATCATCATTGCGCGCGCACTATTGCAGGTGTCTGCTCCGAGGGCCATTGCGCGAACGATATGAAAACCGGTGAAGATTTTCCCCGAAGCGATGATCTTTACATGCTGACGAATGCCAAATCCGCGCAAAATGTCTTCGGCAAAGGCAATCCCGTCAAGCAAAGGCATCCCTACTGAATTGGAAAATTCGGGTGGTGCGGCTCCAGTCCCCCCTTCTCCGCCGTCGATGGTTATGAAATCGGGAAAACTATTGAGCTCCTTCATGGCCCGACAGATTGAGATAAATTCCTGTTTAATCCCAATGCATAACTTAAAGCCGACTGGCTTGCCCCCTGACAGCTCGCGGAGATTATCTATAAATTCCACTAATTCATAGGGCGTCTGAAAGGCCGAATGGGCTGGCGGAGAGTAGACCGTTGTACCCGGAATCACCAGGCGAATGGCCGCAATTTCCGGGGTGTTCTTTAATGCAGGTAAGATGCCGCCATGGCCTGGTTTAGCGCCTTGGGAGAGTTTGATTTCAATCATTTTCACTTCAGGAAGGCAGGCATTTTCCTTGAATGCTTTTTTGGAAAACTTGCCGTCGCTGGTGCGCGCACTAAAATATCCAGTTCCTATCTGCCAGATGAGGTCGCCACCATGTTTTAGATGGTAAGGACTTAGCCCACCTTCTCCCGTGTTGTGTGCAAAGCCACCAATTCTGGCTCCTGCATTGAGCGCCTCAATGGCACGCTGGCTAAGGGAACCAAAGCTCATGGCCGAAACATTTAACACACTCATGCTGTAGGGCTTTTTGCGCTGGGGTCCGAACAGGATGCGGGGTTGATGGTCGAGCTGGTTAAAGTCAATGGGATGGACCGAATGCGTTAGCCATTCATAGCCTTCGGCGTAGGTATTGAGCTGGGTGCCAAACGGCGTGGTATCCATTTGTTCCTTTGCTCGCTGGTAAATTACCGATCGGTCGTTGCGATTTATAGGTGCCCCGTCGGTGTCCGCTTCAATAAAATACTGTCTTACGGGAGGGCCAAATTTCTCCAGCAGATACCGCATCCGGCCAACTAATGGGAAATTTCTGCGAATCGAATGCTTTTGCTGCAACATGTCCGCGAATCCCAAAAATATCAATGGGCCAAGCAGAACGAAAGCGAGAAGCACATAACTGGAAATTGAAGCCAATAGAATAATCAAGGCCACTACCGCTACAGAAGTCAAAATAAACATTCTTCGCATGTTCATTGCCTGAAAATTTAGAGTGCTTGGCCTTTCCCCGTTGGGCGAAAACCTCCTCATGGAGTATTCGATATCCATCTAGGCCCTTCACGAGGAGCACGTAATTATTCGTGTAGCACCAATACGGCTTTGATCGTCTTTTTTACAAGCTTATTTATCGTACTACGGCCAAATATCCGGTAGATTAAATTGTGGTGGCGCTTGACGACGCAAAGAATATCGGTCGCATTTTCTTCAACAAATCCCAAAATTCCTGCGGACGCGTTGGTATCGCTGATGTAATTAAAGACGAGCTGCGTATCCTGAATCAGAGATTTTAGAATTTTCTCCCCTGCCTGGATAAAGGTCTCGTCCGATTTTTCGACGACATACAGAATGTTGAGCTTTTCTAATTTAAAAGCTTTTACCAGTTCATTTAACGCATTCACATCGGCTGCTGATAAATCAGAAGAATAATCAGTGGCCAGGGTGATCGCAGGTTGGAGTGAAAACTTGCCTTCCAGGGGCAAGATAAGCGTAGGTATTTGGGTCTTAGAAATGGCCATGTTAGCGTTACTTCCGAACAGTCCGGAAATTCCGCTCGCACCGGTTGTACCCATGATGAGCAATTCCACAGGATTGGCTTGTGCATATTTGATTAATACAGAACTTAAGATACCCACTTCGCAATCTGTCGTTATGGTGACGCCCTTGAACCGATCGTTGGCTGCAAAGTTGGCCACCCAGTCTTTTAAGGCCTGACGTTTTTCGTCGTAATAGTCTTCGATCCATATAGCATTATAGGTATTGTTGTTCACCCCTTCCATCGGCCCGATGGCGTGCAAAGCACAAACTTCCACGTTTAGTATTTTGGCCAGTTCCAGGGCGTATTCCATCGCGTTTGCAGCGCAGGGGGAAAAATCGGTCGCGATTAGGATTTTTTTCATTTTCGATGTGTTTATCTAGCTCGTAGCCTTCGTTAATTGGGGCTAATTTCTGACGATTTGGTTAGGTGCTAAAATTTATTCGACTTACCCAATCAAATCCTGCGTTTTAAATGACCAAATGAAACAGAAAGAATAAAAACAGCGCCAACAGGATCGATACAGGCAAAGTCAAAACCCAAGCCATGGCAATGTTCTTAAGAGTTCCGTTATTGAGGTTCTTCGTTCCCTTGGATGCAACCATCGCTCCCGCGATTCCACTGGATAGCACGTGGGTTGTGCTTACGGGTAGACCAAAGCCGGTGCTAAGTCCAATGGTTCCAGCGGCCACTATCTCGGCCGTGGCGCCTTGCGCATAATTCAAATGTTCCTTTCCAATCTTCTCCCCAATAGTCAATACAATACGCTTCCAGCCGATCATCGTACCAAGACCAAGGGAAATGGAAATCATAGCTATAACCCAAGTGGGTGCATAATCCGTTAAGCTGACCAATTGCTTGGACGAGGTGGCCATGATGGTTTTGTCGGCATCGCCCATCGACAAGGACTTATTCTTTGTCAAGCCGTTCAAGTCCTTTACCACTGACTGTATTTGCTTTCTGAAAGTAAATGTAGCGGCGTCGCTTGCATTCTTAGTCGAAACCCCGGCTTTGGCGTTGGAAATATCTGAAGTCAACGTGGCAATGGCCTGTTGTGCCGAGGGGTTAGTGGCCAGGGTCTGCGGCAGGATTTGCTCGGTATTGCGCAATGCCGTCAGAATTTTATCGTCTGAAACGGCGTGGTCGATAGCAAATTTGGCGGGTAAAAAGGCAATTAGGATCAGCATGAGCAACCCCACCCCTTTTTGACCGTCGTTGCTGCCGTGAAAAAAACTGACTAGCGTGCAGGTCGTTATGAGCAGGCCCCTGATTAAAATCGGTGGGCGGTCTTCCCCTTGAGGGATATGGAATAGGGCTTCTGCCTTGAGCACATTGCGCAAAAACCACATCAGTCCATAGGCGGCACCGAAACCGATCAATGGGGAAATAAGTAGGGAAAGGCCAATTTCCTTCGCCTTGTCCCAGTTTACACCGGCTCCTCCATAATAGAACGTAAATGCTAAACTTGCTCCAATCATGGCGCCGATGAGGGTGTGTGAGCTTGAACAGGGAATGCCCAAGTACCAAGTTCCCAAATTCCAAATTATCGATGCTACTAAAACGGAGAGCACCATCACGGCTCCGACTTTTACCGGGAGAGCCATTATTTCGTTGAGGGGTACCAGTTTAAGTATACCCATGGCCACGGCGACCCCACCGGTGAACACGCCCAGGAAGTTGAAGAAACCCGACCAGGGCACGGCGACCATTGGGGGCAGTGCTTTGGTATAAATAACGGTAGCCACGGCATTCGCCGTGTCGTGAAAGCCATTGACGAATTCAAATCCAACTACTGCCAACAGGCAGATAAAAAAAACCACGAGTATGGTGGTACCTAAAGTAATTTCTCCAATAAATGGCAGAACAATAAAGCTTAAATATGAAGCCATAATTTTTCAAGCGATTTAAAATCGTACATAAATAAATTATTGAAATTTTTGGGGATAAGGCAATCAAGGAAGGCGTACTGGATCTGGCTGGCAAATGCACGGTTTGCCTTTAATATCTCGGGTATGGACCAAATTATTTTGACGGGCTAGCCCATCCGAAAAAAAATCTGGGTGTAATTGGTTAACACACACTCAATGCATAAAACGCTCTCTATTAGCTTACAGACAAGACGTCGCAAGCTTAGCGATCCGGAAATTCTTACTTGCTCCCATGATGCTCTGCATGGTGTTTTGCTGCATGCTTGGCGTGCTCTTCAGCATGTAAAAGATGTCCATGCGCTACATGAGCATGGTGTGCCCCTTTTACATGATCTCCGTTTTCATAGTGTTTAGCCGCCTCGTGATGATGGTAGGCTGCTTTTTCACTCTGCAGGGCTGCATACTTATGATGTTCTGCGTGATCTTTCGACATGGCAATGCTATTTAGGAGAGAAAGATAGTCGTTTGAACGGCCAGATCCTGTGAAGTCATATTAATTAGATATTAAGTTTGCATCCTGAGATCGCGGAATGTAAAAAGGACGCATACCAGCAAATGATTATGGAATCGGTCCATTCGGAATGTCCATTTCATATAGACTCAGGTCACCTTCCAAATAGTGTTGAGGAACAGGATCTGATGGGTGGAACCGTTTAAGTCCACAGTACATGAAGCCTGCATTTTGATAATACCGATTCAGCTTTTCGTTGTCTGCACAGGTATCTAGGCGGACAAATTGTTTTCCATGTGCCCTTCCAAAAGCGATGGCCCAATGGACTACTGCTTGGACAAAACCTTGTCCGCGGTGGGAGGGGCTGCTTACCATGCGGTGCAAATATATGGAAGGGTCGATATTGCGGTTGTCCCAAAGCAATGGATCCTCATAGGCTACCGAAAAAATAAAGGCAATCTCCTTGTCCAGCATAATCTTCCAATGGCGTGCTTCCTCGATCTCCTTCAGCAGGGTGGGCTGGTCAAAAGCGTGCCAATGCCTGGAAAACTTGGTTTTTTGGTAGGCAATGGCCTGCTCGTATAGCATTAGTATGGAGTCCAGATCTTTCAGGTTGCTGTTGGTGAATTCCATGATTTAAGCTAAAGGGATGTTATTTGCCGGTGAATATATTAATCCATTATGACGTAATTGTTAACTCTGCGTCCGCCCAGACAGCCGCTATAGAAATGCTCGCCCTGGCTGCTTTTGTTCTCTCCGGCAAGCTATTAGCCTCCGGAATATGGTGGGTTTAGGAGACCCAATGATAACCGATTGGCCTCTGCTCTATTTGGGTTCGGGAGTCCTGGGCTTGTTGGATGGATCCAATTCTTCTTGGGCATTGCGCATGCGGATGAGGGAGAAATTCAAGGTAGAAACTTTAACGGCATTGGCTAGTCGCTGAAGGGATGGCATGAATCGCAATTCTACATTGCGGACTGCCAACGCCTGCAACAAATTATCGATCCGTGTCACGTGTAATGGGTAGGTTTTCACTCGCGAAACATAATAGCCCGCGCATGCGTCCAGTAAGCGGAAAGATTGGATGGGGAATTCATAGCAATACAGGGTTGTTTTGCATAGCGCGTCGATCCATCGGGATTCCACAGCCATGATGTATTTAGCCGAGGTCTCGCCCACGAAGTGATCAATATCTCGCTGGGTTGTATTCTCCCCCACATAATAGGTCACTCTGGGACAATCTCGGGGAACCAAGTAATTATGAACGAGCGTCTCAGATATCGCAAATACGACATCCTCCTTCAGTTCGGGAAAAAATGATGGGGAAGGCTTCGGCTCGAAAAACGGTATGTTCCCGTTCTCGCTTATATGGAAAAGTCTCATTTTCTTAGACGGAAAATGTTGTCCGTGTTTAGATTATTAAGCGCTTGGCATACTGGTCGGTGACACGTCTTGAGCTGCATCAGTCGGGCCTTTGGACTTTGGTTGCAGCACTGCCGTTTGCAGTCATCCAGGCCCGGATTTGCCCCGGCCAATTAGAGCTTACGCCCCCACAAAGATAGTTACCTGGGTGGTTGTTTTGGGAAGGCTGAAGGTAGCCCATCAGGAATGACCTATGTATTTTACCCCACCTTCCAGTTACCTTGACTAAACTCATCGGTAGCGTAAGCGGAGGTCATAATATACCCTTTGGCACACCACTAGCTTTGGCAGCGTAACGTATTTCAACTCTTTTGATAGGAATCATATGCGCGCCATCCAAATCAGTAGACCTGGAGGAGATTTTGAATTGGTCGATAGACCCATTCCAGTTCCCCTGCCAGGTGAAGTGGTGATTAAAGTAGAGGCTTGCGGAGTTTGCCACGGTGAGGCCGTCATCAAGGAAGGGCTTTTTCCCGGATTAAGCTACCCTAGAATACCTGGTCATGAAGTAATTGGACAGATTGTCCAAACCAGTGACCTGGTGACCCCGTGGAAGCCAGGGGACCGGGTAGGAGTTGGATGGCATGGCGGTCATTGCTTTACATGCAAGCAATGTATCAAGGGCAATTTTTGGGGTTGCGATCAATCGCAATCTACCGGTATTACCCGAGACGGTGGATATGCTGAATATATGACTGCACGCTCCGAGGTGCTGGTGCGTATACGGCCAGAACTGGATGCGGTAAAAGGGGCTCCCCTCGTTTGTGCTGGACGGACAGCTCTGGGTGCCTTGAAGCACTGTGGCGCACAGGCTGGTGATTTAGTGGCTATACATGGCTTGGGGGGCCTTGGCCATTTGGCAATTCAATACGGCAAGAAAATGGGCTTTAAGGTCCTCGTACTTTCCCGAGGGTTGGCCAAAAGACAACTTGCCCTTGATCTGGGAGCATTTGCCTATCTAGATACCACGGCTAAGGATGTGGTGGAGCAAATACACCAGATGGGCGGGGCCAGGGCAATTATATGCCTTGCTCCCAACAGCCGGGAGATTTCCAAGCTGGCAGCCGGTCTTGGACAAGATGGAAACATGGTCATCGTGACGGCAACCAATGAGCCACTGAATATCCCGGCTACGCTCTTTCTTGGACGGGGTCGATCCATTAGCGGATTTTCGGGGGGAGATATTGCGGAGACTCTCGATTTCAGCCTTTATGCCGGCATCTTGCCGATGGTCGAGGTCTTTCCTTTGGAAAGGGCAGCTGAGGCCTACGAAAAAATGATGAGCTCCAAAGTGCTGTTCAGGGCCGTGCTAAAAATGTAGAAGTAACGAATTAATACTAAATCATGAACGACATGTTATTAACCCTCATTAAAGGCAGGAAATCCTCCCGGGTCCTTTTTGACCCCAACCGGCCGATTCCCCAAGAGGATCTGCATAAAATACTGGAAGCCGGAAGCTGGGCCCCCACTGCACACAACATGCAAAATTTTGAGGTGATGGTCGTTGATGACAAAAAACTCATTAGTGCCATTGCCTCCATAAAATCGCCCATCTCTTTAACCTTTATCAAAGAAAATTATAAACAATTTTCGTTCTCGGAAGCGGAACTACTGCAAAAGAAAGCGGGCGTATTAGCAAGCACCTTTCCACCCGCTTGGCGAAATCCCAAGATTAAAAAGGCTGACATTACCTCCTCAGACCGGGATTCGTTTATGCAGCAAGAACTCAATACCACTCCATTGCTTGGTGTCGTGCTCTATGATCCAGCTCGGAGGGCTCCGGCCTCCCAGGGAGATTTTCTGGGAATTATTAGTTTAGGTTGTGTCATGGAAAACATGTGGTTGATGGCCAATTCCTTGGGTATCGACTTCCATATTGTTAGTTCATTAAGCAACCCTGTTATGGAAAAGCAAATAAAAAAGTTATTAAATATCCCCAAGCACCTAATCATTGCCTATTCCTTTAGACTGGGTTATGCGCTCAAACCACATACCTACCTGAGGGTCAGGCGGGAGGTGGAGGATTTTGTCCATCATAACTTCTACCAGGTAAAGGGAATCTAATACGCTTTCTGGTCGGGGAAGCTTACTGAATGCTAGACGAGGTTGAATAGGGGTATGTTTCGCCGAATTCCTGTTTGCGCTCAATGCAGGGATAAAAATGTCATCTAACCAGGTTGCGTTCCTTGTTTAGTATATCTAGGCCCATTCGCTTTTGCGGGTTTGGATAGCCTCCGCGTGAAAGCATTCCAGCCATCAAGCATAAGTCAACGAAGAGGTCTAGCCCTTTGAGTTGTAGATCCCGGTCTATAAATAATCCTGATTGATCAGGCTTGCAAGGGAATTTTTTTGCGTTTATATGGACTATTTCGATCAAAGAACGGAACTTTGACTTAGAACTGCTGCCGTGGATATGCCAAACAATCTAGAGACCACAAGATTTTCTCGCCAAAGAATGGAGTATGAACGCTTGGACGTTAAGAAATAAATGGATACTTGTCGGCGCTTTGCTTGGAGCAGCAGCCGGCTATGGCTATTATCATTTTGTAGGCTGCTCCAGCGGCACTTGCCCCATTAGCTCCAAACCCCTCAACAGTACCTTATATTTCGGAGTCATGGGAGCACTTTTTTTCAGTCTATTTAAGAAAAGGACAGATGGACAAGACAAACCCAACTAAGACATTTTCGGAATTGATTCAAGGCGAGAGGCCGGTCCTAGTCGACTTTTCCGCCGAATGGTGTGGCCCCTGTAAGATGATGCCCCCGATACTCAAGGAGCTAAAACAAATGACCGGCGAAGCAGCTTCCATTCTTAAATTGGATGTAGACAAGAACCCGTCCGTTGCTGCCCATTATCACATTCAAAGTGTTCCGACCTTAATTATATTCAAGAAGGGCGAAATTAAATGGAGGCAAAGCGGAGTAGTCCAAGCTAGCCAGCTCAAACAGGCCTTGGATCGCGCATCACAAGGTAGTTAAATGGTGTATTTTAGCTCTCCATTAATTGACCACTTTATGAGCTAATGATCTCCTATTCAATTCGTTTTATTGGTAATGTGGGCCTTCTACTTCGACTTGACACGGGCGAAAAAAATCATCTGCTCCGCTGAGTAAAGTCACGCGCTGGCAATACTGGAAGCTCTAAATTGGGTGCGCAAATGAGAATTTATTCACCCAATAATCAGTGTCATGAAAAAAAATATGGGTTCTGTGGATCGAGCCGTTCGGATCATCCTAGCCATTGTATTCGGGGCTCTATATTTCACTAATAAAGTAACTGGTACCTGGGGTATTGTCCTACTGGTGGTGGGCATCGTTTTTTTATTGACCGCTTTGGTAAGTTCTTGCCCTCTGTACAGCATCTTTGGCTTGAAGACCCGCCATTCGAAAGCTCAGTAGCTTGGCCTGTGACGCCATTCGCGGGCAAATGGACTGCTGTTGTAGTTCATTGTTAGGTTGCGCTTTGTAGTTAATCTGGCCTTCCCAAGCGCCTTCGGCGATGTGGTTCAAGTATTGATTGCCCAAATGCAACGTACATATGCATTATTCGCTGCTGTATTTGGCATTTTGGAAAATTGGGTGTCTCAAATTTTCCTCAGGTCGCAAGGAGCTGTGGTTGTTATTATCTCCTAGGCAAAGGCCCAGTCCCAAACTTGTCTTGCGCGGCCGTCAGGCCAAGTAGCTCCCCCAGTTATTAACATGTTTGTGTCCATAAAAAGTCAGGCACGGTCCATCTCACTATTGCCTATTTTGGCTAATTTGATCAAGCCAATATTCCTGGATTTACCTGGACTCCATTCTACTTTAGGCCATTCGATTGATTGAGTGGCAGTTATCGTCAATTTTATTATTTTCAGAGGTATTGCTGGCTTTCGAGCTGCATGGCCGAATGGCGGCCTTTGGAAGGAAACTTAGGTAGGTTCCTCGCAGCCAATTTGCAGCGCTGTTTCGAAGGCCTAGAGCGAATCGACGCTATAGCAAATAGCGGGGCTCCTTGTGGGTAGAAGAATCCAGGTTTGATTCCGTGAAAAAGGACGTAATAAATTGAGTTTAAAATCGTTAAGTATCTTCGGCAAGCTAAATACTAACATATCAAGGGATGCTATTTAATTCCATAGAATTTTTAGGTGCGTTTTTACCTATTACCCTAATTGGCTATTTCTTACTGAACAAATACAAATTGGATGTAGCAGGCAAAGTATGGCTATTGTTCTGCTCCTTGTTCTTCTATGGATGGTGGAAACCGATCTATTTACTTCTCATTGTGTCTTTGACCATTTTTAATTATTTCGCAGGCCAACGTCTGAATTACGTGGAAAATCCCAGGGCGAGAAAAGCATTCTATATTTTCTGCTTGATGCTTAACCTTTCGGTATTGGTTTATTACAAGTACACCAATTTCCTGGTGCATAACATCAATTTGCTCTTGCCTTATGATCACGCCATTCTCATGGACAAAATAGCGTTGCCTTTAGCAATAAGCTTTTTCACATTCCAGAAATTCGCCTACATCACCGATAGCTATAAGGGCGAGACCAAGGGCTACAATATTTTGGATTTTTCCCTCTTTGTGTGTTTTTTCCCCCAATTGATTGCGGGGCCCATCGTCCACCACAAAAAGATCATTCCCCAATTCAAGGATGTAAACAATAAGCGGTTCAGAACCGACAATTTTTTGCGGGGAGGGTATTTGTTTTTGATGGGGCTTATCAAGAAGATTGTTGTGGCGGATACTTTTGCCATACTGGCTAACGGGGGCTATGGGGATGCGGCACATCTTTCTTTTTTGGATAGTTGGCTTGTGTCGTTGTCTTATGGCATCCAGCTTTATTTTGACTTCAGCGGGTATTGCGACATGGCCATTGGATCGGCCCTATTGTTCAATATCCACTTGCCACTGAACTTCAATTCTCCGTACAAATCTGTGAACATCCAGGAATTTTGGCGCAGGTGGCACATTACCTTGGGCAATTTTTTGCGAGAATATGTTTACATTCCGCTGGGGGGAAATAAAGCGGGGGAATTCAATACCCTGCGCAACTTGGTCATAACGTTTTTAATTGGCGGGATATGGCACGGAGCCAATTGGAATTTCCTTATTTGGGGTTTTTTGCACGGGATCGGATTGGTGGTGCACCGCCTCTGGCAAAAGACGAACATACTTGTCAACAATACGGTCGGCCTAATTCTCACCTTCCTATTTGTCAATTTTGCTTGGGTATTCTTCCGGGCCCCGACGTTTAGCGATGCGATTGCTGTGCTGCGAAGTATGGTTGGGCTAAACGATTTTAAATACGGATATTCCAAGGTGGTTACGGATATTTATATCATGCCGGCTCTCGTGCTTGGCGTAGTACTGTTGTTTTGTAAGAATACCAATCAGCTGACGCAATTGTTCCGTCCCGACAGGCGGCATTTGGCTTACATGGTTGTCATGACCATCCTGGGTCTACTTTACCTGAATTCTATTACGGCGAGTGATTTTCTGTATTTCGACTTTTAGACCCTGTGGTCTTGTCCCACTGTTTTTATGTAGCATTTGGCTTTTTGGTGTGGGACCAATCCGATCTGCCCGACTCGATGGTCATGGAAATACTAAAATATTAAGTTAGCTTTACCCGCCTCAAGCACCTGCATTGATCCTTCGTATTTAAATTGATTGGCATTGCTCGTGATAATCGCTAAACGATTAAACAACCTCTTATGCGTGTAACAAAGCTTACCTTGGTTTTATTGGTATTGTATGTCTTAGGGTCGTCCTGCAACTCCTCCATGCGGGTGATGGCTACCTGGGTAAATAAGGAAAAAGTCCAGGCCCTGCCCAAGATGAAACACACAGTTTTTATTTTAGTCATGACGCAGAATTTTGAGGCCAAGACAGCCCTGGAAAACGACCTGGCCAATGCAGCCCAAGCCAAAGGGATCAAAGTGTATAAAAGTCTGGATGTATTCGGCCCGATGCTGACAAAGGCAAATTTGCCTTACAAAGATGCCATGCTTAAGACGATTCGAGACCTGGGGTGCGACGCCATCTTTACCGTTGCTGTTGTGGACCAGGAGTCGGTCACCCACTACGTTCCGGGGACCGAAGTTGTAAATGCCTTTAGCCCTTATTCTGGTTACGGTTATTCCTACGGTGGGTATTATTCTTACGCCGTCGGCTTCTACGAGCCAGGTTATTATGACACGAAGAAGACCTATTTTATTGAAAGCAATTTATTCGATGCCAAGACGGAGGAACTTCTTGTAGCCATGCAGTCTAAGGTGGTTAACCCCCCGGAAATAGAAAAGGCGAGTAAAAAATACACGGCGATATTAGTTCAAGAACTCCAAAACCAGGGGTTCTTGAAAGGGGGAGCCAAATAAAAGTCCGGTTGAATTCTGGCGTTGGATAAACTGGTTGACCTTCGCTCGGACTTCCTTTCGGAAGGCTTAATAACCTGAGAGCGACGTATGAACCTTAAGCTCGAAATTTATCGTCTTATTTTCTCCCTGTTTTGCCGATGGTTCATGGAACTGCACCTGGCCTTTAAGACCAGAGGAAAATTCGCCTTGCTGGACCCAACCGGTGGCTGCATTGACCATAACGGTGGATTCAGACTGACCTTCTATATCCGAGTTTCCGACTATACTAATGCCTTGCTTTGGGGATTTGATCAGTTTGGTTTCCCCGTGTCCTTTGATGGTCGCTGTGCCCCCATGATAATCTACTAATGTGTAGTGGTTGCTAATGGAATTGGCCATATTGGAATCTGGATGAATAGTGGAACCCCAGGATCCATTAAGTGATACCTTGTTGTCAGGAAAGATTGCAGTCATCTTTTCCAGGTCTTGCTTCATCGTTTGCCCATCAAATTTGCTTTTTGGGTGGCTCATAAGCATCATTTTCTTGATCCCGTCTAACATGGGAAAATTCTTCAACATCGCTGCAAAACCTGACGAATCCGGATGACCAATCTTGCTAATGGCGCCATTCTTGAGCACGAATATCTTGATGGGATGACGGGCCATACCCGGGTGTGTAGTCCCCTCCAGCAAGGAGTCATTGGAGCGGAATTCCAGTTGACCCATGGGAGATTTCATCGTCCAGTGCACGCTGTCGTAGCGTACTTCTAATTCGTATCCGGTATCAGATACCTGAACCACTTTGGATGACGAAAATGCGGTCAAGGTGGCATTCATGTATATTTTCCCGGTCTCGCCATCACTGGAAAATTGCAAGGTCGAAGCGATTTTCATGGAATAGGTACTCCCTTTCTCCAAATTCAGTTTAAGGGTATATTGGCCGTATGCCAGGTTAGCGCTCAAGGCTATCAAACATAATAGGTGCTTCATAATAGGTTGGTTTTCACTTTACCTTTAAATCAACAGGCAAATATCCAATTTGTTTAGCCGTAAGGCACCAGAATATTGACCGGACAATTTTGCATTGCTACTCCAAAGGACGATGGGGGTGACCAACGGACGGACTTTTGATCGTGCCCCAGCACTATAGAGTTGGTTAAAATTAGCCAGGATTGGCATACCAGCCTCAGTTGGCGTTATCCCAGGATCTTCCATAATTTGATGGAGCATTCTATAATATATTGAATATTAGTTTATTGCATACCCTTTGGAGACCTCCCGGTTACTGTTATACTGCAGGAGACCCGAAATATAAGCAAACCCAGCATCCAAGGCCAAGCTTTTCGCTTAGGTTATAGGAATTACAATTTGTTGCCTGGTCCTCCCAGTCGATAGGGCTGTCTCGCCTATATTTTCCCTAAAAAGACTTAACCAGCTGACTAAAAACATGGGGAGGGTAGGATAGAATCTATTGCCCTTGATTTCGACGGGAGGTATTTTTTTCTAGAGGTTTGAATCAATTTTAACGGAATCATTAGAACCGATTCATATATTAGTGATTCCATTAACACCCCACTTAACTAACTGGCAAACGACCGTTTATGAAAAAAGTCTTGCGAATTACCGGGTATTTGCTTTTCGCTGTGATTTTCATTCTTCTAGGACTGAGTGCTTACGTCAAGGTTGCCCTGCCCGATGTAGGTGCGGCGCCGGATATTACCGTAGATCGTTCGGCCAGCCATGTGGCCCGGGGAAAATACCTGGCCAATTGCGTAACAGTTTGCATGGATTGCCATTCCGCCCGCGACTGGTCTCGGTTTTCTGGCCCATTGACTCCAGGTACGCTTGGACAAGGCGGAGAGCGATTCGATCAGAAAGAGGGGTTCCCTGGCGTGTATTATTCCAGAAACATTACACCAGTAGGTGTCTCGCGGTATAGCGATGGGGAGCTATTCCGGCTGATCACCACAGGAGTCACCAAGGAGGGCAGGGCGATGTTTCCAGTCATGCCTTATCCTTACTACGGACACATGGATCCCGAGGATATCAAATGTATAATTGCCTACATACGCAGCCTTACGCCTATAAACAACCAAGTGCCTGAGTCGGTATCAAATTTCCCCATGAACTTGATCATCAATACTATTCCCGGAAAGGCAACTCCCCAGAAAATTTCTGATCCCTCCAATCGGGTTGCGTACGGATCCTATCTGGTCAATGCCGCGGCCTGTATGGAATGTCATACCCCGGTAAAAGGCGGCCAGGTGATTCGTGAACTAGCATTCAGCGGTGGTCGAGAGTTCAATTTGCCCGATGGCTCGGTAGTTAGGTCAAGAAACCTAACTCCTGATGCGGCAACTGGCATCGGCAGCTGGACGGAGGAGACCTTCCTTAGCCGATTTAAGACTTATGCTGACTCTAGCTATCGACCAGCACTGGTCAAGCCTGGTGAATTCAATACCATCATGCCTTGGACGATGTATGCTAAAATGACTAAAGAGGATTTATCGGCCATTTATGCCTACCTGCGACAAATAAAGCCTGTTCAACATTCTGTGGTGAAATTTTCTCCCGCTGAAAACGGGATAGGACAGAAATGACCAGCATGACGGTCTGCTAGGATCTGGCAAATTAGGTACCCTGAAAAACGGATATCTTAATATTTTAGAGAACAATGAACCGCCGCAACCCATCCCCCCGCAAAAGACTTCATGTGGTGCAGCTTGCGGCGGTAATTTTTTTTACTGTTTCTGGCGGACCGTTCGGCATTGAACCCTTGTTTTCCCTGACGGGCGCTAACGTGGCCTTGCTACTGCTGCTAATTACGCCCATACTCTGGGACATACCCTCAATCCTGACCGTGCTTGAACTCAACAGCATGATGCCGGTAAATGGCGGGTATTACCAATGGGTGAAACGGGGTCTAGGAAAACGCTGGGCTTTTTACGAGGGGTTCTGGACTTGGCTGTACACCTTTGTGGACTTGGCCATCTACCCCGTTCTTTTTGTGGAGTATGCTTCCTTCTTTTTCCCTCATTTGCATCAGTATAAAATTCCGGTATGTTTGGCCATCATTTGGGCCAGTACCGCGTTAAATATTCTTGGCATCGTGCCCGTTGGAAGAATATCCTTGTTGCTTGGTGCGGTCGTTCTAACGCCTTTTGTCCTGTTATGTGCCACGATGGTCTATCATCACCACGGATCATTTTCGGTGCCTCGGCTTTCCCTGAAAGGGGTCGGTTTTTCTTCCCTTGGTATGGGCTTATATACAGTCATGTGGAACTTTTTTGGATGGGATAATGCCACGACCTACGCAGGGGAAGTAGAGAGGCCAGTACGCTCCTACATTATTTCCTGCATAATCGCTTTTGTGGGTATATTTCTCATGTACCTGTTTACCTCGCTGGCCGTGGTCAATTCCGGCATTAATTTTAAGCTATTGAATGACGAAGGGTTCCCTGCCATGGGGCTAGCGACCGGCAGCGCTTGGCTGGGCATACCGCTTTCCATCGGCGGGATGGCAAGTGCGATAGGATTATTTTCAGCCGTCTTGCTATCTGTCTCCAGGGTGCCTAAAGTTATGGCAAGCGATGGTTTGCTGCCCCAAAAATTCACGGCGCTTCATCCCAAATACCAAACGCCCTATGTATCTATCATCTTTTCCGCCGCGATCGTCAGTCTGATGGTCCTGTGGACTTTTGGCGATTTGGTCATTATGGATGTTACTCTGTATGGAGCGGGGCTTTTTTTAGAGTTTATCACCCTGATTGTCCTACGCATTAAGGCTCCCGAGGAGCTACGACCGTTTCGGATACCACTTCAGATGCCGGGTCTTTGCCTGATATTTTTATTGGCCATTGGGATATACGCAATTGGCTTATCGGGCGCTCTTTTGCAATCTAGTACCACCTTTATTCCGGCTATTTTGGCGATATCGGCCTTGTTTAGCGCAGAAATCGTCTGGCAAATGGTTAGCAGAAGAAAGGCTCGACCGTCCTCTGCAATCAGCACCAAGCAATCAGACTAATTTTAGGATGAGAGGGTTATGAGAAGACAAACTTTTCTTTCTGGGGTCAAATGCGCACAAGTCATGGCAAACAATCCTGTTATTATATGGAATCATCTCCAACGAGCCTTCGCTATACTCGTATCGATCCTGATAGTCCTCACCTCGTCGATAGCGGCGCAAGGAAGTTGGGTATTGAAGAAACAACAAAATGGCATAAGCGTATTTAGCCGGAACGTCGATACGCTGAAGATCAAAGAACTCAAAGTGGAGTTCTCCCTTCAATCCAGACTTTCCGACCTAGCCGCGTTAATCCTGGATATTCCTCATTATTTCCAATGGTCCTACAACACGAAGCAATCCTATATTCTCAGTCAGGTCAGCCCATCGGATATTTACTTTTATTCTGAAATTGCTTCCCCTTGGCCTGCCAGTAATCGTGATTTGGTGGTTCATCTCCAGATCACGCAGGACTCGTCGACTAAAGCGATGTCCATTATAAGTGAGAGCGTTCCCGACAGAATCCCACCTAAACCGAATCTAATTCGGGTTCCCTTCTCTAAAGAGATCTGGCAGGTCACCAAGGACGGAGAGGAAAAAATTCATATTGAATATTATCTCGCCATTGATCCAGGCGCTTCCGCTCCGGCATGGATTGTCAATCTTTTTTCGGCTAAAGGGCCTCTGGAGAGTTTTAAAGCGCTGGCCATTCGGATTCAACAGCCGAAATATAAACATGCGCTTGTCGATTTTATTCAAGATTAAAACCCTGGACGCATCGTTGGAACTAGCCCAGCGGATAGGCTCGGCTTGGGCACACAAAAGGATCCACATAGTGCTGCTAGGTAAGCTTCCAGTGCCCCCGGATATTGGCTTTGACCAAAGCGTTGGCTGGGTCGTCGTGGACAAAGGTTTCTTGTACGGGATCCCATTGCAAGGGTCGGTTCAGCCAATAGGTGATATTGGCAAGGCAGCATACGCTACTGGTCCTATGACCAGTCTCTACGGGACAAATGGGAGTCGAATTGTTCTTGATAGCGGTAAGCCAGTCCTGGTAGTGATTGTCACTTTTGTACAAATGAATTTCATTAGGCTTTATCTCCGCCGTAACAACACTTGCGGGATCACTGTCGAAATATTCCCGACTGATATTAATGGTGCCCTTAGTCCCTATAAACCGGACGCCAAAACCCCTTCCAAAATCTTGGTGCTTCAGGACGACGTTATTTGCATAGATCATGGTTAAGACGGGGTGCTGTCCTTTATCTGGAGGGAATAATTTGACTGGTCCACTTTGATCCATGCCAAGGCCCCATTGGGCAATATCAAACATGTGGGCGCCCCAGTCGCTCAATATTCCGCCACCGTATTCTTTATATTTACGCCAATTGGGAAAAATGTCTTGCTCTACAGGGGGCGATAATTCTGCATTAAACGGTCTAAGCGGAGCCGGACCTACCCATCGCTCCCAGTCAAGTACAGGGGGTATGGGTTGTCCGGGTAAGTCGTCAGCTATGGCCGGCGTGCCTACACTAACTAATACTTCCTTTATGTCGCCGATATACCCGTTACGAACCAGCTCACAGGCACGCCTGAAATTGACCCAAGAGCGCTGCATGCTACCGGTCTGCAGAACCACGTGGTTCCGGTGCACGGCATTGACCATTGCTCGTCCTTCTTCTATGGAATGGGCCAGCGGCTTTTCGCAATAAATGTGTTTATGTGCATCAGCGGCCAAGATGCTGACCACAGCATGCCAATGGTCAGGAGTGGCAATGACCACTGCGTCAATATCTTTTCTGGACAGTAGTTCTTGGAAGTCTCGATATTGGGTTAACCCTTTTGATCCGAACGGTATGTTTAGGTCTGCATATTTTTTTTCAACAATGGATTGAAACAATGCGAGCTTTTGGCTGTCCGCATCCGAGGCAGCAACAATTCTAGCCAGGGGGGTAAATGAGCCAGCCAGTGATCTTCCCTGTTTTCCTGTACCGATACAGCCAAGAACAAGCTGGTCACTTGGCGCCGTATAACCCTTGCCTCCCAGGACAAAGCGCGGAACGATGGTAAAAGCTACACCCGCTTTGACACCTGTCTTCAGAAATTGGCGTCGGTTGGACTGAGACCAGGAAGGGAAGTTATTTTTTCTCATGGCAGGACGAAATTTTACTCAAAGTAAACAGATTTCTGCTAACCTGCAGATTCTAGGGCAAGCCCAAGGGAACTCGAAGCCAAACCAGCGCCGATTGGGGTAACATGGGCGGATTTAAGTATGGATCACTTCCTGACACAAAAATGCCCATCGCGCCCGATGGGCATAAGAAAATTAATCTAAATCGGGAATATGCAATCTGATTAATGAGTATCCTTATAGAGTCGGTAGTACAAGGCCTTTCTCAGGGAAATGTAGGCTTGTTTTAAGTCTTGCTGAGCTTGACCTTTGTGCCCACCAAAATCATCGGGAGCTGCATCTAGGGCTCTCCTGGATTTCTCAATATCATGCATCGCCGTGGTGATATTCGGATGGTTGGCTTCTTCTGCCCGCATGAGTTGAGCTTCAGTTGGTGAAGGCGGTACATTTCCTACGATTACGTCGATAGAAATCACCCGGGGGGGAGGCTGCGAGAATGCCAGAGTTGCAGACACCATTAAGACAGAAAAGAGAAGGACTACTTTTTTCATACTGCTTTTTTTTGATTGTTTTAAAATATGCGTTGATGCTGGAAAAAAAATATTTAGAGTTTAACGTTTGATGGTACGTTCTGTTGTCCTACACAACGAAAAAAATCTCCGGTAAACCAGCCCTGGACAGAGGGTAGCTGTTCGTTGAAAGCCAGCCTTTTGGCTTCAACCAACCCAAATAAAGCTGACTCGCAATAATCGGAAACGGATGGGGATGAGGAAGATCAAAAAATAGGGTCCATGGGGTGCGTGAGCCGTTTACTAACTGGCGGTAGGCAGGCCCAGAGGGGAGCCGGTGCACACAATCAGGTGGTTGAATCAGAACGTCTTATCCCTATCTGCGATTTGCTCACTCTGGGTAGCCTCTCAATCTGATATGGCTGTATGGGGACCACTGCTCCGAACACCGTGGGTTTGCTTCCGGGTTCTTTTCGGGGGATATTTAGATGCAGTTTATTTCTTAAACGAATAAATAAGGCCAAAATACGCGCCGTAGCTAGATATTTCGAGGTTCCCGATGCCTACGCCATGCACGGGAACTTTAACATAGGGCTCGACCCGAAAACTCAGGTGCTTATTCCATTGGAGTGTATAACCAGCACTTACGTTGAGGATGGCCATAAAATAGTTCCCTGAATTGCTATAGGTGACGGTACTGGACCACAGGGCCCCATATTGAGTAGCCGTGTAGGCATAAGACTCCCGTTTCATAATATAGGTCGACAACCCCGATCCGAGGAAGAAGTGACCTCTCCGGGAGAGGGCAAAAGAATACTGCAGATTCAGCGGAATTTCCAGCATGGTACAGTTCCCGTTCATGTCAAGCAGGGTGTCCCCAGAGGCAATCATCGTCCTAGACTTGTCAAAATATTTGCCTTCCGTGTAGTATTGTTTTCGGTCGACGTATAGCCCGGATTCAATGGCTAAGTTCTTGGTCAGCTGATAGCCTGCTAACAAACCCACGCCGTAACCGGGCGATTTGACGGTTTGCGAATTAACGCTGCTGATGTCCGGGGCAGCAAGCAATCCGGCATAAAATCCTCGTGTCGTGCTGTGCTGGTTGCTACCTGCTTTGTGGTCACTTGCTAGTGCGGCACCTGGCCCCAAGGGCCCCGGCCGCGAGCTGTCGGATGAGCTACCCAAAACATGTGCGCGGGCTGGGTCAATCGTCGATACCTGCAGCCTGTTTTCATGCTGTCCCAATGAGGCCGTGGATTGGCTCGACTCTTGGATGATCATCGATCTGTCTAAACCAGGCCAAAGCATGGGGTTCACATAGTTGGATTTTTCCACCAAGCGGCCACTACCTAATGCAGCATTCGATAGCCCAGCAGGACCCCCTTGCTTATCTCTCCAGTTTTCGGCCCTTGGCTCTTGTCCAATTGGTAGTTCACGAGAGGGCAAAACAGATCTTGTGCTCGTCTTTCCGTGAGGTAGACTCGACAAACTTGATTCTTGCGCGGTCGAGGCGCTCGACCTGGACTGAATGTTGAAAGAATCTGGGGACGGGTAACCACCAGGAGCTCTAGCAGGTAAGACTAAATTCAGGCTTGATTTCGCAGGACAGGCGACTGTTTGGGTGGCCCTGATCGGGCGGATGGTATGGTTGTTTTTGATGTATAGCCAACCGAGAGGAACTAATACCATCAACCAAAAGAAGCGGCGATAGCTTTTGGCTTTCCGCTCCGTTGTGGCCAAAGTCCCTGGTAGTCCTTCGCCAGCATAGGTATCCAGCTTACCCAGCAAGTAGTCCCAATCCGGATGGTCTGTTCGCAAGGGGTAGGATTCACCCGCTTTGCGGAAAAGATCATCCATATCACTGGCTAAAGGATCCATGATTTCACCTCCTCTTTTTCTTTTATGACCTTTTGGAGCAATGTGCGGGCTCTAAACAGGTTTGATTTGGAAGTACCTATCGAGATCCCCAAAGCATCCGCAACCTCTTCATGCGTGCAACCATCAATGACGAACATATTAAAGACCACTCGGTAGGTTGGCGGAAGTTCCTTAATATGGGTGATGAGCTCCTTGTACAGCAGCAAATGATCCGATGGCAGTTTACTGTCGTATCCTTCCCAAACATAATCGGGAATTCCTCCGATCTCGCATATCATGTCTTTTTTGCGCAATTCGTCAATGCACGTATTGATGATAATCTTTCTAATCCATCCCATCAGTACCCGATCCATATGCTGGGGATCGCTATCCCGAAATTGGCTGAAGCAGCGAAACAGTTTCACAAATCCATCATTGACTAGATCCTTGGCTCGCTCGTACCTATAGATGTACCGGAAGGCTATTTTCAACGCGTAGGGATAAAAACGCTCATACAATAGCTTCTGGGATCTTCGATCCTGCCTGGAACAACCCTCAATGATGTTTTTCAAATTTTCCACTAGGGACCCTTGTTTGTTTTTGCAATTCCAACATCAATAGCCTACTCAGGCGCGGTTAAGGCAATCTATTGAGGCGCCGCCGAGCTATACGGATCCAGTACGGGCCATACCCCTGGACTTGGTACGCTTACGCCCTTGGTACTGCCACGCTCGTTGCTGTCATCGCCGAAATAAAATAGGGGCCAGCCGTTGAAGACCACCTGGTATTTACCGAATACCATAATGACATTGAATAATGATTTAGGAATAATCGATGGTACGCTGCTTATAGTGGTACTTTGATATATCGGCCAGTAGGAATTGTTGCTGAAATCGGCACTCGTATAGTTATTGGTGTCGAATTTGTCCAAACTGTAGGAATACAGGGTAACCCCCCGATCGTCGGTCAGGTATTGCACCTGCTGCTGACCTTGGGTATACAGACTATCGTATTGTACCCCATTATTGCCGACTAATTGGTTGATGGCTAGCATGACGCTGTAGTCGGGTTTGGCCACAAACCAGGTATTATCCACAGCGTCACCGTTGATATCGCCACTCTTGGCGTCATACTGATAATAGTACAAAGGCCATCCTTTGTAGGTGGTTTGCTTCGTCCCATCTGTGCGGGTTATGGTCCCAAAATCCGTGGCCAGTAGTCCGGTTCCCACCGTCGGGCTAGCAATATAAAAAGCCGGCCAGGCAGCCAGGCATGCGGCAGTGCAGGCGGAATTTCCATTTGCATCTAAAGAGTAAAAGTAGAGAGTGAATCCCGCGCTATCCGCTAACACCTTGCCCAGAGTTGCGCTCGTTGTTAATTTAACAGTGCTGGAAGGGGTGTAGGTTTGGGGGTTGGGATTGCCACCATAGGAGCTACTGGATGGCTTGGAACAAGAGGGCAGCCAGGTAATGACCAAAGCCATCATAGTTGCGAGTATGATTTTCGGAATATATGAGAAACGATTCATGTGCTGTAAATTGTGGTAATGAAGGAAATGTTGTAAGCGCTTGACCAATGAATACGGTTCTGAGCGGGTTGGGTTGCGTGGGTAAAGAAATTCGGGTAAAAAAAAGGGGGTCCACCGGCGCCGAGACTGCGATTTGCCGCACCCATTCCAAATAGGACATTGGCAATCAGCCGCTAATCCAATTTTTTAGAAATGGACCTGGGCTTAAGCAGATAATTTTGTGCAGCTTACTCTACAGGTCCATCAACATGACCTGCACTCTCATTTTTTGCGAGTCGTTGAAAAATGTACAACCTTTGCCAATGCATGAGCGCTGCAGCAAGACCAGGTGAAGGATATCTGCAACAAATGCGGGCTATCTACAAATACCAAACCAAAGCCCTAAGCAAATTCCATGGGACGAAAGCCTGTCCACGGAGGATCGTTGGAATTGATCTATTTGCTTTAGCGTTCGTGCCCTGCAAAAAAGATTACAACTATCGGGCCTTACTATGCGAGTTATTTTGCCATTATTATTATTGTCTTTGCTGATGGGAGCTAGGACGGGCGGTCCTCCCCCGAAAGGACCCACCAGCACCATAGAGGTAGAAGTAACTGAACTCAGGTCCGACAAGGGGGAAGTGGAAATCATGCTATTTAATCAGAAAGACGGGTATCCTACGGATCCCAACAAGGCATTATTGCGCCAACGCATGAAGATTAACCAGAATAAATCCGCGGGTCAATTTTCCAATCTCCCGTATGGAATTTATGCCATCGCAGGTTATCACGATGAAAATGGGGACGGTACTTTGAATTTCAATTTCCTGCATATACCCAAGGAAGGGGTTTGTGCATCCAACGATGCAAAGGGCCATATGGGACCTCCCTCCTTTGAGGATGCTAAGTTTTCTCTAAATGGTGCGCTGGTGAAGATCAGCATGAAAATGTCTTATTGAACGCCAATCCCAGCTGGACTAATGACGGATCCAGGCTCCTCCAATCCTCTTGTTTGCAAAAGATGAAACAGGATTTCCGATGCGCTGGCTGCAGAGCTAAACTGCCCAGTGGATCAAAAATATCACCTAAGAGCAAAAAGGAACTTCGGAAGGGAAGATGGACGGTTATCCCTGGGTATTGGGTGTAAGACCTAGGGCCAGTTGGCTTATGTATTATATTCAGGCCTGTGGCTGGATAACCTGAGAGACCGTTATCCTCACAGGCCTGAATGGAGAAATTAAACATGAATGGATGTCTTAGCTAGCGCTTCCTCGGCGATCCTAGTGCCTTCGACGCGGTTTCTTATTTTCGCAAAGGCAATATCCCTAGCCGTAGATGTATCGTCTGCGAAAGGGGAGAAACCACAATCGTCCGTACTGCCTAGTTGTTCCACCGGAATAACAGCTGCTGCCTCCAGGATCGTGTCCCTTATTTCCTGCGGCGATTCTATCCTTGGATCTAACACATTGGTCACACCTAGGAAGACGGTTTGCCAAGGCTTGAGGTTTTCCTTAATGGATTGGAGTACCGATCGTTTATCCAACTCAGCTGCATATTCCAGGTAGAAATTGCCCGCGTTCAATTGAAATAAGCGAGGCAGAAGCCCACCGTAGGCAATATCGGCGCTATGCGTTGAATCGTGGTCCCCTCCAGGACAAGAATGTACTCCAATGCGGTTACGCTCAGCCTGAGTAAATCGGTTGAGCACGGCGTTATTTAGGTCAATGAACGATTGCAAGAGGCCGCCGCTGGGGTCAAGTTTCAACGACAACCTGGCTTCCGTGAAATCGATCTGTACGTTGTACGCGCCGGCTTCGAGACTTCTTCGGATATCGGCTTCGGCTTCGTTAATCAGGTCATCGATAAATCGAGCCCGAGTGTAACCGTCAACGCCATCGGCGGGGTACAACAGGCTTAAAGCCGATGCCGATATGACCGCTTGCTTAACGGGTAAATGGGTAAGTTTCTTCGCTTTGCTGACATAGCTGTCCGCATGAACCTGATACCTAAAAGGTCCCCCCGTAATCTTGGGTAGCTGACGGGTGTGCCCATCCTTAAAGGGAATCACGACACCGCCTGGGGCCAGCTCGGTGGAACCCGCGACAGGATAAGTTGCAAAACTCGGCTTAGTCTGCTCGCCATCTGAAATAACCGGGGAGCCAGTAGCTTCAAATTGGCGAATCGTATCCACTAGCGCAGCCTCAAATAATTGATCAAGATCCCGGTCGTTGATCTGACCTTGGGCATGCGCCTGGAGGCCGAGTACTAATTCGACCGGTCTAGGAATACTACCAATGGGTTCTGTTCTAATTTTCATACATGTAGTTTTTGCGTAAATAAAAATGAATGTGTATTGCCGTGCACGCCCGCAAGCATCAAACCAACGGACGCGCCTTATTTGTATAAATCAAAGTCCATATACCCTTCCTCCGCCCTTCTCGGAGCCCGGTTTACATAATATTGCCTGTCCCCAGGAGACCAGGTGGCCAATCCATCCACGTAGCGGTTGTACATGCAAAACGCGGCTGCAATGAGTGCCGTATCGTGAATTTCCTTGTCCGTTGCACCTAGGTTTCGCGCTAGGTCAATTTGCTCCTTACCGACCTGCTTACCCCCCTGTTGGACTAGAGCGGCAATGGCCAGCAGCGACTTTAATTTGTCGGAGATCGCGGCGGAGCGGAAATCCTGCTTTACCGAATCAATAAATTGAATGTCACAGCCCAGGTAGTGACCTGCCAGGGCGCCGTGAATATTCTGGCAAAAGAAGCAGTCATTGAGGTAAGAAACATAAGCTCCGATGAGTTCACGCTCTCCTCTGGAAAGAGTATTTTCATCGTCACGCAGCAAAACCTCCGCCAATTCGTTCAGTGGTTTGGCGGTTGATGGACTGAATGCCATAGGGCCGCGGATGCCCGGGAGGCCTTCGGCAAAAGGGATATGAGCCATAGAGATGTATTATATGTTCTTAGGTAATACGTATCCGTAAAGCGCCATTCGTTGCCCCATTTCTGCATACGCCTCCGGGCTATCGGGCGTCCAGCTGTCAAGGCCATCCACATACCTGTTGAACATGCTGAATGCCGCAGCGATCAGTACCGTGTCATGAATTTCCCTATCCTCGGCGCCGTATGCTCTGGCCTCCGCAATATCCTCGGGGCTGACTTCTCGTCCCGAAATCTGGACTTTCCCAGCGATTTTAAGTAACGCTTGAAGTTTGGGTGCTATCGATGCGTTTTCCAGCTGTCCAAGCGTCTGGTCCACCCGGGCTTTTTCGTCCCCCAATAAAACTCGGGCAGCGGCCGCGTGACTGTTCATGCAGAACGCACATGCGTTACGTGAGGAGACGTAGGCTGCGATAAGTTCCCGATCTCCTTCGCTGATGGTGGAAGGGCCGCGAAGTAAGGTTTGGGCCAGTTCATATAAATATTTGCCCGTCTCGGGGCGAAACATAACCAGGCTTCTGATACCGGGAACTCCTGGAAGTGTAGAAATATATGCCATAGTACATGCTATTTTTCTAGTTAATAAGGTGGAGATTCGATCCTCCGTTATTCTTGAACCGGATCGTTACCAACAATCCTGCGACAAAGACCAGCGAGAAAATAAACAGTGCATTACCATAGCCACCTAATGAGGTTTCTAAAACACCCACAAACAAGACTGCAATGGCCGTTAGCAACCTTCCTATGTTGAAACAAAATCCCGTGGCTGTCGCCCGTATAGAAGTAGAAAACAGCGCCGGAATAAACACCGACAGGACACCCTGGCTGGCGCCAAAAAACAAGGCCAGAATAGCTATTTCCCCATAAATGATAGCAGAAAACCCGCTGTTTGTTTTAAACAAGACCAGGGCACTCAAAGAACAGGCTGCGAAACAAACGATGAGCGATTTTCTGGCATCCAGGGCTTTAAGCAACCAACCAGACAAAAAACCTCCGGTTAGTCCACCCATGCCGAAAATCATCATGCTTGTGCTGCGTTCCTTAGTGCCGTCAGAGGACACAATGAGTGATTGTATCCAAGTTGGTATCCAAGAAAAAATCGCCCACAGCCCGATCAACATGGTCCCAAATATGAGTGAGCCGGCGATCAGTTGCCGGCGCGAGGATGGTGAAAAAATACTGGGTGCCTTCGAATCCCAAGGGCGAATCTCGTGGCGCATATTTTCCCAGGCTGTCGATTCTTTTAATAGCGGTATCGAGAGTAAAGAGATGCCCAAGGGAATCAAGCCGATATGGAAACCGATCCTCCAATTTGCGACTGCGTGTGTAATGACTCCTGCCGAAAATATACCTACCGGAATGGCAATAGAAAGAATGCCCATAAAAATGGCCCTGCTTTGATGGGGCCATTCTTCAATCATGATCGTCGTTGTGGCTACCAGCACACCTCCTACACCAAATCCACTGAGTGAACGGCAGACGACTACCTCCCACCAAGTTGGCAGATATCCAGTCAACATCGTAAACAGTCCGTAAAATGCCACGGAATAAATGACCGCCTTTTTCCTCCCTATGCGGTCACTGATGATACCCCAGACAAAGCCCCCAACGGCCCAGCCCAAAACAAAGGCGGCATTAATGTATGCGCCGGTAAAACTCATATCTTCTGCCCCCCTGGTGCCCAGAAGGTCTTTTACCGCAACAGGTAGGTAAACGGACATCAGGGTGGACACAATACCTCCGAAGAGGGTACTAAAAAAGCAGACACAAAATAAAGTCCAGAGGTAGATCTTGGAGTTCGCGCTGGTGGAACTTTTGATCGACATGCTTGGATTGTTCGCTGTTATTTCCATATAATCAAGCTGCGGTCAGAGTAAAATTATCTAAAAGTGGTTTCGGCCGATTTAGCCAGGCCATCCCTGGGCCTTAAGTAACCTACCGTCACCAATCTAGTAGCGAGTTTTTCGTAGTAGGCTGGGTCATCTGGTCGAAAGGTTCCCAGGCCGTCCACATAACGGTTGTACAAACAAAACAGGGAGGCAATAAGTACCGTATCGTGCAGTTCAGAGTCTGTTGCTCCGGCCTCCTTGGCCAGGCGGATGTCTTGTTCTGTTACGGCCTTGCCAATCTGCTGGACCTTGCCAGCAATGACTAGTAGGGCCTTTGTTTTTGCACTCAATGGGGCATGGTCCAAATCGTGAAAAATTTGTTCCAGCAGGGCGTCCGTGCCGCCAAGGGCCCTTACTGTTGCGCCGTGGGCACGGGTGCAGAATTGACATTGATTTTTATAGGAAACCAGAGTGGCGATCAATTCGCGTTCCAGTTCTGTTAGCGTGCTTGGACCACGCAAAAGCAGTTGAGTAAGTTCTCGGATCGGCTGCCCCGTATCCGGACGGTTTTCCAACAAGCCTGTTATGCCGGGCAGCGAATTATTCAGGGTAATATATGCCATACTGAATCGGTTTTTTGGTTATGAAGTGCTTTGTTTGCGAATTACATTCAAGCGACCCATTAAGTGACTTGAGGTGGATTCGCCGTTTAATACATTCCAGAAGCATGGCGAAAAAGCCCACTGACTACAATGGGTTTAATGCAAAAGCAAGTGAATAGGTCAGCAAATCGCTTCGGGCGGGCGTTCCGCACGGGATTGGTCGGAGGAGGCTAGGTGAAAAGCGTAAAAAGATGAACTACTTGGGCAGCTAGAAAAAAGATTAGGTAAATTAAAGGGATCAAGTAAGGTGAAATTATCCAGCACAAAATTCTTCGCAGTGCCAGGGTGAGATGCGGATTTTTTTCCCTGGCCTGATAGTTGAAGATCGTTGACCAGTTTGAAAAATTCATTTCTCGCTGTCTGGATCTTCATCACACCCTGGTTAGGGAAACATAACATTTCCAGTGTATCGTCAAATACCCTGCTCTTGCAGTACTTGTACGGGACCCCATTAATTTCTATTTCGCCATCCACCCTGTGAAATTTAGTCGAATTGGTGCTGTAAGGTAGGCTGGTAATTGGGACTTTGATGGAGATTAACTCCGATGCATCATAGCGGTTTTCATCCAGCTGCGCTTGCAGATGATCATCCGCCCTGCACTCCAGAGCATTTGTCATCAATCGGTATCCAATCCAATTGAACAACATAGACGCGAGGAAAAATATAGCAGCAATCTTTTTCAGCATGACCAAAGGTAGTCTGAACAATATAAGACAAATTGCAATTTATTTGGGGGATTTATTTGGCTAGGCACTCAAATATCTAATAATAAATTACTTAGGACAACCAAACATAATTCCAAGACCGCTGTAAGCTGGGGATTGGGAGCACCATGCCGACATGCGTAAAATGACCATACCTGTGCCGATCCCTTATATTGGCTGCAACTTTGAAAGTTCCTCCTCGAGATCTTTTGTACTGGTTGGAAAGTCCAGCTGAGCCAGTAATCCTTATATTGATCCCGCAGATATCCCCCAAATTGGTCGATCAATTTAGCTGTAGGTTAATGGCTGCATTTCGGCTGACAATGAGCTGGATATCTTCAATTTGTGATGGGTGTATCCATACCAATCCATAATTTACATATTTGGCAACGACTATCTGAGTGCAATCTGCAGCTACTCGACCTTCAGGCCAGGCAACCTCCCCATTAGCTACTCCGTATTGATGGTTAAACACTAAAAATGTAAAATCATGAAAAATCTAAAATTTGCTTCCGCCCTGGTTTTCCTCCTGGTTGCTCTTGCTCTTGGGTGTTCAAAAGGTAGTGTCGGACCAGCCGGCCCCCAAGGTCCTGCGGGTCCCGATAGTGTTATTTATTCTTCATGGACGCCTATTAACCTTACTGCGCTCGCCACGTCGTTTTATTCGCAGTCTATTTTTGCTCCATCCATTACCCAACGAATTTTGGATAGTGGGGTAATCCTGACTTATATAGGCCTACCTAATGGGGCAAGCGCATCGGACGTAGCGCCAGCTTCCAATTTTCTTAATGAAGATTTTGTGGTGGATTCTATTTACTTAAGTTCGGATACCAACTTGAATAATGGTCTTGTATACCGGTATGTGGTAGTGCCGGGTTCCCAACAAGCGGGGACCATGATATCGGGACCAGCGAAAGGACTTACCAAAGAGCAATTAATGACCATGAGTTATGCAGATCTGGTGAAAGTTTTGGGCATACCAGCCAAAACGTATGGGAACTAATTTCTATGACGAGGTCCTACGCTCCCTTCGGTGTGCTGGAGGTCTACATTAAATATTGTTGGGCTGCAGGAACCTGACCGGCATTTTCGTCTACGGTAAAATCCATTTCGCTTAATGTGAGACTACCAGACTGCCAGGAAAATGCCCGTTAGGTCCTGTCCTGCTCCAGAGAGGGAACCGCAAGCGTAGTAATCCTACAGGATTATTTTGGCGTCATTGTAATTTGAAGATGACTCCAAATTGAAAGTCGGTTATATCGTAACCGAGCTCGGCGTTAAAACCGAAACTAGGAGTTACAAAATAGGATGCTCCGACGAACGCACCAAAAACGGGGATCACTTCCGTCCCGTTATACCCTACGCTGTTATTGTATTCATAATGGTGCAAACCCGCGCCCGTGGAAAACCCTCCATAGGTATCTAGGCCCTTCACCTTCCACCCGTAATGCCATGCGGCTCTGGCCGCTAGCACTGAAGTTCTCGCCATATAATCGCTATAATATCCTCCACTGGAAAAAGACAGTCCAATTTCTCCGCCCAGGGTTATGACGCCAGGGCCCGCTTGCCATAGACCCCACTCGGCAGCTATTTTTGTTCCGAGTGCAGGGCTATAATAATCGCCCTTGTAATCCGTGCCTACGCCTACCCCGGCATTGAGTACAACGGATCCAATTTTTACCGGATCCAGAGGCCCGCTATTCATGTTGGATTGAGCCTGTGAAGAAATGGAGAGCACTAAGCATGCACTAAATGTGATGAGTCGGACGAAAGTTTGCATATGTATTGAATTTTCGCGCAAATTTACGAACAAGCAGGCATCTGAAAAAGTTTCATTCACCATAAAGGGCAATCAAGAATAGGCGGATCCCCTAAAAATTAAAATTGGTACTGACCAACACACCAAACGTCGAAATATTTGGATGGTCTAGGTAGGTGAAACGCTTCACCAAATCCAAGCGGATAAACGAAAAAATATTGTAAATACCCACACTCGCTTCCACATAGGGTTGGGTGCCCATTGCAAAAGTAGAGGGGACACCATTGGTGGTAGGAAACAGCATTTGATTGGGATTATCTTGGGGATTGTTCTCGCTGCGCAGTCCTCCGTACAATATTTTGGCAGCAATAACTTCGCGAAGCCTCAACTTTTTAAGCAAGGGAATCTTGTTGAAAAAAAAGCCATTAAAATAGTGGTCGATATTGAGCCCAGCATAGTGATCCACGACAAATTCTTCTACGTTCATTAAATTATACGAAAGGGCGCTGTAGAAATAAGACCGGTTGGCTGAAGGGATAATTAAGAGGGGAAAGGGAAGGGTGCCGAATAAATAGCCTGCATCAAGGCGAATGTCAGAAAAACCCAGCGGGGAGATAAATACCCGCTTGGTGATATTCAAATGCAGGGCATTGTAATTATACTCGCCGCCATACAGTCCTTTTATCCCTTTGGAATATTGCAAGGTGAAAACCGGATATTTATTGACGATGTTCCTGCGCGACACTTTGTTCTCAAAGAACTGCTCGTTGGGTGCCCAACGAAGCGCCACGGAAAGCTCACCCGTAGTAATTTCTGGAATGGTATCCAGCTGTTGAGGAGACGGCTCTTTTACATAATAGAGTGATCCGGCAGGTTGCTGCCTCCAATATTCAGTTCCGAGAATATAGGATAGATGGTTGCCAAATTCATGCACGTAGGAAAACCGGAAAATATCGCTATATAGCCAGTTGGAATTATAGCCACGGCTAAAGGAGGAAAGAAAGGTATTGCCGTTGGTAAAAACATCCTCTTGTCCCGGATTTTTGAGATCATGAAGATAGCTGGCCTGAATGTAGTTAAATGGATAACTGTATATGGAGCGATTGTTTAGTGAGTAGGAAGCCGTCAGCCTGTACTTAAATTGTTCGTCCTTAAATCCATAACCCAAATATCCATCCAAAAAATATCTGGTGCTAAGCTTATAATTTGTCCGTCCTCCCAATTGGATGCGTTGACCTTCAACCGAATTGAATGAATAAAACGTACGTACCGGACCAATATCAAATTTGCCAGCGGATTTATACCCGACAAAATACAATGTCGACAGGTCCATTAGGGTTCTAAATGATTTCAATTTCATCAGGCTATCGGCATTGGCATAGGTTTTAGCCTGGGATTCGCTTAAGGGCTCGGGACGGTTTTCGCTCCAAAACAAACTGGACTGCTGCGACGATTGGGGTAGGGTATCGACCGGGAGACCCTTAAAAACCTGACTGGGTAAGGTGGAATCGGATAGTTCCAGGATAGCCAGTCTGCGCTCGCCATATAATCCTGGGCTTTTGGGAAATGGGCTGAAAGCGGCAAGCATGTCGGATTCACTAAGATGGTAATGGCCCCCCGGGCCCAGTTCAAATTGTTGCTTGAGCTGAAAATTCCGAACATAATTTAGGTTGGCGTGTTTACTAATGCCCAACTCAACCCGTTGGACGGCATAGCGGCCATCCAGGGTAACAAATAAGGATCCGCGTAAGAGCAGGTCTTCCGGATTTCTGGGCGTAAAATAGAGTTCCACCATTTTGGACCCGTTTTGGACCGTGGTATCTCGAATAAAATACATGTAGAAGGTGGGACCTAGATCGGATACAGGGCTGACAAATTGCATGGTAAATGCGGAAATGTTGTTGTCGTAGATATTTATATCGGCAAATAAATAATGCAGTGCCCCGCTGATGCCTTTCATATCCACGTAGTCGCCATAATTGACTGTTTTCTGCGCGATAATGAGTCTTTTTTTCATTTCCGGCTCTTTGCGGAAATAATTGTCCGCAAGTATTTCTTGCAAGTAAATTGAATTTAGGGACTTACCTGCCACTACGCTAGTGTCTGGGTTTTCAAAGAAGAATCGAAATTTCTTGAGCACAAAGTTTTGGGTAATCCGAACCCATGGGCCATCGGTAAACATTTGCGTTCGTTCATAGCTTCTGTAGGAAGTAAACGGCAAGCCCAAGGGCCCGTTTTGTGCTTTGTGGGCAATAACTTCACGTATCAGATCAACAGCAGGGTTGTTTTTGTTTCTGTATTTTCCTCTTTTTCCGTTGATCGTCACATCTTCCAGCGTGGTATACGCTTTGGAGAGCAAAATGGTCAGACGTTGAGTGGCTTCCTGGCTAATGTGGAATGTTCTGCCGTGATATCCCGTAATGCTAAAGGTTATAGTTGGGACGTTTTTGTCTACTACCAAAGAAAAGTTGCCGAAGGCGTCGGTTAGACCACCTTTATGGCTATTGGGCAGGGTGATGCTTACATTTTGCAGAGGATTTCCGCTCAAAGAATCTACGACCTTGCCGCTAATGACCTTGGTCTGCGCGGTGCTGTATTGGCTAGAAGCCAAAGCAAACAGCAATATGGTAACGTACTTACAAATTAGCGTAATCTTAATTTCTTGTATACGTTTTGTACCCATTGATGGATGCCAATTCAGGTAAGCAAATGGGGCGCCGAATGCTACTAAAATAATATTTATTGCAGGATCTGGCACAGAATTGTTCCTGGTTCAGGATGATGTGCGGGCGGGAATATGGGCTGGGCACTGTAAGATAGGTCACTGCGCGAGAAAAAGATCGATTGAAACGATCCGGCAAGTTGGTGCATTCGCGAATAGCCCTCGGGATAAAAGCTAAGTAGTTTGGACCTAATGGATTAGCACTTCCTGAATGGGCCATACAGCGTGAGTATCATTCCAAAGAAAATCATCCCATTTCCAGGATAAAGCGCTCGAGAGAAAAGGCAGAAAGCAGGATGTGCATTTTTGATCCGATGGGTGGTTATCCGGAAATCTCGTCGTTTTGATCGATAAAAGAGGATCCTGGTTCGCCGCAATAAGCATGGCGCTTAACCCATCCTAAATCTATCCGATCTATTGCTGCAGGCTTTGGCCAGCATCCCCCATGCCTTGGGTATTCATGTTTTTGCGTTTGAACAGCGAGAGGTCTGTTTTGCCAAAATGATAGGCAAAGACTAACCGGACCAGCTGGGGGTCCTTCAGGCGGTTGAATTCCTGATTGAAATACGCGCTCTCACTAAATTGATCTGACCATCTGGTGCGAAACACATCCGACACACTCAGGGTAAGGGAAGCTGCATTATTTTTCAGGAAAGCCTTTTTGATCGCCATATCCATCCAATAAAAGGACTTGATGTATCCTTGTGAGGCACTCTGAGTGGCCGAATTCGGAGGACCAAAGGACTGACCTCCCGTATTTACTGGCAGGTTGGTCTTGGACTGGTAGGTGGAGGAAAGTTGGATGCTGAAATTTCCAGGCAGCTTAAAATTGTTGTTTAATTTACCGAACCAGCTCCAGATGGCGGCTTGGGAAGGCTGGTTGAGGTTGTCCGTGTTGATCATGGAATTATACACGTTCAGGTTGAGAGTCAGGTCCCACCATTTAGTCACATTGAGCGTGCTAGTCACTTCCGCGCCATAGTTATAGCTGTCGTTGGCATTTTCATAGGTATTGATAAGCACTTTTTCTCCTACAGGGTTTAGGGCAGTATCCTGGAAACGTGTGATGAGATTGGTGGTATAATTATAGTATATGCTGAAGAGCAAGGTATTGTTGTAGGGAAGGTTTTTCAAGTAGGAAAGTTCAAAGTTGCCGGTAAACTGAGGCACCAGACCGGGATTGCCCCTGGTGATATTGAGGGTGTCGGAATAGTTGGTGTAGGGGATCAGTTGGAAAAAACTAGGGCGGGTCACTTTGCGGGTGGCGCTAAATTGGATTTCGTTTCCCTTACCGAACTTCTGGCCCAGGAAGATTGACGGAAATAGGCTGATAGGATAGCTGTTGCTAAAATGCTCATCGGTGGAAATGAGTTGCCCATTATAATTGGAGCTTTCTGCGCGCAGGCCCAGTTGGTAGCTGAAATTTCGGATCGCACTGGAGAAATTCAAGTATGCAGCATACACATTGCTGGTGCTGCTGTAATTGCTGGCGCCAAGTGAGTCAAGGACAAGATGCCCCGTCTCGTCTGCCGTATAGGTGTTATTATCGTTGGTCAAGTGCTGGACGCTTACGCGAATGCCGGATTCCAGCTTGGATTTAGAACCCAGCGGATCGGTATAATCACTCTGGAAGGTAAAGAAGCGAGGATTCGCTATAGCCAGCGTTTGCTGCTGCGTAACTAGATTAATGCTAGTTCCCGGCAATCCGGTATAATAATTGGTCAGATAATTGGCTACGCTATTTGCATTGGCCGCGAAGAATGATCCGTCTGCGGTGAGGGATTCACCCGACTTGTCAAAGGTATGTTTCATGCCTGCCTGGGCACCGTAGACATTGACTGCCAAGTTAGAATTAGAATATCGGGTACTGTACTGGGTGGGCCCGGAATTGCCACTAAACAGGCTGTCGGTCTGGAGCTGAGACACTTCAGTAGGTTTTATAGCGCCGTGGACTTGAATATAGGAGGCAGAAATAGTTGTCTTATTGCTTGCGAAATAATCCGCTCCGATTTGTCCAAACAGGAATCCGCCCCCGTTTTGCGTCTGGTCGTTTTCTAAAAGCCGGGTAGATGTGTCCTCGGAAAGGGTGGTCAGTCGGTTGGTATTTCCCGTGATCCGGCTTCTGTTCTCGTTGCCAAGGAAAGTACCGGTAAAATTGAACTTGTTTTCCCGCACATTGAAGCTCACCAGCCCATTGAGCGCACCGTGAGAATCCACGCCCGCTGAGACGTTGCCGTTATATCCATTTTTGCGGTTCTTTTTCAACACAATATTGAGGATTCCCCCAGTTGCCGAAGCATCGTATTTGGCCGATGGGTTACTCATTACCTCGACACTTTCGATGGCATCTGCCGGAATTTCATCTAGCGTAAGTGTTGTTGGTCTGCCGTCCACATAAATAGTCGGCGCATTACCTCGCAGAGTGACATTTCCGTCGATATCCACCGTTACGGAGGGAACATTTTTCATGACGTCCAACGCAGTCCCACCAGAACTTACAATATTTCTTTCTACATTAAATACTTTTTTGTCCAATTCGAGCTTCATGGCAGGCGCCCTGGCAGTCACGGTGACTGCACCCATGGTCTGTGCACTTACTTCCAGTTTAATGGCACCAAGATCCTTATCGAAGGAAGGGAGGTTACCATAAGGAGATGAAGCACCCGGCGATGTTCCTGCTGGGGATTTCACAATGGTAAAGGGCACGTCTTTACTTTTATACCCGGTCCCCGACACGCGCAGTACCAAGGGGGTGTAAATGGGTAGATCTTCAAAATTGAATTCACCGCT
Source organism: uncultured Chitinophagaceae bacterium (assembly GCA_963742225.1). Taxonomy (GTDB): domain Bacteria; phylum Bacteroidota; class Bacteroidia; order Chitinophagales; family Chitinophagaceae; genus Puia. Next base: position 102,006 of record CAVULD010000001.1, on the reverse strand, counting down.
GGCCTTCGTATCCATCCCTTTTAGCAACACCAGTCTCTTCTTTTTGCTAGCGGTATCGGTTATTGATTTCAGTAGAAGCGTCGACGCCTCGGCCATGGGCTTCCCGGATGAATCCGTGACTTTGCCAAAGGCGCGGCCGATGGTGGGAGGTGGACCGGCGGGCGCCTTTTTGCCTGCTGGTGCTTGAGCCCAAAGGGGGATGGTGAACAAAATCAACATCGCTATAGTCGTGGTAATTTTTCTCACAGCAAGTATTTAGACTGCGAATGTAATTTTAGGAATGGCGGCAAAAAATAGGATTTCTGCTAACGGAAGGAAAAACACGGTGAAAGGCGAAAATTGCCGGTAAAAAAACGCAGCCGCAAGCAGTCAAGCGTCGTCTGCCTTTTTCACCTTTGTGCTAACTGCCACCGGAAACATGTTGCTTTATCTACCAGACTCCGGTGGGAAGGATGTCTATCTATATATAACCTCCAATGGGTTCTTGCAGAAGCTACCATTATACAGGTTTGCGTTTGAAGATATCCTGTAAAGCGCGTCTTGCGGCATTGAACCCGCACATTCCATGCACTCCTGCGCCCGGGGGGGTGGATGAGGAGCAGAGGTATATTCCTTTTGCAGATGTACGATAGGGAGAAAAGCGAAGAGCAGGCCGGGTAAAAAGCTGACTTAGATCTTGTTTTCCCCCGAGGATATCGCCGCCGATATAGTTGGGATTATATGCCTCGAGCCGCGCTGGATCCATCACATGGGTTGCCAAGATGCGCTCCCTGAATCCAGGGGCAAATCGTTCTACTTGGTTTTCAATAGCTTCTTTCATGTTGCTGGTGGACCCGGAGGGTACGTGACAATACGCCCAGGCAGTATGTTTATCCGCTGGTGCGCGGGTTGGATCAAAGAGGCTTGGTTGGGCCAGTAGAACAAAGGGCATATGGGGATGATTCCCTTCGGAAGTCACCCTCTCTGCGTCTTCAATTTCTGCAAAACTGCCTCCCAGATGCACCGTTCCTGCGAGCCTGCAGGGTTCGGCTTTGAACGGAACCGGTCCATCGAGCGCCCAATCCAACTTATAGACTCCCATGCCGTAGCGGAATCGTTGCAACTGCCATCGGTATAAAGGGGATAATCGATGCCCCGCGATTTGCAGTAATTGCTTTGGGGTAACATCGAGCAGGATAGCCCGGGCTGAGGGGAGTTGTTTCAATGATCCGACAGGAAACTTCGTTTCCGTTTTGCCTCCAAGGGATACAAAATGAGCACAAAGGCTGTCGGCTAATTGTTGGGACCCTTTTTTGACTATGGGCCAACCTTGAAGATGCCCCTGAATCATTAGAGCCAATGCTGCGGCGGAGCTGGCCCGATCCGAAAATCGCAGCATACTGTGTGCTGCCATGCCTGCGAACAGACCTTTGGCCGCCTCTTCCTTAAAGTGGCGATGCACTAGATGCTTGGCCGAGGATAAGGCATGTAAGACAAACCCAACCATGGCAAAGGGATGGGAGGGCAGGCTTCCTGGATCAAATACTGCATTGGCAAAAAGTGACCAGTTCCCAACCAGGGGGCCCATCAGGCTGCGATATCGATCTCGATCGGTTCCTAGCCGATCGGCCGTCTGCACGATAGATGTTTCAAGGACGGCTGCTCGGCCGTCGTCGAATGGATGGGCGACGGCAAAGGGAGAGTGTATGAATTCCAGTCCATATTGCCGGAGGGGCAGCGAAGAAAAGAATGGGGATGCTAAGGCCATGGGGTGGACGGCCGAGCACACATCGTGGATATACCCAGGCAAGGTGAGTTCCGCTGAGCGCATGCCACCCCCGAGCCTTTCTTCTCCTTCCAGGAGTAGCACCTGCAGCCCCGCCTGCTGCATCGTGATGGCAGCTGCCAGTCCATTGGGCCCGGAGCCTACTACCACCGCGTCAAATTCTTTTTTCACCCTGCAAATGTTTAAGCATCGTATAGAATTAAGGGGCAAGTTACTGGTCAAAAGGATACTCGTTGATCCAGTGAAACCCTCGAGAAATTACAACAAACGAATTTAATTCCACTTTTTTAGCAGCACATGCAGGGAATACCCTTGCAAATCCCCCTCCAGAGCCAGGTGCACGCTATCGGTGGAATGAATTAAAAAATTGGACTCAGTGAGCGTATCGTCATTGGGATAGAGCACTACATATTTGATTAAGCTGTCCACTTCGAAACCTAATCTCTTGCGCCGGTCGTTCATAAAAATAAAGGATGTGTATTTGTTCGACTGAATGATAAGTTGTTTCCATCGGGTTGAATCCGTGCTCAGAGTGGGTACGGTATCCTTATTGCGGATGAAGATCTGGTCGTCGTAGATGCCGTAGAGTTTTGGCCTTGGAACCAAGTCCCCGTGGACATACATCATGGCTCGTGCATAGGCTATTTTCCCGGCAAAAAGGAAGGAGGAAACCACGGGTTATCAGTACCCAAAAAGATCATAATCAGTGTAAATTACCAAGCAGTTTGGCTGAGTTCCCTTTCTTGCGCTTGAAATAGATCCGCCTATGACACCTAAGGGATGGTTCTCTCTACTTACTCATTCCATTATGTAGGATCAATTATTCAAGCATTTTATTCAAGCCTTCTTTTTCAAATAAGATCCGGCCTAGTTTGAGGTCAGACCATCCTGGTTTCAATTTGTATGTGAAATTTGGCACATTGTTAAGCAATTCACACTCGATAAAACAAGTTGTAACTTTTTCTGTTTTGATTTCCTCCATATCCTTAAGCTGGTGTAAGTGAGTGGAAATAATAAATAGGGAGTTGGAGAATTTGAGCAATCCTCTAATTGTTGCTGTGCTTATTTCCAGGGCATCTTCAATGTTGGTGCCTCTGAACAACTCATCAAAAACTGCAAAACACGCAGCGTCGCCAGCGGCCTCGGCCACGACCTGCTTTAGCGACATTATTTCTGACATAAAATGACTGTAACCGCTTACAATACTATCCGTAAGGTTAATGGCCACGGAAATGCAGCTAAATAATGGCATCGTTGCTTGGGAAGCAGGTATAGCCAGTCCAATATGTCCGAGATAAACGCACAAGCTAATTGCTTTAAGTAAGGTGGATTTGCCGGACATGTTGGGCCCGGTCAGTAGGATGACATTGCGGTTGGCTTGGATGTCGTTTTTTACCGGATGTGCCAACAGCGGATGATAAAGCCCTTCGATGGAAAACTCGGTTTGCCCTATAGTCGGAAAGATGAACCCGTGTTTGATGATTCCGAAGCTAATCGAAAGATGGGCTTCAAACGAAAACCAGTGCGTCCAGAAAGACGCTGCCTGCCCATTGGTAACCTTTTCTGTGATGATTTTAGTTAGCTCGACAATGTGCTTGACCCGGATTTTCTGTTTCTTTTTAAAAATTGATTCATAGTGCTCCAGATTAAAATCTTCTAGGAACATATTCATTCGATCCAGTTCAATGGCGTATCGCTCAGGAAAAAGCTGGGTATCAATTTTTGTCAGGTAGCTTTGATGAATTTTATTAAAAAGCAGAATTAGCATGATGAGTTTTCCGCGCCTTTTGTGCCTTTCTTTGTCCGAGAAGATTAATTTCCACCGCAGCTGCTCTCCAAAGAATGAACCTGCGGGGAAGGTCTCTAAGAAATCATAGATATCGGATAGATTAAAGCGGGAAAACGAGAAATCCTTCAAAATGGGCCCGTTGCCAATGAAACCCTTTAAGACATGCTGCCTGAAGGATATAGTCTCGAGTGAATCGAGGGGTTTTGCGAGTAGGTCTCTAATCGCTCTGGATGATTGGATATTGTATGTAAAATCAAATAGCGGGAGAATCTCCTCATCAATATGTAGGTCATTGGTATTTGTCATGATCAATAAGTGAAGGTAGAAGGTCCTCGCGAATTCCAGAAAGGAATTTGGCCAACTTCTTGTTTAGATGGGGTTAAAGGAGTTGGAGTTGTATCCTATTGGACGTCAAATTGTGTAGTGCTTAAGATTTAATGAGTTATCCCTTTTTCACAATACGGCTTGCCTTTGAAAAGAGGCAAAATGATAATCGATCTAGTCCGTGGCAATCTGGTCCATTTTCGGGTGGAGCACTTAATGGCGCTGCATAGCTGGCAAATTCATATTAGTATTCATGGCGGCCTTCGTTTAGCCTGCTAGCAAGGTCGTCTTTCTTTATGTTGATTTGTTTACCCACCGGCTTGCCATGTCTATACGTTATTACATTGAGCTGCGAGGAACCCATCGGAAATTTCAAAGGTTCTCCCTGATACTTGGGGTAGAATGCGTCGGGGTTAGTATAATCAAATGTGTAATAAATATCCAGGTCCTTTATCTCCGTGGATAATTTCACCGTGAAGTTGTTCCTTGAACCTGTCCTTATGGGAGTGAAGATTACATTGTAAGCACTGCGAGAGTAGTTTATGCCCAGAGCATCAAACCGCGGAAACTGGGCTTCCATTCTGGACACAAAACTTACCCAATTTCGTTTGGCTTTCGGGCTCCAGTATACTTCGGCTAGCGCCAGGGCGCGCGGCCAAACCATGTACTCTAAATGCCGAAAATTGGGCACGCTTTCTGTCCAAAGGTTTCCCTGGCCACCGAGGATTAGCTTTTCGTCAATGCTGTCGGGTACAGGGTCATAATTATATGAATCCTGTAAGCGGCAGATTCCATAGGTCGGAGGTTCTACAGTTGATTCTCCTTGATAAAGATCCAAATAGCAATAATCCCATGGAGTCATGACTACCTGATGGTTCATTTTGGCTGCTTCAATACCACCTTTCATGCCTCTCCAACTCATCACAGTTGCTTCCGGAGCCAGACCGCCTTCGAGGATTTCGTCCCACCCGATCATTTTCTTGCCTTTACTTTGCAGTATCTTTTCAATTCGTTTTACAAAATAGCTTTGCAGTTCGTCTACGGACTTCAGATGTTCATCAACCATCCGCTTTTTGCATTTTGGGCAATCCGACCAAAATCCTTTGTACGCTTCATCTCCTCCAATATGAACGTACTGACAGGGGAACAAGCTGGCGATTTCCGTGAATATTTTATCCAACATCATAAAGACAGAATCGTTACCAATGCACAGCGCATTATCGTCCCTGACCGGGCTTCGGAATCCGGCGTTAACACTGTATTGCAATTGAGTGCAGGAAAGGTTGGGATAAGAGGCAATTAAAGCCAAGCTGTGCGCGGGTACGTCGATTTCAGGCAGGATGGTTACAAAGCGCTGCTGCGCATAGTCTAAGATCTCCCGCATATCATCCTGAGTATAAAATCCTCCATCAGTAGTAGGTTCATGAGCTAATGCAGGTAAAAATTCACCCCATCTTCCAGTGCGTTGTACTCTCCAAGATCCAGCTTGCGTCAATTGTGGAAGGCTCTTGATTTCAATACGCCAGCCCTGGTCATCACTGAGGTGTAAATGCAGAATATTGTACTTATACCTGACCATTTCATCGATATATTTTTTTACTTCTTCCTTGGTAAAAAAATGCCGACTAACGTCCAACATCAACCCCCGCCACCCAAATCGTGGGTAATCCGTGATTTCGGCGCAAGGAATCATCTGCTTCTTTAGGGCGACTCTGGTGGCAAAGGTGGGAGGGACTAGCTGCAACAAAGTCTGCATTCCATAAAATATGCCTGCTGCCGAGTTGGCTCGCAACGTAATCGTGGATGGAGCAATGGACAAGATATAGCCTTCCTGTCCAATCGAATTGTTTTCGTCCTTGCTGAAGAGTTGTAGATGGATGGTTTTTTTTCCTGCCTGTTTCACTTGAATCGAGATGCCCGTAAGTGAGTCGAGCTGGGCCTTAAACCATTGCGCGATTATGGTTAGCGATTTTGTTTGAGGATCGAGGACCAGCGAGACAGACTGGTCTAGTGCGAATTCTCCAGCCTTCTCCACCAGGCTTACGGGCTCTGGGATTAAATAAATGCGTGCACTATCCGCTGCCAAAACGGGAGTATGGGTAAGTGCGATCGTAGCTAGAATAAGCAATAGACGGAAGCCTTTGCTGGCCATGGTATACTGATTTTTAATAAATGTAAATATAAAATTGGTTCCTAAACAATCTTAATTCACGAATCATCCGGGAATCCTGAAAGCATCGTTGACACAATGACTTCAAGGTCTAGTGTTTCTAGTACAATTATGCTCTGGTCTTCGGGTTTTGCAAGTTGGTTGGCCTATAGTTTTCTTGGTCGAAGCCGCCCAATCGACCAATCTTGCGCTAGCCAGATATTATTAAATCATTGACGGCAACCTGGGTCTATATCTACTAATTTTGACCTATGTAAAAAAAGATTTAGATTTAAAAGGCTAATTCTACCGGTTAGGTCTTAGCACAGTAGCATATTGTTTTTCTTTTATCTTACCATTCACCTAGAACATGGACAACAAAGCAAGCCTGCAACAGAGGATCTTGGGATTTCCATTGACCAAGATAGTCATTGGCCTCGTGGTTTGCCTGGGCATTGGGACGCTTGGATGGTTTGCTGCAAAAGAACTTTTGAGCACCCAATCCATGCAACCAGCAAGCCAAGATTTGGTGGCCGGTGCAATCCTGGCTTTGCTTATAGCTATGAGTTATAAGGAATTGTTTAAGCGTTATGAGCGAAGAGAAATTACAGAATTGTCAGCAAAAGCAGCTACCCGGAATATATTTGGTGGCATTGGGTTAGGAGCCACATTGCAGCTTCTTGTTTTTTTAGTGATGTATTTGAAAAAAGACCTAGTGGTGATTTCCGTAAACAGATTGCTTCCGGTAGTACCCATAATGGCTTCGATATTCGTGAATGCAATCACCGCAGAAATTCTGATTATAGGGATAGTCTTTAGAATCACGGAGGAGGCTTTAGGAAGTTATCTTTCTTTGGTGCTTTTGGTTGTGATTTTTGTGCTGTTGCATATGGGTGCGCCGAACACTGGAATTGTGGGAGCATTTTGCGTAGCTCTACACGGTGGATTTCTTCTGGGAGCCGCGTATATTTGGAGCAGGAGTTTGTGGTTTGTCATTGCCATTCATTTTGCTTGGGACTTTATGCAGGCGGGTTTTTTTGGGGCCTCGGTATCCGGATATATATGGCCCAACGCTTTGCTCTCTATCAAAATCGAAGGATCTCCTTTGGTCGTTGGAGGTTATCTTGGCCCACATAGTTCCCTGCAGGCAGGTTTGTTCTGCTTTCTGGCCGGAATAGGGTTCTTAGGACTAAGCCGGAATAAAAAAATAATTAAAACGTACCGCAGAGATCTTTTTTAGCGATGAGCAATTAGCGTTTTTCTTGGCATGGTACCCTTTTAACTTTTGTGCGAAGTTGCATATGAATCACAATCAGCCTGAACTAGCAAATTTGGATACGTATTGGGGGAGAAACCACTTGCAATATTCTCGGGTAGGATTTTGATTTTTTAAGTACCTTGACTTATTGCTAAATGTATTTATATGGCATCATTCATTTTACAAGTAAACGGGAAAGGCTTTACTGTGGAGGCCGACGCCAAAATGCCTTTACTTTGGGCGATTCGAGAGCTTGTTGGGTTGACCGGGACAAAATATGGGTGTGGTATCGGACAATGTAGGGCTTGCACTGTCCTCCTAAATGGCAATCCAGTGCAGTCCTGCCAAATTCCTGTGTCCGCAGCAGTCGGACAGAAGCTCATTACCATTGAGGGGCTTTCAGAAAATAATTCTCATCCGGTGCAAATGGCCTGGATTGCCGAACAAGTTCCCCAGTGCGGATATTGCCAAAGCGGTATGATCATGACGGCCTCGGCGCTTCTGAAAAGAATCCCGAATCCTACCGACAAGGATATCGATTTGGCCATGCAAGGGCACATATGTCGTTGCGGGACATACCCCCGTATTCGAAAAGCAATAAAGACGGCTTCGAAAATTAATGTTAAGGCCTGAAAAATACTTTCGCATGAAAACAGCTCCTGAAGGTTTGTCCCGAAGAAATTTTATCCGATTGTCCGGCATATCTGGTGCCGCCCTTACCATTGGATTATATATTCCAGCCTGGGCTAAAGAAAAGGAGATGGTCGTAGGAGCTGAAATGGCTGAGAATATGGGCCTTGAGCTAACTGCTTGGGTTTCTATTGATAAGTCGGGCAAAGTGACCATTTTGAATCACCGGGCGGAAATGGGTCAAGGGTCTTTTCAGGCAGTCCCTCAAATGATTGCGGAAGAACTTGAAGTAGACCTGAATGACGTAAATATATTGTTTGCTCCTGGATCTCAAACCAAGTTTGGACCCCAGATTACAGGCGGGAGTTCGACGGTCAGCGAGGGATATAAGCGCTTATTACGTACAGGTGCTACAGCAAGAGAAATGTTGATTGATGCGGCTTCCAAGCGCTGGAATGTTGCCGTCTCTGAGTGCTACGCAGAAAAGGGGCAGGTCATTCACCGGCCATCTGGCAAAAGGCTGAATTACGGGGAGCTTGTGGAGGAAGCTGGGAAGCTGGAACCGCCCAAAGAAGTAGTCCTTAAAAGCAGGAAGGAGTATAAGCTAATAGGCAAACCGCTGCCAAGGCAAGACATCCCTGTTAAAACTAATGGTGTCGCTGTTTTTGGACTGGATAAGAAGATTCCGGGGATGCTCTATGCAGTCGTCGAACGTGATCCCAGGATCAAAGGAAAGGTGAAAAGTTTTGATGATTCAGCGACCAAGGGGGTCCCAGGTGTCAAACAGGTATTTATCGTGCAGCGCGATGTTTTCACCTCCAAGCAAGAAGGAGTTGCCGTCGTGGCCGATAGCCTTTGGGCAGCTATACAGGGAAGGAAATTGCTTCGCGTCGAGTGGAACGACGAAGGATTTGAACACTTAAGTACGGCCCAATTATACGAAAGAATGCGTGATGATTTGAATAAAACGGGCTTATCGGTGAAAACAGCCGGGAATTTCGACTCTATGTTTACCAGTGCGGATAAAAAGGTGGAGGCCGTTTACGAAACCCCTTATGAAACGCATAGTTGTATGGAACCTCTCAATTGCATCGCCCATTATCAGGAAGACAAGCTGGAAATTTGGGGCCCAATTCAGGGGCCGGACTGGGTTCAAGCCGATGTAGGTAGCAAAATGGGGTTAAAACCTGAGAATGTAATCGTCAACATGACTTTTCTTGGTGGCGGCTTTGGTCGCAAGGCTTTTTTGGATTACCCTCATGAAGCAGCTGTGATTTCAAAGGCTGTCCATGCCCCGGTGCAGGTAGTTTGGACTCGCGAGGATGACATGACCCAAGGACCATTTCGACCCGGAGCAGTATATGGTTGCAAAGCGGGCCTAACTAAAGAAGGGGAGCTACAGTCCTTCCAAACTAAAATGGCTGCGCAGGACATGGATCACCAGGACGGAAGTGAAAACACAGCCTATAATCCGTCCACTGTGGAAGGCCTATTAAAACCCTATTTTGATTCCATCCCGCATTACAGTTTTGCCGATATACCGACTAAATCGCCCATACCGGTAATGTGGTGGCGTTCGGTATATGCGTCAACTAATGGATTTGCATTCGAAAGTTTCATGGATGAATTGTCTCTGGCTGCGGGCAAGGATCCATTGGAATTTAGGAGGGGGCTTCTGCAGCAGGAACGGTATCAAAACTTAATTGACATGCTGCAAGAAAAAAGTGGCTGGAAAAGCAGGGCCAAAAATAGCGGATGGGGCGTCGCTATCACTGAATGTTTTGGCAGCGTGGTTGGCGAGGTGGTTAAAGTTTCCCGGGGTACGGATGGCAAAGTAAAAATTGATAAAGTGTGGGTTGTCATGGATTGTGGATGGTATGTGAATCCCGATACTATTAGACAGCAGGTTGAAGGTTGTATTGTTATGGCCCTTGGCGCCGCGATGATTCACGAAACCCATTTTGACGATGGAAAAGCAATAGAAAGGAATTTTGACCAATATAAAATGCCGAGGATTACCGATATTCCCGATATCGAAGTGCACATAGCTGAGAATGAAGAAAAGCCGGGCGGCGTTGGGGAACCCAGTCTGCCCCCTTTTGCACCTGCCTTATGCAACGCGATTTTCGATCTTACGGGCAAAAGAATTAGAAAGCTCCCTTTTAATTTAAAGGAAATTGTATAGCAACAGTCCGATTCTGAAGCATGAAATAGTCCTAAGAATTTATCATTTAACCATCGACCATGAAGAAAAATGCCACGCTGGCACTACTTATTACGAGCATGCTGGTTTGTTCTTTCATTTCTTTTCGACCTTGGCAAACATTTGACTTGAAATCCAGTATCACCCGTGGCCAAGAGGTCTATATTACCTATTGCCTATCCTGCCACCTGCAAGAAGGCGTGGGGATTGAAAATCTGTATCCGCCATTGGCTAAATCTGATTACCTCATGTCGGATAAAAAGCGTTCCATCCAGCAGGTGCTTTATGGAGCAAACGAAGCGATGACGGTGAATGGCAAATCCTACACAACACCGATGCCCGGATTTGAATTAACTGACGACCAGGCTAGTGACGTACTAAACTACATTCGTAACTCGTGGAAAAATAAGGGATCAGCCATCACCCCCGGAGATATCAAATCATCGCGAAAATAAGTTCATGCGCTGCTTGGCTTTACAGGACCGATTGGAATGAGGTGACTGCACATGCTCACTACATTTCAGGAGTTATCCTCCAATAGCTATCATGCTTCTGTTGTGCAGGTCTTCTGTATGAATTTTCTCAAAATCTTTAGTGAATTGCCCTCCGAGCTCCTTGGCTTTTGCGTGAATACTCTCCCTAATTAATGGAACAATGTCAAGGCCCTTTCTGAACGCCGTAAGTAGATCAGTTTCCTTTTGGGAGAAAAGGCAATTTTTCATTTTGCCATCTGCAGTAAGTCTCATCCTATTGCAACCACTGCAAAATGGAGCGCTCATTGTGCTGATAACGGCGAAGGTTCCGACGTGATCGTGAACCCGATATTTCTTTGCAGTATCATGAACTCCATCTTGCAAACGGGCTATAGTATATTTCGACTCAATCACCTGCATCATTTCTCTCCATGTAAAAACCTTATTGCTGGTCCATCGGTTACCTTCAAATGGCATGAATTCAATAAAGCGTACGTGAACGTTGGTGCTTCTCGTCCATTCTACAAAATCATTGATCTCATTGTCGTTTAGACCTTTCATGACAACGACATTGAGCTTTACGTGAAATTGTTTATTAAGAAGCAAATGGATATTTTCCAGTGTTTTGTCAAATTGATTTCTCCTGGTAATCAACTGAAATTTTTCCGGTTGTAGCGTATCTAAACTTACGTTGAGCGAACGCAGGTTAGCTTGTTCCAATACCTCCACATACTCGTGAATTCTCGTGGCATTGGTGGTGAGTGTCAGACTGACGGGCAATTTGGATAACCGAAGTATGATGTCGTCAGCGTCCTTGCGGACAAGAGGTTCACCTCCAGTAAGCCGAATCTTAGTAACCCCAAGCCCCACAAAAAGTTTCGCAATAGCTTCTATTTCATCCACTTGCATTAACCTGGAGGACGGGGTGAACTCGTAGTCTTCTTCCGGCATGCAATAAAAACAGCGAAGATTGCAATTGTCAGTCAATGAAATCCTCAAGTAATCATGCACTCTATCAAAGGTATCCGTAATCATAATGGCAATTTAACTCTTTCTTTGCGCGCGCGCGCGGTAAGCTAAATCCAAAAGGATGCGTCTTGCGTAATAACCTTAGGTTCTTTCATGTATGGTTGTTTGGCGAAGCTTTAAAAAACCGCCTTCTCTTTTGGAAAAGACCGCCCTTATTTCTGCAATTAAGGAAAGGGCAATTTCTTCTGGAGACACGGCGCCTATATCTAAACCAGCGGGTGCGTAAACGCGATCTTTTTCCTGTGCAGATATAGGATTTCCTTCTTCCTCCAATTCGCGATATATTTTTTCTGCACGAACTTTTGGACCAAGCAGTCCCACATACGGAGCGCCAGAAGCCAATGCTCTAGGTAAATTCGTCTTATCTGTTTTATAGTCATGGGACATCAGCAAAATCGCTGTATACCTGTCAATGGGAATACTGTTAAATTGCTCGCTCGCATATACTTTAGCATTCTGAGCTAAGATTTTGGAGTTTACTTTCAATGGGTTTGCAATAACTGATGCGCGCCAGCCGATTTCTTTTATTAGTCTGATCAGCGGGTAAAGGTCATATTGAAACCCCATGGCGATCAGGTGAATTTCGGGCGGAAGGATCTCAATAAATAAGGATAGCTCTCTTCCGTCCGGTAATTGAATATTATGCGGTGCAGATTTGCTTGAATCGAGTTGCTCCAGGATTAATTCGTGCAGTTTTTTTTGTAGCGTATCTTGGCCAAAGACATCCAGATCTTGCGGCTTAGTATAATGGATAAGGTCACCGTTTTTAAGGGCTGTCCAAGTTCCCTTTAGGTTAAGGATGCTTATCAGTACGTGGGTTTGTCGATTGGCTTGCGTGCAGGCTTTTAATACTTCAGCAGGATTGTGTTTGTTTCCCAAGTCAAGGGGTGTAAATAATACATCAATAACGCCATTGCATCCCAAGCCCACCCCAATCTGATGAGGGTCGTTGTCCGTTGTGTCATAGGTAATTACGGACGAAGCGGAATTGATTATGGCTAATCTGGCTTTATTTAATGCATCTCCTTCCAAGCAGCCTCCGCTTATCCCACCCACCCAAACGCCGTCATCCATGACAAGCATTCTGGCGCCGGTGCGGCGATAGGAAGACCCATCCACTCGGACAACTGTTGCTAACGCTGCTTGCGTTTTAGTCTTATCGATATGATCGTAAGCTTCGATTATCGCTCTTATTTCTTTCATTTATTGAACCTCGGTTAGTCAATAATTAAAATTTGACGAACGTTCAGCCAAAATTCTTGATGCCACCATGGTCATGGGTAGCAGGAAACTGCTCAGGATTGGTTAAGATCCACTATTCTCATGTTGGCTTGTCCATTCAACTTGTTGGGCCATTTTGGAGACTTGATTTACCTATTTGGTAAGTTAAGAAAAGAATATAATTCTTGCTAATAAAGCTAATTGTGTGGTCTTAGGCCGCCTGGCATGGGTAGATCCAATTCCGAGCTAAATAAAATGTATATCTGTCGTAAATTTGGATAAGGGTAATGGGTTATAGCAATTGAATTATGGAAGTTTCACCTAACCATAAGTTCGAGGTGTTCCTAAAATTATGCACATGAAGACACGAAAGATGGAGAACATATTTTATGCAGGGGCCATACCCGCCACTTTCATTGCACAAAGTGTCGAGAAGCACCACACTAGGCTGGGAATTGGCGGGCATAGTATTTTCTTGGGACAAGTCCGTGCTGATGAAACGGAAGGCAACGCAATAGTCGCCATCGAATACTCAACGTATGAGCAAATGGCCTTGGAAAAAATGCACCAGATCAGGGAGGCTATATTTGAAAAATACCCGCTCTTGTGCATGCATGTACACCATAGTCTCGGCGTGGTGAAGACCGGGGAGATTTGTTTTTTCGTATTCACTTCGTCGGCTCATCGCAAGGCAGCTATGCATGCCTGTGAAGAAGCCGTGGAACGAATAAAAACTGAACTGCCCATTTGGGGGAAAGAAATGTTTGAGGATGAGACACATCGCTGGAAAGTAAACAAATGAAGGAAGTCGCCAGAAGTCCTCGTGTCGATGGGTGGTTTTGGGTGCCCAAACAAAGGGCTCAACTAAGTCCAAAAAGCGGACTATGATGCAATGATTTGGGTAGATATGACTGGAGAATACCGTAGGTTCAGGCGAAGACCAAAGTTTTCTCCGTATTCGCCTCGGTTTGCCCCGTATGCAAAGGATATTTGCCGGATATATTTTATTTGGATTGATTCGCGCCAGGTCTTCCAATTAAAGCTTAAATTAGTACCTGCGGAAATTGCATTATCTCATTTTTTGCTTCTTGGGACCCGCAAACGGCCAAGTTCACCGTATCCCCATTGGTAATTCATCCTGCATTGTCCTTCAAAAAAACGCAATATGTCGACCATTAATCTGACAATTAACAAAAAGGCCTACTCGGTGGACGTAGATCCCCAAATGCCACTATTATGGGTCTTAAGAGACGTCATCGGGTTAAAAGGAACTAAGTTTGGTTGCGGCATTTCGATGTGCGGCGCATGCACTGTGCATTTTGACGGGGTAGCCATGCGCTCTTGCACCCTTCCTGTTGCCGCCGCCGCAGGAGCCAAAAACATTACGACCATTGAGGGTATATCAGAGAACATTGACCATGTCGTGCAAAAGGCCTGGATTGAACTGCAAGTACCTCAATGCGGCTACTGCCAGTCAGGCCAAATTATGTCGGCCGTTTCTTTGTTGCAAACTAACCCCAAGCCCACTGACAGCGAGATTGATGCAGCCATGATGGGCAATCTTTGCCGTTGTGGAACTTACACACGCATCCGCAAGGCCATTCATAGGGCTTCCGAGCTGATGGGATGATATATGATAACTTAATCTAATTTAATATAAATCTATGTCCGAACTATTCCTGTCTGAGCTAATTCCGACGAGCCGGTCCGCAAGAGTTAACCGGCGTAATTTTTTGAAGCTCTCCAGCCTTAGCGGAGCCGCCTTGGTGCTCGGCGTTCCCTCCCCGCGGCCGGGTGAAAACCGAAAAATGCGGGTCGGAAAGGTGGGCGAGACGTATAACCTGACACCGTATGTGATCATCGAAAAATCAGGCCCAATAACCATTATGAATCCTAAACCGGATATGGGTCAGGGTACTTTTCAGTCGGTGCCCGCCCTTATTGCCGAAGAACTGGAAGTTTCCTTGGATGCCGTGACCATTTTACAGACGGGGGGCGAGAAAGAATATGGCAGACAGGTATCGGGTGGAAGCACGTCGGTTCGCCTGAATTATTTTGAACTTCGAAAAGTGGGGGCCGCTGCTCGGGAAATGCTGCTGACTGCGGCTAGCGCCCAATGGAGCGTACCGGTGGCCGAATGCAGTGCAGAAAATGGCAAAATCCTACACAAGCAATCCGGTAAAAGTCTCCCCTATAGTGATCTGGTCGAAGCGGCCTCCAAATTGGCGGTTCCGCAAAGCCCGAAGCTAAAGGATCCGAAGGATTTTAAAATTCTGGGCAAAAATTATCCTCGTCCGGACGTGCCCTTGAAGTCCTCCGGAAGGGCCATATATGGAATCGATGTAGTGGTGCCAGAAATGGTGTTTGCTTCGGTGGAACACAACCCAGTATTCGGCAGCAAAATCGTCAGTTACGATGACAGCGATTCTTTGAAAGTCAAAGGTGTGCAAAAGACTATTCAGATCCAGCGTGTTTTGGGAAAAAATAAATACGATGCCGTCGCTGTGATAGCTGAAAACTACTGGGCGGCCCACCAGGGAAGGCTGGCGTTAAAAATAAAATGGGACAACCAGGGGTTAGACAAATTCAATTCCATTGACTACGAGCAAAGTTTGCGGGATCTTGCCAAAACTGAAGGCTCGGTCGTGCACAGCGATGGGGATTTTGAGAAGGCGTTTTCCAGCGCGCCGGTAAAACTCGAAGCATTTTATGAAACACCCATAGTATCACACTCTCCCATGGAGCCAATGAACTGCGTCGTCCTATGGAAGGGAACTGATGCCTTGGAGGTGTGGGTTTCAGCCCAAGGGCCGGATTTAGTAAAAAGTGAGTTAAACCGCACCTTGGGCATTGCCCGGGATAACATCAAAGTGAATATTCAGTTTAATGGGGGCGCTTTTGGCAGAAGGCTTTATCCCGATTTTGCAACCGAAGCGGCAACCATTGCCAAGGCTGTGGGCAAGCCTGTGAAGCTCCTTTGGACTAGGGAGGATGATACCCAGCTTGGACCGTTTCGTCCATTAACTTTTTCGGCTATGAAGGCAGGCATCGATCAAAATGGGAAGCCGGTTGCATTTCAGCATAAGGTGATTTCACCGTCCATGGGGGCTACGATGCAAGAGAAGAGAAATGAATCCGGTGAAAGTTCGTCGATGACGGAGGGGATAAGCACGCAAAAATATGAGTTACCAAACATGAAGAACGAATATGTATTTGCGGAAATCCAGGTTCCACTAGCTGCCTGGCGTTCGGTAACCAGTTCCACGGTAGCCTTTGCTCATGAGTCCTTTATCGATGAAATGGCCGTTAAGGCGGGTAAAGACCCGATGGATTATCGCTTGAATACGTTGCTCACTAAAGATTCGGATACCAAGCGGGTCTTGTTGAAACTCAAAGAAGTTTCCGGATGGGATAAGCCGCTGCCGAAGGGCTGGGGACGCGGCGTAGCCCAGTATGAATTTTTTGCCGGTGTGGCAGGTTATGTTGTGGAAGTATCGAGCCGCAAGGGCCGAGGCGTTAAAATTGAAAAAGTCTATGCCGTAATTGACCTGGGTACGGTAGTTAATCCCGACATGGTTGCCTTGCAGATGGAGGGAGGTGCGACGATGGCATTAACGGCAGCTACAAAGAACGGAATTACGTTCAAGAATGGGCAGACCGAACAGACGAATTTCCACAACAACCCCATCATCCGGATCAACGAAATGCCTGAGGTGGAGGTGCATATCTTAGCCGATGGCGGCCCAACCATCAAGGGCGTGGGTGAGCCTGGAGTTCCACCCTTCGCCCCTGCCTTAGCCAACGCCATTTATGCCGCGACGGGCAATCGAATCCGCCGGATGCCTTTTGATTTGAATAAGGTATAGCAAATTTGTTTGTGACCTACTAAAGAAGGCACTATCTATCAGCTGCTTGGATTAGTTTGGACAAGTCCAGGCCTAGCTACCTCTTCGTAACGAAGATCAATGGCTTTCAAATCTATTAGTCAGAATAAATGCTGGAGACTATTTTAGCGTGGAGGCTTACATGAATGCTTAGTGCTGGAAGTAGTGAAAAATATTCAAACGAGTTTCATGGTTCGAGTGGAAGAAGCCGAAAGAATAATTTTAGAACATCGACGGGATTTTGGTCCAGAAATCGTTGCATTTGATTCCTGTCTGGGCCGGGTATTGGCCGAAAATATTCCTGCAGATCGGGACTTCCCCCCATTTAACCGCGTTACTATGGATGGCATTGCCATCAACTATGAAGCCTTTCAAAGCGGCACGCGTTCTTTCCAAATTATTTCTACCCAACCCGCGGGCAACCCTCCTGTGGATGTTCAAAGTATTACCCAATGCGTCGAAATCATGACGGGAGCCGTTTTACCTTCCAGCTTGGACACCGTCATTCCCTATGAAGACCTCGATATAAAGAATGGCACGGCTACCGTTCAATCAGAAACCGTGACGATCCGTCAGAATATTCATCCTAAAGGCAAGGACAAGAATAAGGATGAAGTTTTGGTTGAAGCGTATCAATTCATTACGCCGACTACTATTTCCATTGCTGCTTCGGTTGGAAGGACTTCGATGGTTGTTCAAAAAAGACCAAAAACAATTATTATTTCCACCGGTGATGAATTGATAGATGTGCAGCAGACGCCCCAACCATACCAAATAAGGCGTTCAAACAATTATACATTGCGCGCGATTATGCGTCAATACGGCCTGGAAGCTGACATGCTACATCTTCCAGACGAACCCAATGTAATAGGCCCGCAAGTGCAGCGATGTTTGGAGGAATTTGACGTGCTGATCCTAAGCGGTGGCGTTTCCATGGGAAAGCATGATTACATACCTTTTGCTCTGGAGGAGCTGCAAGTCAAAAAGCTGTTTCATAAAGTGCAACAACGTCCGGGGAAACCATTTTGGTTTGGGGAGCACGCTAATGGTACTCGAGTTTTCGCTTTTCCAGGTAACCCAGTCTCGACGTTTATGTGTGTCTACCGCTACTTTTTACCGTGGTTGATGGCGTCCTGGCGGGTGAAAACGAGAAAAAGCTACGCGATGCTCAAAGAGGATTTTATCTTCCGCCCTGCGCTGCAATATTTTCTGCAAGTCCGATTGGAGTTGAATGAAGCTGGGCAGATGATTGCCACACCTGTCGAGGGCAATGGCTCAGGGGACTTCGTAAATTTGCTGCAAACCGATGCTTTTATGGAATTACCTTTAGAGAGGGATAATTTTAAGAAAGGGGAGGTTTTCCCGGTTTGGCCGTTTAAACAACTATTTTAGTTTACGTATGAGCAATTTTTCCCATTTAGACGACAACGGTAAACCCATTATGGTTGATGTGAGTGAGAAGAAGACCTCTTTGCGCTCTGCAACTGCAAGGTCTATCGTTGTATTGCCGAACGAAGTTTTGAACCAGCTGGTTGGTGGAGATCTGCAAACAAAGAAAGGATCGGTACTTCAAACGGCCATCTTGGCCGGGATTATGGCCGCTAAGAAGACAGGTGACTTGATCCCGCTATGCCATTCCCTGGCCTTGGAAAATTGTGAAATGAATATTCACCTGGATAAGCATAATGAATTGGTGATTGAATGTAGGGCAACGATACAAGCCAAAACAGGCGTAGAGATGGAAGCGCTGGTGGGCGCATCGATCGCCGCGTTGACCGTGTATGATATGTGTAAAGCGCTTAGCCATGATATCGTCATTAAGGATACACGCCTGATCAAGAAGACGGGGGGAAAAAAAGATTTTGAAAGAAAATAGTCAAGTTGATGAACGAACAAGAAGCGGAATTGCTTGGGTTAGTCTTGGCCGGTGGTAAAAGCAAGCGAATGGGCAGTGACAAGAGTTCCATTCGGTGGCATGGGGTGGAGCAACGCTACTATGTGGCGGGCATGCTTAAGCCGCTTTGTCAGGAGGTCTATATTTCGTACAGAAAAGATCAAAGGGAGCTACAGGGCGAGAGGTATAATACACTGGTTGACTCCTACGATGGGATTGGGCCCTATGGCGCAATCCTTTCGGCTTTTCAATTACGAGCTGATGCTGCTTGGCTTGTAGTGGCTAGTGATTTACCCTTGCTTGGCCGCCCAACGCTGGAATACCTTATTTCCAATAGGGACCCCAGTGCCGTGGCGACGACTTTTCAAAGTCCGTACGATGGACTACCCGAGCCACTGATAACCATTTGGGAGCCTAGAGGCCATGCGTTGCTGCTTAGCTATCTTCAAGACGGCATCACATGCCCGCGTAAAGCTTTGATTAGGAGTAAAAATGTTCATATCCTAATCCCTCCGAATCCTGATGCGATGATGAACGTCAATACGCCGGAGGACTTTGCTAGAGCCGAGCAAATCATAATGCTAAACAAGATTTAACTAATGCAAGATGAGTGGACACGATATAGCTGTCAGCTGAAGTTACCAGGTTTTGGGAAAGATATGCAGCGTAGGCTGCAAAATTCGAGCGTACTGATTGTAGGTGCAGGTGGCTTGGGTTGTCCAGCAGCTCAGTATTTGGCCTCATCTGGCGTCGGTACCATTGGTATTGCTGATTTTGACGTTATTTCAACTGAAAATCTGCACCGGCAAATTTTGTATTCCCCCCAGGAGGTTGGCCAACTAAAGGCAGAAGCGGCATGCCGGACACTAAGCCAGCAAAACCCGCAAATCCGCCTGATTCCTATTGTCGATAGAATTTCCCCTGAAAATGTGTTGGCAACGATTGCAGCGTACGATATCGTGGTGGACGGCACCGATAATATTGCTTCCAAATATCTACTCAATGACGCTTGCGTCCTATCGGGTAAACCCTTAGTATATGGGGCAGTCTATCAGTTTGAAGGTCAAGTTTCTGTACTGAATCGACTAAACTTAGATGGGACCCGTTCCCCTAACTATAGAGATCTATTTCCCGATGTTCGGGCGGCGCAAATTCCAAGTTGTGCGGAAGGAGGCGTGATAGCCACGATTGCTGGGATAATCGGGACA
This sequence comes from uncultured Chitinophagaceae bacterium, assembly GCA_963742225.1. Taxonomy (GTDB): domain Bacteria; phylum Bacteroidota; class Bacteroidia; order Chitinophagales; family Chitinophagaceae; genus Puia. The sequence goes on along the minus strand of CAVULD010000001.1, from coordinate 82,179 downwards.
ATCCAGGCAAATGAGGTGATAAAATGCATAACCGGGATTGGGGACCTTCTCTCTGGCAAGGTGCTAATCCTGGACGCCAGGAATTTGCAGACCAGAATAATCCAATGGGGAACGGTTACCAGGACATTTATTACCAAACTACCCATGACGAATGCAATCCCACTTATTAGCGTACGGGAACTGCGAAATGCATTGGACAATCAATTGGTCGAACTTATCGATGTTCGCAGCTCGGACGAAAGGAGCTCCTACCATATTGGTGGTAGGCATGTACCACTGGGGGAATTAGAGGGGCATGTTGCATCAATTTATGCTAATAAATCCGTTGTGTTTTATTGCGAATCCGGGAACCGAAGTATGGAAGCCGTACGGATTGCCCATGACGAATTGCCTTGCGCAACCTTCTACTCTCTGGAGGGAGGCATAAGGGCTTGGAAAGCCACGGCTGGGACCTTAAATGAGGTAATATGAGACACCTAATGTTGTGGTCATTTGTTTTTTTTGGCCAGGTTGGCGACTGGCCAGAGTGCCTTCATGCCTACAGATCGATTTTCCATCGAAGGAGAAGTCAAGCAACCGCTGACTATTGGCATTCGAGATCTGGACACGTTTAAGGCTAGGTCCTTGCCTGATGTTGATATCACCAACCACCTGGGTGAAAAGAAAGCAACATTAACAGGCCTCAAGGGAGTCTCACTAAAGGATATTTTGGGCAGGGTGCAACTAAATGCCGAGTCTCCCAAAGTGCTTAGCGTATTCTATTTCGTCTTTGTTGCTAGCGATAAATACACCATTGTATTTTCGTGGAATGAAATATTTAATAGCGAGACCGGGAATAATATGTATGTAATAATAGAAGAGGGTGGAATGAGCATTCAAAATCTCAATGACAGAATATCCATGGTCACACTCACCGATTTTAAGACAGGTCGAAGGCACTTGAATAATCTAAGCAAAATTTTGGTTGAACGGGTCAAGCCATAATTTAACCACCGCTTAAGGGAGGAATAATCGCGATCTCGTCTTTACCGCTTATTGGGACGTGGTCTTCCGCATAGGATTGGTTGACTGCGATCATATAGGATCCAATTTTCTTTAAATCAGGAAATCTTGATTCAAGCAGAGTTCTGAGATTTCCTGTGGTCGGTGCATCGGGTAAATCCACCATAGTCGATGAATTTTCGAAAATTTCCTGCACCAGACCAAACCCAAGTACGGTAACTTTCATAACATATTATTTAAACCAGTGCACATGTTTGAAAAGCACTTCGATCCCTGCAAAAAATACGAGTAACGCGGTCATTCGTCTAATCACGAGAGGGTTAAATTTTACGGCGCCTAGCCTTGAGCCAATTTGCCCACCAGCAAGAACGGCTGCGCAAAGTAGAAGGATTCTCGTGTAGTTTATGCCGGAAGGAAGCCCACGAATTTGGCCGGCAATACCCGAAACGGAATTTACAAAGATAAAAACACTTGCCGTGGCGGCAATTTTTTTGGGAGAATCCCATTTCATGAGATTAAGCATTGGGGAGAGAAATATCCCCCCGCCAATCCCCACCAGTCCTGATAAAAAGCCGATGGCCCCTCCAATTAGTCCATCTTTAATATAGTGGTATTTACCTGGCGGGTTAACACGTTCCTCGAGTCCCGATTTTGTTTTAATCCACAACAAGACTGCGGCCACAATCAAACTGCATCCAAGAATAACAAAAAAAGTATCCTGGCTAATCTTCATCGTAGCCCCAATAAATGCTAGTGGTACGCTCAGCACGGCTACCGGAATAATTTTTTTCCAATCCGTTTGTTTTTTTCGAATGAATATGATTGTACCCCCGGTAACCACAATGACATTGCATAGCAGAGCTATGAGTCGTATTTCTTTAAATGGCAAGGCATAGAGTGCCAGAATAGCCAGGTAACTCGATCCCCCACCAAAACCAACCGAGGCGTAAATCATCGCAATGGTGAAGAAGAAAACTAAGATTTCCCAATGTGCCATACAATTCAGTTATAAATTTGGTTATTTTTAAGGTTATCGTGGTCTTGCTTAGTATCGATATCTACGAAGCCTAAAGGAAAAGTGATAGACGCCACGGATTCTTCATGTTGGGTTATGATTTGCTTCGCGCCAACTTGACCCTTGATCTCAAGCAAACAGGGGAAAAAGGATTTGTGAAACAAGACCGGTGTGCCCATCACCCCTTGGTAAGCACTTGCAATGATGGGTTTGTTTGTTTTTTCGTGGGTTGTTATAAGCTTTGATAAAAGCGTTGAATCGACAAAAGGCTGATCGCAGACCATAAGTATAACCCCAACAAGTGAGGGATCTTTGTCAAGTAAATGAGCGAGTCCACAACGGATGGAAGAAGCTATTCCTTCCTCCCATTGACTATTATATATTCTTTGCACAGGTTTGTCGAGAATTTCGCTTGTCACGCTTTCGGCGTGTGCACCAAGTACCACTAGTACGGTTGAAGAAACTTTTGTTGCCTCGGATAGGGCATGGACAATAAGGCTCTCCTGCTTATGCACTACAAGCTGCTTGGGGTAACCTAATCGGGAAGAGGAGCCCGCAGCCAATATGATAATTGCGTATTGGTTCATGACGGTAGCCCAGTTCGACATCCAGGTTCCTTTTGTACTTCTGCCCAACGAACTGGGCGGCGGGAAAACTGAACATGCGGGTTTCTAAATTTATGGAATTTTATGGGAAATGGTATTCGATTCAGCTATTAATCGTACACTTTTGTACCGTCAATTAGTGAACATTTCGATTTGGCTATTTGTCCAATCTATACTTACCTTTAATTTCGACCCTTTGGTAGGGGTAGGCGATGTCAGGGTCTGTGCTTCGGCCTGGCGCAGCACACAAGGTGTAAGGTCAACCCTGGTATGGAAAGTAAAATAATCGACATCGTTTGGTTGCCATGAGTAAGTCAATTGCGCACATATTGAAAAACAAGGGCCAATACCGGGTGAACGGGAGCCTGTGGTTGGAATTTGAGGGGGCGAGGTTTTTTGGTCCCGGACGGGTTGAATTGCTGGAACGAATTGATCAGACGGGTTCTATAAATCAAGCTGCTAAGCAAATGCGCATGTCGTATAAGAAAGCTTGGGAAATGGTCACTGAATTCAATACCCAAGCCCAGAACCCACTCGTCATAGTTCAGGCTGGTGGAGAAAAGGGAGGGGGCTCGGTAATTACCAAAGAAGCCAGGGAACTGATAGCTTACCATAAAAAACTGCGGGTCAGATTTTCGGCGTTTCTGGATCGTGAAACTAAAAAATGCAGGGCAAAATAGAAAAGTATTTTCTATTTTTTTTATTATCGTTATATTTTCTAAAACATAACGATAATTCTCCACTTATTTCGTTTCGCCAACATCTAAATCTACCAATATGAGAATGAATAATTTCATCTTCGCGGGTTTATTGGGCATGCTCCTTTTGGGTTCGTTAAGTGTAAAGTCCCAGGTTCCCATGCCATCCAAGAGCTACGAGAGTTATCCCTACGTGAAGGGTTATCTTAGTTTCATTATCCCCTGGATAACGATCAATAAAAACGAGACAACCACGGAATTCGAGACAGCCACGACTATTGGCTTTCCTGTTGGCCTCAACGTTTACTATGGGAAAAAATTTGGTTTTAGCTTTGAAGTCACGCCTTCCGTGGAATGGCAGCATCCTACGGATAAGCCAAGCACTTCTAAAACAAGCAATCTCTTATTCGACCCAGGGCCTATATTCAGGTTTCCCAATGGATTTAATATTATTCCACGACTTGCCTTTGAAACACAGGGCCGTTATGGGTTCACTCCAGTGTTCAATAAAGTATATGCCAGGACAACGGCTGTAGATTATTGGTTTTCTTTATCCCTGCCAACCCGTTTTGGCAATAGCGAACCAGCGTCAGTGGGCCTAAATCTACAGATAGGGTTCACCTTTAATTAATAATGAGCGAGGAGAATTCGAGCTCTTTAGATTAAGTAGATACCATATTTCCGCTATGCCGAACAGGGGTGGAGTTTTTGCGTGCTAGGGAATTGACAAGTTTTCTAAATTCCAACATGCGGACCTAAGTGCCTGGAATAGAAATCGTTGCCCCGCTGAAATAATTGTGCTACCTTCAACGTGTTGATTTTGCATATAGTTAGGATTCTTTGCTACTACAACGCAATACAACATGAACCTCCAGCAAAAAATCTACCGAAGAGATTTTATTAAAATTTCCACTTTTTCAGGGGCTGCTCTCTTTGCCCTCGGCGTGCTGGATGGAAGGGGCAATAGCAAACGAATACAAAATGTATCGGCGCACCTGGACTCTGCAGCTAGAATGAATGCCTACATTATCATCGATCTTTCGGGTAAGGTGACCATTTACAATCACCGACCTGAAATGGGGCAGGGCACATTTGAAGCCATCCCCATGATCATCGCCGAGGAACTGGAGGTAGACATTAATCAAGTAACAATTTTACCATCTCCGGCAAACCGAAAAATATATGGGGATCAAATGGTAGTAGGAAGCCGCAGCATCGCCAGCAATTTCGATTTGATGCGAAGGATGGGTGCGTCTGCAAAAGAAATGTTGATCGCGGCAGCGGCAAATGCGTGGAAAGTACCTATAGATGATTGCTATGCGCAAGAGGCAACAGTTATTCACCGGCCTTCCGGAAGAAAGCAGACTTACGGAGAGCTTTCGACCGAAGCCGCAAAACTGCAACCTACTCAAAATCCTAAACTGAAGAATTACAAGGATTTTCATACCATTGGCTTACCCATTGCGCGACGGGATATTCCGGGCATTACCTGCGGACAAACGGTGTTTGGTTTGGATTGCGCTGTGCCAGGAACTCTCTACGCATCGATAGAAAGGTCTCCCGTTTTTTTAGGCAGATTGCTAAGTTTTGACGACTCGCAGACAAGGATGGTGCAAGGTGTTCGCAATGTGCTTAGAACCCAGCGTACTGTCTGGGGGCATACACGTGATGGGGTGGCGGTCCTAGCAGACACTTATTGGGCTGCTCTGCAAGGTAGGAAAAGGCTGATCGTAAAATGGGATAACGGCGGATTGGATGCTTGGTCAACTAAGACAATCCAAGAAGATTATGAAAAGGCCGCTGAACAAAGTGGGGAAGTTTTTGAAGAAAAAGGGAATTTTCAAAATGCTTTTGATTCGGCAGCGATAAAAATGGAATACTCCTACGAATTGCCCTATCAGGCGCATGTCCCGATGGAGCCTATGAATGCCCTTGTGCATGCCAGCAAAGACAGCTGCGAATACTGGGGATCCACCCAAAACCCCAACGGGTTTCGGTCGCAACTGGCAAAACAATGTGGAATCCCGGAAGAGCAAGTAATCGTACACTACACTGCAATGGGGGGTGCCTTTGGAAGAAGGAGCCTCACGGACGTGGCCGAAGAAGCGGCGGACCTTTCCATAAAAACAGGTTCGCCTGTCCAAGTGGTGTGGACCCGTGAAGATGACCTTACCCAAGGACCATTCAGGGCCTGTTCCCTAAATGTTTGCAAGGGGGCTTTGGACGCTCAGGGTAACTTAGTTGCGCTCGAGCATAAGGTTATTTGCCAGGAAATTAACAATCAAATAGGTGACGAGAATCGTGCAACGCGCGCTATTGCAGGAGGTATAAATACAGAATACGCTATTCCCAACTTGAGCCTCAAGGGTGTGCTGCGCAAATTCTATATCCCTATCTCGTATTGGCGTTCTGTGTACCACTCGACCAACTGTTTTGCTCACGAATCCTTTATCGATGAACTCGCAGACAGGGCAAAAAAAGACCCTCTAGATTTTAGACTTTCCTTATTAAAACAGCATGAGCGGTACACGATGGTGTTGCAGAAAGCCGCCGAAATGAGCAATTGGTACCGGCTGCCTGAGAAAAATTCGGGGAGAGGGGTGGCCATCGTTGAGCGATCAGGAGCCTTTGTGGCGGTAGTTGCCGAGGTGGCTAAAACGCCAACCGCGACGAAAGTGATTCGAATCAACGTGGCTATAGATTGTGGTATAGTTGTGAATCCAGACACGGTAAAGGCACAAACGGAGGGTTGTGTAGTAATGGGGTTAACGGCCGCGTACAAAGGGGGATTGACGATAGATAAAGGGCAGGTAGTTGAACAAAATTTTCACGACTACAACTTACTAAGAATTAACGAATGTCCTGAAATCAATGTGGAAGTGATGAGAAATAAATATCCTCCCACGGGGGCAGGGGAGGCGGGCTTGCCTGCAGTTGCGCCAGCCCTGACGAATGCCATTTTCAATATGACAGGTAAAAGAATTCGTGCCTTACCTTTCAATTTGGCCCTAGTTTAACCTATAACCATTGGTGTCGATTATCTAAGCAGTCTAGCTGCTACCTCCTAACTGAGGCATTCAGACTCGTAAAGCCGTTTTGCAACCATACTTTAGCCTTTCTATCCTATAACATGGTTTCTTATCACCGGAATCTGGATCGTTGCCTTGACCTTGCGAAGAGCAGGAATAGCCAATAAGATAGCTGGAAACAGGATCATGAGTGCTCCATTAATCTTCATCATAGTTGTTATGCCCACCAAATCCGCAGCTTTGCCAACGAGGTAAGAAGATACAGGTTGCAGGCCAAAAACGATCATCATCAGGGCGCTGACGACCCTTGCCCTCAAATTGGGTGGTGATAGTTCCTGCGCTAATCCAACAGACAGGGTGAGTACGTTGGCTGCGCCCAAACTGGCCATGAATTGGCAAAGCATCGCCAAGGGTTGCGCGTTCACAAAAGAAAATATGACATACCAGGAGCCGGCCCAAATCACTGCGCCGCCTATGGCGACACAGGATCGGTTTATTCTTTGGACAAAGGGCAATACAAAGACAATTCCAATTAATGAACCGGCACCCGCCGAACCAATAAGAGCACCCAGTGTGCTGGCACCACCCTTTAAAACTACCGTGGAAAAAGCAGGAAGCAACTGGACTATCGACATGCCAAAAAAAGTCTGAATAGCGCCAAACAAAATGATTAGCCGAAGAATTTTCGTGCGGTTAATAAATCGAAGCCCTTCTTGGAATTGTTTTATGCCGCTTCCTTTAGATTCTTTTTCCTCATGGTTTGATGGTATTATGGCAATGCAGACAATAGAGGCAATAATGCTAATCCCGTTGGCCCAAAATGCAGGAGCATTACCGATGGAGGCAATTACCAGGCCGGCTACAGCTGGACCAACTAGTCTGGCAAGTTGATTTAGTGAATTATTCAGGGCAATCGCTTTTTTTATGTTTCCCGGACCGGCCATCTCTCCAATAAATGCCTGTTCAGCTGTTGTATTAAAAGCAGTTACTGTGCCGAGCAAAAAGGCGAGCAAGTACACATGCCACACAGCCAGTTGGTGGGTTTGAATCAACAAAGCCATGGCAAAAGCGAACAACATAGCCAGTATCTGCGTTATAAGCAAGATGGCTTTTTTATCATATTTGTCAGCGAAAGATCCTACCCAGGGGCCAAATAGGAAGTAGGGTATTTGAGACAAAAAGGCTACGATGCCTAGGGATGTTGCCCGGTGTGTCAATTCCCATACGACCCATGCCTGAGCAGTCTGCTGCATCCAGTCACCCACCAAATTGATGGCCTGCCCTATCATGTAGATTCGAATGTTTCGGATGCGTAAAGTGGAAAAAGTACCCCCTATTATCTGTAGGCGTTTATACCAATTGCTATGGACATTCGATTGTATGTTGGCGGTTTGTTTCATTCAGGAGGCCAGTATAGCTTGCGATAATCGAACCTTCAAAAGCGGTCGCTGGGCTTGCTTGGAATAGGACCAAATGAACCTTTATGCAGCCGCTAACTCCTCACCAAGCGAATTTAACGGGTACAACCCTTAGATCGAGCCGAATAACCCAAAATCATGCTAAATTTAGAGGTATCAATGGAATAATTTCACCAAATAAAACCGTCCAATGGCAAAGAAAATTCTAAAACCCAATAAAGAAGAAGCTGAACAGGCTCCTGTATATGGCGATCCTTCCTACTCAGAAAAATCGGATATCTATAGCCAAGAAGAAAAATTGGAACTCATCGATTCAGAACAAGGCGACTCGGACAAGAAAGAGCATTTAAAGAAACACCAACTTGGCGAGGATCTTGATGTCCCAGGTTCTGAATTAGACGACTCCGATGAACAGATCGGTGAAGAAGACGAAGAGAACAACTATTATAGTTTGGGAGGCGATGACCACAACGATTTGGAGGAGGACAGAGGAGAATGAAACACTAGAGTATTGTTGCGAACTTTGTAGCAGTGGAAATTTGTGCGGATGAGATCTGCCTTATTTGCGCAACTACCAAAGTGGACTAAGTAGGTTCCATTACCTTGACCTCTGCAGCCAGGAAAGGCCTTATTTTAAACCTCCAGGTGCATAGAGAGCGTTCGATGCCCAAGTGAAGTGCCCGATCCCAAAAAAGCCTGCAATTAAGATTTTTAACCGATTTTTTGTTAAAAAACCTTTGAAAATTATTTGCAGGTTTAGAGTTGCTTGCCATTATGAAGGGAAGGGTAAGACCGAACAGGGCTATTCCCCTTTAAGTTCTTATAAGGATGCTTTGGGTGGAGAATACCTGGAAATCGTCTGGAAGTGCTCTCGGCCCCTTATCCAAACTGGCCGCTCATGCAGATATACTTCTTAAGCTCCCCTTAGCTATGAAAGGTAGATTCATTAGGAATTCGGAGAAATTGCGCATAATTTAAGACGCAGAAAAAGTACTTTTGCACAGACCTACAAAATCAGTTAACTCATACCGCGATGTTTTTTAAAAAATGCTTGCCAGCCTTAATTATTGCTATCGCTTTGCCATGGGTTTGTTTGAACGCACAATCTGCTCTGCCCCGGAGTCTTCCAGAGTCCGAAGGAGTTTCTTCGAGCGGTATTGACAGTTTTTTGCGCGCCATGAGTGCCAGTACTACAGAGCCCCACAGTTTTATTTTTTTGCGCCATGGCAAAGTAATTGCCGAAGGCTGGTGGAAACCTTATGCTCCGCAGTTAAAGCACTCGCTGTACAGTCTGACAAAGAGCTTCACTTCAACCGCCGTAGGTTTTGCCATTACTGAAAAGCGTCTTAGCTTAAACGATAAAGTAATTTCATTTTTTCCTAATTCCCTGCCAGACTCTGTCAGCCCTTGGCTTGCGGAGCTTACTGTAAAGGATCTATTGACTATGAGTGTCGGGCAGGCGCCTGACCCCACTTCAGTAATTCCAGCTACTAGCGATAACTGGGTAAAATCGTTTTTGGCAACAGAAATAAAATATGAGCCGGGCAAAACGTTTTTGTACAATTCTATGGCAAGTTTTATGCTGAGCGCCATTGTGCAAAAGGTGACCGGACAGCGGGAAATTGAATACCTGCGTCCACGCTTGTTTGAGCCGCTGGGAATTGAACATATGGACTGGGAGAGTGGCCCCAACGGCACTAACACAGGAGGATGGGGGCTACGTCTTAAGACGGAAGACATAGCCAAGTTTGCCGAGTTGTATCTGCAAAACGGCATGTGGAATGGCAAACAACTGGTCCCCAAAGAGTGGGTGCAAGAGGCAACTACATTTAAAATTGACCAGGCGCCCGATTCCGCCCAAAGCAAAAAAGACAGCAGTGATTGGATGCAAGGATACTGCTACCAGTTTTGGCGATGTCGGCACAATGCGTTTCGCGGGGATGGTGCTTTTGGGCAATTCGCGATTGTAATACCTGGTCAGGACGCTGCCATCGCCATAACTGCGGAAACACCCAATATGCAAGAGGAGATAAATTTGGTATGGAAATACCTGCTGCCGTCTATGCACGTTGGTGTACTTCCTGCAAATAACATTGGCGATGCGGCCCTGAAAAAAGATCTTGCAACACTTGCCCTCCCCCCATTAACCAGTAACATAATCGCCACTCAGCGGGTTGACGGCAAAACGTTCACCCTAAAGTCTAACCCACTTCACTGGCAGTCTTTTTCCTTCAGTACGAGCGGCAGTATGTGTACGCTGTCTATGCTGACTGATTCGGGTCGGTTTAATTTTTCCCTTGGTAACGGAACTTGGCAAGCGGGTGAAAGCAATATGGCCGGACCCTATTTGTTAGCGCGAGCAAAAGAAGACTTTTCTTTTTTGAAGCCATATAAAATTGCCGGCAGCTATGCATGGATGGACCCACATACACTTATGGTTAGAATTAGGTATATAGAGAGCCCGCACACGCGCATAATTACCTGTGTTTTTGATGGTGATGCCGTTAAGGCAACCGTGGAGAATAGTTTCAACTATGGGAAACAGAAGATAACCATTGAAGGGGAGGCGCTGAAATGAAATGCAGTTGAGATTAACGTATCCAGTGGCTTAGGTTCCCTGACGACGAATGCGGATCCAGCCTATCCCTATCACGCATATTTTGGCCCGGTTTGCCCTGCATCTAAAGCGGCTCTGAATGCTATAACGCTAGCCATGATGGTCGAGTTGGAGTCAACTGATATCAAAGTCAACTTGGTTTTTATGGGTTTCACCAAAATAAACCTGAATGGTTATGAAGGCGTGGAATCCATCGATGATGGCTCTCGAGAGGTGCTGCGCCTTGCGATACTCGGGGCGGACGGTCAGACAGGTACTTTTACACGCTGGGAAAACATTACTATTCCTTGATGATGCAAAAGTGGAGGGATGTTATCATGCTAACCATATTTGAACCTGATTTTAAATCATCAAATGCATGGAAAAGTTATTAGTTACGGGAGCTACCGGTAAAGTAGGGAGCAGATTTGTTTCGCACGTTTTAGCCAAAGGCTATGACGTTCGTATATTAGTCCGTGACCCAGCGAAGGCATCAGCATTAGTGGAACGGGGCGCAAAAGCGGTTATCGGAGACTTAAATAATTCAGATGCTTTATCTGTAGCCGTGAAAGGTATCGACGCGGTCATACACATAGCTGCATACTTCCGAATCGTAAGTGATACCGAGGGTATTATAAGGACAAATCATACCGGGACAGTGTCCCTTGCAAATGCATCCGTAGCAGCAGGTGTACAAAGATTTATTTTCACGAGTACCGGAAATGTATATGGCTCAAACTATCCGCGCCCTGCAAAGGAAGATGATGTAGTTAACATAAACGACTCCAGGGCGTACTCTTCCAGCAAAATCGCTGCGGAGAATGAACTTATTTCCCTTCATAAAAACAAAAGTTTTGATGTGCGTATACTGCGTTTGGGTTTTGTCTATGGAGATAAAGATCCCCATATAGAGGAGATTTTGCCTATGCTCAAAAAGTGGAAACGTCACTCCGCCTACAGAATGCACATGGTACATCATTTGGATGTTGCTCAGGCTTTAACTATACTACTTCATACCGATGGACTCAATGGAGAGATATTTAATGTAGCAGACGATGCACCTATCAGCTTGTATGAACTTGCTGATTCTTTTGGACTGGCAGCTGATATATTTGACCCGGCAGAAGGGCCATTAGCTAGGCCATTTGAAGGCATTTTGGATATTTCAAAACTCAGGAACAAGACCGGATTTAGGCCACTTGTGCCCAGTTATTATGTGGCGCGCGATTTGTGCATTTTGTAACTCTGAGTGGGCAATGATGCGCCTCAACCTACAGATTAAACTGCATTAGCTCAAATGGGGGTGGACAAAAGTACAACCTGTGCTTCCAGCATATAAATAAATTAAACCTGGAAACAATTTGCTTTCCTGTGATCATTTAGCAAATGCAGAATCTTTCAACTCGGTTTCATATACTGTTTGCCCGAGTCATGGGTTCTCGATGAGTTTGGCATGATGCACCTGGTGTGATGTCTGGCTTTTGGCGCTGGATTCGCCTTTGCCAAAGAGGTTAGTAAACGTCAGACTAACACGCCTTATTCGACCGTGTTTACGAAGCCATTTTTATGGGTGCTACCCGGCCGTAGCGATTAATTCAGTTTTGTGAGAACTATATCTTTTAGAGGGGCAATGATTAAGGGATATCTTTCCAAAATCACGTCGCTTTCGTCTATACTATATTCTTTATCTGGACTTAAGCTAAAATGACTGAGCAAGAAGTACACATTTAAAATTAATGTATCCATGATGGATAAATCATTCTGCGTGCTTAGGAAGCTTTGTATTATTACAAATTTGGAATCACCTATTTTTTTAGAAGTGTCTGAAAAGCCATATTTGGGTAGAATCTGCACTTGCTTGTTATCCACCATTTCATTCATAATTTTTTGAAGGAACATTTTGACATTTGGGGCGACCCTGAACCCAAGCATTAACTTGATGTACATGATATTTGGAGATGCCACAATACGAGATTCATAAGCCGTAGTAAATGGGTCGTCCTGAACTTCCACATGGACAAACCAATATAGTTCAGCTCGCTTAGGCTGATGGTCAAAAATGGAATTGGCAATTTTGATCTCAATTTGATTGGGTTTACTACTAGATGTGATGTAAACTAAGTTAGTAGATAGTAATGGCTGATCGGTATCACTTATGAGCGCTTGGAGTTGCGGAAACACCTTTGCAGTATCAACAAAAGTGTTAGCATGTGCGCTTATATTGTTTACTCGGTACCAAACATACATGGTAAAAGCATAGAGGATTCCCAGCATCAAAGTGACCCATCCGCCATGTGTAAATTTTTGCAAGTTTGCAATGAGGAAGGAGCCTTCAATGGTTAGGTAGGTCATAAAAATGATAATGACCAGTATTTTGTTAACTCTATGAACATAAAGATATGCGGTGACTAAAAAGGTAGTCATTAGCATGGTGATAGTTACCGACAAGCCGAATGCTGCAACCATATTATCGGAGCTGCGGAAGCCCAATACCACCCCACAACAAGCCACCATGAGCAGCCAGTTCATGGCCGGGACGTACATTTGACCGCGTAAATTATTGGGAAAAATTATCCGCATTTTGGGCCATAGACTGAGCCTTATCGCTTCTGTAATAAGCGTAAAAGTGCCGCTTAGCAAAGCCTGGCTTGCAATAACAGTAGCAACGGTAGCTATGATAATCGAAGGAAGCAAGAACCATCCTTTTACTAATCCGAAAAATGGGTTTAATGTATCGGCTTGTTGGCCTAAATGATTCATTAGCCATTGTGCCTGACCCAAATAGCAGAGCACTAAACATATTTGGATAAAAATCCAGCTTATTCTGATATTGTTTCTGCCGCAATGGCCCATATCACTATAGAGCGCTTCAGCACCCGTAGTACATAAAAAAACTCCGCCTAGTAGGTAAAAACCGCGAGGATAATGAGCAATCATGTCATAAGCTCTAATGGGATTAAGGGCCTTAAGAATCGCATAATTTTGTATTACGCCATTGATCCCTAAAATTCCAATCATAGTGAACCACAGTAGCATTACGGGACCAAATATTTTTCCTATAAAGGAAGTGCCTGCCCGTTGTATTAGGAAAAGCAAAACCAAGATAATTAGTACAATAGGTATAACAGGTATATTTGGATGGATCATTTTCAACCCTTCGATTGCCGATGTGACCGAAATAGGAGGCGTAATTATGCTATCAGCTAATAAAAAGCTGGCCCCAAGAATTGCTGGTATAACTAGATATTTACTATACCTTTTAATAAGTGCGTACAAGGAAAATATTCCCCCTTCACCATGATTATCGGCTCTTAACGTGATAATTATATACTTGATGGTGGTCTGAAAGATTAGCGTCCAAAAAATTGCGGAAACACCTCCGAGAGCCAAAGTCTCGTCAACGGCTTTTTTTCCTAATATGGCATTATAGGTATACAAAGGAGAAGTGCCAATGTCCCCGAACACAATACCTATAGAAATCAGCAGACCGGCGGCCGAAATTCTATTTATATTTTCTACTGGCTGTTTATTCATTTATAAAAAAAATATAAAAATAGCAGGTATGGATTAAGACCAACTTATTGCCGAGAAGAAATACAAGGCGAAGAATGCTTTTCTGAGAACCAAATGTAATACTTATCAAATAGTTCGTTGCCTAATTAACTTTCTTGGGATACTCGACTGAGCAACTTTTTGTTTCAAGTAAGAAGTAAGAACCAAGACAGAAAGATGGATACATAATTATCGTAAGCAAGCTATCGGATATCCGGACAGTTTGAGCTTTAGAGTTTTAGGGTTGCAGTTTTAGTTCTGTCAGTCAAACTCAAAAATGCCCCGGTTCCCAATAATTCCCGGACATAATAATCAAACACAGGAGCTTTATTGTATTTTCAAAATATCCGTACTCCAGACCTGAGTAATCCCCGCTGGGATGTAACGGCATATTGACCGACAAAGCCCAGATCTTGTTTAACCAAGGCCGATATATAGAGTCGGCCATCGCCGAAATGCCGAGCGGGGCAATAAAGCTGAGCATTAAGGGGTCTTCATTCGGGTTCCCCTTGGCCGCGGATCCGAGAAGATACCCGGCATTGATACGAGTAGGATCTCCGTGGGTCATTCCGATGAGCCAATTATTTAGAGGCTTTAAGAGGTGTTTGGATCGTTCATCTCGCGAGATGAGGTAATCGGTACCGATTCGCCAGGGCACCCTACAAGCGTTGAAAAAATATGCAAAAGCAAACTCTTCATCCCGGTCCCGGCGGCCAGGCGCGAACCCGTCGCCAATACGAACGTAGAAATCGGCAAATAGGTGACGCATCGGGCTATATCTGTCTCTCAATCGAGCAAGGAGGGCATAATTGGAATCTGTGACCTGATCCCAGTGCGTTTCGTTTCTGAAACGGCCAAATTCTTTGAGCTCGGAGGGGATGAAATCGGACGTTCGGAAGTCGTTGTAATCCGGACTCCCGTCGCTTTCTATGGCGTTCGACTCGATGATAGTGTACTGTAACAGATTTATTTCTTGTGCGAATATCGAATCAATGATCCGCCTGGCTTCGTCTGCGTACCGCACGCCTTTTGCGTTGGGCCATTGCTTAGAAGCAAGAAGCAGTGCGAAGGCAATGTCGATATCTCCATCGCTCGCAGATGTTTTATCAATGTCTATTACTTTGTTCTTTCGGATCTTTTGACCAGAAGCCATGAGGGTAGAGGAAACAGTATGATTGGTGCCCGCTTGGTCGCGATAGCTGGGGTGAGCCCGACAAAAGTGGAACAAGTTGTCGAAAAGAGTGCGGTTTCGCTCGCTATTTGTCGTATCCGCCATCAGAGCAAGGATCATCATGCCGTAGCCAATGGCTTCCGACACACAATCTTCTGTTTTGTATTTCCCCCTGGTGTCGACATAATAGCCATCACCTTGAGGACTGCGCCGCAGGTACCTGACCACCCATGCTTGATAAAAAGACCTGACGGCAGAGTCCATCTGTGGTCGCTGAGCCGTATCGGGTAGAATCCCGGCCTCATAGTGGGTATGATGAGGAAAGGGTAGGACGGGGCCCTGGGTTTGAGCATGCAACGGTATTAACCCCAAGAAAAGCAGAATGTGCCATTTTGTAAGCAGTGTTTGCATGGATTGAAGTTTTTGCCTAAATCTCCTAAAAAGTGGATTCTGGCACATCAGCTTTAAATATCCAATTTACTAAAAAGCCAGTGCAGAGGTGGTTAACAGAACTTTGGGCCGGACCGTTTACCACATACCATAAAAGGGGAAAACTGATGTTTTCAACGTCAATATGCAGAACAAAAAAGAGGAGCCCTGATAATTCTGCATTGTCCCAGAATAGCTACCCAAGTGTTCATATTTAGCTAGATGTTGGCGGTTATCTAGGGTTGGTGGATATGAGGAAAAGAGAAAATTGTAGGATGTAGCATTTTCGGAAAGCACATGCCATAACGAGAAAAGAAAATGGCCAAACATCTGGAATAATTCCTGCTTTATCCCAATTCCCTACCTGGTAAAGGTTGTAGAACGCAACGTATAGAGTCTCCTTTGCAAAGAAGGCGCTTTATCTTATAGGTGACGCAAGCGAACAAAATCGGAAGCTCTTAGGTCAATAGTGTATTGATAATTAGACAGTTATGATTTGAATTTCTACAAAGCGTACGATTCAATAGGGTAAGGATCACCTACCAAGAAATGACAAAAAATGCGCAAACTTGAACAAAGGGGCACTGCTATTTTGACTTTGCAAAGTCTGCCCTATCTATACCCTATACCTTGCGTGGATAAGGGATTTGTGCAAAATTTCTTCTGCAGCAAATCCTGGCGTTCAATCTTCGTGGATTTTCTTCTGGCCGTTATTGAATATCTTTTACTTATGGGCAATACCGTCTACTTCATAGTCTGCCATTTCCCTTTTCCCTAGTGCCAGGCATTTATAAAATCAACTTTTGCTAGGAGCAGCCCAAATTCATGTGCGTCGAATTATAAGGGACGAACACCAGTCTTCAATTTTGAAGTTAAATTTGAAAATTCACAACCCAATGTGTTCAAATTGCCAAAATATTAGTATGATAATCAGCACTCTAGGAAATCCGGATGGCTCTTTTAGGAAGTCCTCAGAGTTTGCAGGAGAGTTAACGGTCGCTTTTACAATTACACGGTCACCCTGCAGTCCATCCTCCATCAACAGGCATCGCATGACCAGTAACAAAAGATGCTGAATCTGAACACAACCACATCACGGCTTCAGCCACTTCCTCCGGTTGTCCCATGCGGCCAATAGGTTCCATGGAGATATACTGTTTTTCAAGCTCCTTGTCCTTTCCCGTGATACGATCAATCATGGACGTATGAATAACCCCTGGGCACACAGCATTTATACGAATTCCCTGTTTTGCATTCTCTAAAGCAGCCGATTTGGTAAGCCCGATTACTCCATGTTTACTGGCTACATAAGCGGGAAGCCCAGAAAAACCGATTAAACCTGCCACAGAAGCACAATTCACTATAGCTCCCTTGCCCTGTTTCAACATATGGGGAAGTTCATATTTCATGCATAACCATATGCCTTTCAGGTTGACGGCAATGGTCTTATCCCAGTTTTCCTCTGTGCACTCCTGGGTAGTGGCCGTAGAACCTTCGATCCCTGCATTGTTATAGGCAAAATCAAGCCTGCCAAAAGTGGCAACAGCCTTATCAACCATTGCTTTAACCTCATTATCTGCACATACATTACATTGAATGAACAAAGGATCCCCGCCCGCTGCTTTAATGCTTTGCATTGTTTTTTGGTCTTTATCCACGATTAAGTCTGCAATAACCACTTTTGCGCCCCGGACGGCAAAAGCTAATGCCGTCGCCTGGCCTATACCAAAACTGGCACCGGTGACTAGCGCTACCTTGTTCTCAAATATCTTTTCCATATTAATTGTTTTTGAACGGATAAATGATACCTCATTTGTTTGTACTGCACGCTATTCAGGAATCAATACAACTTGTACTTCCCGCATGAAAAGATTTTGATGAAAGTATCTAATTACCTCTTAGTCAATGGTGATACCGGTCATTGCGCGTAATGATTATTGTCACGACCAAGCGAATAGTATGCTCAGATTTTCAGCTTATGATTTATATCTCACTCTTGGCTGATATTGATCAGTTTGAATGAAGGGCGAATTGCGTAATTTTTTGAATATTTTATTGATATGCAAGAAACTGCCATCGTCCCAAATCCGTCAGTAGATAATTCTGACCATAGCGCGCCAGCAAAAGTTATTATCGACGGTAATCAAGCTGCTGCGCATATTGCGTATAAGACTAGCGAGGTTTGCGCTATTTATCCCATTACACCAGCTTCAGCCATGGGTGAGTGGGTTGATGAATGGAGCAGCAATAATATGGAAAATATTTTCGGCGAGGTGCCCACAGTTATTGAGATGCAAAGTGAGGCAGGCGCTGCAGGCGCAATCCACGGCGCATTGCAAGCGGGTGCCTTAGCTTCAACGTTTACATGCTCGCAGGGACTGTTATTAATGATCCCAAATATGTTCAAAATAGCAGGGGAATTGACGCCCACGGTCTTCCACATTGCTGCTAGAAGTTTAGCTACGCATGCTTTGTCGATTTTTGGAGACCACAGTGACGTGATGGCTGCCCGAACTACAGGCTTTGCCATGTTGTTTGGAACCAATCCGCAGGAGGCTCATGACATGGCTATGATTGCGACAGCAGCTACATTAAGATCCAGTGTTCCGTTCATGAATATTTTTGATGGTTTCCGCACGTCACATGAATTGAACGAAGTTGACATTATACCGGATCCAATTATTAGCGAGATGATTAATGAAAATGACATCGAAAGACATCGTAAACGCGCTCTTAACCCTAGTAATCCCTTTATTCGGGGGACAGCCCAAAATCCTGATGTGTATTTCCAAAACCGAGAAGCATGCAACCAAATTCATTGGAATGTTCCGCAAATAGTGGAAGCTACCATGGAAAGATTTGAACACCTTACATCCCGATCTTATAGGTTATTCGAATACTATGGACACCCTGAAGCGGAGAGAGTTATCGTATTGATGGGGTCTGCTTCAGAAACAGTCCATGAAACAATAGATTATCTTATTAAGAACGGGCAGAAAGCTGGATGTGTTTTGGTGCGTCTTTATCGCCCATTCGCCGTTCACCAATTCCTTACTTCATTACCCCAAACAGTAAAGTCTATAGCTGTACTTGATCGGTGCAAAGAAACGGGTGCAATTGGCGAACCCCTATACATGGATGTTGTCAATGCGATATTTGCCAAATGGACTAGTAAATTGCCGACTATCGTTGGTGGGCGTTATGGTTTAGCCTCCAAAGAATTTACTCCTGCTATGGTATTGGCAATCTTTGATGAATTAAACAAAGAAAAACCAAAGAATGGCTTTACTGTGGGCATCAATGACGATGTAACTGATAGAAGCCTATCGTATGATAAGAAGTTTACTCTCGAGGATCAACATTTATTTCGTGGATTATTCTTTGGACTAGGTTCGGACGGCACGGTGAGTGCCAATAAGAACACGATTAAGATCGTTGGTGAAGTAACCAACTATCATGTACAGGGTTATTTTGTTTATGATTCGAAAAAATCGGGTTCATTAACCGTTTCACATTTGCGGTTTAGCGAAAGCCCCATTCGGTCAACCTATCTTATTAACTTATCGAACTTTGTTGCATGCCACCATTTCCATTATTTGGAGAAATACGATATTCTGAAAGAAGCTCAAAGCGGGGGCACTTTCCTGCTCAATACGCCTTTTGCCACGGAAGAAGTCTGGAACCAGCTGCCGAAAAAGATTCAGGAAGAAATAGTGAACAAAAAATTGAAATTCTATGTGATCAATGCTTCTAAGGTCGCTAAAGAGACCGGTATGGGATCTCGCATTAATTCCATTTTGCAAACATGTTTTTTTGCCATTTCGGGTGTCATGCCAAAGCAGGAGGCGATTGGGCATATAAAGAGCGCTATACGAAAGTCTTATGGAAGAAAAGGGGACTTAGTCGTAGAGAAGAACTTTCTGGCTGTAGATAAAACTATTGAAAATTTATTCTTGATTGATTATTCATCTTACGATATGGGTAACAAAGAAATTGAACTACCAGTAAGCGTAGATGCTCCAGATTATGTCCAACGTGTTTTGGGTAAAATCATATCTGGGGAAGGGAATGATTTACCTGTAAGCGCTTTCCCTGCTGACGGTACTTACCCATCTGCAACTACGCGATACGAAAAAAGAAATATTGCAGATCAAGTGCCCGTTTGGGACCCGGAATTATGTTCTCAATGTGGGAAATGTTTTTATGTATGTCCGCACGCTGCTATTCGGGCGAAGGTGTATAGTAATGAGCTATTAAAAGACGCACCTGCATTTTTCAAGCACACAGAGCCCATTGGAAAAGAGTTTTTTAAAGATTCGGAATCTTATACGTTGCAAGTTGCTGTGGAAGACTGCACTGGATGTACTCTTTGCACAGAGGTTTGCCCCATTCAAAGCAAAACCGAACCCGGGCATAAGGCAATAGACATGCGCGACGTGATGCCATTAAGGAATACGGAAAAAGTGAATTGGGATTTCTTCTTGTCCATTCCTGAATTAGATAGGACAAGGGTGAATCGAAATACAGTGAAAGGCTCTCAGCTATGTGAACCCTTATTTGAATTCTCAGGGGCTTGTAGTGGGTGTGGAGAAACTCCGTATTTGAAACTGATTACCCAACTATTTGGAGATAGAATGATTGTGGCCAATGCAACCGGATGTTCATCCATTTTTGGTGGGAATCTACCAACTACACCGTGGGCAAAAAACAGAGATGGACTCGGACCTTCATGGGCAAACTCATTATTTGAAGACAATGCTGAATTTGGACTCGGCATCAAGTTGGCAACGGACATGAAGCGTAAATATGCCATTTCTTTACTAAGAGCATTAAGCGAAGACTTGGATAGCGGACTTGTAGAAGCTATCTTATCAAATGGAGAATCTACAGAAGCTGAAATAATTCAGCAAAGGAAAAATGTTAATAAACTTAGAGATCGGCTGAGTGAGATTGACTCGCATAATGCCGGCCTTTTATTGCAAATAGTTGAATTTCTTCAACGGAAATCAATTTGGATTGTTGGAGGGGACGGCTGGGCGTATGATATAGGTTTCAGTGGATTGGATCATGTATTGTCAACAGGTGAGAATGTAAATATTCTAGTACTCGATACAGAGGTGTATTCAAATACCGGCGGACAAAAGTCGAAATCTTCTCCAATTGGTGCAAGTGCAAAGTTCTCCATCAATGGGAAAACGACAGGGAAAAAGGATCTTGCTATGCAGGCGATAGCACATGGCACAGCATTTGTAGCGGAGATCGCAATGGGTGCAAATGATGTTCATGCTCTTAAGACTATACTTGAAGCAGAGGCTTTCCCAGGCCCGTCAATAATAATTGCATATAGCCATTGCATAGCGCATGGATACGACATGTCCCATGGAAACGAACAACAAAGCCTTGCTGTAAAATCTGGGTATTGGCCCTTGTTTCGATATAACCCACTAAAGGAGAAGGGGCAGCGATTTGTATTGGATTGCAAAGAACCCTCTGTCCCTTTGGATGAGTTTCTTTATCATGAAAATCGTTTTGCGACCATCAAAAACGAGCACCCGGAAAAAGCTGCTGAGTTTTTAGGCTTGGCCAATGATGGTTTACGTAAGCACTGGGAACGAATTGTAGCTTTGAAAGGCTTGTGAGTATATCCCCTGCAATGCGCCTACTCTAAATTAATATGAATGCGCGTTTACACGATGACCGACTTGCCGTTTGATTTTTTTTGAATTAAGTATCGCGCAATTATTATGCTATGAGGCTAAATGCGTTAATCTGATATCCACTCAGTTGTTTTGTGCATTGATAAATTGTGGAATAGCAACACATTAATATGTAAGGCCGGTTCCAATCAGGATCACGGAGAAGTAAAATTGTCTTCGGTCTTTGAAACTAAGTGAAATAATGGGCAAACACTTGCCGACTAGGCGTAAGGTTTACAGTCCGTTGTGCAAAGTTCACTTTTTTACAATATCATTTCTCTTAAGTTTATTGCCAGCATAATTCTCAATAAATTCAATGGGAACAGATTTGAAACCGTCTTTTGGAGGAGATGGGACCAAGACATTGAAATGCAGGTGTGCTATCGATGTGAATCCAGTCATACCAGCAAGCCCAATAGCTTGTCCTTGGGTTACACTATCTCCCACCTTAACAATGCTTCCATGATATTTTAAGTGAGCATACTGTGTATACAATCCTGAATGGGGATGATAGAGAGTGATATAATTTGCAAATTCCTCGAATATTCTATCGTTGCCGCCAATTTTGTAGTCGTTTATAACTCCAACAACAAAACCATCATCAGCTGCACAAATGGTATCATTGACTTGTAGCCCAAAGTCAATGGCATAACGTGAATAATCTGTATTGTGTGAATACTGTCCATTGTTTCCTTGGACGATTTTATAGCTTTTGCCTTTACAAAAGGGTAGGCTCATCTTATTGAAATCTATCTTTCTGTCCATGTCGCCAATACAAGCAAACCAAGAGGTTTGTAATTTCTTAGTTTGGTCGCTGTGAATCGGAATTGAAATCAGGGTATCTTTCTTTGAACGAAAAGTAACTGGATTCAGGAATTGCAACGATTTATTTACATTACTGTCTGAGGTTGAAATGTAAAAACGTAATGGACTTTCCAAATCGTTATTTAATGAGCAAAATAATGAGTCGTTTCTGATGTACACTTTGACTTTTGAGAGATCAAATTGAGTATATCTTTCTACCGGAAGATCAATAGATTGACATCCAAGACAAGTAGTCAAAATAGCGATGCAACAAGAGATTTTCACGATCCGCAAAGTTAATTATTTGATTAACACCAGTTAATGTCTATAAGGCTACATTACTTAAGGTATTGTCTGGGAATAAACTGACACGTTTTTTTGCCAATGGAGGCGAAATATTAGATCAGGTCAAGATTCGGTCAGAACCCTGACTACGCATGAAATGAAAACAAGTTACATTCTTTGGTTTTCATCAAAATACATGGTGAGTTGAATATTTATCGACCTTTGGCGCTCTTCGTATCATCACTTTTTTATCCATGATTATCTCATTCGTAAATTTCAAAACGGAGGTTCAAATCCCTATACTGGCTTCCCGAGCTTTACAGTGTTCTGAGTTTTTTACATTGGGATTGTCAAAAGCCCTGTACCAAAGACGTTCTGGCCGCAAACTGTGCCGACCATACCATATTGAGCCAGGTGGAATGGGTACTCGTTCGGATCGCATGCGGACCTTATGTTCAATATTTTAATAATCTGCAAAAATTCAAGTCCAAAATACGCGATTATTTTTTTCAGCAACTTGATTGTAAATGATTTACCTAAATTTTTGTCTAAATTTTGTTTCAATCACTTGGGTTGCACGTTTTTAGAAAGCGGCTTTCGAAAAAGTACTTTTTTAGTCGTCTTTAGTTCTACAACATTTTGGTGTTCGTCCTGATCCATAATCGAACGGCCCCATGTCCGGTTTTGTTACATTAAATCGTATAATCAAAACGCTATTTGCTAGATATCAGCGAGTTAACTATTTGGAACAAGGAATGAAGTAATCGTACAACTTGCATGCATACATTTTCCATATCACTGCATATGACTTAGCTTTTCTGGGAGCGATATTTATCGGTTTGACTTATACTGTGCAATTATGGTTTACCAAAAGGATCAACCGGGTGGCCAACCGCTTCCTTGGCTTGGCCCTGACAATCATTGTTTTGCGTATAGTATGGGTATTGGGTATTGATCTCCGACTTACGACCTACTTTCCTCATTGGAGTTGGTTCCCACTGCAATTTTCGCTGGCCATTGGGCCCCTGGTCTATTTTTATGTGCTTAAAATCACCAGGCCAGAACATAAACTCTGTGGGAAGGATCTACTTCATTTCATCCCCTTAGTGCTGGAATTGATCGCCCACGCATTGGAGGTTAAACAAAGTATAAGGACTGGTGCGGCTACTTATAATACGCTGATCTTTCGGCAGCTAAGCCCAGTTTTACAGCTACTGGCGGCAATGTCGGTCATTACCTATCTGTTCTGGTGCCACAGAATAATAGGACACTTTTACCAAGGATTAAAATTTAATGGGGGTGATCGGTTCCGGCACCAATGGCGGTGGCTTAATAGCTTATTGGCAAGTTTTGGACTGCTATGGCTATTGTGGATAACGTATACGGCCGTGGATTATTTTTATTTCGATCGCCGGTTAGGGCTACACGCGTACTATTCTTTGTATCTCCTTTTTGCGGTAATGATGATTCGGATAGCGGTAGTAGCTTTTTTAAGGTCAGAAGTTGGCGTATCGGGCCGGGACGCTTTGCTTTCAAAACCATCGCCCTCAGGAGTATTGAGGCAAAAAGGCATTTGGCTGAAGCAAGCTATGGAAGCCTGCCTGTTTTACCGAGATGCGGAGTTAACCTTAACCTCCCTGGCCGAAGCGCTAGGCATCCATCCCCATGAATTATCGCGGATTGTCAATGAGGCGTTTGGGAAAAACTTCAATGATTTTATTAATGAATATCGTATTCGGGAAGTGACCAGGAAAATGAGGGATTCGGCCTATGACCGGCTAACCCTGCTGGGCATCGCTTTGGATTCTGGCTTCAACTCCAAAACTACTTTTAACCGGACTTTCAGGCAAATGACCGGGAAAAGCCCCATGGAATATAAGAACGACTTGAAAAAAGAGCGACCATCTTATCATTTGGAACCTCATTTAAAATCTTCTTTCCATTCGACCGCGATAAATTCGTATGGCGAAACTGCTCAAATGTGGTCTCCTGAGAAAATTAAGCGTAACTATATGTTTAAAAATTATTTTAAGATCGCCGTAAGGCAACTCCGCAATCAAAAAATGTATGCGGCAATAAAGGTGGGGGGCTTTGCTTTTAGCATCGCGGCCTGTTTGTTAATTGCCTTATATATCCGTAACGAGATGAGTTACGATAAGTCATATCCTGACGCAAACCGGATTTTTCGTGTGCTTATTTATTACACGGATAACGGCACGGTCGGAAAAGGCCCTGAATGGCCGGCGCCGCTGGCCAAGACGCTTAAAGCCGAATTCCCGCAGGTAGAACTTTCGGGCCGCCTGAATCCAGTTAACGGTGGTTTTGAATTGCGCCGTGCTGACCAGATGGGAAACACCTACGAAGAAGGAGCCACCTTTGCTGACCAGAGCATGCTGGATATATTAAAATTACCCATGGTTTATGGTGATCGCGCCCATGCGCTGAGTAGTCCGCTCACGATAGTCATCTCCAAAAGAAAGGCCGATAAGTATTTCCCGGGGCAAAACCCCGTGGGTAAGGTGATGTATATTAATAACGACAGAACCAGGCCATATACCGTGCGCGGGGTCATGGAAAACTTCCCGGCCACCTCGCACCTTCAATACGATTTTATGGCGACCCTCACAGGAATGGAGTTTGGGGAGGGAGAGCAAAATAATTGGGGTCAATTTAACTACCCCACTTATGTGCTCCTTAAACCCGGAGTCAATGCGAAGGATTTCGGCCAAAAAATGACCACCGAGATTGTTAAAAATTACTTTCTGCCGAGCATTATGAAAGGTGGTACAAAAAACCCAGGGCAGCAGGCAGCTAAGATTAATATGGTGCTGCAGCCGATCACCGATATCAATCTTTACTCATACGATGTACGGGACGGCCTTTCACATGGCGACATCCGCTTTATCTGGCTGTTTGCAGGCGTCGCGGCGTTTATCCTCATTATTGCCTGTATCAATTTCGTAAATCTTGCCACTGCAAAATCGGCCAATAGGGCTAAGGAGGTCGGTTTGCGCAAGGTGGTCGGCTCGTACCGCAGTGGTTTGATCAAACAGTTTCTAATTGAGTCGCTGCTGTATAGCTGCCTTTCGTTTGTTATTGGCTTGCTGCTGGCCTGGCTACTGTTGCCCTATTTCAATACACTGGCATCCAAATCGTTAACCATGCCCTTGGGCCAGTGGTGGCTGTGGCCGGTCATCCTGCTTTCGGCCTTTATTATCGGTATCATTGCAGGTTTATACCCTGCTTTTTATCTGTCGTCATTTAAACCAGTCCAGGTATTGAAAGGCACACTCAGTGCTGGCAGCAAGGGTTCCATATTGCGCAACAGCCTGGTAGTGTTCCAGTTCACGGCATCCATTATGCTTATTATCGCCACTGCAGTTATTTACAACCAGATGCATTACATTCTCAACCAAAAAATTGGTTTTGATAAGGACCAGGTGTTGATCCTGCAGGGCACAAATACACTTGGCGACAACAGCGTCAAAAGCTTTAAAAACGAATTATCCAAACTGACCTCGGTAAAAAGTGTCTCCATTAGCGATTACTTGCCGGTTGCAGGCACCAACCGAAACGGCAATCCCTTTTTTATTGACGGCAGAACTAATCTGGATGCCGAAGTAGACGGGCAGCTTTGGCAGATTGATGATACCTATTTGAAAACACTGGGGATGAAGCTGGTTGAAGGCCGCAACTTCTCGTACGATAGATCGGACGACTCAGCCGGCAAAACCGTTATTATCAATCAAACGCTGGCAAAAAGGCTCAACCTCAGACATCCCGTAGGCGCGCGCATTACCAACGGCAATGCATTTACCGTGATAGGCGTGGTGGAGGATTTTAATTTCAATTCCATGCATGAACAGATTGCCCCGTTGGCGCTCCAATTTGGGATCAGCTCCTCGATGGTAACCGTGAAGGTGCAGGGCGCGGATATGAAAAATACGCTCAATCAGATTACCAATACCTGGAAAAGCTTTTCGCCCAATCAACCCATTCGTTACAGCTTCCTCGATGATAGCTTTGCCGCCATGTATGCTGATGTGCAGCGCATGGGTCGTATTTTTACCACCTTTGCCATCCTGGCTATCGTAATCGCTTGCCTGGGCCTTTTTGCCCTGTCAGCTTTTATGGCCGAGCAACGCAGCAAGGAGATCGGTATTCGCAAAGTGCTTGGTGCATCGGTAAGTGGTATTACTACATTGCTGTCCTACGATTTTATAAAATTGGTAACTATCGCCATTCTCATCGCCTCGCCTGTATCCTGGTGGGCCGTATACAGGTGGCTGCAGGGCTTTGCCTATCACGCACCGGTACGGTGGTGGATATTTGCTTCGGCAGGCCTTTTGTCAATATTGATCGCGTTGATCACGGTAAGCTTCCAGTCCATTAAAGCTGCGATTGCCAACCCGGTTAAGAGTTTGAGGAGCGAGTAAAAATCGAGCAGCACGGATTTAAAACTATTGAATCATTAGTGCGATTTCTGAGGATTAGTGGAAACATTATATGGCGCATTGCGGGGTGAGATCCGGATCGCATTTTCGTACACCTCATATGATTTAACGGTTTGAGCAAAAATGAGACCAATGCCAAGATGGTAAAGAAGTCTGTATAGTTTTGACAATCAACGGTGTCGTAAATCCAGCTGTTCTATTGCGCAATGCTCTGGGAGGTTGCATGGCCCAAGCATCATGATCTATCGCTGTGACGAAATGCTTGCAAATAATATCGATACACTTCCATCTTGCGACTGTCTTGAAAACGGACACCTTTAAAAACTTGATTTTTCTTAAATCATTTTAGATTAATCGTTTAAGAAAATGGCATCCGTTTAATTAGATAAAACTCTTATGGCAAGGTCGTTTACGAATATCTTGGTGTTTATCATCCTCGGGCTGACAATTTGCGGCGGCTGCGGTTCCAACTGGTCTGATACCATGGATAAACAAAATCACGAGCCGGGATCAATTGCTGAAATAGACAGCATTGTAGAAAAATTCATGAAGAAATATGACATGCCCGGTCTCTCGCTTGCTATTGCCAAAAACGACTCACTGCTTTACGTAAAGGGATACGGATACGCCGACGTTTCCACACAAAAAGAAGTTACGGACTCCAGTCTGTTTCGAATCGGTTGTTTATCACAACCTATAACGGCAATGGCAATTTTGAAATTGGTAGAGCAGGGAAAAATTTCTCTGGATGAAAAAGTATTCGGCAACCAAGGCATAATCGGCAACGATTATGAGAGCAAGCCATACGATGAAAGAATCAAAGAAATCACCGTGAAAGAATTGCTTGACGACTGTGCAGGTTGGGAAAACGACGACAATACCGTGCCATTTCTCACCTCCTCATTTAATGCTTCCCAACTACTACGTCTGGTACTCGATTCGGTGCCATTACAAGCCCCGCCTGGCAAGGCTTTTAATTTCTCATCTTTGGGATATTTCGTCCTGGGTAAAATAATTGAAAAGGTTACCGGTAGGCCATATTCGGAATACGTTCACGCAGTAATCTTGGATCCCGCGGGGGATACGGATATGAAGATAGCCGGAAGCACGATTCTGGATCGTCAAAAAAATGAAGTGACACATTACATGTGGAGATTTTTGAACCATAATTATGAAGGTGATTCTTATGAACAGAATATTTCCGAAATGCAAGCAGCCTGCGGATGGCTGGCATCGGCTAAGGATTTGCTTGCATTGCTAATTAGGGTAGATAAGTTCAGATACCAACAGGATATTTTAAACGATTCCATTATCAAAATCATGCTTACGCCCTACGATTCCAATTCCCATTTTTCGGGCGGATGGTGGTCCAATAATAATTTCCATAACTGGTTTGCTTCGGGTTATTATTTGCGTTTGGGAGCTGTATCGGAAATGGCAAGAGCAGAAAACGGCTATTGCTGGGCCGTGCTGACCAATAAAACGCCCCAGCACCATGCCGATGAAGACCTTGATAAAATGATCTGGGAAATCTTAAGCGATTCAACCATTCGGTGGCCAAAAAGGGATTTGTTCCGAAATAGCAATAACCATTAATGGAAACAAAGAAACGGAACTTGGCAGCATGATTTAAGGTAAAAAAAATCATGGTCCTATTATGTTTGGTTGGAGTGAATTTGGAATCGCAACAAAGGGACCTGGGTGGTCAACCTAAACTCCAATTAATTGCCTATCAAAACCGGTTTAATCGGAATTTAATCAACTGCACGAATTTATCTTTTTTGAATTAGCATTTCGTACTCAAATATGCTGATACAATTGCATGAAAATGCCAGTCGCCTAAACCTAAGCAATATAATGATAAATGGAAGTGAACAAATGCACGCGGAGAATCCTCTAGAAGTTAGTTAAGCCCTGGAGTAATTTGTTTTGCAAACCTGGTTTCCAAAGTCATATTTTCCGACCAGTTTGTCTTGCTGGTCACGGCTAGTTGTTTGACTTTTTGGCTCTGATGCGCCTTTACCAATGGAGTGATGGAACGTCAGACTAGCCCTGGCACTCCTATAAGTGATACGCTGAAAATCAAGATGTGGTGCATCGTTAATTCATAAAAGCCCAACACTCGGATATTGGAAATGTTACGAGTATTCAGCCAAAGACTGGGTTTTTTATGCCTGAGATCATATTTGAAGCCCGCGTCAATTCAATCAGCCGCCTTCCTCCTGTCTTGGATGCTCACTTTGGCGGATTTATTGTCAGACCGAACCACTGAGGGTACAAGTCTAGCCTAATGGAAATCATTCGAAAAAAGACATTTTGACGCCTCCATATTAGGTTATTATCATCACCAGAATAGGTTGTCAAGGCCCTCTTTGAAGATTACTTTTTTAACGGGGACGGTTGGCTTTTCACCAATTATCGTCCCAATGGATGGATATTAAGTCGCAAACAATTTGCACCTTTGCGCTTTACAAAAGAACATGGATAGAAGTTTTTTTGCGTATCTGAAGCAACTCGAACTGATTGCTTTTTTTTCAGGTTACGCTTTGGTCTATTGCGCGACAGTTGCTTTCGCCGGAACTCATCTAAGCAAAAAGAATTCCAAAAGTTGGCTTGTGGCCTACTTGCCCTTGGGATACGCGCTCGTGGGCACGTTGTACCTGGGGCTCCAATTGAGGACCTTATACCCGGATTTTTCTGCCGGCCACATACGTTTAACGCTTGATCGGCCCTATTTGACAGCTTGGGGTGTGCTCGCCATGCTGTTTTGGATTCCTTTTTTCAGACGAAAGCCCGTTCTGAGTTTGTTACATAGTCTTGCATTTCTGTATTTTGTTTTGCGCGATTTGATTTTGCAACTGGTAAGTCGGTCTGCCTGCAAGGATTGTTTATCAAATGACATGAAGATGTATACGATAAGTATGATATTGAATTTAGCGACCCTATCGGTTATCTTCTTGCTTGCTTTTATGATTAGCCGCATCAAAAGGCACCGCACTTCCTAATCCCAATCTGGGAAACCCGAATTCGGCAGGACTCGGTTGAAATTTACTAAAGACTCCTCTCTTGCCTCAAATTTTTCTGTGAGCGTATAGATTGACAAAAAGAATTGCACAATTCTGCAACTCCCATGCCTGACCGATACTGCATGAAATGCCGGCATCGTATGATTTAAGGCCACTTCGATATGATTTGGTGATGTGGTAGGGTTGATCAATATCATTTTATATTCTGATTTGAGTCAGCGTGGAATAGATTATTCCGGGCTACGTTTACGCCGCTTTTTGAGAACTAAATTGTTCATTTTAAAAATACGTTTTATGAAAATAGCTCGAAATCAACTCCTAATGATCCTCGTAATCCTTCTGAGTGGATTGGGTTATGTGATGAGTTGCACACACAAGGAAATGGAGCTTCCGGCTGCCGCAACCGGTGTACCTGTCTACACGCATGGAAACGCCATTATGCTTCCTGGCACGATGACAGCCGGCGACACTAACCAATGGAAACTGGATCAGGTCCATTCAAGTGTGCTCTGGTCTGGCGCTTACCTGGGGGCAACAGGCCTGCTTACCGGCCGTTTTAACATGTTTGGTTTAGCCAACGTTAGTCCAGCTCAGCAGATGTACTATAACACTTCGGGACAACCTTTACTGGATAGTTCATGGGCTTTTTATGAAAATAACCCTTCCCAAACCTACTTCAATGGTTATGTCCAGATCAATACTTCGAACACCGGAGAACCCGCCCGCGATTCAGGCTGCAACATCGCTGCTTTGGGCACCATAAAAATCATAAGTGGTGTTCAGAATCTGAGCGATTCCAATATTGCTCTTATTCAGACGACCAAAGTCGCTTTTGACCCCAATGGTACCGACTATATCGTTACTGCCAATTTGACCTGGAGGGGCTTACTGGCTACACCGATGACGGAATCCATTTCTGGCAAATTGGTGTTTGTTCCGGAAGCCTGGGTTACTGAGGGGACTAGCACTTTTGGTGTGTTCGGGCTCCAGTTTACGTTCCAGTTCAACAAGTCAGATTATGGTATAACGAGTACGAATATCGGAGACGCGATAACCATTCAAGCGAACATGAATTTTAACAACAAGTGATCAAAAAAGTAAAATTATCATGAAAAAGCTAAAAGATGTTGCGGCTATTCTCTTTATACTGGTAATTGGATTTAGTATGAATGGTTGTTATAAAGACGTAATCACGCCCACTCTCCTGCAGTCGGGTCCTCCGCCCCAGGTGAGTTTTAACAGCCAGATTCTACCCATCTTAACCACGAGCTGTGCCAAGTCTGGATGTCATGTTCCGGGTAGCCAAGTACCTTTCATGGATTCCACTGAAGCCTATAAGGACCTGATAAATGGGGGATTTGTTAATACGATCGTTCCCAGTGAAAGCATCATTTATCAGGAGCTCGATGGCGGACCCATGCAAGTCAACATCCCTTCCCAGGCTGATATCAATTTAATTTATTACTGGATAGAGAACGGAGCTGCCAATAATTAAGGCCGCATCCAATTCTGTTATGCAAAAAAAAATAAGAAAATGCTTCATACCAAAATTATAGTAAGCCGCTGCTGGAGGATACGCTCCTGCCTGGTTCTGAGCATCCTTCTATCGCAAGTTATGCTCTACGCACAGGACAGTGCACATCTAGCAAGACAATCAGCAGCACCGGTCCAGCCAAAGCCTGTCAAAAACACGTTTCAGAGTGGACAGGTAATCGATGCTCAGACGGTAATGGTCCCAATCAAAGGAACTTTTGAGGCCGATATTCAACACCGTTTTGGTACCGTTCAGAACGGCTACCAGGACATGTGGGGTGTCTTTGGCCCATCAAATATCCGCCTGGGATTTGCCTACGCCCCGATCAAAAATTTGTATTTGGGAATAGGCATTACAAAGTCCAATTTACTTTGGGATGGTAGCGCAAAGTATGCCATCTTGAAGCAAACGCCGGGTAAATCGCCCGTCAGCGTAACTTATTATGGCAATATGGGATGGAAGACCATCGAAGATCCAAACCATGTGCTTTTTACCTACAACACGCAGCGCTTGTCTTATTTCAATGAGATCCTCGTGGCTAGAAAGATTAATGAAAAACTCTCTGTGCAGGTTGGGGCGAGCATATCGCATCAAAATTCGGTACCCGGCTATTACACCGTGTACGATTCCACGCAAAAGGTGGTATTTAATGAAGAAAAGTTCAACATGTTTGCGATCTCAGTGGTGGCTAGATATAAAATAACCAGTTCCACGTCTTTTATAATCGACTATGACCAGCCACTCACGGCATTCCCAACCAATAATCCTAATCCCAACGTAGCATTCGGATTTGAATTCAATACCAGCGGTCACACGTTCCAAATTTTTGCGGGTAATTATACTCTGCTGAACCCACAACAAAATAGCTTGTATAACTCGAATAACCCATTTGGCTTTACTCAGCCAGATGGTACCAAAGTACCCGGCGGTCAATTTCATATAGGATTTAATATCAGTAGGTTATGGAATTTCTGACCTCAACGATCGATTCCTATGACGCGCAACAAGAATCCGTTTATCTTCAAGCGAACCCTTCATTGACATCAATCCAGGGTTCCCTTTTGCATGTGTGGATACTGACTTTCTGTGCAAGGACCGAATATAAACGAATTAGGAAATGAGGAGGAATTCTTCACGGTTGAAAAGCACAACGATACTTGTGGGCGCATGGATAGTGGTGATGGTTTGGTCTTGCGCCCAACCTGGTTCTTCGAAGCAGTCAAATGAAGTTGAAACCAAAAAGCCGATTAGGCCAAAGCACATTTCAAAGCCACCATCCCATTATGGGGATACGCTTGTGGTTGACAAGCCAGCAGCGGTGTTTTATTATCCTGACTCGCTTCAGTTGGAAAATATTAAGTCATTGCTGGATACCAATGTGTATAAGGGAATCATGCATGATTATT
This sequence comes from uncultured Chitinophagaceae bacterium, assembly GCA_963742225.1. GTDB lineage: Bacteria > Bacteroidota > Bacteroidia > Chitinophagales > Chitinophagaceae > Puia. The sequence continues at coordinate 49,459 of CAVULD010000001.1, read as the reverse complement.
TCTTCCAAATGCGCTACGGCCACATCACGATCAAAAAGACTTGGCCACAATTGTGTATTATTGACGCCAAACAATGCAGGTACCTATTATTTCGGATGCAGGGAAGTTCCCAGCATGTTATTGACCTTGATTCGATTAGCGATGTTTACGGCCTTTTCGTATTTGGCAAAAACAAGAACCCTCTACTCGTGGATTTGACAAACCTGAATACGCAGGTATCATTTTATTTGCAGAAATAACTATTCCATGGTATTAATAAAAAAGTTCATGATAATTGTGCGCATCTAATTATAAATTTACCTGAGAATAACCGTGTGGTAGAATGGGTACTTCAAATTAATTATTTTGGTAAAAAGATTGAGAAATAATAATACTAAACAAAATCGTAAATCAATGAAACAAAGACTTATCTTTTCGACCTGGGTATTCGCCACAAGTTTGATCTGTGTCGCGTTTACCGTCCTTCAACAGACTAAACCGTGGCCAGTTCCTGACAAGGATGCAAAGGCGGTTAATCCTGTTAAATCTGATGCTACTTCCCTTGCAGCGGGAAAGGCTTTATGGAGCCAGCATTGCTCATCCTGTCATGGAAAGAATGGCTTGGGTGACGGCAGTAAAGCAGCACAATTGAAAACGGAGCCTGGCAATTTTTCCAAAGCGGAGACGCAAGCACAGTCAGACGGGTCTTTGTTTTACAAGATTTCTGAAGGCCGTGAAGACATGCCCAGTTTCAAGAAGAAAATCCCCGATCCAGATGACATTTGGAGCTTGGTTGACTTTATGCGGACCCTGAAAAAATAACCTTTCGGTGAGCAATTAAAGCGAAGGCCGCGCTTTTAGCGCGGCCTTCCTATTTGGGGTACACCATCGTTGAATAATCCGAGGTTAGTGGATGAACAATGAGGCTCGAATCATTTCCAAGTCTGATTTAAATCATACTACGAATTCCTTAGTCCAAATACCTTTATTGGCGATTTAAAATCGATTGACTTATGGCTAATAATGAAAATATAACGGAGGAACATCAGGCTTCTCGCCGAAGATTTGTCTACGGACTTGTTGCGGCCTCGGTAATGACTGCGATTGCAGCTCGATTCCGAATTCCTTTTTTCAGAAAGTCCAATGCAATCGCCTGCGAGCCCCATGCCAACAAGCGCATGATTAAAATGTTGACGGAAGAGGGAAAACTGGTAGAAATTGAGGAGTCGCTCTTGACCAAAAACAGAAGAAAAATAACCGATGCTGAGCTTCAGAAATGGATCAAATACAAATAGGCAATTCTACATAATTCAAATTTTATGCAGGCAGAAAACGATTCCAGACGAGAATTTCTTTTAAGTGGTTTATTAGCGGCCAGCGTGCTTGCCGGTTGCTCGTCTAAAAAAAATCCCTTTGAGTCAGGTGCTGATGTTGGAGTTGAGGCTTCTGGGAAAAAGGTCAAACTGCTATCGGTGGATGGCGAGGTGATCGAAGTGGATGCAGCCTTCCTGAAACCCGTACCTGAATTACCCCCAGTTTCCAACAGCGAAGTCCGGATAGGCATGGATGGTAAAAAATTTGTCATGGTGATCGACTTGTCGCGGTGCAAGAATTTGAAAAAATGCCAGGAAGCTTGCAACCACATGCACCATGTAAATCCTGGACAGAACTGGATCAAAGTTTACCCGATGCAGGATGCCGACCATACGGCTCCATACTGGCAGCCCACGACCTGCATGCATTGCGACGAGCCCCCCTGTGTTAAAGTTTGTCCTGTGGACGCCACATTTAAAAGAAAAGATGGAATCGTGCTGATAGACAGCGACCGCTGTATTGGATGTCGCTTTTGTATGGCCGCCTGTCCTTATTCAACCCGTGTATTTAACTGGTCCGCTCCAGATATTCCTGCAGAAATTGCAAGTCAGCCATATTCTTGCGAAACTAGCGTTCCTCAAAAGAAAGGAACCGTGGGCAAATGTGATTTCTGTCCCGATATGGTGCGAAAAGGTGAGTTGCCTCACTGCGTGTCTGCTTGTCCCAACGGCACCTTCTTTTTTGGGGACTTGAACGAAGATACGGTGAGCAATGGATCGGAGACGTTTCGATTTAGCGATTTGGTAAAAGACAAATCGGGCTACCGGTTGATGGAAGACATGGGTACCAAGCCAAACGTTTATTACCTGCCTCCAGTGAACAGAAATTTCCCATTTGAATCAGGCATTGAAAGCGAAAATCAACAGAAATAACCTTAAATAATCAGTCGTGGAAAACTCACTTGCAACAGCCGATGAAACAACTATCCAGGAATTGCTCCCGAAGAGACTTGGTAAGCGGGGACTGCTTTGGACCGGTATTTTAGTAGCCTTTTGTTTAATAGGCCTTTTCGCGTACTACCGCCAATTGAAATATGGGTTAGTGGTGACCTCTATGCGGGATTATGTATCCTGGGGGATATACATATCTAATTTTGTTTTTTTTGTCGCCATTAGCCTGGTAGGCTCGCTGATAACTGCAGTATTTAGGCTAGCCAATGTCAAATGGAGCACACCGCTGACTAGAATTTCGGAGATGATTGCCGTAGCGGCGATAATTTTCGCTTCCATCATCATTATAGTCGATATGGGTAGACCGGAGCGGTTTTACAATTTGTTTTTGTATGGCCGGGTCCAATCGCCCATCATGTGGGATGTAATTGTGATCATGACCTATTTTTTTATAAGCCTTTTGCTTCTGTATTATCCACTATTGCCGGATATCAAGATATTGTTGCGATATAAGGAGAAAACGGGAACAAAATTGAACAGATTGTATAGCTTGATCGGTTCTTTTTGGAAAGGGACGCACCAACAGTATAAATTGAGCAAAAGAGCTATTAATGCTCTTTGTATTACGATCATCCCTGTCGCTTTTTCGATACATACCGTTACTTCCTGGTTGTTTGCCACAACCTACCGTCCTGGTTGGGACAGCACCAATTTCGGAGCATATTTTATTTCCGGCGCCTTCCTGGTGGGAGCGGGAAGTGTACTGGTTGCCATGTATATCTTCAGGCGATATGACCATCTGGAAAGATATATTACTCCGAGGCACTTTGACAATATGGGCAAAATTGTGGTGCTTCTTGCCTTGCTTTATTTGTATTTCAACATCAATGAATATCTCGTCCCTGCGTTTAAAATGAAAAAATCAGAAGAGGCTCATTTGACCGGTCTTTTTGCAGGTGAATTTGCGCCGCTATTTTGGTTTGCGATCCTAGTGGGTATGATTTTGCCAATTTTTATACTATTGTTTAGGAAGGGCAGAAAACCGCTACCTGCTTTTGTTGCAGGATGCATGGTGGTCGTTGGGGCCTGGTTCAAACGATATTTGATTGTGACGCCAACCCTTTTACATCCATTTCTCCCCATGTATAATGTGCCTGAAAGCTATCACCATTATTTTCCAAGCTGGGAAGAATGGGCGATAGCCATGGGGTCACTGGCGGGGGCCTTATTGGTCGTAACCCTGCTATCTAGAATTTTTCCGATTATCCCCATTCAAGAAACCTTAACTGAACAACATGAAGCGGCTAAGTGAATACAAGTTCGGATTGGCATGCCTTATTTTGCTTTTGTCTGGCAATATAGTTTTCTGCCAGAATGATCAGAGGGGCGACTTAAATCTGACCTTGAATTATTTCTCAGAAAACAATAAAATACCCTATTTAGTGGCAAGAGCCAAGACAAAGGTGAATCGTAAGTTTAGACCTGTTGGCGGTATTGTTCTTCAAATTTATCTGGGCCCAGATTCTGCACAAAACCTAATTCGTGCTGTCGCCACCGACGATCAAGGGGAAGGATCGACCGTAATACCTGTGTCGCTTGGAAGCCATTGGGGTTCGGGGCCAAAGCACAGCTTTACCGCAGTTTTTGCCGGCAATGGAAAATTTAATCCCGTAAAGGCTGACGTGGCGGTGACCAGGGCAAAAATTGAATTGGACACAACGAGCGATAAAAAAATAATCGTGACGCTATATGAAAAAGAAGATACTGGGTGGGCACCCGTCAAAGGAGTTGATGTGGGCATCACTATTAAGCGTATGAATGCTTACCTGAACGTAAATGAAACAGCAACCTTCACCACGGATTCCTCCGGCCGGGCATCTGCCGATTTTAAAAGAGACAGCATTCCGGGTGATGCCAATGGGAATATAATTCTTGCGGCAATAGTAGATGATAATGACCAATTCGGGACGCTGAAGGTAGAGAAAACTGTTTCCTGGGGAGCTAGGTTTGTTCCTTTAGACAATTTTGACAAACGCTCTCTTTTCGCTACCCGCAATAAGGCTCCGATTTGGTTGTTGTTTCTAGCCTATGGCATTGTGATAAGCGTCTGGACGGTACTCATCTTGCTGGTGCGAAATATACTAAAAATTAGGAAGTTGGGCTTAAGTGCATAGCTCACGCTTTCAAAGTTTCGCCAAGGATGATGGACTAGCTCAGTCCTGTGTTGTGCTAGCAAGATGCTTAATTTGATTTATGCCATGTTAGGATTATAAAATTTAAAGTTTGGGTCGAATGCGTTGCGTATTTCTCACGGCCAAATTGGATATCACTGTTCTGATAGCACTTTGATAGGTAAAGTTTCGTAAGTGGTAAGCTTATAAATATAATCTCTATTATCCAATAATAGTTTTCAACTTAACAAACTATTTATGTCAAAACAATCAAAAACCGAAAGATATGTCTATTCTTTCGGAGCCGGCAAGGCTGACGGAAACGAGTCAATGAAAAATCTATTAGGGGGTAAAGGCGCTAACTTGGCTGAGATGGCTGGGCACCCCAAGTTGATGCTACCCGTTCCACCTGGTTTTACAATTACTACAGAAGTGTGCACTTATTTTTACGCCAATAAGTATAAATACCCTGAACTTTTTAAGTCACAATTGGAAAAAGCTTTTGCCAAAATTGAAAAACTTGCGGGAAAGGAATTTGGTGATAAGCAAAACCCATTGTTGGTATCTATCCGGTCAGGCGCCCGCCGTTCTATGCCAGGAATGATGGAAACAGTGTTGAACGTTGGACTCAATGAAGATACAATTAAAGGTATCATTGCAAATAGCGGAGATGAACGGTTTGCATACGATGCTTACCGGAGGCTGATTATGATGTATGCGGACGTTGTAATGGAAAAGGCAAACGGGATTGAACCAAAGCGTGGAAAAGGGATACGTAAGCTATTGGACGAAAAGCTGGAAGCATGCAAGCTTGCCCAGGGTTATGCAAGCGACACAGAGTTGACTACTGAGGAGCTCAAGACTTTAGTAGCAGAATACAAAAAGACAGTTAAACAAGAATTGGGGATTGAATTTCCTGAAGATCCTTGGAAGCAACTCTGGGGGGCCATTGGAGCTGTTTTTAGAAGCTGGAATGGCAAAAGAGCAATTGAATACCGAAGGATAGAAAAGATTCCGGATGATTGGGGAACCGCAGTTAATGTCCAAGCCATGGTTTTTGGAAACATGGGTTATAACAGTTGCACCGGAGTAGCCTTTACGCGGAATCCTGGCAACGGCGAAAATGAGTTTTATGGCGAATATTTAGTAAATGCACAAGGTGAAGACGTTGTCGCAGGAATCCGAACTCCAGCTCCCGTAAATGAGTACTCCAAAAATGAACAGAGCAAACAATTGACTACTCTGGAAAAACTAATGCCTAAACTTTACAAGGAGCTTTTCCAGTACCAGAGGCGATTGGAAACGCATTATAAGGATATGCAAGATATCGAATTTACTATTGAACGGGGGAAACTCCACATGTTGCAATGCCGTGTAGGCAAACGAAATGGTATTGCTGCTGTCCGTATGGCAGCGGAGATGCACCGTGAAAAATTGATTAATGCCAAGACTGCAATCCAGCGGGTGTCCCCAAATCAACTTGTGGAGCTACTATTACCGATGATAGACCCTAAAGCAGAACAAGTAAATGTGGTCGTAGCAAAAGGATTACCAGCAGGCCCTGGTGGCGCAAGAGGTCGGGTCGTTTTTTCCTCACATGATGCAGTGGAATGGGCACATAGAGGAGAAAAAGTGATTTTAGTTCGTGAAGAGACGTCGCCTGAAGATGTAGATGGAATGCACAAGTCTCAAGCGATCCTAACTTCCAAAGGAGGAATGACTTCACACGCTGCGTTAGTAGCCAGAGGCTGGGGCAAGTGTTGTATAGTTGGTTGCGGTGAGATTGAAATTCATGCTGAAGCCAAATCCTTGAAGGCAAGAAATGGCGCAATTATTAAAGAAGGGGACTGGGTTACCTTGAATGGCACCAAGGGGTTTGTTTATGAAGGCAGTTTACCATTGGTGGACATTAATTTGGGTGAAAACGAGTCCTATAAAATATTCATGAAACTGGTAAACAAAATCAAAGTGATGGGAGTTCGGACAAATGCAGAGACCCCTGGCGATGCGTTGCAAGGATTGAAATTTGGCGCCGAGGGTATCGGTCTTTTCCGCACCGAACATATGTTTTACGGTGAAGGGAGTAAAGAACCGCTATTCATGCTCCGCAAGATGATTGTATCTAAAACCGAAAGCGAACGAAGAAATGCGCTGAATGAATTATATAAGTATGTTAAGAATGATGTGAAAGATACCTTAGAAATAATGAACGGCCATCCGGTGACCATTCGCCTACTGGACCCGCCATTACATGAGTTTGTCCCACACGACAGAGAGAAATTGCAACAACTCAGCAAAGAACTTGGCATTACCATGAGTCTGCTAAGGAGAAGGGTACTCGCCTTGCATGAAAACAACCCGATGCTTGGTCACCGAGGTGTAAGGCTCGGAGTGAGCTATCCAGAAATAACGGAAATGCAAATTAGGGCAATCCTGGAAGCTGCAGCAGAATTGATTCAATCAGGCAAGAAGGCCTTTCCGGAAATCATGGTCCCTGTTACTTGTACTGAAAATGAACTGATTCATCAAAAAAACATTCTGGACAAAGTATATAAGGAAGTCTGCATAGAAACGAAATTGAAGAAAATTCCCTATTTGTATGGGACCATGATCGAAACCCCAAGAGCGGCATTGAAAGCCGCCGAGATGGCCACGGTAGCAGATTTTTTTAGCTTCGGCACCAACGACCTAACTCAAATGAGCTTTGGCTTCAGCCGCGATGATATTGGCGGCTTCCTTCCAAATTATCTTGACTTGAAATTGTTAAAGGATGATCCTTTCCAAACTATTGATCAGGATGGAGTGGGAGAACTGATAAAACTGGGAATCGAGAGAGGTCGGAAAATAAAGCCGCTTCTTAAAGTGGGAATATGTGGTGAGCATGGTGGTGATGCAGAAAGTGTCAAATTCTGTCACCGTCTTGGGATGAACTATGTGAGCTGTTCGCCGTTTCGTGTACCAATAGCAAGATTGGCCGCAGCCCAGGCACAATTAGAATCGCCGAGGAAATGACTTCACTAGACTGCGCAAAATATATGTTTTTTTTTTCAAATGACAATGCATCTAGGGCCCTCCCAATGAATGAACTAACATTCAGTATGTAACTAATATTCATAGGGATAGGCAATCTGAAATACTTGAAGGCGGACCGCATTAAAATGGCGTTAGGGGTGAAATTATTATGGGATAATCAGCCGGGTTTATAAGCGCTCGCTGCGGAGTTCTAATCGGCAGATGAACTTATCGATAGATCTGAGAATAAAAAAAACCAGTCAAAGACAAATAAGAAAAAATGTAGCGATCCGGACGGATTCGCAGCCGCGACCTCTCCATTTAAGGATCAATTAGTTATTATTGCAGTCGAGTTTTTAGTCAAGGAAGTCGCTAAAAACGCCCATTTCCCTGCGATGTGAACAGCATCGCACCTATCTGAAAAAAGGTAAGTTTTCCTCAAATCATTAAGGTTGGATTAGAGCAAAATATCTCTTAAGAAAATAATACATCTGCTTCTTTATGGGAATTGAACGGATTCTACTTATTAGATATTCACTCTATTTATCCTTTTAATGCCTTTTGTACTAGGTGATCAAGATTTAAAAGTGAAGAAATTCCGGCTGGTAAGGAAAACCTTTCACGGATATATGATTCTTCATTATACGCCAGCCATACCTTTTGTTGTTTATCTTCCCATGCTATAAGTTTCAGTCGCAGGTCAAGTGCTGCAATTGGATTCTCTGCCATTATGGGGCCCCCGACTTTGGGATTGCCAAACATAATAAATTCAAGAGACGAGAGGTTTTGACCAGTACTATTTACTTCGCTTTGTTGGTTTATTCTGGCGTATATCTTCACACCTTCCTTGAGTAAGAATGACGCCAAACGATCAATTGTTTCTTTTACAGAAAATTGACTCAACTGAATTGTAACTCCCTTAGGATTCATAATATTTATATTTTTAGCTGTTGTCAGGCTTCCATATATACGACCATAAATTATTGTCTCAATGAAACGCCGTCTGCCTTGTTTGGTTAAATTGATTTTGTCACGCATTGACCCTTTAATTCAAATGTTTCCCGGAAAATGCGCAGGCTTTGAGGCACAGTTTGCAGTTGTATTTGACCCGTATTTCATTTGATAATCCCACCCTTTTAGAGTAAAAATCAAACGAAAGGCATAGGTTATGGGTTGCGAAATATCCGCTATGTGAACAATATTTGTTGATACCTGAACAAAAGTAATTGTTTTGTAAAGAGAAACGGATTTTTTGGAATTGTTGCTGATTGCCGAATACTCTTAGCTACGTTCTCGAAGCTTCAATGTACGATTGTTCTGATAGCGTCGGAAGGATCTATTTGAAGTAATGAACGTTCGTTTAATCTCAGTTTAATGTGGTTTTAATTCCTGTTTAATCTCGCCATAGTAATTTTGGATGGAGTGCGTACAAATCGAAGTTAGTCATCTATTTGATTCGAATTAGAAAAAGGAGGGAAGTGTGCCATGAGCAATTAAATCTGGTTTGAACCAAACAGATCGATTCTAAGAATGGAAGTTATAAGAATCATTTATTTATAAACAAATTATAACAAAATGAAATACCTCATATTGTTTCTCCCAATTGTCACTCTTTCGCAAGCTGCCATTGGGCAAAGCATGCGCGCTGCGGCACCTCGACAGATCGTACAATCTTTTTCAGTCAGCTTTCCTTCGGCACATTTTAGAAAATGGAAATTGGAGAATAATACCTACGTCGCGGAGTTTACACTTGATAATAAAAAAGCTTTTGCGTATTATTCTCCTAAGGGCAATTGGCTAAGAACGGAAACAAAATTGAAATGGTCGAATAACGTTCCTACTGGAGTCAAAGACGCCTTTAATAAGAGCCAGTTTGCTGGTTGGACTATTTATGAAGTGAAGGCAATTCAAACGCCATTAGGGCAGACATTCCGATTCCATGTAAACGACGGAAATTTGATGTCTTCGGATACGTATATAGTTGTTCCACGAGACGTGTTGGTTTATTTTTCTCCAACTGGCGAGTTGGTTAAAAGTTTTGAGATGAATTAAATAATGCGCAAGTCTGGGAATGCTAAGGATTAAGGCGAGCGCTTTGGACGTCTTTAATTGACTTCCGTTCAGTTGAGGTGCAAGGCGTTCAACTGTAATTGAAACTCGGATCAAGATAATGTAAAGATATTCTCATTTGCGAATGGATTAGAAAGTTATGATGAATAATTTTGAAATTTAACTGCTTTGCTAATGAACAAACTGACACAACGAAGAATCGAAATGCTGAGAGGTGAACTTTTTCATATGATTTTTTTCGCGATCGCGTGGGTGTTGATTGGAGAATATTCAATTGACTTTAAAGATTATGCTTCTGCTGGTATATTTGTTCTTATAATGGTTGTATGGTTTGCTATTTATTCCACAAGACTTTACGAATTTGAAGACAGGTTGCAAGAGGATAATAAGATCAATGTTTTTACTATTGACAGTGCGATGGAAAAGAAAAGAGGATGGTTATTTGGTCTAATTTTTATTTTTGAAGGGATTGCATTTTTGGTAACATGGGTACTGCTTCTGAGATGGCATAAAGAATATTGGTTGATTCCTTGTTTTGCCCTGATTGCGGGACTTCATTTCTTTCCGCTTGGCAAGCTTATGCATCATAATGCCTATTATGTATTGGGTGTTTGGATTTGTGTGATAGCTGTTTTAGGGTATTTACAACTATATCATCTTCATAATGATATGGACACATTTGACGCGATCAATACTTTGATAGCATATGGTTGTTCAGCTGGCGCTATTGCGGATGGCATTGGGGTCATGTTGCGGGCTCAAAGGCTGAAGAGCTTGCATTCCGGGGGGAATTTGTGATTGAACTGATTGAGGAATAGGGGGGTGAGGAATTAGCTTCTTTATTTGGTATTTCGCTGATCTGAGAGTTATGGCGTTTAATATACAATTGGTTCGATTGGTATATATATATTACTAAATCGCTCTTCTAAGCAAAAGTTCTAAATAAGTAAATTTTCTCATTAGCAGTTAGTTTTGGTCAGGGCCCCTGTTTCCACAGGGGTTCTTCATTTTTTGTAATATTCCAGAACGATTTTAATAGTAATTGGATCTTGCTTTGGATTTTTCATCTATTACATAAATCAATTTGCCTAGATGGATTGAAGTTTGATTTGGAAGTTTAATGACATTTTAATCAGAATAATTGCTTTATAAGTTTGTTCGGATTTAATTTTATGATGCCGATTGACCTTTTTAATTGGCTTTTCGTTAAACCTGCTTTTTGCTTACATCGAATATTCTGCTTCACGTAGTTATCTAAGAGAAGAGTCATTACAAAAGTTTAATTCAGTTTGAGCCATATTTATTCAGAATAAGCTGTAGAACGGTATTCGAATAAGTAATGTTACAAATGCTATTTAATGTTAAAAACGCGCATTTAAAACCTTTAATAATTTGAGACATGAAGAAGTTTATTATCAGGTTTATTTTTTCCGTTTGTACTCTATTTAATACGATCGGGGTTTTAGGGCAAGGGGATTGGCCCAAAGTTATCACTGCCGCAAATGGTACAGTTATAAATATTTACCAGCCCCAGCCGGAATCATTTTCCGGAAATATCTTAAAATCAAGGTCGGCAATTTCCATGGTCGAAAATAGTGGCGAGGATCCCATTTTTGGTGTGTTTTGGTCTACGGCTAAGGTTGAAACGGATCGCGATAGTCGGCAAATGGATATTGAATCTATTAAAGTGACTGAACTCAAAATACCGGCTGAAACAAACCAGATTGAAATGGATTTGATTAAGACTGCACTGGAGTCTTTTATGCCGAAGGTTGTAGGTGTCATCTCACTAGATGAAGTGCTTGCTTCCTTGGACCAAGATCTTGAGGAAGCTAATTTATCACGTGACATAAGCAATCGACTTCCAAAGTTGATTTATACTACGAAACAATCCATGCTAGTGCTAATCGACGGGATTCCAAGGTTGAATAAAAATAAAGATTGGGGCTTAAATGTTGTTGTTAATAGCCCTTTCACTATAATTGAGGGACCTCGTGGTGGATATTATCTCTATGGGGGCACACATTGGTATTCAGCTTCATCAGCAATCGGGCCGTATACATTTACGAACGATAAAGTTCCTCGGAAATTGGGGAAGATTGCTAAACGCCTACAAAAGAGCGCCTTACAAAGCAACGATATGGCTGATGGCGTGACTCCGGATAAGCGGGTTTACAATATTATCGTGAGTACCTCTCCTGCGGTACTTATTCAATCGGATGGTAATCCTGATTTGGCGCCGATCGAAGGTACTTCGTTGTTATATGTTAAGAATTCTGACAACGATATTTTCGTGGATACACAGTCTCAATTATACTACGTGTTGTTATCAGGACGGTGGTATAAAGCAAAAGGGCTTAGTGAAAATAGTGTTTGGGAATATATAGCGTCGAATAAATTGCCTATGGATTTCGCTAAAATACCGGAAGGTTCTCCAAAGGACAATGTGCTTGCGAGCGTTGCCGGCACGGATGCTGCAAAAGAAGCGGTATTTGACGCTCAAATTCCTCAAACAGTCAAAGTCGATCGTAGAACTGCAACTACGCGCGTCGTGTACGATGGTCCCCCACAATTTGAGGCAATAACTGGTACGAATCTAAAATATGCCGTTAATACTGCCTCAACTGTAATATTTAATAATGCAATATACTATGCTTTGGACAATGGCATTTGGTTTACCTCTTACAGCTGTAATGGTCCATGGACAGTAAGTACAGATCGACCGGATGATGTCGATCGGATTCCACCTACTTCTCCAGTTTACAATGCTAAATATGTTGATGTTTATGATGCAACACCAGATTATGTTTATATGGGCTATACGCCTGGGTACCTTAATAGTTTTGTGGATGGCTCGACAGTTGTCTATGGTACAGGGTATTATTATCCTCCTTGGGTTGGCGATGAGTACTATCCTCTTCCCTGGACTTGGGGATTTGATATGGATTATAGCCCTTGGTGCGGTTGGGGATTTGGGCTGGGTTATGATTTCGACTGGTTCAATATGGATTATGGATATGGTTGGGGTGGCTGGTGCGGTGGTTGGTGGGGACCTCCAATCTATCGACCTGCATATAGGAGTTGGGGAGCCCGGTATAATTCTTCCTGGCACGGCGGCTATTACGGCAGAAATGCGCTTAATAATGGGGTTAGATATTTGAATATGCGCTATAGGAATAATCTCTATGCCAACAGAGGAGGTATTATCCCAAGAAATAGCGGCGTATCATTCGGAAATTACAATGACCGTAGATTCTCTGCAGAGAATGCAATCTTTTCTGATCGTCAAGGCAATGTATTTCAAAGAGGAAATCAGGGTATTTGGCAGCAACGTACGAATAGGCAATGGTCACCCTTAAGAAATGGACAATTCAACATGACGAGTAATCTAAATCGACAACAACAAATGTTCGAACGAGGTCAGATGAGGGCGCAGAATTTTCAGCGAGCAAGTTCGATGTCCGGAATGAGATTCGGCGGTAGTGGCGGATTTGCTGGTGGGGGTTTTCGCTCTTCAGCCCAAGGTGCCGGTGGATTTCATGGTAGACGCTAACCAAGGTTCTTATCAGAATCGTTTGGTTTTTAGAAGGTGAATACATTCAAAACAATTTGCGATTGGTGCATATTTTAATAAAGTTTTAATTTTATTTTAATTCACGCTTAATTTTAGTGGTTTATTTTTGTTACGAGTCAGTTTCTTCATGTATTATCTCAGTTTCTCAAAAAATCCGATGGGTTCGCAAAGAGGGTTGCAAATTCGGAAAGAAAGGTTAAAACATCACATGCACTTTGCCCTAGCTAGCCTTCTTTGCGCTCCCACGGTTCGACTTCAATTAGGTGAATAATTTATCTTTTGAGAATCTCAATTTGCAATTGAATTATGGAGGGTACCTCTAGATTATGAATAAATTAATTAATAGTATTCTTGTGCCAGTTTCCGGGTCCATCGATCCAGTAGCTTGTGCCGAGAAAGTAGTTGAAATAAGTAACCATTTAAAATCGAAGATCCATATATTGTACCTAATCAATAAATTTGAAATTCCTTCTCTTAATTACGGTTCACCCTTTTTTGCAAGTTCCAGCGGGAAAGCTATCTTTTGGAAATCCCTTCATTTTGATTCTTTGAAGAAATATGCTACCAAATCGAGTATGTCTATTTTTCCCACCTTTGATATTCAGCATGAATCTGCTCAAAAAGCGATAGTTAAGTATTTCCTAAAGCATAACATTGACCTAGTCGTTTTATTTGAAACTGATAAAGAGCGTTGGTTTAAGAAATTACGCCACCATCTTGAAATGAGCCAACTTTCAAAAAAAATGGATTGCCCGGTGTTTTCCATGCGGCTACATTCAGGTAATCTCGACATTAAAAACATTGTGGTGCCGGTTGGCAATATGCTGCCGCTACGAAAACTTATGTTCGCATCCTATTTAGGTCGATTGTTTCGCTCTAAAATTCATTTGGTTTCTTTGCGTAAGGAAATGGGATTGAGCGAAAGAGACGAAAGCGACTGCCTATATAGAGCATATCGGTTGATTCACGATTACGGCAATTTGTCCGTTGAATGCAGTGCTATTGATGGTGAAGATATGGAGGAAGCAGCTTACAGATATGGAACAAAAATAAAGGCTGATCTGATGATTATGGCAAACCCCGATGAACAAAACAAGTATGCAGGAGTTTTTAAATGGATTTGGTGGAGAACTTGGTTTCGAAGTGCTGACATTTCTGTTATGAATATTGGTACGTCTTAAGTATAACACTTTTGGGTTAGTCAACAAGGAGCTATTGAATAAATACCGCAGCAGTTTTCGGTCAATCTGCGATGCGATCCCTGCCTTTGCAGGGATCTTTTTTAAATGGGAATGAGGGGATCTTCAAACCGTATCTAAGTGATTATAATATGGTGTGATTACCGTGCTTGTACCATGCGCCAAAAGGATGCTTTTTTGCTAAATCATTTAATCTTGTCAATTCCTCTGTTTCAGTTTTTTTAACCACCTGTACTTTCTTTTGTTTACCAATATTCGTCATATCTTGCAATGCGACATTGGTATCTGGGATCATAGTAATGTCAAAAGGCTGCTGGCTATTCATTTTATTTTGAATTATTACGAAGAGTTTTGTTAAATGTCGGTTTGGGTTAATGTATTCTAGAGGCCACCAAGGGTAAATTTGTTCCTCTATCAGCCTGTCCGGAGTTGGTATAAAGAAAGTTTGGAAAAGGCTAGGCGAACTAAAGGTAGAGTGGCTGCAATGGTTCCCAAAATTTTATCGATTAAAATGCTATTAAAATAAATTCAAAAAAAATTAGACATATTCAAGCTATCTTATTTGTTTAAAGAAGATTGGTCTCATTATAAGCTAATTGGATATGAAAATGAAAAATGCTGTTTACGCTTATAAAACAGCTGTAGGATTATATGGAATTGATTTTAAACGTAGGAAAACATCCGTCTAGCAATAAACCAACAATTAAATTGACCTTTCAATTTATATCTTAACCTTCAGAGTCATCTTCGGGCAAGAGAGATGCTGATTTTAGCGATGCCTTTTGCCTTATCCAGCCATAAACTAATGGAACAATGAACAGAGCTGCAAAGGTGGAGGCAGCAAGACCTCCAATTACCGCGCGACCTAAAGGAGCTGATTGATCGCCAGCTTCTCCAAGTCCACTAGCCATGGGTATCATTCCAACGATCATGGCAATACTGGTCATCATAATGGGTCGAAGCCGAATGCTTGCACTTCTAATGGCAGCTTTGAAGGGGTCTTTATATTGTAGTCGCAATTTCTCGGCATTGGTCACGATTAAAAGCGCATTAGCGACAGAGACTCCGGTAGACATGATGATACCCATATAGGACTGCAGGTTAAGGGTCGCTCCTGTCGCTAGCAGCATCAGCATCGCGCCCAACAAAACGGCGGGTACTGTTGCCAGTACTGAAATAGCCACGCCAAAAGATTGATAATTTGCAGCAAGTAATAGCAGGATAACTACAATGGCTGACATTAATCCCTTCTGTAAGGAACTAAGTGTTTCATTTAATAAGGAAGACATTCCTTTAATCTCAACTACCAAACCCTTTGTTGGAGTGCCCATACCGGCGAGTACTTGCTCAACAGCATTAGTAGCGCTCCCCAGATCTTTTTTATAGATATTGGCGCTGACAGTGACGTATCGCCTGGGTCCACTGCGGTCGTACTCACCGGGGAGGGTGTCTATTTGGATGGTAGCGACGTCGGAGAGTACTGGTCTCATTTGGCCTTTTGCCAGGGAAACAGAAGCTAGTTGTTGAACGGAATTCATGATGTATTCTGGCACTTCGACCTGGGTTTGGTAGGTATAGGCCGTCTGATTATCCAGCCACAGGTTTTTATCGGTAAACCGGCTGGAGGAAGTGACGTCGGTTATGCTTCTGGAGACACTGTCAATGGAAAGCCCCATCAAAGCTAACCTGTTTCTGTCTACTGTAATATTGATGGTTGGGAAATCCAGTGGCTGGGCTATCTGGACATCTCTGAGGAAATGCACGGCTTTAAGTTTTTCTACCAGCTTTTGCGCATAGGTCTTGATATCATCCATGTTTTTGCCGGCGACCCTGACTTCTATGGGTGTGGCGGATCCCTGTGCCATGATCTTTTCCGTTAATTCGATGGGCTCAAAAGAAATGTTTAATTCTGGATATTTGCCCAGGATACGCTTGCGCAGGGTCTCTTTGAGGTCATCCATATTTACTTTATATTTTTCCTCCAGATTGATCTGAATAACGGATTCATGAGTTCCGCTGTTGAAAATGTAAAGGTTACTAGTACCGAAGCTGCTGGGAACCAGGCCCACATAAGCAGAGGAAATGGCAATTTGGTGATGGACCGCCGAATCGATGATATCCAAGACCTGCTGCGTGGCCCGTTCGGTCACTTCCAGCCGGGTGCCATCCGGCTCGCGAATCCGCAACTGCAACTGACCCGTATTGGTCTTGGGCAATAGGTCTTTCCCGATGATGAAGAAACAAGCGCCTGCAGCACTGAGTACAATTCCGAGATAAAGGCATACGATGAGCTTTCTTTTTGGCATCCATTTTTCGAGCCTGCTCGTGAGCCGAGATCTTAATCGTTGGAAGAAGTCATTTTCTTCGGAATGACTGTGTTGAGCCGTTTCATTTGGCAAGTCGCCTCCATTGGCAGGCGCCGACATTCGCTGATACATTTCTGCTTTCAATAACCAATTGGAAATTACAGGAACTAGTGTCTGGGCTGAAGTATAGGAACAGATCATCGCAAAAGCAATCGCTAAAGACAACGGAAGGAACATTGCCTTTGGCACGCCAGTCATTACAAAAGATGGCGCAAACACAGCAAGGATACACAAGAGGATCAATAATTTGGGGAAGCTTATTTCATTACAGGCGTCCAGTATAGCTTGCCGCTTGTTTTTCCCCATTTCCAGGTGCTGGTGGATGTTTTCTATGGTCACAGTCGCCTCATCAACCAGAATACCGATGGCGAGGGCGAGACCACTCAGGGTCATGATGTTGATGGTCTGTCCGGCTAGCTTCAAGAAGAAAACTGCTCCCATCACGGACACGGGAATAGTAATGATAACCACCATACTGCTCCTCCAGTCTCGTAAAAAGAGCAGCACGGTCAGACCGGTCAAAACAGCTCCCAAGATTCCCTCGGTCATAAGGCTTTTGGCGGCGTTTATCACAAATATAGATTGATCAAATTCGTAGCTGATATTGACATCATCAGGTAAAAGGCTCTTCATCTCCGGAATTCGCTTGCGCAAGGTTTGAACCACCTCCCAAGTGGAAGCATCAGCAGTTTTTACAACCGGGATATAGATTGAGCGCTTGCCGTTAACTAAAGCATAATCTACTGTTATATCGGCCCCGTCCATTACATTTGCTACATCTCGTACATAAATGGAAGTAATGTCATTGCTTTTGATTGGTATATCTTCAAATTGCTGTACTTTGAATTCGAGTGAGTTGATTGTGCTGACCAGCATCATGGTATCTATCCGAAGGTTCCCAGATGGCGTCATGGCGTTATTCTTTACGATTGCCTGGACGACTTCATCGGCCGAAAGATTGTACATGCGCAGCTTCTCCGGGTTAATGTTGATCACCACAGACCGCGCATTGGAACCGAAGGGTGGGGGTGCGGTAAGTCCGGGGACTGTGGCAAACAACGGACGAACCCTTGTGATGGCGAGGTCGAAGATGTCCTTCAGGGGCTTTGTTTTGCTGCTGAAAACGAGCTCACCCACGGGCAGGGAAGAAGCATCAAAGCGGACCACTTGAGGAGGCAGGGCACCTGGAGGGAAAAAAGCCATGGTTCGATTGACTTGCAGGGCTACCTGGGCTGATGCTTCAGCCATATTGGTATTTTCGTAAAATGTCAGTTTTATCAGCGAAAGCCCTTGGATGTTCTTGCTCTCAATGTTCTTGATTCCATTGACGTAGAGGAACTGGTCTTGCATGCGGGTGGCGAAGACACCCTCCATCTGCTGAGCCGACATGCCTCCATACTGCTCAATTACATAAATGTTGGGTAGATTGAGTCGCGGAAAAATATCTATTGAAATAGTCCGTACAGCAAGAATTGAGAAGATTAACAGTCCGACAAATAGAACAAGTATGGTTATCGGCCTTTTTAATGCTGCACGTATCATTATGAATTAGTTTACCGTTATGCCTTCTTTTATTTCGTCATTCGCGTTGGAAATGACCTGCTCACCGGCTTTTAAATTGCCGATCACTTCAACGGATGAATCATTCTCGTTGCCAGTACTTACATCAACTTTGGTTGTTTTGCCATTGCGAATGGCTAGGACGTATTTTCTTTCAGTAGACGTAACCACGGCCGATTTGGGCACCGATAATGCGTTAGGATTTCCCTTAGCATCAAACAAGACGTCTGCATACATGCCTGGAGCCAATGCTTCATCTTTATTATACACATCTAATTCGATTCTTTCCGAACGAAACTGCATATTGATATTCATTGATATTCTGGCGATTTTCCCTTTCATTTCCTTTCCCGGGAATGCACTTAAGTAGAAAGAAACAGAATCGTTACTCTTTAGAGATCCTGCGATGCCCTCCGGGATGTCTATTTGAAGCCTAAGGTGATCAATTTGCTTTAGCTCAAGCATGGGATTATTTTCCTTACCTTCTGCACTTACCAAGGCTCCTGGATGCACATTTCTCACGGTTATTACTCCACTAAAAGGAGCAGTAATGGTTAAATAATCCAACATGGTTTGTTGGATCTGCCAATTTGATCTTTCCGCGTTGGCGAGTGCACTATCTGCGTCCATCTTTCCTTTGGCCGTAGCCAGGTCCAATGGAGAAATAGCGCCGGGTGTTTGGGAAGCCTCATGTAGACGCTCATAATTTTCCTTATCTATTGTAAAATCTGATTTGGCTCTGGCCCACCGTTCTCTCGCCTGAGCAACCGCTTGAATAAGTTCAGGTGCTTCAAGTTTCATTAATAGCTGACCCTTTCGAACATGAGAACCAATATCCACCGCTACCGATGTTACATAGCCGTTTACTTTAGGGAATATACTTACCTCCTGATAGGCTGCGAGTTGCGCAGGCAATTTCAAGATTTGGTCTACGCTTTTCTTTTCTGCTGTTGCAAGAACATATTTGGGCGACGCAGCGACCAAATGAACAATAGGGTCTTTCTTATCTGTGCACCCAGAGTAAAAGATCCATACAAGCAAAATTAGAAATAGTGTTTTTTTGTACATTGTTTTTTATTTAGGATTGTCTTCGGGTAGTAAGGAAACTGAGTTGAAAGATGCTCTTTCCTGTATCCATCCATAAACCAAAGGCACTATAAACAAAGCGGCGAAGGTAGAGGCTGCAAGGCCTCCAATTACGGCTCGCCCCAGAGGAGCCGACTGGTCGCCTGCATCTCCTATGCCGCTGGCCATTGGTATCATGCCTGCGATCATGGCTAGGCTAGTCATAAGGATTGGACGCATTCGAACGCTCGCTGCCACGATCCCAGCCTTGAAAGGATCACGGTATTCAAGCCTTAGTTTATCGGCATTTGTTACAATTAATATGGCATTAGCAACTGAGACGCCTGTAGACATAATGATGCCCATATAGGACTGCAGGTTGAGGGTTGCTCCCGTCGCGAGTAGCATCAGCATCGCCCCCAAAAGGACAGCCGGAACTGTCGCTAGCACAGCAATAGATAAACCGAAAGATTGATAATTGGCAGCAAGCAAAAGTAGGATGACTACGATGGCAGCCAAGAGTCCTGATTGGAGCGAATCCAGTGTCTCGATGAGTAGGGAAGACATTCCTTTTTGTTCAGCGACAAGGCCAGTAGGTGGTTTACCTAACTTGTCAATCGCTTTTTGAACTGCTGAGGTAGCGCTGGCCAGGTCCTTTTTAAAGATATTGGCGCTTACGGTGACGTATCGCCTAGGTCCACTGCGGTCGTACTCACCGGGGAGGGTGTCGATTTGGATGGTAGCGACGTCAGACAATATTGGCCTCATTTGCCCCTTTACCAGGGAAACAGAAGCTAGTTGTTGAACGGAATTCATGATGTATTCTGGTACTTCGACCTGGGTTTGGTAGGTATAGTCAGTCTGATTATCCAGCCACAGGTTTTTATCGGTAAACCGGCTGGAGGAAGTGACGTCGGTTATGCTTTTGGATACGTTATCGATGGAAAGCCCCATCAAAGCTAATCTGTTTCTGTCTACTGTAATATTGATGGTTGGGAAATTCAGTGGCTGGGCAATCTGGACATCTCTGAGGAAAGGCACGGCTTTGAGATTTTCTACCAGCCTTTGCGCATAGGTCTTGATATCATCCATGTTTTTGCCGGCGACCCTGACTTCAATGGGTGTGGCGGATCCCTGTGCCATGATCTTTTCCGTTAACTCGATGGGCTCAAAAGAAATTTTTAATTCTGGAAATTTGCCCAAGATACGCTTGCGCAGGGTCTCTTTGAGGTCATCCATATTTACTTTATATTTTTCCTCCAAGTCGACCTGAATCACGGATTCATGGGTACCGCTATTGAAGATATACAGGTTGCTGGAACCGAAACTGCTGGGAACCAGGCCCACATAAGCAGAGGAAATGGCAATCTGGTGATGGACCGCCGAATCGATGATATCCAAGACCTGCTGTGTGGCCCGTTCGGTCACTTCCAGCCGGGTGCCATCCGGCTCGCGAATCCGCAACTGCAACTGACCCGTATTGGTCTTGGGCAAAAGGTCCTTTCCGATCAGCATATAGCAAACTCCCGCTGCACCAAAGGCTACCAATAAGTACGCACAAACGATGAGTTTTCTTTTTGGCATCCATTTTTCTAGTCTGGTGATTAGTGCCAATTTGATTCGCTGGAAGAAATCGTTCTCATCCTCATGCAGTTGATCTTGCTGTTTGTGTAAATTGACTTCACCGATTTCCTTGTTATCCAAGGCCAACCCAGCATGCCCATGAAAACCTGGGTGCTTGTATTGAAACTTTTCGGTTTTTAGGAGCCAAACGGAGACAACCGGTACCACGGTTTGTGCGCATATAAAAGAGACTATCATCGCAAACGCGATGGAGAGTGACAAGGGGAGGAACATGGCCTTGGGGACGCCGCTCATTACTAAGGCAGGCGCAAATACGGCCAAGATGCAAAGAAGAATTAGTAATAGTGGAAAGGAGATTTCGGTGCAAGCGTCTAGGATGGCTTGACGCTTGCTTTTCCCCATTTCCAGGTGCTGGTGGATATTCTCAATAGTAACGGTAGCCTGATCGACTAAAATCCCAATAGCTAGCGCAAGGCCACTTAAGGTCATGATGTTTATGGTCTGGCCTGCAAGCTCCAAAAAGAATACAGCGCCCATCACTGCAACAGGAATAGTAATAATGACTACCAGGCTGCTGCGCCAATCTCGTAGAAATAGCAAAACCATCAATCCTGTTAATATGGCACCCAATATTCCTTCCATCATTAGGCTTTCGGCAGAATTAACTACAAATATCGATTGATCAAATTCGTAGCTGATGTTCACATCATCAGGTAAAAGGCTCTTCATTTCCGGGATCCGTTTGCGCAAGGTTTGAACCACCTCCAAAGTGGATGCATCGGCTGTTTTTACTACTGGAATATAAACGGAGCGTATGCCGTTTACCAATGCATAATCTACCGTTATATCGGCCCCGTCCGCCACATTAGCCACATCCTTTACAAATAGCGAATTGGCTCCGTTGCTTTTGATTGGTATATCTTCAAAATGCTGCACCTTAGATTCAAGCGAATTGACGGATGTCACGTACATAATATTGTTAATCCGAAGATTGCCCGATGGCGTCATGGCGTTATTCTTTACGATTGCCTGGACGACTTCATCGGCCGAAAGATTGTACATGCGCAGTTTCTCCGGGTTGATGTTGATCACCACAGACCGCGCATTGGAACCGAAGGGTGGGGGTGCGGTAAGTCCGGGGACTGTGGCAAACAACGGACGAACCCTTGTGATGGCGAGGTCGAAGATGTCCTTCAATGCCTTTGTTTTGCTGCTGAAAACGAGCTCACCCACGGGCAGGGAAGAAGCATCAAAGCGGACCACTTGAGGAGGCAGGGCACCTGGAGGGAAAAAAGCCATGGTTCGATTGACTTGCAGGGCTACCTGGGCTGATGCTTCAGCCATATTGGTATTTTCGTAAAATGTCAGTTTTATCAGCGAAAGCCCTTGGATGTTCTTGCTCTCAATGTTCTTGATTCCATTGACGTAGAGGAACTGGTCTTGCATGCGGGTGGCGAAAAAACCTTCCATCTGTTGAGCCGACATGCCCCCATATTGCTCGATTACATAGATAGTAGGTAAATTCAGTTTAGGAAAAATGTCAACAGGGATATTTTGGATAGCCAAAACTGAAAACAATAAAAGTCCTATGAAGAGTACTAATATGGTTACAGGTCTTTTTAAAGCAGTTCTTACCATAAGTGGGCTATTTGAAAGTTTGGGTATATGCATCCAGACTGCCCGAAGAAGCCGCCTTGTCTAGATTTGCCAGTAGCCAGTCACTTAAGGTCTGGACGAAGTCGGATTGAGCGCGATAAAGAACGAAGGATGCATTAGTGAGATCGATTAAGTTTATTATTCCTGCCTTATACTGCGCAATTTTCTGATTGTAAGTATCTTCAGATGCATTGATCTGAATAGGTATTTCAAGAAGATTTTTTATGGCTGTTCGGATGCCTTCATCTGCTTGGTTCCGAACATTGGTGAGCGATAACTCCTGCTGTTGCAAGTCAAAGTCGCTGGCTAGCGTATTATATTGACTAATAGCCAATTTATCTCTGCGATGAACCGTATTAAACAGATCGTACACGAAAGTACCACCGACCAGGTAATTGAATCGCTGATATCCAAGACCTTCCGTCAGGGAATTATAATTTCCATTGGCGTCAATGCTGGAACCGCGTGCCCAAGCGCTTGCGGTTAAGAATATTTTGGGCAAGTAGCTTTTCTTAACGAGGATCTCGTTTTGCTTGTAAAGTGATTCCTGCTTTGTATAATAGTCAATAAGTGGATTGGTTACGTCTTTGGGATATCCTCCTCGGGAAATACTATCTAGGGCAGCTAAATAATTTTTGATTTGTGCCGTATCGATGTCAAAAGTCCCCATAGGAAGCCCGGTATAATAGGCCATTTGTTGTTGCAGTTGTTTTATCGCACCATCCGTCTGGTTGTAGGTAATTCGACTTTTGGATAATTCGGCCATGGCAAGAGATGAGTCGGCACCGGCTTTAATGCCGCTTTGCGTTATGGCTTGAATCACTCTATAAATAGCCGCATATCTGCCAACATTTTCTCCGTCGATCGCTAGTTGAAACTGGTTTTTCAGTATATCAAAATAAAGCTTACCGACTTGCCATTTTAATAGATAGGTTTCTTTATCCAGATCAGCCTGGCTAAAATCAGCATAAGCCATGGCATTGTTAATTCTTGCCTTTTTCAAGCCAAAATCTACGAGTTCATAATTGCTTTGCAATAGAGCAATATTACCCATAGCGGATTGGTAGTCGTTTGAAGACTTTACTCCGCTGGAAGTAGAAGGAATGACCCCAAATGACAAGTAGGATCCGGGGGTTGAGTTGTCTGTGCCCACATTCAGTTGATCGGCTACCAAAGCGCTGGGCAAAAAAGTATGGCGAGCCTCAACAATACCTGCCCTGGCGGCATCAACATAGGCTCCTTTTTGTAATAAAATGGGCAGATGACGCTGCGTGGAGTCAATAAGTTCTTTTAAGCTGTAATTTCTTCTTTGCTGAGCATTTGATTTACCTACTAAAATCATTAACAAGAATAGAAACGATAGTATCGTTCTTTTGCATACAAAAAACATGTGATCGTCTTTTATCAAATAAATGGAAGTCGTTCAAGAAAGGAACTAAACGCTATACCGTAGGAGGTCCCCTAAGAAGTGTACATGAGATGGAACGAAGGAAAATATAGCCGTAGCAATAAGACCAACAGTCTTTTCGAGCAAATAATAAGCCATTTGGGTTTTTTATGCATTCCACAAGAATAATTTTGCTTACCCTAGTTCTTTTGTGCCTATTTTCTGTTTTCTTGTTTTGAGCAGGAGTGGAATATCTCCAAATCGATTCTTGATAAATCTGGATGAAAATGGAAGGTCCAAGGTTAGGGGCTATTATACTGTATGCGGAAAAGCTTATAATTTCAAAGCGTTCAAAAGAAAATGGACTATCACATTGCGATGCAGATAGTGATCCTTGCCCAATATTGACGCAGGCAAGAAGGATTAACCATACCAAACTCGCTTTTTTCATATTCATACGACACGAAATTAGACAAATTGTTTTATGACAGGATGCAACCTCGGTAATTTCGGCGTTAGTTGGATTTACAACGGATGCATAGTTTCTAGATAAGGTTCCGTTTTAGTATTATCAATTTGGGCTTCGATACAGTACCTTTTCCAATCGCCCTTTTGTTTATAATTTATTCTTCAAGTGTCAAAATAAGTAGAATAAAAAGAGACCCCCGCAAAAGCAGGGGTCGTGAATGCAAATTTTAAGAAAAACTGTATGCAAATTCATATGACCATTAGATTCTGATTGTCATTATGTTTGTGAGCCTTTCACATTTGCAAATATAAGTTAGGAAAGCAGTGACACTAATGCTATGGGATTAAAATCCCATTAAAATCGCCCTTTTTGCCGTCTATGCTAATATATACTGCCGAGTTGTATTTCCTTTCTAGACTTATCCCAGTGATTCATCGATTGATTTTGTTCCGGCGACCCTCTTTCAAACTCCCAAAATCGGGCCTCGGCAGAGGAGCAATGATAAGTTACTTCCCCATTTCCATGATCAGTAGAATACAAGGGTGCGCCGCAGACGATACAGTTGTAATAACTCGAGATCTTTTTTTGGTTCAATTTAGTATTATGTGATTCAGATATCATACTATCAATGTTTAATCATTGGAAAAAATAACGATTGACGCTTAGGCAAATTTACTTTTTGACAATTAAACGAAGATTAAAACAATATTAATTTGGGATTAAACTAGCTGGCCTGTTGGATTGCGTTATAGGAAGGGATTTCAATTGTGAAGATTGTGCCTTGAGACTTATCTGATTTTACTGATATGTTGCCCTTATGCAGCCTGGCAATGGATTTAGCAAGAGCCAGACCTAAACCGAAGCCCTTAAACGCTTTGGAATTTGTACCACGAAAGAATGGTTGGAAAATCGTCTGTATTTCTTCTTCTGCTATTACATTTCCTTGGTTCTTTATGGTTATATAAAGATTGCGATTTGCGAAATGGAGTTCGACGCGGGATCGTTTATCGGGAGAATATTTGCATCCATTTTCGACAATATTTTTTATTGCGCTATATAGCAGTTCAAAGTTCCCGAATACGATACAATCTTTTTCATCTTCCGGAAAATCTCCAAAATGCAATTCTACTTGATAGGTACTATTTATTTTTTTTATTTCGGATGTGATTTTGAGTAATACTTCATCTATACGTACTTCGGTTAGTTCTACATGAGCATGAGAGTCTGCTTTGGCAATTTCCAACAAACTTTTCGTAAGTTCCCTCATGTGCAAAACGTCTTCACTTATAGAATAAAGAACTTTGTGATAATCTGATGTGATTCGTTCCTTTTGTAGAGTGACTTCCAATTGGCTGGAAATGGAAGTGAGTGGGGTTGATAGTTCGTGGGACGCGTTGGATATAAATCGTTTTTGCGTATCAAATGATTTTTGCAAACGTTCAAGCAGTTCATTGAACGTATTAGCTAGTTGAGTCAGTTCATCTTGGCCACTAGTGACTTTTATTCGATGGGATAAATTATAAGATGAGATGTCATTGACTTCATTGATAATTTGTGATAAGGGCTTTAACAGCCTCCTGGAGAATAAAAGACCCGTAAATGCCGTAAGTATAATGGCTGCTAAAAGGCTTACAAGCAGGATTTTGAGTAAGTGGTCGATTCGTTGCAGGCCGTCTTCATCATAAGCAGCAACTACAACTACAAAAGACTTCTTGTTGCTATGATGTTCTAAAGCGATCGCCTCTCGGTTTCCGATCTGGAAATAGACTTCGCCTTTGGTAATGGCATTTGCGATGATGTCCTTGCTTACTGAGAGCTTTTGAGTATCCAGATTTGCGAACTTAAAAGGAATATTGCCTTGATTTGTAAAGATGGCAATACTTCTTTGGGGTAAAGAGCCTGTCACGGAATTTGAATCCACCCGGGTTAGGACTGTTATACTACTGTCGCCGAGTAAGGAGTAAAGCTGGGCAGTATAATTAGCTCGGCTTTTAAGGCGGTTATTAAAAACTATTTGTCTCTCCAGCGATGAATAATAATATACGGACAATGCTAATAAGGAAATTATTATAGTTACCAAGAGTGTAAATAGTATCATTATTTTATGTCGAATCTTCATTTTAGATGCTTTCTTTTAAGACATATCCTACACCCACGTAAGTGTGAATCAGTTTTGGGAAGAAATCTTTGTCTATTTTTTTGCGAAGAAAATTTACGTAGACGTCTATCACATTTGTTTTGGTGTCGAAATCAATATCCCACACGTTTATGGCTATGTCTGCCCGCGATAAGACCTTGTTTTTATTTGTGATAAAATATTCAAGCAATTGAAACTCTTTAGCAGTGAGTGAAATTGATTCTCCATTCCGAGTAACCTCTCGGGTATCCAGATGCATGATTAAATCAGCTATTTTTAGAACGGCACCTATGGGATTATCTTTCTTTAGTCTCTTTAAAAGCGCCTTAATGCGTGCTAATAATTCTTTAAAGTCAAAGGGTTTTATTAGATAATCGTCGGCGCCAGCGTTGAATCCCGTTAGTTTGTCATCCATGGTACTCATTGCGGTAAGCATGATGATCAATATCTTCTCATTATAGGTACGGATATAATTGCATAGGGCATAGCCATTCATTTCTGGAAGGTTGATGTCCAGGATAGCTAAATCATAATGGTTGGTATTAAAGAGGTGTTTGCCTTTTAGCCCATCAAAGGCCATATCCACTTGATATTGCTGTTCTGTCAACCCCTGAGAAAGGGCTTCAGCAATTTTTTTTTCATCTTCGACCAAAAGTATTTTTACTTCCTCCATAAGTTTGGAATCCAATCAGATAAGTTATATAAAATTAGGAAATCAGGCAGATAATCGGGATAAGGGTTTATTAAAATGGAATTAAAAGAGGAATTTCTTATCGAATATGATGAATGGTGGGTAGAGGGCTCAAAAGAGTCGATATCGCTGCTAAAGGTTTACGGTGGATTTAGTTGTCGGAATTTTTATATCAAGAAATGGTTTGCTAAAGTTTTTCTTTTTCGAATTGGATTTTTAGTAGTTGCTGATTTAGCTGTATCGAGTGCCAAATAGGATATTTTCTACGAGGGACGATTTCATAGTTGATCTTTGACCTAGATCAATTATGTCGCTTTTGTAAGTTGAATAGCGATCCATTCTGGTGAATGTTTACGCCAATTATTTTTCCGCTACTGTCTCTGGTAAAACTTCCTTCTATCTCAGAATCGGAAAGAAAAAAGTCTGATCTTGATGTAAAGTAAAGTTGCGATCCTCGGTAACCATTTTGAAGAAAGTATAAACCACCATCTTTTTCAATTACAGTAAATAGAATGTCTTTTAACGTATATTGTCCGACATAATCGGCTAGAGTATTTGGGGCAATTTGGATTACTTTATGAAGTGCATTTTGGAAAAAGCCCTTCCAGTCGTATACTTTACCCACACTGTTTATGATTTCATCTATTATTGGGCTTTTGTCTGAATTTGCCATTACGACTACTCCGTCTCCACCAACTAGACTGCCGTAATATTTGCAACTAAAGCCGGCATTGGCTCCCTCGTGCTGGAAATACCTTTCATTACCCCTTTTTTCGATAAAAACACCTAAACCAGCTGTGGTGCCATGAATATAAGGGGTTAACATTATGCGAGTCATGGTTTGCGATAAAATCTTGTTAGATTTTCCTATATAGCTTAATTGCATTTCAATAATATATTTGGCGAATTCTGTAGGATTACTCCATAGACCGGCTGCTGCCATTTCAGGGTAAATATGGAACTTGCCATTTATTTCCTTGCCGTTCCCATCATACCCTGTAGCCAAAGAGCTTAATTTCGCAACCGGAGGGGGTTGGGTAAAAAAGCTATTAGTCATGCTTAATGGCATTAAGACATTATCCCATTGATATACATTGTATGGCTCGTGGGTAACATCCATTACAATCAATTGGGAAATCATTATACCACCGCCTGAATACTCCACTCGGGTTCCTGGGTCGAATTGAGATACTATGGCTTCGTTATTAGCTGGCTTTTGCCCATGAAGGACCTGGATAGTGGTAGGTATTTCACTTCCTTTTTCGTAACCTTGAAAATAATGAACCGTAAAACCGGCAGAGTGGCTGAGTAGGTTAGCCATGGTAACGTTTCTGTAACGAGTGAGGCTATCTGAGTCGAATTTAAATGTATTAAAATAGCGATTGATGTTGTCTGTAAGATTTATCTTACCATCTTGTACTAATTTTAAAATGCCAACGGCGTTAATTGATTTCGACATGGCTCCTGCCTGAAATAGCGTCTCAATGTTGACAGGCCTTTGTTCAGATGAGTCTGCGCATCCATATCCTCTCGCCCATTCAATTTTATAGTTATGAATTACGGCTATACTTACCCCCTGCACTTTATAGAATTGCATTCTTTGCGATAACTCATAATGGAATGTGGAATCTGTAAACCTAAACCTTCCAGCAAGGTTATGTTCAACCTGGGTAATCTTATCTTCAACATCTTTTGAGTAATGAGTTTGTGTTAATTGCGCCTTTATTTGTTGACTGCAGAAACATTGCAGCAAAATAAAATGAATGGCTATAAAGTATCTCATATTATTAAAATGAACGAGTTAAAACATTTGTTTGAGGCAAATGGAAGCTGATAGTGAACAAAGACCTACTTTTGAAATTCTATTTTGTTTAATGGGTTCAATTTAGCTATTTCTTCGGATTAGATTCGGTGTAACTAACAATAACCCTTTCACTAATCAATAACTTGACTCAACTTTAATCGTATTTTAATTTATAACTCGAAATAAAATTAGTAGCGTGCAAATAAAGCAAGCAAGACCGGAACCAATAGAAAACCTGAGCAATCATTTGGCTAATGAACGGACCTTTCTTGCTTGGGTAAGAACGAGCATAGGAGTTATGGCATTTGGGTTTGTGGTGGTAAAATTTACTCTATTTATAAAAGAAATTGGCCTTGTGTTACAAAAAACTCTAACCGTATACAGCCATGGATACTCAGAAGTAATGGGTATATTCTTGGTCGGTTTTGGCGTTTTGATCGGGCTTATTGCCTTTTTTAGATTTAGGCGTATTAATCAACAAATACGTCAAAATAGCTATCGCCCTTCCACTTCGCTTTCTACCCTGCTAACGATTTGCATCGTACTAATTGGAATTTGTTTAGTTATTTATTTGATCCATAGCGTTTGAATGTTTGGGATGCACCTTTCTGATTTGCAAATAATGAATTGTATTTTTTGGAATATTCAACAAGGGAAGGGTGCCTAAAAGCAAAAGTGGAACATCGGTAGTTTCAAAAAAATGGATTATTTCTTTTATGGTGGTGATGAATGCGTAGGGAAAAAAATGCAATCAAAATGAACTGTTTTGACGAAAGTGTAACTTTACCTCAATTTAATTTAGCATTGCCTAAATTATATGAAATGAATGTGTTATGAAGGAAATGATCCATCAGCTCTTTCCGGGATTCGAGCCTGATCTGCTTGAGGAAATGAATGAACACGCCTCCGTAAAGGAGGTTAAAGCAGGTGAAACTCTCATGAAAACAGGACAATACTTCAGGTATACTATGCTCGTTATCAATGGGTTGGTTAAAGTGTACCGGGAAGATAATGAGGGCAACGAATATTTCATGTATTACCTGCAACCCGGCCAGGCATGTGCTCTGTCGATGATTTGTGCAACTCGTCAGCAATCCAGCGAATTGATGGGAAAGGCTATCACTGACACGACAGTACTTACTATACCACTTGAGTATATGGACAAGTGGATTCGCAAATACAAAACCTGGTATTATTTTGTGCTTGAATCTTATAGAAGCCGGTTCGAAGAACTTTTACAGACAATTGACCATATTGCCTTTCGGAATATGGATGAGCGGCTTCTTTATTACCTCAAACGAGAACAAAGAACAACAGGATCAAATATTCTTTTGATCAATAATACCGAGATTGCTCAAGAACTAAATTCATCGCGCGAAGTCATTTCCCGTCTTATGAAAAAATTGGCAGATAATGGCAATATTCGGCTATTGAAAAATCAACAAATTGAGATCTTAGCGTTAGCTATGGATTAACGTGACTTCAGTCACGAACAACTGGTTTAAGGATACAGACATTTGCAGTGCAAATTTTTATTCCATGTATATCGCTGGATATATAGCTTCTGCATTGATTGGCTTGTCACTTGGGCTTATTGGTGGCGGAGGATCCATTTTGACGGTTCCTGTTTTAGTCTATCTTTTTGGACTATCACCCATATTAGCAACCTCCTATTCGTTGTTTGTAGTGGGCTCCACTAGTTTGGTTGGCGCAGTCAATAACTTGCGAAAAGGCTTGGTTAGCCTAAAGACTGTGGGCCTTTTTGGTGTCAGTTCGATTTTTACCGTTTTTATTACCAGGAAGGTAGTTTTACCATTAATACCTGCCCATTTGTTCAAAATAGGCCAAATTGAGGTTACTGAGTCGATGCTGACCATGATCCTATTTGCCTTGTTGATGGTATTTGCTGCCATTTCCATGATACGCAATGGGCAAAAAGATACTATAGATCGTGTCGAAGAAGAAAGGCTTCATGTTCCTAAGCTAATGTCTTATGGCGTAATGATTGGGCTAGTGACCGGCCTTCTGGGGGCGGGAGGAGGATTTTTACTGATTCCTGTACTGGTTTTGCTGGTAGGCCTCCCTATGAAGGAAGCAATTGGAACATCTCTACTCATTATTTCGCTAAACTCCTTAATCGGCTTTACGGGTGACCTAGGCCATTTCCATATGAATTGGGGATTTCTTAGCGCCGTAACCTTGATTGCGATTGCAGGAATTGTGGCAGGCGGCCTATTATCACAAAAAATCCCCGGATACAAACTCAAAAAAGGCTTTGGCTGGTTTGTTTTGGCTATGGGCCTCTACATCCTAGTGAGGGAAATATTTTTCCATCAATCTTCGCAAGCGTGATTTCTGTCACGCAAAACCCCAACCTAGTAGCTGAATTTTACTTTCTAAATGGGGTGATATGAAAGTTGAGCAAATTTATACGGGTTGTCTGGCTCAGGGGGCCTATTACATTGAAAGCAACGGAGAGGTTGCCATAATTGATCCTTTGCGCGAAGTTCAGCCTTACATTGAGCAAGCGGAGCGAAGCCAGGCGAAAATAAAATATGTGTTCGAAACGCATTTTCATGCTGATTTTGTGTCAGGACACCTAGACCTCGCAAAAGAAACAGGAGCAATAATCATCTACGGACCAACAGCTTCGCCTAAATATCCGGCACATATCGCTTTAGATGGAGAGGAATTCAAATTGGGCGATGTATCTATAAAGGTATTACATACTCCAGGACATACCATGGAAAGCTGCTGCTACTTGCTAATGGATGAAAACCGCAAGGAATCCGCTTTATTTACGGGGGACACCCTATTTATAGGCGATGTGGGCAGGCCGGATCTGGCACAAAAGGTGAAGGCTGAACTTACTCCAGAAATACTAGCTAGTCATTTGTTTGATTCGCTGCATAATAAAATTATGCCACTGGCTAACGATATTGTCGTATATCCCGCACACGGAGCGGGAAGCGCTTGCGGTAAAAACATGTGCAAAGAGACTACGGATACGCTTGGCCATCAAAAAGCAACTAACTACGCGCTGAAGGCAGGTCTTTCAAAAGAGCAGTTTATTAGAGACTTGCTGACAGGGTTGAATCCTCCGCCAGGCTACTTTCCACTAAACGTACTGATGAATACACAAGGCTATGACAACATAAGCAAAGTACTGGAAAGAGGAAAACATGCCTTTGAACCAGAAGAGTTTGAAGCGGCAGCAAGCGGAACGGGTTCAATTGTACTGGATACCAGGGATCCTGATGTCTTTACGCAAGGGTTTATCCCCAATTCTATAAATATTGGCATAAATGGAAATTTTGCGCCTTGGGTGGGCGCCCTAATTCCGGATATCAAGCAGCCTATTCTAATCATTGCGGAAGAAGGCCGAGAAGAGGAGGTGATTATCCGTTTGGCGCGTGTTGGATTTGATTTCACTATTGGTTATTTGAAAGGCGGAATCGAGGCTTGGAAGAAGGCAGGGAAAGAAATTGATCATATACATTCCATAGAAGTCTATGAATTAAGCAAAGAGATGCAAAAGCAGAAAATTCATATTCTTGACGTTAGAAAGAACAGTGAATATGAAAGTGAACATATTGTTAATGCGCAAAATGCGCCACTTGATTATATAAATGAAAACATGACTATGCTGAACAAGAATTTAAAATATTATGTCCATTGCGCTGGTGGTTACCGGTCTGTAATATTTATCTCTATTTTGAAGGCTAGGGGTTTCGACAACCTAATAAATATACAGGGAGGCTTCAAAGCTTTAAAAGAATGTGGCAATTTCAAAGTAACTGACTTCTTGTATCAGACATCCATGTTATAAATTATGACTCGAAAATGATAACTAACCTAAATCACGGATTATTATGACGCCATTAAAAGAAATACTCAAAACGAAAGACGCTGTAATGGTTGATGTGCGGACTCCTTTAGAATATAAGCAAGAGCACGTTCCAGGTGCGAGGAATATTCCAATTGAAAAAATTGGTGATCATATCCAAGAGTTGAAGAAGATGCAGAAACCTATTGTCCTTTATTGTATGAGTGGTGCCCGAAGTGCAATTGCTATAGGTATATTAATGCAAGGCGGCCTAAGCAATGTTTACAACGGAGGTGGCATTCAAAACGTTAAATTGTATCTAAACTGAAAATTTAAGAATATGCTAGATTTCATAAAAAAAGTATTTGGAAAAAATAATACCGATTTTGCTTTACTTGTAAAACAGGGAGCGGTAATAATTGATGTGAGAACCCCAGGAGAGTTTCGGGACGGTCACATCAAGGGGTCAAGAAATATTCCTCTGGATAGCATTAAGAGTAAGCTGGGCGAAATAAAGAAGCTTCAAAAACCAATCATCACCGTATGTCGAAGTGGTGCCAGGAGCAGTATGGCGAAATCAATTATGGTGTCTAGTGGATTGGAAGTGTATAACGGGGGAGCTTGGAATAGTTTGGAAAGAAAATTATAAATGATCACTATGAAAAAGTTGCTAAGTGGCTGGAATGTTATGCGCGTTGTCCGGTTATTAATTGGATTATATGCCTTGTGGCAGGCTATAGTCACCAAAGAGCCAATGCTTGGTTTGGCGGGTTTGTTTGTTGCAGGGATGGCCCTCGCTAACATAGGTTGTTGTGGCGTGAATGGCTGCCAAATTACAAGTTCAAAACCTGTCTTAAGAGAGGAAATAAGTTATGAAGAAGTGGATAGTAGCAAATAAATGGATATTGAGCGGCTTTCTTTTGGGAGGGATCGGCGGGTACACATTTTACTATTTTGTTGGTTGTGCTAGCGGAACTTGTAGGATTACTTCTAAACCTCTCAACAGTTCAATATACTTTGGGTTGGCTGGGGCACTTTTTTTCAGCTTATTTAAAGAGAATCATTATGAAAACACAAAAAAGCAATAAAACATTTTCTGAAATCATCCATAATGATAAGCCGGTTTTGGTTGATTTTTCAGCGGAATGGTGTGGGCCGTGCAAAATGATGACTCCGATACTCAAAGAGCTCAAGCAAATGGTTGGTGAAAGTATTATTATTCTTAAAGTTGATGTGGACAAGAACCCAGCTGTGGCGGCTCAATACAATATACATGGGGTTCCTACACTGATCATATTCAGGGAAGGGAACATTGCATGGAGGCAAAGTGGCGTAGTCCCGGCAAAGGAACTTAAAACTTTGATTGATAAGGTTGCAAGCTACCCTGGAACTTAGTAATTGGTTTCTGTTATTTGGCATTTCGAGTCAGTTTGATATGCTTCAATAAGACACTAATTTTCAAAGGATTATGGAATAGAGGATAATGAGGTTATTAGTCTGGGTAGTTGAATATTCAGTTCAACAAAATGCAACAAATCTTCTTTTCTGATAAAAACTGAAAAAAACAAGAAAGACTCTCGGGTAGTCATTTGGTTTAGCCGGGTGCTTCGTTGGGGCTTTGGCGGAATATTCCTTTGGGCTGGCCTTCACTTTAATGGGGGGTGGCCCGTCATTGTTTTTGGCGCTGTCTTTGTCATTTCTGGGCTTTTCCGTCCAAAGCGGTGCCTGGAGGAGAGTTGTGAAGAAAATGCCCCGGATAAGTACATCGATTCTAATAACCCAGCAAAAAGCTGCTAATCTGGACCTTGGAGACATCCAAGAAATATCGGGCCTCGTCGTGATTATTGTCACGCAGTACGAAGATTACATGTTATAAGTTTACTGTTGCATCTTATTTATTCACAAAAAAAGTAAACCAAATGAAAAAGAACATGGGAGCAACAGACCGCGCCATTCGAGTAATTCTTGCCATCATCATGGGAGCATTATATTTCACCAATACGGTAACTGGTGCGCTTGGCATCGTCTTATTGGTCCTTGCAGGAATCTTTTTATTGACAAGTATTGTAAGCTTCTGCCCGATTTATTCCGTAATTGGGTTGAAAACTTGCAAAAGCAAGCCGCAGTAATTGTTTAATATGTATTTAGAATGTGCGCAGAAATTAGTGTTTCAAAACATCTGTATTTGGCCAGTGTATTTCAAAATCGTTGTCCGAGGTGTCGGGAAGGCAAGTTATTCAGCTCACCGAATCCCTACGATTTTAGAAGTATGGTTAAAATGAATAAGAAGTGTCCAGTCTGTGGCCAACCAACAGAAATAGAAGTGGGATTTTATTATGGAACAGGCTATGTGAGCTGCGCTCTGGCTGTTGCTTTTTCAGTTGCAACCTTTGGAGTTTGGTGGATATTGATAGGCTTTTCGCTGGAAGACACCCGTTTTTTTTGGTGGATGGGGGTTAATGCGGTTCTGTTAGTGTTATGCCAACCTTTGCTAATGCGGTTGTCCCGAAGTTTTTGGATTAGTTGGTTTGTGAAATTTGATCCTAATTGGCGAGAATCAACGACCAGAGAACCTCTCCTAACCTACCCACAGGTACTTAATGCATAACTTGATTACTATTCCAATCACAAAGTTTTATATTAGAGTAGCCGGATTATTGGGATACCGAAATATATTGGCCTACTATTTTTCGAAAGGGATTATCACTTCATAATGACA
This sequence comes from uncultured Chitinophagaceae bacterium, assembly GCA_963742225.1. GTDB lineage: Bacteria > Bacteroidota > Bacteroidia > Chitinophagales > Chitinophagaceae > Puia. The sequence continues at coordinate 13,926 of CAVULD010000001.1, read as the reverse complement.
AAATGAATAGTGTTACAGAATCTACATTTTGGGATAAACGATATGGGGAAAATGAGACCGCATATGGCATCGAACCCAACACTTTTTTTAAAGCATACATAGATAAGAATACTCCAAGTTCTCTTCTTTTGCCCTGCGAAGGGGAAGGTAGAAATGCTATATATGCTGCAAAACATGGTTGGAGGGTGGATGCTTTTGACTTCAGCCGATTTGTGGTCCAAAAAGCTATGAATAGGGCAAAACGCGAAAATGTGTCCATTAATTATGAAGAAAAGAGCATCAATAACTTTAATGCAGATAAGAAATATGATTTGATTGCTTCTATTTATGTTCACATGGAACCAGCTGTCCGAAAAGTGTTTCACCAAAAAGTGATCGAATCTTTGAAAGAGGGAGGAAAATTTATTTTGGAAGCCTTTGGAAAGAAGCAAATCAATTTCACTTCTGGAGGACCAAAAGATGTAACGATGCTATATTCCATTGAAGATCTGCGGGATGATTTTAGAAGCCTGACAATCGTTCTTTTGGATGAAATGGATGTTGAATTAAATGAAGGGGAATTTCATAAGGGTAAAGCAGCTCTTGTTCGAATGATCGCTACCAAATAAAAGGGATTAACCTTTTTGTGGTTTTAATATAGGAAGAATATTGAATGTGGGTAGTTGCTAGATATGTTTCCTCCTTATTAATCTTTAATATCAAATCAATCGCTATCACAATGTAGGTCAGAAGATTAGTTAGTGTAAAGGAGTTTAATAAAAATGATAGGCAAAATAGAAGCAATGAGGCATACATAGGGTGCCTTATGTATGCGTAAGGTCCATTCTTGATTAGAGTTGATCGGACTTTTGGTTCCGGCATCACACTGAAATTGCTTAAGGGCATTACTACTAGCGCAACAAGACCCAAGACTAAAGATCACAGCAGGAATAACCAGTTTAAAAAGTGGAACGATGAAAAGTTCGCAGTAATTAAGAAAAATGCGATGCAGCTCAGTTGAACGGTGACTAGAAGAAAAGACCTTACTTTCATTATCCTCTATATTTAAGCTTTAATAGAAATTACGTATAATCTGGAATAGTTTGTTTTTTGGTATTTTAAGTGGAAAACCCAGTGATTCTGCAATTATCAAAATTTAGAAATAGGCAAGCTACGATCTGGGGGGCTCATTAAACATGCATATTTTTATCAAAGTAGCGCTATTCCTTATTTTGACTTTCCATAGGTTCGCGTTAAAGTTGGTACAGCATCAAAAAAGCGAACACAAAGTATTGGATATCAATAAGTGGAAAGAGAGTGTAAAATAATTTGTGTAAATACTCAAAGAGCAACTGCATCATAGCCTACATCTGTTTTCAAAGATAGTTACGAACTGATGGAGCACAAGTCCCCAGTTGTGCAGGGGCATATTCCACTTTTTTTCGATGTTCATAAGCGCCAGGTAAACTGCTTTCTGGGCAGCTGTGTCATCGGTGAACTGAACCTTGGTTTTGATATACTTGCGTATTCCCCGGTTCACGTTTTCAATCACATTGGTCGTGTATATGATTTTGCGGATTTCCAACGGAAAATCAAAATAGCTGGTCAGGTTATCCCAGTTGTTTTTCCAGGACTGGATGGCATGACGGTATTTGTGTTCCCATTTCTTGCTAAGGTCTTGGAGGGCCTGCTCGGCGGCTTCCTTGTTCGCGGCAGCATAGACCTCCCTAAGATCGGCGCAAAACGCTTTGCGGTCCTTCCAGACCACGTACTTGCAGCTGTTGCGGATCTGGTGGACGATACAAAGCTGGGTGATGGTATCCGGGAAAACGCCTTTAATGGCATCGGTAAAGCCTTTCAGGTTATCGGTGCAGGCAATCAGGATATCTTCCACCCCGCGGGCTTTCAGATCCGTCAGCACAGCCATCCAAAAGGAAGCCGATTCGGTCTCCGCCATCCACATCCCCAAGACCTCTTTCAGGCCATCTTTTTTCAAGCCTATTACCAGGTAAATGCACTTGTTGATGTACTTGCCATTTTGCTTCACCTTCAGCACGATTCCATCCATCCAGACCGTGTAGTACACTCGCTCCAGTGGCCTGTTCTGCCATTCCTTTACATGCTCCAGGATCCGGTTGGTCACATTGGACACCGTGCCTTCGCTCACATCCACCCCGTAGACCTCCTTCACCTGGTCGGAGATATCGGCCGTCGTCATGCCCCGGCTGTACATGCCAATGATGGCTTCTTCCAGCTTATCGCTCATCCGGGATCCTTTGGGAACAAGCTGCGGCTCAAATTCACTTTTGCGGTCCCTCGGAATATTGAGCACCATATCTCCCAGGGATTCGGTCTTAACTTTTTTGGAGTAGGAACCATTGCGGCTATTGCCCGTATTGTGGCCCTGTTTGCTGTACTTCTCGTATCCAAGATGCTGATCCAGCTCGCCTTTGAGCATTTCTTCTACCCCCTGCTTAAAGAGGGTATTGAAAAAGGATTGGAACTCCTCTTTGTTCTTGAATTGCTTGAAGAAGTCTTTGGGAAGTTGTAGTGGTTGATCGTCTTTGTCCATAAAAAACTGTATTTGAAGTTAATAAAAAAGGAGCATTTTTGCTACCTCCACCTTCCTGGTGGTTAACTCTAATACAGTTACTCTATAACTATTTACACAAAGAACTAAATACTACCAGTGGAAATAGTCTATTGTCTTACTAAGCCGAGTTCCTCGGAGCATATTTTCCATAATTGGTATCCACCTGATAGATTCTTTACATTCTTAAATCCGTGCTGCTTTAATATCCGTTGGGCCAGGTACCCTCTTAATCCTGCTTCACAATAGATAAAGAGTTTTTGTTCTTTGCGTAATTCATTCATCCTGGTTCTGATTTGATCAACGGGTATGTTGATCGAGGAGCTTATGTGACCAGCATCAAATTCATCTTTTCGGCGAACATCTACCAAAATACCATCTACTTTAATGTTTTCCACTTCATTCCAATAAAAGATATTTAACCGTTCAAGCAATATGTTCTCCGCAACAAAGCCTGCCATGTTTACGGGATCTTTGGCTGACGAATATTGTGGAGCATATGCTTGCTCAAATTCAATTAGTTCGTAAATAGTCTTTTTTTGGGTAATGAAGGAAGTTAGAATGTCAAGCCGTTTATCAACTCCATCGTATCCTGCAATTTGAGCACTTAGTATTTGCCCATTTTTTTGCGAGAATGCAATCTGAATGGTCATTTGTTTGACACCTGGATAATAGGCCGCATGTGAACCGTTATGAGTAGTGGATACTATATGATTTATATTGGCTGCACTTAAATGTTTGGAAGCAGTACCTGTCGTACCAAGAGTCATATCGAACACTTTAACGATAGCAGTATTAATAGACCCGCGATAAGGTCTTACGTTGCCTAAAACGACATTATCGGCACAGATTCGCCCTTGCTTATTGGCTGGCCCCGCCAGGTAGGTGATCATAGACCGATTGGTTATTGGATTTTCAAACTCAATCGCATCACCGACTGCGTAAATATCTGGTTCTGAGGTTTGTAAATATTGGTTCACCCATATTCCTTTGGCAGATCCTATTTTAAGACCTGCCTGTAAGGCAAGTCTGGTATCCGGACGAACACCTATTGACAGAAGAACCATTTCCGCCTGTTGAACTGCGCCGTTATTTACGGTCACTAATATTTGATTTCCATTCTTTGAGAATCCAGTTACAGCAGTATTTAGCAAAAGGCTCACTCCTTTAGATCTAATGTGATGTTGCGCAATAGCTGCAATGGGGAAATCTACCGGTGCAAGGATTTGATTACCCATTTCAATGATGGTTACGTTTAGACCAAGACCACGGAAATTCTCCGCCATTTCTAAGCCAATGAACCCTGCACCAATTATTAATATGTTTTTTACTTTTTTCTCGTGAATGTAAGCTTTGATGTAGTCCGTGTCATTCACGTTTCTCAGCGTAAAAATGCCTTCGCTCATGATTCCCGGTAAAGGCGGGCGAAGGGGTTCTGCACCCGGGGACAGGATCAATTTATCGTATTTTTCTTCGTATACTTCCCTAGTTGCATGGTTAATAGCTGTTATCGTATGTTTTAAAGGATCGATGCCAGTAACCTCAGTCCCGACTCGCACATCAATATTAAACCGCTTGTAAAATGCAGACGCAGTTTGCACAAATAGTTTATTTCTATCCTTGATGACATCCCCAATGTAATAAGGCAAACCGCAATTGGCATAGGAAATATATTCTCCTTTCTCGAAAAGGATGATCTCGGCATACTCATTTAGTCTTCTTAGTCGGGCTGCAGTACTGGCTCCTCCAGCTACTGCTCCTACTATTATATATTTCATTTAGCTACTTTTAAATTTAAAAAAATCCACTTTAGCGGTTCCAGTTCAGGTCTTTTAATATGATCCATTCTTCATTGTTAATATCTATAATACTGCATTTATTTCGGTTGCAAATTAAAGCGCGGAATTGCATTAAATAGTGATAAATATCACGCGGAGGGCCACTTATTCAATTAATAATTTCTTGATTTCCGCCAAGAGGAGATATATTGAAATTTCAGAAGGGGTGACCATTCAATTCGGCAAACTGCTGACCATTAAATGGGCTGTAAATTAATATGAAACATGGTACATTAGATATGGCATGGACTGATTCGGGGCCTAGGAATTTCCATCCAGATAGATGCTAATAAAAAATGCATATACATATATGGATCACCGTTATTTATCTGGCATAATTTACAGCTGGCAGATTTTGCAGGTGTTTGTGTGGTTTTGTATCACTTTTGTGTGAAGCCCACAAAAAAAGCAATTATTAAACATTTTGAGTTTTATAATGGCCTTAAAAGCAATTATTTATACGCGGACCTGACGGAGTTTGAACCTTGGTCCTAATTAATTGTCTATCAATAAAGTTTTACTCGGAAATTATTTGAGTGCCCGAATTTATCCCTTTTCCAATAGCATTTGTTGATCAAGCCAACTCGTCGGCTATACCATAGCCAATGCCACTATTTCCTCCGCTGATAACCACAACTTTGTTTTCGTGTTGTTTCAATTTTGTTTTGATTTATGTTAATTGATAATTTGAGTGGCAGAGTCCATCTCAGGTTCCTACTCTGGTAGCAGTGAAATCAAATAAGGTATTATTTTCAAGCCTATTTTATAAAACGGTGAATTGCTTTATCTGCATTATCTTGAAAAGTAGTATTTTTCAATGCAGTATAAAAAGTGCTCTGGTCAACCAGCTCCCCTGATAACTTACCCTCTTTACTTGCATAAAAAACGCCACTTTTATATCGCTCATCCGAAATGCCATCTACAAAGCGTTTTGCACCTACTTCCAACTTGTGCACCATTCCCCTTATCAATGGGAATACAACAGGCATCATAAAATACTTCAACATAAATCGCATTGCCGGGGGAAGATTATTTGGTGCCTGGGTTCCCTTTGTGTTCCCTGGACTCATAACGACAAATTTTAGGTCGGGATATTTTCTTGCCATTGACAAGGTCCACATAGTTGCTGCATATTTGACATACCCGTATGCTTGCGTTACATCAAATTTATTACCAAAATATGAACCGTCAAGCACAGCAGCAAACTCATTTACAGAAGAAGTTTTCATTGCCACCGGTTTCATTCCAAGCATCTTTACTCCTGGTACAGCTTCCGCACTGACTGATAGTACTGCTTTTTTCAACTTATCATGTTTTATTAATTCTTCCACTAAAATTACATGGCCTAAAATATTTGTGGCAGCTAAGTCATTCATTCCGGAAGGTGTAAGTTTCGCAGCCGTTTTCCCCACCATTCCACCTGCATTTAAAATTACTGCATCAATAGGTTCCTTTATGGTTTCTACCGCTTTTCTTACAGAATTTGCATCAGAAACATCTCCAATAATAATTTCAAAAATCTTTCTTTTCGTTTTCTCCTCAAGTTCTTTTTTTGCCTCCTCGGCTTTCACTTGATTTCTGCAGAAAAGAATTACCTTTTTTGTTTCTTGTTTCAATGCTAATTGTCGTGCAGTCTCTTTCCCGAGTCCAATATTTGCTCCGGTTATTAATATACTTTCGTTCATTTTTCTATATTTTAATTGAAGTTATTATAAATTTTATAGGTTAATTTGATTTTATGACTGTCCGTATTGCCTACTAAGATCTATCTAACCCTTTCCCATTGTGGAAAAGGTTGGGTAGGCGTTTTTCGTTACTTTGGTGTAGATAACGGCAGAGGAGCCGGCTTTAATAATATTTTAATTCTATTGTGCAATATTACGAAGATCGTAATTAATAACCAAATTTTTTTGCCTTTTATTTTTAAGACACTATTGCGGCAGCAAGTTTACTGATGTCTTTGATCAATGTATTATGCTCTTTCTCGTTGAAGTGAGAAAGGACTTTTTTTGTCATTGCTTTCTTTCGTGTTAAAAACGCTTTGTAAGATTCCAGACCTTTTTCACCAAGAGCAACTTTCACCACGCGCCTGTCTTCATCAGAGTTATGACGCACCAGGAATTTATTTGCAACGAGTTTATCTGCAATACTTGTAAGCGTGCTTAATGGCGCCTTTAAATAATCGGCTATCTCGCTCATTTTGACACTTTTATTATCTCCTACAAAGACCATTATCATTAGTTCCTTTTCATTGACATCTCCACATAAGTGACAACAATGCTCCGACTCGCATTTTATTGCACTGTTCAGGCTGAACATGGCAGAAATAAACTGGTTCATCTTATCATCCTTCGCTGACATAGTAAATTATTTTATCTGTGTTATTAAATGCCGCGAAGTTACGAAGTTCGAAATAAAATAACCACTCTAAATTAAACGCAGGTTTCTTAAAAAGAAAGAGCCTAGGAACTGAGTATCTATGGCTAGGACAAGCGGACCCTCGAAAAAGATAAAGTCACTCAAATGATGACAGAAAATATATGCGCGGCGAAACGCCAGCTTTTCTATAAAGCAACCTATTCATAATTTTCTTGTTAAGGATGCGATAATTGGTAAATATCCGACTGATATCCTCCGAGTTCGATCACGAAAGGTCCCCAACAATATGTCCTGCGCTCTTTTGAATTCATTCCTAAAATGCAAGTTGTTTCCAACTTGTAATTCCTTTGGTGATGGGTGGAGAGATTTAATCTTTTGAATCAATTTTTCAACATCCCCTGAAGTTGCTTCCTGATAGGTCAGGAGAGGTTTTTGCCAAAATGCCAAAAGTATTTCTAGTTTATACGAAATCTTGGGATTATTTTTAACAAGTTCTCTATTTCCCGGAGGTCTTTGTTGGCGTCCTCACCAGTCAATCTTCTAGCTATCAACATCCATATTCTATCTTCCTGCGTACCCTCTTGATTACTCCGTTCTCAAACTCTTCACAGGGTTCGCTATTGCAGCTTTTATTGCCTGAAAACAAATTGTTATGAATGCTATCAATATTGCCATGATCCCTATGATGCCAAATACCCACCAGCCAATATCAATCCTGTAAGCGTAATTCTGCAACCATTTGTCCATGAAATACCAGGGGACAGGGGATGCTATCAGCAATGCGATCAGAACTAACCTTAGAAAATCTCGTGATAGCAAACGCACAATGGAAGATACAGAAGCACCCAACACTTTTCGAACGCCAATTTCTTTTGTGCGATTGATTGCGGCAAGTGCAGCCAAGCCAAATAAACCGAGGCAGGCTAGAAAAATGGAAATGCCACCTGCCCATCCCACGATGCCGCTCCACCTTTCCTCTGATTTGTAAAAGCGGTTGAGATCGTCATCCAGAAAACTATATTGAAAAGGGAAATCTGGGGCAATTTTCTTCCAGGCTATTTGCAAGTGAGATAACGCAGTTCCGGGATCACCAGGCCGGATTCGCACGAAAAATGTGGTGGGGGTGAAATTCCCAGGCATAGTAAATAGCTGGGCCCTTACAGCGCGGGTCAGGGACTCGAAATTGAAATCTTTTATTACGCCGATAATTGTCTTGGTAGTATTATCTCTCCCCTTTAATTGTTGCCCGATGGCTTTATCTGGGGTAGTTCCCAATTCAATCTCGGCAAGGTTTTCATTTATGATAATTGAATTAACGGTATCGGTTTGTCTGGATAAGTCAAAATTTCGTCCTGCAATCAATCGCATACCCATCAATTTCAGGTAATTATTGTCTACAGGGTATTCTATTACGCCAAAAGATTTGTCGCCAAAAGTGTAGCTGCCCCCCATTTGCCCCTTTCCTTCTCCCAAACCTATTTCAGAAGCCGCCACGCCGATAATTGGGCCTTTTGTTTGTAAGAATTGCCTGAACAAGGGATATACCTTTTTTGTATCAACGCCAGCGGCATCGATCACGATGACATTTTCTTTCGTGAGTCCGAGATACTTGGAACGGAGAAAATGTAGTTGCATGAAAATAATGACAGTAGACATAATTAATGCTATGGAAAGGACAAATTGAAAAGTAACCAGTGATTTTGTGAAAAAATTTGAACCCCCCAATTTGATCCTGCTTTTCAATACCTCGACAGGCCTGAACCCCGACAGCACTAAAGCAGGATAGCTTCCTGCCAATATTCCTACTAAAACAATCAATCCGGCCATTATCCAGATCAATTGTGGGAACTGGCCGTATGAAAAATTCAATTGCTTCGCGCATAACCGGTTAAAAAATGGCAATAATACGTTTGCGAGCACGAGTCCAAGCAACCCGGAAAAAATACTTAATAACATGGACTCTGTAAGAAATTGATATATCAGTTTGCTACGCCCGCTTCCAATTACTTTTCTTACCCCTACTTCTTTTGCTCTCCCCGCAGAGCGCCCGATCGCCAGAGTGGTAAAATTGATACATGCAATTAACAATATGCCGGCAGCAATGCTGATTAGTATCCAGAGATTTTTTGGATTGGTGGTGCTGCCTGGTGCCCCGGAATCCACATTGATGCTGGTATGCATTTCGGGAAGGGGCTGTAATTTGAAACTTAAGGGATAAGGGCTTTTGCCATCCCATCTGCCTGTTTTTTTCATGAATGCTTCTTCATCTGCGTAGTATTTATGCCTGAACCCTGCCAGCTGATCGGGTTTGTTCATTAATTGGCTTCCGTTGCGGACTTGAACATAGGTATCGATGCCGATCGTCATATGCCAGTTTCCGGCACTTTCTTTTCCATCCTCAGTAGCCAGCACATAATCAAGATTCCCAAGCAGGTCAAACCGTATTGAGGAATTGGTAGGTATATTTTCAACAACACCCCCCACTTTAAATGCATCAAATTGATCCTGCTGATCATCCATTTTGATATCTACTCTTTTCCCCACAATATCTGTACTGCCAAATAATTGTATTGCTTTTTCGCGCGTTAAAATAAGGCTATGAGGATCATTCAATGCGTTGGCAGCATTTCCGGCAATTAACTTAAATGAAAACACCTTGAGCAATTGCGGATCAGCAAAGGATACATGCGACCGGCTGACCTTATTGTCTACTCTAAAGAAATGTTCTCCCCAGCCTCCCTGGAAACGCACATAATTCTCAATATCGGGCAGGTCTTGCTTCATAGCAGGGCCCAAGGGCGTAAATGATGAAGCATCCCCACCTGGCCCATGGTCCTTGTCGCCCGCATACCAGTTAATGACCCGGTATATGTCTTTACCGTTTTTATGAAACCCGTCATAGCTGAATTCATTTACTGCGTACAAAAGAAAGAGGCTAAAGCACGCAATCCCAACTGATAATCCGAATACATTAATGAGAGCAAGAATTTTTTGCCTTGAGAGATTACGCAAGGCGATCTTAATATAATGTAGAATCATGGCTGATTTTTTTGTGATTTCTTAGGAAAACTACCCAATCATATGCCGGAAAAGTACGCAAATGATTTACAATGCAATATCTTTCTGAAAAACTCTAATCAGTTCGATTTTGATACAATGATGTCCGTTTTTAATACAAAAGTGTGTCGTCCTAGATTAACTATACAGATGAGTGAATAAATCCTGAGAAGACTATACGAAGTCGATAATTAAAGGTAATTCTTTGTTTTTTGTGCTGTTTGGAAGAGCCGGAGGCTTGCTCTGTGGTGGGAGCCGCCCCGCCTCTTCCATAAAGTTCTGGTGTTGTTTTTGAAGTTGGTATTTCGAGTAATTTTTCCATCTTTTTGTAAGTTCTCCCTCTTTTTTATGCGCTTGACAGGGGGTTAGATTATCGCAACTGCCATGGGGTCGGATTTGATTATAAGCTGTTACGCTTTTTACAATGCGTTGGTAGGTGTTTTCAAAACTGTCCTGGCTACTGTATAGATTAAACTCACCCTTGATAATCCCATTCACCCGCTCGGCCAGGGCATTCTCGTAGGGGTCACCTTTTTCGGTCATGCTGATGGCCACGTTTTGGGAGTCCAACAGTTTAACATAGGCTTCGCAGCAATACTGGCTTCCTCTGTCGGAGTGGTGGATGAGCGGGTGCTGCCCGTAACTTCGGTTGTCATAAGCCATTTGCAGCGCCTCCAGGCAACCCAGGGCGAGCAGGTCGGGGCGAAAGCAAAATCCCATGATCTTACGGGAGTAGGCATCTGTAACGAGGCTTAAATAGCCCCACTGGCTCTGCATCCTGATATAGGTGATATCACTCACCCACAGTTGTTCCGGGCGTGTAATGACCAGGCCCCGGGTCAGGTTGGGATATTTACGCATCCAGTGCTTGGAGTCGGTGGTGAAGACTTTTCTTTTGCGCCGTCGTATCAGAAGCTTATGCTCGGCCAGCAGATCAAATAAATAATCGCGCCCTACCTGGATTTGGTGGGAGTCCAGCTCCGGCTTGAGCAAGGGCAGTAGTTTACGGGTTCCCAGCTTGGGCAAATCGGTGTTCCTGATTTTTTGCACCAGTTGCAGGATGATATCGTCTTTTAGGCTTTGATCCTGGTGACGCCACAGGTGATCATAATAGGCATGTCTTGTCTTGCCAAACAGTCTGCACAGGACTTCCTTACTGATAAAGGGGTAGTCGTGTTTCATTCTTAGGACTGCTTGGCACCAGCTTTTTTTCTGATCGCGATTTTAAACTGCTCTTCGGCTACATCGATGAGCGTATTTAATGCCTTTACTTTCAGTTCCGCTTCCTCGAGTTTTTTGAGCGCTTCGTCCAGCGCCTTTTTAGTATCGGGATCCGGTTGCTGATCTTGCTTTTTTTTGGCCATAAGCACGGGGTTGGACCCTACAAGTTCCGCATTTTCCCGCTTTGATTCCTTTAACCATTTGGTGATCGTCACCGTAGAGTTCACCCGATAGGCTACCCTGGCTTCGTAAATGGTCATCCGACCCTCTTCAATCGCCCGGACAATGGTCCTTTTTTCCTGCTGGCTCAGATGACCCTGCTTGCTGGCGTGATAAGCCGGCGAGCCGTAGTCCCGCATCCAACCGCAAAGAACACTCCGGCCTATCCCATGCTCCCGGGTAACGTGGCTCCTGGGCACCCCTCTTTCAATGGACTGCACAATCTCCAAAATGAAGCTCTTGTCGTAGATTCGGTGGGATCTCTTATACCCTGAATCCCCCTTTTTGACGATAATTGTTGACATACACTAGGTTTTTAGTGTATAGTCTTTTTAGGACGTGACATCATGACCACCGCCTAAAAATTTTACTCTCGCAGTTTGAAGGACTTAACGGGCTTTGCCTGCCAGGAGGATATATTAAACGAACCGACACTATGGATGAAGCCGCCAGCAGGATTGTGGAGGAAAGAACTTCTATAAAGGGCTTATATTTACAACAATACAAAACATTTGGCGGCCCAGACCGCGTAAAATTCAGTGAAATTGATTTGGACAGGTTGGCTAAGATTCCCGTATTGAAAAAACTAAAATCAAGCTGGTTAATTGATCAGACGATCTCCATCGGTTATTACGCTATAACAGATTTTTCACTGTCGAAACCGCAGCCGGGATTCATGGACCGTTCATGTGAATGGCACGATATCGATAAAATTCCATCATTATTGTTCGATCATAACCAAATGGTGAAAGATGCGTTACAAACCTTGCGCTCGCAATTATATTATCAGCCGATCGCCCAAAACCTGTTGCCTGAGAAGTTTACACTTACTGAATTACACGCCGTGTATGAAACTATTCTTGGTAAGAAACTGGACATTAGAAATTTCCCGAAGAAGATTGCATTTCTTGGGTTGATCACCAAACTTAACGAGAAACGAAACATCGGGCCGCACAGGGCGCCCTTTCTTTATACCTTCAACAATAAAAAATATAAAAAGGCGCTGGAGTTGGGTGTTACGTTAAGTTGAGGAAAAATTATCAGTGATTAAATATTGAGACGATCGTTCATATCCTTAAAGGTAGCGGGAGTAGTCCGATACCTTCGGAGTCGAACTGACATCCGCTAATTGTGGATAATGGCTGAAGAGCCAAAAAAATGAAACTAAGAAAGCAAAACCCGCTACCAGAGCGGGTTTTAGAGGATTCTTTCCAGCGGACCGGACGGGGTTCGAACCTAAGTTCTAAGTAATTGTCTATCAATATCGTTTTGCTCGGAAATTATTAATATGCCCGAATTTATCCCTTTCCTATTCGCATTTCGTAATCAAATGTACTGAAACAATTTAATGGCAATAGCAATCTATTGAAACTTTATTCTGCTATTTCAAATTAGACCCAATCCCAAGATGCTTAAAAAATGTTTATAATATTGGCAATCAACGTTGTCGGAAATCTGGACATTTTATTGTGCAAAGTCCTCGGACGTTGCAGGGGGCTGGCAAGAAGAATGATTTAAGGCGCCAAAGAAAGAAGCTGCTCAATTGTTTTCATCGGCAGGAACATACGGCCGCTGTCAGGCAATTTTATAAATCCATATTTTGAATAGAACCTTTCGGCCTCATCATCCAATGGATCAACCACAACAGCCATTGCTGCAATAGAAGATGAAGAAGATGCGAAAGACCTTTTCAGGGCATCTATTATTAGGTCCCCACCTAATCCCTTGCCCCTGAATTTGCCATCCACCGCTAACCTGCCCAACAATACAACAGGCATATCGCCATACCTTGGCAGATTAAGCTGTTGAATGATGTCCTCAGGGATCAGTGAGCGCGGGATCGAGCCGCTCGAAAGCGTATAATAGCCCTTGATAGTTTTATCATCCCCTGATAAGATAAAACAGGTGGCTACCCTTTTTTCTACATCCTGGCGAGCTTGCTTATGGATGTAAGCATCCAACATGGGCTTGCCACATGCGAACTGTTTTCTATCATGTCTGGATGATAGCAGGGAAATAGTGTTCGTCATTTATTCGCCACTTGAATCTTGTGACGTCGTGCAGCCCTAACCAAAGCATCATTCGGTGCTTGTGGGTTCAAAAGCGCATCAAAGAAAATAGACCTATCTCTTTCAGATGATAAAACCTGCTTGTGCTTTTCAATTATCGAATTAGCTGCTTCTGAGGTATAGTGAATAACGAATTCCGAGAGAGACTTAAATCCTTTGATGCTGGCAGCTGTTTCAAACAAAACCTTTATTTCATGGGGCAGCCTTGCATCAAATCTTGCATAGGCCCTCTGCTTTGCATTGAAAGGCAATTTTCTCTTTACAGAAGGTTTTGCTTTTCCTGCATGAGGTTTGGGGGATGATTTTGCCGCAGTCGTGCTCATTGCTAAAATGTTTTTCCGAATGTACGGACATTTTACGTACAAACCAAGATATTTTTCGGTTTCAATAAAAATGAGACTAATCCCAAGATGCTTAAAAAGTTTGTATAGTCTTGGCAATCAACGTTGTCGGAAATCCGGACGTTCTATTGGGTAAAGTCCTCGGACATTGTATGGCCTGTGCGTGGCGGTATTTTGGCTTAGGAGTTAATAATCGATTAATGCATCTTGTTATCCAATCCTCAAATGAAATA